>CAWABE010000001.1:0-1046416 GCA_963780275.1 uncultured Actinomycetota bacterium
ACCCTCGAGGTCGAAGCTCTGCAGGCGCTTCTGGATCGCCATGGCGCCCATGTAGCCCTCGAAGTACTTGCCGAAGCGGTACGTCATCTCGCGGTAGAGCAGCTCGTCGCCCTCGAGGTCCTGGACCTTGAGGTTCTTGAACCGGTCCCACACCTCGGTGAGGCGGTCGATCTCGCGCTGGACGCGGTCGCGGCGCTGACGGGCCTCGCGCTCGGCGGCGTCCTTGACCTTGCGCTTCGCGTCGGCCTTGGCACCCTCCTCCTCGAGGGCCTTCATGTCCTCCTCGAGCTTGGACATGCGCTCGTTGACCTCGTTGTCACGACGCGTTTCGAGCTGCTTGATCTCCAGGTCGATCTTCGTCTCCAGCGAGGAGAGGTCGCGGTGACGGGCGTCCTCGTCGACGTGGGTGATCATGTAGGCCGCGAAGTAGATGACCTTCTCGAGGTCCTTCGGGGCGAGGTCGAGCAGGTAGCCGAGACGGCTCGGCACACCCTTGAAGTACCAGATGTGCGTGACCGGCGCGGCCAGCTCGATGTGGCCCATCCGCTCGCGGCGCACCTTGGAGCGGGTGACCTCGACGCCGCACCGCTCGCAGATGATGCCCTTGAAGCGGACACGCTTGTACTTGCCGCAGTAGCACTCCCAGTCGCGGGTGGGGCCGAAGATCTTCTCGCAGAAGAGGCCGTCGCGCTCGGGCTTGAGCGTGCGGTAGTTGATCGTCTCAGGCTTCTTGACCTCGCCGAACGACCACGCGCGGATGTCGTCCGCGGTGGCGAGGCCGATCTTGAGCTGATCGAAGAAGTTGACGTCGAGCACGTGTTCTTCTTTCCGTTACGTAGTTCTGAAAATTCTGGGCGGGAAGCCTGAGCGTCTGCTCAGACCTCTTCGACAGAGCTGGGCTCGCGGCGGGACAGGTCGATGCCGAGCTCCTCGGCGGCCCGGAAGAGATCCTCTTCCGCGTCGCGCATCTCGACGGCCGTGCCATCGGAGGAGAGCACCTCGACGTTGAGACACAGCGACTGCATCTCCTTGACCAGCACCTTGAACGACTCCGGGATGCCGGGCTCCGGGACGTTCTCGCCCTTGACGATGGCCTCGTAGACCTTGACGCGGCCGAGGATGTCGTCGGACTTGATCGTCAGGAGCTCCTGCAGCGCGTACGCGGCGCCGTAGGCCTCCAGAGCCCACACCTCCATCTCACCGAAGCGCTGGCCACCGAACTGGGCCTTACCGCCGAGCGGCTGCTGGGTGATCATCGAGTACGGACCGGTGGAGCGTGCGTGGATCTTGTCGTCGACCAGGTGGTGCAGCTTCAGCATGTACATGTAGCCGACCGAGATCGGGTCGGGGAACTGCTCGCCGGAGCGTCCGTCGAACAGCACCGCCTTGCCGTCGGGGCCGACCAGGCGGTCGCCGTCGCGGTTGGGCAGCGTGGACGCCAGGAGCCCGGTGATCTCGTCCTCGCGGGCGCCGTCGAAGACCGGCGTGGCGATGTTGGTGTCGGCCGGGGCCTTGAGGGCGCCGATCTTCTTCAGTCGCTTCTGCCAGTCCTCGTCTTGCCCTTCGACCTTCCAGCCGGTCTTCGCGACCCACCCGAGGTGAGTTTCGAGGACCTGGCCGACGTTCATGCGTCCGGGGACGCCGAGCGGGTTCAGGACGATGTCGACGGGCGTGCCGTCCTCCAAAAACGGCATGTCCTCGACCGGAAGGATCTTGGAGATGACGCCCTTGTTGCCGTGACGGCCGGCCAGCTTGTCGCCGTCGCTGATCTTGCGCTTCTGCGCGACGTAGACCCGCACGAGGTGGTTGACACCGGGGCTGAGCTCGTCGCCCTCCTCGGCGTTGAACACGCGGACCCCGATGACGGTTCCGGACTCGCCGTGCGGCACCTTGAGCGAGGTGTCGCGCACCTCGCGCGCCTTCTCGCCGAAGATCGCGCGGAGCAGGCGCTCCTCGGGGGTCAGCTCGGTCTCGCCCTTGGGCGTGACCTTGCCGACGAGGACGTCACCGTTGCCGACTTCGGCACCGATGCGGATGATGCCGCGCTCGTCGAGATCGGCGAGCATCTCCTCGGAGACGTTCGGGATGTCGCGGGTGATCTCCTCCGGGCCCAGCTTGGTGTCGCGGGCGTCGACCTCGTGCTCCTCGATGTGGATCGAGGTGAGGAGGTCGTCCTGGACCACGCGCTGGGAGAGGATGATCGCGTCCTCGTAGTTGTGGCCCTGCCACGGCATGAACGCGACCAGCAGGTTCGTGCCGAGCGCCATCTCGCCCTCGTCGGTGCACGGACCGTCGGCCAGCGGTGCGCCGACCTCGACCCGGTCGCCCTCGGTGACCAGCGGGCGCTGGTTGGTGCAGGTGCCCTGGTTGGAGCGACGGAACTTCGCCAGGCGGTACGTGGTGTAGGTGCCCTCGTCCTCCATGACCTCGATCGCGTCGGCCGAGACCTCCTTGACCACACCGGCCTTCTTGGCCACGGTGACGTCGCCGGCGTCGACGGCGGCACGGAACTCCATGCCGGTGCCGATCAACGGGGCGTCGTTGCGGATGAGGGGGACGGCCTGACGCTGCATGTTCGAGCCCATGAGCGCGCGGTTGGCGTCGTCGTGCTCGAGGAACGGGATGAGCGCGGTCGCGACCGACACCATCTGGCGCGGAGAGACGTCCATGTAGTCGACCTCGTCGGCCGGCCGGAGCTCGGCCTCGCCGCCACGCTGGCGCACCAGCACCTTCTCGTCGACGAACTTGCCGGCGTCGGTGAGCGGGGAGTTGGCCTGGGCGATGATGAAACGGTCTTCGTCGGTGGCCGTCAGGTAGTCGACGTCCTTGGTGACCTTGCCCTTGACGACCTTGCGGTACGGGGTCTCGACGAAGCCGAAGGAGTTGATGCGGCCGTACGACGCGAGCGAGCCGATGAGGCCGATGTTCGGGCCTTCCGGCGTCTCGATCGGGCACATGCGGCCGTAGTGCGACGGGTGGACGTCGCGGACCTCGTAGCCGGCGCGCTCACGGGACAGACCACCCGGGCCGAGAGCCGACAGACGACGCTTGTGCGTCAGGCCCGCGAGCGGGTTGTTCTGGTCCATGAACTGGCTCAGCTGCGACGTGCCGAAGAACTCCTTCAGCGCGGCGACCACCGGGCGGATGTTGATCAGCGTCTGCGGCGTGATGGCCTCGACGTCCTGGGTGGTCATGCGTTCGCGGACGACGCGCTCCATGCGGGCCAGGCCGGTGCGGAGCTGGTTCTGGATCAGCTCGCCGACCGTGCGCATGCGCCGGTTGCCGAAGTGGTCGATGTCGTCGGCCTCGACGATCGTGGTGCCGGCCGGCGCGTCGATCTCCGTCTCGCCGGCGTGCAGCGCGACGACATAACGGATGGTGGCGACGATGTCGTCGATCGTGAGCGTCTGCTGGTTGAAGACCTCTTCGACGCCGAGCTTCTTGTTGATCTTGTAGCGGCCGACCTTCGCGAGGTCGTAGCGCTTGGAGTTGAAGTAGTAGTTGTCGAGCAGCGTCTGCGCGGCTTCGCGCGACGGCGGCTCGCCCGGGCGCAGCTTGCGATAGATGTCGAGCAGCGCCTCGTCCTGGCCGGCGACGTTGTCCTTCTCGAGAGTGAGCCGGATGGACTCGTACTGGCCGAACTCCTCGAGGATCTCCGCCTCGCTCCAGCCGAGGGCCTTGAGCAGGACGGTGACGCTCTGCTTGCGCTTGCGGTCGAGGCGGACTCCGACCAGGTCACGCTTGTCGACCTCGAACTCCAGCCACGCACCGCGCGACGGGATGACCTTCGCGGTGAAGATGTCCTTGTCGGACGTCTTGTCGGGCGTGCGCTCGAAGTAGACGCCCGGCGACCGGACGAGCTGGCTGACGACGACTCGCTCGGTGCCGTTGATGATGAAGGTGCCCTTGTCGGTCATCAGCGGGAACTCGCCCATGAAGACCGTCTGGGACTTGATCTCGCCGGTCTCGTTGTTCATGAACTCGGCGGTGACGAACAGCGGCGCGGCGTACGTGACGTCGCGGTCCTTGCAGTCCTCGACCGAGTACTTCGGGGGCTCGAACCGATGGTCGCGGAACGACAGGCTCATCGTCTCGGAGAAGTCCTCGATCGGAGAGATCTCCTCGAAGATCTCCTCCAGACCGGACTTGGACGAGACGTCCGAGCGGCCGGCGGCGAGCGCCTGCTCGACCTCGGCCTTCCAGGAGTCCGACCCGATCAGCCAGTCGAAGCTGTCGGTCTGCAGCGCAAGAAGTTCCGGTACCTCGAGGGGTTCGGCGATCTTGGCGAAGGAGATGCGGCGGGGTGCGTTCTGAACAGGTTCGGCGGTGGTGCGCGAGGCGGCCAAGTGGGGATCCTTCCAAGGGCTCGCTGTGTGTCACGGATGGGGTGGCACGGTATGAACTTGAGTGCGCACGCCAATTGACCCCGGTCAAGGGCACCGAGAACAGGCGGGCGGGCGCGAACCTCCAGTCTAACCCTGCATACCGAACGAATGCAAGCGGGGTGCTTGACAAACGTGCAATCGGTAGGGAACGCTATTCGGCTTCGTCTGCAGGGCCGATGGTCGTTGTCGAGGTCACAGGGCCTTGATGTCGTTGACCAGCCACGAGCCGTCGGCGTCGACCATCTCCAGCTTGATGCGGTTCCCGAAGACGGTCGGTTCGTCCGCCTCGTCGGCCACGCGCGCCTGATCGATGAACACCAGGATCGTCGCCCGGTCGGGGCGGCATGCGTTTCCACACTCTGTCGCCGCCGCGTTGCGGACCGTCGCCTTCACCTGGATCTTGCGCTGCGGCGCAAGGTTTCGCAGCGCCGGCGCGATCGACTCGAACTTCTTGCCGAACGAGGGCGTCATGATCGCCTTGGAGTCACGAAGGTGTTCGTCGAGCTGGTTGTACTGGTAGGTGAAGATCGTCTCGCCGGCCGACGCCGCGGCGGTGGCGGCCTTCTCGTGCGCCTCGACCACACTGCCGTCTTGACGCCACTCCAGAAATCCCCGGACGCCGAACACGGCGCCGAACACGACGGCGGCAACGGTCAGGGCGACGAGGCTGCCGAGCCGTCCAGACACGCGCGGCATGCGGAGGCGGCGAGTCCACGACTCCGCGACAGGGGGCGGGGCCGGTGGCGTCACCGGCGGCGCGGGCGCCTCGGGAGCGGCCGCCTTCGGCGTCGCAGGAGCGGCCCTCGACGCCGGGCGGAGCCTGGCAGCCTTCTTGACGGCCGAGGTCTTCGGGGCGGGGGCGCCGGGCTTTGACTCGCCCGCGATGCGACGGCGGCGAGGTGGCTGCGGCGTGCTCACTGGCCACCTCCCTCGGGGCTCGGGCTCGGGCTCGGCTCACCGAGCTCGGCGCCCAGGGTCGGCACGGCGTCGAACTCCCGCACCCGCCATTCGTCCTTGTACCGGCCGAGCGTGACAGTCCACCGGAAGCGACGCTCGACGGCACCCTTCTCGGCCGTGGACTTGACTGCGGCGTTGACCGCCACCAGCACGACGGCGGAATCCTCGTCGATGGAGTCGACGGCGGTGGCGATCACCTTCGCGTCCCCGCTGGACTGCTTCTTGTCCCCGATCGCTCCGAACATGGCGTCGGTGATCTTCGTGAACTCCTTGAAGTACGACGGCGTCATCAACGCCTTCATCCGCCGCTGGTAGTCCGCCTTCTCGCCGATCGAGTAGGTGTTGAAGGTGACTGCGAAGTCGGTCGCCCGGGTGACGGCCTCCTGACGGTCGCCCCGCGAGTCGTCGCCGCCCGCAGAGGCCGGGAGCAGGAGGCCGGCCGCTCCCACGAGCACGCCGACGACCGTGAGGATCGACAGCAGGCGGATGGGCGCGGCGGATCGGTTCAGCTCGAGGCCGGTCCGAGCAGAAGCCACTTCCAGGAGTCCTTTCCAGCTGACGAAACCGCCGTGCGGTTGTAGGTGTTCTTGGGGTGGTACGGGTGTTCGATGCCGGGCCCGTTGTCCTTGTGGAACTCCACGAATCCGGGGTTGAAGGGCACCTTCTTCTTATTCTTGCAATCGGTGCCAACATCGAACTCGATGTCCTCGAGGTCGTTGGGCGCCCGACGCTCCCGGTAACCCTCCTTGTCCTCGGGGTTGGGGTTCTCCCACAGGCACGCCTGGGAGGCCTGGTTGTCGGGGAACCCGTCTCCGTCGCCGTCCTCCGGGGGCTTGTCGAAGATCAGGCCGATCCTGCCGGCCCAGTTGCCGGGCTCGGTCTGGCTCGTCGCGGTGAAGGAACCGTGCACCAGGTAGGGGAAGAGGATCGAGATGACTTCGATGCCCTTGTGGAACTCGTCGGTGGCCTCGGTGAACGTGTTGAAGTCCCTGAAGAACGCCGTCAGATCGGGTCGGTTCTCCTTGACCACGTTCTTGACCAGTCGTGCGCTCGACGATCCTTCGTCGAACAGGCGGCGAATGTCCTTGTCGGAGCTGACGAGGGTGTCCGACAGCAAGGCCAGGTCGCTCGTGAAGGACGAGAACTGGCCACGCTTGTCGAGGAACGTCTGCAGGACGCTCGAGGAGCTGCGGATCAGCGAGCGGGTGACGTCGAAGTTGTCGTTGGCGGCCTGGATGAACGACGTCTGCGCGTCGAGGATGGTCGACAGGTCCTCGCCCTCACCCGCGAACGCGAGACCGAGCTCGTTCACGAGTGTCTTCATCGCGTCCGTGTCGACCGACCCGACGAAGGCGCTCGCGTTCAACAGGAACTCGGTCGTGTCGATCGGCACCTTCGTGCGAGACAGCGGGATGTTGCTCCCGCTGCGGAGGTACGGCTCGGCATTGCTCTGCGGCTGCAGGTCAACGAACTGTTCGCCGACTGCTGACTTGTTGGCCACGGTCGCCGTGGCGTCCTCGGAGATTCTCGGTGCGTCGTTCTCGATGTCCAGCGTGGCGCGGACGCCGGATTCGGTGAACACCAGCTTCCCGACCTTGCCGACAGCGATACCGCGATAGGTCACCTCGGCGCCGGCGAAGATTCCGCCGGAGTCCCTGAAGTCCGCAGTCACAGGGAACGACCGGTCGATGAACAGTCGGTCGATGTTGGCGTATCGGCCGCCGACGAAGGCGCCGCCCAGCACGGTGACGATGGCGAAGATCATCAGCTGGATCTTGGTGAGCCGAGTGATCATGACGTGACCGCCGGTCCTAGGAGGAGCCTGCCGACGTCGCTCTGTTGCGCGTCGGCGAGGCTGGACGCGGGAACACGGCACATGCCGAGCAGGGAGCAGGTCACCCCTGGCGCCGGCTCCGTCGACCCGGAACCCTGGCTCTGCTGTCCGCTTTCCGGGTCCAGGCCCTGCAGGAGATCGGGCAGCTTCAGCGGGTTCTGACCTTCGGCGCTGGTGCCAGGCTCAGCGGTACCGGACGGGGGGTGCGGCCCCGCTGACAGAACACCCGCGAGGAGCTGGATGAGCTGCTCGTTGTTCAGCTCGAGGTTGATGTCCAGGTTGATGTAGTCGCCGAAGCACGCGCCGTTACGGACCTCCTGGCTGTCGGACGGACTGGAGCAGCTCGACAGTGCCCGCCCCTTGCCCCCCAGCAGGCTGTCGGGGAACGGGTACGTGAGCAGGCTGAAGGCGTTGGCGATGTCGTTGCCGGCGTTGGCCAGCTCACGGAGCACCGGCCTGAGTCGCCGCAGATCGGTGATCGTGTCTTCCTTCGAGCGCCGGATGACGCTGGTCGCGACGTCACTGAGCCGCTCGAAGGCCTTGAGCATCGCCACGAGGTCGTCGCGCTGCTTGTTCAGGATCTTGAGCGCCGGTGGAATGTCGTCCAGGGCCTGGGTGATCGACTTGCGCTGGTTGAGCGTGGCGACGGACAGTCGGTCGATCTTCTCCAGCGCGCCCAGGATCGCCTGCTTGTTGGTGTCGAGAACACCGATGAACCGTTCGGAGTTCTTCAGCAGCGCCTTGATCTCCGGCTCGTTGCCCTCGAGCGCGAGGTTGAGCTCGCGCACGATCGTGTTGGTCTTCTCCAGGCCACCGCCGTTGAACAGCAGGCTCGCGGCACTCAGGATCTCTTCGAGCTCGGGGTTCTTGCCGGAGCGTTCGAGCGGAATCACATCGCCGTTGCTGAGGCGGCCGGCCCCACCGTTCTCCGGCGGCGCGATGGAGACGAACTTCTCACCGAGCAGGCTCGTCTGCCGGATCGTGGCCTCGGCGTCGTCAGGCAGGCGGGTGTTGCCGTTGATCTGCAGGGTCACGACGGCATTCCAGCCCTTGAGCTCGACGTCGGTGACCTTGCCGACGGAGATGTCGTCCACCCGGACGCCGCTCTGCGGGACGAGGTCGAGCACGTCGCGGAACTCCACCTTGACGGTGTACGGATTGTCGCCGAGGTCGGCGCCGCCCGGCAGCGGGAGCTTGTAGGGCGAGAAGCCGCAGCCACTCGCCACGATCGCCACAACTGTGCCCAGGATGCCGAGCCGAACCCGCGCTCGCGCCCGCGGTGCGAACATCGTCATGGGTTCACCCCCAGCAGGTCGGTCAGGTCGTTGAGCGTCGCGTCCGGCTTGGGCGTGCCGGTTCCACCGGCCGCGGGGGCGTCCTGAGCGGCGGAGGCCAGGTCCGTCAGAGACAGTCCGTCGAGGAGGTCGTCGAGACCGGGGCACGACTCCTCACCCGGTGCGATGGCCTCGCCGAGCAGTCCACAGATGATTCCGGGGAGGTCAGTCGGTTCGATGCTCTCGAACAGCTTCGCGAGATCGGACCGGGCGTCGAGTGTTCCGGTCTTGGAGCTGCCACCGGCGATGCCCAGGTTGCCGAGGGCTATCGGCGCATCGATCAGCGTGTGCTCAATGTCCTCGTTGTGACGCGCGAGCACCTCGGCCAGGCTCTGGAGGTTGTCGATGTTGTTTCGCAGCGTGGTGCGGTTGTCCTTGACCAGCTTCCGCACGTCGATCAGGGCCTTGCTCAGGAACTCCAGCGTCTTGGCGAGATCGTCGCGCTCGCCCTCGAGCACCCGGGAGACACGGGCCGTGCTGTCGAAGAACGACCGGACCGACGAGTCGTTGCGGCGCAACAGCTGCACGAACTGCTCGATCTCTCGGACACTTCCGAAGAGCTCCTCCTTGTTGTTCGACAACGTCGTGCTGAGCTTCGCGAAGTTGGACAGCGTCTCGTTGAGCTGCTGACCCTGACCGTCGAGCTGCCTGGCCGTGTCCTCGATCAAACTCGAGAAGGCTCCGTCCTTGTTCGCTCCCTTCGGGCCGAGCGCGATGTTCAGGTCGTCGAGCGACTTGAAGATCTCGTCGAGCTCGACCGGAACCTCAGAACGATCGATGCCGAGCTTCGCGTTGTCGGGCAGCACAGCGCCGCCGGAGTAGGCCGGCGCCAGCTGCACGAAACGGTCGCCGACGATGGCCGGAGAGATGATGACGGCCTTCACGTCGCTGGGCAGCCGCACGTCGGTCTCGTACTTGAGCGACACCTCGACGTGGTCGCCCTTGGCCTTCAGCTCCGTGACCTCACCGACGGGCACGCCGAGGACTCGGACGTCCGAGCCCTTGTAGAGGGAGTTCGTGCGCGGGAAGTCGACCGTGAGCGTGCGTTCAGTGCCGTTCCTGGTGAAGACCAGGATGACGGCCGCGATCAACGCCAGCACGACGAAGGTGGTCAGGACCTTGCTCAGGCCTGCGAAGCGAGAGAGATTCATCAGCCTCCCCCCACTTCGATGTAGACGTCCCACCACGGACCCATGGCCAGCGAGTTGCCCAGGGCGTGGGCGAAGCCGGGGACGATGCGCAGGGCCTCGTCGAGGCTGGCCTCGTTCCGGCGGAGCATGTCGGTGACTGTCTCCAGCTGCGTCAGGGCCGGCTTGAGGTCGGCCTTCACGTCCTTGACCAACAGCCGCAGCTGCTTGGAGATCTCGGCCGTCGAGACGAGCAGGCGATGCACGGCAGCGCGGCGCGCGCTGATCGCGTCGAACAGCACGGTTGCGTCCTTGAAGAGGCGCTCGAGATCCGGCCCGGTGGCGTTGAGGACACCGGAGACCTTCTTGAGATTGACCAGCAGCGTGTTGACCTGCTGGTCGCGCGCGGCGAGATTGGCGGACAGCTCGGACACACCCTTGATCGCGCCACGGAACTCCTTCGGCGTCCGGGCCGCGACCTCCGCCAGCGCATTCAGGGCCTCCGAGACCTGGTCGACGTCGAGCTCGTCGGTCGTGGTGCTGAGGTCGGAGAACGCCTCCACGACGTTGTAGGGCGGCACCGTGCGGGAGATCGGGATCGTGGCACCCTTCTCGAGCTCGCCGGGGCCCGCGGGTGTGAGCGCGAGGAACTCCGCGCCCAGAAGCGTGCGGACCTTGATTGCGGCACCGGTGTCCTTGCCGAGGTCGGTTCCCTTGTCGAGCTTGAACGTCACGTCGACGCGATCGCCCTTGAGCTCGATCCCGCGAACGTTGCCGACCGGGACCCCGGCGATGCGGACCTCGTTGCCCTCCTTGAGTCCGCCGATCTCGGCGAAGCTGGCCTTGTAGGTGTCGCCGGCTCCGATGATCGGCAGGCGATCGGCCCGGAACGAGGCGAGCAACACCAGGACGATGACGACGAAGCCGATGAGGCCGATCACCGTCAAGTTGCGTTCGCGGAAGGGTTTCATGGCTGATCCCCAGGCACCGTGTCGCAGCGGACTCCGCTGGTCTCGATCTGCAGCTTGCTGTTGATGAGGGTCTTTAGCGGCTCCGGGATGTCGTCTCCGAGCTGGGGCGTGAAGTTGCAGAGATACTGGTTGAAAATGCTGCCGCTCTCCACGAAGTGGCCGATCTTGCCCATCTTGATCGGCATGATCTGGAGCGAGGTCTCCAACTGCTTCAGGGTCTTCTTCTCGCTCAGGTTCTTGGTGAGCCGGCGCAGCTGCTTCACGTCGTCGCGGATCAGCGGTCGGCCTTCCACCAGCAGGCTCGCCGTCTCCTCGGTGAGCTCTGAGACCGAGTCGAGCGAGTCGAGGATAGCCCGCCGATCCTGTTTCAGGCCGCCGACGAACTGGCGAAGCGTCGTGATGGTGTTCTTGAACTCGGCGTCACGGTCGCCGAGCAGGTCGAGGACCTCGGAGAGGTTCGTGACGACGTCACCGATCAGCTGGTCCCGTCCGGCGAGGGTGTTGGTCAGCGACGAGACGCGGCCCAACAGGCTCTGGATGTTGCCGGCCTCACCTTGCAGGGTCTGGACGATCTCGAATGCCAGCTTGTTGGTGTCCTCGGGACTGAGCGCCTCGAACACCGGCTTGAAGCCGTTGAGCAGCACATTCAGGTCGAGCGCATCCTTGGTGCGTTCCAGGGGGATGGTGCTGCCGGGCTTCAGGGCCCCCGTGGTTCCCTCTGATCCTTGGGCCAGGGCCATGTATCGCTGGCCGACGAGGTTGCGGAATCGCAGCTCGGCCGTGGTGTTCTGAGTGAGCCGGGTGTCCTCGTCCACGCCGAAGGTGATCAGCGCTTTGTCCTTCTGGACGATCTCGACCTTGTTGACGGCACCGACGGACACGCCGGCGATCCGGACGTCGTCGCCCTTCGACACTCCGGTCACGTCGGTGAAGACCGCCTTGTACTCGTCGCGTGCGCCGAACCCGCCGTTGCTCAGCGTCAGGGCCAGGACGAGCGTGGCCATGCCGGTGAGCGCCATGAACGCCATGAGCTTGATCAGGGCCGAGAACGACTCGGTGTCCATCTTCATCGGGCGTTCACCCCCGCTCCCCGGACGACGGGACTGAGCAGGAGCGACGCGACGTCCGGGATGCTGGCGGCGGACACGCCGCTCGTGGCCGCAGCCAAACGGTTCAGCTCGGCGCGCTGAGCCGGCGAGTCGACACCCAGAAGGCTGGGCTCGAAGTAACCGGCAGCGTCCAGACTGGCCACGGCAGCCCGGTTGTAGTCTTCGTCGGTTCCGAGCTTGCCGTTGTGCGAGTTCCGCACGCCCGCCATCTTGAACACGCTCGGGTCCGGCCCGGGCCACGGGTTCTCCTGGCTCCACGGGTTCTGGCCGGCGGCGAACTTGTCGAGGTCGTCGCACACCGTTCCGAGCCCGCGCGGGCCGCCGTCCGGCCGGTCACCGTGGACGTCCGGATCGGTTGCGGGGTTGCTGTCGATCACGGATTGCTTCGGGATGACGGGATGCTCCCCGGGAGGGCTCGGCCTTCCTCGGTATCCCGGCGGCTCTCCGGGGTGGTAACCCGTCGGCTGGGGCGAGACCATCTCGAGGTCGATGTGCAGAGTCAGGCCACGGAACACACTGTCGAGACGCTCATCGATCAGCCGGTCGTAAGCCTTGAAGAAGCACGGGAAGGTCGAGGAGTATTTCTCCGCCACGCCCAGCGGGGCCACGCTTTGTGCGGCGACCGCCACCATGTCGTCCCCGCTGGCCCTGAACAGGACCGTCATCGCGTCCGCGAGACGCCGGCTCTCGTCGAAGAACGACGCGAGCTCCGTGCGCTTGTCGACGACGGTGCGACTGTTGAACGCGGAGTTCTTCAGGAGGCGGCCGAAGTTGGACATGTCGCCGGCATAGGAGTCGGAGAGCTGCCCGAACTTGATGATGTCGTCGACCGCGGCCTGCGTTTCAGGGTTGAACTTCTCGAGATAGTTGTTCATGGTGACCAGCGTGTTGCCGAAGTCCTCACCACGTCCCTCGAAGGTGGTGGCCAGGGCGGACAGCGTGGTGGCGAGGTCCTCCGGCTCGACCGCCGTCAGTAGCGGATAGATGTCGTTGAGCAGCTTCTCGAACTCGATCGGAACCACCGCGCCCCGGATGGTGTCACCCGCCCTCAGCGAACGACCGCCGGTGGCGCCCTCGTCCGCGGGGATCAAGGAGACGTACTTCTCTCCGAACAAAGTCTTGGGAACGATCTGGGCCGTGACGTCAGCCGGCACGTGGTCGATGAGGTCAGGGTTCATGCCGAGGGTGAAGTTGATCTCGTCGCCGACGACCTTCACCTCCCGCACCTCGCCCACGATCATGCCTCGCAGCTTGATGTCGGCGTTCTCCGGAAGGTTCAGGCCCGCCTTCACGCCGGTGAGGGTGACGTTGTCGTAGTTCACGAAGGCCTTGCTGAAGAACGCCCACGTCAGCCACACGAAGAAGACCAGGAGCGCGACCAGGCCCACACCTAGGGCCCGCCTCGAGCCTGTGCGTTCGGCGAACGGAATACGAGCCACCGATCAGCCCGCCAATCTGACGGTGACGGTGGTGCCCCAGATCGCCATCGAAGCGAGCAGGTCGACGACGTTGATGGCGACGATCGAGGTGCGCACCGCGCGACCCACGGCGACACCCACACCCGCAGGTCCACCGCTCGCGTAATAGCCGTAGTAGCAATGGATGAGGATGACGACGACCGCGAATATGAGCACCTTGCCGAATGACCACAGCACATCGCCTGGAGGCAGAAATGTATTGAAGTAGTGGTCGTACGTGCCGGAGCTCTGGCCCTCCAGCTGGGTGATCGTGAGACGGGTCGCGAAGTACGAGGACAGCAGGCCGACGATGTAGAGCGGCACGATGGCGACGAGTCCGGCGAGCACTCGGGTGGTGACGAGATACTGAATCGAGGGAACGGCCATCACCTCGAGGGCGTCGACCTCCTCGGAGATCCGCATGGCGCCGAGCTGCGCGGTGAATCCGCAGCCCACGGTCGCCGCCAGGGCGAGGCCGGCGACGATCGGGGAGATCTCGCGGGTGTTGAAGTACGCCGACACGAACCCGGTGAGAGCTGCGGTGCCGAGCTGGTCGAGCGCGGCATAACCCTGGATACCGACCTCGGTACCGGTGAAGAAGCACATCGAGACGACGACGCCGATGGTGCCCCCGATGACGGCCAGTGACCCGCTGCCCAGCGTGACCTCGGCCAGCAGCCGGTAGATCTCGCGGCTGTAGTTCTTGATGGTGAACGGGACGGCCTTGAGCACGCGCAGATAGAACAGCATCTGCGTGCCGGCGTCGTCGAGCGATGCGAGCGGCTTCTTGTACAGGTCGGTTGCTCCGTTGGCCATGGCTACATGCCCTTCGGAGGAACGAGCTGGATGTACAGGGCCGAGATGAAGAAGTTGACGATGAACAGCATGACGAACGTAATGACGACCGACTCGTTGACCGCGTCACCGACGCCCTTCGGTCCGCCCTTGGCGTTCATGCCCTTGTAGGACGCGACGATGGCGGCCAGATAGCCGAAGATGAGGGCCTTCACCAGGCCTTGATACATGTCGGGTAACTGCGCCAAGGCAGTGAAGGACGCAAGATAGGCCCCCGGCGTGCCGTCCTGGAGGACGACGTTGAAGACGTAGCCGCCGGCCACTCCGACGATGGAGACCAGCCCGTTGAGGAAGACCGCGATGAGCATGCAGGCCAGGACACGGGGCACGACGAGGCGCTGGATCGGGTCGATGCCGAGCACCATCATCGCGTCGAGCTCTTCGCGGATCTTGCGGGCGCCGAAGTCTGCGGCGATCGCGGAGCCGGCGGCGCCGGCGATCAGCAGGGCGGTGGCGATGGGACCGGCCTCACGGACGACCGCGAGGACGGCGGCCGAACCGGTGAACGACTGCGCTCCGAACTGCTTGATGAGCCCGCCGACCTGCAGTGCGATGACCGCACCGAACGGGATGGAGACGAGTGCCGTGGGGACGATGGTGACGGTGACGATGAACCAGGCTTGCTGAAGGAACTCCTTCAGCTGGAAGGGTCGACGAAACAGCGCGACGGTGACGTCGAGCATGAACGCGAAGAGACCACCCGCGACCCTAGCGGGTGCGGCGACCCGTGCCGTGGTCACTCAGATCCACCGTGCCCTGTCAAGGCCATGTTCTCGGCGAACGACCCGGGTGGAGGAGTGATGCCGTGTTCCTTGAGCCACGATCCGGGCTCGCGCGCAGCGCGGCGGGGCCGGCCGTCGGAGGTCTCGATCTGTCGCGGGATGGGGGGCAGCGGCGGCATCTCGATGTCCTTCTCGGCCGCGAGCTCGTCGGCGTCCTTCTCCTCGCTCATGCCGATCGGCCCGATGCGCTGCGCGTTGAGGAACTGGGCGACGACCGGCTCCTCGCTGGACAGCAGCATCTCCCGCGGCCCGAACATGGCCAGGTGCTTGTGGTAGAGCAAGCCGATGTTGTCGGGCACGGTGCGGCAGCTGTTGATGTCGTGGGTCACGATGAGGAACGTGGCGTCGATCTGGGCGTTGAGGTCGATGAACAGCTGGTTGAGATAGGCGGTTCGCACCGGGTCGAGGCCGGAGTCGGGCTCGTCGACGAGCAGGATCTCCGGGTCGAGCACGAGGGCGCGGGCGAGGCCGGCGCGCTTGCGCATGCCGCCGGAGATCTCACCGGGCAGCTTGTTCTCCGCACCCAGCAGACCGACGAGCTCCATCTTGTCCATGACGATGTCGCGGATCTCGGACTCGCTCTTCTTGGTGTGCTCACGCAGCGGGAAGGCGACGTTGTCGAACAGGTCCATCGAGCCGAACATCGCGCCGTCCTGGAACAGCACGCCGAAGAGCTTGCGGATCTCGTAGAGCTCTTTCTCCGAACAGTTGGCGATGTCGGTGCCCTGGATCCAGACGCTGCCCTCGTCGGGCTTGAGCAGACCGATCAGGGTCTTCAGGAGCACGGACTTGCCGGTGCCTGACGGGCCGAGCATCACGGAGATCTCACCGGCCGGCAACGTCAGCGTGACGTCCTTCCAGATGACCTGGCTTCCGAAGCTCTTTGTCAGACCCTCTATGACAACCTCTGTTCCCACGGAGGCCCTCCTCGCTGACCGTGGCTCCGAACACTCTGGAGCGGAATTCTGAACGTGTGACCCGGGACACTCATGGTAACGAAACCCGGGAGCCGAGGTTACGACTTCGACACCGCGAGGTGACGCGCCGTGACCTCAGGATTCGCATGACCGTACCAGCAGGTAACTCGGCGTCACGAACGTGACCCCCCTCACGTGTCCGGACACGCGACGGCGCCCACCCCGCGAGGGATGGGCGCCATCGTGTTTCGAGCTAGCGGACGATCACTTGACGGTGACGGTGGCGCCGGCGGCCTCGAGGGCTTCCTTGGCCTTGTCCGCGGTCTCCTTGTTGGCCTTCTCCAGGACGGGCTTCGGGGCACCCTCGACGAGGTCCTTGGCCTCCTTGAGGCCGAGGCTCGTGAGCGTACGGACCTCCTTGATGACCTGGATCTTCTTGTCGCCGGCCGCCTCGAGGACGACGTCGAACTCGTCCTGGTCGGCAGCGGCGCCGGCGGCGTCACCACCGGCGGCGGCGGGGGCACCGGCGGCAGCAGCGGCGACCGGAGCGGCTGCCGTGACCTCGAAGGTGTCCTCGAACTGCTTCACGAACTCGCTGAGCTCGATGAGCGTCATTTCCTTGAACGCGTCCAGCAGGTCTTCGGTCTTGATCTTCGCCATGGTGGCGTCCTTCCTTCAGGTGAGACCCCGAGAGGTCCCGATGGGATCGGGCGGTTCAGCCCTCGGTGTTCTCAGCAGTGTCTGGGTCTGCGGAGTCGGTCTCGGCGGATGCCTCGACCTCAGGTGCTGCGTTGTCGGCCGGAGCCTCGTCCGCAGGTGCCTCGTCGGCGGGTGCGTCTACGACAGTCGCTTCAGTCGCCTCTTCCACGGGTGCCGCTGCCTCGGCGGGCTTGGTCTCCTGCAGGGCCGCGAGCAGTCGAGCGGTCTGCGAGAGCGGGGCGTTGAACAGCGACGCCGCGTTCGAGAGGCTCGCCTTCATGCCGCCCGCGAGCTTGGCGAGGAGGACCTCGCGCGACTCGAGGTCGGCCAGCTTCTGGATCTCACCGGGCTCGAGGGTCTTCCCGTCGAGGAAGCCCCCCTTGATGATGAGCGGCGAGTTGGCCTTCGCGAAGTCGCGCAGACCCTTGGCGGCCTCGACGACGTCGCCGGTGATGAAGGCGATGGCGGTGGGACCGACGAGCAGGTCCTCGTCGAGCTCGACGCCAGCCTCCTTGGCGGCGATCTTCGTCAGCGTGTTCTTGGTGACGAGATAGCTCGCGCTGCCGCCGAGTGAGCGACGCAGCTCCTGGAGCTGCTTGACGGTGAGACCGCGGTAGTCGGTGAGGACGGCGCCGTTGGACTCACGAAAGCTCTCCGCGAGCTCGGCAACGGCTGCTGCCTTGTCCGGGCTTGCCATGTGTCTCCTTCTTCCGGGTGCGGAACCGGAGTCCGGATGGCCGAGCCATGAGAAACGCCCCGGGCGCAGGGCACGGGGCGATGTCATCGAGATGACGATTCGTGGTCCTGCGCGGGCCGCCCTGGTGGGCTCTTCGGGTTCCCCGGGTGGGGATCCGACCAGCGGTCTTCGGTGGTCCCAGTCTAGGGGACGCCCGGTCGGGCGACCAAATCCGGAGACCGACGAGCGCAGCGGGGATCGTCGAAAGAGGTTGAGCGCGCCACGGCGAAGCCGTCAGTCGTCGAACCCGTCAGGGCGCCTTCGGGGTGTCGCCGCCGAGCTGGCTGAGGAAGTCCTTGTCGGAGATCTCGGATGCCTTCGGCTTGGCGATCGAGACCTTCTCGCCCCACTTCGAGTAGTTGACGGTCATGGTGGCGCCGCCGGTGCCGGTCGGGTCGGGAAGCTGGGAGATCACGCGCCGCGGCAGGTTGTCGGGCCCGACGTACATCGTGTACTCGATCGTCTTCGGCAGCGATTCGCCGGCCTTCGCGGCGGACGGGAGCTTCGAGGGGTCGACGACGATCACATACGGCCGGGCCTGCACGCCGTCGATGGTGGTGGTCTTGCCCTTCTGGTCGAAGCTGGTCACCGCGCCCTCGAACTGCTTGAGCTGCTGCGACGGGTCGATGTTGCCGACGAGCTCGCCGTACTGCTTGCCGATCGGGTTGCTCGAGTCGTTGAGGTCGATCCTGGCGAACTTGTTGCCCGTCATCGGTCCGAAGTTGAGGTAGAAGATCTCGTCGACCAGGCGCATCTCGACGGACCCCAGCCCGGACTGGCCGGTGTTCATCGCCATCGCCAGGGCGGTGTCCGCGGCGCTCGTGCCGACCTTGAGGTCGCCCTCGGCCTTGACGTCCTGGCCGGCCACCCTGACCGACATCGCGATGTGGCTCGTGCCGGCTTCGGTCTGGGCCTGGGTGACCTCGTCGAAGAAGTTGGCCTGGGTGAGCGTTTCGGAGGACCCGCCGGTCTGGGAGCCGTTGTCGTCGCTGCAGGCACCCAATGACCCCCCGGCCACGAAGACGAGGACGGTGACGGCCGTGAGCTGCTTCAGTCGTTCACGCATGCGGCGAGCCTACGGGGAGCTTGGTCAGCCCTCGTCGTCGGAACCGAAGCCCTTCGTGCGACTCGGATCGACCGGGACACCCGGGCCGTTGGTGGTCGAGATGGTGACCTTCTTGACGTAGCGGCCCTTCGAGCTGGCCGGCTTGAGCCGCAGGATCTCCTCGAGCGCGGCGCCGTAGTTCTCGGCCAGCTGCTCGGCCGTGAACGAGGCCTTGCCGATGACGAACTGCAGGTTGGAGTGCCGGTCGACGCGGAACTCGATCTTGCCACCCTTGATGTCGGAGACGGCCTTCGCGACGTCGGTCGTCACGGTGCCGGTCTTGGGGTTCGGCATCAGGTTGCGGGGACCGAGGACGCGGCCGAGTCGGCCGACCTTGCCCATCATGTCGGGGGTGGCGACGACGGCATCGAAGTCGAGCCAGCCCTCGTTCACCTTCTCGACGAGGTCGTCGGAGCCGACATGGTCGGCACCGGCCTCACGGGCGGCGTCGGCGTTGGCGCCGGTGGCGAAGACCAGGACGCGGGCGGTCTTGCCGGTGCCGTGGGGCAGGTTGACGGTGCCGCGCACCATCTGGTCGGCGTTGCGGGGATCGACGCCGAGCCGCATGGAGACGTCGACGGTGGAGTCGTAGTTCTTGCTTCCCGACTCCTTGGCCAGTGTGGTGGCCTGGAGCGGCGTGTAGAGCGAGTCCTTGTCGATCTTGTCGGCGACGGCTCGGTACGCCTTGCTGTGCTGTGTCATGACTGGTTCCTTTCACCAGGTGTGGTCACGCGGGCCCAGCTGGCCCTGCCACGGTTCTCTTGGATGGTTCAGTCGGTGGTGACGCCCATGGAGCGGGCGGTGCCCTCGACGATCTTCATGGCCTGCTCGACGTCGTTGGCGTTCAGGTCGGGCAGCTTGGTGGTGGCGATCTCGCGGACCTGGTCCTTCGTGATCGAGCCGACCTTCTCCTTGTGCGGGACTCCGGAGCCCTTCTTCAGGCCGGCGGCCTTCTTGATGAGCTCGGCGGCCGGAGGAGTCTTGGTGATGAAGTCGAACGAGCGATCCTCGTAGATCGTGATCTCGACCGGCACGACATTGCCGCGCATGGACTCGGTCTCGGCGTTGTACGCCTTGCAGAAGTCCATGATGTTGACGCCGTGCGGGCCGAGCGCGGTGCCCACGGGGGGCGCCGGGTTGGCCATGCCGGCCTGCAGCTGCACCTTGACGACAGCTGCGACTTTCTTCTTGGGAGGCATTTCTTCAGTCCTTGTCTTGGGTGGTGCGGGTCAGACCTTCTGGATCTGGGTGAAGCTGAGCTCGACGGGCGTCTCGCGACCGAAGATCTCGACGAGGGCCTTGACCCTCTGCGCGTCGACGTTGATCTCGGTGATGGTCGCGTGCAGTGTGGCGAACGGGCCGTCGACCACCATGACGGAGTCGCCGACGACGAAGTCGGCGAACTCGACCTTGGGAGCCTTCGCCTGCTGTCCCTCTCCTGGCCCTGCGGCTTCGGTCGACGTCGCGGCGACCTCCGCCTCCACGGCCGGGGCGAGCATCTGCTCCACCTCGTCCAGGCTCAGGGGCACCGGCTGGTGGGAGTTGCCGACGAAGCCGGTGACGGACGGGGTGTGGCGCACGACGCCCCACGACTCGTCGGTGAGGTCCATGCGCACGAGCACGTAGCCGGGCAGCACGGTGCGCTTGACCAGCTTGCGCTGGCCGTTCTTGATCTCGGCGACCTCCTCGGTCGGCACGACCACCTCGAAGATGAAGTCCTCGGCATTGAGCGAGGTGATGCGGTTCTCGAGGTTCGCCTTGACCCGCTTCTCCATGCCGGAGTACGTGTGCACGACGTACCAGTCGCCGATCTGGTGGTGCAGGCGATCGCGGAACTCGGCGAGCGCGTCACTCGTGGCGGTGGCTTCGGGATCGTCGGCCTCAGGCTCATCGGCGACGGGCTCATCGGCGGCAGGCTCCTCGGCCACGACGTCCTCGGGGGCGACCTCCTCCTGGACGGCGTCGTCCTCGACAACCGGAGCGTCGGCAGCGTCCTCGAGGGTGGCGTCGTCGGTCGGCGCGTCAGCCGAGACGTCCTCGGCTGGGGCGTCGTCGGCCGAGGCGTCATCGGCGACGATGTCGTCGACGTCGACGCTGTTCTCGTTGGTTCCTTGACTCACGGTGATCCTTCAGTTCCTCACGCGAAGATCGCGAACATCGCCCGGCCGAACCCGTAATCGAGCCCGGCGACGAACGCCATCATGAACAACACGAACACGAGCACGACGAAGAAGTAGTTGACCACCATCGGGCGGGTCGGCCAGACCACCTTGCGGAGCTCGGCGATCACCTGACGGTAGAACGTGACCGGTGACGTGCGTCCGGTGGTGCCGGACAGCTCGTGACGTTCGCTCACGATGTTCCCTTCTTCGTCTTGTGGGTGTCCTTCTCACAGCTGGTGCCTGTGGTCCGTGCTTCGCACGGCACGAGGGACTTGAACCCCCAACCTTCGGTTTTGGAGACCGATGCTCTACCAGTTGAGCTAGTGCCGTAGGTCAATCCCCTCACCGGCGCCGCACCCTGGCGAGGGCATGACGAACTAGCCTGAGAATTCACCGGTCAGCCAAGTGTACGGGTAGGAACACGCGGGAGTCGAACCGGCGCCGGCACCCCCGCGCGGACTCGCGTCCGGGTGTGCCGATGCACTAGAACCGAGACATGGTCGCGGCCCCGAGCATCTCCTACTCCATCACGGTTCGCCTCGAGATCGCCTCGGGCGGGACGGCAGTCAGCCAGCTGACCACGACCGTCGAGGAGGCCGGTGGCCTCGTCACCGCGCTCGACGTGGCGCCCTCCACCCACGACCACCTCCGCGTCGACCTGACCTGCGCCACGTCCGGCACCGATCACGCCGACCGGGTCGTCGCGGCACTCGAGCACATCACCGACGTCGACGTCCGCAAGGTCTCCGACCGTACGTTCCTCATGCACCTCGGCGGCGTCATCGAGACGGCGGCCAAGCATCCGCTCCGCAACCGCGACGACCTGTCGATGGTCTACACCCCTGGCGTGGCGCGCATCTGCCAGGCCATCGCCGCCGACCGGGAGGACGCCCGGCGACTGACGATCAAGCGCAACAGCGTCGCCGTGGTCAGCGACGGCTCCGCCGTGCTCGGCCTCGGCAACATCGGTCCGTACGCAGCGCTGCCGGTCATGGAGGGCAAGGCGGCGCTGTTCAAGAGCTTCGCCGACATCGACGCCTGGCCGATCTGCCTCGACACCCAGGACGTCGACCGGATCGTCGAGACCGTGGCCGCGATCTCCCCGGGCTTCGCCGGAATCAACCTCGAGGACATCTCGGCGCCGCGCTGCTTCGAGGTCGAGGCGCGGCTGCGCGAGCGTCTCGACATCCCGGTGTTCCACGACGACCAGCACGGCACCGCGATCGTGGTGCTGGCCGCCCTGCGCAATGCGCTGCGGGTGGTGGACAAGCGGATCGAGGATGTTCGTCTCGTCATGGCGGGGGCGGGCGCCGCCGGCACGGCGATCCTGCGGCTGCTCGTCGAGGCCGGCCTCAGCGACGTGGTGGTGTGCGACGTCTCCGGGATCGTGCACGCCGAGCGCGGCGACACCGACGAGTCGTTGCAGTGGATCGCCGACAACACCAACCGTGGCGGGCTGACCGGGGCGCTGAAGGACGTCATGCCCGGTGCCGACGTGTTCGTGGGCGTGAGCGCTCCCGACCTGATCGACGCCGACGACGTCGCCGCGATGGCCCACGGTGCGATCGTCTTCGCGCTCGCCAACCCCGACCCGGAGATCGACCCGGTGATCGCGCGGCAGCACGCGACGGTCGTCGCGACCGGACGATCGGACCACCCGAACCAGATCAACAACGTGCTCGCGTTCCCCGGCATCTTCCGCGGGCTGCTCGACGCGCAGAGCCATGGCATCGACTCCGCCGTGCTGCTCGCCGCAGCGGATGCGATCGCCTCGACCGTCGCCGAGGAGGAGCTCAACGCCAACTACATCGTGCCCAGCGTCTTCCATCCCGACGTCCACACCAAGGTGGCCTCGGCCGTCCGGGACGCCGCGCGCCGTTGAGGTCGATCAGCCGGCTGCCGAAGGCGCACCTGCACCTGCACTTCACCGGCTCGATGCGGCACAGCACGCTGCTCGAGCTGGCCGACCGCGACGGGATCCGGCTCCCTGCGGCCCTCGTCGAGGACTGGCCGCCCCAGCTGGTGGCCACCGACGAGAAGGGCTGGTTTCGGTTCCAGCGCCTCTACGACGTGGCCCGCTCGGTGCTGCGGACCGAGGACGACGTTCGCCGGCTGGTGCGGGAGGCCGCCGAGGACGATGCCGCCGATGGCAGCGTGTGGACCGAGATCCAGGTCGACCCCTCCGGCTACTCCGCCAGGTTCGGTGGCATCACCGCCTTCACCGACCTGGTGATCGACGCGGCGCGAGACGCGGGCGAGCGCGCCGGCATCGGCCTGGGTGTCGTCGTCGCGGCCAACCGCACTCGTCATCCGCTGGACGCCCGCACGCTCGCCCGACTCGCCGGACAGTACGTCGGGCGCGGGGTGATCGGGTTCGGCCTCTCCAACGACGAGCGTCGCGGCGACACGCATGCGTTCGGCCCGGCCTTCGCCATCGCCGAGCGGGCCGGACTGCTGCTCGTCCCGCACGGCGGCGAGCTGCGCGGATCGACCCATGTCGCCCAGTGCCTCGACCACCTGCGACCTGACCGGCTCGGCCACGGGGTTCGCTCCGCCGAGGACCCGGCGGTGCTCCGCCGGGTGGTCGAGTCCGGAGTGGCGCTCGAGGTCTGCCCGACGTCGAACGTCGCCCTCGGCGTCTACAGCACGTTCGAGGAAGTGCCCATCCGCACGCTGCTGTCGGCCGGCGCCGACGTGGCGCTCGGGGCCGACGACCCCTTGCTCTTCGGCTCCCGCCTGGCCGGCCAGTACGCGGTGCTCCGCGCCGCCCAGGAGCTCACCGACGACGAGCTGGCCACGCTCGCGCGGATGTCGCTGCGACGCTCGTGCGCTCCCGCCGACCTCCGCGACCGCGCCCTGGCCGGCGTCGACGCCTGGCTCGCGCTGTCCGACGTGGATGATTGAGACGTGACCGCGTTCCCGCAGCCCGAGATGACGGTGCCCGATCACCCGCGCGCCACCGCGGCCCTCGCGGTGGGGATCGTGTCGCTGCTCGGCGCGGTGGTCGTCCTGCCTGCGGCGCTCGGGCCGCTGGCCTGCTATCTCGGCGTCTCGGCCCGCCGCTCCATCGAGCGAGAGCCGCACCGGTGGGGCGGGCGCGGGCAGGCCACCGCCGGCCTGGTGCTGGGCATCGTCGCCAGTGCGGTGCTGGCACTGCTCGCCATCGGATCGCTGGTGTTCGCCGGCCTGCTCGCCTTGGCGCTCGAGATCGACACGGGCTACTAGGTCACAGGTCGCAGCCGACGAGCACCGGCTCGGGCACCAGCGTGACGCCGAAAGCCGAGCGAACGCCGTCGCGGACCTCCCGAGCGAGGGCAAGCAGCTCGGCGGTGGTGGCTCCACCGCGGTTCGTGAGGGCGAGGGTGTGCTTGGTGGACAGCGACACCCGGCCCGAACCGTGGCCCCGGGAGAATCCGGCCTTCTCGATCAGCCAGGCCGCACTCGTCTTCACCGACCCGTCCGGCAGCACGAAGCGCGGGGCGTCGGCAGGCAGAGTCCCGGCCTCCTCCGCCGGGAGGACCGGGTTGGTGAAGAAGGAGCCGACGCTCCAGGTGTCATGGTCGTCGGCGTCGAGCACCATGCCCTTGCCGCGCCGCAGGTCGAGCACCGCTTCGCGGACGCGGGCCGCCGGGGCGCGTGCGCCGATCTCGACACCCAGGGTGCGAGCCAGCTCGGCATACGCGATGGGAGCGCCGAGGTCGCCGAGCGGGAGCTGGAAGGTGACGGTGAGGACGACGAAGCGGTTCGGCTCGGACTTGAAACGGCTGCTGCGGTAGGTGAACCCGCAGTCGGCTGTCGCCATCGTGCGAATGGTGCGGTCGAAGCGGTCGTAGACGCGCACCGACGCGATGGTCTGTGAGACCTCCTGGCCGTACGCGCCGACGTTCTGGATGGGCGTGGCGCCGACCGATCCGGGGATGCCGGACAGCGCCTCGACGCCGGCCCACTCCTCGTCGACCGCCCGGGCCACGATGGCGTCCCACGTCTCGCCCGCCTGAAGGGTGACCGTGGCCCCGCTGCAGGAGTCGAGGTCGACGACGACGCCCTGGGTGAGGACGCGGATGACGGTGCCCTGCACGCCCTCGTCGGCCACCACCAGGTTGCTGCCGCCGGCGACGATGAGCAGCGGATCGCCACCCTCGTCGGCGATGCGCACGGCATCGACCAGCGTCTCCTCGGTGGTCGCTTCGATCACCGCCGGTGCCGGGCCGCCGAGGCGCAGCGTCGTCAGCTCGGCGAGGTTCATGTGTTCGAGCCTAAGGTGCGTCTTCCCATCCACGCCCGATACGGCGCGGGACATCCGCGCCCGATCCGGCAAGACCGAGGAGGGAGGCGCACCGGGGTTGTGCGGCGACCGACGAGAACGCCGCCGGCCGGGATGCGGGGTTCCGCGACCCGGGCGTGGATGGGAAGACGTGCCCTTGGGGAACGCCGACGACCCCCGTCCGGCGCGGACGGGGGTCGTGCGGATGGCTGTTGGGTCAGCGGGTCTCGCGATGGACGCGGTGCGTCTTGCAGCGCGGGCAGTACTTCTTGATGTCGAAGCGATCCGGGTTGTTGCGCCGGTTCTTCTTCGTGATGTAGTTGCGTTCTTTGCACTCGGTGCACGCCAAGGTGATCTTGGGTCGAACGTCGGAGCTCTTGCTCGCCACGGGTCTGCCTCGTTTTCGTTGGTCTTGCTGGTGAGTCGCTGTGCGTTGGTCACTGTGCTTGGTAGCGGGGGCGGGACTCGAACCCGCGACACCACGATTATGAGCCGTGTGCTCTAACCACCTGAGCTACCCCGCCACGGGCCGCAAGCCTACTCGCGTCCCAGAGCCCCTTTACGGAATCGAACCGTAGACCTTTTCCTTACCATGGAAACGCTCTGCCGACTGAGCTAAAGGGGCAAGGTCGACGACCCAAGATACCGGCTCGTCCGACGATCCCGAAATCGGGTCGACCGACGACTAACACCCTGCTCGGGCCATGCGGGCGGGCCAGGCCGGACCGCCGTAGATGAAGCCGGTGTAGGCCTGCACGAGGTCGGCACCGGCGGCCATCCGGTCGCGAACGTCGTCGGGCGTGCTGACCCCGCCGACGCCGATGAGCGCGACCTTGTCGCCGGTCCGCGCGCGGAGCCGGGTGAGCACCTCGAGGGCTCGCTCGCGCAGCACGGGTCCGGAGAGTCCCCCGCCGCCGGCGGCCTCGACGACGGCGCGGTCGGAGCGCAGCGAGGCCGGACGCTCGATCGTGGTGTTGGTGGCGCTGATGCCGTCGAGACCAAGCTCGAGCGCGAGGTCGGCGACGGCGTCGATGTCGTCGTCGGCCAGGTCGGGGGCGATCTTGACGACGAGCGGGACCCGAGGGCCGGTGCCAGGGGCGTCGCTCACGTGCTTGACGGCGGTGAGCAGTGGACGCAGCTCGTCGACCGCCTGCAGGTCGCGCAGGCCGGGAGTGTTCGGGCTGGACACGTTGACCACGAGGTAGCTGGCGAACGGCGCGAGCAGGCGTGCGCTCTCGACGTAGTCGGCCACTGCCTCCCCGGGCGGCACGGCCTTCGTCTTGCCGATGTTGACGCCGATCACTGCCTCGCGCCCGACCCGCGCGCGGCGCAGACGATGCAGCCGGCTGGCGACCACCGCGGCGCCGTCGTTGTTGAAGCCCATCCGGTTGACGAGTGCCTCGTCGTCGACAAGCCGGAAGAGCCGTGGGCGTGGGTTGCCGGGTTGCGGCCGCGCCGTGACGGTGCCGATCTCGACGTGCCCGAACCCGAGACCGAGGAGGCCGGGAACGGCGCGGGCGTTCTTGTCGAAGCCGGCGGCCAGCCCGAAGGCGTGCGGGAACTCGATGCCCATCACGCTGATGGGAGCGGGCGGGACGCGGATCGCCCGGCGGGTGACGCCACCGGCCGCGCGGATCGCGGCGACCGCTCGCTCGTGTGCCTTCTCCGGATCCATCCGGGCGAACACGGAGTCGAAGAACGCCTGATAGACCACACGTTCAGCGTATCGGCCCATGCCGGGGCGTCTACGATCGCTGTCGTGGCCTTCGAGATGGCAGCGACGGACGAAACGTTCCTTCAAGAGGCGACCAGGCGAGTCGTCGTCGACGTCACCGTGGCCCGCCCGGCCTCGGAGGTCTGGGCCGAGCTCACCGAGGACGATCCGATGTCGGCGTACTGCCGGGCCATCTCCAGCATCACCTGGACGTCGGAGCGTCCACTCGGCGTCGGCGCCACCCGGACGACCAAGGTGCTCGGTGGACTGATCAGGCTCGACGAGCGCTACCCGTACTGGGACGAGGGCCGGCGCAAGGTGTTCGTCGGTGTGCGCACCCTCCCGCCGGTGCTTCGCCGGGTCGCCGAGGAATACCTCGTCGAACCGATCGACCCGACCCGTTGCCGGTTCCGCTGGACCGCCGCGTGGGAGCCGACGCTGATCGGCCGTCCCATCGACCCGGTCGGCCGGGCCATCTTCGCGAGCATCGCGCGCGACCTCGAACGGCACTTCGGGGCGAACTGAGCGGCGGTCGGCGGGCAGGTCCTTCGCACTCGATGAGAGCGCGGTTCCCGAGCCGGTTCAGCTATCCCGTCCGGATCGGGATGAGCGCTTCCACCCGGCCGCCCTCGGCGCGAGGGCGTGCCGTCAAGGTGCCGCCGACCTGCTCGGCTCTCTCCCGCATCGACGACATGCCCACTCCGGGCCGCCACGAGCGCGCCCCGCGGCCGTCGTCCTGGACGGACAGACGGAGCTCGTCGCCGGCGACGCCGATCTCGACCGCCGCCGTCGTCGCGTCCGCGTGGCGGGCCACGTTGGTGAGCGCCTCGACGACGATGCGGTAGGCGGTGACCTCGGCGGCCGCCGAGAGCTCGGGCAACGGGTCCGGCGCCGAGATGGTGACATGGAGCGGGGTTCCACCGTCCGCGTGCAGCGTCGCGGCGTGCTGGCGCACCGCGCCGAGCAGTCCGAGCTCGTCGAG
Organism: uncultured Actinomycetota bacterium; assembly: GCA_963780275.1. GTDB lineage: Bacteria > Actinomycetota > Actinomycetes > Propionibacteriales > Nocardioidaceae > Aeromicrobium. The sequence continues at coordinate 27,391 of CAWABE010000001.1, forward strand.
TGCCGGTGGGCGCAAGCCCTCCACCAGCCGGCGGACCTCCGCGATGGCCGCGGTCGTATCGGCCCGGAGTCGAGCCAGCAGGTCATCGGCGGCAGCCGGATCACCGAGGAGCTGGTTGCGGGCCGCGTCGGTGGCGAAGGCGACGCCCGACAGCGTCGGTCCCAGCCCGTCGTGGAGATCGCGGCGCAGCCGTCGCCGTTCCTCCTCGATCGCGGTGATGGCGGCATTGCGCGACGCCTGGAGGTCCCGGGCGAGGGCCTGGGCGCGCAAAGTCTGGGCGAGCAGCGGGGCCACGATCCGTAACACATTCGCGTCGGATGCAGCCAGCGTCAGGTCGCCAGCCCGCAGGCCGACGACGATCTCGCCGACCGCGTCCTCACCGAGTCGCAGCGGGAGCGTCCGTGTGTGGGTGACCTCGGTGCCGGAGGTGGCCAGAGTGCGGCCGTCGGCCCGCAGCGACGCATAGGGCAGCACGAGGGCCTCGCGGATGGCCCGAAGAGCCAGGAGCGGGTCGTCGCCGATCTGATCGGCCACGTGCGTGGCCGCCTGCAACGGGTCGGGACGGTCGCCGAACAACAGCTGGTCGACGACACCGCGCAGCAGGACGAGGGTCGGGTGGAACCCCAAGGCCAGGATCGCGCCGATGAGACCGATCGCTCCGGCAGACGGGTCGCTGCCGACCGCATCGAGCCCGGCCACCACGCCCGCGAAAAGAGCGAGATAGACGATCACGGTCACGAGCGTCACGACACCCCAGACGACCACACCACGGACGTCCAGCAGATCCGGGCGAAGCACGCCGACGACCATCGACGGAGCGACCGGCAGGCTGAGCAGGATCAGGATGAGGACGACGGCGAGCCCGTCCGAATCGCCCCCGTCGGCCGCGAACGTCACGAGCCCGAAAAGCAGCGCGGCGATGCCCAGCGTGACGGCAAGCCACTGCAGCGCCGTGCGTTCGTCGCCGGAGGTCGTCTCGATCCGCCACCACAGGTGCACGGCGATGACCAGGCCGAGCACGAGCCCCATCGCCTCGGTGATCGCCGGGTCGCGGAAGAACACCACGGCGAGCACCCCCGCCCCCACCATCGTCGTCGAGATGGTGAAGTCGACCGGCCGCCGCCACGTCCAGGAGGGGTAGGTCAGCACCGCGAGCGGAAGCGCCAGGAAGGTGGACACAGTACTCAACAGACTCTCGATGTCAGCCGATCCGTCGAGCATGGCGACGACCAGTGCAGCCGCCGAGGTGAGTGCCCCGACCGTCAGCCAGAAGCCGCTCAGACGAGCACGTCCCGACGCGAGCAGCGTGATGCCACTGGCGCCGACGACGGCGATCAGGAACCATGCGGCCGCGTCGACGATCATCAGGACCTGCCGAGACCCTCGTCGCGTGCTCGCACGATGGCAGCCGACCGGTCGGCGACGGCGAGCTTGGCGAAGATCGACGAGATGTGGTTGGCCACGGTCTTCGGCGACAGGAACAGCTCCTCGGCGATGGCTGCGTTGCGGCGCCCGGCGGCGACCAGGTCGAGGACCTCTCGCTCGCGATCGGTCAGCTCCGGGAACGGCACGTCGATCGCGGCCGGCGGGTCGGCGAAGTGCCGCAGGACCCGCGCGGCGACACCAGGACCGAAGATCGCCTCGCCGGCCACGACGGCCCGGATGGCGCGGTCGATCTCGTCCTGTTCGGCGCCCTTGAGGAGATAGCCCTGTGCGCCGGCCTTCATCGCCGCGAACACGGTGTCGTCGTCGTCGAACATCGTCAGCACGAGCACGGCGACACCGGGCGTGGCAGCCCGGATGCGTCGCGTCGCCTCCAAACCGTCGACTCCCGGCATCTGCACATCCATGAGCACGACGTCGGGCTTGTTCAGCTGCACTTCGCGGACGGCGGCCTCGCCGTCGACCGCCTCCCCCACCACTTCGTAGGCCGGAAGCGACTCGAGGAGGGCGCGCAAGCCGCCACGCACCACGGGATGGTCGTCGGCGAGGACGACGCGGATGACGGGATCGGCCATAGCGGCATTCTCGCCCCGCGACGGTGGCCAGGACCCGGGAACGTGCACCTATTCAGTCCGGGAGATCTCCTGGAGAATCGGGAAGGAGCACTGTTCCCGCACCGACCTCGGGCATCGACGGTGGAGTCACCACCTCGAAAGGAGAGCATCATGCTCAGCACCAAGAACACAGTGGGACTCGTCATCGCCGGCCTGCTCGGGCTCGCCGACATCCTCTTCTTCTTCCTCTTGCCGACGCCGGAGGGCGAAGACGGCCCGCCGGACGGCATCCTCATCCTCGGCCTCGTGTGCGCCGTGGTCACCATCGTCGCCGTCTTCATCGCCTGGACGAGGGCCAACCGGGGCGCCATCCGCGTCGCCGCCGGCGCCAGGATCGTCTCGATGCTCACCGCACTGCCGGCGTTCTTCGTCGACGTCCCGGCCGACGTGAAGATCAGCGTCACCGTGGTGGTCCTTCTCACGGTCGTCAGTGTCGTGCTGATGTTGTCGCCCGTGCGGGACACCAAGACCGAAAGCGTGGTGTCATGATCGCCATCGCCGTCGTGCTCGGACACCGGGTGGGCGCCGGACGGCGGGCCAGAGTCGCTGCCTGACCCCCTCGTGATGGGGATGCGCTTGCCGCTCACGGCGGTACGCTCGTCCCCATCACGCGAGGAGGAAGTCATGCGCATCTTCTCGAGCCTGATCGCCATCTGGCTGATCATCGGCCTGGTCGCCGCCTTCCAGCGCGACTACTTCGCCAACATGGACAACGAGAACACCGAGTGCGGCGACGTCGGCACGATTCTCGTGACCGTCGCGGCGGGTCCGCTCAACTACTTCGGCGCCAACCCGAAGGTCGACTGCGAGACGCCCGAACCCTCGTCCTGACGACTCTGCCGATGGCGTCGGCCACGCCAGCTCAGTAGGGCGTCGACTCGCACACGACGGTCTGGTCGACCTCGAGCCCCTGCGTGGCCCGATCCGCTCGGGACCGGCCCAGGTTCCACTCCAGCCAGTCGTCCCCATGCGTGGAACCGACGTTCGCGAGAGCGCAGGCGCGCACGTCCGCCGAGGTATTCACGATGGTCGGGACGGCATCGTCCGACAGGTCGCCGAAGTACGCCCAGTCGATCTTGCCGGTCTGCTCGTACCGATCCAGGTTGTGCCGGGCGATCCACGCGTCGGGGTTGATCGCGGCCAGCCCGAGCAGGATCACCGCTGAGCTCAGCAGCGCCATGCGCGGGAGCCAGGCGCCTTGCAGCCGGATCCCCGCGACGATGACGGCGACGACGACCAGGCCGAGCCAGATCTCGAAGGCGTCGACCAGCAACCGGAGCTGGCTGAACCCGTAGGCCTCCTGGTAGAGGTGCATCCGATACAGGGCCGACGCGACGACGACGAGTGCCAGTGCGCACAACAAACCGAGCGCGCCGCGCAGCCAGAGCCGGTCGGCGTCGGTCTCGATGGACGCCTTGTGCGAAGCGGCCCAGACCACCAGCAGGGTCAACGCGGTCGCCACGATCAGCTGGCCGAAGCCCTGATGCACGTACTCCGCATAGGTGAGCCCGGTGGTGCGCCGGAGGTAGTCGTGGCCGCCGAAGAACACCGCCGCCTGCGCCACGAGGAACACGAGGAACACCAGATCGACCAGGGCGACCGGCGCCAGCCACTCGTATCGGCTCTGCACCGGCCGTCGGCCTCCGGAGCTGATCGGTATCGCGGGAGGGTTCAGCGCGAGATAGGCCGCGGCCAGGGTCACACCCGCGACGGCGACGGTGACGAAGAACCGCGCCACGAACATGTCCATGTGCACGTCCGGCACCACCGCGTCCGCCCATTCGGCGAACAGCGCGTCCGCGGAGGCGAACAGCAGGCCGAAGACGATCAGGCCCAGGAACGACCAGATCGCCGTCCGGATCAGCGCGGGTGCCTGGCCGCTGCCGGTGAGGCTGCGCAGGGTCCGACCGAGCCACGGCATGCCGCGCAGACCGGCGAGCGGCCAGGCAACCGCGGCCGCCACGAAGTCGGGCATGCTGCGGCCGCGGGCCAGGCCGGCCATGCAGACGATGCCGCCGACGAGCAGGCACGGCACGGCGACCCACTCCGCGTCGCGGAGGACGATCGGGAGGGACAGGAGTACGCAGAGGCCGGCACACGTCAGGGTGAACGGATCTCGGCGGTTCTTCGCGGCGTAGAACACGGTCGCCCCGAACGCCATCAGGACCAGGAAGGTGCCCAGCCCAAGGCTGCGCTCGGGAAGGACGATGCCGGCCAGCACACCGACGCCAATGCTGGCCAGAAGGACGCCGACCCGGGCGGGCAGACCGTCGTCGGGCCAGTACTTCTCCAGGGGATCCGGCATCGGAGGGCCTGGTGGCGAGGTCGGACGGGCTGGGGAGGGCTGGGGCGTCGGTGGCTGCTGGGTGATGGGCATGACCTTCTCCTCGCGTGCGGTGGGCGCGGCGGGAACGCCCGGTTCGATCGGGAAGACTGCGCGGACCCGGGCGCCGCTCTCACCCGGCGGCGGGTCGACGAAGCCGATGGATCCCTGATGCAGGTCGGTGACCCACCGCGCGATGGCCAGGCCGAGACCGGTGCCGCCGGTCTGTCCGCCGGTCTGCTCGTTGAGGGTCCCGAATCGTTCGAAGACCTGCTCGCGGCTCTCCGGCGCGATGCCGTGACCCTGGTCGGCCACCTCGAGCCACCAGCCGGTCGCCGTGCCCGTCCCCAGGACGTAGACGGTGCCGTTCGCGGGGCTGTGCGCGGCGGCGTTGTCGAGCAGGTTCGCGACCAGCTGCTGGAGTCTCGCGGGATCTCCGTGAACGGTCAGATCTGACGGTGTCGTCCGGACCTCGTACGACACCGAGTGCGGAGCGACCGCGGCCTCGGCGACGGCGCGCTCGAGCAGCTCGGACACCTGAATCGACTGGACGTTCAGCGGCGCCACGCCGGCGTCGACGCGGGAGAGGTCGAGGAGATCCTCGACCAGCCGGCTGAGCCGCTCGGCCTGATCCAGAGCCGCCTGCAATCCGGCCGGATCGGTTCGGGCCGGATCGGTTTGGGCCGGATCGGTTTGAGCGACGCCGTCGACCAGGTTCTCGAGCACGGCACACAGCGCGGCCAGCGGCGTCCGCAGCTCGTGCGAGACGTTGGCGACCAGCTCGCGTCGCTGGCGATCGACGGTGGCGAGGTCCTCGGCCATCCGGTTGAACGCCCTGGCCAGCTCGCCCACCTCGTCGCTGGACGTGGTGAGCACCCGCCCGGAGTAGTCGCCCCGGGCCATCTGCCGGGCCACCTGGGTCATCTGCCGCAGGGGCGAGGTCATCCCGGTGGCCAACAGCTGGGTGACGGCCAGCGCGATCAGGATGGTGACCGGGATGCTCAGCCATGGCGCGACGGCTCCCCCGGCCCCGATGGTGGCGAGCACCGCGGCGACGGCCACGCTCGCGGCGACCAGCACCCCGAGCTTGATCTTGATCGACGTGACCCGGTCCAGTGGACTTGGGCCTTGGGGTGTCGTCATGCCGTCTCCAGGGCATACCCGACGCCGTGCACCGTGCGGACCCGTTCGGAGCCGATCTTGCTGCGCAGGGCCTTGACGTGGCTGTCGACGGTGCGGGTGCCGGACGCGCCGGGCCAGCCCCAGACGTCCGCCATGAGCTTCTCCCGGGTCAGCACCTGTCCGGGTGCGGCGGCGAGGCAGGCCAGCAGGTCGAACTCGGTCGGGGTGAGCCGCACCTCATCGTTTCCGAGCCAGACCCTGCGCGCTCCCGGGTCGACGGTGAGCTCACCCAGCTCGAGCGGCCGCGCCGAGACCAGCTCAGCTGCGCGGTCGACGCGGCGAAGGAGAGCCCCGATGCGGGCAACGAGCTCGCGCATCCGGAACGGCTTGGTGAGGTAGTCGTCGGCACCCACGCCGAGCCCGACCAGGATGTCGGCCTCGTCGTCGCGAGCAGTCACCATCAGCACAGGCACGGGTCGTTCCGCCTGGATGCGCCGGCACACCTCGTGGCCGTCGTAGCCGGGCAGCATCACGTCCAGCACCACCAGATCGGGATCCGCGGTGCCGAACACCTCGACCGCACCCGGCCCGTCCCAGGCCTGGATGACCTCGAACCCCTCGGCGCGCAACCGGTCGGTGATCGCCTGGTTGATGACCGGCTCGTCCTCCACGACGAGGATCCGGCGAGCAGGACGGTCCGTCATGACTCGACCCTAGGAGCGGACGTGGTCGGGAGGCGTCGAGAACACGTGAAGATTCTGTGCAGATCGGCGGACCGAAGGGCCTCCGATCCACGCAGCCGCTGATCAGGGGCCGCTTCGCCGAGAGCCGGCTCTTTCCGCGCGAGCGATTCCCGAGGAGCTGGGGTCAGCCATGGCCGTCATGTCGGTGCACCAGGCGGCGCTGGACGAACTCACCTCTTGACAGCCCGCGGTGGCTGGGCGACTCTCGAAACCCAATGTGCCATGGTGCGACCGCAGTCCATTGAGATCGGCTCGGGCGGGCCGTCCCGAAGGGTCAGGAGCCGCAGATGAGTATGGACCGCAGGCGCGTGCACGGAGCCGACTACGAGGAAGTCGGGGCGGAGTACCTGGAGCGTCGCCGGCTCCGCAAGGGGGCCGCGGGCTGGGTGCTGCTCGCCGGGCTCGGCGTCGCCTACGTGATCTCGGGCGACTTCGCCGGATGGAACTTCGGCCTGGCCGAGGGCGGCTGGGGCGGCCTGCTGATCGCCACCCTGCTGATGGCGACGATGTACACCTGCATGGTCTTCGGCCTCGCGGAGCTGGCGTCGACCATTCCGGTGGCGGGCGCCGGATACGGCTTCGCACGCCGCGCGCTGGGACCGCTGGGCGGGTTCGCCACCGGCATCGCGATTCTCATCGAGTATGCCATCGCGCCTGCCGCGATCGCGGTCTTCATCGGCGGCTACATCGAGGCGCTGGGTCTCTTCGGACTCACCGCCGGCTGGCCCATCTACCTGGCCTGCTACGTGATCTTCGTCGGCATCCACCTGTACGGCGTCGGCGAGGCGCTGCGGGTGATGTTCGCCATCACGGCAGTGGCCGTCGTGGCGCTGGTGGTCTTCGTGGTCGGGATGGCCCCCAAGTTCTCGGTCGACAACCTGTTCGACATCGAGGCCACCACCGCGGCCGGCGCGAGCGACTTCCTCCCCTTCGGATACGCGGGCGTTCTCGCCGCGCTGGTCTACGGGATCTGGTTCTTCCTGGCCGTCGAGGGCGTGCCGCTCGCGGCGGAGGAGGCCACCGACCCGAGGAAGGACATGCCGCGCGGCATCATCACCGCGATGCTGGTGCTGCTGGTGTTCGCCGCGCTGATGCTGACCATCGCCCCGGGGGCCGCCGGTTCCTCCGCCATCGCGGACTCCGACAACCCGCTTCCCGAAGCGATCCGGGCCGCCTTCGGTGGCGACAACCTGCTCGCGGACTTCGTCAACTACGCGGGGCTGGCAGGCCTGATCGCGAGCTTCTTCTCGATCGTCTTCGCCTACTCACGCCAGCTCTTCGCGCTCTCCCGTGCCGGCTACCTGCCGCGTTCTCTGTCGCGCACCGGCGGCCGGAACACCCCCTACCTCGCGCTGATCGTGCCCGGCACCATCGGCTTCCTGCTGGCCGCGATCACCGAGGACGGCGCCCTGCTGATCAACATCGCGGTCTTCGGCGCAACGGTGTCCTACGTCCTGATGATGCTTTCGCACATCCTGCTACGGGTGCGGGAGCCGGAGCTCGACCGGCCGTACCGCACGCCCGGCGGCGTCGTCACGACGGGGGTCGCGCTGCTGCTGGCCCTGACCGCGGTCGTGGCGACCTTCTTCGTCGACGAGCTGGCTGCGGGCATCACCGCGCTGATCTTCCTCGGCGCCCTGGCCTACTTCTGGTTCTACAGCCGGCACCGGCTGGTCGCGAACGCACCGGAGGAGGAGTTCGAGGCGATCACCCGCGCGGAGGGCGAGCTGTCCTGAGCAACAGGGCGAGCCCGGCGGAGTGCGGCGCCGACTGGTGACCGCCAGTCACGTGCCGCTGGCCATGAGTGCAGGCCGAAACCCGCAAGTCTGAATGCCCCGAATCCGTATGAAGGAAGGCCTCCGACCAGCACGCGCGCTGGTCAGAGGCCTGTCCTGGTCTCGTGGCAGGTGCAGGGTTCGAACCTGCGTAGGCTGAGCCGTCTGATTTACAGTCAGATCCCTTTGGCCACTCGGGCAACCTGCCGGGTTGTGTCGCCTCGAGGGGCAACGACGAGCCACGATATCTCAGCACCCTAGGCTGGGTGAAACCAGATCCGCCCCGTGTCACAGGAGAAGTCATGGCCGACTCGTCGTTCGACATCGTCAGCAAGCTCGACCGCCAGGAAGCCGACAACGCGCTCAACCAGGCGGCCAAGGAGATCGCGAACCGCTACGACTTCAAGAACACCGGCGCGAAGATCGAGTGGCACGGAGAGGACGGCATCGAGATCACGGCCAACGCCGACGAGCGGGCGCTCGCCATCCTCGACGTCTTCAAGGAGAAGCTCATCAAGCGGGGCATCTCGCTGAAGTCGCTCGAGACCGGCGAACCGCGCCAGTCGGGCAAGGACGTGAAGCTCAACGGCACGTTCAGCGAGGGCATCAGCTCCGAGCAGGCCAAGAAGGTCTCCAAGCTCATCCGCGACGAGGGTCCCAAGGGCGTCAAGGTGCAGATCCAGGGCGACGAGCTGCGCGTCTCGAGCAAGAAGCGCGACGACCTCCAGGCCGTCATCGCCCTCGTGAAGGGTGCCGACCTCGACTTCCCGGTGCAGTTCACCAATCGCCGCTGACTCGTCAGGACCAGATTCGGCTGTTCGACTGTCAGCGGTCTCGGAGGAACCTACGCTCACGGCGTGAACTGGGTCGGACGCCACAAGATCCTGGCCGCCGTCATCGCGGTGGCCGTGCTGTGGTTCTTCGGCTCCGTCTCCGGCTCGGCCGACGATGAGCCTCCCGCGGATGACACGCAGAGCGGGTTGGCGGCAGGCAACGACGGCAGCACGTCGGAACCCGAACGCGATCGCGCGGACGATGCCGCCGATGAAAACGGTTCCGATCGAAAGCCGAAGGGCCGCACGTTCCGCGTGGTTCACGTGGTCGACGGAGACACCGTCGACCTCGGCAACGGCAAGACCGTCCGGCTGGCCGGCATTGATGCTCCCGAGGTCGGCGAGTGCGGTTTCAAGCGCTCGCGCAGCACCCTGGAAAGACTCGTTCTCGGAAAGAGGGTCACCCTCGGGGCGTCCGATGAGGATCACGACCAGTACGGCCGCTTGCTGCGGTACGTCGACGTGGATGGCATCGATTCCGGCCTTCGCCTCATCAAGAAGGGTCTGGCGATCGCGCGATACGACTCCCGCGACGGGTATGGGTTCCATCCTCGGGAGCCGAAGTACATCAAGGCCGATCGAGCCAGCCCCGCCTTCACGTGCGCCCCCAAGCCGGTTCCGTTCGTCGCTCAGCCGAAGCAGCAGAAGAACTGTGCGCCGGGGTACTCGCCGTGCATCCGGCCATATCCGCCTGATCTCGACTGCCCCGACATCGGTCATTCCGTGCAGGTGACCGGCAGCGACCCGCACCGTCTGGACCGGGACGGCGACGGCGTCGCGTGTGAGTGGGGCTGAGCCACGCCACGATGTGTGACGCAGGCGGCCTCTCGTCGCGAGTTTGACGCCGCCATCGTCACAAATCGCGGAGACAGCGGGCGCTTACGGCAGGTTGGCGATCAGCAGGCCCGGCCAGACGCTGAGCGCGACGAGACCGAGCGTGCCGGCGACAACCGTCGCGGTCGCGAGGCGCACGGCATAGGGCGCCGACCTGGACTCGACCGGCTGTCCCGTCGACGGGCCGACGACGACCACGACGAGCCTCAGGTAGTACGCGAGTCCGAGCATGACGTTGATCGCCATGGCGACGGCCAGCCAGGTGACGTCGCCGTCGACCACCGGACGCATCACGACGTACTTGGTGACCAACCCGGCGACCGCGGGCGGGAAGCCGGCCAGCGTGAGCACGGCGAACGCGAGTGGAAGGCCGAGCCAGGGATCGGTGCGGGCGAGGCCGGCGAGCTCGTCGTAGGAGGTGCTGCCGCGGGTGCGGAGCACCACGGCGAGAGCGGCGAAGCCCACGATGTTGGCCAAGGCATAGATCGCGAGGTACTGCAGCGGGGCGCTCAGGCCGGACGCCGTGAAGATGGCCGCGGCCGGCGCGATCAGGAACCCCGCTTGCGCGATGGACGACCACGCCAGCATCGCGACGCCGTCACGCTGGCGCAGGGCGCCCAGGTTGCCGATCGTCATGGTCACCGCGGCCACCACGGCGATGACCGGCTGCCAGGAGTCATCGGCGGGGCCGAGCCCGAGGGCGAGGAGCACCAGCAGCGCACCGAGCGCCGCCGACTTGGACACCGAGGCCAGGAAGCCGGCCACCATGACGCTGGCACCGCGGTAGGTGTCGGGCACCCAGACGTGGAACGGCACCGCACCCAGCTTGAACAGCAGCCCGACGATCGTGAGCACCACCCCGACGGAGACGACGGCGCCGGGAACGGCCGGATCCTCGAGCTCTCGGCTCAGTGCGGCGTACGACAGCGTCCCGGCCGAGCCGTAGAGCAGGGCGATGCCCATCAGCGTCACCGCCGTCGAGACCACGGACGTCAGGAAGAACGTCCACGACGACGCGATGGCCCTCCGGTCTCCCTGGCGCAGGCCGACGAGGGCGATCGACGGCAGCGCCAGCAGCTCGATGGCCAGCACGAGCGTGACCAGGTCGCGCGCGCTCGCCATCACCAGGCCGCCGGACGCGGCGGATCCGAGCAGCAGGTGGAACTCTCCCGCCGGCATCGCGTTCTCGGCGTTCATCACGATGGACGCCACCACCACGAGTGCCGTTCCCACGACGACGAGGAGCGAGAAGCCGAACGCGATCTCGTCGATGCTGCCGGTGCGCAGCAGCTCGGCGCCACCGGCGACCACGCCGGCGAGCGTGGGCACGCCCGAGCCGACCCAGGTGCGGCGAGGCGCGAACGCATCGACCATCAGGCCCAGCACGGCACCGGTGAAGACGAGCGTGGCGGGACCGGCGGCGACCCAGTCGATGGGGATGTTCATCCCATCACCCCCGAGCCGATCAGGTCGGTGATCGCGGTGGGCACCAGGCCCAGGGCGACGATCGGCAGCAGCAGGGCCACCACGACGACCGACTCCCGACGGCTGAGGTCGGCGTCACCCTTCTGAGGCGTCGGCTCACCCTGCAGCAGGGACCGGGCGAAGCGCACGACGTACGCGGTGGCCAGGGCGATGCCCGCGGTCGCGACCGCGAGCAACGTCCACGACAGGGCTCTGTCGTCGAGGCCGGGGTTGGGCTCGTAGGCGGCGCGCAGAGTGAGCAGCTCACCCCAGAACCCGGCGAACCCGGGCAGGCCCATGGTGGCCAGGCCGCCCACCATGAGGGCGACCGCGCGCCAGGGAGTCCGCTCGTACAGTCCGCGGCCCAGCTCGCGGAGGGACGCCGTACCGTGACGCTCCTTCAGGGAGCCGGCGAGGAAGAACAGCAGGCCGGTGATCAACCCGTGCGCAACCGATCCGAACACCGCGGCCGCGATGCCGGTGTGGCTCATCGTCGCCAGGCCCAGCACGACGAAGCCCATGTGGCCGATGCTCGAGTACGCGACCAGGCGCTTGAGATCGTCCTGCACGAGGCAGGCCAGACCGGCCCACACGATGCCGACCACCGCCACCACGCCAAGCACCGGCGCGATGCGGGCCGTCGACTCCGGAAGCATCTGGACGTCCAGACGCAGCAGTCCGTAGGTGCCGAGCTTGAGGAAGACGCCGGCGAGGAGCACGGATCCGACCGTGGGCGCGCGGCCGTGCGCGTCCGGCAACCAGGTGTGCAGCGGCACGAGTGGCACCTTCACGGCCAGGCCCAGGGCGATCAGGCTCGCCGCGAGCAGCGACTCGGTGCCGCGGATCTCATCGATCTGCAGCGTCTCGGCGCGCAGGCCGATGACGACGATGCCGACGAGCAGCAGCGCGGACCCGGTGACCGTGAACAGCAGGAACCGGGTGGCCGCCCGCCTCGCCTCGACCCCTCCCGCGCCCCAGCGGGCGATGACGAACCACATCGGGATGAGGGCCAGCTCGAAGAAGACGAAGAACAGCAGCAGGTCCATCGACACGAACACGCCGATCGACGCAGCGGCGACGACGAGCAGCAGCGCGACGAGAAGCGGCGAGGTGTCGGGCTTCATCAGCCACAGACAGCAGAGCAACGTCAGGAAGGCGGTGAGCAGGGCGAGCGGCAGCGAGATGCCGTCGACACCGACGTGCAGGCGGGCACCGAGCGGCTCGATCCAGGCGTGATCGAGCTCGCCCCAGGTCTCGGACGTGCCGCCTCGCGGGATGACCGCCAGCAAGGTGAGGGATGCCAGCGACGCGACCGCGCCGGTGACGGCGGCCCGGCGCCCGGTGAATCGGGACGGCAGCACCACGAGCACGAGGGCGGCCGCGAACAACACGCCGAGTGCGGCCGCGATCACGAGCCCACTCCTGCGGCCACGCTCCCGATGACGACCAGCAGCGCTCCCCCGGCGACGATCGTGGCGTACAGCTGCACGCGCGCCGACTGCACCGCACCGATGAGCCACGACGCCCGCTGCGCGAACCACGCGCCGCCGCGCGGGTAGACGTCGATCCCGTCCGCGTCGACGACGTCGACGATGCGGGCCGCGCCCAGCGTGACTGCGGGCGCCGCGCGGACGAACACCGAGTCGAAGCCGAGCTCGGCGGCGAGTGGACGGCCGAACCGGACGCGCCAGCCGCGGTTGCGGAGCCAGAGGGCGGCGACGATGCCCGCGGCGGCCACCAGCGTCGACAGCACGCCGATGCCCACATGCAGGTCTTGCCCGATCGACAGAGGCGAGGCAGGCAACGGCCAGGAGCAACAATGGCCCGACCATCGCGCGTCGCTCACGATGTGCCGGCGAAGGTGCTCCGAGGAAGGTCGACGCCCACAACCGGGTCGCATAGAGGGCCGTGACCCCGGACGTCAGCACGGCGACGACCAGCACGACCCAGGCGGTGGCTCCGCCCAGCGTCTCCTCGCCGTCGGTCGCGATGTGCAGGGCGTCGAGCACGCCGTCCTTGGAGAAGAAGCCGACCGTCGGCACGACGCCGGCCAGGGCCGCGAACCCGATGGTCATCGTCCAGAACGTGACCGGCAGCGACTTGCGTAGACCACCCATCTCGGACAACGCGCTGCTCCCGACCGCCACCATCGCCACACCGCAGCCGAGGAACAGCAGGGCCTTGAACGCGCCGTGCGACACCAGGTGGGTGATGCCGGCCTCCGGTGCACCGGTGGACAGCGCAGCGAACATCAGGGCGAGCTGGCTGACCGTCGACCACGCGAGCGCCCGCTTGAGGTCGGTCTGCGCGACGGCGAACAACGCACCCAGCAGCATCGTCACTGCGGCCACCACGGCGAGGGTGGTCATCGCGACCTCAGATGTCTCGAACACCGGCAGCAGCCGAGCGAGGAGGTAGACGCCGGCAGCGACCATGGTGGCCGCGTGGATGAGGGCGGTGATCGGGGTCGGGCCGGGCATCGCGTCCGGCAGCCAGGTGTGCAGCGGTACCTGGGCCGACTTGCCGACCACGGCCAGGATGAGGAGCAGGCCGATCGCGGTGGTGTTGCGCGGCTCCTGCTGGCCGGCGGCGTCGATCAGGTGGCTGATGCGGTAGGAGCCGTAGGTCTGGCCGAGCACGATGATCGCCACGAGCAGGCCGATGTCGGCGATCCGCGTCACCAGGAACGCCTTGGCGGCGCCCGCGCGGGCCTGCGGCAGCTCCCACGCGTGACCGATCAGCAGGTAGGAACAGACACCCATCACCTCCCAGCCGATCAGCAGCACGAACAGGTTGTCGGTGGCCACGACCGCGACCATCGCGACCAGGAACAGCACGATGAGCGAGGCGTAGGAGCGGTAGCGCTTGTCTTCGCCCATGTAGGCGGTGGAGTAGATCTGCACGAGCAGCGCGACGCCGGCGGCGAGCAGCATCACCTGCGCCGCCATCGGGTCGACGACGGTGTCGAGGGACAGGCTCGGCAGGTCTGGGCCGACGTCGTTGCCGCGATAGGTGTCCGACGTGGACGGGTCGTCGTCCAGGTGCGGGATGGCCCACACCGCCACCGCGGCGGAGACCAGCGCGGTGACGACGACGTACGGCCCTCGTCTCAGCACGCCGCTCATGCCTTCACCTGCTCGGCGTCGACGTCGATGGTCCCGGTGGCACGGAACATGGCGAGGACGATCGCCAGCCCGAGCCCGATCTCGGCCGCGGCCAGGGCGATGACGAACAGGGTGAGGACCTGACCGGTGTGCAGCGTCTCGGCGAACCAGGCGTCATAGGCGACCAGCTGGAGGTTCACCGCATTCAGCATCAGCTCCACGCCGACCAGCACCAGCACGGCGTTGCGCCGTGCGAGCACGCCGTACAGCCCGATGCCGAACAGCGCAGCGGAGAGCAGGAGTGGGTACAGCAGCGGCATCAGCGTTCCGATCCCGAACGCGCGATCACGATCGCGGCGACGAGGGCGGCGAGCAGCACGACGCTCAGCACCTCGAAGCCGAGCACCCACTCGGTGAACAGGGCATCGCCGATCGACTCCGCGGTGCCGGGCCGCGCACCGGTGATCCGTTCACCCCGGAAGCCGGCCACCACGGTGGCGCCGAGCCCGACGGCGGCCAGCAGTCCGAAGGCGGCCGCGGCGGGACGGTTCGCGGTGACTTCGGCCGAGCGCGCACCCGTGGGCGAGCGGGTGAGCATCAGGGCGAACACCACCAGCACGACGACCGCCCCGACGTAGACGAGCACCTGTACCCAGGCCAGCAGCTCCGCGGTCATCAGGACGAAGCAGCCGGCCACCGCTCCCAGCGTGACGACCAGCCACAGCGCCGCGTGCACGAGATGGGGGCTACCCACCGCCAGGACCGCCGACGCGATCGCGACGGCGGACATGACCAGGAAGACGACCTCAGGCAGGCTCACCGGGATCCTCGTCCTGCTTCTGCCGGAAGGACGCGAGCTCCTTGGACTCCTCCGACCCGGCGTCGAGCGCCGGTGGCGGTGGCACCGTCCACATCCACTCGCGCAGGCGGTTCATGTCGTGGGTGAGGTCGATGATGTCGCCCTCGGCGTACGCGAACTCCGGCGACCAGTGCAACGCGTCGAACGGGCAGACCTCGATGCAGATGCTGCAGTACATGCAGATGGAGTAGTCGATGTCGAAGCGGTCGAGCACGTTCTGGCTGCGCTCACGCCCACCCTCGGTGGCCGGCGGGATCGTCTCCTTGTGCGAGTCGATGTAGATGCACCAGGACGGGCACTCGCGGGCGCACAGCATGCACGAGGTGCAGTTCTCCTCCTGCAGCGCGATGACACCGCGGCTGCGGGGCGGCAGCTCCGGCTCGTTGTCCGGGTAGTGTGCCGTCGCGCTGCGACGCAGCATCGTGCGCAGCGTGACGGCCAGTCCTTGAGCCAATCCCTTGCCGAATGTCATACGGGGCCCCCGGGAAAGCGCGAGCCTGACGTAGCGTCACGGCCGACGAGCATCGTGAGCGGCGAGCGGTTTTCTGGGGTCTCAGCCACCACCACCAACACGGTCGTGAGTGTCACCTGGGCCAGGGCGAGCGGCACCAGGACCTTCCAGGCGAGTGCGTTGAGCTGGTCCTCGCGGAGTCGCGGATACGCCACCCGTGCCCAGATGACCAGGAACGAGACGGCGACGATCTTGCCCAGCATCCACAGCGCCCCCACCTGGTCGGACCATGGCCCGGCCCATCCGCCGAGGAACAACACCGCCGTCAGGGCGGCGAGCAGCACGATGCCGGCGTACTCCGAGAGCAGGAACATCGCGAACCGCATGCCGCCGTACTCGGTGAGCGGGCCCATGACGAGCTCGGCGTCGGCGAGCGGCGCGTCGAACGGCGGGCGAAGCAGCTCGGCGAGCCCGGCGACGAAGAACACGACCAGGCCCGGCAGCTGGGCGAGCAGCCACCACGGCTCCCAGGCTTCGGCGATGCCGACGAGCGACAGCGTGCCGGCCGCCATCGCGACGCTGGACGCCGCGAGCACCATCGGCAGCTCGTAGCTCATCAGCTGGGCGGCGACGCGCAGGCCGCCGATGTAGCTGTACTTGTTGCCGCTGGACACGCCCGCCATCAGCGTGCCGATGACGCCGACGCTCATCGCCGCGAGCACGAAGAACAGGCCCGCGTCGAGGTCGGTGCCGACCAGGACGTCGCCACCCAGGAGCGGGCCGAGCGGGATGGCGACCATCGCCACGACGTAGGGCACCAGCGCGACCGCCGGCGCGAGCGCGAACACCGGCCGGTCGGCGGCGACCGGGGTGACGCTCTCCTTCTGCATGAACTTGACGCCGTCGGCGATGAGCTGGGCCCAGCCGTGGAAGCGCCCGGCGTACATCGGCCCGACCCGGCTCTGCATGTGCGCCATCTGCTTGTGCTCCATCTGCCCGACCAGCAGCGGCAGCGTCATGAACGCGCCGATCACCAGGATGCAGCGCAGCACGACGTCGAAGAGCTCACTCATCCTGCACCCAGTCGTCGGGGACGCCCGGCGGCTTCATCCGTCGGCCTCCGGTTCTACTGGCCACGTCATGGTCGGACTCCCCCGGCTCCTTCGCCCCGGGCCAGGCCTTGACGACGCGGGACGCGAGCACGAAGTCCTTGCGCAGCGGGTGACCCTCGAATCCGTCCGGGAGCAGCAGCGGCTCGAGCGGGACGCCGAAGTCGACGCCGAACATCTCGTGCGTCTCCCTCTCGTGCCAGGAGGCGCCGGCGTAGACGTCGGCGACGGATTCCACGGCCGGCGACGCCGCGTCCAGGTACGTCGTGACCAGCAGGTGGTCCCAGGGATCGGGACGCAGCAGGTGGGCGACCAGGCGGAGTCCTTGCTCCTCCTCATCGACCGCCGACAGCCAGTCGAAGTAGCTGTAGCCGTCGGCGCGGAGGCCGACGAGGGCTTCGTGCCACTCCCCGGACTCGACGACGCGGTGCGGCGGCCCGAACTCGCCCAGTCCTGAGCGCACGGCGTCGAGACTCATCCGGGTGGCTCGATTCGCGGGGTGAGCAAGGACGACGTCGAACGCTGGTAGCGGTCAGCCAGGTTCTCCTGGGCGATCTGGTTCTGCAGCGTGACGATGCCGTGCAGCAGCGCTTCGGGGCGGGGCGGGCAGCCGGGCACGTACACGTCGACGGGGATGATCTGGTCGACGCCCTTGGTGACGCAGTACGAGTCCCAGTACGGCCCGCCGGAGTTGGAGCACGAGCCGAAGCTGATGACGTACTTCGGCTCCGGCATCTGGTCGTACAGGCGCTTGATGGCCGGGGCCATCTTGTCGGTGACCGTGCCGGACACCACCATCAGGTCGGCCTGGCGCGGGCCGGGTGCGAACGGGATGACGCCGAGCCGGATGAAGTCGTGCCGCGACATCGAGCTGGCGATGAACTCGATCGCGCAGCAGGCCAGTCCGAAGTTGAACACCCACAGCGAGTAGCGGCGGCCCCAGTTGAGCAGGAAACGGGCCGGCTTGGGCGCGAACTGGGTGCCCAGGCCGACTGACGGTGGGCCGACGGTGGGGAGCCCGAGACCCACCGGCTGCATCAGCGAGTCCACGACAGCACTCCCTTGCGCCAGGCGTACACGAGTCCGACGACCACGATCGCGACGAAGATGCCCATCTCGACGGCAGCCGCGGCGCCGAGACGCTCCAGCACCACGGCCCACGGGAAGAGGAACACTGCGTCGACGGCGAAGATCACGTAGAGGAAGGCGTAGACGTAGTAGCGGATCGTCGACTGGGCCCAGCCCTCACCCACCGGGTCGACGCCGGACTCGTACGTGACGCCCTTCTCGCGCGACGGCACAGCCGGCCGCATGAACGCGTTGACCCCGAGCATCGCTCCGGCCAGCAGCATCGCCGCGACGACGATGGCGCCGACGACCGCGTAGTCGTCGAGGAAGGCGCCCATGCGGACACTCTAGGGAAGTTCGTGCGCGGGGGTCTGCAGGTGGCTCGTCCGCCGGGCCCACGGCCACGTCATCAGGGCCCAGACCATCATGATGATGACGATCTCGGCCGCCACGTAGAACGGCCAGGGGCCGAGCAGGTCGAGGATCGAGGCGTTGGCGGGCTTGCCGTTGAGGTAGCCGTAGTTCGTGTCCGCGACGGTGTTGTAGACCATCACCGCACCCGCCCACACCGCGGTGATGCCCACGGTGCGCCAGTACGTCGTCCAGGTCGGCAGGATTTGCAGACCGAACACCAGGTGGACCGCTGCCCAGACGACCAGCACGTGCATCGCCCAGAACATCAGGAACCGCGGCTCGGGGTAGGCCGAGGCCAGGTCCGGCGTCAGCATCGCCTGCGTCGTGAGGGTGATGCCCCAGAGGTAGGTGACTGTCGCGCCCAGACGGGAGCGGGTCCAGAGCGAGTACACCGCGAACATCCACGCCAGGTCGCACAGCTGGAACGGCAGCGACGTGCGCGGGTTCCACTCCTCAGGCAGCAGCTGCAGGATCTGCAGCGGGACGGTGACGAGCAGAATGGCAACGGCGAACCCCCGA
Source organism: uncultured Actinomycetota bacterium (assembly GCA_963780275.1). GTDB lineage: Bacteria > Actinomycetota > Actinomycetes > Propionibacteriales > Nocardioidaceae > Aeromicrobium. The sequence goes on from CAWABE010000001.1 coordinate 46,066, forward strand.
TTCACGTCGCGGCCCTGTGCGCGACGACCGAACAGCACGATCGCGACGATTCCGACGGCGCAGATCGCGAGCACGATGACGTGCGATGTTCCGTAGGTCTCGAAGCGGTCGGCCTGGAGCGGGCTCATCGCGAGGCCACGGAAGAGGACCGCGCCACGACGTCGGTCAGGTCCAGGAGCCCGCCGATGTACCGGCGCAGGTCGTCGGTCGACTCCGTCGCCGCGCCGCCGGGCGTGATGACCAGCGAGACGATGATCCGGTAGATCCACTCCACGACGGTCCGTGGGTCAGCTGTCGAATCGGCCGCATCGAGAGATCGCGCGAGCTGATCGTCGAACAGGCCGTGGATGCGCTCCAGCAGCGGGCCGGACTCGGTGGTCAGCGCGGGCAGCACCAGCTCGGGATGTTCCCGCAAGCCCTTCTGGAGCAGCTCGTGCCGCCGGGCATAACCGACGACGAACACCACGGCGTCAACGAGGTCGTTCTCCAGATCCTCGGACCGTGAGAGCAACGGGACGGCTGCGGTGAAGAACGCATCGATCTCCCGGTCGAGCACGGCCTTCAGGATGGCCGACTGATCGCCGACGTACTTGTAGACCGTCGGACGCGACAAGCCGGCACGCTCGGCGATGGCCGCGTGCAACCGGGCGTTCAGGCCGGACTCGAGCAGGCACTGCGTCGCGGCGTCGAGCACTCGCTCGCGCACCGCCTCTGCCGACACCGACACCTCGGTCATGGCTGAATCGTAGGTCGTTGACGCCGCGCAGCGCATCGTTTACGTTCAATGAGAGAACGTAAATCCGAGGAGGCCGACGTGACCACCGCCCTCGACCGCGAGGTCGTCGCCGAACGACTGCTCGGCGGCTCGATCCGCCGGTCGTACCAGCCCGAGGTGGACATCGACTGGGATGCGCCCCTCGACCCACACAAGTACTTCCTGCCACCGGAGATCGTCTCCCTCTACGGCACGCCGTACTGGGAGGAGATGACCGAGCAGCAGCGGATCGAGCTGTCCCGCCAGGAGATGGCGAACGTGCTGTCGGTCGGCATCTGGTTCGAGAACCTGCTCAATCGAGCACTGCTGCGCGAGCTGATGCATGAAGACCATCGCTCGGCGCACGTCCACTACGCGCTCACCGAGATGGGCGATGAGTGCCGCCACATGACGATGTTCGGCAAGGTCATCGAGCGGTCCGGCGCGCGTCCGTACCAGATGCGCTTCCGGGAGCGGGTGGCCATGGACCTTTTGCCGTTCGCGCTGCGCGGCTCCTTGCTGTGGGTGGCCGCCCTGGTCGGCGAGGAGATCTTCGACTCGATCCAGCGCCGGATGATGGACGACGACCAGCTGCAGCCGCTGGTGGCCCAGCTGATGCGCATCCACGTCACCGAAGAGGCCCGGCACATCAAGTTCGCGCGCGAGGGCGTCGTGCGCCGGATGGAGACCGCCGGCCGCACCGAGCGACTGCTCACCGGCAATCTGGTCGGGCTCGGCGGTCCGGTGTTCCGGTACGCATTTTCCAATCCCGCCGTCTACCGCCGCGCCGGCCTCGATCCGAAGCGCGCCGGCGACGAGGCCGCGAACAATCCTGTTCTCCGCGAGGGGCAGATCATGGGCTTCGCGTCCCTGGCGCAGTTCCTCACCGAGAACGGGCTGCTCGGGCCGATCGGCCGTCGGATGTGGCGACGCGCCGGGTTCCTCGCATGAGGATCCACCGAAGGACGCGAGCCCGTCGCCACCGGCTCGATCCCTGGGTGCCCGAGCACGACGACGAGGACGGCTACCGCGGGCCGGCCCGTCTCGCCGTCGGCGACGACGAGATCGAGGTCGATGTCGTTCTCGGGGGGCATCTGGAACCACTGGACGGCAAGTACCACTGGTACGGGCGCGTGGTTCGTCACGCCGCTGTCGACGCGGCGAAGACGGCCGGTGCCACTGGCGTCGGGGTATCCATCGACGGTCGCGAGCCTGCCGAGGGCCGCCTCGCCGAGCATGATGCCTGGGGCAACCTGCGCATCACCGGCCTGGGTCGCCCGCCGTTCGAACGCGAACCCATCGACATCGATCTCTTCGATCGTTAGACCTTCGTCGTACAGTGCCGCTGGGAGGAAGGGACCAGAGATGGCGGTCGACGTCAGCACCGAGATCCTGATCGACCGACCAGTCGACGTCGTGGCCCGCTACGTCGGCGATCCCACGAACGCGCCGGAGTGGTACGTCAACATCGAGTCGGTCGACTGGCAAACCGAGCCGCCGATCACCGTCGGATCCCGCATGGACTTCGTCGCCCGCTTCCTCGGCCGCCGTCTCTCCTACACGTACGAGGTGGTCGAGCTCGATCTGCCGCACCGGTTGGTGATGCGAACGGCGGAAGGCCCCTTCCCCATGGAGACGTCCTACGAGTGGACCGACGCCGGCGCGGGGAGAACCACGATGACGTTGCGCAACCGCGGCGAACCCTCCGGGTTCTCCTCAGTCGCCGCGCCGATGATGACGATTGCGATGCGCCGGGCGAACACGAAGGACCTCGCACGGCTGAAGCGGCTGCTCGAGTCTCGGTGACCGTTCTACTGCCATCCGAGGACGGAATCCTGCCAAAGGACGAGCGCCGTGTCGTTGCCCAGGAATACCGGCCCGAGTCCGGGCGTAGATTCCTGATGTGAACGATTCCCGCAGCGGGCTGGCCATGGGTGCCGGCGCCTATTTGTGCTGGGGACTCTTCCCGCTCTACTGGCCGCTGCTCGACCCGGCCGGCTCGCTGGAGGCACTCGCCCACCGCATCGCGTGGTCCCTGGTGTTCGTCGCGTTGCTGCTCACGGTCACCCGCCGCTGGGTGGCCTTCCGGGCCATCTGGTCCGACCGGCGACGCGTCGGCTACCTGGCATTGGCGGCCGCGGTGATCACGATCAACTGGGGCACGTTCATCTACGGCGTCACGCACGACAAGGTCATCGAGACGTCGCTCGGGTACTTCATCAACCCCCTAGTCACCGTGCTCCTCGGGGTGTTCGTGCTCCGGGAGACCTTGCGTCGCGCCCAGTGGGCGGCGGTCGCCATCGGCGCCGTCGCCGTCGTCATCCTCACCGTCGACTATGGACGGCTGCCATACGTCGCCCTCACGGTCGCGTTCTCCTTCGCCACCTACGGATTCCTCAAGAAGAAGGCTCAGCTCGGCGCCGTCGAGGCGCTCGGCGCCGAGACGCTGCTGCTGACGCCGATCGCCCTGACCTATCTGGGCGTGCTGGAGGCGAATGGAACGCTGTCGTTCGGGCACGAAGGGGTGCCGAACGCGCTGCTGCTGGCCGGCACCGGCATCATCACGGCGATCCCGCTGCTGTTGTTCGGCGGAGCCGCAACCCGGCTGCGGCTCACGTCGATCGGGCTGCTGCAGTACCTCGCTCCCGTGCTGCAGTTCATCTTCGGACTGCTGCTGTTCCACGAGCCGATGGGCACGGCGCGGTGGGTCGGCTTCGTCCTCGTCTGGATCGCGCTGGTCATCTTCACCGTCGACGTCCTCAGCGGACGCCGCCGGGTGCTTCAGCGCGCGGCCGAGAACCTCGCGGCCTGACAAGCTGGCCGTGTCAGGTCAGCAACGACACCCAGAGGTCGCCAAGAAACGCGGCGAATCGCTCGTCGCTCCAGTCGCGCTCATGGACCATCCGGTGCCACAGCGCGCCGTCGAGTGTCGCGTAGTAGACGTCGCGGCACTCGGCCTTGGACGGTGCGAGCTGGCCGGTCGTCTTGGCCGCCTTCGCGAAATGGGTAGAGGCGTCAAGGCGCCCGGCGTCGAACTCGGCCACCATGTCGGCGGCGGTCGGCTCGGTCGCGGCGGCGGCCAGCAGAGCGCGATGCAGTGGCACGAAGCGGCGGAAGACGGGCGTCATGACAGCTGCGTGTCGGCGCAGCCGGACCACCAAGTCGGGCTCGCGGAGCATCTCCTGGATCTCCGGACGGTGGAGGAGGCGGACATCCTGCTCGTCCCCGCGGAACCGGACGTACCAGACCTTCTTCAGCAGGGCGGCCTTGCTTCCGAAGGCCGAGTAGATCGTCTCGACCGAGACGTCAGCGCCGCGGGCGATGTCCGCGATAGTGGTCCGGCCGTATCCCTCGCGAATGAAGAGGTCGTGCGCGACGTCGATGACGCGCTGTCGCGCCTCCTGCGCGCGTGCCTGCCGACCACTGGCGTCATAGGACCTCTTGACAGCCTTGACCATTTGAATGCATCCTAACTGTATCGAATACTCCCACTGTAGGTGGAGGCGCATCATGAATGCAGAGACACGAGAGTTCGTGGACGAGTTTCTTCCGAAGTTCGTCGAAGCAGAGCGACAGATCCACGCCGGCGATGCGCAGCCGCGCATCGACCTGTGGTCGCGGAATGACCCGGTCACCGTGCTGGGCGCAAAGGAGTCGGCTCAGGGCTGGGCCCAGGTCGAACCGATGTTCAAGACCGTGGCTGGGTGGTTCTCCGACCCGGTGTCGTACGACTTCGAGCTCATCGCGGCGGGGGCGAGCGGCGATCTGGCGTTCGCGGTCGGCTATGAGAGCAACGTGGTTCTCGTCGACGGCACGAGCCGGACGTACACGCTGCGTTCCACGCACGTCTTCCGCCGCGAGGACGGCGACTGGCGCACCGTCCATCGTCATGCCGACTTCCCGCCCGAGGGCGGCGACAAGCTGTTCGCCGACGAGTGACGGACGGCCATGAGCGGCCCATGCCTACCTTCCTGGCGACCGACCCCGACGTGTACGAGCACTTCATGGGGCGGTGGAGCGAACGCTTGGCGGACCCGTTCCTCGACTTCGCCGGCGTGGAACCGGGTTCCCGAGTCCTGGATGTCGGCTGCGGCACGGGCACCATCTCGCTGGCACTGGCAAGGCGTGGGTTCACCACGGTGGGCCTTGATGCGTCTGAGCCCTACCTCGATGGTGCGCGTCAGCTCCGATCCCATCCTTCCATCACCTACGAGGTCGGCGACGCCTGCGACATGCGGTACGCCGGCGCCTCGTTCGACGCCTGCGTCTCGGCCTTGGTCATTGATGTGGTCCCGGACGTCGACCTCGTCGCGTCCGAGATGCGCCGCGTCACCCGCCCCGGCGGCGTGGTCGCCTGCTGCACGTTCGACTTCTGGGGCGGATTCGGCGTACTCGATCTCGTGCTGGATTCCGGCGCCGTTCTCGATGAGGGCACCCGGACACTGCGCGCGCAGGTCAAGGGCCGCCCCGTCGTGGCGGCGAACGGACAGGCCGACCTCTTGCGGAAGGCCGGACTCGTCGACGTGGAGGAAGTGCCGATCGTGCTCAGCTTCGACTTCGCCGACTTCGAGGACTACTGGACGAGCTTCTCGACCGGTCCGACCCGGATCGCCCAACATCTGACGACTCTGCCGCCCGGGCTGCGGAGCGAGATCGAGGATCGGGTCCGTGACGGCTATCAGGCCGGTCTGCCGGACGGGGCCCGATCGTTCGCCGTCATCGTCCGTGCGGCCCGCGGGACGGTTTCCCTGACGGATGCGCCCGCGGGTGCCATGATCCACGCGTGACCATTTCCTTCGAAGGCCATCCCCCGCCGCACGGTCGATTCGTCGTGAATGCGCTGAAGGGGCCCGACGGGTGGGAGCTCGACATCGAGGGCGAGGGCCTCGCGAGCGGCGGAGGCATCACCCACACCGGGAGCCTCGACGACGCAGTGGCGGCGGTCCGCGAGCACCTGCAGTCCACCTACGACGTCGACTTCTCCGACGCGATCATCGAGATCATCTCCCCGCACGGCGACGACCACCTCGATTCCCCCATCGTCAGCGGCTGAAACCGCACGGCCATCCGGGCACGCTCAGGTCAACCTGGTCGCCAGGGTGTCGCAGATGGCGTTCAGTGCGGCGCGTGCGGGCGTGTCGGGCAGCTTGTCGAGCAGGGCGCGGGCGGAATCGGCCTCGGCCTGGACGAATGCGCGCGCCTCGTCCATCGCCGGGTGGGCGCGCAACGCCTCGACCGCCCGGGCCACGTCGGCGTCGTCGGAGATCGGCCCGGAGAGCAGCCGCACCAGGTCCGCATCGCTCGGGTCGGTGGAGCGGCGGGCTAGCAGAGTCGGCAAGGTGGGGACCCCTTCACGAAGGTCGGTGCCCGGGGTCTTGCCGGACTCGCCGGGGTCGCTGGCGACATCGAGGATGTCGTCGCTCAGCTGGAACGCCACGCCGACGCGCTCGCCGAACTCGGTGAGCGCGTCGACGACGTCGTCGGACGCCCGCGACATCGTGGCGCCGAAGTGGGCGGACGTCGCGATCAACGAGCCGGTCTTGTCGGCGACGACGCTGAGGTAGTGGGCCAGCGGGTCTTCATCGCCGCGCGGGCCGATGGTCTCGCGGATCTGCCCCTTGACGAGCCGGGCGAAGGTGCGGGCCTGCACGCCGACGGCCTCCGGGCCGAGGGTCGACACGACCTCGGACGCGTGCGCGAACAGATAGTCGCCGACGAGGATGGCGAGTGAGTTGTCCCAGCGATGGTTGGCGCTCTCCGCGCCGCGCCGCATGGAGGCCTCGTCCATCACGTCGTCGTGGTAGAGCGTGGCGAGATGGGTCAGCTCGACGGCGGTTCCCGCCGGCACGACGTCGGGATGCGTCGGGTCGCCGAACTCGGCGCACACCATCACCAACATCGGGCGGAACCGCTTGCCGCCGGCATTGAGGAGGTGGGCGGCGGCCTCGGTGATGAACTGCTCGTCGCTGTCGATCACCTCGGCGAGGTGCTGCTCGACCAGATCGACGCCGCGAGCGACGCGTGCTTCGAGCGCGTCGTCGCTGAACGCCACACCCAGACTGGTCACGGGTCCTCCCTTGAACAACACCGTCGTCGGACCCGGTCAGCGCACGAACGCGCCGGCGTGCTGCGCCAGGTCCAGCACGGGTCCCGGCAGGACGCCGAGAACCACCGTGGCCAGTGCGGCCGCGGCGATCACCACGGTAGTCAAGGCACTCGGGACGGCGACGGTCGGCCCGTCCCCGACCGGGTCGGTGAAGAACATCAGCACGATGACCCGCACGTAGAAGTACGCCGCGATGCCGCTGACGACGACGCCGGCGAGGACGAGTGCCCAGTAGCCGCCGGACCAAGCCGCGCTGAAGACGCTCCACTTGCCGATGAAACCGGCCGTGAGCGGGATGCCGGCGAACGAGAGCATGAAGAGCGCGAACGATCCGGCCAGCAGCGGCGACACCTTGCCCAGCCCGGCCCAGCGCGACAGATGCGTGGCCTCACCGCCGGCGTCGCGGATGAGCATCACCACGGCGAACGCACCGATCGAGGCGATGCCGTAGACGGCGAGGTAGAACAGCACGCTCGAGACCGAGGTGATGCGGCCGGTGGTGCTCACGTACGCGCCGGCGAAGGCGACGAGCAGGAAGCCGGCATGGGCGATCGAGGAGTACGCGAGCATGCGCTTGACGTCGGTCTGGGCGATGGCGACCAGCGACCCGAGCAGCATCGTGACGAGCGCGACGGCCCAGATGATCGGTCGCCAGTCCCACGAGGCGCCGCCGAAGGCCACGAAGAACACCCGCAGCATCGCGACGAACGCAGCAGCCTTGGTGCCGGCCGCCATGAAGGCGGTGACCGGGGTCGGCGCGCCCTGGTAGACGTCGGGGGTCCACGCGTGGAACGGCACCGCGCTGATCTTGAACAGCAGGCCGACCGCCATCAGCGCCACGGCCGCGAGCAGCAGGTTCTGGCTGCCCGTCCGTGTCGTGACGGCCGCGTCGATCTCGGCGAGCTCGAAGCTGCCGGCGAACCCGTAGGCCAGGGCGATGCCATACATGAAGAACGCCGACGAGAACGCGCCGAGCAGGAAGTACTTGAGCGCCGCTTCCTGGCTGAGCAACCGGCGCCGACGGGCCAGGCCGCACATCAGGTACAGCGGCAGCGACAGCACCTCGAGCGCCACGAACATCGTCAGCAGGTCGTTGGACGTGGCGAACACCATCATCCCGAGCAGCGCGAAGACGCCGAGCGGGAAGATCTCGGTGTGCTCGATGTTCTTGGCCTGCGCCTCGGCCTCCCCCGCCGAGCCCGGGGCGTCGGCGGCTCGGCCAGTGAATGCGCTGAGCCCGCCGTCGAGCCGTCGCTCGGCGAAGAGCAGGAAGCTCATCAGCGCGAACACCAGCAGCAGGCCCCAGGTGAAGACGCCGGGGCCGTCGACCGAGAGTGCTCCCTCGGTGGAGATCTGGCCGCGCGCGGTTTGAGCGTTGTCGATGGCATCCAGCGACTGGTAGACGACCACGGTGTCGACCAGGGCGGCCACGACGCCGACGACGGCGATCAGAGCCTGGATCTCGAACCGCCAGCGGCGCGGCACGAAAGCCTCGACGACGGTGCCGATCACGGCGGCGGCCGTGATGATCAGGATCGGCGCGATGAGCGCGTACTCGATGTCCGGTCCGGAGATGGGAGGCAGCTCGGCGAGGATCATCAGTGGCCACCCTCCTGGGCAAGATCCGCGGGCGATTTCGGTGCGGGATCGCCGTCCCCGACCTGGCTGACGACCTCGTCGACCGCCGGGTTGATGACGTTGAGCACCGGCTGGGGGTAGAACCCGAGCCCGACGATCAGGACGATGGCAGGCGCCAGCGCTGCGACCTCGCGGGGCTCCAGGTCGTGGACGCCGTCGTTGCCGTCACGCAGCGGCCCGGTCATCGTGCGCTGGTACATGATCAGGATGTAGAGCGCGGCCAGCACGATGCCGAGGGTGGCGAGGGCGGCCGCCAGCGGAGACCGCGTGAACGTGCCTGCGAGCACCATGAACTCGGAGATGAACGGCGCGAGCCCCGGCAGCGAGAGGCTGGACAGACCGGCCAGCAGCAGCACGCCGGACATGATCGGTGCGATCTTCTGCACGCCACCGAAGTCGCCGATGCTGGCCGACCCGCGACGGGCGATCATGATGCCGGTCACCAGGAACAGCGCGGCCGTCGACATGCCGTGGTTGAACATGTAGAGCGTCGCACCGGCGGTGGACGTGGACGTGAACACGAAGATGCCCAGGATGATGAAGCCGAAGTGCGACACCGACGTGAACGCGATGAGGCGGCGGATGTCGTCCTGGCCGATCGCCAGCAACGCGCCGTAGAGGATGCTCACCACTGCGAGACCGATGACGACCGGGCTGGCCCACTCCGACGCCCCGGGGAAGATCTCGAGGCACCAGCGCAGCATGCCGAACGTGCCGATCTTGTCGACGACGCTGACCATCAGCACCGAGGTCGACGGGGTGGCGGACGCGGCCGCATCGGGCAGCCAGGTGTGGAACGGCCACAGCGGGGCCTTGATCACGAACGCCGCCATGAAACCGACGAACAGCAGCCGCTCGGTGGTGGTGCCGACGTCGAGGTTCGTCAGGTCACTGAGCAAGAAGGTGGCTTCGCCCTGGCGTGATGTGACGACGTACAGGCCGACGATCGACGCGAGCATCAGCAGGCCGCCGACGAGGTTGTAGATCAGGAACTTCACCGCGGCATACGTGCGGTGCGGACCTCCGTACGAGCCGATGAGGAAGTACAGCGGCACCAGCGTCGCCTCGAACAGGACGTAGAACAAGAAGGCGTCCGTGGCCGAGAAGACGCCGATCGCGAGCCCCTCCAGCACCAGCATCCAGGCCAGGTAGGCGTTGACGCTGCGGTCGCCGGGCAGTCGGTCGTCCCAGGCGGAGAGCACGACGATGGGCGTCAGCACGGTGGTGAGCAGGATCAGCGTGACGCCGATGCCGTTGACACCGAGTGAGTAGGACGCCCCGAACAGCTCGATCCAGGTGTGCTGCTCCGTGAGTTGGTAGCCGCCGGCGCCGACCTCGTAGCCGGACATCATGCCGAGCGACAGCGCGAGCGTCACGACGGTGAACCCCACGGCGACGGCCTTGACGGCCGACGCGCGGCCGGACGCGCGAGGCATCAACATGACGACGAGCGCGCCGACGAGCGGCGTCGCGGCCATGAGCGACAGGATCATGAAAGGGTCACCGCCAGGAGAGCGAGCACGATGAGCGACGCCCCGGCGAAGAAGCTGAGCGCGTAGCTGCGGACGAACCCGGTCTGCGGCTTGCGGAGGGCCTGCGACGTGTCGCCGAGCCGGTCCGCGAGACCGGTGACGAAGCCGTCGATGCCCCTGCCGTCGAGGAAGACCAGGAAGCGGGTGAGATGACGGGTGGGCCGCACGGCCACGGCGTCGTTGAGCTCGTTGCCGTAGAGCTCGTGGCGGCCGGCGCGCGCGAAGAACGAGACCGAGCTGTCGGCCGGCATCTCACCGGCGATCGGCTCGCGGCTGTAGAGCACGTAGCCGAGCGCGACACCGGCGGCGACGACCAGCGTGATGAACACCGTCAGGAGCCAGGCCGGGATGCCGAGCTCGTGGTGCTCGGCGTGGCCGACGACCGGTTCGAGGAAGTCGGTGATCCAGCCGCCCAGTGCCATCGCCCCGCCGAGCAGAGACAGCGCGCCGAGTGCGATCAACGGATACGTCATGACCTTCGGCGACTCGTGCGGATGGACGTCCTCCTTCCAGCGCTTCTCGGAGAAGAACGTCATCATCATCAGGCGGGTCATGTAGAACGCGGTGACGCCGGCACCGACCAGCGCACCGAGGCCGACCCAGAACGAGTGGCCGAACGCGGTCTCGATGATCTTGTCCTTGGAGAAGAACCCGGAGAAGCCCGGGAAGCCGATGATCGCCAGGTAGCCGAACAGGAAGGTGACGAACGTGATCGGCATGGCCCGGCGGAGGGCCCCGTAGTGCCGCATCTCCACGTCGTCGTTCATGCCGTGCATGATCGAGCCGGCGCCGAGGAACAGGTTGGCCTTGAAGAAGCCGTGCGTGAGCAGGTGGAAGATCGCGAACGCGTAGCCGGCCGGGCCGAGTCCGGCGCCCAGCATCATGTAGCCGATCTGGCTCATCGTGGAGCCGGCCAGCGCCTTCTTGATGTCGTCCTTGGCGCAACCGATCCAGGCACCGACCAGCAGCGTGACGAGTCCGACGACGATGACCGCGGTGCGCGCCGTCTCCGACGCATCGAAGATGCCGTTGGAGCGGACGACGAGGTAGACACCCGCGGTGACCATCGTGGCGGCGTGGATGAGCGCGGAGACCGGAGTCGGGCCTTCCATCGCATCCAGCAGCCAGCTCTGCAGCGGCACCTGGGCCGACTTGCCGCAGGCGCCGAGCAGCAGGAGCAGGCCGAGTGTGGTGGCGACCGCCGCCGATGCTCCGTCGATCGAGGCGTTCACCGGCGCAACGGCCGTCGTGCCGAACTGCGCGAACATCAGCATGATCGCCAGCGCCATGCCCAGATCCCCGACGCGGTTGATGACGAACGCCTTGGTGGCCGCCCGGGCCGCAGAGTCCTTGTGCTGCCAGAAGCCGATCAGCAGGTATGACGCGAGGCCGACGCCCTCCCAGCCGAGGAACATCACCAGGTAGTCGGACGCCAGCACCAGCGTGAGCATCGAGGCGATGAAGATGTTGAGGTAGGCGAAGAACCGCCGCCGGCGGGCGTCCTGCTCCATGTAGCCGATCGAGTAGACATGGATGAGCGAGCCGACGCCGGTGATCAGCAGCACGAACAGCCCCGACAGCTGGTCGAACGTGTAGGCCACGTCGACGTGGAACGGGCCGGCCTCGATCCAGGTGAACATCGTCTTCGAGAACGAGCGGTCGGCCTCGTCGCGTCCGAGCAGCTGGATGAAGGCGATCGCACCGATGACGAAGGAGACGCACGAGGCCGCGGTGCCGATGAGGTGCCCGACGCGGTCGCCCTCCTTGCCCCAGACCAGGAGGCCGAGACCGGAGACGAGCGGGACCGCGACGAGCAGCCAGGCGAGTTCGAGCACCCTGCCCCCTTAGAGCTTCAGCAGGCTCGCCTCGTCGACCGAGGCCGAGCGACGCGTGCGGTAGATGGACACGATGATGGCGAGGCCGACCACGACCTCGGCCGCGGCGACGACCATGACGAAGAATGCCGCCACCTGACCGTCGAGGTTGCCGTGCTGCCGGGAGAAGGCGACGAGGGCCAGGTTCGTGGCGTTGAGCATCAGCTCGACGCACATGAAGATGACGATCGAGTTCCGCCGCACGAGCACGCCGACGGCGCCAATGGTGAACAGGATGAGCGAGAGGGTGATGTACTCGGTCACGGCGCCTCACCCGCCGTGCCCTCGTCGGCCGCTCGCGGCCCGGCATCCCCGCCGGGGTCGGTCGGGTCGAGATCGCGCTCGATGGCCTCGATGTCGTCGTCGAAGCCCTCGCGCACCTGGCCGCGACCGACGAGGCTGGCGGAGATCGACTCCTCCAGCGGGCGGCCGTCGGGCAGCAGCGCCGGCGTGTCGACGGCATTGTGGCGGGCGAACACGCCCGGCGTCGGCGGGTTGCCGGGGTGCTTGCCGCTCTCGGCGTAGTCGCGCAGCCGCTGGCGGGCGAGGTCGGCCTGGCTGCGACGCGGGGTGAGCCGCTCGCGGTGCGCCAGCACCATGGCGCCCAGCGCCGCCGTGATGAGCAGCGCACTGGTGAGCTCGAAGGCCAGCACGTACGGCCCGAACAGCAGCTCCGCCAATCCGTACGGGTTGCCGTTCTCGTTCGCGCCGTCCAAGCCGGTGACCGCGCCGGTGACGCCCTGTCCGATCGCCATGACGGCGGTGACGCCGAACAGCAGCCCGACGACGGTGGCCATCAAGCGCTGGCCCTTGATGGTCTCGGCCAGCGAGTCGGACGTGTCGACGCCGACCAGCATCAGGACGAAGAGGAACAGCATCATGATCGCGCCGGTGTAGACGATGATCTGCACCGCGAACAGGAACGGCGCGCCCTGCGCGGCGTACAGCACGGCGAGCCCGATCATCACGATCGCCAGGCAGAGCGCCGCATGCACGGCCTTGCGGGCGAACACCAGCCCCAGGGCCGCCACCACCATCACCGGCGCGAGAATCCAGAACGTCGTCACGTGTCGTCCTCTCCGGGTGACCCGGCCGGGTTCACGTCGGCTTGCTCGGCCGGATCGGTGGGGAGCAACGGCAGCGTCTTGCCCCGGTAGTAGTCCTGGTGATCGTCGCTGATCAGCATCGCGTGCGGCGGTTCCACCATGCCCGGCAGCAGCGGGGCGAGCAGGTCGGACTTCTCGTAGATGAGGTCGGCGCGGTTGTCGTCGGCCAGCTCGTACTCGTTGGTCATGGTGAGGGCGCGGGTCGGACACGCCTCGATGCACAGGCCGCAGAGGATGCAGCGCAGGTAGTTGATCTGGTAGACGCGGCCGTAGCGCTCCCCCGGACTGAACCGGCCGTCCTCGGTGTTGGACGCGCCCTCGACGTAGATGGCGTCGGCCGGGCAGGCCCAGGCGCAGAGCTCGCAGCCGATGCACTTCTCGAGGCCGTCCGGCCACCGGTTGAGCTGATGACGTCCGTGGAAGCGCGGCGCGGTGGGCACCTTCTCGAACGGGTACTGCTCGGTGACGACCTTCTTGAACATGGTCCGGAACGTGACGCCGAAGCCGGCGATCGGGTCCCAGAGCGTCTCGCGGACGGTGTTGGTCATCGTCGAGCCTCCTTCGGGGTGTCAGGCGTGCCCGGCGCTGTGCCGGATGGTGGCGGCACCGGGTAGCCGCCGGTGAACGCGTCGAAATCGTCAGGCTCGGGCTCCGGCTCGGCTACCTCGTCCTTGTTCTCCGGGATGAAGAACGTCACCACGAAGAGCAGTCCGGCGATGATGGCGGCCCACACCAGCGTCTGCTGGTCGAGCAGGTCCTCCTGCTTGAGCTTGCGGATGAACGCGACGGCCACGATCCACGCCAGCGAGAACGGGATGAGCACCTTCCACCCGAACGTCATGAACTGGTCGTAGCGCATCCGGGGCAGCGTGCCGCGCAGCCAGATGAACAAGAAGATGAACGCCAGCGTCTTGCCGAAGAACCACAGCAGCGGCCAGTAACCCTCGTTGAGTGCGCCGCCCCACGCCTGCGAGAGGCCGAACGGTGCCCGCCAGCCGCCAAGGAACAGCGTGGTGGCCAGCGCCGAGACGGTGACCATGTTGACGTACTCGGCCAGGAAGAACAGGGCGAACTTCAGAGAGGAGTACTCGGTGTGGAAGCCGCCGACGAGCTCGCCCTCCGCCTCGGGCAGGTCGAACGGGGCGCGGTTCGTCTCACCGACCATCGCGATGAGGTAGATGACGAAGGACGGGAACAAGGGCAGGAAGTACCACGTGCTCGTCTGGGCCGCGACGATCTCCGACGTCGACATCGACCCGGCGTACATGAACACCGAGACGAACGATAGGCCCATCGCGACCTCGTAGGAGATCATCTGCGCGCTCGACCGCATCCCGCCGAGCAAGGCGTAGATGGAGCCCGAAGACCAGCCGGCGAGCACGATGCCGTAGATGCCGATCGACGTGACGGCCAGGATGTAGAGCACGGCGACCGGCAGGTCGGTGAGCTGCAGCGGCGTGACCGTGTCGGTGAACGGGATGGTGACCTCGGGGCCCATCGGGATGACCGCCCAGGCGAGAAACGCCGGGATGGTGGCCAGGATCGGCGCCGCGACGTAGACGACCTTGTCGGCCGCCTTGACGACGACGTCCTCCTTGAGCGCGAGCTTGACGCCGTCGGCGAGGCTCTGCAGCAGGCCGAACGGGCCGTGCACGTTGGGCCCGATGCGGTGCTGCATCCGCGCCACCACGCGGCGCTCGAACCAGATGTTGAACAGCGTGTAGACCACCAGGACGACGAAGATCAGGACCGCCTTGAGGGCGACGACCCAGAACGGCTCGTTGCCGAACAGCTCGCTCATGCGTGACCCCCTGCGGCAGTGAGGCTGACGACGCTGCCGTGCCCCGCACGGATCGTGCGCAGGTTGACGCCGGAGTTCGACGGCACCCAGACCACGTTGTCGGGGAGGTCGGCGACCTCGGCCGGGAAGGTGGCGCTGCCGTCGTCGGTGCCGATGGTGGCCTGGTCGCCGGGCTCTATGCCGGCCGCCCTCAGCGTCGCCTGGTTGGCGCGCAGCACCGCGGGCCGGGCGGTCTGGTGGTACTTCGGCTGGCCGTCCTGGCCGCGTCCGTCGTCGATCATCTGCCGCCAGGTCTCGAGCACCACGGTTCCGGGCTCGATCTGCGACTGCGGAGGCACGTCGACGTGCGGAGCCGTGGCACGCGTGCCGTCCCACGGTCCGGTCTCGGTCATCGCAGCGTGAGCCGCCTCGGTGGTGCGGAAGCCGAGGCTGGTGCCCAACTCCTCGGCGATGCCGGCGAGCACCCGGATGTCGGTGAGCGAGTTGGCGTCGTCGAGCACCGCGCCGAACGGACGCAGGCGGCCCTCCCAGCTGACGAACGTGCCGGCCTTCTCGACGGGCGGTGCCACCGGCAGCACGACATCGGCGGCTCGGGTGACGTCGCTGTTCCGCACCTCCAGGCTGACGACGAACGCCCGCTCGAGAGCCTGGTGGGCGAGGGCGGGATCCGGCAGGTCGTCGACCTCGACGCCGCCGACGACCAGACCGCCGAGCACGCCCTCGGCCGCGGCCTCGATGATCGTGCGGGCGTCGCGACCGACCGTGCCCGGCAGGGAGTCGATACCCCAGGCCGCGGCGAGGTCGGCTCGAGCCTCTGGGTCGGCGACCGGACGGCCGCCCGGCAGCAGGGTGGGCAGGCACCCGGCCTCGACCGCACCGCGGTCGCCGGCCCGGCGGGGCACCCAGGCGAGCTTGGCGCCGGTGCGCTCGGCGAGACGCAGAGCGGCGCTGAACGCACCGGGCGCGGCCGCGAGGCGCTCGCCGGCGAGGATGACGGTGCCGCCATCCACGTCGAGGGCATCGAGTGCGGCGGCCTCGTGTCCGGGCGTGGTGGCGATGAGCTCACCGCCCATCTTGGTGAGTCCGCGGCTGGCGTGCGCCGCGATCGACGTGACGCTGAGCCCGGACAGCGATGCCTTGCGCAGCCGCAGGAAGATCGTGCCGGCCTCGTCCTCCGGTTCCAGCCCGACGAGCACGACCCTGGACGCTTCCTCGAGGTCGCGGTAGGTGACCGCGAGGTGAGTGGCGGCGACATGGGCGGCGAGGAAGTCGGCCTCCTCGGGCGAGTGAACCCGCGCGCGGAAGTCGACGTCGTTGGTGCGGAGGGCGGTCCGCGCGAACTTGCTGTACGCGAACGCGTCCTCGGCAGTCAGTCGTCCACCCGGGAGGACGCCGACGCCGCCGGCCGCGGCCAGCCCGCGCGCCGCGACGGTCAGGGCGGCCGGCCAGGACGCAGGCTCCAGCTCGCCGGACTCGATTCGGACGAGCGGGGTGCGCAGGCGGTCGACCTGGGTGGTCCAGGTGAAGCAGAAGCGGTCCTTGTCGGTGATCCACTCCTCGTTGACCTCGGGGTCGTCACCGGCGAGCCGGCGCATCACCTTGCCGCGACGGTGGTCGACGCGGATCGCGGAGCCACAGGCGTCGTGCTCGGCCACCGAGGGCGTCGAGACGAGGTCGAACGGTCGCGACCGGAACCGGTAGTCGGCGCTGGTGAGGGCGCCCACCGGGCAGATCTGGATGGTGTTGCCGGAGAAGTAGGAGTGGAACGGCACGTCGTCAGCGATGCCGACCTGCTGCTCGGGGCCGCGCTCGATCATGGCGATGAACGGGTCGCCGGCGATCTGCTCGGAGAACCGGGTGCAGCGCGCGCACAGCACGCACCGCTCGCGGTCGAGGAGCACCTGCGCGGAGACCCGCGTCGGCTTGGGGAACGTCCGCTTGACCTCGGTGAAGCGGGACTCTCCGCGGCCGTGGCTCATCGCCTGGTTCTGCAGCGGACACTCACCGCCCTTGTCGCAGACCGGGCAGTCGAGCGGGTGGTTGACGAGCAGGAACTCCATCGTGCCTTGCTGCGCCTTGTCGGCCACCGGCGACGTGACCTGCGTCTTGGCCACCATGCCGGGCGCGACCTCGAGGGTGCATGAGGCCTGCGGCTTGGGGAACCCGCGGCCGTTGCCGGCGTCGGTGACCTCAACGAGGCACTGCCGGCAGGCGCCGACCGGCTCGAGCAGCGGGTGGTCGCAGAAGCGCGGGATGTCGACGCCGATGAGCTCGGCCGCGCGGATCAGCAGCGTGCCCTTCGGGACGCTCACCTCGACGTCGTCGATCGTCAGGGTGACGAGCTCGACGGGCGTCTGCGTCTCCTGCTTGGCTTCGACACTCACGCGGCCCCTCCTGCCGTGACGGGTGCGAACAGGGTGGATGCAGCCGGCGGAAACAGCTCGCTGGACGGTGTGTGCATGCCGGCCTCGAACTCATCGCGGAAGTACTCGATCGCCGACGTGATGGGGCTGGTGGCGCCGTCGCCGAGCGCACAGAAGGAGCGCCCGAGGATGTTGTCGCACAGGTCGAGCAGCAGGTCGATGTCACCCGGCTCGCCCCGGCCGGCGTCGAGTCGCTGGAGCGTCTGCACGAGCCACCAGGTGCCCTCGCGGCAGGGAGTGCACTTGCCACAGGACTCGTGCTTGTAGAACTCCGTCCAGCGCAGCACGCAGCGCACGACCGACGTGGTCTGGTCGAAGCACTGCAGCGCCTTGGTGCCGAGCATCGACCCGGCCGCGCTGACGGCCTCGTAGTCGAGCGGGACGTCGAGGTGCTCAGCGGTGAGAATGGGCGTCGACGAGCCGCCCGGCGTCCAGAACTTGAGCTCCGCACCCTCACGCATGCCGCCACCGAGGTCGAGCAGCTCGCGCAGGGTGATGCCGAGCGGCGCCTCGTACTGGCCGGGCTTCTTCACGTGCCCGGACAGCGAGTACAGGGTGTAGCCCTTGGACTTCTCGGTGCCCATCGACCCGAACCAGTCGATGCCACCAGTGACGATCGACGGCACCGAGGCGATGGTCTCGACGTTGTTGATGACGGTCGGGGAGGCGTACAGCCCTTCGACCGCGGGGAACGGCGGGCGCAGCCGGGGCTGGCCCCGCCTGCCCTCGAGCGAGTCGAGCAGCGCCGTCTCCTCACCGCAGATGTAGGCACCGGCGCCGGCGTGGATGACCAGATCGAGGTCGACGCCCGTGCCGTGGATGTCCTGCCCGAGGTGACCGGCGGCGTACGCCTCGCGAGTGGCGGCCTGGAGGCGACGGACGACGTGCAGCACTTCGCCCCGCACGTAGATGAAGGCCACCTTGGCCCGGATGGCGTGCGCGGCGATGATGACGCCCTCGAGGAGGGTGTGCGGACTCGCCATCATCAGCGGGATGTCCTTGCAGGTGCCCGGCTCGGACTCGTCCGCGTTGACCACGAGGTAGTTGGGCTTCGCGCCGCCCGGCTGGTCGGGATCGTGCGGGATGAAGCCCCACTTCATGCCGGTGGGGAACCCGGCGCCGCCGCGACCGCGAAGCCCCGACTCCTTGACCAGCTCGACGAGGTCGGCCGGTGCCATCGACAGCGCCGTCGTCAGCGCCTCGTAGCCGCCCTGGTCCTCGTAGGCCGCAAGGGTCCAGGCGCGGTCGTCGCCCCAGTTCTTGGTGAGGACCGGGGTGAGGACGTCGATCGAAGTCTCAGTCATCGTCACCCTCCTCAGCGACGTCGGCAGGCGATTCTGCGATCTTGGTCTCGGTCTCCGCACGTGAGGTGTCCGACTCCTCAGCAGCGTCGACGGCCCCATCCTTTGCGGTATCCGCTTGACTCTCGGGGGCCGTCGAGGCCGGCATATGGGAACGATCGGCACTGCTCTCATCGAGCGGCGGGGCGGTCCAGTCGTTGTCACGCGCGATGTCGAGGCCGACCAGCGAGGGGCCGGCGGCGGCCGGGCCCTCGTCGACGAGGCCGTCCTCGAAGCCGGCGAGAACCCGCTCGGCCTGACGCCAGCTCGTGATGGTGGCTCCCCTGGTGGACCGAACCGTGTCGCCGGCGCGCAACGCGTCGACGAGCTCGACGGCACTCTCCGGCGTCTGGTTGTCGAAGAACTCCCAGTTGACCGTCATCACCGGGGCGAAGTCGCAGGCCGCGTTGCACTCGATGTGCTCGAGGGTGACCTTGCCGTCCTCGGTGGTCTCGTCGTTGCCGACATCGAGATGATCCTTCAGTCGCTCGAAGATCACGTCGCCACCCATCACCGCACACAACGTGTTGGTGCAGACGCCGACGTGGTGCTCGCCCATCGAGCGCCGTTTGTACATGGTGTAGAACGTCGCGACGCCGGAGACGTCCGCGTGGCTGAGCCCGAGCATCTCCGCGCACACGTCGATGCCCTCGGCGGTGACGCTGCCCTCGACGGACTGCAGGAGATGAAGCATCGGCAACAGGGCGGATCTCGGTTCTGGATATCTCGCCATGATCTCGGTGAGCTCGGCCTCGGTGGACGGCGTGAGCCTCGTCGAGCTCGGGCTTGGACCTTGCGACTGCGTACTCACTATCTGTCCACGCCTCCCATGACCGGGTCGATGCTGGCGATGGCGACGATCACGTCGGAGAGCATTCCGCCCTCGCTCATCACGGACGTGCCCTGCAGGTTGACGAAGCTCGGGTCGCGGAAATGCACGCGGTACGGACGGGTGCCGCCGTCAGAGACGGCGTGGCACCCGATCTCGCCGCGCGGCGCCTCGATGGCCGCGTACGCCTGACCGGCCGGCACGCGGAATCCCTCGGTGACGATCTTGAAGTGGTGGATCAGCGCCTCCATGGACTCGCCCATGATGTGGCGGATGTGCTCCGCGGAGTTGCCCTGACCGTCGGCCCCGACGCTGAGCTGCGCCGGCCACGCGATCTTCTTGTCGGCCACCATGATCGGCTCGCCCTCCATGACCGCCAGACGCCCGATGGCCTGCTCGACGATGCGCAGCGACTGCCACATCTCCTCCAGCCTGATCCGGAACCGCCCGTAGGCGTCGGGCTCGTCCCAGGTGACGACGTCGAAGTCGAACTCGTCGTAGCCCCAGTACGGCTGGGTGCGGCGCAGGTCCCAGTCGTAGCCGGTGGAACGCAGCACCGGACCGGTGAGACCGAGCGCGAGGCAGCCGGCCAGCTCGAGGTGGCCGACGCCCTTGAGGCGTCCCTTGAAGATCGGGTTGGCGTTGCAGAGGGCCGCCAGCTCGGGCAGCCGGCTCTTGAGGATCCGCACCGTGCTGTGCAGCTTCTCGATCGCGCCGACCGGGAGGTCTTGCGCGACGCCACCCGGACGGATGAACGCGTGGTTCATGCGCAGGCCGGTGATCATCTCGAACAGGTCGAGGATGAGCTCGCGATCACGGAAGCCGATGGTCATGACGGTGAGCGCGCCGATCTCCATGCCGCCGGTGGCGATCGCCACGAGGTGTGAGCTGATCCGGTTCAGCTCGAGCAGGAGCACCCGCATGACCTGCGCCTTCTCGGGGATGTCGTCCTCGATGCCCAGCAGCTTCTCGACGGCGGCGACGTAGGCGGCCTCGTTCGAGAACGGCGCCACGTAGTCCATCCGCGTGCAGAACGTCACGCCCTGGGTCCAGGTGCGGAACTCCATGTTCTTCTCGATGCCGGTGTGCAGGTAGCCGATGCCGGCCCGTGCGTCCTTGACGGTCTCGCCGTCGATCTCGAGGATCAGCCGCAGCACGCCATGGGTGGACGGATGCTGCGGACCCATGTTGATGACCAGCCGGTCGCCCTCGACGGCCGAGCTGTCGATGGTGTCCCAGTCCTGACCGGTGACGGTGAACACCGGGCCCGCGGTGGTCTCGGTGGTGCCGGCGTACGGGTCTTCGGTCCCCGACGCGGATGCGTCATGTGTCTGAGTCACGAGTACGCCCTCCGCTCGTCCGGGGGCGGGATGGTGCCGCCCTTGTACTCGACCGGGATGCCGCCCAGTGGGTAGTCCTTGCGCTGCGGATGGCCGGGCCAGTCGTCGGGCATCAGGATGCGGGTCAGCGCCGGGTGGCCGTCGAAGATGACGCCGAAGAAGTCCCACGTCTCGCGCTCGTGCCAGTCGGCGGTGGGATAGATGCTGACGACGCTCGGTACGTGCGGGTCGTCGTCGGGACAGGTGACCTCGAGCCGGATGCGGCGGCGGTGCGTCATCGACAGCAGGTGGTAGACGACGTGCAGCTCGCGACCTTCCTCGTGCGGGAAGTGGACGCCGCTGATGCTGGAGCAGAACTCGAACCGCAGCGTGTCGTCGTTGCGCAGGTGGGTGACGACGTCCAGCAGCGCGTGCCGGCGGATGAAGAACGTGATCTCGCCGCGGTCGACGATCACCTTCTCGATGACTCGCGTGTCCTGGGCGTCGGTGAGCGTGGAGAGCCGGTCGTGCACGTCGTCGAACCAGCCGCCGAACGGCTGCTTCGCGGCGCCGGGCATCATCACCGGACGCGTGAGGCCTCCGTATCCGCTGGTGTCGCCGGTGCCGTGGACGCCGAACATTCCCTCGCGGACGTCGACGACCTCGAGCTCGCGGGCATCGCTGGGAACGAGCTCCTGCTGCACCTCGTGCGATGCGTCCTGGGTCGTGCCGGACGTGGAGTCGATGGTCGACTCCTTGTCGGCGGGGAAGTCCTTGTCGTCGGCCATCAGCGCATGAGACCCTTCATGGCCGAGGTCGGGGTGGCCTCCAAAGCCGTCAGCTCGAGCTCCTCGATCTGGGCCCGACGGTTCGAGCCGAGCTTCTCGTGACGAACCGAGTCGTGCAGCTTGAGGACGGCGTCGATGAGCATCTCCGGGCGGGGCGGGCAGCCGGGGAGGTACATGTCGACCGGCACGACGTGGTCGACGCCCTGCACGATCGCGTAGTTGTTGAACATGCCGCCAGAGCTGGCGCAGACGCCCATCGCCAGGACGTACTTGGGTGCGGCCATCTGGTCGTAGATCTGGCGCAGGACCGGCGCCATCTTGTTGCTGACGCGGCCGGCGACGATCATCAGGTCGGCCTGGCGCGGGGACGGTCGGAAGACCTCCATGCCGAACCGCGCGGAGTCGAAGCGCGGCGCGCCGAACGTCATCATCTCGATGGCGCAGCAGGCGAGCCCGAAGGTGGCCGGCCAGAACGACGCCTTGCGCATGTAGCCGGCCAGGCCCTCGACGGTGGAGAGCAGCACCCCGCTCGGCAATTTCTCCTCAATCCCCACGTCGGCCCCTTTCCTCAAGCCCGGCGGTCAGCACAGAGGCTGCGGTCCAGGGCCCGACGCGGGATCCCGGACTTGCTGTGCTTGTTGGGGCCTTCGCTTCGCTCAGTCCCATTCCAGACCGCCCCGCTTCCAGACGTAGACGTACGCGATGAACACGGTGCCCATGAAGATCAGCATCTCGATCAGGCCAAACCATCCGAGCGCGTCGAACGCCACAGCGAACGGGTACAGGAAGATGATCTCGATGTCGAAGACGATGAACAGCATCGCGATGATGAAGTAGCGCACCGAGATGCGTCCGCCGCCCTCGGGGAGGGGGCTGGGCTCGATGCCGGACTCGTAGCGGTCGAGCTTCGCGCGGTTGTAGCGGGCCGGGCCGGTGAAGGGTGCGATGCCGACGCTGAAGATCGCGAAACCGGCTGCGAGGGCGCCGAGAACCAGGATCGGCGTGTACGCGTTCACGGCGCCTCCCTCGTGCCGGTTCGGGGGTCGTGGTCACCCGGATGTGCGCTTGTGAACAGGTTCACAACGTGACCACGTGGACACCCTACGCCCGGCGATCAGCGCTTGTAACTGAGGTCACACTAAGTTGCCGACATCATGGCTTGGTCGAGCTGTGCAGCGCAACGACGCCTCCGGACAGGTTGAGCCAGTCGACCCTCCCCCAGCCGGCTTTGACCATCCTCAGCGCGAGGCCGCGTTGGTCGGGCCAGCTACGGATCGACTCGGCGAGGTAGACGTATGACTCCGGGTTCGACGACACCCGCTCGGCGATGCGCGGCAGGGCCTTCATCAGGTAGTTGGAGTAGACCGCCTCGAACGGGGCCCACGTCGGAGTGCTGAACTCGCACACGACGATGCGGCCGCCGCGCCGGGTGACGCGCCACAGTTCGCGGAGACCCTTTACCGGGTCGTGGATGTTGCGCAGCCCGAAGGAGACGGTGACGGCGTCGAACGTGTCGTCCGCGAACGGCAGCTGCATCCCGTCGCCGGCGACGAACGGAAGGTCAGAGCGGGCCTCCTTGCCGACGGTGAGCATGCCGAGCGAGAAGTCACAGGGCACGACCATGGCACCGGTGGCGGCGAACGGTGCGCTCGACGTGCCGGTGCCGGCGGCCAGGTCCAGCACGGTCTCGCCGGGTTGCGGATCGACCAGCTGGACGACCTTGCGTCGCCAGCGGCGGTCCTGCCCGAGGGAGAGGACGTCGTTCGTGAGGTCGTAGCGGCGCGCCACGTCGTCGAACATCCGCGCCACGTCACGGGGCTGCTTGTCCAGGCCTGCTCGCGTCACGGCATCACTGTGCCACGGGTACCGTGGCTGACGTGAGCACCCCCGTCCACGGCGTCCCGGCCTTGGGTACAGCCACTCCGGAGGCCCGGCCGCTGGTGGTGCGTACCGTCGAGATCGACGACCCCGGACCGCTCCTCGCGCTGCTCCCCCGCGACGACTCCATGGCCTGGATCCACCACGGCGACGGCCTCGTCGGGTGGGGCCGAGCCACCGCGTTCACGACCTCCGGGCCGCGCCGGTTCGCCGAGGCCACGTCGTGGTGGCGAGAGATCACCCGGCACAGCGTGGTGCGCGACGAGGTCGACGTCCCGGGCACGGGCCTGGTCGCCTTCGGCACCTTCACGTTCGCCGACCACGGCGAAGGCAGCGGCCTCACCGTGCCCGAGGTCGTGGTGGGCCGACGAGACGGACGCACGTGGGTGACCGTCGTCGGGGCTGGCATCACCGCACCACCGTTGGTCGCTGCCACCGACGTTCCCGAGTTCCCCGGCGAGGTCGACTTCGTGGACGGCCCCGTCGACCGGGACACGTGGCAGGAGATCGTCGCCGACGCAGTCGGGCGGATCAGCGACGGTGGCATCGACAAGGTCGTCCTCGCCCGCGACCTCGTGGCCACCCTCGACGGGCCGCTCGACGTCCGTGCCCCCCTCACCCGGCTGGCCGACGACTACCCCGGCTGCTGGACGTTCCACGTCGACGGCTTCTTCGGCTCGACTCCGGAGATGCTGGTGCGGCTCGAGCGCGGTCTCATCACGTCACGGGTGCTCGCCGGCACCATCCGGCGCACCGGCGACGACACCCACGACCTCACGCTCGCCGCATCCCTGGCTCGCTCCAGCAAGGACCTCGAAGAGCACGAGTACGCCGTCCGGTCGGTCGCCGACGCCCTGGCCCCGCACTGCACGAGCATGAACGTGCCGGAATCGCCGTTCGTGCTGCACCTGCCCAACGTCATGCATCTGGCCACCGACGTCACCGGCGTCAGCAAGCACGACGCCAGCGTCCTCGCCCTGGCCGCGTCGCTGCACCCTTCGGCCGCGGTGGGCGGCACGCCCACCGCCGACGCCGTCGCGCTCATCGACGACATCGAGCGTCTCGACCGTGGCCGCTACGCCGGGCCGGTGGGCTGGATCGGCGCCTCCGGCGACGGCGAGTGGGGCATCGCGCTTCGCTCGGCGCAGGTCGAGGCTGGGCTTGATGGCCGGGAGGGCACCCGCGTGAGGCTGTTCGCGGGCTGCGGCATCGTGGCCGACTCCGTGCCCGCCGACGAGCTCGCCGAGGCCGACGCCAAGCTCATCCCGGTGCGCGAAGCGCTCAGCCAGGGCTGAGCCGGCGCGGCACCACGGGCATCGGAAGGACCTCGTCCGGACGGCGGCAGGACACGTCGAGCTCGATCATGCGCAGTGCGAGCTCGGATGCCGGATGCGACTCACCGGCGGCCGGGAACAGAGCGCACTCCTCCGGCGTGGAGCAGCCACAGTCCTTGGCCTTCTCGAGCCATCCCTTCATCACCAGGGTGCGTTCGAGGAGTGCCTCCACTTCGTCCAGCTTCCTGGTCGACAGTGACCGTATGGACGTGCCCAGGTCTCCTGTGTCCTCGCTGCCGTCGAGGAGCTCCTCGATCTCCCGCAGCTTGAAACCGGCGTTCTGCGCGACACGGATGAACCCGAGCTTGCCGAGCACGTCCGCGTTGTAACGACGCTGGCCACCGACGCGCTCAGGCGGCGGCAGCAGTCCGATGCGTTCGTAATAGCGCAACACCGAGGTGGCGACGCCCGCACGGCGAGCCACCTCTCCGATCGTCAGCCCCTGGACCCGGTTCACGTCAGCTCTTGACTTCAACTGCACTTCAAGGGAAATCGTAGCCCTCAACCAGCACCATCCATCCCTAGAAACGGGAGAAATCATGAGCACCAACACCGACACATCCCTCGACCTCGGCGCATTCGCCCGAGCATTCGAGACATGGGACGTCGAGGGCCTCCTCGGCATGTACACCGACGACATCGAGCTGACACAGGTCGACCACACCAATCCGCCGAGCTCGGCGCAGGTCACGCACGGCAAGGACGTTCTTCGAGGCATGTTCGAGTTCGCCGCCACCAACGGCGTGAAGGCGACCGTGGAGAACACCGTGTCCGGACCGGATCGCGCCGCAGCCACGATCACCTGCGCACTCCCCGACGGACGCAAGATTGCCGCGAACGTCATCCTCGACGTGGTGGACGGTCGCATCGCCCGCCAGTTGGAGTACCAGGCGGCGGACCCGCGGCCGTCCGGCTCCGAAAGTGAAGGGTAGATCATGCCCAGTGCGTCGAAGAAGACCGCATCGGAGCACGCGGTGGTCGAGGGGTACGAAGGCCATTTCGAGCACATCGACGGCGGCTGGACCGTAGCGTTCGAGACCTACACGCAGGACATCGATCTGTCGCCGTACTTCGCCGGGCTCCCGGAAGACCAGTGCCAATGCGAGCACATGGGGTACGTCATCGCGGGTCGGGTCGCTTTCCGCTCGGCATCCGGCGAGGAGGTGTTCGAGGCCGGAGACGCGTACTACGTCGGCGCCGGGCACACCCCGATCCTGTCGAGCGGGACCGAGGTTGTGGAGTTCAGCCCGAGCGATGAGCTCGGCCGGACTCTCGAGGTCGTGACCAGGAACATGGAACGGGCCGGGTGAGCCTCAGGGTTGCCCGAGCGTCGGGTACCGCGGGTCGAGCGAGTCGCCGGACGACTTTCCGGTCAGGCGCCGCTTGACCCACGGGCCCGCGTGCATGCGAGCCCAGTCGAGGTTGGCCGCTCGGCGCTCCTTCTTCGTGAGCCGCGGCGCGGGCGTCAGGTCGAGCGGGACGAGGTCGTGGCCGACGCCGAGTGCATCGAGCACCGCCATCGCCATCCACTGGTGACCCGCGCTCGACATGTGCATGCGGTCGTCCGCCCACATCCCCGGAACGCGATACTCGCGCATCCGCCAGAAGTCCACGAGCGTCGCGCGGTGACGCTCGGCCACCTCGCGCACCAGCTCGTTGTAGACCGCGAACCGCCCGCGCATCGTGCCGAACACCGGGAAGCCGCCCGGGTCGAACGCGGTGAACACCACGAGGTGGGCGCCGGCGGACACCACGCGTCCGAGAGCCGCGTCGTACTCGGCGACCAGCCCATCGATGTCGACGGACGGGCGCATGATGTCGTTGGCCCCGGCATAGATCGTCACGAGGTCGGGCTCGAGCGCCAGCGCCGGCTCGAGCTGCTCGTCGAGCACCGCCTGCAGCTTGCGTCCGCGGATGGCCAGGTTGGCGTAGCCGAAGTCGTCGGTCTGGGTGGCGAGCACGTCGGCTGCGCGGTCGGCCCAGCCGCGGACGCCGTTGGGGCGGCCCGGGTCGGGGTCGCCGACACCCTCGGTGAACGAGTCGCCCAGGGCGACATACCGGTGGAACGTCACGCAGACAGGGTAGTGAGCGCTGTGGCGGTGGCGGCGTCCGCCGGCAGGAACGCCTCGATGCTCAGCTCGGCCGCCGTGAGGTCGAGCGCCGTGCCGAACGTGGTGATGGTGCTGACGAACCGCAGGTCGCCCCCCGGCGACGCGAGCACGAGGGGCATCGCCACGACGTCGTCGTGGGTGGCCTCCAGCCCGCCGGGCAGGTCGAGCAGCTCTTCCAGCAGCTCGGCGACGGCCGGTGACCCGGTGACCGCCGCCTCGCGACCGAGACGGCCGAGGACGTGTCCGCGCCAGGCGGCCAGGTTGCGGATGCGGGGCGCCAGACCGTCCGGGTGCAGGCTGAGCCGCAGGACGTTGATCGGCGGCTCCAACAGGTGCGGTGCCAGGCCGGCCATCAGCGCGGTGACACCGCTGTTCGCCTGCAGCAGGTTCCAGCTGCGATCGACGACGAGCGCGGGATAGGGCTCGAACGCCGTGAGCACCCGCTCGATGCCGTCGCGGATCGACCCCATCTCCGGGTCATCGAGGGGACGTTCACCGAACGCCGGGGCGAAGCCCGCCGCCACGAGAAGCTGGTTCTGCTCGCGGGGCGGCACCTCGAGGGCCTCGGCCAGGCGCAGGACCATCGCGCGGCTCGGCCGCGAGCGGCCGGTCTCGACATAGCTGAGGTGACGCGACGAGACGTCCGCCTCGATCGACAGGTCGAGCTGGCTGATGCGCCGGCGACGGCGCCAGTCACGCAACAGGGTGCCGACCGGCGTGGTCGACCTGGAGACGGTCTGGGAGAGCGAGGCCATGGGTCCACTGTGCTCGACCGCGCTCCGCAGGACCATGACCTCCAAGGTCATTGCGGCTCCCACGTGGCTTGCGGACGCTGGCTTCATGGAAACCACAACGACTCCCACGACACCCACCACGAACGTCCTGACCCTGCGGAACGTCCTGCTGCTCGACGCCGTGCTCACCGGGGCCAACGGGCTCGCCTACGTGGCCGGTGCCGCCACGCTCAGCCCGTTGCTCGGCCCGTCGCCGGCCGTCCTCGTCGGCCTCGGGGTCTTCATGCTGGCGTACGCCGCCTCGGCCGCCGTACTGGGCACGCGACGTCCGGTCAGCCGGCTCGGCGTCGGCCTGATCGCGGACGGGAACATCGCCTGGGCCATCGCATCCGGGCTGGTGGTCGGCTTCGGCTGGCTCGGGCTGACGACCGCAGGCACGGTATGGACGCTGATGCAGGCGGCACTGGTGGTCGGCTTCGCCGGCCTGCAGCTGACCGCCCTGCGGCGCGATCGCTAGCTGTCGACGAGGCCGCGGCGGCGGGCGATGGCGGCGGCCTCGGTGCGTCCGGCCGCGCCCAGCTTGGCGAGGATGTTCGACACGTGCACCGAGGCGGTCTTGGTGCTGATGAACAGCTGGGTGGCGATCTCGCCGTTGGAGCGACCGGCGCTCACCAGCGCGAGCACCTCACGTTCGCGTGGAGTGAGGTCGGTGGTCGGCTCGGCGCCGGCCCGCGCACCGAGCTCGGCGAGCAGCGGACGCGCGCCGAGCTCCTTGGCGATGGCCCGTGCCTCGGTGACGAGCTTCGTGGCCTCGGCCTCGCCGCCGGAGGCCTTGAGCACCGCCGCCAGCCGTGCCGCCGAGCGGGCCTTCTCGTACGGCTCACCCAGCTGGTCGAACGACTCGTACACACCGCGCCACAGCCGCTCCATCTCCTCGGCCGTGACGGGTTCGATGCCGGTGACCCAGCGCAACCGGGCCAGCTCGGCGTGGACCCGCTGGTGCCAGGCACGCCCTTCCAGCCCGAGGGTCGGCCACTCGACCGGCACCTGGTCGACCTCGGCCGTCAGCGCCTCGGCGCGCTCCACCTCGGCGGCGTTCTCGGCCGCGCTGCGCCGTGGAGCCGCGGCCGCGTACTGGGCGATGAGCAAGGCGGCCATGCGAAGCCGTCCGGGCGTGAGCCAGGCGTGCCAGCGGCGGCCGAGCAGGTCGACGAGCGCGTCGTGCGTCTCCGTGGCCGCGTCGACGTCGCCGTTGTTGCCCTGCAGCTCGATCATCGCCGTGCCGCTGTGGATGGCGAGCGCGACGTCGCGCGGCCACTCCGACCGCAACCGCTCGATCTCACCGGGCCTCGGTGCATCACCACGCGCCACGGTGACGAGCAGGCCGACGGCGTCGAGCGATGCGCTCAGAGCGGCGGGGACGCTCGGGTCGACGTCACCGAGCGCCAGGGCGTCGTCCCACCGACCGCGGACGTAGGCGGTGACCGCCGCGAAGAACCGGCCGTCGAAACCGTACGGAGCCCACGCGCGGCCGGTGGCCTCGGCGCGCTCCATGCCTTCGCGGAACAGTCGCTCGGCCTCGACGAGGTCGCCGTCGTTGTAGTAGAGGAAAGCCAGGTTCTGCCGCCCCCGCAGCTCGCCGTGGACGTCACCTGCTGCCCGGGAGGACTCGATGAGCTCGCCGTAGCGGACCTTGGCCTTGTCGAGGTCGACTCCGCTGCGGGCCAGCAACAGGGTCAGCGTGGCCTGGGCGTCGACGACGATCTCGGGGTCGTCGATCGCCTCGGCGATGGCGACCGCGCGTTCGGCGTGCTCCAGGGCTTCGTCGTCGCGGTGGACGCCCGCGGTGGCGCGGGCCCGCAAGGCCTCGGCCCTGGCGCGCAACGCCGTGGGCTCGTCGGGCACCACGTCGAGTGCCTGCTGACTCTCCTCCAAGGCGTCGTCGTCGGCGTCGGAGTAGTACGAGACGTTGCCGAGGGCGACGAGCAGCCGGCCCCGGCCCATGATGTCGGCGTCAGACAGCTGGTCGAGGTGCTCCCGAATGAGGTGGCCCGCCGTGCGAAGCTGACCCGACGTGACCAGTGCGTCGGCGGCGAGCACCACCAGATCGATGACGGAGGTGTCGGGCGGCGCCGCGTCGACCAGGCCGAGGGCGCGGCGGAAGTGCCCGGCGGCCTCGTCGTGGCCACCCACGCGAACGGCATCGTGGCCCGCCGTGAGGCTCGCGGTGAACGCGGTGGTGAGGTCGCCGGCGGCCTCGGCGTGCAAGGCGACCTCGCGGGCCGGGCCTGACGCGTCCGGCCGGGTGAGGGCGGCGAGGAAGGCGGCGTGGAGGCGGCGACGCTGGCCGGGCAGGAGATCGTCGTGAACCGCCTCGGCGAGCAGAGCGTGCCGGAAGACGTAGGAGTCGCCGTGCGAGATCAGCACCTTGTGGTCGATCGCCTCGCGCAGCGCGGCGTCGAGCTGCGGCCCGTCGAGGCCGGTGACCTCGGCCAGCACCGCGTCGGTGGACGGCCCACCGGCGCACGCGACCGCGCCCACCACCAGCCTGGCGTCGTCGGTGAGGCGGTCGAGACGGACGAGCACGAGATCGGCCAGGCTCTCGGGCAGGGCTCCCTCGGCAAGGCCGGCGTCGAGCAGCTCCTCGGCGTAGAAGGCGTTGCCGGCGGCGCGGCGGATGATGGTGGACGCCCCTTGATCGCTCAGGCGGGTGGCCTCACGCGAGCGCAGGATCGCGCCGACGGCGCTGTCGGCGAGCGGCTCGAGCTCGAGCCGGCGGACGCCGGGCAGCCGTGCCCACTCCGCCACCGCGGCCCGGAGGGGATGGCGGCGGTGCAGGTCGTCGGAGCGATAGCTGACGACGAGCGAGACCGGGTTGGAGAAGCGTCGGGCGAGCACGAACTGCAGCAGGTGGCGGGTGGAGGCGTCGGCCCAGTGGGCGTCCTCGACGACCAGCAGGATGGGTTGGTGCGCGGCCAGGCAGTCGAGGGCCAGGGCCACCCCGGACAGGATGTCGGCACGCTCGCCGCCGACGTCGGCGTCGGGCGAGGCGATGAGGCCGGCGAGGGCCGGCGAGAGCTTGAGCACCTCGTCGCGCGCGTCCTGGTCCAGCGCGGACAGCGCCTCGGCGAACGGCTGGAACGGCATGGCGTTGTCGCCCAGATCGAGACAGTGACCGACCAGCACCTGGCGTCCGGCGGCACGGGCGATGGAGCACAGCTCGGTGACGACGCGAGTCTTGCCGATGCCGGCGTCGCCGCCCAGCAGCACGGTGTTGCTTCCGGCCGCCCGTGGCCCGGCACCCCCGCCGGGCTCGCCGGTGGTCTCAGCGCCGGGATCGAGTCCCAGCGCCGAGGCCAGCTCGGCGAGCTCGCGGTCGCGCCCGAAGATGGGCGCAGCTTGGTCGACGGCCATGCCCTCCATCTTGTCTGATGACACCGACAGCTGGAGGGGTGTTGCCGCCACCGTCAAGCGGCCAGCGTGAACTGCCGGTTGCGGCGCCGGAGCCGACGGCGCACCGTGCGCCGCGGCTGAGCGCGGTAGGTCTGCTGGGCTCGCGTGGTGCGCAGCGCCACTTCGGCGGGGATGAACTCCTCGGGGCTGAGCAACATGATCGACACCTTCTCGTTGAGTGATGCGTCGATCGTGCGTTCCTGAGGTAGGGCCGGACATCGGGCGACTGCCCTAAGGTGGCCGCCGGCTACCTCAGATGGCGGTTCAGCGCTTGGGCAGCGTGCTCTTGCCTCCGTGCATGAGTCCGATGAGCTTGGCCGCGCGGGCGTCCGTCTTGGCGTCTCGAGGAAGCGTGGTGAGTGCCAGCAACGGCTTGAAGCGCTGCCGGGTGACCGCCTTGGCGTAGGTGAACTCCTTCAGGCCGTCGGGACCGTGGATGCGGCCGAATCCTGATTCCCCGACCCCGCCGAACGGCAAGGACGGCACCCCGGCGAAGGCGATGACGGAGTTGATGGAGGTCATGCCGGAGCGGATCCGCTCGGCGATCGCCAAGCCGCTCTTCTTGGAGAACACCGCGCCGGCGAGACTGTTCCGCGTCGCGTTGGTGCGCTCGATCGCCTCGTCCATCGACGAGACCGGGTTGACCGCCAGGGTCGGGCCGAACGTCTCGTCGGTGATCTCGGTCGAGTCCTCGGGCACGTGGGTGAGGATGGTGGGCTGGACGAAGCGCTCCCCGACTCCGTCGGGTCCGCCGAGCACGACGGTGGCACCCTTCTCGACGGCGTCGTCGAGATGGCCCTTGATGACGTCGATCTGCGACGGCATGGTGATCGGTCCGATGTCGGCACCGTCGTCGAAGCCGGCGCGCACCGACTGAGCCCGTGAGATGAGCTCGCTCATGAACGGGCCGAACACCTTCTGGTGCACGTAGACGCGCTCGACGCCGACGCAGGTCTGGCCCGCATTCGACATGGCGCCCCAGAGCGTCGCCTCGGCTGCGGCGGCGAGGTCGGCGTCCTCGTCGACGATCATCGAGTCCTTGCCTCCGGCCTCGATGATCACCGGCGTCAGGTTCGTGGCGCAGGCCGCCATCACCTTCCGACCGGTGGCGCCGGAGCCGGTGAACGCCAGCTTGTCGACGTCGGCCAGGCACAGCGCATGACCGGTGTCGCCCAGCCCCGTGACGACCTCGAACACCGGACGCCCGTGCAGGACCTCGGCGAACGAGTCGGCCAGCCATGTCCCGACGCCCGGGGTGTACTCGCTCGGCTTGTAGACCACCGTGTTACCGGCCGCCAGCGCGTAGACGATCGACCCCATCGGGGTGAACACCGGATAATTCCACGGCCCGATGACGCCGATGACGCCGAGCGGGTGGTACGCCACCGACGACGCCTGGTTGACCATCAGCAGGCCCGAGGGAACCTTGTGGCGTCCGAGCACCTTCTTGGCGTGCTTGGACGCCCAGTCGAGGTGGTCGATGGCGAGCGCGATCTCGAGCTGGGCGTCGCCGTGCGGCTTGCCGGTCTCGCGGTGCACGACCTCGCCGAGCTGGGCCATGCGCCGGGTGAGCACACCCTTCCACTGCTGGAGCAGCTCCTGGCGGCCTTCGAAGCCGAGGCCATGCCACCAGGTGACCTCGCCCCGGGCGCGGGCGACGGCCGCGTCGACGTCCTCCGCGGTGTGGACCGGATAGGTGCCGACGACGTCGCCGGTGGCGGGGTTGAGCGAGTCGAACGTCTCGCTGGACTTCGACCTGGTGAGCCGGTCGATGATCGCGGTCATGTCGTCTCCTTGATGAGGTCGGCGGCCTTCTCGCCGACCATGATGGCGGGGGCGTTGGTGTTGCCGCGTGGCACGGCCGGCATGACGGACGCGTCGGCGACACGGAGGTTCTCGGCACCGTGGACGCGCAGGTCGGGGCCGACCACGCTGCCCTCGATCGTGCCCATCGCGCAGGTCGCGACGGGATGGTAGAGCGTCTGGGCGAAGCGGCCGATGCTGCCGAGGATGTCGTCGTCGGTGGGGTCGGCGGGCAGCTGCCACGGCTCGGCGATGAAGTCCGCCAGCGGGCCCTGGGCGGTGACCTCGAGCGAGCGGCGGTAGCCGGCGATCATGGCGTCGAGGTCGGCGCCGTCGTCGAAGTAGGCGGCCTCGATCTCCGGATGCCAGGTGGGGTCGGACGAGCGCAGCCTCAGGTGGCCGCGGCTCCTGACGCGGACCAACGTCGAGGCCACCGTCAGCCCACGGCGCACCGCCTCGTGCAGCCCGTTGTTGTAGAAGAGCGTCGGCGCCACGTGGAACTGCAGGTCGGGCGCATCGAGGCCGTCGCGAGAGCGGAAGAAGCCACCGGCCTCGCCGACGTTGGACGTGAGTGGGCCTCGGCCCGCCTTCTGCGCCTTGAGCAAGTTGCCGAGAGTGAGGAACTCGGCGAGGTCGGTCGTGTCCTTCGTGAAGAAGTACGTGCCCGAGACCGGGTGGTCCTGCAGGTTCTGACCGACCCCGGGAGAGTCGACGCGCACGTCAATGCCGAACTCGCGCAGGTGGGCACCGGGGCCGATTCCGGACAGC
Source organism: uncultured Actinomycetota bacterium (assembly GCA_963780275.1). Classification (GTDB taxonomy): domain Bacteria; phylum Actinomycetota; class Actinomycetes; order Propionibacteriales; family Nocardioidaceae; genus Aeromicrobium. Next base: position 79,657 of record CAWABE010000001.1, read on the forward strand.
ATCAGGATCTGCGGGCTGCCGATGGCACCGGCGGAGAGGACGACCTCGGCGTCGGCGAGGACGGTCTCGCTCACGCCGCCGCGGCGGTAGGTGACGCCGGTGGCACGGGTGCCGTCCATCTCGATGCGCTGCACGAACGCGTCGGTGCGCACGGTGAAGTTGGGGCGGCCGCGGTTCGGGCGGATGTAGGCGTCGGCGACCGACCAGCGGCGGCCCTTCCGGCAGGTGACCTGGTAGAGCCCGGCGCCCTCCTGCTCGGCTCCGTTGAAGTCGTCGGTGGGCTTGAAGCCGGCCGCGACGGCCGACTCGACGAACGCGTGGCTGAGCTCATGGCTGTAACGGCGGTCCTCGACCCGCAGCGGCCCGTCGGTGCCGTGGTACGGGCCGCCGAGCCGGGTGTTGCCCTCGGACTTCACGAAGTACGGCAGGACGTCGTCGTAGCCCCAGCCCTTCGCTCCGTAGGCGTCGCGCCACTCGTCGTAGTCGGCGGGGTTGCCGCGGATGTAGATCATCGCGTTCATCGACGAGCAGCCCCCGAGCCCCTTCATGCGGGGCCAGTCGGCGCGACGTCCGCCGAGCTGCTTCTGTGGCGTCGTCTGGTAGCCCCAGTCCCACTTGGTCTTGAACAGCGCGGAGAAGCCGGCCGGCAGGTGGATCATGTCGTCGTCGTCCTCGGGGCCGGCCTCGAGCAACAGAACGGAGACGCTCGGGTCCTCGGTCAGCCGCGCCGCGACCACCCCGCCGGCACTTCCGGACCCGATGACGACGTAGTCGAAGTGTTCGGTGGGCATCGATCCCTCTCCGCCGCGTGAGACTGTCAACGTACTGCTGGCCTCAACCTTGACACAATGGCTGTCACGATGGCTGAGTGCCCGAACCCATAGGGAGGAACGTGGCCGACGAGAACGCCGACATCCAGGCCGCTGCCGACGAGCTGTACGCCGTCCTCCCAGCCGAGTTCATCGCCGCCCGCGACGCGAGGGCCAAGCAGGCCCGGTCGGACGACGAGGAGCTGTACCGGCAGATCAAGGCGCTGCGTCGCCCGAGTGCGGCGGCCTGGCTGGTGAACCTGCTCGCCCGGTCGGAGGAGGGCCTCGGGGAGTTCAGCGACCTGTCGCAGCGGCTGCGGGATGCGCAGACGCACCTGGACGCACCGACGATGAAGGAGCTCGGCCAGGAGCGGACGCGTGTCGTCGCCGGGCTGGTCGAGCGCGCAGTGGCCCTGGCGAAGGAGGCGGACCCGGCGTACCGCGACACGGCCACCATCCGCGACCAGGTGACGTCCACCCTCACGGCGGCGGTCGCGGACCCCACTGCGGAGGCGGCCGTCACCAGCGGGCGGCTGGTGAGCCCGCTGTCGTACGCCGGTTTCGGCGAGGTCGACATCAGCGATGCGGTGGCGACTCCGCTGCACGTCGTCCGGGAGAAGGAGGAGAAGCCGGCAGGCCGGAAGCCGACGAACGCCACGAAGGTCGACCAGCGTGCCCTCGGCCGGGCCCGGGCCGATCTCGAGCGTGCGGAGGAAGCCCTCGAGGACGCCGAGGAGGCGTTCGACGCCGCCCGGACGCGACGCCATCAGGCCCGCCTTGACGTCAAGCGCGCCCAGGTCGCCGTCGACGAGCTCGAGGAACCCTGATGGCACGATGACGTCAGGCGCCGTTCACCTGCACGACTGTCAGAAGATGCCGTCGCTGACTACGGTCTGGAAGAGGCGGGGTGACGCACCTCGCTCGACGAATTCGGGGGGACATCGTGACGACCACTTCGGACCGCTCATTGGTCCTGATCAGTTCAGCACCCTGCTCGAGCGGCAGGGACACGCTCACCTGCCGGTACCGATGCGGCGATGCCTGCGCGCAGGATGCGCCGAACACGTCCGGCACTGAGACCTTCGCCGACGTGATGGAGACCGTGGTCTCCCGCCGCGGATTGCTCCGCACCGGTGCAGTCCTGGGAGCCGTTGCCGTCACGGGAGCCGGTGTGACCGGCCCGGCGGCGGCTGGGCCCAGCTCGCAGGCCGCACGGGTGTCCACCGCCGGGGCCCGCGGGCTCCGATTCACGCCGGTGCCGCCGAACACCGTCGATGCGGTGTCGGTGCCGGACGGGTACGACCACGACGTCGTGATCCGCTGGGGCGATCCCCTGTTCAAGGGCGTACCGCAGTTCGACATGAACCGCCAGACGCCGCAGCACCAGCAGCGGCAGTTCGGCTTCAACAACGACTTCCTCGGGTTGCTCGCACTGTCGAGGGGCACCCGGCTCCTGGTGGTGAACCACGAGTACACGAGCGAGACGTTGATGTTCCCGGGCTACGACCCGGCCAACCCCACCCGCGACCAGGTCGAGACCGCGTGGGCGGCGCACGGCCTCAGCGTGGTGGCCGTGCGCGAGAACGGCCGCACCGGAGCGTTGCGGCCGATCGTCGGCCACCAGATGAATCGGCGGCTGCACACGACCAGCGAGTTCACCCTCAGCGGCCCGGTCGCGGGACATCCACTCGTGCGGACGACGGCCGACCCCGAGGGCCGCACCGTTCTCGGGACGCTCAACAACTGCGGTGGCGGGCTCACGCCCTGGGGCACGTGGTTGACCGGCGAGGAGAACTTCAACCAGTACTTCGCCAACGCCGCAACGGTCACCGATCCGGTGGCGGCCCGCAGGCTTGCAAGGTACGGCGTCAGCGGAACCGCGACCGAGCGCAAGTGGGAGCGGTTCGACGACCGGTTCGACCTCGCCAAGGAGCCGAACGAGGCCAACCGGTTCGGCTGGATCGTCGAGATCGACCCGTACGACCCCGACTCGACGCCGCGCAAGAGGACGGCGCTCGGGCGGTTCAAGCACGAGGCCGCCGAGCCTCGCATCACCGAGGACGGGCACGTCGCCGTCTACATGGGCGACGACGAGCGATTCGACTACTTCTACAAGTTCGTGTCGTCCGGCAAGTACCGTCGCGGAGGCTCACGCTCCGACCGGCGTCACAATGCCGGGCTGCTGGATGACGGCACGCTGTACGTGGCCCGGTTCACCGGCGACTCACCGCCGTCGGAGATCGACGGCAGCGGGAAGCTGCCCTCGGACGGCCTGTTCGACGGGGGCGGAGAGTGGATTCCCCTGGTCAGTGGCCGGAAGTCCCACGTGCCCGGGATGAGCGCCGAAGAGGTGCTGGTGTTCACGCGGCTCGCGGCCGACGCGGTGAACGCCACGAAGATGGACCGGCCCGAGGACGTCCAGCCCAGCCCGCGCACCGGGACGGTCTACATCGCGCTGACGAACAACTCCAACCGCGGGTCGGCCGGCGCCGCGGCTCCGGACGAGGCGAACCCGCGCAAGGCGAACAAGAACGGCCACGTCATCGAGCTCGTCGAGCGTGGCAACGACGCCGCGGCGACGCGGTTCAGCTGGAGCATCCTGCTGCTCTGTGGCGACCCGGCAGACCCCAGCACCTACTTCGGCGGCTACCCGTCGACCGACGTCTCGCCCATCTCCTGCCCGGACAACCTCGCCTTCGACCCACACGGCAACCTCTGGATCGCCACGGACGGCAACGCCCTGGGATCGCACGACGGCCTGTTCGGCCTGGCGGTCGACGGTCCGGAGCGAGGACGAACCCGACAGTTCCTCACCGTGCCGGCCGGAGCGGAGACCTGCGGACCGGTGGTCCAGCGCGATCGCGTGCTGGTCTGCGTGCAGCATCCCGGCGAAAAGTCCGGAGCCACCGCGACGAACCCGGCCTCGACCTGGCCCGACGGACCCGGCACGATCCCGCGGTCGTCAGTGGTCGCCGTCTGGCGGCGGAACGGCGGCGGCATCGGCCGCTGACCCGTCGGTCAGCGCGCGGCGGGCGGCGGCCTCGATCGACGCCGCGAGCTCGCGGCGCCCGTCGCGGGGCACGACGACCTCGAGGACACCGATGCCGGTGACGTCCTCCTCCAGGGCGGCCGGCAGCTCCGTGACGGCGATCAGGCGGTGTGGGACGCCGAAAGCCTCGCAGAGCCGGCCGATGACGGCGCCGGTGGGCGTGGCGTAGACGCGCTCGAAGACGTCGGCGAACGCCGGGTCGCCCTGCTCCAGGGTGGCGAAGATGCTGCCGCCGTCGTCGGAGGCGACGACGATCGTGAGGTCGGGACGCGGCTCGCCGGGGCCGATCAGCAGGGCGTTGGCGTCGTGCAGGAAGGTTAGGTCGCCGACATGGGCCACCGCACGGCGGGCCCCGTGATGACTCTGCCGGGCGAGTGCCGCGCCGATGGCTGTCGACAGCGTGCCGTCGATACCGGAGAGGCCCCGGTTCGCGATCACGCGGCGCCGCTCCCCCACCGGGTACGGACGCGCGACGAGGTCGAGGTCACGGATCGGGTTCGAGGAGCCCACCACCAGCAGACCCTCCGGCGGAATGGCAGCGTTGACCGCACGGGCGACCTGCAGCGCAGCGCCGGCCGGCTCGTCGGCGGCCACGGCGTCGACGGCGGCTGCGACGCTCGCGTCGGCGGTGCGCCAGGCGGCGAGCCATGCCGGATCGGCCTGACGGTCGGGCACGACGTCCGGATCGACCATGCGGGCGCGACCCGTGGGGTGCGGGAAGCGGGAAAGATCGCGGGCGGGCACCACGACGTCGACATGCCTGCGGTCGAGGAGGGCGGTGACCGGCCGGGACAGCGTCGGATGGCCGAAGACGACGACCTGGTCGATCTGGTCGGAGATCGGTGCGTGCTCGATCAGCAGCCGGTAGGCGACGAGCGCGTGGTCGCCGGTGCGGGCGCCCGAGCTCGGCTCGGCGAAGAGTGGCAGCCCGGCTCGCTCGGCGAACACCCGGGCTGCCGGACCGGCGTCGTCGCCGGCCACCACGACAGCGTGCGACCTCATCGCCAGCTCGGGCCCGTCGTCCGGGACGTCCGGCCCGTCCCGCCCGTCAGCGGAGCGGGCGTGCGGAGTCCAGGTGCCGGCCTCGACGAGCGGTTCGTCGAGCTCGAGGTTGAGGTGGGCCGGGCCCTCGGTGAGCAGCGTCGCGATCGCAGCGGGGTCGTCGCCGTACCGAACGTGCGGAAAGAGTGCCACCTGGTCGGTGGTCTGGTTCGCCCCTGTGCCGCGCAGGCGGGCGGGACGGTCGGCCGTCACCGCGAGCAGTCGCACTTTGGCGTGAAGAGCCTCGAGCAGTGCCGGGTGCAGGTTGGCGGACGCGGTGCCGGACGTCGTCACGACCGGAACCCACGAGCGGGAGGACTTGGCGAGCCCGAGCGCGAGGAAGCCGGCCGTGCGCTCGTCGACGCGTACGTGAAGCCGAAGTGCCCCGGCCCGGTCGGCATCGGCCAGCGCGATCGCCAGGGGTCCCGAGCGTGAGCCCGGTGCGATCACCGCCTCGCGGACCCCGGCATCGAGGAGGTCGTCCACCAAGGCGCGACAGATGGAGGTTGCGCTCATCGCGAGACTCGTTCGCCCGCCGCTTGCACCGACGCGAGCCGGGCCTGCCAGCGGGACTCCGTGTCGGCGTCCGCGGCGACGGCGTCGAACGCCTTCTCGTCGACGTCGACCCGTCCGACCGGGAGGTGACCGTCGATCGGTACGAGCGGAGAGGCCACCACGTCGCCCTCGAGCAGCGACGTGGTGCCGAGCCCGCAGGCGTACGGCAGCTCCGGGAGAGCCGCCGCCAACGCGAGTCCGGCCGCCAGGCCCACGGACGTCTCGACGGCACCGGACACCACAGCCGGAAGCCCGATCCTCTCGGCGATCTCCAGGCATGCGTGCACGCCGCCCAGGGGCTGCACCTTGAGCACGGCGATGTCGGCGGCCTCGAGCTCGACGATGCGGAGCGGGTCGTCGGCATGCCGGATCGACTCGTCGGCGGCGATGGGGACGTCGATCGCCAACCGCAGCTTGGCCAGGTCCTCGACCGTGGCGCACGGCTGCTCGACGTACTCGAGGTTGCCGACCGCGTCCAGCGTGTTGACCGCGATGCGGGCGTCGTCAACTGTCCATGCGCCGTTGGCGTCGATGCGTAGCCGGCCGGACGGGCCGAGGGCATCCCGCACGGCTTCGACACGGAGCAGGTCGTCGGCGAGCACCTGACCACGCTCGGCCACCTTCACCTTCGCGGTGGTGCAGCCGGAGCGGAGCACAATCTCCGCCGCGTGCTCGGGACCGACCGCCGGCACCGTGCAGTTGACCGGGATGCGGTCGCGGCGGGGCGCCGGCCACGGCCGTTCAGCGGAGTCGACCGCTGCCGCGAGCCAGGGCACGCATGCGGTGTCGTCGTAGCCGAGAAACGGGCTGAACTCGGCCCAGCCGGCGTCACCGTGCACCACCATGCCCTCGCGTCGGTTGATGCCCCGGAACCGGGTCGGCATGGTGATGGCGAACGTCCGGAACTGCACGGTTGCACCCTAGTAGCCGTGCCGCGGGCGGCATCATGACCCAGGTCGTAGGTTGGCCGCATGAGCCAGATCGCCATCGTCGGGGGCAACGGGAAGGTCGCCCGGCACGTCATCACCCAGCTCGTCACGCACGGTCACCAGCCGGTGGCGCTCGTGCGGAACCCCACCTACCAGCACGACCTTGAGCAGCTCGGTGCCCACGTCCGGCTGCTCGACATCGAGAAGGACGCCGTCGAGAAGTACGCCGCGGCCTTCGCCGAGTGCGATGCGGTGGTGTTCTCTGCCGGCGGTGGACCGGACGGCAACATCGAGCGCAAACGTACGGTGGACCTCGGCGGTTCCCTGTCCTCGATCGAGGCCGCCCAGCAGGCCGGCATCGACCGGTTCGTGCAGATCTCGGCGATCAACGTCGACCGTCCCGTTCCCGACGATGCCGAACCGGTCTGGAAGGCCTACGTGGAGGCCAAGCGCGATGCCGACAGCGCCCTGCGCGAGAGCGGCCTCGACTGGACGATCCTGCGTCCCGGCCGGCTCACCGACGAGGAGGGCACGGGCCTGGTGACCCTGGGCGACTCAGTGGGCCGCGGCGACATCCCCCGAGCCGACGTCGCTGCCGTCGTGGTCGCCGCGCTCGACAACCCTGTCTCCATCGGGCGCCAGTGGGACGTGGTGGGCGGTCAGACGCCGGTGGACGACGCCGTCGCGTCCGCCTGATCCGGCGGCAGCCCCCGACGGGACGCGGCGGGCGACGTCGCCAGGGCACGAAGCCGGGCTCGGTCGATCTTGCCGCCGGGCACCAGCGGCAGCTCGTCGACCAACAACAGCTGACGCGGCGCCCACGCGCGCGGCAGGCCACCCTCGGTGACCGCGTCACGCAGCAGGTCGAGGCGCAACGCGTCGAGGCACAGTGCGTCGGCTGGTACGACGGCGGCCACGACGCGGCGCCCCCATTCCGGATCGTCGACCCCCACCACAGCGACGTTGCCCACACCCTCGACGAGTCGGAGGGCGCGCTCCACCGCCGGCAGCGGGACCTTGACCCCGCCGCTGATGACGACGTCGTCGACGCGGCCGAGGATCCAGAGCCGGCCCTCGTCGTCGATCTCCCCGCGGTCGGCGGTGGCGAACCACTCGCCGTCGCGGGGCTGGTCGACGTACCCGTCGAACAGCATGGGTCCGGCGAGCAGCACCTGGCCGTTGTCGTCGATGCGCACCCGGACTCCATCGAGCGGGATGCCGTCGTAGACGCACCCGCTGCACGTCTCGGTCATGCCGTAGGTGCGCACGACGTTGACGCCGGCCGCGCGGGCGCGGTCGAGAAGACCGGGATCGGTGGCCGCACCGCCGACGAGGAGAGCGTCGAGGCCGGCGAGAACGCCGAGACGTTCGTGCGCGTCCAGCCGGTACAGCTGCGTGGGGACGAGGGAGCCGTAGGTGCGGGAGCCGACGAGTACGTCGACGGCCGACTCGAGGTCGTCGTGCTCGGCCACGACCACCGGGTCGGTTCCTGCCAGCACCGACCGCACCAGCACCTGGAGCCCGGCGATGCCGGTGACCGGCAGATCGAGCAGCCAGCGTCCCGGACCGCCGAGCCGTTCCTGCGTGGCACGCGCGGACGCGAGCACGGCACGGTGAGAGAGCACGACCTGCTTGGGCTCACCAGTGCTGCCAGACGTGCGCACGACGATCGGGTCGCCGCCGAAGCGAACCCACGGCTCCAGGAGCTCCTGCACCTCACGAGTGCTTCCGGTGACGGGACGCAGCGACGCCGTCATGAGGGGTCTTCGCCTTCGTCCAGCGGATCGTCCATCTCCTCACCCGGCGCACGCTTGGGGAGCGACTGATAGATCGCGGCGGCCGCCACGAACAACGCCCCGACGCCGGCGACGATCGCGATCCACATGGTCTCGCTCGTCACGGCCAGGAATCCGAAGAACGCAACCAGCATGACGAGCACCCACGGGAAGGGCGGCTGTTCCATGGCGACAACATAGGCCACGCGCGGACCGCGCGACGATGGGACGGCGACGTCCCGGCTGGCAGACTGGCGGCCGTGACCACTCCCGCCCGTGCCGGCTTGCCCGAGTGGATCGAGGGAGCCCGACCCCGCACGTTGCCGGCCGCCGTCGCTCCCGTGCTCGCCGGCACCGGCGCCGCTGCGCTCGAGGACGGGGTCGTCTGGTGGAAGGCTGCGCTGGCGCTCGGCGTCTCGCTCTCCCTCCAGGTGGGTGTCAACTACGCCAACGACTACTCCGACGGCATCCGCGGCACCGATGACGACCGGGTGGGACCGCTGCGACTGGTCGGCTCCGGACTGGCCACTCCGCACGCGGTGAAGCTGGCCGCGTTCGCCTTCCTCGGATTCGGCGCCGTGCTCGGCCTGGTTCTCGCGGCCACGACCACCTGGTGGCTGCTGCTCGTCGGTGCGGCGGCGATCGCGGCGGCGTGGACGTACACCGGCGGATCGCGTCCGTACGGCTACCGCGCGCTCGGCGAGGTGAGCGTGTTCGTCTTCTTCGGCCTGGTCGCCGTCGTCGGCACGACGTACGTGCAGCTGGAGCGCATCACGTGGCCGAGCGTGGTGGCGGCCGTCGGGGTCGGCGCGCTGGCGTGCGCGATCCTGGTGGCCAACAACCTGCGCGACGTGCCCACCGACACCGCCAGCGGCAAGCGCACGCTCGCCGTCGTGCTCGGCGATGCACGCTCGCGCCGCTTCTACGTCGGGCTCGGCGTGGTCGCAGTGGCTGCGGTCGCCGCGTGCGCGTTCGCCACGCCGTGGGCCCTGCTGGGCCTGCTCGCACTGCCGCTGGTCGTGCGGGCGGCGCGGACCGTCGTGTCGGGGGCGTCCGGCGCGGCCCTCGTCCCGGTGCTGCGGGACACCGGCCTCGCCGAGCTCGCCCTCGCCGCCGGCCTGGCGCTCGGCCTCACGCTCGGTTAGCCGCGGGCGTCAGTCGACGTCTTCGGCGCGGCGCGACTCCTCGATGCGCTGCGAGATGCGTCCAGCCCGCTCGCTGAGATGGATCGCGAGGTCGTCGCGCATCCGGGCGAGGGCGAAGTAGGAGATGACCGAGGAGATCACGAAGGCGACCAGCAGCACGAACAGATTCGCGAAACCCGGGTCGAGCCAGATGGTGGCCAGTCCCCAGATCACCAGGTAGGTCGTCGCGAGCACGCCGAACCGCGCGAGCGTGTACAGCCAGAACGCCTTCATGCGCAGCAGCCTACGTGGTGGTGACATGCGGACTCCGTGGTGCGTTGGCCCCACGCCGGTACCGTTGACGTATGGGCAAGGCACTGATCGTCATCGTCATCGTCGTGCTGCTCGTCTATGCCTTCTTCGACCTGCTGGCCACCCCGGCCGACCGCACCCGGTTCCTGCCGAAATGGCTCTGGTTCGCGCTCGTCCTCGTCCCGGTCGTCGGCCCGGTGCTGTGGATGCTGTTCGGCCAGCGCCGCGACCGCCCCAAGCCGCCACCTCCGCCCGGCGGCGGGTACGGCCGCCCGCCCGCCAAGGGTCCCGACGACGACCCCGACTTCCTGCGCGGCCTGTAGCCCGGGTCCGCCTACTTCGCGTAGGAGTGCAGGCCGCCGACGAAGAGGTTGACGCCGACGAAGTTGAACACGAACGTCGCGAAGCCGACCAGAGCGAGGATGGAGGCCGCCTTGCCCTTCCATCCGGCGGTGGCGCGGGCGTGCAGGTAGCCGGCGTAGACGACCCAGGTGATGAACGCCCAGACCTCCTTGGGGTCCCAGCCCCAGTAGCGGCCCCAGGCGTACTGCGCCCAGATCGGGCCGGCGATCAGCGCGGCGAATGTCCAGATCGGGAACGCGAAGGCGTTCACGCGATAGGCCACCTGGTCGATGGCCGCGGACGACGGGACGCGCCACAGGAACCCGGACCGGTCCGCCTCCGTGGTGTTCGCCTCGGCGCGCGCCTTGACGAGGAAGAGTGCCGATGCCGCCGCGCCCACCAGGAACGCCGAGCCGGCGATGATCGCCCCGAGCACGTGGATGACGAGCCAGTACGAGTGCAGGGCGGGCACCAGCGGGCCGGGTGGCACGAAGACGAGTGCTGACAGGCCGAGCACCACGGTGGCGAAGCCGGTGATGATCGGACCGGTCCACTCGATCGACCAGATGCGCACCAGCACGATGTAGGCGGCCAGGGCGACGAGGGCGGCGGCGCAGCCGAACTCGTACATGTTGCCCCACGGCACCCGCTCGGCCGCGAGTCCGCGGCTCACGACGCCGGCCAGCAGCACGAGCGTCGCGAGGACGGTGAGCGAGAAGCCGATGCCACCGGCGACGTCGGAGCGCTCCTCGGCGACTTCCTCCGAAGACGCCGCCGGCCCGCCCGCGGCCACGAGCTCACGGTCTGGAGCGACCCTGCGCGCGAAGCCCCACTGCGCGACGTACGCGACGAACGCCAGCGCGAGCACGACGGTGGCGCCGGCGACCGCGTAGTTGGAGAACCGTTCGTAGTCGGCGAGCGTCATGGCTTCTCCTCCGGCAGCTCGGTGCGAATCTGTGCGCGTAGTTGGGCCAGGAACGCGTCCAGGTCGGCGGGCAGGTCGCCTCGCGGGACGCGGTCCAGCACGGCGACCTCCACCACGGTACGTGAGCCGCCATCCGTCACGGCTTCTCGGCTGGCCCGGATCCAGGTACGCCGGGGCCTGATCGACAACGACAGGATCAGGCCGAGCACGCCGACGGCGATGGCGGCGAGCGGCAGCTGCACCAACGGCGCCGAGCTGATCTGCAGGCGCGCGAACTGCTTCACCCCGACCAGCTCGATCGTGCCGCCGCCGGGCAGGTCGGCCACCTGGCCCGGGCTCAGACTGACCCGGAACGGCTTGCCATCCTCGTCCTGGACCTGGGTCAGCTCGTCCTTGTCGAGCACGTACACCGACTGCGGCGTCCCGTCGTCGACTCCGAGGTCACCGCGGTACACGAACAGCCCCACCAAGGGATTGGCCGCGGCCGGGAACGCCGAGACCGGAGCCTCCTCTTCGCCCGTCGAGACCGCGGTCGGCAGGAAGAAGCCCTGGAAGCCGAGCCCCTCCGGCCGGGCGTCCGGCACCTTCACGACGCCGGTGGACGTGTACGTGCCGTCGGACGGCAGGAACGGCACCGCGTCCTCGAACGCCACGTCTCCGTTGGCGTCGGTGACCTTGATGACGGGGGCGTAGCCCTGTCCGACGAGGAAGACCGAGGTGCCGCCCACCTGCAACGGATGGTTGACGCGGATCTCGTACGCCTCCAGCTTAGCGCCCGGCTTCGTCTCCACATCACCCCGCGCCGCGAACAGTCGGGGCGCACCCCGCTGCGGCCCGGACATCTGGAAGCGGGCGTCGACCGCGTCGACCTGCATCGAGAACGGCGGCAGGTCGTCCGGGTCGAACAGCGCCCCGGAGCCGAAGTCGTCGTACTGGGTCAAGGCGTTGGAGAAGCCGTCGCCCTCGGTGACGATCGCCGAGCCGCGATACCCGTAGAGAGCGCCCACCGCGACACCGATGAGCACCAGCACGACGCTGATGTGGAAGACCAGGTTGCCGGTCTCGCGCAGGTGGCCGCTCTCGGCACGAACCTCGTTCCCGACGACGTCGACGCGTGCGCGTCCGAGCGCACGCCGGCCGGCCGCCAGGACCTCGTCGACTGAGGCGGACGTCTCGAACGCCGCCGACGCCGGCAGTCGGTCGAAGTTCTTCGGCGCCTGGGGCGGGCGCGCGCGAACGGCCCTGGCGTAGACGATCGTCCGCGGCACGATGCAGCCGATCAGCGACACCATCAGCAGCAGGTAGATGGCGCTGAACCATGGTGACGTGTACACCGAGAACGCGCCGAGCCGGTCGAGCCACGGCGCGAGATCCGGATGATCGAGCCGGAAGGCCTCGACCGCGCGCGCGTCGACGCCGTGCTGCGGCACCAGCGAGCCCGGTACGGCGGCGATGGCGAGCAGGAGCAGCAGGAACAGAGCCGTGCGCATCGACGTGAGCTGGCGCCAGGTCCAGCGCAGCATCTCGCGCCGGTTCAGCTCGGGGGCGTCGTTCACAGCACCGTCTCGAATCCGCCGGTCCAGGACTGCAGCTCGAGGGCGAGGTCGGTCCACCAGCCGGTGACCAGCAGGACGCCGACCGCGATCAGCATCAGACCGCCGCCGACGTTCAGCGCCCGCTGGTGACGCCGGAACCAGGTGAGCGCCCGGGTGAACCGGGCGAAGCCGACCGCCGCAACCAGGAACGGGATGCCGAGTCCCAGGCAGTAGACGAATGTCAGCAGGGCGCCGCGCGCCGCGGTGGCCTCGTTGTTCGCCAGCGTGAGTACGGCCCCGAGCGTGGGCCCGATGCACGGCAACCATCCGAGCCCGAAGAAGACCCCGAGCACCGGCGCGATGGCCAGGCCCACCGTCGGCACGGCGTGGATGCGCACCTCACGCTGGAGTAGCGGCACGAAGCCCATGAAGACGAGGCCCAGCAGGATCACCAGCGCTCCGGTGATGATCGACAGCTCACGGTGGTACGCGAACAGCTCCTGGCCGATCGATCCGAACAGGGCCCCACCGCTCACGAACACCACGGTGAACCCGAGGACGAACAGCGACGAGCCGAGCAGCAGGCGTCCACGGCCGGCCGACTCGAGGTCTTGCACGCCGACGCCGGTGACGTAGGAGAGGTAGCCGGGCAGCAGAGGGACGACGCACGGCGAGAAGAACGACACCAGCCCGGCGAGCACCGCGATGGGGATCGCCAGCAGCAGCGATCCCGACGCCACGGTGCCGGAGACGTCCTGGAACATCAGGTCGACTCCCGGACGTCGTCGATCAGCCCGGCCAGGGTGGAGGCCGAGACCTCGTCCATGATGCGCACCGCAACCCGGCCGCGGTCGTCGATGATCCACGTGGTGGGAATGGCCTGCGACGGTAGCGAGTCGGAGAAGCCGAGCAGGTTGCGGCCGGAGAAGTCGGCGATGCTGCGGTACGGCGTCTCCTGCTTGCGGGTGAACGCCAGGGCTGCGGCCGGCTTGTCGCGCACGAGCACCCCCACGAAGGTGACGTCGCGGTCGGCGTACTGGTTCGCCACCTCGGCCAGGGCCGGTGCCTCCTTGCGGCACGGCGGGCACCACGAGCCCCAGACGTTGACGACCAAGGTGTCCCCGGCGAAGTCGGCCGTGGACAGCGGACGTCCCTCCAGGTCGTCGCCGGACAGCACCGGCGCCTTCGCGCGGTCGTCCGGATCGACCACGGTGATCGAGCCGTTGCCGCTCACGTATCCGCCGGTGGACCCTTCGGTGCCGATGCCCCCACATCCCGTGAGGAGGCACCCGGCGAGGACGACCGCCGGTGCGCGGAGGCGCGCAGACCTCATGCGCCGCCGACGAACTTCTTGCCGCTTCGCAGTTCCTCGGGAAGGAGGTGGGCGGCCGGCTCGCTGTAGGTGAAGCCGTCGAAGTGGTCGCCGTCGAAGGTCAGGCTCGTGATGCTGGCGAGGGAGCACTGCCGCTTGCGCGGGTCGTGAAAGAAGCTCTTCTCCTCGTACGAGCGTCGGGCGATCCACACCGGCAGCTGGTGCGACACGATCACGGCCTCGTGGCCGCGGGCGGCCTCCCGCGCCTCGGCGATGGCGGCCCGCATCCGCTCGGCGATGTGCTTGTACGGCTCGCCCCAGGACGGCCGGAACGGGTTGCGCAGCTTCCACCAGTTGGCTGGTCGCCGCAGCGCACCGTCGCCGACGCCGAACGTCCGGCCCTCGAACAGGTTGTCTGCCTCGATGACGCGGTCGTCGGTGGTGATCTCCACCTCGAGGAGCTTGGACAGCGGCTCTGCGGTCTGCTGGGCCCGCTCCAGCGGCGAGGCCACCAGGTGGATGATCTCGTTCTTCGACAGGAAGTCGGCCGCGGCCTCGGCCATCTCGTGGCCGAGATCGGACAGGAAGTACTCCGGCAGCCGGCCGTAGAGGACGCCCTCTGGGTTGTGAACCTCGCCGTGCCGCATCAGGTGCACGATCGTTCGGGTCATCAGGGTGTCCTCGGGTCGGTCGCGGCGGCCGCGGCTCGGGCCGCCTCCGGCAGTGCCGCGGCCATCCTAGAGAGTGCCTCATCGTCGTGGGCAGCCGAGACGAACCAGCACTCGAACGCGCTGGGGGGCAGGTACACGCCGGCCTCCAGCATCGCGTGGAAGAAGGCGGCGAAGCGCCACGTCTCCTGGGTCTGGGCGCCGGCGAAGTCGGTGACCGGGTCGGTGACTCCCCAGAAGACGCTGAACATGCTGCCGGCGGTCTGCAACACGTGCGGGACGCCGGCCTGGGTGAGTGCCTCCGTGACGAGCGACTGCGCCGACTCCGACCAGGAGTCGACCCGCGCGTACACGGCGTCGTCGGCCATCCGCAGCGTGGTGAGGCCGGCCGTGGTCGCCACGGGATTGCCCGACAGCGTCCCGGCTTGGTAGACCGGCCCGCTCGGCGCGAGCTGCCCCATGACGTCGGCGCGGCCGCCGAACGCCGCTGCCGGGAAGCCGCCGCCCATCACCTTGCCGAACGTCATCAGGTCGGGCTGCCAGCCCTCGGCGGCTCCGTCGAGACCCCAGTGTCCTGAGCGCGTGACGCGGAACCCGGTCATCACCTCGTCGCTGATGAACAGCGCCCCGTGGCTGCGGCAGGTCTCGGACAGGAACTGGTTGAAGCCTGGCGCGGGCGGGACGACGCCCATGTTGCCGGCGGCGGCCTCGGTGATGACACAGGCGATCCTGGGCCCGAGCTCGTCGAACGCGGCCTCGACCGCCGCTCGATCGTTGTACGGCAGCACGACGGTGTCGGCGGTGACGTGTGCGGGCACGCCCGGCGTCTCGGGCAGACCCAGGGTGACGACTCCCGAGCCAGCCTGGGCGAGCAGTGCGTCGACGTGCCCGTGGTAGCAGCCGGCGAACTTGACCACCATGTCGCGGCCGGTGAATCCCCGGGCCAGGCGGATGGCCGACATCGTCGCCTCGGTGCCGGAGGACACCAGTCGCACCAGCTCCACCGGCGTACGAGCGACGATCTCCTCGGCGAGCTCCACCTCCGGTGTGCCGGGCGTCCCGAACGACGTGCCGCGGGCGACCGCGTCCCGGGTGGCGGCGACGACCTCCGGATGAGCGTGACCGAGCAGCATCGGTCCCCACGACCCGACGAGGTCGACGTAGCGCTCGCCGTCGGCGTCGGTGAGCCATGCACCCCGGGCGCTGACCATGAATCGCGGCGTCCCGCCCACGGCGCGGAACGCCCGGACCGGTGAGTTGACCCCACCGGGTGAGACGCTGAGGGCTCGGTCGAACCACTGCTGCGAGACGGGGGCGGACATCACCTCGTCATTGTCCCCTGACCGCAGGTGGCGTCCGTAACCCCGGGGTGGGGCGGGTCGTTTGATCTGTTGAGTTGCACCGTTCTTCGGCACATGTGGAACGGCGCAGGTAACATCGGTTTACCGATGGCCCAGAGCGGGTCATCTGGACGTTCTCGAGGGAGACATGGCCCGACAACTCTCGCGTTTGCAGAAGGCAAGCGCACTGGTGCCGATGGCGGTGCTCGTCGGCGCCTGGGGAGCCGCCCTCACCAACTCCGGTCTCGCCACCGCGGCGGGCGGTTCCGGCGCCGACGTCATCCCCGACGTCCCGACCAACCCGTTCGACCAGCCGGCCACCGTCCAGAAGTCGCCCGGCGGCATCGACCCACGCGCCGGAGCCGACGGCGCCGTCTCCACTCTCTCCACCAACGGCATCCCCTCGGCGGCCCTGTATTCCTACCGCCGCGCCGAGACCCTGCTCGCCAAGGCCGACGCCAGCTGCAAACTCCCCTGGAACCTCGTCGCCGCCATCGGCCGCGTCGAGTCCAACCACGGGCGCAGCAACGGCAACGCCCTGAGCGCCGAGGGCCTGGCCCAGCCCGGCATCTACGGCGTCCCGTTGAACGGCAAGGGCGTCGCCAAGATCTCCGACACCGACAACGGCTCCCTCGACAACGACACCGTCTGGGACCGTGCGGTCGGACCCATGCAGTTCATCCCGGGCACCTGGTCCAACGTCGGCGTCGACTCCGACAACGACGGCAAGAAGAACCCACAAGACATCGACGACGCCGCCACGGCCGCCGGCATCTATCTCTGTGCGGGCTCCGACGACGTCTCCACCGATCAGGGCGCCCGCTCGGCGGTCCATCGCTACAACCACTCCGACTCCTACGTCGACCTGGTCATGAAGATCTCGGCGGCGTACGCGGCCGGCGACTTCTCGCAGACGCCCGACGGGTTCCCGTCGTCGTCGATCATCACCAGCACGTCCAACGACCAGACGCTGTCCCCGAAGCAGCGCGACAAGGCCAAGAAGGACCAGCAGCAGGCCGAGAAGCCGGGCACCGGTGGTGGAACCGGTGGTGGAACCGGCGGCGGCACGGGCGGCGGCACCGGAGGCGGCACGGGCGGCGGCACCGGAGGCACACCGACCACGCCCGGTGGCGGCGGCACTCCGACCACTCCGCCCGGCGGTGGCGGCGGAACCGGAGGCGACGGTGGCGGCAGCGACCCTGTCGGGGATCTGCTCAGCAAGACTGCAGCGACCGCTCAGTGCACGTTGAAGTTCCCCTTCGGTCCGAAGCCGAGCTTCGACGCATGCATGGCGAATCTGGGCTGGTAGCCAGCCAGACCACCGAGCTTCAGCTGCGGGCGGCGATCTCCGCGGCCCAGTAGGTGAGCACGATGTCAGCGCCGGCCCGGCGGATCGACAGCACGGTCTCGTCGATGGCTCGCTCGCGATCGATCCAGCCGTTCTGCGCGGCCGCCTCGACCATCGCGTACTCGCCGGACACGTTGTAGGCCGCGACGGGAACGGTGACGTGCGAACGGATCAGCGGCAGCAGGTCCAGGTAGCCGAGCGCGGGCTTGACCATGACGACGTCGGCGCCCTCCGCGACGTCGAGGAGCGCTTCACGCAACGCCTCCCGTGCATTCGCCGGATCCTGCTGGTACGTGCGGCGATCGCCCTCCAGCGAGCTGGCGACGGCCTCGCGGAACGGGCCGTAGAACGCGGACGCGTACTTCGCGGCGTACGCCAGGATCGCGACCTCCTGGTGGCCGGCGGCGTCGAGCGCCGCGCGGACGACGCCGACCTGACCGTCCATCATCCCGCTGGGTCCGACGAAATGGGCGCCGGCCTCGGCCTGCGCCACACCCATGCGGCCGTAGATCTCGAGGGTGGCGTCGTTGTCGACCCGACCCTGATCGTCGAGCACGCCGCAGTGGCCGTGATCGGTGAACTCGTCGAGGCACAGGTCGGACATGACGAGCAGGTCGTCGCCGGCCTCCTGCCGCGCGTCGGCAATGGCGACGTTGAGGATGCCGTCGGGGTCGAGCCCTTCGGACCCCGTCGCGTCCTTGTGCTCAGGGACGCCGAACAGCATGACACCACCGAGGCCGAGCGACGCCGCCTCCGCAACCGCCTTCCGGGCCGACTCACGCGAGTGCTGCACGACCCCGGGCATGCTCGTGATGGGTCGTGGCTCGCGCAGTCCCTCGGCCACGAACATCGGCAGCACCAGCTGCCGCGGCTCGACCGACGTCTCGGCGACCAGGCGGCGCACGGCAGATGACGAGCGGAGGCGGCGGGGCCGCACAGCGCCGTCATCTGGCGGGAACACGCTCAGGCCTTCCGCCGTGACGACGGGCGACGCTGCGACGGCTTGGTGACCGGCTCGCCGGACTCGAGGAACGCGAGGCGGCGGGCCGCTCCGAACTCCGCGAGGGCATCGGCCAGCACCTCGACCGACGGCTTCTCGGCGAGCACGTCCACCCGAAGCCCGTGCTCCTCGGCGGTCTTGGCCGTGGCCGGTCCGATGCACGCGATGATCGTCGACGTGTGCGGCTTGCCGGCGATGCCGACGAGGTTGCGCACAGTGGAGCTCGACGTGAACATCACCGCGTCGAACTTGCCGCTCTTGATCGCCTCGCGGGTCGGCGCCGGCGGCGGCGCGGCCCGCACGGTGCGGTACGCCGTGACATCGTCGACCTCCCAGCCCAGCTCGATCAGCCCGGCCACCAGCGTCTCGGTGGCGATGTCGGCCCGCGGCAGGAAGACCCGGTTGATCGGGTCGAGCAGGTCGTCGTAGGGCGGCCAGTCCTCCAGCAGTCCGCGGGCGGACTGCTCGCCGCTCGGAACGAGGTCGGCCCTGATGCCCCAGGTCGCGACCGCCTCGGCGGTCTTCTCACCGACGGCGGCGATCTTCAGGCCGGAGAACGCGCGGGCGTCGAGCCCGTACTCCTCGAACTTCTCGCGGACGGCCTTGACTGCGTTGACGCTCGTGAACGCCACCCACTCGTAGCGGCCCTCGACCAGCCCGCGGACGGCCTTGTCGATCTGTTGCGGGTTGCGCGGCGGCTCGACCGAGATCGTCGGCACCTCCTCGGAGACCGCGCCGAACGACCGCAGGCGGGCGGCCAGGCCGGCCGACTGCTCCTTCGTGCGCGGCACGAGCACGCGCCAGCCGTACAGAGGCTTGGTCTCGAACCACGACAGCGCCTCGCGCATCGTGACGACCTCGCCGACGACCGTGATGGCCGGCGACGTCATGCCGGCGTCTGCGGACTCCTTGGCGATGTCGGCCAACGTCGAGACGAGTGTGGTCTGCTCGGTGGTGGTGCCCACGCGGGTCATCGCGACCGGCGTCTGCGGGGAGCGGCCGGCCTCGACGAGTGAGTCGGCGACCTCGCCGATGCGATCGACGGCCGAGAGCAGCACCAGCGTGTCGGCGCCGACGTGCGCGGACCAGTCGATCTTGGCGTCGCCGACCCGAACCACGGCGTACTCGCGGTTGGAGCGGTTGGTCAGCGGCACGCCGGCGTACGCGGGCACGGCCGAGACCGACGAGATGCCCGGCACGATCTCGAAGCCGATGCCGGCCTTCGCGCAGGCGAGCGCCTCCTCCGGACCGGTCGAGTACGTGAACGGGTCACCGGAGATGAGCCGCACGACGTGCGCCCCTGTCTTGGCGTGCCGGACCACGAGGCGAGCGCGGGCCACGTGCGTCAGCGTCTCCCCGTCGTCGCCGACGCTCCCGTCGATGATCTCGACGTCCGCGCCGATGAGGGGCGCGACGAGGTCGGCGTGCTCAGGCAGCTCGGTGATGACGACGTCGGCCTGCGCGAGGAGCTCGGTGGCCCGCACGGTGAGCAGACCGGCGTCGCCGGGACCGGCGCCCACGAAGCTGACGTGGCCCAGCGGGCTGCGTCGTTTCGCGGTCGTGGTCGGGGTGGCCGATGCGTGGTTGGCTGTGTTCACAGTCTTGGTTTCCTTTGTGTTCTGCCGAGTGGTCACGATGCAACCCCCATGAGGGAGGCGGCACCTTCGGTGAGCATCTCGGCAGCGAGACGCTCACCGACCGCGGCGGCATCGCTGGGCGAGCCGGTCGCGGACAGGCGGATGGAGGGCGCGCCGGTGATGTCGGCGACGACCGCACGCAGCCAGAGCTCTTCGCTCGCCTCACCATCGGGACCAGTGCCCCAGGCGATCTCGGCGAGGGCCCCGACGGGCGCGCTGCAGCCTGCCTCGAGGGTGGCGAGGAGGCTGCGCTCGGCGGTGACGGCGGCCCGGGTGTCCGGGTCGTCGAGAACGTCGAGCAGGCGAGTGGTCGCGACGTCGTCGGCGCGGCACTCGCAGGCCAGGGCTCCCTGGCCTGGTGCGGGAAGCATTTGGAGAGGATCGATGACTTCCGAGGCCTCCGCTGTGCGGCGGAGCCGGACCAGTGCGGCGTAGGCGATGACGACGGCGTCGACCTCGCCGCTGGCCACTTTGCCGAGCCGGGTGTCAACGTTGCCGCGGATGCCGACGACCTCGACACCGAGGCCGAGCGCGTTGATCTGCGCGGTCCGGCGCGGGGAGCCGGTGCCCACGCGCGAACCCTGCGGCAGCTCGCCGAGGGTGAGCCCGTCCCTGGCGACCAGCACGTCACGTGGGTCTTCGCGCTGGGGGATCGCGGCCAGCGTCAGCCGTGGGTCGGCGGCGGTGGGCAGGTCCTTGAGCGAGTGGACGGCGAGGTCGACCTCGCCGGAGGCAACGGCCTCACGGAGCGCGGCGACGAACACGCCGACGCTGTGCTGTTCTCTGCTGAAGGAGTCGAGCGGGGCGTCGCTGCGGTCGCCCTGCGTGGAGATGGCGACCAGCTCGACGTCGACGCCGTGCATCTCGCTCAGCCGGGCGGCGACGAGCTCGGACTGCGTGGTGGCCAGCACACTGGCCCTCGTGCCGATGCGTAGTGCTGAGTTCCGGACGGTCATGCGTCGTCACCCCCGACCCGGGTGACGGCCTCGACGGCGGCCTGGTCGAGCGCGAACAGGTCGGCGAGGGCGTCGGCGTAGGTGAGGCCGGCCGGGCCCTCGATCAGCTGCTGCACGCGGACGGTGGGTGCGTGGATGAGCTTGTCGGCGACACGCTGAAGGGAGCGGCGTACCTGCTCGACCTCGTCGGTCCTGAGCGCAGGCATCCGGGCGGTGATGCGGGCGACCTCGGCGTCGACGACCTCCGTGGCCATCGAGCGAAGGGCGACGACGGTGGGCGTGACCTTGGACGCCGACTTGGCGGCCAGGAACATGCGGACCTCGTCCTCGACGATCTCGCGGACCTGCTCGACGTCGGCGGCGAGCTCGGCGTGCTCGGCCCGCTCACCCAGGACGACGAGGTCGATCACGGTGACGCCGTCCAGGTGGGCGGCGGCCGGGTCGACGTCGCGGGGCAGCGCGAGGTCGACGAGCGTCAGCCGTCGGCCGGCGGACGCGGCCGCGACACGGTCGCGGTCGAAGACGACCCCAGCCGCCCCGGTGCAGCTGATGACGACGTCGATGCCGGTCAGCACAGAGTCGAGGTCGTCCCAGGCCACGGCGCGGACGCCGAGCGTGGCGACCAGCTCGTGCGCCCGCTGAATGGTGCGATTGGCCACCGCGATGCGCTCGGGGTCCACCCCGCGGTCGACGAGGGTGCGCACGGCGAGGCTGGCCATGGTGCCGGCGCCCGCGACGAGGAATCTCGTGCTGGGCGCCTCGGCGACCGGCCCGGCGGCGGCGAGGCCGGCCGTCACGATGGACGGTGCGAGCCGGTCGATACCGGTCTCCGCATGACCCCGCTTGCCGATGCGCAGCGCCTGCTGGAACAGGGCGTTGAGCGCCGGGCCGACGGTCGCCTCGGCCTGGGCACTGTGCAGCGCCTCGCGGACCTGGCCGAGGATCTGGCTCTCGCCGAGGATCATCGAGTCGAGGCCGGCGGCGACGGCGAACACGTGGGCGACCGCGGCGTCGTCGTAGTGCACGTAGACGTGCTGCGCGAGCTGGGAGCGGTCGAGGTCGGCATGCTCGGCGAGCAGCCGCGAGACCTCCTCGACGGCGCCGTGGAAGCGCTCGGCCTCGACGTAGATCTCGACCCGGTTGCAGGTGGAGATGACGGCGGCCTCGGTGACCGACGACGTCTCGAGCGCGCGGTGGGAAAGCTTGACCGCGGCGTCGGTGTCGAGCGAGGCGCGCTCGAGCAGCTCGATGGGGGCCGACTTGTGGGACATGCCCACGATGAGGACGCTCATGCTGTCACCTCGTCCTGGGTGCCGTTCGCCTTGCGTTGCTCGTGGTAAGCGAGGATCTGCAGCTCGATCGAGAGGTCGACCTTGCGGACGTCGACGCCGTCGGGAACGGTGACGATCGCCGGCGCGAAGTTGAGGATGCTGGTGACGCCGGCGGCCACGAGGGCGTCGGCGACCTGTTGGGCGGCCTCAGCGGGCGTGGCGATGACGGCGATCGCGATGTGTCGTTTGCGCACGATCTTGGACAAGTGGGCCAGCGGCTCGACGGTGATGCCGCCGACCTCGGTGCCGATCCTGTCGGGGTCGGTGTCGATGAGCGCGGCGATGCGGATGCCGCGAGTGGTGAAGCCGCGGTAGGTGGACAGCGCCGATCCGAGGTGCCCGACGCCCACGATGACGACGTCCCAGTCCTGGGTCTGGCCGAGCTCGCGGGCGATCTGGTACCGCAGGTACTCCACGTCGTAGCCCACGCCACGGGTGCCGTACGAGCCGAGGTAGGAGAGATCCTTGCGGAGCTTGGCGGGATTGACTCCGGCCGCTGAGGCCAGCTGGTGGGACGAGCAGACGTCGATGCCCTGGTCGGCGAGCGTCGTCAGCGCACGCAAGTAGACAGGCAATCGGGCCACGGTGGCGTCGGGGATGCCACGCTCGGCCGCTCCGGCGGTGAGCCGGTCGCTGCGTATCAAGGTCACGGTGCTCCATCACGGCACGGCCCGGGATTGTCCCGTGAGGTTCGTGGGACTGGCTGTGGCGCGACGATCAGTTTACGAGCTTGTGAACGTGAGAACAAAATCGTCTCAGGAGCCGAATGGCTCAGATCACCCGCGACCCAACGCCTTTCTGAGGCGCTCTACGTCGACTCGCCAGAAGTCGTGTTGGGCTCCGTCGACGAAGATGACCGGCACTTGGTCGGTAAAACGCCGCTCGAGGTCGTCGTCGCCAGTGATATCGATGAACTCGCACGAGTCCCCAGTGGCCGTACAGACGTCGTCGACGAGGTGCTCGGCCACCTCGCACAGGTGGCAGGCCGGACGCGTGTAGACCACCACCCGCGCGCTGTCGGCGCCGCGCGGTGCGGTCATCGGGCCCGGAGGCCGAGATCGTCGCTGCGGGCCAGCGCCCGCAGGCGTCCCTTGGCGACCTTGCCGGTGGCCGAGTGCGGGAGGCCGCTGACGACGACCACGCGCGCCGGCTGCTTGAACCGGGCCAGCCGGCCGGCGCAGTGCTCCTGCACCGCGGCGCTGATGGCATCGTGGTCGGCTCCCTCGGCCGGTACGACGAAGGCGAGCACGGCCTCGCCGGTCTCCTCGTCGGGGGTGCCGACGACCGCGACCTCCACGACGCCGTCGACCTCGGAGATGACGTCCTCGACCTCGAACGGGTAGACGTTGAAGCCGGAGACGATGACCAGCTCGCGCAACCGGTCGACCAGGGTCAGGTCGCCGTCGCCGTCGACGATGCCGATGTCGCCTGTGGGGTACCACCCGTCCTCGTGAGGGCCGTCGACGCCGTCGGGCCAGTAGCCGGAGAAGACGTTGTCGCCGCGCACCCACAGCTCGGCCGGGTCGCCCGGCGCGGCGTCGTGGCCGCTGGAGTCGACGACGCGGACCTCGATGCCCGGCAACGGGCGTCCGACCGATCCCGGCTTGGGAGCGCCGTCGGGCCCGCGCGGCGAGCCGAGCGTGGTGGCGATGACCGGTGCGGTCTCGGTGAGCCCGTAGCCCTGCTCCACGTGGTGGCCGGAGGACTCGTAGAAGGACGCTGCGAGCTCGGGGTCGAGCGTCGACGCTCCCGACAGCACGAGCGAGACGCCGGCGAGCTTTTCGCGCAGGTCGTCACGCCCGGCCCAGGCCGCTACAACAGGCGGCGCCAGGGGAAGGTTGGTGACGCCTTCGGCGGCGATGGTGTCGAGCAGCCCGTCGGGGTCGAAGCCGTCGACCATCAGCGTGGCCGCGCCCTGGCGGACGGCCTGGCCGAGCACCGCGTTGAGCCCGTAGATGTGGAACATCGGCAGCAGGCCGAGGCAGATGTCGTCGCGCGTGACCGGTGGCGGGTCGATGGCCGCGGTCTGCTCGATGTTGGCGATGAGGGCCCGGTGGCTGAGCATGACCCCGCGCGGCTTGCCGCTGGTGCCGGACGTGTAGAGGATGACGGCCAGCGCCTCGGCATCCCGCGGGGCTGCGGGGTCGACGTCGGGCGCATCGGCCAGAAAGGCAGCGAACGCCGTCTCGCCGGGCAGCGGGTCGGTGCCGTCGACGACCACCGTGCACTCGGAAGCGTCGCGGTCGGCGAGCGCCTCGCGCACCTGCGTGGCGCCGGCCTCGTCGCACAGCACCACCTTGACCTTGGCGTCCTCGAGCATGCGCCCGATCTCGCGGGTCGTGGACCGCGGGTTCATCGGCACCGCGACCATGCCGCCGCGCAGGATGCCGAAGTAGGCGACCGGCAAGTCGACCCGGTTGGCCATGACGACCGCCACTCGCTGGCCGGCCACCAGCCCGCGTCCGGAGAGAGCGCGGGCGATCGCGTCGGCGGCGGAGTCGAGGTCGGCCCAGCCCAGCTGACGTCGCTGCGGGCGATGCTCCACGAGCGCGGTTCCGTTTGGGTCGTTCTCTGCCGCCGCACGCAGAAAGTCGCTGACGTTGACGGTCACGTGCCGAGTCAACCACACGGTCACAGACACGGTGGAGCGTTAGTGTCGGTTGCATGCCCAGCACCTCCGCCGGTGACCGAAAGCGCAATCTGCAGTCGCGATCGGTGCTGGCCGGACAAGCCGCCGCGGCGGCCACGGAGGTCGAGCACGCGCTCGCTCCGGAGCCCGACCTCACGGCAGCGGCCTTCTTCGACGTCGACAACACGATCATGCAGGGCGCGTCGATCTTCCACTTCGCTCGCGGCCTCCATCGCCGCAAGTTCTTCACCACGCGCGACATCCTCGGGGCGATCTGGCAGCAGCTGTACTTCCGGGTCGCCGGAGTCGAGGATCCCGAGCACATCGCGAAGGCGCGGTCGTCCGCCCTCGCGTTCATCGCCGGCCACAAGGTCAGCGAGCTCGAGGAGATCGGGGAGGAGATCTTCGACGAGAACATGGCCGAGCGCATCTGGCCCGGGACCCGCGCCATCGCCCAGCAGCACCTCGACCGGGGGGAACGGGTGTGGCTGGTGACGGCCGCACCGATCGAGATCGCCACCGTCATCGCCCGGCGGCTCGGCCTCACCGGAGCCCTCGGCACCGTCGCCGAGCACGTCGACGGCGTCTACACCGGCGAGCTGGTGGGTGAGATGTTGCACGGAGAGGGCAAGGCGATGGCGGTGCGATCGATCGCCGAGCGCGAGGGGCTCGACCTCGAACGTTGCTCCGCGTACTCCGACTCCAGCAACGACCTGCCGATGCTCGAGCTGGTCGGCCATCCGTGTGCCGTGAACCCCGACGCGAAGCTGCGCGCCCATGCGAAGGCGCACGGCTGGCGCGTCCGCGACTATCGCACGGGCCGCAAGGTGACCGTGCTGAGCGCCAAGGCCGTCGGTGCCGGGGCCACCATCGCCGCAGCCTGGCGGGTGTCTCGCCGCTTCCGCCGTTGACCTGACGACGCACCCCTGTTGCGGTTAGACTCGCTGCGATCCGGGAGGGGAGCCCCGATGATGGCGTCGACGTCTGCACTCCGTGCGACGCTCGCTCTTGCTCTCGACCTCCCCGACGACCGCGCTCTCGCCATCGCACTCGCCACCACGCGCTCCCCCGCGAGGCTCTCACCGGGCGGCAGCGGCGACACCCCGCCGGACCCCGAGCTCGACGCCGAGGCCACCCGCCTGCGCGCCCTGGTCGAGCTCGCCCGCGGCGGTGACGCCGAGGCGTTCGGCCAGCTCTACGACCACTACGTGGCCGGCGTCTTCCGGTTCATCTATTACCGGGTCGGCTCGCGCCAGCTGGCCGAGGACCTCACCAGCGAGACGTTCGTGCGCGGGCTGCGCGCCATCCAGCGGTTCACCTGGCAGGGCAAGGACTTCGGCGCATGGCTCACCACCATCGCGCGCAACCTCATCGCCGACCACTTCAAGTCGAGTCGAGCCCGCCTCGAGATCGTCTCCGACGACGTCCCGGAGGGCCGCACCACGGCGCGTGGCCCCGAGGACGACGTCCTGGCCCTCATCTCCAACGAGATGCTGTTCGACGCGGTCAACTCCCTCCCGCCCGAGCAGCGCGACTGCGTCCTGATGCGCTTCATCCAGGGCCTGTCCATCGCCGAGACGGCGGCCGCGCTCAAGCGCAGCGAGGGTGCCGTCAAGCAGCTCCAGCTGCGCGCCGTGCGCAGCCTGGCCAAGCGTGTTCCGAGTGATCTGCGATGACGTGGATCACGCTCGAACAGCGTAACTTGACCAGCGATTTCGTCGTTGATTCCAGTGCACCATCCGCGAGCACAAGGACGTGGCGATGAACCGCCGGCAGCACGAAGCCGCCCGGGCCTTCGACGAGGCCTGGGAAGGTCGTGCGCGGAGCCCCGGAACGGCCTTCGACGACGAGGTCGCCCAGCTCGTCGCCTGTGCCGAGCAGCTCTGTGAGGCCGCCGTCGTCGAGCCGTCCGCCGAGTTCCGGGACTCGCTGCGAGTGCAGCTCATGGCCGAAGCCCGCACGACGTTCGCGCCGGCGAGCCGACGACACGCCAGTACGCACCGCCCGTCGCTCCTCACGCCGTCCTTCGGCCTCCGCCGCCGGCTCGCCGGCGCCACCGCTGCGCTGGTCACCGCCGGCGGCTTCGTCGGTCTGGTCGGTGCCAGCGCCGAAGCGTTGCCGGGCGAGATGCTGTACCCGGTCAAGCGCGGTGTCGAGAGCGTCGAGCTCGCCTTCCACAAGGACGACGTCTCGCGCGGGCAGTACCGTCTCTCGCAGGCGTCGGAACGTCTCGCCGAGGCACGCCGCCTGAGCGATGACAGCTCTCCTCGGTCGCAGGAGCACATTGCCGGGGCCCTCTCCGCCTTCACCGATCAGGCGAAGGACGGTTCCGGAGCCCTGTTCAGGGCGTTCGGACACAGTGGCTCCACCGAGCCGATCATCTCGGTCAACGACTTCTCCGCATCTGCCGCCACCGATCTCGCGCTGCTCTCGGGCAAGGTGCCGAGGGACGCCGATGAGGCGTTCCAGGCCGCGGCCTTGACGGTCAGCGAGCTCGTCACCAAGGCCTCCAGCCTGTGCTCCGCCTGCGCCGGAGGCGCCGATGTCGGCAAGCTGGTCGACGCGGTGACGTCGCTCGGGGGCTCCACTCCGAGCAGCGGACCACCCACCGCCTCGACCAGCGCGAACGTCGACGACCCCGGCAGCGGCGATCCAGCCGAGAAGTCCAAGCTCCCCGAAGCCCCGAAGATCACGATTCCGGCTCTCCAGCCACCCCCATCGCCGGCACCGTCGGGACATGCTCCGAAGGTCGAGGACCTCACCGATCCCGTGGTCGGTGGTCTCCTCGGCGACGAGGAGCGCGACGGCGCCGTCCCCGGCCTGCTCGACAACCTGCTCAATCCCGGCGAGGAGTAGGCTCAGCCGGCTCGATCAGAAGAACGCGTTGCCCCGGTCGACGAGGAGTGCGTAGAGCGTCTGCTGGATGGTCTCGCGCACCTGGTCGGTGACGTTGAACAGGAGCATCGGGTCGTCGGCCGCTTCGGGCTCGTACGCGTCGGTGCGGATCGGCTCGCCGAACTCGATGATCCACTTGCTGGGCAGCGGGATCATCCCGAGCGGGCCCAGGAGCGGGAAGAACGGTGTGATCGGCAAGTACGGGATGCCGAGCAGACGCGCCAGCGACGGCACGTTGCCGACCAGCGGATAGATCTCCTCGGCGCCGACGATCGAGACCGGAACGATCGGCACCTGGGCCCGCATCGCCGAGGACACGAAGCCGCCGCGGCCGAACCGCTGCAGCTTGTAGCGCTCGGAGAACGGCTTGCCGATGCCCTTGAACCCTTCCGGCCAGACCGCGGCGAGCTCGCCTTTGGTGAGCAGGCGCTCGGCGTCGGCCGTGCAGGCCAGCGTGGCGCCGACCTTCCGGGCCAGCTGACCGATGAAGGGCAAGGTGAAGACGAGGTCGGCGCCGAGCGGTCGGATGTTGCGCCCGCTGTACTTCTTGACCGCGTAGCCCGTGATGATGCCGTCGATGGGCACCGTGCCGGAGTGGTTGGCCACCAGCAGCGCGCCGCCCTCGGCCGGGATGTTCTCGATGCCGCGCACCTCGAGGCGGAACCACTTCTCGGCCAGCGGCTCGACGGCTCCGGTGAGGATCTCGGTGATCTGCGGGTCGAAGCCGAACTCGTCGACCGCGAAGTCACCGCTCAACCGCTTGCGCAGAGCGGCGATGATGGTGGCCAGCCGGCCCTCCCAGTCCGAGCCGAGAACGCGCTGGGCGGCCTGCACCACGGCGACCACGATCTCATCGATCGGGATGCCGGCCGGCATGGCGCCCGGCCCGGCCGTGCGGGTCTTGCGGGCCGCCTCCTCCGCGGCCGCGGCGGCCGCTGCAGCCGCGTCCTCCTCGGTGACGGCGCGCAGGCGAGGCGGGGCGGAGGGGCTCGGCTTCTCGCTGCCCCCGACCGACGCCTTCGGCTTCTTCGGCGCGGCCTTCTTGGCGGCCGGCTCGGCGGACTTCGTGGTCGCCTTGGCCTTGGTGACCGGCTTCTTCGGAGGCTTCGATCCCCCAGCCAGGGAGCGGGCGGCCGACGAGGGCGACGTGGAGCGATTGCCCCGGCCCGCCTGCCCGCCGGAGCCGATGGTGCGGCGGTCGTCAGTCATCTCGCGCCTCCCACGCTGGACAGCAGCCCGGGACGCTGGCTGGCGCGGAACTCCTCGAACGTCTCCTCAGTGCTGTGCGCGGGCTCGTACCCGAAGATGTCGCGCAGGGCCGAGATGTCGACGGCGCGGCCGTACGTGAGCAGGCGGTGAAGGTCGGGAGACATCTCACCACCCATCGTACGAATCGCCCGACCGGCCAGGGCCGCGAACCCCGGCGGCGGCAGCGGGATGACCGGTTTGCCGAGGCGGCGGGCGATCTGCGACAGCAGCATCACGCCCTCACCTGCGACGTTGAACGTGCCCGGCCGGTCGGACACGACCGACTCGGTGAAGACGGCGAGGGCGTCGTCGAGATGGGTGAACTGCAATCGGGGGTCGAATCCGAGCACCGACGGCAACAGCGGGTTGGCGAAGTAGTTGCGCAGCGGCGTCTCCACGTCGGCGTGCAGCACCTGGGCCAGCCGCAGCATCGTGATGATGACGTCGGGGCGTCGGCGGGAGAATCCGCGCACGTAGCTCTCGACCTCGACGGCGTCCTTCGGGAACCCGGTGCGCACGCCGCCCTGAGGCGTGGTGGACTCGGTGAACAGGGCCGGATCGCGCGGCGACGTGCCATAGACGGCGGTGGTCGAGCCGAGCACGAGCTTGGAGACCTGCGACGAGCGCTGGCAGGCGGCGAGCAGCTGCATCGTGCCGATGACGTTGCGTTCCTTGGCGCCGCCGCCGCCGCGGGCCATGTCGGAGGGGTTGACGTCGAGGTGGACGACGGTGTCGACGTCCTCGACGGCCATCACCTTGCCGACCACCGGTGTGCGGATGTCGGCGCGGACGAACTTGACGCCGCCGAGGTCGCCGTCGGGGGGTCGGGTGTCGAGGCCGACGACGCGGTCGATGCCGGATCGCTCACCCAGCTCGGCGAGGGTGCGCGAGACCCGTGCCGCGAACGTGCCGGCCACACCGGTGACGAGAACGACCCGGCCCATACGGACTACTTGCCGAGTTTGCGGCGCTGCACCCGCGTGCGCTTGAGCATCTTGCGGTGCTTCTTCTTCGACATCCGCTTGCGACGCTTCTTGACTACTGAACCCACTAGTGACCCTTCGGTGAACGAAGTCCCAAGCGTACCGTGCTCACCTGTGCCGCCCACCGCCCGGCACCCCACCGGGGTGGACGTCGGGCGGCCTCAGCCGGCCTGGAAGAAGGACTTGGACAGGTAGTCCGCCACGGCGCTCTCGGGAACCCGGAACGAGCGGCCCACGCGGACAGCTTCGAGCTCGCCGGCGTGGACGAGACGGTAGACCGTCATCTTCGACACACGCATCTGCGCCGCCACTTCGGCGACGGTCAGGAAGGTCGGCCCCGATGCCATGGTCCACCACCTGCTTCCGTGTTAGCCGTCGCCGTGCAGCCTCTGGGGCGACGGGGGGCACGCGCGCTCTCCGGCTTCCCCACCGGAGAGGAAGCGCGCGTGCTTGTGCTGAGCGTAGTGCCTCGTGAGGTTCGAGGGATAGCAGAGTCCAAAGTTGTTCAGATTCCGGAATTGGACACTCAGACGCTGAGATCGATCCCCATGAGGGGGAAAACCGCCGTCCGGGTGGCTTGAACGCACTGGTCGAGCCAGCTCGCTGGGTCGTAGCCAAGGTCCCAGTCGCGATAGGCATCGCTGCGTCCGTCGGTCATCCGCTGCTGCGCAGGTCGGCCGGTCAGCCGTTCCACGGCGGCCCGCCATTCGGCCGGGGTCTCGATCTGCGGGTCGAGCGGCGCGCCGGACACGATCGCGAGCAGATGCGTCCAGATGCGTGGCACGACGCTGGTGAGTGAGTAGCCGCCGCCGCCGGTGATGATCCACCGCCCGCCGGTGAGCTCTTCGGCCAGCTGCTCGAGGGCGAGGTAGGAGGCACGCTGACCGTCGATGCTCAGCATGAGGTTCGTGAGCGGGTCGTCCATGTGCGAGTCGCAGCCGTGCTGGGTGATGAGCACCTCCGGCTCGAACGCCCGCACCGCCGGCGGCACGACGGCGTGGAACGCGCGCAGCCAGCCCGCGTCCGAGGTGCCGGCCGGGAGCGCCACGTTCACCGCCGACCCCTCCGCGCCGGGCCCACCGGTCTCGGTGGCGTAGCCGGTTCCGGGGAACAGCGACTGGGGTCCTTCGTGGATCGAGACCGTGAGCACGCGCGGATCGTCGTAGAAGATCGTCTGCACGCCGTCCCCGTGGTGGGCGTCGACATCGACGTAGGCGACCCGTTCGGCGCCGTGCTCGAGCAGCCACCGGATCGCCAGCGCCGGGTCGTTGTAGATGCAGAAGCCGCTGGCGCATCCGGGCATCGCGTGGTGCAGGCCGCCGGCGATGTTCACGGCCCGCGGTGACTGACCGGTCCAGACCCGGCGGGCCGCCTCAACGCTGGCTCCGCCGATCAGCGCGCCCACCTCGTGCATGCCCTCGAACACCGGGTTGTCGGGGGTGCCCAGCCCGACCGACGGGTCCGCGTGAGTCGGGTCGGCGCTCAGCGCGGCCACACGTTCGATGTACGCGGGGGTGTGGACCCCGGCCAGTTCCTCGTCCGAGCAGGGCTCGGCCGAGACCAGATCCAGGCGCTCGATCACCCCGAGCTCACGAGCCAGCTGGATGGTGAGGGCGACGCGCACGGGGTTCAGCGGGTGCGACGGGCCGAAGTCGTAGTCGATGAGCCGCTCGTCGAAGACCAGCGTGGCGCGATCGGTTGCCATCAGTCCCCCGAGAGCTCGGCAGACCGGCGGGCGGCCGCGAGCACGCCGGCCACCAGGGCGTCGTGGACGCCGCGCTCGTCGAACGCCTCGATGGCGGCGGCGGTCGTGCCGTTCGGTGACGTCACGCGGCGCCGGAGCTCGGTGGCATCCTCATCGGACGTCGCCAGCAGCTTGGCCGCCCCGACCAGCGTCTGGGTGGTGAGCGTGCGGGCCGTGGCTGCGTCGAGTCCGGCCTCCACGCCGCCGTCGATCATCGCCTCGGCGAGGTAGAACACGTAGGCCGGCCCGGAGCCGGACACGGCGGTGACCGCGTCCTGCCTGCTCTCGTCGACGACCGCGACCTTCCCGCCGGTGGACAACAGCTCGCGCACCTGCTGCAGCCGTTCGTCGCTACAGGACGAGCCCGGGGAGATGCCGAACATGCCCTCGCCGACCAGTGCCGGCGTGTTGGGCATGCCCCGGACGACGGCGATGCCGTCGGGGAGGGCGGACTCCACGGTCGCGATCCGGATGCCGGCGGCCAGCGAGACCACCGTCGCGTCGGCGTCGACGGAGGACGCGATCTCCTCGAGCAGCGCCGGCACGTCCTGGGGCTTGACCACCACGAGCACGACGTCGGCATTCCCGACCGCCTCGATGTTGCCGGTGACCTCGACGCCATGGCGCTGGCGCAGCTCGTCGGCGCGCTCCTCGCGCTTCTCGCTGACGACGAGATCGTCGGCGGCATGGCCGGCGGTGAGGAGGGCCGAGAGCAGCGTCTCGCCCATGACGCCGCCGCCGAGGATCGCGATCCGAGTCGACATGCTGGCCAGACTAGCCACCCCATAATGTCGGGGTCGTGCGCCTGCGAATCGACCCCTTCATCGTCGCCCTGCTCGTGGCGGCCGTGGTGGCGTCCTTCGTTCCGGCGACCGGCGACGCGCTGGACCTGCTCAAGAACGTCTCGTTGGTGGCGATCGGGCTGCTGTTCTTCCTGTACGGCACCCGGTTGTCGACGCCCGAGACGCTTGCAGGCCTCGGCCAGTGGCGGCTCCACCTCGTCATCCTGGCGACGACGTTCGTCGCGTTCCCCCTGGCCGGCCTCTCTGCGCGGCTGCTCGAGCCCACCATCCTCACGCCGGCGCTGGCCAGCGGCGTGCTCCTGCTGTGCCTGGTGCCCACCACGGTGCAGTCGAACGTCGTCTACACCCGGATCGCCGGCGGCAACGTGCCGGCCGCCGTGGTGAGCGCGTCCCTGTCCAGCCTCATCGGCGTCTTCCTCACCCCCGCCCTGGTGGCCCTGCTGATGGCCGGCGAGGCGATCATCGACGCGAACTCGGTCGTGCGGATCGTGTTGCAGCTGTTCGTGCCGTTCGTCGTCGGTCAGCTCCTGCGTCCCGTGCTCGGCGAACGGGTGCAGCGTCGTGAGTCGGGACTCCGGTTCTTCGAGCGCGGCAGCATCGTGCTCGTGGTGTTCGTCGCCTTCAGCGAAGGCGCCGAGGCGGACATCTGGTCGACGTTGAGCATCGGGTCGGTGATCGCCCTCGCCTTGGTGTGCACGGTTCTGCTCGCGATCGCGATCGGGTGGTCATGGGGCATCGGCAAAGTGCTGCGATTCACCCGGCCGGACCGCATCACGCTGCTGTTCTGCGGCTCCAACAAGAGCCTGGCCAGCGGGCTGCCCATCGCGTCGGTGCTGTTCTCCGGCGGCACTCTCGCACTGCTCGTGCTACCGCTGATGTTCTACCACCAGATGCAGATCATCGTGGGCGCGATGATCACCACCCGGCTCGCCCGACGAACCGACTAGCGGGGCTCGCCGGCGACCGCGAGGCCGACGCCGAGGCCGATCATGGACACCCCGCCCGCGGCGCCGACGGCCTCGCCGCGGCGGCGGGATCGGGCGAACCAGGTGCGCAGCTGACTGGCGATGAGTGCCCACAGGCTGTCGGAGAGCAGGCCGATCGTGAACGCGAGCAGCCCGAGCAGGAGCATCTGCGCCTGGACGTGGCCGACACCGCGGTCGACGAACTGCGGCAGGACCGCGCCGAGGATCATGAACGCCTTCGGGTTCGTGACACCGACGACGAAACCCTGACGCATCGCCCGGGCGAACGAGACCCGGGGGCCGAGCTCGGCGCCGGCGTCGAGATGGAAGTCGTGGCGGTGACGGATCGCCTGCACGCCCAGCCAGACCAGGTAGACGGCGCCGAGCAGCTTCAGCACGGTGTAGATCTCGATCGACTCCTGCACCACGACTCCGAGACCGAGGGCGACGAATCCAACGATCACGAGGAGGCCGAGTGAGTTGCCCACCACGGTGGCGAGCGCGACCGCCCGCCCGTAGGCGAGGGCCCGGCCGATGGTGAACACGACGCTCGGGCCCGGGATGGCGATGAGAATGAACGCGGCGATGCCGAATCCGAGCAGCTGGTCGAGCGTGATCATGGCCAGATCGTCACGGGGCCGCGTGTCCCTACCGCGAGGCGTGGAGGCGGGCGAACGCCAGCGACTCCAGCAGGTCGGCCTCGCGAGTCTGCTGGTCGACGGACTTGCGGGTGTTGATCTCGATGACGATCTCGCCGTCGTAGTCCGACGCCCCCACGTGCTCCAGGAGCGCACGCGCCGGTTGTGCGCCGCGACCGGGGACGAGGTGTTCGTCCTTCGGAGACCCGCTGCCATCGGTGAGGTGGACGTGGGCGAGTCGATGCCCGAGTGCCTTGGCCATCTGCAGGGCGTCCTCCCCCGCGGTGGCGCTGTGCGAGAGGTCCACCGTGACGTGCTCGTAGTCCTCCAGGACCGGGTTCCAGCCCGGCGCGTATGCCTGGAACTCGCGCCGGCCGGTGCGCCAGGGATACATGTTCTCGACGGCGATCGTGAGTCCGTACTTCGCTTCGAGGTCGGCCACCCCCTCGACGAAGCCGCGTGCGTACTCGCGCTGCCACCGGAAGGGTGGATGGACCACGATCACCTGGGCGCCCACCTCGAGCGCCATCTCCGCGCTGCGGTGCAGCTTGCCCCACGGCTCGGTGCCCCACACGCGCTGCGTGAGCAGCAGACACGGCGCGTGCACCGAGACGATCGGAACCTCATGGAACTCGCTCAGCGACCTGACCGCGTCGATGTCGCTGCTGACGTCGTCGATGCTGACCATCACCTCGACACCGTCGTAGCCGAGCCGTGCCGCTGCCTCGAACGCGCTGGCCGTGGAGCCCGGGTAGACCGACGACGTGGAGAGCGAGACCCGCAGCTGGGGCCGCGGCTCGCGGTCGGACTGGTCGGTCACGGGGCCAGCCTAGAGATGGTCGAGGTGCTGGAGCAGGACGCCCTCACGCAGCGCCCAGGGACAGATCTCGAGCTCGTCGAGGTCGAAGAGGTCCATGATCGCCTCGGCGACGATCGCGCCGGCCCGGATCTGGTGGGCGCGGTCGGTCGAGACGCCGGGAAGCTCGAGGATCTCCTCGGCGCTCAAGGTGGCGAGCTGCTCCACGAGCCGGCGCAGATCGGTGCGTCCGAGCTCGCGCCGGACGTACCGACCCTCGTCCGAGGGCGCGGCACCGCAGATGCGAGCCAGGGAGCGGAACGTCTTGCTGGTGGCCACGGCGTGGTCGAACGCACCACCGCGCAGCACCGCACCGGCGTCCTCGGCGATCGAGGACCGCACGTGGCGGCGCAGGTCGTCGTTGGTGCGGCCGGCGTCGAGCCACTCGCGGGTGAGCCGGCCGGCGCCGAGCGGAAGTGACTGCGCGACGTCGGGCTCCTCGTCGGCGCCGACGGCGATCTCGAGCGAGCCGCCGCCGATGTCGAAGACTCCGAGGCGTCCGGACGACCAACCGAACCAGCGGCGGACGGCGAGAAAGGTCAGCCGGGCCTCGTCCGCTCCGGGCATGACCTCGATGTCGACGCCGCTCGCCTCCCGGACGGCTGCGAGGACGGCGTCGGCGTTGACCGCGTCGCGCACCGCCGACGTCGCGAAGGCGATCACCGTGGCGCAACCGTTCTCCTCGGCCTCGGCCCGGGCCTCGACGACGAACTTGACCAGGCGCGAGATGCCTTCGGCGTCGACGGCACCGGTGTCGTCGAGGTGCTGGGAGAGACGCAGCGGCTCCTTGAACGAGTGCGCCGGGACCGGCGCTCCGCCACGATAGGCGTCGACGATCAGCAGGTGCCCGGTGTTGGACCCGATGTCGAGCACGCCCATGCGCATGCGGTCATTCTCCCATCCGTGTGTCCGCGCGATGTCCGCGTAGGCTGGTCAGATGCCTGAAGTCGATCTGGGATTCCCCCGCCAGTGGGTCGAGTTCGCCAACCCAGCCGACGACAGCGAGGTGTTCCGCTGCGACCTCACCTGGCTGACGTCGCGCTGGACCTGCATCTTCGGTGCCGGCTGCCCGGGCATCTTCGCGAGCAGCCCCGACGCCGGCTGCTGCACGCTCGGCGCGCACTTCGCCGACGAGGCCGACCACCACCGCGTGGCCGAGGCGGTCGAGCGCCTCACGCCCGAGCGCTGGGAGCGGCACGACCAGGGCCAGAACGGCTGGACCGAGAAGGACGACGACGGCGAGCTCAAGACCCGCACCGTCGACGGCGCGTGCATCTTTCACAACTCCCGCGACTTCGCCGGTGGCTACGGATGCGCTCTGCACGGGCTCGCCCTCGCCGAGGGCGTCGAGCCGCTGACGACCAAGCCGGACGTCTGCTGGCAGCTGCCGATCCGGCGCCAGTTCCGCGAGGTCGACCCGGGCGACGGCACCACGTACACCGAGGTTCAGATCGGCGAATACACCCGGGCCGGCTGGGGGCCCGGCGGCGCCGACCTCGAGTGGTACTGCTCGTCCAACACCGAGGCGCACGTGGGCATGGAGCCGGTCTACATCTCCAACCGCGCTGAGCTCGAGGCGCTGATGGGCCCCGACGGCTACGCCGAGCTCGAGCGTCACTGCGAGGCGTTCGAGGAGGCCGGGCTCCCGGCGCCGCACGCCGCCGGCTGAGGGCCCACCCCCGCCGTCGGACGGTCGGACCGCGTCTGGCAAGAATGGCTCCATGCACCTCGACCACGTCTCGTTCGCCGCCGGCCCCGCGGGTCTGGCCGCCACCACCGACGAGCTCGGCCAGGCGCTCGGAGCGACGTTCATCGACGGCGGAGCGCACCCCCGCTTCGGTACCCGCAACATGATCCTGCCGCTGAAGAACCACCAGTACTTCGAGGTCGTTGAGGTGCTCGACCACCCCGCCGCCGACAAGGCCGTGTTCGGCCAGGCGGTTCGACAGCGGTCCGAGGCCGGCGGAGGCTGGCTCGGCTGGGTGGTCTCCGTCGACGACATCGCTCCCGTCGAGCGCCGGATGGGCCGCCATGCGGTCTCCGGCAACCGGCGACGTCCCGACGGCTTCAACCTGGAGTGGCAGCAGATCGGCGTGCGCGGCATGGTCGCCGATCCGCAGCTGCCGTTCGTCACGTGCTGGAAGATCGACCCCGCCGAGCATCCCTCGCAGATGGCCTCGACGGAGGTCGAGCTGACCGCGCTGGAGATCGCCGGGGACCCGAAGCGGGTGCACGACTGGCTGGGCGAGGAGGCCATCACGGCCCTGGAGTCGATCGCGGTCGAGTGGGCCGCTCCGCACGGCATGCCGGGCATCCTTGCTGCCACGTTCTCCACGCCATCTGGCGACGTGCGCATCTGACTCTCGCTGCACGGATTCGTCGCTACCCACACTTAGGGTGGCTGCCATGGCAGCGACCAAGACGAAGACCCTCCGTCCCGCTTACGCGTGCGCCGAGTGTGGCTGGACGACGGCCAAGTGGGTCGGACGCTGCGGGGAGTGCCAGGCGTGGGGCACGGTCGACGTCGCCGGCGGCTCACGACCGTCCGGACGCACCACGGCGGCTCCGGTCGCCTCGCCGGCCCGGCCGATCACCGAGGTCGCCGTCGACGGCGCGCGATCACTCCCGTCCGGCATCGGCGAGCTCGACCGGGTTCTCGGCGGCGGGGTGGTGCCCGGTGGGGTGCTGCTGCTCGCCGGGGAGCCCGGCGTCGGCAAGTCGACACTGCTGCTCGAGCTTGCCGCACGGTGGGCCAGCGCGGGCCGGCGCACCCTCTACGTCTCCGGCGAGGAGTCGGCGGCTCAGGTCCGGCTCCGTGCCGAGCGCACTGGGGCGTTGCACGATGAGCTGTACCTCGCCGCGGAGACCGACCTCGGCGCCCTGCTCACCCACGTCGACGAGGTGGCACCGTCCCTCCTGGTGGTCGACTCCGTGCAGACCATCGGCTCGGCCGACATCGATGGCGTTCCCGGTGGCGTCACCCAGGTGCGCGAGGTCGCGTCCGCGGTCATCCAGAGGGCCAAGAGCGCCGGCATCGCCACGATGCTGGTCGGGCACGTCACCAAGGACGGATCGGTCGCCGGTCCGCGGGTGCTCGAGCACGTGGTCGATGTCGTCCTGCAGTTCGAGGGAGATCGGGCCTCCCGTCTGCGACTGCTGCGCGCCGTCAAGAACCGGTTCGGCCCGGTCGACGAGATCGGCTGCTTCGACCTCGCCGACGCCGGCCTGGTCGAGGTGCCCGATCCCACCGGCCTGTTCGTGTCCCGTCACGCCGCGCCGGTCGCCGGCACGTGCCTCACCGTCACGATGGAAGGCCGGCGGCCGCTGCTCGCCGAGGTGCAGGCCCTGACCGTCCACACCAACACACCGTCACCGCGGCGCACGTCGAGTGGTCTCGACTCGGCCCGGGTCGCCATGGTCCTCGCCGTCCTCACCAAGCATGTCGGTGCGAATCTGTCGAGTGACGACGTGTACACGGCATCCGTCGGCGGGGCGCGGCTGACCGAGCCGTCCGTCGACCTGGCTGTCCTGGTGGCCACCGCGTCGGCCAAGAGCGGCCGTGCCGCCCCGTCCGACCTGGTTGCGCTCGGCGAGGTCGGGCTGGCCGGTGAGGTACGGCCGGTGCGTCACCTCGTCGAACGTCTTCGCGAGGCGGCGCGGCTCGGATTCCGGCACGCCCTGGTGCCGGCCGGGTCCACCGGACTCGATCAGCTGGACGCAAAGGTCACCGTCGTGCCGGTCTCGGACGTCGCCGCCGCCGTGGCCTGTCTGACCTCGCCGGCCGCCTAGACTGAGAACGAACTCTCATTCCGACGTCCAGGAGCACCGTGGCGATCCCGACCGACCTCCGGGCGACGCTGATGACCATCGCGCCGGGCACGTCCCTGCGTGAGGGGCTGGAGCGGATCCTGCGCGGCCGCACGGGAGCACTGATCGTCATCGGCCACGACCGCGAGGTCGAGGCGATGTCGACCGGGGGATTCGCCCTCGACGTGCCGTTCTCGGCCACCGGCCTGCGCGAGCTGGCCAAGATGGACGGCGCGATCATCCTCGACAAGGACATCAGCCGCATCCTCCGCGCCGGCGTCCACCTGATGCCCGACCAGTCCATCCCCACCGAGGAGTCGGGCACCCGCCACCGCACGGCCGACCGCGTGGCCCGGCAGACCGGCGTGCCGGTCATCTCGGTGTCCGCGTCGATGCACATCATCGCGCTCTACCTCGGCGAGACCCGTCATGTGCTCGAGGACGCCGGCGCGGTCATCGGCCGCGCCAATCAGGCCATCGCCACGCTCGAGCGCTACCGCAACCGCCTCGACGAGGTGTCCGACGCCCTGTCCGCCCTGGAGATCGAGGACCTCGTCACCGTTCGCGACGTCGCTGCCGTGGCGCAGCGGCTCGAGATGGTGCGGCGGATCGCCGGCGAGATCGACTCCCACGTGCTCGAGCTCGGCGTCGAGGGTCGCCTCCTCGACCTCCAGCTGGAGGAGCTCATCGCGGGCGTCGACCCCGAGCGCGAGCTCATCGTCCGCGACTACCTGCCCGCCGGACGCCGTCCGCGCAGCGTCGAGCTGGTCCTCGAGGCGCTGGCCGCCATCGACTCCACGGCTCTGGTCGAGCTCGGCTCGGTCGCCGAGGCGATGCGCATCGGCACCGAGGACTCCCTCGACACTCCGCTCTCGCCGAGGGGTTACCGGTTGCTCGCCAAGGTGCCGCGGCTTCCCGCCACCGTCGTCGACCGCCTCATCGACCACTTCGGCAACCTGCAGAAGCTGCTGGCCGCGAGCGTGGACGACCTCCAGGCGGTCGAGGGTGTCGGCGACCTCCGGGCGCGGGGCGTGCGCGAGGGCCTGTCCAGGCTCGCCGAGTCGAGCATCCTCGAGCGCTACGTCTAGCGCTCGTCGTCCGACTTCTCGTCCTGCTTCTTCTCGTCGGCCTGCTTCTTCTCGTCGTCCTTCTCCGGCTTGGGCGCCGGCTCGAGGCTGAACCTCGCCTTGCCCGGCTCACCGCCGAGGGTGCCGACCTCGACGGTGTAGCGACCCGGAGTCGCCCATCCTTCCTTCTTGGAGCATGCCGGGCCCGATCCGCGCCCGCTCCACTCGACCGGGACGACCGTGGACCATCCGGGCGAGAGCTTGACCGGATCGTCGAGCAGGGCGGTCTTGCAGACGGTGGAGTCCCAGATCGCCGTCTTGCCGGCGCTGATGACGACGAGAAGGTCGCTGCTGAGCGCGGTGAACGTACACGGCTTCTTCGACGTGGAGCTGATCGTGAAGTCGATGTCGACCGGCCCGCGCGTCTTCTGGCCATCCGGCACGGACGGAGTGATGCGGATGGACTCGGAGTGGCAGGCCGACGAACCCGTGGACAGCGCGACGGTGGTGGTGCCCTCCGTCGGCGCAGGCTCCGGGGTGGGCGACGGTGTGGCGGTGGGCGCGGGTGCCGACACCGGCCGCTCGTCGTCACCGCTGCCGGGCCATAACTGCAGACCGAGCCAGGCGATGAGGATGAGGACGGCCAGCAGGAGCAGACGACGCCGCCAGTAGATCTCGGCGGGCAGGCGACGCTGGCTCACAGGTCAACGCTAACCGCCTGGAACCCCGTGCGAAGATCGACGCGCCATGACTGTGCAGGATGAGCTGATCGACTGGTTCGGCACCGAGGCGCGGGATCTGCCCTGGCGCCGCGACACGTCGCCGTGGTCGGTGATGGTGTCAGAGTTCATGCTGCAGCAGACGCCGGTGAGCCGGGTTGTTCCGGTCTTCGAGGCCTGGATGCAGCGGTGGCCGACGCCCGCCGCGCTCGCGGCAGATCCGCCCGGCGAGGCCGTCCGCACGTGGGGCCGGCTGGGCTACCCGCGCCGCGCCCTCCGGTTGCACGCGGCCGCCACCGCGATCGTCGAGCGTCACGGCGGCGAGGTGCCGGCCGACCGTGATGCACTGCTGGCGTTGCCCGGCGTCGGCGACTACACCGCCTCGGCCGTGGCCTCTTTCGCCTTCCAGGCGCGTCATCCGGTGCTGGACACCAACGTGCGACGCGTGCTCGCGCGCATCGTCGGAGGTGTCGCCTTCCCGGCGCCGTCGGTCACGGCCGCGGAACGGGCCCGGGCCGAGGCGGTGATGCCGGTCGACGACGCTCACCGCTGGGCCGCCGCGACGATGGAGCTCGGCGCCGTCATCTGCACGGCGCGCGCGCCACGCTGCACTGTCTGCCCGGTCGCGCATCACTGCAGGTGGCGGACGGCCGGTTACCCGGAGCACGAGGGACCG
The DNA here is from genome assembly GCA_963780275.1 of uncultured Actinomycetota bacterium. Lineage (GTDB taxonomy): Bacteria > Actinomycetota > Actinomycetes > Propionibacteriales > Nocardioidaceae > Aeromicrobium. The sequence continues at coordinate 120,675 of CAWABE010000001.1, forward strand.
CCCCGCCGCGGCCAGGCCTGGGCCGGCACCGACCGTCAGGTGCGGGGTCGCCTCATGGCGGTGCTGCGCGATGCCGACGGACCCGTGACCCGGGCCGAGCTGGAGGCCGCCTGGGACGACCCCGCGCAGCGCAACCGCTGCCTCGACTCCCTCGTGTTCGACGGCCTCATCGAGCAGCTTCCGGACCAGCTCTTCGCCCTCCCAGCCTGACCTGCAGGGCCGGAACCGCTGTCGCAGTCAGGCAGCGACGTCGGCGGAGGTCGAGCGGACCGAGCACATGGCTTCACTCCACGTGGCGAGCTGGTCGAGCATCGTCGTCAGCGCCTCTCCGTGCCGGCTCTTCGGCTGGAACACCGAGTAGTTCTCGAAGTCCGTGATCAGGGAGAAGTTCACTGTCGCCTGGACGTCGGCGAGGTGGAGCTCCGCGGCGACACCACGTAGGTGCTCGACCACGCGCAGGCCGCTGTCACCGCCGTATGACACGAATCCGGCCGCCTTGTTGTGCCACTCGTAGTACAGGTAGTCGAGGGCATTCTTCAACGCTGCCGGAACGCTGTGGTTGTACTCAGCGCTGACGAACACATAGCCGTCGAACTCCGCGATCTTCGCGGACCACGTCTTCGTGTGCTCATGCTGGTACATGTTCATGGATGGGGGGTACGGCTCGTCGAGCAGAGGCAAGTCGAAGTCGGCGAGGTCGACGAGCTCGAAGGTGGCGTCGTCCCGCTGCCGTGCCTGCTCGTACACCCACTCGGCAACCGCGGCACCGACACGGTTCGGCCTGGTGCTTCCGAGGATGACTGCGATGTTCGTCATGATGTCAACTCCCTGTCGGTCCGGTCGCAGACGATGAGTCCGCTTCTCATGTGTACGACAGGCGCGCGGGGTCCCACCATGGGGGGAATCCCGTATCAGGGTTGTTCCTGAGGGGGGACGAGTCCATTGACGACCGCCCAGGCCGCGACCTCCGCGCGGTTGCTCACCTCGAGCTTGGCCATGCAGTTGTGCACGTGTACTTCAACGGTCTTCTCGGCGATGCCCAACGCTCGGCTGATCTGACGGTTCGTTCGGCCGGCCACGATCAGCGTCGCGACCTGGCGTTCGCGTCGCGTGAGCGGGAAGTCGTCCGCCGGGACCGGAGTGGGCGCCATGGCGGATCTGCCGGCAGCCACCGCTTTCGCGAGCTCGACCGCGCCGGGGAGCGGCATGCCGGCCCCCACACGCTTCGCCTGCTCGAGATCCTCGGGGCCGAGCGCGCGAGACAGGGTGACCTCGAGAGCGCTGCGTGCACCTGCGCCGGCCACGGACACCTCGGCACCCAGACGGACCTGGAGGGAATCTGCCGCCCCCAGCAGCTGCGCGGCGGTCTCGTGGCCCGCGAGCTCCACTGCGACGCCGGCCAGCGACTCCAGGCACCACGCGAGACCTTCGAAGTGCTCCAGCTCCCAGTGCTCCTCGAGCGCAGCGTCCAGAACCGCCCGTGCCTCGTCCACCGCACCGTCCGCCAGCAAGGCCGTACCCAGCGCAAACCGTGCCGAGGCGACTGACCAGGCTCCGCCCTGATCCTGGACGTCGCGCAGGACGGTGCGCAGCATCTCGACGGCGCCCTTGGGGTCACCGCTGTCACGCAGGAGCAGGGCGAGTTGGTGCCGTGCCCAGACCTCGCCCAGCTCGTTCCCGGCCGCAGCGAAGCCGTCTGCTGCCCTCCTCGTCCAGACGGTCGACTCCTCGTACCGCCCGCCGCCTCGGGTGACGTGGCCGAGGAAGACGCAGGCGATGTTGCCGTGCCGGGCATCGTCGGTCTGCTCCGTAGCGGCCAGTGTTCGCAGCAGCGTGGACTCTGCCTGGTCCAGCCGGCCGGATCCCCAGGCGAGGACACCCGACACCAGCAACGCGCAGGTCGCCGTCGAGCTCAGCGGTTGAGCACCACCGTGAACGACACCCGCGGCGGCCAGGACCTCGTCAACGGCCTCGGCTGCGCTTCCGCGAAAGTCCCCTCTCCCGTGCGCCTGCCAGCCCAGCGCGGCGGCCAGAACGAGCGCCTGTTCGAGTTCTCCCGCGGCGCGGAAGTACGCCACCGCGGCGAGCAGCTCCACGTGGTGCGAGGCGGGACTCGATGACCACGCGGGCCCGTGCGCGCCAGGTGATGCCTCCAGGCGCGCGGCCAGCGTGGCGAAATACTCCGCGTGACGAGCCCGAACAGCATCGGCCTCGCCCTCTCCCACCAGCTGCTCGTGTCCGAACTGGCGCAGGCTCTCCAGGAGCGAGAAGCGTGCTGTCTCGCTCTCGCTCGCTATCCGCCGGACCAGACTCTTCTCGAGCAGGGACTCAACGGCGAGCCCGGGATCGAACGATCCGTCGCCGCAGACGCCTTCAGCGTCGGCGAGGCTCCAGCTTCCGTGGAAGATGGAGAGCGTTCGAAAGAGCAGACGCTCATGTTCGCCCAGCAGCTCGTAGCTCCAGGCGATCGCGGCACGCAGTGCCCGTTGTCGGGGAGGAGCGTCATGGGCCGATCGCGACAGCACCTCCAGCTGGCGATCGAGACGGCGAGCGAGCTCTGCGGGGGTCATGACCTTCAGCCGAGCCGCTGCGAGCTCGAGGGCGAGCGGCACGCCCTCGAGGCTCACCGCCACGTCCGCGAGTGCCGACGAGTTGCCGCTCGTGACGGCGAAGGCCGGATCTGTCCGGCGTGCGCGATCGACCAGCACGGCCATGGATGGGTTGGCGGCCAGCGCTTCGAGATCCGCACCGCCCGGCTTGGGGGTGGGCAACGACGTGACCGGGAGCTCCTGTTCGACGCGCAGGCGCAGCCGCTCACGGCTGGTGACCAGGAGCCGCAACCTGGGGCAGGCCTCCAGGAGCCTGCCGATCCACGTGGGGGCAGGGAGGAGGTGCTCGATGTTGTCAACGAGGATGACGATCTCGCGGTCACCGATCGCTCCGGAGAGCCGGTCGACTCCCTCACCCCCGGGCGTCCGGACACCAAGCGACCTGGCGAGCTCGGCCGCCAGCAAGCCCCGATCGCGGATCGGGGCAAGGTCGACGAACGCGGCCTCGGCGCCGCGCTTTGCTGCGTATTCACGTGCACATGCCACGGCCAATCGCGTCTTGCCGACCCCGGGTGGCCCGGTCAACGTGAGCAGCCGCGCCGAGCCGGTGATCAGCGCATCCACGACCCACGCGTGCTCGATCTCACGCCCGGCGAAGAGGTCGCTGTAGTCCGGCAGCCTGACCAGACCCTGCCCGGATGTGCTTTCCACATCGCTCACAGCCCCAGCATTCCATGATCCTTTCGACCATCCCTGCTCCTCCAGCAACGCGACCAAGGGCGGCAGCCTGGAGCTGAAGCACCCGGCTCAAGCCAGAGCGTCGGCGAGACCTTCGACGATCTGGCGTGACTCGCGCGACTCATCCAGCGGCTGGTCGAGCAGGATGCCGTTGAACGCGGCGTCGATGATGACGGCGAGGCTGCGCGCTCGCTCGCCGGCACCCGACCGTTCCAGGTGGGCGACGACCTCGGCGAGCCAGACCTCATTCGACTCGCGCACCGAGCCGGCGTAGGGCTCGCGCCCGAAGAGTCCCAACGCCGCGGCCTCGACGTACAGGCGCTGACAGCGTTGGAGCTTCGGCTGCTCGTACGCCTCCCACAGGTCGAGCACCGCCCGACGCACGGACGGCGACGGCGCCAGCTCGCGGATGGTCCGGATCGAGCGACTGCACGACGCGTCCAGCACCGCGGCGATGAGGGCGTCCTTGGAGCCGAAGTGATAGATCAGCATCCGGTCGCTCGTGCCCAGGGCAGCGGCCAGAGGGCGCAGGCTCAGACCGATCAGCCCGTTCTCCAGGGCGTAGTCGGTCGCCTGCTCGGCCAGCTCGTCGCGTTTGCTCATTGCGCCAAATGTAGCATCTGCTACAGTGATTCTGTAGCAACCGCTACACGTCAGGAAGTGTTCATCATGTCCGTCGCCGCCGGCCTCCTCCTCGTGGCCATCGCCATCGAGGTCGTCGCCACCGCCTTGCTGCCCAAGGCCGAGGGATTCACCCATCCGGGGTGGAGCGCGGCGGTCGTCGCGGGCTACGTGGTGGCCATCTGGCTGCTGACCCTGGTCGTCCGTGACATCCCGGTGTCCGTGGCGTATGCCGTCTGGTCCGGCCTGGGCACCGCGGCCATCACGGTCGTCGGCGTGCTCCTCCTCGACGAGGGCATCGACGTGCTCAAGGTCAGCGGCATCGCGCTGGTGATCGCGGGCGTGGTCCTGCTCAACGTCCACGTCGCCCACTGACCGGCACGCACCGGGAGTGAGCGCGAGGGACGAGCGCGCCCGGCTTACTCCTTGCCGGCCTCGACGGCGGGCGGGATCTCGGCCTCGGGAAGCTCGAGGTCGGCCTTCGCCGTGCCGGTGAAGGTGAACGTCGCCTCCGGGCCTTCGCCCTCGACGTCGACCAGCACGATCTGACCGGCGCGCAGCTCACCGAAGAGCATCTTCTCGGCCATGGCGTCCTCGATCTCGCGCTGCACCGTGCGGCGCAGTGGACGAGCACCGAGCACCGGGTCGAACCCGCGGGTGGCGAGCAGGTGCTTGGCCGCCGGCGTGAGCTCGAGGCCCATGTCCTTGTCCTTGAGCCGGACCTCCAGACCCTCGATCATCATGTCGACCATCTGGATGATCTCGTCCTGGGTGAGCGGCGGGAACACCACGATCTCGTCGACACGGTTGAGGAACTCCGGCCGGAAGTGCTGCTTGAGCTCCTCGGAGACCTTGGCCTTCATCTTCTCGTAGGACCCGGCGACGTCGTCGGCCTGGCTGAAGCCGAGGTTCACGCCCTTGGAGATGTCCCTCGTGCCGAGGTTGGTGGTCATGATGATGACGGTGTTCTTGAAGTCGATGACGCGGCCCTGGGCGTCGGTGAGGCGACCTTCCTCCAGGATCTGCAGCAGCGAGTTGAAGATGTCCGGGTGCGCCTTCTCGATCTCGTCGAACAGCACCACGCTGAAGGGCTTGCGGCGCACCTTCTCGGTGAGCTGGCCGCCCTCCTCGTATCCGACGTAGCCGGGAGGCGAGCCGAACAGCCGCGAAACGGTGTGCTTCTCGCTGTACTCGCTCATGTCGAGCTGGATGAGCGCGTCGTCGTCGCCGAACAGGAAGTTGGCGAGCGCCTTCGAGAGCCACGTCTTGCCCACGCCGGACGGGCCGGCGAAGATGAACGATCCGCCGGGACGGCGCGGATCCTTCAGGCCGGCGCGGGTACGCCGGATGGCCCGCGAGAGGGCCTTGATGGCCTCCTCCTGACCGATGACGCGCTTGTGCAGCTCGGCCTCCATGTTGAGCAGGCGGCCGGACTCCTCCTCGGACAGCTTGACGATCGGGATGCCGGTGGCCAGCGCCAGGACCTCGGCGATGAGCTCTTCGTCGACGACCGCGACGACGTCCATGTCGCCGGCCTTCCACTGCTTCTCGCGCTCGACCTTGGCGGTGATGAGCTTCTTCTCCTCATCGCGCAGCGAGGCGGCGGCCTCGAAGTCCTGCGCGTCGATGGCGCCCTCCTTGCGGCGGCGGACGTCGGCGATCTTCTCGTCGAACTCGCGCAGGTCCGGCGGCGCCGTCATGCGCCGGATGCGCAGTCGGGAGCCGGCCTCGTCGACGAGGTCGATGGCCTTGTCGGGCAGGAAGCGGTCGGAGATGTAGCGGGCGGCGAGGGTGGCCGCGGCGACCAGTGCCTCGTCGGTGATGGTGACGCGGTGGTGCGCCTCGTAGCGGTCGCGCAGGCCCTTGAGCATCTCGATGGTGTGCGCGACGGACGGCTCGGCGACCTGGATCGGCTGGAACCGGCGCTCGAGCGCGGCGTCCTTCTCGAAGTGCTTGCGGTACTCATCGAGCGTGGTGGCGCCGATGGTCTGCAGCTCGCCGCGGGCCAGCATCGGCTTGAGGATGCTGGCGGCGTCGATGGCGCCTTCGGCCGCACCGGCTCCGACGAGAGTGTGGATCTCGTCGATGAACAGCACGATGTCGCCGCGGGTGCGAATCTCCTTCAGCACCTTCTTGAGGCGCTCTTCGAAGTCGCCGCGGTAGCGCGAGCCGGCGACGAGGGCGCCGAGGTCGAGCGTGTAGATCTGCTTGTCCTTGAGCGTCTCGGGCACGTCGCCGCGGACGATGTCCTGGGCGAGCCCCTCGACGACCGTGGTCTTGCCGACGCCGGGCTCGCCGATGAGGACCGGATTGTTCTTGGTGCGGCGGCTGAGCACCTGCATGACCCGCTCGATCTCGTTCTCGCGTCCGATGACGGGGTCGAGCTTGCCCTCGCGGGCGGCCTGGGTGAGGTTGCGGCCGAACTGGTCGAGCACGGCGGACGTGCTGGGCGCGTTCTCGCTCGGCGCGCCGGCGGCCTCGGCCTCCTTGCCCTGGAAGCCGCTGACCAGCTGGATGACCTGCTGGCGGACGCGGTTGAGGTCGGCGCCGAGCTTGACCAGCACCTGGGCGGCGACGCCCTCGCCCTCGCGGATGAGGCCGAGGAGGATGTGCTCGGTTCCGATGTAGTTGTGGCCGAGCTGCAGTGCCTCGCGCAGGCTCAGCTCGAGCACCTTCTTGGCGCGCGGGGTGAACGGGATGTGACCGCTGGGGGCCTGCTGGCCCTGGCCGATGATGTCCTCGACCTGGCCACGCACCGCTTCGAGGGAGATGTCGAGGCTCTCGAGCGCCTTCGCAGCGACGCCCTCACCCTCGTGGATGAGGCCGAGGAGGATGTGCTCAGTGCCGATGTAGTTGTGGCTGAGCATGCGCGCTTCTTCTTGCGCGAGCACGACGACGCGACGAGCGCGGTCGGTGAACCGTTCGAACATTCGTCCCCCTCGGACTTGGTTCTTGGTCTTTCAGTCTAGATGCGTCCGGAAAACCGCGCGGCGGTTGTCCGTATACGTCATTCAACTGTCACCGGAGGCGCGGTGTTCCGGCCGTTCGCTGTCGGCGGAATGTCTATTCGCGGCGCGACAGCGGGAACAAGATGGCATCACGGATGCCGATGCCGAGCAGCAGCATCACCAGGCGGTCGATGCCGAGGCCCATGCCGCCGGCCGGGGGCATGCCGAACTCCAGGGCGCGGAGGAAGTCCTCGTCGACGTCCATGGCCTCGGGATCGCCGGCGGCGGCGAGACGGGCCTGCTCCTCCAGGCGTTCGCGCTGGATGACGGGGTCGTTCAGCTCGGAGTACGCGACGCCGAGCTCGACGCCGTTGATGACCAGGTCCCAGGCCTCGACGAGGCCCGGCGTCGTGCGATGCCGCTTGGCCAGCGGTCGCACCGACTCTGGGTAGTCGCAGACGAACGTCGGCTGGATGAGGGTGTGCTCGACCAGCTTCTCGAACAGCTCGAGGACGATGTCGCCGGTGCCCCACTCAGGCCGGAGGGCGACCTCGTGCGCATCCGCGATCGCCCCGAGGTCCTGAACCGGGGTGTCGAGGTCGACCGGCTGCCCGACGACCTCCGCAACCAGCTCGTGCAGGGTCGCGCGGCGCCAGTCTGACTCGAGGTCGATCGACGAGCCGTCGCGTCCTTCGACCACGGTGTGGCCCACCGCCCGCGCAGCCTCCACGACCAGCGCGCGAGTCAGCTCCGCCATCGTGTCGTAGGACCCGTACGCCTCGTACGCCTCGAGCATCATGAACTCGGGGTTGTGGGTGTTGTCGACGCCTTCGTTGCGGAACGTCTTGCCGATCTCGTAGACGCGGTCGACGCCGCCGACGAGTGCCCGCTTGAGGTGCAGCTCGATGGCGATGCGCAGCAGGGCGCTCTCGTCGAAGGCGTTGACGTGCGTGCTGAACGGCCGGGCGGCGGCACCACCGTTGGTGTGCTGCAGCACGGGCGTGTCGACCTCGATGTACTCGCGGGCGTCCAGGGTGGCCCGCAACGACCGCAGCACGGCTGCCTTGACCCGCACGTTCTCACGCGCCTCCGGACGCACGATGAGGTCGACGTAGCGCATCCGGCTGCGGGCCTCGTCGGACAGCGGCTTGTGCTCGACCGGCAACGGCCGGACGGTCTTGGCCGCGAGAGACCACTCGGTCGCCATCACCGACAGCTCGCCCCGGCGGCTGGTGATGACCTCGCCGGTGACGGCCAGGTGGTCGCCGAGGTCGACCACGTGCTTGAAGTCGGCGAGCCGCTCCTCACCCACCCCCTCGACCGAGAGCATCGCCTGCAGCTCGGTGCCGTCACCCTCGCGCAGCCGGGCGAAGCAGAGCTTGCCCGTGTTGCGCAGGTGGATCACCCGCCCGGTGACCGAGACCGTCTCGCCGGTCTGCACGTCCGGCCCGAGCGCCGCCGCGTCGTGGGCGTCGACGACCTGCTTGAGCGTGTGCGTGCGCGGGACCGCGACCGGATACGGCTCCTCGCCGCGCTCGACCAGCTGCTGACGCTTCTCCAGCCGCACCCGCAGCTGCTCAGGCAGGTCGTCGGTGCCGTCCGTCGCGTCGCTCACGAGCAGCAAGCCTAGAGGAGCGCCGCCACGCCGGCGCGAAGGCGGCGGTCGAGAAGGGTGCGAGCTGGAACTTGATTCGCGGACGCGCCGACGTCGGTCGTAGAGTCGAGATGCCCCTCCCCTCACGAGAAGGAGTCAGCCGTGCCCGACGTCGCCCCGCTCCCCGATCGAGCCAGGCTGTTCCACGTCGGTATCCCGAAGTCCGGCACGACGTCGTTGCAGATGGCGGCGAGCAACAGCCGCGACGAGCTCCGGCGCCATGGCGTGCTCTACCCCGGCAAGGCCATGAACCAACGCCTCCCCGTCCTGAGCTTCATGGGCCGACGGTGGGGATGGACGGCCGAGGGCATCCCGGACAAGAAGTTCTGGAACCGGTTGATGGAGGAGATCGAGGAGGAGACCCGCCGCCGCATCTGGTTCGGCCACGAGTTCGCCTCCGAGGCCAATGAGGAGATGGCGAAGCGATTCGCCGACGCCATCGGCCCGTCCTGCCACGTCGTCGTCACCCTGCGAAGCCCCGGCGCGATCCTGCCGTCGGCCTGGCAGCAGTACATCAAAGCGGGCGTGGCGATCCCGTTCGACGAGTGGCTGGAGGCGGTCATCGCCGACCCGCCGAATCGCAAGGTCACCAAGGGCTTCCACGATCGGAACAACCAGTCCCTGGTCGTGCGGCGCTGGGCCGGCGCGGTCGGCGCCGACCGCGTGACCGTCATCGTCCTCGACAAGAAGCGGCCGGAGCTGCTGTTCAACTCCTTCGAGCAGCTGCTCGGACTTCCGATCGGCCTGCTCAAGACACCAGAGATCGGCGGGTTCGCGTCCAACCGGGGGCTGACCGTCCCCGAGGTCGAGCTCTTCGTGGAGCTCAACCGGCTCATCCGGCCCCATGGTGTCGAGTGGGACGAGTTCGAGCGCATCGTGCGCAACGGCGCGCTGCGCCGCATCATGGACTCCCGCACGGCGGACGAGCCCAAGCCGCAGCTTCCCGCGTGGGCGGTCGACCGCGCGTCGGAGCTCGGAACCACCTATGCCAAGGAGATCGCCGAGACCGGGGTGCAGGTCATCGGCGACCTCGACCTGCTGACCGAGCGAGTGGCCGCGCGGCCGGCGGACCAGCAGCTGCCCTCGGACATCCCGATCAGCCTGGCCGCGGAGGCGATGGCGGGGATGCTCTCGGCGGCCAGCTGGCGCGGTGCGTTCTTCGACGAGAAGGACGCCACCAGCGCCGAGCGGGAGAAGGTCATGCGCAAGGCCGCCATCGACAAGGCGGCCCGCGGCCTCTCGATCGCCGAGGTGGCCCGGTTCGGCTGGCGGTTCGTCTCGATCCGGCTCAACCGGGTCCGCATCCGGGTCGCGCGGATGTTCGGACGCTGACCACCGAACCGATTTCAGTCGTGGTTCTTCTCGTGGACGAGGCGGAGGCCGGTGAGCGTCAGGAACGGGTCCCGGGCGGTGATGGTCTCGCAGTGGTCGACGACGGCCTCGGGGTACGTGCCGGTGACGACCACGGAGACATGGTCGGGATCGGCGCCCATGGCGTCGATGATGCGGTTGACGATGCCGTCGACCTGGCCGGCGAAGCCGTAGACGACGCCTGACTGCACGGCCTCGACGGTGTTCTTGCCGACCACGCCGCGCGGGATGGCGAGCTCGACGCTGCGCAGCTGCGCGCCGCGACGGGCGAGCGCCTCCAGCGAGATCTCCACCCCCGGGGCGATCGCGCCGCCGAGGTAGGCACCGCTGGCGTCGACGACGTCGAAGATGGTGGCGGTGCCGTTCATGTCGACGACGATCGCCGGCCCGCCGTACAGCTCGGCCACCGCGAGCGCGTTGACGATCCGGTCGGCGCCGACCTCTTTCGGGTTGTCGGTGTGGATCGGCACGCCGGTCTTGACTCCGGGGCCGACGATGGAGACCGGGGCCTTCTCGTAGTAGCGGTCGATCATGGCCCGGATCTCGACGAGGATCGACGGCACGGTGCAGCACACGGCCACCGCCGTCACCTCGGCCAGCGTGGTGCGGGTGACCAGCCCCTGCAGCACCAGGTACCACTCGTCGGACGTGCGTCGGGTGTCGGAGGCGACGGTCCAGTGCGCCGTCAGCTCCTCGTCCTTGAAGATGCCCAGCGTGGTGTGGCTGTTGCTGATGTCCATCGCCAGGAGCGACATGTCAGCTCCGGACGTCGCCGCGCACGAGGCCCGAGCCCGGCAGGGCTTCGGCCGGATCGGTGCCGGTGCCGATGACGTGGTTCTCGGAGTCGACGAACACGACGTGCGGTTCGAGCTCGCGAGCCTCCGCGTCCTCCATCTGGCCGTAGGCGATCAGGATGACGAGGTCGCCGGTGTGCACGAGGCGGGCGGCGGCGCCGTTGATGCCGATGACACCCGATCCGCGCTCGCCCGCGATCGTGTACGTCTCCAGGCGGGCGCCGTTGGTGATGTCGACGATGTGGACGAGCTCGCCGGGCAGGAGGTCGGCGGCGTCGAGGAGGTCCTCGTCGACGGTCACCGAGCCGACGTAGTGCAGGTCGGCCTGCGTCACCGTGGCGCGGTGGATCTTGGACTTCATCATCGTGCGCATCATGCTCGAACACTTCCCAAGGTGAAACCGATGTTGTCGATCAGACGTGGCTTGCCGACGCGGGCCGCCACGAGCAGGCGGGCGTCCTGTCCAGGCACCGCCTCGCCGAGGTCGGGGTCGGTGAGGGTGAGGTAGTCGACCTCGATCGATGCCTCGTCGAGGACGCCGAGCGCAGCGGCGAGCACCGCGTCCGGGCCGTCGGCCGCGGCGGCCGCGCCCGCCCGTAGCGCGCGCGACAACGCGGTCGCCTGCTCACGCTCATCGGCGGACAGGTAGGCGTTGCGCGAGCTGAGGGCGAGCCCGTCGGCGTCACGAACGGTCGGGCATCCCTGCACGTCGACTCCGAGGCAGAGGGCCTGCGCCATCTGGCGGATGAGGACGAGCTGCTGGTAGTCCTTCTCACCGAACACGGCGACGTCCGGGCGCACCAGCCCGAACAGCTTGGCCACGACGGTGAGGACGCCCGCGAAGTGGCCCGGACGAACGGCGCCTTCGAGGATGGAGCCCAGCGGTCCGGGGTCGACCATCACGGTCGTATCGAGCCCGGACGGATACATCGTGTCGACGGTGGGCGCGAACACCACCTCGACGCCCGCCTCGGCGCAGCGCTCCAGGTCGGCCTCGAACGTGCGCGGGTACTCCTCGTAGTCCTCCCCCGGCCCGAACTGCGTGGGATTGACGAAGATCGACGCGACCAGGGTGTCGCCGAGCGGCCGCGCGTGCTTCATCAGCTGGATGTGGCCGTCGTGCAGCGCGCCCATCGTGGGGACGAGCGCCACAGAGCCGTCGCCGCGAGCAGCTGCCAGCTCCTCGCGGGTCCGGACGATGGTGAGATCGCTCATTCGGGGTCCCCGGGAAAGCGCGAGCCGTTGGCAACGGGACGTCTCATCGCCACGAGACGTGGCGAGCGGTTTTCTGGGGTGATCATGAGATGACCAGCCGCCATCTCGGCCATCGCGTCCCACTCCGCCTCGGTGAGCGCCTGGCGGATGTCGCGTGCCGCCGTCGGCGTGAGCCGGCCGTCGGCCTCCGCGCGGGCGGCGGTGGCCCGTGCCAGCGCGTGGTACGCGTCGCGGGTGGCGGCCGGGGTGCCGGCGTCGCTGAACGCGTCGGCATGCGCGCGGATGGTGGTGACGTCGCCGCGGACCACCGGACCGGTGAGGGCGGCGTCGCCGAAGTCGAGGGCGTTGGCGAGCGCGGCACGGAGCAGCGGACGCAAGACGGCGGCCGGGTCGCCGGAGCCGGCCTGCCGCAGCAGATCCATCGACTGCGCCACGATCGTGACGAGGTGGTTGGCGCCGTGCGCCAGCGCGGCGTGGTACAGGGAGCGGTCGGCCTCGTCGATCCACATCGGCGTGCCGCCGAGGTCGGCGACGAGCTCCTCGGCGAGCGCTCGCTCGCCGGGCCCGGCGGTGAGGCCGTAGACGCAGCTGCGGTCGAGGTCGACGTCGGTGCCGGTGAACGTCATGGCCGGATGGAAGGCGATGGTGCGGGCGCCCATGCGAGCGAGCGCGGCGAGGGCATCGGTGCCGTGCCGGCCGCTGGTGTGGAGCACGACCTGGCCCGGACGAACGGCAGGGGCGAGCTCCTCGGCGATGCGGATGAGTGCGTCGTCCGGAACCGCGAGCAGCAGCACGTCGGCGCGTGCGGCGATCTCGGCCGGCGCGAGGACGTCGACGTCCGGCAAGAGCGTCTGGATCCGCAGCCGAGAAGCCGGAGATCGACCGCTCACACCCACGAGAGGATGGCCGGCGGCACGGAACTTGGCGGCGAGGACGGAACCGACTCGGCCGGCTCCGATCACGCCGAGGGAGAGACGCGTCATGCGTTGGTGCCTTTCGTTCCAGTCCCGCGAGGGGTACCAGACTTGGACGACTTCATTCTACGTCCGCGCGCCAGGCGCCACCACCGGAAGAGAGCGTGGGACAGGTCACATCCGCACGCTCGTCCGTACGCTGGGGCGCATGCCGACGCCGTGGCGCACCGCCTGGGACGACGCGCTGTACGGTCCCGATGGCTTCTTTCGTCACTCCCGTCCCTCCGAGCACTTCCGCACGGCGGTCACCTCGTCGGACGTGTTCGCGGCGTCGATCGCGCGGCTGGTGCGCGACGCCGGGCTGGACGCCGTGACCGACCTCGGCGCCGGCGGCGGTGAGCTGCTCGCACGGCTGCACGTCATCGACCCCGATCTGCGGCTCACGGGCGTCGAGCTGGCCGTACGCCCCGACCTGCCGGACGGCATCGGCTGGACGGACGAGCTGCCGGACGTGATCGACGGCCTCCTCATGGCCCACGAGTGGCTGGACAACATCCCGTGCGACGTGGTCGAGGTCGACGACCACGGCGTGGTCCGCCTCGTCGAGGTCGACCCGGAGACCGGCGCCGAGCACCTCGGCGATCCGGTCGAGTCCGCGTGGCTCGACCGGTGGTGGCGACTGACTGAGCCCGGCACGCGGGCGGAGATCGGCACTCCTCGCGACGACGCCTGGGCCGACGCGGTGCGCCGGGTGCGCGGCATCGCGCTGGCGGTCGACTACGGCCACACGGCAGATGAGCGACCACCGTTCGGGAGCCTGGCGTCGTTCGCCCACGGCCAGGAGGTCGACGTCGTGCCCGACGGCAGTCGCGACGTCACCGCCCATGTCGCCGTCGACGCGGTGGCTGCCCGGGTCGGCGCATCACTCGAGCGGCAGCGCGACGCCCTCGCCCGGCTGGGCGTCGATGGCACCCGGCCGCCGATCGACCTCGCCACCGACGACCCCACCACGTACGTCCACGCACTCGCCCGCGCGTCCGAGTCGGCCGAGCTGCGGGCACGCGGCGGGTGGGGCGACTTCTGGTGGCTGGTGACCGACACTCGCGTGCAAGACTGACGCGCATGGGCCAGCCGCGCGAGGTCACCGCGTCCTTGGGGAGCGGGTTCGCCACCACCGACATGGTGCTGAACATCGGCCCCCAGCACCCCGCCACCCATGGCGTCCTGCGACTGCGCCTCACCCTCGACGGCGAACGCGTCGTGCACTGCGAGCCGATCATCGGCTACATGCATCGCGGCGTCGAGAAGCTCTTCGAGGTGCGCGACTACCGCCAGATCATCGTGTTGGCGAACCGGCACGACTGGCTCAGCGCCTTCAGCTCCGAGCTCGGCGTGGCTTTGGCCGTCGAGGACATGCTCGGCATGGAGGTGCCCGAGCGCGCGACCTGGATCCGCACGCTGCTCGCGGAGCTCAACCGGGTGCTCAACCACCTGATGTTCCTCGGATCGTACCCGCTCGAGCTCGGCGCGATCACCCCGATCTTCTACGCCTTCCGCGAGCGCGAGACGCTCCAGGAGGTGATGGAGGAGGTCTCCGGCGGGCGCATGCACTACATGTTCAACCGGGTCGGCGGCCTCAAGGAGGACCTGCCCGCCGGCTGGCCGGCGCGGGCAGCAGCCGCGATCGCGGCCGTCCGCCGCCGGCTGAGCGAGATCGAGGACCTGGTGCTCGGCAACGAGATCTTCGCCGCGCGCACCAAGGGCGTCGGCGTCCTCTCGCCGAAGCTCGTGCACGCGTACGGCGTCTCCGGGCCCATCGCCCGCGGCTCCGGGGTCGACATGGACCTGCGCCGCGACGAGCCGTACCTGGCGTACGGCGAGCTCACCGACGTGCTCCGTGTGCCGACCCGCAGCGAGGGCGACTGCTACGCCCGTTTCTCGGTGCTGCTCGAGCAGGCCAAGGTCTCCCTCGACCTCGCCGACGCCTGCCTCGACCGCATCAGCCGGCTCGCGCCCGGACCGGTGAACGTGCGGCTGCCCAAGATCGTCAAGGCTCCGGAGGGTTCCACGTACGTCTGGACCGAGAACCCGCTCGGGCTGAACGGCTACTACCTCGTCTCGCGCGGCGAGAAGACGCCCTGGCGGCTGAAGCTCCGGACCGCGTCGTTCAACAACGTGTCGGTGCTGCCGGAGATCGTCGGCGGCTGCGTCGTGGCCGACCTGGTGGCGGTCCTCGGCTCGATGTTCTTCGTCGTCGGCGACATCGACAAATAGCTGGGCCCGCTCAGGCGGGGGTCGCGTCGCCCGCAGGCTCCTCGTCGTCGTCCTCGGGTAGGCGGCAGGCCCGTTCGAGGAGCAGGGCGGCGACGAGCAGCAGGAGCCCGGCCAAGGCGGCGACGCCTCCGTTGACGGCGCGCTCTTGGCCGAGCGGGGTGTCGAGGTCGTTGACGAAGGCGAGGGCGAAGCCGCCATACCCCCCGCCGAACAGCGCGCCGACGATGACGCACGAGCGCGACAGGGCGAGCATCTTCGCGGCGTGGTCGGACGTCATCCGCTCGTGCTTCTTGTGCAGGCTCTGCCAGGTGTTCCAGGCGAAGGCGCCCACCACCAGGGCGACGACGAGCAGCGTGGTGGCCGCACCCCAGCCGACCCGGGGCGGGCTGGCATCGAGGCGCACCGCGACCGGGCGCACCAACAACCCGATCACCAGGCCGACCGTGACCCAGACCGCGACGTTGAGGGCGGACGTGCGCCGGACAGGTTTCACCGACGTGCCCCCTGCAACGTCACCGACACGGACCGGGGTCCCCGGCGAAGCGCGAGCGCAGCGAGCGCTTCGTTGGGGTGGTCATAAAATGATCTCGAGGTCCTCGCGCTTGCGGACCCCGGAGGTGTCGACGTCGCCGATCAGGTCGGCGATGAAGCCTTGACCGGGGATCTCGCCCTCGGGGTCGATCTCCAGCCATGGGACGAGAACGAAGCCGCGTTCGTGCGCCCGCGGGTGCGGCAGCTTCAGCTGCTCGTCGTCGCAGACGCGCTGGCCGACGACCAACAGATCCACGTCGAGCGTGCGCGGGGCGCCCTTCACCGAGCGCTCGCGGCCGAACGCCTCCTCGATGGCCAGGGCGCGGTCGAGCAGCGTGTGCACGGTGAGGGTGGTGTCGATGAGCACGACGGCGTTGAGGAACTTGCCCGATCCCTCCAGGGCGTCGACCGGCACGGTCTCGTAGACCGAGGAGACCGCGACGATCGTGACCTCGGGGGTGTCCTCCAGCGCGGCCACCGCGCTCTGGAGCCGGTTGAGTCGTTCGCCGAGGTTCGAACCGAGCGCGAGGACCGCCTGCCGGATGGGGCGCATGCCGCCGGTCATGGTGTCTGCGTCCAGCACGTATGGAGTGGGTGACTCGGTCACTGCTTGCTCCGCTCTATCGTGACGCTGACGTCTTCGATGCTCACCTCGATGGGTGCTTCAGGCTTGTGCACCGTCACGCTAGCCCATCGAACCGGGGGGTGTGACAGGCACAAGTCCACCATACGGAGGGCGATCGACTCAATGAGGTTCGCGGGCTCCCCGGTGATGACGTCGTGGATCTCCTGGGTGAGCTTCCCGTAGTCGACGGTGGCCGCCAGGTCGTCCTGATCAGCGGCTTTGCCAAGGTCGAGGCCGAGGCTGACGTCGGCCAGGAACGTCTGTCCGTCGCGGCGCTCGTGGTCGAAAACTCCGTGACGTCCGTGCGCGGTGATGCCTCGCAGGTCGATGCGGTCCAGGCCATCGGGAATCGTCACAATTCCTCCTCCCCGGCCTCGACGTCGAGGTCCAGGACGGGCGAGGCGTGGCGTGACCAGAACCGCCAGTCGCGCGCGCCCGAGCGGTCGCGCACCAGGATGCTCGTGCAGACGGCCTTGCCTCCCGCGAACGACTCGACCGAGGCCATGCCTTCGTCGGACAGGATGTTCTCGGTGCACGTGACGACCGCGGTGTCCGGATCGTCGGTGTCTGACGGCAGCGTGGCCACGGCGATGTCGGTGAGGAAGAACTGGATGTAGCCGACGTTGGCCATCAGCAGGGTCCACGAGCGGAGCACCGCATCGGTGCCGCGCAGCTGCTCCGCGCCCGGATGGATGCACGACGTGTCGGGGTCGTCGACCCACAGCGACGCCATGAGGTCGAGGTCGCCGGTCTCGACCGCGTCGTAGAACGCGCGATGCGTCGTCAGGACGTCATTCACCGGGTCTCCTCGTCCAGCCGGGCGACCACGCGCAGGGCGTCGGCGGTGGCGGCGGGCTCGTGCACGCGGACGCACCACGCGCCGGCCTCGGCGGCGATCACCGAGATGGCGGCGGTGGCCGCCTCGCGCTGGTCGGTCGGCCGCAGCACAGTCGCTGTGCCGGTCGACGTGTCGCCGGACTCGCCGGCGAGCAGCTCGCCGAGGAACCGCTTGCGGCTGGCGGCCACGAGCAGCGGGTAGCCGAGTGCCGTGAAGGCGTCGAGGTGGGCCAGGACCGTCCAGTTCTGCTCGCCGGTCTTGGAGAAGCCGAGGCCGGGGTCGACGACCACCTGATCGGGTCGGACGCCGGCGGAGAGCGCCGCGTCCACCTGAGATCCCAGCTCGGTCACGACGTCCTCGACCACGTCGTCGTAGTGGGTGAGCTTCTGCATGCCCTCGGCGTGTCCCCGCCAGTGCATCAGCACGATCGGGACGCCGGATGTCGCGGCGACCTGCGTCATGCGGTCGTCCGCCCGGCCACCCGAGACGTCGTTGATGAGGACGGCGCCGGCCTCGAGGGCGCGTTCGGCCACCTCGGCCCGCATCGTGTCGACCGACACCGTGACGCCACGGTCGACCAGTCCGGTGACCACCGGAATGACGCGGCGCAGCTCCTCCTCGGCGTCGATGCGCAGCGCGCCGGGCCGCGTCGACTCGCCGCCGACGTCGACGATGTCGGCGCCCTGGGCGACGAGCTCGAGGCCGTGCTGGACGGCGGTGTCGGCGTCCAGCCACTTGCCGCCGTCGGAGAAGGAGTCGGGGGTGACGTTGACCACCCCCATCACGCGGCAGCGCCCAGGTCTGAGAAGACCTGCCGTCACGCGTGGCTCCGTGCGGTGATGAGTCCCATCGCCTCGGCGCGGGTGGCGGGGTCACGCAGCTGCCCGCGCACGGCGCTGGTGATGGTCCTCGCGCCGCCCTTCCGCACGCCGCGCATCGACATGCACAGGTGCTCGGCGTCGATGACGACGATGACGCCGCGTGGCTCCAGGACGTCCACGAGGGCGTCGGCGATCTCGGTGGTGAGCCGTTCCTGCACCTGCGGCCGACGTGCGTAGACGTCGACGAGGCGGGCGATCTTGGACAGGCCGGTGACGTACCCGCCGTCGCGCGGGATGTAGCCGACATGCGCCATGCCGACGAACGGGACGAGGTGGTGCTCGCACATCGACCACACCTCGATGTCCTTGACCAGGATCAGCTCCTCGTGACCGACGTCGAACGTCGCGGTGAGGACGTCGCGGGGGTTTTGATCCATGCCGGCCAGCAGCTCGGCGTAGGCCTTGGCGACCCGGCGTGGGGTATCGCGCAGCCCGTCGCGTTCGGGATCCTCCCCGATCGCGATCAGCAGCTCGCGGACCGCTGCCTCGGCTCGCGGGACGTCGACGCTCACGGACGCTCCGGGGGGACGGCGCCCGGGGCGAGATCGTCGTCGGGTGCTCCCGGCCGCGGTGCGTCCGGGCCGGTGTCCGGGCCGATCACCACGCCGTTCTCGCGCTGGCGGCCGTTCGACGAACCCTCCACCGGGGGAACGGTGGACGGGATACGGGTCTCCGAACCGGTCCAGGCCGGGCGGATCTCCCGCCGGCGCAACGGCTCGAAGATCTCCGCGACCTCCGCCTTGTCGAGCGTCTCCTTCTCCAGGAGCTGCTCCACCAAGGTGTCGAGCACGTCGCGGTTGTCGGTGAGGATGTCGAAGGCCTCCTGGTGCGCCTGCGAGATGAGCTTGTTGATCTCCTCATCGACGATGGCCGCGACCGCCTCGGAGTAGTTGCGGGCGTGGCCGATGTCGCGGCCGAGGAACGGCTGGCCCTCGTTCTCGCCGAGCCGGACAGCCCCCAGCCGCTCGGTCATGCCGTACTGGGTGACCATGGCCCGGGCCAGCGTGGTCGCCTTCTCGATGTCGTTGCCGGCACCGGTGGTGGGGTTGTGGAAGACGAGCTCCTCGGCCGCCCGTCCGCCCATCATGTAGGCGAGCTTGTCGAGCAGCTCGGCCCGCGTCTGGGAGTACTTGTCCTCATCCGGCAGCACCATCGTGTAGCCGAGCGCCCGGCCGCGCGGCAGGATCGTGATCTTGTGCACGGGGTCGCTCTGCGGCAGCGCTGCGGCGACCAGCGCATGCCCGCCCTCGTGGTACGCGGTGATGGCGCGTTCCTTGTCGTTCATCAGGCGCGTGCGCTTCTGCGGCCCGGCCATGACACGGTCGATGGCCTCGTCGAGCGCAGCGTCGGTGATGGTCTTCTGGTTGGTGCGGGCGGTGAGCAGGGCAGCTTCGTTGAGCACGTTGGCGAGGTCGGCGCCGCTGAAGCCCGGCGTACGACGGCCCACGGCCTGCAGGTCGACGCCCGGCGCGATCGGCTTGCCACGTGCGTGCACCCGCAGGATCTGGGTGCGGCCCTGCAGGTCGGGCGCCTCGACGCCGATCTGCCGGTCGAAACGCCCCGGGCGCAGCAGCGCCGGGTCGAGAACGTCGGGGCGGTTGGTGGCCGCGATGAGGATGACGCCGCCGCGCACGTCGAAGCCGTCCATCTCGACGAGCAGCTGGTTGAGCGTCTGCTCGCGCTCGTCGTGTCCGCCGCCCATGCCGGTGCCGCGGTGGCGCCCGACGGCGTCGATCTCGTCGATGAACACGATGGCCGGCGCATTCTCCTTGGCCTGCTCGAAGAGGTCGCGCACGCGGCTGGCGCCGACGCCGACGAACATCTCGACGAAGTCGGAGCCGGAGATGGAGTAGAACGGCACACCGGCCTCACCGGCGACGGCGCGGGCGAGGAGCGTCTTGCCGGTGCCGGGCGGGCCGTAGAGCAGCACGCCCTTGGGGATCTTCGCGCCGACGGCCTGGAACTTGGCCGGCTCCTGCAGGAACTCCTTGATCTCGCCGAGCTCCTCGATCGCCTCGTCGCAGCCGGCGACGTCGGCGAACGTGGTCTTGGGGGTGTCCTTGGTGATGAGCTTGGCCCGCGACTTGGCGAACTGCATGACGCGGCCGCCGCCGCCCTGCATGTTGTTGAGGAAGAACAGCAGCAGGCCGAAGATCAGGATGAGGGGCAGCAGCTGCAGCAGGAACGACACGAAACCGTTCTGCTTCGGCACCTCGACGTCGAACGTCTTCAGCTTCTTGTCGGCCACGGCCTGCTCGGCCTGCTCGACCAGCCGCGCGCCCTGGTCGCCGAGCCACTTGGCGCGCACCTTCTTGCCGCCGGTGAGCGTCGCCTGGATCTCCTGGTCGCCTTCGACGAACGTGACGTCCTTGATCTTGCCGCCGTCGAGGTACGTGACCATCGTGGCCGTGCGAATCTCACGGTATCCGCTGGCCGGACCCGAGAGCTGGATGACCGTGATCACGACGATCGCGATGAGAATGATCCACAGGAACGGACCACGGAAAAGACGCTTGAGATTCATTGACGGCAGTGGGGCGAAACCCCACTCCTCCTCGACTTCTTGACGGGTATCTGACGGTACACGCAGGCCCGTCACCCTAAGAACGCGCGGCTCGGTGCCGAATGTTCCCCCGGAGCACTCGTTCGGCTGCTCGGCACGACCACTAACCTGAGGCGGGTGTTCCGACCATCCCGCACGGAGTCGTCCCGGTGAGGCCCCGCTTCCTGGGATCGATGTTCCGTCGTCTTCCCCCGGTCGCCCGGCGCGACCAGAAGATCCATGACCTCCGACAGAAGATCTCCGGCCCGCCGAGCACCGAACCGTCGTATCGCGCGATGGTGCACGCCGAACGGCGCCTGCACGAGCTCGGCCGGCCCGGCAGCAGCGTGATCCGGAGCGGCAAGTTCCACGTCTACGACGTGGCCAGGTCGCACGGCATCGACATCCCCGAGCAGTTCGGCCGCTGGGCCGACCCCCGGGACATCCCGTGGGACGAGCTGCCCGACCTCGTGGTCATCAAGAGCATGCGCGGGAACAACGCCCGCGGCGTGCTGCCGCTCCGGCGCTGTGACGGCGGGTGGCAGATCATCTCGCACGACGGCGAGGTCAAGACCGGCGACGAGCTGGCCGCCCGCCTGCTCGCCGCGGTCGCGAACCGTGGCGTCAGGGGCCCGTTCGGCGCCGAGGAGTTCATCGACGAGGACGGAACCGGAACGCGGCCGCCGACCGACGTCAAGGTGTACACGTTCTACGGCGAGGCACCGATCGCCCTGCTCCGGCGGGTGGACAAGCACGGCGACGCATCCGCCAGGTTCCGCATCGTCGACCGGCACGGCCGGGATGCCGGCGACCTGTACTCCGGGAACACCATCGACCCGCACCTGCCGGTGCCGGCCAGGCTGGAAGAGATCTTCGCGACCGCCGAGCGGTTCTCGGTCGCCATCCGGGCGGCCTTCTCCCGGATCGACATGTACAGCCACGGCGACCGGATCGTGTTCGGCGAGGTCACCCCGCGTCCGGGCGGGCCCCAGTGGTTCGGCCGTGAGCTCGATGCCCTTCTGGGCGACGCGTGGGAGCGTGCCCGGGTCCGCTTGGCACGCGACATCGCCGCCGGCGGTTCGCCCGAGGTGCAGATGGGTCCCGTGTCCACGGTGGAGGGCGTGTCGGCCTCCGAGCGCGGACCGGCCGATCCGGTGCATCTCCCCTCATTCCAGACTCGAATCAACGCCGCCCGGCGCCAGGCCACGCTCGATGCAGAGCTCCCCGGACGGCGGCCGCAGAGTGTCATCTCGCGGGGGAAGTTCTGGGTCTACGACCTGGTGCGGTCCCACGGGATCGAGGTGCCGGAGCAGTACGGGCAGTGGAAGGATCCGGCCGACATCCCCTGGGACGATCTCCCCGACCTGGTCGTCGTCAAGTGCGCCCACGCCACCTCGGCGCGCGGCGTCTTCCCGCTGCGCCGACACGAAGGAGGCTGGCGAGTCATCGGGCAGGACGGCACGTCGACGAACGACGAGCTGGCGGCCGATCTCGCCCAGCGGGTGGAGGACGGGCAGGTCAACGGACCGTTCGGCGCCGAGGAGTTCCTCGAAGGCGGCGAGGCAGGAGATCTGCCGATCGACGTCCGGACCCACGCCTTCTACGGGCAGGTTCCCTTCGTCCTGCTCAGACGACCAGGGCGGCACGGCGATCTCGAGACGGCCACGTTCCGTCCGGTCGACGCGCACGGCGCCGATCTCGTGGACGTCGGGAAGTACCCGGACCTCGAGAAGGACCGGACGAAGCTCCCGCGCGAGCTCACCGTCCTCGACGTGACCATCCCGGTTCCGAAGAACATCGAGGAGATCGTCGCGGCCGCCAGCCGTTTGTCGACGGCCATCCGGCTGCCGTTCGCGCGCATCGACATGTACGGCGTCGGCGATCGCGTGGTCTTCGGTGAGGTGACGCCGCGACCCGGCGGGCGACAGTGGCTCGGACCCGAGCTCGACCTCATGCTCGGCGACGCGTGGGAGCGCGCCGAGGCTCGGCTCAGGCGCGACCTCGCCAAGGGGGCGACCCGTGAGCCCGAGTGGGGGCCCTTCGCGGTGGACCGTCAGGAATAGACGTGCCGGCCCAACGTGCCGATGCAGCGAAGGTTGCGGTAGCGCTCGTCGTAGTCGAGGCCGTAACCCACGACGAACGAGTTGGGGATGTCGAACCCGACGTAGGTGATGTCGACGTCCATCTGCAACGCCTCCGGCTTGCGGAGCAGGGTGGCGATCTCGACCGACGCCGGGCCGCGTGAGCGCAGGTTGGCGATCAGCCAGGAGAGCGTGAGGCCGGTGTCGATGATGTCTTCGACGACGAGCACATGGCGCCCGGCGATGTCGGTGTCGAGGTCCTTGAGGATGCGCACGACGCCGGAGGACTTCGTGCCCGACCCGTATGACGAGATCGCCATCCAGTCCATCTCGACGTGGCGGTCGAGGCTGCGGGCCAGATCGGCCATCACCATGACCGCGCCCTTGAGCACGCCGACGAGCAGGAGATCCTTGCCGTCGTAGTCGACCTCGATCTGCTTGGCCATCTCGCGGAGGCGGTCAAGGATCTGGTCCTCGGTGAACAGGATCTGGTCGAGCTCGTCCTCGACGTTCGTGAAGTCCACGGGGTCAGCCTGCCACAGCATTCCCGGCGAAGTGCAGGGCGTCGCCGACCCGCGAAGCGCTGATGCGTCCGGGCAGTTCCACCCGGTCCTGACCGTGCCAGTCGGTGACCATCCGGTCGAGCTCACCGATGTGCACGGCGGCCAGCTGAGACCCGTCGGCGCCGGCCTCGAGAGCGGCCCGCCGCAGGACGCGGGAACGCAGGGCGGCGGGTAGGGCGGCCAGCAGATTGACGTCGCACGGGTCGGCCACATCGGCCGCCAGCTCGTCCAGCAGGGAGGTGTCGGCGCGTAGCTGGTCGGCCGTGCGGGCCAGGGCCTCGGCGACGCCGCCGTCGAGCACGTCCTCCAGGAGTGGCATGACCTCGTGCCGGAGACGGTTGCGCCGGAAGCCCCGGTCGGCGTTGTGCGGGTCCGTCCACCACGGAAGGTCGCTCGCGGTGCAGATGCGCTCGGTGTCGGAGCGGCGCAGTCCGAGGAACGGCCGGCGCACGATGCCGTCGACCGCCGGCATGCCGGCGAGCGAACGCGGTCCCGAGCCGCGGCCGAGCCCGAGCAGCACCGTCTCGGCCTGGTCGTCGAGGGTGTGGCCCAGGAGCACCGCGTCGGCCGATCGCGACCTCAGCACGGCGTACCGGGCATCACGGGCGGCGGCTTCCGGTCCTCCGTCTGTGCCCACCTCGACGGCGATCACGTCGGCGTCGAGGCCGAGGGTGCGGGCCTGCGCGGCGGCCCGAGCTGCGACCTCGGCGGACCCCGGCTGCAATCCGTGGTCGACCACGACGGCGCCGGCCATCAACCCGTCACGCGAGGCGACGAACGCCAGACAGGCAGCGACGGCGAGCGAGTCGGCCCCGCCGCTCAGCGCGACCTCCACACGCGAGCCCGGACCCAGGTCGTCGAGGGCGAGCCGGAGCCGGCGCCGCCCCTCGGCGACGACCGAGTCCAACGCGCCGCCCATGACCTCAGCCGTGGACGCGGGCGACCCAGGCGGCCGGATCGGAGATGTCGGCCTGGGTGGGCAGGTTGGCGGGCTCGGCCCAGATGGCGTTGAAGCCTCTCAGCCCGACCCGGTCGTTGACCTCGCGCACGAACACCGCGCCGTCGCGGTACTGGCGCATCTTGGACTCGACTCCGAGCAGACGCCGGATCAGCCGATCGAAGCCGCTGGTGCCCTTGCGGCGCCGCTCGAACTTGCGCCGAATCTCGGCCACGGAGGGAATGACCTCCGGGCCCACGCCGTCCATCACGACGTCGGCATGTCCCTCGAGCAGCGACATGATGCCGGTGAGCTGGCTGACGACCGCCCGCTGACGGTCGTTCTGGAACAGGTCGGCCAGGGACGCCTCCGAGTCTCCCCGGATGATGCGGACGAGCTCGCCGAGACCCTCGGTGGCGAACCGGCTCACCGCCGACGCATCGAGCTCGGTGGCGTCGACGAACTCGCTGATGAGCGACCGCATGTGGTCGCGCAGCCACGGCACCGCGGTGAACTGCACCCGGTGGGT
This sequence comes from uncultured Actinomycetota bacterium, assembly GCA_963780275.1. Classification (GTDB taxonomy): domain Bacteria; phylum Actinomycetota; class Actinomycetes; order Propionibacteriales; family Nocardioidaceae; genus Aeromicrobium. The sequence continues at coordinate 145,280 of CAWABE010000001.1, forward strand.
CTCCTCGTGCAAGCACACCCAGAGCCGGAAGTCACGCGGGTCGACATCCAGCTGGCGCTCGGCTTGAACGATGTTCGGCGCGACCAGCATGAGACGACCACCCATCAAGCTGGGTGCATGACCGCTCTCCGCGGTGGGACCTTCGAAGAACGGATCGAACTGGCCGAGCACCTTGCCGGACATGAATGACATCAGGGCGCCGATCTCGGCACCGCTGACCTTCGAGCCGATCGTCCGGGTGGCACCCTTCGGCGCCTTGCCCTCGGCCTCGAGACGGGCGACGACGGGATCGATGAGGATGCGGAACGTGGCCAGATTGGCCTCGACCCAGCGACGCCGGTCGACCACCAGCACGGGCGCTTCGGCCGCCTTCGCGTGCAGCTCGGTGTAGGCACGCACCGGCGCCTCGGACGCCGCGGCCGCCTGGCGCAGCTCCGCCACCACGTCGGCCACCTGCTGCGGGCTGAGTTCCGGGCCCGGTCTGGACAGCCGCGTCGCCGTCTGGAGCGCGACGTTCCAATCGATCATGGCTCTACGGTACGGCTCTGTCGGTAGGGCACCGTCGCTACTCAGCCACGGGGGTGCTGCAAGTGCAGTCGGCGAGCGCGGCGGCGACCCGGTCGAGGGCGTCCTCGGTGACGAACGGGTTGACCGACTTGGTGCGATCGGTCATCACGGCGAAGACGATCGGGGTCCCCGCACGGTCAGTGACGTAGCCGGCGAGCGAGTGGACGCCGCTGAGAGTGCCGCTCTTGCCGCGGACCACACCACGCCCTGCGTCGGCCTGGCCGAACCGCCTGGTCAGCGTCCCGGTGAAACCGCCGACCGCGAGGTCGGAGACCAGGCTTCGGGTGCGAGGGGTGCGGGTCGCAACGGCGACGACCTCGGCCAGGGTCTGCGGCGCGATGCGGTTGCGGCGGGAGAGTCCGCTGCCGTCGTGCAGCACCAGCCCGGTCACGTCCACGTCGAGCCGGGTCAGCACGGACCGCACCGTCTCGACTCCGCCGTCGAAGGTCCCCGGACGTCCCGCGGCGATCGCGGTCTGACGGAGCAGGAACTCGGCGGCCTCGTTGTCGCTCCGGGCGATCATCGCCTCCACCATCTGCGCCACCGCCGCGCTCCGGACGACGGCCACCGGGCTGGCGGTCGACGGGGCCTTGGTCTCGATGGGCGAGTTGACGACGTCGACGCCGCGTCGCTCGAGCATCCGGGCGAACAGCTCGGCCGTCGCCTTGGCCGGGAAGTCCACACGGGTGCCCCGGATCACGCCGCCGTCGACCATCAAAGCGCTGATCGGCGTGACGATCCTCTGGCCGATGTACGACGGCTCCCAGGCGGGGCTCGCGGTCGGCCCGGTGAACATGGACGTCTCGTAGTCCAGCCGCACCGACGTCGTGCCGGTCTGCCGCAGTGCGGCCACCGTGCGCCGGGCCAGCGTGGCGAGGTCGGCCCGCACGGCGTAGACCTTCTTGCGCGGCAGCTTCGAGGCGAGGTACGGGTCGCCGCCACCGACCAGCACGATCCGGTTGCCCGTCCGCACGACGCGGGTGGAGAACCGCTCGCGGGGGTTGAGCTCGGTGAGAGCGGCGAGCCCGGTGAGCAGCTTGGTGGTCGAAGCCGGCACCAAGGCGCCTGAGCCGACCGAGCTCACGACGCTGCCGTCGGCCGGGTCTACGGCCGCGAAGCCGACCCGTCGTCCGAGCTCGCCGGCGCCGAGCGGGCCCCGGACCGCGGCCGCGATCGCGCCGGGGTCGAGCCGTCCGGACTCGCCCTCGAGCGGTGCAGCAGCTGCCGGCACCCCGTCGCGCGAGAGGGCGTCCGGCGTGGCGACCGCGGACGGGCCGCACTCGCCGTCACAGATCAGCGCATTGAGCGACCCCTTCGACCACAGCACGGCCGCGCCGGCGCCGGCCGCGCTCAGCAGGACGAGCACGATCACGAGCGTCAGCACGCCCACCTTGCCCGCCTGTCGCCCCCTCACCCGCCGCAGAGTCACATGCGCCAGACTAGGAGACGTGATTTTCGACGTGACCGTGGAGATCCCCAAAGGGGAGCGCAACAAGTACGAGGTCGATCACGAGACCCACCGCATCCGTCTGGACCGCACGCTGTTCACGTCGACCCAGTACCCGGCCGACTACGGCTTCATCGACCACACCCTGGGTCTCGACACCGACCCGCTCGACGCACTCGTGTTGCTCATGTCACCGACGTTCCCCGGCTGCGTCATCAGCTGTCGCGCCATCGGCATGTACCGCATGACCGACGAGGCAGGCGGCGATGACAAGGTCCTGTGCGTGCCGGCCACCGACCCGCGACTGGAACACCTCCAGGACATCCATCACGTGCCCGAGTTCGACCGGCTCGAGATCGAGCACTTCTTCTCCGTCTACAAGGACCTCGAGCCCGGCAAGTCCGTCGAGGGCTCCAGCTGGACCGGACGTGTCGAGGCCGAGAAGGAGATCAACGCCAGCTTCGAGCGCTTCAAGGCCAACGGCGGCTACTAAACCGCGCGTGCCTAGGCAATTCCGCGCAGCAGGACGCGCATCGTCTGCCCGAACACGCCGACGTCGATCGTCGGGTCGAGCGAGCGCAACGCGCCCAGTCCGATGCCGAGGCTGAGCAGTGCCACGGCTGCCTGCTCCGCACCCATCGGCAGGTCGATGCCGGCTTCCTTCGTGACCTGGCGGACCAGATCGGCCAGTGCCTTCGAGATCTCGCGGTGCCGCTTGACCAGCTCGCCGGCCACGTACGGGCTCTGCCGCGCGACCGCGGCGAACTCCACCTCGAGGGCGGTCAGGCGCGGCTCACCGAGTCCCTCGCGGGTCCAGTCCATGAAGGCGTCGATGTGGCCTTCGAGGTCGGCGTCACCGGTGAACGCGTCGACGATCCCTTCGAGCTGCTCCTCGTGGATGCTGTCGAGCACCGCCATGCAGAGCTCTTCCTTGCCGGAGAAGTTCGAGTAGACGGCGCCCTTGGAGAACCCGGCGGCGACCGCGACCTTGTCGAGCGAGCAGGCGGCGTAGCCGACGTCGAGGAACATCTCGCGGGCGACCTCGATCAGCTTCTCGCGCGTCTGCGCCTGGCGCTGCGCCCGACTCTGCCGCACCTGGTCGACGGTCACGGCTGCCTCCTCACGGTCGGGCACATCACATTGGCACCCATCACAGATACCGATAGTATCCGAAAATGATCACCACGGATGTCCTCGTCATCGGAACCGGATTCTCCGGGATGGGCGCGGCCATGAAGCTGCGTGACGCCGGACGTGAGGATTTCATCGTCCTGGAGAAGGCGCACGACATCGGCGGCACGTGGCGTGACAACACCTACCCCGGCTGCGAGTGCGACATTCCGAGCCACATGTACTCCTTCTCGTACGAGCTCAATCCCGACTGGAGCAAGAGCTTCTCCGGTCAGGAGGAGATCTGGGCGTACATGCGCAAGGTGGCCGATGAACAGGGCATCCGCAAGTACGTCCGGTTCGGCGTCGAGGTCACGGGCGCGACCTGGGACGACAGTCGCAAGCGCTGGACCGTCCACACCACCGAGGGCGACGACTACGACGCCCGGGTCGTCGTGGCCGGGGTCGGCGGGCTGCACATCCCCAACGTCCCGGAGCTCCCCGGCGCCGAGTCGTTCACCGGACCGCGATTCCACTCCGCCGAGTGGGACCACGACATCGATCTGCGGAACCAGAAGGTCGTGGTCATCGGCACCGGCGCGAGCGCCATCCAGTTCATCCCGATCATCGCTCAGGAGACCTCGCACCTCACCGTCTTCCAGCGCACTCCCCCGTGGGTGCTGCCGAAGAAGGACAAGCCCACGCCGGAGTGGCGCAAGCGGCTGTTCCGTCGTGTGCCCGGCGCCACGCGGCTCTACCGCAACGCGCTGTACTGGGCGCTCGAGGCGCGGGCCATCGCGTTCAACGGGCACCTCGACGTACTGCCACTCGCTGAGCGCATCGTCAAGCGCTACCTGAAGAAGAAGATCCCCGACCCTGAGCTGCGCGCCAAGCTGACCCCCGACTACCGCCTCGGCTGCAAGCGCGTGCTGCAGTCGAACACGTACTACGAGACGTACCTCCGCGACGACGTCACTCTGAACACCGACGGCGTTCGGGAAATCGTTGCCGACGGCGTCATCGACTCCAACGGCGTCAAGCACGAGGCCGACATCATCATCTACGGCACCGGCTTCCACGTCATCGACGCGTTCGACTACCTCGACGTCAAGGGCCGCGACGGCATCGACCTCGCCACCCAGTTCCGTGAGAACGGCGTCGAGACGTACATGGGCATGACGATCCACGGGTTCCCGAACCTGTACTTCATGCTTGGCCCCAACACCGCGCTCGGCCACAACTCGGTGGTCTTCATGATCGAGCAGCAGACCAAGTTCATCGTCAAGATGCTCGACGAGATGGATCAGCGCGGCGCGGTGGCGGCCGAAGCGACCAAACCGGCCCAGGACGAGTTCAACGAGGAGATCCAGCGCCTCGTCGAGAAGGGCATCTGGACGCAGGGCGGCTGCACCAGCTGGTACCTCGACAGCCAGGGCAAGAACCGCACCATCTGGCCGAAGTTCACGTTCCAGTACTGGTGGGAGACCCGCACGATCGACGCCGGCGACTTCACGTGGCATGCAACTGGCAAGAAGGCGGCATGACCCTCGCAGTGCCGACCGAGGCCGAGGACACGATCAAGGGAGTCCCCGCCGGTCCCCGGTGGCCCGCGTGGTGGACGACCTGGAAGTTCCTCAAGGACCGCAAGGGGATGATCCCCAAGCTGCACGAACGCTTCGGCGACACGTTCTCGATCAGGATCCTGCCCGGCCCGCGCATCTTCGTGATCTTCAGCGACCCGGCCGACGTCAAGGAGATCTTCGCGGCCGACCCGTCGCAGTTCCATGCGGGTGAGGGCAACACCATCCTCGAGCCGGTGATGGGCTCGCACTCGCTGCTGATCGTCGACGACGAGGAACACCGACGTTCCCGCAAGCTGCTGATGCCGGCGTTCTCCGGACCCACGATGAAGGCCTACCGGCCGTTGGTCGAGGCCATCGCCAAGGCCGAGGTCGACTCGTGGGACGACTCCGACACACTCATCACGCTCGACCGGATGAACGCGATCACGCTCGACGTCATCTTGCAGGTGGTCTTCGGCGTCACCGACGAAGCGCGGCTCGAAGTGCTCCGGCCCAAGGTCCGGAAGATGGTCAACGTCGGCGCGGGAATGCTGCTCGCGTGGTCGTGGCCCCAGCTGTACCGCGTTCCGCCGTGGCGTGGCTACTTCAAGAACCAGCAGGAGGTCGACGAGATTTTGTACGCGGAGATCCGCGACCGGCGGGCGGCCCCCGACCTGGAGGGACGCGACGACGTCCTGTCGCGGTTGCTGCGAGCCGGTGAGGACGACCCGGACACTCCGCCACTCACCGACGAGGAGATGCGCGACCAGCTGGTCACCCTCCTGCTCGCCGGCCACGAGACCACCGCGTCGGCGTTGTCCTGGACCCTGCACGAGCTCGGCCGCAACCCCGACCTGTTGACGCGAGCCATGGACGCGGCCGACACCGGGGACGACGCGTTCCTCGACGCCTGCCTCAAAGAGGCCATGCGGCTGCATCCCGTCATCGACTTCGTGGCCCGGACTCTCCAGAGTGACCAGGTCGTGGCCGGGCATGCACTGCCGCGGAAGGTCACCGTGACGCCGTCGATCATGCTGTCGCACAGTCGCGAGGAGAACTTCGCCGACGCGCACGAGTACCGACCCGACCGCTTCCTGACCCACGGCGAGGTCGCGGCCAACACGTGGATCCCGTTCGGCGGCGGCGTGCGCCGGTGCATCGGCGCCGCGTTCTCCCTGATGGAGGGCGTCGCCGTGCTGGGCGAGGTGCTCAAGCGCTACGAGGTCACCGCCGACCAGCCGTCGCCCAACCTGCTCCGCAACATCACGAACGTCCCGAGCGACAAGGCTCCGCTGCACCTTCGCGCCCGTTGATTGACCCTGCTCTCGGAGTGGGGGAAACTGAGTTGATCCCTTGGAACCCAAGGAGATGCTCATGCCGAAATATCTGATCCAGGCTTCGTACACGCCCGACGGGCTCAAAGGGGTGCTCGCGAAGGGCGGAAGCAGCCGCCGCGATGTCGTCCAGTCGATGGCTGCAGAGCTGGGCGGCAGTCTCGAGTCCTTCTACTTCGCCTTCGGTGACGCCGACGCCTATGTCACCCTCGACATGCCGGACAACGTTTCTGTCGCCGCCGCCGCCATGACCGTCAGCGCGAGCGGGGCGGCGAGCGCCAGAACAACCGTGCTGCTCACTCCGGAAGAGGTCGACGAGGCGGCGCAGAAGTCCGTCAACTACGTGCCGCCGGGCTCATAGCCTTCGCCACCAGCATCAGCAGCCAGGTGAGGCCGACGCCGAGCACCCAGCCGACGAGCACGTCGGTGAGCCAGTGCGCGCCCATGTAGACCATCCCGAGACCGACCAGCACACATCCGATGACACCGACGACGAGCGCGAGACGACGCAGCCTGGCCGAGCGCCACCAGTCGGCCATCACGACGGCGACGACGAGGGCCGAGGTGATCAGGGCGTACGACGACGGCATCGCCGAGCCGTCGATGGACACCAACGCGAGGTCGCCGGACGGACGTGGCCGGTCGATGACCGGCTTCATCCAGCCGGTGAGGAGGCTCGCGGCGGCCAGCACGATCACCACGTGCAGCATCGGCCGCCAACCACCGAACCACACCGCCACGCAGACCCAGATCACTCCCACGGCAGCGAGCACGCCCAAGAGCTCGCCGACGCTCGCGAGCCAGATGACGAGGTCGTCGAGGACCGCGATCCGGTGATCGGCGAACCACTGCGCGACCGCTTCGTCGATCGCTGCCGGCATGCCGACAGCGTAGGCGCCCCACCTCGCTAGTCTTCGGCCATGCGTGCCGTGCAGATCGTCTCGCTCGACGGGCCGTCGGCCGTCGAGGTCGTCGACATCCCCCAGCCCGAGCCCAGCTCCGACCAGGTGCTCATCCGCGTGCGCGCGGCCGGCGTCTCGTTCCCGGAGCTGCTGCAGACCCGCGGCCTCTATCAGCTGAAGCCGCCCGTGCCGTTCGTGCCGGGATCGGAGGTCGCCGGTGAGGTCGTGTCGGCGCCGGCCGGTTCGGGGCTCGCACCCGGCGATCGGGTCGCCGCGATGGTGCTGCTCGGGGGTTTCGCCGAGTACGTGGTCACGCAGTCTGACGTGGTCTTCCCGCTGCCCGACTCGCTCTCGTTCGAGCAGGCCGCGGCCATCCCCCTCAACTACATGACGGCGCACTTCGGCCTGGTGGTGCGCGGGCAGATGGCCGAGGGCGAGTCGGTGCTGGTCCACGGGGCCGCCGGCGGAGTCGGCACGGCGTCCATTCAGGTGGCCAAGGCGTTCGGGGCCGGCAAGGTCGTCGCCGTCACGTCGACACCCGAGAAGGGCGAGGTCGCCACGGCGGCGGGCGCCGACGAGTTCGTTCTCGCCGACGGCTTCAAGGACTCGGTCAAGGAGGCTGGCGGCGTCGACATCGTGGTCGACCCGGTCGGCGGCGACCGCTTCACCGACTCGCTACGCTGCCTCAACGATGACGGCCGACTGCTCGTCATCGGCTTCACCGCCGGCGAGATCCCCACCGTTCAAGTCAACCGGCTGCTGCTCAACAACGTCAGCGTCGTCGGCGTCGGTTGGGGCGCCTACGTCCTCAAACGTGAGGGCTACATCCGTCAGCAGTGGGAGGGCCTGCTGCCCCACCTCACCTCGGGCGCGATCAGCCCCCCGGTCGGTGCGACATTCGGGCTCGAAGCCGCCGGCGACGCGCTGCTCATGCTGGATGAGCGACGCGCCACCGGCAAGGTCGTGCTGACGTCCTAGCCGAACGCCACGAAGCCCTCGGCCGCATGGCCGAGGGGCGTGACGACGACCGTCAGGCCGCCGGATTGACCTTGGTGCCGTGATGCGGGTGCTGGATGACTTGCGCGTCAGGCCTCTGGTCCGCGCGCCGAGCTTCCGCTCTCGTGTCCCACCATTCCATCACCGCAACACTCGCAAAGAACACGGCGAGCACACCCATCGACGCCAGGATCACCCCGTCCAGAACGCCCATGACGTTCCCCTTCCTCGTTTTGCCAGATTCGACGACCTGGTCATGTGGCAAGCCTGCGCCGACGATGCTGAAGCCACCCTGAATCCCAGAAGTTCAGCGCACATTCAGCCAAGTGGTGGGATCGTTCAGGTATGCGGATCCTCGTCGTCGAGGACGACTTGCACGTCGCTCGGGCGGTAAAGCGCGGCCTGGAGGCGGAGGGATTCGCCGTCGACGTCGCCCTCAACGGTGACGACGGCCGGTGGATGGCCAACGAAAGTCCCTACGACGCGATGGTGCTGGACCTGATGATCCCCGGAGTCAACGGGGACGTGCTCTGCGCGGAGCTGCGCGCGGCCGGCAACTGGACGCCGATCCTGATGCTCACGGCACACGGCAGCATCGACAACGAGGCGAGGGCCCTCGACAACGGCGCTGACGACTTCCTGGCCAAGCCGTTCTCCTACGTCGTGCTGGTGGCACGCATCCGGGCCCTGCTTCGGCGAGGACAGCAAGAACGTCCGGCGGTGCTGGAGGTCGGCGACCTGAAGCTGGACCCGGCGACGCACCGTGTCTGGCGCAGCGACAAAGAGGTCGCGCTCACCGCCCGCCAGTTCTCACTCCTGGAGTTCATGATGCGGCGGGCCGGCGAGGTGCTCTCGAAGGCCGAGATCCTCGAGCACGTCTGGGACTTCAGCTTCGAGGGCGACCCGAACATCGTCGAGGTGTACATCCGCCAGCTCCGGCAGCGCATCGACGAGCCGTTCGGGTGCAAGAGCCTGCAGACCGTGCGCCTGGCCGGCTACCGGCTCGACCCGGTGATGGCGCAGCATTCCGAGGGACAGACATCATGAGCGTCCGTCTGCGCATCACCGTGCTGGCCGCGCTGCTGACCACGGTCGCCATCGCTGTCGGCGCGACCGTGTTGGTGGTGAACCTGCGCAGCTCGTTGATCGAGGCCGCCGACATCTCCTCGCGCACTCGCGCCAACGAGCTGGCCAGCGTGGCCGTGCAGGGACAGCTCTCCGAGACCATCGCCAACATCGCCGAGGAAGGGGTGGCCCAGGTGGTCACCGACGACGGAACGGTCATCGCCGCGTCCGAGAACATCCGCGGGGAGGCACGAATCTCGCACATGACCCCGCGGCGCGGCGAACCGGTCAAGATCATCGTCCGCAACGCCCCGGACGAGGACGAGACCGAGGACTACCGCGTCTGGGCGGTCCGCGGTACGGGCGTCACGGCGTACGTCGGCACCAGCCTCGAGGACGAGCGCGATGTCATCCTCGAGCTCACCCAATCGTTGTTCATCGGACTCCCCCTGCTGGTGGCCCTCTTCGCGGCCGGCACCTGGCTCATGGTCGGCCGGACGCTCCGGCCGGTGGAGGACATCCGCGCCGAGGTGGCCTCGATCTCACATCAGCGACTCGACCGGCGCGTGCCCACGCCGGCATCGAACGACGAGATCGGACGGCTCGCCCGGACGATGAACGAGATGCTGGGCCGGCTGGAGGATGCGGCGAACCGCGAGCGCGCCTTCGTCGGCAATGCGTCCCACGAGCTGCGCAGCCCGCTGGCGGCGTTCCGCACCCAGCTCGAGGTCGCCACCGCCCATCCCGAGGGCGCCGAGTGGCCGAGCCTGGCCGCGAGCCTGCTGGCCGACACCAACCGGATGGAGGGCATGGTTCACGACCTGCTCTTCCTCGCCCGCGACGAGGCCGAGGACACCAGGCCCATGAAACCGGTCGACCTCGACGACGTGGTGCTCGAGGAGGTCGCGCGGATGCGCACCACCTGTCCGGTGGAGGTGCATACCGAGAACGTCGGCGGCGCGCCCCTGCTCGGCCACAGCGACGACCTCGGCTGGCTCGTTCGCAACCTCCTCGACAACGCCTGCGGCCACGCCGCGAGCCGGGTCGACGTGTCGCTGGAAACGGCCGAGGACCGTGTCGAGCTGACCGTCGCCGACGACGGTCCCGGTGTCGCGCCGGAGGACAGACCCCGGATCTTCGAGCGGTTCTACCGTGCCGATCCCGTGCGAAACCGACACACCAGCGGCACCGGGTTGGGGCTCGCCATTGCCATCTCGGTCGCCGAGGCGCACGGCGGAACGATCCGCCTCCTCGACGACGATGGACGAGGGGCCCGATTCGTGGTGTCGCTTCCGGTCATGCGGTAGACATACATACGCGATGTATGTAAGTGTGACTGCCATGACCCGCCCCACAGCCCTCGGCACACCTCGCGACGTCACGCTGGCCCACGCGACCGTTCGTATCTTCGAAAGCGGACCCAGCGATGGACCACCACTGGTGTTCGTCCACGGCGTGCTCGTCAACGCCGACCTCTGGCAGCACGTGCTGCCCCGCGCGGCCGCGGCGGGCCTGCGCTGCATCGCCGTCGACTGGCCACTCGGGTCACACGACCTCCCGGCCCCGGATGCCGACCTCACCCCACCCGGCGTGGCCGACCTCGTGGCCGAGCTGTTGGTCGAGCTCGACCTCCACGACGTCACGGTCGTGGGCAACGATTCCGGCGGAGCCATCACCCAGATCCTCATGACGCGCCATCCCGACCGCTTGGCCCGCATCGTTCTCACGCCCTCGGACTCGTTCGAGAGGTTCTTTCCGCCGCTGTTCGCGGCCCTCCCGGTGGCCGCCCGTGTGCCCGGCGCGCCCAAGGTCCTGACTCAGGCCCTCCGCGCGCGATGGGTCCAGCGGTTGCCGATCGGGTACGGCTGGCTCACCAAGCGACCCATCCCGGACGACGTCGTCGACAGCTTCCTGCGCCCGAGCCGTGAGCGGCGCGAGATCCGCGCGGACCTCACCCGCTTCCTCCGCACCGTGCATCGCCGGCACACGCTGGCAGCAGCGGAGAAGCTCGGCAGGTTCGACCGGCCGGTGCTGCTCGCCTGGGCGGCCGAGGACCGGGTCTTCCCGATCTCCCTGGCCGAGCGACTGGCCGAGCGGCTGCCCGACGCGACGATCGCACGAATCGACGACAGCCTCACGTTCGTCCCGCTGGACCAGCCGGACGTGCTGGCCGACCTGATCGTCGACTTCGTCGGGCGCGATGGCGCGACGTAGCCAGGAGGAACGACGGTCGTCGACGCGCGCCGCCCTGCTCGCCGCCGGACGGGACCTGTTCACGGCCCGCGGGTTCGCGGACGTCCCGGCCGAGCAGATCGTGCGGACCGCCGGAGTCACCCGCGGTGCGATGTACCACCACTTCGGCGACAAGACCGAGCTGTTCGCGGCCGTGTTCGAGCAGCTCGAGGCCGAGATCACCGGCGACCTGGCCGACGCGCTCGCCGACATCCCGGCCGAGGAGCTGATGCCGGCGGCGATCTCCGGGTTCCTCGACATCTGCGCGCGGCCGGACGTGCTCCGCATCGCCCTCACGGACGCACCCACGGCTCTGGGCTGGCAGCGATGGCGTGAGATCGAGCGGCGACACGGGCTGGGCCTCGTGAACGAGCTGCTCGCCCAGCGTGCCGCGGCGAACGGCGAGGAGGTGCCGCCGTTTCTCGGGCAGGTCGTCCTGGGCGCCGTCATCGAGTCGGCGCTGCTGATCGCCCACGCCGACGACCCGATGGCGGCCCGCCGTGACGCCGAGGCCTCCCTGGGTGCCCTGCTCGCCGGGCTCGAGCTCTGACTATCCTCGCGCCATGGCCGAGTTCACCGGGTTCCCCGAGGCCGCGCTCGACTTCTACGACGACCTGGAGATGGACAACACCAAGTCGTTCTGGGAAGCCCATCGCGCCACCTACGACGAGGCCGTCGCCGCGCCGATGAAAGCGCTGGTCGGGTCGCTCGAGCCGGAGTTCGGCACGGCCAAGGTGTTCCGTCCGTACCGCGACGTCCGGTTCGCGAAGGACAAGACGCCGTACAAGACGCACCAGGGCGCGTTCATCCCGAAGGGGCCTTCCACCGGCTACTACGTGCAGATCGGCGCGGCCGGCGTGCGGGTCGGCGTCGGCTTCTACGAGGCGTCGTCGGACCGGCTGGGAGCCATCCGACAGGCGATCGACGACGACGGCCATGGGGCCGATCTGGAGTCGATCCTTGCGGGTCTGACGTCGTCCGGCTGGGAGCTGGGCGGCGAGCAGCTGAAGACCGCACCCCGCGGCTACGACGTCGACCACCCGCGCATCGCCCTGCTGCGGCACAAGTCAATGACGCTCGGCAAGGACCTCGGCTTCGCGCCGGTCATCCACTCCGCTCAGCTGCTCGATGAGGTGCGCGACGACTGGCGCGCGGCCACACCGTTCGTGGAATGGGTCCTCGCCCACGCGAAGTCCTGATCCCGACGCGGATAACGTGGACGGCATGTCGGTCTCGCTTTCGCACTGCTATGTCGCGGTCCACGACCCGGACGCCGCACTCACGTTCTACCGTGACGCGCTCGGGCTGGAGCTGCGCAGCGACATCGAGTCGCAGGGCTTCCGATGGGTCACGTTGTCACCGCCGGAGCAGCCCGATCTGGAGGTCGTGCTGGTCGAGCCGCACGCCGGCCGGGCGGAGTCCGACGGCGATGACCTCCTCGCCCTGCTGAAGCGAGGGTCGCTGAACGGGCCGAACTTCCGCACCGACGATCTCGAGAAGACGTTCGCCAGAGTCCGCGACGCGGGTGCCGAGATCATCCAGGAGCCGAAGGATCAACCGTGGGGCGTCACGGAGTGCGCGTTCCGTGACCCCTCGGGCACGATGATCAGACTCACCCAGGCTTAGGCCTGCGGATCAGGTAGACGTCCATCACCCAGCCTGCCGATTCCTTGACGGCAGCCCGAGCGGCATCGATCTCTGACAGCACGTCGGCGACCCGGCCGGCAACCACCTTCTCGTCGGGAGTGCCCAAGTTCGCTCCCCACCAGATCCGCCAGTCGTCGAGCTCGTCGAGCGGCTCCAGCGAGCGATTGAGCATGACGACGAGGTTGTCCTGGCCGGCGGCGACCGCCTCGCGCAGGCGACGTCCGGTGGTGATGAGCACCGGCTGGCCGACCTCGTGCAGCACGATGCGGTGCCGGGCGGCCAGCACCTGGAGGCTGGAGATGCCGGGAACGACGTCGAGGTCGGCCTGAACGCTCCCGCGCTCCAGCACCCGCTCGACGACGCGGATCGTGGAGTCGTAGAACGCCGGGTCGCCCCACACCAGGAAGCCGGCGTCGCCGTCGTTTTCGAGCAGCGCCTTCTCCCAGGCCGCGGCCCGAGCCTCGTGCCAGTCCGAGACGGCTGCCTCGTAGTCGGCGGCCGAGCGGTCGCGCTCAGGATCGGTGACGACGACGACCTTCGGTGCGTGGTCGACGTGCCGCGCCAGCAGCTCGGCCCGGGCCGTCACCAGCGGGTCGGGCGATACGTCCGGCTTGACTTTGTCGGTGACGACGAAGAAGTCCACCTCGTTCATCGCGCGGACGGCCTCGACCGTCACCTGGTCGGGATGACCCGACCCGATGCCGATGACACGGACGCGTCTCATCGGTCCTCGAGGTCGCCTTCGATGTCGAGGTAGACCTGCTGCATCGCGGCGACGATCTCCGGGTCGGGCTCGGCCCAGAGGCCCCGCTCGGCCGCCTCGCCGAGCCGCTCGACGATGCCGCGCAGCGCCCACGGGTTGGACTTCTTCATGAACGCCTGGTTGTCCTCGTCGAGCACGTATTCCTTGGCCAGCGACTCGTACATCCAGTCGTGCACCACGCCGGCGGTGGCGTCGAAGCCGTACAGGTAGTCGACGGTGGCGGCCAGCTCGAACGCGCCCTTGTAGCCGTGCCGCTGCATGGCGCCGATCCAGCGCGGGTTGACGACGCGGGCCCGGAAGACGCGAGCCGTCTCCTCCGACAGCGAGCGGGTGCGCACGGCATCCGGAGCGGTGGAGTCGCCGACGTAGGCCTTCGGGTCCGAACCGGTGAGCGCGCGCACCGTGGCGACCATGCCGCCGTGGTACTGGAAGTAGTCGTCGGAGTCGGCGATGTCGTGCTCGCGGGTGTCGACGTTCTTGGCGGCGACGGCGATGCGCCGGTAGCTGGTGCGCATGTCGTCGGCCGCGGGTGCGCCGTCGAGGTCGCGTCCGTAGGCGAAACCGCCCCACTGCGTGTAGACCTCGGCGAGGTCGTTGTCGTCGCGCCAGTTGCCGGCCTCGACGACCTGCAGGATGCCCGCGCCATACGACCCGGGAGCCGAGCCGAAGATCCGTGTGGTGGCCCGTCGCTGGTCGCCGTGCTCGGCGAGATCGGCCTGTGCGTGGGCGCGGACGAAGTTCATCTCGTGCGGCTCGTCGAGCTCGGCCACCATGCGCACCGCGTCATCGAGCATCGCGATGATGTGCGGGAACGCGTCGCGAAAGAACCCGGAGATCCGCACGGTGACGTCGATCCGTGGCCGACCGAGCTCGTCCAGCGGCACGACGTCGAGCCCGTTGACCCGGCGGGAGGCTTCGTCCCACTGCGGGCGGATGCCGATCAGCGCCAGGACCTCGGCGATGTCGTCGCCCGACGTCCGCATGGCCGACGTGCCCCACACCGACAGGCCGACCGAGCGCGGATAGTCGCCGGTCTCGTCGACGTAACGCTGCACGAGGGAGTCGGCCATCGCGATGCCGGTGTCGTAGGCCAGCCGGGACGGGACGGCGCGCGGGTCGACGGTGTAGAAGTTGCGGCCGGTGGGCAGGACGTTGACGAGTCCGCGCAGGGGTGAGCCGGACGGCCCGGCAGCGATGAAGCCGCCGTCGAGCGCATGCAGCACGGCGTCGAGCTCGTCGGTCGTGGCGTCGAGGCGGGGCACGACCTGCTCGGCGGCGAATCGGAGGACCCGGACCACGGTCGGATCGTCGTGGAGGTCGTCGACGGCCTCCGGACTCCAGCCAGACTTCTCCATGGCCTCCACGAGCGAGCGCGCCTCGGCCTCGACGGCGTCGATGGCGCTGCCGGGTGCGTCGTCGGCGAGACCGAGTGCCGACCGCAGCCCGGGCACCGCGCTCGACTCGCCGCCCCAGACCTGCGCGGCCCGCAGGATCGCGAGCACGAGGTTGACCCGCGCCTCCCCCTCCGGCGCCTGGCCGAGCACGTGCAGCCCGTCGCGGATCTGCGCGTCCTTGATCTCGCACAGCCAGCCGTCGACGTGCAGGATGAACTCGTCGAACTCCTCGTCGTCCGGCCGCTCGTCCAGGCCGAGATCGCGATGCATCTCGGCGGCGTGCATGAGGGTCCAGATCTCCGCGCGGATGGCCGGCAGCTTGGCCGGATCCATCGCGGCGATGTTGGCGTGCTCGTCCAGCAGCTGCTCCAGCCGGGCGATGTCGCCGTACGACTCCGCGCGCGCCATCGGCGGCACCAGGTGATCGACGATCGTGGCGTGCGCACGTCGCTTGGCCTGGGCTCCCTCGCCCGGGTCGTTCACCAGGAACGGGTAGACGAGCGGCAGGTTGCCGATCGCGGCGTCGGTGGCGCACGACGCGGAGAGGGCCGCGTTCTTGCCCGGCAACCACTCCATCGAGCCGTGCTTGCCGAGGTGCACGACGGCGTGCGCGCCGAACCCGTGCTCCAGCCAGCGGTACGCGGCGAGGTAGTGGTGCGACGGCGCGAGGTCGGGATCGTGGTAGATCGCCACCGGGTTCTCGCCGAAGCCACGTGGCGGCTGGATCAGCACGACGACGTTGCCGGCTCGCAGGGTGGCGAGCACGATCTCGTTCTGCTCGTTGACGAAGAGCCGGCCCGGCGCCTCGCCCCACGCCTCGGTGACGTCGTTCATCAGCTCGGGAGGAAGATCGGCCGTCCACCGCCGGTAGTCGTCGGCGCCGATCCGGACATGGCTGTCGGTGAGCTGCGCCTCGGTGAGCCACTCCTCGTCCTGGCCGCCGGCCGCGATCAGGGCATGGATGAGCGCGTCGCCGGCGGCCGTGTCGCCTCCCTCGTTGCTTGGCATGTCGAGGAATCGGGCCACCTCGCCATCGGCCGGGCCGAGGTCGTAGCCCTCGTCGCGCATCCGGCGAAGCAAGCGGATGGCCGAGACCGGGGTGTCGAGGCCGACCGCGTTGCCGACCCGGCTGTGCTTGGTGGGGTACGCGGACAGCATCAGCGCGACCTTGCGGTCGGCCGGCGGCACGTGCCGGAGTCGGGCGTGGTTGACGGCGATGCCGGCCACCCGCGCGCATCGCTCCGGATCGGCGACGTAGCGCGGCAGCCCGTCCTCGTCGATCTCCTTGAACGAGAACGGTGCGGTGATGATGCGGCCGTCGAACTCGGGAATGGCGATCTGGTTGGCCGAGTCGAGCGGGGTCACGCCCTCGTCGGAGGCCTCCCACTCCTCGCGACTCGAGGTGAGGCAGAGACCCTGCAGGATCGGGATGTCGAGTGCCTTCATCCGCTCGACGTCCCATGCCTCGTCGTCGCCGCCGGCGCTCGCCGAGCCCGGCGTCGTGCCGCCGGCCGCGAGAACGGTGACGACCAAGGCGTCGAGGGTGCCGAGCGCGTCGTAGAGATCGTCCGGCGCCGACCGCAGCGACGAGCTGAAGATCGGGACGCCGACCGCTTCACCGGTCGCGTCGATCGCGTCGGCCAGTGCTTCCGCGAACGCGGTGTTGCCGCTCGCCTCGTGCGCCCGGTAGTACAGGACGCCGACCCGCGGTCGCGTAGAGTCCCGCTCAGCCATGCCCCAGGCCGGCAGGACGGCGGGCGGCTCGAACCCCTCGCCGGTGAGCAGGAGGGTGTCGGACAAGAACGCGTGCAGGTTCGCGAGGTTGGCCGGGCCGCCCTCGGCGAGGTAGCGGTGCGCTTCGGCGGCGGTGCCGACCGGAACGGTGGAGTGGCTCATCAGCTCCGCGTCGGGCGTCTGCTCACCGCCGAGCACGACGACCGGAAGGCCGGAGCCGAGCACGACGTCGAAGCCGTCCTGCCACGACCGCACGGAGCCGAGCAGCCGCACCACGACGAGGTCGGCGCCGGACAGCAGGCCGGGCAGGGTGTCGAGGTCGAGTCTCGACGGATTGGCCATCGCGTACTCGGCCCCGGACGAGCGGGCCGAAAGCAGATCGGTGTCGGAGGTCGACAGCAGCGCGACGCGCGTCATGGGATCCTTCCGTCAGGACGTGGCCCGGACCGCGTCAGCCTACGACAGCGCTCGACATGGTGACCGGCCGCACGACGTGATGAGGTGTCGCCATGAGGATCGCCGTTCTCGGAGCCACCGGCCTGGTCGGGTCCGCCCTGGTCGAGGCCGCGCAGAACGCAGGACACGACGTCGTCGCCCTGTCGAAGGAGACCGGCACCGACGTCCTCGAGCCCGAAGGACTCGCCGGCCGGCTCGACAGCCCGGACGCCGTCGTCGACGTCACCCAGAGCCCGTCGCTCGACGAGGCCGAGGCAGGTGCGTTCTTCGCCCAGGCAGCGACGAACCTCGGGCAGGCCGCCCTCGATGCCGGAGCGGATCGGACGGTCGTGCTCTCCATCATCGGAGTCGACCGGATCGCCGAGGCCGGCGCCGACGTCGGCACGGGTTTCGACGGCTACTACCGCGCCAAGTACGTCCAGGAGGAAGCCACGACCGCACGCGCACCGGGTGCGCACGTGGTCCGCTCGGGGCAGTTCCACGACATCGCCCGCCAGGCCATCGGCTGGGGGCGAGACGGCGACCAGACCTCCGTGCCCGACCTGGTCATCCAGCCCGTCGCGGTCGACGCCATGGTGCAGGTGCTGTTGCAGGCAGCCACCGGCGAGCTCCCGGGACCGCTCACCGAGGTGGCCGGTCCCAAGGTCGAGCACCTCGCCGACCTCTCGGCCCGCTTTGCCGACCACACCGGCGACCCGGTGGCGGTCGTGCCGGCACCGGTCGGAGACCTCGTACACGACGGCATCCTGCTCCCGGGCACGGACGCTCACCTGGTCGGCCCGAGCTTCGAGGAATGGCTCGCGGGCGTCGACCCGACGTAGTCGGATCCATCCCGACGACCGGTGGAAAACTCGTGCGACACGCGAAGCGACTGTCGGTGCGGATCCCTAGATTTGAAGCATGGAGACGACGACCGACCCCGGGCAGGTGATCCTCGACAGGATCGCCGCGCGGGAGGTCGAACGGGCTCGTCTCGAGGCCGAAACTGCGGCCGACATGCTGGCCTTCGTTGATCTGCGACGCCGTGAATCGGAGCAGAACCCGGACCCGCTGATCCGGGACCTCGAGGCCGACTTCGCCGCCGACGAGCTGTCCCTGGTGATCAAGGAGCCGACCCGCACCGTGCAATGCCGACTGGTCGATGCGCGACGTGTCCGCGGGCGGCTGCCGCTCACGTGGGAGGCGTTCGCCGCCGGACGCATCGACGCGCACCGGACGCGGCTGATCTCCTCGGCCGTCGACAAGCTGCCAGACAACTACGCGGTCATCGAGCTCGACTACTGGGTCGTCGAGTACGCCTCCACTCACACCGCCGCGCAGCTGCGGGCCTGGCTCCGCCGGTTCGTGGCCAGAAACGCACCCGACTCGCGCGCCGCCCGCGTCGAGCGTCAAAAGCGAGCGGTGTGGATCAGCCACCACGACGACGGCATGTCCTACTTGTCCGCGTACATCCCCACGCCGGACGCCATCCGGATCGACGCCGAGCTGACCCGGCTGGCCAAGGCCGAGCCGTCCGACGGCCGAACGCTCGACCAGAAGCGTGCCGACGTCTTCGCTCGCGGCATGCTCGGCGACGGCTCCTCGACTCAGGCGACCATCGGGGTGCTTGTTCCCGTCACGTCCCTCGCCGGCCTCGACAACGAGCCGGGCACGTCATTCGACGGGGAGTTCGCGCTTCCGGCGTCGATGGTGCGCGAGCTCGCCGCCGAGCCAGGCACGCTGTTCTACCGCGTGTTCACCGATCCGCTCGGCCGCATCCTGGACGTCACCGAGCTCGGCCGGTTCCCGTCGAGGAGGCTGAAGACTGCGGTCGACATTCGCGACGGCACCTGCCAGTTCGCGACCTGCTCACGCCCGGCCACCGAGTGCGACGACGACCACGTCATCCCACACCCTCGCGGTCCCACCAGCGGCGCGAACATCCGCTCACTGTGCCGGCGGCATCATCGGATGAAGACCCACCTCGGTCAGCAATCCGTCGATCTGCATGTCCGCAGGATCGACGAGAACGTCGCGGCTTGACGTCGCTACCCGGGGAGACGACGGAGCACCGCCAGGAACTCAGTGGTCTCGTGCTCACCCAGCGAGTCGAAGATGACCTGGTTTCGCTCGTTCGTGTCGATCTCGATGGCCTCGCGCATGCGACGGCCGGCGTCGGTCAAGGTCGAATCATCAGTGGCCAGACCACGAGACACGAGGTCGTCCAGAGCGCGGCCCTGGTCGACGGTCTCGCCCTGCCGAAGCGCCGACATCGCCACCGCCGTTGCCGCGGTGAGACCGTGCGACAGCCACGCCTCAACGTGGTCGTGCTGCCGGACGTAGCGCAGCGTCGCCAGACTGCTGTGCAGGCTGAGGTAGGCGTCCTCGGGCGCCGGAAGCGCGTGGTGTGCGACGGCCACGACATGGTCGTCGGATGCCAGCGCGCCGAGCTCCTGGGCCATCCGGGATGCCCGCTCGACATCGTCTTCGTGGCCTCGCCACAGCGACGCGGCGGCCTCCGCCCGTGCATCCAGGTAGGCCCTGATCAGCGGCCGCAGCTCGTCGGTGGCGGCCAGCGCCGAACCTCGATGCTCGGCCAGACCCTGCTCCACCAGCTCGTGGAGACGACCGCGCACGACCTCGGCCGGGCGGTACGGCGATCGTGACGTGGCGATCTGGTGGGTGAGAGCACCGGCCACCAGGAAATCGCCGAGCTGGTTCACCACCATCCAGTCCACGACACGGTCCCCGGTGGCATCGAGGAGCCGTGCGCTGTCGACCGCATCGTTGACCGCCAGCACCAGCCGGTCGATCTCCGGCGCCACGTCCGCGGCTGGCGAGGTACCCACGCGTGAACCGTATCGCCACGCGGGTGGGACGATGGGGCGCGTGACCGGATCCTCGCCCCGCCACCACGCGGATCGATGCCCGGGCGTCCTGCGCCCGTGGATCGCGGACGACGGGGCCCTGGTCCGCATCCGGCTCGTCGGCGGGGCGATCTCCGCCCAGGCGCTGTCCGACCTCGCGGTAATCGCCGGCGACCATGGCGACGGACATCTGTACCTCACCAAGCGGGCGAACATCCAGCTGCGCGGCATCAAGCACGTCGACGGATGCGTGCCCGAGGCGTTCGTCGAAGCGGTCACGGCGGCCGGGCTCCTGCCGTCGCCGACGCACGAGCTGGTGCGCAACATCATGGTGTCGCCGTTGAGCGGTCGCGTCGGCGGCCAGGCCGACCTGCGGCCGGTGGCCACCCGGCTGGACGAGCAGCTCTGCGACGACCCGGCCTTCGCCGATCTCGCCGGGCGCTTCCTGTTCGTGCTGGACGACGGCCGCGGTGACCTGGTCGACCGCGGTCTCGATCTCGGCGTCATGGCGGTCGACGCCGGAGCGGCCCAGATCCGCGTCGGATCGCAGCACTGGGGCCAGGTCCTCGAACTCGACGACGTGCCGGGCGTGCTGCTGAATCTCGCTCGCGCGTTTCTCGGAGTCCGCGGTGAGGGCGACGACGCGCTCTGGCACGTCGACGAGCTGCCGGACGGCGGCGCCAACCTGCTCGGCCTGAACCACGCCCGAGACCTCCGCACGCAGGTCACGTCGCTGCCGGCACCGTTCGGCGTCATCGCGCAGGACGACGGACTCAGCGTCGAGCACGTGGCCGTGCCCGACGGCGACCTGACCCACGAGCTGGCCGTGCAGGTGCTGGCCAGGGCCGGCCGCGACGTCGTCGTCACCCCGTGGCGCAGCCTGCTGCTGCCGGACCTCGACGGCGAGGGGGACGCGGATGCGTAGGCCGCCACGCCGTTACGACTATGAGGACGACGGTGGAGCCATCTACCTCGACTCCTTCGCCACGATCCGCCGTGAGAGCGACCTGTCCGGCGTGCCCGCCGACGCCGAGAAGGTCGCCGTCCGGATGATCCACGGCACCGGCCAGACCGACCTGGTGCGCGATCTCCTCATCCATCCGGGACTGGTCTCAGCCGCGCGGGAGGCGCTGGAGTCTGGCGCCCCGATCCTGACCGACGCGCACATGGTCGCGTCCGGAGTCACGCGGGCCCGGCTGCCGAAGGACAACGACGTCGTCTGCCTGCTGCGCGACGAGCGCGTGCCGCATCTCGCGCACGAGATGCGCACCACTCGGTCAGCTGCCGCGGTGTCCTTGTGGGGCGAGCGGCTCGACGGGGCCGTCGTCGCGATCGGCAACGCACCGACCGCCCTGTTCCACCTGCTCGAGATGCTCCTCGACGGGGCGCCGCGGCCGGCCGCCATCGTGGGTGTGCCGGTGGGATTCGTGGGCGCGGCCGAGTCGAAGGATGCCTTGGCGTCGTTCGCCGACGACCACGACATCGACATCCCGTTCCTCACCGTTCGCGGACGCCGCGGCGGATCGGCGATGGCCGCGTCGGCACTGAATGCGCTCGCCCAGGAGCGCGAATGAGCGGCACGCTCTATGGCGTCGGTGTCGGGCCCGGCGACCCCGAGCTCATCACCGTCAAGGCGGCGCGGCTCATCGCGGCGGCGGACGTGGTGGCGTTCCATGCCGGAGTCGGCAAACAGTCGAACGCGCGCCGCATCGCCGCCGGGTTCATCCCGGAGGGCGCGATCGAGGAGGAGCTGCGCTACCCCGTCACCACCGGCAGCACCGACCACCCGGGCGGGTACGCCGGAGCGATGGCCGAGTTCTACGAGGAGTGCGCCGAGCGACTCGGTGCGCATCTCGAGGCCGGACGCATCGTCGTGGTGCTGGCCGAGGGCGACCCGATGTTCTACGGCTCGTACATGTACATGCACGACCGGCTGTCGGACCGGTTCGACACCGAGGTCGTGCCCGGCGTGCCGGCGTTCGCCGCGGCCACCGCTGCTGTCGCAGAACCACTGGTGCGCCAGAGCGACGTGTTGACGATCCTTCCCGGCACCCTGCCCGAGCCCGAGCTGGCGCGGCGCCTGGCCGACACCGACGGCGCGATCATCATGAAGCTCGGGCGCACGTTCCCCGCCGTCCGCAACGCGCTCGAGCAGGCCGGCCGCCTCGACGACGCGCTGTACGTTGAGCGCGCCTCGATGCCGGAGCAACGCTGGCTTCCCGTCCCCGACGTCGATCCGGCGACGGTTCCGTACTTCTCCTTGATCGTCGTGCCGGGCACCGGTGGTCGAGCAGCGCCGAGGAACGAGGCGCGTATCGAGGCCACGTCCCACGAGCTCCTCGTCGTCGGCCTCGGCCCCGGACCGGACCAGTGGATGACGCCCGAGGTGGTGCAAGCGCTGGCCGAGGTGGACCACGTGGTGGGCTACGGGCCGTACGTCGAGCGGGTGCCGCAGCGGGCCGGGCTACAGCGCCATGCGTCCGGCAACACGGTCGAGGTCGACCGGGCCCGCCTCGCCCTCGACCTGGCCCGCAAGGGCGAGCGGGTGGCCGTGGTGTCCGGCGGCGATGCGGGAGTCTTCGGCATGGCGTCCGCCGTCTTCGAGGCCGCGGACGACCCTCTGTATGAGGACGTGGAGATCCGAGTGCTGCCCGGGCTCTCGGCCGTGCAGGCGGTGGCGGCCCGGGCCGGCGCGCCGATCGGCGGCGACTTCGCGGTGCTGAGCCTCTCCGACCGGCTCAAGCCGTGGTCGCTCGTCGAGCAGCGGCTGCGCGCGATCGCCGAGGCCGACCTGGTGCTCGCCATCTACAACCCGGCGTCCCGGTCGCGCACCATTCAGGTCGCCGACGCCCAGAATGTCCTGCTCGAGCGCCGGTCCCCGGACACCGTGGTCGTGGTCGGACGTGATGTGGGCCGGGCCGAGGAGTCCCTGACGGTCACCACCCTGGCCGAGCTGGATCCAGCGACGATCGACATGAAGTGCCTGATCATCGTCGGCGCGAGCGGTACCCGCGTCACGGCGTCCGGACAGGTCTGGACCCCCCGATCCACACCGAAGGAGTGAACATGGCGGTCAAGCGATCCTTCTGGCAGGCGATCGAGATCATCCACGACGTCGTCTACTTCGCGCCCGACGCGAAGCAGCGGTTCGAGGCGATCGGGCTCAAGGGTTTCTGGATGGGGTACTTCGCGTCGCGGTCGGCCGCACTCGGCACGCCCACCCCCGAGCTGGTCGTGGCCCTCTTCCACGGGTTCGCGCCGCGCATGGTCCACCGAGCGTTGCCCGATGCGTGGTCGATGGCCACGCGTGACGACGTCCTGGCGACCCGGTACGAGCTCGCCCGCGACGCGCTCGCGCCCGGGCTGGCCGATGCCGACGTCGAGCGCCTGGCGAAGGAGGTCACCGCGATCTGGACCTCCCTCGACTTCGCCGGCAAGGGACTCGCCGCCGCACATGCATCCCTACCCGCGCCCGACGACGCGATCGGACGCTTGTGGCACGCGGCGACGATCCTGCGCGAGTACCGGGGCGACTGCCACGCCGCGATCCTGACGTCCGCCGGCCTCGACGGAGCCGCCGCCAACGCCCTCGCCGTCGCCGACGGCCGGGGCGCGCCAAACCAGCGAGAGATGCGCGGCTGGACCGAGGACGAGTGGGCCGACGCCTACGAGCGGCTGCGCCGACGCGCCTGGACCGACGAGTTCGCCGGCATCACCGACAGCGGCCGCGCCGCACGGGCGCAGATCGAGGACGCGACCGATCGCGTCTGCGCCAGCAGCTTCGATGAGGAGGCGCAGGCCCGCACGATCACCCTCGAGGACGCGCTGGTCAGCGCCGCACGAGCGATCGAAGCCTCGGGGTCGATGCCATTTCCCAATCCCATCGGGGTCCGCGCGCCGTAGAACTTGTTCTATATTGACGACCGGGTCCCACCGAGGAGACGGCCGTGGCACATCGAATCCGCAGCTTCATCACGACGGCGATGGTCATCGCGCTCGCCACCCTGGCCCTTGGCGGCCCCGCGGAGGCGGCGGATGCCCCCCGACCCAGTCAGGCCGGGCGATGGCTGCTCGACCCCGACGGCCGCGTGCTGGTGCTGCACGGCGTGAACATGGTCAACAAGACCGGCACCCACGAGCCGGGCGCCACCGGATTCAACGCCGACGACGCCGCGTTCCTCGCCGAGAACGGTTTCACGACGGTGCGGCTGGGCCTGATCTGGAAGGCGGTCGAGCCCGAGCCCGGCGAGTACGACGACGCCTACCTGGCGAGCGTCCGCGAGACCACCGAGCTGTTGGCGGCCGAGGGCATCCACACGCTGCTCGACTTCCACCAGGACCTCTACAGCGACCGGTTCCAGGGCGAGGGCGCGCCCGACTGGGCGGTGCAGGACGACGGACTTCCGGCGGAGCCGAAGCTCGGTTTCCCGGCCAACTACTTCGGCATGCCCGCGCTCTGGCGAGCCTTCGACCACTTCTGGGACAACGATCCCGGCCCCGGCGGAGTCGGCCTGCAGGACCGCTACGGAGCGGCGTGGGCGCACGTGGCCGAGTTCTTCAGCGCGACGCCCGGTGTGATGGGCTACGACCTGTTCAACGAGCCGTGGCCGGGCACGGTGTACGCCACCTGCATGAACCCGATCGGCTGCCCCGGATTCGACAAGAAGCTGAGTGCCTTCTCGCAACGGGTCACCGATGCCATCAGGGTGGTCGACCAGGACACGGTGAGCTTCTACGAGCCGAACGTGCTGTTCAACAGCGGCGCCCGCACGTCGGTGAAGGTCGAGGGCGCCAATCTCGGGTTCTCCTTCCACGACTACTGCCTCTTCGACGTCGTCCCCGCCCCCGAGACGCTCGGCCTCGAGCGTCCGGTGTGCAATGGCCTCGACGGCGTCCTGTGGTCGAACATGGAGCAGCACGTCCGACAGCGCAACGTCATGCCGCTGCTCACCGAGTTCGGCGCCTCCGACCGCCTGCAGAATCTCGCGGACCTGGTCGACCGGGCCGCCAAGCACCGCACCGGATGGCAGTACTGGGCCTACTGCGGCTGCGGTGACCCGACCACCACTGGTGGGAACGACAAGCAGGCCCTCGTGTTCGACCCGCAGCAACCCCCGACCGGCGCAAACGTCAAGTCGGACAAGCTGAAGGTGCTGGCCATTCCGCACCCGACGGCCGTCTCGGGTACGCCGGTGTCCTACGCGTTCGACCGCACCACCGGGCGATTCACCCTCACGTACTCGACGCAGAAGGCTGCCGGCGGCGGACGATTCCCGGCCGGCTCGCGGACGACCATCGCGATGCCGGCCATCCACTACCCGGACGGCTACTCCGTCTCCGTGGCGGGCGCCACGGTCGTGTCGCCGCCTGATGCCTCCGAGCTCGTCGTCGAGCAACACGGCCCCGGCGTCCTGCCGATCCGCGTCACCGTCACGAAGAACTGACCATCAGCCTTTCGCGGTCCGGTCACGGCTTGACGCGTAGAGGTACGACTCGGCGCCGCGCACGTCCTCGGCCAGGGCGCGGCCCACGAGGATGACGGCCGCCTGGCGCAGACCGGCGGACTCGACCTGGTCGGCGATGTCGGCCAGGGTGCCGCGGAGCACGACCTCGGACGGCTGCGAGGCGTTCGCCACCACGACCACGGGACAGTCGCTGCCGTGGTGCTCGACCAGCTCGGCCGCGAGCTCGCGCGTGCGGGTGATGGCCAGATGCAGCACCAGCGTCGCGCCGGTGCGTGCGAACTCCGCCAGCGCCTCGCCGTCCGGCATCGCCGTCGACCTGGCCTGGGTTCGCGTGAGCACCACCGACTGGACCAGCTCGGGGACGGTCAGCTCGGCGCCGACGATGGCCGCGGCCGCGGCGTAGGCGGGGACCCCCGGCGTGACGTCCCACGGCACCCCGACCGCATCGAGCCGCCGGGTCTGCTCGTGCAAGGCGGAGTAGATGGACGGATCGCCCGAGCAGAGCCGAACCACCTCGAGGCCCTCGCGGTCGGCGTCGACCAGGACGTCGGTGATCTCGTCGAGGTCGAGGTCCTGGGTGTCCACGCGACGCGCATCGTCGCGGCAGTGGCCGAGCACGGCGTCGTCGAGATAGGTGCCGGCGTAGACGCAGACGTCCGCGGCCCGCAGCAGCTCGACCGCCCGGAGGGTGAGGAGGTCGGCCGCGCCCGGGCCCGCGCCGACGAAATGGACGGTCATGGTTTGGTGACCGACCACTGGGTGATCGCCCGCGACGGCGTCCACCCGGTGAACGAGCCGATCGGCGCCGCGTGCTCGACGTGCAGCCGGGTGAGCTCGCCGCCGTGCGCCGCATACTGCTCGGCGAGAACCCTCTCGGTCTCCAGCGTGACGCCATGGACCACGAGCCGGCCACCGGATCGGAGAGCTCGCCAGCACGCGTCGATCAGTCCTGGCTCGGTCGCACCCCCACCGACGAAGACCGCATCAGGCGCGTCGAGACCTTCCAGTGCCTCGGGCGCGTGGCCCTCGACCGCGACGAGGTCGGGCACACCCAGCTTGGCCGCGTTCTCCGCGATGCGCTTGCGCCGATCGGCACGTACCTCGACGGCGACGGCTCGACAGCTGGCATGCGTCCTCATCCACTCGATCGCGATCGATCCGGCACCGGCGCCGATGTCCCACAGCAGCTCGCCGCGGACCGGGGCCAGGCGCGCGAGCGCCGAAGCCCGCAGGTCGCGCTTGGTGATCTGACCGTCGTGGTCGAAGACGTCGTCCGGCAGGCCGGTCGTCAGGGCGTTCGCCGAGACGCCGTCGCAGGTCACCGCCACCACGTTCAGCGGCGGCGACTCGCCTCGGAACCACGTCGCTGCCACGCCGTCGACCCGCGCCTCGCGGTCGGACCCGAGGTCGGACAGGACCGTCATGACGCTGGCACCGTGATCGACCTCGGTGAGGAGGCGCGCCACCTGGGCCGGGGTTGATCCGTCTGACGACAGCACCAGGATCCGTGCCTGAGGAGCCAGGTGGCGGGTGAGCAGGCGATGGTCGCGGACGACCTCGACGGTGTCGGCGGCCCAGCCCATCCGGGCCCGCGCCAGGGCGACGGACGACACGGCCGGGAGGATCTCGACGGCGTCGGAACCGAGCAGGTCGATCAGCGTCGAACCGATGCCGGAGACGAGCGGGTCCCCGGACGCGAGTGCGACGACTCGTTTGCCCGCGACCTCATCCATGAGTGACGGGAGACGTGCGCGAAGCGGCGTCGGCCAGGCACGGCGCTCGGCTGTGATCTCGGCCGGCAGCATCGCCAGGTGCCGCTCGCCGCCGAGGACGACGTCCGCCGACTCCACGGCGGCGCGGCGCGAGGCGTCCAGCCCCGTCCATCCGTCGGCGCCGATGCCGACGACGACCACCGCAGTCTCCATGAGGTCTGAGGCTACCGTCGCGATCGACGACGGCTGAGGGGTAGCCTGAACGCGACCAACAGCTCGAGGTGCCCCGCAACACGGATGAATGGGGAGAATCGGGAAGCCGGTGAGAATCCGGCACAGGGCCCGCTGCGGTGACCCGGAAACCCCGTCATTGATGGGGCCAGGGAAGTCCGAAGACCGGCCTCGAGCTGATCCATGGCGTCAAGGCGGGAGCCCCACGTGCCACATCACTACCCCTTCAGTGCCGTCGTCGGAGCCGACGACATGGCACTCGCGCTCATCCTCACCACCATCTCGCCGGCCGTCGGCGGCGTTCTCGTGCGCGGGGAGAAGGGCACGGCCAAGTCGACGATGGTCCGCGGCCTCGCCTCCGTGCTGCCGCCGATCGACGTGATCGCCGGCGACCGGTTCTCCACCGACCCCCGCGAGACGCACCCGCTGTCCCCCGATGGCCCGTTCGCCGCCGACCCCCCGACCGAGAGCCGGCCGGTCCGCCTCGTCGAGCTGCCGGTCGGCGCCACCGAGGACCGCGTGCTCGGGTCCCTGCACCTGGAGAAGGCGCTCAGCGAGGGAGTCACCACGTACGAGCCCGGGCTGCTGGCGCGCGCCCACCGGGGCATCTTGTACGTCGATGAGGTCAACCTCCTGCACGACCACCTGGTGGACCTGCTGCTCGACGCCGCCGCGATGGGACTCTCCACCGTCGAGCGGGACGGCGTCTCCGTCGAGCACGCCGCTCAGTTCGTGCTCGTCGGCACCATGAACCCCGAGGAGGGCGAGCTGCGGCCGCAGCTGCTCGACCGGTTCGGGCTCACCGTCGAGGTCTCCGCGCCGCGCGACCCACAGCTGCGGGTCGAGGTCGTCAAGCGCCGGCTCGCCTACGAGGCCGATCCCGACGGGTTCGCCGCGCGCTTCGCGGACGACGAAGCCGAGCTCACCGACCGCATCCAGGTGGCCCAGAAGCTGGTCGCCGAGGTCGAGCTGGGCACCTGGGCGCTCACCAAGATCGCCGAGATCTGCGCGGCGTTCGAGGTCGACGGCATGCGCGCCGACATCGTCACGGCCCGGGCCGCGTCCGCCCACGCCGCATGGAACGGCCGCACCGACGTGCTCAAGGAGGACGTCCGCGCAGCCGCCCGCCTGGCCCTGCCGCACCGCCGCCGGCGCAACCCCTTCGACGCGCCCGGCATCGACGAGGACCTGCTCGATGCGATCCTCGACGACGACGAGCCCGAGCCACCCCCGCCGCCCAGCGACGAGGACACACCCCTCGAGGGCCCCGAGGGCCGCGAGGAGTCGCCGCCCGAGCCCGCAGATACCCCGGAATCTGACTCCACACCCCAGTCGCCGGGCGCTGGTGTGCAGGACGTCACCGTCGACGCGCCTGGCCGGCCCTACCGGCCGAGGCTGTTCACCGTCGCGGGCACGGGAGCCGGCGAGTCCGGGCACCGGTCACGGGCCGTGACGCAGGACGGTCGCCGGATCGGCGCCGAGCGCCCCGGAGCCCGCACCGGATCCATCCACCTCACCGAGACGATCCGCGCCGCCGCACCACACCAGGGCGGCCGCGAACGGGACGGCAAGCGCATCGCGCTGCGGGGCGACGACCTACGGGTCGCCGTCCGCGAGGGTCACGAGTCGAACCTGGTGCTCTTCTGCGTCGACGCCTCCGGCTCGATGGCCGCGCGCAAGCGCATGGAGCAGGTCAAGACGGCGATCCTCTCGCTGCTGCTCGACGCCTACCAACGCCGCGACAAGGTCGGGCTCATCACCTTCCGCGCCGGCGAGGCCACGCTCGCGCTGCCGCCCACGTCCTCCGTCGACATCGCCGCCGCGCGACTCGAAGAGCTCCCCGCCGGCGGACGCACACCGCTGGCCGAGGGTTTGCTCAAGGCTGCCGAGACGCTGAGGCTCGAGCACGTCCGCGACCCGCGTCGGCGTCCGTTGCTGGTGGTCGTCACCGACGGACGTGCCACCCACGGCGACGCCCCACTGACTCGCGCCCATGAGATCGCCGTGCATCTGGCCGACACCGGCGTCGCCACCGTCGTCATCGACTGCGAGACCGGACGCTTCCGGATGGGGCTGGCCCACCAGCTGGCCGACCACCTGATGGCCGAGTACGTCCCGCTCGGGGAGGTCAGCGCCACCGCCTTGACCGACGTCGTGAAGGGCGCGGCCTGATGCCGAAGGGCCAGCCCCTGAGCGTCCCCGACGACGGCCTCACCACCAAGCAGCGCCGCAACCGGCCGCTGCTGATGGTCCACACCGGCGACGGCAAGGGCAAGTCGACCGCCGCGTTCGGCCTGGCCCTGCGAGCGTGGAACCAGGGCTGGGACATCGGTGTCTTCCAGTTCGTGAAGTCGGCCAAGTGGCGCATCGGCGAGCAGACCGTGCTCGAACGCCTCGCCGAGCTGCACGACGAGACCGGTGCAGGCGGACCGATCGAGTGGAACAAGATGGGCTCGGGCTGGTCGTGGTCGCGCAAGGAGGGCTCCGACGACGACCATGCCGCCGACGCCGCCGAAGGCTGGCAGGAGGTCAAGCGCCGTCTCGCCGACGAGCGGCACGACTTCTACGTGCTCGATGAGTTCACCTACCCGATGACGTGGGGCTGGGTCGACGTCGACGACGTCGTCGAGACGCTCGCCAAGCGGCCCGGGCACCAGCACGTCGTCATCACCGGTCGCGGCGCCGATCCCAGGCTCGTCGACATCGCCGACCTCGTCACCGAGATGCAGCACGTCAAGCACCCGTTCGACCAGGGCCAGAAGGGGCAGCGGGGCATCGAATGGTAGATCTGCCTCGCCTCGTGATCGCCGCGCCGGCATCGGGTCACGGCAAGACGACGGTTGCCACCGGCCTGATGGCGGCGCTGCGGCGGGCCGGACACACCGTGTCGGGCCACAAGGTCGGACCCGACTACATCGACCCGGGCTACCACTCCCTCGCCACCGGACGCCCTGGTCGCAACCTCGATCCGCACCTGGTCGGTGAGGATCGACTGGTCCCGTTGCTCCTCCATGGCGCGCGCGACGCCGACATCGCGATCGTCGAGGGCGTCATGGGCCTCTACGACGGGCAGATCGGTGGCGACGGCTTCGCGTCCACCGCGCACGTCGCCACGGTGACCCGCAGCCCGATCGTCCTGGTCGTCGACATCTCGCACGCGTCTCGCTCGATCGCCGCCGTCGTGCAGGGCATGGTCGGGTACGACCCGACGGTCGATGTCGTCGGCGTCATCCTGAACAAGGCCGGCTCGCAGCGCCACGCCGACGAGGTGTGCCGCGCGCTCGAGTCCACCCATCTGCCGGTGCTCGGAGTGCTGCACCGCGACGACGGCATCGTCGCGCCGTCGCGCCACCTCGGACTCGTGCCCGCCGCCGAGCGGGACGACGCCGCACACGCGCTCGACCGCTTGGCCGACCGCATCGCCCGATCCGTGGACCTCGCGCAGATCGTCCGACTCTCGAGCCAGGCGCCGGGCCTCGACGCCACCGGGTGGTCACCCGACCTGACGCCGCCCACACCGCGCCGACCCGTGGTCGCCGTGGCCGGGGGGCGCGCGTTCACCTTTCGCTACGCCGAGACCACCGAGCTGCTCGAAGCGGCCGGGTGCGACGTCGTCACGTTCGACCCACTCGCTGACGAGTCGCTGCCGGACGGCACCGCCGGTCTCTATCTCGGCGGTGGCTTCCCCGAGGTGCACGCCGCCGGGCTGTCCGCCAACGCTCCCTTGCGTGCCGCGCTTTTCGACGCCGTGCGCAGCGGGGTTCCGACGGTCGCGGAGTGCGCCGGCCTGCTCTACCTGTGCCGCAGCGTCGACGGTGCACCCATGGTCGGGGTGATCGACGCCGAGGCCCGCATGACACCGCGCCTCACCCTCGCCTACCGCACCGTCGACACCCCCGCCGACCACTTGCTGGCCGCTGCCGGAACCCCGATCACCGGCCATGAGTTCCATCGCACCGTCGTCGAGCCCACCGACCACTGGGCCACCGACAGCCTGCACGCCTCCTACCTGCACACCCACTGGGCCGGGCACCCCGAGATGGCCAGGCGGTTCGCCGCAGCAGTCCACTCGTCCGCAGCCGTTTCGACGAGCTCGATGGCCGTCCTCCAGCGACAGCCATCGGTCCGTGAGCCCGTCGAAAGGACGCCCTCCAACCCACTCCGCCACCACGGGGACGCGGAGCTCGACGAGGGCCTGGTCGACTTCGCGGTGAACGTGCACGACGGTCCGCGGCCGGAGTGGCTCGATGCCGCGATGCGGGCCAGCCTCGACGACGTCGGGCGCTATCCGGATGCCGGCGAGGCCGAGGCTGCACTGGCCCGGCGGCATGGCCGCAACGCGTCCGAGGTGCTCGCCACGGCCGGAGCGGCGGAGGCGTTCGCGCTCATCGCCCGGGCCCGCCACTGGACGCGACCGGTCGTGGTGCATCCGCAGTTCACCGAGCCGGACGTGGCTCTCACCCTGGCCGGCCATCCCCCCGAGCACGTGCTCCTCGACGCCGGCAACGGCTTCACCCTCGATCCCGCGCACGTGCCCGAGGACGCCGACCTCGTCGTCGTCGGCAACCCCACCAACCCCACCAGCGTCCTGCACCCGGAGGCGGTGCTCCGCGCGCTGGCCCGGCCGGGGCGCATGCTCGTGGTCGACGAAGCCTTCATGGACTCGGTCCCGGGCGAGCAGGAGTCGCTGGCGTCCGCCCGGATCCCCGGCGTCGTGGTCGTCCGCAGCCTGACGAAGCTGTGGTCGATCCCCGGTGTCCGGGCCGGCTACGTCCTGGCCGAACCCGGCGTTGTCGCCGAGCTGCGCGCCCAGCAGTCGCCCTGGTCGGTGTCGACGACCGCCGCCGCCGCCATGGTCTCCTGCGCCGGCGAGGAAGCCATCGCGGAGGCAGCAGCCCGCGCCACCCGCCTGACCCAGCACCGCGCCGTCCTGGTGGACGGGCTCACCGAGCTCGGCATCGAGGTGGTCCCTGACCCGGCCGGGCCGTTCGTGCTGGCCCGGGTGGGCGACCGCGTTCACGCCCGGCTCCGGTCCGCCGGCTACGCCGTCCGTCGGGCCGACACGTTTCCCGGTCTCGACGAGACGTGGGTCCGCATCGCGGTGCGTCGCCCGGACACCACG
This sequence comes from uncultured Actinomycetota bacterium, assembly GCA_963780275.1. GTDB lineage: Bacteria > Actinomycetota > Actinomycetes > Propionibacteriales > Nocardioidaceae > Aeromicrobium. Next base: position 177,865 of record CAWABE010000001.1, read on the forward strand.
CGCAAGCTGCTCGCGGTGCTGCGGACCGAAGGAGAGGGCCCATGACGTCGACAGAGCCCAGAGTCGGTGAGCGCATGGGAGTCGTCACGCTCGTCGGCGGCGGGCCCGGCGACGCGGGTCTGGTCACCGTCGCCGGGCGGGACGCCATCGCCGCGGCCGACGTCATCTTGACCGACCGCCTGGCGCCCCAGGCCGCGCTGGCGTGGGCCCGGCCGGGCGCCGAGATCATCGATGTCGCGAAGATTCCCGGAGGCCGCTCCACCAGCCAGGACGAGATCAACCGCATGCTCATCGAGGCGGCGAAGGCCGGGAACGACGTGGTCCGGTTCAAGGGAGGGGACGCGTACGTCTTCGGTCGCGGCGGGGAGGAGCTGCTGGCCTGCGCCGAGGCGGGCATCGAGGCACGAGTGATCCCGGGGGTCAGCTCGGCGACGGCGGTGCCCGCCATCGCCGGCATCCCGCTGACGCATCGCGGGCTCACCCAGGCGTTCACTGTGGTGTCGGGTCACGTGCCACCGGGCCATCCCGACTCGACCGTCGACTGGACCGCCCTCGCGCACTCCGGCTCGACGCTCGTCGTCCTGATGGGCGTCCGCACGCTCCCCGCGATCGCCGAGGGTCTCATCGCCGGCGGGCTCCACCCGAACACCTCGGCCGCCGTGGTCGTGGACGGCACGCTGCCGAGCCAACGTGTCGTCCGCGCCGACCTGGCCACCATCGCCGCCGCGGCAGAGGCTGCCGGCATCGAGCCGCCGGCCATCACCGTGATCGGCGACGTCGCCGGACTCGACCTGATCGGGCCCGGTCGGTGATCATCTGGGTGCGCCACGGCCAGTCCACGTGGAACGCCATCGACCGCATGCAGGGGCACGAGCTGTCGCCGCCGCTCACCGAGCTGGGGCGTCTGCAGTCCGCGCATGCCGCCGACGCACTCGTCGGTCGAGGCGTCGTGCGCCTGCTCAGCTCACCCGCCGTTCGGGCCCAGGAGACCGCCGCCATCGTCGCCGATCGACTCGGACTGGAGGTCGTCACCGAGCCCCTGCTGCTGGAGAAGGGGCTCGACGAGGAGGTCGGCGACGTCCTCGTCCGGGTGCGTGCTGTGCTGGACGGGGAGCACCCCGAGCACACCGTGGCGGTCAGCCACGGAGACACGATCGCCCTCGCCGTCGGCCTTCTCACCCAGACCCCACCGCAGCTGCCGGACAATGGCAGCATCATCGCGGTCGATCCATTGACCCGACGCCGCCACGACGCACTAGGATGATCTCGCCAGCCCGAGGAAGCCGGTGGGAATCCGGCACAGTCGCGCTACTGTGACATCGCCCGAAGAGACATGGTCGGTGAAGTCAGACCCGACGGACTGGTGGTCCATCAACACCCGGCTCGATCACTTGGGACGCAGGTATCCCGTCAGGAGCGCACATGTCACAGGCATCCATCGCCACAGGGCCACAGGTCGAGGTCCCCTCGATCCCCGTCGCCCAGCTCGCCCCGTGGGCGGCCTTCTTCTTCCTCCTCGCCGCCGTCGTGCTGTTCTTCATCAGCTCGGAGCAGGGCATCGTCTCGATGGTCGGTGGCAATGCCATCCATGAATGGGTCCACGACGGACGCCACCTCCTCGGCTACCCCTGCCACTGACATGACGCCACGAAACTTCCTGGTCCGCGGTCTCCTGGCGGGCCTGGTGGCCGGCCTGTTCGCCTTCGCCGTCGCCTACACCGTCGGCGAGCCACAGGTCGACGCAGCCATCGCCGTCGAAGAGGCGGCCGCCGCCCACGAGGCCGCCCACGCCGAGAACCCGCCGGCCGACGGTCACACGCACGACCACGACGACGACAGTGGCACCGAGATCTCCCGCGACATCCAGTCGACCTGGGGTCTGGCCACCGGACTGTTCGCCATCAGCATCACGCTGGGCGGGGTCGTCGGACTCGCGTCCGCCTTCGCCGTCGGACGAATCGGCCGGATGCGGCCGAGCCAGTCAACCGCCCTCGTCGCTCTGGTCGGGTTCATCGCTGCATGGGGCTCGTGCCGTTCCTCAAGTACCCGGGCACACCGCCGGCCGTCGGCAACCCGGACACCATCGACTCGCGCACCCTCGCGTACTTCTCGATGCAGGCCATCTCGGTGCTCGCCGCGATCGGCGCCGTGCTGCTGGCCCGCCGACTGCTCGGCTCACTCGGCACGTATCGCACGGTGCTCGTCGCCGCTGGTTCTTACCTCGCGGTCGTCGTGCTCGCCGCCCTGCTGCTGCCGACGGTCAACGAGATCGGCGACTTCCCGGGTGACACGCTCTGGTCCTTCCGGGTGGCATCGCTGCTGACCCTGGCCACGATGTGGGCGGGTATCGGCGTGGTGCTCACCGGACTGGTCGGACGGCTGTACGAGCGCGAGGCGTCCGCCGCCGCTCGGCGGTCGCTGGCCGCCAGCCTGTGAGGCCCATCGAGGCGCCGTCGGCCGATGCGCGCACGCAGGCTGAGGAGCGTCTGGCCGGGCTGGCCACGCCTGCGGGTGCGTTGGGCCGGTTGGGCGACCTCGCCGTCTGGGTCGCGGCCACCCAGGGTGTGGTGCCACCGGAGCCGGTCGACCGGATCCGTGCGGTCATCTTCGCGGGCGATCACGGTGTCGCCGACCACGGCGTCTCGGCCTACCCGAAGGCCGTCACGCCGGCCATGGTGCGTACCTTCCTGGCCGGCCGTGCGGGGGTGTCAGTGCTCGCCGCCCAGCACGGCGTCACGGTACGAGTGCTCGACATCGGCGTCGACGACGACCTCGACGGAGTCGACCCGGCCGTGCAGGCCTACAAGGTCCGGCGTGGCAGTGGTGCCATCCATGTCGAAGACGCCATGACGCCGGCCGAGACACAAGCCGCGCTCGACGCGGGCGCGGCTGTCGCGGCCGAGGAGATCGCCGCCGGCGCCCAGCTGTTGGTCAGCGGCGACATGGGCATCGGCAACACCACGCCCGCCGCGGCCCTCATCGCGGCATCGCTCGGGATGCCGGCGGCCGAGGTCACCGGACGCGGCACCGGCATCGACGAGGCCGCGCTCGCTCACAAGGTCGCCGTGGTGCAGGCCGCCCTCGACCGGGCGGGTAGCCGCGTGGACGACCCGGTGGAGACGTTGACCGCGCTCGGCAGCGCCGACCTTGCGGCCGCAGCCGGGTTCATGGCCGCCGCGGCGCGCGCCGGCGTGCCGGTGCTGCTCGACGGAGTCATCTCGGTGGCATCCGCGCTGATGGCCGAGCGGCTCGCCCCCGGCGCATCCGCGTGGTTCGCCGCCGGCCACCGCTCCACGGAGCCGGCCCAGTCCCTCGCCCTCGACAAGCTGGGGCTCGCGCCGATCCTCGACCTCGGCATGCGACTGGGTGAGGGCAGCGGCGCCGTGGCGGCCGTGCCCATCGTCCGCTCGGCGGCGCTGCTGCTCCGCGACGTCGCACTCCTCGCCGACCTCGAGCTCGGCTGACGTCATGCGCCGTCGGCTGCCCGATGCCTGGCGGCTGTCCGTCGGCACGCTGACCGCCATACCGGTCAAGGCACCGAACCGCGTCGACCGACACACCGCTGGCCTGGCCATGGTGCTCGCGCCGGTGGCTGTCGTGCCGCTGGGTGCGCTCGTCGCCTGGTGCTGTTGGGCGGACGCGAGCTCGAGCTCGCGGCGGCGGCGTTCCTCGCCCTCGGCGTGCTCGCCCTCGGCACGCGGGTGTTCCACCTCGACGGGCTGGCCGACACCGCTGATGGACTCACCGCGTCCTACGACCGGGAAAGGTCGCTCGCCGTCATGAAGTCGGGCTCGGTGGGCCCGGCCGGAGTGGTGGCCCTCCTCATCGTGCTGATGATCCAAGCCGGCGGGTTCGGCGTCCTCGCGTACGTGAACCACGGTGCCATCGTCGCCGGCGTCATGGTGTGCACCTCGCGGGTCGCGCTGACGATGACCTGCGCCCGCGGAATCCCCAGCGCACGACCCGACGGTCTCGGTGCATCGCATGCGGGGAGTGTCCCCCGCGTCGTCGCTGTCGCGGCCTGGCTGGCCGCGGCGGCGGTCTCGGCGGCAGCCGCCGAATGGACCGGCGTGACGCCGTGGTGGCACATGCTGGTCGCCTTCGCCGTCGCCGCGAGTGTCGTCGGATGGCTCGTCCACCGCGCCACGAAGCGCCTCGGTGGGGTCACCGGCGACATCTACGGCGCGGCGATCGAGGTGACCCTGACGATCCTCCTGCTGGCCATCTCCCCCGAGTTCATCACCTTGGCCGGCTGAGTCAGATCGACAGGGCGCGGCCGGCGACGATGAACAGCACCTCGTCGCACTCGGCGGCGAACCGCTGGTTGACGATCCCGAGGAGGTCGCTGAAGATCCGTCCGGACCGACGCTCGGGCACGACGCCCATGCCGACCTCGTTCGTCACCAGCACCACGGTGCGCTCCGTGCGGGCCAGGGCGTCCACGGCGTCGTCGAGCCGCGCGAACAGCACCTGCTCCCACTCCTCGCGGATGGTGTCCCAGCCGTCGAGCTCGTCGATCTGGGACGTCAGCCAGGTGCCGAGGCAGTCGATCAGCAGCGCGCCTTCGCCCTCGCTGATGGCGGTGGCGAGGTCGCGCGACTCGAGCGTCTCCCAGTGACCCGGCCGCCGGGCCTGGTGCGTCGCGATACGGGCCGCCCAGTCGGGATCGCCGTGCTCGTCCGCGTTGGGACCGGGCGCGAGATACGTGACGCCCGGCGCTGAGAGCAACAGCGACTCCGCGTGGAACGACTTGCCCGAGCGTACGCCGCCCGTCACCAGGACCTTCATGCCACCTCGCCACTCTCGGGGGCCTACCCTCGGACACGATATCGGCTTCGGCCTCAGTGCCGTCCGGGATGCGTAGGAAGGCTCACTGATGCAGGCACGAGCGGTGGGACTCGTCGCTGGGTTCGCCGCCGACCGGCTCCTCGGCGACCCGGCGACCGGACACCCCGTCGGTGCCTTCGGTCGCTTCGCGCAGGACGTCGAGCAGCGTGTCTGGGCCGATGACGTCGTGACCGGTGCCGCGTACGCCGGCGTTCTGGTGGGAGGCACCGGTCTCCTCGGCGCGATGGTCGCCGGACTCACCCGCCGGCGACCCGTGCTTCACGCGATCGTCACCGCCGTCGCGACCTGGGCCGTGCTCGGCGGTCGCTCCCTGGGCCGCGAGGCGGAGGCCGTGCGCAGACACCTTTCCGCCGACGACCTCCCGTCCGCCCGTCGTCGGCTGACCCATCTCGTCGGCCGCGACACCGACGCGCTCGACGCAGGCGAGATCTCCCGCGCCGTCGTGGAGTCGGTCGCGGAGAACACCTCCGACGCCGTCGTGGCCCCGCTGCTCGCCGGCGCGGTTGCCGGCGTTCCGGGCCTGGTGGCCTACCGCGCGGCGAACACCCTCGATGCCATGGTCGGGCACCGCAGTGAGCGGTACGAACGGTTCGGGCGAGCCTCCGCCCGGCTGGACGACCTGCTCAACGTGGTGCCGTCCCGCCTGTCGGCGCTTCTCGCGGCGATGCTCGCTCCGGTCGTCGGAGGGGACACCAGGCGCTCGCTCGAGGTGTGGCGGCGCGACGCCCCTCGCCACCCCAGCCCGAACGCCGGCCCGGTGGAGGCTGCCTTCGCCGGCGCGCTGGACGTGCGGCTCGGAGGCGTCAACACCTACCGCGACCGCGTGGAGGACCGCCACACGCTGGGCGACGGCCGACCCGTCGAGCCCGATGACATCAGCCGGGCGGTCCGTCTGGCCGACCTCGTCGGCCTGGCCGCACTCGGCGTGTCAGCAGTCATCGCTGGGCGGCCCAGTCGGCGGCAGCCCGCGGGTCGCTGACGACGTCGACGCCGACCGGACCGGGCCCGCGCCGGACGACGACCACCGCGGCACCCCGCTCGGCGGCCACCTGCATCTTCGACCAGGTGTAGGTGCCGCCGGAGTCCTTGGTGACCACGACGTCGATGTCGTGCTCGTCGAACCGGGCCCGCTCGTCGTCGAGGCGGTACGGACCGCGGCTCAGGACGAGTGTCCATGACTCGGGAAGCTCGACATCCGGTTGGTCCACCGCCCGCACCAGCGTCCGGTGCTCGGCCAGTGGCCCCACGAAGTGGCCCAGCGACTGGCGGCCCACGGTGAGGAACGGGTGCTCGCCCAGTCGCGCCGTGGCAGTGGCGGCCGCGTCGTGGTTGGGCACCCATTCCCAGGTGTCGGAGCCCGGCGCTCCCGACCAGCCGGGGCGCTCGAGTCGCAACAGCGGGACATCGTCGGCGGAGCAGGCGGCGACGGCGTTGGCCGTCATCCCCTCGGCGAACGGATGGGTGGCGTCGACCACGCCGCTCACCCGGTTCTCCATCAGGAACGACCGCAAGCCCGAGACGCCGCCGAAGCCGCCGATCTGTACGGCTCCGACCGGCAGGCGCGGCCGCGCGACGCGTCCGGCCAGCGACGACATGAACCGCACACCAGCGTCGTTGAGGAGGATCGCCAGCTCGCGCGCCTCGGCGGTGCCGCCGAGGACCAGGATCATTCGACGCCGCCGGGAGCGAGCAGCGGGACGTCCGGCGCACCGTCCCGGGCGAGGGCCAGCATCGCGTCGACGTCCAGGTGCTCCTCGGCCAGGTCGCCGAGGAGGTCGAGGCGGCTCGCCCGCGCGAGGGCGAAGCTCGCCGTCGACGGTGCCATCGTTCGCCCGGTCAGTTCTGCCGCTTCCGCGAGGAAAGTGCGCCGGAAGTCGTCGGACTCCAGGCTGCCGTGCCGCATGGTTCCGGAGACCACGCCGTGACGCACGTCGCCCTGCGATCCGGCCTCATACTCGTGCGAAACCCGGCCGTGATGGATCTCGTAGCCGCCTTGATCGTGCAGCCGCAGCACCTTCTCGGCCTGGAACGTCGTGGTGACGTCGAGCAGCCCGAGGCACTTGGCCTCGGCGCCACGCACGCCCTCGATGCCGTCCGGGTCGCTGATCGTTCGGCCAAGCATCTGGAACCCACCGCAGATGCCCAGCACCGGACGGCCGGCGTCGACGTGGTCGAGGATGGCCAGGTCGAGCCCGCGGGACCGGAGCCACGCCAGGTCGGCCAGTGTCGCCCGAGTGCCGGGCAGGACCACGAGGTCCGCGTCGGCCATCGACCGTGGATCGGTGACGAAGGCGACATCGACGCCGGGCTCGATGCCGAGCGCGTCCACGTCGGTGAAGTTGCTGATCCGCGGCAGCCGGACCACGGCGACGCGGAGCGATCCCTCCTCGGACGACCGGCGGGACTCCAGGTCGAGCGCGTCCTCGGAGTCGAGCCACACGTCGGGACGCCAGGGCAGGACGCCGTGCACCCGACGTCCGGTGATCTGCTCGAGCCGGTCCAGGCCAGGTCGGAGCAACGACTCGTCGCCGCGGAACTTGTTGACGACGAACCCGGCCATGAGCCGCTGGTCGGCCGCGTCGAGCAGGGCGACGGTGCCGTACATCGCGGCGAACACGCCGCCGCGGTCGATGTCACCGACGACCACGACCGGCATCCCCGCATGCCGGGCCAGGCCCATGTTCACGTAGTCGCCGTCGCGCAGGTTGACCTCGGCCGGACTGCCCGCGCCCTCGCACAGGATGACGTCGAACCGCGTCGCGAGGTCGTCATAGGCGGCGTACGCGGCTTCGGCCAGGTGGGTCCGTCCGCCGATGAAATCCGCCGCAGCGATCTCTCCGGCCGGCTTCCCCATCACCACGACGTGGCTGCGTCGGTCGCCGCCCGGCTTGAGCAGCACCGGGTTCATCGCCGCCTCCGGTTCGACGCCGGCGGCCATGGCCTGAATCCACTGGGCCCGCCCGATCTCGGCGGTGTCAGGAGCGCGCTCCGCGCCGGTCCGGCGCACGACCATGCTGTTGTTGGACATGTTCTGCGCCTTGAACGGAGCCACCCGCACACCGCGCCGGGCGAGCGCGCGGCACAAGGCGGTCGTCACGATCGTCTTGCCGGCGTCGGACGTCGTGCCGGCGACGAGGAGCGAGCCGGTCATCCGTGCAGCCAGTCGTGCAGCAGGCGGGTGATCCACGGCAAGCGCGACGTAGATCATCACCGGCGTCATCACGAGCACCGAGACGAGAACCCGCAGCGGCATCCACCAGTCCGCCAGCATCTCCTGCCCGAGGTAGGTGACCAGCAGGCTCAGCGGCAGGAAGACGCAGAAGATGGACACCATCTGCTTCCAGCGCGGCGGTGCGCCAGGTGCCGGCCGCAGATCCTCCACGTCCACCTGCGAGGGCTCGTCGAACCAGCCCTCGATGCCCGTGCGCTTCTCCAGCTGCGACTCATCGACGAATCCCTGCGCGGAGTCGAGCCACCAGCGCCGCTGGGCCGACGTCATCCAGGCGTCCAGCGCGTCGTGGTCGGCGAACCGGTAGAGCATGTGCCACTCGCTCGACCCGACTTCGGGGCGCACCCACCCCGAGCCGAGGAACCCGTCGAACCGCTCGGCCAGCTCGGTGCCGGCCCGCAGCCACGCCAGCATCTGGTCCTCCTGCGCCGGATCGACGTGGCGCGTGATCGAGACGGTGACGGGCGCGGTCATGGGCCCAGCCTAGGAGCCGAACCGAGGACGGTGCGTCCGCCGTCCGGCGCGGGTACCTTGAGCCCATGACGCTGTCAGACGAGCTGCGGATCGCCCTGGACGGCAAGTGGCGCCACGTGCGCGAGCAGTCGCGGATCGAGCTGGCCGAGATGGATCTCGCCTTCGACCACGACCTCAGCATGGACGAGGCTCGCGAGCGGACCTTCCGCCAGCTCAAGGAGCTCGTCCCCACCGGGCTGCCGGGTGCGGGCTTCCTCGAGGAGCACGGCGGAACCGGCGATCCCGGAGCTGCGGTCACCGGCATCGAGATGCTGGCGCAGTTCGACCTCTCGCTCATGGTCAAGGCCGGGGTTCAGTGGGGCCTGTTCGGCGGCGCCGTCGAGAACCTCGGCACCCAGCACCACCACGAGACCTACATCCGCGACCTGATCAACCTCGACCTCGTCGGCTGCTTCGCGATGACCGAGACGGGCCACGGCAGCGACGTCCAGAACCTGGAGACGACGGCGACGTTCGACCCGGCCACGGAGGAGTTCGTCATCCACTCCCCGACGCCGAGCTCGCGCAAGGACTACATCGGCAACGCCGCGAAGCACGCCACGATGGCGGCCGTCTTCGCCCAGCTCATCACCCGCGGCGAAGGGTACGGCGTGCACTGCTTCCTGGTGCCGATCCGCGACGAGCACGGCGAGGACCTGCCCGGCGTCACCACCTCCGACTGCGGCCAGAAGGGCGGCCTGACCGGCGTCGACAACGGACGCATCATGTTCGACCACGTTCGGGTCCCGAGGCAGAACCTGCTCAACCGCTACGGACAGGTCGACGAGGGTGGGGGCTACACCTCACCGATCTTCGAACAGGGCCGCAGGTTCTTCACCATGCTCGGCACCCTCATCCGCGGCCGCGTCAGCGTGGGCGGGTCGGCGAGCGCGACCGCGGAGGTTGCACTCACCATGGCCGGGCGATACGCACTCAAGCGTCGGCAGTTCGGTCCGTCACCCGATCAGGAGATCCTGCTCGCCGACTACCGGGTGCACCAGCGACGCCTGCTCCCGCTGATCGCCCGCTCCTACGCCTACCGCTTCGCCCAGAACCAGCTGGTCGCCCGTATGCATCGTCTGCAGATCACCGACGACCCCGACCCGATGCAGCAGCGTGAGCTGGAGAGCCGCGCAGCCGGCCTGAAGGTCGTCCAGACGTGGCACGCCTCCCGGGCGATCCAGGAGGCGCGAGAGATGTGCGGCGGCGCCGGCTACATGGCGGACAACCGGCTGGTGACCCTGCGCGGCGACGTGGACGTGTTCACCACCTTCGAGGGCGACAACCACGTCCTCCTGCAGCTCGTCGCGAAGGAGCTGCTCACGTCGTACGCGTCGGAGCTCGGAGGCCTCGACCCGGTCGGACTCGTCCGATTCGCCGCCGGCACCGTCACCGACGTCGTCAAGGAGCGCACCGCGGCGTCGCAGCTCATCCAGCGGCTCATCGACGCGCGGCCGGGGGCCAGCGACGACCACGACCTGCTCGACATCGGCACCCACCTGAGCATGTTCGAGGACCGCGAGGAGCACGTCATCGAGACTGCCGCCCGGCGTCTGCGCCGGGCGGCCAAGGCCGACGACGAGGAGGCCTTCGCGATCTTCAACGCAGCCCAGGACCACGTCATCCGCTGCGCCAAGGTGCACATCGACCGCATCGTGCTGGAGGCGTTCACCGCCGGAATCGGGCGCTGCGAGGACGAGGAGGCCCAGGCACTTCTGCGCGATGTCTGCGCCCTCTACGCGCTGAGCACGATCGAGGACGACCTCGCCTGGTTCATGGGCCACAACCGGCTCACCGACCAGCGCGCGAAGGCCGTGACGTCCGAGGTGAACGGGATGCTCGAGAAGCTCCGCCCCCACCTGCTCACCCTCATCGAGGGCTTCGGTGTCCCCGAGAAGGCCTGGGCGGCCGAGATGCTGGAGGACTGACGCCATGCACGTGATGGCGGCACGCGTGGCGCTGGTGGCGCTGGCGATCGGCAACGGGGCCACCGGACTGCTGGCCCGACTGGATCCCCAAGTCTTCTACGACGACTTCCCGTTCGGTCGCAGCTGGGTGGCGGCTGACGGACCCTACAACGAGCATCTGGTCACCGACTTCGGTGCCGCGCTGCTGGCGATCGCCGCGCTGTGCCTCGTCGGCGTGTGGCGCCCGAGCCGCGACCTGGTGATCGGCGCCGCCGTCGCGAACATCGTGCTGGGCGGGTTCCACATCGCCTACCACGCCGGTGTCGCCGAGCTGCTGAGCACGACCGACAACATCCTGAGCTTCACCAGCATCGGATTGGGCATCGTGCTCGGATTGCTGCTCCTTCCGCTATCGCGGAGACTGCCGTCGCCTCAGGACTGGAAGTCGTCCGACCTCAGCGCCCGCAGCAGCTCGTAGGCCTTCTCCTGGTCGGCGGCATCAAGGCTGCCGACGGCGAAGTCGATGTCGGTGAGTGCGGTCGTCGCACGTTTCAGCACGCGCCGCCCCTCGGGGGTCAACGAGGCGAGGATGCGGCGGCGGTCGGCGGAGTCGACGGTGCGCTCGACCAGTCCTTGAGCATCCAGCCGGTCGACGAGGTTGGTCACCGACGTCGGGTGCACCATCAGCCGCTCTCCCACCTTGCTCAACGGCAGTGAGCCGGACTGGCTGAACGACAGCAGCACCAGCACCTCGTAGCGCGCGAAGGTGATGCCGAACGGCTTCACCGCGGCGTCCAGCGAGGCGAGCACGAGCTGCTGCACCCGCATGATCGACGTCGCGAGCCGCATCGCCGTGGCGTCGCCGATGCGCTCTGCCCAGAGCTCACCGGCCCGCTCGATCGGGTCGAAGGCGAGCGCTCGGGACGACGGCATGCACCTACCCTAGCAAATACTAGGAAGTCCGACTATCGTACGTCCTATGTATCAGCCGGAGCATCCCGTTCGCTTCGTCACGTCGTCCGCGCTGTTCGACGGGCACGACGCGAGCATCAACATCATGCGGCGCATCCTGCAGTCGCAGGGCGCGGAGGTCGTCCACCTCGGGCACAACCGCGCGGTCAGCGAGATCGTCGCCGCAGCCCTGGAGGAGGACGTCCAGGGCGTGGCAGTGAGCTCCTACCAGGGCGGGCACGTCGAGTTCTTCGAGTACCTCGTCGAGTCGCTGCGCGAGCAGGGTGCCGATCACGTCAAGGTCTTCGGCGGTGGTGGCGGCGTGATCGTGCCGGAGGAGATCGCCCGGCTGCGGGAGGCCGGGGTCACCATCTTCTCGCCCGAGGACGGTCAGCGTCTCGGTCTCGCGGGAATGATCAATCAGATCGTCGAGGCTTGCGACCACGACCTGTGGGACCTCGCCCCAGCAGATCCCGAAGCGGTGCTGGCCGGACACCGCGACGCGATCGCCCGGGCCATCACCGGCGCGGAGTCGGGCCGGCTCGACGACTCGTTCCGCCAGGCCATCCGCGACGCGGCCGAGTCTGCGCACGTCCCGCTGCTCGGCATCACCGGCACCGGCGGCTCCGGCAAGAGCTCGCTCACCGACGAGCTCGTCCGCCGGTTCCGCACCGACCAGCAGGACAAGCTCCGCATCGCCGTGCTCGCCATCGACCCGACGCGACGCAAGGGTGGCGGCGCGCTGCTCGGTGACCGCATCCGGATGAATGCCCTGGACGGCGACCGCGTCTACTTCCGGTCGCTGGCCACCCGCGGCGGCCACGAGCACCCGGACCACCTCGATGACGTCATCGCTGTGCTGAAGGCCTCCGGCTTCGACCTCGTCATCATCGAGACCCCCGGCATCGGCCAGGGCGACGCCGGCATCGTCCCGTTCGTCGACCGCTCGATGTACGTGATGACGCCGGAGTTCGGTGCCCCGTCGCAGCTGGAGAAGATCGACATGCTCGACTTCGCCGATGTCGTCGCCATCAACAAGTTCGAGCGACGCGGAGCCAAGGATGCCTTGCGCGACGTCGGCCGACAGCTCGTCCGCAACCGCGAGGCGTTCGATCAGAAGCCGGACGACATGCCGGTGTTCGGCACGTCCGCGGCCACGTTCAACGACGACGGCGTCACCGCGCTCTACCACCACGTCGCCCGGATGCTCCGCGACGACGGCCTCGCGATGGACGACGGGGTTCTCCCAGCGGTGGACACGAAGGTCTCCACCGGCTTCGCCGCGGTCGTGCCGCCGGAGAAGGTGCGGTACCTCGCCGAGATCGCCGAGACCGTGCGCGACTATCACTCCGAGACCGGGACGCTCGCGGAGCAGGCCCGCCGGGTGCAGCGTCTCGAGGCCGTCGCCCACGAGCTCGAGAACGACGACCTGACCCGCCTGCTGGACGAGGCCCGCCAGGGCCTCCCACGCGATACAGCCGAGCAGATCGACGGCTGGCCCGACGTCGTCGAGTCGTACTCGGGCGACGAGCAGGTGGTGCTGATCCGGGACCAGGAGATCCACACCACGCTGCGGCGCGAGTCCTTGTCCGGGTCGAGCATCCCCCGCGTCAGCCTGCCCCGCTACCACGACCACGGCGACCTGGTCTCGTTCCTGCGACGCGAGAACCTGCCCGGCTTCTTCCCGTTCACCGCCGGGGTGTTCCGGTTCAAGCGCGACACCGAGGACGCGGCGCGGATGTTCGCCGGCGAGGGTGATGCCTTCCGCACCAACCGTCGCTTCAAGCTGCTGTCGCAGGACGGCGAGGCTGACCGACTCTCCACCGCCTTCGACTCCGTGACGCTGTACGGGCGCGACCCCGATCTCCGCCCGGACGTCTACGGCAAGGTCGGCACGTCCGGGGTCTCGATCGCGACGCTCGACGACATGAAGGCGCTCTACGACGGCTTCGACCTGCTGTCGCCGTCGACGTCGGTGTCGATGACGATCAACGGGCCGGCGCCGACCGTGCTCGCGTTCTTCCTGAACACCGCCATCGACCAGGGGCTCGCCGCAGGGGGTCGAGCCGGCCGAGACGCTCCAGCGGGTGAGGGGCACCGTGCAGGCCGACATCCTCAAGGAGGACCAGGGCCAGAACACCTGCCTGTTCTCCACCGAGTTCAGCCTCCGGATGATGGCCGACATCCAGGAGTGGTTCATCGAGCACCGGGTGCGCAACTTCTACTCGGTGTCGATCTCCGGCTACCACATCGCCGAGGCCGGTGCGAACCCCATCAGCCAGCTCGCGTTCACCCTCGCCAACGGATTCACGTACGTCGAGGCCTACCTCGCCCGCGGCATGGACATCGACGACTTCGCTCCCAACCTGTCGTTCTTCTTCTCCAACGGGATGGACCCGGAGTACTCAGTGCTCGGACGGGTCGCACGCCGCATCTGGGCGATCACCATGCGCGACCGCTACGGCGCCAACGAGCGCAGCCAGAAGCTCAAGTACCACGTCCAGACGTCCGGACGCTCGCTGCACGCCCAGGAGATGAGCTACAACGACATCCGCACCACGCTGCAGGCGCTCATCGCCATCTACGACAACGCGAACAGCTTGCACACCAACGCCTTCGACGAGGCGGTGACGACACCGACCGACGCGTCAGTGCGTCGCGCGCTCGCGATCCAGCAGATCATCAACCGCGAGTGGGGCGTCACGATGAACGAGAACCCCACACAGGGCGCGTTCCTCACCGACGAGCTCACCGACCTGGTGGAGGCGGCGGTGCTCGCCGAGTTCGACGCCATCAGCGAGCGCGGCGGGGTGCTCGGCGCGATGGAGACGGGCTACCAGCGAGGCCGGATCCAGGACGAGTCGATGCTCTACGAGCAGCGCAAGCACGACGGCTCGCTGCCGATCATCGGCGTCAACACCTTCCTCAACCCGGACGAGGAGGAGCCACCGGTCGTGGAGCTGGCCCGCGCGACGGAGGCCGAGAAGAAGTCACAGCTCGACCGGGTGCAGGCCTTCCAGAAGGAGCACCGCCACGAGGCCACCGAGGCGATCGCCCGACTCAAGGAGGCCGCGACCTCTGGCGAGAACGTCTTCGCCGTGCTGATGGACGCCGCCCGGGTCTGCTCGCTGCAGCAGGTCACCGAGGCGTTCTTCGAAGTCGGTGGCCAGTACCGTCGCTCGGTGTGACAACGACGGTGCCGGCTACCCGAGCCCTTCGAGCGCGGTAGCAGCTTCCGCGGCGCCGCCGTAGCCGCCGATCGCCACCTCCATCTGCTTCGCGCCGGCCTTGAAACGGTCGTCATCGAGGATGTCCGCTGCAGCGTTCGCGATCTCGCCGACACTCGTGGAGTCCGGCATCAGCATCCGACCGGCGCCGAGGGTCTGAACTCGTTCGGCGTTGAAGAACTGATCGCGGCCCATGGGCGTGCACAGCAGTGGCACTCCACGACCCAGGGCGGCCATCGTGGTGCCGAGGCCCGCGTGCGTGATCGCCAGTGACGCCGACGGAAGAATTTCCGTGTGCGGGGCGTACCGCACCACTTGCGTGTTGGCGCCGGCCTTCACCGATGCGGGGTCGATGGATCCGGTCGTGACGATGGCGCGCACCGGCATCTGCGCCACCGCATCGACGCATCGTTGCAGCAGGTCCGCCTGCCCCTGCACGGTGGTGCTGAGGCTGACGAGAACCAGCGGCGTCGACCCATCGCTGACGTCGACCTCGTCGATTTCGCGGGACAGAGGAGGAGCGTCCAACACGGGTCCGATCCTCAGCACGTTGGCGGCATCCGGCGATTCTGGCTCGAACTCCTTCGGCACCGCGACGATCGCCAGGGCGCAAGCGTCGTGGATGTCGCCGAGCTTCTCGATCTGCGGCAGGCCGAGCTCTGCACGCCGGGCGTTGGCGATCGCCAGCCCGGGTGCGAGCATCTCGACGAGCATCCCGCCCCGGAAGATCGTGTACGGCGTGTGGAACAGCGTTGCCGTCGAGGTACCCGATGCCAGCGCAGCGTCGATGGCCGTGAACAGCATGTGATCGACCAGCACCACGTCGGCCGGCTCCCGGTCCAGCTCCCGGGCGAGGTCCTGGGCGTGAGACGTGCTGAAGCAGAGCTCCTCGATCAGGAGCTTCATCTCGGCCTCGAAGTCGTCCGGATTCTCCAGCGCGTCCCAACCGATGTCTTGGGTCAACGGGACGAAACGAGCGCCCGTGTCTCCGCATCGCTCGGCGATCGTGTCGTGCCCGAGCATCCGGACGTCGTGGCCGCGCTCGACGAGCGCGCGGGTGATCCCCAACGTCGGCACCAGATTTCCGGCGCCGTCCCAGGTCACGATCAGGTATCGACTCATGTTGCTCTCCTTGGCTGTTACTTGACCACCTGTAAAGTAAGGTATGGTTGACAGCATGTCAAGCAACAGCCGTTCCGAGACTCGCACCCAGATCCTCGAGGCCGCGCGCGGCATGTTCGAAGAGCACGGCTACTACGGCGCCGGGCTGGGAGCAGTCGCGAAGCAGGCCGGGGTATCGCGCCAGGCGATCTACCTCCACTTCCCGTCCAAGGCCGAGCTGCTGACCGACCTTCATCTGCACATTTTCGCCACCGATGTCGTCCCTGTGATCGAGCGGCATCCGATCACCGACGAGATGACCGGGCTGCATGCACTGGACGCGACGATCGCCATCGACGTCGAGGTCGCGTCGAAGGTGTGGAGGATCCACGAGGCCCTCACCACAGCTCGACGACAGCATCCTGAGGTCGAAGAGACCCTGCGTCCGCGCGAAGAGGCGCGATACGGGGACCTGCTCGTCCTCGGGCGCCGTCTCGAGCGGGAGGGCACGCTGCCGCGGAATATCCGTGCCGGCTCGTTCGCAGACATGTTGTGGGGTCTGGGCGGCGTCGGCACGTACAGGAGCCTCGTCATCGAGCGAGGGTGGTCGCTCGACCAGTACAGGCGCTGGGTTCGCGACACCATCCGGCTCCAGATTGGCGTCGCCAACCGATGACGCAGCGGCCCGCCCAGTAAGGTCGCCCGGTGTGAGTGACCTCCCCACGTACGACCAGATTGCCCAGCTGCCTCCCGTCGACGAGCAAGTGGTGCCGCCGGAGTTCATCGACCTGGACGGCCACATGAACATCCGGCACTACTTCGACGCGGCGTCGATCGGACTCTGGCGGGCCTGCATCGCCGCCGGCATGGACCAGTCGTACTCCGATGAACGGGGCCTCACCCTGTTCACGGTCGAACAGCACATCCGGTACTTCAGCGAGCTGCGAGTCGGCGAGCGGTTCACCGTTCACGGGCGATTCCTGGAACGGTCCGATCGTGCGGTGCACGCGATGTCGTTCGTCGTGGCGCCCGAGACCGAGTCCCTGGCCTGCACGTTCGAAGCGGCCTACGTGCACGTGGACATGACCACGCGTCGATCGGTCCCGATCCCGGACGACGTCGCTGCCCGTTTCGACCACGAGATCGCAACCGGCGACGCGCTCGGCTGGGAAGCACCGGTGTCCGGCGCGATGGGCGTCCGCCGGCGATGAGTAACATCGCTGCGTGAGCGACGACACCCCCATCCAGATCCCCGCCGATCTCCTGCCCGCCGACGGCCGGTTCGGCTGCGGACCCTCGAAGGTCCGCCCCGAGGCGCTGGAGCAGCTGGCCCGGCGACACGACCTGATGGGCACGTCTCACCGGCAGGCACCGGTCCGTGACGTGGTCGGACGGGTGCGCGAGGGCCTCGCCGAGCTGTTCACGCTGCCCGACGGTTATGAGATCGTCCTGGGCAACGGTGGGTCCACGGCGTTCTGGGACGCCGCCGCGGCCGGCTTGATCCGCCAGCGTTCGCTGCACCTGACGTTCGGTGAGTTCTCGCAGAAGTTCGCCACCGTCGCGGCCGGCGCACCGTTCCTGGACGACCCGATCGTCATCAGCTCCGATCCCGGCACGGCACCGCAGCCCACCGCCGACCCCGATGCCGACGTCATCGCCTGGGCGCACAACGAGACGTCCACCGGCGTGATGGTCGATGTCCAACGCCCGGCCGACGCCGGCGACGCGCTGGTGCTCATCGACGCGACATCCGGCGCCGGTGGCCTACCGGTCGACTTGAGCCAGGCCGATGCCTACTACTTCGCGCCACAGAAGTCGTTCGGGTCCGACGGCGGCCTCTGGATCGCCGCGATGAGCCCGGCCGCGCTGGCCCGCGCGGAGGAGCTGACTGCTGCACCCGACGGACGGTGGATCCCGGAGTCGCTCTCGCTGACGACGGCTCTGGCCAACTCACGTCTGAACCAGACCTACAACACCCCGGCGTTGGCGACACTGCTCCTGCTCGCCGACCAGGTCGACTGGATGCTTGCGGGCGGGGGACTCAAGTTCTGCGTCGCGCGCACCACCGCGTCCTCGACGTTCCTCTACTCGTGGGCCGACGAAGCGGAGTTCGCGACGCCGTTCGTCGCCGACCCCGCCCTGCGATCGCTGGTGGTCGGCACCATCGACTTCTCCGACGACGTCGACGCCGCCGCGATCGCCCGAATCCTGCGGGCCAACGGAGTCGTCGACACCGAGCCGTACCGCAAGCTCGGACGCAACCAGCTGCGGATCGGGATGTTCCCCGCAGTCGAGCCGGAGGACGTCTCGGCGCTCACCGCCTGCATCGACTGGATCGTCGGCGAGGGAAGGGCGGACCGGTCGTGAGGGTGCTGGTCAAGGAGAACATCGGCGAGTCCGGGGTCGCCCTGCTGAACACCGCCGGGTTCGACGTCGACCTCGGCTACGACTGGACCGAGGACGAGCTGGCCGGGCGGATCGGCGAGTACGACGCGATCCTGATCCGGTCCGCCACCAAGCTCGACGCCGACCTGCTGGCCCAGGCCGAGCGGCTGAAGATCGTCGCCCGGGCCGGTGTGGGCGTCGACAACGTCGACGTCGACGCCGCCACCCGTCAGGGCGTGGTCGTCGCCAATGCGCCGCAGTCCAACGTGGTCACCGCCGCCGAGCACACGATGGCCCTCCTGCTCGCACTGGCCCGCAACGTGCCGCAAGCGCACGGGTCGCTCGTGGCCGGCCGGTGGGACCGCTCGAAGTACACCGGCGTCGAGCTGCACGACAAGGTGCTCGGCATCATCGGGTTCGGCCGCATCGGCCAGCTGGTCGCGCACCGGGCTCGCGGATTCGGCATGCGCGTGGTGGCCTTCGACGCCTACATGGCCGAGGAGCGCTTCGGCGAGCTCGGGGTCGAGCGGGCCGCCAGCGCCGAGGCGGTCTACGAGATCGCCGACTTCATCACCGTCCACCTGCCGAAGAACGCCGACACCCAGGACTTCCTGGACGCCAAGGCGTTCGCGGCGATGAAGGACGGCGTGCGCATCCTCAACGTCGCCCGCGGCCCGCTCATCGTCGACGAGGCGCTCAAGGACGCGCTCGACTCCGGCAAGGTCGCCGGCGCAGCGCTCGACGTCTTCCGCGAGGAGCCGATCACCGAGCACCCGCTGTTCAGCTACCCCAACGTGGTCGTCACTCCGCACCTCGGCGCCTCCACGGCCGAGGCAACCGACCGGGCCGGGTTCCAGGCCGCCGAGCAGGTCGTGGCCGCGCTCACCGGTGTGCCGGTCACCACCGCCGTCAACGTTCCGGCGATCGCCGCGGACGACATGGTTGCCGTCGAGCCGTTCCTCGGACTCTGCCTCTCACTCGGTCGGATCGCGGCCGGGCTCGCGCCGGCCACGTCGCTGGAGGCGCTGGAAGTCGAGTTCCTCGGCCGGGTCGCCGAGCGCGACCACCGGCTGCTCACGATCCAGGTGGTCAAGGGTGCCCTCCAGGACCACACCGAGGAGGGCGTCAACGACGTCAACGCCCTGGCCCTCGCGGCCGAGCGCGGCATCGCCGTCGCGTCCACCAGCCGCCCGGTCGCCCGCGACTTCACCGACCTCGTCCGCGTCACGGTGCGTAGCGGTGCCGACACCACCCGCGTCGTCGGGACGGTGCTCGGACAACGCCACCGTCCGCATCTGCTCGAGGCGTGGGGATCTCGCTTCAACGTCCAGCTCGAGCCGTGTCTCGCGGTGTTCCGCTACCGCGACCAGCCCGGGATGCTCGGGCGCATCGGCACAGCGTTCGGCGACGCCGGCATCAACATCGTCTCCGCGGCGGTCGGGCACCAGGGTGACGGAGAGACCGGTGAGGCAGTCGTGATCGTCACCACCGACGCGCCTGTTCCACCGGCGGTGCTGGACGCGATGAGAACGACCGCCGACTTCTTCGACGCCCGCGCCATCGGCCTCTGACGTCGAGAGGCGGCACCTCCTCCGCAGACCTACGCTGAACGCGGACAGAGGGAGGTCCATCATGAACGACATCGAATGGTGGGTGTGGCTGCTCGTCGCGCTCGCCGCGGTACTGATCGTGGTCGGGCTCGTCGTAGCCGTGCGCAAGGCCGGCACCGAGCGGCGCATGAAGCAGCAACGCGCGAAGGCGACCGAGTTGCGCGACGAAGCCAAGGAGAGCCAGGTCGAGGCCCAACAGATGCAAGCCGCGGCGGCATCGGCGAAGGCGGATGCCGAGGAGGCCAGGCTCGAGGCGGAGAGACTCGACCGCGAGGCGGCCCGCGCCAGCCAGTCGGCCGCCGAGCGGGCCGGCGAGGCGGACCGTGTCGACCCCGACGTGAGGGACGGCGATCCGTCACCGGGGGACGCCGAGGTCGGCCGCGACCGCGCGCGAGGTGACGACGGCACCCTGGACCGCTGACGATCACGGCATGGCCCGATCGAGTCATGCCCGACCGATGTCCTCCGGCGTAGCATCCGAATCAGCGACCTATCGGGGCACCGGAGGTAGGCGTGACGGATCCGGAGACGGAACAGCTGGAAACGAGGCGCCGTCGGCGCGTTCCGTTGTGGGTTCTCCTTCTCGTCGGTGGCGTCGCCCTGGCCCTGGTGGCCACGACGGTCGTGCTCTACGTCGTGCGTGGCGACGCGTCTGAGGAGGAGAATCTCCAGACCGTCCAGTACGAAGCGCCTTCGGCGCCGGGTGAGGCCCCGTTCACCGAGGCAGCGGACGTGGAGGGCGATCAGGTCGTCCGGTTCACCCCGGCGCTCAACACCGATGGCGAGCCGATCGGCAGCTCGGAGCCGTTCGGCGGCTCAGGATCCAACTACGTGTGTGACCGCGAGACGCTGCTGACGTTCCTGCTGTCGAACCCGAGCCGAATGCGGGCGTGGGCGGACGTCCTCGGGATCGATCCCGACCGGGAGGCCGTCAGCAGGTACGTCCGCAGCCTGACGCCGGTGACCCTCACGGTGGACACGCGCGTCACCAACCACAACTACGTCAACGGCCGCGCGGTTCCGTTCCAGTCCATCCTCGCGGCGGGCACTGCGGTGCTCGTGGACAAGTACGGCCGGCCGGTGGTGCGGTGCAAGTGCGGCAATCCGCTGCTCGAGCCCATCTACTACCCGAAGGCCACCTGCAAGGGTTGTCCGCCCAAGTACAAGCCGCCCAAGGACTGCTACTGGACGCCGTACCCGCCGTGGTGGCCGTATCCGCCCGAGTACCTCCCGCCCAAGTGGCGTGACCCTTACCCGGAGGACTACCCGGAGCCGACCTACGGCGTCGACAAGAAGGGGCGGCCCTGCTACCTGCCCTATCCCAAGCCGCCTCCCGTGGACTACCCACCGAAGTGGAAACCGAAGAAGCAGCCGGGGCCGACGTACTCGCCCGGCCCGACCTACGCGCCTGGTCCGACGTACGTGCCTCCGAAACAGGGACACACCCCCGGTTACACGCCGCCGCCGGATCATGACGGAGACGGGTACGTCCCGCCGGATCATGACGACGACGGGTACGTCCCACCACCGGATGAGGACGCCGACGGGCACTAGGTCAATCCGTCACCCGTCCGAGCCTGGGTTGTCGAGCGACTCCGCGGTCTTGCGGGCCTGCCGGGCGGACACCCGCGGGGCGCGGCGCGCCTCGACCGTGAACGGCTGGGCCGCGGTGACGTACGGCGTCTCGCCCACGATCGCATTGTGGCTGCCCCACACCAGGTACTTGGCCGACAGGTTGATGAGGGTGGCGAAGCGGTTGCGGTTGCCGAGCAGCGTCACGATGTGCAGACCCACCCAGATGATCCAGGCCAGGAACCCGGTCAGCTGCGGCATGAACTTGATGTCGGCCACGGCCGACGCACGGCCGATGGTGGCCATGGTGCCCTTGTCGGTGTACTTGAAGGGCCGGCGAGTCTTGCCCTTGAGGTCGGCCCTGATGAGCTTCGCCACGTACTTGCCGCCCTGGATCGCCGGTTGCGCCAGCTGCGGCAGCTGCTCCGGCCCGATCGAGACGTCGCCGATCGCGAAGACGTTGTCGAGGCCCTTGACCCGCCGCTGTTCGTCGGTCTCGATGCGTCCGCCGCGGCCCTGCGGGACGCTCCAGTCGGCCACGGTCGGGTGCGTCGTGACACCGGATGCCCAGACGACGATCCCGGCCGGCAGGAACTCTTCCTCGCCGTTCTTCTCGACCAGCACACCATCCTCGCGAACTTCCTTGACCGCAGTCTCGAGACGGAGGTCGACGCCACGCTTCTCGAGGGACTTCAGGGCGTACTTCTGGAGCTTCGGGTGGAACGGGCCCAGCACGGTCGGCATCATCTCGACGAGCGCGATGTGCAGGCGATTGCGGTCGAGCTCGGGGTAGGTGATGGGCATGTCCAGGTTGCGCATCTCGGCGAACGCCCCCGCCGTCTCGACACCGGTGGCGCCGCCGCCCACGACCACGATGCGAAGATCACGGTCCTGGCCGTTGATGGCGGCATGCTCGAAGTTGGCGAACATGGCGTCGCGCACCTCCAGCGCCTGGGAGCGCTTGTAGAGCGGGATCGAGAACTCCTCGGCGCCGGGGATGCCGAAGAAGTTGGTGGTGACCCCGCACGCCAGCACGAGGTAGTCGAACCTGACGTCGACCGCACCCTCGAGGTGCAGGATGCGCGACTCGTGGTCGATGGACTTGAGGACGCCCTTGAGGAAGCGGACGTTGCTCTGCTTGGCGCGGATGGCTCGCAGGAACCAGGTGATGTCCCCGGGGTTCAGGCTGGCGGTCGCGACCTGGTACAGCAGCGGGTTGAAGGTGTTGTACGTGTGACGGTCGATCAGGGTGACGTCGACGTCGGCGCGCTTGAGCTTGCGGACGGCGGCGATGCCGCCGAATCCACCCCCGACGACAACCACGTGCGGACGCTTGCCGTTGGACACGGCGGGAGTCGCGGACATGCTTCGAGCCTACCGGCGTGACGCAGGTTACTCAGGGTGTGTCTCCCTGGTCCGGTTCGAGGGGAGCGTGACGCCGGGCGCACCCGGATCGGACCAGGGAGGCGCGCCCTAACGGGCGCCGGCGGTCCAGGCTCGTGACTCGTCGCGGTTCAGCAGCACGATGACGGCGACGGCCGCACCCGTGCCGAGCAGTCCGAAGGGGACCAGCACGACCCCACCCGCGGCGGTGATCCAGGCCAGGGCCAAAGTCGCCGCACGGCCCACCGGCCGGCGCGCGAGCAGGGAGAGTCCGGCCGCCAGTCCGGCGGCGGCGAGCGGCAGCATCACCAGGCATGCCCAGAACGCAGCCCGCATGCCGTCTTCCAGCTCCGCGGCCGAGAACCAGTCGGCGGCTGGGCCGTTGGTCACGAGCTGGACGTACTCGTCGCGGGCGAACCCGTAGACGAGGAGATAGAGGGCCGAGAGGCCACCGACCAGCGACGAGCCGACCATGGTGACCAGGCCGGCGGCGAGGACGGCCGGAGGGCGGTGGGTGGTCCGTACGGGCTGAGCGGGCGCCTCGACCGTCGGCACGCTCTGTTTCGGAGCCGCCCACGGATTGGCCGGAGACTCGTCCTGCTGCGCCGGCGGATCGGACTTGATCGGTCCCTCCAGCCCAGGCGACGGCGCCTCGCCAGCGAGCACCTGGCGTCCCCCGTACCACCGGCGGGCGTCGGGCGACCACAACGCCCAGGCGGCGAAAAAAAGGAAGAGGGCCTGCAGCACGCCGAACAGGCCGAGCGGCACGTTCAGCAGACCGATCACCACGGCCAGCACGGTGATGCCGATCCGTGAGACCTGGTCGCCCCGTGCGGCGTAGACGGCGAACACCATGGCCGCCACGAGCAGGAGCACCGAGCCCAGAGCGACCCAGCGCAGAGCGGCGAGCAACTCGCCCATGGTCATGTCGACGCCCCGGTCCTGCAGCTGCCCGAGCCCCGGTTGCAAAGCGTCCTGCATCTCGATCGAGCCCCAGTCGCTCAGCGCCTGCATCAGGTAGAGCAGCAGCAGGAACGCACTGACGCCGACGAACAGGCAGGCCACGGTGACGACCCGTGGCCGGGGGGTGGCGCTCATGCCGTCCATCCCACCACACCGGCCAAGAGTGGGCCGGTCAGGCCGACTCGACCGTGAGGGCGTCCGCCGCCTCGTCGAGGTCGATCCTGACCGTGTCGCCGTCGCGGACGTCACCGGCCAGCAGCGCCTTGGCGAGCCGGTCGCCGATGGCCTGCTGCACCAACCGTCGAAGCGGGCGTGCACCGTAGGCGGGGTCCCAGCCGGTGACAGCCAGCCACTCCTTCGCGGCGTCAGTGACGTCGAGCGTGATGCGCCGCGCGCCGAGGCGCCGGCCCAGCGCGGCGAGCTGCAGGTCGACGATGTGGGTGAGGTCGTCGGTGCTGAGCGCGTCGAACATCACCACCTCGTCGAGCCGGTTGAGGAACTCCGGCTTGAACGACGCCTTGACCAGCTCCATGACCGCATCCTTCGTGGCCTGCTCGTCGAGCGCCGGGTCGGCCAGAAAGTTCGAGCCGAGGTTCGACGTCATCACCAGGATGACGTTGCGGAAGTCGACCGTACGGCCCTGACCGTCGGTCAGGCGGCCGTCGTCGAGCACCTGGAGCAGGATGTCGAAGGCCTCCGGGTGTGCCTTCTCGACCTCGTCGAGCAGCACCACCGAGTACGGGCGTCGGCGCACGGCCTCGGTCAGCTGGCCACCCTCTTCGTATCCGACGTAGCCGGGAGGCGCACCCACGAGCCGGGCGACGCTGTGCTTCTCGCCGTACTCGCTCATGTCGATGCGCACGATGGCGCGCTCGTCGTCGAACAGGAACTCGGCCAGCGTCTTGGCGAGCTCCGTCTTGCCCACGCCCGTGGGTCCGAGGAACAGGAACGAACCGGTGGGACGGTCGGGATCGCTGATTCCGGCGCGGGAGCGGCGCACCGCATCGGACACCGCAGTGACGGCGGCCTGCTGGCCGATGAGCCGGCGTCCGAGCTCCTCCTCCATCCGCAGGAGCTTGCCGGTCTCGCCCTCGAGCAGGCGCCCGGTGGGGATGCCGGTCCACGATGCGACCACTTCGGCGATGTCGTCGGCGCCGACCTCCTCGTGCACCATCGGGGGGGCATCAGTACCAACCGGGCCATTTGACCCAGCCGTTGATGTTGTGCCCGACGCAACCGCAACGAGTTCTGCCAACTGTTTCTCCATGGCCGGAATCTCGGCGTAGAACAGCCGGCTGGACGTCTCGAGATCGCCCTCGCGCTGGGCTCGCTCGGCGGCGATGCGCACTTCGTCGATGCGCTCCTTGATCTCGCCGACCGCATTCAGGCTCTCCTTCTCGGCTTCCCATCGCTGCTCGAGCGCACGCAGGGTCTCCTGCTTGTCGGCCAGCTCGACGCGCAGCTTCTCGAGTCGGTCCTTGCTCGCATCATCGGTCTCGCTCTGCAGGTGCAGCTCCTCCATCCGGAGACGGTCGACGCTGCGGCGCAGCTCGTCGATCTCGACCGGGCTGGAGTCGATCTCCATGCGCAGCCGGCTGCCGGCCTCGTCGACGAGGTCGATGGCCTTGTCCGGCAGCTGGCGGCCGGGGATGTAGCGGTCGGACAGAGTCGCCGCGGCAACCAGCGCGGCGTCAGAGATGGAGACCTTGTGGTGGGCCTCGTAGCGCTCCTTGAGTCCGCGGAGGATGGCGATCGTGTCCTCGGCGCTCGGTTCGCCCACGAAGACCTGCTGGAAGCGGCGCTCGAGAGCGGGATCCTTCTCGATGCGCTCGCGGTACTCATCGAGCGTGGTGGCACCGATCATGCGCAGCTCGCCGCGGGCGAGCATCGGCTTGAGCATGTTGCCGGCGTCCATGGCACTGTCGCCGCCGGCTCCGGCGCCGACGACGGTGTGCAGCTCGTCGATGAACGTGATGATCTGGCCGTCGCTGTCCTTGATCTCGGCGAGCACGGCCTTGAGACGCTCCTCGAACTCGCCGCGGTACTTGGCACCCGCGACCATCGAGCCGAGGTCGAGCGCCACGAGACGGCGGCCGCGCAGCGACTCCGGCACGTCGCCTGCGACGATGCGCTGGGCGAGGCCTTCGACGACGGCAGTCTTGCCGACGCCGGGCTCGCCGATGAGCACGGGGTTGTTCTTGGTGCGTCGACTCAGCACCTGCACGACGCGACGGATCTCGGTGTCCCGGCCGATGACCGGATCGAGCTTGCCGTCACGGGCCACGGCGGTGAGGTCGACGCCGTACTTCTCCAGCGCCTGGTAGGTGTCTTCGGCATCGGCGCTGGTGACCCGTGAGCTGCCGCGGATCGAGGCGAACGCCGCCTGCAAGGCGTCGGCTGTCGCGCCGGCGTCGGTGAGGATGCGGCCGACCGGCGACTCCACCGTGGCGATGCCGACCACGAGATGCTCACTCGAGACGAAGTCGTCACCGAGCTGCGCGGCCAGGTCCTGCGCGCGCTGCAGCACCTCGTGGGAGCTGCGCGACAGGGTGGGGTTCGCGACGCTGGAACCGCTGGCCGCGGGAAGGCGCCCGAGCTCGTCCTTCAGCTGCTGGGCGACGAGCTGCGGGTCCACGCCCGCGGCGGCCAGCAACGGTGCGGCGGTGCCGCCGGGCTGACTGAGCAGTGCGTCGAGCAGGTGGGCCGGCTCGACGGCAGGGTTGCCGGACGCCGCGGCTGCCTGGACGGCCGCCGCCAACGCCTGCTGGCTCCGTGTGGTGTAGGTCGAAAGGTCCATGGAGTCTCCTGGCCGAGGCTGAACGGTCGTCTATGTCAACGTCGGCAAAGTTGAGTCCATTCCACTCAACCCAGGGATCTGAGGACCGATGTCGCCGCGTGGTAGCCGCCCATCCCGTGGACGCCGCCGCCGGGCGGCGTGGAGGCCGAGCAGAGGTACAAGCCCTTCGCCAGCCAGTACGGATTGTGGCTGACTCGCGGCCGGAACACCGTCTGCCACGGGGTGCCGGCTCCCCCCGTGATGTCGCCGCCGATGTAGTTCGCGTTCTCGGCGTAGGTCTGCGCCGGCGTGCGGATGGATCGGGCCACGATCCGCTCGCGGACGCCGGGCGCATACCGCTCGATCTGGTCGATGATCACCTCGGTCGCATCGCCGGTGTATCCGTTCGGCACGTGTCCGTACGACCAGATCGGATGCACGTCGCCCACGGAGCGGGCGGGATCGGCGAGGTACTGCTGGCACAGGAGCACGAACGGACGCTCCGGCATGCGCCCGTTCACCGCATCGGTGTCGGCGGCCACGATGTCCTCGATCGTGCCGCCCAGGTGCACGGTGCCGGCACGGCGGGCGGCCTCATTCGTCCAGGGAATGCCGCCCTCGACCGCCAGGTCGACCTTGAACGCCGCCGGCCCGTGCTTCCATCGTCGGAGCGGGCGGGCCACCCGCCAGGGCAGGCGGTGACCGGCGAGGGACAGCACCTGGTCGGGGGAGGTGTCGAACACGACGACATCAGCCTGGGGCAGCTCGGTGACCCGGTGCCCGGTCTCGACCTTGCCGCCCGCGGCGAGCAGCACCGACTCCAGCGCGCTGGCGATCGATGCCGACCCACCGATCGCCACCGGCCAGCCGTAGGCCTGCCCGAAGACGCCGAACATCATTCCGAGTGCTCCGGTGGTGGGCAGGTTCAGCGGGGAGATCGCGTGCGCCGCCAAGCCGGCGAAGAGCCCCCTGGCCTCATCGGACGTCCAGCGACGCGCGATCATGGTGGCCGACTGAAGGGCACGCAGGCCGAACCGGGCCATCTCGATGGGGTGGCGCGGAATGGAGATGATCGGGCCGAACAGGTCGCCGACCAAATCGTCGGCGCGGTCGACCAGCGGGGCATACAGCCGGCGCCAGGAGTCGGCGTCCGCGCCGAGCCCGGCGGCGGTTCGCTCGACATCGCGATACATCACGCCGGCCCGGCCGCCGTCGAGCGGATGGGCGGCCTCGACGTCGGTCCAGCCCCAGGACAGCCCGTGCTCCTCGAGCTTCAGGCTGCGGAAGAACGGCGACGCGACAGCCGTGGGATGCCCGGCCGAGCAGACGTCGTGGATGAGCCCCGGCACGGTGAGCTCCGCCGACCGCATGCCGCCACCGATCTCGTCGTTCGCCTCGAGCACCGTGACGTCGAGCCCCGCCTGCGCGAGCACGATCGCCGCCGCCAGCCCGTTCGGGCCGGAGCCGATGACGACAGCCGTGGTCATGGCTCCAACCTAGCGACGCTCAGCCAGCGATGGGTCCGGTGTCGCTCGGCGGGATGTTCGCATTCCGGTGGAAGACGTTCTCGGGGTCGTAGACGTCCTTGAGAGCGACGAGCCGGCTCAGCTTCTCGGCCGGGTAGGCGCGGCGGACCCCGGCCATGCCGTCATCACCCAGCACGTTGACGTAGACACCGCTCGCGAACTCCTCGAGTCGCGCGGCGCACTCCCGCGCGGTGGCGATCCGCATCTCGTCCTCGGCCGGATCGGTCCAGCGGGCCGCACCGACGTACTCGAAGGCCGTGTCCCGTTGGCTGAACGCCGTCGCATCATCGGGCACGTCCGCGATCGCCCCGCCGTAGGCCTGGAGACTGGCACCCATCGACGGGTCGTGCGCGAGCCATGCCTCGATGGCAGCGTGGGTCAGCTCGTGGAAGTAGTGCCCCTTCCAGTACCGGCGCAGCGCATGGCCCTCGATGGTGTCGTCGCGACGCTGGAGGTCCAGGTAGGACAACTCGACCACGCGTCGATCGACCGGACGATCCAATGCTTCGAGCGACCGAGCGTGGTCGCGGCCCTCGTCCGGCTCGCCGACCCAGACGAAGCCGAGGGTCGCGACGCCCTCCATCACGGTCGCCGCGTACGTCGCCTGCCGCGGAGCAGACGCACTGAGGTCACGCCAGGTGCCGACCGCGGTCGCGGCGTCGGCGGCCGGGAAGTCCAGCTCGACACTCAGCGCCCGGGTGCCGGTGTCGTGCAGCCGGAACTCGAACTCGGTCACGATGCCGAAGTTGCCGCCGCCGCCGCGCAGTCCCCAGAACAGCTCGGAGTTCTCATCTGCCGATGCGTGCACCACCTCGCCGGCCGCCGTGACGACCTCGAACGAGAGCACGTTGTCGCACGCCAGGCCGTACTGGCGGGCCAGCCATCCCATCCCGCCGCCGAGGGTCAGCCCGCCAACGCCGGTGTGCGAGACGTTGCCGGCGGTGGTCGCCAGGCCGTACGGCTGGGTCGCTGCGTCGAGGGCTCCGAGCAGGGCGCCGCCCTGCACCCAGGCCCGCCGTCCTTCCGGATCGACCCGGACCGCTCCCATGGGCGTCAGGTCGATCATCAGCCCACCGTCGGGCACCCCATGCCCGATGACGCTGTGCCCACCGCACCGGATGCCGACGTCCCATCCTTCTCGTCGAGCCAGCTCGAGGGCCGCCACGACATCGCCGGTCGTGCGGCACCGCGCGATCATCGCGGGTCGGTGGTCGACCATCGCGTTCCACACCTGGCGCGCCGCGTCGTATCCCGATTCGCCCGGGCGGATGAGTGCGGCGTCCGGGATCGTCGCCGTCATGAGGGTCGCGCTCCCGCCTTCTCCTCGACCCGGAACGGCAGGTCGCCGTCCCATGGTTGTCGGCTGACCATCTCCGCGACGTCGACCTCGCCCTCCTCGACGAGGCCGGTGGCAGCATCGACGATGCGGTAGGGCTGGACCGGGTGGCCGAGCGACTGCGACTCCAGCATCACCACGCGCAGCTCACCGGGAGCGAACCCGCAGCGTTCCTGAATCGCTGCCAGCAGTGACTCGTCGTGCAGGTGGCCGTCGCCGAAGTTCCAGCCGAGGGCCGAGCCGGCCACCATCTCGCCGTCGAGGATGAACCGCTGTTCGTGGTCGTCAGCGGCGTGCGAGTACAGCCCGGCCATCGCGCGGCCATGCGTGTGCAGGCCGCGGAACGCGCCGACCTTGCCCATCATCAGGTCGACGGTGTCCGGTGGGTACAGGCGAGAAAGCTGGCGCTGCGGCAACGGGGCAGGGTGCACGACGCGTTGGTCGTACGTCTCCTCCGCGGCTCTGGTGAACAGCCACACCGACGTCGGCCAGTTGCCGGCGTAGTAGCGCATGGCGGGCAGGAACGAGATGAGACTCGGCCGCAGATTGCCCAGCAGCACCGTCCCTGCGAC
Organism: uncultured Actinomycetota bacterium; assembly: GCA_963780275.1. Classification (GTDB taxonomy): domain Bacteria; phylum Actinomycetota; class Actinomycetes; order Propionibacteriales; family Nocardioidaceae; genus Aeromicrobium. The sequence goes on from CAWABE010000001.1 coordinate 207,764, forward strand.
CAGCGCGAACAACCCGTAGACGAGAACGGGGTTCGTCGCGTCGGTCAGCCCGATCTCGGCGTGCTGGCCGAACAGCCACGCGACGCCGAACATCATCATCACGTTCCACTCCAGCGGCACGCCCATCGGGATCGACGACAGGATGTTCAGGTGGAACAGGATCATCACCACGACAGCCACGTGGGTCACCCATCCACCTCCCGATAGCAGGAGGACGAGCGGCACCGAGTACTCGACGACCGTGCCCGAATGGGCCAGCGTCATCGCCAGGCGTGACGGCCGGACGTCGGTCTCGACGTCTCGCCACAGCAGACGCTTGACCGGTCGCAGCACCAGAGGGGCGTTGCTGAGCATCGTCGCGACGACGAACGGGAAGTGCTGGTTGAGCTTCGACGTCGCCGCACCCCACCACAGCGCCAGCATGATCAGCTTCGCGGCCAGCACCATGTCGACGAACGGAAGGAAGAACACCAGCGTCGTCACCCAGTAGTGCTCGGCGCGGGCGGCCAGGAAGATCGTCTTGTCCCGCAGGCCGAGGACCAGTAGCAGCACGACCAGAGGCACGAACCGGGCCGGATCGATCATGTTCTGCACGTCACCGGTGCGGTCCGCCGGCGCGAGAAGGATCCACAGCGCGGCGGCCAGTACCGCCGCGTACAGGACGACGTCGATGAGCGTGCGCGACGAGCCGCGGGTGAGTGGCACCCGATCGGGCCACGGTGGCAGCCGGATCGTGCCCGGCCGCAGCCAGTACAGGAACGTGCCGATCGGCGGCAAGAACCGCAGGGTCAGCGGACCGAATCCGCAGCCGAAGCCCAGCACCTCGAACAGCAGCGTCCAGACGATGACCTTCTGAAAGACGACCGGCTCCGTCCACCAGTCGCCGACGTTGCCGAGCGTTCCGAGGCCCGGCGTGGCCGCCGCGAAGGCCAGGCCGCCGAAGACGTACAGCCCGATCTTGACGACGTAGAGCAGGTAGATCGCGTACGGCGTGCCGAATCCGTGCTGCGTCCAGTGCTGCTGAAGAATTCTGGTGCGTTCGGCCCTCGGCAAGGCACGCCAATGATCGACGTCCACGTCCGGAAGGGTCGGTGAGACGAATCCCATGGGCGCTCCTTCGCAACCTGTCTCGTCGCGAGACTAGTCCCGTGGCCGTCACCCTGTCGGCTCTTCTTCCTAGAGTGGGTGCCATGACCATCACCATCGGGGCCCACGTCGACCAGACCGACCCGATCGCGGAGGCCACGGCCCGCGGCACCACGCTCGTGCAGTTCTTCCTCGGCGACCCGCAGGGCTACAAGGGCCCGGAGTTCCGCTACTCCGGTGGTGCCGAGGGCCTCAAGGCCGACGCGGAGCAGGCCGGCATCGACCTCTACGTCCACGCGCCTTACCTCGTCAACGTCGCCACCACGAACAACCGCATTCGCATCCCGTCGCGGAAGCTGCTGCAGAAACACGTCGATGGTGCGGCGGAGATCGGCGCCAAAGGCCTCATCGTCCACGGCGGCCACCTCGAGGCGGGCGAAGACCCGGCGATCGGCTTCGACAACTGGCGCAAGGCGATCGAGGCCACCGACATCAAGGTGCCGATCCTGATCGAGAACACCGCCGGAGGCGACAACGCCATGACCCGCTACCTCGATCGCATCGCGGGTGTCTTCGACGCCATCTCCTCGGCCTCCGGCTCCGAGAACGTCGGCTTCTGCCTCGACACCTGCCACGCGCACGCCGGCGGCAATGCGCTCGAGAGCATCGTCGACGACGTCAAGGCCATCACCGGCCGCATCGACCTCGTGCACTGCAACGACAGCCGCGACGCGTTCGACTCCGGCGCCGACCGACACACGAACCTGGGCCAAGGCCAGGTCGACCCCGACCTCCTGACCGCGATCGTCCGCGACGCCGGCACTCCCGTGATCCTCGAGACTCCCGGCGATGGGCAGGTCGCCGACATCGCCTGGCTGCGCGAACGCCTGTGAGTCAGGGCGTGACCTTCACGACCGTCGCATCGTAGGCCGACGCCCAGACAGCTCGCCTCGAGCTCGATCACGTCACCGCCGCAGGGCAGGTCCGTCGCCCACAACGTCCATCCGGGCGTTCGAGGCGGCCAGGGCGACCCAGCCGAACCCGACGAGAGCGATGGCCGCCGCGATGACGAGCAGGGGACGGATGGGGCCCGCCGCGGTGGTCATCATCATGGCGCCGCCGAAGCCGACGAGAACCGATGCCGCCCGAGGCACGACACCGGCATGGAACAGGCCGACTGCCAGGACGATGAACCCCACGGCGCCGAGGTGGACCGTCATGATCGGCCAGAGCTTGTCGGTGTTCCAGACCCGGTCCCACAGGGCGACCGAGGCGTGGGTGTCTCCGAGTCGCACCACCTGGCCGGCGACGAGTGCAGCCATCGAGATGCAGGCCATCCCCACGCACCCGATGACCGCCAGGGCCGCGCCGGTACCCGCCAAGCGTGGGGCATTCGGACCCACGATGCCGGCCAGCACCCGCACGGTGTTCACCAGCAGCATGGCCCCGACGATCACCAGCGACGCGCCGAAGTCGGACCGCACGGGATCGCCAGCGACGTCGCGGATGTAGACGTCCGCTTCGTCCCAGTACGGGACGAGCAGGAAGCGGGCCACCAGCAACACCAGTGGCCCCGCGACCAGCCCGATCCTCGCGGGGACCGGCATCAGCCGGCCCCCACGGCTGTCCAGACGAGCATCATGGCGATCATCGCGCCGCCGAGGACGATGCCGGCGATCGCGTAGCCGCGACCGGACGAGCCCGAGCGGACGGCCTGGACGCCGACCGCGACCGCGGCGACGGCCAACGGCAGGCCCCAGACGAAGCCGCCACCCGGGAGCGTGTCCCAGGCGAGCAGTGAGCCGGGAAGAGACAGAACGCCAAGGACGAGGGCGATGGTCGAGGCGCGACTCGTGGCGCTCGGGCCGACGTTGACGGAATGCAGACTGTTCGACATACGAACCTCCGGTGAGTGGTTGGTGCTCTCATCGTGGGTTCGCGGCTACCACGGCAGCATCGGCAGCAGTACCAGACCTCGGTGCAGTACCAGTACTGAAACCGACTACTGGGCGGAGGCCAGGTACGACAGCACCGCCAGCACGCGGCGGTGGCCGTCCTCGTCACCGTGCAGGCCGAGCTTCATGAAGACGCTGCGGGCGTGGCTCTCCACGGTTCGCTCGGTGAGCACCAGGCGCCTCGCGATGCCGGCGTTGGTCAGACCCTCCGCCATCAGCCCGAGCACCTCCCGCTCACGCGAGCTGAGCCTGCCGACACCCTCGACATCGTGGTCGACGAGCGTGGCCACGATGCCGGGATCGAGGGCCGATCCGCCCGCCGCAACACGGCCGGCCGCGTCGAGGAACTCGCCCACGTCGAGTACGCGGTCCTTGAGCAGGTAGCCGAATCCGCGCTGCGAAGCCAGGTCGACCACACCGGTCGACTGGACGTGCTGGGACAGGACGAGCACGCCCACGCCCGGGTGGTGCTCACGGATCCACCGCGCCGCCTGGATGCCCTCGTCGCTGAAGGTCGGCGGCATCCTGATGTCGACGACGACGAGATCCGGCTGGTGCTCGCCGACCACGTCGCGCACCGTCTCGCCGTCGGATGCCAGGCCGACGACCTCGTGGCCGGCGTCCCGAAACAGGCGCGCGAGACCCTCGCGCAGCAGTGCCTGGTCCTCGCCGATGACTACCCGCACGGCAGCTCGACCCTGACACGGGTGCCCCCGCTGCGCGGACTGTCGATGCTGAGATCGCCATCGAGGGCGGCCACCCGGTCGCCGATTCCGGCGAGTCCACGCCCGGGCTGTGGCACAGCTCCTCCGATGCCGTCGTCGGCGATGGTGACCACGAGACGATCGTCGACGCGCGCGGCCCGCACGTCGATGCGTTGCGGAGACCCATGCTTGAGCGCGTTCGCGAGCGCCTCGCTGACCACAAAGTAGGCGGCCGTCTCGGTCTCTGCCGGGAAGCGCTCATCGGTGATGTCGAGCGTCGTCGGCACTGGCGTCCGTGCCGTCAGCTCGGCGAAGGCTGGGCGCAGACCGGCGTCCAGAGTCGCGGGGCGTACCCCATGGGCGAGCGAGCGCAGCTCGCGGATGGCGTCACCGAGACGGCCGACGGACTCGTCGAGCTGCCGGCGGACCGGCGAACCGTCGTCGAGCTCGGTCTGCAGGTGGCGCAGGTCGAGGCCGATCGAGACGAGCTGCTGCTGGGCTCCGTCATGGAGATCTCGCTCGAGCCGGCGGCGCTCGTCCAGCGCGGCCGTCACGATGCGGGTACGGGACCGCTCGACCTCCGCGAGCTGACGCCGGACCTCCACCCGCAGCCGGGCGATCTCCACGGCCAGCCCCGCACGGACGAGGATCGGATCGAGTTCTCGTCGCAACGCAGCATCCTCACGATGCACCACGGTTCCGAGTCGCAGGTCCGCTCGTCGCACGACGGTGCGACCGGATGGGTCGGGGGGCAGGTCGGCAACGACGGTGCCTGACGCATCCGCATGCGATCCCTGATCTGGCAACCAGTAGTAGAGGCGCAGTGTGTCGTCCTGAATGGCCTCGGCAAGCGCCGACCCGATCGCCTCGGGATCGACGTCTCCGGACCGCAGGTCGGCCAGGAACGTGTCGATCCGATGCATCCCTCGATATCGCGTGGGGTTGAACGTGCGCTCGACGCGTCCTTGGACGAATGATCGGACCGGACGGAAGGCGATGGCCACAGCCAGGGTCGCCGCAGCGGTGATGACCGGACTACCCCGGCCGAGCAGGACCCCGCCGAAGACGATGATCGCCACGAACGCTCCCGCCAGCAGCGCGGTGATGACGGCATACGCGACCGTCGCCGAGACCACGCGGTCGATGTCGTAAAGCCTGTAGCGAAGGACAGCGATGCCGACCGCCACCGGAATGGCGATCATCACCAGCCCGAATGTCACGTCGGTCACCCATCCGGCGCCTTCGACGAAGAACCCCTCGATCGTCGACGCGATGATCGCCACCGGAAGGAGCACACCGGCCAGGGCGATCCACTTGAGCTGTTGGCGCTGGGTGTTCTCCGCGCGACGGAACCGGACGACGAGCGACGCGGCCGCGAGGATGAGCGTGATGATCATGCCGAGCAGGCCGACCGATTGCATGGTCACCGCCACGGGCTGTGGAAGCAGCGCAGCCGGTTCCACGTCATGGAACGGTCGGTCGAGAGTGTCGTGGCTGGAGAGACCGCCGGCCAAGGTGACCACGAACGACGCGACGCCGAACGGAACCACCGCGCGCCATCGCCTCGACGGCAGGTGGCCGTCGGGTACCACGAAGGCCAGGGCGACCAGGGGCGCGAAGAGTACCGGCCAGCCGTGCGTTTCCCAGATGGCGGCGGCGCGAGCGCCGATCACATCCTCGCTCCGACCGTAGGCGGCGAAGTCACTGACCACTCCGGTGGACGCGATGACCAGTCCGTTGGCGAGCAGCAGCCAGCCGATGACGTTCTCGGGCCGCTTGTGCACCAACATCCAGCCGACGAGCGTGGAGGCCAGGATCACCGGCAGGTAGGACAGCGTCTCCCACGGGCTGCCCGCATACCAGTCGCCGGTGCGCTCGAGCGCTGCCAGGACCGGAGCGGCGGCCACGATCACGAGCGCACCCGCTCCCGCGAGCACCTGGCGCGGCGTCATGGCGGTCATGATCCCCCGGCGCCGGAAGAGACGGCAACCGTGCCACTACTGAAGAAGACCGGTCAGGGGAAGAGTCGCATCTGACGGCGGCGGACCAGTCAGTGTGACGAGCGCCACATCGTTGCAGGTCAGAGTAGGTCCATATGGTGGAACGTGTTCTAGTTTGCTTGTGAGGCCCACCTAAGGTTTCAGCATGAGCAGGCAGTTGCGCGTCGCCGTCGTGGGCGCCGGACCGGCAGGGATCTACGCCGCCGACATCCTCACCAAGGCCGACCTGCCGCCCACCTTCGACTCGGTCACGATCGACCTGATCGAGCGCGACCCGACCCCGTTCGGGCTCATCCGCTACGGCGTCGCGCCCGACCACCCACGCATCAAGGAGATCGTCAAGGCCCTGAAGCGCGTGCTGTCGAACCCTGACATCCGGTTCTTCGGCAACGTGTCCTACGGCGACGACCTCAAGCTCGACCATCTCCGGCAGTTCTACGACGCCGTCATCTTCGCCACCGGTGCCCGGAGCGACCGCGACCTCGACATTCCCGGCATCGACCTCAAGGGCTCGTACGGCGCCGCCGACTTCGTGGCCTGGTACGACGGCCACCCGGACGTCGAACGTGACTGGGCGTTCGAGCCGCACGCGAAGCAGGTCGCCGTGCTCGGCGTCGGCAACGTCGGCCTCGACGTCGCACGAATCCTGGCCAAGACCGCCGACGAGCTGCTGACCACCGAGATTCCCGACAACGTCGCCGACGGCCTGCGCCGCAACGCCACCACGGACGTGCACGTGTTCGCCCGTCGTGGTCCGGCCCAGGTCAAGTTCACGCCGATGGAGCTGCGCGAGCTCAACCACTCCCCCAACATCGACGTCGTGGTGCATCCGGAGGGCTTCGAGCTGGACGAGGGTTCGATGGACGCCATCCGTGCGTCCAAGAGCGTGAAGCTGGTGGTCGACGTGCTGCAGAACTACCTCGCCAAGGAGCCGTCCGGCGCCGCCCATCGCATCCACATCCACTTCTGCCAGAACCCGGTCGAAGTGCTCGGCGAAGACGGACGGGTGGTGGGTCTGCGCACCGAGGTCACCGAGCTCGACGGCACCGGCAACGTGCGAGGCACCGGCGAGTTCGTCGACTGGCCGGTGCAGGCGGTCTACCGCGCGATCGGCTACTACTCCGACAACCTCGCAGGCCTTCCGTTCGACCTGGCCGGCGGCATCGTGCCCAACGACGGCGGCCGCGTCATCGACATCGATGGCACCCCGCTTCTCGGCGCGTACGTGACCGGCTGGATCAAGCGCGGGCCGGTCGGCCTCATCGGACATACCAAGTCCGACGCCGCGCAGACCGTCGAGCTGCTGCTCGCGGATGTCGACCCATCGTCGGGCTCAGGGATCGCCAGGGAAGCTCCGGAGCAGCCGCAGCGCGAGGCCGTCGACGCCTACTTCGACAGCCGCGGACTCAAGGTCACCACCTGGGAGGGCTGGGAGAAGCTGGACGCCCACGAGCTCGCCCTCGGTGAGGCGCACGAGCACGCCCGCGAACGCGTCAAGGTCGTGCCCCGCGACGAGATGGTCCGCATCTCGCGCTCCTGACCTGCCCGGATGGGCGCTGCGGCAAGATCAGGGTGTGACCATCGACCTGACCTTTCGGGGCCGCCACATCGTGCGCGACCGTGCGCTGGTCATGGCGATCGTCAATCGCACGCCCGACTCGTTCTACGACAAGGGGGCCACCTTCGCGCCCGACGTCGCGCTCGACGCGGTGCGCCGGGCGGTCGACGAAGGCGCCGACATCATCGACATCGGCGGCGTGAAGGCCGGGCCCGGCGACGTGGTCGACGCCGACGAGGAGGTCCGCCGCACCGTGCCGTTCATCGAGCGCGTGCGCGAGGAGCTGCCCGACGTCGTCATCAGCATCGACACGTGGCGATCGGACGTCGCGCGCCGGTGCCTCGAGGTCGGCGCCGACATCGTGAACGACACCTGGGCCGCGCACGATCCCGAGCTGGTGGACGCCGCCGCCGAGCTCGGCGCCGGTTTCGTCTGTTCGCACACCGGTGGGGCCGAGCCGCGCACCCGTCCGCACCGGGTGGCCTACGACGACGTGGTCGCGGACGTCGTGGCCGAGACCACCCGGGCAGCCGCCGACGCCGTGGCGCGGGGGATTCCGCGCGAAGGCGTGCTCATCGACCCCACCCACGACTTCGGCAAGAACACCTGGCACGGCCTCGAGCTGCTGCGCCGTGCCGACGAGCTGGTGGCCACCGGCTGGCCCGTCCTCATGGCCCTGTCCCGGAAGGACTTCATCGGCGAGACCCTCGACGTCCCGCCGGACGAGCGCCTGGCGGGGACGCTCGCGGCCACCGCGCTGGCCGCATCCGCCGGTGCCGCGATCTTCCGCACCCACGATGTCGTGGCCACCCGGCACGTCCTCGAGATGACCGCGAGCATCGCGGGCGGGCGCCCACCGAGCCGAACGGTGCGGGGCCTTGTCTGACGCGCGCGAGGCCGCCGCATGGTTCCGCCGCCGCACCCTGCCGAGCACCGCCGATGCCGCCGAAGTGGCCCGACTGCTCGACGGACGGCGCGTGAGCGTGGTGCTCCCGGCCCGCAACGAGGAGGCGACGATCGGCCCGATCGTGAAGGCGATCCGGGAGCACCTGGTCAAGGACGTCGAGCTCGTGCACGAGGTGATCGTGGTCGACTCGCGCTCGTCCGACGCCACCGCCGAGCTGGCGGCGCGGGCACGCGCGACCGTCTACCGGGTCGGGCCCCGCGGGCGCGACGGAGGCAAGGGCGGTGCGATGCAGACCGGCCTGGCCCGGATGTCCGGCGAGATCGGGGTGTTCCTCGACGCCGACATCGTGGACTTCGACCCGGCGTTCGTCGTCCGCCTGCTCGACCCCCTGTTGCGTGACCCGTCGCTGGTCATGGTGAAGGGCTTCTACGACCGGCCGTGGGACGGTGGCGAGAAGCCGACTGGCGGCGGCCGGGTGACCGAGCTCGTGGCCCGACCGCTGCTCCGCCGCCACGAACCCCGGCTCCTCGGCTTCACCCAGCCGTTGGCCGGCGAGTGCGCCTTCGTCCGCGAGCACCTGCTGCGGGTGCCGTTCGTCTCCGGCTACGGCGTCGAGATCGGCATGCTCCTCCAGCTGCTCCGTGTGCACGGACTCGATGCGCTCGGGCAGGTGGATCTCGGCGTCCGCCTCCACTCGCACCAGGACATCGATGCGCTGGCCCGGATGACGGTCCAGCTCGAGAACGCGGTCGCGCTGTGCCTCGACGACGCGAAGCACGTCGCGGGCGAGCGCGTCGCGTTCCTCAGAAGCAGGAACGGGGCGATGGAGATGCGCCGCGAGCGCGTCCACACCTGGTTGCTCCCACCGCTGAAGGGCTAGTCCACCAGCGCCAACGGGGGCGATGAGCTCAGCTGTGCCGACGCCGGTCAGCTCGGTGAGTTCGGCGCTGAACATAGGGTGGTGGGTATCCAGCGAGACAGGAGCGATTCATGCCGGCCGAGCGGCTCATGCCCACCCACGAGTCAGCCGACCTCATCGACCTCACCCGCACGATCGCCGACAAGGAGCTGCGCCCCCACGTGGACGAGGCGGAGGCCACGGCGAGCTTCCCGCGTGACGTCTTCCGCACGCTCGGACGCTCGGGACTGTTGAGCCTGCCGTACCCCGAGGAATACGGCGGGTGGCGGCCAGACGTACGAGGTGTACCTCCAGGTGCTGGAGGAGATCGCGTCCGTCTGGGCGAGTGTCGGCGTCGGCGTCAGCGTCCACGCGCTCTCCTGCTTCGGGCTGTTCACCGCCGGCACGGACCAGCAAAAGGAGCGGTGGCTCCCCGAGATGCTCTCCGGCGACCTGCTCGGTGCCTATTGCCTGTCGGAGTCGCACGCCGGATCCGACCCGGCGGCGATGAGCACGAAGGCGACCCGCGACGGCGACGTCTACGTCATCCGCGGCCAGAAGGCCTGGACCACGCACGGCGGCCAGGCCGACTTCTACAAGGTGATGGCTCGTACCGGTGACTCCATCTCGTGCTTCCTCGTTCCGGCGGATGCGCCCGGCCTCACGTCGGACAGTCCCGAGCAGAAGATGGGCCTGATGGGATCGAGCACCGCAACGATGCTGTTCGACGACGTCCGCGTGCCGGCGGAACGCCGTTTGGGCGAAGAGGGTCAGGGCCTGAAGATCGCGCTCGCCGGCCTGGACGCCGGGCGCCTCGGCATCGCCGCCGTCGCCACCGGTCTCGCCCAGAGCGCCCTCGACGTCGCCGTCGCCTACGCCAAGGACCGCGAGACGTTCGGCAAGCCGATCATCGAGCACCAGGGGCTCGCCTTCCTCCTCGCCGACATGGCCGCCGCTGTCGAGTCGTCACGCGCCACCTACCTGGCCGCCGCCCGCATGAAGGATGCCGGCCGTCCGTACGGCCGCCAGGCGTCGATCGCCAAGCTGGTCGCCACCGACCACGCGATGAAGGTGACGACCGACGCCGTCCAGGTGCTCGGCGGCGCCGGCTACACGCGCGACTTCCCGGCCGAGCGCTACATGCGTGAGGCCAAGGTGATGCAGATCTTCGAGGGCACGAATCAGATCCAGCGGCTCGTCATCAGCCGAGCACTCTCACGCTGACGCGAGCGCCAGCACCTGCACGTGGCATCGAACGTCGGTGGATCGAGTCTCGATCTCGTCGATCTCGAACCCTACGGAGCCGTTCTTCTGCACAGATGAGATCCGTTTGGTGCTGGCCGGCGCACTCTGGCCGTCGGCGTTGCCGACGTGCACCGTCACCTGGAACGAGAGCGGCTTGCTCGTGCGGTTCGTCACCGCGCCGGACGCCGACCAGGCGCCCTTGTCGTCCCGCTTGCACGAGAAGTCCGACAGCGCCTCGGGCATCGACCTGCCCTCGGCGACGTTCGGGAGGGCACCGTCCAGCGCGGCCTTCGTCGCCGCCGGCTTCGGCTTCGCCTTCGGCTCGTCGTCGCCGAGCCCGCACGAGGTGAGCGCCAGCATCACCGCGAGAAGCACAGCTAGCCGGATGCGCATGAATCCATCGCACCACGGACGACGCCCGGGCCAGCGACGACACGCGGCCACGGCCGGCACCCGTCGCTGAGTCACGGCGTGCATCTCCAGCCGGGTACGCGGTAGACAGGAGTGACTGCATCGTCCCCGGGAGGATCCGTGTTTTACCCACTCACCGTCCGTGACTTCCTCGACCGCGCGGAGACAGTCTATCCCGATCGCATCGCCGTCGTGGACGAGCCCGACCAGCCGGCTGACTCCTGGGGCGAGATCACCTACGCCGAGATGGCCCGTCGGGCACGGGCGCAGGCGGCGATGCTGGACGAGATGGGCGTCCCGGTGGGCGGACGCGTCGCGATCGTCTCGCACAACTCGGCGCGATTCCTCACGTCCTTCTTCGGCGTCAGTGGGTGGGGGCGGGTGCTGGTGCCCGTCAACTTCCGGCTGTCGGTGCCCGAGGTTCGCTACATCGTCGAGCACTCCGGCGCCGAAGTGCTCATGGTGGATCCGGCGCTGAAGAATCTGGCCGACGAGGTCGAGTGCAAGCGCAGGTTCGTGCTCGGCGAGGACGATGACCAGATCTGGGGTGAGCCCTCGTCCTACGACGCTGCCGAACCAGAACCGTGGGAGGGCGATGAGGGTGCCACCGCGACGATCAACTACACCTCCGGCACCACGGCGCGGCCCAAGGGCGTTCAGCTGACGCATCGCAACAACTGGCTGAACGCCACCGTGTTCGGCTGGCAGGCGTCGGTCGACGACCGCGACGTCTACCTGCACACGCTGCCGATGTTCCACGCCAACGGTTGGGGACATCCGTTCACCGCCACCGGCATGGGTGCCAAGCACGTCGTGCTGCGGCAGGTCGACGGCACGGAGATCCTCAAGCGCGTCGAGAAGTACGGCGTCACCTACATGTGCGCGGCGCCGGCCGTGGTGGCGGCCGCACTCGATGGCGCCAGGGACTGGAGCGGAGAGATCCCCGGCCGCGACCGGGTGCGCATCATCGTCGCCGGCGCTCCCCCGCCCACGCGCACGATCGAGCGGGTCCGGGAGGAGCTGGGCTGGGAGTTCATCCAGATCTACGGCCTCACCGAGACGACACCGCTGCTCACGATGAGCCGCATGCGTGAGGAGTGGGATGACCTCGACGCCCCCGAGCAGGCCCGGCTGCTCGGTCGCGCCGGCGCGCCGGCGCTGGGCGTGCGCATCGCGATCGACACTGCGTCTGATGATGGCGCGGGCGAAGTGCTGGCCCAGACCAACCACAACCTCGAGGCCTACTGGGAGAACCCGGAGGCGACGGCTGACGCGCAGGCCGACAACTGGTTCCACACCGGCGACGGCGGCACCTTCGAGGACGGCTACCTCTCGATCTCCGACCGCAAGAAGGACGTCATCATCACCGGCGGCGAGAACGTCTCCTCGATCGAGGTCGAGGACACGCTCATGTCGCACGACGCGGTCACCGAGGTCGCCGTCATCGGCATCCCGGACGAGAAGTGGGGTGAGCTGGTCACTGCACTCGTCGTGCTCGACCCCGACGCAGGAGAGGTGAGCGAGGAGGAGCTCATCGCCCACTGCCGGGAGAACCTGGCCGGCTACAAGACGCCGAAACGGATCGAGTTCCGCGACGAGCTCGCCCGCACCGCCACCGGCAAGCTGCAGAAGTTCAAGCTGCGCGAGGAGTTCTGGGAGGGCCACGACCGCCAGGTCCACTAGCCCGACGCGCTAGTGCATGTCCTCCTCGTCGGTGAGCGGGCCGAAGGGGTGGTCGGGCCGGGGGTACCAGTGGGCCGGGTCCTGCTCACGCCACAGCGCGACCTCCTGCTGCGTCATCGTGGTGAGCAGGACGGGCTGGCCGTCCGGGCCGGCCAGCGGAAGCCTCGTCCCGTGGACGCCGACGTAGGCGGCGACCGCCTCGGGGTTCGATCCGTCCTCGAGCACGACGTGCGCGGGGTCGAGCGGCACCAGCTCGTACCGGTGGCCGCGCCCTTCGACCCTGTCGAGCAGCTCGATCTCGGCGTCAGTGCACATCGACAGGAAGAACACGGCCTCGTGCTCATGCGCCTTCACCAGGGTGGCCACGACTTGCCCGTCGGTGCGCGCCCCGTGGCTCCACACCGCGGCCAGACCGGTGGTCCGGCACTCCAGGTTGACCGACGGCCCGCCCTGGCGCACGACCTTCGCCGGACACCGGTTCGAACCGAAGCTCAGGACCGGCGTGCGCTCGGCCAGCCCGGGCTGCCCGGCCTTCGTGAGCCACTCGTCGAGGCACACCGACGTCCCGCTCGACCGGACCGCCCACCCCGAGGGGGTGTCGGCATCCGGCTCGATGCGATGCACCATCGTGTCGTCGTCGACGACGTAGGAGTGGTCCGGCCATTCGCCCGGGTAAGGGTCCTCGGGCCAAGCACTCGCCGGACGCGGCTCGGTCACGCCCCTATTCCAGCACGAGCAGCAAGTCTCCGCCCTCGGCCTGACGGGTGCTGGCGATGGCCAGCCGCTTGACCGAACCGGCGCTCGGCGCGGTGATCGACGCCTCCATCTTCATCGCCTCGATCGTGGCGACGGCCTGGCCGGACTCGACCGCATCGCCCTCCTCCACGAGCGGGCTGACGACGCCGGCGAACGGAACCGCGACCTGCTTCGGGTCGGACGTGTCGGCCTTCTCGGCGGAGGCGACCTTGGCGTCGACCGAGCGATCACGCACCTCGGTGGGGCGGAGCTGACCATTGATGGTGCCGAGGACGTTGCGCATGCCGCGCTCGTCCGGCTCGCCGATGGCCTCGACGCCGAACAGGTGCAAGGTGCCCTCGGCGAGCTCGACCTCGGTCTCCTCGTCCGGACGCAGGCCGTACAGGAACGCGTTTGTTGGCAGGGCGGACAGGTCGCCGTGCTCGGCGCGGGACGACTCGTAGTCGTCGGTCGGCCCCGGGAACAGCAGACGGTTGAGAGTGCGTCGACGGGTGGCGGCGTCATCGGAGGCGAGCGCCTGTGACTGCTCGTCGTCGAGGTCGGTGACGCGGGGCTTGGACGAGCGTCCCTCCAGCGCCTTGGTGCGGAACGGCTCGGGCCAACCGCCGGGTGGATCGCCGAGCTCGCCGGACAGGAACCCGATGACCGAGTCCGGAATGTCGAACGCGGTGGGGTCGGCGGCGAACTCGTCAGGATCGGCACCGACGGCGACGAGATGCAGTGCGAGGTCGCCGACGACCTTGCTGGACGGAGTCACCTTGACGACGTTGCCGAGGATGTCGTTCGCGGCGGCGTACATGTCCTCGATCTGCTCGAACCTCTCCCCGAGCCCGAGCGCGATGGCTTGCTGGCGAAGGTTCGACAGCTGGCCGCCGGGGATCTCGTGCCGGTACACCCGTCCGGTCGGCGCCGGCAGACCCGACTCGAACGGCGCATACACGCGGCGCACCGCTTCCCAGTAGGGCTCCAGCGCATTGACGGCGGCGATGTCGAGCCCGGTCGAGCGCGGCGAGTGGTCGGTGGCGGCGACCAGCGCAGACATCGGCGGCTGACTCGTGGTGCCCGCCAGCGAGGCGGATGCGGCATCCACGGCATCGACCCCTGACTCGATCGCCGCGATCAGCGTCGCGAGCTGGCCGCCGGCCGTGTCGTGGGTGTGCAGGTGCACCGGGAGGTCGAACCGCTCCCTGAGGGCGGTGACCAGAGTCCGGGCTGCGGGCGCGCGGAGCAGGCCGGCCATGTCCTTGATCGCCAGCACATGTGCGCCGGCATCGACGATGTTCTCGGCCAGCTTCAGGTAGTAGTCCAGGGTGTAGAGACGCTCATCCGGCGACGACAGGTCGCCGGTGTAGCAGAGCGCGACCTCGGCCACCGGCGTCCCGGCCTCCCGCACCGCGTCGATCGCCGGTCGCATCTGGTCGACGTCGTTGAGGGCGTCGAAGATGCGGAACACGTCGATGCCCGTGGCGGTCGCTTCACGCACGAACGCGGACGTGACCTCGGTGGGGTACGGCGTGTAGCCGACGGTGTTGCGGCCACGCAGCAGCATCTGCAGGCACAGGTTCGGCATCGCCTCCCGGAGGGCAGCGAGCCGGTCCCACGGGTCCTCGAACAGGAACCGCAGCGCCACGTCGTAGGTGGCGCCGCCCCAGCACTCCACGCTGAGCAGCTGCGGGAGGGTGCGGGCCACGACCGGCGCGGCTTCGAGGAGGTCGCGCGTGCGCACGCGGGTGGCGAGCAGCGACTGGTGTGCGTCCCGGAACGTGGTGTCGGTGACGCCGACCATGGTGCTCTCCCGCAAGGCTCGAGCCCACGCCTCCGGGCCGAGCTCGGCCAGGGACTGGCGCGAGCCCTGGGGCGGGATGACATCGAGGTCCACGCCGCTCTCGTACAGCGCAGTGAGCTTGCTACGCGGGTCGATGCTCACCGGCGCGTCGCCGTGCGGCCGGTTGACGGTGACCTCGGCGAGGTAGCCGAGCAGCTTCTCCGCCTCCTCGGCCGGGTGGGGCGCCTCGAGCAGCTCGGGGTGCTCGTCGACGAACGTGGTCGTGACCGGGCTTCCACCCTCGCCGGCCTCGACGAAGGCGGGGTGCGCGAGCAGGGCCTTCAGGAACGCGATGTTGGTGGCGACGCCGCCGACGCGGAACTCACCGAGCGCCCGCTGGGCCCGGCCGACGGCCGTCGGCAGGTCCGGACCGCGGCAGGTCAGCTTGGACAGCAGCGAGTCGAAGTGGGCGCTGATCTCGGCGCCGGTGTAGGTCGTGCCGCCGTCCAGCCGCACCCCGGGACCGCCGGGCGACCGGTAGGTGGTGATCTGGCCGGTGTCGGGACGGAAGTCGTTCCCGGGGTCCTCGGTGGTGATCCGGCACTGCAGGGCTGCCCCGACCGCGTGGATGTCGCTCTGGTCGGCCAGACCGAGGTCGGCGAGCGTCTCACCACTCGCGATGCGCATCTGGGCCTGCACGAGGTCGATGCCGGTGATCTCCTCGGTGACGGTGTGCTCGACCTGGATGCGTGGGTTCATCTCGATGAACCGGTGCCGTCCGTCCAGACCCAGCAGGAACTCGACCGTGCCGGCACACGAGTAGCCGATCTCCTGGGCGAACCGGACGGCGTCGGCGCAGATCTGCTCGCGCAGCCCGGGGTCGAGGTGTGGTGCGGGAGCGATCTCGACGACCTTCTGGTGACGCCGCTGCACTGAGCAGTCGCGCTCATGCAGGTGGACGACGTGGCCATCGCCGTCAGCCAGGATCTGCACCTCGATGTGCCGAGCGTCCGCGACCGCCTCCTCGATGAAGCAGGTCGGGTCGCCGAAGGCACCGTCGGCTTCTCTCATGGCTGAATCCACGGCGTCGCGCAGCTGCTCCACACTCGCGACTCTCCGCATGCCGCGTCCGCCACCACCGGCCACGGCCTTCACGAACAGCGGGTAGCTCAGGTCGGCCGCCGAGTCGACCAGCGCGCCAGCGTTGTCGGTGGGCTCGACCGACGCCAGGACGGGCACCCCCGCATCCCGGGCGGCCCCGATCGCCCGCGACTTGTGGCCGGTGAGACGCAGAACCGCGGCCGATGGGCCGATGAACGTGATGCCCGCGGCCGCGCATGCCTCGGCGAGGTCGGGGTTCTCCGACAGGAAGCCGTAGCCGGGATAGACGGCGTCCGCCCCGGCGCGCTGGGCGGCCCGGACGATCGCCTCGGGATCGAGGTAGGCGCGCACCGGGTGACCTCGCTCGCCGATCTCGTACGCCTCGTCGGCGCGCACCCGGTGCTCGGACCCGCGGTCCTCGTACGGGAACACCGCGACCGTGCGCGCGCCGAGCTCGTGCGCCGCGCGATAGGCGCGGATCGCGATCTCGCCGCGGTTGGCGATCAGGACCTTCTCGAACACCGGCGCACCTCAGGTCGGAATGTGTGCCCCAAACCTAGCGAGAGCGTCGGTGCGTCCTTGCAGCCGCCTGCGCCGTCAGGTCTTGTAGACGCGCGTGTCCAGGATCATGTCGGTGAACGTCCGGTTCTCCTTGTCCCACAGCGGCCAGAGATAGCCGAGGTAGCAGGGAATGGCGTCGATGATGTGAGCGATGGTCCGCCCGATCGACAGGCCGGTCCCGAGGGTCTCGGTCGATCCGGTCTTGTAGACGGCAATGTTCAAGACGCCCTTGCCGAACGTCTGACCGGTGCTGCCTTGCTTGATCCCCCAGTTGTAGACGATCCAGGCGATGTAGATCACCAGGAACACCAAGAAGGGACCGCCCGACAGGTTGGTCGACGCCGAGCCGCCTCCCGCCGTGTTCTCGCCCCACACGACCGCGAAGACCACGTAGACCGCGAGAATCGGAAGCCCGTCCAAGATGGCCGCGACGACACGTGCACCCCAGCTGCCGAATTCCTGAGACGGTCCCGGCGCAGGAGGCGGCGGGGGTGCGTCTACTGGTTCTGACATGAAATTCCTCCTGAGCTCCCCCGGCTTGATACGGAAGGTAGCGCCGAACAGGAGCTCGTGTGCAGAAAATCAACCACCTCTGCCGTCACCGGCGTGGCTTGTGCCAGATGGTGATCTGGGAGTCGGCGACCCGCACCGGGAGGTTCTGCACCGTGCCGAGCGCCTGGCGGGCGGCCGCGAGGTCGGCGCGGAGCTCGGCGATCGTCTGCTGCAGCACGTCGACCTGGTGCTCCAGCTCGATGACCCGCCTGACGCCCTCGAGGCCAAGACCCTCGGCGGTCAGGCGCGCGACCTGACGCAGCAGCTCGATGTCGCGCAGTGAGTAGCGCCGGCCGCCTCCGCCCGTGCGCCCGGCCTGGACGATGCCGAGGCGGTCGTACGTCCGCAGCGTCTGAGGATGCAGACCGGACAGCTCGGCCGCCACGCTGATGACGAACACCTTGGCTTCCGGTCCGGGGGGCGTGAAGGGGCCTCCGGGACCGGTGCCTGGATGCGAGACCGTCATGTCAGCTCACCGCCTCAGTGGAGATGGACGCCCGCGGATCCTGGTCGCCGCGGGCGCTGCGGAGGGCCTCGACCGCGGCCCGTGACTCGTCGTCGAGCTCGGCCGGCACCTGGACGTCGATGGTGACCAGCAGGTCGCCGCGTCCACCACTTCTGGTGGGACCGCCCTTGCCGCGCGCACGAAACGTGCGGCCGCTCGGGGTGCCGGCGGGGATGCGGATGCTGACCGGCGGACCGTCCAGCGTCGGCACCGAGATGGTGGCGCCGAGAGCGGCCTCGTCGAACGCGACCGGCACCGTGATCGTGAGGTGGTCGCCCTTGCGACCGAACAGCGGGTGCTTGGCCACGTGCACCACCAGGTAGAGGTCGCCGTCCGGCGCGCCGTCACCCTTGCCGCCCTTGCCCTTGAGCCGGATGCGCTGACCGTCCTTGACGCCGGCCGGCACGCGCACCTGCAGGGTGCGGCTGGACGGGGCCCGGCCGGATCCGTGACACGTGGCGCACGGGTCCTCGACGACCATGCCCCGGCCGCGGCACTGGTCGCACGGCTCGGTCATGGCGAACACGCCGCCGGCGGTGCCCGTCTGCATGCCACTTCCCTGGCACTTCGGGCAGACCTTCGGAACGGTTCCCGGCCTGGCACCGGTTCCGTGACAGGTGGGGCAGGCCTCCTCGCTGGTCATGCGCAGCGGAAGCGTGGCTCCCTCGACGGCCTGCTGGAAGGTGATGCTCGCCTCGGTCTCGAGGTCGTCGCCGCGGCGGCCCTGCGGCTGGCGCCGGGAGCGACCGCGACCGCCCCCGAAGATGCCGCCGAGCAGGTCGCCCAGGTCGAAGTCGACTCCGCCAGGCCCCGGCTGGCCGTATCCGGGCGGGCCCTGGAATCCGCCCTTGAACTGCCCGAACAGGGTGCGCTGCTGGTCGTACTCCTTGCGCTTCTCAGGCGAGGAGAGCACCGCGTAGGCCTCCGAGACCTCCTTGAATCGCTCCTCGGCGGCCTTGTTGCCCGGGTTGGAGTCGGGATGGTTGTCGCGCGCGAGCTTGCGGTAGGCCTTCTTGATGTCGGCCTGGGAAGCGTCCTTGGACACGCCGAGCGTCTTGTAGAAGTCCTTCGTCGCCCAGTCACTGGCAGGCATCGCGCACCCTCCCCTCAGTCCTCGTAGGGATCAGTGGGTTCGATCGGCTCGTCCATCTCTTCAGGCGTCGATTCAGCCGAGAAGTCATCCGGGGTCGGATCCACGACGCCGACCTGGGCGTGCCGGATGACGTCGTCGCCGACGCGATAGCCGGTTCGGACGACCGACTGGATGGTCGTGACGACCACATCCTCCGACTCGCCGGCATGGAACAACGCCTCGTGCAGCCGGGGGTCGAACACGTCTCCCACCGCGCCGAACGACTCCAGTCGGTGGCTGCCGACGGCCTGCTTGAGCGCGTCGGCCACGGCCTTGAAGCCGCCCTCGAGCTGTCCGTGCTCCTCGGCCCGACCGATGTCGTCGAGCACGGTGAGGAGCGACCGCAGCACGGACGCCTCGCCCTGGGCCCGAGCGAACGCACGGTCACGTTCAACCCGGCGCTTGTAGTTGACGTACTCGGCCTGCAGGCGCTGGAGGTCGGCGGTGCGCTCGGCGAGCCGCTGCTCGAGCGACGGCTCGGCCGGCTCGGCGGGTTCATCGGAGGTCGTTTCGACAGGCTCAACGACCGGATCGTCGGTTGAGCCCGTCGAAACCCCCTCGTCGGGGCGTTCCGTCACTTGTTCTCCTCGTCGGACGGTGTGTCGTCGTCCACGATCTCGGCGTCGACCACATCGTCGTCGCCTTCAGCGGCGGAGTCACCCTCCCCCGCGGGCGCGTCGGTGCCCTGGGCGGCCTGCTCGGCAGCCGCGGCCTCGTACATCGCCTGGCCCATCTTCGAGCTGGACTCACCGAGCTTGGTGACCGCCGCCTGGACGGCGTCGGCGTCGTCGCCCTTGAGCGCCTCGTTGAGCGCGTCGAGGTCGGCCTGCACCTCGGTCTTGACGTCCTCGCTGACCTTGTCGCCGTTCTCCTGGAGGAACTTGTCGGTCGTGTGCGCGAGGGTCTCGGCCTGGTTGCGGGTCTCGACGGCCTCGCGACGCTTGCGGTCCTCCTCGGCATACTGCTCGGCGTCCTTGACCATGCGGTCGATGTCGTCCTTCGACAAGGCCGAGCCGCCGGTGATGGTCATCGACTGCTCCTTGCCCGTGCCGCGGTCCTTGGCCGAGACGTTGACGATGCCGTTCGCGTCGATGTCGAAGGTGACCTCGATCTGCGGCACGCCACGCGGGGCCGGTGGCAGCCCGGTGAGCTCGAACGTGGCCAGCAGCTGGTTGCCGGCCGCCATCTCGCGCTCGCCCTGGTACACCTGGATCGCCACGGACGGCTGGTTGTCGTCGGCCGTCGTGAACACCTCGGACCGCTTGGTCGGGATGGTCGTGTTGCGCTCGATGAGCTTCGTCATCACGCCGCCCTTGGTCTCGATGCCGAGGCTCAGCGGGGTGACGTCGAGCAGGAGCACGTCCTTGACCTCGCCCTTGAGCACGCCGGCCTGCAGGCTGGCGCCCACGGCGACGACCTCGTCGGGGTTGACGCCCTTGTTGGGCTCCTTGCCGCCGGTCAGCTGCTTGACCAGCTCGACGACCGCCGGCATCCGGGTGGAGCCGCCGACGAGCACGACGTGGTCGATGGCCGAGAGCTCGATGCCCGCGTCCTTGATGACGTGCTGGAACGGCGCCTTGGTGCGCTCGAGCAGGTCGGCGGTGATCTTCTCGAACTCCGCCCGGCTCAGCTTCTCGTCGAGGAACACGGGGTTCTTCTCCGCGTCGACGGTGATGTACGGCAGGTTGATCGAGGTCGACGAGCTCGACGACAGCTCGACCTTGGCCCGCTCGGCTGCCTCACGGACGCGCGGCATGGCCATCTTGTCCTTGGTGAGGTCGAGGCCGGTGCTGCTCTTGAACTTGGAGACGATCCAGTCGACGACCTTCTCGTCCCAGTCGTCGCCTCCGAGGTGGTTGTCACCGCTGGTGGCCTTCACCTCGATGACGCCGTCGCCGATCTCGAGCAGGGACACGTCGAACGTGCCGCCGCCGAGGTCGAAGACGAGGATGGTCTGGTCGTCGCCCTTGTCGAGGCCGTACGCGAGCGCGGCCGCGGTGGGCTCGTTGATGATCCGGCTGACGTTGAGCCCGGCGATCTCGCCGGCCTCCTTGGTGGCCTGTCGCTGGTGGTCGTTGAAGTACGCCGGCACGGTGATGACCGCATCGGTGACCGGCTCGCCCAGGTAGGCCTCGGCGTCGCGCTTCAGCTTCTGCAGGATGAACGCGGAGATCTGCTGAGCGTTGAACGTCTTGCCGTCGATCTCGACGCTCCAGTCGGTGCCCATGTGGCGCTTGACGGAGCGGACGGTGCGATCGACGTTCGTGACGCCCTGGCGCTTGGCGACCTCGCCGGCCAGCACCTCGCCGTCCTTAGCGAAGGCCACGACCGACGGGGTGGTGCGGGCGCCCTCGGCGTTGGCGATGACGGTGGGTTCTCCACCTTCGAGGACGGCGACGACGGAGTTCGTCGTGCCGAGATCGATTCCGACGGCACGTGCCATGGGTGTTCCTCCTGCTGATCAGTACGTTGATGAGTCTCAGTCAGATGACTTGAGTCCGATCGTATCAACTTCGCCATGGCGATCAACATTCCCCTCCGGCGCCGGAAATGTGGGTAATCTCCGGCCATGCCATCTGTCCTCGTCACCGGTGCCGCCCGTGGCATCGGCCGCACTGTCGCACTCCATCTGGCGAACGAAGGGTGGGACGTGATCGCCGGTGTCAGACGCGAGTCCGACGGCGCACGATTGAGCGCCGAGGGCAGCGGGCGGATCGTCCCGATCACCCTCGACGTCACCGACGAGACCCAGGTGGCCGCGCTCGACGCCGGGTTGCCAGAACGACTGGACGCTCTCGTCAACAATGCGGGGATCCTTCTCACCGGGCCGGTCGAGGCGATGCCACTCGACGCCTGGAGGCGGCAGCTCGACGTCAACGTCATCGGCCAGATCGCCGTGACCCAGGCCGTCCTTCCCCGACTTCGCGAGTCGCGTGGCCGGGTCGTCTTCATCTCCTCGCTCAGCGGCCGGATCGTCACTCCGATCACGGGCGCCTACAACGCGTCGAAGTTCGCCATCGAGGCGACGGCCGACGCGCTGCGGATGGAAGTGCACACGTGGGGCATCCACGTCTCGCTGGTCGAGCCGGCCCAAGTGGACACCGACATGTGGCAGAAGGCGGTGGAGGCGTTCGACGCCGACGTCGACGCGCTGCCGGCGGAGCAGCGGACCCTGTATGCCAGGCACACCGCTGGATATCGCCGCGCGATTCCGTTGTCCCAGCGAATGGCGGTGGCCCCGGCCAAGGTCGCGGAGGCCGTCGAGCGCGCCCTGACGGCACGCCGACCTCGTGCGCGTTACGTCGTGGGCGTCGGCCCGAAGTTCCAGCGGGTCCTCGCCGACGTGACGCCCACCCCGGTCATGGACCTGGTGCTGCGGTCGGCGCTCCGTATCCCGCGCCGGGGCTAGGCGGCGTCAGGACACGGCGGAGGCGAGCTCGATGAGCGATCCGACCTCCACGTCAGCCCGCTCGAATTGGGACGGATACGGCAGCCCCTTCCGGTCGATGTACGCGGTGGCGAGGCCCGCCCGCGCTGCGCCATCGATGTCCCACGAATGCGCGGCGACGAGCATCGTGTCGGCAGCTGGGGCGCCCATCGTCTCGACGGCGTATCGGTAGGCGTCGGGATGGGGCTTCCAGATGCCCGCGTCGTCGACGGAGAGGAAGCGCTCCATCACGTCGTCCACACCGGCCCGGGAGAGCAGGGACTCCGGAATCGCCGCCGAGCCGTTCGTGAGGGTGGCCATCGGTGTTCCGCGGCCGTGCAGCTCTCGCAGCCCCTGTGCGACGTCGGGGTGCAGGTCGAGGGTGGCGAACGACCCCAGCACGTGCTCGACGGCCGCATCCACGTCGACGTCGTCGACGCCGGCCGCCAGGCCGCGCAGCACGTCCGCCCCGATGTCCTTGAACGACGCCGGGCGCCCGCCGACCGTGACGGCGAACCCGTCGCGCAGCAGTCCGGCGAACCAGGTGGGCGCCAGATGTGCCGGCAGGCCCACCTCGGCGAATCGATCCCCCATCGGCGACAGGTCGGAGAGGGTCTCGTTGACGTCGAACAGCAGAACAGCCGGCATGAGTGTCAGGCTACGAGCGGGCCCCAGCGGGCGCACACCGGTGCGTCCCTAGGCGTCCGGCTTCCAGGACGGGTCGCGGCCGATGAAGCCGACCATCCGGTCCTGCACCGGAGCGTCCTCCGGCACCGGAACCGCCGGTCCGTACTGCCCGGAGCTGCGGATGACGTCCTCCATCTGCGTCATGCCCTCCAGGAGCTGGGCGCACAGGTCCGGGTCGAGCCGGTCGTCCTGGCCGGTGGCGCGTGCGAGGTCCCACGTGTGCATGAAGACGTCGGACGTATAGAACTGGTCGATCGCCTGATCGAGCGGGTGGGCCCCGGCCCGCGGGTGCGTGAACGGCCGGTCGGCGTCCGGGTCGTCGAGCAGGGCCTGCACGGCATCGGCGTGGGTGCGCCAGGCCGCGACCGGGTCGTCGTCGACCGAAGGACCGCGGGCCAGCTCGACGCCTCCATCGGCGAGAAACCCGGGAAACCACTCGACCAGGTGACGGACGACGTCACGCGCCGTCCACTCCTCGACCGGGGAAGCTGCGTCCCAGTCCTGCACGCCCTCGGCGCGCTCGGTGAATGCGCCGGCCACGAGCCGGTGCCGCTCGGCAGGGTCGGCCGCGGTGAGCTCAGACATCGCCGCTGGCCAGCATCGCGTCGAGCTTCGCGTAGCCGTCGTTGACGCCGACCTCCATGCCGCTGCGCAGCCACGCGTCGCGTCCCTCGAAGGAGTCGACGAGCGACTGGGCGTGCAGGCGCGTCCGGCCGTCGCCCAGATCCTCGAACCGCAGGGTCTCGAGGGCCACACCGTCGGGCTCGGCCTCGTAGGTGAACGTCTGCACGATGACGTCGTCGCCGACGCGATGGAAGCAACCACGGAACGCGAACTCCTCGCCGTCCAGCCCGCCCACGTACCGCCAGGCACCGCCGTCGCGGGCTTCCCACTCGACGATGCGGATCTCCGTGCCGTTCGGGCCGACCCATCGGGTGAACAGGTCCGGGTCGGTGTGGGCCTTCAGGAGCTGGGCCGGTGTGGCGGTGAAGTCGCGCGTGATCCGGATGATGGGCAGCGTCGGATCGGCCTCGATGGTGGCCTCGTCGATGTGATTCATGGTGGTCGTCATGATGCCGTTCCTTCCTTCGTCTGCGGGTCGTCCTGCTCGTTCAGCTCCGCCAGCACGGCGTCGAGGCGGCGATACCGTTCCTCGGCCTGTCGGCGGTAACGCTCGATCCACTTGGTCATGAGGTCGAACACCTCCGCCTCGAGATGCACCGGCCGTCGTTGTGCCTCCCGGCTCCGGCTGACCAGGCCGGCATCCTCCAGCACCTTGAGGTGCTTGGACACCGCCTGGACGCTGACGTCGTACGGTTCCGCCAGCTCACCGACCGTGGCGTCCGTCGTGGTGAGCCTGGCCACCATGTCGCGTCGCGTGGGGTCGGCGAGGGCCGAGAAGACCCTGGAGAGCTGATCAGACATCCGACTGCTTCCTTGTTCAACTGATGGGTTGAATACAGTCAAACGCGACCATCGGTCTTTGTCAACCATCTGGTTGAAGAAAGATGGGCGAGGATAAGCGCATGACGGACGAAGTCGACGCCGCCGCCGAGCGGGTGCGTCGTGAGCTCATCGAGATCGCGGTCGACCAGATCTCCCGGCCGATCGCGCACGAGTTCGACATCACGATCGACCTGAGCAGGGTCGCGAACGGCACGTCGATCCTCGTCGAGGCGTCCTCACGCTCGGTGCAGGAGGCGGCCGTCGAGGTGCGGGTGGACGTGCGGCCGGTCGACGGCCACGTCGAAGTCGAACGCGTGGGCGGTCCGATTCTCGACGTGGACGCCGACGACGCCACCCCTGAGATCAGCGAGCACCTGCACCACCGCCTCAGCGACTTCGTGGCCACCAGCATCGCGGCGGCGCTGGCCCAGCTGAACGCCGAGATGCAGCGACGGCTCGGCCAGACGGGCCGATGGGGCTGATGAGCCTCGCGGTGGTCACTGATCCAGCGCCTCAGCAGCCTTCGCGATGTTCCTCTGCATCGAGCCGAAGATGATGCCGTGGAAGGGGTAGACGGACCACCAGTACAGGTGCCCGAGCAGCCCCCTCGGGTGGAACAGTGCCCGGTGATGGAACGTCGTGGAGCCCCCCTCGGTGGACCCGACCCGCAGCTCGAGCCACGCCAGGCCTGGCAGCCGCATCTCGGCCCGGAGCCGCAGGAACGAGTGGTCGTCGGACTCCTCGACCCGCCAGAAGTCGAGCGCGTCGCCGACGACGAGCTCGCGCTGGTTGCGCCGGCCACGGCGCAGACCGGGGCCCCCGACGGCGCGATCGAGCAGGCCGCGAACCCTCCACGCGATCGGCCACGAGTACCAGCCGTTGCTGCCCCCGATGCCCTCGATGACCGACCAGAGCTGCTCCGGCGATGCGTCGACCTCGCGCGTTCGGTCGTCGGCGTAGAGCGAGCCGCCGGCCCAGTCCGGGTCGGTGGGAAACGGATCGCTCGGTGCGCCGGCGGTCGAGGCGGACGACCATCGGGTCGGGACGTCGAGCTCATGGATCTTGGTGAGGGCGAGCTCGACGGAACGGTCGAAGTCGGTGAGGCCCTCCGGCGGGTCCGGCACGTGCTCCGCGATGTCGCGGTCGGCCGCCACGACCGTGTTGCGCAGCGACTCGACGAGCGGCCTGGCCAGTGCCGCCGGTACCGGCGTCACCAACCCGACCCAATGGCTCGACAGGCTGGGTGAGAGGACGGGAACCGGCAGGACGCGACGCTTCGGCAGGTCGGCGACGGCGGCGTAGCGCTGCATCATCTCGAAGTACGTCAGCACGTCCGGTCCGCCGATGTCGAAACGTCGACTGACGTCGTCGGGGAGGTCGGCACAGCCGACGAGGTAGTGCAGGACGTCCCGGATGGCGATGGGCTGGATCCTGGTGTGCACCCACTTCGGCGTCACCATGACCGGGAGTCGCTCGGTGAGGTAGCGCAGCATCTCGAAGGACGCCGACCCCGAGCCGATGACGACACCGGCCTGCAGCACCGCCGTCGGCACGCCCGACTCGAGCAGGACGTCGCCGACCTCCTGCCGCGATCGCAGGTGTTCAGACAGTTCCTCGCCTTCGGGCACCATGCCGCCGAGATAGACGATCCGTCGTACTCCGGCGCGCTTCGCCTCCGCGGCGAACGTCCTGGCGATGCCGCGCTCGGTCTCCGCGAAGTCGCCCCCCGTGCCGATCGAGTGGAGCAGGTAGTAGGCGACGTCGATCCCCGCGAGGGCGTCGGCCACCTCCGTGGCTTCAGTGGCATCGGCCACCGCGACGTCCACGTCGCCGGACCAGGCGTGCGCTTCGGCCTTGCGCGCGTCCCGGACCATCACCCGTACGTCGTGGCCGGCGGCGAGCAGATCCGGAACGAGACGACCGCCGACGTATCCGGTCGCTCCGGTCACGAGGGAGGTGGGCACCCACCCAGTGTCACGGCTGGCCCGCCAGAGCGCGAACGGTGTCGATGGTGTCGGCTTCCTCCGCACGCTTGTCGTCGCGGTACCGCAGCACGCGGGCGAACCTCAGCGCGAGCCCGCCGGGATAGCGCGTGCTGCGCTGCAGCCCGTCGAACGCGATCTCGACCACCTGCTCCGGGCGGACATGGACGACGTGGCCATCGCGCGACGTCTCCAGCTCGAGGAACCGCTCGGTCTGCCAGGTGAGCATCTCGTCGGTCATGCCCTTGAACGTCTTGCCGAGCATCACCCAGTCGTCCCCATCACGGGCCCCGAGATGGATGTTCGACAGCGTGCCCTGGCGCCGGCCGCTGCCCCACTCGACGGCGAGGACGACGAGATCGAGCGTGTGCCGCGGCTTGACCTTCACCCAGCCGGATCCGCGCCGGCCCGCCTCCCAGGTGGTGTCGAGGCCCTTGAGGACGATGCCCTCGTGACCGTCGGCCAGCACACCGGTCTGGAAATCGGCCACCTCGTCAGCGGTCTCGGCCAGCTTGCGCGGCACGAGGTGCTCCTCGGGGACGAGCCGCGCCAGGATGTCCGCCCGTTCGGCCGCCGGCTCGTCGAGCAAGTCGCGACCGTCGACGTGCAGGACGTCGAAGAAGAACGGGCTCATCGCCAGCTCGGAGGCCGAGACCGTCATGGAGCGCGATGCGGTGTCCTGGAAGGCGCGCGGCCGGCCGTCGTCGTCGACGAGCAGCGCCTCTCCGTCGAGCACGAACGACCCGGCCGACAGCGATCGGGCCAGCTCGACGAGCTCGGGGAACCGGCCGGTGAGGTCGTCGAGGCTGCGCGACCACACCGAGACGTCGGGACCCGCACGATGGACCTGGATGCGGATGCCGTCGAGCTTGCCGTCGACCAGACACGGAAGCCCGACGGCTTCCAGCCCGGCGGCGAGGTCAGGGGCGCTTCCGGCGAGCATCGGCTGCACCGCACGACCGACTTCGAGCCCGATCGACGCAAGCGCCTTCTCCCCGCCGGTGGCTGCTTCGCGGGCCGCGTACGGCGCGGATCCGGCCAACATCACCGCCCGCCGGACGACGGGCGAAGGGATCTCGAACGCTGCGGCGATGCCCTCGACCAGCACGCCCTCCAGCGCGCCCGTGCGGATCTCACCGGTGATCAGGCCACCGAGCAGCTTCTGCTCGGGCTCCGTCGACGCGGCGAACAGGGCATCGAGGAGCCGACGCCGCTCCGCCTTCGAACCGGCACCGGATGCGGCCGCGATCTCGTCGAACGCCGCATCGACCGCCGCGATGGTGAGCGACGGCTCGGACGCGGGTGCCGGAAGGTCGGTGAGTGATCGCCAGCCGACGCCCGTGCGACGCTGGGTGAGCGATCCGGAGAGGTAGGTCGCGACGACGAAGACGTCGTCGCCGGCCAGGCGAAGGCACTCGGCCACGGCGGCGGTCTTGGCCTTGCGCGAGCGGGTGGCGCGCACGGCATCGAAGGTGGTGACGAGATCGGTCAGCTGCACAGGTTCATTCAACCGTCCAGCGCCCACGCTCGACGGGCGTCGCCGTCCCAGCGGCGCATCCCCGCGACGAACCCCTCGGCGTGGGTCCGTCCGCCGAGAGCGTCGACGGCTGCCGGCAGGTCGGACGGGCCGACCCGGCGAACGAGGGTGACGTGCGGCGTCCAGCGGTCCGGCGCCAGGTTGTCCGGCATTCCGGGGCAGCCTCGGAGGGTTTCCCACACCGTCGCCTGAAGCTGGAGCAGCGGCGCGCTCGGCACCACGACACGCACCAGGACCGTCGATCGTCCGCCGAGCAGCAACAGGCCACCGAGTCGCAGCTCGAGGCCGACGCCGTGGTCGATCACTCGCAGCGCATCCTCGAAGTGACCGGGGATCGACGACGCGACACCGACGGTGATGTGCGGGACGGCCGGGTCGCCGCCGCGTCGCAGCTGACGGGCCACGCCGGCGTCGACCAGGGCCTCCTGCTCGCGCCGCACCGCCGCGTCGAGGTGGGCGTCGAGCAACAGCTCCACGGACTGGACCACGCGATCACCCTAGGACGAGCCCTAGTCTCGACCCCATGACCGAGCTGCACGACCTCGACGCCACCGCGCAGGCCCGGCTGCTGCGGCACCGCGAGGCGTCATCGGTCGAGCTCGTCCGGCATCACCTCGATCGCATCGACGCGCACGCGGAGTCGCTCGGCGCCTTCGTCACCGTCACCGCTGACCGGGCACTCGAGGCGGCCGCGAAGGCGGACCAGCTGCTTTCCGAAGACAATCCGCCGGCGTTCTGTGGAGTGCCGACCGCCTTCAAGGACCTCACGGCAACGGCCGGCACCCGGACCACGATGGGTTCGGTGCTGATGCAGGACAACGTCCCGACGGTCGACGCCTACGTGGTCGAGCTCGTCCAGCGGGCCGGGTTCATCAGCCTCGGCAAGACGAACACGCCGGAGTTCGGGCTGTCGTCCTACACCGACAACGACGTCGTCGGGCCGGCACGGACACCGTGGGACCTGACTCGCAACGCCGGCGGGTCCAGCGGAGGTGCGGCGGCCGCGGTGGCCGCGCGACTGGTACCGCTGGCCGAGGGCAGCGACGGCGGTGGCTCCATCCGCATCCCGGCGAGCTGCTGCGGGGTGGTGGGATTCAAGCCGAGCCGGGGACGGGTCAGTGCCGGCCCGCTCGGCAGCGACTGGAGCGGGCTGGCCGGCGACGGCGCGATCGCCCGCTCCGTGCGGGACGCCGCGGCGATGCTCGACGCGATGGCGCACCCGATGCCGGGCGACTTTCGTCCCCTTCCCGAACCGGACGTCTCGTTCTCGGCGTGGGCTGCCCGCGAACCGCGGCGCCTGCGCATCGCACGCTGGTCGACCCCCTACCTGCCGGGCATCGAGACGTCCGCGTCGTCGATCGACGCCTGGGAGGAGGCGAGCCGCGTGCTGGAGTCACTCGGCCACGACGTCGTCGACGTCGACAACCCCTTCCCGGCCGCACTCGAGCCACAGTTCAACGTCGTGTGGTCGAGCGGCATGGCCGCGGCGCCGGTGCCCGACGAGGCGATCGCGATGCTGCGGGCCAACACCCGCTACTGGCTGGCCCGCGGCCGGGAGGCCAGTGCAGTGGAGCTGGCCCACGCCATCCAGTTCCTCGAGGCCACCACGCGCGAGGTCGTGACGACGATGCGCGAGTACGACGCCTGGCTGACACCCACGCTCGCGCTGCCACCGCAGCCGTCGGAGTGGTTCACCGAGTCGGGCGACCCGGCCGAGGACCACCGCCGCGAGCTGCTGTTCACCCCGTTCACCGCCGTCTACAACATGGCCGGCGTCCCCGCCGCGAGCCTGCCGCTGCACTGGACCGAAGAGACACCGGACGCTCCGTCGCTCCCCATCGGCGTCATGCTCGCCGGACGCCCGGGCGGGGACGGCCCGCTCTTCTCGCTGCTCAGCCAGGTCGAGGAGGCGGCACCGTGGGCGGAGCGGCGTCCGCCGTTTCCTGGTGACCTGTGACGAACGCTGCGCTGAAATCGGCCGGCTGTCGCGAACATCGGCACACATCTCGCGGAATACTCTGCTCGCAGTAGCTCCCGAGGAGATCCCATGCCGTTAGAGCGCCGCTGGCTGCGGGCGAGCCCGCTCGGGTCGTGGCTCCTCGGTCCGGGCGACGAGGGTGCCGACCGGTTGTGGCTGCGCGTGCAGATCCTGTTGGCCGGCTCGCAGATCGTCGCCAACCTGGTGGGCACCGTCCTCGTGACGCTCCTGCTCGCCCTGGTCATCCCCGGCCGACCGGTGCTCACGTCCGAGCTTGCGTGGATCAACTTCGTCGCCGTTCCGGCCTACGTCCTCGTCTCCCTGGTGGTCGGCTGGATCGTCGGAGCCACCGTGACGCGCAGGGCCCTGCGGTGGTTCCTGGAAGGCCGTGACGCCGAGCGGAAGAACCGGATCGACACGCTGCGCCTGCCGCGGAAGATGACCAGCATCTCGGCGGTGCTCTGGCTGATCGGGACGTCGCTGTTCACCGTGCTGTACGGCGTCGCCGACCCCCAGCTGATCGCCAAGGTCGCTCTCACGTCGACCATGGGCGGCGTCGTGGTGTGCGCCAACTCGTATCTGCTCAGCGAGTTCGCCCTGCGGCCCGTCGCCGCGCGCGCTCTGGCGACGTCTCCGCCGAAACACGCCCTCGGGGTCGGGCTCACGATGCGGTCGCTGCTGATCTGGCTCCTGGGCGGCCTGCCGGTGGCCGGCATGATGATCGTCGCGCTGATCGCCGTCATCCGGGAGAACGTCTCCGTCACGAAGCTGGGCATCGCGGTCCTGGTTCTCGGCGCCATCGCCATCATCACCGGGCTGGGACTGATGGTGATGAACACCCGGGCGATGGTGGCTCCGATCAGGAGCGTCACGGCCGCCATGGCCAGGGTCCGCGGCGGTGACATGGACACCGAGGTGCTGGTGTTCGACGGCACCGAGCTCGGCCTGCTGCAGACCGGGTTCAACCGCATGATCCGGGACGTCCGCGAACGCGAGCTCATCCGCGACCTCTTCGGCCGGCATGTCGGGGAGGAGGTGGCCAAGGCGGCGATGTCGCGGCAGATGGAGCTCGGCGGGGAGGTCCGCGACGTCGCCGTGCTCTTCATCGACGTCGTCGGGTCCACCACGATCGCGACCGAGCAGCCTCCCCAGGAGGTCGTGAAGCTCCTGAACCGGTTCTTCGCGGTCGTGGTGGCCGAGGTGCACGAGCACGGTGGGTTCGTCAACAAGTTCGAGGGCGACGCGGTGCTCGCGGTCTTCGGCGCCCCCGAGGACATGGACGACCCTGCCGGCAGCGCACTCGCAGCAGCCCGCACGATGACCGCGCGCCTCCAGGACGAGATGCCCGAGGCGGAGGCCGGCGTCGGGGTCTCTGCGGGTCAGGCGGTCGCCGGCAACGTCGGCGCCGAGAGCCGGTTCGAGTACACCGTGATCGGCGACCCGGTCAACGAGGCGGCCCGCTTGTCTGAGCACGCGAAGACCGTGCCGGGCTGCGTGGTGGCGTCGGTGCGCGCCGTCGAGGCGGCGGGAGCCGAGGAGGCCGGGCGCTGGCGCGAGGTCGACGAGATCCAGCTGCGCGGACGGAAGGAGCCGACCAGGATCGCCGTCCCCGTCGACGGTGGGTCAGGCCTCAGCTCGTGACGTCGGCGGACTCGATCAGCTGCACGCCCGCGCTGGTCAACCGCTGCCGCAGCTTCTCGTCGCCGTCCGGGTCCACCGAGCGACTCAGGTCCCAGACGAACCAGGATCGGAAGCCGGCCCGGATCGCGTCCTCGGCGGTCCAGGTGACGCACACGTCCCGGGCCAGGCCACACACCACCACATCGGTGACGCCGCGCTCGCGCAACCACCCGCCCAGTCCGGTCGGCGATCGGTCGCCGGCCGGGTTCCAGTTCTCCGAGAAGCCGCTGTAGGAGTCGACGTCCGGGCGCATGCCCTTGCGCTGGATCATGTCGAAGCGGTCGAGCGGCAGGTCGTCGTGCAAGGCCGCGCCGGCGCTGCCCTGGACGCAATGGTCGGGCCACAGCACCTGCTCGTGACCGTAGAGGTCGATCTGGTCGAAGGGCTGACGGCCTTCGTGCGAGCTGGCGAAGGAGATGTGCCCGGCGGGATGCCAGTCCTGAGTCGCCACTCGATGCGCGAACCGGTCGCCGCGAACCAGCGCCGAGATGGGCTCGACCAGCTCGTCGCCACCCTCGACGGGCAGGGCGCCGCCGGGCATGAAGTCCGGCTGCATGTCGACCACCAGGACGGCGGTGCGATCCGGGCGGAGGTCGGTCATGGGTCCTCCTCGGTCAGTCCCTGGCGGTGAAGACGAGGGGATCGCCGTCCGTGATGCCGATCGTGTGCTCGGAGTGGGCGCCGCGCGAGCCGTCGGAGCTGCGGATCGTCCAGCCGTCAGGGTCCATGACGATCTCGTCGGTCGACTGGAGCAGCCACGGCTCGATCGCGATGACCAGCCCCGGCTTGAGCGGGAACCCACGGCCCGCGCGTCCGTCGTTGGGCACATGGGGGTCGCCGTGCATGGTGCGCCCGACGCCGTGCCCGCCGAACTGCGTGTTGACGGAGTAGCCGGCGTCCCGGGCGACCTCGCCGATCGTCGCGGAGATGTCGCCGACGCGGTTGCCCGGCTTCGCGACGGAGATCGCGGCGTCGAGAGCCTGCCGGGTGGTGTCGATGAGCCGGACGTCCTCGTCGCGCGGCGTGCCGACGATCGTGCTGACCGCGGAGTCGCTCACCCAGCCGTCGATCGCGACGGCGAAGTCCAGGCTCAGGAGGTCGCCGTCCCGGAGCGTGTAGTCGTGGGGAAGCCCGTGCAGCACGGCGTCGTTGACCGACGTGCACAGCACCTTGCCGAATGGCATCGCACCGAACGACGGGTGGTAGTCGATGTAGCACGACTCGGCCCCGCGCTCGCGGATCATGTCGTGGGCGAGGGCGTCCAGATCCAGCAGGTTCATGCCGACGTCTGCCACCTCGACCAGGCGGGTCAGCACGGATGCGACGAACTCCCCCGCCGGACGCATCTCGTCCAGCTGCCGGGGAGTGAGGAGCTCGATCGCCATGGCGTTCACCGTATCCGGGAGGTGGGAGTCGAGTTCGACCGGAAGTCGATGGACCGATTCTGTTGTCCACACACGGTGGCGCGGCGGCAGTCATCCACATCTCGATTCTGAACGGCTGAATCATGATGACCTGGCCATACGATGGGAACATGTCTTCGAAACAGCCAGCTGTCGGGCTGTGGCGTCAGGTCGCCACACTCCTCGACTCGCTGCGGCTGGAGGCGTATGCCGAGCTCCCGGTCGATGAGCAGGCGGCCGCCACCGAAGCGATCCTTCGGGTCGAGGCCCGGGTCGCCGCGCACAAGATGGCCGCGGCTCGCGCCATCGCAGCGTCCGATGTCGCTCGGGAACACGGTGCCTCGTCACCGGGGCAGCTGATCGCCAACACCTTGGGTGGCGACCGCGGCGCGGCCGATCGGATGTTGCATCAGGCCGAGCGCGTCGGTCAGGCTCCGGCCACGGAATCTGCTTTGGCGAAAGGCGAGATCTCCGTCGGACAGGCTGACGTCATCGCGTCGACAGTGGCGGGCCTGCCGGCTGATGTCACGCCTGAGCAGAAGCAGGCCTGCGAGGACACGCTGATCGGTGACGCGCCACTCATGTCGCTGAAGGACCTGCGCCGCCGCGCCGACCGCATCGCCGATGTGTACGCCCCCGAGAAGGTCGATGAGGTCGAGGCCGAGACGTTGGCCGAGCGTGAGAAGCGGGCCTGGGCGAAGACCGAGTTCTGGATGGCCGACCGGCGCGACGGCACCTACCAGGGCGGCTTCACCGTCCCGGAGATGATCGCCGATCAGCTGCGCACGATGCTCGACGCCATCGCCGCGCCCCGCAACAACCACACGGCAGAGAACCAGACCGACGTGCTGCTCGACGAGCGGCCGACCACCAATCAGCGCAACGGCCACGCCTTCGCCACCCTGATCGAGAAGTTCCCCACCGGAGTGCTGCCCGGTGCGGCCGGCATCGGACCACGAATGACGGTCAACGTCGATTTCGACACCCTCATCGGCACCGTTCGCGCCGCGACCTTCGACACCGGTACCCGCCTCTCACCCGGCGAGGCCCGCCGCCTCGCCTGCGACCTGGAGATCCTGCCGGTCGTCCTCGACGGCGAATCCACCGTGCTCGACGTCGGGCGCGCCAAGCGCCACTATGACCGTCATCAACGCGTCGCCCTCGGCCACCGCGACGGCGGATGCACCTTCCCCCGCTGCGATCGACCACCCGACTGGTGCGACGCCCACCACGGCCGCGATCCCTGGTCCCGCGGCGGGCCCACCGACATCGCCGACGGGGTCCTCATCTGTCCGTTCCACCATCGACTCCTCCATCAAGGCGAGTGGAGCCTGCTGTTCGCCGACGACGGCGTGCCCGAGTACGTCCCGCCCCGGCGGATCGACCCCACCGGAACACCGCGGCGCAACCAGCGCTACCGCGTCAGACAGATGGCCTGAGGTCGAGGGGAGAGCTCTGCCCTCATTCCACTGCGCGGCGGAGGCGCTGCATGCCGGCGAGCCAGCGGTCGCGGTCGGCGGCCTTGCCCTGCTGCATGGCGTCGACGCCCACGTGCGGGAGGGCGAGGAATCGACCCGCTTCGACGGCGTCGAGGACGACGTCGGCGACCGTGAGCGGTGACAGCATCTCGCCGGCACCGGCAACGGCGGCATGGGCCACCCGGCCGTCGGGGTTCTCCTGGGTGTCTCCGCCGGTCGTCATGGGGGTTCGCACACCCATCGGGCAGAGGCAGCACACCTGGACGCCGCGGTCGCCGTAGGTGGCGGCCAGCCACTCGGAGAACCCGAGGGCCGCGTGCTTGGACGTCGTGTAGGTCGCCGAGCCGAGCTGCACCAGCAGGCCGGCCGCCGAGGCGGTGCTGACGAAGCAGCCGCCTCGTTCGCCGGACTCCGCCCGTTCCACCCAGCGCGGAACCAGCAGTCGAGCCGCCCGGACATGTGCCATCACGTTGACGTTCCAGCTGGCCGCCCAGGCGTCTTCCTCGGCCTCGAGCCCGAACCCGCGGAAGACGCCGGCGTTGGCGAAGTACAGGTCGACGTCGCGCGACGTCAGCACACGAAGGTGGTCGTCGTCGGTCGCGTCGCCGGTCAGGAAGTCGACGCGCTCCGGGTACATCCCGCCCAGCCGCTCGGCCGCCACCTCCAGCCGGTCGGAGTCGAGGTCGGTCAACACCACCGACGACGCACCCCGTTCGAGCAAGCGCTGGGCGATCGCCTCGCCGATGCCGCCGGCGGCACCGGTGACGATCGCCGACCTGCCCTCGATGTCAGTGCCGATGCTCATCGGTGCTTCGCGATCTCGGCCTTGGCCAGGCTCGCCTTGTGCACCTCGTCCGGTCCGTCGGCGAAGCGCAGCGTGCGCATGCCGGCGAACCACTCGGCGAGGGGGAAGTCCTGGCTCAGCCCTCCGGCGCCGTGCACCTGGATGGCCTTGTCGAGGATCCACTCCACCGTGCTCGGGGTGGCGATCTTGATCGCCTGGATCTCGGTGTGCGCCGCGCGGTTGCCCCGCTCGTCCATCAGCCACGCAGCCTTGAGCACCAGCAGCCGCAGCTGCTCCAGCCGCACCCGCGACTCGGCGATCCAGTCGCGGACCACGCCCTGGTCGGCGATCGGCTTGCCGAAGGCGACCCGCGACGACGCCCGCTGGCACATCATCTCGATCGCCCGTTCGGCGACGCCGATGGATCGCATGCAGTGGTGGATGCGCCCCGGCCCGAGCCGCGCCTGGGCGATCGCGAAGCCCTCGCCCTCCGCACCGATGATGTTCGACACCGGCACCCGGACGTCGTGGAACGCCAGCTCGGCGTGGCCACCGTGGTTGCGGTCCGGATAGCCGAACACCCGCATGCTGCGCTTGATCTCCAGGCCGGGGGTGTCGCGCTCGACGAGGATCATCGACTGCTGGCGGTGCCGGTCGGCCTCGGGATCGGTCTTGCCCATCACGATGAAGATCTTCGAGTTCGGGTTCATCGCGCCGCTGATCCACCACTTGCGGCCGTTGATCACGTACTCGTCGCCGTCGCGCACGATGCTCAGCTCGATGTTGGTGGCGTCCGACGACGCGACCTGGGGCTCGGTCATGGCGAACGACGAACGGATGGTGCCCTGGAGCAGCGGCTCCAGCCACTGCTTCTTCTGCTCATCGGTGCCGAACATCGCCAGCACCTCCATGTTGCCGGTGTCCGGCGCGGAGCAGTTGAATGCCGCGGGCGCGAGGTGGATGCTCCGGCCGGTGATCTCGGCGATCGGGGCGTACTGGAGATTGGTGAGGCCGCCGCCGTACGTCTGGTCGGGGAGGAAGAAGTTCCACAGCCCTTCCGCCTTGGCCTTTTGGGCCACCTCGCCGATGATCTGTGGGAACGTCCAGGCGTCGTCGGCCTCGAGCTGCTCGATCTGCTCGTACAGCGTCGTCTCGGCCGGGTACACCTCGGCGTCCATGAAGGCCTCGACGCGCCCGATGAGGGCCTGGGTGTCGTCGTCGAACTCGAAGTTCATCTCAGGCCGCCATCACGTAGACGACGTCGGCGATGCAGGCCGGCTTCTCGCCACCCTCGAGCTCGACCACGAAGGAGATCACGGCCTGGGTGCCGATCGAGATGTCGGCCACCTCCCGCAGCGTCGCCGTGGCCCGCAGTCGCGAGTCGACCGGCACCGGGCTCGGGAAGCGGACCTTGTTCGCGCCGTAGTTGACGCCGAGCGTCAACCCCTCGATCTGGTAGATGCTCTGCTGCAGCACCGGGAGCAGCGACAAGGTGAGGTAGCCGTGCGCGACCGTGGTGCCGAACGGGCCGCTCGCGGCACGCTCCGGGTCGACGTGGATCCACTGGTGGTCGCCGGTGGCGTCGGCGAAGAGGTTGATCTGGTCCTGCGTGACGGTGATCCAGTCGCTGGTGCCGAGCTCCTCCCCTGCGGCGGCGCGGAACGCATCGAGGTTCTCGAACGTGCGAGGCATGGACACTCCTGGGTGCTAGGAACTAAGCGCTTGCTTAGTCGGCACCCTAGTCCCTCAGTCGCCGCTGGAGAAGGCGGCGTCGAAGGCTCCGTCGGGGGCGTCGAACAGGTTGGCCTTCACGAACGCCAGTGCCTCGGGTGCGCCGAGCAGTCGGTCCATGCCGGCGTCCTCCCACTCGACCGAGATGGGGCCGTCGTACCCGATCGTGTTGAGCATCCGGAAGCACGCCTCCCAGGGCACGTCGCCGCGACCGGTCGAGACGAAGTCCCAGCCGCGCCGCGGGTCGGCCCAGGGGAGGTGCGAGCCGAGCCGGCCGTTGCGCCCGTTGCCGACCTGCTTCTTGGTGTCCTTGCAGTCGACGTGGTAGATCCGGTCGCGGAAGTCCCACAGGAAGCCGATCGGGTCGAGGTCCTGCCAGACGAAGTGCGACGGGTCCCAGTTCAGCCCGAACGCCTCGCGGTGGCCGATCGCCTCCAGAGCGGCCTGGGTCGTCCAGTAGTCATAGGCGATCTCGCTCGGGTGCACCTCGTGGGCGAACCGGACGCCTTCCTCGTCGAAGACGTCGAGAATCGGGTTCCAGCGGTCGGCGAAGTCCTGATAGCCGGCGGCGACGGCGGCCTCGGACACCGGCGGGAACATGGCGACGTACTTCCAGATCGACGAGCCGGTGAACCCGACGACGGTGTCGACGCCGAGCATGCGGGCCGCTCGTGCGGTGTGCTTCATCTCCTCAGCCGCCCGCTGCCGGACGCCCTCGGGCTCGCCGTCGCCCCAGACGCGCGCCGACAGGATGTCGTGGTGACGCTCGTCGATCGGGTCGTCGCAGACGGCCTGCCCCTTGAGGTGGTTCGAGATCGCGAAGACCTGCAGGCCGTACTTGTCGAGGACGTCCTTGCGGGTCTGGATGTACCCGTCGTCCTCGACGGCGGCCCACGGGTCGAGGTGGTCGCCCCAGCAGGCGATCTCGAGCCCGTCGTAGCCCCACTCCGACGCGAGCCGGGCCACCTCCTCGAAGGGCAGGTCAGCCCACTGGCCGGTGAACAAGGTGATGGGACGGGTCATGAGGTTCCTCCTGACGAATGGCCGATGGTGCGCACGGTGCCGTCGGACGCGCTGGCCTCGACCGCTTCGAGCACGCGCTGGACGGCGAGACCGTCGCCGAACGACGGAGCCGGCTCGGCGCCCTTGGCGATGTCGGTGACGAGGTCGACCACCTGGTGGGTGAAGCCGTGCTCGTACCCGAGGCCGTGACCGGGCGGCCACCAGGCGGCGACGTACGGGTGCGATGCCTCGGTGACCATGATGCGCCGGAAGCCGGCGACGTCGGCGTCCTCCGAGGCGTCGAAGAACTCGAGGACGTTCATGTCCTCGAAGTCGAACGCGATCGAACCGAGTGTGCCGTTGACCTCGAGCCGCAGGGCGTTCTTGCGGCCCGTGGCGAACCGGGTCGCCTCGAAGACGCCGACGGCTCCGTCGGCGAAGCGGGCGGTGAAGGCGGCCGCGTCGTCGACGGTGACGGGTCCGCGCTCGGCGTCGGCGGTGGACGTGCCACCGAGTGTCGCGCTCTCACCGGCGAGCGGGCGGGTGGTCACGAAGGTCTCCATGAGGCCCTGCACCGAGACGATGTCGGATCCGGTGACGAACTGGGCCATGTCGATGATGTGCGCGCCGATGTCGCCAAGGGCGCCCGATCCGGCCAGCGACTTGTCCAGCCGCCAGCTCATCGGGGTGTTCTCGTCGCTCAGCCAGTCCTGGAGGTACTGTCCGCGCACGTGGCGGATCTGGCCGATCCGGCCGGCCGCCACCAGCTGCCGGGCGAACGACACCGCCGGCGCGCGCCGGTAGGTGAAGCCGACCATCGCGCGCGCGCCGTTCTTGGCCGCCTCGGCCGCCGCGGCCGCCATGGCCTCCGCCTCGGCGACACTGTTGGCCAACGGCTTCTCGCACAGCACATGCTTGCCGGCCTCCAGGGCGGCGATGGCGATCTCGGCATGGGTGTTACCCGGAGTGCAGATGTCGATGACGTCGATGTCGTCGCGGGTCAGCAGCGCCCGCCAGTCCGTCTCGACCGACTCCCAGCCGAAGCGCTGCGCGACCTCGGTAGCCGCGGCCTCGTCGCGTCCGCAGATCGCCCGCAGGCGGGGCTTGAGCGGAAGGTCGAAGAACGCCGGCGCGGTGCGCCAGGCCTGCGAGTGCGCGGCGCCCATGAAGGCGTAGCCGACGAGGCCGATCCCGAGCTCGCGTGTGTCGGACATGGGTTCTCCTGATCCAGGTAGGTGGTGCTGGGCCCGCTCCGCCGTGGGTGGTGGCGGAGCGGGCCCGTCTGTCACGACTCGAACGCGGAGTCGATGTACTCCTCGACGTTCTCCTTGGTGACGACCGGTGCCGACAGCTGCACCTTGCGCGGGACCTCGACCTCGGCGAGGTCGGACATCGCCTTGCCCTGCGCGATGAGGCGGGCCAGCTTGATGCCGTCAGCGCCCTGCGTCGACGGGTAGATGACCGTCGCCTTGAGCACCGTGTTGTCGGCCTTGATGTCACGCATCACGTTGGCCGAACCGGCCCCGCCGATCATGACGAACTCGTCACGGTTGGCGTTCTTGATGGCCGCCATCACACCGACGCCCTGGTCGTCGTCGTGATTCCACAGGTAGTCGATCTTCGGCGCGGCCTGCAGGAGGTTCGACGCGGCCTTCTCACCCGTCTCGACGGTGAACTCGGCGGCGACCCGGTTGTTCACCTTGAGCCCGCACTTCTTGAGCGCGTCGGCAAAGCCCTTCGACCGGTCCTGCGTCAGCGGGAGCGAGTCGATGCCGGCGATCTCGGCGACGACCTTGTTCTTGGCTCCTTCGGCGTGATCACACACGTAGGTGCCGGCCGAGACGCCCATGCCGTAGTTGTCGCCGAGCACGGTGGTGCGGGCGGCGAACGGCGAGTTGAACTCGCGGTCGACGTTGACCACGGGGATGCCGGCGTCCATCGCCTTGCGGGCGACCGACGTCATGGCGGCGCCGTCGAACGGCAGCAGCACGATGGCGTCCACCTTGTCGTTGATGAACGTCTCCACCTGCGAGATCTGCAGGTTGACGTCGTTCGTGCCCTCGGCGTTGATCAGCTCGACGTCGTCTTCGTACGCCTTGGCCTGAGCCACGGCGTTCTTGGTGATCGCACTCATCCAGCCGTGGTCGGCGGCCGGGGCCGAGAAGGCGATGCGGACCTTCTTTCCAGCCTCGTCGTTCTCACCGCCCTGGTTGGAGACGCCGGGCGCGTCGTCGCCGCCGCCGTTGTTGGTGCAGGCGCTCAGCACCAACGCCGTGGCCGCGAAGGCTCCGACGATGGCCAGGCTGCGACGCCGGCGAGAAAGGTGGATGGACATGGACTGCTCCTTGCTGGTTGTTCTTGCGATGGGGTGGGTGGAGCGCTAGGTACTTCGCCGGGCAAAGCGTTGCTGCAGCAGGACGGCGACCACGATGATCACGCCCTTCGCCACGGCCTGCGCCGACGTCGAGAGGTTGTTGAGGGTGAAGACGTTGGTGAGGACGGTGAAGATCAGGACGCCGAAGATCGTGCCGACCACCGTGCCGCGACCACCCGAGAGGAGCGTGCCACCGATGACGACGGCGGCGATGGCGTCGAGCTCGTAGAGGAATCCGTGAGTCGACGAGCCGGTGGTGGTGCGGGACATCAGCATGACGGCGGCGATGCCGGCGCACAGGCCCAGCAGCGCGTACAGGTAGACGGTGTGACGCTGCACCTTGATGCCGGCCAGCCGGGCCGCCTCGGAGTTGCCGCCAACCGCGAAGGTGCGCCGTCCGAACGTCGTGCGGTTCAGCAGGAACCAGCCGCCCAGGGCGACGAGGCCGAACACGATGACGATGAACGGGACGCCCAGGGGTTCGGACCGGAACAGGTCCAGAAAGCCCTGGTGGTCGATGATCTGTGTCTGGCGGTCCGAGATGATCTCGGCGAGCCCGCGTGCGGACACCAGCATCGCGAGCGTCGCGATGAACGCGACCACGTGGCCGTAGGCAATGAGCACCCCGTTGATGACACCGCACGCGGTGCCGACGACCAGCGCCGCGAACACCATCGCGATCCAGCCGATGTCGTCGGCCATCGCCTGGGTCCCGGTCGTGGTGGCCCAGATGGACGCCAGTGCCAGCACGGCGCCGACCGACAGGTCGATGCCGCCGCCGGTGATGACGAAGGTCATGCCGACGGACACGACACCAATGACGGAGGCCAGCCGCAGGATCGTCATCAGGTTGTCCACGCTGGTGAACCGGTCACCGGCGGTGACGGCTCCGACGACGCACACGATCACGAGGGCGACGACCAGCCCGAGGTTGCGGGCGAAGCCGGGCGGCATCCCGCCGATCGAGCTCGGCGTGGCCGGTACGACCGGCGCGGCGGTATCGGTCTTCGGGGTCGGTGACGCGCTCACGCGGCGTCTCCCTTCGTGTCGTGCTGGGCGAGGATGATGTCGAGGACGTCGGACGGCTCGAGCGCATCGGACGGTCCGTCGTGCACCACACGTCCGTCGACGACCACGAGAACCCGGTGGGTCAGCCCGAGCACCTCCTCGAGGTCGCTCGAGACGACCACCACGGCGACCCCGGATTCGGCGAGGTCCTGGATCAGCGAGTAGATCTCGGTACGGGCGCCCACATCGACGCCGCGCGTTGGTTCGTCGAGCAGCAGTACCCGGCAGTCGCGCATCAGCCAGCGGGCCAGGACGACCTTCTGCTGGTTGCCGCCCGACAGCACGCGCACGTGCCGGTCCGGATCGGCCGGGCGGACGTCGACGGAGCGGGCCGCCTCGGCGGCGGCTCGCCGCTCGGCCTTGTCGCCACTGACACCGAATCGGGCGAACCGACCGAAGCTGGACATCGAGATGTTGCGGTAGACCGCGTCGTCGAGCACGAGACCCTGCGACTTGCGCTCCTCGGGGCACAGGCCCATGCCGGCTCGGACCGCAGCGGGCACGGACCCGCGGGTCAGCGTCCGGCCATCCACGCTGACCGTGCCGGTGTCGGCCCGGCGCGCCCCGAAGACGGTCTCGACGATCTCGCTGCGTCCTGCGCCGACGAGTCCGGCCACCCCGAGAATCTCGCCGGGCCGCACCTCGAACGACACGTCGGCGAACTCACCGGCGCGGCCGAGGCCGTCGACGACGAGCAGCGGGGCCTCGGACGGAGGCGGCACCCGACGCTGCGGGAAGGCGGCCGAGAGTGTGCGGCCGGTCATCAGGGAGATGAGCTCTGACGTGGGCGTGGTGCGTGCCGGCAGGTCGGTCGCGACCGTCCGGCCGTCCTTGAGCACGGTGAGCCGGTCGCCGATGCGGCGGATCTCCTCGAGCCGGTGCGAGATGTAGATGATCGCCGCGCCGGAGGTCCGGAGGTCGTCGACCACGCGGAACAGCACGTCGACCTCGTCCGGGTCGAGCACCGCGGACGGCTCGTCCATGACGATGACCCGTGCATCGCGGGACAACGCACGGGCCATCGACACGATCTGCTTCTGGGCCGCCGAGAGCGATCCGACCTCACGCGTGGGACGGATCTTCGGGTGGTCGAGGCGCGCCAGCAACGCGCGCGCCGCGGCCACGGTGTCGGAGTTGCGGGTGACGCCGGCGCGGGTCTTCTCATGGCCCAGGAAGATGTTGTCCGCGACGCTCAGGCCGTCGACGAGGTCGAGCTCCTGGTAGATCGTCGCGACACC
Source organism: uncultured Actinomycetota bacterium (assembly GCA_963780275.1). Taxonomy (GTDB): domain Bacteria; phylum Actinomycetota; class Actinomycetes; order Propionibacteriales; family Nocardioidaceae; genus Aeromicrobium. Next base: position 250,398 of record CAWABE010000001.1, read on the forward strand.
CGAGGCGAGCGCGCTTTGCGGATCGTCGAAGCTGACCGGAGCTCCCTCCCACCGGATCTCACCCGCATCAACGCCGTGCGCGCCCGCCAACACCTTGATGAGCGTCGACTTGCCGGCCCCGTTCTGCCCGATCAGGCAGTGGACCTCGCCGGCGCGCACCGTGAGGTCGACGCCGTCGAGCGCCCTGACTCCGGGGAACTCCTTGACGATGCCGCGCATCTCGAGCAGCGGGACGGCCGGGTCGGACATGGGTGTGACCGTAGTCACGCCTAATAACGACTGTCAAGCAAAAGTCTGTCGATCGGCGACAAACTTCGGTAGGACTTGACTCCAGAAGTACACGTGGTTCACTTTCGCCATGGCTGTGCGTTCACGGCCCGGCACCCCCGGGATCCTGGCGCCGTCACCCGCCGCTTCGGGTGCTGGCGCCCTGTTCCAGCACCTGCGCGACGGCAAGCCTCGCACCAAGGCCGAGCTCGCCGAGCTGAGCTCGCTGGCCCGCTCCACCATCACCGTGCGCGTCGACGCCCTGCTCGCGTCGGGCCTGCTCGCGCCGGTCGGTGAGGCGGCGTCGACCGGTGGACGTCCGCCCACACGCTTCGCCCTCAACGAGGGTGGCCACGCCGTGCTCGCCATCGATCTCGGGGCGTCGCATGCCGCTGTCGCCGTCGTCGACCTCGCCGGCAAGGTCCTCCAGGAGTCATCCGCCGAGTCCGACATCGCCGACGGGCCGACCGTCGTGCTCGACCGCGTGACAGACATGGCGAACGACCTGCTGCGCAAGGCCGGCATGAAGACGGGCCACGTGGTCGGCATCGGCATCGGGGTGCCCGGGCCGGTCGAGCACTCCACCGGCCGTCCGGCCAACCCGCCGATCATGCCCGGGTGGCACGAGTTCGACATCCCGGCGCATCTGGCGCGCGTGTTCCCGGTTCCCGTGCTGGTCGACAACGACGTCAACGTGATGGCCCTCGGTGAACACGTCACCGCGTGGCCCGACGAGGACCACCTCCTGTACGTCAAGGTCGCCACCGGTATCGGCGCCGGCATCATCTCCAACCGGCGCCTCACCCGCGGAGAGCGGGGCACGGCCGGCGACCTGGGGCACGTCCGCGTGGCCGACGCCAGCGAGACGGTGGTGTGCCGCTGCGGCAACGTCGGCTGTCTGGAGGCGGTGGCCGCGGGCCCTGCGGTCGCGTCGCGGCTGCAGGCCGCCGGACTGGACATCGGCTCGTCGCAGGACGTCGTCGACGCGGTGCTGCACGGAGACGTCACCGCCATCCAGGCGGTGCGCGATGCCGGCCGGTCGATCGGATCGGTCCTCGCGACGTGCGTGAGCCTGCTCAACCCGTCGGTGATCGTCATCGGCGGCTCATTGTCGCTGGCCGGCGAGTACCTCATCGCCGGCGTACGAGAGGTCGTGTACCAGCGTTCACTGCCACTGGCGACGAGTCAGCTGCGCATCGTGGCCACCAACACCGGAGACCGTGCAGGAATCCTCGGCGCGGCCGCGCTCGTGCTCGATGAGGTGCTGTCCCCGCAGGCCGTCGACGCCCTGGTCGACCGCAGTCGTCAGCCGGCCTAGACGACGAGCGTCGCCACCGGGGCCGCTGCCCCGAGCAGCAGGGCAACGGCGACGCCGACCACGTCCAGTCTCGTCCAGGTGGCGGGTTCGGCCCACGTGCGGTCGTGGGCGGTCGCAAACCCGCGGGCGTCCATCGCCAGCGCGGAGCTGGTGGCACCGCGCAGGGCGTGCACCAGGAGGGCGAACGACATGTTCGCGACGTACGCCCCACTGGCGAGCGGGTTGCGGGAGGGGCCGAAGCCGCGGGCGCGGCGCGCCCGATCGAGCTGCTGCCACGCGGTGTGCAGGCCGGCGAAGCGCTGGAACGCCACCGACATGGCGGCGACCAGTCGGGCCGGCAGGTGCAGGCTCTGGGCGAGGTAGTCCGACAGCCTCGACTGGTCGGCGTACCCGAACGCGACCGAGCCGGGCCACGCGAGCACGAGGATCCGCAGCCCGGCGGTGGCGGCTTCGCGCTCGTCATGACCGCCGCCACGCCACGTGGAGTACACGACGGTCAAGCCCGCGACGACGGTGAAAGCGAGGCACAGCAGCGGGTAGCGCCACGAGGGCAGGAAGACGAGGGCGGCGACCGCGTAGACGGCGACCGCTATGAGCGCGACGTCCAGCGAGCGGATGGCGAACGAACCGATCAACGACCCGACACCGATGCTCAGCAGGGCGAGCGGGTTGAGCCTCAGCAGGAGCGACCTCATGCCCTCACCCCGGCATCGAGCCGATGCTCCGCGTGCCGCGGAACACGTGGTTCGTGGGTGGCCAGGGCTACCGTGGCGCCGGACGCTGCTGCCGCCGCGAACCAGCCCACGACCGCGGCCCAGGTGTGACGGTCCTGCCCGACCGTCGGCTCGTCGAGCAGGACGACGGCCGGCCGGTGGGCGAGCGCCGCGACGAGGGCGAGGCGTCGCTGTTCGCCGCCGGACAGCCGGTAGGGGTTGGCTCGGGCCAGGTGCTCCAGGCCGAAGACGGCCAGGACGGCGGGAACGTCCACGGTGACGCCGAGACGGTCGGCAGTCTTGACCACCTCGTCTCCGACGCTCTGGGTGAGGAAGCCGTGCTCTGGGTTCTGCGGCACCCAGCCGACGCTGCGAGCCAGCCGTCGCGACCGCCAGTCGTGCAGGGCCGGCGTGAGCGTGCCCGACCGCGGTGTGAGTAGTCCCCCGAACGCCGCCAGGGCCGTCGACTTGCCGGCCCCGCTCGGCCCGGTGAACGCGGTGACGGAGGCAGGGCCGATGGTCCCGTCGAACCCGGTCAGAGCCTGGGTGCGTTGGGTGCCGCGCAGCGTCCGCGCGACCAGCTCGACCGACAGCTCGTCGGCGACGATCTCCATCGGCTCGGCGACCGGCGCGACGAGCTCGCCCGGGACGGCCATCGGCTCGGGCGCAGGTCGGCCGGGAAGCCAGATGCCGTCCAGCCCGGGGTCGTCGGCACGGAGCTCGGAGGGCGGGCCGTCACGCACGACTGCGCCGTCTCGCGACAGCACGACCACGCGATCGACGTGCTCGAGCCACGGCCCGACCTCGTGCTCGACCACGACGAGGGTGGCGCCGGCGGACACGGACACGATGGCCTCGCGCACTGACCGCGCGTGGCCGTCGTCGAGCATCGACGTCGGCTCGTCGAGCAGGAAGATCTGCGGCCGCATGGCCAGCACGCCGGCGAGGGCCAGGCGTTGGAGCTCTCCGCCGGACAGCGCAGCGGTGAGGTGGTCCGGACCATGCGGGAGGTCGACGGCGTCGATGGCCTGGGCCACGCGGCGCGCGATCTCATCACGCGAAAGCCCGAGGTTCTCCGGCCCGAACGCGATGTCACGGCCGACGCGTTCGGCCACGACGGCGTCGCCGGGGTTCTGCATCAGCAGTCCGATGCGGCCGTCGACCTGCACCGAACCGGTCTGCTCGCCGGCGATCGTCGTGCCCAGCGCGCCGGCGAGGGCGTGGAGCAGCGTCGACTTGCCTGAGCCGCTCGGACCGGCGATCAGGACGCGCTCGCCCGCCTCGATGGTCAGGTCGAGGTCGCTGATCGTCCGATCGCGACGGCCGAGGGGGCGCCAGCCGAAGCCTCGGAGGCGCGCGCCTGCGGCCGTCATCGCTCAGACCTCGTGCGCGGCTTCGCGACCCGGGCCGAAGGAGTCCAGAACACCGGCCGACGCCAGCGCCCGGACCAGGGCCCACCCGCCGATGCCAGCGATGACGGCTCCGGAGGCGATCATGAAGCCCAGATGGGCGAACCGGTACGGCCAGTCCCAGTCGGCGTAGTAGGACTGCCACTCGTACGCCGCCTCGAAGGCGCCGGCGAGCGCGCCGCCGAGCGCCGCGACCGCCACCCCGAAGCGCCGGTAGAGGAACACCGCGAGGATCAGCTCGACACCGAGACCCTCGAGGAACCCGGACACCAGCACACTCATCCCCCACTGGGTGCCGCCGGGAACCAGCGCGGATGCCGCGGCGGCAATGATCTCGGTGGCCAGAGCGGCGCCCGGCTTGCGGATGATCAGCCCGCCGACCACGCCGGCCATCAACCAGGGCCCGACCAGCAGGCCGAACGACGGCGGATAGCTCAGCCCGAGCGCCGTGCCGATGGGCTCGTAGATCTTGCCCCAGGCCCAGAACATGACGCCGAAGGCGACCCCGAGCGTGGCGATGGTGACGAGGTCGATCGTGCGGTAGCGCACGCGACCGGTGGATGTGACGGCAGAACTCATGATGATCTGACTCCCTTCGCCGGTGCTAACCGGAGCAGGTTCGAGGGTCTGCGGCTTCTCCGCACTCTCAGCGCCCTCTGCCAGGCGCTCCCCTGTCTGTGCTTCCACCTTACTGCGGCCTCGACGTCCGGCATCAGCGGCCGGTCAGGCGGTCGCCGAGCCGGGCGAGCCGGCTGGGTCGCGACAGGCCGGCGTCCTCGCGTCGGTCGGCCGCACGATAGAGGCCGTACATCGCCCGAACCCCGAGCCAGCGCAACGGTTCCGGCTCCCAGCGGCGCACCTGCCGGCCGACCCACGGCAGGCTGACGAGCTCGGAGTCCCGGTGCAGCACGAGGTCGGCGAGCGTGCGTCCGGCCAGGTAGGTCGTGGTGAGGCCGCTACCGACATATCCGCCGGCGCTGCCCAGGCCCGTCGCCTGGTCGAACGTGACGCTCGCGCACCAGTCGCGCGGGACGCCGAGCACGCCGCACCACGCGTGCTCGACCCGGACGTCGTGCGTGGCCGGGAAGAGCGCGTGCAGGGTCTGCGTCAGCGAGTCGATCGTCCAGTCCTGCGTCCGGCCGTCGGTGTCGGTGCGTGAGCCGTACCGGTACGGGATGCCGCGCCCGCCGAGGGCGATGCGGCCGTCGGCGGTCTGTTGCGCATAGCAGTACGCGTTCGCGTGGTCGCCGAGCAGCTCCGACCCGGCCCAGCCGATCGTCTCCCACACGTCCTCGGGGAGGCGCTCGGTGACGATCATCGCCGAGTTCATCGGCAGCCAGGTGCGGCGTTGCCCGCCGATGCTCGCCGTGTAGCCCTCGAGGCACCGGAGCACCACCGGAGCCCGCACGACCGCACGCTCGGTGGACGCCGAGCCGGAGTCGATCCGCGAGACCCGCGAGCGCTCGAGGATCCGGACGCCTCGTCGCTCGGCCGCCGCCGCGATGCCGCTGACCAGGCGCGCGGGCTGCACACGTGCGGCATGCGGTGAGAACACCGAGCCGAGTGCGCCGGCGACTCGTACGCGCGCAGCCGTCTCGGCGGCGTCGAGCTCGCGCTGGTGGCTGTCGCCGATGCCCCACCGGGCGTCGTCGGCCAGGCCTTCCCGCATCCGGACGAGCTGCGCCGGCGACCGGGCGGCGTACAGCACGCCGCTCTTGACGATGTCCGCGTCGACGCCCTTGTCCCGGCAGATGCCGATGACCTCGTCGACGGCACGCTCCATCGCCCCGACGAGCGCCTGGACGCCCTGGCGGCCGTGGGTGCGGGCATACCGATCCTTGCTGCCGGAGAGCTCGGCCGACAGCCAGCCGCCGTTGCGACCGGATGCGCCGAAGCCGGCGAACTCCGCTTCCAGCACGACGATGTCGAGCGACGGATCGTGGTGGGCGAGCCAGTAGGCCGTCCACAGACCCGTCAGCCCGCCACCGACGATGCACACGTCGCAGTCGAGGTCGCCGTCGAGCGCGGGCCGCGGCTCCGGCCGGCCGATCTGGCGCCACCAGAACGACACTCCGCCGTTGGCGAACCCGTCTCTCACGCACCCATGCTGACAGCATCCGGGCCTTGGCCGAGGGACGCGTGAACGGTGCCGCGGTGCTCGAGCTCTGACGCGGGCACGGTGGGCCACAATGGCTGCCATGGCATCCGTCCGCACTCCCGACCCGAATCCCGGCTGGCTCTCCGAGCTCGCCCTCGACGAGACGCGTGCACGGGTGCCGATCCTCTACGTCGAGGCCGTGCCGGTCCGGGTCGACGCCCTCGGGCAGGTCGAGCAGATCGGTGTCCTGCTGCGCGGGTCCCCGACCACGGGCGAGCTCACCCGGACGTTGGTGTCCGGACGCGTGATGCACGGTGAGTCGGTGCGCGACGCGCTGCTCCGCAACCTCGAGAAGGACCTCGGACCCACCGCCTTCCCGCAGCTGCCGCCGTCCACGGTGCCGTTCACCGTGGCCGAGTACTTCCCGCTGCCGGGCGTCACTCCCTTGCACGACCCGCGCCAGCACGCCGTCGCCCTCGTCTACGTCGTGCCGGTGACCGGCGAGTGCGACCCACGCCAGGATGCGCTCGAGCTCACCTGGCTCACACCGGAGGAGGCCACCAGCACTGAGGTCCTGGACGACCTCGAGGGCGGCCGGGGCGCTCTGCTGAAGCAGGCGCTCGCGGCCGTCGGCGCCCTGCCCCGCTGACCGATGGCCGCCTCCAGCCGTGCGCCGAACCGGTGGACGATGCTCGCGGTCGGGATGCTGGCGCAGATCGCCGGAACGCTGCTGGCGAACGCGCCGATCTTCCTCATCTCATACCTGCACCTCGAACGCGGGCTCACCCTCGTCGAGGCCGGCCTTCTGGCATCCACCCCGCTGGTCGCCACCATGCTGACGCTCGTCGCGTGGGGGGCCGTCGTCGACCGCATCGGCGAGCGCCTGTCGCTCACCATCGGCCTGGCGATCGTCACCGTGGGTGGGCTCGGCGCGGCGTTGAGCACGTCGTACGTCGGTCTGGGTCTCTCGTGGCTCGTCGCCGGGATCGGCGCGGCGAGCACCAACTCGGCGAGCGGCCGGCTCGTGGTCGGATGGTTCCCACCACAGCGACGCGGCACCGCGATGGGGATCCGCCAGACGGCGCTGCCGCTCGGCATCGGGCTGGCCGCGTTCATCGTGCCGGTCACCGCGGAGGCGCAAGGGTTGCGTGCGGCGCTGCTCGTCCCGACGGTGGTGTGCGCGGTGGCGACTGTCGCGGTGGCTCTGCTCGTGGTCGATCCGATGCGCCCGTCACGTGAGGAGGCCGCGGCGTCCGGCCAGCTCGCCAACCCCTACCGCGGCAGCTTTCGCCTCGGCAGAATCCACGTCGCGTCGATGCTGCTGGTCATCCCGCAGATCACGGTGTGGACGTACATGCTGGTGTGGCTGATCGACGAGCGCGAGTGGTCGACCGCTGCCGCCGGCGCCCTGGTCGGCTCCACCCAGCTGCTCGGTGCTGCGGCACGCATCGGCGTCGGCTGGTGGTCGGACCGCGTCGGCAGTCGCCTGGGACCGATGCGGCTGGTGGCGGTGGCGACGCTCGTCACGATGCTCGCCCTCGGCCTGCTCGAGGAGACTCCTCTCGCCGTCACCATCATGATCGTGGCGACCGCCGTCACGGTGGCCAGCAACGGCCTGGCGTTCACCGCCGTCGCCGAGATCGGCGGGCCGTTCTGGTCGGGCCGGGCGATGGGCGTGCACAACACCGGTCAGTATTTCGTCGCCGCTCTGGTCCCGCCGCTGGTCGGAGCGCTGGTGACGCATCACGGGTACGCGCTCGCCTTTGCGGCGATGGCGCTGTTCGCCCTGCTGGCGATCCCGGTCGTTCCGGTGCGCGGAGAGCGCAGAGACGGCGCGCGGATTGGTTGACGAAATGTCTCACCATCCGAGCCCTGAGGTGACATGCTGTTTTTCGTGGGCCAACCAAGGGAGTGAGCATGCGCAAGACCTATCGTTTTCTCGCCAGCGCCATCGCGGTGCTGGTGGTCGTCCAGGCGATGTTGATGGTGTGGGCGATCGCCGGACTCTTCAGTTGGATCGACAGCGGCGAAACGCTCGACAAGTCCGTCGTCGAAGGATGGGCCGAAGAGCCGCCGACGTTCGACGGTGCGATCGGACACTTCATCCACACCTTCATCAGTGGAACGTTCCTGATTCCCTTGCTGGGGCTGATCCTGCTGATCGTCTCCTTCTTCGCGAAGGTCCCGCGCGGTGTCGCGCTCGCGGCAGCCATCGTGGTGTCGATCGTCGTCCAGTACCTGGCGGGCACGCTCGCCGAGCCGGACATGCCGTGGCTGGGGCTGGTGCACGGGCTCAACGCCTTCATCTTGTTCGGCCTGGCGTTGTTCGCCTCCCGAACGGCGAAGGAAGCCGGCACAGTGACGCAGGAGCCGACACCCGCTGCCATGTAGAAAGGCCGCGTGACCAAGCAACGCATCCGCCTCCTGATCAGCCTGGCGGCGGCAGCACTCGTGCTGCTGCCGCTGGGCTGGTTCTGGCAGCAGAGCCTGATGCCGTCGACGTACTCCGTGATGGACATGGGGTACGCCGACTACGGGGGCGGGCCGAAGAGCGCGCACGGCCATCACGGGGGGACCAGCGTCACCGACCTGGTGGCCGATCCCGACCGGAAGGCCGACGTCACGATCGACCTGGTCGCCCGGCAGGGCAAGACCAAGCTCGCGTCCGGGCGTGAGATCGAGGGGTACACCCTCAACGGCAAAACGCCCGGGCCGACGATCACCGCGACCCAGGGCGAGCTCATCGAGGTGAACCTGCGCAACGCCTCGGTCGAGGACGGAGTCTCGTTGCACTGGCACGGCGTCGATGTGCCGAACGCCGAGGACGGGGTCGCCGGGGTCACCCAGGACGCGGTGACCCAGGGCGGCGAGCACACCTACCGGTTCGTCGCCGACCAGGTCGGGACGTTCTGGTATCACTCCCACCAGGTCTCCCATCAACAAGTGATCGGCGGCCTGCTCGGAGCTCTCGTCGTCCTTCCCCGCGACGGCATCGAGCAGGACCAGGACCTCGTGGGCGTGGCCCACACCTACCGAGGCACCCGCACGATCAACGGCCAGGAGAACGTCGTCCGCGTGCCTGCCGAGCCGGGCGAGCGGATCCGGGTGCGCGTCGTGAACACCGACAACGGAGCGATGCCGGTGTGGGCGTCGGGACCGTTCCGGCTGCTGGCCGTGGACGGTGGCGACATCAACCAGCCGACGCCGGTCGACGACCGACACCTCACCGTGCCCGCGGGAGGCCGCGTCGACCTCGAGGTGACGGTGCCGCCGTCCGGCACGATCCGCGTGCAGTCAGGGGCGGCGACGGCGTACGTCCTCGGGCCGAAGGACGCACCGGTGGTGGCCCGTCCGGTCCAGCCGACCGCCGAGCTGAACCTGCTGGCATACGGATCCCCTGAGCCGGTGCCGTTCGAGACCGACGACCCGGACCGCAGCTTCGAGTACTCGATCGGCCGGCGGCCCGGGTTTCTCGACGGCAAGCCGGGGTTCTGGTGGACGGTCAACGGCCACCTGTGGCCCGACGTGCCGATGTACACGGTGTCCGAGGGCGATGTCGTCGCCTTCCACGTCGAGAACCACAGCGGAGAATCGCACCCGATGCACTTGCACGGGCACCATGCCGTCGTGACCGCCCGCAACGCCCAGGCCACGAAGGGCAGCCCGGTCTGGGTCGACTCGGTCGAGGTGGAGAACGGCGAGAGCGTCGACCTGGTGTTCAAGGCCGACAACCCGGGCATCTGGATGGACCACTGCCACAACCTCCCGCACGCCGCCGAGGGTCTGGTGGCGCACCTGATGTACGAGGGCATCTCGACGCCGTTCAGCGTGGGGGGCGACACCGACAACGAGCCGGAATGACTGGAGGTAGGGTCCTCCCATGACTGTCTGGGTACTGGTCGTCGGTCTCCTGATGAACCTGATCGCGCTGCCGATCGCCGCGAAGCGCATGGGCTTCCTCTACCGGCTCATCACCAGCGGCCAGCCGGCTCCGGACCGCGTGGAGAACGTCCGCGAGCGGGTCGGCGAGACGGTCAAGGACCAAGTCGTCAAGGTGCTCGGCCAGAAGAAGCTGCTCAAGTGGTCGGTGCCCGGCCTCGCGCACTTCTTCGTGTTCTGGGCCTTCCTGATCCTGGCGTCGGTGTACCTCGAGGCCTACGGCTCGCTGTTCCAGACCGGGTTCGCCATCCCGCTGATCGGGCGATGGGACCTGCTCGGCTTCGCCCAGGACTTCATCGCCGTGATGGCGCTGGTCGGCCTGGCCGTCTTCGCCGCCATCCGGCTCCGCGAAGCTCCGGAGCGGCTGGGCCGCAAATCCAGGTTCGAGGGTTCACACCTGGGCGGCGCCTGGCTGGTGCTGCTGATGATCACGTTCGTCGTGCTGTCGATGTTCCTGTTCCGCGGGGCCGGCGTGGTCACCGGCAACTTCCCGTACGGCGACGGTGCCTTCATGTCGCACATCGTGGGCTCGTGGCTCGAGCCGCTCGGCGAGGGCACCAACGAGACGCTCGAGCACGTGGGGCTGCTGCTGCACCTCGGCGTCATGCTGGTGTTCCTCATCATCGTGCTGAACTCCAAGCACCTGCACATCTTCGTGGCGCCCCTGAACGTGATGTTCGGCCGGCGTCCCATCGCGCTGGGCGCGATCAAGCCGATGACGGTGCGCGGCAAGCCGGTCGACATGGAGGCGATGGAGGAGCTCGAGGAAGAGGACTTCGAGAAGCTCGGCGTCGGCACGATCGAGGACTTCAGCTGGAAGGGCATGCTCGACTTCGCCAGCTGCACCGAGTGCGGCCGCTGCCAGAGCCAGTGCCCGGCGTGGAACACCGAGAAGCCGCTCAGCCCGAAGCTGCTCATCATGGGACTGCGCGACCACGCGTTCGCCAAGGCGCCCTACATGCTCGCGGACAGCGACGACGAGCGCGCCAATCTGTCTGCCGAGGTGATCGCCGAGGCCGAGCGCGCCCTCGTCGGTGAGACCGAGGGCGACGCCTGGCACCCGAGCGGCGGCGCCGTGATCGACCCCGACGTGCTCTGGTCCTGCGTCTCCTGCGGTGCCTGCGTCGAGCAGTGCCCGGTCGACATCGAGCACGTCGACCACATCATGGACATGCGCCGGCACCAGGTGCTGGTGGAGTCGAACTTCCCGACCGAGCTCAACAACATCTTCAAGGGCCTCGAACGCAAGGGGAACCCGTGGGGCATGGACCCCAAGGGCCGGATGGACTGGGCGAAGGGCCTCGACTTCCCGGTCAAGCAGGTGGGCGTCGACGTCGAGAGCCTCGACGAGGTCGAGTGGCTGTTCTGGGTCGGCTGCGCCGGAGCGTTCGAGGACCGGGCCAAGAAGACCACCCAGGCCGTCGCCGAGCTGCTGAACATGGCCGGCGTCGACTTCGCCGTCCTCGGTGACGGTGAGACGTGCACCGGCGACCCGGCCCGGCGAGCCGGCAACGAGATCGTCTTCATGCAGCTGGCCATGGAGAACGCCGAGGTGCTCAAGGAGACCAAGGTCAAGAAGGTCGTCTCCACCTGCGCCCACTGCTTCAACACGCTGAAGAACGAGTACGCCGAGTTCGGCGTCGAGCTGGAGGTCGTGCACCACACCCAGCTGCTGAACCGGCTGGTGAAGGAGAAGCGGCTGACGCCGGTCGCGCCCACCACCGGCGACGTCAACGGCACCACCATCACGTACCACGACCCCTGCTTCCTCGGTCGCCACAACAAGGTCTACGCACCACCGCGCGAGCTGCTCGAGGTCATCCCCGGCGCCACCTTCACCGAGATGCCGCGCAACTCCGAGCGCTCCTTCTGCTGCGGCGGCGGCGGCGCCCGCATGTGGATGGAGGAGACGATCGGCTCGCGCATCAACACCACCCGCACCGAGGAGGCCGTCGCCACCGGCGCCGACCAGATCGCCGTCGGGTGCCCGTTCTGCCGCGTCATGCTCACCGACGGGCTCACGGCCCAGCAGGCCGAGGGCAAGGCACGCGAGGAGGTCGAGGTGCTCGACGTCGCGCAGATGCTGCTCGCCTCGGTGAAGCGCGGCGCCGACAGCAAGGTCACGGCGGCCGAGCCGGACGCCGAGGACCGGGCCGACCCGTCGTCCATCAGCGACACCGCGGCCGCTGCACCCGCAGCCGACGCCCATCTGGCCGGCGACACCGAGGGACCGTCAGGCTCCGACCAGGAGGACGCGGCCAAGCACAACGTCGCCCTCGACGAGGAGGGCGGCGGACACGAGATGTCCGACGCCGACTCCGCGGACGAGCCGATGGCCGGCGAGGACGTCCCCGCGGTCGAGGAGGTTCCCGAGCCGGAGGCTCACAGTGATACCGAGCCCGAGCCGGCGGACGAGCCCGGCACTCCCAGTCCCGACGAGATCGAGCCCAGCCCAGCGAAGCAGGACGACCAGTCACCGGCGGAGGAGATCACCCACAACCCCGACGAGATCGAACCGGTCGAGGAGGAGACGCGCGAGGAAGAGGCCGGTACGGTCCCCTTCAGCGACCCGCAGCCGTCCAGCCAGGACGTCAGCGAAGCCGCTACCGATCTCGCCTCCGACGACGAGGACGACACCCCTAAGAGCTCGTGAGGATCACGAGCCGCTGGGTGGCTCGGGTCATCGCGACGTAGCGGTCGACCGCCCCCTCGATTCCGTCACCGAAAGTGTCCGGGTCGACGAGGACGACCAGGTCGAACTCGAGCCCCTTCGACAGCTCCGGGGTCAGCGACCGGACGCGCGGCGTCGCCTCGAATCCCGGGTATCCGATGACGCAGGCGATGCCCTCGGCATGCTCGGCGAGCCAGCTGTCGACGATCGCCGCCAGGTCCGAGGTGGACCCGTGCTCGACGGGGACGCCCGTGCTGCGGATGGAGGTCGGCACGTTCGCGTCCGGGAGCACCGCCCGGATGACCGGCTCGGCCTCCGACATGACCTCCTCCGGCGTCCGGTAGTTGATGGTCAAGGTGGCCAGGTCGATCTGGTCGAGGCCGACCCGCTCCAGCCGTTCCTGCCACGACTCCGCAAATCCGTGCCTGGCCTGGGCCCGGTCCCCGACGATCGTGAAGCTCCGGGACGGGCAACGGAGCACCAGCATCTGCCACTCGGCGTCGGTCAGCTCCTGGGCTTCGTCCACGACGATGTGCGCGAACGGGCCGACGAGCAGGTCCGGTTCCGCGCCGGGCACGCCGGACGTGTCGACCAAGGTGTCCTGCAGGTCCTCATGGCGCAGCATCGTCACCAGGCCCTCGCCGAACTCGTCGGCGCCGCCCAGCGTGACCGTGTCGATCAGGTCGTCGACGACCCGCGCCATCTGCGCACGCTCGGCGGCGGCGGCGGCCTCCTGGCGGCGCTTACGTCGTGACGCCTCGGGGTCGCCGAGTCTCTGCATGGCCGCATCCAGCAGCGGCAGGTCGGACACCGTCCAGGCCTGGGGGTCCTCACGCTGCAGCTTCTGCACCTCGTCCGCGCTCAGCCACGGTGCGCACATGCGCAGGTATGCGGGTACCGACCACAGGTCGCCGACGAGGTCGGTGTACTCGATCAGTGGCCACGCCCTGCCGAACGCGTCGACCAGCTCCTCGTTCTGCGCCAGCGATCGGCGGAGCAGTTCGGGCGCGAGCTCGTCGTCATCGTCGTGCTTGTCGATCAGGATGGTGAGGAGCGCCTCCCAGACCTCGTCACGAGCCTCGTTGTGTGGAGTTCCGGGTTCTGCCGCCTCGAACGCCTCAGCCCAGTCGGCAGCGCTGAGCCAGATCTCGGACCAGTCGGTCTCGACCGTCATCGGCTGGGTGGGCGGCTCCTCGTAGAGCCGGACGGCCGGCTCGATCGCCGTCACCATGTCCGCGGACGCCTTCAGGCCGGCCACGTCCGGGTCGGCCTCGTCCACCGCGGTCGCTCCCTCGGGCACGAGATCGCGCAGCGTGCAGGTCTGCACACCCTCTTCGCCGAGGCTGGGCAGGACGTCGGCGACGTAGGCCAGGTAGGGCTGGTGCGGACCGACGAAAAGCACGCCACCTCGCTGATGGCCGAGACGAGGGTCGGAGTAGAGCAGGTAGGCGGTGCGGTGCAGGGCGACGACGGTCTTGCCGGTGCCCGGCCCGCCGTCGACCACGAGAGCGCCGTGGGATCCCGCGCGGATGACGGCGTCCTGGTCGGCCTGGATCGTGCCGAGCACGTCCCGCATCCGGTCCGACCGGTTGCTGCCCAGGCTGGCGATGAACGCGGACTGGTCGTCGAGCGCGGCGCGGCCCTCGAGTCCGTCCGGAGTGAACACCTCGTCCCAGTAGTCACTGATCCGGCCGCGGGTCCAGCGATACCTGCGGCGGCTGACCAGGCCCATCGAGTTGGCGTGGGTCGCTCCGAAGAACGGCTCGGCCGCCGGGGAGCGCCAGTCGACCATCAGCCGACGGCCCGTGGCTGTCGGTCAGGCCGAGGCGGCCGATGTAGACCGGCTCGGCGTCCGTGCCGACCATGTGGCCGAGGCAGAGGTCCAGGCCGTAGCGGCGCAACGTGCGAAGACGCGAGGTCAGTCGGTGGACTTCGTTGTCCCGGTCCATCGCCTCCTGCCCGATGCCGCCCGGCGCCTTGCGCGCGGCGTCGAGCCGGTCGGACAGCTCCGCGATGGTCTGGTCGAGTGTCTCCGCGATGGCGGCGAAGTGCTGCTCGTCGCCGGCGATGAGGTTCGGGTCGGTCTTGGCCGCAAGACGGTCGGGAAGGTCGAAGGCGCTGGTCAGGATGGTCACGACGGTGATTGTGAGGCACCACCCGGGGCTTGCCGCAAGCCCCCAGGTGCGCTATAGATTGGAAGTGGAAGGGAGCGGAAGCTCCCTTTTCTCATGTCGCCAGCGGTGAGGCCAGCGGGACGCCAGGTCGGTAGGCCAGGTGGACGTGCGACGGCGCGTCCAGCACCACGAGGTCGGCCTTCGCGCCGACAGACAGGTGGCCCACGTCGTCGCGGCGCAGCGAGAGCGCGCCGCCCCGGGTCGCCGACCAGAGCGCCTCGAGCGGCGTCATGCCCATCTCGCGGACCGCGAGCGCGATGCAGAACGGCATCGATGACGTGTACGAGCTGCCGGGGTTGCAGTCGGTGGCCAGGGCGACGGTGACGCCGGCGTCGATCAGGCGCCGGGCATCCGGGTAGGGCGAGCGGGTCGAGAACTCCACTCCCGGCAGCAAGCCGGCCACCACGCCGGAGTCGGCGAGGGCGGCGACGTCGGCGTCGTCGAGGTGGGTGCAGTGGTCGGCCGCGGCGGCCCCGACCTCGGCGGCCAGCTGCACGCCGGGCCCGGGGCCGAGCTGATTGGCGTGGATCCGCGGCTGGAGGCCCACCGCGACACCGGCGGAGAGCACGGTGCGTGCCTCGTCGGCGCCGAACGCTCCGCTCTCGCAGAAGACGTCGATCCAGCGGGCGAAGGGGGCGGAGGCCTCCAGCATCGGGCCGGTCACGAGGTCGACATAGGCGGCGACGTCGGTGTCGTCGGGCACGACGTGGGCGCCGAGGAACGTCGTCTCCTCGGTGACCTGCCGGGCGATCGCCAGTGAGCGGGCCTCGTCGCGGACCGTGAGGCCGTAGCCGCTCTTGATCTCGATGGTCGTGGTGCCCTGGGCCCGCATCGCGGCGACGTGGCGGGCGACGTTGGCGGCGAGCTGCTCGTCGGTGGCCGCACGGGTGGCCTCGACGGTGGTGCGGATGCCACCGGCCTCGTACGGCCGCCCGGCCATGCGGGCCTCGAACTCCGCCGAGCGGTCGCCGGCGAAGACGAGGTGCGTGTGGGAGTCGACGAACCCCGGGATGACCGCGGCGCCGGCCACGTCGCGCACGGCGTCGGCGTCCGGTGCGTTGGTGCGGTCGCCGATCCAGGTGACCGTGCCGCGCTCGATCACCAGCGCCGCGTCGTGCAGCACCGGACGCTCGTCGTCCCAGGTGACGAGCTCGCCGATGTTCGTGACCAGGACGCTGGTCATGCGGGGTCCCTGCGGCGTTGTTCGTCGGAGGAGCGAATCGGGGGAGGCGAAGAACGCCGTGAGGTGCTCACATCAGGCTCCAGCACTCGTCGATGACGGCGGCGAGGTCGCGAGCGACGTCGTCCGGGTCGAGATCTGGTGGCGCCACGACGTCGGCAGCCGTCGCCGACCACAGCGGGTCGTCGGACCCGGCGGTGCGCACCGACGTCCCCAGCTCGACAGTGCCGCCGTCCTCGAAGCCGAGCGAGGTGTAGCCGGTGCTGGTCGCCGCGTCCCAGAGCTGGTCGGCGCTCCATGATCCGCGACGCCCGGAGGCGAGCCGCTCGTGCATCTCGAGCGCTCGGGCCTCGGCGAACATGTCGATCACGGTATGCCCGTCCGAACCGAGCGTCAGCCTGGCGCCGGCGTCACGCAGGGCGACGCTCGGGCCGATGCCGTCGGCGAGGTCGGCCTCCGTGGTCGGGCAGAAGCAGACGAACGCGCGGGCGTCGCCGAGGATGCGGACGTCGTCGTCGGTGAGGTGCGTGGCGTGGACGGCCGTGGTGCGCGAGGTCCAGACACCGGCGTCGGCGAGCACCGCGACCGGGGTCAGGCCGGTGGCGGCCAGGCAGGCGTCGTTCTCGGCCGGCTGCTCCGAGACGTGCACGTGCAGCGGGGCATCGGGCAGCGCCTGGGCGACGGTGGGCAGCTGCTCGCGCGGCACGGCGCGCACCGAGTGGATCGCGGCACCGATCACGGTGTCTGCATCGTCGGCGTGACGCGCCGCGAGGTCGTTCACGCGGGACGCCCACTGGTCGGCGTCGCCGTCGTCGAACCTCCGCTGGACACTCTCGGCCTGCGTGTAGCAGGTGTCGAGCAGGCAGATCCGCAGGCCGACCTCGCGAGCAGCCTCGATCAGCGCGTCGCCCATCGCGTTCGGGTCGTCGTAGGGCGTTCCGTCGGCCTGGTGGTGCAGGTAGTGGAACTCGCCCACTGCTCCGATGCCCGCCAGCCGCATCTCGGCGTACGTGGCCCGGGCCAGCCGGTGCAGCAGGTCGGGGTCGAGCACCGCCGCGAGCGCGTACATCTCGTCGCGCCACGACCAGAACGAGTCACCGCCCGTGCGCCCGCGCAGTGCCCGGTGGAAGACGTGACTGTGACAGTTCGCGAACTCGTGCATCAGAGCTCGCGCTCGTAGAAGAACATCCGCGCCGTCGGATCCTCGGGGTCGTGGTTGCGGAAGCCGAGCCGCTCGTAGAAGCGGCGGGTGTCGACGTCCGGCTCGTCGACGCCGATCTGCATCTCCGTCGCCCCACGCTCGCGGGACAGCTCCATGGCAGTGGCCATGATCGCCCCGCCGATGCCCGCGTCGCGGTGATCCGGGACGACGTACAGCTCGGCGAGGTAGGCCTCCAGCCCCTGACTCCACAGCGACGGGCGGAAGAACAGCACCCCGAGCCCGAGCGGCGGGTCACCACCGAGGACGACGGTCGCCTCCTCGGCGTCGATGAGTTCACGGCAGCGGTCGGTCAGGAACGCGACGCCGGGCGTCGGCGTGCCGAACTCGACATTGAAGTCGTGCAGCATCCGGGCCACGATGCCGGCGTCGTCGGGGGTGGCGAGGCGGGTGGTGATCATGAGGCCAGTGTCTCGATGACCCGGGCCAACGCGTCGACTCCCGCCTCGCAGTCGGCGTCGTCGGCGTGCTCGGCCGGCGAGTGCGAGACGCCGGTCGGATTGCGGACGAACAGCATCGCCGTCGGGACGTGCCGGCTCAGCACGCCGGCGTCGTGCCCCGCGCCGGTCGCCAGCACCGGTGCGTCGAGCAGCGCCGCGAGCCGGTCGCGCAGCGGGAGGTCGAACGTGACGGCCGGGCTCACCGACTCGGCGATCGCCTCGACGTCGGTCCGGTCGGCCTCGGCTGCCAGTCGCGCCTCGGCGACGATGCCGTCGACCAGGCTCTCGAGGTCGTCCTCGGTCGCCGCGCGAGCGTCCAGCCACGCCCGCACCCGCGACGGGATGGCGTTGGTGCCGCCGGGTGCGACCTCCAGGCGCCCGAACGTGGCCCGCGCATCGGTCTCGGTGGCGAGCCGGCGCGCGGCCAGGACGGTGGCGGCGTACGCGGTCATCGGGTCGTGCCGGTCGGCCATCCGCGTGGCTCCGGCGTGGTCGGCCACACCGCGGAAGTCGAGCCGCCAGCGTCCGTGCGGCCAGATGGCGCTGGCGACGCCGACCGCGTCGCCGGTGTGCACGAGGTGACGTCCCTGCTCGACGTGCAGCTCGACGAAGGTGCCGATGTCGTCGAGCCAGGCCGAGCGACCGACGGCCTGCGGATCGCGACCGCGGCCGACCAGCGCCTCGGCCATCGTCAGCCCGTCGCGGTCCCTCAGGGCCAGGGCCGTCTCCGGCGCGAGCGCGCCGGTGGCCAGCTGCGACCCGGCGCAGGCGATGCCGAATCGGGCACCCTCCTCGTCGGCGAAGTTGGCGATGACCACCGGCCGCTTGGGCGTGACGCGATCGAGTGCGGCGAAGGCGCTCACCACCCCGAGCGGGCCGTCGAACGCGCCACCGTCGGGCACCGAGTCGAGGTGCGAACCCAGGAGCAGAGCATCTGGTCCTGCCGTCGTCCGCGCCAGCTGGTTGCCGTTGCCGTCCTCCTCGACGTGCAGGCCGCGCTTCTCGACCTCGCCGACGAACCACTCCCGCAGCTCCATGTCCGCGTCCGTCCACGCGAATCGGCGGTAGCCGCCGGTTGCCGGGTCGAGCCCGATGTCGGCGATGGCGTCCAGCATCATCGCTCCCGCATCGGCACCCGGACGCCGCGCGACTCGGCGACGTCCGCGGCCTCGTCGTAGCCGGCGTCGACGTGCCGGATGACGCCCATGCCCGGGTCGTTCGTGAGCACCCGCTCGGCCTTCTGGCCGGCGAGCGGTGTGCCGTC
Organism: uncultured Actinomycetota bacterium; assembly: GCA_963780275.1. Lineage (GTDB taxonomy): Bacteria > Actinomycetota > Actinomycetes > Propionibacteriales > Nocardioidaceae > Aeromicrobium. The sequence goes on from CAWABE010000001.1 coordinate 269,090, forward strand.
GACGACGCACACCTGGCCGGCGTGGATCGAGCGTCCGATGCCGACGCCGCCGCCGTGATGGATCGACACCCAGGTGGCGCCGGACGCGACGTTGACCATGGCGTTGAGCAGCGGCCAGTCGGCGATCGCGTCGGAGCCGTCCAGCATCGCCTCGGTCTCGCGGTACGGCGACGCGACCGAGCCGCAGTCGAGGTGGTCGCGGCCGATGACGATCGGCGCCGACAGCTCCCCGCTCGCCACCATGGCGTTGAACCGCATCCCTGCCCGCTCGCGCTCGCCGTAGCCGAGCCAGCAGATCCGCGCCGGCAACCCCTGGAAGGCCACCCGATCCTGGGCGGTGCGGATCCAGCGGTGCAGATGGTCGTGGTCGGGGAAGAGGTCCAGCACGGCCTCGTCGGTAGCGCGGATGTCGGCCGGGTCGCCGGACAGCGCGGCCCACCGGAACGGCCCCTTGCCCTCGCAGAACAGCGGCCGGATGTAGGCCGGGACGAAGCCCGGATAGTCGAAGGCGCGCGCGAAGCCGCCCTCCAGCGCCTCGGCGCGCAGCGAGTTGCCGTAGTCGAAGACCTCGGCGCCGGCATCGGCGAACCCGACCATCGCCGCACAGTGGCGTGCCATCGAGGCACGGGCGCGATCGGTGAATCCGGCCGGGTCCTTCTCGCGTTCCGCGGCCCAGTCGTCGAACGCCACGTCGCTCGGCAGGTAGTACAGCGGGTCGTGCGCGCTGGTCTGGTCGGTGACGATGTCGATCGGCGCTCCGGCGGCCAGCAGCTCCGGCACCACGTCGGCGGCGTTGCCGAGCACGCCGATCGACAGCGGCTCGCGGCGCGCCTTCGCGTCCTCGGCCAGCCGCATCGCGTGCGCGAGGTCGTCGGCCTGGACATCGAGGTAGCGGTGCTCGATGCGGCGGGTGATACGCGACTGGTCGACCTCGACGCACACGCAGATGCCGTCGTTCATCGTCACGGCCAGCGGTTGGGCGCCGCCCATGCCGCCGAGCCCGGCGGTGAGGGTGATCGTGCCGGCGAGGCTGCCTCCGAACGACTTCGCGGCGACGGCGCCGAACGTCTCGTACGTTCCCTGGAGGATGCCCTGGGTGCCGATGTAGATCCACGAGCCGGCGGTCATCTGGCCGTACATCGTCAGACCGGCGGCCTCGAGGCGACGGAACTCCGGCCACGTCGCCCAGTCGCCCACCAGGTTGGAGTTGGCGATGAGCACCCGCGGCGCCCACTCGTGCGTCCGCATCACCCCGACCGGACGGCCGGACTGCACGAGCAGTGTCTCGTCCTCGCCCAGGTCGGTGAGCGTGCGGACGATGGCGTCGTACGACGGCCAGTCGCGAGCGGCTTTGCCGGTGCCGCCGTAGACGATGAGCTGCTCCGGATGCTCGGCCACCTCGGGATCGAGGTTGTTCATCAGCATCCGCATCGGCGCCTCGGTCTGCCACGACCGGGCTGTGAGCGTGGTGCCGCGGGCTGCGCGGATGTCTCTCATGTCTGAACCTCACGTGCTTGGACGAGGACGCCGGAGCGGACCAGCTCGGTGGCCGCCTCGATGTCGGGGGCGAGGAACCGGTCAGGACCCGGCCCCTGGACCTTCTGCCTCAGGGCCGCGATGGCGGCGCCGGTGGCGGCGGCCGGCTGCAGCGGTGCCCGCAGCTCGACGCCACGGGCCGCGGTCATCAGCTCGATGGCGAGCACCCGGGTCAGGTTCTCGACCGCCCGCCGCAGCTTGCGGGCCGAGGACCAGCCCATCGACACGTGGTCCTCCTGCATCGCGCTGGACGGGATGGAGTCGACGCTCGCCGGCGCCGCCAGCCGCTTGAGCTCGCTCACCATCGCCGCCTGCGTGTACTGCGCGATCATCAGGCCGGAGTCGACGCCGGGATCGTCGGCGAGGAACGGCGGCAGGCCGTGGTTGCGGTTGGCGTCCAGGAAGCGGTCCGTGCGTCGCTCGCTCATGCTCGCGACGTCCGCGATCACGATGGCGAGGAAGTCGAGCACGTACGCCAGCGGCGCGCCGTGGAAGTTGCCGTGCGACTCGAGGCGACCGTCGTCGAGCACGGACGGGTTGTCGATCGCGGCGGCCAGCTCGCGTCCGGCCACCGTGGCGGCGTGGTCGACGGTGTCGCGCGCCGCGCCGTGCACCTGCGGTGCGCAGCGCATCGAGTACGCGTCCTGGACCCGGTCGTCGCCGTATCGGTGACTGGCCACGATCGGTGAGCCGTCGAGCAGAGCGGCCATGTGGGCCGCCGACGTCGCCTGTCCCGGATGCGGACGCAGCGCCTGCAGGTCCGGCGCCAGCACCCGGTCGGTGCCCATCAGTCCTTCGATGCTGAGCGCCGCGGTCAGGTCGGCGACGTCGAGCAGCCGGCGAAGATCGTGGATCGCGAGCACCAGCATCCCGAGCATTCCCTCGGTGCCGTTGACGAGCGCCAGACCCTCCTTCTCGGCCAGCTCGACGGGTTCGAGGCCATGCTCGGCCAGCGCCTCGGCCGCCGGGCGCACCACACCGTTGTCGACGACGTCGCCCTCGCCCATCACGGCGAGTGCACAGTGCGCGAGCGGGGCGAGATCGCCCGAGCAACCGAGGCTGCCGTGCTCGAGGACGACCGGCAAGAGTCCGGCGTTCAGCAGGTTCGCGTATGCCTCAGCGGTCGTCAGCCGGACGCCGGTGCGCCCGGTGCACATCGTCGACAGGCGGAGCAGCATCAGCGCGCGCACCACCTCGTCCTCGACCCGCGGGCCGGTGCCCGCAGCGTGCGAGCGGATGAGGCTCTTCTGCAGACGCGTTCGCTGCTCGGGCTCGATCGGTCGGTTGGCGAGCGCGCCGAACCCGGTCGATACCCCGTAGACCGGCGTGTCAGACGCGGCCAGGTCGTCGACATGCTTGCGGGCCCGGAGAATCGCCTCCCGCGCCTCGGAACCGATCGTCACGTGTGCACCCTCGCGGGCGACCCTCACCACGTCGTCCGCGCCCAGCGGTCCGACGTCGACCACCACATCCATGACTCCATGGGACTCCCCGCGACCAGTCGTCCGGAAGAGCCGCCGCGGCTTCTGAGTCTCGGATACGAGACAATGGCCCCATGACTCGTCCGGTGCCCGCCGCGACCTCGGCCTTGCGTGTGCTGCGGCTGCTGTCCGGTCAGCCGGTCCCGGTGCCGGCCGCGCGCATCGCCGACGCGATCGGGCTTCCGCGATCGACGACGTACCACCTGCTTGCCGCCATGGCGGCCGAGGACTTCGTCGTGCACTACCCCGAGGACCGCACCTGGGGGATGGGCCTGGCTTCGTGGGAGGTCGGCCACGGATTCGCGCGACAGGAACCGCTGGCCCGGCTCGCACGCGTCCCGCTGGCCCGCCTCGTCGATCGCGTCGGGGAGTCAGCGCACCTCGTGGTGCTGCAAGGCACCGACGTCCTGTACGTGATCGAGGAACGCGCGCCGGGCCGACCGCCGCTCGTCACCGACGTCGGCGTGCGCCTGCCCGCTCACCTGACAGCGTCGGGACGCGCGATCCTCGCCGGACTCCCGGCTGCGCAGGTGCGTGCGCTGTATCCCGGTCGCGCAGGATTCGTGAGTCGCACCGGTTGGGGACCGGCCTCCCCCACGGAGTTGCGGCGGTTGCTGGTGTCGACCCGGGCGCGCGGCCACGCCACCGAGGACGGTGAGGTCACACCCGGTTTCGCGTCGCTGGCCGCAGCGGTCGAAGCCGGCACCATCCACGCAAGCGTCGCTGTCACCTGGGAGAGCCGACGCGAGCCGAACGCCGACGAGCTGGCCACCGCCGTCCGGGAGACAGCGGCCGAGATCACCGGACGACTCCGACACTGATCAGGCCGTCCGCAGCACCAGCCGTCCGGGCACGCCACCCTCGCGCAGCCGGCGATGGGCCGCTTCGGCCTCCGTCAGCGGGAGCTCCTCGACCGTCATCGCGAACGGATGCTGCCCGCGCAGCACCAGCAGGTCAGCCATGTCGCGGGGATTCGCGCCACTGGAGCCGATGATGCGCAGGGCCTTGACGATGACCAGGCCAACGTTGAGCGAGAGCCGCTCTTGGGTGATGTTGCCGATCGCGACGACTGTGCCGCCCAGGCGCAGGCAGCGCAGCGAGGCGTTCAGTGTCGGCTCGCCCACACAGTCGAGCACCAGGTCGGCGTTCGCCGTGTCGGGGACCTTGTGGAAGCCGTCGCCCGGGTCGACCACGACGGAGGCCGCGCCCAGCGCGGTCACGTAGTCGCTCCGGCCGGCGTCGCGGATCACGGCCACCACGCGGGCGCCCATCCGCGCCGCGATCTCGACCGCGGCACTGCCGACGCCGCCAGAGGCACCCGTGATCACGACGGTGCGCCCCTGCCGACACCCACCAGCACGCAGGCCGCGGAAAGCCGTTCCGTACGTGCAGTTCAAGATGGCGGCCTCGGCGGTGGGCAGGTGGTCGGGGAGGCCGTAGAGGGCACGCTCAGGCACGGTGACGTGGGTGGCGTAGCCGCCGTCGGCCACGATGCCGAGGACGTGGTATCCGTTCGGGCACAGGGTGTCCTCACCCTGATGGCAGAGCTCGCAGGTGCCGCAGGAGTCGCGGTGCAGCGTCGCGACGCGGTCGCCGAGTTGCCACCGGTTGACGTCGGGACCGACCGCGATCACCCGCCCGGCGGCCTCGTGGCCCAGCGTGATGGGCAACGTCATGAAGGGGATGCCGCCGCCACGGTCGATCAGATCGCGATGGCACACGCCGCACGACTCCACAGCGACCACGACCTGCGTACCCGTGGGCGCGGAAGGATCAGGCAGGTCGTCAACCACCATCGGCGCGTCCCAGCCCAGCTCGGTCATGCGGATCCGCCTCATGAGGCGAAAGTATCGTGCGCACGCTCGACCACGGCGTGACTTGTTGCAGACTGCATCGTTGAGGAACGCAACGGGGGTGCTCAGGCACCCTCTTCGTGTTTTGCGAGGGAGCCAACCATGCGTCTGTCTCGTCCTCTGGGCCTCGTCGCCGCGGCCGGTCTATCCTGCGCCGCACTCGTCGCCCCGACTGGCACCGCGCAGGCCGCCGACGCGTTCACCGTCACCCCGCTGCACTTCGCCGTGAAGGTCGGCCCCACGAACGCCACGACGTGCGACGTCGTCGGCGATCTCTACGTTCCGGACTCCGCCTCACCCACCAGCCGCGTCCCGGCGATCCTGACCACCAACGGCTTCGGCGGTTCCAAGGACGACCAGGCCGGCATCGGCAAGGCGTTCGCCCAGCGCGGCTACGTGGTGCTCTCCTACTCCGGCCTCGGCTTCGGCGGCTCGGACTGCAAGATCACGCTGGACGACCCCGGCTACGACGGCAAGGCGGCCCAGCAACTGGTGGGTTACCTCGGCGGCAAGTCCGGCATCGCCTTCACCGACGACACCCACACCACACCGGCGCCGGTGCTCGACGTCGTGCAGCGCGACGGCCTGCCGATCGCCCATGATCCGCGGGTCGGCATGGTCGGCGGATCCTACGGCGGCCAGGTCCAGTTCGCCGCGGCCGGCATCGACAAGCGCATCGACACGATCGTGCCGCTCATCACCTGGAACGATCTCTCCTACTCGATGGCGCCCAACAACACATCGCAGGTGCGTCCCGGACTGAGCGGCGTCAGTACCAGCACGCCCGGCGCCGGGAAAATGGTCTGGGCGTTCGGGTTCGTCGGCATCGGTGTCGCCGATGGGGTGCAGAACGCCCCCTCCGATCCGGGCCGCTTGCTCGGCTGCCCCAACTTCGCCACATTCGTCTGCCCGGCGCTCGTGTACGCCGCCACCACCGGCACCCTGACGACGTACCAGACCAACCGGCTCCGGCATGCTTCCGTCGCCAGCTACATGAGCAGGATCAAGGCTCCGACGCTGATCATCCAGGGCCAGAGCGACACCCTGTTCAACCTCAACGAGGGCGTCGCCACCTATCGGGCCCTGAAGGCCCAGGGCACGCCGACCAAGATGATCTGGATGAACGGCGGCCACTCGGGCCCGGCCGCGCCCGGCGAGCTGGAGACCGGCAACCCCGACCCTGCCGCACAGCACGTCACGGCCCGGATCGCGAACTGGCTCGACCACTATCTGAAGGGCACGGCCGTGGACACCGGGCCGGAGTTCTCGTACTTCCGCGACTGGGTGTCATACACCGGCATCGCGACGCCGGCCTACTCCGACAGCTCGACGTACCCGGTCGGTACGCCGAAGTCGTATTTCCTGTCCGGAACGAAGCTCATCACGAACCGGTCCCAGATCGCCACCGGCGAGCAGAGCTTCCTGACGCCGGCCGGCGGCCTCCCGTCCTCCTTCGACGAGCTCGACGCCGTCCGGGCTCTGCCGCTTCCGCCCGTGCCGGTGCCGGAGACGGACCTGCCCGGCACCTTCGCCACGTACACCTCCGACCCGAACACCGCCGACGTCGACGTGGTGGGCTCCCCGAGGCTCACGCTGAAGGTCGATGCCCCCGCGGCCGTCGCCGCACAGGGTCTCAACCCGGGCAAGCTGGTGCTGTTCATGAAGGTGCTCGACGTCGACTCCGCCGGCCAGGCGACGTTGGTGCGCAACCTCGTCGCCCCGGTCCGCGTGCCCGACGTCCGGCAGAAGTTCACCGTGACGCTGCCGGGCATCGTGCACCGGTTCGAGCACGGGCACTCGATCCGCCTCGTGGTCGCGGGCGGCTCGACCAACTACCGTGGCGGGCTCACGCCGACCCGGGTGAGCATCCCCACCGGCAGCACCGCCCAGGTGCTCCAGCTGCCCGTGGTGCCGTAGACGCTAGGCGTCACGGCGGCGGAGCAGCAGCCAGGCCACCACGACGAGCGCGCCGATCTCGGCGACGAAGACGCCGAAGCCGGTCCAGGCATCCAGCAGGAACGGGTTGAACGGCACCGGCGTCGCGACGACCGATCCGGCGTTGGCCGGCATCAGCTTGGTGACCCACCGACCGGTGTCGCCCGGGATCAGCAGCACCATGTTCGTGAGGACGAGCATGAGTGCCAGCACCGCAGTCAGCGTCGCCGCGGTGTGCCGCAGGATGAAGCCGGCGGCGGCGGCGAACAGCCCCAGCCCGGCCATGTACAGGCCGTTGCCGTACATCGACTGGGCGACGTCGCCCTCCAGGGCCATGCCGACGCCTGCCCGGTCGAGGAAGTAGTTGCCGCCGGCGTAGCCGAGGAGTGCGGTCGCGGTACCTGCGACGAACAGCACGGACGCGATCACCACCCCCTTGGCGGCGAGCACCCGCCCGCGAATCGGCGTCGCGGCCAGCGTGGACCGCATCATCCCGGTGCCGTACTCGCCGGTGACCGCGAGCGTGCCGAGCACGATGGCGCAGACCTGGGCGATCATCATCCCCCAGGTGATGAAGGATCCGGGTGACTCGTCCGCCCGATCGCTGGCGAGCCAGTCGGCGTTGAGGGCGCAGATCAGCGTCGTGCCACCGACACCGATGATCACCATCGCGGCGAGCGTCCACCAGGTGGACCGCACCGTGGTGAGCTTGATCCGCTCCGAGCGCAGCGCGGCCGCGAAGCCGGGCTGGGCGGGACGCGGGCGGCCGAGAACGAGCGTGCTCATCGCACTCCTGCTTCCTGATGGATCGGGCCGTGGGCGTGGTACTCCACGCTGTCGGCGGTGAGGGTCATGAAGGCGTCCTCCAGCGACGAGCTCACCAGAGTCAGCTCGTGCAGCAGGAGGCCGTGCCGGCCGAGCAGCTCGCCGACGGCCGCGGCGTCGAGGCCCTGGACGTGCAGCTCGGGCCCGGTCGATCCGTGGTGCCGTCCGACCTCGAGGCCGGACGAAGCCAGCACCTGCGCGGCGACCCCGACGTCGCTGGCCTTGACGCGCACGTACGACTGCGCGTGGTCCGCCATGAAGTCCTGCATCGAGCAATCCGCCAGGATCGAGCCCTGCCCGATGACGATCAGGTGGTCGGCCATCAAGGCCATCTCGCTCATCAGGTGGCTGGAGATGAACACCGTGCGGCCTTCGTCGGCCAACCGGCGGGCGAACGTCCGCACCCACCGGATGCCCTCGGGGTCGAGCCCGTTCACCGGCTCGTCCAGCACCAGCACCGACGGATCGCCGAGCATCGCCGCCGCGATGCCGAGGCGCTGCCCCATGCCGAGCGAGAAGCGACCGGCCCGCTGACCGGCCACCGAGTCGAGCCCGACGAGCTCGAGCACCTCGCCGACCCGCGTCGTCGGAATGCCGTTGCTCGCCGCGAGCCACCGCAGGTGGTCGCGAGCCGAGCGGCCGGGGTGGACAGCGTGCGCCTCGAGCAGCGCGCCGATCTCGCGCAGTGGTACCGGCGAGCTCGAGTAGTGGTGGCCGTTGACCTTCACGTCGCCGGACGTCGGGGCGTCCAGCCCGAGGATCATGCGCATCGTGGTCGACTTGCCGGCCCCGTTGGGGCCGAGGAAGCCGGTGACGCGGCCCGGCTCGACTCCGAAGTCGATGCCGTTGACCGCGACCTTGGGGCCGTATCGCTTGGTGAGTCCCCGGGCGCGGATGCCGAGCGCGGGACCGTGTGTCGTCGTCATGCGTCCACGCTCCCGCGACACCGGCGCCCCGCGCATCGGGGAGCCACCCTGGCCGTTCCCTGATCGGACCCTGAGGTTCAGAGCGGCCTGGCGCCGACGTGGGTCACGCAGATCTCGGCGGCGGCCCGTGCACTGTTCAGCGCCTCCTCCGGCGTGGCGCCGTCGATCCAGCGGGCCAGGAAGCCGGCGGCGAAGGCGTCACCGGCACCAGTGGTGTCGACGACGTCCACGCGCGGCGCCGTGACCTGGACCCGCTCGGCACCGGCGAGATACGCCGCGCCCATCGAACCCAGCGTCACCACGACATGAGGAAACCGGCCGGCCAGGGCGTCGAGGTCGATCTGCGGGCCGGTGGACCCGGCGAGCGCCCTGGCCTCGTCGAGGTTCGGGAAGATGAGGTCGACGCCGTCGATCCAGCCCAGGAACGCGTCCACGCCGGACGCACGCAGAAACGCCACCGAGCTGGGGTCGACGCTCACCCGGACGTCTCGTCGTCGCGCCTCGGCGACCAGCGCGGTGGCCACCGAGCGTGTGTCCGGGTCGAAGAACGAGTAGCCGGTGAGATGCAGCCAGACGACGTCGCGCCAGGCCTCGTCCGGCACGTCCTCCGGGACGAGGCCGTGATTCGCCCCGCGGTCGACGAACATCGTGCGCTCGCCATCGCGGTCGAGCTGGAGCACGATCGTCGCCGTGGTGCGGTCGGGGTCTCCGGCCAGGTACGGCTTCACTCCGCAGTCGGCCAGCGCCCGCGTGTGGCGATCGACGGCGTCGGCACCGACCCGACCGCAGAACACCGCGTCGGTGCCGAGGTGGCCCAGCCAGGCCGAGACGTTGCCGGCCGATCCTCCCGGACGCATCCGGATCTCGGCGTTGGTGTCGCTGGCCGCCGTGACGTCGTCGAGCGGTCGGACACTGATGTCGTCGACGATGTCGCCGACCACCAGCACCGAGCTCACAGCTCAGACCAGGCCGTCGCGATCTCGGCGGCGAGCCGGATGTTGTTCTCGGCGATCCGGAGGTTGACCTCGAGGCTCTCGCCTCCGGTGAGCTCGACGATCGACTCGAGCAGGAACGGGGTGACGTCCTTGCCGACGATGCCCTTCTCGTCGGCCCGCCGCAGCGCCTCCTCGAGGACGGCGTCGTGCCGACCCGGGTCGAGCTGTTCGTCGAGCGGCAGCGGGTTGGCCACGACGATGGCCGAGCACAGCTCGAGCTCCTCACGCGACTCCATGACGGCAGGCCACCGCGGCGGCATCGGGCACCGACCAGTCGAGCGGATGACCGGACGACCGGAGCCAGAAGCTCGGGAAGTCGGCGGTGCCGTAGCCGAGCACGATGATGCCGAGCGACTCCATGCGCTCCAGGGTCGCCGCGATGTCGAGGATCGACTTCACGCCCGCCGACACGACGGTGATCGGCACCTCGGACAGCACCTTGAGGTCGGCCGATTCGTCGTACGTGTGGTCGGCACCGCGATGGACGCCGCCGAGCCCGCCGGTGGCGAAGACCCGGATGCCCGCATGGTCAGCGATGAAGGACGTCGCCGCGACCGTGGTGGCCCCGCTACCTCCGCGCGCGAGCACGACCGGGAGGTCGCGCATGCTGAGCTTCGGGAGGTCGTCTGTCGCGATGCGTTCGAGCTCGTCGTGGGTGAGTCCGGACTTCAGCTCGCCGTCGAGCACCGCGATCGTGGCGGGGACGACGCCGGCGTCGACGAGCAGCTGCTCGAACCGGCCCGCAGCGGCGAGGTTGTCCGGCCGCGGCAGCCCGTGCGAGATGATCGTCGACTCCAGCGCGACCACCGGCATCCCGGAGGCGAGCGCGTCCGCCACCGGCGGCGCGATCGACAGCGGGAACGGCATCAGATCCGGGTTCTGTGATGGCCGGTCCGCGCTCGTTCCTCGCGCTCACCGCGCGACTCGCCGGCGCTCGCCGCGCCCCGGCCGGCCTCGCTTCGCTCGGCCTTTCGACTAGTGCTCATCGACTGGTTGCTGCGTGTGGTCATGTCAGATCGCCGTCCGATGGAAATTCTCATGGGACTTGGAGGCGGTGGGGCCGCGCTGGCCCTGGTAGCGCGAGCCGTACTTGGCCGAGCCGTACGGGTTCTCCGCCGGCGAGCTGAGCCGGAAGAAGCACAGCTGGCCGATCTTCATGCCCGGATACAGCTTGATCGGCAGGGTTGCCACGTTGGCGAGCTCCAGGGTCACGTGGCCGGAGAAGCCGGGATCGATGAAGCCGGCGGTGGAGTGCGTCATCAGCCCGAGCCGGCCCAGCGACGACTTGCCCTCGAGCCGGGCCGCGACGTCGTCGGGCAGCGTGACGAGCTCGTAGGTGGAGCCGAGCACGAACTCGCCGGGATGCAGGACGAACGCCTCGTCGGGCCCCACCTCGACCTCCCGGGTGAGGTCGGACTGGTCGGCGGCTGGGTCGATGTGCGGGTACTTGTGGTTGTCGAAGACGCGGAAGAACTTGTCGAGCCGGACGTCGATGCTCGACGGCTGGATCATCTCCCGGGACAACGGGTCGAGCCGTACGCGACCCCCGTCGAGCTCGGCGAGGATGTCGCGGTCGGAGAGAAGCACGGTGAAAACGTAACCTATGCGTCGGTCGTGCGATGCCCCTTCATCATCGCCGCGGACGCGACCGCGGCGACCAGGACCAGACCCGACAGCGCCAGCCAGGCGGTCACGTACGGCCGATTCAACAGCGAGTCCATGTCGGGCTTTCCACCCACGCCCGACAGCACGTTCGCGACCGCGAGTGTGAGCGTGCCCCACACGAGGAAGGCCACCGCGGCGACCCGGCGATGCTGCTGCGGGAGGACCTTGGCCGCCACCACGCCGAGCACGATGACGAGAGGCGCCAGCACGGCGTCGTGGAGCAGCACCACCCCGGCGAGCCAGAGCGCCACCGACGCCAACCGGTCGGCATCGTCGTCACTCAGCAGCCACACCCCCCACGCCATCGCGCACACGCCGAGAGCACCGATGACGAGCTGCGTTCTTCTCACGTCGTCACCTCCAGGCGGTCGACCCACTTCGTCTGGAGCACGCCAGGACGGTTCGGGGCGATGATGCGGCACGGATAGCCGTGGTCGAGGTCGAGCGGCTCACCGTTGAGCTCGAGCGCCAGGAGAGTGCGCGGGTCGGCTGCGAAGTCGGCGGGCAGCTCGGATGAGGAGAACGCCCCTCGGGTCTGCATCGAGTGGACTCGCACGACCGATGCCGGCTCGGCGCCGACGAGCGCGACCAGGTCGGCGACCGCGACCCCGGTCCAGGTGGCGTTCCGGCTCCAGCCCTCGACGCAGGCGATCGACAGGCGATGGGTGCGCTGCGGCAGCTGGCCCAGCTCGGCCCTCGTCAGCCGCATCGAGCGGTCGCCGTGCCGCAGCTCGAGCGCGAAGTCGGGATCAGTGGCTGCGTCGACAGCCCCGGCGGCGCGGGCCGTGCGGTTGACGGGGAGATCCTGCGGCCCGTCGCCGTCACGCACCCCGAAGATCGAGACGCGGCGCAGGAACGGGACGGTCTGGCCCACCGTGAGCAGCACGGCCAGGGCCGACGACGCTCCGGCACCGAGCAGCACGGCGCGTCGGCTCGGCCCGTCGGACTGGCGCGACAGCCGGTCCTCGACGGGGCTCCGAAGGGCGATGCGGATGAGTGGGAGCTTCACCGCGATGTGCGTCAGCACGGCACCGACCGCCACGTAGGCGACCGCCTCGTGGGTGGCCCGGAAGCTGAACGACCACGGGTACCACTGCACGACGTTGAGGGAGCCTGTCACCAGCTGGAACGAGACAGCAGCGACCAGCAGCGCGACCGACGCCCGTTCGAGGCCACCGAGGACGACGGCACCGATTCCTCGCTTCCGCGGCCGGCGGAACAGCCGCGGATAGACCGACCACAGCTTCACCAGGACCAGCGGGATGGCCGCCGTCCCGGTGGCGATGTGGACGCCCTGAGTGACTCGGTAGAGCCATACGGGGTCTGGCCCGATCGGCAGCCATGCCGGGGACGTGTACTGGAAGTGACTCCACACGCCGGTCAGGAAGCAGATGCCGATACAGGTGCCGAGCACCAGGCCGACGCGAGCGGCCGTGCGCGGGCCGCGGGCCGGGCTCGTGAAGTCGTTCGGACGCGGGATCCGCTCGTCGATCGCGGCGACGATGTCCTTCACCGGGAAGCCGCCTGCCGCAGGACGGCGACGTGCCGGTCACCGACGGTGGCCGTGTCGTGGGCGACGAACCCTGCGGCATCGGCGACCCGCTCGATCGCGTCCAGCCCGACGACCGCCCAGTCGAACACCGGTGTGACGCGCCCACCAACCCGCAGGCGCCATCGGTGTCGGACGACGTCGGAACCGTCCGCGTCGAGCTCGACCACCACCCGACCGCCCGGCCGCACGATCTGGCGGATCCGGCGCAGCAGACGTTCGGGGTGGCCACCGATGCCGATGTTGCCGTCGGCCAGCAGGGCACAGTCCCAGCGCCCCTCGCCGGGCACCGGCGCGAAGACGTCCCGGCGGATGGCGAGGGCACCGCGCCGACGCGCCTGCCGGATCGCCTCGCCGGAGATGTCGATGCCCAGCGCTGGGACACCGAGCGTCCCCAGGCCCGCGGCCAGGCGTCCGGGGCCACAGCCGACATCGATGGTGCGACCGCGGCAGCGGTCGAGCAGCAGGGCACGGTCCGTGGCGCCCACCGTTCCGGTCCAGCGGCGCAGGGCCATCGGCCGTGATACCCCGGCCAGGTCGACGAGCTGGCATGAGCGTCCCGCGAACGCGGCATCGATCGCTTGCACCGGGTCGATGGTGGTGTCGAGCATGGGGGCCGTCACGGGTGGGCCCGCCCGTCGAGGGCGAGGACAGCGGCACCGAAGCGGGAGTGGGGGATCTCCTCGGCGACGGCCCGGGCGTCGGCCCAGGTGTCGACGTCGCGCATCGTGCGGAGGAGCGCGGTCGGTGCAGGAAGAACCTCGCGGGTGCGTTGCCCGGTGGTCGACGTCGACATCTCGACCGTCGCCAGTGCGGACGCGTCCGAGCCGCGGCGCACGCCGAGCAGCCACCAGCCTCCGTCCTCGGCCGGGCCGAGCACGCTCGCGTGGTCGGTGAGCCGGCCGGCCGCTTCGGTGAGATCGTCGGCGTGCAGCTGCGGCGAGTCCATGCCGACCTGCACGACGCCGTGCCCGCCGTCGGCGTCGAGGTGAGCCTGCGCCAGCCGTTCACCGAACGTCGCGTGGATCTGGGGAACCACCCGGAGCCCGGCCAGAACGGCCCTGATTTCGTCGGCCCGAGCCGCCGAGCCGAGATCGCCGGTGAGGGCGACGACGATCGTCATGCCGCTGGCGACGGCGGTGTCGAGGGTGTCGAGCAGGGCTGCTGCGGCGAGGTCCGCGGCCGCGTCCACGCCGACCTCCGCGCCGAGGCGGGTCTTGGCCAGGCCCGGAACCGGCGCCTTGGCGACGACGAGCACCGTCGGCCGACTCACCTCAGCACCGCCAGGAAGTCGCGAGCCGCCTGGGTGGTGCCGCGCAGCGAGCCCGACACCTTCGACCGGGTGCCGGTCGCACGCGGACGGTACGCGATGTCGACCTCCCGGACCGTCCAGCCGGCCCGGGCGGCCTTCACCATCAGCTCCAGCGGGTAGCCGAAGCGCCGGTCCTGGATGTCGAGGGCGATCAGGTCCTCACGTCCGCAGACCCGCATCGGCGCGAGGTCATGGACGCCGAATCCGCTGGAGCGCCGCAGCCAGGTCGCGAGCAGCGTGGTGCCGGCCCGCGCGTGCCAGGGCCAGACGCCGCGACGCACCGGACGTCGGCGACCGACCGCCATCGTCACGCCATCGTCGATCACGGCCCGGAGCAGCTTCGGCAGCTCTCCGAGATCCATCGAGTCGTCGCCGTCGACCACGGCCACGTACTCCGACGTCGCGGCCATGACGCCCGCATGCACCGCGGCGCCGTAGCCGGGACGCGGCTCGTCGATCACGGTTGCGCCGAGCCCTCGGGCCACGTCGGCGGTGCCGTCGGACGAGCCGTTGTCGACGACGATCGGGCGGAATCCACCGGGCACGGCGCCGAGCACGAGCGGGAGCGCCGCCGCTTCGTCCCGGCACGGGATGACGACGTCGGTCACGCGAGGTTCCCGACCGTCGCATCCATGGAACCGACGCTATGGCTCGCGACTCGTCGACACCATCCGAAAGCGGGTGACGAACCCGTGACGGCCTGGTGTCGAGCCCGGTTGCCGCCCGGCCCGCGCGACTACTGTGACGGGCATGCGAGGGACGCGGTCGACGGTGCTGACGGCCGGCATCTCGGCCGCGGTGGGCCTGACCTTGGTGGTGGCCGCGATGGTCGTCCCGCAGGTGTGGAACCGCGACGTGCGCGTGCACTGGCCGCCGCTGCACGCGGACTGGGGACCGCGACTCGAGCCGCGCCTGGCGATCGTGATCGCCATCGGGCTCGCGCTCTGGGTGGCGATGCCGATCGTCGCGGACCGGATGACGTGGACGGCCACCGTCGTCCTGAGCACCGTCGCGTCGTGGACCTGGGTGATGGTGCTCGCCCTGTACGACGGCCGCCACGGGCTGTCCCGGGTCTACGAGCGGGTCGGGGAGTACTTGTACGACGCATCGCGCGTGAGCGACGTCGGTACCGCGCTCGACACCTACATCGACCGGATCCCCTACGCGCACCCGGACAACTGGATGATCCACGTCGCGGGGCACCCACCCGGCTCACTGCTGTACTTCGTCGGTCTGGACCGGCTCGGCATCACCGACCCGTTCTGGGTCAGTGTCACGGTCGTGACGCTCGGCGCCACCGGTGTGGCGGCCGTGCTCATGACGCTCGACGTCCTCGGTTCCCGCGAGCTGGCTCGACGGGCTGCGCCGTGGGTCGCGCTCGCGCCGCTGGCCGTCTGGGCCGGCAGCGGCGAGACGCTTTGGGCCGCGGTCGCCGCCTGGGGGCTGTTCCTGCTCGCCGTCGCCTGCACCCGGCGCTCACCGCTCGTCGCCGTAGCGGCCGGACTCGTGCTCGGTGCGTCCCTCTTCCTCGCCTACGGTTTGGCCCTGTTCGGTCTGCTGGCTCTGGCCGTGTTCGGCCTCACTCGAGCCTGGCACCTGTTGCCGTGGGCGGCCGTGGGCACGGCCGCAGTGGTGGGGGTTTTCTGGGTCGCCGGGTTCACCTGGTGGGAGGCGTACCCCGTGCTGCGGGAGCGGTACTACGAGGGCATCGGCGGCGAGCGGCCCTACCAGTACTGGGTGTGGGCCGGCCTGGCCGCGTGGACGTTCACGGTCGGCCTGGTCACCTGGGCCGCGTTCCCCCGGATGCTGGCGCATGCCCGCCGGCGCGAGCCGCTCGCCGTGCTGGCCGTCACCGGCCTCCTCTGCCTGGTGATCGCGTCGCTGTCAGCGCTGAGCAAGGCCGAGGTGGAGCGCATCTGGCTGCCGTTCACGCTGTGGATCGTGACCGTGCCCGCTCTCCTGCCACCGAAGTGGCGGCGTCCCCTGCTGCTCTCCCAGGTCGTCATCGCCGTCCTGGCCCAGACCCTGTTGATCACGAGGTGGTGAGGATGGCCGAGGAACGTGACCAGGTGCTGGTCGTCGAGGACGACCCGCAGGTGCGCGACGTCGTCCGCCGCTACCTCGAGCGCGACGGTCTGGCGGTGCAGGTGGCCGCCAGCGGCACCGAGGGTCTGGAGCTCGCCCGCCGCGGTCGTCCGGACGTGATCCTGCTCGACGTGATGCTGCCCGGCATCAGTGGCCTGGAGGTGTGCCGCATCCTGCGCGATGTCGACGGGTCGGACGTGCCGATCATCATGCTCACCGCTCTGGGCGATACCGACGACCGCATCGCCGGCCTCCAGACGGGTGCGGACGACTACATCGGCAAGCCGTTCAGCGTGAAGGAGCTGGCCTTGCGCGTCGGGTCGGTGCTGCGGAGGTCGCGCAGCGGCAACAGCACCGACAGCCCCGACGGGCCGCTGACCGACGGCGACCTCGTCGTCGACCCGGTGGCGCGCACCGCGACGAAGGACGGTGAACCGCTGCGCCTGACCACCCGCGAGCTCGACCTCCTGGTGTTCCTGCTCCGCCACCCCGGAGTCGTCCACAGCCGCGCCGACCTGCTCTCGCAGGTGTGGGGCTGGGACTTCGGCGACCACTCGACCGTCACCGTGCACGTCAAGCGGCTCCGGCACAAGATCGAGCCGGTCCCGGCAGAGCCCCGGCGCATCGTCACCGTCTACGGCCTGGGCTATCGCTACGACCTCGACGGAGGATCGGCATGAACGCCCTCGACATCGGCTACGTCCTGCTCGGCGTCGGATGCTCCCTCGCCGCGGTCGCGCTCGGCGTCCTGGCCCTGCGCAGCCTCCGCGCCAAGGCCCTCGTCGCATCCCTCCTGCTGCTGACGCTCACGCCGCTGGTCGCCGTCATCGCCGGCATCGTCGTCTCCAGCGGCTTCATGTTCAGCCAGGAGCTGCAGCACAGCGTGGTGATCTGGGCCGCGGTCACTGCCGTGTGCGTGCCGAGCGCCGTGTGGCTGGGCCGTGGGCTCGCCCACGAGATCGTCTGGGAGCGCGAGGCCCGCGATCGGGAGCGCCAGGCCGAGCTGGCCCGCCGCAAGATGCTCGCCTGGCTCAGTCACGACCTCCGCACCCCGGTGTCCGGCGTGCTCGCGATGGCCGAGGCCCTGGAGGACGGCGTCGTCGAGCGGGCGGACGACGTCAAGGAGTACGCCGGCCTCATCGGCAGTGAGACGAACCGGCTGGCCGCCATGATCGACGATCTCTTCGAGCTGGCGCGCATCGACGCGGGCGACCTCCGGCTCGAGCTCGAGCCTGTGCCCGTGGGAGACGTGCTCCGCAGCGCCGTCCAGGCCTCCGGTGCGTCGGCCGACCGTCGGGGCGTACGACTCGAGGTCGACGTGCCACCGGAGGTGACCCGGGCGCTCGGCGAAGGTTCCGCTCTGGTGCGCGTGGTGCGCAACCTGCTCGCCAACGCGATCCGGCACACGCCGGCGGGCGGTCTGGTCACCCTTGCGGCCGGCCGCGGCGACGGTGAGGTGTGGCTGAGCGTGCAGGACACCTGCGGCGGCATCCCTGCCGCCGACCTCCCCCACCTGTTCGACGCCGGATTCCGCGGCACGTCCGCGCGCGAGGCCGAGCAGGACGGCGAGCCGACCGGTGCCGGGATGGGCCTGACCATCGCGCACGGGCTCGTCGAGGCGCAGCACGGCACCATCGGAGTGCAGAACGTCGACAGCGGGTGCCGCTTCGAGGTGCGGCTCCCCGCTGTCAGCGGGTCCTGAGCGGGTCGGTGGCCAGGCGCGTCAATCCGTCCTCGGGATGGACCGCGGCGGCGAATCCCAGTCCGTCGACGGCCGCCTCCGGCGAGGCGACCACGTGGCGCACGTCGAACCTTCGGTACTCGCCGGTGACGACCGGCTCGGGACCCTCGGCATCACCGCCGCCCCGGGCGAGCACCGAAGCCATCTGGCCGATCGTGAACGGGTGCCCGGACGCGACGTTGTACGGCGTCATGCCGGTCGGGTGCTCATTCACCCGGTCGATGGCCAGGACGTTGGCCAGCGCGACGTCGTCGACGTGCACGAAGTCGCGCACCTGCCCGCCGTCCTCGAACACCTGCGGTGGCTCGCCGCGCGCAAGGGCCGAGCGGAAGATCGCCGCCACTCCGGCATACGGGGTGTCCGCGGGCATGCCCGGGCCGTAGACGTTGTGGTAGCGGAGCGCGACCGTCCTCCCACCCTGGAGCGTGCACCACGCGTCGGCATAGTGCTCCTGCGCGACCTTCGACGCTGCATAGCTGGTACGCGGACGGAACGGGGTGTCCTCACCGATCCGCCGCCAGGTGATGTCCCCATCGCAGTGCGGACAGCGCGGGTCGTACCGTCCGGCGGCGAGATCGTCTTCCCGTCGCGGTGCCGGCGGGACGTCACCGTGCTCAGGACAGTCGTAGCGGCCGTCGCCGTAGACCACCATCGACGAGGCCAGCACGAGATCCGCGACCCCTGTACGCGCCATCGCCGCCAGCAGCTCGGCTGTGCCGAGGTCGTTGTTGCCGGCGTAGCCCGGGAGGTCCTGCGCATCGACCCCGTTGCCGACCATGGCCGCCTGGTGGCACACGACGTCGACATCGGCGAGCACGTCGTCGAGCCGGTCGGTGCGCAGGTCGAGGTTCCGGACGCCGTGCTCGTCGTGCCGCTCCCCGTGTGCCGCCGGCAGGAACGCGTCGAGTCCCACGACGTCGTGCCCTCGCTCGACGGCCAGTCGGGCGATCCGGCTGCCGATGAACCCGGCCGCGCCGGTGAGCAAGACCTTCACGGCAGCTCGAACGGAAGGTCCATCCCGTCGACCGCGTGCGAGCAGCCACAGTCACGATCCGTGCCGACGGAGCCGATGACGTCGGCGAGTGCCGACTTGAGCGTGTCGGTGTGCTCGGCGAACACCCTGAACACCTCGTCGACGGTGACCGCGCCGGCCTCGTCGACCCCGGCGTCGTGGTCGGTGACGAGCGCGACGGTGGCGTAGCAGAGCGCGAGCTCACGGGCGAGCACCGCTTCGGGGTGCCCGGTCATCCCGATCACGGCCCACCCCTGCCGGGCGTACCAGTGCGACTCGGCTCGGGTGGAGAACCGCGGCCCCTCGATGATGACCATCACCCCGCCGTTGACGGGAGCATGGCCGTCCAGTCCGTCCACGAGGTGCCGGCGCAGACGCGGGCAGTAGGGGTCGGCAAAGGAGATGTGGTTGGCGCCCTCGTCGTAGAACGTCTGGACGCGCGCGGTGGTGCGGTCGACCAGCTGGTCGGGCACGACATAGGTCCCCGGGCCGTACTCGGCCCGCAGCCCGCCGACGGCGCACGGCGCCAGGATCTGGCGCACCCCGAGACTGCGCAACGCCCACAGGTTGGCCCGGTACGGCACGCGGTGCGCCGGGAACTGGTGGCCAGCGCCGTGCCTCGGCAGGAACGCGACGCGGCGATCACCGACGGTGCCCACGGCGATCGGCGCCGACGGCGGCCCGTACGGCGTCTCCACCTCGATCGTCTCCGGGTCGTCGAGGAACGTGTAGAAGCCCGAGCCGCCGATGACGGCGAGGTCAGGTGTGCTCATGGCTCGAGCATGTCATCCCGGCCGATGGTGTACTCGCTGGTGGGCACGACGTCGATCAGGTCGAAGTCGAGGAACGCCATCACGCTCGCCATCAGCGCGTCCGCGTTGGCCTTGAGGCGTTCGTCGTCACCGACGGCGTCGAAGAAGACCGACTGATCGGTCATGGCCTCCTTCGGGAAGGACTCCTCGACCACCGCGGTGCACGGTGGTGCTCCGGGCGTCAGCGGCCGGACCACCAGATTCTGGAGGTAGCGGCTGGTGGCCTGGGTGTCGATCGCGACCTGCGTGTGGTGATCGTGCCAATGGGTCATCCACGACTGCGGGTCGATCCGTTCGGGGCGCTGCAGGAACGAGACCTGGGTGTATCCCGGACGGCGCCCGTCGACGGCGTCTCCGGGCAGTGGCGCCGACTCCGTCACGAGGTACGCAGCAACGTCGGCCATCACGTCACGCAAGGCCTCGTCGTAGGTCGCTCGCAACGGGGCATTGGCCGAGTCGACCCAGAGCGACACCATCGCGTCGGGGCAGGGGCCGGTCCCGCTCCTCAGGCGGGATCCGGCTGCCGCCTCGACGCCGGAATCCATCACGTTGACCTGCACCTGATGTGCGCCGGCGGACAGGAGCCACGGGGCGACGTCGTCCACGAGCCGCTCACGCAGGTTGTCGCCGGACGTCCCCTCGGCAGCGTTCAGGACGTACATCACCTTTTCCACGGACCGCAGCCTAGAGGACCCCTGTGCTTGGATCTGCGTTCATGACGTATCGCGTGATTCAGTGGGCCACGGGCGGAGTGGGTCGAGCCGCCATCGAGCACATCGTCCGCCACCCCGACCTGACGCTCGTCGGCTGCTGGGTGCACAGCGAGGAGAAGGCCGGCAAGGACGTGGGCGAGATCGTCGGGTCCGAGCCACTCGGCGTGGCGGCGACGAACAGCATGGAGGAGATCCTCGCCCTGGAGGCCGACTGTGTCCTCTACGCGCCACTCATGCCGAACCCCGAAGAGGTCGCGGCCATTCTGCGCTCGGGCAAGAACGTCGTGACCCCGCTCGGCTGGTTCTGGCCGTCCGCCGAGGAGCGGGAGAAGATGTCCGCCCCGGCCCTCGACGGCGGGGTGACCTTGCACGGCACCGGCATCGACCCGGGTGGTGTCACCGAGCAGCAGCCGCTGTTCTTCGCGGGTCTGTCGTCCGCGATCACGTTCGTGCGGGGTGAGGAGTTCTCCGACATCCGCACCTACAACGCACCCGACGTGGTCCGGCACATCATGGGCTTCGGTGGCACCCCGGACGAAGCTCGGTCCGGACCCATGCTCCGACTGCTGAGCGGTGGGTTCGAGCAATCGGTGCGGATGTGCCTGGACACGCTCGGATTCGCCGACGCGGAGATCCGGTCGAGCCACGAGCTGGCCGTCGCGACCGCCCCGATCGACTCACCCGCAGGGGTGGTCGAGCCGGGCCAGGTCGCGGCCCAGCAGTTCGCCTGGGAGGCGTTCGTCGGCGAGACGAAGGTCGTGCGGGTCGCGGTGAACTGGTTCATGGGCGAGGAGAATCTCGACCCGCCGTGGCGGCTCGGCCCGGATCGAGAGCGCTTCGAGATCGAGGTGAAGGGCGACCCCGACTGCGAGGTCGTCATCCACGGCTGGCATCCGGCGAGCATCGAGGCAGGACTGCAGCGCAACCCCGGCATCGTCGCCACGGCCGCGCACTGCGTGAACTCCATCCCGAACGTCTGCGAAGCCCCCGCGGGCCTGGTGACTTTCGTCGACCTGCCGGTCGTGACCGGCCGCGCCCACCCGGATCTCGCCAGATCGCAGCGCTGACCTCGACCAATCGATTGGCGCTACGCGCCACCAGCGCCGATGACGGGATCCTTCGCCGGGCGGCTTCGCCGCGTCGATGCCCCCCCTTCGATTCCCGCCATCAGGAACGGACGGCTTCCCCGTGGAGCCGATGACGGGATCCCTTGCCGGGCGGCTTCGCCGCGTTGATGGGGCCCCCTTCGATTCCCGTCATCGCTCGATTGGGCGCTACGCGCCACCAGAGCCGATGACGGGATCCCTCGCCGGGCGGCTTCGCCGCGTTGATGGGGCCCCCTTCGATTCCCGGTCAAGAAGGCCTCGCTTCGCTCGGAGCCGATGACGGGAATCGAACCCGCGTGTCTTGCTTGGGAAGCAAGCGCTCTGCCATTGAGCTACATCGGCGAATGAGCACACCATACCCAGCGGCGATCACACTCAGACGAACAACTCCAGTGCCGTCTCGACGACGAAGTGAGGCTGGAGCACCGGTCGCCCTCACCTACCCGACGACGTGCATCGCCCGGCGAGAACACGTTCTAGACTGCAGGCGTGGTCGCGACCCAGGACATCCACGATGTGGTGCGCGCGTCTCCCGCCGCGGTGGCGGCGCACGACAAAACTGGCTGGATCGCGCTCTTCGATGACGACTACGTGATCGAGGACCCCGTCGGCTGGCAGCCGGTCCGCGGCGAGGAGATCTCCGCCTTCTGGGACGCGTTCATCGCACCGAACGACATCGAGTTCGTCGTGCACCACGACTGGATCGACGGGCTCCACGTCGTGCGCGACGTCACGATCGTGACGACCCTCGGTACCGGCCTTCAGGTCACCACCCCGGCCCATCTGCGTTACGAGCTGGTCGAGCGCGACGGCGTGCTCAAGGTGGAGCGGATGGCGGCGCACTGGGAGGTGCTGCCGAACCTCGCCCAGCTGCTGCGGCCGCGGACGGCCCACCTGCGGTCGATGGCCGCGATGAACGCGAGCATGCTCCGCCACCTCGGCCTGGGTGACACCGCCCGTTTCGCCGGCGCGATCCGCAGCGTCGGCACGAAGGGCAAACGAGCGCTGCGGGCGTACCTCGGCACGAGGGTCGACGACCTCCGCAAGGTGATCGCATCGGGCAGCACCGTGACGGCCAGCTGCACCGTCGGCGGCCGGCCGGCCGCAGTCATCGCGACCCTCGACCGGAAGACCCGCAACGTGCTGGACTGCCGGATCTACACCGACCTCATCGGCTGACCGCAGCCGTGGTTCGATGACCGCATGATCGATCCCAACCAGCACGACCGCTTCGTGCTGCGTCAGCGCATCAAGCTCGCCATCAACCAGTACGTCTTCTCCGTGCCCGGCGAGGATGACGGCGACGGGACGCCGTTCTGCTTCGTCGAGCAGAAGCGGTTCAAGTTCAAGGAGGACATCCGCTTCTTCACCGACGAGACGAAGTCCCAGGAGCTGATGAGGATCCTCGCGCGTCAGCGATTCGACCCGCGCGCCAAGTACGACATCACCGATGCCGCCGGCGGCAAGATCGGCATGATCCAGAAAGTCTTCGGCAAGTCGCTGCTGCGGTCCACGTACACGCTGTTCGACGCGAACGGCGCCGAGGTCGCGACCGTCCGCGAGAAGAACCTGGCCACCGCGATCGTCCGTCGGGCCATCGGGCTCATCCCGTACATCGGCGACTTCGCCAACTGGTTGCCCATCCCCTACGACTTCGAGTTCACCTCCGGCGGGACGGTGCTCGGCATCCACAGCCGACGGCTCTGGAAGATCCGCGACATCTACGACATGGACTTCGCGGCCGACGCCGAGCGCAGGCTCGACCGCCGACTGGTGCTCGCCGCCGCCGTCGGTCTCGACGCCCTGCAGGCCCGCTGACGGGACCGGCTACGCAGCGCGGTGCGTCGCCGCCACCTCACGAGCCTCGGCCCGGAGCGCGTCCACGACGGCTCGCACGGATGGCCGCTCGTACCGGTCCGGCCGGAGCAGCGCGGTGATCTCGCGCTTCGCCCGGATGCCGACGAGGGGCCGCGTGACCAGTCCGTTGCCGTGCTCACGCGTGGTGAAGCGCGGAAGGATCGCGATGCCGTGCCCGGCCGCGACCAGCGACTCGACGATGCCGTTGTCGGCGATCCGCTGGGCCACCCGCACCGGCTCGCCCGTGACGGCCACGACCCGCTCCAGCACGCTGTCGAACGGGTAGTCGTGGGGCACCCCGATCCAGGTCTCGCCGGCCACGTCCTTCGGCGACAGGCTGTCCTTGCGCGCGAGCGGGTGGTCCTCGGGGAGGGCGACGTCGAGCGGCTCGCTCATGAGCGGGACGACCTGCAGGCTCCGTTCGTGCCAGCTGTCGGCGGTGGTCGGCGAGTCCGCGATGACGATGTCGTGGTCCGGGGTGAGGTCGGCGAAGTCCACCGTGCCGTTCTCGTCGGTGCACACCAGCTCGACGTCGGGGCGCTGCGCCATCCGGGTGAGCAGACCAGGCAGCAGCATCTCCCCTCCCGTCGGGAACGTGCGCAACGTGACGCGGCCGGCCGGCTGCGCCATGAACTCGCGCCAGCGGCCCTCGGCACGCTGCACCGCGGTGACGATCTCGGTGGCCGTACGGGCCAGGGCGCGGCCCGCCTCGGTGAGGGCGACGCCCCGTCCGGCCGGCTCAACCAGGGTGTATCCAGCCTCGCGCTCAAGCGCCTTGAGCTGCTGTGAGACCGCTGACGGTGTGACCTTCATCGCTTCCGCCACGGCCCCGACCGTGCCGCGCTCCGCCA
Organism: uncultured Actinomycetota bacterium; assembly: GCA_963780275.1. Classification (GTDB taxonomy): domain Bacteria; phylum Actinomycetota; class Actinomycetes; order Propionibacteriales; family Nocardioidaceae; genus Aeromicrobium. Next base: position 293,344 of record CAWABE010000001.1, read on the forward strand.
GTTCACGCAGGAACTCGAGTCTTCTGACGTCCATGTAGTCAGTCTACACGTTAGATGTAGATACGTTCGCTTGTGCTGCATAGTTGAATGCTGGAGAATGGAGGCAGTCAACGATCCTTGAAGGAGGCTCACCATGTTCGCTCTCGGCACACTCATCGCTCTCATCACCGCCATCGGCGCCACCCGCACCATCAGCGCGGTCACCAAGGACGGCTACGGTCGAGTCCCGACCCGCACCCTCTGACCGGCGCTCCAGCGCGAACTGCGCCCCCGTTGGCTTCGGCCGACGGGGGCGCCGTCGTCTGATCCGCGCGCACCCGGCCGCCGCTGTGGAGTCCAGATGGGCAGCTCGGCGCGAGTGGTTGATCCGGCTCGTGACCTGCAATGACACGAATCACACCCACATTTGGGCCGTTGCACTTGTGCGCGGGGGCTGGACGCTCGATACTTAAGTTACCCGCAAGTAGACCAGCCGGTAACCACCGGCTGCGCGGCGCAGCGAATCCACTCCGTACAACGATCTGGGGATCGAGCAGATGAGCCACTACCTGAGCAACCTGCGTGACGTCGAGTTCAACCTTTTCGAGCTGTTCGAGCGTCAGGACGTCCTTGGCACCGGGCCCTTCGAAGAGGTCGACACCGAGACGGCGAAGAGCATCCTGACCGAGATCGACCGCATCGCCCGCGACGAGCTCGCCGCGTCCTTCGAAGAGTCCGACCGCAACCCGCCGGTCTACGACCCGACCGAGAAGTCAGTCACGATGCCCGAGGCCTTCGCGAAGTCGTACAAGGCCTGGATGGACGCCGAGTGGTGGCGCCTGCAGGTTCCGGAGGAGCTCGGCGGCCAGGTCACGCCGGCTTCGATCGTCTGGAGCACCGCGGAGTTCGTGCTCGGCGCCAACCCGGCCATCTGGATGTACGCCTGCGGCCCCGCTTTCGCACGCATCGTGTTCGAGAACGGCACCGAGCGTGACCAGAGGATCGCCCAGATCATGGTCGACCGCGGCTGGGGCGCCACCATGGTGCTCACCGAGCCCGACGCCGGCTCCGATGTCGGCGCCGGACGCACCAAGGCATCCCCCAACGAAGACGGCTCGTGGAACATCGAGGGCGTCAAGCGCTTCATCACCTCGGCCGAGCACGACATGGCCGAGAACATCCTGCACCTCGTCCTCGCCCGTCCCCAAGGGGTCGAAGGCGTCGGAGGACCCGGCACCAAGGGTCTCAGCCTGTTCCTCGTGCCGAAGTTCCACTTCGACCACGAGACCGGCGAGCTGACCGGCGAGCGCAACGGTGCCTTCGTCACCAACGTCGAGAAGAAGATGGGCATCAAGGTCTCCACCACGTGCGAGGTCACGTTCGGTGACGGCACGCCGGCCCGCGGCTGGCTGCTCGGCGAGGTGCACGACGGCATCAACCAGATGTTCCGCGTCATCGAGAACGCCCGCATGATGGTCGGAGCCAAGGCCATCGCGACGCTGTCCACCGGCTACCTCAACGCGCTCGCGTACGCCAAGGAGCGCGTCCAGGGCGCCGACCTCACCCAGGCGGCCGACAAGACCGCTCCCCGCGTGACGATCACCCATCACCCGGACGTCCGTCGCTCGCTCATGACGCAGAAGGCGTACGCCGAAGGCCTCCGGTCGCTGATGATCTACGCGGCCACGTGGCAGGACGACATCATGATCAAGGAGGCCGCCGGCGAGGACACCACGCTGTCCGAGGCGGTCAACGACCTGCTGCTGCCCATCGTCAAGGGCTACGGATCGGAGCGCTCGTGGGTGCTGCTCGGCACCGAGTCGCTGCAGACGTTCGGCGGTTCCGGCTTCCTGCAGGACTACCCGATCGAGCAGTACGTGCGCGACGCCAAGATCGACACCCTTTACGAGGGCACCACGGCGATCCAGGGCCAGGACCTGTTCTTCCGCAAGATCGTGAAGGACAAGGGCCAGGCCATCGGACACCTCGCCCAGGAGATCCAGGCGTTCGCCGAGAGCGAAGCCGGCAACGGCCGCCTCAAGGGAGAGCGCGAGCTGCTCGCAACCGGCCTCGCCGACGCGCAGGCCATCCTCGGCGCAGTGTTCCAGGACCTCATGTCGGCGAACCCGGCCGAGGAGAACGGCCGGATCGAGAACATCTACAAGGTGGGTCTCAACACCACCCGCCTCGTGTACGTGCTCGGCGACCTCGTGGTGGCCTGGCTGCTGCTGCGCGGAGCCGAGGTCGCTCTCGAGAAGCTCGGCGGCGACGTCTCGGCGTCCGACAAGAGCTTCTACGAGGGCAAGGTTGCCGCGGCGCAGTTCTTCGCCCGGAACGTGCTGCCGAAGCTCGCGAGCGAGCGGGCCGTCGCCGAGAGCATCGACGACTCGATCATGGAGCTCGACGAGTCCGCGTTCTGATCGGCTAACGTCACCTCCGGACCCAGGAGGCTCACCATCAGACCCGTCAACCCGCTCTGGTACCTCGCGGCGCTGATGATCGCCCTCATCGGATGGGTCGTGGCCACGGTCGTGGCCGCCGGAGCCTGGAACGCGGTGCGGGACACACCAGTCGCGGTCGTCGACCGGCCGCTGGACGCGGGCGGACAGAGCGTGGCGGTTTTCACCGATGTGCTGCAGCCCGAACGCACGATCAGATGTGAGCAGACCACCGAGGCGGACCGGAAGGGCAAGAAGGATCCGAGGCCGATTCCCGAGGCCAGCCTCGAGCTCGTGGTCACCGACGACGGCAACGAGTGGCACCTGATCGGGTTCGAGCCGGACGGTCGCAACGACATGGCCGTCCGATGCCGGCCGGCCGACAAGGGTTCCGACAACGCCACCTACGCGGTCTCGATCGTCGACGGGTTCTCGTCGCGCGCGAACACCGGCAACGGCATCGCGATCATCACCACCGTGCTCGGCATCGGCCTGGCGATCTGGACCTTCATCGCGCGGCGACGCCGCCTTCACCAGGAGACCGACGATGCATCCACTTGAGCCGTTCCTCCTGGCCTGGCGCGACACCGCCGACGCCCTGTTCGACCTGCTGCCCACGCTGGCCGACGACGACTGGTCGAAACCCACCGATCTCCCCGGTTGGAGTGTCCACGACGTCGCCGCCCACCTGGCGCACCTCGAGTCCGTGCTGGCGGGCTTCGATCCCGGCCCGCCGGCGACACCTGCCGGAGGGACGTCCCCGTCGGCCTCCTACACCCAGTCGGGCGTCGACGCCCGAGCGGAGCGGAGCCCGGCGGAACTCGTCGAGGAGCTGCGCCGGAGCGTCGAGGCGCGGACGGAACGACTCCGTGACCTGCCCGACCCGTCGGCCAGGCCTGACCTGACGCCCGGAGGCGTCGACTGGACCTGGGAGGTCCTCCTGCGCAATCGCGCCATCGACATCTGGTCACACGAGCAGGACATCCGCCGCGCCGTCGGACGTCCCGGCAACCTCGGCTCCGGGGGAGCCCAGGTGACGACGCACTCCTTCGCCGCCGGCATGCCATTCGTGCTCGGCAAGCGGGTTGCTCCGCAGCCCGGCACGTCGGTGGTCTGGCGCATCACCGGAGACGTGCCGCTCGAGGTCGGCGCGATCGTCGGGGACGACGGGCGGGCCACAGCGGAGGTCGCCGACGAGCCGGACGCCGCGCTCACCCTGACCAACGAGTCGTTCACGGTGCTCGCCGCGGGACGGCGGACGCCCGACCAGGTGGACGTCGAGATCGAGGGAGACGAGACGCTGGGACGCGCGGTGCTCGCGAGCATGGTGCTCACGCAATGACCTGGACGACGGACGACATCCCGGACCTGACCGGCAAACGCGCGGTGGTCACCGGGGTCACCGGCGGTCTGGGGTACGCCACCGCACTCGAGCTGGCTCGGCACGGAGCATCGCTGGTCGTCACCGCCCGGGACGAGGAGAAGGCGGGCGAGGCCGTCGCGCGCCTCCGCGAGGAGGTCCCCGACGCGACGATCGACGTGGTGGCGCTCGACCTGGCGGATCTGTCCGGCACGAAACGGGCCGCGACCGCCGTGCTCGACCGCTACGAGCGTGTCGACGTCCTCGTCAACAATGCCGGCATCATGGCCACGCCGCGCAGCACCACAGCGGATGGGTTCGAGCTGCAGATCGGCACGAATCACCTGGGGCACTTCGCGTGGACCGGGACGCTCTGGCCGTTGCTGAAGGCGAGCGAAGCGCGCATCGTCAGCGTGTCGTCGTTGATGCACACCCAGGCGCGAGGGATCGACCTGCGGTCGCTCACTCCCGAGGGCTCCCCGCGCCGGTACTTCCGCTGGCGCTCGTACTCGGAGTCCAAGCTGGCCAACCTGAGCTTCGCCCTCGAGCTGAACCGCCGCGTGCAGGCGGCCGGGCTCGGCGTCGTCAGCGTCGCCGCGCATCCCGGGTACGCGTCGACCAACCTGCAGCAGGCCGGCGTCAGCCACGGTGGCGGCGCGGCGAAAGCACTCGCCGGCGTGGCATTCCATCAGGTCAGCCGCATCGTCGGCCAGTCCGCTGCCATGGGTGCGTGGCCGTTGCTGCTGGCCGCCACGGATCCGTCACTTCGCGGTGGCGAGTACGTCGGCCCCAGCTCACTCGGTCAGACCCGCGGCCGGCCGATGCTGGTCGGCATGACGCGGTGGGCGCGCGACGAGGAGCTGGGCGCCGACCTGTGGTCCGCCTCCGAGGCGGCCACCGGTGTGCGATTCGACGTCTGAGCACGTCTCCATGTGAGGCTCGTCACGCCTGACGCGGAGGATCCCACATCGAAGCGAGTGCTGATTCGCACCATCGCCCAGGTTGACGTAACGTTGCTGGGCAATGAGCCAGATGACGCTGAGTACTCCTGCCACTGCCCCCCATTCAACTGCTCAAGCCATGACCGTCCGCGAGATCACCACCGATGATCTCGACGAGGTCGTCGACATCAACCAGACCGCACTCGAAGGTGTCGGCCCGATCGATCGCGACGGCCTCGAGCAACTCGTGGAACAGGCCGACCAGGCGCTCGTGCTCGACGACGACGGTGACATCGCCGGCTTCGTGATCACGCTGCCGACGGGTGCCGACTACGGCTCGAGCCGGTATGAGTGGTTCGAGAAGCGACTCGACGACTACGTCTACCTCGACCGCATCGTCGTCGCCGAGACGCACCGCCGCCTCGGCGTGGCCTCACGCCTCTACGACGAGATCGAGGGAGACAAGCCGGTCGCCCTCGAGGTCTATGAGGACAACGAGGGTTCCCTCGCCTTCCATGAGGGCCGGGGCTTCGAGCCGGTCGGCGAGCTCGAGCACCGGGGCAAGACGAACGTCATGTTCGTCCGCGAACCCACCGCGGCGTAGGTCGCACGTCCGGCGCTACGGCCTGACACCCGGTTCGGCCTGTGTCCGTCGTGGTGTCACCTCACGCTGACCTCGGCGAGCATGACGCCCGACGCATGCTCCTCGATGTGCACGCGGCCCGGGGTGTCGACGACCAGGTCCTCGGTCGTCGTCCCGGCTTCGAACTCGATGGTCTGCTCCGGCGCGGCGTGGACATGGAGCTCGCCGGACCGATCTGACCGGATCCGGATCCGGATCGGCTCGCCGGCGACGGCCTCGAGCGGTCGTGCCACCGGCGCGACCCGGTCACCGTCGATGGTGACCGTCAGGTCCTCATCGCCGGCCTGGTCGAGCGATCCGTCGCCACACCCTGCGACCACCATGACGGCGAGGAGGGTCGACGACGCGAGACCGGAGATCATGCGCATGGGAGAGGAGAGGCTACTGCATCTCACCCCAAGCCGGACATCCGCGCGTACGCCTCCGGGTCGTCGGTCCGGAGGCGTTGACGTGCCCGCCGGCGGTACCGGACGAGCTGGACGAGGCCGATGATCCACAGGACGTACTGGCACGACATCGCCCAGACGAACGCACTCGGCGTGTAGCCGGTGCCCGGGCCGGGCGTGCGCCAGTCGAGCACCACGCCGATCGCGAGCACCAGCAGGAGGGACGCGAGGAAGCCGCCCTGGTTGATGATGCCGATGGCGGTGCCCAGGCGATGGGCCGGGTTGAAGGTGCGGCCGAAGTCGAAGCCGATCATCGACGCCGGGCCGCCCACCCCCACCACCACCACCAGGACGACGAGCAGCCAGGTCGGCGCCTGACCGGGCCAGGTGAGAACCGCGGTCCACACGGTCACCAGGCCCAGCACGATGCCGATGACCAGCGTCGACCGATGCCACGGATGGTTCGTGATGGCCCAGGCGAGCACCGGACCGGCCGCCATCACGGCAAGCACCAGCAGCGTGAGGAGCGCGCCGGCCGCCGCGACCGAGCGTCCCTCGCCCTGGACGAAGAACGGGAACCCCCAGAGCAGGCCGAGCGTGGTGGCGCTGAACTGTGTCGTGAAGTGGGTCCAGAACCCCAGCCGGGTGCCGGGGTGCTCCCAGGCGTCGCCGAGGCTGCGCCGGATGGCCGGCCAGGAGAGCTGCGGACCGGACAGGCTGCGGCGCTCGGGGCTGTCGCGGATCACGACCACCAGCGCGACCATCAGCACCACACCCACCGCGGCGGCCAGCAGGTACGACCGCGTCCATCCGAGCTCGCGCAGCGACCACGTCATGGGTGCTGCCGCGATGATCGCGCCGGTCTGGCCCAGCACGCCGGTGAGCTGGGTGACGAGCGGGATGCGACGGGCGACGAACCAGGTGTTCACCAGGCGGAGCACGCACACGAACGTCATCGCGTCGCCGATGCCCACGAAGAAGCGTGCGGCGAGCGCGACCGGGTAGCTCTCGGCCAGGGCGAAGCCGGCCTGCGCGAGGGTGAGCGTCGCCAGGCCGACCAGCATCACGCGGCGCGAGCCGAAACGGTCGAGGATGAGGCCGACCGGCACCTGCATGCCCGTGTAGACGAGCAGCTGGAGCACGGCGAAGGTCGACAGCTGGGCGGCGGAGATGCCGAACCGCTCGGAGGCGTCGAGGCCCGCGACGGCGAGCGACGAGCGGTGGAAGACGGCGAGCAGGTAGATCGCGAGGCCGACGAGCCAGATGGACACCGCACCCCGCTGACCACGCACCCCGCTCACCGAGACAGTCTATGAAGATGAACATGGACATCCCCGCTCTCACCCTCGTCGACTGGCGGACCCGGGTCAGCGACCTGTACGCGCAGGTGCGTGCCGACGAGGATCCCGAACGCGGCCACGCGACCTGGCGCGCGGGTCGCGACGAGCTGTTCCGTACGCACCCGCAGTCACCACTGCCGCCCCACGACCCGCTGCGCGACACCGGCCTGCCCTACTGGCCCTACGACCCGGCCTGGCGGTTCACCCTGCCGCTCATCCCGGCCGATCCCGACGAACGTGAGCTCGACACCGGCGACGACGGCGGCCTCGTGATGCGGCGGATCGCGTCCGTCGAGCTGCCCGTCGGCGGCTCGCTCGACGTCTGGACGATGCACCAGTACGCCGGCGGCCTGTTCGTGCCGATCAAGGACGGCACCTCGGGTTCGGAGTCCTACGGAGCCGGTCGCTACCTGCTGGACACCGCGAAGAGTGCCTGGCTCGGTGGCGACGACACGAGCATCGTGGTCGACCTGAACTTCGCCTACCACCCCTCCTGCCGCTACGACGACCGCTGGCGCTGCCCGCTCGCGGCTCCCGGCAACACCGTCGAGGTGCGCGTGGAGGCCGGCGAGCGGATGTCGTGAGCGTCAGCGACGAAGGGCCGACGCGGCCGCTGCGCGAACGGCATCGGTCAGGCGGGCGAGCACTCGCGAGTCCAGCCGCCAGCGCTGCCAGACGAGCTCGACGTCGACGTGGTCACGCTTGCTGAGCACCACCAGCCGACCCGCTTCGAGGTCCGGCACCAGCTGCGGCTCGGGGATCGCCGCCCAGCCGAGCCCTCTCCGTACCGACTCGTGGAGATCGGCCGACGTCGGCACCCGATGCACCACCGGGGGCCGGTCGACCTGGTGGCGACGAAGGACGGCGTGCTGGATGTCGTCCTTCTCGTTGAACGCGACCACCGGCATGCCGGCCCAGTCCATGCCCCGGCCACCGCGCCAGCGCTCGGCGAAGGCAGGGCTGGCCGCGGGGATGTAGCGCATCGCGCCGAGCCGTTCGACCCGGCATCCCTGCACCGGCCCAGGGTCGCTGGTCACCGCGGCCAGCGCATCGCCGCGGCGGAGCAGGTCTCCCGAGAACGCCTGGTCCTCGACGAACAGCCGGAGCGCCACGTTCTCCCAGGTGCCGACGTCGTCGAGGACCGGCCGAAACCACGTGGCCAGGGAGTCGGCGTTCACCGCGACGGGCAGGTCGGTCGGCGCGTCGTCGGTCCCAGGGTCGCGAAGCTCGGCCAGCAACAGCTGCGTCTGCCGGGCGACACCGACCAGCCGTTCGCCGGCCGGTGTCGGAACACACGGCGAGGAGCGCTGCACCAGTACCTGGCCCATGGCTGACTCGAGCGCACGGATGCGCTGGCTCACGGCGCTCGGCGTGACGTGCAGGGCCCGCGCCGCGGCGTCGAAGGTTCCGAGGTCGGTGATGGCGAGGAGCGCGGAAAGCTGCGCGGTCGAGATGTCGATGAAGCCATGCTAATGGGTGTACAGAAACATTCGCTGGTCTAAGGACCGTCTGCGGCCTACCGTCGAGATGGTGACCAACTCCTTGCTGACCGGCTTCGTCGCCGGCCTCACCCTGATCGTCGCGATCGGCGCGCAGAACGCCTACGTGCTCCGGCAGGGTCTGCGTCGCGAGCACGTCGGCGTGGTCGTGGCCATCTGCGCGCTGTCCGACGTCGTGCTCATCGCCGCCGGGGTCGCCGGCATCGGGGTGGTGGTGGAGCGTGCGCCGACCGCGATCGAGGTGGTTCGCTGGCTGGGCGTCGCGTTCCTCACCGTCTACGGACTGATGTCGCTGCACCGCGCCCGACGCGCGGAGACGCTGCACGCTGCCGGCAACGGCACGACGACCAGGGGCGGCGTGATCGCGCGTGCGGCCGCGCTCACGTGGGTCAATCCGCACGTCTACCTCGACACGGTCGTGCTGCTCGGCAGCCTCGCCGCCACCCACGGCTCCGACGGTCGATGGTGGTTCGGCACCGGCGCGGCGATCGGGAGCCTGCTGTGGTTCACCGCGCTGGGGTACGGGGCCCGGCGGGCCCACCGGCTGCTCGCGTCCCCGCGGGCCTGGCAGGTGCTGGACGTCCTGATCGGACTGACCATGCTGGCCATCGCGTACTCGCTGGCCCGGGGCTGAACGCCGGATTCAGTACGTGAGCGCAGTGGCCGGGTCGCGGAGGATGGCGGCGACGTCGGCGAGGAAGCGGGAGCCCTGCTCGCCGTCGACGATGCGGTGGTCGAAGCTGAGCGCCAGGGTGGTGACCCAGCGGGGGACGATCTGGTCGTCCTCGTCGACCCACGGCCGCCGGTCGATGGCGCCGACGGCGAGGATGCCGGACTCACCGGGGTTGATGATCGGCGTGCCGGCGTCGACGCCGAACACGCCCACGTTGGTGATGGTGAACGTTCCTCCGCTGAGCTGGGCCGGCTGCGCCTTGCCGGCCCGGGCCGTGGCGGTGAGATCGTCGAGGGCCTCGGCCAGCTCGACCATGGTCATCTGGTCGGCGTCGCGGATGTTCGGCACCACGAGGCCGCGTTCGGTGGCGGCGGCGATGCCGAGGTTGACGGCCCGCTTGAGCACGATCTCCTGGTGGTCGCCATCCCACTGTGCGTTGAGCTCCGGGGTGTGCCGCATCGCGAGGCAGACCGCCTTCGCGACGATCAGCGTCGGGGACACCCGGACGTCGCGGAACGCTCGATCACGACGGAGCCGCTCCACGAGGTCGACCGTGCGGCTGACGTCGACGGTGACCCACTCGGTGACGTGCGGAGCGGTGAAGGCCGAGGCGACCATCGCGTCGGCGGTCCACTTGCGGACGCCCTTGACCGGAATGCGGACGTCGCCGTGCACCGGCCCGGTGAGCGTCGGGGACATCGGGCGGCTGGGCTCGCGGGTGGCCACCGACGAGCTCGGCACCTCCTGCTCCTCGTGCTCACCCGCCTGCGCGACGAACGCCTCGATGTCGGCGCGGGTGACCGCCAGGCCGTCGGTGGGAACGTCGGCGAGGTCGATGCCGAGATCCTTGGCGAGCTTGCGCACCGGCGGCTTGGCGAGCACGTGAGCGGTGGAGCTCGCGGCCGACTCGGTCTCAACCTCGGCTTCGGCTTCGCCCGCTCCCCCACTCGCTGCGCTCGCGGGAGGTAGGTCCACAGGCGCTAGCTCGTTCTCAGCAGACCTCTCCGCCGGCTGCTCCGACGGCGGCGAGGTCGTCTTGCGTCGACGGGACACCTCACCGGCGCGGGGTCCGTAGCCGACGAGCACCGGCTGGCGCTCCTCGGCGTCGCCCTGAGCCGGTGCCGCGGGCTCGGAGGCAGGCGCGCCGATCTCGTCCGCGACGATGGAGCCGGCGGTGGCCGTGCTGCTGAAGGCGTCGGCGGCTTCGCGGTCGCCGATGGCGATGATGGGCGTGCCCACCGGCACGGTCTTGCCCTCCTCGACCAGCAGCGCGGTGACGACGCCGGCGAACGGACTGGGCAGCTCCACGATCGACTTGGCCGTCTCGATGTCGACGATGATGTCGTTGACCTTGACGGTGTCGCCGACGGCGACGCGCCAGGTGACGATCTCGGCCTCGGTGAGGCCCTCGCCGACGTCGGGCAGCTTGAACTCGCTCATGCAAGGACTCCTAGAACGCGCGGGCGGTGTCGACGGCATCGAGGATACGGTCGATGCCCGGCAGGAAGTCGTCCTCGACGCGGCTGGGCGGGTAGGGCATGTCGTAGCCGGTGACGCGCTGGACCGGCGACTCCAGGGAGTAGAAGCACTCCTCGGCGACGCGGGCAGCCACCTCGGTGCCGATGCCGAGAGTCCGGGAAGCCTCGTGGACGACGATGCCGTGCCCCGTGCGGCGAATCGACTCGAAGACCGGGTCGAGATGGAGCGGCGAGAGGCTGCGCAGGTCGATGACCTCGAGGTCCAGACCGTCCTCGCGCGCGGCTTCGGCAGCCTGCAGGCAGGTCGTGACCGTCGGGCCGTACGTGACGATCGTGGCGTCCGTGCCGGGACGCCGGACCTGCGACTCCCACAACGGCGCCGGTTCGGCATCGAGATCGACCTCGCCGGTCTCCCAGTAGCGTCGCTTGGGCTCCATGAAGACGATCGGGTCGTCGGACGCGATGGCCTGCTGGATCATCCAGTAGGCGTCGTGGGCGTTGGACGGCGACACCACCTTGAGCCCTGCCGTCATGACGAACTGCGCCTCCGGGCTCTCCGAGTGGTGCTCGACCGCGCCGATGCCGCCGCCGTACGGAATGCGGATGACCATCGGCACCCGGACCCTGCCAGCGCTGCGGAAGTGCAGCTTGGCGACCTGGCTGACGATCTGGTCGTAGGCCGGGTACACGAACCCGTCGAACTGGATCTCGACCACCGGCCGGTAGCCGCGGTACGTCAAACCCAGGGCCGTGCCGACGATGCCGGACTCGGCCAACGGGGTGTCCATCACCCGGCTTTCGCCGAAGTCCTTCTGCAGCCCGTCGGTGACCCGGAAGACTCCGCCGAGTCGCCCGACGTCCTCGCCCATGATGAGCACACGGTCGTTGGCCTCGAGGGCAGCGCGGAGGCCGGCGTTGATGGCCTTGGCGATCGGCATCGACTCGGTCATGCCGGGCTCCCTTCGTACTGGGCCCGCCAGGCGACATAGGCGGCCTGCTGCTCCCGCAGCTCGCCGGTCTGCTCGACGAAGACCTGGTCGAACAGCTCAGCCAGGTCGGGGTTCTTCATCGCCACGCACGCCTCGCGCAGGTGCTCGCCGAGAGCCTCGGCCTCCGCCTCGAGCTCGGTGAAGAACTGCGGCGGCGTTCCGACCGAGTCGAGGTAGGCATGGACGCGGTCGATCGGATCCTTGGCCTTCCAGGCCGCGACCTCGTCGGCCTCGCGGTACCGGGTGGGATCGTCGGAGGTCGTGTGCGCGCCCATGCGGTACGTGACCGCCTCGATCAACGTCGGGCCACCACCGTCGCGGGCTTGCTTGAGCGCGGCCGTCGTGACCGCGTGACAGGCGAGCACGTCGTTGCCGTCGACGCGGACCCCGCGGAACCCGAAGCCGTCAGCCCGCTGGGCGATCGGTACCGCGGTCTGGCGCGCGATGGGGACGCTGATGGCGTACTGGTTGTTCTGGCAGAAGAACACGATCGGCGCGTGGTAGACGGCCGCGAAGTCGAAGGACTCCATGACGTCGCCCTGGCTGCTCCCTCCGTCGCCGAAGTAGGCGATGACGGCGGAGTCGCGATCCGGGTCGCCCGTGCCGACGGCTCCGTCGAACGTGAGACCCATGGCATAGCCCGTGGCGTGGAGGGCCTGAGCGCCGATGATGATGCTCGGCAGGCCGAAGTGGTGGTCAGCAGGATCCCAACCGCCGTGCTCGACGCCCCGGACCCAGCCGAGCATGTCGGCCGGCTCGACGCCGCGGCACCACGCGACACCGTGCTCGCGGTAGGTGCCGAAGGCGAAGTCCTGTGGACGAAGGGCTCGCCCGGAGCCGACCTGCGCGGCTTCCTGGCCGAGGGCCGGCGGCCACAAGCCGATCTCGCCGTGACGCTGGAGCGAGAACGCCTCGGTGTCGATGCGGCGCGCGAGCACGAGGTCGCGATACAGGCCGCGGATCGACGCGTCGTCGCCGTCGTAGTGGAACTCAGGGTGCTCGAGGCGCTCGCCGCCTGGCGTGAGCAGCTGGACGAGCGGGAGGTCGTCACCGACCTGATCGGGCATGGGTGCGCTCATGCGACTCCCTCATCTCGGCCGGTCGCGGGGTTGCCGCGCCGGTTCGACTTGGTGCCGATCGCTGCCGTCACAGGGGTGGTGGACGACGGCGAACGGACGAAGGACGTGACGGCTGTCACACCTGCCCTTCCACCGTATCTCCAGCGGGTGCTCATCTCCAATCGGCCACGCCAGCAACGGACTACGAACGCCAGTCCGCGGCAACTCGGAGGAAGCGGTCGTTGACGGCGGGGTCGCCGATGCTGACCCGTACGCCGTCCCCGGCGAACGGGCGCACCGACACCGGGGCGCACGCTGCCGCGAAGTCCAGCGCGTCGTCACCGAGTGGCAGCCAGACGAAGTTGGCCTGGCTGTCGGGCACGTCCCAGCCCTGGTCCCGCAGTGCGGCGAGCACCCGGACCCGCTCGGCCACGATCGCATCGACCCGCTCGCCGAGTGCGTCAGCCGCGGCGAGCGAGGCCACCGCCGCGGCCTGCGCGACGTCGGTGACGCTGAACGGCGCGATGGCCTTGCGGATGCTGAGGGCGACATCCGCGGTGGCGATCGCGTAGCCGACCCGCAACCCGGCGAGCCCGTACGCCTTCGAGAACGTGCGCAGCACGACCACGTTGTCGTGGTCGGCCAGGGCCAACCCCTTCGCGGCGTCCGCCTGGCGCACGAACTCGTTGTAGGCCTCGTCGACGACGATGAGCACGCGGTCGGGCACCGCGTCGACGAGCCGCTCGAGCTCGGGCTGCGTGACCACCGGACCGGTCGGGTTGTTCGGCGTGCAGACCACGACGGCGCGGGTGCGGTCGGTGACGGCGACGGCCATCGCCTCGAGGTCGTGCGTGGCGTCCGGACGCAGCGGCACCCGGACGGTGCTGGCACCGGTGAGGTCGGCGCTGATCGGGTAGGCCTCGAACGATCGCCATGCGTAGATGATCTCGTCACCCTGCTCGCAGAACGCCGCGAGCAGGGAGAACAGCACGGCGACCGATCCGGTGCTGGCCGCGAAGCGCTCCGGCGGCAGGTCGTACGTGCGAGCGAGCGCGGCGTACAAGTCGACGGTGCCGGCATCGGGATAGCGGTTGACCCGGCGCAGCTCCTCGGCCGCGCGCTCCATGACGCCGGGCAGCGGCGGGTAGGGGTTCTCGTTGCTGGAGAGCTTGAGGTCGTCGCTCTCCGCCGGCTTGCCGGGCTTGTAGACAGGGATGTCGTCCAAGGCGTGGCGCGGGGGTGGTGAGGCCATGCAGTGAGGCTAACCACGGGGTGGCCCGGGGCTACGAGCGACGTCCGATCATGTGCGGGATGAGGGCTCGGATGAACTCGAGATCGGGACTCGGCTCGGCAGCCGCGAACGCCTCCTCGAACGCGTCGACGGCGGTGTCCGCGATGCCCTGCGCGTAGGCCCGTGCGTACTCGATGCTCCCGTAGGTGTCGAGCATGGCGCGAATCTCCTCCACCAGCTCGACGGATCGCTCGGAGCGATCGAGCCGGAAGTACCCGTCAACGGTGCTTCGATCGGCCCCTGAGGCTTCTGCCGCGAGGTGGATGAGCGGGAGGGTTCGCTTCCCCTCGAAGAGGTCTCCGTCGATCTCCTTGCCGTACTCCCGCTCGTCGCCCTCGAGGTTGAGCAGGTCGTCCCGGATCTGAAAGGCGGCGCCGAGGTGGAAGCCGAACCGCACCATCGGCCGGAGGTCCGCGGCGCCCTTCCTGGCGAGGAGTGCGCCCACTCGCAGCGGATGGATCGCGGTGTACCAGCACGTCTTGTGCATGATCATGTCGAGATAGTGCTCCGGCGTCAGGCCGCGGACGTCGTCCTGACGCCAGCCGAGCTCGGTGGCCTGGCCCTCGAGCGTGCGCAACGCCATGACCTCGAACTCGCGCTGGAGCTGATCGCCGAGCTTTCGATCCATGCCCTGGACGTGGTGGCGCAGCACGCCATTGGCCAGCACGGCCAGCGCGTCGCCTGCGTTGAGGGCGAGCGCGGTGCCGTACTCGGCTGACAGGGTCGGGCGGCCTCGCCTGCGCAGGCTGCCGTCGACGATGTCGTCGTGCACGAGGAACGCATTGTGCAGGAGCTCGATGGCCACGACCACCGGCATCGCCGTCGCGGCTCGACCACCCAAGGCTCCCACAGCGGCCAGGCAGAGAGCGGGGCGTAGGGACTTGCCCGATCGGCTGGGGTAGGACCGCGTCACCCGGTAGAGCCACTGGTGGGGCTCCCCGTCCGGAATCGCGTCGAGCATCGCCCGGCGCACGGCGTGGTGCACGGCCTCCAGGCGTTCCTCGACGAGCTTCGTGTCGGTGACGCTCATGCGGATCGCACCGTCACGACGACCTCGATCGGCATCCACACGGCCTCCGCGCCCTGCACCTGCACGATGCCGCGGTAGGTGCCCGGTGGTGTCGACGGCTCGGCCACGACCGAGATCACGAAGCCACGGCTCGACCGGGACGGCAGACCGTCGATCTTCGCCGGGTCGATCTCCACGTCGCCTTCCAGCACATTGCGTTGGACGTCGCTCAGCGGGCCGCACCGCGGGACGAGCTCGCCATGATCCTCCGAGGTGCCGTTGTGCAGCCACATCTCACCCTGCCCCCGGTGGGTCGGGCCCAAGGACACCACCAGCGGACGCGACGGTGCGAGGCTGCCGTCGACGCCGATCTGCACACCGTCACCGGCCGGCCCGGCATCGGCGCCTCGGAATCGTTGCAACGTCTCGGACGTGCGTCCGACCAGATCGCTCCACAGGTCGAACCACGGGAGCACGGCGCTCATGTCGGTCGCAGGAGGGCCGTCTGACGAGGACGCATCCTCCTCCCGATCAGTGGCGGGTGTCGCCATCGGTCCATCGACCAGATGCACGACGCGCTCGACCAGCGCCGCCGCTGCTCGAAGGCCCTCGGCCTGGATCTCACCGAGCAGCTTGGCCCCGAGTACCGGGTCGAAAGGCAGGGACCCGGCCCGGCCCGTGGGGTCCTGCTCGCCGCCCTCGTCCACCATCGCCACCGATGCCTCCTGCCTGCGCAAATCTGACGGCCCGAGCGGTACGATACGCCCAGGGGACAGCCCAAGGTGGTGGGTCGGACATGTCCGAGATCGATGCTCTGTTGCAGGTCTACGGGGCCATCGATCGTGCTGTGGTCGCCGGTGAGACGTCCGCCGCGAGCCTCGCACCGCTCCTCGGGCCATATCGTGACGATGCCGCGACCGGGTGGTACGACGGTCAGTACCTTCCGTGGGTCGAATCCGTCAGGGAACGGGCGAAGCTGAGGGGCCGGGGCAAGCCCCGATCCGACGACACCATGGCACCTGCCGAAGGCCCCGATATCCGTACGGCGGCGCGTGCGCGAGCCGACGTCCCCCTCGGAACGCGGGCCCAGGAGGTCCACGAGGCGTTGACCGCGTTCAGGGACGTGCCGGTCGAAGGTCGCATGGCCGCACGCCGGCTCCTCGCCGTCACCGCGGCCGCCCGGGCGCTCCCACAGCACTTCGGCGCCGACGGAACCCACGCCGATGACGTACGTCAGGCACTGGTGGTCAGAGGACCCGGCCTTGATCCAGACCTCGAGGCGGAAGGCCAGCGCGCCGGCCGTCTCCACGAACGACTGGCCAACGAGTTCACGTCGATGTCCGACTGGCGGCAGGTCGTCGAGGGTGCCGTCGCCGACGGGTCGCTCCCGGCGTCGTTCCAGAGCCACGCCGACGCCCCGCCGTGCACCGGCAGGCTCATCATGCGACCCGATCCCGGCGGCACCGATTCGGACCCCTGCACCGTCCTGGAATCGGAGTTCATCACCGATGAGGTCACCTTCGAGCAGGCCAAGCGCTTCCTCCAGCCATCGAACTGGCAGTTCCCGGGCTCGTTCTGGTGCCGGATGGAGCAAGGTGGCTCGCTCGGCCCGAACAGCTGGCTCTATCACGAGACGGTGGCCACGTCGTGTCCGCCAGCTCCCGGGGGCTGGACGGTCAGCACAGACCTCCAGTTCTGGTTCTCCCACCCGACGCCGGCGGAGGCCAGGGCCGAGTACGACCTACCGGGCCCTCCGGAGCCCTTGGCCGACATCGAGATCGACGAAGGGAGTCTTCGCGTCATCGAGCTTCCCGACGGCCGCGTGCACGTGAAGACCACCAAGCGCGTGCGGTTCGCCGGGTCCTTCGACGGCGCCGGTCTCGCGATGTTCATGTGCGCATCTGGCTACAGCACGATACTGGAGGACCTGGTGTTCTCGGTCGCCACCGGCCAGCACAGCATGGTGAATCCGTTTCTGGTCCAAGCTCCTCAAGGAGGCCCCGTGAATTCCCCGACGAACCCCAAGAAGACCGCCGGCTCCGTCAATACGGGCGCACAGGCCGGCGATGACTTGGACACCGAGACGCTCGACGCCATCGCCCAGGAGACGGCCGAGGTCATCGAGGGCTACATCAAGGACTACACCGAGATGTGCACGTCGTCGCTGGCGTTGATCCAGGCGAACAACTACAAGGCGGAGAACGCGTGGGCCGACGGCCTCAAGGTGTGGTCCATGTACATGAGCGGGATGGGCAAGGCGCTCGACCTGGGCACACGCACGATGAAGGCCGCCGCCAAGAAGCCCTCCGACGAGACCTGAGCAGCCTCCGATGAGCAACGTCCCCCGGTTCAGTGAGGTGTTCGAGGGCTATGTGGACCTCGCCAACCAGCTCCTCGGGAGCTGGACGCCGTTCGTCAGCGGGGTGTCGGCCAAGGTGGACGCCGGCACCTATGACGCCGACGAAGCCGCCAACGACTTTCCGACCGTCGCGAAGCTCGTCACCGATTCCTTGATCTTGATCGGATCCGAAGCGATCGACGCCCTCTCCATTCTCACGAGTGACTTCAGCGAGGAGACGACGGTCGGCGGCTACGGTACCGATCCGGCCAAGGCCGCCACGACGCGCACCCTCGCGGTGAAGGACGACCTGAAGTCCGTGTCCGGGCAGGTGCTACCCAAGGAGAAGGTCGACCTGCAGCCCGACACGCTCGCCCCGTCACACACCCAGTTCGTCATCGACGTCGATGGCGACGGCCTCAAGGCCCGGACTTACGACGGCCATGTCGTCGCCACGGACGAGACGGGTGGTTCGGAAGACATCTTCGTGTCGGTGACCATCGGATGAACCAAAGCGATCTCATGGCCGAACGCGCGGCCGCCCAGGACGTTCTCCTCGTGCGCGCGGTCGAAGCGGTCAACCGCGGTGATCTCAAGGACGCGCACGCACTGGCCGAGCAGGTGCTGGCCGACGACACGGGAAACCTCGACGCCAATACCCTGCTGGCGACCGAGAGCCAGCCCACCGCTGAGGTGCGTCGGATCACCGTGATGTTCTGCGACCTCGTCGGGTCGACCTCCCTGTCCGGTCGACTCGACCCCGAGCTGTATCACGGGCTGCTCATGCGATATCGCAAGCTGGCGACCGCCATCGTCGCTGAGCGTCACGGCGGCTCCGTCTCGGGATTCAAGGGCGATGGCATGCTGGCGCTGTTCGGCTACCCCACCGTCCACGGCAACGACACGGAACGGGGCGTCATCGCCGGACTCGAGATCGCGGAAGAGGTCCAGAAGCTCTCCGACCAGATCGCCGACACGATCGGCGAGCCCTTGGCCGTCCGAGCCGCCCTGCACCGCGGGCTGCTCTACATCGATCCCGAGCAGAACGACGTGTACGGCCTGGCCGCCAACGTCGCCGCCCGCCTCCAAGAACTGGCCAAGCCCGGTGAGGTGGTCGTGTCCGACGAGGTCCGACTCCTGGTCGCCGACGGGTTCGAGCTGGAGGCTGGTACGGCGAGCCTGGTGAAGGGCGTCGACCTCCCGCTGCAACCCTTCACCGTCATCGGCCGCCGGTCGACCGAACCGATCAGCGCCATCAGCACTCCGATGGTCGGACGGTCGACTGAGCTCGAACGGCTCCACGAGCTGTTGACGTCCTCCGTCGAATCCGAGTCACCGACCGTCGTCGGCGCCACGATCTTGGGTGAGGCCGGCATCGGCAAGTCGCGTCTCGTCGAGGCCATCGCCAAAGACGCCGCGATCGGCGGGGCCACTGTGGTCACGCTCGCCGGCTCCTCGGACCACCACGACGTCGGATTCCACCCCCTGCGCCGGTTGATCGAGACCCGGTGCGGGATCGGCGCCGGATCGACGACCCGCGATCAGCTCACCCGACTGGAGCAGGACCTGGCATCCCTCGGCTTCCCCGACGACGCCGTTCCGCTGGTCGCCCCCATCCTCGGCCTGGATCCGGAGACGGGCTACACCGCACTCGACGCCGAGGGTCGCAAGCTCACCGAGGACATCGCCAAGGCGGCCTCCGAGTATGTGCTCGCTTGCCTCGGCGACGGACCGGCCCTGTTGATCGTCGAGGACCACCACGACGTCGACGAAGCCACCCGCGACCTGATCGAACGGATCCTGCAGAGCGGTCGGACGCACACGATCGTGCTGGCCACAAGCCGGACCGATGCCGTCACCTCCACCGAGCCCATCCCGCTCGGCCCGCTGCCGCGGGACGCGTGCCTGACCCTCATCGACGCGATTGCTCCAGCCGACGAGGCGGTCGCGTTCGACCGCGACGAATACGTGGATCGCAGTGATGGCGTGCCTCTGTTTCTCGAGGAGCTCGTGCGGGCCAGGGCCCATGAACCGGTCGATGCTCGTCATCGGCCGGCGCGATCCGCCGCCAGCACAGTTCCAGACGTGCTGTACGAACCGCTGATGGCTCGCCTCTACACGAGTCCCGCCACCGTGGCGGTGGCCTCGACCGCTGCCACCATCGGCCGTGAGGTCGACCTCGACCTGCTGCGCCAAAGTGTTGACCTCTCGCCCGTGGGGGTGCACCGAGCAGTCGAAAACCTCCTCGCCGCACGGATCTTCGAGCGGGTCCCCGTCGAGCGTAGGACCGTGCGTTTCCGGCACGAGCTCGTGCGCGAGGTGGCATACGACCTCATCGCACCCAGGCGACGACGCGAGGTGCACGCGCGGGTGGCCGATGTCCTCATCAAGTCCCTCAAGCTGGACGAACGCAGCGACTGGACGGTGATCGCGAATCACCTCGAGCGTGCAGATCGCCCGTCGGAGGCTGCGAAGGCGTGGCGTGAAGCCGCGGAGGACGCCCGCCGGCGCGGCCTCGGCACGGAGGCCCGGTTGCGACTCAGCGCCGCCATCGATCAGATCGCGCTGCTCCATGCCGGGCCGGATCGCAACCAACGCGAAGTCGAGCTGCGGCTCCAGCGCGGCTACCTCGCCACATCTGCCGAAGGGTTCTCCAGCCCCGACGCCACGCTCGACTACGAGCGGTGTCTGGAGCTCACACTCGACATCCCCAACGCTCCCAACATGGTGAGCACGCTCACCGCGATGTGGGCGTACTACGTCTCGCGGGCCGATCTGCATCAGGCCCGCCGGGTCTCGACCACCCTCCAGTCCCTCATCAGCGAGGACTGGGGTGAGTTCTGGCGACCGCAGAACATCGCCAGCTTCGCCATGATCGACTGGTACGAGGGCGATTTCACCCGCGCCGATCAGCAGCTCCAGCTGGCCGTCGACTCGTTGTACGCACGGGAGGCCTTCGATGCCGAGGCCGTCGCGGCCTGGTACCTGCCCACGCACCCGACCGTCTCGATGCACGTGCATCTGGCCATCGCGCGCTTCATGGTCGGCGACATCGCCGGGGCCGACGAGCACGGCCGACGAGCCACCGAGCAATCGGAGGGCCTCCCCTTCCCGCAGGGACCGTGGAGCGCCGCCTACACGCGGTGGTTGCTGGGTTGGATGTTCATGGAGCGGGGAGATCACGAGCGATCATTTGCGCTGCTCAGCGAAACGTCGGCCCTCGGGGAGCGGCACGGTTATGACAGCTGGTCTCTCATCGCCATGACACAGCAGGCGGCCACCACCGCGTCCCTGGAGCTGTCCTCGGCGGGTGGCGATTCGACCGCATCGCAAGCGACCTTGAGCTCGTTCGTTGATGCGTGGCGGATGGTCGAGCTGCGCGCCTGCCTCACGATCTACGTGACGATGCTGGGCCGACTGGCCGCCGAGGGTGGAGATCTGGGGGCAGCGAGTGACCTCTACGAGGAGTCACTGGAGCTGGCCCGCGCAACAGGGATGACCTTCTACGACGCTGAAACCCTGCGGTGCCGCGCGCATCTGGGGGACCGGAGCGATGAGGTCGCGCGGCGCCTTGATGAGGCGCTCGCCGTCGCACGCAAGCAGGGGGCACGACCCTTCGAGCTGCGTATCGCTCTCGACCTCCACGACATCCGTGGCGAGGCCGCTGCCGCCGAGCTGCGCACCGCGGTCGATGGCTTCAGCACCGACGCGTCCTACCCCGAACTCGACCAGGCGCGGGCTCGTCTCGCCGACTCCGGGCGGTGAGCCCGCCCCGACGCCGCAAGGTCGCCATCCTCGGTGGAGGGATGGCGGGAGTGACGGCGGCTTGGCGGCTCAGCGAACCCGGATGGGAGCGCGAGTTCGAGTCGATCACCATCTATCAGCGCGGGTTCCGACTCGGAGGGAAGGGAGCCAGCAGCCGAGGAGTGCACGGCCGCGTCGAGGAGCACGGACTCCACGTGTGGCTCGGGTACTACGACAACGCGTTCCGTCTCCTTCGTGAGTGCTACGAGGAGCTGGATCGAGAGACCACCGACCCGGCGGCGCCGATCCGGACGTGGCGCGAGGCGATGCTGCCCGCCGCGGATGTCGGGCTCGAGGATCGATTCACTGACGACTGGCGGCATTGGATCGGATCGTTCGCGCGCAACGACCTCGACCCCGGCGACCCGATCGGACCTGCCGAGCCACCCGACGTCGCCGATCTCACCCGTCGGGGTATCCAGCTGATCCTCGACTTCGTCAACTCCCTCCCGACGGTCGGCGACGACCCGGCGGTCGTCGCCCTCACTCCCACGCCGTCGGCCCCGGTGCGGATCGACCCGCTGGTCGAAGGGACACAGCTGGCCATCGTGGCGTCTCTGCTCGAGGCGCTCGTGCTCCTCGATGCGCCTGAACCGGATCTGGACGGAGTCCTGGGAGCGCTCAACGACACGCTGGCAGGCACACGAGATCAGCTTCGAGCCGCGGTGGCTGCGGATTCATCACAGCGCCGCATGTGGCACCTCGTGTCGTTCCTTGCGGCGACAGTGCGCGGCATCATCGCCGACGGGATCGTCACTGATCCGGACGGGTTCCGCCGGGCCAACGAGGAGGAGTTCCTCGACTGGGCGGTACGGCATGGAGCGGACCCGGACGGAGGCGAGTTCGCGTTCATCCGCGGGCTCTATGACCTCGTGTTCGCCCATGACGGCGAGCGACGCTCGGAGCTCGGCATCGGCGCGGGCACCGCCATCGCCGCCAACATGAAGATGTTCTTCGAGTACCGCGGTGCCGTCTTCTGGAAGATGGCAGCCGGGATGGGCGACGTCGTGTTCGCCCCGCTCCATCAGGCGCTGGTCGCCCGCGGAGTGCGCATCGAGTACTTCCACCGCGTCGACGACATCGCAGCCAGAGCCGATGGGACGAGCGTCGACACGATCACCATGGGCCGCCAGGTCGCCCTCCGCAGCGACGTCGAGCAGTACGACCCTCTGGTGCGCGTCCGCGGCCTCCTCTGCTTCGCCGATCGGCCACTCCTCGATCAGCTCGAGGTGAACCCGGCGGTCGAGAACGAACCGCTGGAGTCCATCTGGTGCACGTGGCCCGATGCCGAACGGCGGGTGCTGCGTCGCGGCGTGGACTTCGACGTCGCCGTGCTGGCGGTGCCGGTGGACATGGTTCGCCTCATCGCACCCGGTCTCGCCGCAGCCTCCCCTGCGTTCGACCGGATGCTGACCAACCTGCGCACCACCGCGACGGTTGCCCTGCAGCTGTGGCTCCGCGAGGACGAGCCGACGCTGGGCTGGGGACGGCCGGGCATGACGGTCAGCGCCTTCGAGCGTCCGCTGAGCACCTGGGCGTCGATGCCGCAGCTCATTCCAGTCGAGGACTGGCCGGAGGCCGAGCAGCCGGGCTCCATCGCCTACTTCTGTGGCGCCATCGATGCGCCCTGGCCTCCGAATCAGTCGTGGCCCGAGTACCTCAGCCACCACCTGGACGAAGCCCACCTGACGGCCGAGGCGTTCATCGAGAAGCACCTGCCCCATCTCCTCCCGGGCCTGCGCGGCCCCGACGGAATCAGGTGGGACCTGCTGTGCGGGTGGGACGGAACATCCGCGCCGTTGAGCTCACAATTCGTGCGCATCAACGTCGACCCGTCCGATCGCTACGTGATGTGCGTACCCGGGAGCGACCATCATCGGCTCCGCTCGGACGAGAGCGGGTTCGACGACCTGTTCCTCGCCGGCGACTGGACCGACAACGGCATCAACGCCGGGTGCATCGAAGCCGCGGTGCTCTCCGGTCTGCAGGCGGCCAACGCGGTGCTCGGTCGGCCTCGTTGCCACCGCATCACCGGAATGCTCCAACCCTGATCGCTTGCGGCACAATCGCTCGGGTGACGAATCGCGCGGCCCGCTGGGGCTATCCCCTCGTGCTGCTCGCGGCCGTGCTGTTCGGCCTCAACGCCGGCGTCTCGCGCATCCCGCTGCGGGGCGGGACGCCGACCGACACCTTCACCACGGTGCGCATCACTCTCGCGTTCCTCGCGTTCGTGCTGATCGCCCTCCTCGTCGACCGGTCGGCGCTGCGCATCCCACGCGGACGTGCGCTGCTGCTGATCACCGGCCTCGGCATCGTCGGGTTCGCGGGCGTGCAGTGGACGTACAACGTCGCGATCAACCGGCTGCCGCTCGGCATCGCACTGCTGCTGGAGTATCTCGGGCCGGTGCTGGTCGTGCTCTGGGTGCGGTTCGCCCGACGCGAGCACGTCCATCCGCGGATGTGGCCGGCGCTCGTCCTGGCAGTCGGCGGGCTCGCCGTGGTCAGCCAGGTCTGGCAGGGCCTGACGCTCGACGGTCTCGGCGTCACGATGGCCTTGGGTGCGGCCGTGTGCTTCGCGGCGTACTTCCTGCTGGGTGAGCACATCGGGAGTGACGAGGTCAGTGCCGATGTCGGTGGCCCGCTGCACGTCATCCTGTGGGCGTTCGCCGCCGCCACGGTGATGATGAACCTCGTCCAGCCGGCCTGGACGGCCGACGCCCTCGGCGACGAGGTCTCGATGCTCGGCCGGTTCGCCGAAACCACGCTGCCGGCGTGGGCCGCGATGGCCTGGGTCGTGCTGCTGGGTACGGTGGCGCCGTTCTTCCTCCTGCTCCTCGCGCTGCGGCTGCTGTCGGCGACGGTCGTCAGTGTCGTGGCCATGCTCGAGCCGGTGGTGGCGGCGCTCGTCGGATGGGGGTGGTACAGCGAGACGCTCAACGCCGTCCAGCTGGTGGGCATGGCGGCGGTGCTCGGTGGCATCATCCTGGCCCAGACCGCCCGCGAGGTGGAGCCGTCGCTACCGCCTCCGCAGTGACTGCAACAATCGACGCATGACCCGATTCCTGATGTCCTGGATCCTCAGTGGAGCCGCTCTGGCCGCCGCCGCCGGCCTGCTGGGCGACCACATGAACATCGGCCATGCCAGCGACACGACGCAGGAGCGCCTGATCGCGCTCGCGATCGTGGCGCTCGTCTTCAGCCTGATCAACACGTTCGTCGCACCGGTGGTCAAGACGCTGTCACTGCCGTTCATCGTCATCACCCTCGGCCTGTTCCTGCTGGTCATCAACGCGCTCCTGCTGCTGCTCACCGACTGGATCGCCGGCAAGCTCGACGTCACGTTCTACGTCGAGAGCTTCGGCTGGGCGGTGCTGGGCGCGATCGTCATCTCGATCGTGAACGCCGTGCTGGGGACGTTCGCCAAGCGCGCATGAACGACTCGCGTCCCTTCCGGATCGGCATCGTGTGTCTCGGCAACATCTGCCGGTCCCCGATGGCCCAGGTCGTGCTGGAGCAGCGGCTCGAGCAGGCCGGGCTCGACGACCGCGTCGAGGTGGTCTCCGCCGGTACCGGCGACTGGCACGTCGGCGAGCCGATGGACCGCCGGGCCGCGGCCACGCTGACCGACGCCGGCTACGACGCCAGCCGGCACGTGGCCCAGACGTTCTCGACCGACTGGTTCGCCGAGTACGACCTCCTGCTGGCGATGGACGCGAGCAACCGCGCGGACATGACCGATCTCGCGCCGAGCATCGAGGCGCAGGAACGTCTGCGGATGTTCCGGGAGTTCGACCCGGAGGCGTCCGAGGGCGACGACGAGGTGCCCGATCCCTGGTACGGCGGCCCCGAGGGATTCACCGAGGTGCTCGCGATGGTGGAGCGCACGGCCGACGAGATCGTCGCGCGACTTCCGGATATGGCGCCTGGGCTCTACCGCTCATAGGACAATGGGGCATGGCGATACGGACGCCGCTGTGTGACCTTCTTGGCATCGAGCACCCGGTCATCTGCGCACCCTTCGGGCCGTGGCCCCAGGTCGAGCTCGCCGCTGCGGTGAGCGAGGCCGGCGGGCTTGGAAGCGTCGGCACGGCGGTACGACCCCTCGAGACGCTGCGCGACGACTGGCACCGCATGCGGGAGCTGACCAGCCGGCCGTTCGCGATCAACCACACCCGCCGGCCGTTCGACGAGACTGCGTTCGCTGCCACCCTTGACGCACGTCCGGCGGTGATCTCGTTCCACATCGGCGAGCCGATGGACCTCATCGATCGCGCCCATGCCGAAGGCATTCTCTGGATGCACCAGGTCGGCAACCTCGACCAGGCGCGCACGGCTCTGGACGCCGGCGCGGACGTGCTGATCGCCCAGGGATGGGAAGCGGGTGGGAACGCGGGAGGCGTCGCGATGTCGGTGCTCGTACCGCAGGTGGTGGACATCGCCGGTCGCACTCCGGTCGTGGCGTCGGGCGGCATCGGCGACGGCCGCGGTCTCGCCGCAGCCCTCGCCCTGGGCGCGCAAGGAGTGAACGTCGGCACCCGATTCGTGGCCAGCGTCGAGATGCGAGTATCCGACGCCTGGAAGCAGGCCATCATCGCCGCCGACGCCCCGGACGCGGTCAAGGTGACGTTTGCCGCCTCAGTGATGCCGCCGTACACCGACGGCGCCTACACGACGATGACGCCCCGCGCCCTGCGCAATGACTTCGTCGACACCTGGAACGCCGACCCGGCAGGTGCGGAGAGGGACCGGGACCGGCTCGGTGCCGAGGTGATGGCGGCGGTCCGTCGCGGATCACTCGAGGAGCTGCTCCCCTTCACCGGGCAGTCGGCCGGTCTGGTCACCAGCGTTCGTCCCGCCGCCGAGATCGTGGCCGCGTTGGTCCGGGAGGCCGAGGCGGCTCTCGAGGCGGCCCGTCACCGTTCGACTTCCTGAGATCGCAGCGGGAGTCAGGCGGTACCGTCGAGGCCATGGCACGCATGGCTGGTACCGCGGCTCGCGCGGAGGCCCTGCTCGGCCACGGCGTCGTCTCCACCACCCCGGTGGCAGGCGGCGACATCTGTACGGCGACCCGGCTGCGCATGAGCGACGGCCGCAGCGCGGTGATCAAGACCCGGCCGCAGCCGCCCGAAGGATTCTTCGCCCGCGAGGCCGAGGGACTGCGCTGGCTCGCCGACGCCGCGAAGTCGAACGGCGGGGCGAACGTTCCCGAGCTGCTGGCCGTGTCCGACGACTGCATCGTGCTCACCTGGGTCGAGCCGGGCAAGCCGTCCGGCGACGTCGCCGAGCGGTTCGGCCGCGCACTCGCCGCCACCCACGCCGCCGGCGCATCACAATTCGGTGCTGACGTCGACGGATACATCGGGCTGGCCCCGCTGCCCAACCGTCCGCTGCCCACGTGGCCGGAGTTCTACGCGTCCCGCCGGGTGATGCCCTACCTGCGCGCCGCCCGTGACCGTCAGGCGCTCAGCCACGAGCAGGCCATGACCATCGAGAACGCCGTGAAGCGCATCCACGACTTCGCCGGCGACCCGGAACCGCCGGCGCGGGTGCACGGCGACCTGTGGTCGGGCAACGTCATCTGGGGCACCGACGGCGAGGTGTGGATCATCGACCCGGCCGCGCACGGCGGGCACCGCGAGACCGACCTGGCGATGATGGCGCTGTTCGGGCTCCCCCATCTTCAACGTGTGCTCGATGCGTATGACGAAGCAGCACCCTTGTCTGAAGGATGGAAAGACAGAGTCGGACTGCACCAGCTGCATCCGCTGCTCGTCCACGCGGTCCTGTTCGGCGGCACCTACGGTTCCCGCGCCACCGCCGCCGCCCAGAGCCTGCTCGACGGGCCGTCGGACGACTGACCGTTCGGAGGTTTCCCACGAGACCCTCGATTTCCTGCGGCACAGACAGGAAACTTCGTGTCATCAACGCCGGTTTTCCGGGGTCTCGTGGGAAACCTGTGACGTCGCGGACTCAGAGAAACCTCAGCCATGCACGGCACACTGGAGTCATGCGGATTCTTGTCGTGGACGACGACCGTGCGGTGCGTGATTCGCTGCGCCGGTCGCTGGAGTTCAACGGCTACACCGTCGACCTCGCGTCCGACGGCGCCGAGGCGCTCGTGCGAGTGCCGCAGGTCGACCCCGACGTCATCGTGATGGACGTGATGATGCCCCGGCTCGACGGCCTCGAGGCCACCCGGGCACTGCGTAGCGCCGGCAACGACGTGCCGATCCTGGTGCTCACCGCCCGCGACGCGGTCACCGACCGTGTCGACGGCCTGGACGCCGGCGCCGACGACTATCTCACCAAGCCGTTCGCGCTCGACGAGCTGCTCGCTCGCGTGCGCGCCCTGCACCGTCGCGCATCCCGCCGCGCAGACATGGAGGCGGACGAGGCGCCCTTGACGTTCTCCGACCTCACCCTCGACCCCGTCACCCGCGACGTCACCCGCGGTGAGCGCAAGCTGTCGCTGACCCGCACCGAGTTCGCGCTGCTCGAGCTGTTCCTGCGCCGCCCGAAGCGGGTGCTCGAGCGTTCGTTCATCCTCGAGGAGGTCTGGGGGTTCGACTTCCCGACCACGGCCAACTCGCTGGAGGTCTACGTCGGATACGTCCGCCGCAAGCTCGAGGCCGAGGGCGAGGACCGGTTGCTGCACACCGTCCGCGGCGTCGGGTACGTGCTGCGCGAGACTCCGCCATGACCCGTCCCGGGCCTCGGCGCGCGGTCTCAACGGTCCACCAGTACATCCAGCCGCTCACCGCCCGCGCGTCGCTCGCGATGCGGGTCGCCCTCCTCACCACGGCCGCCGTCGCCGTCACGCTCGCCGCGGTGAGTGCGCTCGTGTTCGTCACCGTGCGCGCAGAGTTCGAGAGCTCCCTCGACGAGTCGATGCTCAAGCGGGCGAACGCCGCCGTCAACGCCGACTACACGCCATCCGCCGAGGAGCTCGACGTCGCCGGCATCAAGATCTTCGTCGTACGAGGCGGCCAGATCTTCAGCCGTCGCGGAGAACACGCGACCCTGCCGCTCAACAACCACGAGATCGAGGTGTCGATCGGGGAGGCCACGAGCTCCCGCCGGACCACCACGATCGACGGCGAGCCGTACCGCGTGGTCGCGGTGCAGGCGGGTGAAGGCTCGGCGCTCGTGC
Organism: uncultured Actinomycetota bacterium; assembly: GCA_963780275.1. Lineage (GTDB taxonomy): Bacteria > Actinomycetota > Actinomycetes > Propionibacteriales > Nocardioidaceae > Aeromicrobium. The sequence goes on from CAWABE010000001.1 coordinate 321,720, forward strand.
TCGCTCAGCCGATGGAGTCGATCCAGCGGGCGCTCGAACGCCTCAAGCTCATCCTGGTCCTCGCCAGCGCGGCCGGTGTGGTGCTGGCCGGCGGCGCCGGCTGGGTGGTCGCGACCAACGGCCTGCGCCCCGTGCGCCGCCTCACCGCCGCCGCGGAGCGGGTCGCGCGCACGTCGGAGCTGAAGCCGATCATGGTCACCGGGCACGACGAGCTGGCCCGGCTGACCACGTCGTTCAACCAGATGCTGCTGGCACTGGACGCGTCGCAGCGGCGGCAGCGGCAGCTGGTGGCCGACGCCGGGCACGAGCTTCGCACGCCCCTGACCAGCCTGCGCACCAACATCGAGCTGCTCGGACAGGCCGCCGAGAACCCCGAGCGTCAGCTCACGGCGGCCCAGACCACCGAGATCATGGACGACGTCCGCGCACAGCTGCAGGAGCTCACCACGCTGGTGGGCGACCTGGTCGAGCTGGCCCGCGACGAGCCGATGTCGCGCGACCCCGAGCCGCTCGACCTCGCCGACACGGTGGCCTCAGCCCTGGACCGGGTCCGGCCACGGGCACCCGGCGTCACGTTCGACGTCCGGGCCGAGTCGTGGACGGTGTTCGGCGAGCCGCCGCTGCTGGAGCGCGCGATCACCAACCTGCTCGACAACGCGGCCAAGTGGAGCCCGGAGAACGGCACCGTCACGGTGCGCCTCGACGACGGCGTGCTCACCGTGCGCGACGAGGGCCCCGGCATCGCCGACTCCGACCTGCCACACATCTTCGACCGGTTCTACCGCTCCAGCGAGGCGCGGACGCTGCCCGGTTCCGGCCTCGGCCTGTCGATCGTGCGGCGCGCGGCGGACCGGCATGGCGGCACGGTGACCGCTGCGTCGCCCGAGGGTGGCGGCAGCGTCTTCACGATGACGATTCCACCCACCGAGGACGCGAGTTCTTCACGACCTCACACGCGGACCTCAGCACGTTCTCAGTCATGAGGGAGAATCTGAAGACATGAGCGACCCGAGCGATCCCTTCGCCGCCCAGCCGTACATCCCGCCGTCGCAGCGCGACTCCGAACGGCCACGGCAGAGCGCCCCGGTCGAGCAAGCGCCGCCGCCCGCTTCGGCCGAACGCTCCGAAGCCGAGCCGGCCGCAGAGCCTGTCGACACGGCCCGGCCGGACGTCGAGCGTCAGCGTGAGGTCGCCTCACCGACATCGACGCATGAGATGCCCGCCGTCGACCGGGCCGACAGCCGCCAAGACGACGACCGGGAGCCCACGGTCGTGCTGCCCGCCGAGGCCGACGACGAAGGCGCTCCACCGCCACGCGGCCGCCGGCGAGTTGCCGGGACACTCGCTCTCGTCGTCCTGGCAGCCGGCGCGGGCGTCGGCGGGGCGTTCGCGTACGACGCGATCCGGGGCGACGACACCGGCGTGGTCTCCTCGCTCGAGTCTGACCCCGGCAGCCAGTCGGCTCCCGATGGGGCGATCGAGAAGGTCGCCGAGAAGGTGCGGCCGTCGGTCGTGCAGATCAATGTCACCGGTGGAGGATCCGCAGGCAAGGGCACGGGCATCATCATCAGCAGCAACGGCCAGATCCTCACCAACAACCACGTCGTGGAGTCTGCGGCCGCCAGCGGGTCGATCACCGTGATCTTCGACGACGCCACCACCGCGACCGCAGAGATCGTCGGGCAGGACGCGGCCACAGATCTCGCGGTGATCAAGGCCGAGGGCAAGACCGACCTCACGCCGGCGACGCTCGGCAGCTCGGCCGACCTCGAGGTCGGCCAGCAGGTCGTGGCCATCGGGTCACCGTTCGGCCTGGAGAGCACGGTCACGAGTGGCATCATCAGCGCGCTCAATCGCACCATCCCCGCCTCGGGTCTCGGTGATAACCAGGCGACGTTCCCCGCCATCCAGACCGACGCAGCGATCAATCCCGGCAATTCCGGTGGTCCGCTGGTCGATCTCGACGGCCGCGTTATCGGCACGATCCAGTCAATCGTCAGCTCGCCGACCGACCCAGGGTCGAAGGGCCTCGGCTTCGCCATTCCGATCGACCTGGCCAGAAACGTCTCAGAGCAGCTCGTCAAGGGCGACAAGGTCGAGCACGCTCGTATCGGCGTCACCGTGGGCCCGGCCATCGCCAAGGACGACATCACCGGCATCGGCGCCGAGGTCCGGGAAGTCAGCAAGGGCAGTGCCGGAGACAAGGCCGGGCTCGAGAAGGGCGACGTCATCACCAAGGTCGAGGACCTTCCGGTCGTGAGCTCGAACGCGCTGGTGGCCACGATCCGCGGCTACGAGCCCGGCGAGACGGTCGAGCTCACCTATTTGCGCGATGGCGAGACGAACACCGTCAAGGTCACGCTCGACTCCGACGGCGGCAAGCTCAGCCCCTGAGCGTCCGGAATCCACGGGTGGATGTCCGATTTTCGCTCGTGGAGTGTCGGCGCGGACGCCTAGCGTGGACGGGTGAGCACCCAGACCACCGAAGGCAACAAGCGCTGGCACGATGTCTCCGGACGCGACCTGTCGATCGGCGCCCTGGCCGTCACGGTCGTGCTGTGGGCGTCGGCGTTCGTCGGCATCCGCGACGCGGCCGACTCCTTCTCGGCCGGTCCGCTGTCGCTCGGTCGGCTCGTGGTCGCCGCGGTGGTGCTCACTGTGCTGGCCAAGCCGTGGCGCCACCGCCTGCCGAGCGGGCGTCCGTTCCTCCTGCTCCTGCTGGCCGGCGTCACGTGGTTCGGCGCCTACAACGTCGCCCTCAATGCCGGTGAGCAACAGGTCGACGCCGGTACGGCGGCCCTCGTCGTCACCGTCGGGCCCATCCTCATCGCGCTGTTCGCCGGCATCCTGCTCAAGGAGGGGTTCCCCAAACCGCTGCTGATCGGCATCGCCGTGGCAGCCTCCGGCGTCGTGCTCATCTCGCTCAGCACCCGCGACGCGTCGGCGGTCGACACCGCCAGCACCACCGGCGTGCTGCTCTGCCTGGCCGCTGCGGTGCTGTACGCCGTCGGCGCGCTCGCCCAGAAGCCGACGCTGACGGTCGTCACGCCGGTCATGTCGGTGTGGCTGATGTGCATCGTCGGCGCGGTCGTCTGCCTGCCCTACCTGCCGGCGCTGGTGCGCGAGACCGGCGACGCGTCGACGTCGAACATCGTGTGGATGGTCTACCTCGGGGTCTTCCCGACGGCGATCGGCTTCAGCACGTGGTCGTACGCGCTCAAGCGGCTCAGTGCGGGGCAAGTCGCCTCGGCCACCTACCTCGTTCCGGCCGTGGCGACACTCATCTCCTGGGTGATGCTCGAGGAGGTGCCGGCTCCCCTCGCGTTCGTCGGCGGCGGCCTGTGCCTCGTCGGCGTGGCCATCACGCGGTACCGGCGACGCGCCTCGACCGGCTCAACGACCGGCTAGGAGCTGCGTCACCAGATCCCGCAGGATGACATAGCCGTTCTGCGTCAGGATCGACTCCGCGTGGAACTGCACCCCGCGGTAGTGCGGGCCCGCCAGCACGTGGATGTCGCCTGTCTGCGGATCGCTCTCGACGTCGATGCCCTCGGGCAGTGGGTTGTCGCCGACTCGTGCAACGAAGGTGTTGTAGAAGCCGACGGTCTCCGGCCGGTCGAGCACGGTGAGCCGGCTCTGGGTGCCCTGGAACACGATGTCCTTGAACGCGATGTCCAGGCCCAGCTGCCGGCTGAGCACCTGGTGGCCGAGGCACACGGCCAGGAACGGGCGTCCGGACTCGAGCAGCTTCCCCACCACGCCGTCGATGGTCGCGATCTTGGTGTCGGCGACATCACGGGGGTCACCTGGCCCCGGGCCGACGACCACCAGGTCGTACTCGTCGAGATCACCCTCCCGATACGCGTCATGCCGGACGACGTCGGTGGTCATGCCGAGGACGCCGAACACGTGCGACAGCATGTTCACGAAGTCGTCCTCACCGTCGAGCACCACCACCCGCTTGCCGACCAGCGACGGCACCGGCGGTGTGCCGGACTGGTCGGTGAGCCAGAACTGGCTGAGCCGCTGGTTGCGTGAGCCGAGGGCGATGAGCACGTCCTCCTCGAAGGTGAACGCGTCGATGCCTTCGGACGGTTCGGGTGCCTGGTCGACCAGGCCGAACGCGCTCAGGATGCCGGACGCCTTGGCCCACGTCTCCTTGGTCTCGTAGCCCGGGTCGGAGTCGCGCACGAGCGTGGCACCGGCGGTGACCGTCACGTTGCCGTCGAGGTCGACGTCGGCCGTGCGGATGAGGATCGGTGCGTCCGCCATGGGGAGACCGTCGTCGTCCCTTCCGATCAGCGCGGCGACGGACGCGTAGTAGCCGCGGCCGTGCTGCTCGTATTTCTTGATGAGTCGGCACGCGTTCTCGACCGGGCTGCCGGTGACGGTGGCGGCGAACATCGAGTCGCGCAGCACCTCGCGCACGTCGCGGCGCGTACGGCCGGCGAGCAGGTACTCGGTGTGCACGAGGTGGCTCATCGCCTTGAGATACGGCCCGAGCACGAGGCCACCCTCGTGGCAGATGTCGCACATCATCTTGAGCTCCTCGTCGACGACCATGAAGAGCTCGTAGATCTCCTTCTCGTCGGCGAGGAAGCGAAGCAGCTCACGCTTGCGGTCGGCGTGGGTCTCGAGGCCGCGCATGCGGAACGTGCCGCTGATGGGGTTCATCCGCACCTGGCCGTCCTCGACGCTCACGTGCCGCTCCGGGCTCGCACCGATCAGGTAGCGGTCGCCGGTGAAGATGCAGAACGTCCAGAAGGCGCCGCGCTCCTGCTCCAGCAGCCGGCGGAACACGGCCAGCGCCCGCTCGTGGCCCCAGTCGGCGACCCGGGCGCGGTAGTGGCGCCCGATCACCAGATTGGCGCCCTCGCCACAGCCGATCTCCTCGTCGATGACGTGCCGCACCATGTCGGCGTAGTCGTCGTCGGACGTCTCGAAGCCGCCTCGGTCAGCGAGGTCGATGGGCGTGGCGGGGAGCTCGTCGAGCAGCTCGTCGAGCCCGACGTCGTGCTGCACGGCGGCCTCGATGACGCTCAGCGGCGTGCCGTCCTGGTGCGCCTCGAAACCGCGCTCGCGGATCTGCGCGAACGGCACGAGCGCCAGGTGGTCCCAGGCACGACCCGACCCCGTCCGCAGCGGGATGTCGGCCAGCGTCTCGACATCCGTGCGCGGGCCGCCGACGAGCGTGACGGTGTCGGCGTCGCGCACGCGGATCAGCGCGTACGCGGGCTGATCGAGGAGGTCGTCGAGCAGGGTCATGATCTGATCCTTCTGGATGACGGCGCCCCGGACGAACGAACGCCCAGATCCGCCGTGCGGAGGTCTGGGCGTGGGTGGACGACAGGCCTCCTCAGAGGAGGTCCCACCAGGTGCCGTGACGCGTCGTCATGGACGTCAGCCTATCGCGTGAGGAGCGGTGAACCGTCGGCTGCCATGCTGGCCGGGTGGACCCGATGATCGACGTCGACCTGGTGCGCCGCGACCTGGCGCAGCTCGTCAGCTACGCGAGCGTCGGAGGGAGCGAGTCCGAGGTCGCGGTGCAGCGCTGGTGCGCGGCGACGATGCAGGGGCTCGGGCTCGACGTCGACCTGTGGCGACTCGACCTCGACGAGCTGCGCGCCGACCCCGACTATCCCGGCGAAGAGGTGGAACGCGATGAGGCCTGGGGCTGTGTGGGCGTGTCAGGTGAGGGCACACCGGGGCTGATCCTCAACGGCCACGTCGACGTCGTTCCACCCGGCGAGCACGAGTGGTGGACCGGCGCCGACCCGTGGGACCTGCACGAGGTCGACGGGACCTGGTACGGCCGCGGTGTCTGCGACATGAAGGGCGGAGTGGTGGCGATCCTCGCCGCGGTCCGCGCGGTCGGCGACCGGCTCACTCGGCCGTTCGCCGTGCACACCGTGATCGGCGAGGAGGACGGCGGCATCGGCACGTTCGGCACCCTGCGCCGCGGCCACACCGGAGACGCCTGCCTCATCGCCGAGCCGACCGCGGGTGAGATCGTCTCCGCCAACGCGGGGGCTCTCACCTTCCGGCTCGAGCTGCGCGGGCTGGCCACGCACGGCTCGCTCGCCGGGCTCGGCGTCAGCACCGTCGACCTGCTCGAGAGCGTCCGGGCGTCCCTGCGCCGGCTCGACGAGAAGCGCAACGCCGCCCCGCCGGCCCCGTTCCGCGAGCGGCCGTTCCCGATCTCGACCGGCATCGTCAACGCGGGCGACTGGGCCAGCACCGTCCCCGACTACCTGGTCGCCGAAGGTCGCTACGGCGTCCGGCCCGGTGAGTCGTTCGCCGAGGCGATGGCGGAGTTCGAGCAGGCCGTCCGCGACGCCGACGACCCGTGGCTGCGCGAGCATCCGGTCGAGGTCAGCTGGCCCGGCGGCCGGTTCGCGGCCGGGTCGCTCCCGGACGGGCACCCGTTCGGCGACGAGGTGGCCATCGCCGTCCAGGCAGCCGGCGGCAGTCGGCCCGGGCTCATCGGGGCGCCGTACGGCTCGGACCTGCGGCAGTACGCCGCGGCCGGCATCCCCACCGTGCAGTTCGGCCCGGGAACGATCCTGCAGGGCCACTCCGTCGACGAGAGCGTGCCGATCGACGAGGTCGTCCGGTGCGCCGAGACCTACGCCGCGCTGCTCCTCAGCCGTTGCGGCTGACGACCGGTCAGCGCGGGCTGGTCCGGACGCGGGTGTAGCGGGCGACGTCGATGCGGCCGCCGGAATCGAACGTGACCGCCTGCAGCCCCACCGGCCGGCCGTCGCGGAACGTCACGATCGCCACCTGGGCGGGCCGACGCAGCTTGCTGCCCAGCGCGAAGGTGTAGACGGCGCCCCCGGTCGAGCCGATCGTCAGCGTGGTCGTGCGCCGTCCGTTCTCGCCCTCGACCTCGTCGGGCCCGACCTGACGGTGCAGGTGACCGGACAGCACGAGATCGACGCACCCGCTTTTGGACGCCCGTCGGGCCGACGCCGAGCTGTGCACCGCCAACACGGACACCCGCCCGTCCTCACAGGCCACCTCGGTGAGCTCCGCGTCCTGCTCCGAGATCGCCGCGATGTTGTCGCTCTCGTCGCCGTCGTAGCCGGCCGTGAAGCCGGAGCTGCGCGGATCGCTCGCCCCGAGGAAACGGATGCCACGAACGTTGACGGGTCGTCCCGTGAGCAGCCTGAACCCCCGGTCCTTCATCGTCTCGGTGACATTGCTGCCCTGGTCGTGGTTGCCCGCGACCGCGACGATCGGGAACCCCCGGAACTCGCGAGCGAGGGAGTTGATGCTGAAGCCCTCCCAGGCGCCGCCGTTGGACGTGTCGTCTCCGAGGTCGATGAGCAGCTGGGCATTCGCCCGCCCGGCGATCGCGCGAGCGACCGGATCCATGCCGATGTTGTCATGCCGATCGGTGACGACCAGCGCGGTGGTCTCCTCGTCGCGCGGACGCCTGACGTCGGTGGTGGCGGCACGCCGCTCGAGGGCGCCGTAGAACGCCACCGAGTCGCGATAGGTCTCCAGCGCACCCCGGACCACGGCCTTGCTGCCTCGCGTGGCCGACCCGTTCACGATCTCGAGCCGGTCGAGCACGGGGTCCTTCGGCACGTCCGGGAACGCCTGCACGAGCGGCACCCAGGATCTGTCCGGTCGGCCCCCGTCCTGCTCGGGCAGCGCGATGAGAACCGCCGAGGCCCCGACGACCACGACGACGAACGCGGCCAACACCACCTGGGTGCGGGACGGACGCCGAGCCGACGCCATGATCTGCCGGCGTCGTTGGGGCCCGACGGCCTTCCAGGCGAGGACCACGCCGACCGCGGCCAGCATGCCGACACCGACGCCGCGCAGCAGCGCGTCCTCGAGCATGTCGCGGACCTCGGCGCGCACGGCCGCGATCTCCCCCTCCGGCTGGCTGGCGATGATCGCGTCGCGCGCGACCAGCTGGTCGATGTTCTCCACCTCGGCGTTGCCGAGCGAGATGTCCACGCCGATGCCGGCCAAGGCGTCGGCGGGCAACCGCATCTGAGGCAGCAACGGGCCGAAGTCGAGGGTGGCGTAGCCGTCGAACTGTGGGGAGATCGTGGCCTGGTGGGCGCCGATGACGATGTGGCGCTCACTGTGCAGGAAGGTGCTGAGGGCGACCGGTGCGCCCACGATGACCGCGACGGCTAGCAGGGCCAGGGCCTGCAGCCCTTGCCGGATCGTCGGAAGACCTCGCCTCACGCGATCGTGGCGCGCCAGCGGTCGGTACTGGCGACGGTCGTGAGTCGCTGGGTGGCACGAGTGAGAACGACGTAGAGGGTGCGCCAGCCGGAGCCCGCCTCGTCGGTGATCGCATCGGGCTCGACCACGACGACGCCGTCGAACTCCAGGCCTTTCGTCTCGAGTCCCTCGAGCACCCGCAACCGATCTGGGTGCTCGGTCAGGACCGGGGCAAGGGCTTCGCTGATCGGCTCGAGATTCGCCCGCGCCGTGACGACCGCGACCGTGCCCTCGACCGCGGCGAGCATCGCCTCCGTCCGGGTGACGACCTCGACCGGCAACGCGGACGCCTCGACCACGCGGTGCTCGGGGTCCTCACCGGTTCGGCGGACCGCGTCGGCGAGGTCGGGATCGGGAACGGCGACCGCCGCGACCAGGGCGGCGAGGTCGTAGATCTCGGCGGAGTTGCGGTAGTTGGTGGACAGGCGGAACACGTGCTCGGGCTTGCCCTCGAGCGCCTCGGTGCGGGCCCGCGCCGATTCGTCCGGACTCGGCCAGGACGACTGGGCCGGGTCGCCGACGATCGTCCAGCTGGCCTGGCGGCCGCGGCGGGCGAGCATGCGCCACTGCAACGGGGAGAGGTCCTGCGCTTCGTCGATGAGCACGTGGGCGTAGCTGTCGTCCTCGATGCTGCGGGTGGAACGGAGGCGGTCGTCGCGTTCGTCGCGCTCGCGGCGCTCGAAGCTCATCAGCTGGCGTGGCACGTCATCGTCGTCCGTGTCCGGCGTGGGCACCTCGCCCAGCAGGTAGCGCAGCTCGTCGATCAGCGGGACGTCCTCGATGCTCGGCTCGCCGCCCCCACCGTGGACACCGTCCCAGGACGCCTTGAGCGCGGTGAGCTCGTCGGCGCTGAACGCCCCGTCGGCCAGCTCGGCCATGCGCTCGGGCAGCGTGCGCCACAGCTCGACGGCATCGACCGGTGGCCACCACGCCTCGACGAAGTCGACGAATGCGTCGTCGTTGACGATGGTGTCGATGAACCCGCTCTCGCCCTTCTCCAGGGCGCGCTCGCCGGAGACTTGCTTCCACAGGGCGTCGACCAGTGCGGCCGGAGCGCGGGTGTAGGCACGGTTGCGCTTCTGGCCGCTGAGCAGATGGCGCCGGACGGCCGACAGCTGGCGCGCGTCCAGCCGCAGCACGTCATCTTTGTAGAAGTAGCGGAACTCGGTGGGCTCCCCCTCCTGAGGCGCGGACGCGAGCCGGCGCAGCACCGGCATCATGCGCGCCGACCCCTTGGCCGCCGCCGCCACCGAGTCGTCGTGCCGACTGGCCTTGAGGCCGTCGACGACCTCGCCCAGGGAGCGCAGCGTCACGCTCGTCTCGCCGAGGCTCGGCAGCACCCGCTCGATGTAGTTCATGAAGACGGTGGACGGCCCGACCACGAGTACGCCGCCGGACTCGAAGCGCCGCCTGTCGGTGTAGAGCAGGTAGGCGGCTCGGTGCAGCGCGACGACCGTCTTGCCGGTGCCGGGACCGCCGCCGATGATCGTGACGCCCCGGCTGGGGGCCCGGATGGCCTCGTCCTGCTCCTTCTGGATGGTCGCGACGACCGAGTGCATGGAGCTGTCGCGGGCCCGGCTCAGGCTGGCGAGCAGGGCGCCCTCGCCGACGACGACCAGGTCGTCCGGGGCGTTCGCGGCGTCGAGCAGGTCGTCCTCGATGCCGACGACGCGGTCGCCGGCGCAGCGGAGGACCCGGCGCCGGACCACGCCGGCGGGATCCTGGGCGGTGGCCTGGTAGAAGACGGCGGCGGCCGGAGCACGCCAGTCGACGAGCAGGATCTCGCGGTCGGCGTCTCGAACGCCGATGCGGCCGATGTAGCGGGACTCGCCGTCGATGAGGTTGAGCCGGCCGAAGACGAGACCGTCGTGCGCGGCGTTGAGCGCGGACAGGCGGCGGGACGCCTGGTAGACCATGGCGTCACGCTCGACGAGACCGCCCTCGTTGCCCACGTGACCGCGGGCGAAGCCCTCGGCGACGAGCGACTGGGCGACCTTGGCCGACTCCTCGAGCCGTTCGTACACGGTGTCGACGTACGTCTGCTCAGCCGCGATCTCGCGGCGCTCGACGTTGGTGGATGCCACCGGACTCCCCAGTTCGGTCAATTCGGTTCCGGGATACAGAACTGACCATTCTATGCGGTCAGTGATCCATTCCGCAGCACGTGCCCACGGTCTGGGCGGCCGTGGTGGAGTGCCGGGCGTTGGCGGCAGATGGCACAGCCGCCACGCCACGCAGATGTGCCCGGAATTGCAGTCCTCTCCGGTGATACTGGAGGGGTCGAAGGGATGCGCATGCGCCACGGGTTCGGCTCGGCTCTGCGAATGGCCGCCACCGTCGTGGTCGTGGCCGCGGTCGCCCGGGCCGCCGCGTCCGCCCGGCAGATCCTCGACCATGGCGCTTCGGACCCACCACGGCACCGGGCGGACCGACCGTCGGTGCGCCCGCTGGCCCACGCCACGCCGGCGTCGACCGTCGCCGCGCCACGCCGCTACCACGCATTCGGACCCGAGCCCTGCATCGTCCCGGCCAGGGGCGCCGGGACCCGGGCCGTCGCTGTCACCGAGCTCGAGGCCTCGGGCGAGCTCGACGACCAGCCGACACCCACCGACCGCCTGCTCGCTCGGCGTCATGCCGGCGACCCGGTGGAGATCCGGCCGGATTAGCGGACGGTGACCTTGACGGTGGTCGACCCCGGGGCCACCATCGCCGATCCGCTGTACGAGACCGTCAGCGTGTGCGAACCCTTCGAGAGGTTCTTGACCCGGAGGGTCGCGCGGCCCGGGCGGCCGATGGCGAGGTCGAGCCTCTTCAGCTCCTTCGAACCCTCCGACACCGCGCCGAACCCGGTGGGTGCCGGTACCCCGGGCGCGGTGACGATCAGGGTGACAACCGCCTTGCCGCGATCGCCCACGGCTGACGCATCGAGCGTGGGGCTGTGCCGAGCCACCTCGGTGGGCGCCGACGACTTCGTGACCGTCGTCAACGACTTCTTCCGGGCGGTGACGGTGAACGTCAGGCGCTTGCCGAGGTCAGCGCCGCTGACCTTGTAGCGGGTCTTCGTCCCGGTGGAGACGGCGTGGTCGCCGCGGAACCACTGGTAGCTGAGCTCGACGCCGTCCGGCCCCCACGTGCCCGGGTCGGCGGTGAGCCACTGTCCGGTGCGCACGTCGCCGGAGATCGTCGGTGGTGCCGGGCTGTGGATGCCGCGCTTCACGACCTTCGACGTTGGATCGGACGTCGCCGACACCGAGGTCAGACCGCTCTTGCGTCCGGTCACCTTGACGGTGAGCTGCTTCCCGAGGTCGGCGTCGCTGAGCTTGTAGCGCGTGGTCGTCCCGGTGGAGACGGCTTGGTCGCCGCGGAACCACTGGTAGCTGAGCTCGACGCCGTCCGGGCCCCACGTGCCCGGGTCCACGGTCAGCCAGTCGCCGACCATCATCTGCCCGGCGCCCTGGATCGTCGGCGTTCCGGGGGTGATGGCCTTCGGCTGCTCGGCGGCCACGACCTTCGCGGTCGGCGTCGACGACGCGGTCCGCGAAGCGAAGCCTGCCTTCGAGCCGGTGATGCTGATCGTCATGGTGCGGCCGACGTCGGCGCTCGTGAGCGTGTACGACGTCTTCGTGGCGCCGTCGATGATGAAGCCGTCGCGCAGCCACTGGTACTTCAGTGTCACGTCGCTCGGTGACCAGGCGCCGGGCTTCGCGGTGAGGGTCGATCCGACGGTCGGCGTGCCGGAGACGGTGGGCACTGGACCGTTGATCGTGTTCTTGCCCTTGAAGTGGATGAACTGGGTGGGATAGGCGCGCTCGCCCTTGAAGACCTTGATCTTGCGGTACATCCCCTTGGGGTAGTAGCCCGGCCAGTTGTCCTCGCTGGTGATCAGGTAGTTGGGGCCGATCTCCTCGACGTAGACGACGTGACGGCGACCGGGCCACGCGCCGACGGCGCCGACCTCGGGCTTGTTGTCGACGAGGACGCCGTGCCTCTTGGCGTTCGGGGCCCAGGTGTCGGCGTTGCCGAGCCGGTAGGGCGGCTGCGGGACGCCGTCCCGCTTGAGCCGGTAGGCGACGTAGTTCGTGCAGTTGTGTCCGCGGTACATGTTCCAGTGCATGAAGTGCATGTTGGCCGCCCAGCCGGGGTCACACTTCTGGACCTCCTTGACGCTGACTCCGGAGCAAATCGTGGTCTGGGCCGCGGCGGGACCCGTGGCCGGCCCGGTCATCACGACCGCGGCCGCCACCAGTACCGCCACGAGGGAAGGCCCGAGTCTGCGTCGCATCCGGCCACGTTAACCGCAGAATCACTCCTGTATCACACGAACGAGGAGTTTACTTTCGTCACACGCCGCTCACGATCCGCTTTTCTCGCGCTGCAGACCGGCGACCATCGCGATGCCGAGGCACATCTCATCGGTGGTGCCGTCGCCCCACACCACGTACCGCTCGGGCGTGCCGGCGAGCTCGGGAACGGCGTCGCGGAGTGACTGGTCGTGTCGGCAGGTCACTCGCAGGACGTCGCCCGCCTCGAACTTCACGGGCTCGTCGAGCGGCTGCGCCCTCTGGTTGTCGAAGTCCCAGACGGGGATGTCGAGCACCCTGCGCTCCCGCTTCGTTCCGGGGTTGAGGGTGATGGAGATGGAACGCCCGAGGAGGTGCATGTGCCCCGCGGCGGCACGGATCGCGCCGGAATCGCGGACCCGGTGGTCACACGACTGCACCGCGGCCGCCTTCGGCCGGTTGGGGTCACCGCCACACATCAGCTGGAGCCCGAGAACCATGAACCCGGACTGGCCGCCGAATCGCTCGCGCACGTCGGCGACAGCCGCATCGCGATCGCACAGCCGCCCGGACCTGCCTCGGCGGCAGGGCAGCTCCACCGGCCCGGGAAGGAGCATGGTCTCCAGTGGGTCGAGGTCCGCCGTGCCGGACGCCAGGCGGAGCCGCACGCTGCTGGTGTCGGGATCGTCGCCCGCACGCAGGTTGTAGTGGACCTGCATGATGATCCGGCTGCCGGCCTCCAGCGGCACCCCGATGTCAGGGTCGAGCATGCTCTCGCCACTCCCGGGCGCCCACGCGCCCAGCCACGGCGCGCGATCCAGTCCACGCTGGTAGTCGGAGCCGAGGGCGGCGCCACCGAAGCAGGTCCACCCCTGGCCCTTGGTGTCCGCGTCCGTGGCCTCGGCCTCGGCGACCGCCTCCGGACCGACGCGGAACATGATCACGTGGTGGACCAGGTCCGGCTCTCCGGGCACGACGTCGACGCCCGTGACGAACGCGGGGTCGGCAAGCTCGGGGTCGAGCAGGAAGCACCGGTAGTCGTCGGTGCCGGTGGTCGGCGCCTTCGGCGTGTAGGGCTGGGGCATGGCGAGGTCCAGGAACCTCTCGTTGTCTCGCAGCGGGGCGCTTTCCGGTGCCTCCGCGGCAGAGTGGGACTCGTGCCCGGGCGTCGTCCTCGGTGCGGGGTCGTTGGCCGGACTGCTGCAGGCGGCCATCACCAGAGCACAGGCCAGCGCGGCTGAGAGGAGACCCGGACGACGCGTCACCGCCGGATTGTAGGCACGGTGCGGCCGTCGGTGCTCACTTCTTGCGGCGGTCGAGGAACGCCAGCATCGCCTCTCGCGCCTCGTCGCTGCCGAACAGCTGCGCCGACAGCGTGGACATCTCCTCACCGAGCGCGTCGATGCGGCTGACGAGGTCGTGGTTGAGCAGCGCCTTGGTCTCGCGCAGACCCTGCGGGTAGCCCTTGACCAGGTCGTCGAGGACGGCCTGCACGCCAGCGGCGAGCTCGTCGTCGGAGACGGCACGGGTGACCAGGCCCATGCGCGCGGCCTCGGCGGCGTCGAACGTGCGACCGGTGAGGAAGACGTCGGATGCCGGGCGCGACGCCAGCCGGGGCAGCAGGGTGAGCGAGATGACCGCGGGTGCCAGCCCGAGCCGGACCTCGGTGAGCGCGAAGGTGACGGACTCGGCAGCCACCACGACGTCGGCTGCGCCCACGATGCCGACGCCGCCGGCACGCACCGGCCCTCCGAGCTCGACCACGACCGGCTTCGTCAGGGTGGCGATGCGACGCAGCAGCGCCACCATGCTCATCGGGGTGTCCTTCGCGGTGCCGTCCGCGGCCTCTGACAAGTCAGCGCCGGAGCAGAACACGCGGCCGGCCGATCGCAGGAGCACGGCGCGCACCGACTCATCCGCATCTGCCGCGTCGAGGTGACCGACCAGCTCGGCGACGAGCTGGCGGCTCAGTGCGTTGCGATTGTGCTCGCTGTCGAGCGTGATCGTGGCGACCGCGTCCGCGACCCGCAGGTGCACGAGCTCGTCGGTCATCGGTCTCCTCAGTAGGACTTCGGCAGGCCCAGAGAGAACTGGGCGATGAAGTTGAGCACCATCTCACGGCTCACCGGGGCGATGCGGGACAGGCGGGAGCCGGCCAGCATCTGCACGAGACCGTACTCGTTGGCCAGTCCGTTGCCACCGTGCGTCTGGATGGCCCGGTCGACGGCGTTGCAGACGGCCTCGCCGGCCGCGTACTTCGCCATGTTCGCCGCTTCGCCAGCACCCATGTGGTCGCCGGCGACGTAGAGCGCGGCAGCCTTCTGGGTCATCAGCCGGGCCATCTCGATCTCGATGTAGGTCTGCGCCAGCGGATGCGCGATGGCCTGGTGCGAGCCGATCGGCGCATCCCACACCTGCCGGTCCTTGGCGTACTCGACCGCCTTCGCGAGCGCGAGCCTCGCGGTGCCGGTGGCGAACGCCGCGCCCATGATGCGCTCGGGGTTGAGGCCGGCGAAGAGCTGGTCGATGCCGGCGTCCTCGCTGCCGATCAGGGTGTCGGCCGGCAGCCGGAGGTCGTCGAAGAACAAGGTGAACTGCTTCTCCGGCGAGGTGAGGCCCATGTCGATCTCGTTGTACGTAAAGCCCTCGGCATCCGTCGGCACCAGGAACAACGCCGGCTTGAGCTTGCCGGTCTTCGCGTCCTCGGTGCGCGCGACCACCAGCACGTGGCTGGCCTCGTCGATGCCGGAGATGTACGTCTTGCCGCCGGTGAGCCGCCAGCCACCGTCATCTTCCCGATAGGCGGTGGTGATGATCTTGTGCGAGTTCGACCCGGCGTCCGGCTCGGTGATGGAGAACGCGAACGTCGAGGATCCGTCGGCAAGTCCGGGCAGCCAGCGATTCTTCTGATCGTCGGTGCCGTACTGGGCGATGATCGTGCCGACGATCGCCGGCGACACCACCATGAGCAGCAGCGGGCTGCCGGCCGCGGCCAGCTCCTCGCACACCGCGGCCAGGTCGCCGATGTCGCCGCCGCCTCCTCCGTACTCCTCGGGCACGGCCACGCCGAGGTAGCCGAGCTTGCCGGCCTCCTGCCACAGCTCTGTGGTCTTGCGGCCCTCCTTCGCGCACTGCTCGAAGTAGTCGCGGCCGTACTTGCGGCCGAGCTCGCCGACGGCCTTGCGGAGCGCCTGCCGCTCATCGGTCTCGGTGAAGGTCGTCATGATGTCTGCTCTTCTCCTTCGATCACGGCCAGCACGGCTCCTGCCTCGACCTGTTGGCCGGCGCTCACGTCGAGCTCGCTGACCACGCCGTCGGTCGGCGCGGTGATGGTGTGTTGCATCTTCATGGCTTCGAGCACGAGGACGACGTCTCCCTTGCCGACGGTCTGACCGGCCTCGACGGCGACGCTGACCACGGCGGCCGGCATCGGCGCCAGCAGCGAACCTTCGGCGACGACGTCGGCCGGGTCGACGAAGACCGGTGTGGGTGTCAGGCTGACGGACCCGGACGGCCCGTCGACGTCGACCCAACCGTCCCCGACGACGACGTCATACGGCTCGGCGACTCCGTCGACCTCGAGCACGACGTGGTCGGCAGCAGCCCGGATGATCCTCTCCGTGGCGGCCAGGCCGCCGTTCTGGTTCACGTACTCGACGCTCCAGACCTGGTCGCCGAGGGAGTACTCGCGCGTTCGCGTCTGGCTGGGGACGTTGCGGAACGCCGTGGGGATGCGGCCGAGCACCGGCGCGCTCGTGGATGCATGCGTGGCTTCGGCCAGCGCCGCCGCCAGGGCGTAGCGGTACAGCACGTCGGGGTCGAGCCGCCGAGTGGTCCAGTCCTCGAGCCGCTCGTCGAGCAGCGCGGTGTGGATCCGGGCGGCCTGGAACTCCTCGTCGCCGAGGATGGCCATCAGCAGATCGGCGTTGGTCGTGACGCCGTGCACGCGAGCGCGCCGCAGCACGTCACCCAGCAGGCGGACCGCTGTCTCGCGATCCGGCCCGTGGGTGACCACCTTCGCGATCATCGCGTCGTAGTGGATGCCGACCGTCGAGCCCTTCTCGACGGCGGAGTCGATGCGGATTCCGGGGCCGGTCGGGAAGTCGAACGACCGGATCGTCCCGGTCTGCGGAGCCCAGTCGTCGGACGGGTCCTCGGCGTAGAGACGCACCTCCACCGCGTGGCCCCTCGGGGGTGGCGGCTCAGCTGCGCCATGGACGTGGGGGAGCGCCCGGCCCTCGGCGACGGCCAGCTGCAGGGCGACGAGGTCGAGGCCGGTGACGCACTCGGTGACCGGGTGCTCGACCTGCAGGCGGGTGTTCATCTCCAGGAAGTGCGCGTGGCCGGAGTCGAGGTGGGCGTCGGCGACGAGGAACTCGACGGTGCCGGCGCCGACGTATCCGACCGCCTCGCAGGCGGCCCGAGCGGCGTCGTGGATCTGCTTGCGCACGGGCTCGGCGACGTCAGGGGCCGGTGCCTCTTCGACGACCTTCTGGTGGTGGCGCTGGATCGAGCAGTCACGGTCGCCGACGATCCACACCGTGCCGTGGCTGTCGCACATGACCTGCACCTCGATGTGGCGGGCGGTGGGCAGGTAGGGCTCCACGAACACCGTGCCGTCGCCGAACGCGGAGAGCGCCTCGGCTCCGGCTGCGGTCAGCTCCCCCTCGAGATCCTTCGGGTCCGTGACGACGCGCATGCCGCGTCCGCCGCCGCCGGCGGATGCCTTGACCAGCAGCGGGAAGTCGTCGGGGGTGGCCACGTCCGGGTCGACCGACAGGATCGGCACTCCCGCCTTCGCCATCAGCTCCTTGGCGCGGATCTTCGACCCCATCGCCTCGATGGTCTCCGGCGCCGGGCCGACCCAGGCGAGGCCGGCGCCCATCACCTGGCGCGCGAAGTCGGCGTTCTCGGACAAGAAGCCGTAGCCGGGATGGATGGCGTCCGCGCCGGCGCGCTTCGCCGCGTCGATGACGAGGTCGGCCCGCAGGTAGGTGTCGGTCGGCGAGTTGCCGGGCAGGCGCACCGAGCGGTCGGCCTCGGCGACGAACGGTGCGTCCGCATCGGCGTCGGAGTGGACCGCGACGGTGGTGATGCCGAGGTCGCGGCAGGTGCGGAACACCCGGCGGGCGATCTCACCGCGGTTGGCCACGAGGACGGAGCGAATCACAGCCTGAACACCCCGAATCCGCCTTCCTTGACCCCTTCGACCGGGCTGGTGTGGATGACGGACAGGCAGATGCCGAGGATCGAGCGGGTGTCCCGCGGGTCGATGACACCGTCGTCGTAGAGCATCCCGGAGGTGAAGTAGGCGAGCGACTGCTCCTCGATCTGCTGCTCGACCAGCTCACGCATCTGCGCGTCGCCCTCCTCGTCGTAGGGCTGGCCCTTCGACTCGGCAGCGGCGCGGGCGACGATCGAGATCACGCCGGCCAGCTGGGCCGGGCCCATCACCGCCGACTTGGCGTTCGGCCAGCTGAACATGAACCTGGGGTCGAAGGCGCGTCCGCTCATGCCGTAGTTGCCGGCTCCGTAGGAGCCGCCGATGACGATCGAGATGTGCGGGACCTTGGAGTTGGAGACCGCGTTCACCATCTGGGCGCCGTGCTTGATGATGCCCTTCTGCTCGTACTCTGCGCCGACCATGTAGCCGGTGGTGTTGTGCAGGAACAGCAGCGGGGTGTCGATCTGGTTGGCCAGCTGGATGAACTGCGCCGCCTTCTGGGAGTCCTCGCTGAACAGCACACCCTGGGAGTTGGCGAGGATGCCGATCGGGTAGCCGTGCAGCTGCGCGAAACCGGTGACCAGGCTGGTGCCGTACAGCGGCTTGAACTCGTCGAACTCGCTCCCGTCGACGATGCGGGCGATCACCTCGCGCGGGTCGAACGGCACCTTGAGATCGGTGGAGACGATGCCGAGCAGCTCCTCGGCGTCGTACACGGGCTCGGCGTAGTCGGTCGCCGGCGCCCGGCCCTCCTTGCGCCAGTTGATGCGCCGGATGATCTGCCGGCCGAGGCGGATGGCGTCGCGCTCGTCGACCGCCAGGTAGTCGGCGAGCCCTGACTGGCGGGCATGCATCTCCGCCCCGCCGAGTGACTCGTCGTCGGACTCCTCACCGGTCGCCATCTTCACCAGCGGCGGACCGCCGAGGAACACCTTGGCGCCCTCCTTGACCATCACGACGTAGTCGCTCATCCCGGGGATGTAGGCGCCGCCGGCGGTGGAGTTGCCGAACACCAGCGCCACGGTCGGGCGCTTCGCGGCGCTCGCGCGGGTGATGTTGCGGAACGACCGACCGCCGGGAATGAAGATGTCCTTCTGGGTCGGCAGGTCAGCACCGCCGCTCTCCACGAGCTGGATGGACGGCAGCCCGTTCTCGGCCGCGATCTGCGCGGCGCGGAAGCCCTTCTTGAGGGTGCTCGGGTTGGACGTCCCGCCCTTCACGGTCGGATCGTTGGCGACGATCAAGCATTCGACGCCCTCGACGACGCCGATGCCGGTGACGACCGAGGCACCCACGGTGAAGTCGGTGCCCCACGCCGCCAGCGGCGACAGCTCGAGGAACGGCGTGTCCGGGTCGAGCAGCAGCTCGATGCGCTCGCGGGCGGTGAGCTTGCCCCGCTCGTGATGGCGGGTGACGTAGCGCTCGCCGCCGCCCTCCAGCGCCTTGGCGTGCTGCTCGGCGAGGTCGGCCACCCGCGCGAGCATCGCCTCGCGGTTCGTCCGGTACGTCTCGCTGGACGTGTCGACAGTGGTGCTCATCCGTCGTACCCCAGGATCTTCGCGGCCAGGTCGTTCAGGACTTCGTTCGCGCCGCCGCCGATGCCGAGGATGCGGGCGTCGCGGTAGTGACGCTCGACCTCGCTCTCGCGCATGTAGCCCATGCCGCCATGGATCTGAACGGCCTCGTGCACCACGAACTCGCAGGCGTCGACGGCCTGTCGCTTGGCGAGAACCGCGTCGGCGATCACGGCGGGTTCGGACGTGGAGCCGTCGACGGCCTGCTGGTACGCCTGCGCCGTGTACGCGCGGGCGGCTGCGGTGCGGCGATGCATGTCGACAAGCTTGTGCCGGATGACCTGGCGCGCCGCGAGCGGCTTGCCGAAGGTCTGGCGCTCCTTCGCGTAGTCCGCGGCGAGGGCGAGCGCCCGCTGGGCGGTGGCGACGGCCTGCATCGCGAGCCCGAGCCGCTCGTTCACGAACTGCTGCATCACGAGCACGAACCCGCCGTTCTCCTCTCCGACGAGGTTCTCGGCCGGCACCCGCACGTCGTCGAAGGTGAGCTCGGCGGTGTCGGAGCAGAGCCAGCCCATCTTCTTCAACGGCGACGCGACGGTGAAGCCGGGTGTGTCCTTGTCGATGACGAGCAGGCTGATGCCGCCGTAGCCGTCCCCGCCGGTGCGAACCGCGGTGGTGATGAAGTCGGCCCGCACTCCCGAGGTGATGAACGTCTTGGCGCCGTTGACGACGTAGTGGTCGCCGTCCCGCACGGCTCGGGTGCGGAGGTTGGCGACGTCCGAGCCGGCGCCGGGCTCGGTGATGCCGAGCGAGCCGATCATCTCGCCGGCCAGCGTCGGGCGCACGTAACGGTCGATGAGGTCAGAGTTGCCGCTCTGGACGATGTGCGGGATCGCGATGCCGTGCGTGAACAGTGACGCGAGCACGCCGGTGGACCCGCCGCCGTCGAGCACTCCTTCGGCGACGACCGCAGAGTCGGCGACGTTGCCGCCCTGCCCACCGACCTCCTCGGGGAACGAGACACCCATCAGCCCGGCCTTGGCCGCGGCGAGGTGCAGCTCGCGCGGCAGCATGCCGTCGTCCTCCCACTGCGCGATGCTCGGAGCGATCTCACGCTCGGCGAACCGGCGCGCGCTCTCGCGCAGCGCCAACCGTTCCGGGGTGTCGAAGATGGTCACGGCGTGACGGTCCTCTCGGTCAGGAGAGAAACGGGCACGGCGGCGTCGCGGGCGCGGAGCCACTCGCCCAGACCCTTGGCCTGAGGGTCGAGCCGGGTCGAGGACGCGACACCCTCACCGAGCAGGCCGTGGATGACGACGTTGACGGCGGCCAGGTTGGGCAGCGGATGGATCTCGATGTCGAGCGCCGCCGCTTCGGGCAGCAGGTCCCGAACGGTGTCCTCGTCCAGGAACGCCGCCAGCCAGGCGAACGCCGACTCGCGGTGCGGGTGGTCGGACGGGATCCAGACGCCGAGGTTGGCGTCGCCACCCTTGTCACCGGATCGTGCGTGCACGAGGCGGCCGAGTGGCGTCCGCACCGTGTCGCCCACCCAGTCCTCCGTCAGGGTGACCCCGACGCCGTCGGCCGATGTCTCGTCCGACACGTCCTTCGGCGGTTCGATGTCGATGCGGGTGCCGTCGGAGAGCACCACGACGTGCGGCACGTCCGCCTGCGGCACGAACGCCGGGCGGTAGACGCCGAAAGGCGTGCCCGCGGCCGGCGGCCGGGTGACGCTGAAGCCGGGGTACGACGCGAGAGCGATCTGGATCGCGGCGTCGCTGAACGCGCGACCGACCGGATCGGCCTCGACGCTGCGGACGTGGCAGCGCAGCAGCGACGTCCCGGCGGCCTCGGTGTGCGGGTCGGGCATGTCGGTGCGGTCCAGCTGCCACTCCACGACGTCGGGTCGGGTGCCCGCCGCGAACGCGGCCTCCATCTGCTCGCGGACCAGTGCCGCCTTCTCCTCGATGTCGAGCCCGGTGAGCAGGAACTCCACGGTGTTGCGGTAGCCGCCCACGGTGTTGAGGCAGACCTTCGTGCTCGACGGAGGCGGCTCTCCGACGACGCCGGTGATGGCGACCCGGTCGGCTCCGTCCTGACCGACGGTCATCGTGTCCAGACGGGTGGAGACGTCCGGCCCCAGGTACACCGGCCCGCCCACCTCGTACATCAGCTGGGCGGTGACGGTGTCGACCGTG
The DNA here is from genome assembly GCA_963780275.1 of uncultured Actinomycetota bacterium. Lineage (GTDB taxonomy): Bacteria > Actinomycetota > Actinomycetes > Propionibacteriales > Nocardioidaceae > Aeromicrobium. The sequence goes on from CAWABE010000001.1 coordinate 343,186, forward strand.
ACGGCTCCGCCGGTGCCGGCGTGCTTGGTGATCGCGCAGGAGCCGTCGGCCGCCACTTCGGCGATCGGGAAGCCGAGCGGAGTGCTCATGTCGATCCCGGTGAAGCCGGAGAAGTTGCCGCCGGTGGCCTGTGTGCCGCACTCGATGACGTGCCCGGCGACGACGGCACCGGCCAGCGCGTCGAGATCGTCGCGTCCCCACCCGTGGTGCGCGATCGCCGGGCCCACGACCACAGACGCATCCGTGACGCGGCCGGTGACCACGATGTCGGCGCCCCGGTTCAGGGCCTCCGCGATGCCGAAGGCGCCCAGGTACGCATTGGCGGTGAGGACGTTCCCGAACCCGAGCTCGTCGGCCCGCTCGCGCAGGTCGTCGCCCTCCACGTGCGCCACCGCGACGTCGACGCCCTGCTCGGCCGCGACCTCACGGAGCCTCTCCGCCAGTCCGGCCGGGTTCAGGCCGCCGGCGTTGGCGACGATCCGCACGCCCTTCTCTCGGGCGAGGGCCAGGCAGTCGGTCATCTGTCGCACGAACGACTTGGCGTAGCCGGTGGACGGGTCCTTCATCAGGTCGCGACCGAGGATGAGCATGGTGAGCTCGGCGAGGTAGTCGCCGGTCAGGTAGTCGAGGTCCCCGCCCTCGAGCATCTCGCGCATCGCCGACAGGCGGTCGCCGTAGTAGCCAGAGCAGTTCCCGATGCGCACCGCACTCATGAGCGTGCTTCCGATACGCGCTGCGGATCGTTGCCGGGCAGGCCGGCGAAAGCCTGGACGATGGTCAGCCAGTGCGCCGCATCGTCGCCTTCGGCATGCACGTCGACGTCGTCGACGTGGCGGCGCCGGGTGGCCAGCAGTGCGAAGTCGTAGCCGGACCCGGTGACCCGTTGTTCCGCCTCCGGCGATCCCCAGGTCCAGAGCTCGCCGCTCGGTCCGGTCAGGGCCACGTGGATCTCGACATCGGGCACGTCCTCGCCGCGGACCAGGTAGGCGAACCCACGGGTGCGCACGCCCAGGTGGCAGACGTGCTTGCACCGGTCGGTCGGCGGGGGCACGATGCCGAGCGCGCCGGCGACGTCGTGGCCGTGCGCCCAGGTCTCCATGATCCGGGCTGTCGCCATCGACGTGGGGCTCATCGGCGGGCCGTACCAGGCGATCTTCTCCCCGTCCGGCACCTCGGCCAGATCACGCGCGAGGCGTTCACGACCCTCTCGCCACTGTCGCAAGAGCTCCGCCGGCGCGATCGCCGCCCGCTCGTCCGCCGCCTCGTCGACGTAGCCCTCCGGGTTCGCAGCCGCGATCTTCAGCCCTTCGGCGAACGCTGCCGGGTCGTTGATGGCGGTGAGGGAGGCCTCGTCGGTCCAGGCGAGGTGGCCGATCTGGTGTGCGATGGTCCAGCCCTCGGGCGTGGTGACGGCGGCCCACTGGTCGTCGTCGAGCGGCGCGACCCACGAGTCGAGCTGTTCGCTCTCGGCCGTGAGGTCGGCGATGACGGAGGCGCGCAGGTCGTTCATGCCTTCTCCACCACCGCAAAGTCCAGCTCGGTGTCGAGGACGGTGGCCCAGGCGTCGAGGATCGTGGCGCGGCGGCGGCTGTCGTCGCTGAGTGCGGAGGCGAGCCCGAGGCCGCGCACGAGGTCGAGGGTGCCCTGCACGAGGGCTCGGTTGTTGCCGACCGACTCGTCGACACCGAGCAGCTGCAACGCGAAGGCGTGGGTCTCGCGGCCGACTCGCCGCTCCAGTGGAGCGACCGCCTTGCGCAGCTCGGCGTCGGACCTGGCGGCGACCCACAGCTCCAGGGCGGCGTAGAACACCGGCGAGACGAACTGCTGCGCGAGCACGTCGAGGATCGCGCGGGTCCGGCCGTTCTTCGGGAGGTTCGCGGCGGACTTCGCCATGACCTCACGGCGCCGTTCGGACAGGTGCTCGACCGCGGCGACGACCAGCTCCTGCTTGCTGGGAAAGTGGTGCAGCTGCGCCCCGCGCGAGACACCGGCCCGCTCGCTGACGACAGTGGTGGTGGTGCCGGCCCAGCCGAGCTCCACCAGGCAGTCGACCGTCGCCTCCAGCAGCCGGAGGCGCATCGCCCGTGTTCGCTCGCCCTGCGGCGTGCGCGCTGGCGCCCCTGTGGTCGGTGCGGTCACTCGATCAGCATGACCCGCTGAAAACAAACAGTCAAGCCTGACTGTAAGTCGAGTCTCAGTTGACGGGCTCTCCCCCACACTTGTCGAACGTCTTGGCGTACGGGGCGTTCTCGTCGTCGACGTACTCGATCACCTTCTCGCCGAGAATGGCGATGAACGGGTACGTCACCTCGTCCTTGGTGTACTGGTACTGGGCGAACTCCTGCGGTCCGCCCCCGCACTGCTTGATGTCGGCCTCGGCGGTCGAGCCGTCGTCGCGCACGCATCCGGCATAGTCCTCGGGGAACGTCTTGCCGTCGACCCAGACATCGGAGCACTGGGGCAGCTGCGCAGCCGACGTCGCCTCGGTGGGCGTCGCCGGTTCCTTTTCGGTGGGTTCGTCGCTTCCCCCACAAGCGGACAGCGAGACGGCGAACACGATAGCCGCCAGAGTGGCCTTCATGCGCGCACCCTAGCAGCACAGAAGCGGACCGGAGCCGAATGCCGCCGAGGCTCAGCTGGCCTGGAAGAACCAGCGCTTCTTGCCGGTGTCGCCCTCGAGCTCGACGTCGATGATGTCCTCGCCGTCGGGTGGGACCTGGTCGTCGCTCACCATCTCGCCGACGATCGGCTCGTCGTGGGTGTCGGGGTCGACTTCCGGCTCGGGCACCGACTCGCCGACGGCACGCCGGGCGAAGTCGGCCGCGAGCTTGAGCGCCTGACGACTCTCCGGCACGAAGTCGACCATCACCGGGAAGGCGTGGACCTGCCCGCGCCACAGGTGTGTCTCGACATCGACGCCGCGCTCGGCCAGCTGCAGCGCCATCGCCTCGACCTCGGGGCGGAGGGCCTCGTCCTCGGCGGCGACGAAGAAGGCCGGAGAGCTGATGTAGGCGGACGCCAGCAACGGCGAGGCGTAGCCCTCGATCGAGGAGCCCTCCGGCACCCAGCGCTCCCGCACGAGCGCGATGCGGCGCACCGGGATGTACGCGTCGCGCACGCGCGAGACGCGCTCGATGGCTTTGTCCTCGCGGTCGGGATCGAGGCTCAGCAAGGGTGAGAACGTGAGCACCGCCGCCGGCGGGGTGAGGCCGCGGCGGGTGGCGAGCTCGGCGATCTTCATCGTCAGGTAGCCGCCGGCGGAGTCGCCGGCCACGACGATCTTGTCGGGATGCTCGACCATCTCGAGCAAGTTCTCGTACGCGGTGATCGCGTCCTGAACGGAGTCGGCGACGCTCCCTTCGGGCAGCTGCACGTAGTCGACCGAGACGACCTGGCCGCCGGTGTACAGGGCGAGTCGCTCGCAGGCCCGCCGGTGGGTCTCGATGCCGCAGGAGAAGAAGCCGCCGCCGTGCAGGTAGAGCACGGTCATGTCGCTTGACGGGCCGTAGCGATGGGTCATGGACTCGACCCGCACCCCGCCGAGCTCGAACTGGTGCGGTTCGACGAAGCGGGAGCGCGGTCCGCGAGCGGACAGCCGGTCGATGCGCCGGAGTGCGCGCAGGGTGCGGTCGTTGAGTGGGACCCAGGCCATCAGCGGCTTGACGACCAGGCGAGCGCCGCGCTGCAGCAATCGGGCCCGCAGGCTGTACGTCTCGTGCACGACGGCCTTCTCGAAGACGACCCGCATCGGCCGCTTGCCGGGGCGCACGATGCGGATGCGCGAGAGCTGCGGCCGCCGGGGCTGGGCCGTCGCCAGGAGTCGTGGTGCGGGGAGCCGCCGCGCCACGTCGCGGACCGCCGCCAGCACCCCGGGTGCACGACGACGTTCTCGCACGGTGGCGACAGCCCGCAGGAGGCGGGCGCGGAGCTCGGTCCACATGCCGCAAAGGTACTGGCGGTATGCCCTCGGGGCAAACGAGATCTCCGCATTTGCGCAGGTCAGACACCGAATGTGACGGCTCTCACCGGTCGACGACTCGGCGTCCTGGCGGTGAAGCCCGGGCCTGCGCACTTCGAACCGATCGCCGAACGATGCGTCGACGGTCAGCTCCGAATCCACATCGACCGCACGTTCGGCCTCGCCGAGACGCCCGAGGCCCTGGCTCACGTCGGGGAGGGCCGTGCCCTCGGCAAGGTGGTTGTCCAGGTCGCGTAGGAGCGACGCCCCGTCAGTCAGCGGCGAAGTGCGCGTCGACCTCGACGTGGATGACGATCTCTTCGGGGGTGAGGTGAAGGTCGGCCGTGTCGCTGGCGGCGGCCATCGTGAACGGGATCGGGAGATGGTCGCTGCTGCCGTTGAGCATGCCCGGATCGGCGATCTGCAGGGCGGTGACCCGGCCGCGGCGTACGGCGTCGGCGTACGCCTGTGCCTTGGTGACGGCGTTGTCGACGGCGGCCTTGCGCACCTCGGTCTCGTAGCCTCGCCGGTTGCGGGCGGTGACGTCCCACTCGATACCGCCGATCTCGACGCCGTTCCTGCCGGCCCAGTAGTCGACGAATCCGCTGAGCCGCTCGAAGTCGGTGAACTCCGCCGTGACCTGCAGGCGCGCGACGTGCTGCGCCTCACCGCGCACGCCCTCGCCGGTCCACGGCCGGTGGCTGTAGACACGCACCTGGTCGCTCGCCCAGGTGGACACCGCCCCGCGGTCGCTCAGCTCGCGCAGCTGCATGACCAGCGGCTCGAGCACCGCGACGGCGTCGTCGTAGACCTGCTGCTTGTCGGCGCTCTCGATCGCCGCGGCCATGGACACCGTCGCCCGCTCCGCCGCGAAGCGCCGCTCCGCCGATCCGCGCACCGTGATCTCCAGGCTCATGCGTCCATCGTGCCGCACAGTCGATGTGTGATGTCGACGACATCGGACTTGTCACGGCACGACCGGTGGTGTTCACTGTTCAGATACCGCCGGTATCCGAATCAGGAGCATCCATGGTCACCCAGACCGACCGTCCCGTCCGCGGTCACACGTATGGGGCCATCATCGTCGGCGCCGGGTTCGGGGGCATGGGTGCCGCCATCGCCCTGCGGCGGCTCGGCATCGACGACATCGTCATCCTCGAGCGGGAAGACGACCTCGGCGGCACGTGGCACGTCAACCGCTACCCCGGCCTGGCCGTCGACATCCCGTCGTCCACCTACTCGTACTCCTTCGAGCCCAACCCGTACTGGTCGCGCATGTACGCGCCCGGCTCCGAGCTCAAGGCGTACTGCGACCACGTCGCCACCAAGTACGACCTGCGTCGCCACATGCGATTCGGCATCGTCGTCGATGGCGCCCGCTGGGACGACGAGGCGCAGGTCTGGGTGGTCAACCTGCACGACGGCGAGACGCTCACCACCCGCTTGCTGCTCACCGCCACGGGCTTCCTCTCCCAGCCCAAGATGCCCGACATCCCCGGCATCGAGACGTTCGAGGGCTCGGTCCTGCACACCGCGAAGTGGGACGACGACCTCGACCTCCAGGGCCGCCGGGCCGCCGTCATCGGCACCGGCGCGACAGCCGTGCAGCTGATCCCGGAGATCGCACCCAAGCTGGCCGAGCTGACGGTGTTCCAGCGCACCGCCATCTGGGTGACCCCGAAGACAGACGGTCCGGTGCCACGGCGTCTGCAGAAGCTCTACGCCCGCATCCCGTTCACCCAGCGTGTGGCCCGCGGCATCGGTTCGGGCATCCTCGAGGTCCTCATGGTGGCCGCCGTGCTGAAGTACCGCCGGTTCAAGCGGTTCAACCAGACCGCCGAGCAGGTGGCGAAGCGACACATGGCGCGTCAGGTCCGCGACCCCGAGACACGGCGCAAGCTGACGCCCGACTACTCGTTCGGCTGCAAGCGGCCGACGTTCTCCAACGACTACTACCCCACGTTCAACCAGCCGCACGTGCATCTGGAGACGACGCCGATCGCCCGCATCGAGCCGGACGCGATCGTCACCGAGGACGGCGCGCGGCACGAGATCGACACCCTCGTGCTGGCCACCGGCTTCAACCTGTGGGACACCAACTTCCCGGCCATCGAGATCATCGGCCGAGAGGGCCGCAACCTCGGCAAGTGGTGGCGGGAGAACCGCTTCCAGGCCTACGAGGGCGTGGCGGTGCCGAAGTTCCCCAACTACTTCAGCCTCAACAGTCCGTACTCGTACTCCGGCCTCTCGTACTTCACGACCATCGAGAGCCAGATGAAGCACATCACCCGGCTGCTCACCGCCATGCGCCGGCGCGGGGCCAGCCGGTTCGAGGTCACCGAGGAGGCCAACGCAGAGTTCCTGGCGCGGATGAGGCGCAACCTCGACGACTCGGTGTTCGCCCTCGGCTCGTGCTCGACCGCCCGCAGCTACTACTTCAACCAGCATGGCGAGGCGACGTTGCTGCGCCCGACGTCGACCATCGGCGCGTTCCGCGAGGCCGGCCGCTTCCCGATCTCCGACTACGCCCTGTCCTGAGGCGGTCCTAGGCTCGGAGGATGACGACTCCCGCCGCCGAGCCGCGCACCGACCACGTCGCCGACCTGGTGCTCGAAGGCGGTGGGGTCAAGGGCATCGCCCTGACCGGCGCCGTCTGGGCCTTCGACGACGAGCAGTGGACGTTCCCGCGCATCGCCGGCACCTCGGCCGGGGCGATGGTGGGAGCCGTCCTCGCGGCGCTGCAGGCCGCCGGCGAGCCGCTCTCGCAGGTCGTCGAGCTGGCGAAGACGCTCGACTACCGCAAGTTCCGCGATCGCGGGTTCCCGGGCAGCTGGCTCGGACCCCTCGGAGTGGTGGCCGACCCGTTCGCCGTCGTGCTCGAGCAGGGTGCCTACGAGGGCGACTACCTGCACGACTGGATCCGCGGTGTACTGGCCGACCTCGGCGTGCACACGTTCGGCGACCTCAAGCGGGTCGACCCCGACGGCGACGGCCACGTCCATCACGAGTACTCACTGGTGGTCACCGCCAGCGACATCTCACGCAAGCGCCTCACCTATCTGCCGTGGGACTACGCCGAGTACGGCCTCGACCCCGACGAGCAGAGCGTGGCCGACGCGGTCAGGGCGTCGGCGTCCATCCCGTACTTCTTCGAGCCGGTGACGCTCGCCGGCACGTCCGGGCGCTCGACTCTCGTCGACGGCGGGCTGCTGTCGAACTACCCCATCTCGGCGTTCGACCGGCTCGACCAGCTGCCGCCGCGCTGGGCGACGGTCGGCATCCGGCTCGACGCCCTGGGCATCGCCGCCGAGCCCCCGCCCGAACCGGTGCGCGGGGTGGTGCGCATGGGACTCGCGCTGATCGAGACGGCCATCGAGGCCAACCAGGCCGAGCACGTGCTGGATCCGTGCAACATCTCCCGCAGCGTCTATGTCGACACCCGCGATGTCGGCGCCGTCGACTTCTCCATCAGCGAGGCCGAACAGCGACTGCTCATCGAGCGAGGCCACGCGGCCGCGACCGAGTTCCTCTCCACCTGGGACTACGCAGCCTGGCTGAAAGAGTGTCGCCCGGCCTGGGTGTGAGGGAGCCCGAGATCACACCAGGCGCCGCAGCACGCTCAGCGGCGCGTGCTTCATGACCTGGCTCAGCGGAGCCCACGGCCAGGGCGGCACCGCCGCCTCGGCCACCTCGCGATCGATGGCCTTCACCATGGCCTTGCAGCCGGTCTCCGTGTCGACCATCAGGCGGATCTCCTGCTCGACACCGTCGTTCATCTCCGACGCGATGTAGCCCGGAAAGAGGGTGGTGACCTTGATGTCGTGGCCCTTGCGGCGCAGGAGGTCGGAGCGGATGCCCTCGGCCAGGTGGGCCACGCCGGCCTTGGTCGCGGCATAGGCGGAGATCGCCCCTGGCATCCCGCGCATCGCCGACACCGAGGAGATCACCACGAGGTGGCCGGCCTTGCGCTCGTAGAAGTGCTCCATCGCCGCCTCGCACTGGGCCAGGGCGGCGATGAAGTTCGTCTCGGCGGTCTGCTTGTTCGCGTGGAACTTGCCGGTGCCGATGCGCCCGCCCTTGCCGAGCCCGGCGTTGACGATCACCCGGTCGAGGCCGCCCAGCTCGCGGATGGACTGCTTGAAGACGGCGAACACCTGGTCGTGGTCGTTGACATCGAGCGGGTGCACGACGACCTGGACGTCCGGGTGCGCGGCGTCGATCTCGGCCTTCAGCGTCTCGAGCCGGTCGACCCTTCGCGCCGTCAGGGCCAGGTGGTGGCCGTTGCGGGCGAGAATGCGGGCCATCCCGGCGCCGAGGCCGGAGCTGGCTCCGGTGATGAGCACGTTCTTGCGCATGGACGTCATCCTCTCAGCGGAACGTCACGAGGTCGCGGGGCAGGTGGGTGTGCTCGTTGAAGGAGAGCACACGCGGGCCGGTGCTGCCGTTGATGATCGTCGTGACGCTGGCGTTGACGATCACCGCGTTGAGCCGGATGAACAGGGAGTCGTCACCGGTCAGGAGGTGGGAGACGACAGTGGCGATCGGACCGCCCGACGTGAACACCGCGACGTCCTGACCGGGGCCGGCGGCGTCGATGACCCGCTGCAGGGAGCCGAGAACTCCTCCGTGCCAGTCCGTGTACGCGGGCGTGGTGTCGAGCCGCCCGTCCATCCACCGCTCGAGTGACTCCTCGAGCACCGGCTGGAACTCCTGCGGGGTCATCGTCCTCGTCAGCGTCAAGCGGTCGGTGAGCGGACGGTGGTCGTACTCGTTCCACCCGGCGTCCACGTCGTACCCTTCACCGCTTCCGCTGGCATCCATGGCAGCGATCGCCGTCTGCGTGTGACGGCGGAGGGAGCCGGAGACGACAGCCGTCGGGGCCCAGTCGGATGCCTCCCACGACATGCCCAGCAGAGCCGCCTGGCGGAGACCTCGATCGGACAGCTCGTCGTACTCCTCGGCGTGCCAGGAAGCCTGGCCGTGCCGGATGAGATGGATGGCTCCCACGCAGGGAGCCTAGTGTGACGTGACGAAGGGGCCGGCCCGAAGTGCTCAGGCCGGCCCCTCTGTCCCCGATCGTTCTCCCGATCGAGCTCCCTAGATCAGGCGGGGGGCATCAGGACGGAGTCGATGAGATACACCGTCGCGTTGGCGGTAGCAACGCCACCGCAGATGACCTTCGCGCTGTCCGAGCCGACGGTGATGGCATCGCCTTCACCCTCGACCGTGACCTCGGCACCCTGGACCGTCTTGTGTGTGCCGGCGACCTCGTCGGGGCTGAGCTGACCGGCGATGACGTGGTACGTCAGCACGCTGGTGAGCGTCTCGGCGCCCTCGGGGGTTCCGAGCGTCTTGACGGTCTTCTTCGGCAGCTTGCCGAACGCGTCATCGACCGGCGCGAACACGGTGAACTCGCCACCGTTGAGCGTGTCGACCAGGTCGACGTTCGGGTTCAGCTTGCCGCTGACGGCCGCCGTGAGGGTCTTGAGCAGCGGGTTGTTGCTCGCGGCCGTCGCGACGGGGTCCTCGGCCATGCCGGAGACCGAGCCGGCGCCGTCCGGCACCTGGCTGGCGTAGTCCTCGCAGCCGGGGCCGACGAGGTTCGAGGCGGGATCGGCAGTCTCGGCGGGTGCTTCGCTGGTCTCCTCGGCGGGGGCCGGCTCGTCGTTCGAGCCACAGGCACCCAGGAAGAGCGACAGCGAGGCAATCGCCGTGATGGCGAATGTCTTGCTCTTGGTGGTGGTCATTTCCTTCTCCTTAGTTGGGTTCGTGCTACTCGACGCGGAACTGCACGCTGTGCAGCCCGGTCGAACCGTCCGGCGCGATTCGTGCGCGGTCGGAGGTCTGGGTCTCGCCGTCCTGGTTGGTGGCACGGACGGTGAGCTGGTGGGTGCCGGCGGTCGCCTGGTTCCATTCCCAGGACCACTGCCGCCACGTGTCGATCGTGTCCTCGGCGGCCAGCTCGACGTCCTGCCAAGGCCCGCTGTCGACCTTGACCTCGACGCGCTGGATTCCCGTGTTCTGGGCCCAGGCGACGCCGCCGACGCGGACCTTGTCGCGGGCGAAGGTCTGGAACGACTTCGGGACGTCGATGCGCGAGGAGAACTTGATCGGCGCCTCGGCTGCGTACCCGCGGGTCGTCCAGTAGGCCTTGAAGTCGGCGAACCTGGTGACCTCGAGGTCGACCAGCCACTTGGTGGCGGACACGTAGCCGTACAGGCCCGGGACGACCATCCGGACCGGGAAGCCGTGCTCGAGCGGCAGCGGCTCGCCGTTCATGCCGACGGCGATGAGGGCGTCACGGTTCTCGTCGGTGAGTGCGCCCAGCGGAGTGCCGATGGTCATGTTGTCGGCGCTGGTGGTCTTCACGGCATCCGCGCCGGCCTTGACGCCCGCGCGGGCGAGCAGGTCGCGCACCGGGATGCCCAGCCAGGCGGCATTGCCCACGTAGGGTCCGCCGACCTCGTTCGACACGCAGGTCAGGGTGATGCGCCGCTCGACGAGGCGCTCCTTGAGCAGGTCGCGGAAGCTGAGGTTCAGCTCCTGGTCGACCATGCCGTGGATCCGCAACGTGTAGCCGTCGGCCGGAACCTTCGGCACGCTCAGTGCGGTGTCGACGCGGTAGAAGTCGCGGTTGGGAGTGATGTACCTGCTGACGCCGTCGACGTCCACGGCGGCTCCGGCGGGCACCGGGGATGCCGGGTCGGCCGCGCGCGGGAGGGTGATGTCACGGCGTGACTCTGCCGCGCTGTTGGTTCCGAGGAACCTCGCGACCACGCCGCCGAGGGCGATCCCGGCGCTCGCTCCAAGCACCGCGCGCAGAAACGCACGGCGATTGAATCCTCCGGCGACCTCGTCGCCGGCCTTCGGTGCGAGCTCGAGCGCCCGGAGAAGGACCACGAGCGCACCGAGGCTCACTCCGAGAGTGACGAGCGCCGGGACCAGAGTGAGGGCACGAGGTGCGGTGGCGGTGCGGTCGAGTGCGGCGGCGGCCAACGCCACCAAGCCCAGCGCGACGAAGACGCCGTACGCGAGGCGGGGACGGCGAAGGCCGATCCAACCCGCGATCGCGGCGACGGCGAGCAAGGTGACGACCATGCCGCCGATCAGCACCGGCTTGTCGTTCTCGCCGAACTGGCGGACCGCGAACTCCTTGAGGAACCGCGGCGTCATGTCGATGGCACGATTGCCGACCGAGACGATCGGCGACGGGACGCCGGTCAAGAGTGCGGAGAGGCCCGTCGCGATCGAGATGCCTGCGGCCGCGGCGAGGACGCCCGCCAGGGCTCCGGTCCACCACGGCGCGAATCGGCCGGTGTCGCGGCCCACGGCCGCGGGCTTGCTCGTCCTCTGCATGTGGGTCATTCGCCACGAGGCGGCCCGTGGATGGGTCGAACTGCCGTCTGAACCTCAGGTTTCCCACGAGACCGCCCGAATCTGGTGGTGATGACACGAAGTTTCGTGTGATCACCACAGGATTCCGAGGGTCTCGTGGGAAACCTGTCACGTCAGCCGACGAAGGTGCCGACCTCGTCGAGGAGACGTGATCACCACCTGCCACGGCTGCGAATTGCACCACGACGGCGTCTGCTGGGCGATGGTGATCAGACGCTCGATGACGTCCCGCGGGACCGGTTCGTCGGTGAAGCCGCGACAGCTCCACGGTCGGTCAGCAACCGCTCGAGCACCACAGTGTCATTCATGGCCTAGGCCATGGGATCGCTCACGGCATCCGCCATTGGCCGAGGAGAGTCTGCAACAGCGCGATCAACGCGATGGGCTGGTCGAGCATGATGTGGTGGCCGGCGTCCGGCACGAGGGTCACCGGAACGTGGCCGCCCAGGATCTCGGCGACGCTGGAGGTGATGTCGGTGGTGGCCATGCCACGTTCGCCCCGTACGAGCGCCACCTCGCACTCGGCGGAGGCGAGGTCCTCGGGCTCCATCTGCGAGTTGAGGAAGATCTGCGGGTCGAACTTCCACGACCACCCGCCCTCCACCTCGCAGATGGACTGCTCGGCGATGTGGCGGCGGACGTACTCCAGGCCCTCGTCGTCGGGCAACGTCTTGAACCGGGCGAGGATGGTCTCCCGGTCGGGACGGACCTTGTGCGGCGGCAGGGTGGAGTTCTTCGCCAGCCAGGCCCGCGTCTCCGGCGACATCTCCCGCACCGGGGAGTCGATCGCCGCGACGCCGCGCAGCTTCGCTCCGTGGTGGTGCGCGGCGGTGAGCGCGACGAAGCCGCCCATGCTGTGGCCGATGACGATCGGGCGCGAGTCGCTCTCGTGGCGAGCGATCGCGAGCGCCTCCTCGGACCAGGTGTCCAGCGAGTAGACGTCACGACGATCGCTGGACCCGTGGCCGGACAGATCGATCGCGAGGACGCGGTGCTCTGCGGCCAGGAACGGCGCGACGTGGTCCCACCACGCCGCGTTGGCCGCACCGCCGTGCACGAGGACGACGCTCGGGTGACCCGGCTTCCCCCAGGCGCGATAGGCGATCCGGGCACCCTCGACGTCGAGCTCGAGGGCGTCGTACGGCTGCGCGATCGCGTCGGTGAACCAGGTCGGGGTACTCATCCGGGCCTTCCTCAGTTACAGTCACGCTTGACTGTTTCTGTCCACGGCAGCACGATACCGCCGCCCGGTCACGAGGAGAACTCATGGGTCCGACGGAGTCACTCTCTGGCAGCACGATGATCATGTCCGGCGGAAGCCGCGGCATCGGCGAGGCGATCGCGGTGCGCGCCGCCCGCGACGGCGCCAACGTCGCACTCTTGGCCAAGACTGCTGAGCCACACCCCAAATTGCCTGGGACGATCTACACTGCCGCGGCGGCGATCGAGGAGGCCGGCGGTCACGCCCTCCCCCTGGTCGGTGACGTGCGTGACGACGACTTCGTGGCCGGTGCGGTCGAGCAGACCGCCGCGCAGTTCGGCGGCATCGACATCGTGGTCAACAATGCGAGCGCCATCAACTTGTCGCGCACCGAGGACCTGCCGATGAAGGCGTACGACCTCATGAACGACATCAACTGCCGCGGCTCGTTCCTGCTGTCGAAGCTGTCGATCCCCCGGCTGCGCAAGTCGACGAACAATCCGCACATCCTGACGCTGTCGCCGCCGATCTCGACCGACCCGAAGTGGTTCGGGCGGTTCACCGGCTACGCGATCGCCAAGTACGGGATGAGCCTGGTGACGCTCGGGCTGAGTGAGGAGCTGCGCGAGGACGGCATCGCGGCCAACTCCTTGTGGCCCCGCACGTCCATCGACACCGCGGCGATCCGCAACGTGGTCGGATCCGAGCTGGTGACGCACTCACGAACACCGCAGATCATGGCCGACGCGGCCTACGTGGTCCTCACCAAGCCCTCCCGCGAGGTCACCGGCAACTTCTTCATCGACGACGACGTGCTCGAGGACGCCGGCGTCACCGACTTCTCCGTCTATCTCAACGGCGGCCGTGAGGAAGAGCTCGCGCTGGACTTCTGGTCCGAGCCCAAGGGACCGCACGACCCCAGTCTGAAGCTCTGACCCGATTCTTCAGCGGCTGAGCTCCGTCCAGGAGTAGAACTGGACTCCACACGGAGGGAGCGCCATGGCTGACACTCGTGTTGCCACCCAGCTGAAACCGGACGCCATCGGCTTCGTCGACGCGTTGGTCATCGGGCTCGCGGCGACGAGTCCCGCCTACTCGCTCGCCGCTGTCATCGGTCCGATCGCCGCGCTGGTGGGGATCTACGCCCCGGGCGTCCTCCTGGCCAGCTTCGTCCCCATGGCGCTGATCGCGACCGCGTTCCTCTACCTCAACCGGGTCGATCCGGACTGCGGGACGACGTTCAGCTGGGTCACTCGGGCGATGGGTCCGTGGGCGGGCTGGATCGGCGGCTGGGCGATCACGATGACCGGTGTGCTGGTCATCGGGTCGCTGGCCGACGTCGGCGTCCGATTCAGCCTCTACATGGTCGGTGCGGACTCAGCCGGCGACAACGCCTGGGTCCGGATGCCGCTCGCGGTCCTGCTGATCCTGCTCATGACCTGGCTCTGCGTGCTCGGCACCGACATCTCGGCTCGGATCCAGAACACGTTGATCTTCGGGCAGGTGGCCGCGCTCCTGACGTTTGCCGGCGTCGCCGTGTACAAGGCCTACGCCGGCACCAGCTCTCTCGATGAGATCCGCCCCGGCCTGGACTGGCTCAACCCGTTCGCGGAGGGTGGCGCTGCGCTGTCCAGCGGGCTGCTGCTCGGTGTCTTCGCCTACTGGGGCTGGGAGTCGGCAGTGAACCTGAGCGAGGAGACGCGCGACGGTGCCAACGCACCCGGCCGCGCCGCCGTGTGGTCGACGATCATCCTCCTGGTCACGTACGTGTCCGTCGCCTTCGCCGTCGTGGCGTTCGCCGGGACCCAGTGGCTCATCGACAACGCCGGCGAGGAGGAGTTCGTCTTCGCTTACATCGCCGGAGAGACGCTGGGCGGCTGGGACTGGGTGCTGCTGTTCGCGGTCGCCACCGCGGCGATCGCCTCGACGCAGACGACGATCCTGCCCGCTTCCCGCACCGGACTGTCCATGGCCCGCCGGCACGCCCTCCCGCAGCGGTTCGCGCGGATCCACCCGAACCACCGGACACCGGACGTCAGCACCTGGACGGTTGCCGCAATCGCGATCGTCTGGTACGTCGGCGTCTACCAGGTGAGCGAGAACGCCCTGTTCGACTCGCTGACGGCGTTGTCGCTGCTGATCGCGTTCTACTACGCGCTCACCGGCATCGCGTGCGCGGTCTACTACCGCCGCCATCTCACCGAGAGCGCCAGAAACCTGCTCCTCATCGGCGTCGGCCCGCTGGTCGGATCGGGACTCCTGGCGTGGCTGCTGTTCCTGTCGATCCGCGACATGTCCGATCCGGGGAACTCCTACAGCGGTCAATCGTGGCTCGGCGTCGGTCCGCCACTGGTCATCGGTGTGGGCATCTTCCTCGCCGGGGTCGTGGTGATGCTGGTGTGGCGCACCGTCGACTCCCGGTTCTGGCAGGAGCGAGCCGGAGTCGCCGACCCCGACATCGTGCACGGTCTCAAGGCGGCGAGGCCCGACCCCGACGGCCTGGAGGGCTGATGACATGACGGTGGTGCTGGGATACGACGAGTCGCCGGGAGCCGAGGTCGCGCTGGACACGGCCGTGAGGGTCGCCTCGAAGTGGGGTGAGCCGCTGACCATCGTCTACGGGGCAGGACCGCCAGGCGGCATCGGCGAGGAGCTGAAGGCTCACCGGGACGCGCTGATGGAGATCGGGCAGCATGCCCTCGACCGAGCCGTCGAGCACGCCCGGCAGCACGGCGTCGAGACCGAGGTCCGCCTGGTCGACGCCAAGCCCGCCCAGGCCTTGCTGCACGTCGCCGACGAGGTCGATGCCACGGTGATCGTCGTCGGCACCACCGGCGAGAGCCCGCTCCGCAGCGCCATGCTCGGCTCGACGCCACACAAGCTCCTGCACCTGAGCTCGCGACCGGTGCTCTGCGTGCCTGTCGATGGGTGAGTCCCCCGCAGTCCTGAGCTCGGTCGACGAGCTGATCGCGCGTGCCACGGACATCACGTCGATCGACAGCGCCGGGAAGTCCGGAGCACGGCTCGATCGGGTGACGATCGACGGTGAGCCGCACGTCGTGAAGTACCTCGACCCGACCGTCGACTGGACGATCCGAGCGGCCGGCGTCGACGGCAGCGCGACCCTCGAGCTCTGGCGTCGCGGCATCCTCGAGCGGCTGCCGGACTGCATCAACCAGCCCATCGTCGCCGTCGCCCACGAGCGCGGCGTCACCGTGCTGCTCATGCGCGACGTCGGCAGCTGGCTCGTACCGGTCTCGGACGACCTCGTCCCGCTGGACCAGCACCTGCGGTTCCTCGACCACATGGCGGCCCTGCATGCGGCGTTCTGGCAGACGCCCGACGACATCGACGTCGTGTCGAGCCGGGCCCGCTACCTGGAGCTGTCGCCGCACACGGCCGAGCGCGAGGCAGCCCTCGGCTCCACCCACCCTGTTCCCCCACTGATCGGCCGGGGGTGGCCGTTGCTCGCCGACGTGGCCCCGACGGCTTCGGCCATCGTCACCCCTCTGGCGCATGATCCGACCCCGCTGGTGGACGCCCTCACCGACACGCCGCAGACGCTGGTGCACGGCAACTGGAAGCTCGACAACCTGGGCACCGACGAGAAGCAGCGCACCATCCTGCTGGACTGGGAGCTGCCCGGACGCGGACCACCGCTGAGCGACCTCGCGTGGTATCTCGCGATCAACTGCCGGCGCCTCCCGCACGCCAAGGAGGACACGGTCGTCGCGTACCGCGAGGCGCTGGAACGACGCGGCGTCGACACCGGGGCGTGGTGGTCGTCGCAGCTGAGCCTCTGCCTGCTCGGCGCGCTGGTGCAGTTCGGATGGGAGAAGGCGTTCGGCGGCTACGACGACGAGCTCGTCTGGTGGGAGCGCCGCGCGGTCGAAGCGGCGGACCTGTTGTGAGTGCCTACGACGCCGCGGCCGACGCCTGGGCCGACTCGGCAGCGCCCGTCTACGCACGGTTCGCCGCCGCCATGGTCGAGCACTCCCCGGTCCCCCTGACCGGTGCCACCGTGCTCGACGTCGGAGCCGGCACGGCCGTGGCCTGCGACGCCGCCCTGTCCGCCGGCGCACGACGTGCGGTCGCCACCGACATCGCCGAGCAGATGCTGCGACGACGCAACCCACCGACGCAGGCCGTGGTGGCCGACGCCGCCCGGCTCCCGTTCGGCGACGATCAGTTCGACCTGGTCATGGGCGGGTTCTGCCTCGGACACCTGCCTGACCCCGGCGCCGCCCTCGCCGAGTGGCGACGGGTCGGCTCAGCCACGCTGGCCACCGCGTTCGCGCCGGGTCCGCCGCACCCAGCGAAGGCAGCGGTGTCCGAGGCCGCGGAGCGGTTCGGATATGTGTCGCAGCCCTGGTACACCCGACTCAAGAACGAGCTCGAGCCCCAGGTCGAGGATCCCGAGCGGCTGAGGTCGCTGGCAGAGCATGCGGGGCATCACACGGTCGAGATCATCGAGGCAACGGTCGACACCGGACTGCGCACGCCGGCGGAGATCGTGACCTGGCGGTGGGGCATGGCCAACCTCGCACCGTTCGTCGCCGGCCTTTCCCCGGACCGTCGCGCCGAGGCACGCCGCGCGGCCGAGGAAGCCGTCGCCGGCATCGGCCCGGTGCTCGTCGAGATCCTCGTGCTCACCGCCGCCGGCTAGGACGACCGTCGCATCAACGCCACCAGGGAGTCGCTGGCCGTGATGACGAGCTCGTCGCGCGTCAGCTCGACTTCCCCGAGCAGCCACGAGGCGACGAGCTCGGACAGGCCGGCCATGAAGATCACGGCCTGGAGGTGGTCGCGCGGCTCTGGCCAGGTCTCGCCGCCGAAGATCTCCCGGGCCTCGGCGGCCACGAGTGCCGCGAACGAGCCGAGCAGCTCATGGCGGCGCGTGCGCATCAACGCGTTGGCATTCGACTCGATGACGGCGACGCGCATCTTGTCCGGAGAGGCGACGACCAGGTCGACGACGGCACCGATCACCGCGCGGACCCGGTCGGCCGGGTCGCCCGACGATGCGGCGACTGCATGGAGCGCCGTCTCGGCGATCTCGTCGCTGACGCTGTCGAGTGCTGCCAGCAGCACGTCGTCGCGCGTCGCGAAGCTCTCGTAGAAGTACCGCTCGGTGAGGCCGGCCTCGGCGCACACCGCCGTCATGGTGGTGCGCGCCTCGCCAGCTGCCGCCAGCAGTGAGATGGTGGCGTCGACGAGACGCGCCCGCCGTGCGGTCACCCGCTCGTCGGCGCTCTTGCCGCCGTAGCTCCGCGCGCCGCCCCTCATCTCGACACTGCTCACGGCGACATCTTGACAGCCGACAGGACGCGCGACAAACTGACAGCGCATCCTGTCAGATAGGCACTGATGACCACCATCGCTGCGCCCCGACCGACCGCGCCACGTCGTCGAATGATCCCGCTCGTCGGGCAGACGCTCGCGTACTTCCACGACCCGCTCCGCACGCTGCGCTACCACTACGACACGAGCGGGCCGGTGTCCGACTACAACTTCGTCGGCCGGAGGTGGACGATGTTGCTCGGCCCGGACGCCTGTGAGATCGCGTTGCGCAATGCCGACAAGGCGTTCGCGAACGCCGGCGGCTGGGGGTATCTCATCGGCCCGTTCTTCGATCGAGGCCTGATGCTGCTCGACTTCGAGGAGCACCACCACCACCGGCGCATCCTGCAGGAGGCATTCACCCGCGACCGCATCCGCGACTACACGGAGACCCTGGGACCCGCCGTGCAGTCGGGGCTGGATGCCTGGAGGCCCGGCCCGGCCTTCCAGGCCTACCCGGCTCTGAAGGACCTCACGCTCGACCTCGCCACGCAGATCTTCATGGGTGGCGCCGACCTTGACACCGATGAGCTGGCGCGAGTGAACCAGGCCTTCATCGACTGTGTCCATGCCGGGATCGCGTTCGTCCGCGCGCCCCTCCCCGGGACACGGTGGCGGCGCGGCATGCGCAGCCGCCGGGTGCTCGAGGAGTTCTTCCGCCGCCACCTGCCGGCTCGTCGAGCCTCCGACGGCACCGACCTGTTCTCCGCCCTGTGCCACATCGAGACCGACGACGGGCACCGGCTCAGCGACGACGACATCGTCAACCACATGATCTTCCTGCTGATGGCGGCGCACGACACGTCGACCATCACGGTGACGACGATGATGCAGCACCTCGGCCAGCATCCGGAGTGGCAGGAGCGCTGCCGCGAGGAGTCGATGGCGCTGCCGGCCCGTCCGACGCTCGACGAGGTCGACCAGCTGGCGTCCCTCGACCTGGTGATGAAGGAGTGCCTGCGACTCGTGCCGCCGGTGCCGGGCCTGGCCCGGCAGGTGGTCAAGGACACCGAGGTGCTCGGCCGCCGCATCCCGGCGGGGCGGCTCGTATCGGTCGGCGTGCATCTCTCCCATCACATGCCCGAGCTCTGGACCGACCCGGAGCGGTTTGACCCCGAGCGGTTCGCGGACGACCGTCGCGAGGACAAGTCGCACCGATACGCCTGGCAGCCGTTCGGCGGCGGCGTGCACAAGTGCATCGGCCTGTACTTCGGCACCGTCGAGGTGAAGATGATCGTCCACCAGCTGCTGAGACGCTTCGAGTGGAGGGTTGACCCGGACTACGTCGCCCCGATGAACTACCACTCACTCCCGTTCCCGAAGGACGGCCTTCCGGTCGACCTTCGACCCCTCGAGCAAGGACGCGACGCATGAGCCGCGACATCTCCGCCCTGTCGATCATCATCACCGGAGGTGCCCGCGGCATCGGCCGTGCCACGGCCGCCCGGTTCTCCCGGCAGGGCGCCAGGGTGGCCATCGGCGACCGCGACGACGATCTGGCCCGCACGGTCGCCGACGAGCTCGGCAACGGCGTGGTCGCAGCTCCGCTCGACGTCACCGACCCGACCTCGTGGGCCGCGTTCCTCGAGGAGATCGCGCCGATCGGACCGATCGACGTGCTCGTCAACAACGCCGGCATCATGCCCCTCGGGTCCGTGCTCAAGGAGCCGGACGAGGTCGCCCGCAGGATCGTCGACGTGAACCTGCACGGCGTCATCTTCGGCACCAAGGCCGTCGCGCCGGGCATGGTCGAACGCGGACACGGACACGTGGTCAACGTCGCGTCGGCGGTCGGCCGCGTCGCGGTGGCCGACGGCGCCACCTACTCGGCCTCGAAGTTCGCGGTGGTCGGGTTCAGCGAAGCCACCCGTGCCGAGCTCGAGCCGCTCGGGGTCGATGTCACCGTGGTGCTGCCGGCCATCGTGCAGACCGAGCTGGCCGCCGGCGTGCCCAGCGCTCGTGGCATGAAGCCGGTGACCGCCGACGACGTCGCCAAGGTCATCGAGTCTGCAGTGCGCAAGCCCAAGCCGGAGCTGTGGGCTCCGAGATGGGCCCAAGGCATGACGAAGTTCGGCATGGCCATGCCGCGCGTCGTGCAGCGCGGCATGGCCAAGGCCTTCCGCGCCGACAACGTGCTGGCCGACGCCGACCAGACCGCGCGGGCCGCTTACGAGAAGCGGGCCCGCGAGGGCTGAGGGCGGGGTGTCTCCCTATTCCGGTTCGAGTGATGCGTGGGGTCGCGCTGGGCTGGCAAGGCAGAGGAGGGAGGCGCACCGGGCTTGTGCGGCGACCGCACGATAACGCCGCCAGGCGAGATGCGACGCCGCGCAGACCCGGGTCGGAATAGGGAGACGCGCCCCTAGTCCTTCGAGCGCTGCCGGTAGGCCGCGAGGGCCAGCGGAGCGAAGATCGCGGTGAGCGCGATCGACCAGACGATCGACGCCCCGACCGCGTGCTGGAGCGGCCAGGCCGCGTCCGCGGACACCGGAATTCCTCCGTTGTTGCCCCACAGCTCACGACAGGCCTGCGTCAGGGCCGACACCGGATTCCACTCGGCGATGAAGCGCAGCCAGTCGGGCATGTGCTCCGGCGGCGCGAACGTGTTGGCCACGAACGTGAGCGGGAACATCACCGTGAACATGAACCCTTGCACCGACTCGACCGTGCGCATCAGCGAGCCGACCCAGATGCCGAGCCAGATCATCGCGAACCCGAACATCAGCAGCAGGAGGAAGGCCAGCACTGCGTCGAACAGCCCGTTGCGGATGCGCCAGCCGATGAGCAGGCCGGTGACACCCATCACCGCGATGCCGATGCTGGAGTGGATGAGGCTGGAGATGCTCCGCCCGACCAGAACCGACGACCGGGAGATCGGCAGCGACTTCAGCCGGTCGACGATGCCCTTCTGCAGGTCGTTGGTGAGCCCCATGGCCACGATCGCGGAGGAGAAGATCATCGTCTGCACCATGATCCCGGGCAGCAGGAACTCCTTGTAGGGGACGTCGCCTGGCGGGTCGATCGAGCCGCCGAACACGTACGCGAACAGGAGCACGAACATCACCGACTGCACGGTGACGTCGAGCAGCATCTCCGGCATCCGCTTGATGTGGATGAGGTTGCGCCACACGATGGTGCCGGACGCCCGCAGCATCGAGGGTGGCGAGATCGGCGGGCGGGTGGTCGTGAACATCGTGGTCATGACAGCGCCCCTTCCATCTCGTCGAGTTCGTCGGTCTCGTCGTCGGCCCTCTCATGTTCGGCACGGTGGCCGGTGAGGTGCAGGAACACGTCGTCGAGGCTCGGGCGTTTGAGTCCGAGATCGTCGACCTCGATGCCGCTGCCCTCGAAGAGGTTGCCGATGCGGGACATGTCGCCGAGTCCGTCGGCCTGGGCGATGAGCTTGCGGGCCGCGGTGTCGACGTGCACCTCGGGCGAGCAGGACCGCACCAGCTCCTCGGCCCTCGGAAGGTCGGCGGCGTGCGTCAGGGTGACGACGACGCTGGCCGCGCCGGCCTGGTCCTTGAGCTGGGTCGGGGTACCGGCGGCGATGACCCTGCCCTTGTCGATGACGATGATGTCGTCGGCGAGGTGGTCGGCCTCCTCGAGGTACTGCGTGGTGAGCAGCAGGGTCGTGCCCTCGCGCACCAGACCGCGCAACACCTCCCACAGCTCGGTGCGGCTGCGCGGGTCGAGACCGGTGGTGGGCTCGTCGAGGAACAGCACCGGCGGAGCCGCGATCAGGCTGACCGCGAGGTCGAGGCGGCGGCGCATGCCACCGGAGTACTTCTTGGCGATCCGGTCGGCGGCCTCGGTGAGCGCGAACCGCTCGAGCAGCTCATCCGTGCTGGACCTGATGTAGCTCCTGGGCAGCCCGTACAGCCGGCCGATGAGCCGGAGGTTCTCACGCGCCGTCAACATTTCGTCGACCGTGGCGACCTGGCCGGTGAGCCCCATGCTCCGGCGCACCGCGTCGGGCTGCTTGAGGATGTCGTGCCCGGCCACCTGGCCCGTGCCGCTGGTGGGCACGCTCAAGGTGGTGAGCATGCGCGTGGTGGTGGTCTTGCCGGCGCCGTTGGGGCCGAGCAGGCCGAGGACGGTCCCCTGGGGGACCACGAAGCTGACGCCGTCGACGGCGATGTTGTCATCGAATTTCTTGACGAGGTCGATGGCCTCGATGGCTGGACCGGCGTTCATGTGGTGCGTCCCTCCCTGGACCAGTGAACAGCGGGAATACTACCCGACTCTTCCAACTAGGAATAACAGAACGGACTGACAGAAACCGACGAGAATCCGCCACTGGGCGCCGATGTTGCACGCGATCGCCCCACCGCGACGATCGGGACATGAGCCTGTTCCGAGTCAAGAGCCGGCACTCCCGACTGGACCTCGGCTTGAAGCAGGCCGACGTCGGCGGTGATCCACCGGCAGTGTGAGCGAAGACCGTCGGGTCGTGGCGATGAGTGGTCGGCGTAGCGGCAGGCCAGGTTGAGGTCGTGCATGACGATGATGATCGTGGTGCCTCGGGCGCTGTTGAGATCGGTCAGCAGGTTCAGCAGCTCGACCTGATGGTCGATGTCCAGGTATGTCGTGGGCCCGTCGAGCAGCAGCGGGCTGGCGGGCTGGTCATCATCCTCAGCCAGGGCAACTGGGTAGAGCGATTGGGTGCAGCCCTCTAGGAGGGCTGCACCCATCGAGTTCAGCTGAGTTCTGCTCGCCCGCGGGCTGGCTCAGCCGTAGACGCGCGCCTCGGAGGCGCCGATCTGGATTTCGGCTCCAACGGGTAGTCCGGCACGGGCGGTGTCGAGCGTGATGTGCAGCGCGATGACCCGGTAGATGTGCCCCACCCCGGGAGCCCGAAGCTCCTTCTGCTCGTTGATGACGACCTTGCCGAGACCGGCAACGTCGATGGTGGTGTTCGGCTCGACGTCGACCGGAATCGCCTTGCCGGCAACCTTCAGGTTGATGAACTGCAGGTTGCCCTCAGTGACGGGCGTCCCCCCGTCCAGACGTACATGTGAGGTGGAACCGATGGCTGTGGCCGATATCAGGGCACCAGACAACTTCGGGAAGAGCTTGAGGTCGGCCAGCTGGCTGGTGACCGTCGCCTCCGACAGCGCCGGAATCCTGGTGCCGGTCACGGTCGTCTCGATAGCGTCGGCTTTCAGCAGATGCGGCAGGTCGATCTTGGCCGTGGTGTTCGACAGGGTTGCGCCGTTGGTGCCCAGCGGCGGCATCGTCTTGCCACCCAGCTTGCCAGTCTCCGCTTCGATCTCGTCACCTACGCGCGTGAATGCATATGCGCCGAACCCGCCGCCGCCCAACCGATGACCGCCGTCCGTGTCAGCTGAGGGCACGATCAGGGTGTAGGTCGGGTTCAGGACGATCGTTGCGCCAGCCGCGACGCCGCTGCGCGCCTTGAGCAGGGTGACGTAGAGACCGGCTCCCTGGGTGATCACGGACTCCCCGCTGGTGGCGGTGTGGGAGGCGTTGATCACGACACGAGCGACGCCGGGAATGGTGACGCCGGTGTTGGCGGGGACGTGGCTCGCGTACTTCTTGCCCGCGATGGTGAGTCCGACGAACTCGGTGGAGCTGCTCGCGGTCGGCGCGTCGGTGCCGTTCGACTCTGCCGTGCTCGTGGTGTCCACCGCCGAGACCTTGATCGCTCCGTTGAGCAGGTTGGCGTTCGCAGTGCGGGCGTGGGCGGTCGTCTTGAAGCCAATGCCCGACTTGACGGCCGAGGCGTCGGTGGTGACCGCTCCGGTCCGCACGAGGCGGCTGACCCGGACGGAGGCGACCTTGTTGGTGTCGGCCGCCGGCTGCGTTCCGGAGACGCCTGACTCCGCAGTCAGGTCGGAGGTGACGGTCGTGCCGACGGCCGTGACCTTCGTGCCACCGGCGAACGCGGCATGGGCAAAGGCCGTGGTCGCGGCATTCGCCTGTGACAATCCCTGGAGCGAGATCGTCATTACTGCGACAGAGATCGCAACTGCGAGAGTCTTGAGTTTCCGGTGCACAGCTGTTTCCTTACGGCCGGGAGCCTGCCGTCTGCGCGGGGGCTTCAGTGAGGGAGTGAGCCAAACGGTACTCCTCCTCGCCTCACCATGGCGATGAATTCATCATTCCTCGACCGCGGCCCCAAGTGACAGTCGACGAGATCCTCAAGGAATCCGCTGACTTTCCCGGCTGCCCGTTTGAACCGAACGAGGTTCGGGCAAGTGAAAGCCCGCCAGAACCTCCTAGGCAAGCTTCTCGCCGTGATTCACCGCCTGGACCTTCCAGCAGGGAAAAGCCCGATACGCTCCGCAATCCCAGTGTCGTGTCCGGGGGCTGACGACGGCTAGGGGTGAGGACTTGCGGACAAGTTGCGGGTCACTGCGGACTGACGGTGGCAAGGATGCCGCCTCGGCGACGCTCACTTTGCAACGTCCACCACCGGAAGCAGCCCTTCCAGCGACGTTCACCCGGTTGGTTTCGAGCGGGTCGCGCGGCTGTCGTCAGGCGGCGAACAGGAGGTGGGCGTACTGCGTGATCGAGCCGTCCGGGCCGGAGGCGGTAAACCCACCGAGCCAATCGGTGCAGCCGGATGGCGGGGTGGACTGGAGCTTGAATATCGCCTTGAGGTCTCGTTTCGCTCCTGGTGCGAGCGTGCCGGTGTTGTAGGACCCGTTCAGGACGCGGTCGGTCACGTTCTGCGTCCCCTGCTTGACGGTCATCGAGACCGCGCCGCAGCCGGGGAGGGAGCTTCGAACAAGGTTGATCGCGGCATGGGTGGTGCCGCTGTTCTTCAACCGCAGCAGGAACGTCGCGGTCTTGCCCACCTTGAGTGCGTTGGATGATTCGGCCTGGGCGCGCGAGCCGCCGGCATACGGCTGCGATCCCGTCTTGACGAACAGGTCGTGGCGCGTCGTGCCGGTCTGATGGGTTGCCGACACGTGGGTGTAGGCGTGGTCGAGTACTTCGTTTGTCACGGGGTCTCGCAGAACGACCGCCGCGCTGTATATGTCCTGTGGTGTTCCGGCCGTCACCTTGAGCATGAGCTTCAGTGTCAGGGTTCCGCTCGCCGGAATCGCGTTTGTGACGTACTCGTCCGGGAGTTTCTTGCTGCCCTTGTAGAGGGTTGACTCCAGCTCGGCCTTGTAGAAATTGGACACGTTGACCTTGAAGTTCTCCGCGGTCGGCGAGGTGTTCACGATCTTGAAGTAGTAGGCCCTCGCCTTACCTCCCGGAATGGCGCCCTGATAAACATCGAGGGCCTTCGAGTAGTTGGAGCCCGCGACTTTCGTCAGGAGAAGCCCGGTGGGGGCAGCGTGCGCCGGCGCGACGCCGAAAGCGAGTATCCCGGCAGCGGCAACGACGCCGCTTCCCATCGCCGCAACGACGCGGCGAGCTGACGTTCTGACCATGTTCCACCCCACGGGAGTCATCGCCGCCCCCCCGCAGCGCCTTTCACCCACATATACGCCCAACCGGCCCGAAAATCGCAGCTTTGACAGAAAAACTCGCTCGCGGTTGTATGCCGACGGCAACCACCGGGCTCACCACGCTCAGCCAAGCGACCCTCCTCGGCTCATGAAGGAGCAAGCCGTCTCGTACGAGCCGGCGTACCAGTTGTGACACTCGCAGAGGGCAGATGTCTTTGAACTCACGGCTGGGCTCTGGCCGCCGGACGTCCCGCACCCAGACCAACCCCGTCATCGACCGCACTGCGCATCTCTCGACCGAGTGCCATAGCGCCGCAGCGGTTGAGGCCCGCGAACGTCAGGATGCGTCGGCATGATTCTCGACACATCCTGTACTCGACCGCCCCGCGATTCCCCAGCAACTACAACTGCGCGGGGCGGTCCTCTAGCACCATCTTCCTGCAATGACTGAGCCCTGCGCGTGTGACCCGAGGCTGGCCGCTCGAACCGGCACCAAGACCAGCGCTGAGGGGTACGAGGTATGGCAACATGTGCGGTGCACCGGCTGAAACCCGCCGGTCGTCCGATCGGTCGCCGATGGTTGACTGCAATTTTGTTTCGACGTTGGACCGCGTACCTGGGTTGGTGGTCACACACACGGATCACATTGCCGACGGCGGACAAGCCCGAGGTGGTGCCGCTTGCAACAGAGATCATCGCGACATCGAGCGTCACATGCCAAGGCGATTCGGAGCGATCGGAGAGAGCCATTTCGCAGAGACGTGCGCAACCCCGCATCGCTGTCCAAGAACTCGACCCGCGCCGTTCTTGGCTACGTCGTGCCGTTGCGCACAGGGGCGCTGCAATGGACGAGGTTCTCGGAGTAGCAGCGGACTTCCCGGGGACCACGGAGAGTCGAACCTGATGTTTGTGCAGGTGAACCGTCCGAAGCTGCTGGCTAGGCGAACTTCTCACCGTTCTTCGCCTTGTCGAGCAGCAGCGCCGGCGGCTCGAAGTGCGCGCCGTACTTCTGGGCCAGCTCCTGGGCGCGCTCGGTGAAGGCCTCGACGCCGATGCGGCCGTCGGGGGCCTCGTAGCCGTTGATGTACTGCAGCGCGCCACCATGCATGGGTGGGAAGCCGATGCCGAAGATCGAGCCGATGTTCGCGTCGGGCACCGTGCGGAGCACGCCCTCCTCGAGGCAGCGGACGGTGTCGAGCGACATCACAAAGGTCAGCCGGTCCTGGATGTCCTGGAACGGCGGCTGCTCGTCGGCGACCGGGAAGGTGTCGGCGAAGCCGGGCCACAGGCCCGTGCGCTTGCCAGGCCGACGTCGGCGGTGAGCCGCCGGGAGTATGAGCGACGGCCACCAGGCCGCTCAGCCCGCGGTCAGCTCCGCGGTCATCCTCGCCTCCACTAATGAGAATGCATGTCAAATTCATCAAGCCCAGCTCGCTCGCGGCTGCATGACGGACCGACGCGGCCTCGAGTGGAGCAACCTGCCTGGAAGTCAGCGCCGGTCAGAACGAGCCGGGCGCCGGCGGCGTCCACCGTATGAAGTCCGGGGCCTGAGCCCCCACGCTAGGCTGCGGCGCATGCGCCGGACGGCTGTACTCGTTCTAGTTGCCCTATCGGTGGGTGCCTGCGGTGCCGGATCGTTCACGGCCGAAGGTCAAGTGACCATACAAAGGGCTCGCGGCAATCAGTGCGAGGCGGAAGGAGCAACGGCAGGCACGAAAGTCGTCATCTACGGAGCCGACGACCAGAGCCTCGGCATCGGTGAGCTTGAGAACCCCGAAGCCAGTCCTGACGGCGAAGATGGTCTTCCTCAGTGCGTCTTGGAGTTCTCGGTTCCAGACGTGAAAGGCGGCGAAAAGGTCTACAAGGTCGGCGTAGGCGATCTGGACCAGGTCTCATTCAGCGAGGACCAAGCCAAGAAGGGCGAACTCAATCTCTATTGGGGATTCGGGTAATCTCCGTCGTCAGCCGCCGCGCCCGGTCCACGCATTTGACGAGAGGTCGACGTCAGCGCCAGCCGACGAGCAGCTCGACGGCGTGAACCACCGGCGGCTCCCGACGGAACTGGCTCGCATCAGGGCCATCGGCTCACCGGCTCAGTGTGTAGCGACAGTCACCACGCAACGGCCCTTCTCGTTCCGTCGTCCGCGTGAGTGAAGAATCCCCCCGTCGGTCCGTCCGCAGCGAGAAGCGCCAGCTCGACGGGCAACTCTGCGCCTTGCTCGGGGGTTCGCGCGCCGCGGTTCCGATTCAGATCGGTCGCGACAAACCCTGGCCATGCCGCGTTGACCAGAACGCCGTCGTCGCGCAGCGCGTTCGCGTACACGATCGTCGCGCAGTTCAGCGCGGCCTTGGAAGTGCTGTAGGCGAGCATTGCGCGCTCCGCGAAATGACTTGACGGATCGGCAAGAAGCGAGAGCGATCCCAATGGAGTGCTCATGTTCACGATCCTCGACGGAGCGGAACGTCGCAACAGCGGAATGCAGGCGACCGTCAGCGCAACCACACCGACAACATTCACATCGAAGGTGTCCCGCAGCCGGTCCGCGGAGGTCTTCACAACCGGCGTATCCAACTCCAGGAGGACGCCGGCATTGTTGACCAACGCGTTGAGCTGACCACTCTCGGCTTCGACCCGAGCGACTGCGGCCTCAATCTCGGCGTGCTTGGTGACGTCGAGCTGCAGAAATCGGACATCGCCGCCTCCTGCCCGCAGCTCCTCGGCAGCTTCGAGTCCCCGCTGCTCATCACGGGCGCCGAGGTAAACGACCAATCCTTCCCCAGCAAGGCGGCGGGCGATCTCGAGCCCAAGCCCCTTGTTCGCTCCCGTCACCAACGCGACCTCTCCAGTATGAATGCCCTCGTGCATCTGCTGACTCCTCAATTGACTGCTCGGCGAAGCCCAGCAGACCACACCAACCACCTCGGCGCGATGCGATCGCTGAGCCCGTAGCGGTCGCCAATCGTGAGGTTCACCTGGATCTGGACGCCAAGGTAAGCCGCAGAAAATCGCATGGTGGAGTCTCAAGTGCTCCGGCGTGAGTCGAGCCACGATGCTTGCCAGGTAGAGGTCGAAGCCCCCTCGACCTCCCGACCTGGCCGAGCAGATGAGCATCCCGGCTAGATCCTCTTGCGTCACCTCACTGCGGACTATATGGCGACCACAGAGAGTCGAATCTGATGTTTGTGCAGGTGAACCGGCCCAAGCTACTGGCTAGGCGAACTTCTCGCCGTTCTTCGCCTTGTCGAGCAGCAGGGCCGGCGGCTCGAAGTGCGAGCCGTACTTCTGGGCCAGCTCCTGGGCGCGCTCGGTGAAGGCCTCGACGCCGATGCGGCCGTCGGGGGCCTCGTAGCCGTTGATGTACTGCAGCGCGCCACCGTGCATGGGCGGGAAGCCGATGCCGAAGATCGAGCCGATGTTCGCGTCGGGCACCGTGCGGAGCACGCCCTCCTCGAGGCAGCGGACGGTGTCGAGCGACATCACGAAGGTCAGCCGGTCCTGGATGTCCTGGAACGGCGGCTGCTCGTCGGCGACCGGGAAGGTGTCGGCGAGGCCGGGCCACAGGCCGGTGCGCTTGCCGTTCTCGTCGTAGTCGAAGAAGCCCTTCCCGACCAGCTTGCTCGAGCGGCCGAGCTCGATCATCGTGTCGATGACGTCCTCGGCGGGAGCCTTCTCCCAGGTGCCGCCCTCGGCCTCGACCGCGGTCTTCGAGGCGACGCGGATCTTCTTCATCAGCTCGAGGTTGAGCTCGTCGCTGATCTGCAGGACGCCGACCGGGAAGCCAGCCTGGGTTGCGGCCCGCTCCAGCGAGTTCGGGTTGACGCCCTCGCCGAGCATCGCCAGTCCTTCGTTGATGAAGTGCCCGATGACGCGACTGGTGAAGAAGCCGCGGCTGTCGTTGACGACGATCGGGGTCTTCTTGATCTGCTGCACGTAGTCGAGCGCGCCGGCGATCGTGGCGTCGTTCGTCTTCTCGCCCACGACGATCTCCACCAGCGGCATCTTGTCGACCGGAGAGAAGAAGTGGATGCCGATGAAGTCCTCGGGACGCTTGACGCCCTCGGCCAGCTCGGTGATGGGCAGCGTCGACGTGTTGGACCCGAGCAGCGCGTCCGGCTTGACGATCGGCTCGAGCTCGCCGAACACCGCATGCTTGATCTCGACGGACTCGAAGACGGCCTCGACCACCAGGTCGCAGCCCTCGAGGTCGGCGTAGTCGTCAGTCGCCTTGATGCGACCGAGGAACTCGTCGACCTTCTCCTGCGTGGTGCGGCCCTTCTCGAGCTGCTTGGCGAGCAGCTTCTCGCTGTACGCCTTGCCCTTCTCGGCAGCGGCGAGGTCGACGTCCTTGAGCACGACCTCCATGCCGGCCTTGGCCGACACGTACGCGATGCCGGCGCCCATCATGCCGGCGCCGAGCACGGCCACCTTGGTGAACTTACGCGGCTCGATGCCGTCCGGGCGCGAGCCACCGGCGTTGATGGAGCCGAGGTCGAAGAAGAACGCCTGGGTCATGTTCTTGAACTGCTGGCCGACGATCAGCTCGACCAGGTAGCGCGACTCGATGCGGGTGGCCGTCTCGAAGTCGACCTGAGCCCCTTCGACGGCTGCGGACATGATGCTGCGCGGAGCCTTGTACGGGGCACCCTTGGTCTGCTTGCGCAGGTTGGACGGGAAGGCCGGCAGGAACTGCGCGAGCTTGGGCGACGACGGTGCGCCACCGGGGATCTTGTAGCCGTCGCGGTCCCACGGCTGAGTGGCCGCTTCCTCGTCGCCCTGAACCGACTCGATCCAGGCCTTCGCGGCCGGGAGCAGCTCGTCCTGGGTGGCGACCACCTCGTCGACGAGGCCCTTTGACTGGGCCACTGCGGGCTTCATGCGCGGGCCCTCGAGCAGCACGTTCAGCAGCGCGTCCTGCAGGCCGAACATCCGCACGGTGCGAGTGACGCCGCCGCCGCCGGGCAGCAGGCCGAGGGTGACCTCGGGCAGGCCGATCTCGTAGCCGCCGTCCGCCGCGATGCGGTGGTGACAGGCGAGCGCGATCTCGAGTCCGCCACCGAGTGCCGCGCCGTTGATGGCCGCGACGACGGGCTTGCCACAGGTCTCGAGCTTGCGCAGCGTCGCCTTGATCGACTGGACGTTCTCGAAGATCTCCGGACCGTCCGCGGGCGTGGCCTGCGTCATCAGCTTGAGGTCGCCGCCGGCGAAGAACGTCTTCTTGCCGGAGGAGACGATGACGCCCTTGATGGAGTCGGCCCCCTCCTGGTCGGCACCGGCGGCGATCTCGTCGACCAGCTGGTCGACGGCGTGCTCCATCGAGTCGCGGTACGCCTGGTTCATCGTGTTGCTGCTCTGCGACGGGTCGTCGATGACGAGGTTGACGATTCCGTCAGCCTTCTCGTACCGGACGGCGTCAGTCGTGGAAGTGGTCATGAAGGTTCGATTCTCCTGGGGTGGTTTCGACAGGCTCAACCAGCGAGCAGGGTCAGAGACGCTCGACGACTGTGGCGATGCCCATGCCGCCGCCCACGCAGAGCGTGGCGAGTCCGTACTTCTTGTCACGACGCTCGAGCTCGTCGATCAGGGTGCCGAGGATCATCGCTCCGGTGGCGCCGAGCGGGTGGCCCATCGCGATCGCGCCACCGTTCACGTTGGTCTGGTCGTGCGGGTAGTCGCCCAGGTCGCGCATGAGCTTCATGGCGACGGCGGCGAACGCCTCGTTGATCTCGATGAGGTCGATGTCCTCGACCGACATCCCCGCCTTGGCCAGCGCCTTGCGGCTGGCCGGGGCGGGACCGGTGAGCATGATCGTGGGCTCGGAACCGCTCACCGCGGTCGCCAGGATGCGCGCACGGGGCGTCAGGCCATGGGTCGTGCCGGCCTGCTCGGACCCGATCAGCACGAGCGACGCGCCATCGACGATGCCCGAGCTGTTGCCGGCGTGGTGGACGTGGTTGATCTTCTCGACCTGGTGGTACTTCTCCAGCGCCACGTGGTCGAATCCGCCCATCTCGCCGATCCCGGCGAACGACGGGGCGAGCCCGGACAGGCTCTCGACCGTGGTGCCCTCGCGCACGAACTCGTCGTGGTCGAGGATCGTCAACCCGTTGGCGTCCTTCACCGGGATGACCGACTTGCTGAAGTAGCCGTTGGCGATCGCCTTCGCGGCCCGGGCCTGCGACTCCGCGGCGAACGTGTCGACGTCCTCGCGGCTGTAGCCCTCGATGGTGGCGATCAGGTCGGCACCGATGCCCTGCGGCACGAAGTCGGTGTCGAATGCGGTCCGCGGATCCATCGCCCAGGCGCCGCCGTCGGACGCCATCGGCACGCGGCTCATCGACTCGACGCCGCCGGCGAGGATGAGGTCCTCCCAGCCGGAGCGCACGCGCTGCGAGGCCTGGTTGACGGCCTCGAGGCCGGAAGCGCAGAAGCGGTTCAGCTGGACGCCGGCCACGGTGTACGGGAGGCCGGACGCGAGGGCCGCGGTCTTGGCGATGTCGGCACCCTGGTCGCCGACCGGCGACACGACGCCCAGCACCAGGTCCTCGATGCCGGCCGGGTCGAGCGACGGGTTGCGCTTCTGGATCTCGTCGATCAGGCCGGTGACCAGCGAGATCGGCTTGACCTCGTGGAGCGAGCCGGTCTTCTTGCCGCGACCCCGCGGCGTCCGGATGGCGTCGTAGACGAATGCCTCGGTCATGGTGAGAGTCCTTGCCGGTCGATGGGGCAGACAGCTTGGGCGTGCCCCACGATTGTGACACCATCACTGTCAGAGTGGTAGGCGGGGTCCCGTGGAACGGGTCACATCCACCCCGCTGCCGACGACCAGAAAGACGACATGACCATCACCGACCGGGCCGAGACGATGAGCGTGGAGCAGCTCGCGTCCCGCGTGGGCATGACCGTGCGCACCGTCCGCTTCTACGCCGGCCGGGGCCTGATTCCGCCGCCGCGGCGCGAGGGCCGCAACGGCTACTACGGTCCCGACCACCTGGCCCGGCTCGAGCTGGTGCGCGAGCTGCAGGCGCACGGGTTCACGTTGTCCGCGATCGAGGGCTACATCGAGCGCATCCCGGAAAACGCCACGCCGGCGGAGGTGGCGCTGCATCGCACACTCCTGGCCCCCTGGGCCCCAGACCTGCCCGAGAGCGTCACCCGCGCCGAGCTCGAGACGCGTGCGGGCCGCCCGCTCGCCGATGACGACCTCGAGCTGCTGGTCGCGATCGGCGTCGTCGAGCCCACTCCCACCGACGACGTGTTCCAGCTCGCTCCGGCGCACCTGGCGATCGGCATCGCGTTCCTCGAGCTCGGCCTGCCGGTCGAGGCCGCTCTCACGACCCGCAAGATCTTCACCGCCCACGGCCGGGCGATCGCCGATGAGATGACCGAGGTCTTCCGCACCCAGGTATGGCCGCACCTGCGCGAGTCCGACCTCCCGCCGGAGCAACTGACCGCCATGATCGAGCGGTTCAAGCCGCTCACCGTGCAGGCGCTCGTCACCGCCTATGAGGAGGCCGTCGACGAGTCGAAGCGGGCCACCGTGCGCAAGCGCACCTAGCGACGCGAGCTAGAGGCCCATCGTCCGGCCGACGATCTCCTTCATGACCTCGGTCGTGCCGCCGTAGATCGTCTGCACGCGGGTGTCGAGGTACGCCTTGGAGATCCGGTACTCGGACATGTAGCCGTAGCCGCCGTGCAGCTGGAGGCAGGCGTCAGCGGTGCGCTTCTGCAGCTCGGTGGTCCACCACTTGCCCATCGCGGCATCGGCGACCGACAGGTTGCCGTCGAGGAGCTCCATGATCGAGCGGTCGACGAACACCTGAGCGATCTGCTGCTCGGTCTCCAGCTCGGCGAGCGTGAACCGGGTGTTCTGGAACGAGCCGATCGGCTTGCCGAACGCCTTGCGCTCCTTCACGTACTCCACCGTCATGTCGATCATGTGACGGCAGGCCGCAGCGGCGATCACCGAGATGATGAGCCGTTCCTGCGGAAGGTTCTCCATCAGGTAGACGAAGCCCTGGTTCTCCTCGCCGAGCAGGTTGGTCGCGGGCACCCGGACGTTGTCGAAGAACAGCTCGGCGGTGTCCTGCGCCTTGAGCCCGATCTTGTCGAGGTTGCGGCCTCGCTCGAAGCCCTCCGCCCCACGCTCGACGACGATGAGCGAGAAGCCCATCGCGCCGGCATCGGGGTCGGTCTGGCAGACGACGATGACGAAGTCGGCGTTGATGCCGTTGGTGATGAAGGTCTTGGCGCCGTTGATGACGTACTCGTCGCCGTCCCGCTTGGCAGTGGTCTTGATGCCCTGGAGGTCGGACCCGGTGCCGGGCTCGGTCATGGCGATCGCGGTGATCATCTCGCCGGTGCAGAACGTCGGGTACCACCGCTTCTTCTGCTCCTCGATGGCGTACCGCTCCAGGTAGCCGGAGACCAGGTCGGTCTGGATGCCGAAGCCGACTCCGCTACCACCCACACGGACGATCTCCTCGGCCAGCACGGCGTTGAAACGGAAGTCCTTGATGCCGCCGCCGCCGTACTCCTCCGGCATCATGAATCCGAGCAGCCCGAGCTCCCCGGCCTTCGTCCAGAGTTCACGCGGGACGATCGAGTCCTTCTCCCACTGCTCGTGGTGCGGGGCGATCTCCTTCTCGCAGAAGGTCCGCGCCGTGTCGCGGAAGGCGTCGTGGTCGGCCTCGAAGATGGTGCGCTTCATGCGGTGCCTTTCTCGGTGTCCAGCTGTACGGCGACACCGTCGTCGATCAGGGCGTCGACGTCGTCGATGCCCCAGGCGGTCAAGGCCGCTCGCGTGTCCGCGCCGGGCCGGGACGGGGGCGTGGTGAGGGTGGCCGGCGTGGCCGAGAAGCGTGGCGCGGGTGCCGGCTGGGTGAGCCCGTCCCGCACGACGTACGTGCCGCGCGCGACGTTGTGCGGATGCTCATAGGCCTCGGTGAGCGGCACCACCGGCTGCACGCACGCGTCGCTGCCGTCGAAGATCTCGACCCACTCCGCCTGGGTGCGCTGCCCGAACGTCTCGGTCAGCACCTTGCGCAGTGCCGGCCACTCGTTGAAGTCGTTGCGGTCGGGAAGCTCGACATCCAGCAGGTCCTTCATGATCGCGAAGAACCGGGGCTCGAGGCCACCCACCGACATCCAGCGTCCGTCCGAGGTCTCGTACACGTCGTAGAACGGCGCTGCGCCGCCCAGCAGGCTGGTGCCGCGACGACCGTCCCACGCCCCGGCCTGCTGCATGGAGATGGCCATCGCCATCAGGTGCGCGACACCGTCGGTGATCGCCGCATCGACGACCTGCCCCTCGCCGGTCGCGCGGGCGTGGGTGAGGGCGGCGAGCACTCCAGCGACGAGGTAGAGCGAGCCGCCGCCGAAGTCGCCGAGCAGGTTCTGCGGAAACGTCGGAGGCTGGTCGGCGTGGCCGAGCGGATCGAGACCCCCCGCGACGGAGATGTAGTTGATGTCGTGCCCCGCCGTGTGGGCGAGCGGGCCGTCTTGCCCCCACCCGGTCATCCGCCCGTAGACGAGCCGCGGATTGCGTTCCAGGCACACGTCCGGCCCGAACCCGAGCCGCTCGGTGACGCCGGGACGGAAGCCCTCGATCAGGATGTCTGCTCGCTCGACGAGGTCGAGCACGAGCTCGACGCCACGTGGCGACTTGAGATCGATGGAGACGTTGGGCCGGCCGCGGAAGAGGATGTCGCGCTCGGCCGGCGCGACCTGCAAGGCGCCACCTCCCGGACGGTCGACCCGGATGACGTCGGCGCCGAGATCGGCCAGCATCATCGCCGCGAACGGTCCCGGTCCGATGCCGGCTAGCTCGACCACGCGGACGCCCGCCAGCGGGCCTGGCTTGGCAAGATCCGTCACTCCACGATTGTGACAGTGTTGCTGTCACGGTTGTCAAGTGGGGTGCGTCAACGCGCCGTGACCGAAGCGGCCCGATCGTGACATCATCGATGTCACACATTCCTCGAAAGGCTGTCGATGCTGCCCGACCTCGAGTACACCCGCCGCGGTTCCGGCACCCCGATCGTCCTCATGCACGGCATCGGTCACCGCCGCGAGGCGTGGGACCCCGTGCTCGACCGACTCGCGGCGAAGTACGACGTGATCGCCCCCGACCTCTCCGGCTTCGGCCGGTCACCGGCCTTCGCCGGCGGGGTCTCGTACACGATGGAGAACGCCTGCGACCACCTCGCCGCCCAGTTCGCTGAGTGGGGTGTCACCAAGCCGCACGTGGTGGGCAACTCCCTCGGCGGAGCCATCGCGCTCGAGCTCGGCGCGCGAGGTCTCGTCTCGTCTGTGACGGCGCTCAGCCCAGCAGGCTTCTTCGGCCACGTGGGCCGCTTGCAGGCACTCGTGCCACTGTTCCTCCTGCGGATCACCGCGTTCATCACCCCCAAGCCTGTGCTTCGATTCCTTTCGACGCGAGACTGGGGTCGCCGCCTCATCGGATGGGTGCTGTACACCCATCCGGAGCGCCACGACGCCGCGGAGACGTACGGCGACGCGATGGCGATGAAGCACGCGACGGCGTTCGAGCGCACGGCCATGGCCGGCGTCACCTACTCCTTCGACAGCCAGGTGCCAGTACCGACCACGATCGCGTGGGGAACGAAGGACCGGATCCTCCCTTACACCCAGTCCAAGACGGCGCGGGAGCGACTCCCGCAGGCACGCCACGTCGACCTGCCGGGCTGCGGACACGTGCCGATGGCCGACGACCCCGAGCTCATCATCCGCATCATCGAGCAGACGGTCGAAGCAGCGGAGAACAAGCACGCGGCATAGTCACGGCGCATCTGTTGTTGACGAAGGCGTGGAGGTTCTCGACAGTCTCGTGATCGGCGCGGGCCAGGCCGGCCTGTCGACGTCGTACCACCTCGCGCGCCGGGGCATCCGTCACGTCGTGCTCGACGCCGATGCCGAACCTGGCGGAGCCTGGCAGCATCGCTGGGAGTCGCTCACCATGCGTGACGTCCACGGCATCGCCGACCTGCCCGACGCCGAGGTCCCAGCGTCGGCCGGAGACGAGCGGGCCAAGGACTTCGTGCCCACCTACTTCGCCGACTACGAGCGCGACAACCGACTGCCGGTGGAGCGCCCGGTCCGGGTCGACCGGGTGGTCGACGACGGTGAGCTCCTGCGCGTCGAGGCCGGCGACCGGTCCTGGCTGACCCGGACCCTGGTCAATGCGACCGGAACCTGGCGGCGGCCGTTCGTCCCGCACTATCCGGGCATCGAGACGTTCCGCGGTCAGCAGCTGCACACCGTCGACTACCCGGGCCCCGAGGCCCTGGCCGGGCGGCGGATCGTCGTGGTGGGCGGCGGAGCCTCCGCCGTCCAGTTCCTCGGCGAGCTCGCCCCGGTCGCCCGCACCGTCTGGGTCACGCGCCGCCCTCCGGTCTGGCGCGAGGGCGACTTCACCCCGGAAGTGGGGCGCGAGGTCGTCGCCATGGTGGAGGAGCGAGTCCGGCAGGGCTTGCCGCCGACCAGCGTCGTGAGCGTCACCGGGCTCAAGCTCCGCCCCCAGGAGGAAGAGGCCCGACGCCTCGGCGCCTACGAGCGGCGGCCGATGTTCGCGCGCATCGAGCCGGAGGGCGTCCGGTGGATTGCGTCGGATTCTGGGGCGGGATCATTCGAGCCGGCCGACGTCATCCTCTGGGCCACCGGATTCCGGCCCGCGGTCGAGCACCTTGCGCCGCTGCACCTGCGGAGCGAACACGGCGGCATCCGGCTCGACGGCACCACCGCGGTGGCCGATCCTCGGGTCCAGCTCGTCGGCTACGGCCCCTCCGCCTCGACCATCGGCGCCAACCGCGCCGGCCGGGTCGCCGCGCGCAACGTGCGCCTGTGGCTGGCCGAGCACGACCGCGCGGCGGTCGCCTGACGCACGACTCGTCACCAGGGCGCGGCGGTGACGTACGACGGGTCGAGGTCGCGGGCCCGGGGACAGCCGAGCAACGCCAGCGACCCGTCGAGCTCGGCCAGCAGCTGACGCAGGACCGCCTCGACACCCAGCCGTCCTTCGCGCGCGAGCCCCCACAGAAGCGGACGGCCGACGAGCACGGCGTCCGCCCCGAGGGCCAGCGCCTTCGCGACGTCCCAGCCGCGCCGGATGCCGCCGTCCACGAGGACGTCGATCCGGCCCTCGACAGCGTCGACGATCGGTGGCAAGGCGTCCGCGCCGGACAGGACGGTGTCGAGCTGCCGCCCGCCGTGATTGGAGACGATGACCCCCGCAGCCCCCACGGCGACGGCGAGCTCGGCGTCGTCGGGACGCAGGATGCCCTTCAGGAGCACCGGCATCCGTGCGGCATCGGCGAACTCGGCCAGGCCGTCCCAGGTGAGGGTCGGGTCGTGCTGCGCGAACAGCTGCTCGGTGGTCATCGGTTCGCCGCCCGGGTTGATCGCCACCGGGTGCTCGACCTGGAAACCGCTCCGCCTGTCCCGCTCCCGCCATCCCGCGACCGGGAAGTCGACGGTGATGACGAGCGCCTCGTACCCGTGCTCGCGCGCTTGCGCGACGAGGTCGAGCGAGACGGCGCGGTCGCGGAACACGTACAGCTGGAACCACCGCCGGCCGTCCGGCGCGGCGGCGGCGACGTCGGGGATGCTCGTCGTCGTCTGCGACGACAGCACGAAGGTGGTGTCGGTGGCAGCCGCGGCGCGGGCCATGGCGAGCTCGCCGTCGGGGTGGGCGTGCTTCTGGTACGCCATCGGCGCGACGACGATCGGGTGCGGCAGGTCCCGCCCGAGCACAGACACCGAAGGGTCGCGATCGCCGACGTCGACGAGCATCCGCGGCCTCAGCGCGAGCCGGGACCACGACGCCTCGTTGTCGCGCAGGGTGATCTCGTCGCCAGCGCCACCGGCGAAGTAGCCGTGCGCCCCCTCGCCCATCAGCGCGATGAGTTCCTGCTCGTCCACGCGGCCACGCTACCGGTCGTCCTCGCCTCATATGCACCTAGTTGCATAGCAAGGGGATGCATAGTAGGGTCGCCGACCATGGCGCTCGAGCA
Source organism: uncultured Actinomycetota bacterium (assembly GCA_963780275.1). GTDB lineage: Bacteria > Actinomycetota > Actinomycetes > Propionibacteriales > Nocardioidaceae > Aeromicrobium. The sequence continues at coordinate 381,533 of CAWABE010000001.1, forward strand.
CGCGATCCTGGTGTCGCTCGCGGAACGGTCCGCGAGCGGCTACGACCTGGCACGCCGGTTCGATGCCTCCATCGGCCACTTCTGGCGGGCCAGCCACCAGCAGATCTACAAGGTGCTGGGCCGGATGGAGACCGACAAGCTCGTCGAGTCGAACCTCATCGCCCAGGACGGGCGGCCGGACAAGAAGGTCTACGCCATCACCGCCGACGGCCGCGCCGAGCTCACCACGTGGCTGGCCACCCCCACTCCGCCGGAGACCTTGCGCAGCGAGTTCGCGGTCAAGCTCCGGGCCCTGCACCTCGGCGACCGCGACGCACTGCTCGACCAGGTGCGGGTGCGACGCAGGGAGCATGCCGCCCAGCTCGCCGCGTACGAAGACAGCGCCGCCAAGTTCTATCCCGACCCGTCCGCGCTCACCGACGAGCAGGTCGGCCCCTACCTCGTGCTGCGTGGCGGCATGCGGGCCGAGGCCGGCGCCATCGAGTGGTGCGACGAGATCCTCGACCATCTGGAGAACCGATGACCAGCCCCGTACCCCCACCTGTTGTCACCGCTCGACCTCGGGCACACCACGCTGCGCAACCGGGTGATCATGGGCTCGATGCACACCGGCATGGAGGACCGTGCCAAACACATTCCCGGAGCTCGCGGCCTACTTCGCCGAGCGCGCCGAGGGCGGCGTGGCGCTGTCGGTCACCGGCGGGTACGCACCCAACCGGCACGGCTGGCTGCTGCCGTTCGGCTCGCTGATGACCAGCAGGAGGCTGGCCGACAAGCACCGCCTCATCACCGACGCCGTGCACGAGCACGACGGCAAGATCGCGCTGCAGATCCTGCACGCGGGCCGCTATGGCTACCACCCGTTCAAGCGGGCCGCATCGAACATCCCGTCACCGATCACACCGCTCGGCCGCCCCAAGGCGATGTCGACCAAAGAGGTCGACCAGACCGTCGACGACTTCGCCGCCTCGGCGATGCTGGCCCGCCGCGCCGGCTACGACGGCGTCGAGATCATGGGCTCCGAGGGCTACCTCGTCAACCAGATGCTCACCGCCCGCACCAACAACCGCACCGACCGCTGGGGCGGGTCGGCCGAGAACCGGATGCGCTTCCCGGTGGAGATCGTCGAGCGGGTGCGGGAGGCGGTCGGCGACGACTTCATCGTCATGTACCGGATGAGCCTGCTCGACCTCGTCGACGACGCGCAGAGCTGGGACGAGACCGCCGAGCTGGCCCGCCGCATCGAGTCTGCCGGCGCCTCCATCATCAACACCGGCATCGGTTGGCACGAGGCCCGCATCCCCACCATCGTCACGTCCGTGCCCCGCGCGGCGTTCGCGTGGACGACGGCGAAGCTCAAGGACGTCGTCGACGTGCCGGTCGTGGCGTCGAACCGCATCAACACCCCCGACGTCGCCGAGCAGATCCTGGCCGACGGCCAGGCCGACCTCATCTCGATGGCCCGCCCCTTCCTCGCGGACGCGTTCTTCGTGCAGAAGGCGGCAGAGGGACGTGCCGATGAGATCAACACCTGCATCGCCTGCAACCAGGCCTGCCTCGACCACACCTTCGTGAACCAGCGGGCCAGCTGCATGGTGAACCCGCGGGCCTGCCGTGAGACCGAGCTGGTGCTCCTGCCCACCAAGACGGTCAAGCGCATCGCCGTCGTCGGTGCCGGTCCGGCCGGTCTCGCCGCCGCCAGCGAGCTGGCCGATCGCGGCCATCAGGTCGAGCTGTTCGAGGAGCAGTCCGAGATCGGCGGCCAGTTCCGGCTCGCCATGCACATTCCCGGCAAGGAGGAGTTCCGCGAGACGCTCCGCTACTACACCCGCCGGCTCGAGCTCGGGGGCGTCAAGCTGCACCTCGGCCGCCGTGCATTGGTCGAGGACCTGGCCGGTTTCGACGACGTGGTGATCGCCACCGGCGTCGAGCCGCGCATCCCGTCACTTCCCGGCATCGACCACCCGAAGGTCGTCGACTACCAACACGTCATCCGCGACCGCGTGCCCGTGGGCGAGCGGGTAGCCGTGATGGGCGCCGGCGGCATCGGCTTCGACGTCTCGGAGTTCCTGCTGCACGACACCGGGCCGGACGGAACGGGCGAGCCACTCGAGCACTGGATGGAGCGCTGGGGCGTTTCCGCCGACGAGGAGGTCCGCGGTGGGCTCGCCACCAAGGTCAAGGCCCCGCCCCGCCGCCAGATCCACCTGCTGCAGCGCAAGACGTCGAGCCTCGGCAAGGGGCTGGGCAAGACGTCGGGCTGGGTGCACCGCGCCACGCTGAAGGACTCCGGCGTCGAGATGGTGCCCGGCGTCACCTACGACCGGATCGACGACGACGGCCTGCACATCACCGTCGACGACCAGCCACGCGTGCTCGACGTCGACACGATCGTGCTGTGCACCGGCCAGGAGTCGGTGCGCGACCTGGTCGAGCCGCTGGAGCAGTCCGGCGTCCCGGTGCACGTCATCGGTGGCGCCGACGTCGCCGTCGAGCTCGACGCGAAGCGAGCCATCAAGCAGGCCACCGAGCTCGCGGCCCGGCTCTGACGCCCCTAGGCTGCGTCCGGGGGACGGTCCCCCTCGTCGGTGAAGGGTTGAACCATGTGGGGAATTCTCGTCTTTCTGATCGTCGGTCTGCTCGCCGGACTTCTCGCTCGCGCCCTCGTGCCGGGCAAGGACTCGATGGGCATCCTGGCCACGTTGCTGCTGGGCATCGTCGGCTCGTTCCTCGGCGGCGCCATCTGGGCCCTCTTCACCGACAACGAGATCCTCGAATTCCAGGCCGGCGGCCTGATCCTGTCGGTGGTGGGCGCCGTCATCGCGCTGCTGATCTACAACCGGCTCGCCCGGGGGCGTGCCGGCACCCCCTGAGAGCGCGTCCTCCGGGAATGGCAGTCAACGCCGACGGGTTGCACGTCTAGCGTGAGCATCACTCCCGTCACCCGGTCGTCCATCGGCCTGCGCAGCGAGCGCGGTCCGGTGCTGCTGGCGGTGATGCTGTCGACGGCCCTCGTGGCGATCGACGCGACGATCCTGGCCACCGCGGTGCCGGCACTGGTGAGCGACCTCGGTGGGTTCTCCCAGTTCCCCTGGCTGTTCTCGGTCTACCTGCTGGCGCAGGCGGTGTCGGTGCCGATCTACGGCAAGCTCTCCGACCTCGTCGGTCGCAAGCCGGTGATGCTCGCCGGCATCGCGCTCTTCGTGCTCGGATCCATCCTCTGCGGTGCGGCGTGGAACATGCTGGCGCTGATCATCTTCCGGGCCATCCAGGGCCTGGGTGCCGGCGCGGTCATGCCGATGGCGATGACGATCATCGGCGACCTCTACACGCTTCGCGAACGACCGAAGGTGATGGGCTACACGGCCAGCGTGTGGGGCATCTCGTCGGTCGTCGGCCCGGCCCTTGGTGGCATCTTCTCGGACTTCTTGACCTGGCGATGGATCTTCTTCGTCAACATCCCGATCGGCATCGCCGCCGCCGCGATGCTCTGGCGCCGCTTCGACGAGCGCGTCGAGCGCAAGAAGCACCGCATCGACTACCTCGGCGCGGGCCTGCTCGCCTCCGGAGGCTCGCTGCTCATCCTCGGCCTGCTGCAGGGTGGCATCGCGTGGGACTGGGGCTCCCCGACCAGCTTCGGCGTGCTGGCCGGTGCCGGTCTCTCCCTGGTGCTGTTCGGGTTCGTCGAGCGTCGAGCCGCCGAGCCGATCCTGCCGCTGTGGATCTTCGGCCAGCGCATCCTCGTCGGCACCAACGCGGCGAGCCTGGTCGTCGGCGTCCTGCTGATCGGGCTCGTCTCGTACGTCCCGCTGTACGCGCAAGGCGTGCTGGGCACGTCCGCCCTGGTCGCGGGTTTCGCGGTGGCGGCGATGACCGTCGGGTGGCCCATCTCGGCCGCACTGTCGGGCTGGCTCTACATGCGCATCGGATTTCGCGACACCGGGTTCATCGGCGCCGCTCTGCTCTTCGTCGGCACCGGGCTGCTGGTGACGGTGGGCCGGGACAGCTCGGTCTTCCATCTCGCCGGAGCGTCCCTGTTCGTCGGTCTCGGACTCGGCCTGATCGCCTCGCCGACGCTGGTGGCCGCCCAGTCGTCGGTCGGGTGGGAGACGCGCGGCGTCGTCACCGGCACCAACATCTTCGCCCGCTCGGTCGGCAGCGCGGTGGGCATCGCGGTGTTCGGCGCGGTGGCGAACGCGGCCGTGGTGGGACGCGGCGGCGACGTGACCGGCGAGCTCGACCAGCTTCCGGCCATCGTGCTCGACCCCGCCCTTCACGAGGTCTTCGTCGGCTCGACGATCGCCGGCATCGTGATGCTGGTGGCCCTCACGGTCGTGCCGCGCCATACGAATTTCGCCGCAGCCGAGACGCCGACCCCCTAACATCGCGGTCGTGAACGACGACTCGGGTGAGGGCACCGGCGACAAGGTCGCGGCATGGTTGCTGTACGTCCTGCAGCTCGGTCTCGAGCTGCTGCTCACGTTGGTCGCGGCATTCTCGGTGATGGCGACCGACCCGTGCGGCACGGGCGTCGACGAGCCGAGAATCTGCAGCGGCTACTACTTCGCATGGGCGTTCTACAGCTACTGGCTGGTGCTGATCGTGGCCGCGATCGCGGTTCCGGTCATGATCCTGGTCGCCGGTGGTCGGGGCCGGCGTCGCTGGCCGTGGCCGCTCGCCGGCATCGGCACACTCCTCGTCCTCACCGTCGTCTACTTCGTCGTGATCGCCCAGTGAGCACCTGCGTCATTCTGCTGCGGGCCGTCAACGTCGGCGGCGCGACGCTGCCGATGGCCGAGCTGCGCGAGCTGGCCACCGACCTCGGCGCCACCGAGGTGTCGACGTTCATCGCCTCGGGCAATCTCATCTGCGACGCCCCGGATGACGTGATGGGCTTCGCCTCGGCTCTCGAGAAGGCGATCGAAGCGAAGTACGGGTTCTTCCGCGAGTGCATCATCCGCACGCCGGCGGAGCTGACCGAGGCACGCGAGAACTACCCGTTCGACGTGGACGACCCCAAGAACGGCCACATCGTCTTCCTGCTCGACCAGCCGACACAGGCGGCGGTCGCCAAGGCGCGGGAGATCGACACCGGCGCCGACCGCTGGGAGATCGTCGGTCGGGAGTGGCACATCCGCTATGACCACGGCGCCGGTCGCTCGGACATGAAGACGCCGGCGATCCAGAAGGCACTCGGCGTGCCCGGAACGTCCCGGAACCTTCGCACGGTCGAGAAGCTGATCGAGCTGACGACCTAGTCTTGGCACGAAACGAGGAGTGGATCCATGACGACGCTCACCGCCCGGGCCGCTTTCGAGGCCTACCTCGATGCGCTCAACCAACGGGACCTCGATGCGCTCGATGCGCTGATACATCCTGACTTCGAAGACGTTTACCCCCAGTCCGGCGAGCGGACGCGCGGCCCGGCCAACCTGAAGGCGATCATCACCAACTATCCCGGGGGAGCCTGGACGGACCAAGGCCGTGAACGCGTCGAAGGGGCAGACGATCGCTGGGTCACGACGCCGACCTTCACGGTCCTGCGCATCGAGGGAAGCGGCAATGTCTTCACCGGCGTCAACCGGGCCCAGTATCCAGACGGCTCGGAATGGCACGTCATCCTGATCGGCGAGATGCGCGACGGGAAGGCATGGCGCATGCAGACGTACTTCGCGCCGAGCTTCGAGCCGCCGGACTGGCGAGCGCAGTGGGTGGACGTGGACTCATGACCGATCCGTCGTGGCGCTTCCCGGATCCGGATGCCGTCGAGCGAGCCCGCGAGGTGCTCGGCGACCGGCGCTGGCTGGTGCTGACCGGAGCCGGCGTCTCCACCGACTCCGGGATCCCCGACTACCGCGGGCCGGGCTCCCCGGCGCGAACGCCGATGACGTATCAGCAGTTCGTCGCCGGACCCGACTCGCTGCAGCGTTACTGGGCCCGGGCCCACCTCGGCTGGAGCCGGATGGGCGGTGCGGAACCGAACGCGACGCACCACCGGCTGGTCGAGCTGGAGGCGCAGGGGCGGCTGTCCGGGCTCGTCACCCAGAACGTCGACGGGCTGCATCGGCGGGCCGGACATCGCGACCTCGTCGAGCTGCACGGACGGGTCGACCGGGTCGTCTGCCTCGACTGCGGCGACCGCACCTCCCGCTCGCGCCTCCAGAGGCGGCTGTCAGCGCTGAACCCGGGTTGGACGAGCCAGGACGTCGAGGTCGCGCCCGACGGTGACGCGATCCTGGAGGCGACCGAGGACTTCCGGGTCGCGACGTGCGAGCGCTGTGGCGGGCGGCTCAAGCCGGACGTGGTGTTCTTCGGCGAGAACGTCCGGCCCGAGATCGTGCAGCACTGCTACCGGCTCACCGACGAGGCCGAGGCGCTGGTCGTGCTCGGGTCCTCGTTGCAGGTGATGTCCGGACTCCGGTTCGTGCGTCGCGCCCACGCGAACGGCATCCCCGTCGTCATCGTCAACCGCGGGGCCACACGGGGCGACGACCTCGCGGACGTCCGGGTGGACGCGGGCTGCGCCGAAACCCTGTCCGCTTGGGCCGCAAAGACGTTGCAGTCGCGTACTTTCGTGTCATGACCGAGACTCCTGCGCCTCCACCGCCGCCGCCACCACCACCGGACGCTCCACCCACACCGGCACCGGGCGGCTACCCGCTCACGCTCACGTTCGACACCCCGGAGAAGATCGCGCGCTGGCGACCGCTCGTGCACTGGCTGCTGGCGATCCCGCACTTCATCATCTTGTACGTGCTCGGGATCGTCGCCCAGGTGCTCGCGTTCGTCGCGTGGTTCGCCGGAGTGTTCGCCGGCACGATCCCGGACGGCTTGCAGAAGCCGATCGCGATGTACCTGAGGTACAACGCCCGCGTCACCACCTACGCGCTGTTCCAGCGCGAGGAGTACCCGCCGTTCGCGTTCGACGGTTCCTTTGCCGACCCCGGCGACGACCCTCGCATCCGCGTCGATGTCGTGCCGGCGATCGAGGGTCGCAGCCGGCTGACCATCTTCTTCCGGCTGATCATGATCATCCCGCAGATGTTCGCGCTGTTCTTCGTGGCGATCGCAGCCTGGGTCGTCATGGTCATCGGCTTCTTCGCGGTGATCATCCTCGGCCGCTGGCCGACCGGTCTGAACGACTTCCTCATCGGATTCCTGCGCTGGACCACCCGGGTGAACGCCTACTGCTACCTGCTGACGGACGAGTACCCGCCGTTCAGCACCAGCTGACGCTCAGCTGAGCTGGCGCAGCCGCACGGTCTCCGGCAGCTGCGCCAGCTCCGCGAGCACGTCCCGTCCGACCTCTTCGCCCACGTCGGTGACGACGTAGCCGATGTCGCCGCGGGTGGCCAGCGACTGCGCGTCGATGTTGACGCCATGGTCACCCAGCAGTCCGTTGATGGTCGCCAGCACGCCCGGCGCGTTGTCGTGGACGTGTGCGAGCCGGTGTCGCGTGGTGTCGACCGGCAGGTTGATCTCCGGCATGTTGACGCTCAGGGACGTGCCGCCGAAGGCGGTGTACGCCCGCAGCTTCGAGGCGACGAACCGCCCGATGTCCTGCTGCGCCTCCTCGGTCGATCCGCCGACGTGGGGGGTCAGGATGACGTTGCGCAGCCCGCGCAGCTCGCTCTCGAACGGGTCGCCCTGGCGCTTCGGCTCGATCGGGAAGACGTCGACCGCGGCGCCGGCGATGTGGCCGGACTCGATGTGCGCGCGAAGCGCCACCGGGTCGACGGCGATGCCGCGCGAGAGGTTGAGGAACAGCGAGCGCGGCTTCATCAGGCTCATCTGCTCATCGCCGAACAGTCCGGCGTTGCCGGGACGCCCGTCGACGTGCAGTGAGACGACGTCGGCCTCGGTGAGCAGCTCTTCCATCGTGGAGCAGCGCCGCGCGTTGCCGAGGGCCAGCTTGTCGTCGATGTCGTAGAAGATCACCTTGAACCCGAGCGCCTCGGCGATCACCGACAGCTGGCTGCCGATGTTGCCGTAGCCGACGATCCCGAGCGTGCGTCCGCGCACCTCGTGGCTGCCGGCGGCCGACTTGTTCCAGATGCCGGCGTGCATGTCCGTCGACTTCTCGTGCAGCCGACGGGCCAGCGAGATGATCTCGGCGATGGCCAGCTCGACCACCGAGCGGGTGTTGGAGTACGGGGCGTTGAACACCGCGACGCCCTGACGCGTGGTGGCCGGCAGGTCGATCTGGTTGGTGCCGATGCAGAAGGCGCCGACGGCGAGCAGATCCGGGGCTGCGGCCAGCACCTTCTCGGTGATGTACGTCGTGGAGCGGATGCCGAGCAGGTGCACACCCTGGATGGCCTCGATCAGCTCCTCCTCGGCGAGGGCCCGGTCGACGGTCTCGACCTGATAGCCCTTGCCGCGCAGGAACGTCGCGCCGTCGGCGTGGATGTTCTCCAGCAGCAGCACGCGCACGTCGGTGTCGTCGATGTGCTCGGTCGGGAACGGGTTCGTGGGGGTCATCGTCATCATGGTCACTCGGAAGGTCCTCCGTCAGCAGGTGCAGCACAGCCACACGTTCGGGGAGGGGCCCAGGCGAACGGTCCCGTGGTCACGGTCGTCGGACGCTTCCCGGTGGTAGCCACCTCAACGCCAGTCGCGTCCGACGTCGACGATTCTACCGACCGACCCGGCCTCTCGGTGATGATGGGCGCAGGACGGACATCCCCGACCAGGACGGAGCGGAACGATGGTTCACGCGGGACAGGAGCTGACCGGTTCAGGCAACCACCTGAGGTTCATCCGCACGGCCGCCGAGACCGACGGCGAGGTGCTCGAGATGGAGTCGACGTACCGCGACGGCGCCCAACTGCCGGCGGCGCACTTCCATCCAGCCCAGGACGAGTTTTTCGAGGTGCTCGAAGGCACCGTGCGGACCATCGTCGACGGCGTCGAGACGACACATGCGGCGGGCGAGACCTTCCATGTCCCCGCCGGCACCGTCCATCAGATGGTCGGTGAGACCGGGACGCGCCTCAACTGGCAGGTCCGCCCCGCCCTCAGAACGGCCGAGTTCTTCGAGGGCCTGTACACCGGCAGTGCTGTCGCGAGGCGAGGCGAGGAGTTCGACCTCAAGGCCTTCCTCGATCGGCACTCCGCCGAGATTCAGTTCCCCGACGCCCAGAGCTAGAGGTTGGCGGTCAGACGCGGGCCGGTGAGTCCGTCCGGGATGACGGCGTCGAGCTCGACCTCGACCTTCCAGCGAGGGTCGAGCAGCGCCGAGACGACGACCATCGTGCTGGCCGGCCGGATGTTGCCGAACACCTCGCCGTGCACCTCGCCGACGGCTGTTGCGTCCGCGGGGTCGACGATGAACTGACGGGTGCGGATGACGTGGCGGGTGCCGCCACCGAGCTCGGTGAGCGCCGCGAGCGCGATCAGCCAGCACCGGCGCGCCTGAACGGTGACGTCGGGATCGACGTTCCCGTCCGGCCAGACGGGCGCCGTTCCGGAGACCGCAACCAGCTGACCGTCGCGGACCGCGCGGCTGAACCCGATCCTGTCCTCGTACGGTGAGCCCGAACGCGCGTGCTGGCGCATCATGTCGGCCGGTCGAGATTGGCCAGGCGGACCTGACCCTGCGCGACGAGGCGCCCGTCCTGGTCGGTGGACTCGGTGCGCCACAGCTGCTGGGAGCGTCCGCGGTGAATGGGCGTCGCCGTCACGGTGATCGTGTCGCCGACCTTGGCCTGGCGGAGGAAGTCGCAGATGTTGTTGGTGCCGACGACGATGCGATCCTCACCTGCCCAGAGCGACCCGGCGTAGCTCGCCGTCGACTCGTGGACCGAGCAGTAGATGCCGCCGTGCGGAATGCCGTAAGGCTGCAGGTGCTGCTGGTCGATCGTGAACTGCGCGACCACCTGGTCGGGCGTCGACTCCACGTACTCCACGCCGAGGATGCCGTCGAGGCCCGGGAGATCGCTCATGCGCCTGACTTTAGGCTCACCTAACGGGCGCATGTCCATGGGGGTACCAGACGGTTAGGGTCGACCGGGTGAGCTCACCGTGGTCCCCCGAGCGGGAGGTCTCCGAGGCCGAGGCTCGGGCTGCCGTCCGGGCCTGCGGTCTCGCCGGTGCCGACGTGCGCATCGTCGCTGCCGGGTGGGACAACACGATCGTCCGGGTCGACGACGACTGGGTGTTCCGGTTCCCGCGACGCTCCATCGCACTGCCCGGCATCGACCGCGAGATCGCGCTGTTGCCGCAGCTCGCCCCACAGCTGAGCCTGCCGATCCCGGTGCCGGAGCACGTGGCCGTCTACGGTGATCCGCCCTGGCGCTTCTGGGGAGCCCGTCACCTGCCCGGGACGGAGCTCGCGGTCGCGTCCGGCGTCGACGACGTCGCCATCGGGGCGGCGATCGGGCGGTTCCTGGCCGAGCTGCACGCCATCCCGGCCGATCCCGACCTCCCGGTCGATCCGTTCGGACGTGCCGACGCCGCCAGTCGCGCCAGCCGGGCCCGCGACGTCCTGGCCGAGCTGCACGTGCCCTCGGCCGACGACGTGGACGCCGTGCTGGCGCACGGGGAGTCGGCCGGGCCACCACCGACGGAGACCGTGCTCAGCCACGGCGACCTGTACTCCCGCCACGTGCTCGTCGACCAGAACGGCCAGGCCTCCGGCGTCATCGACTGGGGCGACCTGTGCGCTGCCCCGAGGGCGGTCGACCTTTCGGTCGCCTACTCGGCCTTCCACGGCGAGTCCCGAGAGGCGCTCATCGGTGAGTACGGATCCATCGACACCGACACCGAGCTGCGCGCCCGGGTGATGGCGATCTTCTCGACCGCGTCGGTCGCCGCCTACGCGCGGGACGTCGGACAGCCCGAGCTGATGGCGCACGCTCTCGCCGGCATCCGCCACGCCGCTCGCTGATCGGGCTCAGAGCTGGGCCAGGAGGGCCAGCTCGTCGTCGCGGGTGAGGCCGGCCTTGCGGCTCCGGTCAAGGCCGCGGGCCTGCTCGTCGATCAGGGTGTCGGTCAACGTCTCGACCAGCGGGCGGCGCTGGATCCCGGCGGCCGCGGCGCGGGTCGTGTCCATGGCGGCCATGCCCCGGGCCTCGTCCGGCAGCCAGAGTGGCAGTGAGCGCGGACCCATCCAGGGCTCGACGTCGTGCTCGACCAGCCAGCGCGGACTCGCGCCCCTGGCGGTGCCGGTGTGGCCGGCGACGTCGGCCGAGGCGGACAGGAAGTCGGTGAGCGGTGTCGGCAGCCCGGCCACGTTCATCACGCCGGTCACGCCGCGCAGGCCAGCGTCGACGATGAAGATCGCGAGGTCGCGGACGTCGAGGACCTGCACGTCGGCGCCTGGCAGGTCAGGCACCAGCACGGGTTCGTCACCGGCGGCCGCGAACCGGGAGACCCAGTAGCCGGCCCGATCGGACGGGTCGCCGGGTCCACCGAGCAGGCCCGCTCGCAGGATCAAGTGTTGCGGCAGCGCGCTGACCGCCTCCTCGCACGCGACCTTGCCTTCGCCGTACAGCTCCGGCGGCGCATGATCGTCGGCCAGCGGGTCGCGGGGCGCGTCGTCCTCGTGCATCGGGTGGGCGAGGTCGGCGTAGACGTTGCCGGTGGACACGAGCGTCCAGTGCTCGGCCTGGGCGCCCAGCGTGAGCACGGCGCTGCGGGCGTGACCGGGCTGACGAGTGACATCGACGACCGCATGCCACCGGCGTCGGGTCAGGTCGTCGTACGCGATCGGGTCGTCCCGGTCGGCGCGGACGAGCTCGACACCGTCGGCCACGCTCCCGGACTCGCCTCGGGCCAGGCAGGTCACGTCATGCCCCCGGAACGCGGCCTCCGTCGCCACCTCACGGCCGAGCCAGGCGGTTCCGCCGAGCACGAGAACGTTCGCCATGCCCCCACGCAACCACGCAACCTGACAGCCGGCCAAGGGGCGTTCACGCTCGGCGCAACGCACGGGACAGATAGCCTGCGACGATGGAACGTGTTCCGGAGTCCGGCGCGCCGGACGTCTTCTCGCCGGGCCGGATCGGTCCGCTGACGCTGCGCAACCGGGTGATCAAGGCGGCGACCTATGAGGGGTTGAGCCACCGCTCCCGCGTCACCACCGACCTCGTCGCGTTCCACCGCGAGTACGCATCCGGCGGCGTGGGCATGACCACCGTCGCCTACTGCGCGGTCGCTCCCGATGGACGCACCGCTCCGGACCAGATCCTGTGGACCGACGACGCCATGCCCGGGCTCCGGGTGCTCACCGATGCGGTGCACGCCGAGGGGGCCGCGATCTCGGCGCAGATCGGTCACGCCGGCCCGGTGGCGGACGCGCGGAGCAATCACGAGCACTCACTCTCGCCGAGCACCCGGTTCCCGAACCTGTCCTTCGGTGTCTCCCGCAAGGCGAAGCGAGCCGACCTGGACCGGATCACCGCCGCGCATGCGGCCGCGGCGACGCGGGCGATCGAGGCCGGCTTCGACGCCGTCGAGGTGCACCTCGGGCACAGCTACCTGCCCAGCGCGTTCCTCAGCCCGAAGATCAACCACCGCACGGACGAGTTCGGCGGACCGCTGGAGAACCGCGCCCGGTTCGCGCGGGGCGTCCTGCGCGCCGTCAGGGACGCCGTCGGCGATCAGATCGCGATCATCACCAAGCTGAACATGTCCGACGGCGTCCGCGGCGGCATCACCGTCGAGGAAGCCACCCAGACCGCGCAGTGGATCGAGCAGGACGGCACCGTCGACGCCTTCGAGATGACCGCGGGCAGCTCATTGCTCAACCCGATGCACCTCTTCCGCGGTGACGCGCCGGTCAAGGAGTTCGTGGCCGTGCTGCCGCAGCCGACCAAGACGGTGATGCGTCTCGCGGGCAAGCAGTTCATCCGCGTGTACCCGTACCACGATGCGTACCTCCTCGACGACGCCCGCAGGATCCGGGCCGAGATCGGCCTGCCGATGATCCTGCTCGGCGGCATCACCGACCGGGCGTCCATGGACCTCGGCATGCGCGAGGGTTTCGAGTTCGTGGCGATGGGCCGGGCTCTCCTGCGCGAGCCCGACCTCGTCAACCGGATCGCCGCCGACGCGTCCACGCCCTCGTTGTGCATCCACTGCAACCGGTGCATGCCGACGAACTTCATCGGCACCCACTGCCCGATCGTCCACGAGGGCAGCTCCCGCTCGGAAACCTGGGGGACGCCCGCCGGATACGCCTGACGTCGCAGGGCTTGTTCACGCTGAGCAGAACTTCAGCCCACCCGATCCGTGGATGGCGCGGCATACGATCGAGGCATGTCCGCCTCGAACGTCTTCGCCATCTCCGGCACCGTGGTGTTCCGCGAGAAGCTGGCGATGCCTCCGGGCGGCGTGGTCACCGTCAAGCTCGTCGACACCGCCGGCGAGGTGCTGGCCGCCACGAGCGTCGACGCCGAGAACGGTCCTACTGAGTTCACCGTGCAGGCCGACCCAGCCGACTTCCCCGATCCGCGAAAGCTCCTGTTGTGGGCCCGGCTGCGCTCGGAAGCCGGCGTGTGGGGCACCACCGAGCTCGTGCCCGTCACCCATGGAGGCACCGAAGTCGTCGTCACCAGGATCGACGACTGATGCCTCACCCGGGCCGCGTGGTCACCCACCTCACCGACGACGAGATCGCGGCGGCGAACCAACCGGTGCTGGGCCGCATCGCGGCCGTGCTCCGGCCATACCAGGCCCAGCTCGCGCTCGTCGCCGTCGCGGTCATCACGGCCGCGACGCTCACCTCGATCGTCCCGTTCCTCACCAAGGCGGTCTTCGACGACGCGCTGTTCCCCCGGTCCGGCCAGCCCGACCTCGGCCTGCTCGGCTGGCTGGTCGCCGGCATGTGCCTCATCCCGATCGTCGCCTCCCTCATCAGCATCGGCCAGAACTGGCTGACCTCCACCGTGGGCAACTCCGCGATGGCCGACCTCCGCAGCGAGTTGTTCGCGCACCTGCAGAAGATGGAGCTCGCGTTCTTCACCGCCACGAAGACCGGCGCCATCCAGTCGCGCCTGGCCAACGACGTCGCCGGTGTGCGCACCGTGCTCACCGACACCGCCACCTCGATCCTGCAGAACTCCGTCACGGTCATCGCAGCCTTCGTCGCGATGGTGCTGCTGTCGTGGCAGCTCACCGTGCTGACCCTGATCCTGATGCCGGTGTTCATCGTCGTGCAGATGCGGGTGGGCAAGCGCCGTCAGCGGCTGGCGCGCAAGACCCAGGAGTCGCTGTCGGAGATGACCGCGATCACCGAGGAGGCCCTCAGCGTCTCCGGCATCCTGCTCTCGAAGGTGTTCAACCGCGCCGACGCCGAGGTCGGGCGCTACCGGGACGCGAACCGCGAGCAGGCCCGCCTGCAGGTCGAGCAGGCCATGACGGGGCGGGCGTTCTTCGCCACCGTGCAGGCGTCCTTCGCTATCACCCCTGCGCTGATCTACCTAGCGGCCGGGCTGATGCTCAACGGCGGCACGGCGCTCACCGCGGGAACGCTGGTGGCGTTCACGACGGTGCAGGCCCGTCTGCAGATGCCGCTGCTGCAGCTCATGCGGGTCACGCTCGACGTGCAGACATCTCTCGCGCTGTTCCGCCGCATCTTCGAGTACCTCGACCTCGTGCCGGCCATCACCGAACGGCCCGGCGCCACCCACCTCGAGGGGTCCCGGCTGCGGGGCGAGATCGAGTTCAGCGACGTCTGGTTCCAGTACCCCGAACCGCGCGAGCTCAGCGGCACGGTCAACCGGGACCGGTTTGGCGACACCGGCGTGCGGATCGAGAGTCCGGACGCCGACCAGCCGCCGACGTCCAGCTGGGCGCTGCGCGGCGTCTCCTTCAAGGTGCAGCCCGGCCAGCTCGCGGCCATCGTCGGACCATCCGGCGCCGGCAAGACCACGATGACCTATCTCGTCCCGCGGTTCTACGACGTCACCGAGGGCGCGGTGCTGATCGACGGACAGGACGTCCGCGACCTCACGCTCGGCTCGGTGGCCGAGTCGGTCGGCATGGTGACCCAGGAGCCGTACCTCTTCCATGGCACCATCCGCGACAACATCGCCTACGCGAAGCCGGACGCCACCTCGGCCGAGATCGAGCAGGCCGCCCGAGATGCGAACATCCACGACCGCATCCTCGGCTTCGCCGACGGCTACGAGACGATCACCGGAGAGCGCGGGTACCGGCTGTCCGGTGGCGAGAAGCAGCGGCTGGCCATCGCGCGGGTGCTGCTGATGGATCCACGCATCCTCATCCTGGACGAGGCGACGTCGGCGCTCGACACCGAGACCGAGCGGTTGGTGCAGGAAGCTCTGGAGCGCGCCACCCACAACCGCACCACGATCGCCATCGCGCACCGGCTCTCCACCATCCGGTCGGCCGACGTCATCTTCGGCATCGACGACGGGGTGCTGGTGGAGCAGGGCAGCCACGACGAGCTGCTCGAAGCCGGGGGCCTCTATGCGCGCCTGTACATCGAGCAGTTCGGGTCGGGTCAGATCGAGGCCCGCTTCACCGACGGTGTCCGGTTCGCCGACGGCTCGTTGATGTGCGAGCGCACCGACGACGAGCGCCGCGCCGACGTCTCGTTCTGACCACTACAGCGCAATGGCTCGCTTGTGGGCGATCTTCACCATTCGTACCATGGCGTCAGCGAGCGGCTTCGATGGTGCGAGCTTGTTCTCGTGGTAAGTCAGAAGAGTGTAAACACCTTTACTGCACGACTGCACGATTGCGGCGACGCCGGCCCCCGCGGCGGGCTCGTAGTGAACGATCTCGCGGGCGTCCTTCTTACCTGTCTTGGCCTCAAACAGGAGCGAGAACATACCGCACGCCTCTTTGTCGCCGATCTCGTCGACACCTTCGAGTATCTTCTTTCTGGCGGCCAGGAGGCGTTCGGTGTACTCGGGTTCGGTCCTTCCCGCAGAGATCGTGTTTTCGATCTGATCCGGTAAGCGCAGGACCCAGCGCTGAGCCGGCGTCGTCGCCACCTTGAGGGCGGTTGGTGTCGGAGTCGACAAGTCATCGACCCATCGGCACTCCACTGTGCCCTCGTCGGCCCGAAAAGGTGCCACGATATCGAGGTCTTTCCCAGCGATTGAGCGACGCTCGGGGGCGGTGAGCAGAGTGCAGCCATCCGAGTTCTCATCCGGCGCCTTGGGTGATGAGGAGGACGCGGTGTTTCGCGGCTCGATGGTGCGGGTCGGCTGTGCGGGGTCTTCACTACGTGCACAGCCGCCGAGCACGGCAGCCAGCACACAGGCGGCGACAACAGAGCGGCGCATGGGCCGAATCTACCGAGTGGCTCCCATCAGAGGGCCAGGCCGACGTACTTCGTCTCGAGATACTCCTCGATGCCCTCGGTGCCGCCCTCACGGCCGAAGCCGGACGCCTTGACCCCGCCGAACGGGGCGGCAGGGTTCGACACGATGCCCTGGTTGATGCCGACCATGCCGGTCTCCAGGCCCTCGTAGATCCGCACGACGCGGGAGACGTCGCGGGTGAAGGCGTACGCGACCAGGCCGTACTCGGTGTCGTTGGCGATGCGCAAGGCCTCACCCTCGTCGGTGAACGTGATGATCGGCGCGACCGGCCCGAAGATCTCCTCCTGGCGGACGCGGGCATCGGTGGGCACGTCGGCGAGCACGGTCGGCTCGTAGAACCAGCCGTCGCCGTCAACGGCCGACCCTCCGGTGAGCACGGTGGCCCCCTTGCCGACGGCGTCGTCGACGAGCTCGGCCACCGAGTCGCGCTGCTTCTCCTCCACCAGCGGTCCGACGTCGACGCCGTCCTCGGTGCCACGGCCGACGACGAGGCCGCCCATGCGGGCCGCCAGCTTCTCGCCGAACTCCGGCGCCACCGACTCGTGGACGATGAAGCGATTGGCGGCCGTGCAGGCCTCACCGATGTTGCGCATCTTGGCGAGCATCGCACCGTCGACGGCGGCATCGACGTCGGCGTCGTCGAACACGAGGAACGGAGCGTTGCCGCCGAGCTCCATCGAGACCCGCAGCAGGCGCTCGGCGCTCTGCTCGACGAGGGTGCGGCCCACGCCGGTGGAGCCGGTGAACGTCAGCTTGCGCAGCCGCGCATCGCGGATGATCGGCTCCATCACGTCGCCGGTGCGGGACGTGGTGACGACGTTGAGCACGCCGTCGGGCAGCCCGGCATCGGCCAGCGCCTGAGCGAGCCACAGCATGGTGAGCGGGGTCAGACCGGCCGGTTTGACGACCATCGTGCAGCCGGCCGCGATGGCCGGCCCGATCTTGCGGGTGCCCATGGCCAGCGGGAAGTTCCATGGCGTGATCATCAGGCAGGGGCCGACCGGCTGCTTGAGCGTCAGCAGGCGGGTCGCACCGTTCGGGGCCGTGGCGTATCGCCCGGCGACCCGAACGGCCTCCTCGGAGAACCAGCGGAAGAACTCCGCGCCGTAGGTGATCTCGGCCTTGCTCTCGGCGATCGTCTTGCCCATCTCCAGCGTCATCAGCAGGGCGAGCTCGTCGGCACGCTCGGTGATCGACTCGAACGCCGAGCGCAGGATCTCGCCGCGATCTCGCGGCGGGGTGGCGGCCCAGTCGGCCTGGGCGCCGACGGCGGCATCGAGCGCGGCCGAGCCGTCGGCGACGGTGGCGTCGGCCACCTCGACGAGCGTCTTGCCGGTCGACGGATCCTCGACCGCGAACGTGCTGCCGTCCTCCGCGTCGCGCCACGTTCCGCCGATGAACAGCTGCGGGTGGACGCCCTCGATGACCGATGTTTCCGTGGGGGTGCTCATGGTCGCGATGCTAGCCCCGGCACGGGGTCGGGACATCCCGGCTACGCGGCCTTGTAGGTGAGCACCATGACGCCGTTCTCGCACGCGAAGCTGTTCTCGAGCGCGAGCCGTGTGGACTCGCCGCCCTCGCCGAACAGCTTCTCGCCGCTTCCGAGTGCGACCGGGAAGACGCACAGCATCAGCTCGTCGACGAGGCCGTCGGCCAGCATGCCGCGCACGAGCTGGCCGCTGCCGCTGACGAAGATGTCGCCGTCGACCTCGTCCTTCAAGCGACGGATCGCTTCGGGGTCGTAGGCGCCGAGGCGCGTCGACGGCCCCCAGTCCTCGGACGGCTCGTTGGCGCCGACGACGTACTTGTGGGTGTCGTTGAAGAACGGCGCTCCGGGATCGTCCTCCACGGTGCGAGTCGACCAGGCCGGCGCGAACATCTCGTAGGTCTTGCGGCCGAGCAGGATGGCCTCGGACCGGTCGGTCATCGCCCCGATCGCCTCGCCCATCTGCGGGTCGAATCCGTAGTCGAAGGTCCAGCTCGGGTCCTCGAAGACGCCGTCCAGCGCCATGAACTCGTGCACGCCGATGTTGCCCATGGTCAATCCCCCTTGATCGCGGTCAGTCGTAGTCTGCCACCGTGTCCCGTCCCTGGGTGCTCCACGTGGACCTCGACCAGTTCCTCGCTGCAGTCGAGGTGCTCCGGCATCCCGAGCTGGCTGGCAAGCCCTTGATCGTCGGCGGACGCGGCGATCCCACCGAGCGCGCCGTGGTGTCCACGGCTTCGTACGAGGCGCGGGAGTTCGGCGTGCGGTCCGGGATGCCGCTCAAGACCGCGGTGCGCAAGTGTCCGGAGGCCGTGCTGCTGCCGGTCGACGCCCCGGTCTACCTGGCGGCGTCGGAGCAGGTGATGTCGGCCTTGCGCGGCCTCGACGGTGCCGTCGTTGAGGTGCTCGGCTGGGACGAGGCGTTCGTCGGCATCGAGACGGACGATCCCCAGGCGTTCGCCCGGCGCATCCAGGCCGAAGTGCTGGCGACCACCTCGTTGCATTGCTCGGTGGGCATCGGCGACACCAAGGTGCGGGCCAAGATCGCCACCGACTTCGGCAAGCCCCGCGGCGTCTACCAGCTGACCCGCGACAACTGGTTCGAGGTGATGGGCGATCGGCCCACCGATGCGATCTGGGGCATCGGCCAACGCATCCGGGCCCGGCTGGCCGACCTCGGCATCGAGACCGTGCGCGACCTGGCGACGGCCGACGACGAGCGGCTGATCGGCGAGTTCGGCCCCACGATGGGACCACACTTCGGGCGTCTCGGCCGCGGGGTGAGCAGCGCCCAGGTCGACGACACCCCGTGGGTCGCTCGCGCACACGGCCACGAGACGACCTACCA
Source organism: uncultured Actinomycetota bacterium (assembly GCA_963780275.1). Classification (GTDB taxonomy): domain Bacteria; phylum Actinomycetota; class Actinomycetes; order Propionibacteriales; family Nocardioidaceae; genus Aeromicrobium. The sequence goes on from CAWABE010000001.1 coordinate 400,665, forward strand.
GCAGAACCTCACCGAGCCCGGCGACATCGCCGCTGCCATCCGGGCACTCGCCGATCAGGTGGTCGAGGACATCCGCCGCGAGGATCGCGCCTGCATGCGGGTCCACCTCAAGGTGCGGTTCGCACCCTTCTTCACCACGACGCGCATTCGCAAGCTGCCCGAGCCCACGTTCGACGCGGTCGTCATCGCGGCGACGGCCCTCGAGCTGCTGCAGAAGCTGGAGGACGACCGCCCGATCCGGCTGCTCGGCGTCCGCGCGGAGATGGTGCCGCCCGAGGGCGGCTATTGAGGCGGATGCCGCCGGTCACTCCGGGCGGAAGTCGTGCTCCGGGTTGAGGTGGAGCTCTCGCAACAACGTTCCGTTCTCGGACAGCGTGACGAACACGTGCAGACCGATGAGGAGCAGCGAGAGCGATGTCGACGCCAGCTCCGTGCCCATGTCGATCTCGTAGTCGCGATCATTGACCTTGAGTCGGAACTGTCCCTGATCGTCGACGTAGACGCGGCGCGCGCCTTCCCACGAGGAATCTGGTTCTGGTGCCGAGGCCCACCGGACGGACCAGCTCGACCGGGACGAGCCTTCGGTCTCGACCACGAGGTGGACCGGATCCAGCGCGGGCACCGACTGGGTCGCCGCGGCCTGGCGCCGGGAGATGTCGATGAAACTTTCCAGTCGTCCCCCGGGGTGGTGCTCACCGTCAGCCTCCGGAGCGTCTGAGTCGGGAACCATCTGTTCCTGGTGCTGTGCCGCATGTCGCCCCGGCGGCTCCGGCGGGGGCTCGGGCGGTGGCTCCAGGGACACGTCGACGTAGGGTTCACTCTGTGGCGCGGGTGCGTTCTTCAGGTCGAACACGAGATGTCCGGCGCCTACGCGCCGGCGGGGCAGCCACCTGCGTCGCCGCGGGGGTGCCGGCAGCTCCACCGTCGCTGCACCGCGCACGGCCAGCGTCGCTGGATCGTTCTCCAGGATCACCGGAAGCCCCAGCTCGACCGAGATGACCTGCGTGACCAAGGGTATGGAAACACTGCCCCCAGTCAGCAACACCGCCTCCACGCCCTCTGGCGCGTTGACCACGATGTTGGCCCTGAGCATCGCCACGATCGCGTCGACCGTCTCACGCGCCACTTCGTCGAACTCCGATCGGACCAGACGCAGCTCGGCGTTCGCTCCCGGGAGGTCAGGTGTCAGGGTCGCCGCCGGACGAGTGGACAGCACTTCCTTGGCTGTTTTGACCTGTGTCTGCAGCGACTGGCCGGCCGCGGCGATCTCCGCACGGTTCGGCTCATAGCCGTTGATGTCCGCACTGAGCCAGCTGAGCACGTGCTGCATCAGCCGTCGGTCGATGTGGTTGCCGGCCTGGCCGTGCAGGACCGAGGGGCGTCCGACCACGCGATGAAGACCATCATCCGCGGTGACAACCGTGGTGCTGCTCGATTCGGCACCGATATCCAGCACGGCGACGGTCGTGGGGAGTCGATGCTTCTCGGCGGCCGCGCGGACGGCGGCAACGGCCGGTGACACCAGCCGGAATCGTCCGGCCTCGTGGGCCGCGAGGGTCTGCTCGACCATGTCGCGCGCACGCTTCGTCCACCAGTCGGGCGTCACGATCGCGACGGACTCCGCCGTCGTGCCGTCAAGCGCCGTGGCGAGAGCCCGGACGTAGGCCTCATGGGGAACCTGTGTGACGACGAGGTTGCCCTCGCGACGCACCAGCGGGACGGTCGTGCCGACACGGGCAGCGAGCTCCGGGTCGATGGGCTCCGCCACCAGTACCGGCGAGTGGGCATTGGTGGCCACCTTCACAGCACTCGATCCGAGGTCAACGGCGACGGTCATCCACCCTCCTCCCGGCGCCTCGACGTCAAGCACCTGCCACCTGCGTCACCGCAGGTCACCACATTGCAGAATGGTTGCGTTGTGGTCACGATTCGTTTACGCGAAGTCGATCACCGGCCGATCGACCTTCGCCTATAGTGTCACCGTTGCATGCAGGCGAATCCACAAAGGAGCCATCCGCCATGGTCGGGGTCACCACTCTTCTTGATTTCATTCTTCGGCTGTTGTCCGACCCGGAGCTCGCCGAGAAGTTCTCCGGCGACCCCGAGGGTGCCCTCGATGATCACGGCTTGAGCCAGGTGCCGCCGCAAGACGCGTCGAACGCCATCCATTCGGTGACCACTCTGCTGGGCGGGGGTGGGGGCGGAGGTACGGCCTTCATCCCGGTGCCCCATGCGGTTCCGGTCGCAGTGCCGGTCGTCGTCGGCGGTGGGTCCGCGCCTGCACCGGATTCCACGGCCGACATCTTGCAGAACTTCGTCATGAACTACTACGGCGACGGCATCACGGCCAACAACGTGTGGGCCCAGGGTGACGTCTCGCAGGCCATTGCGGCTCCCGGCGGGGTCGCCGTCGTCGGCGGCGAGGAAGCCGAGCAGATCAACGTCGCCACCGGTGGCTCCGTCGCGGTCAGCGGCGGCATCGAGGAGAGCGGCATCGCGCTCAACGGCGGCGTGGCCGCCGGCGGCGATGTCGAGTTCGAGGGCAATGGCGATGTCGTGGTCGGCGACGGCAACGTCTCTGTCAACGGCGACGGCAACACCGTGGTCGGAGAGGACCAGGTGAACGTCTCCGGTTCCACCGGCGTCAACGTGGCCGACGAGGGCTCCACGATCCAGGTGGCCGACAACGGCGGAGTCAACGCCGGTGGCGACGCGATCGTCGACTCGAACGTCGCCGGCGACGACCTCGCCGTCGGTGACGGTGCCGTCGCCGCCGACGGCAACGTGGCCACCGGGGCCGGCGCCATCGCCACCGACGGAAACGTCGCGAGCGGCGCCAATGCACAGGCGGCCGGCGATGACAGCAACCTCGCCAGCGACGACGACGTGTTCAGCCCCACGGTGAACACCACCGGCGACGTCTCGCTCGACATGGACGACTCAGACGCGATCTCCTCCGGCAACAACTCCGGTGCAGCGGCCGACGGCGCCGTCATCGCGAGCGGCGCCGCGGTGGTCTCACAGGACAACGACGCTCTCACGAACACGGTCAACGTCGGGCCCGGCGGCGTGGTGGGCGGCCTGAGCCAGACGAATGACATCGATTCGAACTCCGCCGTCGGTACCGGGAACGTGGCCGCCGACGACCAGTCCGTGGCGTCCGGCGAAGGGGGCGCCGCAGCCGGTCACACTGGCGGCGATGCGCAAGCGGCGAGCGGCGAGTCGCAGGTCGCCAACAACGGCAGCCTGAACGCCGGCGAGAACGGAGTCATCGGTGACGGTGGCGTCGCCACCACCGATGGCACGGTGGCCTACACCAACGGCGACAACTCCGACGCTGCCGTGGCCGCAGAGGGCGGCACGGTCGCCCAGGGCGATGCCGCCGTGGCCGGCGGCGACGTCTACGACAACAACGCGGCGGTCAACTACGACCACTCGTTCAACGAGGACAGCAACTTCACGTCGGGCGACTCCTCGCCGATCCTGGCGGCCGAGGACGCCGAAATCGAGGACATCGACTTCGATTGATGAACACGCGTCCTCTGGCCGGCGACACGTCCGACCTGACCGTCATCCTGCAGGGACTGCGAGCCGACGCGCGAGAACTCGACCGCGACGACCTCGCCCGGCGGCTCGACTCGTGGGTCGAGCGCCTGGACCAGCCGAAGGTTCGCGTGGTCGTGGTCGGGCCGTTCAATCAGGGCAAGAGCACGCTCGTCAACACCATCGTCGGGGCTCCGGTCTGCCCTGTCGACGACATCGCCATGACGGCGATCCCGACGATCATCGAGTACGGGCCTGAACCGAGCGCATCCCTCACCTTCGACGTGCCCGGCGAGAACCGCTCCACCCGGATCCCGATCGACATCAACGACATGCGCAAGCACGTGATGGACCACGCCGCGAGCACCGGATCGCTCGACGGAGGGAAGATCGAGGTGACGCTGCCCGCCGACGCGCTCCGCGACGGACTCGTGATGGTCGACACCCCGGGTGTCGGCAGTGCGGTGGCTCGCCATGCCGTCACCACGTTGGCCCTCCTGCCCTCCGCAGATGCACTCGTCGTCCTCTCCGATGCCAGCCAGGAGCTCACCGAACCGGAGCTCAGCTTCCTGCGCCAGGCGGCGACGATCTGCCCGATCGTGGTGTGCGTCCTGAGCAAGATCGACCAGACGCCGCACTGGCGCGACGTCGCAGCTGCCAACCGCCAGCATCTGGAGTCGGCGGGTATCGACGCGACGATCCTGCCGGTCTCGGCGAATCTGTACCGAACGGCGCTCACGCTCGGCGACACCGCCCTGGCCGAGGAGTCCGGGATCCCGTGGCTGATCGAACGACTGCAACGCGACCTCCTTCCCCGTGCGGTGATGTCGCTGCGCGACGCCGCGGCCACGGAGGCAGCGGCCGTGAGCAGTCATCTGACCTTGGCACTTCAGGCCGAGCTCGAAACCCTGGTCCGGCCGGGTGAGGCCGCCATGCTCGTTCAGACCTTCGAGGATGCCCAGAACATGGCAGCCGACCTCAACAAGCGCGCCTCCAAGTGGCAGATCGCGCTCAATGACGGGTTCAGCGACCTCCTCAACGACGTCGAGTACGACGTCCGTGACCGCATCCGGTCCATCGGGCGCGACGCCGAGCAGCTCATCGACGAGGGTGACCCCGCCGACACGTGGGAAACGATGTCTCAGTGGCTGGCCGACTCCTTTGCCGACGCGATCGCCGACAGCTTCGTGTGGGCCTACGAGCGCTGTGAGCACGTGGCTGCGACCGTGGCCGAGTCCTTCCGTCTCGAGAGCGAGATCCGTCTTCCCCAGGTCCCGTCGATCGACACGCGCTCCATGCTTACCAATGTGGCCGGAATCGACATCATTCGCACCGGCCGCATGACCGGATCGCAAAAGCTCATCGGGGCCATGCGGGGCTCCTACAGCGGCATCCTGATGGCAGGCATCATCACCGCCATGGCAGGCATGGCACTCATCAACCCCATCTCGGTGTTCGCGGGCGCCGTGCTCGGCGGCTTCTCGCTCCGACAGGAAACCGCCAACCGGCTCGACCGGCGCCGCACCGAGGCCCGGAACGCGGTTCGGCGGGCGGTCGACGAAACGATCTTCCACGTGGTCAAGGAGACACGCACGAGCCTGACGGACGTGAAGCGCCAGATGCGCACCGAGTTCGAGGAGGTCGCCGAGGAGTTCCGGCAGTCGCTGAACCGATCGGTCGAGTCCGCCAAGCGGGGGGCCGGCACGGCGGCTGCGCAGCGGGACGGCCGGACCCAGGCCCTCACGGAGCGCCTCACGAAGGTGCGAAACCTCGCCAGCGCAGCCGAGGCACTGTCCGCCGAACCGAGAACCCCATGAGGTCGACCCCGTGAGGTCGGCTTCGCTGGAGCATGTTCGCGGCCTGCTCGAGCAGGCTCGAGCAGTGTACCGCGACGACCCGGAGGCGACGGCTCAGATCGACGCCCTCCGCAAGCGGGCTGATGAGCCACTCCGGGTCGCTCTCGTGGGCACCGTCAAGGCCGGTAAGTCGACGCTGGTCAACGCCTTGCTCGGCGAACAGCTCGCCCCGACCGACGCCCGCGAGTGCACGCGGATCGTCACTTGGTATCGCCACGGCAACGCTCCCTCGGTCCGCGCGAGGCACGCCACCCAGGGCGAGCTCCACGTCCCCACCCTCCGGCAGGATGGCCGGCTCGAGCTGGATCTGGGTCGCCTCGATCCGAACGAGATCGAGTCCCTCGACGTCACGTGGCCCGCGGCACCGCTCGAGGAGTTCACGTTGATCGACACGCCGGGCATGGCGTCGGTCTCGGCCGAGGTTGGCGAGCGCACGGTCGAGTTCGTCGCTCCTGAGGGCGACGTCAGCGTCGCCGATGCCTTCGTCTACCTGCTCCGGTCGTTGCACGCCCACGACATCGAGTTCCTGCGCACCCTCGGCGACCGCACGGGTGGGGAGACCTCGATGGGCTCGATCGCCGTGTTGTCGCGAGCCGACGAGATGGGCGCCGGCCGCCTCAACGCCATGGCCGTGGCGAACAAGGCGGTTGACCGGCTCCGTGACGATCCCACGCTCGAGGCCGTGTGCGAGACCGTCGTGCCGGTCGCCGGCTTGCTGGCCCTGGCGGGTCAATCGCTTCGACAGTCCGAGTTCGCCCACCTGGAGAAGCTCGCCGCGCTCCCACCCGATCGGCTGTCGGCGCTCATGGTCTCCACGGACCGTTTCATGTCGGCCGAAGCTGACGACCTCCCGTCACCACGCCAGCGAACGGATCTGGTCCACCGGCTCGGCCTGTTCGGGATCCGGTTGGCGCTCGCGGTCATCCAGGTCGGAGTCTCGGACGCATCGACTCTCGCCGACGAGCTCGTCAGGCACAGCGGCCTCGAGGAGCTCAAACGCGTCATCGACGTGCACTGTCGACGCCGGCATCCCCAGCTGAAGGCACACAGCGTGCTGCTGGGTCTGCAGCAGCTGTTCGCCGATCGCCCCGTTCTGGAGGCGGAGGAGCTGGTCACCACGGTCGATGAGCTGCTGGCCGATCCGCACCCCTTCCAGGAGATGAAGCTGCTCGGCCGCGTCAGCTCCTCCCGCATCAACCTGCGTCCTGAGGATCGTGCCGAGATGGAGCGTCTACTCGGTGGCTCGGGCACCACTGCCGGCGAGCGGCTGGGCGTCGCGAAGGACCTGCGAGAGCACGCGCTCGCCGCCCTGTGGAAGTGGCGCGACTACGCAGCCAACCCCTTCTTCGATCCCGATACCGCCGAAGCCTGCCGGGTCACGGCTCGCAGCTGTGAGTGGCTCGTCGCAGAGCTCAGCGTCCCATCACCGGTCGGTTGACGGACGCAGTGGAATGGGGCCTTGCCGCCGGACGGCCGTGAGCCACCGGCCGACGGGTAGCCAGTAGGCGATCGCCACGGCCAGGACGAGACACACCGCCTGCACCCATGCGGCCTGGTGGACGAGCTGCCCGAGATCGCGCAGCTGCGCCACGACGGCGACCAGCGGCACATGGAAGACAGCCAGCCAGAGCAGCGCCGTCCGCGCACCGCGACGCTTGTCCATCAGGCGGACGGAGGCACGCAGCTCGGCGAGCGAGAACAGGATGCCGAGCCCGACCATGACGATCAGACCGACCAGCACCGCCACGCGGACGTCGTCCGCCGAGTAGTCCGGCTGCAGGTCTGCCAGCTGCTTCTCGAGGCCGGTCCGCACCGAGTCCCATCTCTGATAGGTCAGCACCAGGGCCGGCACGGACGACCCGACCGAGACGAAGGTCAGGATCGGCACCAACCAGACCATGATCGGCCTGCGGATCTGTGGCAACGGCGGCAATGCGCTTTTGACCGCGGGCCGCTGGGGATTGTCGTAACGGAGGTTCGGGTCTGAAGGGTCCGTCATGGGAGAAACGCTATCCGAGACCGGCGATGAACGGGGGATCCCCCGACCCAGTGCGGGCCGGGGGATCCACCATGCGGTTGCCTGGATCAGTCGATCTCGATCTCGGTCTCGATGTCCTCGATCTCGGAGTCATCGACAGCGGAGACCACCGGCGAGAAGTCGCCGTTGGTGATGTTGCTGTCCTCGTTGAACGAGTTCTCATACTCGACCTCAGCGTTGTTGTCGTACCCGTCACCGCCAGCAACGAATCCGTCGCCTTGAGCGGCGGCCCCATCGTTGACCGCGGCGGAGTCGCCACCACCGTTGGCGTAGGAGATGACGTTGCCGTCCCCGGCGGCAACCCCCTGGTTGCCCAGGACACCGTTCTCACCGGCGTTCAGGCTGCCGTTGTCGGCCACCTGCGACCCGGTGGTGGCAGCCTGGGCGTCTCCGCCCGCGTAGCCGGCTGCGGCTCCACCGATGCCCGCGGCCACCGATTGGTCGTCTGCCGCGACGTTGGCGATGCCGACCGCGGAGTTCGAGTCGACGGACACGGTCAACGCACCGTTGTTGGTGAGGGAGGCACTGCCACCGGCACCCCCGGCACCGCCGGGCCCGGTCGATCCGCCGGCCGCACCCGCGCCGCCGATTCCACCGGCAGCGCCGGCTCCACCGGCACCGCCAGCTCCACCGAGGCCACCGGATGAACCGGCACCACCGGCCCCGCCGGTCCCCGCTCCACCAACTCCTCCGGGAGCTCCGCCGCCGGCACCACCGGCTCCGCCGACGCCGGCCCCGCCGGCAGCACCGGACCCGCCGGCTCCACCGGCAGCACCGGCTCCGCCGGGGGCACCGGCTCCACCAACACCGCCGTTGCCGCCGTCACCGCCTGCACCGGCGTCACCAGTTGCGTCCCCGCCGTCACCACCGCTACCGGCGACAAGGTCGCCGAAGCTGATACCCAGCGAGTCGTTGTCCTGCGACACGATCGCCGCGCTGCCCGCGATCATGGCACCGTCGCCGGCGGCACCGGACTGGTTGCCGGACGACAGGGCGTCCGAGTCGTCGATGTCGATGTCGACGTCGCCGAAGTTGACGGTGACCTCCTGGCTGGCGTGGTTGTCGCCGCTGGTCGCGTCACCGGTGTCACCGGTGGCGCCGCTGGCTCCGCCCGCACCGCCGGCGCCCGACGTGCCGCCGGCACCACCGGCTGCGCCGGTACCGCCGGCACCGCCCACGCCAGGTCCACCGGCACCGCCGGCGACATCACCGCTGGTTGCGCTCCCACTGGTGGCGGCACCGCCCGCACCGCCCGTTGCGCTACCCGTGGTGGCACTGCTGGCCCCTGAGGTGGCAGTGGCGCTGCTGGTGGGGGCCACAGCGACAGCGGCATTGATCGGAACGTTGGTTGCGACGCCGCTCGTGGCGGTACCGCCGGCACCACCCGTGGCGGTGCCACTCGTCGCGGTGCCACTCGTGGCTGCGCCGCCGGCCGCACCGGTGCCGGCTCCGCCGTTGGCACCCGCGCCACCCTCGCCGCCGGCACCGCCTGCGCCGCTCGCGGCGCCGGCGCCACCCGCGCCACTGTCGCCGCTCGCGCCGCTCGTCGCCGCGCCGGATGTCTGGGTGATCGGAGCGAGGGTCACCGGTGCGGACAGGGTGACGGACGGAGTGAAGGTGTCGTCGTCCTTGACCAGGTTGCTGTCCTCGCCTGCCGCCTGGGAGTACGGGCCATCGGCCACTGGACCATCGGTCGCGACCGAGTCTGCACCCGTGGCGACGTTGCCGTCGGCGGCCACGGCACCGGGCCCCTGGGCCTGGTCGTCACCAGCCAGGTTCGAGCCGACGATCGCGTCGTCACCCGCGTTGACTCCGCCGTTGTCGGCGTTCTGGATCAGAGAACCATGGGTGGCGATGTTGCTTCCCGGGGACCCGTCGTTGTTGATCTGGTCGCCCCCGACCACATCGTTGTTGTTGCCATCGATGGCGACGTTGCCGTCGCCGATGGTGACCGCGTCGACCTCTTCGAACTCGACGTCGCCGCCCGCGGCGATGCCGCCACCGTTGGCGATGCCACTTTCCTCGACGTCTCCGCCGACGGCCACCGAGCCACCCGCGGCTGCGACGACGTCCTCGATCTCCTCACCCGCGGCGACGGCGACGCCGCCCACGTTGGCGAAGGCCTGCGACACGTCGCCGTCGGCCCACACGTTGCTCGTGGTGGGGTGATCGGCGTAGAAGCCCGTCACGAAGCTGTCGAGGAGCTGCCCGCCCGTCACTCCCGGAAGGAGCGCGGGAATCGTGATGGACGCGACGCCGCTGGAGTTCAGCAGCGAGGCGGCGTTGTTGATCTCCGTGGCCACGATGGTGACGTCGACCTGGTTCAGGTCGACCCCGTCGAACGTGCCGTCCGGGTCGGACAGGAAGGACTGCGCGAGCGCGGGGTTCGCGAGCAGCTGAAGAATGAAGTCGAACAAGCTGGAGGTGGTCGCAGGCATGTCGAGGGCTCCTTGTGGTCTGAGGACGGGTCACGTGACGCGTCAGTTCGATGCTAGGAAGCCCGGCGACCCAGACCATCGGGGTCCTGGCCGAATCCCCGACGGCAGCGTTCGGGTCCGGCGTATGGGGGATGGCGACGCGCCGCGGTGGTGCCCCTAGGGGCCGAGAGATTTCACCGAATCGCGCGCCTAGGGGCACGGTCGCTGCTACGGTGACGGCGGCAGGAATGCCCCTGGGGCTGTGAAAGGCGCGGCATGAGTCTGGCGGACGCTGAAGAGTCAACCGTTCGTGGCGATCACGACGACGCTCTGCGCACCCTCGAGGTCGTCCTTGCCGATCTGGACCACGACGACTTCGCCTCGGCCGCGCGGATCGCCGCCGCCATCCACGCGCATCGTGGAACCTCGTATCGAAGCGCTGAGCTGCTCCAGCTGCCGGCGTTGGAGACTCTCGGGGACGCAGCGGCCGAGGGTGCCGTCGCGCTGATCGGGATCGGCGACATGGTCACGGCCGACCGGATGCTCGCCCGGAGTCGCGCCGGAGCGCCGACCGCGACGTCCAACGGGTGGCGCCTGGTGACGACCGGACTGCTCCAGAGCGTCCGCGGCGACGGGGTCGCCGGCATGGCCCCGCTGTTGCAGGCGGTCACCGCACTGGCACCCCTCGGGCGCGACCGCATCATGCTGGACTCTCCCGCCGCGTTGGCGGCGTTGATGGCGCTCCATCTCGGCGAGCTCGACCTCGCCGAGTCCGTTCTCCAGCGAGCCGTGACCGCCGATCTCGGTGGTCCTTTGCTGCGGCCACGACACCAGATCCTTCGTGCCTGGGTGGCGATGGCCCGCGGCGACCTGGCCGAGGCGACGGCGACGCTCGAATCCGTCGGCGAGCTGTCAGCAGACGACGCGCGAGACATCTACGTCATGCAAGCGGTCCGGGTGGGCATCGCCCGACGGGCCAGCGACACCGGCGCGTTGGCCGGCGTGTGGGCGAAGGCGCGGACGGCGGTGGCCGGCATGTCGGTCGACCTGTTCCATCTGCTGCCTCTGGGCGAGCTCCTCGTCGGCGCAGCGCGCATGCAGGACGAACACTGGCTGGCGCCGCAGCTGCAGCAAGCCGAGGTCGTGCTCGGCGGCCTCGGGAAGCCGGCGCTTTGGTCCGCAGCGTTCCACTGGTACGGCGTCCAGGCGGCGATCGCCAGTGACCGGCCTGACGTGTTGATGCCGCACGCCGACGCGATCAGCGAGGCGGCGAAGGTCAGTCGCCACGCCCAGACCCTGGCCGCGGCCGGTCACGCCTGGGTCCGGGTGCTGGGACGCGACGTCGATCCGTCGGCGGTCAACGGAGCCGTCGAGGGCCTGAGCCGTATCGGGCTGAGATGGGACGCTTCGCGGTTGGCGGCGCAGGCTGCTCTGCACTCCACGGACCGACGGGTCAGCCTCGACCTGCTCAACCTGGCGCGCGCTGCGCACGGCGGCCACGGAGCTACGTCGACCTCGGTGTCGGCGCGCTCGCGCACCAGCCAGCTCACCGACCGGGAGTGGGAGATCGCCCGCCTGGTGGTCCAGGGAATCGGTTATCGCAAGATCGGCGAGCGCCTCTTCATCTCACCGAGAACGGTCGAACACCATGTGGCCAGTGTCCGGCGCCGACTCGGCTCGGCGAACCGGGCCGAGATGATCGAGACGCTCCGCCGCCTCTTGGCGGCGTCCGGCGCCGGTGCCGAGCAGCCCGGCACGACCAGCTCACCGGTCGGCGCGGAGCTCCCGTAGCCGGAGCACGACGAAGGAGACCACGACCACCACGACGGCGAGGATGACGAAGCGCTGGAACCACTCGGCGTACGGCTCGACCCGGTCCCAGTCCTGGCCGAGCCGGTAGCCGGCGTACACGAAGATGAAGTTCCAGATGAAGCTGCCGAGGGTGGTCAGCACCAGGAAGGTCGCGGCGTTCATGCGTTCCACGCCGGCGGGGATGGAGATGAGGCTGCGGAAGATCGGCACCATCCGGCCGAAGAACACCGCCTTGCCGCCATGCTTCGCGAACCACTCCTCGGTGCGCTCCAGGTCGCTCACCTTGAGCAACGGCGTGCGCTCGAAGACCCACACCGCGCGATCGCGGCCGAAGATGCGGCCCAGCCAGTACAGGACGATGGCACCGAAGACCGAACCGGCCGTGGTGGCCACGAGAGCACCGGTGAGCGAGAACGTGCCCTGGCTGGCGGCGAATCCCGCGAGCGGCAGGATGATCTCGCTCGGGATGGGCGGGAAGAAGTTGTCGAGGGACACCGCGAGGGCGGCACCGAACAGACCCAGTCGGTCCATCAGGTCGACGGTCCAGCCGGCGAGCCCGTCGGTGGGGGCGTTCGACCCCTCGGCCGCCAGCCAGGCACGTGTCGTCACGCGTTCACCTTACGAGCACCGATCCGGCGGGTGAGTCGGAGACCGTCGCGGGCGTTGAGAGACATCAGGGTGATGTTGACGGCGCCGGCGAGCAGCTCGACCGCCTGCACCTCGTGGAAGTACCTGCCGAGACCGGACGCCGAGGCGGTCGTGCCGAGGTACAGCACGCACGGGACGAGCACCAGGAGACCGATGGCGCCGATCACGGGCATACGGCGCTTCTTCGCCAGGATGTGCGCGTTCTTCGAGCGTCCAGCGCGCAGGAACCCGGTGCCGCCGGTCGCGGCGATCGCGGGAACCAGCACGAGCAGGCCCCACATGATCGCGTGCTTCACGGCCACGATGTCGTCCGCGGAGCCGACGAGCTCGACCGCAACGGTGCTCGTCCAGAACGCCAGCATCGTCAGCAGGGCGACCGCGCCGGCGATCGGATGGACGCGGCGGGCGAGCCTCGACGCCGTCATGACGAGCCCTGGAGGTTCTCGATCGCCGTGGCCATCACGCGCATGAAGGTGTCCAGGTCCGCCGCGGAGACGCCGGCGGCGGCGAGCGCGTTGACGTCGCGGGCGGCGTCGACCAACCTCGGCGCCAGCTGACGGGCCTGTGGTGTCAGCCGGATGACTGAACGCCGCTGGTCGGCTGTATCGGACTCCCGGCTGACCAGCCCGTCGCGCTCCATCCGCCGGAGGGTGTGCGTCATCGTGGACTGGTCGATCTGCACCTCTCGGCACAGCTCGGCCTGGCTGATGCCGTCGCGTTCCAGGAGGACGAGCAGCTGGGCAAACTGGCCGGGCACCACGCCGAGCGGCTCGATGCGCTCGCGCAGCGCGGCGGCGAGGAGACGGGCGAGGTGGTTGACCTGGTACCCCAGGGACTCCCCGCGTGGCAACTCGGTCAATTTACTTGGCATGCCATGCATATTACATGGCATGCCAAGTTTCGTCCACCGGATTTAGTAGAACTCGCCGGCCGCGGCTCCGGGCGGCGGCTCGGCGCTGCGGGCCATCGGGGTGAAGCGCGAGTAGTGGCCCTGGAAGCTCACCGCCACGCGGTTGACCGGACCGGACCGGTTCTTGGCGACGATGATGTCGGCCTCGCCCGGCCGGTCGGACTCACCGTGCCCGTGGGCGTCCGGACGGTTGAGCAGCATGACGATGTCGGCGTCCTGCTCGATGGACCCGGACTCACGCAGGTCGGAGAGCTGGGGCGTCTTGTCGGTGCGCTGCTCCGACCCACGGTTGAGCTGGCTGATCGCCACGATCGGCACCTGGAGCTCCTTGGCCAGCAGCTTGATCTGGCGGGAGAACTCCGACACCTCGACCTGGCGGTTCTCGACCTTCTTGCCGGACGTCATGAGCTGCAGGTAGTCGATGACGAGCAGCCCCAGCCCGTACTGCTTCTGGATGCGGCGTGCCTTGGAGCGGATCTCGGGCATGGTCATGTTCGGCGAGTCGTCGATGGTGATCGGAGCGCCCTGCACCTTGCTGATCACCCGGGTGATGGCGGTCCACTCCGCCTCGCTCATGCCGCCTCCGCGCATGTGGTGAATGGCGACCTTGGCCTCGGCGGAGAGGAGACGCATGGCGATCTCGGCGCCGGTCATCTCCAGCGAGAAGATGGCCGACGGGACACCCTGCCGGACCGACGCCGCCCGGCAGAAGTCGAGCCCGAGGGTGGACTTGCCGACGCCAGGACGAGCCGCGACGACGACCATCTGGCCGGGGCGGAAGCCGGTGGTGAGCCGGTCGAGCTCGGGGAAGCCGGAACCGAGACCGGCCATCTCGCCGTCACGGCTCTGGATGTCGTCGATCTCCTGGATGGTGGGACCGACGAGCTCGGCAATGGTGCTGTAGTCGTCGCCACCGCTCGCACCGTCGACATCGAGCACCTCCTTCTGGGCCTGGTCGACGATCTCGGCGATCTCGCCCTGCTCGGCCCAGCCGAAACCCGCGATGCGCTGACCGACCTCGATGAGCCGACGGAGAATGGCCTTCTCGCGGACGATCTCGGCGTAGTAGTCGGCGCTCGCCGCAACCGGGACCCCCGCGACCAGCGTGTGCAGATAGGGCGCCCCGCCGATGCGGCCGAGCTCACCACGGCGCGTCAGCTCGGCGCTGATGGTGATGGCGTCGGCGGGCTCACCGCGGGTGGCGAGGTCGACGATCGTGTCGAAGATGAGCTCGTGGACCGGCCGGTAGAAGTCGCGGCCCTGGAGGATGTCGGCGGCCGGGTCGATGGCGTCCTTGGACAGCAGCATGGCGCCGAGCACGCTCTGCTCGGCGGCGACGTCCTGCGGTGGGACTCGTGCGCCGGACTCGTCGCCGGCCTCCGGACCCGCCGCATAGAGATCCGCCACACTCACCGCACCCGCACCCCTTGCCACATCGACCACATTCGGTGTCAGGTCTGACACTTTGTGTCACCGCACCCACGCCTGGCACTCACCACCGACGCGTCACACTAGGCCGGGTGGAACGGCCCGTGAAAGCCCAAGCCCCACAAGGGCTGTGCACAACGTCACCGACGCTGTGGAAAACGCCGTTCACGATGTGCACAGCCCGTGGATGGACGTGTGGACGGCAGCGCTGCGCGCACCTGGGTGAGCACTCTGACCTGCGGTTATGTGCTGCACACCGTGTGGAGCGAAGAAAGATTTCGGCCCATATAGTCCTTTGTGACTATGCGGTGACCAGGTCGACAGGTGACATGTCGACATGCGCGCGCCACCAGAGTATCCACAGGCCGACGGGCCCCGAATGAGAGGGTTCGACGACCTCGATCGACGCATCCTGGCGGTCGCCGTTCCGGCATTCGTCGCCCTCGTCACCGAGCCGCTGATGCTGCTGGCCGACACGGCGATCATCGGCCACCTCGGCACCACCGAGCTCGGTGGGCTGGCCGCGGCGTCGGTGGTGCTGACCACCGTCGTCGGCCTCTGCGTGTTCCTGGCCTACGGCAGCACGGCGGCTGTCGCCCGGCGCCATGGCGCGGGCCACGAGGCGGAGGCGTTCGGGCTCGCGGTGGGTGGACTCTGGCTCGCCCTCGGCCTCGGTGTCGTCCTGGGACTCGGCACGGCAGTCACCTCCGGCGCGATGAGCCGGGCGCTGTCCAGCTCGGCGTCGGTGGCCGTGCAGGCCGACCGTTACCTGATGATCTCCGCCACTGCCGTGCCGGCCATGCTCGTGGTGCTTGCCGCCACCGGCGCCCTGCGTGGCGTGCTCGATCTACGGACGCCGCTGGTCGTGGCCGCGGTCGCCAACGTCCTGAACGTCGTGCTCAACGTCGTGCTGGTGTACGGGTTCGACCTCGGCATCGGCGGAGCGGCCGCGGGTACCGTCATCGCGCAATGGCTGGCCGCGCTCTGGCTCGGCGTGGTCGTGGTCCGTCGGGCCACGGCCGCGCGTGCGTCGATCCGCCCGCAGGTGGGGGCCATCGTCCGGGCCGGCCGTGACGGCGTGCCGCTGCTCGTGCGCACCGCGACGCTGCGGGCCTCACTCGTCCTCGCCACTGCGGTCGCCGCCGACCTGGGCGACGTGCCCCTGGCGGCCCAGCAGGTCGCGACGTCCGTCGTGACGTTCCTGGCCTTCGGGCTCGACGCGATCGCGATTGCCGGCCAGGCGCTGACCGGCCGGACCCTCGGCGCCGGCGACGCAGCCGGAACCCGCGCACTGACCCGGCGCATGGTGGTGTGGGGCGTCGGCACCGGACTCGTGGCGGCGGTCGTCCTCGCGGCCGGGTCGCCGCTGCTCGCCCGTCTGTTCAGTCCCGACCCTGCGGTGCAGGATGCCTTGGTGCCTGCGCTGCTGGTCGTCGCGCTGATCCAGCCGCTCTCCGGCGTCGTGTTCGTGCTCGACGGCGTGCTGATCGGTGCCGGCGACGGGCCGTACCTCGCGTGGGCCGGACTCGCGGTGCTGGCGGTCTACGCGCCGTGCGCGCTCGCCGTCGGCATCCTCGACGCCGGCTTCACCTGGCTCTGGGTGGCCTACGGCATGTTCATCGCGGCCAGGTTGGTGACGCTGTGGCTGCGTCAACGCGGTGACCGCTGGCTGGTCCTGGGGGTGTGAGGCAGGGTGGGCGAATGGACACGTTCGAGTACGCGACTGGCCGGCACGTCGACGTGCATCGCGGTAGGGCTGGCGGCCACGTGCTCCTCTGGCACGGCCGACAGCCCGACATGCGCTCGGTCGTGGTGCCGTTGTCCGAGCTGATCGCCGCTCGGGGACCCACGGTGTACGCAGCCGACTGGAACTCCCACGCCGACGACGGCGGCCGCGGCGACATCCTCGGATCAGTTCGCTTTGCGCGGGAGTCGATCGAGGCCGACGGCGGCGACCCCGACGCACTGGTACTGATGGGCTGGTCGCTGGGGGGCACAGCGGCGGCCGGCCTGACCCTGAACGCGCGGAGGCTCGGCCTCGCCGTCGCCCATACGGTGTGCCTCGCCGGCGGCTTTCCGGCGCCCGACCCCGTCTCCGGGCTCCAGCTCCTGACCGATCGCCTGCCCAGCAGCCCGCGCCCGACGCCGTTCACGCTGATGCACGGCATCGGCGACGAGGTGGTGCAGGTGTCGGTCTCCCGCGCGTTCGCCCAGCAGCTGACCCAGGCCGGTTGGCCGGTGGAAGTGGTCGAGCTGGCAACCGACCATGCCGGCATCGCATCCGCCGAGCCCGACCCGTCTTCGGATGGCTACCGTGCCGCCGTCGACGAGCAGACCATCGCCGTCGCGACCGAGGTGGCCGACCAGATCGCTGAGATCACTTCTCCGCGCGGAACCCGACCGTCGTGAAGTCCGGTTGCTCCAAGG
Organism: uncultured Actinomycetota bacterium; assembly: GCA_963780275.1. Taxonomy (GTDB): domain Bacteria; phylum Actinomycetota; class Actinomycetes; order Propionibacteriales; family Nocardioidaceae; genus Aeromicrobium. The sequence goes on from CAWABE010000001.1 coordinate 417,744, forward strand.
TGGCGGCCCCGTAGTTGACCAGGCCGTCCCTGACGACCACCACCTCGGGCAGCACGCTCAGCGGGATGACGACGGCCTCGCGTAGGAGCCGCGCATCGAGCCCGTGGATGCGGTCGGAGCGTCGGTCGTCGTCGAGCTCGGCGGAGGCGTCGTCCCATCGACCGTTGAGCTTCTTCGCCGCGACGCCGGTGTAGTTCTCGGGTGAGTCGACCGGGCGGAAGCGGCGTGCGGCCGGCTCGACCGGGAACGGGGAGGCCGGCCAGGTGAACGTGACGAGATCGAAGTCGAGCGGCACCACCGTGTCACGGAAGAAGCGTGCCGACCGGACTGTGGGCGTCTTCACGGTGATGCCCGCCTCCTCGAGGTCCTTCGCGATCGACTTCACCCTGGCATCGCTGGCCGGGGTGTCAGACGGCACCGGAAGGGTGAGGGTGAGTGCCTTGCCGTCACGGGTGGCCTTGCCGTCAGCCTGGCGGTAGCCGGCCTGCTTCAGGTACGCCCGGGCCTCGGCCGCGCCCTGTTTCAGCTCGCGGACGGCGACGTCGCGGTAGCCGCTCTGGCCGGGCACCAGAAACAGGCTGCCCGCCGTGCGACCCGGTGCGCCGACCGCCCGGCCGGCGTCGGTCGCCAGGGCCTCGCGGTCGATCGCGGCGGCGACGGCACGGCGCACGTTGACGTCCCTGAGTGGCCCGCGGCCGCCGTTGAGGGTGAGGTGCGACCACTGTGCCCCGCCGGCCCGCTGCACCGTGCCGGACTCCGCCGCCTGGTCGTAGGTGCTGCGGTCGACGGCGACGGCGTCGAGCTCGCCGGCCGCGAACGCCTCGGCCTGCACGTCGGGCTCGGCGATGCGCCACACGACCCGCTCCAGCCGGGGCTGGCGACCCCACCACCGGGGATTGCGCTTCTCGATGATCGTTCCGGTCTTGGCGTTGACGGACGTCACGACGAACGGCCCGTTGGACGGAACGGCCTTGGTCCGGAAGCCCCGGTTGAACGCCCTGGGCTTGGTCGAGACGTCGGCCGGCAGGCGGGGGTAGATGTACAGCGGCCAGTCGGAGCGCGGAGTGTCGAAGGTGACGGTGTACTCGAAGCGCCCGCCGCGATCGATGGAGTCGATGTCGTCGAATCCGTCGGTGGAGGGGACCTCCAGCCGGTCGACGTTTCCACTCATCGCGCGGCGGAACGCGGTCATGTCCTTCGTGGTGATGGGCGTGCCGTCCTGCCAGACGGCGTCGGGACTGAGCCGCACGCGCACGGTGAGCGGCTTCTTGTCGATGACGTCGACCGATCGCGCATAGTCGGTGTCGACCCTCCAGCCGCCGTCGGTGGTGATGCGCACCGGGCTGCCGGTGGTGGGCCCCAGCACCTGCGCCGTTGATGCGCCGGAGCCATCGGCCTGCACCGGGTTGAAGTTGGCCGGCATGGCTGCGACGGCCAGTCGGAGCGTGCCGCCATCGGCGACCGCATCGGGCCGGGCTCGCGACCAGGCCGTCGTCGGCAATGCGTCCGACGCCTGTGCGGAGGGCCCGGCCGCGGAATCGCGGTCACCGAGCCACCAGTAGCCACCGGCCAGCGCGACAGCGAGGCACAGCAGTGCGATGACCAGGACGAACGGGAGCGGAACGACCCGGCTGCGGGGGGCGGCGTGTCGGTGAGGCATGTCGGCTCCGAAACGACGCAGGGCTCAGGGGATGCACCCCGAGCCCTGCGATCGATCGGTCGCTACTTGGACGCCACCACGTTGAGGCGCACCGTGGCGCTGACCTCGGGGTGCACACGCACGGTCACCTCATGGGCGCCCAGGGACTTGATCGGGTTGCCGACCTCGATGCGTCGCTTGTCGACCGAGACGCCGTCGGCCGCGAGCGCCTCCGCGATGTCGGAGACGGTGACGGCCCCGAAGAGCCGGCCACCCTCGCCGGCATGGGCACCGACATTGATCGGCTCGGCCTCGAGCCGGCCCTTGATCTGCTGGGCTTCCTCGAGGTCGTGCACGGCGTGGGCCTCGCGGGCGGCCTTGATGGACTCGACCTGCTTGGCGGCACCCTTCGTCCATCGGATGGCGAACTGGCGCGGCAACAGGTAGTTGCGGCCGTAGCCGTCCTTGACGTCGACGATGTCGCCGGGTTCGCCGAGGTTGGAGACCTCGTGCGTGAGGATGAGTTTCACGTTCCGGAACCTTTCGAGCGGGGGTACGTCGAGAGCTCAGCGAGCACTGGACGTATAGGGCAGCAGGGCCATCTCGCGGGCGTTCTTGATCGCCTTGGCGATGAGTCGCTGCTCCTGCACGGTGACACCGGTGACGCGGCGCGCACGGATCTTGCCGCGGTCGGAGATGAACTTGCGCAGCAGCGCAGTGTCCTTGTAGTCGATCTCGGTGACGCCGGCGGCCTTGAGCGGGTTGCTCTTCTTCTTCGGCGTCCGGATGGGGGGCTTGGGCATGGTTCTCCTTGAAAGATGGGTGTCGTGCTCAGAACGGGGGCTCGTCAGTGGAGCCGCCACCGCCGGCCCAGGCGTCGGACCCGCTCTGCTGAGGGGCCGATCCGCCCTCGGCCGCGGCACCCTGGGCGGGCTGGCCCCAGGGGTTGGCCTGGCCACCGCCGGACTGACCGCCACCGAAGTCGCCGCCGCCGGAGCGGCTGGTCTTCGTGACCTTCGCCGTGGCCCACTTCAGCGAGGGGCCGACCTCGTCGACGTTCATCTCGACGCTGGTGCCCTTCGAGCCGTCCTGGCGCTCGAAGTTGCGGACCCGCAGCGAGCCGGTGACGACGACGCGCTGGCCCTTCTGCAGGGACTCGGCGACGTTCTCGGCCATCTGCCGCCACGCGTCGCAGCGGATGAACAGCGGGTCGCCGTCCTTCCACTCGTTCGTCTGGCGGTCGAAGGTGCGCGGAGTCGAGGCGACGGTGAAGTTCGCCACCGCGGCGCCGGAGGGGGTGAACTTGAGCTCCGGGTCGCTGGTGAGGTTGCCGACGACGGTGATGACGGTTTCGCCTGCCATGGACTGTGCCCTTTCTATGGGGCCTTTCGGATGGATTCGGGTGGTTGATCCAGTGAACCGCACGGTCAGGACAAGCGCGAGGGCCTGTCCACACGCGGTCCTTACTTGACGTCGGGCCGGGTCACCTTGGTGCGGACGACCGACTCGTTCAGCGAGAGCTGGCGGTCGAGCTCCTTGACCGTGGCCGGCTCGGCGGTGAGATCGATGACGGCGTAGATGCCCTCGGTCTTCTTGTTGATCTCATAGGCGAAGCGACGCTTGCCCCAGATGTCGACGTTCTCGACGGACCCGCCGTCCTGGCGGACCACGTTGAGGTAGGTGTCGAGGCTCGGAGCGACCGTGCGCTCTTCGAGGTCCCCGTCGAGGATGACCATCACTTCGTACTGACGCAACGACAAGGTGCGCCCTCCTTCGGTCTGAACGGCTACGGACCATCCGCAGCAGGAGAGAGTTGCCCATCAGGCAACCGCGCGAGTCTATCGGCCCGCCCACCGGCCGACCAAATCCTCGCCGATACCCTCGCGGTGTGGACATCGAGATCGTGACGCTCGTGGTGTCACCGGTGCATCGCTACGACGGCAGGCCGGCCGACGGGCCGAAGCCGTATGACGGTCCCGAGACGGTCGACGAGGTGCGGGTGAGGGCCCACAAGGGGCTGGTCGGTGATCGGTACTTCGGCACCAGGCATGCGTTCGCCGCGGTGACGTTCCTGGCGTCGGAGTCGATCGACTGGCTCGAGGGCGAGCTGGGATCAGGCCCGTTCGATCCCGCTCTCGCCAGGCGCAACGTCGTCACGCGCGGACTCGACGTCGAGGCCCTGCTGCACACGACCTTCACGATCGACGCCGGCAGCGGGCCCATCCCGTTCCGTGCGCTCACCCGGGCCAATCCGTGCGCGTTCATGAACGGGGCGTTCGCCGACGGCGCGCACCAGGCCATGCGGGGCCATGGCGGCATCCGCACCGAGCCGCTCGCCGACGGGTTGCTACGCGTGGGCCCGGCCACCCTCCTCGACGTCGTGCCCCTGGCGCCCGAGGAGCTCTCGCGTCGCCAGCGCGTCGGTCTACCCGGCTGACGGGGCAGGCCTGCCCATCACCTGGCAGATCCGCCTCGGATGAGCGAATCGAGAATCAGGCCTCGGACGAGTCGGTCCAGAGGTTGACGCCGTCGGGCTCACCGGCCAGCCGGTCGATCTCGGCGAGCTCGTCGTCGCTGAAGTCCGTGTTGTCGACCGCCTTCAGGTTCTCGTCGAGCTGCTGGACGGACGAGACGCCGATGACCGCGGACGTGACACCGCCGGGTCGCAGCACCCACGCCAACGCCATCTGCGCGAGGCTCTGGCCCCGCGCCTCGGCGACCCTGGCGAGTCCACGCAGCCGCTCACGGTTGTCGTCGTTGACGAGACGCTGGTTGAACGTCGGGCGGTCGACGGCCCGTTCGACGGGCTCGGCGCCGATGTAGCGGTCGGTGAGCAGACCCTGGGCGAGAACCGTGAACGCGATCGAGCCCATCCCGTTCTTCTCGAGCACGCCGAGCAGGCCGCGCTCGACCCAGCGGTTGAGCATCGAGTAGGCCGGCTGGTGGATCACCAAGGGCGTACCGAGGTCGTTGGCGATCCCGACCGCCTCCTCGGTCCGTTCCGGTGAGTAGGACGAGATGCCCACGTACGTCGCCTTGCCCATCCGGACGGCTGTGTCGAGCGCGCCGATCGTCTCGGCCACCGGCGTGTCCGGGTCGAAGCGGTGCGAGTAGAACAGGTCGACGTGATCGAGGCCGAGCCGCTGCAGCGATGCGTCGAGGCTGGACAGGACGTACTTGCGCGACCCGGCGTTGCCGTACGGGCCGGGCCACATGTCCCAGCCGGCCTTGGTGGAGATGATCATCTCGTCGCGGTACGGCGCGAAGTCGGTGCGCATCATCCGGCCGAAGTTCTCCTCGGCCGAGCCGTACGGCGGTCCGTAGTTGTTGGCCAGGTCGAAGTGCGTGATGCCCGAGTCGAAGGCGTGACGCAGCACCTCTCGCTGGATGTTGAACGGGCGGTCGTCGCCGAAGTTGTACCAGAATCCCAGCGACAGCGGTGGCAGCAGCAGGCCCGAGTCGCCGACGCGGCGGTAGTCGAACCGTTGATACCGGTCTTCGGCTGCGACGTAGGGGCGGTGCGACTCGGGAACGGACTGGGCGTAGTAGGCGTCGGACATGGGACGACGCTACCGAGACCGCCCACGGGCGGCACCCCCGACGTTGCACGGGGCGGCGACCGGACTAGGGTCGGGCAGGACCCGGTCGCGGGCGGAGCGAGGTGGCATGGCGAGTCGGCGAGCGTTCGGGTCGTGGCTGCTCGGACCGACCGACCAGAGTCCGCGCCAGCTGCGCGTCCGCGTCCAGCTGCTCCTCACGACGATGCTCGTCACCACCAACGTCATCGGCGCTGCCGTGGTGGCCGCCTTGTCGTTGGTGATCATCCCCGGCGCGGCACCGAACCGGGCCATGGCGATCGCACTCGCGATCGCGGTGCCGGTCTACGTCCTCGTGGCCGTCCTGTTCGGGGCCACGTACGGGACGATCCGCACCGTCCGAGCGTTGCGCTGGGTGCCCGAAGGACGCGCGCCTTCGGACCGGGAGCGGCAACGTGCGCTCCAGCTGCCGTGGCGCCTCAGCGTCATGCAGTTGCTGCTCTGGGCCCTCGCGTTGGCCGTCTTCACCCCGCTCGCCGTCATCCACCAGCCGGCGGCGGCTCTGAGCACGGCGGCCGCCATCGTCATCGCCGGACTGGTCGTCAGCACGATCGCCTACCTGCTCTCGGAGTTCGTCCTGCGCCCCATCTCGGCCCGCGCGCTGGCCGGCCAGGCCAGTGCGGATCTGCGGCCCCAAGGACTGGGAGTTCGCGGCCGCCTGCTCGGCTTCTGGGCCGTCGGCACGGCCGCTCCGACGCTCGGACTCGTTCTGGCCGCGGTCATCGCGCTGGTGCACCCCGAGACGTCATCGACTCAGCTGTCGGTCGTCGTGCTCGGCCTGACTGCGGTCATCCTGCTGTTCGGCCTGCTCGTGACCGCGCTCACCGCACGGTCCATGGTGGCGCCGATCGGATCGGTCCGGCAGGCCCTGGCCCGCGTCGGCCGCGGCGACCTCGGCGTCGACGTCGTCGTGTACGACGGCACGGAGCTCGGGCTCCTGCAGGCCGGGTTCAACGACATGGTGAGCGGCCTGCGCGAGCGGGAGGCGATCCGTGACCTGTTCGGGCGCCAGGTGGGCCGCGAAGTCGCCGCGGCGGCCGAGCGGGGCGAGATCGAGCTGGGCGGGGAGACCTGCGTCGTGAGCGTGCTGATGATCGACCTGATCGGCTCGACCGGCTATGCCGCCGAGCACGATCCCGAGGACGTGGTCGCCGTCCTCAACCGCTTCTTCACCGTGGTCGTGGAGGAGGTCGACCGACACCATGGCCTGGTCAACAAGTTCATGGGCGACGCCGTGCTGGCGATCTTCGGCGCCCCGGTCCATCAGCCGCGCCATGCCTCGCTCGCCCTGAGTGCGGCCCGGGCGATGGCCCGTCGACTGACCGAGGAGGTCCCCGAGATCGGAGCGGGGATCGGCGTCGCCACCGGCAAGGCGGTGGCCGGCAACATCGGCGACACCTCACGGTTCGAGTACACCGTCATCGGCGATGCGGTGAACTCCGCTGCCCGGCTGACCGACCTCTCCAAGCAGGTACCGGGCCGGGTTCTGGTGTCCTGGGCCACCGTGGAGGCCGCAGATCCCGACGAGCAGGCCAGCTGGGAGCCGGACGAGCCCAGGACGTTGCGCGGTCGCCCGCACCAGACGGAGGTCGGCGTGCTCGCCGGCACGACGCCGACGGAGTCAACGGAGCCGGGTGATCTCGACGTCGACGAACAGCGTTGAGTCGCCGCGCGTGGAGTAGATGCCGCGCAGGGGAGGGACGTCCTCGTAGTCGCGGCCCCGGGCGACGATCACGTGCTGCTCGCCGACCGGGCGGGCGTTGGTGGGATCGAAGCCGATCCAGTCGCCGTCCCACCACTCGATCCAGGCATGTGACTCGCCGGTGACCTCCTCGCCCACCACCGGCTCGGGCGACGGATGCAGGTAGCCCGATACGTAGCGGGCCGGGATGCGAGCCTCCCGCAGCACCCCCAGCGTCAGGTGGGCGAAGTCCTGGCAGACGCCCGACTTGGCCTCCCACGCGTCGGCCGCGTCGGTCGTGACCTCGGTGGCGCCCTGGACGTAGTGGATGCTGTCGTGCATGAACGCGCACACCGCCTGCGCATAGTCGGTCGGCGTCGGGGCATCAGAGCGGGCCGGCGCCAGGGCGCCCAGCAACGAGGGTGCGGGCGAGACCCAGTGGGAGAGCTCCAGATACTCGCACCACTCGTCCTGCACGGCATCGAGCGACTCCCAGGGCCGGCGCTCCGGCACGGTCTCGGTGGGGCTGGTCTCGACGAGCGAGGTGGCGACGACCGTGAGCTCGGCGTGCGGCTCGTTCACCTCGAACGCGGTGACCGTGGAACCCCAATAGTCGCGGTACTCCGACGCCCACGGCGCCGGGGTGATGTCGAGCTTCGAGCGCAGCACCATCTGGTCGGGCGTCGTGAGCGGAGTCATCCGCGCCTCGTTGAACGAGGCGACCGCGCCGGTCTCGTACCGGTAGCCCGTGACGTGCCTGACCCGGATCTGCATCAGAGGACCACCCCGCCGGTCCAGTCGTAGAGGTCCTGGTCGGCGAAGTAGCGGCTGCTGACGGCTTCGCTGGCCGCCGCGCAGCTGCGCTGGAGCCGTTCCATCTCGACCGGGAGATCGAACACGAGCTCCTCGAGAGGGCGGTACTCCAGCTCGGTGCGGGCGCGGCCCAGGAGCCGCTGCGCCTCGTCGCTGAACCCGGACCGTGGACCGACGTTGGCCAGCTTGCCCAACGCCTTCTCCGCCTCGACCAGCGACGACACGATGGAGCGCGGGAACCAGCGGTCGAGCAGCAGGAACTCTGCGGCTTGCCGATCGGCCTCGATGCCCCGGTAAGCGCGGATGAACGCCTCGTACGCGCCACACGCCCGCAACGTCGTCGGCCAGGCCACCTGTGGGCCGGACGCGAGTGCCGCCGTGGACAGCAGTCGAGCGGTCATGTCGGCGCGCTCGATGCTGCGACCGAGCATGTAGAACTGCCAGCCCTCGTCGCGCGACATCGTCTCGGCGGCGATGCCGGAGATCATCGCCATGCGATGGCGCACCCAGGCGAACATGTCCGGCGGCCGCATCGAGCGGGCGGTGCCGAGCCCGCGCCAGGTGGTGTTGATCGCCGCCCAGATGTCGGTGGAGAGCGTCTCGCGGGCCCGGCGCGCGCTCTCGCGGGACGCTCCGATGGCAGCGGCGATCGACGTCGGCGATTCCGGGTTGTGGGCCAGCAGGTCGAGGATCATCCAGCGGTTCGGGGTGCCGGTGTACTCCTCCACACCCATGACGCTGAGCAGCTGTTCGCAGGACGTCCTCTCGTCCATGCCCGGGTCCTCGACCAGCACCTGCATCTGCACGTCGAGGATGCGCGCGGTGTCGTCGGCCCGCTCGAGGTAGCGGCCGATCCAGAACAACGACTCGGCGATCCGGCTCAGCATCGGAGATCCCGGGTTTGTTGCTGCTGCTGCTTCTGCTCCATGCCGCGGCCGGGGCGGATGTCCAGGTCCGGGATCTGCTGGTGCGCCCGTCCGGCGACCGGCGTCGCCCTGGGCGCGTGGTCCGGCTCGGCCGCCTCGTCGGCGGCGCCGGCCAATACCCAGGTGTCCTTGGACCCTCCGCCGCGGCTGGAGTTGACGATCAGCTCACCCTCCGGCAGGGCGACCCGGGTGAGCCCGCCGGGAAGCACCCAGACGTCGTCGCCGTCGTGCACCGCGAACGGACGCAGGTCGACGTGCCGCGGCCGGATGCCGTTCTCCACCAGCGTCGGCACGGTGGACAGCGAGACCACCGGCTGGGCGATCCAGGCCCGCGGGTCGGCGAGGACCTTGCCGCGCAGCGTCTCGAGCTCGTCCGGACTCGCGGCGGGACCGATGACGATGCCTTTGCCTCCGGAGCCATCGACCGGCTTCAGCACCAGCTCACCCAGCCGGTCGAGCACCTCCTCGCGGTGCTCGGCGTCGCCCATCCGCCAGGTGTCGACGTTGCGCAGGATGGGCTCCTCGGAGAGGTAGTAGCGCACGAGGTCGGGGACGAACGTGTAGAGCAGCTTGTCGTCGGCCACCCCGTTGCCCACCGCGTTGGCGATGGTGACATGGCCGGCCCGCGCGGCGTTGATGAGGCCGGGCACCCCGAGCGTGGAGTCGGCCAGGAACTGCACCGGATCGAGGAACTCGTCGTCGACGCGACGGTAGATGACGTGCACCGGCTCGAGGCCGCGGGTGGTGCGCATCATCACCCGCCCGGCACGACACACGAGGTCGCGGCCCTCGACCAGCTCGACACCCATCGTGCGGGCCAGCAGCGTGTGCTCGAAGTAGGCGGAGTTGTAGACGCCGGGGGTGAGCACGACGACGGTGGGATCGCTGACGCCGGACGGCGCGGACTTGCGCAGGGCCGCGAGCAGCGCCTGCGAGTACTGCGACACCGGGCGGATGCGGTGATCGGCGAACACCTCGGGCAGCGCGGCCGACAGCGCGCGCCGGTTGGTCATCACGTACGAGACGCCGGACGGCACGCGGACGTTGTCCTCCAGCACCCGGAAGTCGCCCTCACCGTCACGGATGAGGTCGACGCCCGCGACATGGATGCGCACGCCGTTGGGCGGCTCGAGGCCGGCGACGACGCGGTGGAAGTGCGGTGACGTCATGACCACCGAGCGCGGCATCACCTCATCGGCGAACAGCTCGGCCGGCCCGTAGATGTCGGCCAGGAACGCCTCCAGCGCGCGCACCCGCTGACGGACTCCCTGCTCGACCTGGTCCCACTGCTCGGCCTCGATCAGCCGCGGCACGATGTCGAGCGGGAACGGACGCTCCTCGCCCTCCACGCCGAACGTGACGCCTTGGTCGAGGTAGGAGGATGCGAGCGCGTCGGCGCGCTGACGTACCTCGTCGTCACCCATCTTCTCGAAGCTGGACCGGACGCCGAGGTAGTTCTCCCGCGCCTCCGTGGCGGCTGCGGCCGAGCCCTCGCTCGCGAACATCTCGTCGAACCCGGACACCGGTCCGTAGCCCTCGAAGAGATGTGCATCGCTCACGCGTCCCAGCCTAGGACCACCGGCTGCCACCTCCCATCCCGCAGTCACCACGCCCGGGGCCGCGGCCGTCGTCTGGATACGCGGAGCGTCGTTCGGGCCGTCTCGGCCGGTTTCGGGGCGGTTGAGGCTACGATTTCGCCAGAAAGGTGCGACCGAGATGGCGGATTCCTACGTCCTCGTGCTCAATGCGAGCTACGAGCCTCTGCAACGCGTCTCGCTCCGCCATGCCATCAAGATGCTGGTGCGCGAGGTGGCGGTGGTCGAGGAGGAGGCCGGAGGGAGCTTCGGCCCGTTCCCCGTGCCCAAGGTGCTGCGCCTCGTGCGGTACGTCGTCGCGAAGTGGCGTCACCGCCGGGGCCATCTGTGCACCAAGTCGGCGATCAAGGCCCGCGACCGCCGCTGCGCCTACTGCGGCGGGAACGCCGAGACGGTCGACCACATCGTGCCGCGCAGTCGTGGCGGCGGCCTCACGTGGGAGAACGCCGTGGCAGCCTGCCTGCGCTGCAACCACCGCAAGGCGAACCGCACGCCGGCCGAGGCTGGCATGAAGCTGCTCTTCAGCCCCACCGCGCCGCCCTCGACCTGGGGGTACACCGTGCCGGTCGCTGCCGAGCAGCCGGCCTAGGAGCCCACATGAGCAAGCTGACCAGCACCGACAAGGCCCTCTGCGCGATCTATGCCGTGCTGGGAGTCGCCGCCCTCGTCGGGACGCAGATCGCCCTCGTCAAGCACCTCACCTCAGATGACGGCAGCTTCTCCGCAGCCCTGGAGAACACCGTCGTCAATCCGGCAGCCACCTTCACGGTGATCGACCTGCTCGCCGTCGCGCTCGTCGGACTGGTGTTCATGATCGTCGAGGGACGCCGCCTCGGCATGCGCTTCCTGTGGGTCTACGTCGTCGTGACGTTCGCCATCGCCGTCAGCGTCGCCCTGCCGGCGTTCCTGATCGCCCGCCAGATCCACCTGGCCGGGCAGCGAACCGCCACCGCGGCTTGACGTCTGCCGGCATCCGGCTTATTCTCCCTATTGGTTAATTAACCATAGAGGAAAGTACCGGTGGCCCATGGCCGTGACGATCGACGAGAACCGGCTGAGCGAGACGTTCGCCGCGCTGGGCAATTCGACCCGCCTGGCCATCCTGGCCCGTCTTGCCGACGGTGCCGCGACCGTCAACGAGCTGGCCGAACCGTTCGAGATGAGCCTGCCGGCCATCTCCAAGCACATCAAGGTGCTGGAGAAGGCCGGACTGGTCACCCGGGGTCAGCAGGCGCAGTACCGGCCGTGCGCCCTCGACGGTGCCCGGCTCGCGGAGGTGTCGACCTGGGCGGAGCAGTACCGCCACGTCTGGGAAGACCGGTTCGACCGCCTGGACGACTACCTCGCGCAACTCCGACCTCAACGAGAGGGAAGCGATCACGATGACTGACCACGACGTTGCCCAGGAAGCCCTGTCGATCGAGCGGACCTTCGACGCTCCGCCGCACGTGATCTGGCGGATGTGGACCGAACCGGAGCACTTCGCCGCGTGGTACGGCCCCGACGGTGCCTCCATCCCGGTCGCGACGATGGACGTGCGCGTCGGCGGCAGCCGCCTGCTGTGCATGCAGGTGACGACCCCGGACGGTCCGATGCGGATGTGGTTCGCCGGCGAGTACCGCGAGGTCGTGGAGAACGAGCGACTCGTGTACACCGAGTTCGTGTCCGACGAGAACGGCAACCCGGTGGACTCGGTGACGACCCAGGGCCGCTCCGAGCCGACCGAGGTCCGCGTCGAGCTCGAAGACCTCGGAGGCCGCACGCGGATGGTGATGACCCACCGCGGCATCGCCGTCGGCTCTCCGGGCGCGGCCGGCTGGTCGATGGCTCTCGACAAGCTGGCGGCGCAGGTGGGTCCGCACCGCGACCGGTAGCTGCTGGTCAGCCCTTCGCGTAGGTCTCGGCGCTCTCGAACTCGAACCCGATCGCCGGCTCGTCGCCGACGACCCACGCATCGTGACCCGGCTCGATCACGTAGGCGACACCGGGGCTGAGATGGGCTGAGCTCCCATCCTCGTGCTCGACCTCCATCTCACCGGAGACCAGGGTCCCCACGTGGCGCGCCTGGCACGAATCGGTGCCCGCGACGGGTTTGACGCACTCTGACCACTTCCAGCCCGGCTGGAACGTGGTGCGGGCGACGGTGGCTCCGGAAAGCCTGACGACATCGACGGTCGTCTTCGGCGGGGTTCGCTGCTCGTCCGGCTGATCGAACGACTTGGTGGACACGGACATGGTGACTCCTGGATGACAGTCCCCGATCATTCGAGAGTGTCACTTCGACCCGCCAAGCGCTACAGGCCTGCGATGACGAGGTCGTGACGTGCAAGGCTGGTGCCGTGGCCGAGGTCAACGTCCGGGGAGAGCCGCTGCAGCCCTGCGGGTCGGATCCCGTGACGGGCTTTTACCGCACCGGCGACTGCTCCTGTGGGCCCGAGGACGTCGGGCTGCACGCGGTGTGCGCGGTCATGACCCGCGAGTTCCTCGACCACCAGCGCTCGGTCGGCAACGACCTGAGCACCGCGCGTCCGGAGTACGACTTCCCCGGACTGCAGCCGGGTGACCGCTGGTGCGTCGTGGCCGCGCGCTGGCTCCAGGCGCACGGCGACGGCGTGACGGCACCGGTGGTGCTCGCCGCCACGAACGCCCGGGCCCTCGAAGTGGTTCCTCGCCAGCTCCTCGAGGCGGCCGCCGTCGACGTGCCGGACGACCCCGCCGCACTCGGCGGAGAGCTCTAGAGGCCCGCCTTGTCGTAGATGTCCTCGAGCGCATCGAGGTAGGCACCCTCGTCGTCACCGGCCAGGGCCTGAGCCTGCTCGGCCTCGGCGGTGACCCGGTCGGCGACCTCGTTGTACCGCGCGTTCCACTTCTCGGCGTCAACCTGCCAGTACCCGCAGGTGTAGAAGTCGCTCTGCGGCCATTCCAGCTCACGGCGCAGGTGGCGGCGCACGGCGCGACTGGCCCGGGCCTCTCCGGCGAGCCACACATACCGGCTCTCCTCCGGCAGCTCCCGGTCGACGACGGCAGCGGTCAGGGCATCGGACACGTCGGCGTCGTGCTCGACGACCTGCCACCGCACCGCGACATCTCCGGCGCTGGGCAGCGGGATCTCGTCGGCGGCGTCGGTGAGCACGACCACCACGTCGGCGCGCTGGCCGGGCTGCAGACCGCGCAGGATCCGGGCCAGGGCCGGCAGCCCGGTGATGTCGGCGACCAGCAGCTGCCATGGCACGCCGTCCGGAGCGGCGTACAGGCCGCGGGGCTCCAGCAGGCCGACGCGGCTGCCGACCACACAGGTGCGCGCCCAGTCGGACCCGATGCCCTGCTCGTGCAGCGCGATGTCGATGTCGACCTGCACGTCACCGTCGACGACGCGATGGTCGGAGATCGTGTAGACACGGTGCGTGAGCTCGGGCGCTCCGTCGGGGTAGGTGATGGTCCAGGTCGCCTCGTCGATCTCGGGCAGGACGAGGTCGGCACCTGCCCCCGGTGGGGATGCCGGGTCTGTGGCGGCGGATGGCGGAGCGATGAGCAGCCGGACATACTCGTCCGGCACACCCGTCGTCGGGAAGTCGCCGAGGTCTCCGAGCGTGACGGTGACCAGATGGGCTGACAACTGGCGGCGTCCCATCACCGTCGCGGCATAGGTGTGCACCGGTCACTCCCTCCCAGAAGCAGTAAGTAAGGCAACCCTAACTCATGACACCCTGCGCGCCGCCACGCCCTTGATAGCCTTCGACGCGTGACGTCAGCGCTCGTGGTCCGACCCATCAGCGGACCGGAGCACCTCGACCGCATCCGCGAGCGTTCGTCGGTCAGCTTCCTGCAGACGCCCGCCTGGGCAGCGGTGAAGAACGAGTGGCGCGGGGAGTCCCTCGGCTGGTTCGACCCAGCCAGTGGCACCGAGAAGCTCGTCGGCGTGGGGCTCGTGCTCTACCGGCAGGTCCCAAGGGCCAAGCGCTATCTCGCCTACCTTCCCGAGGGGCCGGACATCGACTGGCTGGACCAGGACGTCGACCGGTGGCTCACTCCGCTGGCCGCGTACTTGAAGGACCAGAAGGCCTTCGGCATCCGGATGGGCCCGCCGGTCGTCACGCGTCGTTGGCACGCTGCCACGATCAAGGCGGCCATCGCGGACGAGGCGCTCGGCACGCTGGGCGACGTGCCGGCCGACGCGAGTGATGACGCCGCCCTGGCCGTCGCCGCCCGCCTCCGCGAGCTGGGCTGGAAGAAGGTGCCCACCACAGGTGGATTCGCGGCCGGTCAGCCGCAGTACAACTTCTGGGTCCCCCTGTCCGACACGGACGGTCCCCGCACCGAGGACGACGTGCTCGCCGCCATGAACCAGCAGTGGCGCCGCAACATCAAGAAGGCCGCGAAGGCCGGCGTCGAGGTCACACGAGGCACCCGCGACGACCTCGCCGCATTCCACGCGATCTACGCCGAGACCGCCGAACGCGACCACTTCACGCCCCGGCCACTGTCGTACTTCGAGCGCATGTGGGATGCGCTCGGTGCCGAGGAGCCGGACCGGCTCACGCTCTACCTCGCCCATCACGAGGGCGACCTGGTCGCGGCCACCACGCTGGTCCGCGTCGGCACCCATGCCTGGTACTCCTACGGCGCGTCCACCTCGGCCAAGCGCGACGTGCGCGGCTCGAACGCCGTGCAATGGCAGATGATGCGCGACGCACTCGCCGCCGGCGCCGACGTCTACGACATGCGCGGCATCACCGACACGCTCGACGCCGACGATCCGCACCTCGGCCTCATCCAGTTCAAGGTCGGTACCGGCGGTGACGCCGTCGAGTATCTCGGCGAGTGGGACCTGCCGCTGAACCGCGCCCTGTACTTCGGGTTCACCAGCTATATGAGGTGGCGCGGATGACCTTCGACCTGCGCGTCGACGCCACCCGGTGGCGGCGCCACCTCGCCGCCGTCGCGGCGGGCACCCCAGGTCTCGTCCCGGTCGCCAAGGGCAACGGCTACGGCCTCGGCCGCGACCAGCTCGCCTTCGAGACCACAGCGCTCGGATGCGACACCCTGGCCGTCGGCACCTACGCCGAAGTGCCGGGCGCACTTGCCGCGTTCGGGGGCGACGTCATGGTGCTCAGCCCGTGGCGACCGTTCATCTCCGACATCACCTACGACGAACGCGTCGTGCACACCGTCGGCCGCGTGGAGGACGTCACGGCGCTGGCCGAGCGGAGCGAGCAGGTACGGATCGTCGTGGAGGGCGAGACGTCGATGGCCCGGCACGGCTTCGACCGGCACGAGCTCGCCGCCGCAGCCGCCGCGCTCGGCGACCTCCGGGTCGAGGGGTTCGCCGTCCACCTGCCGATGGGCTCTGCCGGGTCGGGGCGAGGCAACCTCGCCGAGGCCGAGTCGTGGGCGGCTGCGCTGGGCGCGTCGCAGATCGAGACCGACACCCTGTTCGTCTCGCACCTCACCGATGCCGAGCTCCTGCTCCTCGCCGAGCGGCGACCACAGCTCACCGTCCGGCCGCGGATCGGCACCGCCTTGTGGCTGGGCGACCTGGGCGCCTTCGACGTGCGGTCGACGGTGCTCGACCTGCACCACGTCTCACGCGGCGAACGGGTCGGCTATCGGCAGCGACCGGTGCCCCGAGACGGCTATCTGCTCGTGCTCGCCGGCGGTACCAGCCACGGGTTGGGTCTGGAAGCGCCGCGCGCCCAGGCCAGCGCGTTGCAGCGCGGCAAGACGCTCGCCAAGGGCGGGCTCGAAGCCGCCGGGTTCACGCTGAGCCCGTTCTCCGTCGACGGCAAGCAGCGGTGGTTCGCCGAGCCGCCACACATGCAGGCGAGCCTGGTGTTCCTGCCGGCGTCCGCCCGCGCGCCCGACCTGGGCGACACCGTGCCGGTTGCCGTCCGCTACACCACCACCACGTTCGACACGATCACACTCGACTGAGCGCTCAGTCCGGCAACGGCCCGTCATCCGGCGGTTCGGTCGGTTCCCCGGTCGGATCCGTGCCCGGTCCATCGTTCCCGGACCCTTGTCCGTTGTTGCCATTACCGGATCCGCCAGACCCGTTGCCGCCGGATCCATTCCCTCCGGACCCGCCACCCTTGTCGTTCTTGTTCTCCTTCGGCTCCGGCGGACGGATGATCACACCCCTGGAACCGGTGATGTTGCCGGGCGGCGGGAACGTTCCGCAGGCGGCCGGGTCGATGGCGACGTCCATGTAGGCCTTGAAGGTCATGGCCGGGTACGTGCCACCGAAGAAGGGCACGAGGAATCCCTCGAGGTCCTCGTTGCCGACACCGCGGTTGTACATCACCGCTGTCGCCAGCTTGGGGGTGGCTCCGGCGAACCACGACGACGACACGTGCTGGTCGTCGTCGGCCCCGGCGGTCGCGGTGCCGGTCTTGCCGAGCGTCGCGCACAGCGTCCGGCCGCGGCTTCCGGTGCCGCCGGCGCCGGAGTTCACGACCTTCTGCAGTGCCGCGACCGCGTCGCCTGCGACATCGGCCGGAATCGTCTGCTCGGTCTCGGGCTCGTGCTCGTGCAGCGTCGCGCCGGACGGGTCCTCGACCTTCTCGATGACGTACCAGTCCGCCTTCTTGCCTCCGGCGGCGAGCGTGGCGTACGCGTTCGCCATGTCGACCGGAGGCACCGGCACGTAGCCGAGCGGGGTCACGGCGGCCGCCGGGTCGAACTTGTCGAGCACCGACTGCGGGATGCCGGCCTGCCTGGCGGCGTCCCGGATCTTCTCGGTGCCGACCGTGATGTCGCCCGCGGTCTGGGTGCCGGTGGAGCCGGCGGGTGCCGGCGTCTCGTCGTCGTCGGTGCCCAGCTGCTGGGCGAGGTCGACGTACGCGGTGTTGATGGACTTCTGCGTGGCGCGCTCGAGAGTGACCGGCCCGAAGGACTGGCCGCCGCTGTCGCCCTGGTTCTCGATGGTGTTGCCGCCGACCTCGATCGGTGAGCTGCCGTTCAGTCTCGTCTTGAGGCTGAACCCGTCCTCCAGGGCCGCGACCAGAGCGAAGACCTTGAACGTCGATCCGGGCTGTGTGCCGGACGTCGTCCAGTTGACCTGGTTCTTGAGATAGTCCGGGCCGCCATACATCGCCCGCACCGCGCCCTTGCCAGGCTGGACCGAGACGAGCGCCGCATGCAGCTTCGGCCTGCCGGGCGGGCGGACGGCCTCGACCGCGTTGATGGCGGCCTTCTGCTTCTGGTAGCCGATGGTGGTGATGATCTTCAGGCCACCGCCCTGGATGTCGGAGTCGGTGAACTCCAGCTGGTTCATCTTCTGCTCGACGAGGCGGAGCACGTGGCCGTTCGGACCCTTGAACCGGTTGTTCTCCTTCTGCTTCGCGAACGTGGGCAGGTCCTTGCCGGCCTCGGCCGCTTCCGCCGCGGAGATCGCGCCCGCCTTCGCCATGCCCTCGAGGACGTACTGGTAGCGCGGCATCATGCGGTCCGCGCCGCCCTCGCTGTACGGGTCGTAGAACGACGGGCGGTTGAGGATCGTGGCCAGAGCGGCGGACTCCTGGACGTCGAGCTTGGAGGCCGGCTTGTCGAAGTACGTCCGCGCCGCCACCTGCGCGCCATAGGCGCCGTTGCCGAAGTAGATGGTGTTGAGATAGCCCTCGAGGATCTCCTGCTTGCTCAGCTGGCGATGGATCTTGATCGAGAGGATCGCCTCGCGGATCTTGCGGGTGTACGACCGCTCCTGGGAGAGGTACAGAATTTTCACGTACTGCTGGGTGATGGTGGAGCCGCCGCCGGTGATCGCTCCGCTCTGGGCGTTGTCGCGGGCGGCGCGGATGATGCCGCGGATGTCGATGCCACGGTTGGAGTAGAACGTGCGGTCCTCGGCGGCGATGACGGCTGCCTGCATCTGCTCGGACACGTCGTCGAGCGTGACGTTCTCGCGGTCCTGGGTGGCGAAGGTCCCGAGCTGGCGCTTGCCGTCGGAGTAGTAGACCTTCGTGGTCTGTGTCTTGAAGTCGGCATTGGCGTCGGGGATGTCGATGAACACGTAGAGGGCGACGAACGTGACCGCGCCCAGCACGGTGCCGCCGACGGTGACGGCGGCCACCCAGCGCAGCGCCTTCTGCCAGGTGGGGCCGGTGCCGGAGATCCTGCTGGCGAGTCGGTTGATCGCGTTGTCAGGACGTGGCTTGACGCGCTGGTTCAAGGTGGTGCTTCCTCCGTGTCGTCCCGCGCTGGCTCGGACAGTCCGCCCATTCTGACCGACGAACCTGAGAGGACGCCGAGCGACCCCCGCGAGAAGACGCCGGACGGAGCGTGGCGGGCGTCACCCGGCTGGGCTGGCGTCGACGTGCTGGGTCGATGTATCGTTCCGATATACCAGTTCGTCACCTGCGGACATCCACGATTCGGACAAGGGTCACCATGACACGGCGCGGAGCAGCTCTCGAGCTCGCAGTCCTCGGACTGCTGCACGACGCTCCCATGCACGGCTACGAGCTGCGCAAGCAGCTCATCGCCCTGCTCGGCTGGGGCCGCGTGCTCTCATACGGCACGCTCTACCCCTGTCTCAAGGCGCTGGTCAAGGACGGCTACATCGTCGCCGACCCGCCCGCCCCCAAGGCCAAGGCCGCGAAGACGGCCAAGGAGGCGGCTCCCGACACCGTGCGCGGACGTCGCAACCGGATCGTGTACCGGCTCACCGCCGAGGGCAAGGAGCGCTTCACCCAGGCCCTCGAAGAGTCGGGTCCGGCCGCGTGGGACGACGAGAGCTTCGGCGTGCGGTTCGCGTTCTTCGCGCGGACCGACTCGCCGACCAGGGTGCGCATCCTCGAAGGACGGCGCAGCCGTCTGGAGGAGCGACTCGAGAACGTCCGCACCTCGACCCAGCGCGGCCGGGAGCGGGCCGACTCGTACACGTTGGAGCTGCAACGGCATGGGCTGGAATCGGTCGAGCGCGAAGTGCGCTGGCTGACCGAGCTCATCGACCGTGAACGCTCGGGGGGCTATGGGGAGCCGTCCGCCGGCACGAACGACAAGACCAGCGAAACATCATGAGTGGAGGAGAACCCATGGGTTCGGCCAGCAATCCAGTACGTGTAGCCATCGTCGGCGTGGGCAACTGCGCCACGTCCTTGATCCAGGGCGTCGAGTACTACCGGGGAGCCGACCCGCAAGGGAGCGTCCCCGGCTTGATGCATGTCCAGTTCGGCGACTACCACGTCAGTGACATCGAGTTCGTCGCCGCGTTCGACGTCGACGCCAAGAAGGTCGGCTTCGACCTCTCCGAGGCGACCACCGCGAGCGAGAACAACACCATCAAGATCGCCGACGTCCCGCCGCTCGGTGTCACGGTGCAGCGCGGCCACACGCTCGACGGCCTGGGCAAGTACTACCTCGAGACCATCGAGGAGTCCGACGCGCCCGCCGCCGACGTCGTGCAGGTGCTCAAGGACACCCAGGCCGACGTGCTCGTCTCCTACCTGCCGGTGGGCTCGGAGGAGGCCGACAAGTTCTACGCGCAGTGCGCCATCGACGCGGGCGTCGCCTTCGTCAACGCGCTCCCGGTGTTCATCGCCTCCGACCCCGAGTGGGCCAAGAAGTTCGAGGACGCCGGCATCCCGATCATCGGTGACGACATCAAGAGCCAGGTCGGCGCCACCATCACGCACCGCGTGCTGGCCCGCCTGTTCCAGGAGCGCGGCGTGGTGCTCGACCGCACGTACCAGCTGAACGTCGGCGGCAACATGGACTTCAAGAACATGCTCGAGCGCGACCGCCTCGAGAGCAAGAAGATCTCCAAGACCCAGGCCGTCACGTCCAACATCGACCACGACCTCGGCGCCAAGAACGTCCACATCGGCCCGAGCGACTACGTCCAGTGGCTCGACGACCGCAAGTGGGCGTACGTCCGGCTCGAGGGCCGCGCCTTCGGCGACGTGCCACTCAACATGGAGTACAAGCTCGAGGTCTGGGACTCGCCCAACTCCGCCGGCATCATCATCGACGCCATCCGCGCGGCCAAGATCGCCAAGGACCGCGGCATCGGCGGTGCGCTGCTCAGCGCCTCGTCCTACCTGATGAAGTCGCCCCCCGAGCAGCGTCCCGACGACCTCGGCCGCGCCAAGCTCGAAGCGTTCATCGCTGGTACCGAAGAGAGGTAACTCGGTACTGCAGGCTTCACAACAGCCTGCGCCGGCAAGAGCGCCGATCAACGATCTCGACGGAGGGCGGACCCGCAGGGTCCGCCCTTCGCCGTCAGGGCGATCAGTGGCGTTGGGACATCGCCACCAAGGCGACCACGTCGGAGATCCCGGCGGCGAGCTCGTCCTTCGTCAGCGTGATCTCCTTGTCCAGCCAGGAGATGATCGCCTGGCCGAGGCCGCCGATCATCATCTCCGCAGCGACGTCGAACGCCGGGCCTGACGCCGTCGGGATGCGCTGGCGAACCTCGTCCTGGAAAAGATCGACGAACAGCCGCGTCGAGGCGTGGCGGCGCTCGGCGATGGCCGGCACGGCCACCAAAGCCGGCGAGAAGAGCAGCCGACCTCGCCGCGGATCGTCAGCGATCTGGTCGATCACGGCGCCGATGGCCGCCCGCGCGCCCGACGGGATGTCGTCCGGCACGCCATCCATCGCCGCGAGCGTGACGGTCGTGAGCTTGAGGACCTCCTCGTCGTAGATCGTCGTCGCGAGCTCGCCGGCATCGCCGAAGTTCTCGTAGAAGTAGCGCGATGCGAGCCGGGCCTGACGGCACACGCCGCGCACCGTGAACGCTCGAGCACCATCGGAGGAGGCCATCAAATCCAGGCCGGCGCTCATGAGCTGCGCCCGGCGCTCGGACCACCGCTCGTCTCCGGTCGCTCCTCCGTACACACGCGTCGACGGCATACGCCATCGTGACACGGGCGTGATCACATCGCCGTTCGAGGGCGGCCGCCTGACTCCAGCAGCTGCGCTCCCAGATCGTGCGCCTCGGCGTCGGCTGTTCAGCCGTGGTCGGCCCACCACGATCGCAGCGCCTCGGCGGCCGCTTCCTCGCCCACCGGACCCTGGTCCATCCGCAGCTCCAGCAGGAAGCGGTAAGCCTCGCCGACATCGCGGCCCGGGCCGATGCCCAGGATCTCCATGATCTGGTTGCCGTCGAGGTCCGGACGCATGGCGTCGAGCTCCTCCTGCTCGGCCAGCACGGAGATGCGTTCCTCCAGCTCGTCATACGTGCGTTGCAGCCGGGTCGCCTTCTGACGGTTGCGGGTGGTGCAGTCCGCGCGGGTCAGGATGTGCAGCCGCTCCAGCTGGTCGCCGGCGTCGCGCACGTAGCGGCGCACCGCCGAGTCCGTCCACTCGCCGGACCCGTAGCCGTGGAACCGCAGATGCAATCCGACCAGTCGCTCGACCCGGTCCACGGTGGTGTTGTCGAACCTCAGGGCCCGAAGTCGCTTCTTGGCCAGCTTGGCGCCGACGACGTCGTGGTGGTGGAACGTCACCGTGCCACCGGCCTGGAACCGCCGGGTCTTGGGCTTGCCGATGTCGTGCAGCAGTGCGGCCAGGCGGGTGACGAGGTCGGGGCCACCGTCGGGGAGCCGGACCTCGAGCTCGATGGCCTGCTCCAGCACGGTGAGGGAGTGCTCGTAGACGTCCTTGTGCCGATGGTGCTCGTCGCGCTCGAGCACGAGGGCCGGCAGCTCGGGCAGCATGTGCTCGGCCAGTCCGGTCTCGACCAGCAGCCGCAGCCCCTCGACCGGCCGGTCGGCGCACAGCAGCTTGACCAGCTCGTCGCGGATGCGCTCGGCCGACACGATGTCGAGCCGGTCCGCCATCGCGGTCATCGCCGTGACGACCTCCGGGTGCGCGGTGAAGCCGAGCTGGGCGACGAACCGGGCGGCGCGCATCATCCGCAGCGGGTCGTCGCCGAAGGAGATGCCGGCCGCGACCGGCGTGCGGACGACCCCGTGCGCGAGGTCGTCGAGCCCACCGAACTTGTCGACGAACTCGCCCGAGGGCAGCCGCACCGCCATCGCGTTGATCGCGAAGTCGCGTCGCGACAGGTCGCCGTCGAGTGAGTCTCCGAAGCGCACCTGTGGCTTGCGCGACGTGGTGTCGTACTCGTCGGACCGGTAGGTGGTGATCTCGATGTGCGCGTCGCCCCGGCGCATGGCGACGGTGCCGTACTCGCGTCCGACGTCCCAGGTCGCGTCGGTCCATCCGGCCACCGCGGCGTCGATCTGCTCAGGACGCGCGTCGGTGGTGAGATCCCAGTCCTGGCCGACCCGGCCCATCAACGCGTCACGCACCGGGCCGCCGACGATGGCCAGCTCGTGCCCTGCGTCCGCGAACCGCTGGCCGAGGTCGGCGAGGGCCGGCTCGGACCCGATCAGCCGGTCGAGCCTCGCTCGCTGCTGCGTCGTCGGGGCCGGGGTGGACACGACCACACACTCTACGATGAGCCAGTGAGTTCTCGTCGCCGTGCCGTCTCGCGCGCGCTGGTGGCGACCCTGATGTTCGCGCCGCTCGTCATGCTCCCGTCCTCGGCCGGCTCCGCCGAGGAGCCCGACCTCGACGTCAGGATCACGGCACTCAGCCCGAACAACCTCGGGGGCTCGTCGGCGGTCACGATGGGCGGCACCGTCACCAACAACGACGACCATGTCTGGGCCGACGCCCAGGCGTACCTCGTCATCCCGGCTGCGCCCTTCACCACGCGCACGCAGGTCGACGAGGCCATCGACACCGGTAGCGCCTACACCGGCGAACGGGTCGTCGACCTGAAATCGATCGACGAGATCGGCGACCTGGCCCCGGGCTCGACGACCAGGTTCGAGGTCCGGGTTCCTCGCAAGCGGCTCGGCATCACCGGCGCCGACGGCATCTACCCGGTCGGCGTCCAGATCCTCGGCACCGACACCGACGGCACGCGCGACACCGCCGCGATCGGCCGGGCCACGACGTTCCTCCCGCTCGTGTCGGACTCCCGGCCCGAGGCGGTGTCCGCCGGCCTGGTGTGGCCGTTCGTCATGCCCGACCGTCGTCGGCCCGACGGCGACTACGCCGACCCCGCGACCCTGATCGCGCTCGTGTCCACCGGCGGCCGCTTGCGCAACCAGCTCGACCTCGCCTCGGCCACCCGCGCCAGCGCCACCACGGTGATCGTCGACCCGGCCCTCCTGGTCGGTCTCGACGACGTGAGCCACGGACGTCACCTAGCCGACGGCGTCACCGTGAGCCGGGCCGAGCGGCAGTCGGCCGAACAATTCCTCGGCGACCTCGTCGAGCTCGCCCGCCGCGACGCCGCGTGGGTGCTGGGGTACGACCGGCCGGACATCCTCGGCATCACCCGGTCGACCTCGGCCGGACAGCTCACCGAGGTTCTCGATCGGGCGACCTCCGCCACGCTCGCGCGCTTCCAGCTCACCGGCCGCGGAGTGTCGTGGCCGACGCACGATGGCGTCACCGCACCATTGCTCTCGGCCGTGCGGGGCACCGGCGAGAAGCCGGTTCTGGTGCCGCCGGAAGCCCTGCCCGGCTGGGAGCGCCGCGATGGCTCGCTCGTGCAGTACGCGGCGCGGTCCGGGCCGATGCCGCTGCTCGTCAACGACTCGCTCGACACCGGCGTTCCCGGTCAGACGACCACGGTCACCCTGCGGCAGCGGATGCTCAGCGAGGCCGCCCTCGCGTCGCTGCAGAGCGGCGCCGACCCCGAGTCGCGCGCCGACGCACTCGCCGTCGTCGATCCACGTTGGAACCCCGGCCGGCTGAGCGGTCCGACCCCGCTCGACGAGGTCTTCGACGCACCGTACGTCGAGGGGATGAGCCTCGAGGACATGATGAACCGGCCGCTCGTCCGCTACGACGGCACGGTGCCGCGTACGGCGAAGGCGTCCCCGATCGGCGCCGAGCTGATCGCCGCGGCGGCCGACGCCGCGACGACGTCCGACCTGATCGGGCGGATCACGCCCGACAGCACCGACATCGAGGCCGACCACGCCCGTGACATCGCCCAGGTGCTCGGCGTCCGCTGGCGCGAGCACCGGTCGGAGGGACTGGCCGCCGCCCGCGCGGCCGCCGCCCGCGTCGACCGCGACCTCGCACGCCTCTCGATCGAGGGCCCCGATGCGGTGACGCTCTCCAGCTCCGAGGGTAGCTTCCCCGTGACCATCAGCAACGACACCGACCATCCGGTGCGGATCGGCGTCCAGATCGAGTCGAGCAATCCGTCCCTCGGCGTGCCCGACTCCGACCCGGTCGACGTCGGCGCCGGCGAGCGACACACCCTCACCGTCGCCGTCGACATGAGCCGCCAGAGCTCGGCGACGCTCACCGCGCGCATGATCACACCGGATGGTGAGCCGTTCGGTTCGCCGGCGGTCTTCAACGTGCGATCCAGCCGAGTGGGAGCCGCCCTATGGGTGGCGATCGGCCTGGCGGCGGCGTTCGTGGTCGTCGCGCTCGCCCGCCGCTTCCGTGGTCATGCCCGGCCGCGTGAGTCGACGCGGGTGCAACCGTTCGACGGAGACGTCGATGACTGAGCCCACCGAGTCGGCCGATATCGCCCGGAGCAGCGCCTGGATGGCACTCGGCACCGTGGTGTCCCGCGTCACCGGGTTCGTGCGGCTGCTGCTGATCGCGTTCACGATCGGCACGGCGCTCGACGGCGACCTGTTCAACAACGCCAACACCATCCCCAACGCGCTGTACATCCTGGTCGCCGGCGGCATCTTCAACGTCGTCCTGGTGCCGCAGCTCGTGCGTGCCATGAAGAAGGACCCCGACGGCGGCGACGCCTACGCCCA
Source organism: uncultured Actinomycetota bacterium (assembly GCA_963780275.1). Lineage (GTDB taxonomy): Bacteria > Actinomycetota > Actinomycetes > Propionibacteriales > Nocardioidaceae > Aeromicrobium. Next base: position 442,744 of record CAWABE010000001.1, read on the forward strand.
GCGCATCATCACGCTCGGGCTGCTCGTGCTCGCCCTGGCCACGGTCATCCTGCTGCTGGTCGTGCCCGGACTGGTGCACCTCGTCTTCGACCAGAAGCTGTTCACGCCCGGCTTCGAGCAACAGCACGAGTCGGCCCGGCTGCTGATGTGGCTGTGCATGCCGCAGGTGTTCTTCTACGGGGCGTTCGTGCTGGTCGGGCAGGTGCTCAACGCGCGGGGTCGCTTCGGCCCGATGATGTGGGCGCCGATCGCCAACAACCTGGTCGCCGTGGCCGTGCTCGGCATCTACATCGGCGTGTTCGGCACTTCGGACGGCACCGACGGCTTCAGCACCGACCAGGCCCTGCTGCTCGGCCTCGGCTCCACCGCCGGCATCGCGGTGCAGGCGCTCATCCTGGTCCCGTTCCTGCGCCGGGCCGGGTTCGCGTTCAGGCCGCGCTTCGACTTCCGCGGCGTCGGGCTCGGGCACACCCTGCGACTCGGCTTCTGGACGCTGCTGTTCATCGTCGCCAACCAGATCGCCTTCATCGTGGTCCAGCGCCTCGGCACCCGCGGCACGCTCGAGGGCGCCGATGCCGGCGTGGAGGCAGCCGGCTCGGCCGTGTACGAGATCGGATTCCTGGTCAGCCAGGTCCCGCATGGCGTCATCACCGTGTCGCTGGCGACGGCCGTCATCCCGACCCTCGCGGCCCTGGCGGCCGACGGACGCCACGACCGCTTGCGCCTGGAGCTCGGGCGCACGCTCCGCCTCGCCCTCGCCATCATCGCCCCGCTGGCCGTGGCCGCCGCGTGCCTTGGCCCGGTCGGTGCCGACGCCATCGCCTACGGCGGGATCCGGGGCAATGCCGACGTCATCGGCCTCACGGTCGCCGCGTTCGCCCCCGCCATGCTCGCCTTCACGGTGCACTACCTGATGTTGCGCGGCTTCTACGCGAACGAGGACACCCGGACGCCGTTCTTCGTGCAGCTCGTCATCGCCTCCGTCAACGTGATCGCCGCCGTCACCTTGACGCAGGACGTCGCGCCGGGCCACGTCGCCGCGATGCTCGCCCTGTCGTACGGCCTGGCCTACCTCGTCGGCGCCCTGCTGTCGACCACCCTGCTCTCGCGGGCCATCGGGCCGGTGATCGACCGGGAGTCCGTCGTGTTCGCCGCGCGGCTCGTCGTCGCCAGTGCCGTGGCGGGCGCGGTGATGCTCGGCGCGGTCGCCGCGCTCGACCGGATCGGCGTCGACACCGGGTCGTCCGGCGGTGCGCTCGGCGCACTGCTCCTGGCCGGCGCGCTCGGGGCCGGCGCGTACGTCGGCTCGGCCCGGTTGGTCGGGATGGACCAGCTGTCGTACGTGGTGAAGAGCGTCCTTCGACGACGATGACCGGCCTGTTCTGACGGTCGTCCACCACTTCGCGCGGCACCCTTGGGCAACCCACGCGCCCCACTAGCATTGGAGGCGCATGTCTCGGAAAGGGTGTCGATGAGCGACAGGCGCACGATGGCGTCCGGCGACGTCCTCGCCGAGCGCTACGAGCTCCAGGATCTCGTCACCGAACGGCTCGGCTCCGTCACCTGGCGCGCGAACGACAGCATCCTCAACCGCAACGTCGGTATCGAGATGATCCCGAGCAGCGACCCGCGGGCCGATCACTTCATCGAGGCGGCCCGGCTGTCCACCACCGTCACCGATCCCCGGTTCCTGCGCGTGCTCGACCTCATCGAGGACGATCACGGGCAGCACCTCGTCGTCCGCGAGTGGGCCCGGGCCTTCCCGCTCGACCAGCTGCTCGCCCAGTCGCCGCTGCCGAGCACCCGCGCCGCCCGGGTCATGAAGGAGGTGTCCGAGGCGGTCGCACACGCGCATGAGCACGGGGTCTACCACCGCCGGCTCACCCCGCATCACGTCCTTCTCAAGCAGTCCGGCGCGGTGCGCGTCGTCGGGCTCGGCGTGGCGTCGGCGCTCGCCCCCGCCGGCCACCACGACACCATCGACGACCTGCAGGCGTACGAGCGCCTCGACGTCGAGTCCCTCGGCAAGCTGCTGTATGCCTGCCTCGTCAGCCGGTGGCCGGGCGCGCACATCGACCAGCTGCGGGCGGCGCCCACCGAGCACGGTCGGCTGCTCCGGCCCCGCCAGGTCAGGGCCGGGGTCTCCCGGGAGCTCGACGCGATCTGTGACCGCATCCTCGGCGACCCGCCCGCCCACCACCGTCCACGACTGACGTCTGCCGATGACATCGCGCAGGCCCTTCGCCTCGTCGGCGACGAGTCGATCCAGCGCGAAGGACCCACGACGCTCAACCGGGTTTCACCAGATCTCCTGCGCCTCGATCCGGTCGTCGTCCCCCAGGGCCCCCCACCCGGGCTCGCGCCGCCGCGACGACGTCCCAAGGCGTACGAGCCCGCGCCGCCCACCCCGTTCGAGCGCGGCGTGGCCAGAGCGGTCGACGCCACCAAGGGCGACCGCCGCTATGTGCTGGCGGGGGTGGCCGTCGTGCTGGTCCTCGCCTCGATCCTCGGCTACCTCGTCATCCGCTCCACGGGCGGCGGTGATGACGAGCCGAGCGCCCGGCCCAGCTCGGCCGTCCAGCCGCTCACGGTCGCCGGCGTCAACGACCTCGATCCGCAAGGCGACGATGCCGCCGAGAACCCCGAGCAGGTCAACCGCGTCATCGACGGCAACGTACGCACCGGTTGGCGCACCACCACGTACTTCGGGCAGGCCGATCTCGGCGGGCTCAAGACCGGTGTCGGCGTCGTGCTCGACCTCGGCGGCCCACGCGAGCTGAGCTCCGTACGCATCAGGCTCGCCGGCGGCCCCACCGACGTGTCGGTGTACGCGTCCTCCCCCGGGTCGTCCGAGCCGCGGAGCCTCAAGGGCCTGCGCCGGATCGCCGAGCTGGATGCCGCCGGGCCCGACGCCTCGGTGAGCCTGCCGACCGGCTTCCTCACTCGCTACGTCGTGGTGTGGCTCACCGAGCTTCCCCAGATCGAGCCGGACAGCTTCCGTGGCGAGATCCGCGAGATCACGGTCGCGGGTCGTGCCTGACGAATCGGGGAATTCCCGCGTCCTAGACTGCGTTGCACCGACTAGTTCCCACCAGAGAGCACTGCGCGCATGAGCGACGACATTCGTGACCTGATCATCATCGGCTCCGGCCCCGCCGGGTACACCGCTGCCGTCTACGCGGCGCGCGCGAACCTGGCTCCGCTGGTGTTCGAGGGCTCGGTCACCGCTGGCGGTGCGCTCATCAACACCACCGACGTCGAGAACTACCCCGGCTTCCCGGACGGCATCATGGGCCCGGAGCTGATGGACAAGTTCCGCGCCCAGGCCGAGCGGTTCGGTGCCATCTTGGTCCCCGACGACGTCACGTCCGTCCAGCTCGAAGGCGACATCAAGTCGGTCGGCGTCGCCGACGGCACCACCTATCGCTCCCGCGCCGTCGTGCTGGCCATGGGCTCGGGCTATCGCAAGCTCGAGGTCGAGGGCGAGGACCGCCTCTCCGGGCACGGGGTCAGCTGGTGCGCGACGTGCGACGGATTCTTCTTCCGCGACGAGAACATCGTCGTCGTCGGCGGCGGCGACTCCGCCGTCGAGGAGGCCACGTTCCTCACCCGGTTCGCGTCCAAGGTCACCCTGGTGCACCGTCGAGACGAGCTCCGCGCCTCCAAGATCATGCAGGACCGCGCGTTCGCCAACGAGAAGATCGAGTTCGCCTGGAACTCCGAGGTCGTCGAGCTGCACGGCGACGACCGGCTGCAGGGCGTCACCCTGCGCGACACCGGCAACGGCGAGACTCGTCGGCTCGATGCGACGGGCCTGTTCATCGCCATCGGCCACGACCCGCGCTCGGAGCTGCTCAAGGGACAGGTCGAGCTCGACGACGAGGGCTACGTCCTCGTCCAGCCCGGCAGCACCGCCACCAACCTTCGCGGCGTCTTCGCCGCCGGCGACCTCGTCGACCACACGTACCGACAGGCGGTCACTGCCGCCGGCACCGGCTGTGCCGCGTCGCTCGACGCCGAACGCTTCCTCGCCGACCTCGAGCATGCCGGCGCGCCTGCCGTCGACGCCGCGCTCATTCGCGACTAGACATCCACCCGACGCTCACAGCACAGAGGAGAGACATGGCAGAGATCACCGACGTCACCGACGCCGACTTCGACGAGAAGGTTCTGGGAGCCTCCGGGCCGGTGCTCGTCGACTTCTGGGCGGCCTGGTGCGGACCCTGCCGTCAGCTCAAGCCGATCCTCAAGGAGATCGCCGAGGAGAAGGGCGACAAGCTCACCATCCTGGAGATGGACGCCGATGCGAACCCGGCCACCCCGGCCAAGTACCGGGTCACCGGACTTCCCACCATGAACGTCTACTTCAACGGCGAGCTCGTCCGCTCGATCGTCGGCGTCCGGCCGAAGTCGGCCATCCTCAGTGAGTTGGCCGAGTTCGCCTGAGAGCGCTTTGTCGACAAATCGCTTTGTCGTTATAGCGGCGGATTCAGCGTCTGACCTTTCTCGGATCCATCAGCTCGACGATCCGCTCGAGGTCCTCCACGGTGGCGAACTCGACGGTGATCTTGCCCTTGCTCCGACCGAGGTCGACCTTGACCCGCGTGTCGAAGCGGTCGGAAAGACGGCCCGCCAGCTCGGCGACCCGCGGGGAGTGCAGCTTGGCTCCCGACCGCCGCGCCGGTCGGCGCTTGCCGTCCGGCTCCACCGTGACGATCTCCTCCAGGGCGCGCACCGACAGACCTTCGGCGACGACCCGCTGGGCGAGTCGGTCCTGGATCTCGGAGTTGCCCACCGCCACCAGTGCCCGGGCATGACCGGCCGACAGCACGCCGGCCGCGACGCGTCGCTGGACGTTCGGCGTGAGCTTGAGCAGACGCAGCGTGTTGCTGATCTGGGGTCGTGACCGGCCGATCCGCTCGGCCAGCTCCTCGTGCGTACAGCCGAAGTCGTCGAGCAGCTGCTGGTAGGCCGCCGCCTCCTCCAAGGGGTTGAGCTGCGACCGGTGCAGGTTCTCCAGCAAGGCGTCGCGCAGCAGGTCGTCGTCGGACGTGTCGCGCACGATCGCGCCGATCGTGTCGAGTCCGGCCTCCCGGGTCGCGCGCCATCGACGTTCGCCCATGACGAGCTCGTAGGTGCCGGGTCCGGTGGATCGCACGACCACCGGCTGAAGTAGACCGACCTCCTGGATGGAGTGGACGAGCTCGGACATTTCGTCCTCGTCGAACCCCTGGCGCGGCTGACGCGGGTTCGGGACGATCTGGGCCAAGGGGATCTCGGCGAAGCGCGCCCCTTCGACCTCCTTCAGGCCGCTCTCCTCGGCCTCCGCCGGGGACGACGGGATGAGAGCCTCGAGCCCACGCCCGAGTCCACGTCGTGTGCCGCTCATCCGGTCTCCTTCGGGACAGCGATCTCACGCGCGGCCTCGAGGTAGGAGAGCGCGCCCGACGACGTGGCGTCGTAGGTGAGGATCGTCTGCTGGTAGCTCGGAGCCTCCGAGATGCGGACCGATCGTGGGATGGCTGTCCGGAGCACCTTGTCACCGAAGAAGTTGCGCACTTCGTCGGCCACGCCCGAGGAGAGCCGGGTGCGGGCGTCGTACATCGTCAACAGGATCGTGGTGATCTCGAGGCGCGGATTGAGGTGCCGCTGCACGAGGTCGATGTTGCGCACCAGCTGCCCGAGACCCTCGAGCGCGTAGTACTCGCACTGGATGGGGATGAGCACCTCGCGGCCGGCCACGAGTGCGTTCACGGTGAGGAGGCCGAGCGACGGTGGGCAGTCGATGAGCACGTAATCAATCCGGTCACCGGCGTCCTCACAGTCCTCGAGGTACGACTGCAAGGCCTTGTCGAGCCGGGTCTCGCGAGCGACCAGCGACACCAGCTCGATCTCGGCTCCGGCCAGGTCGATCGACGCCGGGAGCACGGTGAGACCGGACAGGTCGGGGCACGGGCGCACCAGCTCGTCCAGATCGGTGCCGTCGACGAGCGCTTCGTACACCCCGGGCGTCCCCTCGGAGTGGTCGATGTTCAAGGCGGTGGATGCGTTGCCCTGAGGATCGAGGTCGATGACCAGGACCCGCAGACCCTTCGTGGCGAGGGCGGCCGCGACGTTCACGGCGGTGGTCGTCTTGCCGACCCCACCCTTCTGATTGGCGACGACGAAGACCCGTGTCTCGGCCGGCTTGGGCAGCTGAGCGGTGGCCTGGACGCGGCGAGCCAGGTCGACGTGCTCCTGGGCTTCGGCGGCCAATGGGGTCGCATCGTCAGTGAAGGTCGGTTCGGTCTTCTCGTCGATCGCCCCGGCGGACGTCGGCGCGGCCTCGGTCTCGGCCTCAGCGGCACTCATCCGGGGTCTCCCGCACCGGGACCCGCGGGTTCGGTTTCACGTGAAACGTTGCGCCCGGCCGATGCCGGTGAGGGGTGGTTCAACACGACCCGAGGCCACCTGAGTCCTGCCGCCACGCTCACCGCGACACCTCCACCACTGTCGTCGGAACCTGCAGGTCACCATGCGAAGACACCACGATATCGGTCGCGCCCATCTTGTGAAGAGATTCGCGTGACGAAGCCACCTCTTCTTCGGCCGTCCTCCCCTTCAGGGCGAGCAGGACTCCGCCCGGTTTGACCAGCGGGAGGCACCAGGTCGCCAGCCTCTCCAGGGGTGCGACGGCACGAGCCGTGACCACGTCGAACCGCTCATCGACGTCCTCGGCGCGAGATCGGAGCACCGTCACCCGGTCGAGTCCGAGTGAGGCCACCGCCTCATCCAGGAAGACGGTTCGGCGGAGCAACGGTTCGATCAAGGTGACCACCAGGTCGGGCCTGGCGATGGCCCAGACCAGGCCCGGCAGGCCGGCGCCCGACCCGACGTCTGCCACCGACGCCCCGTCAGGCACACGGGGCACGACCACCGCGCAGTTCATGATGTGTCGCTCCCACAGACGCGGGATCTCTCGCGGGCCGATCAGTCCGCGTTCAGCGCCCACTGATGCCAACAAGTCGACAAATCGCTCGGCCATGGGCAGCCGATCGCCAAACACCCCCGCCGCGGAGGACGGGGGTGTTTCACGTGAAACAGGCACGAAAGCTCGGCCGCGGGGTCAGGACGCCGGAAGCACCACGACGTGGCGCCGGGTGTCCTCGCCCTCGGACTCGCTGACCAGGCCGGCCTCCGCCACGGTGTCGTGCACGACCTTGCGCTCGAACGGAGTCATGGGTTCCAGCGGAACCGACTCACCGGTCGCGTGGACCTTCTCGATCGCGTCCTGGGCCACCCGGACGAGCTCCTCGCGGCGGGCCGCGCGGTAGCCGTCGACGTCGAGCATCAGCCGGCTCCGCTCACCCGTCTCGCGGTACACCGCCAATCGAGTGAGCTCCTGCAGCGCCTCGAGGACGTTGCCCTCGGCTCCGACCAGGTGCTTCAGGTCGCCTCCAACGATGGAGACCGCCGCCCGGTCACCGTCCACGTCCATGTCGATGTCGCCGTCGAGGTCGGCGATGTCGAGCAGCTCCTCGAGGAAGTCCGCGGCGACATCGCCTTCGGCCTCGAGCTTCTTGGCATCGGTGCTCATCTCTTCTTGCCCTTCTTCTTCCTCTGACTCTTGCTCTTGGGGCGCTGATTCCTCGCTTGCTGCGACGGCTTCCGTGCCGACGGAGGCTTGGGCGCCGCTGGAGTCTGTCCGCCCGATGGCTGTTCACCCTCCACCGGCGTGTCGGCCCCGGGGTTGTCGGCGGCGTTCGCCGCGGGGTTCTTCGCTGTGCCCTGCCGCCGCCGCTCGTTGCGCGACTGCCGCTTGGGTTGCTGGCGTGGCACCGGCTTGTCGTGCGGCTCCTCCAGCTCCTTCAGCGGATCCTCGGTGACGGACTTGCCATGCTTGGCATCGCGCTCCTGCTTGGCCTTGAAGGCGGGCGTTCCAGGAGCCGGATTGTTGCGGATGACGTAGAACTGCTGGCCCATCGTCCAGAGGTTCGATGTCGTCCAGTAGATCAACACGCCCAACGGGAAGGCCACGCCGCCGATGGCGAAGACGACCGGGAGCACGTACAGCAGCATCTTCTGCTGCTGGGCGTACGGGCCGTTCAACGCGTCCGGCGGCATGTTCTTCATCATCAGCTGACGCTGGGTGAGGAACTGGGTCGCACACATCGCCACCACGAAGAACGCGGCGAAGAGCCGCGTGTTCCAGGACTCGGCGAACTGGATCGGGCCGAAGGTCATCAGCGTGTCGGCGATCCTGGCACCGGCGAACGCCGCTTCCTGCAGTGATTCCGCGTTCGCCGAGGTCAGGAAGCCACGCTTGCCCTCGGCGCCCAGCTTTGCCGCCTGGTCGATGACCCTGAACAGGGCGAAGAACACCGGCATCTGCAGGATCAATGGCAGGCAGGAGGCGAACGGGTTGGTGCCCGTCTCCTTCCAGAGCTTCATCTGCTCCTGGGTGAGCCGCTCACGGTCGTGGCCGTACTTCTTCTGCAGCTCCTTGATCTGCGGCTGCAACAGCTGCATGTTGCGGCTGGACTTGATCTGCTTGACGAACAGCGGGATCAGCAGGGCGCGCACGGTGATCGTCAGGCCGATGATGGCCAGCACCCAGGTCCACCCGGAGTCCGCCGGCATGACCTGCGAGAACAACCAGTGCCACGCCAGCAACACCCCGGACACTGCGTAGTAGAGCGGCGTCATGATCGCCGATCCGATGTCGCCTAGGAAGCCCATCGTTCTCCTGTGGTGGGGGTGGCCGGCGCCGACGCGAGCGTCGACGACGTGTGGTTCTTGGTGGGTGGCACCGGGTCGAGTCCGCCCGCGGCCCACGGGTGGCACCGGGCGACTCGGCGCGTCGCGAGCCAGGTGCCGCGAACGGCTCCGTGCAGTTGCACGGCTTCGAGCGCGTACGCCGAGCACGTCGGATGGTAGCGGCACACCTGTCCGTACAGCGGGCTGATCGCGAACCGGTAGCCCTTCAGCAACCAGATGAGGACGTACTTCATCGGGCCCCCGAGCGACCCAGCGCCCGGTCGAGGTCGTCACCCAGCAACGCTGACGAGGCGTCCCGCGCCGGCGGCAACGCGCGGATGACGATCCGCGACCCGGCAGGCATGTCGGCCAGCCGCATGCGCATGAGGTGACGCAGCCGCCGCTTGACCCGGTTGCGGTCGACGGCGGAACCGACCGACCGGCTCACCACGAACCCGACGGACGTGGCCCCGGCATCCGCTCCGGTGGGACGGATGACATGCGTGACGAGAGTCGGTCGGGCCGCCCTGGCGCCCCGGCGGACGGTGGCGCGGAAGTCCTCGCCGCTACGCATGCGATGGACCTGATCGAGCAACGGGCTCAGGCCGACAGCTTGGAGCGGCCCTTGCGGCGGCGCGACGACAGGATCGAGCGACCGGCACGGGTGCGCATACGAAGTCGGAAGCCGTGCTTCTTGGCGCGGCGACGGTTGTTCGGTTGGTACGTACGCTTGCTCACGGGACTTCCTCACGTCGGGCGATGGCGCTTGGTGCGGGTGGTGCTGGCTCGGTCTGGGGCGGCCGATGGTGCATGGCCGGCCGGTCGACGGCCACCGCTCGCCCACAGAATCTGACTTGCTGTGAGCACGCGGCAGGTGTCGCACGTGTGACCACACCACGGTACGGGGGCGCCCCATGACGGTCAAACCGACCTTCTTACGACACTTCTGAGACACTCGTCCAGCCGACACGCCGGGCCGGCCGACCGGGATGGGGAAATCCGCTTGAACTGGCCTGGCGCCGCTGCTAGCGTCGCCGCGGTACTCGACTTTTCCACAGTGGAACCCGCGCTGCTCTGTCGATGCACATTGTGTGGATAACCATGTGGAGCAACGGAGGTAGCAGGATGGGTGAGGCGCCGGATCCGACTGAGGACATCGAGCTCGGCGCCCACTGGCAGCAAGCGGTCGACACCCTCTCCCCCGGTGCGAAGGTCTGGGTCTTCAACGCCACACCACTCAGTCTGCACAACGGGATCCTGATCGTCGCCGTCCAGGACGACCTCACCCGGGCCCAGCTCGAATCCCGCGTCCGGCCGGCTCTGGAGAACGCCCTCGCCTCGTCCACCGGCCAGGAGATCCGGCTCATCGTCACGATCGATCCGAACGAGGTCGAGGCGCCCTCACAGACATCACCAGATACACAAGACGACTTGTCGACAAATACACTTTCTGCCCCTGAGTTCGAGGGACCCGACCTCGCCGAGCTCGACGATGATGAGGACGACGACGCGTTCGTCCCCAGCTGGGCCCAGCGCACCAACGTCGTCCCGATCAAACGCGGCAACGCCGCCGAGGCCCGCCTCAATCCGCGATACCTCTTCGAGAACTTCGTCATCGGCTCGTCCAACCGGTTCGCCCACGCCGCCGCCGTCGCCGTCGCCGAGGCACCCGGCAAGTCGTACAACCCTCTCGTCATCCACGGAGAGTCCGGTCTCGGCAAGACGCACCTCTTGCACGCCATCGGCCACTACGTCCTGAGCCTCTACCCCTCCTCCCGGGTGCGGTACGTCAACACCGAGGAGTTCACCAACGACGTCATCAACGCGATCCAGGAACGCAAGACGGCCGAGCTGAAACGCAAGTACCGCGAGATCGACGTCCTGCTCGTCGACGACCTCCAGTTCCTGGAGAAGAAAGAGTCGACGCAGGCCGAGTTCTTCCATACGTTCAACGCTCTGCACAACGAGAACAAGCAGATCGTCATGACGTCCGACCGCCCGCCGAAGGCCCTCCGCACCTTGGAGGAGCGCCTCCGCAACCGGTTCGAGTGGGGCCTGCAGACCGAGACCCTGCCGCCCGATCTCGAGACCCGCATCGCCATCTTGCGCAAGAAGGCCGCCAACGAAAAGCTCACCGTTCCGGCCGACGTCATGGAGTTCATCGCCAGTCGCGTACAGACCAACATCCGCGAGCTCGAGGGCGCACTCATCCGGGCCACGGCATTCGCGAACCTGCAGAAGGCCACGGTCGACATGCAGCTGGCCCAGATGGTGCTCAAGGATCTCGTGGCCGAGGGCGAGGAGCCCGAGATCACCATCGGGCAGATCATGGCCCAGACCGCCACCTATTCGGAGTTCACGATCGATGAGCTGTGCGGCGCCAACCGCACCCGCAACCTCGTCCTCGCCCGCCAGATCGCTATGTACCTGTGCCGCGAGCTCACCGAGATGTCGTTGCCCAAGATCGGCCAGGAGTTCGGTGGCCGCGACCACACCACGGTGATGCACGCCGAGCGCAAGATCCGCAAGCTGATGGCCGAGAAGCACGCGGTCTACAACCAGGTCACCGAGCTCACCAACCGCATCAAGCAGCAAGCCCGGCAGTCCTGACCCGCATGCCTGACGCCGCGGTGGGTCTCGGCCCACGATGCACAGCTGGGGACGATGTTGTGGGTAAGCCGGCACCCTCCGTGGACATCAGGGGCCGGGATGTGAACGGCGTGTGAACGCCCGGATACGGTCCACAGCACACCGGGAATCACCCACCGCCGCGACCACACGTCGTCCACCGGCTCGCACCACGCCTCACCAGCGCAGACGACAGTTGTCCACCGTTTCCACAGTGGCTACTACGACGACTACTCCTTTCTATGTCACAACCCTTCGTCGAAGTGGCTCTGACGCCTGTGTGTGGACATCCCCCTGGGCGGTTGCCCGCCCTACCTCAGGGGCCTGTCGCATGGCAGGATTCACACCGACGGCTCCCGTCCTTTCGAAAGGTCCTCGTTCGTGAAATTCCGTATCGACCGCGACACGTTCGCCGATGCTGTCGCCTGGACCGCCCGCAGCCTTCCCAACCGCCCCAGCGTCCCGGTGCTCGCGGGTCTGCTGATCGAGTCGTCCGGCGACGGCCTCACGCTCTCCGGTTTCGACTACGAGACATCCACCCGTGCCACCCTGCCGGCCGAGGTCGCCGACGACGGTCGCGCGCTCGTCTCGGGGCGCCTGCTCTCGGAGATCGTCAAGTCCCTGCCGGCCAAGCCCATCGACGTCGCGCTGGACGGCACCAAGGTGCAGGTCGTCTGCGGCAGTGCGCGGTTCAGCCTGCAGACCATGCCGGTCGAGGAGTACCCCCAGCTGCCCGACATGCCTACGGCCACCGGCACCATCAAGGCCGACGAGTTCGCCGCCGCTGTCGCCCAGGCCAGCTCGGCCGCCGGCCGCGACGAGATGCTGCCGCTGCTCACCGGCGTCCGCCTCGAGCTGGAGGGCTCCACGATCTCACTGATGGCCACCGACCGATTCCGGGCCAGCCTGCGCGAGCTCGACTGGTATCCGGAGAGCGGCGACCTGTCGGCCCAGGCCCTGGTGCCGGCTCGAGTGCTGGGTGAGACAGCGCGTTCGCTGGTGGCCGGCGGCGACGTCACCATCGCGGTGTCCGCCGGAGAAGCCGGCGACGGCCTCATCGGCTTCGAGGGAACCGTCGGCAACGGGTCACGCCGCACCACCACCCGCCTGCTCGAGGGCGACTTTCCCCGGGTCCGCCAGCTGTTCCAGGCCCAAGCCGAGACGGTGGCCTATGTCGCCACCCAGGACTTCGTCGACTCGGTCAAGCGGGTATCACTGGTGGCCGAACGCAACACACCCGTGCGGCTGACGTTCGCCGACGGCCAGCTGCTGCTCGAGGCGGGCAGCGGCGACGAGGCGCAGGCCTCGGAGTCCATCGAGGCCACCATCAACGGTCCCGACATCGCGATCGGGTTCAACCCCATGTACCTCCTCGAAGGCCTCGGCGTGATGGCGGAGCCCGTTGTGCACCTGTCCTTCACCCAGCACACCAAACCGGCGGCCATCTCCGGCGTCCAGGAGGTCGGAGCCGATTCCGACGGCGCGTTCCGGTACCTGATCATGCCGGTGCGACTGCAGAGCTGACCCGCACCAACCGAAGGGGAGAGTCGCCATGCACATCGGTCTCGTCGGCCTCGGCAAGATGGGCGGCAACATGCGCACCCGCATGCGCAAGGCCGGCCTCACCGTCATCGGATTCGACCGCGACCCCGCCGTCAGTGACGTCGGCTCCCTGGCCGAGCTGGTGGAGCAGCTGCCGTCCCCGAAGGTCGTGTGGGTCATGGTGCCGGCCGGCGGACCCACCCAGCAGACGGTCGCCGAGCTCGGCGAGCTGCTCGGCGAGGGCGACGTCGTCGTCGACGGAGGCAACTCCCGCTGGACCGACGACGAGAAGCACGCGGCCGAGCTCGACGCCAAGGGTGTGGGATTCGTCGACTGCGGCGTGAGTGGCGGTGTGTGGGGACTCGAGAACGGCTACGCCCTGATGGCCGGCGGCGACGCCGACGACATCGCCAAGGTGCAGCCCGCCTTCGACGCGCTGCGTCCGGAGGGCGAGTCCGGGTTCGTGCACGCCGGACGTGTCGGCGCCGGTCACTTCTCCAAGATGGTCCACAACGGCATCGAGTACGCCATGATGCAGTCCTACGCCGAGGGCTACGAGCTGCTCGAGAAGGCCGACCTCGTCGACGACGTCACCGCGGTCTTCGATTCCTGGCGTGAGGGCACCGTCGTCCGGTCATGGCTGCTCGACCTGCTGGTCAAGGCGCTGCAGGACGACCCCGCACTCAGCCAGATCCGCGGCTACGCCGAAGACTCGGGCGAGGGTCGCTGGACGGTCGAGGCCGCCATCGACCACGCCGTTCCCCTCAACACCATCGCCGCTTCGCTGTTTGCCCGGTTCGCGTCCCGGCAGGACGAGTCGCCGGCCATGCAGGCCGTCGCCGCGATGCGTCAGCAGTTCGGCGGTCACGCGGTGCAAGCCGCGGCCGAAGCCGGCCACGACCCGGCGGACGTCTAGGCCGTGTCTGCCCGTTGGCATCCGGCGAGCGCGACGCCGCATCCCGACCGGCGGCGTTCTCGTCGGTCTGAGCACTACCCCGGTGCGCATCGCTCCTCGGCCTTGCCGGATCGGGCGCGGACGCCACGCTCAATCGGCCGCCAACGAGCAGGCAAGGCCTAGCCCAGTGCACGTCTCACGGCTCGTGCTGCACGACTTCCGGTCGTATCCCGAAGCCGAGCTCGACCTCGAGTCCGGGCCGACGTCGTTCATCGGCGCGAACGGTCAGGGCAAGACCAACCTGGTCGAGGCCATCGACTACGTCTCGCGGCTCGACTCGCACCGGGTCTCCGGTGATGCTCCGCTGGTACGGGTCGGCGCCGAGCAGGCGGTGGTGCGTGTTGAGGTGCGGCGCGCCGACCGCACCGCGCTGCTGGAGGTCGAGATCACCCCCGGGCGGGCCAACCGGGCCCGGGTCAACGGGTCGGCGCTGCCACGCACTCGCGACGTCGTCGGCATCCTGCGCACGGTCATGTTCTCGCCCGAGGACCTCGCCCTGGTCAAGGGCGACCCCTCTGACCGCCGGCACTTCCTGGATGCCCTGCTGACGTTGCGCACGCCGCGGTTGGGTGGCGTGAAGGCCGACTACGACCGGGTGCTCAAGCAGCGGAACGCGCTGCTCAAGTCGGCCCGCGGCCGCCATGGCTCGGTCGACCTGTCCACCCTCGACATCTGGGACGACAAGCTGGCCACGCTGGGTGGCGAGCTGGTCGCGCAACGGCTCACCCTGCTGGCCGACCTCGCACCACTGCTGGCGTCGGCGTACCTCGATGTGGCGGCTGAGGCTCCGTCCGACCGCCGCGAGGTCCGCGCCACCTACAAGCCGTCCGTCGACCTGCCCGCCGATGCCACCGGCGACCCGGCGGCGGTGCGCGCAGCCCTGCTGGACGGTATCGAGCGCCGGCGCCGCGACGAGCTCGAGCGCGGTATCAGTCTCGTCGGTCCGCATCGCGACGAGGCGATCCTGGAGATCGGCGATTTCCCGGCCAAGGGCTATGCCAGCCACGGTGAGTCCTGGTCGCTCGCTCTGTCGCTGCGGCTGGCCTCGTTCGCACTGCTGCGCGACGAGGGCGACGATCCGGTGCTCATCCTCGACGACGTCTTCGCCGAGCTCGACCAAGGCCGGCGTGAACAGCTCGCCGCGCTGGTCGGCGACGCGGAGCAGGTACTGGTCACCGCGGCCGTGGCCGACGACGTCCCCAAGTCGCTGCTCGGCCGGCGCTTCCGGGTCGAGGCAGGACGGGTCCAGCATGACTGAGCCGCCCGAGGAGCCGGACTCCCTGGATCTCGCCCGCGAGATCGCCGACTCCTACCGGGGCGGTGCACCGACGGGTCCGGCTCGGCGTCGGCGGCGGCCCAGGCCGTCCCCGCGCCGCGCGAAGCGCGACGATCCTGCGCGGCTGGCCGACGTGCTCGGCGAGATGACTCGCGAGCGGGGCTGGGACGAGCGGATCCAGGCCCAGCGCGTCTTCACCGACTGGGCCGGCATCGTCGGACCGGAGATCGCCGAGCATTCCCAGGTGGAGGCCTTCGAGGACGGCATCGTGTCGATCCGCGCCGACTCCACCGCGTGGGCCAAGGAGCTGAAGCTGCTGGCGGCCCGCGTGGTGCATCGACTCAACGACGAGCTCGGCCACGGCACGGTGCTGCGCATCGACGTCCACGGACCTCAGGCCCCGTCCTGGAAGAAGGGCCATCGCACGATCCGCGATGCCCGCGGCCCGCGCGACACCTATGGGTGAGGATGCCTTACCGCTCGGCGACCGTCGGCGAGATGCGCTCCATCACACCCATGGTGAACGCGGTCGCCAACGCCATCGCACCGAGCACCACAGTGGCCTCGGCGAAGCCGCTCCATCCGTAGGCCGGGCGGACGCCCATGGCGACGAGCAGTACGAGCGCCCCGGCCGCCCCGGTCAGCGATCCGGCGGCCACGCCCGGCGCGGGCCTCCGGGATCCTCCGACGACCAGTGCGCCCACGGCCGTCCAGCCCAGGCATACCGTCAGGGCAGCCACGATGTCCGCCGGCCGATGCCAGCCGGCGACGACCGTCGAGGCTCCGGTGACCGTTGCGGCGAAGGCGCCGGCCACGACGACCGGAAGGCGAACCCCTCGCGGCACCACGAGCAAGAGCGCCGCCACCGCGCTGGCGACGACGGTGGTGTGGCCGCTCGGCAGGCTGTTGGGGGCGATGACGTCGAGCGCCGACCGCTCGAGCACAGCGTGCTTGAGCAGCTGCGTGGTGATGTTGGCTCCGGCGATCACCACAAGCGCTGCCACCGCCAGGCGAATCCGTCCCTGCACGACGGCCAGCACGACACAGGCGGCCGCAACCGCCAGCACAGCGCCGATCGAGACCCGGCCGAGCAGGCTCAGCACCGTCACCTCCGCCTCGCGACCGGCCACGACCGTCGTTCGGGCCCACTCGTCGAGACGTTGCCCGGCACCAGTGCGCAAGGCCACCACAGCCACCGCGGCGAGCGCGGCAACGGATCCCACCGCGACCCCGGTGGCCGCGGCGGCGGAGCCGTGCCGGCCTGCGATCGTGGTCATCCACCTACGATGACCGATGACACCAACGGGGCGCCGATCTGAGCGGTTTTCGGCCCTCCCGGGCGTACGGGGCATGAGGAGAGGCCCTACGAGCACGTCTCAGACCCGCTTCTGAGGCGCTGAGGGGCATCTGAGGGCTCGTACACGTCGTTCGACACAGGCCCACCAACGCTCAGACGCACAGAATGGCCCCGTATACTGGACTGGTGCCCCAAACTCCAGATTCAGCGACCGCTCCGGACGATGCCACGTACGACGCCAGCGACATCCAGCTGTTGGAGGGTCTGGAGGCGGTCCGCAAACGTCCCGGCATGTACATCGGCTCCACCGGCGAGCGCGGCCTGCACCACCTGGTCTACGAAGTGGTCGACAACTCCGTCGATGAGGCCCTCGCCGGTCACGCCACGCACATCGAGGTGACGCTCCAGGCCGACGGCGGGGTGCGGGTCGTCGACGACGGTCGCGGCATCCCGGTCGACGAGCACCCGGTCGAGAAGATGCCGGCGGTCACCCTCGTGCTCACCTCGCTGCACGCCGGCGGCAAGTTCGGCGGCGGCGGATACAAGGTCTCCGGCGGGCTGCACGGTGTGGGGGTGTCGGTCGTCAATGCCCTGAGCTCGCGCCTGCACGTCGACGTCCGGCGCGACGGGTACCGGTGGACGCAGAGCTTCACGTACGGCGATCCGGACGCGCCGCTGGAGCGCCACGAAAAGACCTCGGACACCGGAACCACCACCACCTTCTACGCCAGCGACACCATCTTCGAGACCACCGACTACTCCTACGAGACGCTCAAGACGCGCTTCCGCGAGATGGCGTTCCTCAACAAGGGGCTCGAGCTGGTGCTCAAGGACGAGCGCGATCACCCAGCCGACGCAGAGGGCATCGACGACGTCGAGCGCGAGGTGTCGTTCCGCTACGACGGCGGCCTGGTCGACTACGTCGACCACATCAACTCCGGCGCCAAGACTCCGCTGCACCGCGAGGTCATCGCGCTCGAGCGCGAGGCCGTCGGCGACGGGATGTCGCTGGAGATCGCCATGCAGTGGAACGTCAGCTATGCCGAGTCGGTCCACACCTTCGCCAACACCATCAACACCCACGAGGGCGGCGCCCACGAAGAGGGCTTCCGCACCGCCCTCACCCGCACGGTCAACCGCTTCGCCGAGCTGCAGGGCCTCATCAAGAAGAAGGAGGACGCGCTCACCGGCGACGACATTCGCGAGGGTCTCACCGCCATCGTGTCGGTCAAGATGGCCAACCCGCAGTTCGAGGGCCAGACCAAGACCAAGCTCGGCAACACCGAGGCTCGCTCGTTCGTGCAGACGGTGCTCAACGACGAGCTGGCCGCCTGGTTCGAGCGCAACCCGTCCGACGGCAAGCTGATCGTCCGCAAGTCGATCGACGCCGCGAGCGCCCGGCTGGCCGCCCGCAAGGCCAAGGAGCTCGCCCGCAACCGCAAGGGTCTGCTGGGCGGCGGCGGGCTGCCCGGCAAGCTCTCCGACTGCCAGTCGCGCGAGCCCGAGGAGTGCGAGATCTTCGTCGTCGAGGGCAACTCCGCCGGCGGCTCGGCCAAGGGCGGACGCGACCCGCGCACCCAGGCGATCCTCCCGCTGCGGGGCAAGATCCTGAACGTCGAGAAGGCGCGCATCGACAAGATCCTGCAGAACACCGAGGTGCAGGCGATCATCTCCGCCCTGGGCACCGGCGTCCAGGAAGACTTCGACATCGACAAGCTGCGGTACCACAAGATCGTGCTGATGGCCGACGCCGACGTCGACGGCCAGCACATCTCCACGCTGCTGCTCACCTTGCTCTTCCGCTTCATGAAACCGCTCATCGACGGCGGCTACGTCTACCTGGCCCAGCCGCCGCTGTACAAGATCAAGTGGACGAACGCCCCGCACGAGCTGGCCTACACCGATCGCGAGCGCACCGCCCTGCTCGAGGCCGGCCGGGAGGCAGGACGCCGGCTGCCCAAGGAGGCGGCGATCCAGCGGTACAAGGGCCTGGGCGAGATGAACGACCACGAGCTCTGGGAGACCACCATGGATCCGGACTCCCGCATCCTGCGTCAGGTGACGCTCGAGGACGCCGCGATGGCCGACGAGATGTTCACCATCCTCATGGGCGAGGACGTCGAGCAGCGACGTCACTTCATCCAGCGCAACGCCAAAGACGTCCGATTCCTGGATATTTGAGAGCTGACGGGACACCTCTGTGACTGAACCACCGATCGAACGCGACCGGATCGAACCTGTCGAGCTGCAGGTCGAGATGCAGCGCTCGTACATCGACTACGCCATGAGCGTCATCGTGTCGCGAGCCCTGCCCGACGTGCGCGACGGCCTCAAGCCGGTGCACCGACGCGTGCTGTACGCGATGTACGACGGTGGCTACCGGCCCGACCGAGGCTTCAGCAAGTGCAGCCGCATCGTCGGTGACGTCATGGGCCAGTACCACCCGCATGGCGACACCGCGATCTACGACACCCTCGTCCGACTGGCGCAGCCGTGGGTCATGCGGGCGCCGATGGTCTCGGGGCAGGGCAACTTCGGCTCCCCGGGCAACGACGGCGCGGCGGCCATGCGTTACACCGAGTGCAAGCTCGCCCCCATCGCCATGGAGATGGTGCGCGACATCGACGAGGAGACCGTCGACTTCAAGCCCAATTACGACGGACGCTCGCAGGAGCCGTCCGTCCTACCGGCGCGCATCCCGAACCTGCTGGTCAACGGCTCGGCCGGCATCGCCGTGGGCATGGCCACCAACATCCCACCGCACAACCTGCGCGAGGTCGCCGAGGGTGTCCAGTGGTCACTGGAGCATCCCGACGCCGGCCGCGAGGAGCTGCTCGAGGCGCTGATGGAGCGCATCAAGGGCCCCGACTTCCCGATGTCCGGCCTCATCGTCGGCACCCAGGGCATCCAGGACATGTACCGCACCGGCCGGGGCTCGGTCACCATGCGCGCGGTGGTGAACATCGAGGAGGACACCAAGGGACGCATCAGCCTGGTCGTCACCGAGCTGCCCTACCAGGTCAACCCCGACAACCTGGCCATCAAGATCGCCGAGCTCGCCGACTCCGGCCGCGTGCAGGGCATCGCGGAGGTGCGCGACGACTCCAGCTCACGCACCGGCCGCCGCCTCGTGATCGTGCTCAAGCGCGACGCGGTGGCGCGGGTGGTGCTCAACAACCTCTACAAGCACACCGAGCTGCAGACCAACTTCAGCGCGAACATGCTCGCGCTGGTCGACGACGTCCCGCGAACCCTCACGCTCGACGGGTTCATCTCGAACTGGATCCACCACCAGATCGAGGTCGTCCGCCGCCGTACCGAGTATCGGCTGCGCAAGGCCGAGGAGCAGGCGCACATCTACCGCGGGCTCGGCAAGGCACTCGACCAGCTCGATGCCGTGATCGCCCTGATCCGCGGCAGCGCCTCGGCCGACGCGGCTCGCCAGGGCCTGATCGACCTGCTCGAGATCGACGAGGTGCAGGCCAAGGCGATCCTCGACATGCAGCTGCGGCAGCTGGCCGCCCTCGAGCGCCAGAAGATTCTCGACCAGCTGGCCAAGCTCGAGGCCGAGATCGCCGAGTACAAGGACATCCTCGCCAGCGAGGACCGGCAGCGCTCGATCGTCAGCGAGGAGCTCGGCGCCATCGTCGAGAAGTACGGCGACGACCGGCGCAGCCAGATCATCGCGGCCGACGGCGACCTGTCCATGGAAGACCTCATCCCGGATGAGGAAGTGGTCGTCACCATCACTCGCGGCGGCTACGCCAAGCGCACCCGCACCGATCTGTACCGCGTGCAGAACCGCGGCGGCAAGGGTGTGCGCGGTGCGCAGCTGCGCGACGGCGACTTCGTCGAGCACCTGTTCCCGACCACCAGCCACCACTGGATCCTGTTCTTCACCACGGCCGGGCGGGTCTACCGCACGAAGGCCTATCAGCTGCCAGAAGGAGGCCGTGACGCCAAGGGTGGGCACGTCGCCGGGCTGCTGTCGTTCCAGCCGGACGAGGACATCGCCCAGGTGCTGGCCATCCGCGACTACGAGCAGGCCCCGTACCTCGTGCTGGCCACGAAGAAGGGGCTCGTCAAGAAGACCCGGCTGGGCGACTTCAACAGCCCACGCCAGGCCGGTGTCATCGCCATCAACTTCCGCACCGACGACGACGAGCTGATCGGCGCTGAGCTGGTGCGTCCCGAGGACGACCTGCTGCTGATCTCCAAAAGGGCGCAGGCCATCCGGTTCCGGGCCGACGACACGCAGCTGCGTCCGATGGGCCGGGCGACGTCCGGCGTCACCGGCATGAAGTTCCGCACCGACGACGCTTTGCTCTCGATGACCGTCATCCGTGCGCGAGACACCGAGAAGGACACCGACGAGGTCCCGAGCGACGAGAAGCTCTACGTGTTCACGGTCACCGACGGCGGCTTCGCGAAGAAGACGACCATCGACCAGTACCGCCGGCAGGGTCGCGGCGGAATCGGCATCAAGGCCATGGAGATCACCGAGAAGAGGGGTGTCCTGGTCGGCGGTCTGGTGCTCAACGACACCGACGACGTCATCTCCGTCACCGAGGGCGGCCAGGTCACCAGGAGCCTCGTTGCGGGTGTGCCGGCGAAGGGTCGTGGCACGATGGGAGTGAGCTTCGTCAAGTTCAAGGGTGACGACCGGGTGGTCACCATCGCCCGCAACGCCGAGATCCCGACCGACGAGGCTCAGGACGAGACGCAGGACACGAAGGACGAGAAGGACGAGCCGACCCAGCCAGACGAGGGGCAGGACCAGTGAGCAAGGACCGACCGGACCGGCCGATCAAGAAGTCGGTCCAGCCGAAGAAGGCCTCGAGCGCAGGAGGTCCGCCGAAGGGCAAGCCGCACATGGTCGACCCCATCGACACGGCCCGGAGTGCGGCTCCGCCGTCGAAGTCCGACTACAGCCGCACCACCTCGGGATCGCCGGCGACGACGGCCGTCATTCCTCCGGTCAAGGACCAGGCACCGAAGAACGCTCGCCCGAGTGGGTCGAGTGCCCGGCCACAGCGCCAGGAGGCGCCGGCCGCCCAGTCCGGCCGGCGCGCGAGCCTGCGCCTGGTGCACATCGAGCCGTGGTCGGTCACCCGACTCGCGTTCGTGGTCTCGGTGGCGATGATGATCGTGGCGGTCGTCGCGGTCTCCATCTTCTGGGTCGTGCTGAACGTCACCGGCGTCTGGGGACAGATCAACGACAGCGTCACGTCGATCCTGAGCGACGACGGCGGCAGCTTCGACATCAGGGACTATCTCGGGTTCGGCCGCATCTTCGGATTGACGCTCGTGCTCTCCGCGATCAACGTCGTCCTGATGACCGCCCTGGCCACCATCGGGGCCCATCTGTACAACCTGGCGGCCCAGTTGCTGGGCGGTCTCGAGGTCACCTTCAGCGATGACTGAGGGGCGTCGTCCCGATTCGTTCGGGGCGCTCGCCGTACGGTAATGTTGCGCGCTGTTGCGGGCCTATAGCTCAGCTTGGTTAGAGCGCTTCCCTGATAAGGAAGAGGTCAGAGGTTCAAGTCCTCTTAGGCCCACTCCACTCGTCCGAAACCGCGGAGGCACCGATGAAGAAGATCCTCGTACTCGTCTCGGCGGCAGCAGGTCTGGTGTGGTTGGTCGGACGCTCCAAGTCCGCGCAGACGGTCCAGCCGGCCGACCCGTGGGCCGAGGCGTCCGACCGGGTCTGACCCATCCGGGGCTGTGGCGCAATTGGTAGCGCACCTGCTTTGCAAGCAGGGGGTTAGGGGTTCGAGTCCCCTCAGCTCCACCATCGCTTGAGACTCAGCGACCGATGCCCTGGTGGTTGCTGGTGCTGTGCGGCGGCTTCGGATCTTTGTCGTCCTCGAGCTCGGCGGCGATGGAGACGGTGAGTCCGCCGAGCAGGAAGCCGATCACGCCGGCAGCCAAGGCGTTGGTGTTCATGAGTGCTCCTCGTGGTCGTGTCCGGAGTGATCGTCATGGTCGTCTCCGGAATGGTCGTGGCCCTCGTGGTACTGGTGGGTGAGCGCGTGGCCCTTGCCCTTGTCGATGAGGTAGCGGTTCACCGGGAAGGCGGCGACGAAGGCCGCCGCCAGCGCGATCATCATGCCGAGCCAGAAGACCGGATTGACCAGCCCAGAGTCCATCGCGCCCGGGATGAGGGCCATGACGAGGTTGTCGACGAGCTCCATGACGGCGATGGACAGGGTGTCGGCGGCGAACACGACGCTCAGGGCGGCGAAGAAGCCGAGCCCGGCCTGGACGAGCGGCACCGTCGACAACGCGTAGCCGAACAAGTACGCCAGAGCCACCGCGAGGATGATCGTGACGGTCGTGCTGAGGCCGGCGGCCGTACCGATCAACAGGCCGGTGATCTCGCCGATCGCACAGCCGGTGAGGCAGTGCAAGGTGGCGCTCGCCGCCATGCTGTTGCGCGAGTTCATGGGAGTCCTTTCTCCAGAGGGCAGTTGCAACGTACCCCATGGGGGTATACGATAGCAAATACCGGAGGGGGGTATCCAGAATCTCCCACACGCGAAAGGGCAGAGATGACCGAGAAGATCGCCCATCACGAGCACGGCTACATCCACAACGACACCAAGGGCGACTACCTCAAGCGTCTGCGTCGGATCGAGGGCCAGGCCCGCGGCCTGCAGCGGATGGTCGAGGAGGAGCAGTACTGCATCGACATCCTGACCCAGGTCTCGGCGATGACGAAGGCGTTGCAGTCCGTGGCACTCGGCCTGCTCGACGAGCACCTGAGCCACTGCGTCGTCGACGCCGCGCGCGAGGGCGGCGAGGAGGCCGACATCAAGGTCAAGGAAGCCTCCGACGCGATCGCCCGACTCGTTCGGTCCTGATCCCAGCACCCATCACGACGAAGGAGACACCATGAGCCACACGAGTACCTACACCGTCGCGGGTCTGCACTGCAGCGGGTGCGTGGCCTCGGTCAGCGAGGAGGTCCGGGAGATCCCCGGCGTCAAGGACGTCGACCTGGTCCTCGAGACCGGTGCCTTGACGATCACCACCGCAGAGCCGGTCGACGAGGACGCCGTCAAGGCGGCCGTCGCCGAGGCCGGTTACCAGCTCGCATGATCACCCCAGAAAGCCGCTCGCAGAGCTCGCGCTTTCCCGGGGACCCCGAATGAGCACCCCGGCCAAGGTCGCTGCCTTCCTGGCTGCCCTCGCCGCCGTCTTCGGCGTCGCGCTGGGCATCGGACGGCTGGGCGACCCGGCGTCAGAACCGGCCGCCACCCACGACGGCAGCCACGACTCCTCCGCGGCGAAACCCGCTGAGGACGCGCAACCTCCAGGAGGACTCATGACGTCCCAGAACGGCTACACCTTCACCCTGGTCGACCAGCAAGCCGAGCCCGGACCCAACGTCGACGTCTCGTTCACCATCGACGGCCCCGCCGGCAAGCCAGTCACCCAGTACGACGTCGAGCACGAGAAGCGGCTCCACCTGATCGCCGTGCGCCGCGACTTCACCGGCTTCCAGCACGTCCACCCGAAGCTGAGCTCCACGGGCGAGTGGTCCACGAAGCTCGACCTCCGCCCGGGCCAGTGGCGGCTGTTCGCCGACTTCAAGCCGGCCGACGCCGAAGCCCTCACCCTGGGAACTGACCTCTCGGTCGACGGGGACTTCCGACCAGCCACAGTCGGCGACGAGTCGCGCACCGCGAAGGTCGACGAGTACACCGTCACCTTGGACGGCGAGCTGACTCCCGGCGCAGACTCCAGGCTCACTCTCGACGTGTCACGGGACGGCAAGCCGGTCACCGACCTGCAGCCGTACCTCGGCGCGTACGGTCACCTCGTCGCGCTCCGGGGTGGGGACCTGGCCTACCTGCACGTTCATCCGGACGGGACGCCCGAGGACGGCACGACCAAGCCGGGCCCGGAGGTCGTCTTCCACGCCGCGGTGCCCAGCGCCGGCACGTACCACCTGTACCTGGACTTCAAGCACGACGGAGTGGTCCGTACCGCCGCTTTCACCGTTCGCACGGATGGGCCAGCGCCTGCGAAGAAGGGGGAGCCGACCCATGGCCACGACCACTGACGTCGAGCTCCAGATCAGCGGGATGACCTGCGCGTCCTGCGCCAACCGCATCGAGCGCAAGCTCAACAAGCTCGACGGAGTCGTCGCCACGGTGAACTACGCCACCGAGAAGGCGAAGGTCACCTTCCCAGCAACCGTGGCACCGGAGACGCTCGTGGAAACGGTGGAGCAGGCCGGGTACGGCGCTGCGCTGCCACGCGCAGAAGCCGACGAGGATGATGACTCGAACGACGACCCGATGCGTTCGCTGCGCGAGCGGCTGCTGGTCTCGATCGCCCTCACCGTTCCGGTCATCGCCATGGCGATGGTCCCGGCCCTGCAGTTCACCAACTGGCAGTGGTTGTCGTTGACGCTGGCCGCACCGGTGGTCGTCTGGGGGGCATGGCCGTTCCACCGCGCCGCCTGGGTGAACCTGCGGCACGGCACGTCCACGATGGACACGCTGATCTCGGTCGGCACCATCGCCGCCCTGGGTTGGTCCGTCTACGCCCTGTTCTGGGGAACGGCCGGTGTCGCGGGCATGACGCACCCCTTCGAACTGACCGTCCAGCGCACCGACGGCGCCGGCAACATCTACCTCGAAGCTGCCGCCGGGGTCACCATGTTCATCCTGGCCGGGCGCTACTTCGAGGTGCGGTCCAAGCGGCGGGCCGGCGCCGCGTTGCGTGCCCTGCTGGAGCTGGGCGCCAAGGAGGTGGCCGTGCTCCGCGACGGACCCGATGGTCCGGTCGAGGAGCGCATCCCCACCGGGCAGCTGTCCACGGGCATGCGGTTCGTCGTCCGGCCGGGTGAGAGGATCGCCACCGACGGGACGATCGAAGCGGGCTCCTCGGCGGTGGACGCCTCCATGCTCACCGGCGAGGCCGTTCCCGTCGAGGTCGGTCCCGGTGACGAGGTGGCCGGAGCCACCGTCAACGCCGGCGGACGGATCGTCGTCCGGGCCACCAAGGTCGGGGCCGACACCCAGCTCGCGCAGATGGCCCGCCTGGTCGAGAACGCCCAGAACGGCAAGGCCGAGGCCCAACGGCTGGCCGATCGGATCTCCGGCGTCTTCGTCCCGATCGTGATCGGTCTGGCCGTCGGAACGCTGGGCTTCTGGATCGGCAACGAGGCCGGACTCTCTGCCGCGTTCACGGCCGCGGTCGCCGTGCTGATCATCGCCTGCCCGTGCGCCCTGGGCCTCGCCACGCCCACCGCTTTGATGGTCGGTACCGGTCGAGGCGCTCAGCTCGGCATCTTGATCAAGGGCCCGGAGGTCCTGGAGTCCACCCGCCGGGTCGACACCGTCGTGCTCGACAAGACCGGTACCGTCACCACCGGCCAGATGACATTGATCGACGTGATCGCGGCCGACGATGAGGACGCCGACGAGGTGCTGCGGCTGGCCGGCGCGCTCGAGAACGCCTCTGAACACCCGGTCGCCCGGGCCATCGCCACCGCTGCCCGCGAGGGAATCGGCGCCCTGCCGCGAGTCGAGGACTTCGCCAACCTGGAGGGACTCGGCGTCCAGGGCATCGTCCGTGCTCACGACACCAGTCACGCCGTGATCGTGGGTCGCCCCCGTCTTCTGGAGGACTGGTCCCAGCACCTCCCACCGAAGCTCGCCCAAGCCGTCGACGAGGCGCAGGCCACCGGCGGGACGGCGGTGGCGGTCGGCTGGGACGGAGCTGCCCGCGGGGTCCTCGTGGTCGCGGACGCGGTGAAGCCCACCTCCGCCGAGGCGGTCGACCAGCTGCGTGAGCTCGGGCTCCGCCCGGTGCTCCTGACGGGTGACCATGACGTCGTCGCGCGAGCCGTGGCCGCGCAGGTCGGCATCGACGAGCCCGATGTGATCGCCGACGTCCTTCCGGCCGACAAGGTCGACGTCGTCAAGAGGCTGCAGTCCGAGGGCCGTGTCGTCGCCATGGTCGGGGACGGCGTCAATGACGCGGCCGCACTTGTGCAGGCCGATCTCGGTCTGGCCATGGGCACCGGCACCGACGTCGCTATCGAGGCCGGCGACCTCACCCTGGTTCGCGGTGATCTGCGGGTGGCCACGGACGCCATCAGGCTCTCGCGCCGCACGCTGGGGACCATCAAGGGCAACCTGTTCTGGGCTTTCGCCTACAACGTGGCGGCTCTGCCGCTGGCGGCCGCGGGCCTGCTGAATCCGATGCTCGCCGGTGCTGCCATGGCGTTCTCGTCGGTGTTCGTGGTCAGCAACAGCCTGCGTCTGCGCCGGTTCCGGCCGCTGACACCATCTTCTGACGCTCAAACGGGTTAGGGCCGCCTGCCACGCCGAACGGTGATGACAGCGCATGTGACCAGCCCGCCTCAGACCCACTACCGGCCGGCGGAGGAGGATCGGGCCTCCGGTTCCTAGGCGGGCATCGGTCCCGAGACCCGGGACCGGCCCGAGGAGTACGTGCGGCGGGCATGGACGTCGATGGCCGTGATCGTCCGACGCGCGAAGAGCCGGTCGGCCGCGGACGGGACCTCGACGATCACGTACGAGGTGC
The DNA here is from genome assembly GCA_963780275.1 of uncultured Actinomycetota bacterium. GTDB lineage: Bacteria > Actinomycetota > Actinomycetes > Propionibacteriales > Nocardioidaceae > Aeromicrobium. The sequence goes on from CAWABE010000001.1 coordinate 469,744, forward strand.
GGCCACTCTGCGTGCCCAGGGCCACCACCCGGGGCCGCGAGATGTCGAGGAAGACCTCGAGGATGCGTTGCTGATGGTCCCAGTCGGTGACCTCGTAGATCTCGACGGACCAACGGCTCTTCGGCGATTGAAGGGACACGGCGACCTCACATCCGACGAGGGTCTGCCGCCTGCTTCATAACCGGCGCAACCATCGTAAGTTCGCCCCGACCCGGCGGCAATACGACCTGAGGAAACTCGCCCGAGATGTCAGTCGACCAGCGCACCGGCCGGCAGCTCGAACCAGCGGAGCTCGTCGAAGTCGTCGGTGAGATGCGCGATCTCGGAGAGGTCGGGTTCCGGGGCCTCGACCATGATCGTGCGCGCCATGGCCATGTAGTCGCCGAGCACGGACACCGGTGCGGTGGTGTCGTGATGCGGGTAGGTCATGGCGCCTGTGTCGTCGTAGGACACGTCGCCGAGACGCATCGGCGGCTCGACGGCGCCAGCCCGGTGACGCCACAGTCCGGTGTCCGGATCAAAGCGGTAGTCGCCGAGCAGCCGCCAGCCGTCGCGGGCCACGAGTCGGACCGCCTCGATGATGTAGTCGAACACCTCGTCGTCGATGAAGTAGTTGAAGTTGACCCGCACCCAGCCGGGCTTGATGCCTTCGCACCCGGTCGCGATCTGGCGCTCGAACGCGTGGCTGCGCTCGATGTCGATGCCGAGCAGCCGGTGTCCGTACGGGCCGGCGCAGGAGCAGCCGCCGCGGGTCTGGATGCCGAAGAGGTCGTTGAGCAGGGCGACCACGAAGTTGTGGTGCAGGTAGGCGCCGCTGGGCGCGCGGATCACGAACGACACGATGGAGAGTCGACGCGCCTCGAGGTTGCCGAGGATCTGGATGGTGGGTTCCTCCTGCCAGGCGGTGACGGCACGACGCAGCAGGTCCTCCTCGTGCGCCTGGATCGTCTCGACTCCTACCGCCTCCTTGAGCTGGAACACCAAGCCGGCCCGGATCGACTCGACGATGGCTGGAGTGCCGCCCTCCTCGCGGTGCTCGGCCTCCGTGAGGTAGCGGTGCTCGGTGGGGTTGACGTACATGACGGTGCCGCCGCCGGGAACGTCCGGCACACGGTTGGTGGCCAGCTCCCGGCGCATGGCGAGGACGCCTGGCGTGCCGGGGCCACCGATGAACTTGTGCGGGGACAGGAAGATCGCGTCCTTGTACGCCGATGGGTCGACGCCGTCGGGCGGGGTCATGTTGATCCCGACGTAGGGCGCACAGGCGGCGAAGTCCCAGAACGACAAGGCTCCGTGGCGGTGCAGCAGGGCGCTGATGCCGAAGGTGTCGGAGACGATACCGGTGACGTTGCTGGCCGCGGAGAACGATCCGATCCTGAGTGGCCGGTCCGCATACCGCTCGAGCTCGGCCACCAGCTGGTCCTGGTCGATGTGCCCGTCCGCGTCCTCATGGATCGTGACGACGTCGGCGATCGACTCGCGCCACGGCAGCTCGTTGGAGTGGTGCTCGAACGGACCGGTGAAGACGACTGGACGCTCGGCCGGCGGGATCATCGACATCAGCTGGTAGCGGTCGTCGAGCTCGGCTGGGATCCGCAGCCCGAGTATGCCGATCAGCTTGTCGATGGCGCCCGTGCTGCCCGAGCCGGTGAAGATGACGGCCGTCGACTCGTCGCCGCCCACGTGGTCGTGGATGAAGCTGCGGGCATCCTCGCGCAGGCGGGTGGTCTGCAGGCCGGTGCCGCTCGCCTCGGTGTGGGTGTTCGCATACCGCGGCAGCACCTCGTGCCGGATGAAGTCCTCGATGAAGGTGAGGCTGCGCCCCGACGCGGTGTAGTCCGCGTACGTGACGCGGCGCGGGCCGTAGGGTCCTGGCATCACCTGGTCGTCCCCGATGACGGACGCCCGGATCTGCTCCAGCAGCGGCGACTTCTCCGGGGTGTCCACCTGGCCACTGTAGGTGAGGGCAGGTGCCACCCGGCCCGTTCTGACGGGTCGGTCAGCCGCTGGTGCGGGAGGCGTCGTAGGCGGCGGACACCTTCTTCGGGACGCACATCCGCCAGGCGTCGACGATCAGCTCCTCGAGCTCGTCGAGGTCGATCTCGGCCAGCTTCAACCGCACCCACTGATAGCGCAGGTCGGAGTCGGCGGGCATGAGGAACGTGGCCGGGTTCGACGCCACGAGTGCCTCTCGCTCCTCGCGCGGGAACCCGAAGCCGAGCAGCGACTCATCCGGCGAGACCGCCGCGAAGACGATGCTCCCGACGCGGAACTTCACCGAGTCGCGCACCATCGCCTCGTAGGCGCGCGGGAGCCGGAGGGCGATGCGACGCACATCGTCCGGCCCGGCCGGCAACGTCAGGGCCGGTCGTTGCGCGGCATCGGCTCGACCATCGGATCGGCGGCAGGCTGGTCGACGGCGGTGACGGCGGGAGACGGCGGCACTCCGTCATCTGCGGCTCGGGGCGATGGTGGCCCGGTGGGCTCGGAGTCGCCGCTCTTGACCTTGGCGGCGACCTTGGCGCCGGCCGTGGAGGCCGCGTCGACGACCCTGGTTCCGGCGGCCGATGCCGCGTGCTTGGCGACGCCCTCGGCTTCGTGCACCCCGTGTTGGACCGGCTCGGAGTTCCACACCTTCGACGACTGGCGCTTGATCTGCTCGTAGCGCTCGTGACCTGCTTTGGTGCCGAGCACGTAACCGGCGGCAGCGGCGCCGATCAGCAGCAACTTCTTCACCTGGACCACTCCCTGGGTGCCTGTCGATGTCTGTCTCGATCCTCACCCAGAACACCTGCGGTGTCATCTCGAGCGGGAGCCGCTACGCGTCGAGGACCTCCTTCAACTCGGCCGCGAACGCCTCTGGCTGCCCGGCGAAGCCGGAATCGCCGCCCATGAAGCCACCGTGGTGGCTGGGGAAGACGGTCGCCTCCTGGCCCAGCGCCTCGGCGGTTGCCACTGCGGCGCGTCCGGGGAATGTGTTCTGCGACTCGATGCCGACGGCAATCACCACTCGGGTGGATGCGGCGTTGAGCGCGTCGACGTCGGGACGGTAGTCGGTGACGGCGTTCGAAACGCCGGACAGGAGGGGGTCGTCACGCGACCCGTCGTCGTCAGTCGTCATGCCGAACTGGGCCGGATCGGGCGGCGGTTGGGCGGCGTACTCGTCGGTGAACTCACCCTGCCAGGCAGTCATCGCGACGAACGTGGCCATCCCGGATCCCGAGCCCTTCTCGTGGTACACGGCCTGGAAGGCATCCTGGGCCGCCTTCGCCTGAGCGGCATCGGGGACCACGTTGATCAGTGGCGGCTCATGTGCGACGAGCGTGATCAGGTCGTCAGGGTGGGCGGTGACGAGCGCGAGTGCAGTCACGGCGCCGCCGCTGCTGGCGAACATTTCCACGGGCCCGGCGTCGAGCGCGGCGATGATGGCGTGGACGTCCTCCGCCTGCACCTCAGGGTCGTTGTCGGTGCGGCCATCGCTCCGGGTGCTGCGACCCAGGCCGCGTGGGTCGTACGTGACCACCGTGCGGTCGGGGAAGTGCGACCTGAGGGCGCCGAACCCGCTGGCGTCCATGGGCTGGCCGATCATCATCAACGGAGGGCGACCGCCCTCGGGCGGCAACGGTCCGTGAACGTCGTAGGCCACGGTGGCGCCGGGCACGTCGATCGTGCGGTTCTGGGTCATGGCTTTCCCCGATTCAGAGTGCTTGATCACGAAGATAGCGCCCGAAGTGCGGCACGGTGAAGGCGATGCGGCCACGCTCGCCGGAGTAGATGAGGCCCTTCTTCATGAGGGTGTCGCGCGCTGGTGAGAGCGACTGCGGCGTGCGGCCGAGCAGGGCGGCCACGGCCGCCGTGGGAACCGAGTCGGAGTCGGGGTGTTGCTCGGCGACGTCGGCCATGGCGCGGAGGTACTCGCGCTCGCCGGGCGTGGCGCGGTCGTAGCGCGACCCGAAGAAGCCGACGGCCAGCTCGTTCTGGGCGGCCGGAGCGGCGACAGCGACGTCGTCGGCGGTGACGGGACTGTGCGGAGCGAGCTCCCACACCTCCTTGCCGTAGGCCTGGATGAAGTACGGGTAGCCACCGGTGGCGTCGAACATCGCCTCGAGCGCGTCTGGGGTGAACTCGGCATCCTCCTCCTTGGCGGGCGCGCTGAGGGCGCGGTCCGCGGCGGTGCGGTCGAGGCGGTCGATGCGCTGGTAGTGGAACAGCCGCTCGCTGTACGACTTGCTGGCCGAGAGCACGGACGGCAGGTGCGGGAGGCCGGCGCCCACGACGATGACCGGCAGAGACGCCTGGCTGATCTCGTGGCACGCCGCGCACAGCGCGGAGACGTCGTCGGGGCCGAGGTCCTGCATCTCGTCGACGAAGATCGCGACACCCTTGCCGAGGTCGGATGCGAGACCGCCGACGTCGCCGAGCAGCTCGACCAGGTCGATCTCGATGTCGCCGGAGTCGGCGCGGCCACGGACGGCGGGTGCGTCGATGCCAGGGTTCCAACGATCGCGCAGCTTCGCGTCCGGGCCGGCGTCGCGCTGGGCGAACGACTTGATGACACCGAGCACGTGGGTGACGTCGTGCTCCTTCGGGTGGCCGAGCTCGCGAACAGCGGTGTGGAGCGCCGAGCTGAGCGGCCGTCGCAGTGGTTGCTCGGGCCGCGCCTCGAGCTTGCCGGTGCCCCACCCGGCCCGCACGGCAGATGAGCGCAGGGCGTTCAGCAGCACCGTCTTGCCGACCCCCCGGAGGCCGGTGAGGATCAGCGACCGCTCGGGCCGCTGCCTGGCGACTCGTTCGAGCACGACCTCGAAGGCGGCCAGCTGCTCGTCGCGTCCGGCCAGCTCCGGCGGACGCTGGCCCGCGCCGGGGGCGTAGGGATTGCGAATCGGGTCCATTCTCGCAGCGTATGGGCGTGTCTAGCCGATTCGCGATATTTCGCGATACACGCCGATCGTGTCGCGGCCGGGCTAACGCAGGTCGGCCCATTCCCGGATGGCCATGACGATCTGGTCGGGGGCCTCCTCCTGGATGTAGTGCCCGGCGCCCTCGAGGATGACGGTCTGGTGCGCTGGGAAGATCTTCTCCCAGCGACGGCGCTCGGGGCCCCGGAACGCCACGTCCTTGGTGGGCCACACCAGCAGTGCGGGACGGTCCTGGAGGGCGGGCAGACCCCGTTCGATCTCGGCGAGGAGCGGTCGGGCCGTGAGGATCTCACGCGGGAACACGTATGCGGGCTCCCTGGACTCCGGCGTGGGGAACGGCCCGCGGTAGGCGTCCATGACCGGTGCGGGGAGCTTTCGGAGCCGCATGGAGGCGGGCATGATCGTCTCGACGAAGAAGTTGCGGCGCAGGATGAGGAACTTGCCGAGCGGCCCGGCGAGGGTCCGGGAGAAGACCTGCGTTCCCACATCGGACTTGGGCCATGCCCACGTGTTGCCGATGACGAACGCTGCGAACCGATCCGGGTGCCGGGTCGCCGTGGCGAACCCGATCGGACCGCCCCAGTCCTGCACCATCATCGTCACGTCAGTGAGGTCGAGCTCGACCAAAAGGCGCTCGACGATGCGGGCGTGCTCAGCTGCGGTGAAGCCATAGCCGGGTGCCGACGTCGACAGGCCGAATCCCGGGTAGTCGAGCGCGATGCATCGGAACCGGTCGCGCAAGCCGGTGATGATGTCGCGGTAGAGGAACGACCAGGTGGGGTTTCCGTGCAGCAGGAGCAAGGGTGGGCCGCTGCCCTCGTCGACGTAGTGGACGCGCGCGCCCTCGACGTCCAGGTAGTGACTGGTGAAGGGGTACAGATGCTGTGGCACCCAGCCGGGGCGCACGCGTTCGTCAGACGTCATGCCCTACGTCCTATCAGCGCCGCCTGACACTTCGACGGGCTGTCCAGTCGGGGCCGGGGCTGCACCACCCGGTGACGGCGCAGGGGACATGGCCCACCGGATGGCCGACGTGATGACCTTGCCGCTGGCGCGGACGGCGGTCGCCTCGGTCATCGGCTCGTAGGGGAGCCGCAGGGCGAGGCGGGACCAGCGCGGCATCAGCCCGACGGCGGCCGCCGACAGCATCGTGTACGGGATGCGCATCGCGAAGGGCACCGGCGGGTGCACCAGGATGAAGCGGGCAGCGCGCCGGGCCTCCGGCGTGGACGCCAGCTCGGGACGGTAGTCGGCGAGGACGGCACGGAGCTCGGCCACCGTCTCGGGCACATCGGTGGCGCCGAGGGCGCGCGCCACGACCGCTGTCTGGGCGACGTACTCGTCGCGGCGGGCGGCATCCAGTGAGGTCGCCCCGTAGCGGTCGTGGGCACGGAGGAAGCTGTCGACCTCGGCCACGTGCACCCAGCGCAGCAGGTGGGGGTCCGATGCTGCGTACGGTCGCCCGTCCGGAGCGGTTCCGGTGAGACGGGTGTGGACGGCTCGCACGACGCGGACCGCGCGATCGGCGTCCTCGATCGTGCCGAATGTCGTCTCGGCCAGGAACGTGCTGGTGCGCTGGAGTCGGCCCCAGGGGTCGCCGCGGTAGCCGGAGTGCTGGTCGACCGCCGCCATCGCCAACGGGTGCAGCGACTGCAGCAGCAGGGCACGGATGCCGCCGACGAACATCGACGCGTCGCCGTGCACGAGGCAGATGGGGTCGTCGTGGGAGAACCGGCGGGGACCCTCGCTAAAGAGGATCCGCTCACGTCGGCGCGGACCTTCGTCGCCGGCGATGCGCGCGAAGATCACCGCGCCCATCCGCCCGCGAACCGCGTCGATCGTGCTCACCATTCCATTGTCGCTGACGAGTCACTCCGTGCCCGTCGAGGAGCCACGCGGTACCCACCGGAATGACTCGTCAGGGGGTACGGAGTGACTCGTCAGCGGGTACGGAGTGACTCGTCAGCGGAGTTGCGGCGTCAGGCCAGCGGCAGCAGGACCCGCACCCGGGCGCCGCCGGCGGGTGAGTCGGAGATCACGATCTCGCCGGAATGGACATGGACGATCTCGGAGACGATCGCCAGGCCGAGACCGGCACCTCCGGTCCCTCGTTCGCGTGACTCGTCGACGCGGACGAACCTGTTCAACACGTCCTCGCGCATGTGTTCGGGGATCCCGGGCCCGTCGTCGTCGACCGTGAGGATGGCGTACTGGCCGTTGGCTTTCAACGACACCTGGATCGACGAGTCGGCGAAGCGCCCGGCATTGTCGAGCAGGTTGCTGACGACGTGCTCGAGGAGCGCCGGTTGACCCATCACCTGCACCGGTTCGACCTGTTCGGTGGTGATCGGGATGGTCGATTCGCCCGCCGACGTCACCGAATCCCGCACGACCTCCTCCAGGTCGACCGGGACCTTGTCCGCGCCGATCGTGCCGGCGTCGCTCCTGGCCAGGAGGAGCAGGTGGTCGACCAGGCGGGCCATCCGGATGGTTTCGCGCAGCAGGTCGTGGGTGATGCGGTCGTCCGTGGTGGTGCGGGGGCTCAGCAGCTCGGCCTCGAGCCGCGCCTGGAGGCTGGCGATCGGACTGCGCAGCTCGTGGGCCGCGTCGGCGACGAACGCCTCCTGCCGCTTGGCGCTCGACTCCAGCCGGCCGAGCATCTCGTTGATGGTGCGGGCGAGGTCGGAGATCTCGTCGCGGCCGACCGGCTCGGGGACGCGCTGATGGAGCTCGCTGCCGGTGATGGCGTCGGCACGCTCGCGGATCGCCGACACCGGAGCCAGGGTTCGCCCGATGACGACCCAGAACACGAAGCCCAGGAGGACCATGAGTGCCAGCAAGCCGACGCCGCCGACTTTACTGGCTAGTCCGACGAACTCCTCGATGTCCTCAAGGTCGACTGCCACGTACACCGTCGCTACCCCCGTGGGTGTCTCGGTGCCCATCGCGACGACCCGGAAGGGTCCGTTCTCGTCGATCGGCAGCCTGTCCCGCACGAAGACTTCGGTCGTGCCCGCGGGCAACTCGTCGGCCAGCATCACCGATCTTCCGAAAGCATTCGGAGTGCCACTGATCACCCGTCCTGCCTGGACGACTTGGGTGGCCGCCGACAAATCTCCGGTCCTCGGCAACTCCGCCGGCAGGCCCCCGGCCTTGGCCGCTGTGGCGACACGCTTGGCTTCCATGAGCCCGTCGTCACGTGCAGTTTCGATCAGCTCCGTACGCAACACAGAGAGCAGCAGGACACCGCCGCCAAGCAGCACCACTGTGGACGCCGTGAGCGCGATGAGGAGCATCCGGGTGCGCAGCGAGATGCGCTGGTGCCACGGGGCGGCTGCGCGCTCGGTCACGACATCTCCAGCCGGTAACCCTTGCCGCGCACGGTGCGGAAGAGGTTCGTGCCGTACGGGGCGTCCAGCTTCTTGCGCAGGTAGCCGACGTACACCTCGACGAGATTGGTGTCGCGGGCGTCCGGGTCGCCCCAGACGTCGCGCAGGATCTCCTCCTTCGAGCGGGTCTCGCCGCTGGCGCGCATGAGGTACTCAAGGAGCGCGGCCTCACGGCGGCTGAGCTCGATCTGGTCGTGACCACGGCGAGCCACCCGGCGACGGGGATCGAACACCAGGTCGCCGACGATCAGCTCGGACCATCCGTCGGCGGAACTGCCCCGGCGGAGCAGGGCGTCGCACCGCGCGACCAGTACCGCGAAGGTGAAGGGCTTGCGCAGGTAGTCGTCGGCTCCGAGCTCCAGGGCGTCGGTCTCGTCTGTGGCGGCGTCCTTGGCGGTGAGGATCAGGATCGGGGTCGCGACATCCTCCGCGCGAAGCCGGTGGCACATCTCGATGCCGGACATGCCGGGCAGCATCCAGTCGAGGACGATCAGGTCGAACTCCGACTCCTTGGCGAGCCGGTAGCCGGAGAAGCCGTCATGCGTGGTGTTCACCGTGTAGCCGTGCTCGTGCAATCCGTCAGCCAACGACTGCGCGAGCCCGACCTCGTCCTCGACCACCAACACGCGAACCATGGGGAGTAGTCAACCACCAGGCCGCTGATGTCAGTGAGAATCAGCTGACGTCGGTCAACAGATGACCGCGGGCCTCCCGCCGGCGGCGCTGCTCCTCCGGATCGGGCACAGGTACGGCAGCGATGAGCCGCTGGGTGTACGCCTCGCGCGGCGAACCCAGCACCTGTTCGCGCGCGCCGATCTCCACGAGCTTGCCGTTCTGCATGACCGCCACCCGGTTCGCCAGCGAGTCGACGACCGCGAGGTCGTGGCTGATGAACAGGCAGGCGAACTCCAGGCGGTGCTGCAGCTCGGTGAACAGCTCGAGCACCCGCGCCTGCACCGAGACGTCGAGGGCCGACGTCGGTTCGTCGGCGATCAGCAGGTCCGGGTCGAGCGCCAGGGCGCGGGCCAGGCTGACACGCTGTCGCTGGCCTCCGGAGAGCTCGTGCGGAAAGCGTGCGGCGTAGCCGGTGGAGAGCTCGACGCTGTCGAGCAGCTCCTGCACGCGGGCGTCGATCTCGCGGTCGCTCATCGTCGTCTGGACGTGCAGCGGCTCGCCGATGCAGTCGCCGATGGACATGCGCGGGTTGAGCGACGCGGCTGGGTCCTGGAAGACGAAGCCGAAGCGCGCGCGGTGCGGACGCAGCTTGGCCTCGCTCAGGCCGGAGATGGTGGTGCCGGACACCGTGGTGGATCCGCTCGTGGGCGGCTGCAACCCGACTGCTGCCCGGCCGACAGTGGTCTTGCCCGAGCCGGACTCGCCGACGAGGCCGAGCACCTCACCGCGGCGCACCTCGAGCGACACGTGGTCGACGGCGCGGAAGGACGGCTGACCGAGCCGGCCGGCGAACTCGACGACGAGGTCGTCGACGCTGAGCACGACCTCGGTGTCGCCGACCGGTTGCGGGCCGTTCTCGCGGCCGAGGTGCGGGACGGCGTCGAGGAGCAGCTTGGTGTACGGGTGTCGGGGACGGGCGAACAGCTGCCCGGCGGGCGCCTCCTCGACGATCATGCCGCGGTACATCACGACGACGCGGTCGGCCATGTCGGCGACCACGCCCATGTTGTGGGTGATCAGGATGATCGCGGTGCCGAGCCGCTCCCGCAGCTCGAGGAGCAGCTCGAGGATCGCCGCTTGCACGGTGACGTCGAGCGCGGTGGTCGGCTCGTCGGCGATGATGACGTCGGGGTCGCAGGAGATCGCCATCGCGATGACCACGCGTTGCTTCTGCCCGCCGGAGAGCTGGTGCGGGTAGTAGTCGACGCGGTGCTCGGGGTCCGGAATGCCGACCAGGTCGAGCAGCTCGATGGCGCGGGCCCGGGCGGCGTGCTTGTTGATGTCCGAGTGCGCCCGCAGCCCCTCGATGATCTGCCAGCCGACGGTGTACACCGGATTGAGCGCGGTGGACGGCTCCTGGAAGACCATCGACACCTGGTCGCCGCGGACGGGTCGCAGCTCACTCGCGGACTTGCCGAGCAGCTCCATGTCGTCCAGACCCTGACGGCGCAGCGACGCCGACCCCGTCACCGCCGCCGTGGGTGGCAGCAGCCCGAGCATCGCGCGGGAGCTCACCGACTTGCCCGACCCGGACTCGCCGACCACCGCGAGGACCTCGCCGGGCGCCACGTCGAAGCTGATGCCACGGACCGCGTGCACGGTGCCGGCGTCGGTGCTGAAGTCGACCGTGAGGTCGCGCAGGCTCAGTGTCGCGACCCGACGCGGTTCCTCGCTCGCCTGGACCGGTGCCTCGGCCTCCGCGCCCAGCTCGGCGAACTCGGTCTCGATCTCCCGCTCGTCGGCCGTGGTGACGCCGCCGCGGGTGCGCAGCAGCGGGTTGAGGATGTCGTTGAGGCTCTCGCCGACCAGCGTCGAGCCGAGCACGATCAGCACGATCGCCGTGCCCGGGAAGACGCCGGTCCACCAGATGCCCGACGACGCGTCCGGAAGCGCCTTGTTGAGGTCGTAGCCCCATTCCGCGGCCGCGGACGGCTCGATGCCGAAGCCCAGGAAGCCGAGCCCGGCCAGGGTCAGGATCGCTTCGGACGCGTTCAGTGTGCCGATGACCGGCAGTGACGACGTGACGTTGGAGAAGATGTGCTTGAACAGGATCCGCGGTGTGCGGGCACCCACCACCCGCGCGGCGTCGACGTAGGGCTCGACCTTGACGGCGATGGTGGCGTTGCGGATCAGCCGGAAGTACTGCGGGATGAACACCACGGTGATCGAGATCGCCGCCGCGAGGATGCCGCCCAGCGCCCCGCTCTTGCCGCCGGACAGGACGATCGAGACGACGATCGCCAACAGCAGCGACGGGAACGAGTAGAGCGTGTCCATGACGAGGACGAGGGCGCGGTCGAGCCAGCCGCCGATGTAGCCGGAGACCAGCCCGAGTGGCACGCCGACGAGGGCGGACAGCAGCACCGCCAGCAGGATGACCTCGACCGCGGTCCGGGCGCCGAAGACCACGCGAGACAGGACGTCGGTGCCGCCGACAGTGGTGCCGAACCAGTGGTCGGCCGACGGCGGTTGCTGGGTGCCGAACACCCGGTCGCCGACGCGGTCGGCGTTGAAGTCGTACGGGGCGATCCACGGCGCGAGGATCGCGACGACCACGAAGACGGCGACGAGGCTGAAGCCGAACAGCAGCATGAATCGCTGCAGGCCGTGGGACTGCTTCACCACGGAGGGGACCCATCGGCTCATGTCAGAACCTCACCCTCGGGTCGACCAGCGCGACGACAACGTCGATGAGGAAGCTCATCACTCCCACGAGCAGGGCGATCAGGGTGACGATGCCCTGCACGGCAAGGAAGTCGCGGCGGATCAGGTACTGCGAGAGCTGGTAGCCGATGCCGTCCCACTCGAACGTCGTCTCGGTGAGGATCGCGCCGCTCAGCAGCAGCGCGACCTGCATGCCCATCACGGTGACGACCGGCACCAGTGCGGTGCGGAACGCGTGCCGGGTCAGCACCCGACGCTCGGAGACGCCGCGGGCGCGGGCCGCGGTGACGTAGTCCATGCGCAGCGTCTGCAGCATGTTCACGCGCACGAGCCGGATGAACACACCGCCGGTCAGCAGGCCGAGGGCGATGGCCGGGAGCATCGCGTGCTGCAGCACGTCCCAGATGAAGGAGGGGTCACCCCAGAGGATCGCGTCGACGAGCATGATGTTCGTCTTCGGGTCGACCTGCTGGAGCGTGATCTCGGTGTTGGTGCTGGCGCGGCCCGACGACGGCCAGCCGAACGGGGTGAAGGCGAGCTTCAGCAGCAGGCCCAGGAAGAACACCGGTGCCGCGTAGGCGAGGATCGAGCCGAGCCGGATGACGACGTCGGACCACTGGTCGCGCCGGCGAGCCGCCAGCCGGCCGAACGGGATGCCGATGCCGAACGCGACGATGAGTGCGTAACAGCTGAGCTCGAGGGTGGCAGCCCCGTTCTTGATCAGGATGTCCGACACCGCGCGGTTGTCACTGATCGTCCGGCCGAAGTCGCCCTGGAACAGCCCGCCGAGGTACTCGAGGTACTGGGTCAGGATCGGGCGGTCGAGGCCGGCCGCTGCCCTGCGCTCGGCGATCTGCTCCGGTGTGAACCGGCCACCCAAGGCGGCCTGGATGGGGTCGCCGATCACGCGCATGAGCAGGAAGACCATGGTGACCAGCAGCCACATCATCGGGACGATGAGCGCCAGCCGGAGCAGCAGGTAGCGCGCCAGCGGGCTGAGGCCGGTGGTGGGCCGACGCGGCGCCTCCGGCGTCTCGGACGGCGCCAGGACTTCGGTGGTCATCGAGCTCCTTTCAACAGCCGAAGAGGGGCGGGCCCCGTAGGACCCGCCCCTCCGCCGGTGGTCAGCCCTTCGACAGCGAGGTGAAGCGGAACTTGAACGACGCGTCGAGCGTTTCCGCGACTCCCTGCACGTCGTTGCCCGCGACGGCCACCTGGGCGCCGGTGAGCAGCGGCAGGTACGGGACCTGCTCGGCCAGGCGCTGCTGGACGTCGCCGAGCGCCTTCACGCGAGCCGCCTGGTCGCTCTCGGTGCGCTCGTTGTCGAGCAGCTTCGACATCTCCTTGTCCTCGAAGTCGGACCCGAGCTCGTTGTAGTGCGAGTTCGTGAAGTTGCCGGGCGTCTCGTCGTCGTAGGGCGCGAGGAACGGCGACAGGTAGTTGTCCGCGTCGGGGAAGTCCGGGAACCAGCCGAGCTGGTGGACGGGGTACGCGTCCGCCGGGTAGTCCTCCGAGTAGGTCTCCCATTCCGTGGCCTGCAGGTTGACCTTGAACAGCTCGGTCGACTCCAGCTGGCGCTTGATCGCGTTGTACTCCTGGTCCGAGCTCGCCCCGTAGTGGTCAGGGTTGTACTGCAGGTTGATCTCGACCGGGGTGTCGACTCCGGCGTCGTCGAGGAAGCCTTGCGCCTTCGCCTTGTCGGGCGCCTCGCCATACAGCTCCTTGAACGGCTCGGTGGCACCGGGAAGGCCCTCGGGAACCAGCGACCACGCCGGCGTGTACGTCTCCTTGTACACCTCGCTGGACAGCGCCTGACGGTCGACCGAGGAGGCGACCGCCTTGCGGATGGCCAGCTTCTGCTCGGGCGAGTCGCCGGGCATGCGGTCGAGGTTGAACACGATGTAACGAAGCTCGCCTCCCTCGCCCTTGTGGACGGTGACGTCGTCCTTGCCTTCGAGGTCCTCGATGTCGGTCGGCGTGAGCGAGCGGAACGCGACGTCGATATCGCCGTTCTGGACGTCGAGCTTCAAGTTCTCGCCCTCGGCGAAGTACCGGAGCGTGACCGTGTCGGAGTTCGGCTTCTCGTACGTACCGTTGTAGTCCGGGTTCGCCTTGAACTGGGCGAGCTTGTTCTTGTCGTAGCTGCTGATCGTGTACGGACCGGAGAACCCGTTCGCCTCCACGGCGGCGTCGTCGTCGAGCAGCTTGTCGGAGGGGTAGGTTTCCTCGTCGACGATCGGGCCGGCCGAGGTGACGAGCACCTGCGGGAACGTCTGGTCGTTCGGGGAGTTGAGGGTGAATTCAACCGTGAGGTCGTCAGTGGCCTCGACGGACTTCATCGCGCCGAGGAGGGAGGCCGGGCCGTTCGGGTCGTTGATCTTCCCGAGGCGCTCGTAGGAGTGCGCGACGTCGGAGGCGGTGAGCTCGTTGCCGTTGGCGAACGTCAGGCCCGACTTCATCGTGCAGACGTACTTGGTGGGCTCGGCGAAGTCGCACTTTTCCGCGGCATCCGGCGTCAGCTCGGTGCTGCCGGCCGGGAAGTTCAGCAGGTACTGGTAGACCTGCGTCTGCACCATCAGCGAGCCGTTGTCGTACGCGCCGGCCGGGTCGATCGACACGACCTTGTCGGTGGTACCGACGATGAGGTCTCCATCGCTGCCTCCGTCGTTGCCGGCACCACAGCCGGCGAGCGTGAGGGCGACGACTGCTGCGGCGGCGAGGACGGTTGTACCTCGTCGGAAGTTCTTCATGGTTCCTCCCCAACTGCATGTCCGCATGCCGGACACAACCCTTGGCACGCTATACCAACCGGACGGTGCGAGCCGCTGCCCGAAGATTGCGATTCGGTGACGGACGGAGGCTGCCGTGGTCGGGTGGGCCACTACGCTGAGGTCATGGACCACAACCAGCACCTCGCCGACTTCGACCCGGAGATCGCGCGCCTGCTCGACGCCGAGCTGAACCGCCAGCAGACGACACTGGAGATGATCGCGTCGGAGAACTTCGCGCCGGTCGCGTCGCTCGAGGCCATGGGCAGCGTCCTCACCAACAAGTACGCCGAGGGCTACCCCGGCAAGCGATACTACGGCGGCTGCGAGGTCGTCGACCAGGTCGAGCAGATCGCCATCGACCGGCTCAAGCAGCTCTTCGACGCGGAGTACGCCAACGTCCAGCCGCACTCCGGTGCCACGGCGAACGCGGCGGCGTACCACGCCCTCGCCTCTGCCGGCGACACCGTGCTCGGACTCGACCTCGCGAACGGCGGGCACCTGACGCACGGCATGAAGCTCAACTTCTCCGGACGCCTCTACAACATCGTGCCGTACCAGGTCGACGACCAGGGCTACGTCGACATGGACCAGGTGGCCGCCCTGGCCCGGGAGCACCAGCCGCGGATCATCCTCGCCGGCTGGTCGGCCTACCCGCGTCAGCTCGATTTCGCCAGGTTCCGTGAGATCGCCGACGACGTGGGCGCCTCACTGTTCGTCGACATGGCGCACTTCGCCGGTCTCGTCGCCGCCGGCCTGCACCCCAGCCCGCTGCCGCATGCGCACATCGTCACCACCACCACCCACAAGACGCTGGGCGGCCCGCGGGGCGGCGCCATCCTCACCAACGACGAGGAGGTCGCCAAGAAGATGCGCTCGGCGGTCTTCCCGGGTCAGCAGGGCGGCCCGCTCGAGCACGTCATCGCGGCCAAGGCGGTCGCGTTCAAGATGGCCCTCGAACCGGAGTTCACGGAGCGGCAGCAGCGGACGCTCGACGGAGCCCGCATCCTCGCCGACCGGATGCTCGCCGACGACGCCCGCGACGCCGGCATCCAGGTGGTCAGCGGCGGCACCGACGTCCACCTCGTGCTGGTCGACCTGCGCGAGAGCGAGCTCGACGGCAAGCAGGCCGAAGACCGCCTCGACGAGGTCGGCATCACGGTCAACCGCAATGCCGTCCCGAACGACCCGCGTCCGCCGATGGTCACCTCCGGACTGCGCATCGGCACGCCGGCGCTGGCGACGCGTGGCTTCGGCGACGACGAGTTCCGCGAGGTCGCCGACGTCATCGTCGAGGCCCTCAAGCCGGGCGACGTCGACATCGAGAGTCTGCGCAAGCGGACCGCCGTCCTGGCCGAGCGCTTCCCGCTCTACCCGGACGTTCCGCTGTTCGCCGGGTGAGGCATTGGCTGCGGCCCGGCCTGCTCGGGCTGCACGCGTTCGCCGTCGTGGCGGTGGGCTTCTGTGTCGTCATGGGCCTGTGGCAGCTCGACGCCTATAAAGGTCGTCAGGGCGATGCCGAGGACGGCGCACGCCGGCAGGTGGTGCCGCTCGCGGACGTCTGGAAGCCCGGCGAGGCGTTCACTTCCGACCTGACGGGCCAGCGCGTCAGCGTCGAGGGCCGGTTCGCCGACGACGACCTCACGGTGACGCGAGACGACGGGTCGACGTGGCTGGTCACGCCGTTCGTGATCGGCGACCATGCGCTTTTGGTCGTTCGTGGGGAGGGCGAGCGCGCGCCGGCCAGCGACGCGACCGAGCTCGACGTCGTGCTCGAACCGAGCGAGTCGGGCGGGCGCGCCCTCGGCCCGGAACGTGACGGAGTCCGGACCACCGACGCGATCTCCGTGCCGGCCCTGATCAACGACCTGCCGCACCGGTTGTACAGCGGCTATGGGATCGCCCTCACCGACACCGGCCTCCCGCTCGTGGACCCGCCGGAGCCGGACGTCTCGTGGACGGTCGGGCTGCGCAACCTCGCCTATGCCCTGCAGTGGTGGGTGTTCGCCGCGTTCGCGCTGTTCATGTGGTGGCGGATGGCCAGCGAGAACGTCGCGATGCGGCGGGCCGAGGACGAGGCGGAGTCGGGTTTCGACCCGCCGGTAGCCTGACGCCGTGAGTCGAACCCTGCGCGCCTACCAGGTGGTCGCCACCCTCGTCGGCCTCAACCTGATCTTCGTGATCACCGCCGCGGTGGCCCAGCGGGTGACGGACGATTTCTCCTGGTGGAACCGCAACGAGAGCCTCATCTTCACCATCGACCAGGTGCATGGTCTGCTGTTCATGGTGCTGCTGGTACTCATCGCGATGCTGCACACCAAGCATCACTGGAAGCCGGGCTTCACGATCAGCACGATGCTGCTGGCCACCATCCCGCTGGTCACCTTCTGGGCCGAGCGCCGCACGACCCACCGCGTCCTCGCCGCCTGAGCCACAGCTGTCCCCGGTTTCCCACGAGACCCTCCCAATCTGGACTTGATGACACGAAACTTCGTGTGATCACCGCAGGTTTTCGAGGGTCTCGTGGGAAACTGGGACTAGCGACCCTCGAACGTCGCCTTGCCGGGACCATCGGTGAGGAACGACTCCATGCCGCGCTGGAGGTCGTCGGTGTCGTAGAGGCTCGGAGGCGATCGCGGTGGTGTGGTCGAGGGCTTCCTGCAGGCCACCGGTCTCGAGGTGACGCAGGATCTGCTTGGCCGCGCCGAACGCCTTCGTCGGTCCGATCGCCACCTGGTGCACGATCGCGGTGACGGCGTCGTCGAAGCCGTCGTCGGGGAGCACCTGGTTGACGACGTTCCAGCGCTCCAGCGTCGCGGCGTCGTAGAGCTCACCGGTGAAGACCAGCTCCTTGGCCCGGGCGACGCCGGCCCGGCTCGCCAGCCGCTGGGTGCCGCCCATCGTCGGCGTCAGGCCGATGACGCGCTCGACGAGCCCGAACTTCGCCTTCTCGGCCGCGAGCAGGAGGTCGCAGGCGAGGGCCACCTCGAACGCCCAGGTGAGGGTGAGCGCGTGGGCCGCGAAGAACGTCGGGACGTCGAGGCGGGCGATGCGTTCGGGCAGCTCGAGCATGCGGTCGTACAGCGCCTTGGTGTCCGCCTTCGACGACTGCGCCTTGAACTGCGCGACGTCGACGCCCCCGGAGACGATCGTGCCTTCGGCACGCACCAGCAGGGCACGGGGCGGAGCTGCCTCGACCTCGTCGAGGGCGTGGTTGAAGGCGTCGTGCAGGTGCAGCGAGTACAGGTTGAGGGGTGGATCCGCGAACGTCAGCACCGCGACGTCGTGGTCGTCGCGCGCGAGCACTGCACTCATACGTCTGGGCTCATGAGTCGGTGGTGGGGTCGTAGGTGCCGCCCTTGTCGGCGATGGCATTGCGAACGGCCACGACCGCGGCAACCGCGACGAGTGCGAGCAGGATCCGCCGGAACGACATGGCCTCACCGTAGCGCTGGACCCCCGCACGCCGATCGGACCCGGCTTGTCCGGCCATGAAAAGATGAGGAGAACCTCGAACGAAAGGAACGACGCCGTGGCAGCGCCCCTGACCGCCACCCTCACCACCTCCGAGGGTGACATCGTCATCACGCTCTTCCCCGACCACGCGCCGAAGACCGTCGAGAACTTCGTCGGTCTCGCCGAAGGCACGAAGGAGTGGCTCGATCCGGCCACGGGGCAGGTGTCGGGAAAGCCGTTCTACGACGGCCTGACGTTCCACCGCGTCATTGCGAACTTCATGCTCCAGGGGGGCGACCCACTGGGCACCGGAACCGGCGGCCCCGGCTTCCAGTTCGAGGACGAGTTTCACCCCGACCTGCGGTTCGACCGGCCTTACCTGCTGGCCATGGCCAACGCCGGCCCCGGAACCAACGGCTCGCAGTTCTTCATCACCCTCGTCCCCACCGACTGGCTGAACCGGAAGCACACGATCTTCGGCGAGGTCGTCGACGCCGACAGCAAGGCCGTGGTCGACGCCATCGGAGCGGTCGAGACCGACCGGTTCGACCGTCCGGTCGAGCCGGTGGTCATCACCAAGGTCACCATCGAACGGCCGTGATGTGACGGAGCCCGCGGCGGTCGATCAGCGCTGCTACCGGCACCCCGACCGCGAGGCGTACATCAGCTGTCAGCGGTGCGAACGCCTGATTTGTCCGGAGTGCATGCGCGACGCGGCCGTCGGCTTTCAGTGCCCGGAGTGCGTGGCCGAGGGCCGCAAGTCCGTCCGCGCTCCCCGGACCATCACCGGCGGGGCCATCTCGACGCAAGCCGGCGCCGTCTCGATGGTGCTGATCGGCATCAACGTCCTGGCGTTCCTGATCCAGATCGCCACCGGCGACAGAGTGAGCGACATCTACCAGTACGGCGCCATGCAAGGCATCATCGTCGCCGACGAAGGCAACTATTGGCGCCTGCTCACCGCGGCCTTCCTGCACGCGGGAGTCCTGCACATCGCGTTCAACATGTACGCGCTCTACCTGTTCGGGCCCTACGTCGAGCGTGCCCTCGGCACAGCGCGGTTCGTCGTCGCCTACCTGACGATGGCGGTCGCCTCGTCGGTCTTCGTCTACTGGCTCACCGAGCCGCAGATCGTGACGATCGGGGCGTCCGGGGCGGTGTTCGGGTTGTTCGGGCTCGCGTTGGTGCTGCTGATCCGCACCGGTCAGGACGTCCGCGGGCTGCTCGTCCTGCTCGCCATCAACGCGTTCATCAGCCTGCAGGGCAACATCAGCTGGCAAGGCCACCTCGGCGGGTTCATCACCGGCACGCTGCTGGGAGTCGCGCTGGCCTACGCACCCCGGCAGCGTCGCTCGGCGGTGCAGTTCGCAGCCTTCGGCCTCACCTGGCTGGCCATCGTGGTCGCCGTGGTCGCCCGCACCTCCCAGTTGTCCTAGGGCCGGAGAATCACACAGATGTAGTTATGCACGGTTGTGGACAGTCGTGTGTACAACCGTCGCGATGGGCGGACGAAGCCCGCCACTACTCCCACTTCATCGCGAACCCGAAGGCCGCGAGGATGAAGCCC
Organism: uncultured Actinomycetota bacterium; assembly: GCA_963780275.1. Taxonomy (GTDB): domain Bacteria; phylum Actinomycetota; class Actinomycetes; order Propionibacteriales; family Nocardioidaceae; genus Aeromicrobium. Next base: position 489,182 of record CAWABE010000001.1, read on the forward strand.
ATGCCGATGACGATGTTCCACTGGCCGAGGTCGGAGTACACCGGGATGCGGGCGTCCGTGCCGCTGACCACGTAGAACACGACGATCCACAGCAGGCCGACGAGGGCCGACGTCACCATGGCCGGCCCGGCCCAGCGATTGCCGAGGGTGCCGGGCTCGCGCGGTGGGCGGACGGGGCGGGTGCGGTCGGCCACCGACATCGCGGCGAAGCCGAGGGCGGCGGCGATCGCGTAGTTCCACTTGCCGATGCCGAACAGCAGCGGGACCTCGCCGATCCCGGGGAAGTCGTTGTCCGTGGTCGCGAAAACCGTGGCCACCGCCCAGCCGATCGCCACCAGAAGCAAGACCAGGGCTAGGGGGTGCTTCCACCCGCCGAGCTGGGTCCGCTTCGGCTCCTGCTGGGACTTCTTCTGGTTCCTCGCCACGACGACCTCTCTGTGATGGGCTCCAGATAGCCTAGACGCCGGAAGAAGCTGGAGGTGCAGCGCATGGCGAGGGTGGGATCGCACGCACGTCAGCGCTGGCCGGTTGCGGTGCTGACCGTGTGCGTTCTGGCCGGGGGGTTGTTCGCCGCCGCCGGCGTCACGTCCGACGGCTCGGATCTGCGTCCCGCCGGTGGCGACGTCGCGTCGCTGCTTCAGGAGAGGGCCCTGCGCGTCGAACGCAGCCGCGCCGAGGCCCGCGAGCTTCAGCAGGACATCGACGATCTCGCCGCCACCGCGCCGGGAAGCTCCCTCGACGAGCTGCTCGACAGTCTCTCCACGTTGCAGGCGATCAGCGGTCTCACCCCGTCGCGTGGCCCCGGCATCCGGGTGAGCCTCACCGATGCCCCACGCAGCGTCGACGTCCCCGGGCTCGATCCGAACGTGCTCGTGGTGCACCAGCAGGACATCCAGGCGTTCGTCAACGCGATGTGGGCCGGCGGTGCCGAAGCGGTGTCGCTGCAGGGCCAGCGACTCATCTCCACCACTGGTATCAAGTGTGTCGGCAACACCGTGGTGCTCGATGGCGTGCCCTACTCGCCGCCGTACGTCATCGAGGCGATCGGTGAGCCGGCCCGACTGAACGCGGCGCTCGACGACTCACCCGAGGTCGTCACCTATCGCGACTACGTCCAGCGGTACCAGCTCGGCCTGGAGACCGAGACGCTGGACGACATCGCGATGAAGGCCTATGCCGGCACCGTGGGACTCACCCACGCCCGGGCACTGACCGACGGAGAGGCCGCCTGACCCGCTACGGAGACTCGACATCGCCATCGAGGACGTTGCCGTCGCTGTCGGCGTCTCCGCCGCCCTCCGGACCGGAGGAGACCGTGAGCTCGATCGTGGTACCGCGCGGACGCTGCTGACCCTGGGGCACCGACTGCGCGATGACCTGTCCCTCGGGCACCGTGTCCGACGGCTCCTCGCTGGTCGAGGCCTTCAGCCCCGCGTCCTTCAGGGCGTTCTCGGCGTCGTCGACGTCCATGCCCACGACGTTGGGCACCGTCGCCTGGCCTTGTGAGACCAGCAGGGTGACGGTCGACCCCTTGTCGACCTTCGAGCCGCCGGGCGGGTTGCTGTTGATGACCTCGTTCTCCGGGGCACTGCTCTCCTGCTCGTCCTTCTTGACCTTGAGGCCGTATCGGTCGCTCTCCAGCAGCTGCTTGGCCTCCTGGTACGAGAAGCCGGTCAGCTGCGGGATGGTGACCTGGTCGGGTCCGCTGGAGACGGTGAGCGTGACCTCCGAGCCTTCGTCGGCGTCCGATCCGGCTTCGGGATCCTGGGAGATGACGTCGCCCTCCGGCACGTCGGGGTCGGTCTTCTCGACGGGGTCCGCGACCGTGAAGCCTTTGTTGGTCAGGGCACGCTCGGCCGTCTCGAAGTTCTCGCCCACGACGTCGGGCACCTGCACCTGGGCGGTGTCCTCAGGTTGCGTCAGCTGGTAGATGCCGAATGCCAGGAGCCCGAGCAGCAGAACGCCCAGGATGGCGTAGGCCCACCACTTGCGGCTCTTGTCCTCGGGCGGCTCATCTTCCTCCTCGGCACGAGCGGGAGCGACGCGGGTGCCCCCGGCCTGGGTGTCGCCGAGGCCCCCGCCGAGACCGGCCAGCGCCCCCATGCCGACAGCGGTGCCGCCGACCTGGGTGGCCGGGGCGGGGGCGTCGACCCGCTGGCCGGCGATCGCGCGCTCGATGTCGTGTCGCATGTCGGCCGCGCTCTGGTAGCGGTCGTCGGTGCGCTTCGCGAGGGCCTTGGCGACGATGTTGTCGATCGTGCTGGTGACGTCGGGGTTCAGCTGCGACGGCGGCCGCGCCTCCTCGCGCACGTGCTGGTAGGCCACCGAGACCGGGCTCTCGCCCACGAACGGGGGTCGGCCGGTGAGCAGCTCGTAGAGCACGCATCCGGTGGAGTAGATGTCGGAGCGGGCGTCGACCGTCTCGCCGCGCGCCTGCTCGGGGGAGAGGTACTGCGCGGTGCCGATCACGGCAGCCGTCGCGGTCATCGCGGAGGAGGAGTCGGCGATGGCGCGAGCGATGCCGAAGTCCATGACCTTGACCTGACCGGCCGGCGTCAGCATGACGTTGGCCGGCTTGATGTCGCGGTGGATGATGCCGCTGCGGTGGCTGTAGTCGAGCGCGCTGAGGACGTCGGCGGTGATGGACAGCGCGCGCTCGGGCAGGATCTTGCGGTCGTCGTTCAGGATCTCCCGCAGCGTCTGACCTTCCACGTACTCCATGACGATGTACGGGATGTGGTTGCCGTGGACGTCGGTGGCATCGCCGGTGTCGTAGACCGCGACGATGGCCGGGTGGTTCAGGGCCGCCGCGGACTGGGCCTCCCGCCGGAACCTGGCCTGGAAGGTGTCGTCGGAGGAGAGGTCGGGTCGCAGCTGCTTGATGGCCACGGTGCGTCCGAGCCGCAGGTCCTGGCCGATGCGGACGTCGGCCATGCCTCCGCGCCCCAGCAGACCGCCGAGCTCGTAGCGGTCACCCAGACGGATGGTCTCGCCACCGGATTCGGTCATGATGTCAGTCTCCCAGAAGGGTCGATTGATGTGCTGTGAGTCGGTCATCGTGCATCGTCGTCCGCATGATCCTGGCCATCGATACGGCGCGCTTCATTTCCCCAACACCGCCTCCATGACGGATCGCGCGATGGGTCCGGCGAGGCGGCCGCCGGCGATCTCGCTGCGAACCGTGCTGCTGGACTCGACGACGACGGCCACCGCGACCTTCGGGTTGTTCGCCGGTGCCATGGAGACGAACCAGGCGTAGGGCGGACGGTCCGCGGTGGACTGGGCGGTGCCGGTCTTGCCACCGACCTCGACGCCCGGGATGCGGGCCGACGTCGCGGTTCCGCTCTCGACCGTGCTCACCATCATCGACGTGAGCTGCGAGGCGTTGGCGGCGCTCATGGCCTGGCTGAGCCTCTCCGGCTCGGTCTCTTCGAGGTCGGTCAGGTTGGGTGCGATCAGGGTCTTCACGATGTGCGGCCGCATCACGTCGCCCCCGTTGCCGATGCCGCCGGCGACCATCGCCATCTGCAGGGGAGTCACCGCCACCTCGAACTGCCCGATGCCGGACTGGGCGAGCTGCGGCGCCTCGAGGTCCGCGCCTTCGGAGGTGAATCGGCTCGGGTTGGACGCGAGGCCGGACAGCGTGTCGGTGCCGAAGCCGAACTTGCGAGCCTGGGCCGCGAGATCGTCCTGGCCGACCTTGCCCGCCAGCCAGCCGAAGCTGACGTTGCAGGAGATGTTGAGCGCCCGCTCGAACGTGATCCGGCTGCCGCCGCAGTTGCCGCGGTCGAGGTTGGTGAGCTTGTACTGGATGCCAGGAAACGACAGGCTGCTGCCGGCCTTGACCCGATCGCTCGGCTTGAGGTCGAGGTTCTCCAGGGCGGCTGCCGCGGTGACGAGCTTGAACGTGGAGCCGGGCGGCAGGGTCTGCTGGGTGCCGCGGTTCAGCATCGGCTGGTCGTCGTCGGAGGTCAGACGGCGCCAGTCGTCCTCGACCGCGGAGAAGTCGTGGCTGGCCAGGACGTTGGGGTTGTAGGACGGCTGGGAGACCATGGCCAGGATCGCGCCGGTGCTCGGGTCGAGCGCGACGACCGCACCCTTGGTGTTCGCACCGAGTGCATCGAGCCCGCTGGCCGCCACCTTCTGGGCGAGCGGGTCGAGCGTCGTCTCGACGCTGCCGCCCTTGGGCTGCTTGTTGGACAGCAGGTCGACGACGCGGTTGACGAACAGCCGGTTGTCGCTGCCGGACAGCACCCGGTTCTGGGAGTTCTCCAGCCCGCCGCGCCCGAACACGTAGGAGAAGTAGCCGGTGACCGGCGCGTACAGCCGGCCGTCGGTGTAGCGACGCTGGAACTTGAACTCGTCCTTGCTCTCGACGCTCTCGGCGACCGGGTCGTCGCCGACCAGGATGGCGCCGCGGTCGCGGGAGAACTCCTCGTTGATGACGCGCTTGTTCCCGTTCTTGGCGTTGAGGCTGTCGGCCTGGACGAACTGGACGTAGTTGATGTTCGCGAGAAGCGCCACGAACATCACCAGGCAGGCGATGGCGAGATAGCGGATCGGCCGGTTCACGACAGCTTCACCACCTGGGTCTCCTCGTCGCGATCGAACGTGGAGATCTCGGGTGCGGGCCGGCGGGTCTGGTCGCTGATGCGCAGCAGGAGGGCGATGATCGCCCAGTTCATCACCACCGAGGAGCCGCCCTGTGCCATGAACGGCGTGGTGAGACCGGTGAGCGGGATGAGTCGAGTGACGCCGCCGACGACGACGAACACCTGCAGGGCGAACGAGAATGCGAGGCCGGCGGCGAGCAGCTTGCCGAAGGCGTCGCGGCAGGTGAGGGCGATCCGCAGGCCGCGCTCGACGATGAGCCCGTAGATGAGCAGGATCGCCATCAGCCCGGTGAGCCCGAGCTCCTCACCCATCGACGCGGCGATGAAGTCGGAGAACGAGTACGGCGTCAGCTGCGGGCTGCCCTGCCCCCATCCGCGTCCGAGGATGCCGCCGTGGGCGAGGCCGAACAGGCCGTTGATGATCTGGCCGTTGCGGTCGGGGTCGCCGAACGGCTCGAGCCACGCCTCGAAGCGGACTTGCACGTGCGCGAAGGCGACGTAGCCGAACCACGCTCCGCCGGCGAACAGCGCTCCGCCCACCAGCAACCATCCGGGGCGCTCGGTGGCGACGTAGAGCATCACCACGAACAGGCCGAAGAACAGCAGCGACGAGCCCAGGTCGCGCTGGAACACCAAAATGGCGACGCTGACCAGCCAGCCCGCGAGGATCGGGCCGAGGTCGCGGCCTCGGGGAAGGTCGACGCCGGCGATCCGGCGGCCGGCGAGAGCGAGGGCGTCGCGCTTGACCACCAGGTAGCCCGCGAAGAAGATCGCCAGGCAGATCTTGGCCGCCTCTCCCGGCTGGAAGCTGAACGGGCCGAGGTTGATCCAGATGCGCGCGCCGTTGATGGTGCGTCCGATGACCGGCAGCAGCGGCAGGATCAGCAGGGCGATGGCGGCGAACCCGAAGGTGTAGGTGAGGGTTTGCAGCCGGCGGTGGTCGCGCACCGCGAACAGCACGCCGGCGAAGGCGGCGATGCCGATGACCGTCCAGATGAGCTGGGAGTTCGCGAACTCCTGCCGGCTGGAATCCAGCTGGGTGCGGCCGAGGTCGAGCCGGTAGATCATCGCCAGGCCGAGGCCGTTGAGGCAGATGACCAGTGGCAGCAGCACCGGGTCGGCGTACGGCGCGACCCGGCGCACCACGAGGTGGGCGACGACGGCGAACAGGATGAGGGCGGCAGCCAGCTTCGCGACGCCGGCCGGGATCGTGCCCTTGGTGCCTAGCCCCACGGCACAGTAGGCGGCGATGCCGATGAGCACGGCGAGGATCGTGAGAAAGAATTCAGCGCCCCGCCGTTTGCGAGGTACCCAGGTCGGCTGGCTGCTCATCCCTTCTTCTCGCCCTTCTTCTCATCGGACGGGGACGGGGACGGCGCCGGGCTGGGCTCGGGCACCGAGTCCTCGAGCTCGGCCACGATGCGGTCGGCGTCCGCCCGGCTCGACGCCTCGATGCCGGCGTCGACCTGCTGGCGACGGAACTCCGGCAGGGAGTCCATCGCGATGTCGGTCGCCTCCTCGACGTGCTGCAGCGTGATGCCGGGAATGTCGGCCATCACGCCGCGGTAGATGGTGACGTGGCCCGCGTGGTCCGTGACGAAGTACTGGTCCTGCGTCCAGCGGTAGCCGACGACCGCACCCACGACGAGGATCGCGAGCACAGCGACGGCGGCCGTTCCGCGCCGGATCCAGCGCCAGCGTCCCGGCGGCCGCGGGGCGTAGCGGAGCTCTTCGGGGTCGACGGCAACAGGTTCGTCTGGTGCCGCCGCATGGCCGGCCTCGTGGCCGGTGCGGGGCCGCGGTCCACCGGCGGCCGCTCCCACGAGCTGCGGTTGGCCGTCCGACGACGAAAGGTGGGCGTCCGGGTCCTCGCTCGCGTCGACCAGCTCGCCGATCACGACGGTGACGTTGTCGTACCCGCCGCCCTCGAGTGCGAGCCGGATGAGCTCGGTGGCCGCCATGTCGATCGTCTCCGCGCCGAGCGCCCGCCCGATCTCCGGGTCGTCGACCATGTCGGTGAGCCCGTCGCTGCACAGGAGGTAGCGGTCGCCCAGCCGGCCCTCGACGTGATCGAGATCGGGCTCGTTGTCGTCGCGCCCGAGCAGCACGCGCAGCAGCAGCGAACGATGCGGGTGCCCGCGAGCCTCGGCCGGGGTGAGCTTGCCCTCGTCGACCAGGCTCTGCACGAAGGTGTGGTCGCTGCTGATCTGGGTCAGCACGCCGTCACGCAGCCGATAGGCACGCGAGTCGCCGATGTGGGCGGTCGCGAACCGCTGGCCGTCCCACAGCATCGCCTCCAGCGTGGTGCCCATGCCCTCGACGGCCGGGTCGCTCGCCACCAGATCGCCGAGGCGGTGATTGGCCGTGCGCACCGCTTCTCCGAGCGCGGTGAGCGGGTCGACGTCGTCGAGCTCGCGGTCGAGCTGCCGGATGATGTTCATCGTCTCGGCCGATGCGAGGTCACCGGCGGCGGCGCCGCCCATGCCGTCGGCCACGGCGATCAGCCGGCCGCTGGCGTACCCGGAGTCCTGGTTGTTGGTACGCCGCAGACCGGTGTCGGTCGCGGCGACGTACCGGAGTCTCAGGGAGGTCATCGATCACTTCCGCAGCTCGACGATGGTCTTGCCGAGCCGGACCTGGATGCCGATGCCCACCGGCACCGGGCTGGTGATGCGCTGGCTGCCGAGATAGGTGCCGTTGGTGGACCCGACGTCCTCGACGAACCACTGCTCACCGTTGGTGGCGAACCGGGCATGCCGGGTGGACACGTAGTCGTCGTCGAGCCGGATGGTGGCGTCGGTGCCGCGACCGAGCAGGATCGGCTGGTCGCTGAGCGGGACGCTCTGGCCGGCATTCGGCCCGGAGACCACCTGGAGCTTGGTGGGTACGCCCCGGGTGGGCTTGCGGGAGCGGGACTGCGCCTGGTCGCGTCCCTTGTCCTTGGGCTTGGCCTTGGGTCGCGGCGCCGTGGCCGGTGCCTTGGTCCCGAACACGTCGGACCGGATGACCGAGACGGCGGACAGCACGAAGAGCCAGAGCACGGCCAGGAAGCCGAGCTTGATCAGGGTGAGCGTGAGCTCGGACATTCAGGAATCCTCGCTCTGCGGATGGGCCGGCGCTTGGGCCGAGATGCGGACGGTGATGACGGTGTTGCCGAGCCGGATCTCCGAGCCGTCGGTGACCTGGGCCGAGTCGACCGGTTGGCCGTTGAGGATGACACCGTTGGTGGACCCGAGGTCGGAGACGGTGACGATCGTGCCGCTCTCGGACTCCTTGAGGGAGATCTGCGCATGCCGACGCGAGATGCCGGGGTCGTCGATGCGCAGCTCGGCGTTGTTGCCCCGGCCGACGACCAGGCCGGGCGGCGTGAGCGGGTGCCTCATGCCGTTGACCTCGATGACGACCTCCGACGAACGGATGGCCGTCTCGGTCAGCCGCTGGCCGGATGCCGGCGTGACCGAGGCGTTGGTGCGGCTGCGCACCCGGAACCGGCCGGTGCCGAGGTCCGCGCTCTCGGCGAACCCGATGCTGAGCGGTCCGGCGAGCGTGTACCGCTGCTCCTTGACATGCTCCTCGACCAGGCGGGAGAGCTCCTTGGAGAGCGTGTCGCTGAACTGCGACAAGCGCTGGTGGTCGGACGGCGAAAGCTCGACGGTGAAGTCGTTGGGGACGAGCATCCGCTCACGCGAGAGGATGTGCGCGGAGTTGTCGACCTCGCGCTGGAGGGCCGCCGCGATCTCGACGGGCTGGACGGCGCTGCGGAACGCCCGGGCGAAGGCACCGGTGACCGCACCCTCGAGGCGCTGCTCGAACCGCTGGATCACCCCGGCCATCACGTCCACCTCCCCGAGTCGTCGGGCCAGTTCGTCGACACCGTCGTCAGGCGTCCCTGCGATCGTATCGGGCAGCCATTCGGTGGGCACCCACGAGCGCCCGGCAGGGGGGATCCGGCACCGATCCGCCCTGTTAGACTCATCCATCGGTCCCTGTGAGGACCATGCGCGGGTGGCGGAATGGTAGACGCGCTGGCTTCAGGTGCCAGTGTCCGCAAGGGCGTGGGGGTTCGAATCCCCCCTCGCGCACCATCAGTGATGTGCTGACGTACGGATGCGCGACCCTGCCCTGAGTGGGCTGATCCACTCCTGGTGGACGGCGTTCGGGTCATGAGCGTCGGCAGAGGTCCGTTCGAGATCCCTGGTTCAGTGGCGCGCCTCTGGGCCGCCTTCTCGACGCGCTCGCCCGCGCTGACCTGCAACTTTCAGTCAACGGGATGCGCCCCGTGCAAGGCGGCCATCCACCAAGGAGAACGGGCTGACGCGGCGATCTGCTATTGTCTAGTTATTCACATGACTTAGTACAGAAAGAGGCACTGATCGTGCGCAACCTGATCGTCCTGGCCGTCGTCGGCCTGTTCGCCCAGCTGGTCGACGGCTCGCTTGGCATGGCCTATGGCGTCACGTCCTCCTCGCTGCTCCTGGCGACCGGCATCGCCCCAGCCGCGGCGTCGGCGGCTGTGCATCTGTCCGAGGTCGGCACCACGCTCGTCTCCGGAGCCGCGCACTGGCGCTTCGGCAACGTCGACTGGCGGGTCGTCCGCATCATGGCCGTGCCGGGCGGCATCTTTGCCTTCCTCGGTGCCACGCTGCTGTCGAACCTCAACGGCGACGATGCCAAGCCGTGGGTCTCCTTGCTGCTGCTCTCGCTGGGCGTCTACGTCGTGTACCGCTTCCTGCGCCTCGGTGGTCGCCGACCGGAGTTCCGGGGCCGCGTCAAGGCGCGGTTCCTCGTCCCGCTCGCCGCGGTCGCCGGCGGGATGGACGCCATCGGCGGTGGTGGCTGGGGGCCGGTCGGCACCTCGAGCCTGCTCGCCTGGGGACGGATCGAGCCGCGCAAGGTGGTCGGCTCGATCGACACCGCCGAGTTCGTGGTGGCCGTCGGCGCATCGGCGGGCTTCCTGCTCGCGCTCGGCTCGTCCGGCATCGACTTCACCTGGGTGCTCGCGCTCCTCGCGGGCGGCGTCGTGGCTGCGCCGCTGGCGGCCTACCTGGTCCGGCATCTGCCGGCCCGGATCCTGGGCACAGCCGCAGGAGGACTCATCATCATCACGAACGTCAAGACTGTGCTCGAAAGCTCCCTCGTCGGCCTCGAGAAGGACTCCTTGATGGTGTGGTCGATCGTCGGACTGCTCGCCGTGACCTGGGTGTCGCTCATCGTGGCGGCCGTCCAGGCCGAGCGTGTGGCCCGGCAAGCGAACGATCCGGTCGCCACTCTGGTGTGACGTTGCCGGGACGCGCGCCGGGCTCTGGGATACTCGGCTCTGTGCGCGTCTCGACGAAGTCCGACTATGCCCTCCGGGCCCTGATCGAGATCACCCGCCGTGACGGCGTCGTCTCCGCCGAGCAGGTGGGCGTGAGCCAGGACATTCCGCACGGGTTCCTGCAAGCGATCCTCGCCGACCTGCGACGGGCCGGCCTCGTGGCCAGCCAACGGGGGCAGTCGGGGGGCTGGCGGATGGCCGCGGATCCGGCCGACGTCTCCGTGGCCGACGTGATTCGCGCCGTCGACGGCCCCCTGCTCAGCGTCTACGGCGTCCGCCCCGAGAGCGTCACCTACAACGAGTCGGCCACGGTGCTGCAGACCGTCTGGATCGCTGCGCGGCACAGCCTCCGCTCCGTCTTCGAGACCGTGTCGATCGCCGCGCTCGCGTCAGGCAACCTGCCCGCGGACGTGGTGGCGCGCACCGCCGACGAGGACGCCTGGAACCCGCACTGAGCGGAGCCGGTCAGGCGGCGCGGCCTTGGTGAATCAGCTGATGTCGCTCGGCTTCGCTCAGGCCGCCCCAGACCCCGTAGGGCTCCTGAACCCGGAGTGCGTGCTCGCGGCACTGCTCGATGACGGGGCAGCGGGCGCACAGCGCCTTGGCGACGTCCTCCCGGCGCTGGCGGCGCATGCCGCGCTCGGCCTCGGGTGAGAAGAAGGCGTCGGGATCGACGTTCCGGCATGCCCCTTCGTACTGCCAGTCGTAGGACTCCATGATGGGCATCGGCAAGCGCTTGATGTTGACCATGTCACTACTCCGTTCACTCCGACTACGTACGCCGGCGATTCCGGGAGCTGGCTGTTCAACCCCCCACAACTACAACCTGTTCAAAACACAATTTCAACCTGTTCAGAACTTATCCGATAACTTGTTCAGGTGGCAAGAGTCTGAGCAAGTTTTAGAATCAACCACAGTTCTAGAATCAACCATGACCGTGCGCCGACGGAGGGAGGCAGGGTCTGTGGCCAAGCCGCCGCACTCCGACGGGGAGGCCTCTGTCGCCAGTCGTTCCATCGGGCCCCCTGACGCACCCGATGCCGGATCCGACCTGACCTGGGGTGTCGGTGTCGTCTCCCAGCGGCTGAGCGTCACCGCGTCCACGCTGCGTACGTGGGAGCGTCGATATGGGGTCGGCCCGAGCTTCCGTACGCAGGGAGGACACCGCCGCTACACCGAGCGCGACATCGACCGGGTCGAGCTGATGCGCCGGCTCCTGGCCCGGGGTGTGTCGGCTCAGGACGCGGCCCGGGTGGCCCGGTCGCTCGATCGTGACGAGCTGGACCATGCGCTCAGTGAAGCGAACGCGGAGTACGGCGACGTCCCTCCAGCGGAGGAGGAGCTTCTTGCCGCGGTGGTCGCCGGAGATCTTGGCAAGCTGAGCCGGCTGTTTGCCGCGGTCCTGCGTCAAACTCCGGTCACCGCGGCATGGCGGGAGGTCTTGTCGCCGGTCCTTCGACGGATGACGACCGAGAGCGCGTCCGGTTCCGTGGCTCCTGCTGCGGCATTTGCGGCGTCAGAGGTCCTGGTGCGTGAGCTCCACGGGCTCGTGGCCGTCGAACGTCCCCCGGATCCCGGCCAGACGCACGTCCTGTTCGCCTGCAGCCTGCCGGCGGTCGAGGCCCTTCCTCTGCTCATCCTGGAGGCCGCCCTCGTCCAGGCCGGTGTCACGACCCAGACCGTTGGCCAGGAGGCCGACGGACGAGCGGTCGCCGCTCTTGCCATGCGTCTGCGTCCCGATCTCCTTCTCACCTGGGGGCATCCGCCGACGCCGCCCCTGCGGCGGGCCATGGGTGAGCTCGAGGGCGTGACGTCCGTGATACGCGCGCTACCGGCCTGGCCGAGAGAGTTGAGCCTGAGGTTCGGGTTCGAAGGACCCGTCGTGTCGATGGACGTGCCGGACGCCGTCGAGCTCATCCTCGACCGCGTGTCTTGACCCAGTCCCGCGGCCGTAACCTTGCGGAATGACCCCATCACGCGTGCTCGTCGAGATCGACGGCGCCGTCGCCTACGTGTGGCTGAATCGGCCGGACAAGCTCAACGGCGTCGAGCTCGACATGCTGCAGGGCCTGCTCGACGCGGCTGCGCAGATCCGGCGCAACCGCGACGTCCGGGCCGTCGTGCTCCAGGGCAAGGGCGACTCGTTCTGTGCCGGACTCGACTTCGCCGCCGCCGGGAAGAGCAGCAAGACTCGTATCGCCCAGTTCTTCGTGCCCAACCCCTTCCGCGGCACCAACCGCTTCCAGCAGGCGCTCTGGGCGTGGCGGGAGCTGCCGGTTCCGGTCATCGCGGTCACGCGGGGCCACGTGTTCGGTGCCGGCATCCAGCTCGCCCTGGCCGCCGACTTCCGGTTCACGACCCCGGACTGCCAGTGGTCGGTGCTCGAGGCGAAGTGGGGTCTCGTCCCCGACATGAGCGGTACTGTCGCGCTCGCGGAGCTGACGACGGCGGACACCGCCAAACGCCTGGTGATGACGGGGGAGGTGTTCTCCGGCGAGCAGGCCGTCGAGTACGGACTGGCCACGGGATCCTCCGAGGACCCGATCAAGCCGGCCCTCGAGCTCGTCGAGGCGCTAATCGCTCGGTCTCCGGACTCCGTGGCCGCCTCCAAGCAGCTGCTCAATCGGTCGCGTCGCGGCGGCCTGCGCGGAGCGTTCGGCCGCGAGCGCCGCTACCAGCTGCGGATGTTCCTCGCGGCCAACACGAAGATCGCACGCAAGGCGGGAATGAGCGGATCAGAGCCGGATTTCGGTCCTCGAACCTTCGGTTAGGGTTGCCGAGTGAGTGACGACAAGCCCGGCAAGAAGGTCGCCGACCAGTACGACCGTGGCTACGACTACACGAAGTACTGGGACAATCGCGACTACGAGCACGCGGCCGAGGAGATCGCGATCCGGCGCCTGCTGGACGGCCGCCGCTTCGGCGAGGCCGCTGACGTCGGCGGTGGCTTCGGGCGGTTGTGCCTGCTGCTGCGCGAGTACGCGGACCACGTCACCCTCGCCGAGCCGAGCCGGACGCAGCTCGAAGCCGCCAAGACCGTCCTCGCCGGCACCGACATCGACCAGGTGCAGATGCAGGCCGACGACCTGCAGTTCGACACCGCCTCGCTCGATCTCGTCACGATGGTGCGCGTCATGCACCACATCCCGGAGCCGAGCGCCGAGTTCGCCGAGATCGCCCGTGTCCTCAAGCCCGGCGGCACCGCGCTCATCGAGGTGGCCAACTACGGGCACTTCAAGAACCGTCGCCGGTACACGAAGGAGGGCAAGCCGCTGCCCACCGAGCCGGTGAGCATCCGCACCGCGCCCGCCGACCAGCCGGACGCGATCGCGTTCGTCAACCACAACGTCGACACCGTCGTCGGCCAGCTCTCGGCAGCAGGGCTCACCCTCGTCGACAAGCTGTCCGTCTCCAACCTGCGCAGCGAGAAGCTCAAGAAGGTGCTGCCGAAGGGTTTGATGCTCGCCGCCGAGAGGATCGCCCAGCGGCGTCTGGCCTCCAGCAACTTCGGCCCCAGCATCTTCCTCGAGCTGAGGCGAAACTGAGCTGATGAACGTCTTGGCCGAGTTGAGCGAGGCCCTGCCGGAGTCGGCGGTGATCACCGACCCGGACATCGTCGAGGGCTACCGGCGCGACTGGTCGCAAGATCCCGAGGTCGGCAAGCCGATCGCGGTCGTGCGGCCGGAGGACGCCGAGCAGGTCCAGCTCGCCGTGCGCTGGGCCGCCAAGCACGATGTGCCGGTCGTGCCGCGGGGTGCGGGTAGCGGACTGTCCGGAGGATCGACCGCCGTCGACGACGGCATCGTGCTCAGCCTCGAGCGGATGCGGGCGATCGAGATCGACACGGACACACAGGTCGCGGTCGTCGAGCCCGGCGCGTTCAACCAGGAGGTGAAGGCCGCCGCCGCCGAGCACGGCCTGTGGTACCCGCCGGACCCTTCGTCGTACGAGATCTGCTCGATCGGCGGCAACATCGCCACCAACGCAGGCGGCCTGTGCTGCGTCAAGTACGGCGTGACGACCGACTACGTGCTCGGCCTCGACGTCGTCCTCGCCGACGGCACCCTCGTGACACTCGGCGGCAAGCGCATCAAGGACGTCGCGGGCCTGAGCCTGCTCAAGCTGTTCGTCGGCAGCGAGGGCACGCTCGGCATCGTCACCCGCGGCATCTTGCGGCTCGTGCCCGCCCAGGCCCCGCGCTCGACGATGGTCGCGACCTTCCCGGACGCCGAGACGGCCGCCCGCGCCGTCGTGAAGGTCCGGAACGCTCTGCGCCCGTCGATGCTCGAGCTGATGGACAACGCGTCCATCAACGCGGTGGAGGACCTTCGCCCGCGGGGTCTCGACCGCTCGGCGGGGGCGCTGCTCGTGGCGCAGTCCGACGCCCCGGCAGGAGCGTGCGGTGAAGAGGTCGCCGAGATGCAGGAGGCCTGCTCCGCCGCGGGCGCCACCGACGTGTTCGTCACCGACGACGCCGACGAGGGGGAGATGTTCGTCGAGGCGCGCCGGCAGGCGATCCCGGCGGTCCGGGCCAAGGGAACCCTGATGCTCGAGGACGTCGGCGTGTCCATCCCGCGGCTGCCCGACCTCATGGCTGGCATCACGGCCGTCGGGGGCGAGTACGACACCGAGATCGCCGTCATCGCGCACGCGGGCGACGGCAACACTCATCCGCTGATCGTGTTCGACGAGCAGGACCCCGACGCCGCGCGGCGGGCCGGCGAGGCATTCGACGAGATCATGCGCGTGGCGATCTCGCTGGGCGGCACCATCACCGGCGAGCACGGCGTCGGCCGCACCAAGAAGCGGGCCCTGCCCGACCAGCTCGGCCCGGACGTCATGGCCTTGACCCGGAGGGTCAAGGATGCCCTCGACCCGCAGGGCATCCTCAACCCCGGCGCGATCCTCTGACCAAGCCCGTCAGGGCCGCAGGATCAGAGGACGTCGAGGCGTGTGAGGACCTCACGGACGTGCTTGAGGGCGCTCTTCTCGGCCAGTCCGGTGGTGTCGTCGAAGTAGAGGCCGTCGCCGATGAGCTGGATGGTGCGGGCCAGCGCTTCATCGCCGAGGTGCTCGCGCAGCACGGCGAACCAACCCTCGCGGAGGTCGGCGAGCGCGGCCGATGCCCGTGAGTCGTTCTCCTGCGCGATGCGTGCGGTGGCGACGAGACCCCGGTCGAAGTCGCTGCCGGTGTCGACGGATGTCTGGAGGTAGTACTCGACCGGACCCTGCTTGGCGGTGGCCATCTGCGCGGCGTCCTGTGCGCCGTGCTCGCGCAGCCGGTCGAGCATCCCCTCGACGAGCGCGTCCTTGCTGGGGAAGTGGTACAGCAGTCCGCCCTTGGAGACGTCGGCCGCGGAGGCCACCGCATCGAGTGTGGCGGCCCGGCTCCCGGCCGTGACCAGGAGCGTCTCGAACGCGTCGATCAGGCGATCGCGGGTCGAGCGCTCCGGCGGCATGAGCGACAGCCTAGCGGCGGAAATCACACTCGGTCAGGCTGCGGGCTATACCGTCCAGACGGTATAGTAGATCTGTGACCACGATGGACGTCCGGCTGCCAGACACGCAGCGTGCCGGCCCGCGCGAATGGCTCGTGCTGGCCGTCATCGTCATGCCCGTGCTGCTCATCTCCGTCGACAACACCGTGCTCACGTTCGCGCTCCCGCAGGTCAGCGTGGCCCTCCGTCCGAGCGGTGAGCAGCTGATGTGGCTGGTCGACATCTATCCGATGATGCTGGCCGGGCTCCTGATCGCGGCCGGCAACCTCGGCGACCGGGTCGGCCGTCGGCGCCTGCTGTTGATCGGCGCCGCCGGGTTCGGCGTCGCCTCGGTCGGTGCCGCATTCAGCCCCACCGCGGAGGCCCTGATCGCCTGGCGAGTCCTGCTCGGGGTGTTCGGCGCGACGCTGATGCCGTCGACGCTCTCCCTCATCCGCACCGTGTTCGTGCGCCGCGACGACCGACGCGTCGCGATCGCCGTGTGGGCCGGCACGTTCGCCGGCGGCGCGGCGCTGGGCCCGGTGGTGGGCGGCTACCTCTTGGAGCACCTGTGGTGGGGCTCGGTGTTCCTCGTCAACGTGCCGATCATCGTCATGCTGCTGGTCGCGGCGCCGTTCCTCGTGCCCGAGTCGCGCGATCCGCGCCCGGGCCGCATCGACGTCAGCGGCATCGTCTGGTCGATGACCGCGATGCTCCCGTTCGTCTACGGCATCAAGCAGCTGGCCGAGCACGGCGTGTCCGCCGGGCCGCTCGCCGCGATGGTGCTCGGTGTCGCGGGTGCGGCGATGTTCGTGCGCCGCCAGGCCACGGCGACGCACCCGCTCATCGATGTCGGCCTGTTCTCCGACCGCGTGTTCAGCGGTGCCATCGGCGCGAACCTGCTGAGCATGGTCGGCTACGCCGGCTTCCTGTTCTTCGCGGCGCAGTTCCTCCAGCTCGTCGTCGGCCTGAGCCCGATGGCCGCAGCCACGGTCCTCGTCCCGGGGCTCGTCGTGACGATCGTCGCCGGTTTCATGGCTGTGCGCTTCGCGCGGTGCATTTCGGTTGCGTTGCTGGTGAGCCTGAGCTTCGCTCTGTCGGCGGCCGGCTACGCGATCGCGGCGTTCGCCGGCACGCCGACGCCGTGGTCGATCATGGTGGCGTTCGCGGTGCTCGGACTGGGCATCGGGTTCGCCGAGACGCTCACGAACGACGTCATGCTGTCGCGGGTTCCCGAGCACCAGGCCGGGGCGGCCTCTGCGGCGTCCGAGACGGCCTATGAGATCGGTGCCGTGCTGGGCACCGCCGTCCTCGGCAGCGTGCTCACCGCGAGCTACCGCGCGAACCTCACCGTGCCGGCCGTCGCCCGCTTCGGCGAGCAGGACTCAGCGTTCGAGACGTTGGGCGGCACCCTCGAGCAGGCGCGGTACTTCCCGAACGGCGTCGGCGAGGAGCTCATGCTCTCGGCCCACACCGCGTTCGAGAACGCGATGCAGCTGACGTCCGCCGTCGCGATCGTGGTCGCGCTGGGCGCCGCCTGGGTCAGCTGGCGGGCCCTGCGTGGTGCCTCCTTGGACTGAGCTCGTCATAGAGTCGCGCCCATGCGTGTGGTGCCGCTCCTGCTCGTCATGGGTGCGCTCGGCGCTTGCGGCGGCCACGACATCGTGCCGGCGCCGAAGGGCGTGACGTTCCAGCTCGAGCAGACGCGCCAGGACTTGCCGGGCCGCACGTTCCAGGTCCAGGTGCTCAACGGGAGTCGCCATGACATGACGGTCGAGCACGTCGAGCTCGAGTCCGGCCGCCTAGACGCGCCGGCCACCTACGACGGGCCGACGACCGTCTTCGCCGGCACGAAGGTCAACCTGACGATGACGATGCCGAGGGCTCGGTGCGGCACCGGTGTAGATGCCACCGTCCGGATTCGCTACGCCTGGGGAGACGGTGAGACCGTGACGTCCACCGCGCGGCCGGGCGACCACTTCGGCAGCGTCGAGCGTTTCATGAAGCGGGACTGCGCCGAGCGGTCGGTCGGCGGCATCCACGTGGTCGACCGTCTGACCGTCCACGGCACGGGCGAGAAGGCCACCTTGGGGATCGGGGTGACATTCACCCCTCCCGCGTCCGGCAGTCCGGTGCACCTCGCGGACGTTGGAGGGTCGACGCTGCTCGCACCTGCAGGTCCGGACGCCACCACCATCGATCGCGACCTGGAGCCTGGCGGCCAGCCGGTCGACGCCGACCTCACCTTCGTACCGAATCGTTGCGACGTTCATGTCGTGGCCGAGGACCGGACGGGTGGCATCCTGCCGGTCCGGGTGGAGTCGGAAGCGTTCGGCACGTCGCCGATCTATCTGCGCTTCGACCAGCCGCAGAAGGCCCAGATCTTCGACTACCTCGCCGAGCGCTGCGGCTTCGGCGAGAAGCAGGACCCGCTCAACGCTCCCTGACCAGCGCACTGGCATGGCACCATCAGCACATGATCAGGTGGATCGCCGTGTTCGGTCTGATCGTGGCGGCCGCCGTCGCGACAGTCCTCGCGATCGTCCACGACGACGCCTGGTGGTTCGTGGCAGGGCCACTGATCTTCCTCGCCCTGGTCGGGACGTCCGACCTCATACAGCGCAAGCACAGCGTGCTGCGCAACTACCCGGTGATCGGGCACGGGCGATTCCTGCTGGAGGAGATCCGACCGGAGATCCGCCAGTACTTCGTGGAGTCCAACATCGAGGGCCGGCCCTACGATCGTGAGACCCGCGACCTCGTCTACGACCGGGCGAAGGGCTTCCATGGCGAGGAGCCGTTCGGCACCCAGCGTGACGTCACCGCCGTCGGCTACGAGTTCGTCGCCCATTCCCTGCGGGCCAAGCCGAAGCCCGACGGCGTGCTTCCGTCGGTCCGGCTCGGCGGGCCGAAGTGCACCCAGCCCTACGACATCGCCCTGCTCAACGTCTCGGCGATGAGCTTCGGCTCGATGTCCGGCAACGCGATCGAGGCGCTCAACGCGGGCGCCGCCATGGGCGGTTTCGCCCATGACACCGGGGAGGGCTCGATCTCGAAGTACCACCGCAAGCACGGCGGCGACCTGATCTGGGAGATCGCGACGGCCTACTTCGGCTGCCGCACGCCAGATGGTCACTTCGACCCGGACAAGTTCAAGGAACGGGCGTCCCTCGACCAGGTGAAGGCGATCTCGATCAAGATCTCCCAGGGCGCGAAGCCGGGGCTCGGCGGGCTGCTGCCCGGCGCGAAGGTCAACGAGGAGGTCGCCGAGGCGCGCGGTGTCGCGGTGGGCGAGACGATCGTGTCGCCGCCATCGCACAACGCCTTCGACTCGCCACTCGGCCTGATCGACTTCATCGACCAGCTGCGCGAGCTCAGCGGCGGCAAGCCGGTCGGGTTCAAGCTGTGCATCGGCTCGCGCCGGGAGTTCCTCGCGATCTGCAAGGCGATGATCGAGCGCAACTCCTGCCCGGACTTCATCATCGTCGACGGATCCGAGGGCGGCACGGGCGCCGGGCCGGTCGAGTTCGAGGACAACGTCGGCATGCCGCTCACCGAGGGCCTGATGTTCGTGCACAACGCCCTGGTCGGGTCGGGGGTGCGCGACCAGGTGAAGATCGGCGCGAGCGGCAAGATCGCGAGCGGCATCGACATCGTCAAGCGCATCTGCCAAGGCGCCGACTTCACCCTCGCGGCCCGGGCGATGATGTTCGCCGTGGGGTGCATCCAGGCGCAGAAGTGCCACACCAACCACTGCCCGGTGGGCGTCGCGACGCAGGACCCGTGGCGGACCCGGGCCCTGGTGGTGAGCGACAAGAAGCACCGCGTCTACCAGTTCCAGGCCAAGACCGTGAACAGCGCGATGCAGATCGTGGCGTCGATGGGGCTGGACTCCTTCGATCAGCTGACGCCACGCAAGCTGTTCCGCCGGGTCGACCCGCAGGTCACGAAGACGTACCACGACCTGTTCCGCTGGCTGACCCCCGGCGAGCTGCTGGACACGCCACCCGAGGGCTGGCGCCGCGACTGGGGTGCGGCGGCGGCGCACACGTTCGCGCCGGTCGAGTACACCTCGACGCAGTAGAGCTCGCGTCAGCCGCCCACGAACTTGTTGGCTTCGCGGCCGGTGGCACCGAGGGTGGTGCCCAGGAGCTCGAGCGCGTGGCCGACCGTGTCGAGCAGCTCGGAGATGTCCTTGAGGTCTCCGGCCAGCCCGTCGAGGTTCTTCTTGGTGTCGGCGACCGCGTGCGCCGCGGAGGCGAGCTGCCGTGACGGGCCGCCCATCAGCGGCACCTTGGAGATGTCGATCGCGGCGTCGCCGACCAGCGTGCCGACGGAGCTGAGGCTGGACGAGATCGCGGCCAGCGCCTGCGCGCTGTCGCCCACCCGGCCGGTTGCGCCCGACGCGCCGGACAGCGCCTTGCCGGCCTTCGACGCGTGGGCGCCGGCATCGGCGAGCCCGGAGGAGAGCAGCAGCAGCAGCGCCGGCAGGTCGCGGGCGATCTTCGCGCTGTTCTCGAGCTCGTCCCGATGGTCGGCGATGAAGTCGACGACGTCCTGCAACCGGGTGACCTCGGCGCCGGCGCCGAGGATCTTGCCGAGATCGACCATGGTGAACCGCCTGATGAGAGCCGTGGTGTGACGGTCAGTCTAGGGAAGAGCGCGGTGATCCAGCGGATTCCTCGACGTGCGCGTCGGTGATGCTCAGCCGGCCAGCGAGCGGTGCGCCATCTCGATCAGGAGCGCGCGCATCGCCGGTGGCTTGATGCGGGCACTGTGCGGCGTGGAGTTGAGCAGACCGAACGTCGCCTGCACCGCGGCCCGGGCGGTGGCATGGTCGAGCTCGGGACGCAGCGCCTGCACCGTGTCGACCCAGATGTCGATGTAGCTCAGCTGGAGCGCCCGGACGTCACGACGGGCGGCGACACCGAGATTCGTCCACTCGCGGTCCTGCACGACGATCAAGGCCCGATGGCCGAGGGCGAAGTCGACGTGCCAGTCGATCAGAGCGTGGAGTGCCTCGCTCGGAGACGCCGCGGACGACGCGCGGGCCGAGCCCTCCTTGAGGAGCGTCTCGCTGATGTCGGTGAGGGACGCGGCCAGCAGCTCGTCCTTGCCGCTGAAGTGCTTGTAGAGCGCCGGGCCGGAGATGCCGCAGGCCGCGCCGATGTCGTGCACGGACACGCCGTGGAAGCCGCGTTCGGCGAACAGCTCCGCCGCGGTGTCCAGGATCTGTTGTCTCCGGTCCGCCACGTGGGCAGCATAGCCGAGAAGTTAACACTCGTTAACCTCGATGCTAGTCTGGCGTGATGGAGGAGCTCGTCACCGAGCTGCGCAAGCGGCTCGCAGAAGTGCGCCAGGGAGGTTCCGCTGCGGCTCGGGAACGTCATGTGGCGAGGGGAAAGCTCCTGCCCCGAGACCGGGTCGACCATCTCCTCGATCCCGGATCGCCGTTCCTCGAGATCGCGCCCCTGGCCGCCTTCCGGATGTATGAGGGTGAGGTGCCGAGCGCCGGCATCATCACCGGCATCGGCCGGGTCTCGGGCCGCGACTGCATGATCGTCGCCAACGACGCCACGGTGAAGGGCGGCACCTACTACCCGCTCACCGTCAAGAAGCACCTGCGCGCCCAGACCATCGCCAAGCAGAACAACCTGCACTGCATCTATCTCGTCGACTCCGGCGGGGCCTATCTGCCGATGCAGGACGAGGTGTTCCCCGACCGGCACCACTTCGGCCGCATCTTCTACAACCAGGCGCAGATGTCGGCTGCCGGCATCGGCCAGGTCGCTGCGGTGATGGGATCGTGCACCGCGGGCGGCGCGTATGTGCCCGCCATGAGTGATGAGTCGGTGATCGTCAAGGGCCAGGGCACGATCTTCCTCGGCGGCCCGCCGCTCGTGAAGGCGGCCACCGGTGAGGAGGTCAGCGCCGAGGACCTGGGTGGTGGCGACGTCCACGCGCGGACGTCCGGCGTGGTCGACCACCTCGCCGACGACGACGACCACGCCTTGCAGATCGTGCGCTCCATCGTCGACACGTTCGAGCGGCCCAGCTCGCCGAGCATCCCGCAGTACCCGGTCGAGGAGCCGGCCGAGGACCCGGCCGGTCTCTACGACATCCCCACCGACCCACGCACCCAGTACGACGTCCGCGACGTCATCCGTCGCGTGGTCGACGCCTCGCGACTCCACGAGTTCAAGCCGCTGTACGGCGAGACGCTGGTGTGCGGGTTCGCCCGCATCTGGGGCTTTCCGGTCGCGATCATCGCCAACAACGGCATCCTGTTCAGCGAGTCCGCGCTCAAGGGTGCGCACTTCATCGAGCTCGCCAACCAGCGCGGTGTGCCGCTGGTGTTCCTGCAGAACATCTCCGGCTTCATGGTGGGTCGCGAGTACGAGAACCGCGGCATCGCGAAGGACGGCGCCAAGCTCGTCACCGCGGTCACCTCGTCGGTGGTGCCCAAGTTCACCGTCGTCATCGGCGGCTCCTACGGTGCCGGCAACTACGGCATGTGCGGCCGCGCCTACGACCCGCGCTTCCTGTGGGCCTGGCCGAACGCCCGCATCTCGGTGATGGGCGGTGAGCAGGCCGCGTCGGTGCTTGCCACCGTGCGCCGTGACGCGATGGAGGCCCGCGGCGAGTCGTGGTCGGACGAGGAGGAGCAGGCCTTCCGTGAGCCCATCCTGGCCCAGTACGAGGAACAGGGCTCGGCCTACTACTCCACCGCCCGGCTGTGGGACGACGGCCTGATCGACCCGCTCGACACCCGCCGCGTGCTCGGCCTCGGCCTCGCAGCTTCATCACACGCCCCGATCCCGATGCCGCAGTTCGGCGTCTTCCGCATGTAGCCGCCATGACGTTCTCATCGGTGCTGATCGCGAACCGGGGCGAGATCGCCCGCCGGGTGATCCGGGCCTGCCGCGAACGCGGGCTGCGCAGCATCGCGGTCCACTCCGAGTCCGACGCCGGCGCCGCGTTCGTCCGCGAGGCCGACACCGCGGTGCTGCTCGGGCCGACGTCGCCGAAGGAGTCCTACCTCGACATCGCCCGCGTGCTGGCCGCGGCCAAGGAGTCCGGGGCCGACGCCGTGCACCCCGGCTACGGCTTCCTCTCCGAGCGGGCCGAGTTCGCGCGCGCCGTCGTCGAGGCCGGCCTGGTGTTCATCGGACCCTCGGCCGAGGTCATGGAGCTGATGGGCCGTAAGGACCGTGCGCGCGAGGTGGCCGAACGCGCGGGTGTTCCGGTCACGCCGCAGTTCGCCCTGGATGCGATACCGGAGGATGCCTTTCCGGTGCTGGTCAAGGCCGCGGCGGGCGGAGGCGGCAAGGGCATGCACATCGTCGTCCGCCCGGCCGACCTCGAACCGGCCGTCACCACCGCCCGGCGCGAGGCGGCGTCCGCGTTCGGCGACGACACGCTCGTCGTCGAGCCGTACATCGAGGCCGGCCGGCACGTGGAAGTCCAGGTTTTCGGCGACGAGCACGGCAACGTCGTCCACCTCTTCGACCGCGACTGCTCGGCTCAGCGCCGGCACCAGAAGGTCGTCGAGGAGGCGCCGGCTCCGTTCGTCCCCGACGCCGTCCGGGCTCGCATCCACGAGGCGTCGGTGGCGCTGTGTCGCGAGGTAGGTTACGTCAACGCCGGCACGGTCGAGTTCCTCGTCAAGGGCGATCAGGCCTTCTTCCTGGAGATGAACACCCGGCTGCAGGTGGAGCATCCGGTCACCGAGGAGGTCACCGGACTCGACCTCGTCGGATGGCAGCTCGACGTCGCCGCCGGCCGGCCCCTGCCGCTGGCCCAGGACGAGATCACCGTGAGCGGGCACGCCATCGAGTCGCGTGTCTACGCCGAGGACCCGTATGCGGGTTTCCTTCCGCAATCGGGCACCATCGATGCCGTCATCTGGTCACCAGACGCCCGCGTGGAAGCCGCGTTCGGCGAATCCGGAGTGGTCACCACCGCCTACGACCCGATGATCGCGAAGGTCATCGTGCATGGCGCCGACCGGGAGGCCGCGCGGCTGATGATGCTCGACGCGCTCGACGCGTCGGCCGTCTTCGGGCTCACCACCAACCTGGGGTTCGTGCGCCGCCTCGTGGCGAGTGACGCATTCGCACTGGGAGACGTCCACACGGGCTGGCTGGACAGCGACGCCGCAGGCCCGCTGCTCACCGCCCCCGAGCTGCCGCGCGAGGCACTGCTGGCCGGCGTCGATGCGCTCGCCATGGCCGACGTCGATCCGACCGGTTCGCCCTTCGCGATCGGCGACGGGTGGCGGCTCTCCGGCGCACCGGCGCCACGCGTCGTGCCGGTCATGGACTCAGGTGGCGTCACCCACTGGGTCGAGGCGAACATTTCCCCGCCTCCTGCGTTGTGGCACCACAACCCCTCGGGCGGCGTCTGGGTGGCTTGGCGGGGGGAGCCGTGGCTGCTCACCGCACCGGATCCCATGCGGCGGGGTCACCTCGCGGCTGCGGGCGAAGCCGACGTCACCGCCCCGATGCCGGCCACGGTGCTGTCGATCGACGCCGCCGTGGGCGACACGGTCACCGCAGGCCAGCGCCTCGGGGCGCTCGAGGCGATGAAGATGGAGCTCGCACTCACGGCCCCGCACGACGGCGTGGTGACCCACGTCGGCGCGGCCACCGGCGAGCAGGTGAAGCAGGGGCACCTGCTGCTCACCGTGGAGGCGGCTGATGCCTGAGCTGCCGTCGGTGGTGCGGGACGCTTCGCTGCCCGAGCGGGTCACCATCTACGAGGTCGGGCCGCGCGACGGCCTGCAGAACGAGAGCGCGATCGTGCCGCTCGACGTCAAGGCCGAGTTCGTGCGGCGCCTGGTCGCGGCCGGGCTGCCCATCGTCGAGGCCACCAGCTTCGTCCACCCCGCGTGGGTGCCCCAGCTCGCCGATGCCGAGGAGCTCGTCGCCCGGCTGCCGCTCGACGGCCCGGTCCCGCTGCCGGTGCTGGTGCCGAACGAGCGCGGGCTCGACCGTGCGCTCGCCGCCGGATGCACGCACGTCGCCATCTTCGGCAGCGCCACCGAGACGTTCGCGAAGAGGAACCTGAACAGCTCGCTCGACGGTCAGTACGCGATGTTCGAGCCGGTTGTCGACCGCGCCCTCGAGGCCGGTCTGGACGTGCGCGCCTACGTCTCGATGTGCTTCGGCGACCCGTGGGAGGGACACGTGCCGATCGACCAGGTGGTCGACGCCGGCCGGCGGCTGCTCGACCTCGGGGCCACCCAGCTCTCCCTCGGCGACACGATCGGCGTCGGCACGCCGGGCCACGTCCGCGCACTGCTCGATGCGTTCGATGCGGCCGGAGTAGGCATCGATCGTCTCGCCATGCACTTCCACGACACCTATGGGCAGGCCCTGGCCAACGCACTCACCGCATTGCGGCAGGGCATCACGACGTTCGATGCATCCGCCGGAGGGCTCGGCGGCTGCCCGTACGCCGAGAGCGCCACCGGCAACCTCGCCACCGAGGACCTCGTCTGGATGCTCAACGGGCTCGGCGTCGAGCACGGCGTCGACCTCGACGCCCTGGTGGCCACGAGCACGTGGATGGCCGAGCATCTCGGGCGCCCCTCGCCGTCCGCCGTCGTCCGCGCTCTGGGCTGACCACGGCTCGGGCGGTGCGATGATGGATGCAGTCGATCGGAGTGGCTGTGAGTCAGGACTCCAAGCTTGAGCTCGGACGCCGGTTGTTCGTGAAAGCGAGTTGGCGCGAGGCGTACGACGCCCTGACGGCGGCCGACACTGCATCGCCGCTCGCCCCCGACGACCTCGAGCTCATGGGCCGAGCGGCGTACATGCTCGGCCAGGACGACGTCTACGCAAACGCATTGGAGCGCGCGTTCCATGCCCATCTCGAGGAAGGGTCTGTGCCGGCGGCAGTGCGCTGCGGCTTCTGGATCGGTCACAGCCTGCTCTTCCGCGGGCAGCCCGCGACGGCCGTCGGGTGGTTCGCCCGTGCCGAGCGATTGGTGGAGAGCGAGCCGACCAACGCCGCCGCCCGAGGCTATGCCCTCGTCGGACGACTTCTGGAGCGGCTGATGGACGGTGACGCCGCAGGTGCTCTCGAGACCTCCTCCGAGATCGTCGAGATCGGCCAGCGGTGCGTCGACGACGACCTGGTCGCCATCGGCCTGATGGAGCAGGGTCACGCCCTGGTCAGGCTGGGCAACGTGGAGGACGGCGTCCGCCTGATCGACGAGTCGATGATCGCCGTGACGTCGGGGGAGCTGTCGCCGATCGTCGCCGGGATCGTCTACTGCAACACGATCGCGTTCTGTCGCGGCGTCTACGAGCTACGCCGCCTGCGGGAGTGGACCGACGCCTTGACCCGATGGTGCGCCCGGCAGCCCGACATGATCGCGCACCAGGGCGTCTGCCTCGTACATCGCGCCGAGATCATGACGATGAGCGGCGCCTGGGAAGAAGCGCTCGAGGAGCTACGTCGATGCGGCGAGCAGTTCACGGCTGGAGCGCTGAACCAGAGGGTGATCGGGGATGCTGCGTACCATGAGGGCGAGGTGTACCGGCTCAGAGGAGAGCACGAGTTCGCGGAGGAGGCCTTCGGTCGATCCAGCCGGCTCGGTCGGGATCCACAACCCGGCCTGGCACTGATGCGCCTGGCCCAAGGGAGACCGGACGCGGCAGCGGCCTCGATTCGGCGGGCCGTGGCAGAGACCGACCGAGGCCTGCCGCGGGTGGCGCTTCTTCCGGCGTACGTCGAGATCATGCTGGCCACGGACGATCTCGATGCGGCCGCCGGCGCGGCTCGCGAACTGACAGAAACCGCCGACCACCAGGGCAGTGACGCCATCGCCGCGATGGCGTGGCAGACCACCGGAGCGGTGGCTCTGGCCCAGGGTGACGTGCAGAACGCCTTGGTCGACCTGAGGCGGGCTGCGCTCGCGTGGCAGGAGCTCGGGGCGGTGCACGCCTCGGCGCGTGTTCGAGTGCTCGTGGCCCGGGCTTGCCAGAACATGGGCGACGGCGACACCGCTGCGCTGGAGCTCCGTGGCGTTCGTGACATCTTCGTCCAGCTCGGCGCCCAGTCCGATCTGGCCGCGCTCGACTCCCTCATGAACGTGGATGACCCAGACGGACACGGGCTGAGTGCCCGTGAGCGAGAGGTCCTCCGATTCGTCGCGACCGGGAAGAGCAACCGCGAGATCGCGGCGGCGCTTGTCCTCAGCCAGCACACCGTCGCGCGTCACCTGCAGAACATCTACGCCAAGCTCGGCGTCACCTCGCGGACCGCCGCCGGCGCATTTGCGCACGAGCACCATCTCGTCTGAGCGGATCGTGGTCAATCCTGACCACTGTAGACACCGGCCGAGTTGGTGGATTCAGGCGATGTGGATGACGTGGCTCCAGACCTAGCGTCGTCCTCGTCAACCAATCGAGGAAGAGGTCACCACCATGTATGTCGTCGTCCAGCACCAGATCAAGAATCCCGAAACGGCGTTCCAGCGGGGAGTGCGCCTGATGTACGGGGACGGGGCACCGGAGCAGGTCCACGTGCTCCAGTTCTACCCGAGCCAGGACTCCACCAAAGTCACCTGCCTGTTCGAGGCCGACTCCGTCAACTCCGTCCAGAGCTGGGTCGATGGGGTACTCGGCGACTCTAGCGACAACCTGTGCTATCCGGTGGCCGATGAGCCGGCCTTCGCGGAGCGACCGCTGGGGTTGGCGGCCACACCGAAGATCCGCACCTGACGGCTGTCAACGCAGGTTGCGGTCGCGGAGCTCACGGGCCGCGTACTGGCCGATGTGCCAGGTGGTGAGGGCGTCGCTGCCGCCGCCCACCACGCCGCCGAGCAGCGGCACCCGGCGGCCCACCATCGTCACCGCCCGACGTCCGGCCGTACGAGCGACCAGGTCGGTGGTGACCTCTCGGGAGATCAGCTCGTCGAGCGCGGGGTCGTGCACCGGTGACGTCGCGATGCCCATCGGGGAGGAGGGGAAGCTCGAGGTGCGCACGAGGTCGCGCACCTCGTCCTCGCCGAGGATGCAGGCGAGGATCGCGTTGCGGACCCGTGCGTCCTCCAGGTCGTAGCCGCGCAGGTGCGCGATGCCCGCGATCAGGCGGCACTGCACGAGCGTGACTCCGACGACGTTCGCCGGGATGGCCACGGCGAGGGCGGCGATGCCGCCGAGGTTCGTGATGAACCCCTCGGCAGCTGCGAGGCCCACGTGCAGCCGGATCAGGGACTTGACCGCGTCCTCCACGTCGCCCGCGGCGTCCACGAGCTTGGCGTCTGCGGTCGACGCGGCCGGCCGGAGCGGACCGACGCCGTCGATGGCCTTGTCGAGCATGGTGCGGACGTATCCGGACGCCATGGAGGGGGCGACCCTGATCGCGCTCTGCTTCACGACGCTCCGGCGAACTCCCATGGCGCCAGCATAGGAGTGCCGATCACGCACACGGGCGCGTCCTTAGGCTGGGCGCATGGCTGTGCACATCACCGGGCCGACGCCGCTGCCGCCGTCGCGGTACGACTTCGACCCGGTGGACTGGCCCGACGACGACTGCGTCGTGGCTGGCGCGGACCTCGAGCCGTCGACGATCGTGGACGCCTATCGCCACGGTGCCTTTCCGATGCCGCAGGCTGGACGCCTGCTCTGGTGGTCGCCGATGCAGCGAGGCGTGCTCGAGCCCGGAGCTCTCAAGGTGACGCGGTCGATGCGCCGGTCGGCCCGTCGTCTCCAGGTCACCGTCGACACCGCGTTCGAGGAGGTCATCGACGCGTGCGCCGACCCGTCCCGTCCCGGCGGGTGGATCGATGCCGACATCCGGACCGCCTACGTCACGCTGCATCGCCTGGGCTGGGCCCACTCCGTCGAGATTCGTGACGGCGACGGGCGGCTGGTCGGCGGGGTGTACGGCCTCGGGATCGGACGGTTGTTCGCCGGGGAGTCGATGTTCCACCGGGAGCGGGACGCGTCCAAAGTCGCACTGATGGGCCTGGTGGAGCACCTCGGCGACGTGCTCGTCGACGTGCAGTGGAAGACACCCCACCTCGCCTCACTCGGCGTCGTCGAGTGGCCCCGTGCGAGGTACCTCGACGCCCTGCCTGCGCTGGTGGACGCCCCCTCACCGTGGTGAACCGGCCCGGCCGAAGACCAGTTGCAGGGCGCATCGAGGGGGCAACGATCGAGTGTGGGTAGGCGATCCTTACACTGGCGGCGAGGAATTCCAACCGTCACCTCTAGGAGCATCAGTGGCAATCTCCCGCAGCGACCTCGTGGCAGCACTCGCCGAGAGGGCCGAAACCAGCAAGACCAACGCCGACGCTGTGCTCTCGGCTTTCAGCGACATCCTCATCGATGCCGTCGGCAAGGGCGAGAAAGTCTCGATCCCCGGCATCGTGTCCGTCGAGCGTGTCAAGCGTGCCGCCCGGACGGGTCGCAACCCGTCCACCGGCGAGACCATCCAGATTCCGGCCGGGTTCGGCGTCAAGGTGAGTGCCGGCTCCCGGCTCAAGTCCGCAGCCAAGTAACACCGACACATCGATGCCCCCGGTTCGTCCGGGGGCATCGTGCTGTCAGGGCACGACCATGGGTCGCCTGGCTGCCTCCCAGGCATCCATACCGCCGGCGAGATTGGCGACGTCGTGGCCCAGCTGGCGGAGCCATGCGGTGGCCTGGGCGGAGCGTGCACCCACGTGGCACACCACCAGGGTGGGCGTCTGCGGGTCCAGCTCGCCGACCCTCGCCGGCAGGTCCATGAGGGGGATGTGCACGGCGCCCTCGATGTGTCCGGACGCCCATTCCCACGGTTCGCGGACGTCGAGCACCACCCAGCCGTCCGTCGTCGGATCGGTGACCTCGTCGACGCTGACGGTGGGCACGTCCATCGTTCGGCTCCGTTCCTCGGGCGGTGACACAGGTGTGATCTGGGACAGGTGAGTAGTCAAGAACCACTCGACATGGTTACTTTGGACTATATGCAGGCCGTTGTGGTGCGTGTCGTGAGCACTCCTGTGCGCGGTGGTGAGCAGGAGTGATGTCTGTGCGCGCCCGCGACTCGATCAGTCTGCCGTTCGAGTCCTCGACCCCGAGCATCGCCCGAACCAAGCTGGCGGGCTTCCTCACGATCAACCGTGCACCGGCCGCCGTCATCGACGACGCCCTCATCGTGATCAGCGAGATGATCGCGAACGCCGTCAGTCATGGCGTGCCCACGTCCGACGGCACGGTCGAGATCTCGTGGTCCATCAACGGCGACCTCCTCGAGCTCAGCGTCCACGACGCCGGCGAGGGTGGCTCGCTCGAGCCCATCGACTTCGACGAGGACTCCCTGAGCGGGCGCGGCCTTTCGATCATCAACCGTGTGGCCGACCGCTGGTGGGTCGACATGAGCAAGGGCACTCGGGTCAACGCCGAGCTGGCCCTGTCCAACGACTCCTAGGGCGCGCCTCCCTCTCTGTCACGTTTCCGGACGCAGTGTCGTCTGAGTGGTGAAGTCGGCCGATCGGCCGGCCTGCATCCAGCACTCAGGAGTTGGTCACCATGTCGCGCATCCCCGCCGTCGCGCCCCAGGACGCCGGACCGCTCGTGCGGCTCGCCTACTGGTACGCGCGCCGCAGGCTCGGCGAAGTGCCCGAGCCGTTCGCCGTCACCGCCCATCACCCGAAGCTGTTCAGGGCCTACGCCATGCACGAGCTCGCCGTCGAGCGAGCCGCGCGTGCGATGCCCAAGCCGATCCTGCAGCTCGCGGAGTACCGCACGGCCTGGGCGGTCGGATGCTCGTGGTGCGTCGACTTCGGTGCGATGCTGATCCGGCTGGACGGGCTGGACGTCGACCGGCTGAAGCAGATCGCCGACTTCGAGACGTCCGACGCCTACAGCGACGAGGAGCGTGAGGTGATCCGCTACGTCGACGCGATGACGACCACGCCGATGACCGTCACGGACGAGCAGGTTGCCGCCCTGGAGGACAGATACGGACGCGACGGAGTCGTGGAGCTGACCTACCAGATCGCCTTGGAGAACCATCGCGCTCGCTTCAACCACGCCCTCGGCATCACCGCCCAGGGCTTCGGCTCGGGCGACACGTGCCGAGTTCCGTGGGAGATCAGCGAGCCTGAGACAGCTCGAGCCTGACGCCGCCGAACTTCTCCGGGTTGGCGATGTCGTACGAGGCGACGACCAGGCCGTCCCGCACGGTGAAGCCGGCGATCCGGGCCGGCGAGCTGGTGCGACGGTCGTCGCCCTCCCAGCCGGGGGTCCAGAAGCCCAGCTGGCCGTTGACGAGCACCGGCCGCATGGTTTCGAGAGCCTTCTCGCCGTAGCGGTTCACGAGCCCGACGTAGAAGCGGGCGAACTTCTCGGGGCCGTGGATGACGTTGATGGCCGTGCCGGTGGTGCCGTTCGCGTCGCCGATGACGATCGCGTCCGGGTGGAGCGTGGACACGATCGCGTCGAGGTCGCCGGTGGCCAGTGCGTCGAGGAACCGGCGAACCGCCTCCTCGTGCTCGGGGTCGGGCGTGGGTTCGGGTGCGTCGGCCACCGCCCGACGGGCTCGGGAGGCATGCTGGCGGGCTGCCTCGGTGCCGATGCCGAGCGTCTCGCCCACCTCGTCGAACGGCACCGCGAACACGTCGTGCAGCACGAAGGCGACGCGCTGCGGCGGGGTGAGCCGGTCGAGAACGACGAGGGCCCCGAGCCGTGCGTCTTCGTCCTGCACCACGACGTCGAGCGGGTCGGGTTCGGCGGCCTGGCCCAGGGGTCGGACGATCGGCTCGGGCAGCCACTCCCCGATGTACGTCTCGCGACGCTTCGCCGCGGAGCCGAGCCGGTCGAGGCACAGCCGGCTGACCACGCGGGTCAGCCACGCCTGCAGGTTCCGCGGTGCGGCTTCGCCGGAGGAGCCGAGACGCAACCAGGCCTCCTGCACCGCGTCCTCGGCGTCGACGACACTGCCCGTGAGCCGGTAGGCGATCCGCATCAGTCGAGGACGCTCGGCCTCGAAGTCCTCGGCGGTGATCGTCACGGTGCATCCCGCTCGATCGGGCACGACATGCATCGCGGCCCGCCACGACCCGAGCCCAGCTCGGATCCGCTGATGGCGACCACCTCGATGCCGTGCTGCTCGAGGCGGGCGTTGGTCTCCTCGTTGCGCTCGTAAGCCACCGCGAGACGTGGTGCGATGGCCAGGGTGTTGTTGCCGTCGTCCCACTGCTCGCGCTCTGCCGTGACCGGGTCGAGCCCGGTGTCGATCTGGTGCAGGGTGTCGATGCCCATGGCCTCGGCGGCGGCGGCGAAGAACGACCGCTCCGGGGCGACGACGAGGTCTTCGCCGTCCCAGGTGACGCCGAATGCCCGGAGATGATCGGCAACGTTCGGGTAGATGACGACGGTGTCGACGTCGACCATGGTGACGATCGTGTCGAGGTGCATCGTGGCGCGCTCTTGCGCGATCGGCACCGCCAGCACGGTGCGGGCGAGCTCGGCTCCCAGCACTTGACGGGCGAACCGCTCGAACCCGGCCGGCGTGGTGCGTTCGCCGACACCGACCGCCATGACTCCGGGGGCGAGCAGCAGGACGTCGCCACCCTCGAGGTGCTCGAGGTGGGGACCGTGCAGCCGCTGGACGCCGGCGAAGCGCGGGTGGTGCTCGTAGACGAGGTTGGTGAGCTGCGTCTCGCGACTGCGGGCCGGCATCGCCAGGCTGGTGACGGCAACTCGCTGTACCGGATCTGCCGCCCGCGGCCCGGCACCCCCGCCAGGGAGCCACACCGACGAGTCGCGGGTGAACAGCAGATTGGGCAGCGGGTCGACCAGGAAGTCGTCGGGGCGCAGCAGGCTGGTGACGATGCTGCGGTGCTTGACCTCGTCGTTGCGCAGTCCGGCGGTGACGACGGTGGCGAGGTCGGCCGGCGCGAGGTCGGACATCGCCGCGCAGAGATGGTCGCGCAGGGCGTCGCCCAGGTGAAGGGTTGACGTGGTGCTCTCGATGATCTGGGCTCGCGCGTCCGGCTTCTCGAGGGCTCCGGTGAGCAGCTCGACGAGGTAGAGCACCTCGACGTCATGGTCGCGCAGCGCCTGGGCGAACGCGTCGTGCTCGTCCTGGGCTCGTCCGACCCACGGGATGCCGTCGAAGAGCAACGAGTCGTTGTTGCGCGGCGTGAGCCGCGCGAGCTCCGGACCGGGCCGGTGCAGCATCACCGTGCGCAGCCGTCCGACCTCACTGTTCGCGCCCGCGTGGGTCATGCGCTCACCCTAGGACGTTTTGCGCCCGGACCTCGTGTCAGGCAGACGTCACGACGGAGTAGCGGGCGCAGGCGAACTCGCCGTTCTGCGCGAGCTCGGTGAGCTTCAGCTCCTGGCGGCGCGGGAACAGCGGAGCGCCGGCGCCGAGGAGCACCGGTGCGATGTAGACGATCAGCTCGTCGAGCAGGCCGGCATCGGCGAACTGGCCGGCGAGATCGCCTCCGCCGACCACCCAGACGTCCTGGCCGCCGGCCGCCTCGACCATCGCACCGTGGTGCTCGGACACGTCGCCGCGTGCGAACCGGACGTCTCCCTCGACCGTGCGCAGCTCGTGGTTGCTGAACACCCAGGCCGGCAGTTGATACGGCCACTGGCCGTTCTCGTGATCGAGGACCCACTCGTAGGTGGTGCGGCCCATCGCGATCGCGCCGATGCCGGCGATGAAGGCGTCGTAGTTGAGCGGACCGTCGTTGTCCTGCTGGCGGGTCATGAGCCAGTCGAGCGACTCATCGGGGTCGGCGATGAAGCCGTCGAGACTGGTGGCGGTGTAGAAGACAGTGCGAGCCATGACCTCCAGTATTGCGGCGGCCGGTGACAAGTGCGGGTCGTCGCACGACGCGCCCACGAGAGGAATACGCTCGTGTCGTGGACTGGAGTGACTTCGACGCAGCCCTGTTCGACCTCGACGGCGTCATCACGCCGACCGCCGAGGTTCACATGCATGCCTGGTCGGAGATGTTCGGTGCCTTCCTCGCCGAGCAGGGGATCGCCGAGCCGTACACCGACGCCGACTACTTCACCTATGTCGACGGCAAGCCACGCTACGACGGCGTGCGCTCCTTTCTGGCCTCGCGCGGCATCGAGCTGCCGGAGGGCGATCCCGACGACAGTCCGGACGAGAAGACCGTCTGTGGTCTCGGCAACCGCAAGAACGCGGTGTTCGAGGAGGTGCTCGAGCGCGACGGCGTCAAGGCCTTTCCGGGCTCACGCCGCCTGGTCGAGTCGCTGGCCGAGCGAAACATCAAGATGGCGATCGTCTCCAGCTCGCGCAACGCTCCTGACGTGCTGCGCGTCGCCGAGATGATCGACTTCTTCCCGACGATCGTCGACGGTCGCGTGGCCACCGAGCGTCACCTCGCCGGCAAGCCGGCTCCCGACACGTTCCTCTTCGCCGCCCAGCAGCTCGGGGTGGAGCCCGCGCGCGCGGTGGTGCTGGAGGACGCGCTCAGCGGCGTGGCCGCGGGCGAGGCGGGACACTTCGGCCTCGTCATCGGCGTCGACCGTGGTGTCGGGGCCGAGGCGCTGCTCGAGAACGGTGCCGACCGGGTCGTGTCCGAGCTCGAGGAACTGTTGTGAGCGGCGACTCCGGCGACACCCCGCTGATGCCGGACGTCGAGTCGAACCCGGACGGCGCGGAGCCCGGGCCGTCCCACGAGGCACCTCCCGTCACCGACTTCCTCGACCGCACCCGCTTTCCGGTCGATCCGTGGCGCCTCGTCGAGCAGCGGTTCAGCGACGACAACCTCGGCACCACCGAGACGGTGTTCGCGCTCGGCAACGGCTACCTCGGCATGCGCGGCAACGTCGAGGAAGGTCGCGAGTCGCACTCGCACGGCACGTTCATCAACGGTTTCCACGAGACGTGGCCGATCCAGCACGCCGAGGAGGCCTACGGCTTCGCGAGCGTCGGGCAGACGATCGTCAACGCCCCAGACGCCAAGACCATGCGGGTCTACATCGACGACGAGCCGCTGCTGCTTCCGGTCGCGGACCTGCTCGACTACGAGCGCGTCGTCGACTTCCGCACCGGCGTGTACACGCGTGACGTCCTGTGGCGGACGCCGGCCGGCAAGCGGGTGCACCTGCGCACCACCCGGATGGTGTCGTTGACGCAGCGGCACCTCGCGGTGATGACCCTCGAGGTCACGATGCTCGACGAGTACGCACCGGTCGCGATCTCCTCGCAGATCCTCAACCGGCAGGACGGCGAGGACGAGTACCACGTGCCGTCCAAGGCGATGGGCGAGGGCGTCGACCCGCGTAAGGCCGAGCGTCTGGTCCGCCGCGTGCTCGAACCGGTGCTGCACAACGGCGACGAGGAGCTCGGTCGGGTCGAGCTGGGCTACCGATGCGCCGAGAGCGGGATGACGCTGGGCGTCGCCGCCGACCACGAGTTCAGCACGGACAACGTTTACACCGCGGGCATCCACGTCTCCGAGGACCTCGCCAAGATGGTCTACCGAATCGACGCCGAGCCGGGCCAGACCATCAAGCTCGCCAAGTTCGTCTCGTACCACACGTCCCGCGGCGTGCCTCCGCGCGAGCTGCTCGACCGCTGTCGCCGCACCCTCGACCGAGCCGGCGCCGACGGCGTCGAAAAGCTCTGGGCCGACCAGTGCGCGTGGCTCGACGACTTCTGGGAGCGGTCCGATGTCGAGGTGGAGGGTGACGACGCCATTCAGCAGGCGCTGCGCTGGAACCTCTTCCAGGTCGCGCAGGCGTCGGCTCGGGCGGAGGGCAGCGGCATCCCCGCCAAGGGCGTCACCGGCTCCGGCTACGGGGGGCACTACTTCTGGGACACCGAGATCTACGTGCTCCCGTTTCTCACCTACACCCGGCCGGCGGCGGCGCGGGCTGCGTTGCGGTTCCGGTACACGTTGCTCGACGCGGCCCGGCGGCGAGCGGTCGAGCTGGCACAACAGGGCGCATTGTTCCCGTGGCGCACGATCAACGGCGAGGAGGCGTCGGCCTACTACGCGGCCGGCACCGCGCAGTACCACATCAACGCCGACATCGCGTACGCGCTCGCCCAGTACATCGCGGCGAGCGGCGACCTCGACTTCCTCGTCCGCGAGGGTATCGACGTCCTGGTCGAGACCGCGCGCATGTGGGCCGACCTGGGCTTCTGGTTCAACGGCGACAGCGGTGTCTTCCACATCCACGGCGTCACCGGGCCGGACGAGTACACCACGGTCGTCAACGACAACCTGTTCACGAACGTCATGGCCCGCTTCAACCTGCGTCGCGCAGCAGAGGCCGTGCGTGAGCTTCGGGACATCGACGGGCCGCAGTACGACGCGCTGGCCGAGCGGCTCCATCTCCGGGACGAGGAGATCGGCGAGTGGGAGCGCGCGGCCGAGGCCATGTCCATCCCCTTCGACGACCACCTGGGCGTCCATCCGCAGGACATGCACTTCCTGGAGCGCGAGGTGTGGGATCTCGCGAACACGCCGCTGGACAAACGACCCCTGCTGCTGCACTACCACCCGCTGGTCATCTACCGGTTCCAGGTGCTCAAGCAGGCCGACGTCGTGATGGCGCTGTTCCTGCAGGGCGAGATGTTCACCGATGAGCAGAAGCGCGCCAACTTCGAGTACTACGACCCCGTCACCACCGGGGATTCCACCCTGTCCGGCGTCGTCCAGTCGATCATCGCCGCGGAGGTGGGATACGACGACCTCGCGCTGCGCTACTTCATGGGCGCACTGTTCGTCGACCTCGCGGACCTGCACCACAACGCCTCCGACGGCGTCCACGTGGCGTCGACGGGCGGTGTGTGGAGTGCGCTGGTCTACGGATTCGGTGGCTTCCGCGACCACGGCGGCCGATTCACGCTCGACCCACGCCTGCCGGAGTCGTGGCCGTCGCTGACGTTCCGGCTGACGCTGCGGGACAGCCGGGTCCGGGTGACGGTGCGATCCGACCAGCTCGATCTCACCATCGAGGAGGGCACCGAGGTGACGCTCGACGTTCGTGGCGAGTCGGTCACCGTCACCCCAGGAGCGCCGGCCACCGTGCAGCTCAAGGGACAGGGGCCGCGTCTCGACGGCGAGCCCGAGCCGGTCGCCGGCCGCCGCCGCGCCGACGGAAGCATCATCGGGGCCATCGTCCCGGGTGCCTGAGCCCTTCGACAGGCTCGCGGACCGTCCTCGCCCAGTCGCGGAGCAGCTTGGCGAAAGTGCCGCGCAGGCCCGGCACGGCGCCCCTAGACTGACCGACGTGCTGATCGTGAGGTATCAACTGGGCTCCGGTGAATCCGGCGAGGACGTCCTCGTCGGCGACGCCAAGTGGACGTTCGGGCGGCCCGGTAGCGACGAGCCGCCCACGGTCCCGACCGACGACAACCGCATCAGCCGCAACGCCCTCGTCATCCGCGACAGCGGTCCGGGCCCGGTGGTCTTCCGGGGCCAGCGCGGCGACGCGGCCCGGGTCGGACTCATCTCGAGCGACGGCTCCACCGAGTGGTTGTCCGAGGCCAAGGCCGGACACATGACCGACGAGGCGCGCCGGGTGGAGCTCCACCTCGGCGAGGAGCACATCATCACCGTGGAGGTCGACTTCGCCGACCGCGGCAGCGTGAAGCAGCGTCAACGCCGGCAGATGGAGGAAGCGGCCGCTGACCCCGGCAGCGATACTCTCTCTGGGTGACTTTCGTCGGGGGGCTTCCGAAGGCGGAGCTCCACGTCCATCACGTCGGGTCGGCGTCCATTCGCACCGTCGCCGAGCTCGCGACGCGCCATGAGGGCTCCACGTCGGTCCCCAGCGATCCCGAGCTGCTGGCCTCCTACTTCGACTTCACCGACTTCGCCCACTTCATCGAGATCTACCTCTCCGTCGTCGACCTCCTTCGCACTCCGGAGGACATCTGGACGCTGACGCATGACGTCGCCCACGATCTCGCCGCGCAGAACGTTCGTTACGCGGAGCTGACGCTCACGCCGTACACATCCATCCGGGCCGGCATCGCGGCCGAGGCGTTCTGTGAGGCGGTGGAGGACGCCAGGAGGACGGCCGAGGAGGAGCTCGACCTCACCCTGCGCTGGTGCTTCGACATCCCCGGCGAGTTCGGGCTCGAGGGCGCCGACGCCACGATCGACACCGCCCTGCGGCTGCGGCCGGACGGTCTGGTGAGCTTCGGGCTCGGCGGTCCCGAGGTCGGCGTCCCGCGGCAGCAGTTCGCGCCGCACTTCGCGCAGGCCCAGGCCGCCGGCTTGCACAGCGTGCCCCACGCCGGGGAGTCCACGGGGCCGGAGACGATCTGGGACTCGTTGCGGCACCTCGGCGCCGAGCGGATCGGTCACGGCATCGCCGCAGTGCTGGACCCGAAGCTGATGGAGTACCTCGCGGCCAAGGGTGTGGTGCTGGAGGTGTGTCCCACCTCCAACGTCCGCACCCGGTCGGTGCTGTCGCTCGCCGAGCACCCGCTGCCCGCGTTGGTCGAGGCCGGGGTGCCGGTCACCATCAATTCCGACGACCCGCCGATGTTCGACACCACGTTGAACCAGGAGTACGAGGTCGCGCGCGAGCTGCTCGGGCTCGACGATGACGGAGTCGCCGACCTGGCCCGGACGGCGGTGCGCGCGTCCTTCGCCGACGATCAGGTCAAGGACGCGATCCTCGCCGAGATCGACGCCTACGCCGGCGCGGCGGCCCGGTCAGTTCGCTGAGGAGCTCGGCGTACTGCCGCGAGATCGTCCGGGGCGCGATCCGTTGTGAGAACGCCGCCATCGCGTCGGAGTAGTCGGTCGGGTCCGGTTCCTGGAGCAGATCGGCCAGGGACTCGACCGGATCTGCCTCGTCGAAGAAGCGGACCCACGGTTCGCCGGCGAACTGCTCGCGCAGGTGCCGGTCGCCGGGGAGGACGACCGGCACGCCCAGGGTCGCCGACAGGTGGACGCTCCCTGAGTTGAGGATCGCGCGGAACGGGAAGACGGCGGTGTCCGCGGCAGCGAACCAGTCACCGATCTCGTCGACGTCGACCAGGCTGTACTGGGCGATCACCCGGGAGTCCTGCGGCAGATGCCGCTCGATCTCGGCTCGTTCGGCCGCCTTGGCCTTCCCCGCCAGCAGCAGCGTGGGTGCCGCGTGGCCGCGCTCGGCGATGCGGCCGAGCGCTTCGCCGAGCAGGTCTATTCCCTTGTAGGCGCGCATCCGGCCGAAGGCGAGCACGGTACGTTCTCCCGGCTCGAGGCCGAATCGTGCTCGGGCGCGCTCGGGGGATGCCGGCTCGTAGACGCCGAGGTAGCTGGGATGCGGGATGACCCGCGTGCGGTCGGCGGGCAGCTCGTACAGGTCGCCGACGATCTCCGCCGTCGACTCGCTCAGGACGTGAACGACGTCGGCACGCTCGGTGAGGAAGCGGCACAAGGTGAGCTCGGGCTCGAGGTACTTCAGGTCGTGTGGGAGGCGGTTGTGGATCGTCCAGACGATCCGCACGCCGGCGGACTTCAGCTCATCGACGAAACGCGTGAACGTCTCGACCGCGGCCGAGGCGGCCGCCTCGTCGGAGGGACGTTGCGTGATCCGCTGCGTCCAGTGGAGATGGAAGACGTCGCCGTCCCGGAGAACGGTTGCGTCGTCGTAGAGGGTGTCGATCTTGCGCACGGGCACGAACTCGAACCCGGCTTCGTCGGGCACTTGCTGCATGAGCTCGAGGTACGGGTTGTCGTCGACGGCCGGGAAGACCAGGACATGGGTCCGTCGTCGTGTCAGGGGCACGAAGGACCTCTCTCACGGTGACCGGGGGACGGGTCGTCCAGTGTTCCACGCTGCACTCGGCGCTTGACAGCGAGTTCGACCGGGTGATATCCATAACTAAATAGTTACAGAACTAAATGGTTATGGAGGGTCGATGACCGACGATCAGCTCGATCTCGTGTTCGGTGCTCTGGCCGACCGGACCCGCCGCGCGATCCTCGCGCAGCTGAGCCGGGAGGACACCAACGTCGCCGGACTCACCGAGCTGTTCGAGATGTCACAGCCGGCCGTCTCCAAGCACCTCAAGGTGCTCGAGAACGCCGGTCTGATCTCCCGCACCCGCCAGGGCACGATGCGCCTCAGCCATCTCGAGGCCGCGCCGTTGAAGGGTGCCACCTCCTGGCTGGCGGATTACCGCACCTACTGGGGCGAGAGCTACCGACGCCTCGACGACCTTCTGACGCAGATGGACTGACCACGCCCACAGAGGAGAGAACGATGAACACGTTGAACCAGGACGTCACCATTGACGTCCCCAGCGGAACGCACGAGATTCGCCTCACCCGCGACTTCGACGCACCGGTCGACAAGGTGTTCCGGGCCCACAGCGATCCCGAGCTGATCGCCCAGTGGATCGGTCCGAAGTACCTCGAGAACGTCGAGTGCACCTTCGAGGCTCGCCACGGAGGCACCTGGACGCTGGTGCAGCGCGACCCCGACGGCAACGAGCACGGGTTTCGCGGCGTCGTCCACGGTGATCCAACCCCCGAGCTGACGCAGCGCACCTTCGAGTGGCTCGGCCTGCCCGGCCACGTGTCCTTCGAGACGATGCGCATGGAGGACCTCGGCGACGGACGCACCCGCGTGCACGTCAGCTCGGTCTTCATGAGCGTCGCGGACCGCGACGGGATGGCCGAGAGCGGCATGAGCGTCGGCGTCAACGAGGGCTACCAGCGCCTCGACGAGCTGCTCGCCACGCTCTGACGACCGGATCGAACGGGACGGACTGACATGGGCACGGTGCTGACACACGTGACGATGTCGCTGGACGGCTTCATCGCCGTCACAGGTTTCCCACGAGACCCTCGAAAACCAGCGGTGCGGACACGAAGTTTCGTGTCATCAACGCAGGATTCGAAGGGTCTCGTGGGAAACCTGTGACTGGCGTGTCAGGTTTCGGCCGGCGCGGGGAGCACGGGGACGCGCACCAGCACGACGCCGTGCTGCACCTCGGCGGTGATCTCGGTGCCTGAGCCCACCGGGTCACCGTCGAGCTGCATCGGCATCGGCTTCTCCGCGCGGATGACCACCTTCTGACCGGACAGGCGGGCGAGCCGCTCGTTGGTGCGGCGCTGACGACCGAGCACCCGGACGAGGATCGCGATCCAGCCGATGAAGCGCTTCGGCGCGATCACGACGACGTCGAGCAGACCGTCGTCGATCTGGGCGTCCGGCAGCAGCGGGATGCCGCCCTGGAGGAAGCCGACGTTGCCGACCACGACGGTGCGGGCCCGGAACTTCCTGAACTCGCCGTCATCGACGCTGATCTCGACCTTCATCGCCGGGAACCGGAGTGCCTTGATGCCGGAGACGAAGTACGCGAACCAGCCGACCCGCTCCTTGAGCTGGGCGTCGACACCGGTCATGATCTCCGCGTCCATGCCGAGTCCGGCCATCACCAGGAAGCAGGTGTCGGTGCCGGCCGCCTCGCCGTCACCTTCATCGTCGATCGGAATGGTCTCGCCGGCCGGGTCGTCGAGCACCGTGTTGGCGCGGAACGTGGCGAGGTCGATGGCCTTGTCCTGGCCGCCGAACGCCACGTCGAGCGCGTCTCGGACGTTGAGCGGGAGCCCGAGGTTGCGGGCCAGCAGGTTGCCGGTGCCGTGGGGCAGGATGCCGACGGCCACGCCGGTCCGGGCGGCCTCCTCGCAGACCGCGCGCACGGTGCCGTCGCCACCCGCCGCGACGATGAGGTCGACGCCCTCCTCGAGTGCTGCCTGGGTCTGGCCGGGGCCCGGGTCCTCGATCGTCGTCTCGAACCAGAGGGGCTGCCTCCACCCCTCGCGGCCGGCGACCGCGAGCACGCGGGACTTGAAGTCGTCGACGTCGCCGATCTTGGCGGGATTGAGGATCACTGCCACCCGTTTGCGTCCGGTGCCCGTGAGCACCGCGAGCTCGTGCGGAAGCCGGGACGCGTCGGGGACGAGCAGCACCCACGCCCCCACCGTGACGGCCATGCCGAAGCACAGGCCGGCGATCACGTCAGAGAGGTAGTGGACGCCGAGGAAGATGCGGTCGGAACCGATCGCCAGACCGAGGAGCACCCAGGCGGCGATCAGGAGACGGCGCCGGATGCCGCGGTGGGTGAGGATGATCGTCAGCAGGATCCCGACGGTCGAGAGCAGTCCGGCCCCGGCGGCGTGACCGCTGGGAAACGAGTACCCGGTGATCTCGTAGATCGGCTCGTCCCACGGGGGCCGCGGACGACGGTAGGCCAGCTTGAGCAGCGCGTTGCCGGGGATGACCAGCACGCCGCTGACCACGATCCAGGCGGCGACCCGGCGCTCGCGCCGCCACCCGGCGTAGGCGGCGGTCGCGAGCAGGAGCGCCGCAACTGTCCAGTTCGACGACGCGTAGCTGAACCAGGTGGAGAAGGCGATCAGCCCGTCGGAGCCGCCGCCGAGGTCGAAACCCCAGGACGCGACCCGGTCGTCCAGCTCCTGCAAGCCCGCATGCCCCGCGGCCACCAGGATCGCGAGGAGTGCGAAGACAACCGCCGGGACGGCGATC
Organism: uncultured Actinomycetota bacterium; assembly: GCA_963780275.1. Classification (GTDB taxonomy): domain Bacteria; phylum Actinomycetota; class Actinomycetes; order Propionibacteriales; family Nocardioidaceae; genus Aeromicrobium. The sequence continues at coordinate 531,087 of CAWABE010000001.1, forward strand.
GCCCAGTAGTACCGGGCGCGGCGAGTGGGCTCGGCCCGGCGCAGGTCGAACGACAACGGACTCACTCTCTCGGTCGCTGGAGCGTCGAACCAGCGTAGGGGATCGACCCACCTCGGCAACTGATGCGGTGGATAGGCTGGCCGCGTGATCGACCCCCGACTCCTGCGCGACGACGCCGATGCGCTGCGCGCCGCCCAGCGCCGCCGCGGCGAGCCGACCGAGCTGATCGACGACCTGGTCGCCGCCGACGAGCGCCGTCGCTCGTCGATCGCCGCGTTCGAGTCGGTGCGAGCCGAGCAGAAGAACGTCGGCAAGCTCATCGCCCGGGCCGACGGCGAGGAGAAGCAGGCGCTGCTCGCCCAGACCAAGGAGCTCAGCGCGCAGGTCAAGGAGGCGGAGGCCGCACAGAACGAGGCGGCGGAGGCGTTCGACGCGCTCCTTCGTGCCCTGCCCAACCCGGCGTCGGAGGAGGCGCCCGAGGGCGGCGAGGACGACTTCGAGGTGCTCGAGGTCGTCGGTTCCCCGCGCGACTTCGCCGCCGAGGGCTTCGAGCCTCGCGACCATCTGGAGCTCGGTCAGCTGCTCGGTGCCATCGACGTCGAGCGTGGCGCGAAGGTCAGTGGCGCCCGGTTCTACTACCTCACCGGGGCGGGCGCCCGGCTGGAGCTCGCGCTCACCCAGCTGGCGATGGCCAAGGCGGCGGAGTGGGGCTTCACGCCGATGATCCCGCCGGCTCTGGTCAAGCCGAGCGCCATGGAGGGAACCGGGTTCCTCGGCCAGGCGGCGGACGACGTCTACTACCTCGAGAAGGACGACCTCTACCTCGTCGGCACCTCGGAGGTCGCCCTCGCGGCGTACCACTCCGACGAGATCCTCGACGCCGGCTCTCTGCCGATCCGCTATGCCGGCTTCAGCCCCTGCTACCGGCGCGAGGCCGGCTCCTATGGCAAGGACACCCGTGGCATCTTCCGGGTGCACTGGTTCGACAAGGTCGAGATGTTCGTGTTCACGACGCTCGAGGAGTCGTACGCCGAGCACGAGCGGATCGTGGCCTGGGAGCGGGCCTGGCTCGACGCGCTCGAGCTGCCCTATCGCGTCATCGACGTCCCGGCCGGCGACCTCGGCCTCTCGGCCGTTCGCAAGTTCGACTGCGAGGCCTGGATCCCGACCCAGCAGCGGTACCGCGAGGTGTCGTCGGCGTCCAACTGCACGCAGTACCAGGCTCGTCGGCTCGACATCCGGCATCGTGGCGACGACGGCACCACCGCGGTCGCCACCCTCAACGGCACGCTCTGCGCCATGACGCGCACCATCATCGCGCTGCTCGAGAACGGCCAGCAGGCCGACGGCTCGGTCCGGCTGCCGGCCGTGCTGCACCCGCTGCTCGGCGAGGTGCTGGAGCCGATCGCGTGACGTTCGTCCCGCAGCTGGCGGCGCTCGACGTCGACGGCACCCTCGTCGACGAGACGAACGCCCTCAGCCCGAAGGTGCGTGACGCCGTCCTGGCCCTGGCGGAGGCCGGCGTCGCGATCGTCGTGGCGACCGGCCGCGCCATGCCGGGCACGATGGAGGTCGTCGAGCGCATCGGTCTGCAGGACGGCACGGCGGTCACCAGCAACGGCGCGATCGTGATCGGCTACCACCCGGTCGAGGTGCTGCACAGCGTCACGTTCGACGCGTCGGAGGCGGTGCGGCGGGTGCTCGAGAGCGTGCCGGACGCGCTGGTCGCCGTCGAGGAGGTGGGCGTCGGCTACCGGGTCAACGCACCCTTCCCGGAAGGCGAAGTGGGCGGGAAGATCACGATCGAGGACGTCGACTCGCTCGTGTCCGAGCCGGTCACCCGCGTGGTCATCCGGGCACCCGAGCACGATGCCCGGGAGTTCGCCGAGGTGGTCGAGGGACTCGGCCTCACCGAGACCAACTACTACATCGGCTACACGGCCTGGCTCGACCTCGCGCCGCACGGCGTGTCCAAGGCGTCCGGGCTGGAGATGGTGTGTGCCCGGCTCGACGTTCCGCAGTCCAACGTGCTCGCGATCGGTGACGGTTTCAATGACGTCGAGATGCTCGAGTGGGCCGGGCGTGGTGTGGCGATGGGCCAGGCCCCCGAACAGGTGCGGGCCGTGGCCGACCACGTCACCGGCACGGTGGCCGAGGACGGCCTGGTCGCCGAGCTGGCCCGGTACTTGTAGCTGCTAGGCGACCTGCGACGTCTCGAGGGCGTCGAACGCGTCGAGAACCTCGTCGATGGTGGGCAGGTTCTGCTCCGCGACGGGATCGGGGACGGCGTCGGCGGCACGCTGTTCGCGGTCGCGGCGCAGGTGCCGCTTGATGGTGGACGTGGAGCAGCCGAGCCGCTCGGCCAGCTGCTGGCAGGTGTCCTTCGGGTACGCCTGGCGCGAGGTGAGCACGGCCTCGTGGCTCACCGGGCCGCCGCCGACGCGGGGCGCGCCGTAGGGCGTCAGCGTCGAGCGCACGACCTCGATGCCCAGACGCTCACGGATGAGAGCCCGCTCGGACTCCGTGGTGCACGCGGCGTAGCCGGAGACGTCGACCTCGACGACCGCGCGATACAGACAGTCGACCATCAACGGACATGCGGCGCACTGGCGGTGGATGGCGGCTCTGGTGGCGTTGAGCTGCTCGCGCTCGGCGGCACTCAGCGCAGTGACAGACGTGCTCTGGAGGCTCTCGTCCAGGTAGGCTTCCGGCGCCTGGGCGCACGGCGGAAGGATCGTGTCATTCACGATGGTCATGGGCTCCCTCTTCCCGCTCACATCGTGGCCAACTCTAGAGGTACATGCCCCCATGCGCCGGGTTCTCGCCCGAATTAGTCGAATCGTCACCTTTGTCGTCGTTTGACGCCGGAAGGGCGAGCCGCATGTTCTGGAACTGCGACTGGGCCTGCACCTGCTGGGCGTAGAGCGCGGCCTGGATGCCGTGGAAAAGGCCTTCGAGCCAGCCGACGAGCTGGGCCTGGGCGACGCGCAGCTCGCTCTCGCTGGGCGTGCCCTCGGCGAAGGGCAGGTTGAGCCGGTCGAGCTCCTCGACGAGCTCGGGTGCCAGGCCGTCCTCGAGCTCGGTGATCGACTGCTCGTGGATCTCGCGCAGGCGCGCGCGGCTGGCCTCGTCGAGCGGAGCGGCCTTCACCTCCTCGAGCAGCTGGCGGATCATGCCGCCGATCCGCATGACCTTCGCGGGCTGCTCCACCAGGTCGGCCAGGGGTCCCTCGCGACGCTCCTGGGGCAGCGGCACTTCGACCGGCCGGCCGTCCGGGCCGATGACGGTGGCGTGGGCTTCGGCAGGGGCGGTGCGGTCGTCTGCGCCTTCAGTCATGCGTCCAGCCTACGCATCAGAGTGTGAGCAGCACCTTGCCGACGTGGGTGGAGTCTTCCAGCACCTGGTGGGCTTGCGCGACGTCGTCGAGGGAGAACGTCGCGTGCACGATCGGCCGGACGCGGCCGTCGGCGATCATCGGCCAGACGTGCTGCACGGTCTGCGCGACGATCTCCGCCTTCTCCTCGGGCGGGCGGGGTCGCAACAGCGTTCCAGTGACCGAGCCCCACGTACGCATCAGCGCACTGATGTCGAGCTCGGCCTTGATGCCGCCCTGCATCCCGATGATGACGAGGCGACCACCCCGAGCGAGGACCTTGACGTTGGAGTCGAGGTACTTGGCGCCGATGATGTCGAGCACGACGTCGGCGGGGTGGTCGCTGAGCTCTTCGACGAAGTCCTGCTCGCGGTAGTTGACGACGATGTCGGCGCCGAGCTCGCGACACGCATCCACCTTCTCCGCGCTGCCGACCGTGGTGGCGACGCGCGCGCCGAGCGCCGTGGCGATCTGGATGGCCGACGTCCCGATGCCGCTGGCCCCACCGTGCACGAGCAGCCGCTGGCCGGCTTCGAGTCCGCCGATCATGACGACGTTCGACCAGACGGTGCAGGTGGTCTCCATCAGTCCACCGGCGTCGACGAGGTCGATGCCCTCGGGGACCGGAGCGACCTGACCCGCCGGCACGACGACCAGCTCGGCGTATCCGCCCCCGCCCAGCAACGCACACACCTCGTCACCGACGGCGAATCCGCTGACGCCGTCACCCAGGGAAACCACCTCGCCCGAGCACTCCAGGCCGAGGATGTCGGTCGTACCCGGTGGCGGCTCGTACAGTCCCTGCCGCTGCAGCAGGTCGGGACGGTTCACCCCCGCGGCTCGCACCCGGATGAGCACCTCGCCCGGACCGGGATCCGGGTCGGGTCGCTCGACGATCGTGAGCGCGTCCACCCCACCGGGTTCGTTGACGATGACGGCACGCATGGGGTTCACGCTATCGAGATCGCCGTTAAGGGGGCTCTCAGCCGCCACCTGAAACAATGCGGATCATGCATGTTTCCCTGGTGCAGTTGGCGTCGAGCACCGACTCGGACGCCAATCGCGCACTCGTCGAGGCCCGGCTGCGTGCCCTCGACGGCGCCGACGACCTCGTGGTCCTGCCGGAGGCGACGATGCACGACTTCGGCGCCATCGACCACGACCTCGCTGCCGTGGCCGAGCCGGTCGACGGACCGTTCGTCGCCCTGCTGGGCGAGGAGGCCCGGCGCGTCGGCGCCACGATCGTCGCCGGGATGTTCGAGCGGACCGACGACCTGCCGTTCAACACCCTGGTCGCCGTCGCGCCGGACGGATCGCTGGCGGCGACGTATCGCAAGATTCACCTGTACGACTCCTTCGGCTACCGCGAGTCCGACCGGCTCAGCGCGGGCGACATCGAGCCAGTGGTCATCGATGTAGGCGGGGTGGCCACCGGGCTGATGACCTGCTACGACCTGAGGTTCCCCGAGATGGGCCGCTCGCTGGTGGATGCCGGCGCTGAGCTGTTCGTCGTGCCGGCCGCGTGGGTCGCGGGGGAGCACAAGCTGCATCACTGGCGGACGCTGCTCACCGCCCGGGCCATCGAGGACACCGTCACTGTGGCGGCGGCCGCCCAGGGTGGCGATCGATACACCGGTCATTCCCTGGTCGTCGACGCATGGGGCTCTATCGTGTGCGAGGCGGGCGACGGCGACGACGTCATCCAGGCCGACGTCGATCCCGCCGACATTGCGCAGGCCCGTGACGTCAACCCCTCGTTGTCCAACCGGAGGATCCGAGCCCCATGGTGACAAGGGCACGCCTCTCGAGGGCTTCGGCATGACCAAGACCGCCGGGCGTCGGCGGGCGGACTCGCCGAGGCCGCCCGAGTACGACCTGCCGACCCGCGAACCGCGGATCGAGTCCCCGCGCACCGCGCGCGTGCTGATGCTCGGGGTGATCGTCGCATGGATCATCGGCACGCTGGCCGCCGGAACGTCCGTGGTCGCCGTCCCCATCGACACCAACGTCGAGCGACCCGGCGCGGCGCTCCTCCTCATCGTGTTCAGCGTCGGGCTCACCCACCGGGTCGGTGGCCACATGCGCATCTGGGCCAGCCTCGGGACGGTGCTCGCCGTTGCCGCCGCCGTGAGCGAGGCCAACGTCCTGCTCGCCGCCGCGGCCGCGGTCAGTGCCGTGCTTGCCTCGGTGTGGGCCGTCGTCATCACCCGACCGGCCGTCACCGTCCTGCAGGCCCTGCGTGAGTACGTGCTCGCGATCGTCGTCGCCCTGAGCGGCACCGTGGCGGTCGCGGCGTGGAACGCACCGGTGAGCTACCAGCGCTTCAACCTCGTCGTCCTCTCGGTGGCCCTCGGCCTGGCCATCACCGTGGTCTGGAACCTCGGTGCCGGCCTGCACGGTCTCGGCCGCCAGAACCTCGCCATCCTGGCCGGCGTCGCTGCCCTCGTGCTGCTCGTGCTCGCCTACTCGAGCTTCGTGCGCGCCTACGGTTCGCAGATGATCACCGACGCGATCAGCGACCTGGTGATCTGGATGCGCCAGTCGTTCGGCGGCGTCCCGCGGCCGGTCGAGGTCTTCATCGGGTTCCCGGCGCTGCTGGTCGGCGTCTCGATGCGATCACGGAACCGCGAGGGCTGGTGGATCATGGTGTTCGCCGTCATCGGCACCGGAGTCCTCACGACGTCGCTCGTCTCGCCGGGTGCCTTTCCGTCGTACATCGGGCTGTCGACGCTCTACTCGAGCATCCTCGGGCTCGGGGTCGGGCTGGTGGCGCGCGGCATCGCCGTCCGCGACCGGTCGTCGCGGGCCGCCCGGGTGGTGGAGCCGGAGCGGCGCATCGAACCGCCCCGCCTCGCAGCCCTGAAGTGATTTTGCACGGCAGGATGCGAGAATCGACACCGGCCCGGTGCTGCGCGCAAGCGTGACACCGGCGCCTGGAGGGGTGCCGGAGTGGCCGATCGGAACCGCCTTGAAAGCGGTCGCTGGCAGCAATGTCAGCCGCGGGTTCGAATCCCGCCCCCTCTGCGTGAAGAGCCCACGAAGCTGCTCGCTGCGCTCGCACTCTCGCGGGGACCCCGAATGAGTACCTATCGCCTCGACCGTGGCGTCGCCCTCGTGACGGTGGGCGTCAGCCTTGTGGCGGCGGCGGTCGCCGTCTTCGTCGCGTTCCTGCTCGCTCCACTTGATGGTGCTGCGCGATGGATCGGGTATGCCTCGATCGTCGTCGTGGTCCTGGCCCTGAGCCTGGCGCTGCGGTTCGCCGTCCGCCCTCCGGTATTGCTGCGGCTCGACGCCGAGGGCTACCGCTCGCGAACCCGCTCGCCGGGTTGGGTCTTCGCCGGTCGATGGCTCGACATCGACGACGTCGTCGTCGAGGACGACGTGCTGGTCTTCCGCCTCTCTGGCGGGAGCGAGCAAATGTTGCCGCTCCACCTCTTCGGCGCGGCCCGGTTGCGGCTGCTGCACGAGATCCACGACCGGCTGAACGCTGCGAACGGATACCGGCGTTTTGGGGTCTGAGCGAATTGGACGCTTCTCGGGCAGCTGTTGCTCCTGTTCATCGTCACCAGCCACGCTGGGCGGGCTTTTCGTGTGTTCTTGCGGGCGTGTGGGAGCCATGGCTGTGACGGTTGCTTGGCGGAGCGAGCTCCGCCCGGCTCGTGTTCGCGTCCTAGCCACGCTGGGCGGGCTTTTCGTGTGTTCTTGCGGGCGTGTGGGAGCCATGGCTGTGACGGTTGCTTGGCGGAGCGAGCTCGCCGGCTGCGTGTGACCAGCAGAGTCGCGAGGGCCAAGCGGTAGCTTGGCTCCTCGTCTTTCGGGCGGAGATGGAGGGATTTGAACCCTCGAGAGGTTTGAACCTCAACCCGCTTAGCAGGCGGGCGCACTAGGCCACTATGCGACATCTCCATTGCCAGGTGAGGAGCAGCACTTCGACGTTCACACGCCAGTGTGCTGGTTCCTCGATGACCGTCTCCAGAGGAGCTTGCTCCCGTGTCGGCGATCGCAGGCGGCAATCGGAACAGGATACCGAGCCGGGGTCGGTTCGCCCGCATCGGGCGCGGCCGCCCCGTCGCCGGTGGCATGCCCCGATCACCTCACGCGCTGCGGTAACGTCGTGTGGGTCACCGTCGTTGGCGGTATGACAGAGGAGGCCGACCCGTGACCCTGCGCGACTACGTGCTCATCGTCGCTCGCAGCTGGATCGTGGTCGCCGCCTCCGTGGCCGTCGGACTGGTGATCGCCGGCATCGTGGCGTTCGCGACACCCACCACGTACTCATCGACGGCCCAGGTGCTGTTCACCGGTCACGCGTCCACCAGCGGGCAGGACCTCGCGTACGTCGGCAACTACGTGCAGTCGCGCATGCAGACCTACAAGAGTCTCGGCACATCCACGAACGTGCTCCAGTCGGTGTCCCGCGTGCTCGACTCAGACGAGACACCGCAGGAGCTGGCCGACCGCACGGACATTCAGGTCAGCCAGCTCAACTCCGTCGCCAGTGTCTCGGCCACCGACACCAGCGCGAAGGGTGCCGCCGACACAGCCAACACACTCGGGGTCGCACTGCTGAAGGCGGTCCGCAAGCTCGAGGCCGGCCATGCCGCCCCCCCGAACGCCGAGGGTGACGAGAAGCCGGCTACGGCGACGATCCAGGGCGTGGTCACCGGCAAGGCGGAGGTGCCCACGTCGCCGTCGGCACCGCAGGTCCCGCTCTATCTCCTCGCCGGCCTGCTGGCCGGCATCACCGTGAGCATCGGCGTCATCGCCGTCCGGGAGGTGCTGAGGGGCGAGACCTCCACGTCGTCCCCTGGCGAGGAGCCCTGATGGGTGGCACCCCCCGTGCAGCGCCCTCGAACCTGCGTCGCACCGTCCATGCCTCGGGGTGGATGTACTTCTCCAAGGCACTCTTGTTCGGTTGGGCCCTGCTGCTCACCCACCAGTTCGGTATCGCCGACTACGGCGTGTTCGCGATCGCCTTCGCCGTCGGAGCGATCATCGGGACGCCGATCGACAGCTACTTCACCGTTCGCGCCCCGCGGGTCACCGACGCGGTCTTCGACGGCGAACGCGCGACGCGGGTTCTCATCGGCCTGGGACTGATCTTCGCGGGCTGGGCCCTGTGGCCGTTCCGCCCGGTCGTGGCGTTCGCGTTCATCGGGCTTTTCGCCGTCTCCAAGGCCGGCATCGACGTCTGCTTCCAGGCGTCGCGCAGCCGGTTGATCCGCGATGGTCACCCTGACCGGGCGCAGCGCGCCGACACCGTCCGTCAGGTCATCGGCATCGGTCTCGGTACCGCCTACGTCCTGTACTTCCCCGGGGCGACCATGGAGGTCGCCGCACTCCTCTACCTGGCCGGGTGCGCGTCGCCGATCCTGATCGGCGTTCGCGACCTCGTCGTGCATGCACCGATCCGTCCGGAGCTCACCGGGCGGACGGCGTCGCTCGTCACCGAGTCGTTGGGAGGCGTGGCCTACGGACAGGCCGGCGTGATTCTGCTCGGCATCCTGCACTCCACGACCGCCGCCGGCTATTACTCGTTCGGGCTGACGCTCCTGTTGTCGCTCAGCGCCCTGGGCCAGAGCTTCGCCTACACGTTCCACGAAGGGCTGCGCCACTCTCAGGGCGACGTCGACAGCGGCCCGCCACTCAGCACCGCGGTGCTCCTGTCCGGAGCGACGGCCGTGGCCATGGGCCTCACTGCCGCCGCACTCTGGCTGGCCGGCTTCGAGGAGGGTTTGTGGCTCACGTTCGCCTGGCTCGCCCCGGTCAGCTTCTGCCGCACCCTGAGCAGCGTCTCGACCGTCGTGCTGATGATGCAGCACCGCGACGGCTTCCGGCTCAAGGTCACGGCAGTCAGCCTGACGGTGAAGGTGGGCCTGATCGTGATCCTCGGCTCGCACGGCGGGCCGGGTGCCGCCGCGGCGTTCCTCGTCGCCGACGCGATCATGTCCGGCGCCTACGCCCGCAGCGTCTACGGCGGCCGCACCAGCCCGCAGGAAGCCACGGATGGTTGAGCGTCTCGCGTTCCTGCTCGGCAAGGACCCGACGACGTCGCATGGCGGTGACATCACCATGTTCCATGCGATGCGCCGGATCGCCTCCGAGCGTTACGACACCGAAGTCATCTGCCTGTCCGAGCAACCCAACGTCGAAGAGCCCGGGGTGGTGCGCGTCCGCAAACCACCACTCGCACTGCCCTCGCTGGCGGTCCGGTCCCTGGCCAGGCGGCGCAGCCTGCTCCACGTCCGCTTCGACGTCGAGGGGCTGCGCGAGGCCGTCGAGCGGTCGTCGGCCGACCGGTTCGTCGCGTTGCACTGCCACCTCGCGGAGTCGTACTTGCGGGCCCGCGACGGACAGCCGGACCAGAACCTGTTCGTCAGCACCGAGATCCTCGAGTCGAGCGTCTGGGGACAGACCCACGGGCTCGCCGGCCGCGTCGAGGCACGACGGTTGCGCCGGGACGAGCGTCGTGTCGCCGGGGCCGCTCGCGCCGTCGCGGGCTACGACCGTGACGAGATGGATGGCCTGCGCGCCGTCGGAGTCGACGCGCACTGGCTCCCGCTGACGTTGCCGCCCGCCGCGCCGGTCGACGTCGCGAGCACGCCGCCGCGCATCGTCATGCTGGGCAATCGGCTGTGGCGTCCGAACGCCGAGGCAGCCGACACGATCGTGCGGCTGTGGCCTCGGGTGGCCGCGGACGTGCCCGACGCCGAGCTCTGGCTCGTCGGACCGAGGCCCGCCGTTGCCACTGACGACCTTCCGGACGGCGTCCGCGACCTCGGAACGGTGCACGACGTCGATGCCGTTCTCGACGAGTGCCGCGCCTTGACCGCCCCCGTGGGAGTCGGCGGCGGCGTGCGCGTCAAGCTGCTCGAGGCTGCAGCGCGCGGACTACCGGTCGTCTGCACCACCGAGGCGGTCGGCTCCATCGAGGCCTCGATCGGCATGCATGCCTCGCCCGACGAGGACGCCTTCGTGGCCCGGTGCAGGGAGCTCCTGCTCGACGCCGACCTCGCCGCCGCCGAAGGGTCGCGCCTCCACTCCATCAACGCCACCCGTTGGTCCGACCGGGTCGGGCAGGACGCCGTGCTCGGGTGGTTGGGCGCATGATCACCCTAGAAGGTCGCTCGCCGCTGTCGGATACGCCGGCGTTCCGAGCGGAGGGCTTGCTATTTCCCGGGGACCCCGCATGACCGCGCCGGTGAGGCCCCCGGCCACGCCCGGCACGAACGCGGGCGAGGTGCCCTGGCTGACACTGTCCGTGTCGGTCATCCTCACCGGCGCGATGGTGTTCGTGTACCTGAACGGCGGAGTGACCACACACGCCGTTCTCCTCGCCACCGCCGGCGCCGCGGTCGCGGCCTACGCGGCGGCGGTCCATCCGAGGTCGATCTTCGTCGCGTTCGCCGTGGCACTCGGCGCCGTGCCGTACATGCACGTTCCCGGCACATCCATCCCGCTGCTCCTGGTTCTCGCCGTCGGCGTGTGGGTGGCGCTCGTGTTCCTGCCCGGGGTGGACGTTCGCCCGGGATGGCCCGAGTGGTGGGTCTTCCTGCTCGCGGCGGCCGCCATCGTGTCGGTCGTGGCGACCGGGCCGTCCCGCACGGCACTGGTGGAGTACGCGGCCTGGCTGGCCGCGACGGCAGTCGTCGTCCCGCTGCGTTTCCTGCCCCTGGCGACGCGGATCACCACCGTCCGCACGTTCGCGATCAGCACCGCGTTCGGGGCCGCCCTGGGCATCCTCATCCGGGCCCAGTGGCACGAGCCGCTGCTCAGCCTCTTGTCGGTCGCCGGCTTCGATCCCCGGCGAAACGTCCAGCGCATCTACGGGTCGGACACGATCAGCACCCGGCTCAGCGGCACCTACCTCGAGCCGAACATCGCCGGGCTGATTCTCGCCGCGGGGCTCGTGCTCACGGTCGCCTACTTCCATGGCTCCGTGCGAATCGCCTTGGCCGTCGTCATCGGCGCCGGACTGTTGCTGACGCTCAGCCGCTCTGCCATCGCGACCGTCCTCCTGGCCGGTCTGGTCGTCGTCCTTCGTGCCCCGCTCCACCGGTTCGCCATCGTCGTCGCGGGTCTCGTCGGCGGGCTCGCCGCACTGACCCTGCCACCGGTGCGCATCCGGCTGATGGACACCTTCGGACCCAGCGACATCGGCACCCTCGCGCGCCAGCTCGCGCTCGAGGAGTTCCCGCGCCTGATGGACGGCCACTGGGTCTGGGGTCTCGGCTGGGCGCGAGCGGAGTTCCGCAGCAGGTCGCTGGGCGAGAGCGTCAACTACGTGGCGAACGGTCCGTTGGTGACGATCTACCGCGGCGGCATCGTCGTCGGCATCGTCGCCGTCGCCATCCTCGTCGTGCTGGTGGTGCGCTCGTGGTTCGTTGCGGGCCGCTCGTTCGAGGAGGCCGTCGTGTGCGCAGGCGTCATCGGGTTCGTGTTGGTGGCCCTGCAGCTCGACTTCCCGATCGTCTTGTCGGCTCCGGCCACCACGATGTTCTCGTTCCTGGTCGCGATGTCCTTGACCCGCCCGCCGGAGCCACCCCCACCCAGACCGCTACGGCAGACCGGTGCGTGACCCCACCAGCCAGGTCGGCCAGTACCTCGGCGGTCTGGACGGTCTGCGTGGAGCAGCGTGCCTGGCCGTCATGGGCGCGCACTTCATCGTTCATTTCGCGCCGACCTCGACCCCGAACGGCATCGCGCAGATCCTCGCGCAAGGGCTCACGGTGTTCTTCGCGATGTCCGGCATGCTCATCTACACGCCGTTCGTGCGGGACATCGCCCGCGGCGAACGACGCCTCCGCCTCCCCCACTACGTTCGCCGCCGCCTGTTGCGGGTGTTCCCGGTGTATCTCCTGATCTTCGTCGTCTGCGACTTCGTCTTCCGCGCGGTCTACGTCACCAACGCCGTCGAGAGCTCGGTCCCTGCCACCGACGCGGGTACCGGCATGATGACCGACCCGGTCGCTCTCCTGCTCAACCTCACGCTGCTGCAGACCTTTCTGCCCGAGTACGTACAAACCGGCATCAATCCGAGCTGGTCCCTCACGACCGAGCTGACCTTTTACGCGCTTCTTCCGCTCCTGGCCGTGTGGCTGGTCGGCCGCTCGAGCCACCGTCTCGCGCTCGCACTGCTCCCACCCGCCGTACTGGGCGTGGCGGGCCTTGCGGGACGCTGGTGGGCCGAGCACCTTTACGCGCAGACGTCGGGGATGACGGTGTTCGAGGCCGAGTTCGGCTCCCAGGGCATCGCCGTTCTGTCCCGCAGCCTGCTGGGAATCGGCGACACGTTCGCCCTGGGCATGCTCGTCGCCGTTCTCTTCGTCTGGACCGAACGGGGGGAGCTGGCATGGTGGACCCGTCGCCGCGCGACCGCGGTCGGCTGGACCCTCGTGGTTCTCGGCTCCATCGCGGCCCTGCTGCTGCGGGAGACGCACCCATGGTTCATGGGCACGTGCACCTCGATCGGCGCCGCCGCAGTGATCCTGCTGATGGTCGACCCCAGCGCACGCAACCAAGCCTCCGGGCTGGTGCGGATCGGGAGCTGGCGGCCGATCCAGTACGTCGGCGAAATCTCGCTCAGCGTCTATCTGTGGCACTACCCGATGATCATCCTTGCCTCCCGTACGGGTTGGTTCGGCGACGGCTCGCTCGCCAGTCTGCTCGGGTCGGCGACCGTCGTGACGATCTCGTCCATCGCGCTGGCCGCGATCACCTTCAGCTGGATCGAGCGGCCGGCGATGACGGGCCGGTGGCCGACCGTGCGCTCGCGGGCCCGCGACTGACAGTGTCGCGGCGGTACCGTGTGGCCATGCCCGGATCGTTCGAGAGGTACCGAGCACTGGGCCACCGCACCGTCAAGGGCTGGGTCGAGCCGCAGACGCTCGATGTGCTCCGGACCCTGGCCCGGGAGCAGGATCGCGAGGGCATCGACGGCGGGGTCGCCGAGATCGGCGTCCACCACGGCAGGCTGTTCATCGCCCTGCAGCTGCTGGGTCGTCCAGGTGCGCCTGCGGTGGCCCTCGACGTGTTCGACGACCAGGAGCTGAACGTCGACCAGTCCGGGCGAGGCGACCGTGGACGGTTCGAGGCGAACGTCCGCCGGTGGGGCGACTGGTCATCCGTGGTCGTGAAGCAGGGTGACTCCACCGTCCTCACCGGCCACGACGTGGTCGAGCTCGCGCAGGGTCGGGTTCGGCTCTTCAGCGTTGACGGGGGACATACCGAGGAGGTCGTCGCCATCGACATGCGCATCGCGGAAGAGGCGCTCGCGCCCGGCGGGATCGTGGTGGCCGACGACGTCTTCAACGAAGAGTGGCCGGGCGTCGCGGTGGGCACGCTGAGGTACCTGGAGTCGGGCGGCGCACTTGTCCCGTTCGCGATCGGCTTCAACAAGGTCTACTTCACCGACGACGGCCACGCCGAGCGGTTCCGCGAGACGATCCGCCGCGTCTACGGCAATAGATGGCGAATGGCTCACAAGACGACCGTGTTCCACGGCAGTGAGGTCGAGGTGCTCTGGCCGACGCCGGTCACCCCACGCGCGGTGCTGCGCCGCACCCGGCTGGCCCGCAGGGCGTACGCCGCGATGACGTCCGGCCGATCGGCTCGTTGAACCTGGTTGACATAGGGTTTGAGTCCCCGCTGAACGGAGTGCCGATGGGTGGCGAAGGCCACGTACGAGTCGCGATCGCCCACGACTACCTGACCCAGCGCGGCGGCGCCGAGCGCGTCGTGCTCGCGATGGCGCGGGCGTTCCCTGATGCTCCCATCTACACCACGCTGTACGACCCGCACCAGACGTTCCCCGAGTTCGCCGACCTCGATGTCCGCCCGTCTCCGCTCAACAGGATCCGCTACTTCCGGCGCCACCACCGGGCGGCTCTTCCGCTCCTTCCGCGCACCGTCACTTCCATGACGATCGACGCGGACGTCGTGCTCGCCAGCAGCAGCGGCTGGGCCCACGGCGTCGGAAGCACCGGACACAAGCTCGTCTACTGCTACACGCCCGCACGCTGGCTGCACCAGGAGCGGAGGTACTTGGGTGATCACTCGACCCGCGGCACCGCCGTCGCCCTCAAGCTGCTCAGCCCCTGGCTCCGGCGCTGGGACGTCCGGGCTGCGCACACCGCGACCGGCTACGTGACCGTCTCCTCCGTCGTCCAGGATCGCGTGCACTCGGTGTACGGGCTCCCATCCACGGTGCTGCCGGCGCCCAGGCCCAACACCGACACCCGTCCGTCCGAACCCATGCCGGCTGTCGAGCAGTGGCTCGGCGGCGCTGGCAGCGGGCAGAATTTCGAGCTCTGCGTGTCGCGGCTGCTGCCGTACAAGAACGTCGACCAGGTCGTCGCGGCGTACGCCGACGAACCCCGCCGACGACTGGTCGTCGTCGGCAGTGGCCCGGTGAAGCCGGCTCTCCAGTCAGCGGCCGGCAGCAACGTGCTGTTCCTCGAGGGCATCACCGACGGTCAGCTGGCCTGGCTGTACCGCCGGTCGCGCGCGCTCATCTCGATCAGCTACGAGGACTTCGGCCTCACCCCGCTCGAGGCGGCCGCGTTCGGCAAGCCGAGCATCGTGCTGCGCTGGGGCGGCTACGTCGAGACGATGATCGAGAACCTCACGGCGCTCTTCATCGAGGTTCCCCAGGCCGAGCACGTTCGCCACGCCCTCGAGCAGCTCGACGCCCGCGAGTGGGACGTGGAGCGCATCATCGAGCACGCCGCCCGCTACCACGAGGACGTCTTCGTCGAGCACCTCCGCGAGCTGGTCAAGGTGCAGCTGGAGAAGCACGACCGGTCCTGACCTGAATCCAAATCCGTTGATGTTTGCTACTGATTTCCCCAAACGTGCCCGCCGGCGGGACTTCACGGTCCACGATGGAACCGGAGTGCTTGTTCGTTCCACGTCGGGGGAGGGAGCCGCCTCAACGCGATGTACACCGAGATCACGTTCTCGATGGACGGGCAGTCGCGCGCGCCCCACAGAGTCGGCGCGGTGCTGGTGCCGCAGACAGCGCGATACTTCCCCCGATGGGTCGACCGGGACGAGCGTTCGTACGTGACGCTCGTGGTGAGGAGCAGCATCGTCGAGGACATGATCGCCAAGGTGTGCTCCATCCACCCGAGCGTGCGCTGCATCTCGCGACAGCAGGTGGTGCCCGCGACGTCGACGGATGCCGCGGGCTGACTCGGCCGAGTGCCGGTCGCGGCCGCGAGGTTGCTAGCCTCTCGGGGTGAAGTTGTCTGTTGTCGGATGCGGCTACCTCGGTGCCGTCCACGCGGCGTGCATGGCCAGACTCGGTCATGACGTCGTCGGCTTCGACACCGACAAGGCCAAGATCGATGCCCTCGCCGCGGGTGACGCGCCGTTCTACGAACCCGGCCTCCCGGAGCTGCTCGAGGAGGCTCTCGCCACCGGACGCCTGAGGTTCACCAGCGACGTCGCCGACGTTCGTGGGTGCGAGGTGCACTTCATCTGCGTCGGCACGCCGCAGCTGCCCGGTGAGATCGCCGCCGACCTCTCCTACGTCGATGCGTCGGTCGCTTCGATCCTGCCGCACCTGTCGGCCGGCGATTTGGTCGTCGGCAAGTCGACCGTGCCGGTCGGCACCGCCGAGCGCCTCACCAAGGTGCTCGACGACGCCGACACCGGAGCCCTGCTGGCCTGGAACCCCGAGTTTCTGCGCGAGGGACACGCCGTCAAGGACACCCTTCACCCGGACCGCCTCGTCTACGGCGTTCCCGCCGGCGTCGACGGCGACCGTGCCGAGGGACTCCTCGATGACGTCTACGCGGCGACTATCGCCGACGGAACGCCGCGCCTCGTCACTGACCTCGCCACTGCCCAGCTCGTCAAGGTTGCGGCGAACTCGTTTCTCGCCACCAAGATCTCCTTCATCAACGCCATGGCCGAGCTGTGCGAGGCCACCGGAGCGGATGTCTCGCTCCTCGCCGACGCGATCGGTCACGACGACCGCATCGGCCGCAAGTTCCTCAACGCCGGACTCGGCTTCGGTGGCGGCTGCCTCCCCAAGGACATCCGGGCGTTCATGGCCCGGGCCGGCGAGCTCGGCGCCGACCAGACGCTGGCGTTCCTGCACGAGGTCGACGCCATCAACAACCGCCGACGCATCCGCATGGTCGAGATCGCTCGGGACGAGTGCGGCGGGTCGATCGCCGGGCTGCGGGTGGCGGTGCTCGGTGCCTCGTTCAAGCCGAACAGCGACGACGTGCGCGACTCGCCGGCGCTCGACGTCGCCGAGCAGATGCGGCTGCAGGGTGCCGACGTCGTGGTCACCGACCCGCAGGCCGTCGAGAACGCCCGCGTCGCCCATCCGGAGCTGTCCTTTGCCGACTCCGCCATCGAGGCGGCCACGGGCGCCGATCTGGTGCTGCTGCTCACCGAGTGGGCCGAGTACGTCGAGCTCGACCCGGTGAAGCTGGGCGAGGTCGTGCGACAGCGCCGCATCCTGGACGGACGTCTCGCGCTCGACCAGGTGGCCTGGCGCGACGCCGGCTGGGTCTACCGCTCTCTCGGCCGTCCCTGAGCCAGCGAGGGTTCAGCCGGCCGCCTTCGTCACCAGCTCGGTGACGCGCCGACGGATGTCGTCGTCGGTGCTGGTGACCGCGAACGACGTGGGCCACATCTCGCCGTCGTCGAGGTTCGCCGCCTGGTCGAACGCGAGCGTGCCGTAGCGGGTCTTGAACTTGGACGCCGGCTGGAAGAACACGACGATCTTGCCGTCGCGCGCGTACGCGGGGAAGCCGTAGTAGGTCTTCGGGTCGAGGTCGGGCGCGACCTCCGCGACGATCTCATCCAGCATCTGGGCGATGGCCTGGTCGCTGCCGCTCAGGCCCGCAATGGTGTCGACCACGTCCTGGCGGTCCTTCTCCTTCTTCGACGCGCCCTTCCGGCTCGCCTGCTTCCGGACCTCTGCGGCGCGCTGCTTGACGGCAGCTCGCTCGTCGGCGGAGAGCTTGTCGTCGTGCGTGGTCATGGGTACTCCTCGTCTCGTCGGTGCCTCGATCGTGACGGTTCCCCGGACCCTGCGCTTCTTCATTCCTGATCGATGATCGTCAGGCTTCGAGCAGGCCTTCCTCGCGAGCCTCGGCGACGAGACGGCGCACGTTGCCGATCCGGCCGCAGTCGTCGTCGATCTGGGCGTTCCGCTCGTCCGCGAAAGCCTGTCCGAGCTCACGTCGGGTCGGCTCGCCGACGTCGTCGCGGGCCGGATTGAGGATGGTCAGCTCCTCCTCGGTGAGATGGTGCCCGATCACCTCGGCCAGCTTCTCCACGGCGTCCTCGTACTTCTGGGTATCGGTGCTCGCACACTCCAGGACGGCGAGCAGAGCTTCGTTGCCCTCGGCGTGTTCCTGCTTGCCGTGCTCGGCCTCGTCGGCGTCGACGGCGGTCTTGCGACGCAGCTGGGGGTAGACGCGACGCTCCTCGGCCTCGGCGTGCGCGACGTGGAGGGCTGCGAAGGCCTGGCGCACCGCGTCCCGATCGGAGTCGGAGCTCCGCATCTGACGCAGGAGGTCTTCGAAGCGTCGGTGGTCGTCGAGAATGAGGTCGATGACGTCGCCGGACATCGGTCGCCCGAGGTCGATCGCGGTGCTCGCGTCCATGAGTCCTCCTGTGTCGGTGCTGAGGGTCGATCCGGACGTGGACAGTCAATCCTCATTTGGCCGGCTCCGCGAATCTGACGTCTCCCCGGCTGCCTCCGGAGTCGCGGCGTGGCCTCGGCGTGCCTTGGTGCGCCGGTTTTCCTTCATCTCCGCCTCGTACAGGTGCCTGGCGCCACCCACCAGCGCCTCGCGGGCCGCTTCTTCATGCGCCCGGAAGACCGAGTAGTAGCCGTCGTCGTACTCCTCCACGACCTGGAAGGTCCACCGCCCGTTGAGCACGTTCCGACCGAGAACCGCGGTGGCGATACCGTCGGCCAGGTCCGCATGCCCCGCCTTGGTCAACAGCTCGACAGCCTCGCCCACGGCCAGGTCGGCTGTACCGGTCAGGCGATGGAAGCCGTAGAGCATGCCGCGTGCCTCTTCGACCGCCTCCAGGGCCTCGCTGAGCTTTCCCAGTGCCTCGACCGTGAGATCGTCGACTCCCTCCGGGCGACGGTGGGACGAGTCAGGGGTGTCGTTCATGACCAGACCCTAGGTCGAGCCCGGCGCGGCGGCATGTTCGCTGACCCGACCCGTGCAGGGATCCGTCGGTGGGCTCACGCCGTTCAGTCGCGACATGCGGCTCCTGGAGGTCATCGCCACGGAGTACCCCCACAGACTCGCTTCAGTCGCTCGCGTTCCGTCGGCGCAAGGACTCGCGTCACAACGTCGCAGACTCGTTCCACAATGCGATGATCTCCTCATGTGGTCCAACCTCGTGAGCAATCCGCGCCGAGGGCTCCGGCTCTTCGGCCTGTTCCTGGTCCTGTTCGGCGTGGGCGCCCTGACGCTGCCATCCCTCGGCCGGATGGACGTCCGTGGCGTGAGCATCCTCGACCTCGAGCTGATGCGCACCAGCGCGAACGCCGCGGAGCAGGTGGCACGGCTCGGGCCGACGGGTGTCGACGCCGCCAGGATGTCGATCTACCTGGACTTCCCGTTCCTGGTCCTCTACGCCATCGCCCTCAGCAGCTCCTGCGTGGTGCTGGCGGCGCGCGCCGCCGAGCGCGGGCGTGCGACGCTGGCGGCGGCGGGTCGCACCATCGCCTGGGCGGCGCCCGTCGCCGCGGCGCTCGACGCCGTCGAGAACGTCGCACTGCTCCAGGTGCTCAGCGATCGCGTCGACCAGCCCTGGCCGGGCATCGCGTTCGGCTTCGCGTCGGTGAAGTTCGCGCTGCTCGCCGTGGTGATGCTGTACCTCGTCGTCGGGCTGGTGCGCACGGCCGAGCGGGTGCCGACGGACGCCTAGCTGCCCAGCGCCTCGGCCACGCGTCGGTGGGCCGCCCAGATCTCCTCGGGCAGGCCGTCGAACTGGGCCAGGTGCTTCTCGCGGAACTCGATCTCCTGGCGCCAGCGATCCTCGTCGATGGACAGGATGGTCGCCAGGGCTTCGGGGTCCATCCTCAGACCGTCGAGGTTGAGCTCGTCCTCGGTGGGGATGATCCCCACCGGGGTCTGCACGCCCTTGACCTCGCCGTTCTTGAGCTGCATGAGCCAGAGGAGGGGACGCAGGTTCTCGCGGTAGCCGGGCCAGAGGAAGTGGTCGTCCTCCGGGTCGCGCTGGAACCAGTTGACGTGCGCGAAGATCGGCTGCACCTTCGCGGCGCTGATGATCTTCAGCCAGTGCGCGGCGTAGGCGCCCTCTGGGTAGGACATGAAGGGACGCATCGACATCGGGTCGTAGCGCAGCTGTCCGTCCAGGCCGTCAGCAGCGAACGTCGCCTCGGCACCCAGGGTGAGCCCGTCGTACACACCCTCGGCGATGTCGGTGATGGCGCGGATGAGCGGCTCGCGGTCGCGGGTGCGGCCACCGAAGATGATCGCGTCGATGGGGACGCCGCGCGGGTCCTCGAAGTCGTCGGCGACGTTCGGCACGTTCGCCAGGGTGGTGGTGAATCGGCTGTTGGGGTGCGCCCACGGGGCGTCCGCCTCGTCGTCGGTGCGCTCGGCGATCAGGTGACCCTTCCAGTCGCGCCAGCCGGTGAGGTCGGACGGGCGATCGGACGTCTTGCCCTCCCACCAGACCTCGTGGGTCTTCTCGTTCCAGGCGACGTTGGTGAACAGGGCCTGGGTGCCGGGGCGGATGGACTCGAGCGCGGTGGGGTTGGTGCGCTCGTTGGTGTCCTTGGCGACGCCGAAGACGCCGTTCTCCGGGTTCATGCCGTAGAGGCGGCCGTCGTCGGGGTCGACCCAGAGCCAGGCGATGTCGTCGCCGTAGAAATCCACGTGGTACCGGTCGCCCAGCGCGTCCGGGGCGAGCGTCATGGCCAGGTTGGTCTTGCCCGAGGCGCTGGGGAAGCCACCGCAGATGTGGTACTTCTTGCCGGTCTCCTTGTCCGTGATGCCGAGCAGCATGAACTGCTCGACCAGGAATGTGCCGGCCGCCCAGCCGTCATACGAGCCCTGGCGGAGGCCGTGCGCGATCTTCCCCAGCAGGGCGTTGCCGCCGTAGGACGATCCGAAGTGCAAGATGGTGCGCTCGTCGGCGACGGTGACGAAGTAGCGCTCGTCGTCCGGCGTGCCCTGGCCGAGGTTCTCCAGGTCCCCGGTCACGTGCACGGCGCGGACGAAGGCGTTCTGGTCGTCGAGGTCGTTGACGTACGACGGGTCGACCCGGGCCATCCGGATCATGTGCAGCACGACCGGGCGGTTGTCGGTGACCTCCACGCCGGCCGCGTACTTCTCCAGGGGTGAGCCCTTGGGGGCCATCAGGTAGGGGATGACGTACATCGTCTTGCCCTTGGAGGCGCCGCGCATCTTGTCCTCGAGCAGCGGCTTCATCTCCGACGAGTGACGCCAGTTGTTGTAGACGCCCTCGTCCTCGGGACGACTCGTGGCGACGATCGTGCGCTCCTCGGAGCGCGCGGTGTCCTTGTGGTAGCTGCGCGAGTAGTACAGTCCGTCGCCGGCCGGCATGATCTCGCCGGCCTCCAGGGCCTCGGCGATGAGCCGCGAGTCATCGGCAGCGCTGACCACCTCGACCGCTGCGGCCCCGGTGTGTTCTGCCCAGTGGGCGACGTAGTCGCGCACGTGCTGATTCGTCAGGCCGCCCTCGTCGAGGGCCTTCGCCACGTCAACCATGTTCTGCCTTTCCGGAGGCGATCGGAGTGTCGGCGAGCCGCCGATCCGATGCGCGGAGACGCAGTGACTGTAACCACCACGGCCGCTCCGGACCACAGGTACCCCCGGATATGGACGGAGTTGGGCCCATCGGAGAGGATCGGAGACATGGGGGTTGAGCTCACGTTCGCGATGTCCACGGAGTCGTCTGCCTCGATGCGGGTGCAGTCGATGCTCCTGCCGTTCGACGACCGCTATGAGAACCGCTGGATCGAAGACGGCGACCGCACCTACCTCGTCATCCAGGTGCCCGAGCCGGGCGTGGAGCAGTTCATCGACGAGGTGCGTGCCTGCCATCCCACCGTCTGGCACGTCGGCGACTCCGACGTCGCCTGATTTCGAGTCGTCGTCACGCACCCGTTAGACTCGTCCCGGCCCTTCGGGGCCATGCGCCCGTAGCTCAACGGATAGAGCATCTGACTACGGATCAGAAGGTTGGGGTTTCGAATACCTCCGGGCGCGCCAGCGCCACTTGGCAGCGCCTCGTGCGACGAGTCCCATGACGACGATGGCGCTCGCAACGATCACGACCCATCCGGCGAAGCCCCAGGCGCCGCTGTCCGTGGCAGGCATAGAGCGACGCATTCACAGGCGCACGTTTGCGGGTTCCCAGGCTGTGGCGGGGCCGAATAGGCCACGGCGAACTGGGTAAGACCCTGCCAAGGGTGGGCACGATGCCGTCCCCAGCACGATGGCGAGCTCGCCCGCAGTCGCCGCCCAGGTCTGGCTCTCACCGCACATCCCTGGGCGGCGCACCTTGTCCACGCGGTACTCCAGCACGTCAGGCAACCAGGATCCTGCGCCTACGTCAGACCTGGGCTGCGCCGCTGTGCCGCCTCGATGACCTCCTTGGCGACGGCATCGAGGGAGGCGCCGTCGGCGCGTTGAACCAACCGGTCGTAGGCCTGCGCCACACCGATGCCCTCCAGCTCGGCGATCACGCCTTTGGCCACCTCGATGACCACCCGCGTGGTGAGCACGTCGTCGACCCGCTCGTTGATCGAGATGCCCGGAGCCTGCGCCACCACCAGGGTGGCGATGTCGGCGAAAGCCTGGGCGATGTGCCGTTCATCGTCGGTCAGAGCGCTGTCGGAGTGCCGGAACATGCCCAGCACCCCGATCGCTTCGTCATGCCAGCGCATGGGGACCGAGTGCACCGACAGGAATCCGGCGCCGACCAGTCGTGCGCCGAAATCGGACCACCGTTCGCGCAGGTGTTCCGCCCCTTGCTCGCTCACCGGAGCGCTGGTTGCGTACGCCTCGCGACAGGGGCCGTCGGCCGCTTGCAGCTGATGGAGCTCCAGCTCCTCCGCTGTGTGCGATGACGCGGCCAACAACTCCAGTCCGCGACTGTCGTGGATCATCACGGCAGAGGCATCGACACTCAACACCTCGGCGCTGCTGCGTAGCAAGGAGACCAGGAATCCCTGGACGTCGTGATCTCCGACGAGAGCAGCCGACGCACGTGCCAGGGCCACCGTTGCGCTTCGGGCGAGTTCCTCGCCGGCACCGCTGATCGATTCCAAGTCAGTCACCTTCGATCGTGAAGTCTCGGAAGTTGATCTTTCGGTCGATGATCTCCTGTGCGACCGCCTCGAGCGTGACCCCGCGGGCGAAGGCCTGGCCGCGCAGCAGCGACATCGCATCCTCGGGACGGATTCCGACCTGGGCCACGATCATCCCGGTGGCTTGATGGATCTTCGAGCGATGGACCCAGGCGTCGTGGCCGTCCTGGCGGGCGGCGATGTCGTGTGAGTGCTCGATGATGGCGGCTCCCACGGTCGCGCCGATAAAGCCGGCTTCCTCGACGTTCTCCCGCTCGATGGAGGTGCTGCGGTGAAGCGTCATGACGCCGACCTGCACTCCCTCACCGCTGAGCGGTATGGCCACGATCGTGCCCTGGAATGTGCCATGACCGAGCCGCTCGCGCAGGGCGTCCCACTGCCCGTCATCGTCCGGTCCGAAGGTCGCGATGACGATCGATCCGGTTCGGGCTGCGTCATAGCCGGGTCCCTCGCCCACCACCTCCTGAAGATCCTCCAGGCCCGCAGCCTGCTCGTTGCTCGCATACAGAGTCAGACGGCCTTGGCGCAGGTAGTCGAGAGTCAACGCCACTCCGTCACCGTCGAGCATGCGGCGGCTGGCCTCGCAGAGCCGGGCAGCGAGCGAGCCCTCGCCGTTCATCTCGGCGAGCAGGCGGGCGAATCGAGCGAGACTCTGCTGCGGCCCCACGTCGGACATCGATCCTCCTGCGGGACGCTTCCAGCCCCACCTCGGACGATACGCCGCGCCGATGCTTCTGGCAGCCGCCCGGCGACGTCCATGCGACTCGATCCACGCCAACGGGCCCCTAGTCCGGCCGGCCTGACTCCCAGCGGTTGGCCAGGAGGGCGAAGCTCGGGGTGTCCTCCAACGACGTCATGGCTTCGTAGATGCGCTCGTATCCCGTGCTCGAGATGCGCCAGGCGCCGTCAGAGTCCTGGCGATAGCGGTCCGTGTAGTAGCCCGCTCCTCGGATCTGGACCTTGAACTCGGGCACGATCACGGTGTCCTCGAAGCACCATGAGGCCTCGGCACTGGTGCCGTCGACGTCGATCTCGGGGTGATGGGCCACGTGGGTGGTGATGACTCCGCGATGCAGGTTCTCGGACATGAAGGCCACGACGGCTTCGCGGTCGTCGAAATGGACCGGCTTGTCCATGGCCTGCGTGCCGTAGCGGGCCTGGATGTCGGTGGTGAGGGTGTCTCCGAATGCCTCCCAGTCCTTCAGGTCCAGGGTGCGGAAGTAGCGGTACTTGAGGCGCTTGATCTCTTCGATCGCTTCGAGGTCCATGGGGGCAAACTACCGGCGCCATCCGGACCACGGAGCGCTCGTGGTGGACGGGCCGCCAGCTGGAGTCCTGCGCAGAGGCGGCGGCAGCCCGTCCGACCGCGGGAGTACCCCGGGCTGCGGTGTCCAAACCTCCTCGACGACTAGGCATCCGACGTCGGGGTACATGGGTTCTTGCAACCCGAGAGGATGATCACCGATGACCGAGACGCCCACTGAACCTGACGCCATCCCGGACGACCCGGACGAGACGCCGGCCGAGGCCCAGCCAGAGCCTCCGGAGGATCCTGTGACGGAACCGGACGTCGAGGGCAACCGCGCCTCGGCGACGGAGCCACCGGCCTAGATGGCGACCGCACCCAGGAACGACTCCGAGCGGATCTGGATCGCGGGCGCAACATCGGCGGCCGGCTCGGTGCTGACTGCGGTCTTCCGGGCTGCAGCCGAAGTCAGGCCGACCGCAAAGCCGCTCCACCCACGCGGCGAGACGTTGCATGGGTCCGTCCGCCGCGCCGGCTTGGAGCCCGGGGTCGGCGTTGCGTGGATCGACCAGCCCGGAATCGACGACGCGCACGTGCGCCTCTCCCGAGCGGTTGGTTTCCCGGGGGGCTGGCCGGACATCTTCGGGCTGGCCATGCGGATATCCGTGGGCCCGGACCGCCACGGTGACGTGTTGTTCGCCACCACAGGCCGGACCGTCGTCGGTCGATTCGCGTTGCTTCCGCGAAGGCGACCGACCACCGGGACGTACTCGACACTCATTCCGTATCGCACGGCGTCGGGTCCGCTCTTGCTTTCGGCGCGACCGGGGGGCGATCGCACGTTCACGCTGGCGTGTGCCCGCCCGGCAGGTGCATGGCGGGACTTCGGCGAGCTGACCCTCGAGTCGTCTCCGACCGACGACACCGACGACGTCGGCCCGACCTTCGATCCGGTGCTGAACCAGATCCCGGGCCTCGCCTACTACCCGTGGGCCGCACGTCTTCGAGAGGGCGCCTATCGCGCGGCTCGGCAGTCGCGCGGCCAGTCGTGAGCGCTCCGGTCTAGGAACCGCTCAGTGCCACACCGACCGGTCAGGACTGAGAACCCAGCGGTGAGGTCGCCGGACCCTCCAGCACGGTGCCGTCCGCGGCGAAGCGAGAACCGTGCAAGGGGCAGTCCCACGACTTCTCGGCGTCGTTCCAGTTCACGATGCCGCCGAGATGGGTGCACACGGCCGAGACGGAGCAGGTGGAGCCGTCGACGGTCGACGTGGCGACCAAGCGGGTTCCGCGCCGACCAACGCTCCCGGAACCCTCGGCCGGGGAATCCGAGGCTGTCCGCACGGTGGCTCCGGCCCAGCCCGCGGCCATGTACGCCCCGACCTTTCCGTTGATGAATGCTCCCTGCGCGAGCGTCTTGGGACCGGTGATCCGGTGCTTGATCGGCTTCGCCCACGGCATCTCGCTGCCGAGCATCTCCGCCGACAGTCGCAGGGCGGCGGCGGCGGCGTTGGACATTCCCCACTTGGAGTAGCCGGTGCCGACGAAGATGCGGCCGCCGCCGCGCGGCAGGGATCCGA
Organism: uncultured Actinomycetota bacterium; assembly: GCA_963780275.1. GTDB lineage: Bacteria > Actinomycetota > Actinomycetes > Propionibacteriales > Nocardioidaceae > Aeromicrobium. Next base: position 556,640 of record CAWABE010000001.1, read on the forward strand.
CGAACGGCACCGAGTCAGCGGGGGAGTAGTCCTGCGCCGACCACCAGTGCGTCTCCTTCGCGTCCGGGAAGTGCCGGCTCGCCCAGTCGCGCAGCTCGCCCAGGTGCCCCTGCTCACTTCGAGCACGGCCGACACCATGGCCGCTGCCACCGACGAGCAGCAGCTCCGAACCGTCGTCGCGCGGTGCGGTGCGCAGCGACCTGGTGGGCTGGTCGACGGACAGGTACATGCCCTGGGGTGGCGCATCCACCCCGGTGTACGAGATCGCGTAGGACCGCTGCGGCTCGAGCTTGGCGAAGTAGAGGCTCCGGTCCAGGATCGGCGTGCCGGTGGCGACGACCACGCGTTCGGCCTGGATGTCACCGGCGTCGGTCGTGACGGTGCACGGGTCCCCGACGTCGACGCCCCTGACGCGGACGCCGGTGTGCAGGCGGCCCCCCTCGGCCCGCAGCCCGGCGGCGAGCGCGTTGACGACGTCCATCGGGTCGAACTGAGCCTGCTCGGCCAGGCTGATGGCACCGGTGGTCGGGAACGGCAGCTCGAGGTCGTCGACCCAGGTGGTGGCCAGACCCGCCTGTTGTGACAGCTCAAGCTCGCGGCGGAGGGTGGACGCGCCGGAGTCCGTGGTGGCGTAGCTGTAGGCCGTACGGCGCTGGTAGGGGATGTCGTGGTCGTCGCAGTAGCGCAGGAGCCAGGCCTGGCCCTCGCGGTTGGCCTCGACGTAGGCGTTCACCACGGCGGACGAGTGGTGGTGGCCGATGCTCGACAGCTGGCTGCCCTGCAGGAGGCTCAGCTTGGCGGTGGTGTTGCCGGTCGCCACCGCGCCGGCGGACCGAGCCTCGACCACGCCCACCGAGCGCCCGGCCCGGGCCAGCAGGAGCGCGGTCAGCAGCCCGGTCAGGCCGGCACCGACGACCACGTCCTCATAGGACGTACCGGTCTTCCAGGGGTCGTTCTGCACAGGTTCGGCGTCGGCCAGCCACAAGGAGGTCATGCCCGTGGTGTACCCGCCTCGGCAGGAATCACGCAAGGGCGAGTGATGTGGACGAGGAAGGGTACTCAGAGAGCATTCATACAGAGAGGTGAGACATGATGAGCAGCTCAGACGCCGCCCATACGACCGCGACCCCGCTGCAGAAGGCGGCGGCCGCCGTGGGTGCGATCTTCCTGCTGGTGGGCATCGTCGGGTTCATCCCGGGGGTCACCACCAACTACGACGACCTGAAGTTCGCCGGCCACGAGTCCGGCGCCGAGCTGCTCGGGGTGTTCCAGGTGTCGATCTTGCACAACCTCGTCCATCTCGCCTTCGGTGTCGCCGGCCTCGCCCTGGCCCGCTCGTGGGCCACGGCCCGGAACTTCCTCGTCGGCGGCGGCGTGGTGTACCTCGTTCTGTGGGTCTACGGACTCCTGGTCCACCAGGAATCGACCAACGCGAACTTCGTGCCAGTGAACGATGCCGACAACTGGCTGCACCTGGCCCTGGGCGCCGTCATGCTGGCGCTGGGGTTTGGTCTCGGCCGGCGGAACGCCGACCTGACCTGAGGCCGGCCCTCCACCGGTGATCAGAGGACGCGCCCTCGCCCATCGAGGGACGTTCGCCCCGGATGCCTTTCCGCGACGCCACCAGTACATTCTCGGCATGGCAGAGGAGTCGAAGCGCGAGCGCATCGACCGCAACTGGAATGAGCTCTTGCAGGAGCTGCGGGTGGCGCAGACCGGCGTGCAGATCCTCACCGCGTTCCTGCTCACGCTGCCGTTCCAGGCGGGATTCAAGGACCTGGCCGACTCGCGCACGTACGTCTACGTCGGCGTGCTGCTGTCGGCGATGTTGTCGATGCTGATGCTGCTGACTCCAGTTGCCCTCCATCGCGCGCTGTTCCATCGCGGGGTCCGGCCGTGGCTCGTCGAGTCGGCCAATCTCTTCTCCCGCGGCGGCTTGGTACTGCTGGTCGCGGCGAACGTCGGTGCCGTGTGGCTGGTGCTGGACGTCGTGCTCGGGGTCACTGCCGCCTCGATCTCGGCTGCCATGCTGGCGGGCTTCACCACGATCGGCTGGCTCGTGCTCCCGGCATGGGTGCGGATGGAGCGCGGAACCGATTCCCCTTCCTAGCTGCCGAGGCCGGCGCGATCGACCTTGCGATGGAACCGCATGCCGGCCAGTCCGCCCATGATCGCCCCCACCAGGGTGACGGCGGCGATCGCCAAGGCGGCGATGACGCCGTTGGTGGTGACGTCGCCCTCGTTGCTCGGGATGCGCGGGAAGTTGTTCAGCTGACTCTGGATGTCGTACTGGTCGCCGGCGAGCGCGGCAGCGACCGCGACCACGACCGCGATGACGACAGCCCAGATCCACACTGCGATGCCCTGTCTCAACCCGTTGAACCGGGCCATGCGCCCGGCGACGTATCCACCGCAGTAGTAGGCGACGAAGAAGATGACGAGCAGCACGACGGCCTCGACCGCGCCGATGGTCTCCACGTTCGGTGCGCCCGCCTCGTCGCCCTGAGCCAGGGACACCGCCGCTCCGCCGGCGGTGACCAGTGCGGTGAGCAGCACGGCCATGCCGGTGGCGGTGAGCCAACCGAAGAAGGCCGAGCCGACCTTGACGCCGCCGAGCGCCTCACGCTCACGGTCGACCACCGTTGCGCGGTCCACCCCGTCGCCGTTCTCGGCGGGGTAGCGATCGGCCTCGTCGACGCGGGTCGGGTCGACGTGGGCGCCACCCTCGGCGCGTCCATCGTCCTCTGCGACGTCGTTCGATGCGATCGTCTCGTCTGCCTTGCGTCCCCAGCGCATGTCAGCCTCCTGAGCTGTCGGGCATGACCAAACTACGGCCGCCACCCCGCTCCGCAACTCGACGATGCGGTGGCGAACGCAGTGCGGCTCCGCTGGTCACTCAACGGAGCCGCTACGAACCCACGTACCCGATGCCTCCGAAGACAGTCGTGATCAACCGTCCGGAAGCGCGCGGCGGTCGGCGACCTGCTGCGCGACCTCTCGCAGCTTGATGTTGTTGGTCTGGGAATAGCGCTGAAGCACGGTGAAAGCACGGTCTGCGTCGATCGCGTACCGCTCCATCAGGATGCCCATCGCGATGCCGATGACCTTTCGCGCGTCCATGGCCCGCTGCAGGCCATCGGTCTCCTGTGATGTCGCGACGGCGATGGAGGCATGGCGGGCGAAGATGCTCGCGACGGCGACGTCGTCGGCGCCGAACATCTGCGGTACCGAGCCGTAGAGGTTGAGCGAGCCATATCGACGCTGGTGGGTCTCCAGGCGCACGCAGAGCACGCTGCGCACGTCGAGGTCGGCTACCATGCGGTTCCACCGGGGCCAGCGTTCGTCGGTGGCGGTGTCGCCGATCAGGCAGAACGCCTCACCGGCCTCGACCGCGTCCAGGCACGGGCCCTCGTCCAGCTCGGACTGCAGGGCGTGAGCGCGTTCGGCTCGCCCCGACGTGGCCGCGGCGGTCTCGATGCGGCGCCGGCTGTGCACCAGCAAGATGCCGGCATCGTCACAACGCAAACCGGCCTTGGCGTACTCGGCGATGCGTTCCACCGTACGTTCGGGTGTCGGCTCCTCGTGCAGGTCGAGCGCCATGTCGGCGAAGTAGTCGGGCTCGTATCGGGGACCGAGTGCAGATTCGGCGTACTCGTCAGTGGTCACGGGTGATGGTCTTCCCTGGTCAGGACGAAGACTCACGCCCTATGTGGTCGAGCACGGCAGTTCCTTCAAGGAGAAGCACACATGCCCGGCAAAGGATCCGCCGTGTCGGGGTCTTTCTGCCGACGTGCTTTGAGCGAGGAAGGGCGGGCCACCCGAGTCCTGCGTGAGTCGTGTGGCCCGCCCTCTGGCTATTACCCGGATCGTCCGGATCCAAACCTCAGCTGAACGCGTCCTTCACGTTCTCCTTGGCGTCCTTGAGGCTGGACTTCGTCTGGTCGGTCTTGCCCTCGGCCTCGAGGTCCTCGTCATCAGTGGCACCTCCGGCGGCTTCCTTCGCCTTGCCCTTGAGGTCCTCGGCCTTGTTCTCGATCTTGTCGTCCATACCCATGCGGCTCTCCTTCAAATGGTTGTCGGTGTTCTGCCACATAGACGTGCCCGATCCGGCCACGATCAAACGCTCCGGTTGCGGTCCACCTGACCTGATGTGACGCTGGCACCGGTTGAGCAGCAGCCGTGAGACCCCTTCCCAGGAGAGTCTTGTGAGTGCAGTTCCTTCCTTGACCCCGACGTCCACGATGGAGTCGCTCGTCCACGAGCACCTGCCGATGGCTCGCCACCTCGCCCTGCACTTCCGTGGGCGAGGGGTCGAGCTGGAAGAGCTGGAGCAGGTCGCGAACCTCGCTCTGGTGAAGGCGGCGCACGGGTTCGACTCCGGTCGCGGGGCCTTTGCCCCCTACGCCGCGGCCACCATCCGCGGTGACATCAAGAAGTTCTTCCGTGACCACGCCTGGTCGGTCCGGCCACCACGCCGGATTCAGGAGCTGCAGGCGGCGATCGCCGCCGCGACCGACGGCGAGGCCGCCCCGCAGAACATCGACGGGCTCGCGAGCGACCTCGACGTGGAACCAGCGGACGTCGTCGAGGCGTTGTCCGCGCGCGGGTGCTTCCGGTCGGAGTCGACCGATCGCCAGGTGGGCGAGTCGGGACTGACGATCGGCGAGACCCTGCCGTGCACGGACGACGATCTCGAGCTGGTCGACGAGTGGGTGACGTTCTGCCGGCTGTGCCGCGATCTCAGTGCGGACCAGCGCGAGCTGTTGAAGATGAGGTTCGTCGACGACCTCACCCAGCAGGAGATCGCCGACCGCCTCGGCATCAGCCAGATGCAGGTGTCGCGGCGGCTGCGGTCGGTGCTGGATGGGATGCGCCGCAGTGCCGCCGATGAGCACGACCTGCCGACGAAGGCGGCTTAGCGGTGCTGACACCGAAACCCCGCGGAGCCCTCAGCGACGTGCTCTTCGAGGCGATGCGAACGAAGCCGTCGTCGTGGAATGACCTGCTCGGCGCCGAGCCCGATCACGACGACGACGCGCAGATCGCGCTCTGGGCGCTCTATGAGCTGCACTATCGAGGCTTCGACGACGTCGACGACGAGCTCGAGTGGCAGCCCGAGCTGCTGGCCGTGCGCCGCGACCTGGAGCTGGCGTTCGAGGCGCGCCTGCGTGAGCGCCACGCCGAGCCCGATGTCATGTCACCCTTCGCGGAGTCGTTCTTCGACTACGTCGCCGGCCACGACGGCCGGTCGATCGCGTCGTTCGTGCAGCGCGACGCCGATGCCGACCAGGTGCGCGAGCTGCTGTCGGTGCGGTCGATCTATCACCTGAAGGAGTCCGATCCGTCCGCCTGGCTCGTACCCCGGCTGTCGGTGGGGCCGCAGGCCGGACTCATGGAGCTGCAGTACGACGAGTACGGCGCCGGCGATCCCAACCGTCTGCATGCCCATCTGTTCGCCCGAGGCATCGAGGCGTGCGGGTTGCGGTCTGCGTACGGCGCCTACATCGACGACGTGCCCTGCGTGGTCCTCGAGCAGAACAACGCGATGACGATGTTCGGACTGCACCGGCGGCTCCGGGGAGCCGCTCTCGGGCATCTCGCCGCATTCGAGGCGACGAGCTCGCTGCCCTCTCGGCGCATGGCGCAGGGACTGGAACGGTTGGAGTTCCCGCCGGAGATGGTCGACTACTACGAGGAGCACGTGGAGGCCGACGCCGTCCACGAGCAGCTCGCCGTACGGACGGTGTGCGGGCGGCTCCTGGAGGAGGAACCGGCCCTGATCGGCGACGTGTACTTCGGGGCCTTCACCTGCCTCGACCTCGAGGACCGCTTCGCGGGCGCCATGCTGGAGGCGTGGGGCCATGAGTGAGGCGACGTTCGATCATCCCGACGTCGTGCTGTGTCCCGACGGGCCGATGCTGTTGCGCGGCGACCACCTCGTCGAGGACCCCGGCGGCACCGCGCACCGGACGTCGCGGCCGGTGAGCGCGGTGTGCCGCTGCGGGAAGTCCTCGTCTCAGCCGTGGTGTGACGGCACCCACAAGGTCATCCCGTCGCGCGACCGCTGAGCGAGCGTGCCGTCTCGACGAGTCGCTGGGCCATCGTCCGGCCGGTGTCTTCGGACCAGTCGTGCTTCTCGTCGGTCTCTGAGTAGCTCGGCCCCGGGCCCGGACCGCGGTTCCAATACGTCCAGGCCTGACCCGGAATCGTGAACCCGATATCGATCAAGCCGCCGGCGATCTCGCTGATGACGTGGTGTGCGCCGTCCTCGTTGCCGGTCACGACCACGCCGGCGACCTTGCCGAAGGCGACCGGCTGGCCGCTGTCATCGGTCTCGGAGATCATGGCGTCCAGGCGTTCCAGGGCCTGCTGGGCGTACGAGGACGGATGACCGACCCACGTCGGGGTGGCGAAAACCAGGATGTCGGCGTCGAGGATGGCGTCGTGGATCTCGGGCCACTCATCGGCGTCGGACATGGTGGTCTCGACGCCGCGATCGAGGCTGAGGTCGGCGAGCCGGAACGTCCTGGTTTCGACCCCCTCCTCGTCGAGCGCCCCGATCACGGTGTCGGCGAGCATCTGGGTGTTCGATGGCTCGGGCGTGGGCTTGAGGGTGCAGTTCAGGAAGACGGCTTTCACCGAGTCCTCATCCGCGGTCGTCCGGACTGTCGACCTCGCCCCGCCAGGAGCCGGTCTCGGCGCCCCGGCTCTCGATGAAGTCCTTGAACCGCTTCAGGTCGCCCTTGACGCGCTGGTCCAGGATGCCGGCCTTGTCGGCCACGTTCTCGACGAAGCCCTCAGGATCGATGTCCATCTGGACGGTCACCTTCGACGTCTGGTCGTCCAGGCGATGGAAGGTGACGACACCGGCGTGCTCGGGGCCGTCGTCCGACTTCCACGCGACGCGCTCGTCGGGGTGCTGCTCGGTGACGGTGGCGTCGAACTCACGCTTGACCGGGCCGATGGACGTGACCCAGTGCAGGTGCGTGTCGTCGATCTGGCGCACTTCGTCGACACCTTCCATGAACTGCGGGAAGGACTCGAACTGGGTCCACTGGTCGTAGGCCGTCGTGACATCGACGTCGACGTCGATGGACTCGGTGATCGTGCCCATGGTGTGTGTCCTTTCGTTGACTACACCCGGACATGTACCCATGTCACCCGCCGCTACACGCTCGCGCTCAGTGGTCGGCGGCCAGGTGCACGAGTACCCCCTGCCGTCCGAAGGAGCGCACGTCCAGCACCGACAGGGCCGACTCGGTGATGCGGAGGTGCTCCTGTATCTGACGTACCTGATCGACCGAGCCGAGCTGCAACACCACTGACCCGCCCGGCACGAGATGAAGCTCGCTCACCCGGAGGCAGTCGCGGACGACATCGAGGCCGTCGGTGCCTCCGTCGATGGCGATCAGCGGATCATCGGGGTACTGCCCGGTCTCCGACTGAAGCACCCACGGCGGATCGGCGATGACGAGGTCGAACCGCTCCTCCGGCGCGAGCACGGCATCGACGCGACCGAGGCGGACGTCGAGTCGGTCGGCCAAACCGGAGGCTTCGGCGTTGCGGCGCGTGTACTCGCAGCCGGCAGGGTTCACGTCGACGGTGACCAGCCGCACCGCAAGCCTGTCCGCCATCGCCAGCGTGAGCAGCCCGATGTGCCCGGCACCGGCGCAGAGCTCGAGCACTGTTGCGGGTCCCTGGACCGATCGGAGCAGCTCCGCGGCCCAGCGCGACTGCGCGACGGTCCACGGTCGCGGCCGCAGCACCCGGTCGTCGTAGGCGATCGACAGATGCCCGAACACCATCGACCGCCCAATCTGTGGGTCGAGGTCGGAGTGGGTCGTCACGCGATGAGCCGGGCGGTCACTCGGACAGTTCGCGCGCTCGGATGAACGCGAGCGCTCCGCCGGCCATGGCGCTGAAGACACCGATCACGAGACCGATGTAGAGCCACGGCTGCTTCGGTGCTTCGGTGAACCGCACCATCGCGATCGTGACGATCGAGACCGCGACTCCCATGAGGACGAGGCCGATGCCTGAGGCCCAGAGCGTGCGTTCCTGATTGTCCTTCATGGACATCATCGTCGCGCCGAAATCAGCCCGCCGCATCCGGAGGCGACACCGTGCATACCGGCAGCGCAGATGGGCACGTACCCGTCATGACCGACACACCATCGGAGCCACCGGACGAGACCGGCTCGCCGACGTCCGAGCCGTTCGCCGACCCCGATCTGGGTCCGCAGGACGATGGAGGAGGACGATGACGACCGCACCCGATGCACCCCCGCCACCGGGCGAGCCGGAACCTGCCGAGCCGCCAGATCCTGAGCACGAGCCCGAGAACGAACCGACATTCGCGCCGGAGGGCGACGACACGCCGGAGGTGCCGATTCCCGACCCGGAGGTGAGCGCATCATGACCGACCAGGCCTTCCCGCCACAGCAACAGGAACCGCCCGGACTCACCGACGAGATGCAGCCGCGGCCCGATCACGGCGAGGACTCCTACGAGGGTCACGGACGCCTCGAGGGCAAGCGAGCGCTCATCACCGGTGGTGACTCCGGCATCGGTCGTGCGGTGGCGCTCGCGTTCGCGCGGGAGGGCGCCGACATCGCCTTCACGTTCCTGCCCGAGGAGAAGGCGGATGCCGAGGAGACGATCGAGCTGATCGAAGCCGCCGGACGCAAGAGCGTGGCGCACGAGGCCGACCTTCGCGAGCGTGAAGCCTGCGACCGGGTGGTGCTCGAGACGGTCGAGATGCTCGGGGGTCTCGACATCCTGGTCAACAACGCCGGATTCCAGATGGCGCGGGGCGAGGGCATCGATGCGATCGACGACGACCGCCTCGACCGCGTGTTCCGCACCAACCTGTACTCGCTGTTCTGGACGACGCGCGCGGCGGTGCCGCACCTGCGAGAGTCGCGCGGATGCATCATCAACAACTCCTCCATCCAGGCGTACGAGCCGTCGACGACGCTGCTCGACTACGCTGCGACGAAGGCCGCGATCAACAACGCCACCGTCAATCTGGCGGCCGAGCTCGGCCCGGACGGCATCCGGGTCAACGCCGTGGCGCCAGGACCGATCTGGACGCCGTTGCAGCCGGCCACCCAGCCGATCGAGAAGGTCCAGAAGTTCGGCGTGGACACCCCGCTCGGGCGCGCGGGCCAGCCAGCCGAGGTTGCCCCGGCCTTCGTCTTTCTCGCGTCCGAACGCGAGGCGAGCTACGTGTCCGGCACCGTGCTGGGCGTCACCGGCGGCAAGCCGGTGTTCTGAGAGAAGGGAGCAAACGATGCCCGGTGAGAAGAACCGCAGCCTCAAGAATCCCGACCTGTACGAGGATCTCCGCGAGGACGGCGCCTCCAAGGAGAAGGCCGCCCGCATCTCCAATGCCGCGGCCGCCGAGGGCGAAGAGACCATCGGCCGCAGGGGCGGTGAAGCCGGCTCCTACGAGGACTGGAACGTCGATGACCTGAAGGGCCGTGCCAGGGAGCTCGGCATCGAGGGCTACTCCGACAAGGACAAGGACGAGCTCATCGACCTGTTGCGCAACCACTGAGAACGATCTACGCCACGGCAGGGGTCGCGACGCAGCCCGCGCTTCACTGTGCGCCCGCTCCGCCCCGCCGCTCGGCGACGAAGGCGAGCCGGCGCAAGGTCTCGACATTCCGCCACTTGAGGCTGAGGCCCTTGATCGGCGGCGGAACGAACACGCCGGGTCCGGAGGTCACCCTTTCGTCGATCTCGACCTTGGTCCCGTCGCCGCGTGGCCGCAGCACGAACTCGACGCTCGCCTCGCCGAGCGGCCATCCGCGGGCGCGAAGGGCCAGCCGCTCGCCGGGCGTGACTTCGGTGACTTCGGTGTAGTCGTCGATGAGTGCCGGCCACATGCCGACCGAGTGGTGGATCCTCGACCCGACGTCAGGCCACGCTTCGTCGACGGCACGCATGCGGGACGCCCCCACGACGAAGAGGGGGAAGGACCATCCGTCGGCAAGCACGTCCCATACTTCGCCGGGCGTGGCGCGGACGGTGCGCGACACGGCCGTCATCGGGGCGCGCCTGACAGTGAGTATCGACTGGCCATGCCGCAGAGGTACCCGAAACCGGCTTCGTCAACCCGGCCGGTCGTCGCCACTGGCTCGAGCTGCACCTGAGATCGACCGCGAACGGGTGTTAGGGCCTCGCCCGGCTGGGTACGCCCGCCGACAAGGACCGAAAGGCATCGACCGGAGCGAGGAACCATCTCCGGAGCACCCAGCAAGAACTGACGACGTACGTCAGATTCCTGACGGCGCCCAGACACCGATGACGAGCGCCATCGCGGTGATCGTGAGGAGCTCGTTCAGCGCGGACAATGCGGTGATGCCGAGCGTGCGGGTGTCGAAGAGGTCGTGCACCAGCATGCGCGCCGCGGTGAACGCCAGCCAGAGGATCCACCCGCTGATGAGTGCCGACACGAAGAAGTCGCCGGAGTAGAACTCGTGGGAGAGGAACGCGACGCCCGCGAGGGCGTACGCCGTGACGACGTTGGCCAGGATCACCAGCGGGTAGAGCAGCGGTGGTCCGCCCTGCTGGACGGAATCGTCGGTGTGGCCGACCATCTCCATCCAGCGTCGGCCGAACACCGCCGGCAGGTAGAAGAGGAACCCGACGACCATGCTCGCAACGACGGCGAGGATGACGGCGAGGTGGTTGATCTCCGGAGTCATGATGTGGCCTCCCGACCAGGTGTGTGTCGAATTACACCAGAGGATCGAGCCGTAGGCTCGCACCATGGCGTCACCGGCCGAGGAGATCGAGGTCGACGACAAGGTCGTCCGCGTCACCAACCCCGACCGCGTGTACTTCCCGGCGCGGGGCTGGACGAAGCTCGATCTCGTCGAGTATTACCTCGCCGTGGGCGACGGGATCGTCAACGCGCTGTACGAGCGGCCGTGCATGCTGCACCGGTTCCCGACCGGTCTTGCGGGCGACAAGGTGCACCAGAAGAAGGTCCCCCAGAACCCGCCTCCGTGGCTCGAGACGGTCAGCGTCCACTTCCCGCGCTTCAACCGGGACGTCCACGAGCTCTGCGTCACCGAGCTCGCGGCGGTGATCTGGGCGGTGCAGATGTCGACCGTCGAGTTCCACCCGTGGAACAGCCGCCGCGCCGACACCGAGAAGCCGGACGAGTGGCGCATCGACCTCGATCCCGGGCCGGAGTGCGACTTCGCGACGGTGCAGCGGGTCGCGCACGTGGCGCACGAGGTGCTGGACGAGCTGGGTGCCGTCGGATGGCCGAAGACGTCCGGCGGCCGGGGGTTGCACATCTACGTGCGCATCCCGCCCGACCACGGATTCGCCGACGTGCGCCGCGCCGCGAAGGCGTTCGCGCTCGAGGTGGAGCGACGCTCGTCCGACGTCACCACGGCGTGGTGGCGCAAGGACCGCGACCCGGCCGCGCTGTTCGTCGACTGGAACCAGAACGCCCGCGACCACACCATCGCCGCCGCCTACTCGGTGCGTGGCTTACCTGACGGGCGGGTGTCCACACCGATCCGCTGGGACGAGGTCGACGACGTCGACCCGCACGACTTCACCCTCGAGACCGTGCCGCCGCGGTACGCCGAGCTGGGCGACCTGCATGCCGGCATCGACGACGCCGTCTTCGACATCGTGCCGCTGCTGGAGTGGGCCGACCGCGACGAGACCGACGGGTCGTGACCTGACGGCGGCTGCATCGTTGGACAAATGTGCCAATCTTGCGTCGGAGCGGACTGATGGCCCTCGTCCTGGTCGTCGCGAGCGCCGGGGCGGCTGCCGCTGCCCCGATCCCCGGCGACCCGCTGCCGCCCGGCACGCCGGCCTTCGCCGGCAGCCCGGCCACACCGAACCCGGTCACCGCACCGGCACCGCCGCAGCACCCGTTCCTGGCGCCCGACCCGGGCAACAACATCCACAACGACGCGTACATGACCGACGTCTACCCGGGTCCAGGCCCGCTCGGCGTCAACCCCGCGGTCACGTCCACGCTGCAGGTGGCCGAGTGCGCGAGCCTGACGTTCGACCGCCGCGGACGGGTCGAGACCGTCTGCGTCGGTGCGACCACACCGACCCTCAAGCTGTTCGACCCGACCACGCTGAAGCAGATCGCGTCGTACCGGCTGCCGAACCGTCCGCTCGGCCTCAACGTGTTCAGCGACTTCTCCGGCGGCGGCTACTTCTACCTCGACCACCGCGACCGCGCGGTCATCCCCACCGGCAACCGGCACATTCAGGTGGTCGCCCAGAACGCGGACGGCAACCGGTTCGTCCGCGAGCGTGACTACGACCTGACCGGTGCGATGGCTCAGGACGACAAGATCGTCTCCGCCCTCCCGGCGTGGACCGGGGAGATCGTCTTCGTCACCGAGCAGGGCGTGGTGGGTACGATCGAACCCGAGAGCGGCACCATCGAGAAGCTCCCGCTCGACGAGACGATCACCAACTCCTTCGCCGTCGACGAGACCGGCGGCATCTACATCGTCACGACCCAGGCGATCTACCGCCTCGACCTCGCCGACTCAGGTGCCCCAGAGGTGACCTGGCGCGAGGAGTACGCGAACACGGGCGTCACCAAGCCGGGTCAGACGTCGCCCGGTTCGGGCACCACGCCGACACTGGTGAACGACGAGTGGGTGGCCATCACCGACAACGCCGACCCGATGAGCATCGTGGTCTATCGCCGCGGCCGGGACGTGACCGGCGACCGGGAGATCTGCAGCGTCCCGGTCTTCGAGAAGGGGGCGAGCGCGACGGACAACTCGCTTATCGCCGCCGACCGGGCCCTGATCGTGACGAACAACTTCGGCTACCGCGGCCCGGTGCTGAGCGCCGCAGGCAGTGAGTCGAAGCCCGGCATCGACCGGGTCGACATCGACGCCGATGGGAACGGCTGTCACGTGGTGTGGCAGAACCGCACCGAACGCTCGCCGTCTGCGGTGCCGAAGATGTCCCTGGCCAACGGGCTGGTCTACATCGTCAGCCGGGAGATCAAAGGGTCCGCCGATTCCTGGTACCTGAACGCTCTCGACTTCCGCACCGGCGAGTCGGTGTTCAAGCAGCGCTATGGCACCGGCTTCGGGCACAACGTCAACTACGCACCGGTGAGCCTCGGTCCGGACGGCACGGCGTACGTCGGCGTCCTCGGTGGTCTGGTGCGGATCGCCGACGCGCCGTAGCGGTCGTCAAGCCCGCCCGTGCGACGCTCTCGATCGGCGAGAGACCGAGTCCAGGACGACGGCGAGCAGCAGGACCGCCCCGGTGACCATGAAACGCCACTGCGAGTCGAGGTTGATCAGCGTCAGACCGCTCGAGATGGACTGGATGACCAGGATGCCCAGCAGCGCGGCGAAGGCCGAGCCCCGCCCGCCGAACAGGCTGGTGCCGCCGATCACGGCAGCGGCGATGGCGTTGAGGTTGACGTCGCCGGTTCCGCTGCTCTGTGCCGCGGCCGCGAGCCGGCCGGCGGCGAGCACGCCACCCACGGCGGCCAGGGTCGAGCAGAGCACGAAGACCGACAGGTAGACGCGGGTGACGTTGACGCCGGCTCGGCGGGCCGCCTCCTCGTTGCCTCCCACGGCGAACACCGACCGTCCCCATCGCGTGCGGGTGAGCGCGTAGTGCATGGCCAGGACGAGGACGACGAACAGCACGAACATCCAGCCGATGCCGCGGCCTCCGTTCAGGTACCAGAGAGCGACGATCAGGAGCGCCGCGAGTCCCGCCGCCTGCAAGCCGAGGAACTGCCACGAGACCGCGGACAGCCCGGACGCGCGCCGAGCCCGGGCTCTGCTCACCCGCGTCGCGAGGAAGCCGGCCACGGCGACCAGGGCCAGGACGTAGGACAACGCGTCGGGCACGAACCACAGCTGTCCGAACTTGACGATGGCGGAGTCGAACGGGAGGTTGATCGTTCCGCTCTTGCCGAGGGTTTCCAGTTGCAGCCCGAGGAACCCGAGCAACCCGGCCAGGGAGATGACGAATGACGGCACCCCGAAGCGGTTGTACACGAACGCGTAGATGATCCCGATCACGGTGCCGGTGGCGACCGCGGCCAGGATGCCGAGGGCGATCGGCCAGTCGTTCTTGACGAAGGTCGCGCCCAGCACCGCGGCGGACAGCCCGCTCACCGAGCCGACAGACAGATCGATCTCGCCGACGAGTAACACGCACACGATGCCCAGGGCGATGACGCCGACCGCAGACATCTCCATCAGCAGGTTGGTCAGGTTGGCGCTGGACAGGAACGAGGAGTTGAGGCTCTGGAACACCGTCCAGATGACGACGATGCCGACGACGACCGGCAGCACGCCGAGGTCACCGCCACGCACACGCTCGATGCCGACCTTGACGAGCCCGCCGATGTCCTGGGTGCTGCGCAGGCGCTCGTCCTGCAGGTCGGCGGCGACGGAGTGGAGAGTCTCTTCGCGGCGGCTCATGCGTCGTCCTCGGTTGTGGCGGGTGATCCGTGGGAGGCGCGACGTGAGACGGCGTTGTCCGCGGCCCCGGTGATGGCGGCGACGATCGCTTCGGTCGACACGGCGTCGGTCTCGAAGATGCCGTTGTTGCGGCCGAGCCGCAGCACGGCGATGCGGTCGGCCACGGCGCGGACATCTTCCATGTTGTGACTCACCATGATGACCGCCAGGCCGTGCTCGCGGAGCCGCTCGACCAGGTTCAGCACCTCGGCGGTCTGGGCGACTCCGAGCGCCGCGGTCGGCTCGTCGAGGAGGATCAGCTTCGGGTCGAGCAACAGGGATCGGGCGATGGCCACCGTCTGGCGCTGCCCGCCCGACAGGGAGGCGATTGGGATCCGGACGGACGGGATCTTCGCGGCCAGCTGCTCCAGCAGCTCCCACGACCGGACCTCCATGCCCACCTCGTCGAGCCGCAGCGGCTGGAGCTCGTTGTTCAGGAACAGGTTGCCGACGACGTCGAGGTTGTCGCACAAAGCGAGGTCCTGGAACACGGTGGCGATCCCGAGGTCGAGGGCCTGCTGCGGGTTGATGATGGACACCGGCTTGCCCCGGAACTCGATGGTGCCGGCGTCCGCGGTGTGGACCCCGGACAGGATCTTCACCAACGTCGACTTTCCGGCGCCGTTGTCGCCGACGATGGCCACCACCTCACCGGCGTGGACGTCGAGGTCGACGTCGGTGAGGGCGGCCACAGCGCCGAAGTTCTTGCTGATCCCGCGAAGGGCCAGGACGCGGTCAGCCGTGCCGTCGGGCACGGCGTTCTCGAGGTTGGACATCTGCGCGTTCATGGGACCTCTCGTCGTGCGTCGTACGAGCAAGGGCCGGCCGGCTCCCTGGAGGACGGAGGCCGGCCGGCCCGATGCTCAGCCGATGCCGGCCTTCTCGCAGGCCGCCTTGTACTTCGAGGTACAGATCTCCGAGGCCTTGTAGATGCCTCCGTCGATGATGACCTCCTGGAGATTGTCTATGGTGACGACCTCCGGTGTGAACAGCTGCGACGGGGTGTCGAAGAGCGCGGTCTCGCCCTTCGGCTTCTCGCCCTGCAGGAAGGCCACCGCCACCTCGGCCGATGCCTCGGCGACGATCTTGATCGGCTTGGAGATGGTGTTGTACTGGTCGCCGGCCACGATGCGCTGGATGGCGGCCACCTCGGCATCATTGCCGGTCACCGGAGGTACCGGGTCGAGACCGGCAGCCTTGAAGGCGGCGATGGTGCCACCGCCCGTGCCGTCGTTGGCCGCGACCGCACCGGCGATGTCACCACGGAACTTGGTGACCTGGCCGCTGACCCAGTCCTGGGCCTTCTGCGGGTTCCACTCCGGGGTGTCGTACTCGGCGAGGATGTCGTAGCCACTGCCGGCGATGCCCGCCTTCATCCCCTTCTTGATGAGCTGGGCGGCGTCATCGGTCGGCGACCCGTAGACCATGAGCAGGTCGCCCTTGGCCTTGTCCTCCTCCAGCTTCTCGACCAGCGACTCGGCGATCATCTTGCCGATGCCCTCGTTGTCGAACGACACGTAGTAGTCGGCCGGCTTCGTGGTGATCGGGCGGTCGTAGGTGACGACCGGGATGTTCTGCGACTGGGCGTTCTCGACGATCGATGCGGCCGCCTTGGTGTCCACGGCGTCGAGCACGAGGACCTTCACACCTTGGGAGATCGCGGAGTTGGCCTGCTGCTGTTGCTTGCTGGGGTCGGCGTCGGCGTTCTGGTAGACGACCTCGCACTCGGGACAGAGCTCCTTGACCTTCGCCTCGAAGAGGGGGCGGTCCTGCTGCTCGTAGCGGGTCGACGCGCGGTCCGGCATGAGGAAGGCGATCTTGCCCGCCTTCTCGCCGTCGGCACCGCCACCGCCGTCATCGGAGCCGCACGCGGCGAGGAGTGGCGCGGCGAGGAGTGCCGCCGCCAGCGCGGCCTTTCTCAGGTGGGTCTTGTTCATCGGATCTCCTTCGGCGGTCCGACCACGGCGACCGGACTCTTGTAACATCACCTGTGACCACAGTCACAGCGCTGATGGTGGGACCATAACATTCTGGGCGTTACAAATGTCAAGAGTGATGGTAGAAGTGTGAGATCCCCGACGACGGGATGGAGGTGGACGAGGTGCCGCAGAAGCAGAAGACGTCCCGGACGCAGCGGCAGCGGCAGATCGTCGACCACGTGCTCGAACGCGGCTTCGCCAGCGTGTCCGACCTCGTCGAGCTCAGCGACGTCAGCGTGATGACGGTCCATCGTGATCTCGACGACCTGGCCACGCGCGGGTTGCTGCGCCGGGTCCGCGGCGGAGTCTCGGCGCTGCCGACGAGCGTCTTCGAGTCCAGCTCGGACTTCCGGATGCAGCGGCAGGCCGGCGCGAAGGAGGCGCTCGCCCGCAAGGCCTTCGAGTTCGTCGAGTCCGGGATGTCGCTGCTGCTCGACGACTCGACGACGGTGCTGGCTCTCGCGCGACTGCTGCCGGACGTGGGTCATCTGACCGTGATCTCCAACTATCGACAGGCGTTGGAAGTCTTTCGCGACCAGCCGGACATCCACTTCATCATGCTGGGTGGGCAGTACTCGCGAACCCACGACTCGTTCATCGGACCGCCGAGCGAGTCCGGTCTCGACTCCTATGCGGTCGACGTCGTGTTCCAGTCGACGTCGACGATCGACGGTCAGCGGGCGTACCACCAGGAGCAGGACGTGGTGCAGATGAAGCGGGTGATGCTTCAGGCCGGCGCCCGCCGCGTGCTCATGCTCGACGGCTCCAAGGTCGGACGCACGAGCCTGCACCACTTCGCGCACCTGAGCGACTTCACCGACGTCATCCTCACCGACGACGTGAGCGCCGACATCGTCGCCGAGATCTCCGAGCATGCTGCCGTGCACCTCGCGGAAGCGTGACAAGTTCACACTCAAGATGTTATAAATCGCACATCCACTGTGATGTGTTGGCGCGGGTTGCCGCTCCCTCCGAGATCAGAGAGGCGGGACATGACCACGATCCTGTCGGCCGGCGACCACTTCGTCCGGCCGTCGCAGTTCACCACCGCGCTGACGAGCGCGATCGGCGACGACCACCCTCTCGACATCACCGAGCTCTTGCTGCCGTGGCCGCTCGAGCCGTTCGGACCGGTCGAGAACGTCCTCGAGGCGAGCGGAACGGTGGACGAGCTGATCGGCGCCCTTGAGGGGGTCGAGATCGCGGTCACCCAGATGGCCCCGTTCGCCGCCCGGGTGTTCGAGCGATGCCCGGACCTACGCTTGATCGGCGTGTGCCGCGGGGGACCGGTGAACGTCGACCTCGACGCGGCGACCGCCGCCGGAGTGATCGTGACGAATGCTCCCGGGCGCAACGCGCAGGCCGCGGCCGAGTTCGCCGTCGGGCTGATGCTGGCCGCGATGCGACACCTGCCGGCCGTGCACCAGGACATGCGTGACGGGGTCTGGCGAGGCGATCACTACACCTACGAGAACGCCGGCGGCGAGCTCAATGGCGAGACCGTGGGCCTGGTGGGACTGGGATCGATCAGCCGTATCGTGGCCCGCATCCTGCAGGCGTTCGGCGCCACCGTCATCGCCACCGACCCCTTCGCGGAGCCGCTCGAGGGAGTCGAGCTGGTCGAGCTGGACGAGCTGCTGCGCCGCAGTGGCATCGTCAGTCTGCACGCGCGGCTGACGCCGGAGACCCACCAGATGATCGACGCCAACCGCCTCCAGCAGATGCGGCCCGGAGCGGTACTGGTGAACACCGCGCGAGGCGGGCTGCTCGATCACGATCCGCTGCCCGATCTGTTGCGGTCGGGACGGCTCGGCGGCCTTGCTCTCGACGTTTATGACGTGGAGCCGCCGCCGGCCGACTGGCCGCTGCTCTCCGCACCCAACGTCGTGCTCACCCCGCACCTGGCCGGCGCGACCCGGAAGACGGCCGATCGTGCCGCCGCGATCATCGCCGACGAGGTGAAGCGCTTCTTGACCGGTCAGGGCTGCCAGTACGTCGTCAATCCGGAGGTGCAGGAGCGGCTCGTCCCATGATCGTCGGCGTCGACATCGGCACGTCCGTGACGAAGGCGGCCGGGATCGACCGCGACGGCCGGGCCGTGGTGTCCGCGAGCCGGCAGTCGGTGCTGCACCGCCGCTCAGGTGGACGCGTCGAGCTGGACCTCGACGACGTGGTCGCATCGGTGGCGCAGGTCGTGCGCGACGTGGTGGCGCATCTGGATGAGACGCCGGAGGCGATCGCGATCACGGGTCAGGGCGACGGTCTCTGGCTGCGGGACGCCGATGGTGTGCCGACCCACCCACCGATCTCGTGGATGGACGCGCGGGCCGCTGACCTCGTCGAGTCGTGGCGGATCGGGGGCCCCTACAGCGTCGTCTCCAGAGTCCACGAGCTGACCGGCTCCGGCATCTTCCCGGGATGTCACGCCGCCCTGCTCGCGCATCTCGCCGAGGTCGAACCGGACGTCCTGGAGCGAGCCACTGTCGCCGGGTACTGCTGCGATGCGGTGCTCGAGCAGCTGACCGGTGTCGTGTCGATCGACGCCTCCGACGCATCGTTGCCCTTTCTCGACGTCCGCTCCCGCACCTACGTCGACGAGGCGTTGGAGCTGTGTGGCCTCGCACGGTGGCGGCACCTGTTGGTCGATCCGGCTCCGCCGGGCACCATGCACTCGTTGTCCGCCCGCGGAGCCGACCTGCTCGGCCTGCCGGCCGGGCTTCCCGTGTCTGCCGGCCCGTACGACCTGCAGGCCTGTGGCATCGGGTCGGGGGCCCGGCAGGTCGGTCAGGGCACGCTGGTGCTCGGGACGACGTTGAGCTGCCAGGTGCTCACCGACGACGCGACCGTCGAGCCCGGTTCCGAACCCGCCGGAATGTGGCTGTGCACGCCGGATCCCGCCACGTTCCTCCGGGTGATGCCGTCGATGGTCGGCATGTCGGGCATCGACTGGGCCCTCGCCACGATCGGCGCCCAGAGCGAGCAGCTGGACGACGTGCTGGCCCGCAGCCGCCCCGGCGCCAACGGAGTACGCGCGCTGTCGTTCCTGTCGCCTGCGGGCGAGCGGGCGCCGTTCGTCGAGCCGCGCGCGCGGGGCGAGCTCACCGGGCTCACCACCTCCTCGACTCCGTCAGACCTGGTGCAGGCGGTGTGCGAGTCGGTGGCGTTCGCGGCCCGAAGCTGCTTCGACGTGTTGGGCCTGGACGGCGAGCTGTCCGCCTGTGGAGGTGGCACCCAATCGAAGGCGTTGGTCCAGATCTTCGCCGACGTGCTCGCGCGGCCGGTGCTGGTCCCTCGTGAGCCGATGGTCGGTGCCCGCGGTGCGGCCGTCGTTGCGTGGCAGTCGATGGGTGACGCCGTCGACCTCGACGCCTGGAGCGAGGACCGCACGGTGGTCGAGCCGACCGGCGACGGCGTGGCGCTCCACGATCGCGGATATCAGCGCTACCTCGACGACGTCGGACGTGCCCGATCGGCCTGGACGTGACTGGCGAGCTCTACGTCGGCATCGACCTCGGCACCCAAAGCGTGAAGGTCGGCGTCTTCGATCGATCTGGGTCGCTCGAGGCGGACGGGTCGCGGCCGCTCACCAGCCGACGTGACGGCCCGTGCCATGAACAGGATCCGCACGAGTGGATCAGTGCCACCGCCGACGCGCTGGCCGAGGCGGTCGGCACCATGTCACCAGAACGGCGCCGGGCCATCTCGGGGGTGGCCATCTGCGGAACGTCCGGAACGCTCGCCCTCGTCGACGTCCGTGGGGGACCCGTCTCGACCGGAATCATGTACGACGACGTCCGCGGCGGCGCCCTGGTCGACGAGATCACCGCGGCGGATCCAGGCCGGTGGAAGCGTCTCGGCTACCGCATCCAGCCGTCCTGGGCGATCACCACGATGGTCCACCTCTCGCGCGTTGGCATGGCCGGCGGCACGCGCTTCGCGCATCAGCCGGACGTCGTGGCGGCTGCGATGACCGGCGGCCCGGTCGCGACCGACTGGAGCAGCGCGCTGAAGAGCGGCTACGACCTGATCGACCTGGCCTGGCCGACGGCCGCCTTCACGACGCTCGGAGTGGATGCCGGCGCCCTGCCGCCCGTGGTGGCCCCCGGCTCGGTGCTCGGCCACACGGCACCGGCGTGGGAGGCGACGACTGGCCTGCCGGCCGGAGTGCCGGTGGTGGCGGGGATGACCGACGGATGCGCGTCGCAGCTGGGCGCCGGCGCTCTGCGCGAAGGCGACTGGCACGCCGTGGTGGGCACGACGCTGGTGCTGAAAGGCGTCACCGGAGCGCCGGTGCAGGGCGGCGACGGTGCGGTGTACTCGCACCGCTCGCCGGAGCCCGGACGCTGGCTGCCGGGCGGAGCGTCGAGTGTCGGAGCCGATGCCCTCACCGTCCTACTCCCGGATCGTGATCTGGACGACCTGGCGCGCGACGCCGGTGCCGCGTGGCTGGCCGGCGACGTGACCGTCCCCGCCGTCTACCCGCTCGTGCGCACGGGAGAGCGGTTCCCGTTCGTGCGTCCGGACGCCAGCGGGTTCGCCGTGGCCGACGGAGCAGAGGTCGCGCTCGATCGCCTCGGCGACGACGTCACCACCTACCTCGGCATCCTCGCCGGCGTCGCATGCGTCGAGAAGCTCTGCCTCGACTCGATGGCCGCGCTCGGCGCCCCGCTCGACGGCCGTCTCAGCTCCTCAGGCGGCGGAACACGAAGCGCGGTCTGGACCCAGCTCCGGGCCGATCTCCTCGCCCGGGCGGTGGTCCTCCCGCGGTCGTCCGAGCCCTCCCTCGGCATGGCCGTGCTGGCCGCAGCAGCGACGGAGGGACGGTCACTCCCGGACGTCGCAGACGAGATGAGCGGCGTCGGGCAGGTCGTCGAGCCGACCGCATCAGGTGGCGAACGGATGGCCCAGCTCTACTCCGAGCTCAGCGACCGGTGGCGCGCGAGAGGATGGATCCGATGACGACCGCGACGCTGTACCTGGTCCGCCACGGCCAGACGATCTGGCACGCGGAGAACCGGTACACAGGGTCGTCCGACATCGCGCTCACCCCCGAGGGAGAAGATGAGGCCCGGCACCTGGCGACGTGGGCGACGGCCAGCCGGCCGGATGCCGTCTACTCGTCGCCTTTGGTGCGGGCGCGTCGCACCGCCGAACCGTCGGCGCGGGCGCTGGGCCGGGATGTCGTCGAGCAACCCGACCTGCGGGAGGTCGACTTCGGGCAGGGCGAGGGCCTGACCCGCAGGGAGATGGCCGGACGCTTCCCGGAGGTGCTGGACGCATTCCTGCGCGCACCGGCCGAGCGCCCGTTGCCCGGCGGTGAACGCGGCCTGGACGCCATCGCGCGGGCGCGGCCCGTCGTCGACGCCATCGTCGAGGAGCATCGCGGCGGGTCGGCGCTCCTCGTCCTTCACTCCACCTTGCTCCGCCTGCTGCTTTGCGATCTGCTCGACCTTGAGCCGAACCGCTACCGCTCGCTGTTTCCCCGGGTGGTGAACTGCGCGGTCACCACCGTCGAGGTCGCCGACGCGGCGGCACTCACCGGGCTGAACGTCCCGTCATCCTGACCGCGCGGCTGCTGCCGTGACGAGAGCGGTGAACAGGCCGGCGTCCGGCTGGGTCTCCGGATGCCACTGCACGGCGAGCCAGAACGGCCGCTCGGGATCCTCGATGGCCTCCAGCATGCCGTCGCTCGCATGCGCCGCGGGGATCATGCCGGGATGGTCGAGCACTGCTTGATGGTGGTGGCACCGGACCGTCGGACCGGTGACGAGCACCTTCTCCAGCTGTGTGCCCTCCACGAGCGAGATCTCGACGTCGCCGTACACGTCGCCGCCGGGCGAGTGCTTCTCGTGGCCGAGGGTGTCGGGCACGTGCTGGTCGAGGTGGCCGCCAGCGTGAACCGCCATCACCTGCATCCCGCGGCAGATGCCGAGGACGGGCAGCTGCGACTCCCGAGCGGCGTCGAGCAGGGCGAACTCCCACGCGTCGCGGTCCTCGCGCCAGTCGGCGGTGCGCTCGTGGGGCACGTCCTCGCTGTAGCGACGCGGGTCGACGTCGGCGCCGCCGGCGATGATCAGGCCGTCGAGCCGGGCGACGACGTCGACGGCGTCGGGTGACGGGTCATCGGTCGGCGGCAGCAGCACGGCGATGCCGCCGGCGACCTCGATGGTTCGCGCATAGTCGGCGTGCAGGACGTCGGCCTCGGCGTCCCAGACACCCCACCGCGACGGCTCGCGGTAGGTGGTGACGCCGATCAGCGGCTTCATCTCACAGCTCTGCCATCAAACGGGGGTGACGTAGGCGCCGGAGATGCCGCCGTCGACCAGGAACGTCGAGGCGGTGATGAAGCTCGACTCGTCGGAGGCGAGGAACACCACCGCATTCGCCATCTCCTCCGGCTCACCGAACCGGCCCATCGGCACGTGCACGAGCCTGCGCGCGGCCTTCTCGGGATCACTCGCAAACAGCTCGCGCAGCAGCGGTGTGTTCACCGGGCCCGGGCACAGGGCGTTGACACGAACGCCGTCGCGGGCGAACTGCACGCCGAGCTCCCGCGACATCGACAGCACGCCGCCCTTCGACGCGGAGTAGGAGATCTGCGACGTGGCCGCACCCATCACGGCCACGAATGACGCCGTGTTGATGATCGAGCCCTTCTTCTGCTCCAGCATGTACGGCAGCGCCGCCTTGCAGCACAGGTAGACGCTGGTGAGGTTGACTTCCTGCACCGTGCGCCAGGCCTCGAGCTCGGTGGTCAGGATCGAGTCGTCCTCAGGCGGTGAGATGCCCGCGTTGTTGAAGGCGACGTCCACCGAGCCGCACGTCGACTGCGCCGTGGCGAACAACGCGTCGACCTGCTCCTTGTCAGTCACATTGACGTGCACATACGTGCCGCCGAGCTCCTCGGCCAGGCTGGGTCCCCGCTGGTCGTCGAGATCACCGATGACGACCTTCGCACCCTCCTCGACGAACCGGCGGGCGGTGGCCAAGCCGATGCCCGAGCAGCCGCCGGTGACGACAGCGGTCTTTCCTTCAAGACGTCCAGTCATGTCTTTCCTAGCTTTCGTTCGAGATGAAGACGTTCTTGACGTCGGTGAAGGAGTGCGGCGCGTCGGGTCCGAGCTCGCGCCCGAGGCCGGACTGCTTGAAACCGCCGAACGGCGTCCAGTACCGGACGGACGAGTGGGTGTTGACGCTCAGGTTGCCGGCCTCGACGGCCCGCGAGACGCGCAGCGCCTTGCCGACGTCGCGCGTGAAGATCGAGCCGGACAGGCCGAACTCGGTGTCGTTGGCCAGCTGCACGGCTTCGGCCTCGTCGCGGAACGGCATCACCGCCACCACGGGGCCGAACACCTCCTCGCGCCAGATCCGTTGCTCGACGGAGTCGGCCAGCACCACGGTGGGCGCGAACCAGAACCCGCGTCCGTCGGGGGCACTGCCGGTGAAGGCGACGTCGACCTCGTCAACGAACCCCTGCACGGTCGAGCGCTGCTCGGCCGAGATGAGCGGGCCCATCTCGCTCGACTTGTCGCTCGGGTCGAGCACCTTGACGCCCTGGACGGCCGGCTCCAGCAGTGACACGAACTCGTCGAACGCCGACTGCTCCACCAGAATGCGCGATCGGGCGCAGCAGTCCTGGCCGGCGTTGTCGAACACCGCCATCGGTGCGGACGCGGCCGCCCGCGGCAGGTCGGAGTCGGCGAAGACGATGTTGGCGCTTTTGCCGCCGAGCTCGAGCGTCACGCGCTTCACCTGGTCGGCGCAGCCGGCCATGATCCGCTTGCCGACCTCGGTGGACCCGGTGAAGCACACCTTGCGGACGGCCGGGTGGGTGACGAAGCGCTCACCGACCACCGAGCCCTTGCCCGGGACCACCGTGAAGACACCCTCGGGCAGTCCTGCCTCCCGGCCGAGCTCCCCGAGACGTATCGCCGTCAATGGCGTGAGCTCGGCCGGCTTCAGGACCACGGTGTTGCCGGCGGCGAGGGCGGGCCCGAAGCCCCAGCCGGCGATCGGCATCGGGAAGTTCCACGGCACGATGATGCCCACGACGCCCAGCGGCTCGTGGAACGTGACGTTGATACCGCCGGCGACCGGGATCTGGTGACCGGTCATCCGTTCCGGCGCCGCCGAGTAGTAGTTCAGGACGTCGCGGACGTTGCCGGCCTCCCAGGTGGCGTTGCTCCAGGTGTGCCCGGAGTTGCGGACCTCCAGCTCGGCCAGCTCGTCGATGTGCTCGTCGACCACGGCGGCGAAGCGTCGCAGCAGGCGGGCTCGCTCGCCGGGGGCGACGTCGCGCCACGCGGGGAACGCCTCGGCGGCCCGCTCGATGGCGGCGTCGGCCTGCTCGATCGTGGCCGACTCGACCTCGGTGACCGTCTCCTCCGTGGCCGGATTGACGACGATGTGGGTGCTCATACCTACATCCTCTCGAAGCCGCGACGCAGCTCCCAATCGGTCACGGCGGCGCCGAACGCAGCGAGCTCGACGTCGGCCATGTTGGTGTAGTGGTCGACGACCTCGTCACCGAAGAGCTGGCGGGCGAGCGCCGAGCCGTGCCAGGCGTCGCGAGCCTCCCGCAGCGTCGACGGCACGTGCTCCTTGTCGGAGGTGTACGCGTTGCCGGTCAGCGGTTCCTCGAGCTCGAGGCCTTGTTCGATGCCGTGCAGACCGCCGGCAAGCATCGCCGCGAGAGCGAGGTACGGGTTGACGTCGCCGCCGGGCACCCGGTTCTCCATCCGGGCGCCGGCGCCCGTGCCGACCAGGCGGACCGCGCAGGTGCGGTTGTCCTCACCCCAGGCGATGGCCGTCGGCGCGAACGACCCGACCGCGAACCGCTTGTAGGAGTTCACGTTCGGCGCGTACATCAACGTGAAGTCGCGCATCGTCGTCAGCACACCGGCGATGAACTGGTCGTACGTCGTCGTGCGACCACCCGTCTTCTCGTCCCAGAACACGATGTCGCCCTTCGTGCCCCGCAGCGACAGGTGGATGTGGCAGGAGCTGCCCTCGCGCTCGTTGTACTTCGCCATGAACGTGATCGACTTGCCGTGCTGGGCGGCGATCTCCTTGGTGGCCGTCTTGTAGACGCTGTGGTTGTCCGCCGTCGTCAGCGCCTCGTCGTAGAGGAAGCCGATCTCGTGCTGACCGAAGTTGCACTCTCCCTTGGCGCTCTCGACGTTCATCCCGGCGGCGTACATGTGGTTGCGGATGTCGCGCAGCAACGGCTCGACCCGGGTCGTCCCGAGGATGGAGTAGTCGACGTTGTACTGGTTGGCCGGCGTCATCTCCCGGTAGCCGGAGCTCCAGGCGTCCTCATACGTCGTGTCGAAGGCGATGAACTCCAGCTCGGTGCCGGCGAGGGCGGTGAATCCGGCCTCGGCCGCCTTCTCCAGCTGCGCCTTGAGGATGCTCCGCGGCGACTGGACGACCGGCCGGTGGTCCAGCCACACCAGGTCGCACTGGATCATCGCGGTGGCGGGCAGGTGGGTGAGCAGGCGGATGGTGTCGAAGTCGAGCTTGAAACTCCATGTCGCCGTAGCCCTGCTCCCACGACGACATCGCATACCCGTCGACCGTGTTCATGTCGATGTCGACGCTGAGCAGGTAGTTGCAACCCTCGGTCCCGTGGTCGATCACGTGGTCGACGAAGTACTGCCCATGCAGCCGCTTGCCCTGGAGCCTGCCCTGCATGTCCGTGAAGGCGACGATCACGGTGTCGATGGAGCCGTTGCCGATCTGCGACCTGAGCTCGTCGATGGTGAGGAGCCGGGGGTGGCGTGTGGTCATGAGCGTCCTTCTGTCATCGAGTCCAACGGGGCCTTCAGTGAGACGTGCACGGGGACGAGGACGCCACCGACATCGATCTGGTAGTCACCGGAACGAACGTAGTCCGCCGACGCCGTCTGTCCGTCCGGCGCCCTGACGTAGGCCAGGCCGACGGCGGCCCCCATCGTCTCGCCCCAGGCGGCCGATGTCACCTGACCGGCAGCGACCCCGTTGCGGCGCAGCAGCTCCCCGCCCCACGGCATGGCGTCCGTGTCGTCGCAGACGAACGAGACCAGGCGTCGCCCGGGTCCGTCGGCTCGGGCCTTCTCGACCGCGGTGCGGCCGAGGAAGTCGATGTCGGTCTTGAGCTTGCAGGCGAACAGGAGCCCGGCCTCCACCGGGTTGTAGTCCGGGGTCAGCTCGCGGCCGTACGCGCGGTAGCCCTTCTCCAGCCGGAGCGACTCGATGGCGTAGTAGCCGGCGTTCGCCAGGTCGAGATCCTCGCCGGCCGCCATCAACGCGTCGTACACCCCGAGCGCGGACCCGGTCGGCACGTACAGCTCCCAGCCGAGCTCGCCGACGTAGGTGATGCGCGTGGCGCGAACGGTGGCACCGGCCAGGCTGATCTCGCGGCTGGTGCCGAACGCGAAGGCGTCCTCGCCGAGGTCGTCGTCGGTCAGGCGGGACAGCAGATCGCGCGAGCTCGGACCCATCACGCCGAAGACCGCGAAGTCGTCCGTGACGTCGTCGATGCCGACCAGCAGACCGTCGGGGACGTTGCGGCGGATCCAGTCCTGGTCGCGCTCGGTGGTGGCCGAGCTGCTGACCAGGAAGAACTCGTCCGCGGCGATTCTCGTGACGGTGAGGTCAGACTCGTACGTGCCGCGGGCGTTGAGCAGGCCGGTGTAGACGGTGCGCCCGTTCTCGACCGCGACGTCGTTGGTGCAGATCCACTGCAGTGCGGCCTCGGCATCGGAGCCGGTGATCACGTACTTGGAGAACGACGTCTGGTCGAACACCGCCACCGCCGACCGGGTGGCCCGCTGCTCCGCCGCCACCCAGGGGTGCCAGTTCTGGCGGCCCCAGGAGTACTCGATCGTCGGGTCCTCGCCTGCGGGAGCGAAGAAGTTGGCGCGCTCCCAGCCCATCTTGCTGCCGAATCCCGCGTTGGCGTCGGCCAGGCGTTCGTACACCGGTGAGGTGCGCAGCGGCCGGGCGGTCTCGAGCTCGCGGTTCGGCCACGGAATTGCATAGTGGAGTCCGAGCACTTCGCCGACCCGGGCCCGCAGCCACGCGTGGTCGCCGTGGAACGGCGCGAAGCGGCGGATGTCGACAGCCAGCAGGTCCAGGCCGGGCTCGCCGTCGATGATCCACTCGGCCAGGGCGCGCCCGGCCCCACCGGCCGTCGCGATGCCGACCGAGTTGAACCCGGCACCGACGAAGAACCCGCGCACCTCCGGTGACTCGCCGAGGATGAACTGGTTGTCGGGCGTGAAGCTCTCCGGGCCGTTGTAGAACTTGCGGATGCCGGTCTCGCGCAGCACCGGAAGGCGCTCGATCGCACTGTCCATGAGCACCGAGAAGTGTTCCCAGTCCTCGTCGAGCAGCTGGAACTCGAACGGGTACGGGATCGCGTCGGGCGGCACCCACGGCTTCGCCTCGGGCTCGAAGCCGCCGACGACGAGGCCACCGACCTCTTCCTTGAAGTACGTGTAGCCGTCCGGGTCCCGCAGGATCGGCAGGTCCGGGTGGATGCCGTCGATCTGGTCGGTCACGACGTAGAAGTGCTCGGCGGAGTGCAACGGGACGGTGACGTCGATGCGGGCGGCCAGGTCGTTGGCCCACTGGCCGGCACAGTTGACGACGATCTCGGCCTCGACCTCGCCGTGGCTCGTGTCCACGCCGACGACGGCATCGTCCTCGGTGAGGACGTCGAAGACGCGGACGTGCTCGACCACCCGGGCGCCGCGCTGCCGGGCACCCTTGGCCAGCGCCATCGTGAGGTCGGTCGGGTTGGCCTTGCCGTCACCGGGCAGCCAGATCGCGCCGACGACGTCGTCGGTCGACATCAGCGGCCACCGTTCGCCGGCCTCGGCCGTCGTCAAGATCTCGCACTCCAGGTCGAACGCCTCGGCGGTCGCGGCCGTGCGACGCAGCTGGATCATCCGGTCCTCCGAGCGCGCCACGGTGAGGCCACCACACCGCTTGAACCCGGCGCTCAGCCCGGTCTCCTCCTCCAGCCGGGAGTAGAGGTCGGTCGAGTACTGCACGAGCCGGGTGCTGCTCTCGGTGGCGCGCAGCTGGCCGACCAGGCCGGCCGCATGCCAGGTCGTGCCGCAGGACAGCTCGCCCTGTTCGAGGAGCAGGACGTCGGTCTCGCCGGCCAGGGTCAGGTGGTAGGCGACGCTCGCGCCGATCACGCCACCACCGACGATGACGACGCGGGCCCGGTCCGGAAGCGCCGTCATCGCGTGGCACCCGCCGCGTCGAGCAGGGAAGCGAACGCGGGCGACCGGAAGTCCTCGACGGCGGCCTCGTAGCGCTCCTGTCCCCAGGCGTGGAAGTCGTAGTCCTGGTCGGACGTCGCGGCCTGGATGTAGCCCCAGAGCGACCAGCCGTAGCGCGACACCGTGGCCTGGAGTCGGGTCCGGGCCACATGCTCCGGCGAATGGTGCCCGACGTAGGCGGTGACCAGCTCCTCGAGATGGTCGTCCTCGAGCCCGCACTCGGTCCAGGTGTTGCCCAGCTCGAAGAACGGGTCGTTGTTGCCGGAGTACTCGTAGTCGATCAGCCAGATCTTCTCGCCGTCGTCGACGAAGTTGCCCGCCAGCAGGTCGTTGTTGCACGGCACCGTGGGTCCGGCGTTGACGGCGAGCGCCGCGCGGATCTGCTGGAACGGCTCGTCGAACTCGCTGTAGTCGTCCGGATGTGCGAAGCCGCCGTCGACGATCGAGGCGAGGTAGCGCTGCTGCCGGGTGAACATGTCGAAGTCGCCGACGAATCGTGGGCCGGCGTGCAAAGCGCGGCACGCCGCGGCCACGCGGGAGAGCACGCCTGGTCGTCTGAAATCGTCGTTGTCGAACGTGTGGCCGTCGATGAACCCGATCACCATGACGTCCAGATCGGGGCGGAAGTCGATGACGGGAGCGCCCACGCCGGCGAGCTCGGCGGACCGCGAGTTCGCGTGCTCGGCCTCCCGGTCGATGCCGAGCAGCGACGTGTCGCTGCGACTGAGCCGCGCCACGAAGACGCCGCTGGGGGTGGTGACCTTGAGGTTTAGGTTGGTGAGTCCGCCGGACAGCTCCTCGATGGTGCGTGGCTGCTCCGCCAGGCTGGGAATCTGGTCGAAGAGATCGTCGAGCTGCTGGGTGGTCATCGGCCGGCGTCCGGTTCGGCGATCAGCTCGGCGGACACGGAGGTCGAGGCGCTCGTCCTGAGGCTGATGCGGGTGCGGTCGGCGCGATAGCGGTCGTACGCGTGCTCGACCGCGACGCCGGCCGCCGTGTAGGACGTCCGGGTCACGAGCATGAGCGCTGCACCGGGCTCGATGTCGAGCAGCTTCGCGTGCTCCTGCGAAGCCAGTGCCGGCTCGAGCCACTCCTGCGCGTCGTGGGGCGCGAGGTCGTAGTCCTTGCGCATGATCGCGTAGATCGAGCCGGTGAGCGGGCGCCGGTCCAGCCCGGCGAAGAGGTGGCACGGGAGGTAGGTCTCCTCGAGCGCCAGCGGCTCCCGGTTGGCCGACCGGACCCGGATGATCTCGAACACCTCCTTGCCGCCCGTCAGCTCGAGCGCGGCGGCGACGGCACGATCGGGTCGCATGCGCCGGACGCTGATGACCCGCGCTCCGGCTCGGATGTTGGCGCGGCTCATCTGCTCGGTGAAACCCGGCAGGCCGGTCAGGTCGACGTCGATCTGCTGCTCGCGGATGAACGTGCCTCCGGCCCGTCCGCGTCGACGCTCGAGCACGCCGGAGGCCTCCATCGATCCGAGCGCCTGCCGCAGCGTCATCCTGCTGACGCCGAGCGCGGCGGCCAGCTCCTCCTCCGACGGCAGCTTGTCGTCTGGGACGAGATGGCCGGCCGCGATGCGCCCCCGTAGCCAGCGTTCGATGCGCGTGTGTGAGGGCTCGCTCGACGTGCTGGTCAACCTGGGCTTGGCTCCCAGCGCCCGGTGATCGACCGAAAGAACCCTCACGCGTCCATCAGTCGTCGAACGCCTCAATGACGGCCTCGTCAATCGTGTGCTTCGGACCGGTGAACCACTTCTTTGCCGATGCGTGCCACCACACCGTCAGAAGGATCAGCGTTCCACCGGTGAGAATGGGTGCGTAGTTGACGAACTTCCACTCGAAGCCCTCGTTCCATGGCACCGCAGCCGGCGTGAACGGGAGGATGAAGTAGACGCTGATGATGGCGATCTCGGCCACGGCGATCAGGTTCATCCACTTGTACTTGGACCCGTTGGTCCAGCTTCCCGGCTCGAACGCATCACCCATGCGCCAGCGCAGCCAGATCGGGATGAGGAAGGCCAGGTAGAGCCCGATCACCGCGATCGACACCACGGCGTAGAACGCGACCGGGACGATCAAGGGAGCGTCCTCCGTCCCGAGGTTGACCTCGACGAGCGCCGGCAGGGTGATGAGCGCTCCGATGACGGCCACGAACATGACGGCGTTGGCCGGCACCTTCGACGCCGAGACCTTGGACCAGATCCTCGAACCGGGGATCGCTCCGTCGCGGCTGAAGGCGAAGGTCATGCGCGATGCACTGGTGAGGCAGGCAATGGTGCAGAAGAGCTGGCCGGCCGAGGAGATGGCCAAGACCATGACGTGCCAGCTCTGGGGAAGCGCCTGGCCGAAGATGACGTCGACGCCGCCGCCGCCGGCCGTGACGGCGTCCTTGTCCTGCACCGCGAAGAGGAAGGCCAGCAGGATGATCCAGCCGCCGATCGCCGAGTAGGCGATGGAGCGCCAGATGCCCTTGGCCGCGCCCTCGGAGGCTGCCTGCGTCTCTTCGGAAAGGTGCGCGGAGGCATCGAAACCGGTGATCGTGTACTGCGTCAGCAGGAACCCGAGGGGAAGCACGAGGAACCAGTACGTGCCGTTGTTCAACGCTCCCTCGGCGTAGCCGGAGTTGTTGACCCGTTCCGTGAACACGAAGTCGAGGCTTTGGTGGACGTCGGGGACGAACGCGAGGATTCCGACCACGATCGCGGCGCCGGCAACGTGCCACCAAACAGAGATGTTGTTGATGATCGCCATCAGATGACCGCTGAAGATGTTGAGCACGGCTGCGATCGCGAGCACGATCAGGAAGATGACGAAGACGCGAGTGAGGCTGTAGCTGTCCGCGTACGAGCTGCTCAAGGTGCCCAGCGTCAGATCGGTGAACGTTGCGCAGCCGTACGCGACCGATGCAGTGACCGCGAGCAGGCCGATGAGGTTGAGCCAGCCGGTGAAGAATCCCGCCGCGGGTCCGCCCATCTTGGACGCCCACCAGTAGATCCCGCCGGACGTCGGATAGGCCGACACCAGCTCGGACAACGTGAAGCCGATGATCAGGATGAACAGGGAGATGATCGGCCAGCCCCACGAGATGGCGACCGGTCCGCCGTTGTTCCACGCCTGACCGAACGTGGTGAAGCAGCCGGCCAGGATGGAGATGATCGAGAACGAGATCGCGAAGTTGGAGAATCCCGACCACGATCGGCTGAGCTCCTGCTTGTACCCAAGCTTGGCGAGCAGCTTCTCGTCGTCGTTGAGGTGATCGATCTGATCGGTCATGGTGCCCGCCATTCTGGAAGAAGGTGATCGGATGCTAGCGCAGCGGATCTCATTGCATCTAGACCTTTAATCAGCCGAATCCTAGCCCCGGCCAAGGGTCAGGCATCGATTCCGTCACTCCGGCCGGACGTCCGCGGGCTTCTTGTCCGGGCGCAGCCCGCGCCACACCGGATGCCGCAGATGACCGTCGGACGTCCATTCGCCGTACAGCACCTCGCCGACCAGCTTGGGCGTCACCCATCGAGCGTCACGGACGATCTCGCGGGGCACGTCGACGGGTGGCGTCTTGCGCTCGAGCGGCGCCAGCCTCTCGTAGAGGTCGTCGAGGACCTTGCCGCTGAAGCCGGTGCCGACCCGGCCGATGTAGTGCAAAGAAGAAGATCCATGGTCGGGTATGGCCAACAGGAGTGAACCAATCCCACCGGACCGGTTGCCCTTGCCGGCACGCCATCCGACGATCACGGCCTCCTGCATCCGCTGGTGCTTGATCTTGATCCACGACGACGACCGCGTGCCGCTGCGGTAACGACTGTCGCGTCGCTTGGCCACCACGCCCTCGAGCTTCAGGTCCTTGCTGGCCGCGAACGCGTCCTCGAGTGAGCCCTCGAAGGCGTCCGGCACCCGGATCGTGTCCCCGTCGTCGAGGTCGAGCTCCTCCAGAAGCTCGCGGCGTTCCTCGTAGGTCTCGTTCTTCAGGCCTTCGCCCTCGTGGCTCAGGACGTCGAACACCAGGTACTTCATCGGACCCTTGCCCTGCTGCAGCAGCGAGAACGACGGCGCACCCTCTGGCCCGAGCGCGACGATCTCGCCGTCGAGCACGGTGTCGGCGAGGTCGGCGGCCGCCAGGGCATCGGCGACCTCGGGGTACGTGTGGGTCATGTCCTTGCCGGTGCGGCTGAACAACGCCACCTCCGGTCCGTCACACACCGCGACGGCACGATAGCCGTCCCACTTCATCTCGAACGCCCAGTCGTCCTCGTCGTCGATGTCGAAGGCCTTGCCCGCCGTGGCCATCATCGGCGCCACCGGCTTCGCCTTCGACGCACTCTTTGCCTTCGAACGCGGACGCTTTGATGAACGCGCGGGTTGGTCTGTGATCTCCATCCGGTGGATCAGCCAGTTCTCGCCCGTGCGGATCAGCGCGACCTTGGCCTGGCCGCCGAGCCCGCCGTCCTTGCTGCCGGTGAGCGTCGCGATCACCTCGCCCTCACGCCACTTCTCCGCCTCGTACGTTCCGGTGTCCCAGATGGTCACCTCACCTCCGCCGTACTCGCCCTTCGGGATGGTGCCCTCGAAGGTGCCGTACTCCAGCGGGTGGTCCTCGGTCTGGACGGCGAGATGGTTCTTCTTCGGGTCCGTCGGCACCCCCTTGGGCAGGGCCCACGAGACGAGCACGCCGTCGCGCTCGAGCCGGAAGTCCCAGTGCAGCCGGCTGGCGTGGTGCTCCTGGATGACGAACGAGTTGCCGTCCCCGGGCAGGTCGCCACCGCCTTCAGGCACCGGCTCGGGAGTCTTGGCCGCGTCGCGTTTGGAACGGTACGTGGTCAGCTTGTCCATCTTCGGCGGCTTGCCCCCGGCATCGCGGGCGAGCGGATGGAGCGGGTCGTCCCGCCGCTTCATCCGGGCGAGCACCTCGTCGAAGGTGAAGTGGCGCAGGTCGGGGTCGTTGAGCTCGCGCCAGGTGCGTGGCACGGCGACGGTCGGTTGCTCTCGACCTCGCAGGGAGTACGGCGCGATGGTGGTCTTGTTCGCGTTGTTCTGGCTCCAGTCGACGAGGACCTTGCCGCCGCGCAGTGCCTTCTGCTGGGTGGCGACCACGAGATCGGGCAGCTCCGACGCCAGGGCCGACGCGAACTCCTTGGCGAATCGGTTGATGTACTCCGCGTCGTGGCTGCCGTCGAGTCCGGCGTACAGGTGGATGCCCTTGCTGCCGCTGGTGACCGGGAGCGCGTCGAGACCGAGGTCGGCGAGCAGCTTCTTGGCCCGCTTGGCCACCTCGACGCACTCGGGGAACCCGGCACCGGGACCCGGGTCGAGGTCCAGCACGAACCGGTCCGGGTTCAGGTGTTTGCCGTGCGGACCGAGTCGCCATTGCGGCACGTGGACCTCGAGTGCCGCCACCTGTCCGAGCCAGGCCAGCGCCGCGACGCCGTCGATCACGAGGTAGCTGTTCTTGCTGGTGCGGTGCTGGATCGTCGCCTGACGGACCCAGCCGGGTGCCCAGCTCGGCATGTTCTTCTCGAAGAACACCTCGCCGGGATCGTCGTCCGTGCCCACGCCGTCCGGCCAGCGCTTCCTCGTCACGATCCGGTCGACGACGTGCGGCAGGATGTACGGCGCGATCTCGACGTAGTAGGAGATGACGTCGGCCTTCGTGGTGCCCGTGGCCGGATACATCACCTTGTCGGGATTCGTGAGACGCAGGCGGTGACCTCCGATGGAGACCGTCTCACCGGAGGACCTGGCCATTTACGCGCCCTTGCGGGCCTTCTTCTTGGCCGTGGACTTCGACGATGACTTGGACGAGGACGAGCTCGACTTCTTCTTCTTGCT
The DNA here is from genome assembly GCA_963780275.1 of uncultured Actinomycetota bacterium. GTDB lineage: Bacteria > Actinomycetota > Actinomycetes > Propionibacteriales > Nocardioidaceae > Aeromicrobium. The sequence goes on from CAWABE010000001.1 coordinate 591,223, forward strand.
CTTCTCGACACTGCGCTGCAGGGCGTCCATCAGGTCGATGACCTCGGCCTGCTCGCCCTCCTCGGTCTCCTCGCCGAACGTGGCCGCGGTGTCGAGGGCATCGCCCTGCTCGAGCTTGGCCTCGACGAGCGTGCGCAGCTGCTCCTGGTACTCGTCGGTGAACTGGCTCGCGTCGAAGTCGCCGGCCAGCGAGTCGACCAGCTGCGAGGCCATGTCGCGCTCCTTCTGGCTGATGCGCGGCACCTCGTCGAGCACGTCGAACGCGGCCTCGCGCACCTCGTCGTCCCAGAGCATCGTCTGCAGCACCAGCGCCTTGTCCTTGACGCGTAGCACCGCGAGCCGGGTCTTCTGCCGCAGCGCGAACTGCACCACGGCACTGCGATCGGTCTCCTCCAGCGCGCGCCGCAGCAGCGTGTAGGGCTTGAGCGCGCGGGCGTCCGGCTCGAGGTAGTACGCCTTGTCGAGCCGGATGGGATCGATCTGGTCGGCCGGAACGAACTCCACGACGTCGATCTCGTGGTTGCTCTCGGCCGGGAGCGACTTCAGCTCCTCCTCGGTGAGCACCACGGTGTTGGTGCCGTCGTCATACGCCTTGGTGATGTCCTCGTAGGCGACGACCTTGCCGCACACCTCGCACTTGCGCTGGTAGCGGATGCGACCGCCGTCCTTCTCGTGCACCTGGTGCAGGGACACGTCGTGGCTCTCGGTGGCGCTGTAGACCTTCACCGGGACGTTGACCAGCCCGAAGCTGATGGAGCCCTTCCAGATGGATCGCATGCAGCAAGTGAATCGCAGGCCCGTGTCACGCGCCAGTCTTTCGTTGAATGGTCATTGACGTTGACCTCGCGAGCAGGCCAGATTGGTCCCAGCCCAGCGAACAGGACGCCGATGACCGGGATCACGCACGATGCGCCGGCCGTCTCGCTGCGGAGTCTGAGCAAGCACTTCGGTGACGTGCGTGCCGTCGACGGGGTCGACCTCGACATCGCCGACGGAGAGTTCTTCTCGATGCTCGGCCCGTCTGGGTCCGGCAAGACCACGGTGCTGAGGCTCATCGCCGGTTTCGAGCGGGTCACCGCCGGCACCATCACCCTCGGGGGCGAGGACGTCACCGCACGGGCGCCGTTCGACCGGGACGTCAACACCGTGTTCCAGGACTACGCACTGTTCCCGCATATGTCGGTGCTCGACAACGTCGCGTACGGGTTGCGGGTGCGTGGCATCGGCAAGGCCGAGCGACGCCGCAAGGCGGAGGAGGCGCTCGCCACGGTCCAGCTTTCCGGCTACGGCAATCGTCGTCCCGCGCAGCTCTCCGGCGGGCAGCGCCAGCGCGTCGCCTTGGCACGGTCGATCATCGTGCGGCCCAAGGTGCTGCTGCTCGACGAGCCGCTCGGCGCGCTCGACCTCAAGCTGCGCGAGCAGATGCAGGTCGAGCTCAAGGAGCTGCAGCGCGAGCTCGGCATCACCTTCGTCTTCGTCACCCACGACCAGGAGGAGGCCCTCACCCTGAGCGACCGCATCGCGGTGTTCAGCGAGGGCAGGATCGTGCAGCTCGGCACGCCCACCGAGATCTACGAACAGCCGACGTCGTCGTACGTCGCCTCGTTCGTCGGCACGTCGAACCTCTTCGACGACGTCGAGTCATCCCGGTTGTTCGGCCGTTCCGGCACGTTTGCCCTCCGCCCCGAGAAGGTGACACTGCGATCGGCGTCATCGAGCGTCGCGACCGGCGTCACCGGCGGCGTGGTGCGGGCCTCCGGCGTCATCGTGGAATCCATCTACCTGGGCACCGGCCACCGTCTGCACGTGCGTCTCGACGACGGCACCGAGCTGGTGGTGCTCGAGCAGAGCTCCGGCTCGGAGGCACCGCAGGAGCAGCGCGGCGAGCACGTGGTGGCGAGCTGGTCCGTCGACGACCTCGTCACCGTCACCTGAGCTTCCCCGACAACCAACCCCCGAGAAGGAGAACACGATGAGAACGAAGACCCCCAGAGGGCGGAGAGTGCGCGGGCCAGGACTGGTCCTTGCCGTCTCCTCGCTCATCATCCTCGCCGCGTGCGGCGGCGGCGACTCCAACGACAGCTCGGGCGACGTGCCGACGGAGCTTGGCGAGAACGAGAGCAAGGTCTCCATCCTGGCGTGGCCCGGCTACGTCGAGGACGGCAGCAACGATCCCGAGGTCGACTGGGTGACGCCGTTCGAGAAGGAGACCGGCTGCGAGGTCACCAGCAAGGCCTATGGAACCTCCGACGAGGCGTTCAACCTGGCCAAGACCGGTGATTACGACGTCGTCGCGGCGTCCGGCGACCTCACCGCCCGGATGGTGGCCTCCAAGGAGGCCGTCGAGGTCAACACCGACCTGATTCCGAACTACGAGAAGGTGTACGACTTCCTCAAGGACCAGGAGTGGAACACCTTCGACGGCAAGCACTATGGCGTACCGCACGGGTATGGCGCCAACCTGCTGATGTACAACGCCGACGAGGTCAAGCCGGCTCCGACGTCGTGGAAGGCAGTCTTCGAGGACGCGTCGAAGTACAAGGGCAAGGTCACGGCCTACGACTCGCCGATCTACATCGCCGACGCCGCGCTGTACCTGATGAAGCACCAGCCCGACCTCGGCATCGAGAACCCGTACGCCCTCGACGAGAAGCAGTTCGCCGCGGCCGTCGACCTCCTGAAGGAACAGCGCACGAACATCGGCGAGTACTGGGCCGACTACCTCAAGGAGATCTCGGCCTTCGAGACCGGCGACCTGGTCGTCGGCACGACATGGCAGGTCATCGTCAACTCGATCGACACCAAGAAGGCCAACGTGAAGGCGATCCTTCCCGAAGAGGGAGCGACCGGCTGGAGCGACACCTGGATGATCTCCTCGAAGGCGAAGAGTCCCAACTGCGCGTACGCGTGGCTGAACTACATCGACTCTCCGGAGGCCAACGCGGCTGCGACCGAGTACTTCGGTGAGGCTCCGAACAGCAAGGAGGCGTGCGACTTCGCCCAGGACGAGTCCTTCTGCGACACGTTCAAGGCCGGCGACGAGGAATTCGCCAGCCAGCTCTGGTACTGGCGCACTCCAGTCGAGAAGTGCCTCGATGGCCGGACCGACGTGAAGTGCATGGACTACGCCGAGTGGACGAAGGCTTGGACCGAGATCAAGGGCTGAGGTGTCGCAAGGCGATGTCGCGCGGGCGGCCGTCCCCCCACCCGGGGTGACGGCCGCTCGCCGGCTGTCGTCACTGCTCAGTGCGCGGCCGCGGCTGCGACTCACTCTGCTGCTCAGCGCACCTCTGACCTGGCTGGTGCTTGTCTACATCGTGGCGCTGGCGGCGCTGCTCGTCACAGCGTTCTGGTCAGTCGACAGCTTCACCGGTGAGTTGAACCGCTCGTTCACGCTCGACAATATCCGCGAGATCACCACCGAGTCGTTGTATCGCACGGTGACGATTCGCACGGTGATGGTGGCGCTCGTCGTCACGATCGTCGACGTCGCGATCGCGTTGCCGATCGCGTTCTACATGGCGAAGCTGGCATCTCGCCGGATGCAACGGATCCTTGTCATCGCGGTGCTCACACCGCTGTGGGCCAGCTACCTCGTCAAGGCGTTTGCCTGGCGATCCGTGCTCTCCGACGTCGGCATCCTCGAGTGGTCCACCAGCCGTCTCGGTCTGGAGTCGCCTGGTTACGGTCTCGTCGCCGTGGTGATGACGCAGGCCTACATCTGGCTGCCGTACGTGATCCTGCCGATCTTCGCCGGACTCGAGCGGGTTCCGAATTCACTGCTCGATGCCGCCGGCGACCTCGGCGCGTCGGCCTGGCAGACGCTGCGCACCGTGGTGTTCCCGATGCTCGTGCCGGCCATCATCGCCGGCTCGATCTTCAGCTTCTCGCTGACGCTGGGCGACTACATCACCGTGAACATCGTCGGTGGCGCCAACCAGATGCTCGGCAACCTCGTCTACGCCAACGTCGGCGCAGCCAACAACCTGCCGCTGGCGGCGGCCGTGGCGCTGATTCCGGTGCTCATCATGATCGGCTACCTGAGCGTCGTGCGTCGCACCGGCGCCCTGGACAACCTCTAGGAACCGCCGATGACTCTCAGCCCGAACGTCCGCCGCCTGTTGGCCGTGCTCACCGCCCTGGTGCTGGTGGTGATGTACGCCCCGCTGCTCATCGTGATGATCAACTCGTTCAACGAGAGCCAGTCGCTGTCGTGGCCGCCGAGCGGGCTGACGTTCGACTGGTGGGAGCGGGCCTTCCGCAACGACGGGGCACGCCGCGCGCTGATCACCAGCGTCCAGGCGGCAGCTGCGGCCACGGTCGTCGCGCTCGTGCTCGGCACGCTGATGGCGCTGGCCCTGCAGCGCTACCGATTCTTCGGGCAGAACTCGGTGAACCTGCTGGTGGTGCTGCCGATCGCGCTACCAGGCATCGTCACCGGTATCGCCCTCAACAATGCGTTCCGCGGTGTGCTCGGGCTTCAGTTGACAATCCTCACGGTGATCATCGCGCACGCGACGTTCTGCATCGTCACGGTGTTCAACAACGTCCAGGCACGGTTGCGGCGACTGGGAGGCAACCTCGAGGAGGCTTCGGCGGACCTGGGTGCCGGAGTGTGGACGACCTTCCGGCTCGTGACGTTCCCACAGCTGCGCTCGGCCCTGCTGGCCGGCGGTTTGCTCGCCTTCGCCCTGAGCTTCGACGAAATCATCGTCACCACGTTCACGGCCGGCGCCGGCGTGACGACGCTGCCGATCTGGATCCTGGAGAACCTGTTCCGTCCCAACCAGGCGCCGATCGTGAACGTCGTGGCCGTCGTGCTGATCCTCGTATCGATTGTGCCGATCTGGTTCGCGCAGAAGCTCTCGGGTGACGCCGAGGCGCTGCGCTGACCGACTACTTCTTCTTGGCCGGTGGCGCCTTCTTCGCGCTGGTGGTGCTGGACTCGGTCGGCGCCTTGTCAGCGGGCTCCGGAACCGCCTGGGGGGCGGGCGGCTGCGGCTTGGGGGCGTCGAACGGCGGCGGTGGAGGTGGAGGCGGACCGGCGTTGCCGCGTCGAACGGCGGCGAAGGCGGCCGCACCGGCGCCGGTGACCAGCCCGACGACGGCCAGCTTGCGGAGCCGCCGCTTCTTGGGCTTGGCCTGCTCGGGCACCTTGTCCTTCACGCCGTCGGGCAGCTTGGCGTACGTCTCCTCGCTCATCTCGGGGACGCGATCGAGCATTTCGTCGCGAATCTCGGGCCAGCGGGCCTTCAGCTCGGTGACGCCCGCGTCAAGTCGGCTCAGCAGGCTGTCGCGCACGTCGGGCGCCCGGTCGGCGACCTGCTGGCGCAGGTCTTCGGCCTGGTCGAGGAACTCGTCGAGTCGATCCTCGAGCTGGTCGCGGACGGTCTTCTTCTTCCGGATTCCCATGCGTGCTCCCTGTATGGCGTCTACCCACGACCATAACCAAGCCCCGGTCCCGGGGCATCCCAACTGGTGATTGAGTGAGCGCATGGCCGAGCGGCAGGCACCGGAGCACGTCGTCGTGGTGGGTGCCGGCATGGTCGGCCTCGCCACGGCATGGTTCCTTCAAGCCGACGGCGTGCGAGTCACCGTGGTCGATCGGGACGGCGTGGCGGCCGGTTCCTCGTGGGGCAACGCCGGATGGCTCGCCCCGGCTCTCACTCTGCCGCTGCCCGACCCGGCCATCCTCGGCATGGGCGTGAAGGCGACGCTCGATCCGTCGTCGCCGGTCTACGTGCCGTTCACCACCAATCGGCAGCTGCTGACGTTCCTCGCCTCGTTCGCGCTGCACTGCACGCCGGCGAAGTGGCGCGAAGCGATGGCCGTGTTCACCGAAGCCAACCGCCGAGCCCTCGACTCGTTCGACGTCCTCGCCGACGGCGGTGTGGATGAGCCGACCCACCGGGCCGATCCGTTCCTCGCGGCCTTCGCGTCCGCTGACGACCGTGATCGCCTCGTGGAGGAGTTCGAGCACGTCGCCGAGGTTGGCGACCGCACCGAGTACGAGCTGGTCGACGGTGGGGTGCTGCGTACCCTCGAGCCGGCGCTGTCCGAGGCCGTCACCCATGGCGTGCTGCTGCGTGGTCAGCGCTTCATCAACCCCGGACGCTTCGTCCACGCTCTGGCCGACGCGGTGCGCGAGCGTGGCGGCGAGGTGCGCGGTGCGGTCGACGTCCGGGCGGTGGAGCGGGTTCGCGACCGGGTGGAGGTGCGGCCGGCCGTCGGAGACCCGATCGTCGCGGACGCCGCCGTCATCGCCACCGGAACGTGGCTCGGCCGGCTCGCCCGGCCGCACGGGGTGAGCACGATCGTGCAGGCGGGCCGTGGCTACAGCTTCTTCGTGCCGACCGGGACAGCCCCGGACAACCCGGTGTACTTCCCGGCCCAGCGCGTCGCCTGCACGCCGATCGACGGACCGGAGGGTGAGCGCGGCCTGCGCGTCGCCGGGATGATGGAGTTCCGCCGGCCCAAGGCGCCGCCGGATCCCCGGCGCATCCGCGCGATCATCGACGCGGCCAGTCCGTTGCTGCGCGGCATCGACTGGGACGCCCGCACCGGCGAGTGGGTCGGCTCGCGTCCGTGCACGGCCGACGGCCTGCCACTCGTCGGACCCACCAAGACGCCGGGCGTGCACGTCGCCGGTGGCCACGGCATGTGGGGCATCGCTCTGGGGCCGCTCACCGGGCAGCTGCTGGCCGCCCGGATCGCGCGAGGCGAGTCGAGCGACCTGCTCGACAAGCTCGACCCGCTGCGTTGACACGCACGTGAAACATCCGCGTGGTGTGATGGCGGCATGGCCTTCCTGCTGCGTGTCGAGCTGCCGGACGTCCCCGGCTCGCTCGGCGGACTCGCCACGGCTCTCGGTGGTGCCGGCGCCGACATCGAGGCGATCGAGATCGTCGAGCACCGGTCCGATGGCGTGGCGGTCGACGACGTCCTGCTCGAGCTGCCCCCACGGCTGATGCCCGACACCCTGGTCACCGCGTGCCACGAGCTCGACGGCGTACGGGTGCACTGGATTTCCCGTTACACCGCCGGTGCCAACCTGAGCATGGACCTCGAGGCCATCGAGACGTTCACGCAGGAACCGGCCAAGGCGCTCGAGCATCTCGTGTCGGTCATGCCGCCCACGTTCCACACCGACTGGGCGATGGCCCTGCAGCGCGTCGACGGCGAGCCGGAGACGATCCACGCCAGCTCGGCGGCGCCCACGCTCACCGGCCCGGAGATCGTCGAGGCGGCGACCTCGTGGCTCGCGATCCGCACGTCGCACACCGTCCCCGGCGTCGACGCCTGGGACTCGACCCTGCTGGCCGCGAGCCCGGGTCGTCTGCGCGACGGCACCCGGTTCGTGGTCGTCGTCGGTCGGCACGGCGGTCCGGAGTTTCTCTCCTCCGAAGTCGCCCGGCTGGGACACATGGTCTCCCTGGCCGCGGGCGTCCAGACGTCCTAGTCTTCGGGCGGCCGGGTGCTCGCCGGGCGCTCCTGGCGATCGGTGAGCGGGACGTGCGCGTGCTGGAAGCGTCCGAGCGCCGTGACCTCGCGCTCGAGCTGGGGCACGTGCCGGCGGGCCAGCCGCTTCATGAACAGCCATCCGAGCGGCGAGTTGGCCAGCGGCTTGGCCCAGTTCGCCACGATGACGCCGCGCCGGACGTAGACGCGTGTCTTGCGCTTAGCGAGTCCGTGCAGGATCGCCGCGACGCACTCCTCGAGCGTCGTCGTCGAGTTCGCCGGGTAGGGCAGCTTGCCGCGAAGGGTGCGGAACGTCGGCAGGTCGGCCTCGGCGCCGCGCACGATGTCGGTGTCGATCCAGGACGGGTGGCAGACGCCGACGCTGATGCCGAGGTGCGCCACCTCCTGCTTGGTGACGAGCGCGAGCGACTCGGCGCCGGCCTTGCTCGCGTTGTACGACGCGAGGCCGGCGAGGTTCGCGAACGAGGCCAGGGACGCCACCACCAGCGCATAGCCCTTCGTGCTCTCCAGATGCGGGATGGCGGCGTGCAGGGTGCGGTAGACGCCGGTGATGTTGATGTCGATGACCCGCTCGAAGGATTCTTCGTCGATCTGCCGCACCGTGCCGTACGACGCGATGCCGGCGTTGGCCAGCACGTGGTCGATGCGCCCGAAGTGCGCGGCGGCGGCATCGATCGCCTCGGTCATCGCCGTTCCGTCGCGGACGTCGGCCTCCCAGTACATGGCCGCTTCGCCGAGCTCCTCGGTGAGCGCCTTCAGCAGGTCCGGCTCGAGGCCGAGCAGCGCCACCCGGCCACCGCGTTCGACGTATCCGCGAGCCACTCCGGCCCCGATACCCCGCGCGGCGCCGGTGATGAGTGCGACCTTGCCGTCGAATCTCTTCATCGGGTCAACGTACGCCGGTATAGCCTCGCCGGGTGAGCGTGTCCGGGATCTTCGACGAGTCCGCATGGCGTGAGGTGCCCGGATTCGAGCACCTCACCGACCTGACCTACCACCGCGCAGTCGCGCACGGCACGGTCCGCATCGCCTTCGACCGGCCCGACGTCCGCAATGCCTTCCGCCCGCACACCGTCGACGAGCTGCTGTCGGTGCTGGAGCACGCGCGCACGTCGTCCGATGTCGGCTGCGTCCTGCTCACCGGCAACGGGCCGAGCTCCAAGGACGGCGGCTGGGCGTTCTGCTCCGGCGGCGACCAGCGCATCCGCGGCCGGGCCGGCTACCAGTACACAGTGCAAGATCCGGCCTCCGGTCGCGGAGGGGAGACGTCCGACACCGTCGACCCCGCGAAGATGGCCCGGCTGCACATCCTGGAGTGCCAGCGGCTGATCCGGTTCATGCCGAAGATCGTCATCGCCGTCGTTCCCGGCTGGGCGGCCGGCGGCGGACACAGCCTGCACGTGGTGTGCGACCTCACCATCGCGTCGGCCGAGCACGCCCGGTTCAAGCAGACCGACTCCGACGTCGGCAGCTTCGACGGCGGCTTCGGCTCGGCCTACCTCGCCCGCCAGGTGGGCCAGAAGTTCGCCCGCGAGATCTTCTTCCTCGGCGAGGAGTACACGGCCGACGACGCCCATCGGATGGGCATGGTCAACGCCGTCGTCCCGCACGCCGAGCTCGAGACGGTGGCGCTGGAGTGGGGCGCGAAGATCAACGCCAAGAGCCCCACCGCTCAGCGCATGCTGAAGTACTCGTTCAACCTGATCGACGACGGGCTGGTCGGTCAACAAGTGCTCCTCGGCGAGACCACCCGCCTGGCGTACATGACCGACGAGGCGCAGGAGGGCCGCGACGCCTTCCTGGAGAAGCGCCAGCCCGACTGGTCCGATTACCCCTGGTACTACTAGATCGGAGCACATGATGCCCGGCGCCAGTATCGGTGCGTGCCCGCTCCGCGCCCAGGTCGATCCTCGCCTCCTGCGATTCAGTGCCGGGGCGACGGCCGGCGTTCTGGCTGTCGTGTTGCTCATCGTCGAGGTGGCCCGACCTCTGGCCCTCGGCCTGCTCGCGACACAGGTCGCCGTGTTCGCGTTCACCGCGTTCGTCAGCTTTCAGTGGTCGCTGTGGGCGCAGATCTACGCCCGTTTCATCTGGCCGCGGATCGAAGCACCGACCGCACTGGAGGATGCTCGGCCGCCGAGGTTCGCCCAGTTCCTCGGCTTCGTGTTCACATCTCTGGCGCTGATCTTCTTCGTCGTGGAGGTCGATGTCGCCGGCTACAGCCTGACGGCGCTCGCCTTCGGTTTGGCAGCCCTCAACGCCTCCACCGGGCTGTGCCTGGGTTGCCAGGCCTACCTGCTGATCCGCCCGTCCTCATCGACCTGACCTCTGGTCAGGTCGCGACGCATCACGAGCCGCGGCATCCGGCTCGCCACGGCGTCGGTGACGCCGACGACCTCGAAGCCGGCGCGCTCGAACATCGCCTTGGTGCCGACGAAGGCCATGGTGAGGTCCATGCGGCCGGGCGGGTCGACCGGGTGCGCCTCCACCGCCGGCGCGCCCTGCGAGCGTGCGTACTCCACCGCGCCATCGAGCATCGCGGCGGTCACCCCCTGCTTGCGGAAGCCGGAGCGCACCACGACGCAGATGATGCTCCACACCGGAACGTCGTCGACGGGGCGGATGAGCCTGGACTCGGCCAGGCGGGGGATCTCGGCGCGCGGCCCGATGCTGCACCAGCCGACCGGCTCGCCGTCGAGGTAGGTGACCACGCCGGGCGGGTGCTCGCGCTCGCAGAGCCGGCGCATCGCCTGCTCGCGCTGGTCCGGCCCCGAGCCGCCGAGCTCCGCGATCTCCTTGGCTGGCAAGCGATGCGACAGGCACCAGCAGTGGTTCGCCCGCCGGTTCTTGTTGATGACATCGGCGAAGTCGTCGAATCGCTCCGGTGTGACGGGATGCGTCTCCCACGTCATGTCGTCACTCAACCACGGAGTGCCGACAGTGGGTGGCCGGTCCCGAGGCCGACCGGATAGTGTGCGCCGGGTGAAGATCGCCGTAGTCCGCGAGTCCCGAACGGAGACCCGCGTCGCCCTCGTCCCCGAGGCAGTCGCCAAGCTCGTCAAGGCCGGTCACGAGGTGACGGTCGAGTCCGGTGCCGGCGAGAGGGCCGACTTCGCCGACGCCGAGTACACCGAGGCCGGTGCCGCCGTCGGCGACTCCGGGCTCGGGACGGCCGACGTCGTCGTCTCGGTCAACCCGCTGGAGAGCAGCCGGGTGGGCCTGCTGCGCCGCGGGGCCGCCACCATCTCCTTCCTGCCGACCGGGCAGTCGCTCGAGCTCGTCGCCGCGCTGCGTCACGCGCGGCTCACGTCGTTCTCCCTCGAGCTGGTGCCGCGCATCTCCCGGGCCCAGTCGATGGACGCGCTCTCGTCGCAGGCGCTCGTCGCCGGCTACCGCGGCGCGATCGTCGCCGCCGGCCTGATGCGCCGCTTCTTCCCGCAGAGCATGACCGCGGCCGGCACCATCCAGCCCGCGCAGGTCGTGGTGCTGGGCGCCGGCGTCGCCGGGCTGCAAGCCATCGCGACGTCCAAGCGTCTCGGCGCGGTGGTGAAGGCGTACGACGTGCGCGCCGCCGCCGCCGAGGAGATCCGGTCGATGGGCGCGAAGGCCATCGACCTCGAGCTCGAGACGCTCGAGGGGTCCGGCGGCTACGCCCGCGAGATGACCGAGGACCGTGCCGAGAGACAGCGTGAGCTGCTCACCCCGTACATCACCGACGCCGACGTGCTCATCACCACCGCCGCGGTGCCGGGACGCCAGGCACCGATGCTCGTCACCCGCTCGATGGTCGAGACGATGAAGCCGGGGTCGGTGGTCGTCGACCTGGCGGCCGAGTCCGGCGGCAACGTGGAGGGGTCGTCGCCCGGCGAGGTGGTGCAGATCGGCCACGCGCACGTCTGGGGCGGCCAGAACGTCGCCGGGCAGATGCCCGGACCGGCCAGCAGCCTGCTCGCGCAGAACATCGTCAACCTGCTCACCCTCGCGGCCGGCGAGGACGGTGCCTGGGCGCCGGACTTCGAGGACGAGATCATCGCCGGCGCCTGCGTCACACACGATGGCGAGGTGCGGCACGAACCGACCCGCGAGGCTCTGGGCCAGCACGGTCCGGACCAGCAGGCGCCGGCGGGTCCAGACCAGCAGGCATCGGCAGATCCCGAACCGGAAGGTGCTGACTCGTGAACGAGATCGGACTGGACCCCGGCATCATCTGGCTGACGTTCTTCATCCTCAGCATCTTCGTGGGCATCGAGGTGATCTCGAAGGTCTCCACGGTGCTGCACACGCCGCTCATGTCGGGCACCAACGCGATCCACGGCATCATCCTCATCGGCTCGATCCTGGTCACCGGCCACAGCGACTCCGTCGGCGTCACGATCGTCGGCACCATCGCGATCATCATGGCCGCGGCCAACCTGGTGGGCGGGTTCGTCGTCACCGACCGGATGCTGCAGATGTTCAGCCGGAAGAAGCCCAAGAAGGAAGTCGAGGAGAAGCCAGACAAGCAGGTCGAGCAGAAGATCGAGCAGCAGGTCGACCAGATGGCCGGCAAGGACTCGACCAAGGAGATGCCCGCCATCACGGAGGAGGACGCCCGATGATCCCCCTCTGGGTCCAGCTCGCCTACCTCCTGGCCGCCATCTGCTTCATCCTCGCCCTCAAGGGCCTGTCGTCGCCGAAGACCGCCCGTCAGGGCAACATCCTCGGAGCCATCGGTGCGGCCATCGCCACGTTCGCGGTGTTCTTCCAGGACGAGGGCGGCCTCGACAACCTGCCGTTGATCATCATCGCCGTGCTGATCGGCTCGGTGGCCGGTGTGGTCGGCGCCTACCGCGTGCAGATGACGCAGATGCCGCAGCTCGTCGCGCTCTTCAACGGTGTCGGCGGCGGGGCGGCATCGCTCGTCGCGCTGCTCGAGCTGCACGAGTTCGACTCGGTATCCGAAGAGCTCGGCGCCGACATCCCGTCCTTCATGCTGGTCGCGACCGTGTTCACGATCTTCGTCGGCGCGGTCAGCTTCGCCGGCTCGGCCATCACGTTCGGCAAGCTCCAGGAGCTGATGCCCACCCGGCCGATCGTGTTTCCCGGCCTGCCGTTCGCCTTCGGGGGTTCGCTCCTGGTCGCGCTGATCTTCGCGGTGATGCTGGTCGACGACCCGGGCCTGCTGCTCGGCATTCTGGTGGCACTGCTCGGGCTGGCGCTCGGCGTGCTCCTGGTGCTTCCCGTCGGCGGCGCCGACGTGCCGATCGTCATCTCGCTCCTCAACGCGTTCACCGGGCTCTGCGTCGCCTCCGGCGGATACGTGCTCGGCAACACGCTGCTGCTGGTGGCCGGCACGCTCGTCGGTGCATCAGGCACCTTGCTCACCATCCTGATGGCCCGCGGCATGGGCCGCTCCGTCATCAACACGCTGTTCGGCGCGCTCAAGGGTGGCTCGACGCTGGGCGCCGGCGAGGCCAGCGACCGCCCGGTGCAGTCGGCCGGCCCCGAGGACGTCGCGATCATGCTCGGCTACGCCGACCGCGTCATCATCGTTCCCGGCTACGGCCTGGCGGTCGCCCAGGCGCAGCACGCGTTGCGGGACGTCGTCGAGGTGCTGCAGGCGCGCGACATCGAGGTCGACTACGCGATCCACCCGGTGGCCGGGCGCATGCCAGGCCACATGAACGTGCTGCTCGCCGAGGCCCAGGTGCCGTACGAGCAGCTCAGGGAGATGGACGACATCAACGCCGACTTCCCGGACACCGACGTCGTGCTCGTCGTCGGCGCCAACGACGTCGTCAACCCGGCCGCAAGGTCAACGCCCGGCGCACCGATCTATGGCATGCCGATCCTCAACGCCGACGAGGCCAGGAAGATCGTGTTCATGAAGCGCTCGATGCGTCCCGGCTTCGCCGGCATCGAGAACGAGCTGCTCTTCGACGAGAAGACCACGCTGCTGTTCGGCGACGCCAAGGACAACATGGCCAAGCTGCTGAAGGCCGTCGAGGCTCTCTAACCCACGACGCCATACAGGCGGTCGCCGGCGTCGCCGAGACCGGGCACGATGTAGCCCTTCTCGTTGAGCCGCTCGTCGAGTCCAGCAATCACCAGGGTCACGGGCGGGACGACCTCCGCCAGGTCGGCCTCGAGACGAGCAATGCCCTCGGGAGCGGCGAGCAGGCAGATGGCGGTGATGTCGTCCGCCCCACGCTGCACCAGGAACTCGATGGCCGCGGAGAGGGTGCCGCCGGTGGCGAGCATCGGGTCGAGCACGTAGCACTGGCGTCCGGCCAGGTCGTCGGGCAGTCGTTCGGCATACGTGGCGGCCTCGAGCGTCTCCTCGTTGCGCACCATGCCGAGGAATCCGACCTCGGCGGTCGGGAACAGCCGCTGCATGCCTTCGAGCATGCCGAGACCGGCGCGCAGAATCGGCACCACCAGCGGGCGAGGGGTCGACAGGCGCACGCCGGACGCCTTGGCCACGGGTGTCTGCACCTCGACCGGCTCGACGCGCACGTCGCGGGTCGCCTCGTAGGCCAGCAGGGTGACCAGCTCGTCGGCGAGGCGCCGGAACGTCGGTGAGTCGGTGCGCTCGTCACGCAGCACGGTGAGCTTGTGCGAGACGAGCGGGTGGTCGGCGACATGAACCTGCATGACCTCGACGATAGTGGCCAGCGGTACGGGGGTCTGTCACCATCGCAGAGGAGGACACCGAGGAGGTGGACCATGGCCGAGGACGACGTCGACTTCGCCGTGGCCGCCTACCGGGACGACGGCCACTGGCAGGTGGTCGAGCTGCACCCGTCCGTCGCCGAGGACTTCGAGAACCTCACCGACGCCTTGGGCCGCTTCCCGTCCGACGTCGGTGTGCTCGGCATGGTGTCCATGAATGACGACTTCTTCGTGCTCGTCCGCAAGATGGGCACCCAGGTGCGGGCGTTGCTCTCCGACGTGACGGCGGCCAGCGACTGGCCGCTCGCGAGCGGCGTCGCCGACATGCTGGACGTGCCGGACCCCGACGACGAGGACGATCCGCAGCCGGCCGGCGACCTCGACATCATCAGCGACCTCGGCATGGCCGCGCTCGAGCTCGGCGTGCTCTGCGACGACGACGATCTCTACCCGGACGAGATCCTGGGCGACGTGGCGACGCGGCTCGGTTTCGGCGACGCCTTCGAGGAGCTCGTCGGGTGACGGACGAGGAGCTGATGCGGCAGGCGCTTGCGCTGGCCGCCCTCGCTGCCGGCGACGGCGACGTGCCGGTCGGCGCCGTGGTGACGGATGCGTCCGGCACGGTCATCGGCACCGGCCGCAACACCCGTGAGCGTGACCACGACCCGACCGGGCATGCCGAGATCGTCGCCATGCGGGAGGCCGCGGCGGCGCTGGGGGAGTGGCGGCTGGAGGGCTGCACTCTCGTCGTCACCCTCGAGCCGTGCACGATGTGCGCGGGCGCTCTGGTGGCGGCTCGCGTCCAGCGCCTCGTCTTCGGTGCGTTCGACGAGAAGGCCGGTGCGGTGGCATCACTGTGGGACGTCGTGCGCGACCGCCGGCTCAACCACCGCCCCGAGGTGGTCAGCGGTGTGCTCGCCGACGAGTCGGCGGAGCTGCTCCGCGACTTCTTCCTCACGCATCGCTGAGCAGCATCCCCGGCAGGACGTCGCACAGCCAGTCGATGACCTGCTCGTGGCTCCAGCCGCGCTCTGTTCGCAGCATGGTGTAGCTACCGTCGCCGTAGACGGTCATGAAGACGTCGGTCGCGGTGTCGACGGTGAGACCGGCCCGCAGCCGGCCCTTCTCGGCCAGCATCTGTACCACCCCGCGGTAGGCCGTGTGCCGGAGCTCTTCGTGGTGCTCGTGCGTGGTGCGAACCTCCTCGTCCGTGAGCGCCGCCGCGTGCAGCACCTCCCCGATGAAGCTGGCTCGGGCGTACACGTCGCCGGCACCGCGCACGAAGATCCGGACGCACTCGGCCGGGTCGGGCTCGGCGAGCATCGCGGCGAACCACGGCGTCTCTTCGGGTGCCTGGGGGTCGTCCTCACCCATCACCGCGGTGTCGATGACGGCACTGATCAGCTCCGCCTTGGTGTGGAACACGAAGTACACGGTCTGGGGAGCGACCCCGGCACGCTTCGCGATCGCCGTGATCGTCGCGCCGTGGAAGCCGTTCTCGACGAACTCCTCATGAGCGGCGCGGATGATCGCCATCCGGGTCGCCTTGGCCTTTTCGCGTCGCGAGGACTTGACATCTCTCATTGGAGTTCTACTCTAGTGAACGACTAAAACGAGTCGGGGCAGACACGCCGAGGAGCACGTTGATGACCACCTCCCACATCGCGTCACGATCAACGAGCGCGATTCGCCGCGACGGGGCTGTGTGCCTCATCGCCGCACTGGCCGGGGCCGCGTCCGGCGTGTATCTCGCCGTGATGGATCCCGACGTCAGCATCGAACGGTTCAGCTACCCGCAGAGCCCCGGCGAGTTCGCCGCCATCCAGGCGTTCTTCGTGGTGCAGCACCTCGGGCTGTTGCTCGGCCTGCTGGCGCTGTCACGGACCAGTGCGGTGCCGCACACCCGGCTCGGCCTGATCGGCACCTACGGAGCGGCCGTCGGGATGATCGCCCTCACGGTGATGGAGGCTGTGGCGATCACCGCGCGTGACGCTGCAATGGACAGCACGGCTGTCACCGTCATCGGCGCCGGATATGGCCTCGTCAGCTTCGGACTGGGTGTCACCCTCGTGGCAGCCGGTATCGCCATCGTCCGTGCGGGGGTCTGGCAGGGCTGGCGTCGATGGGTGGTGCTGGCGTCGGGCGTGTGGGTGTTCTTCCCGATGTTCCCGGCGCTGGCGACGATGACCGACGGCGCGCGCCTCGCGATCTCCGGCTGGATGCTGTTGTTCGCCGCCCTCGGTGCGGCGCTGATGCGGGACCCGTCACCGCGCGCCGATTGACTGCCTTCCTCACCCACGACGGAAGGAATAGCCTCGGTCTGTGGGCGTGATCTTCGCCAGCCTGGCCGCCAGTCTCGACGGCTATATCCGCTCGTCGAGCGGCGACATGAACTGGCTGAACGACAGCATGCGGCGCGACGAGGACTACGGAATGGCCGAGACCATGACGCGCGCCGGCGCCTTCATCATGGGCGCCACCACGTTCCGGGAGTCGCAGTCGATGTTCGGCGGCAGCACGACCGGCCCGCCCACCTACGTCGTGACGCACGCCGCGCAGGCGGACGCGCCGCCCGGCGTCACGTTCCGTGCGGGCGACCTCGGCGAGCTGAGTGAATCGGTGAAGGCCGACACCGACCAGGACGTCCACGTCTTCGGCGGCGGAGACATCCTCACCCAGACGATCGCGGCCGAGGCGCTCGATGAGCTGACGATCGCGCTGATCCCCGTCGTGCTGGGTTCCGGCACGCGGCTCTTCGGTGATGTCGCGAGCGAGACGTACCTGCGCCTCATCCACTGCCAGTCGTTCCCGAGCGGCATCGTGCTGCTCCGGTACGAGCGGACCTGATCAGTCCAGGTCGATCACCAGGTCGGCACGGTGCCGACCGGCGCGGATCCGGAGCGCGTTCGGCTCGTCGACGCGTGCCATCCAGCGGCGGGCCGCGTCCTCGGTCTTGCCGAACTCGACGTGCCGGGCGAGCAGCCGCTCGACGCGGGTTGTTTCGTCGGTCTCGACGAACCAGATCTCATCCAGGGTCGCGCGGACATCGGGCCACGGCGGCTCGTCGTCGAGCAGGTAGTTGCCCTCCGTGATGACGAGATCGACCTCGGGTCCGACGTGGATCGCGTCGGCCACCGGCTCCTCGACCGCGCGGTCGAAGTCGGGCGCCGAGATCGTTCGGTCGATGTCGTCGCGGAGGCTCCGGAGCAGCGCGAGATAGCCCGCGGCGTCGAAGGTGTCGATGCGTCCCATCACGTCCCGGAGGCCTCGCGCCACGAGCTCGGCCTGTGAGTGGTGGAAGCCGTCCATCGGCACCAGCGAGACGCTGACGCCGTCGGCCCGCAGCCGCTCGGCCAGTGCCGCCGCGAAGGTCGACTTCGCCGCGCCCGGCGCACCGACGACTCCGAGCAACGCTCGTCGGCCGTGCGTCGCAAGCCCTCGTGCACGGCGCGCGAACCCGTCCATGACCGCTGCATCCATGCCCGCAGTCTGCCGCGTCCGGCGGATTCGGACGCCGCTGGGAGGTCCGGTAACCTAGCCCGCGGTGGCGTGTCCGAGCGGCCTAAGGAGCACGCCTCGAAAGCGTGTGAGGGTTCACCCCCTCCGTGGGTTCAAATCCCACCGCCACCGCCACATTGCCCTACAGAGATGCTTCAGCGCTGTAGCGGCATCGTGACCCCGTGCTGACGCGATCCTCGAGCAGGTTGGCGGCTTCCGGGTCGATCCTGCCAAGTCGCTTGATGGCCGACCGGATCGCTCGTGTCGCGTTCAGACGGGCCTTTTCGTCCTCGTCGCTGAACCGCCGCGATCTGCCGCCCAGGCCGACGGTCCGCGACAGTTCCTCCAGGAGGAAGTCCCGCTCGACCGCCAGGCTGGCCGCCTTCTCGTCGTCGTTCCAGTCACGGGCGGTCGCGATGTCCTCCTCGTACTCCGCCAGACGGCGCCGGTACGCCGCCAGGGCAGCCCGATCGGCCAGGGGGTCTGCACGTGCGCCCTCGGTGAGGTCGTCGGTGGACGCAGTCGTCTTGCGCTGGTCCGGCGTACCCAGAGCGACAAGTCTGTTGGCTTCGATCTCCTGACCGGGGTGCCGGATCAGCTCGGTCAGATAGGTCAGCCCCAGGGAGGGGGGCAAGTGGTGTACCCGATCACCAAGCCGAAGGACGAACACCGCACCATCTCGCGCGAGGGTGAGCTCCGACCAAGTCGCACCCAGTTGCTCCAAGGCACCCTCCGAACGCGCTTGGAGAGTCGGGCAACCGGCATGTGACTCGGCAGCGGCGATGAGATGCTCGCGAGCCTCGGCTGTGTGTCCGAGCATCCCGGCCAGGAGCCCGAGCTCGTGCCGGACGCTTCCAAGGCAGGCCACACCGCCGGACGCGACGGCCCACCGGTCAACGAAGGGCAACAGCGCGTCACGCAGCACGGCGGCGTGGCTGCTGGTGCCGAGGGCCACGCAGTCGGATGCGAGCAGGGTGACGGTCCACAGATAGACCATGTCGTGCCTGAGGTGTGGGAGTGCAGCCATGACGGATTCGAAGCGCTCGGTGGCCTCTGCCAGCTCGCCCCGGTCAGCGAGCAGGGCCACGACCGCCACCTCGTGCGCTTCGCGCAGCGGAGAGTGCTCGGTCAGGTGCCGGGCGATGCGCTCGACCTCCGCGGCCTCGGCGTCCGGGATCTCGTCCTGACGCCACAGCGCAAAGGGAAGGCACCAGTACACGGCGTCGGCATCGGGCAGTCTGCAGCGACGGGCGAGGTCGCGGGCCTCGCTGGCCTGGTGCAGCGCCTCGGTGACGCGGCCATGCAAGGCATTCAGGGTGGCACGTCGGGACAGCGCCAGGTGTCGGACCGTGGGGAGCCGAAGTTCTGCGGCCAGGCGCTCGAGTTCCTCGACGGCTGCCGTCGCCGCCGCGAGGTCGCCGAGCTCCAGGCCGAATGTCAGTCGCCACATGGTTGCGTCGACCAAGAGACCGGGATCCCCAGCGTGACCAGCGAGTCCCGCGATCCGTTCGGCAGACTCCAGCGCGTCATCCGGATCGTGCTCTCCCCAGTGGACGTGGAGCTGAGCCGACAGGGCGACTGCCAGGGCCGCGGGGTCGTCGCAGCCTTCAGCGACTGCGACCGCCTGCGCCGCATGGTCGGCAGCATCGCGCCGGTCGGCGTGGGTCTTCGCCAGCGCCAGCTTCGCCAGCACCTTGGCACGCATCGGGTCGGCCGCCCCGTCCCAGGCTGCTTCAGCGCTCTCGAGCTGCGCGATGGCTTGGCGGTCCACTGCGTTGAACTCCAGGTGCTCGCTGACTTGGAGTGCGGCACGGCTGCGGAGATGCGGCTCGTTGACTCGCTCGGCAAGGTCGGCTGCATGCTCCGCGGCCCTCCGTGCCTGGTCAAGGTTGCCGGCTCGCGAGAGGGCGGCAGCGAGGGACAGCAGCACCTCGCAGCGATCCTGCGGCTGGCTCTCCGCAGACCGGCTCAAGGACAGCAGCGCAGCCTCGTAAGAACGCGCCGCGTCCTCATACGCCAGTGCGGCCATGGCATCGTCGCCGGCCGTGCGGTTGAGCTCGGCTGACTCCTGGGCTCCCCCTGCGGGCCAGGCGGCAGCGAAGTGATGCGCCAACCGAGCCGGCGCCGCGTCGAGCCCGCGCAGGGTCTCCGCGGCCCGGAGGTGTAGCTCGGCGCGCTCGGCGGAGCTCATCGAGTCGTACAACGCCTCGCGCACCAATGCGTGTGAGAAGTCGAACCGGTCGGGGTCCCAGGTGTCCCGACGAAGCAGCCCCTCCTCAACGGCCCGGTCGAGGATCACGAGCATCTCCGGTACTGGGGCATCCAGGAGGCCGGCCAGCAGGCTGACCTCGAGGTCGGCGCCCAGCACTGCGGCGACGCGCAGACAGCCGGGCCACGAAGTCGAGGATGCGACATGCTCGGCGAGCCGGCGCATGGCCTGGCTCAGCCCGGCAGGCATCACGGATTCCTCAGGGGTGACGCCCGAACGGGTCAGGCCGGCGACCAGGTGCGACGCGAAGAGGGGGTTGCCCTGGCTCCGCTCGAGCACGGTGGAAACCAGATCTGGACCCGCCGGCAGACCCGCCTCGTCCAGGAGGCTGGCGACTTCCACTTCGCTGAACCGCTGCGGGCGCAGCATGACGGCGGCCGGTTCCAGGCGTTCGACCGCGGTCGCGAGCGCTGGATCGAAAGCGACCTCCGTTGAACGGTAGGTCGCGACCACGACGACACCGGCCCGGCGGAGCTGCGTGGCCAAGAACTCGAGGAGCAGAATGCTGCTTTCTCCTGCCGAGTGCAGGTTCTCGAGCACCACTACGAGTGGCGCATCCTCGGCGACCTCCTCCAGGACTGCCCACACGTGCTCGAACACCGAGAACCGCTCCGGCGGCAGGGACCCGTGGGCCATCGGCTCCAGGGCGCCCTCGACGGCGGAGCCGAGCTTGGTGGCCCCTCGGAGCACTTGGATCCACGGCCAGTAGGCAGGGGTGCCGCGGTCGTCCCACCCGGTGCCCCACAGCACGGTTGCGCCCTGCTCGCTGGCCTCCTGCCCGAACGCCTCGGCCAGGCTGCTCTTGCCGATCCCGGGCTCACCCGAGATGAGAACGACTTGGCCCACCCCCGTCCGGGCCTGCGCGAGTGCCGCGAGGAGCGCCGCGAACTCGTGGTCCCGACCGAGCAGCCTCACGACGTACCCCGTTCTTTCCGGTGGCGCGCACCTCTCGGGCCGCGTGTTCCCCCGAAGTGAACACCGAGAACAGCGTAGTGAACGCCTCAGGTGGCAAGGCAAGACTCATACCTCCCGAAGGAGAACATCATGGACGAACAGCTCGCTGCCGAGTTCACCGGCCGCGTCTTGACCGATACCGCCGCCGCTTCCACGGTGGTCATGGCCGCCCTGGGCGACCGCCTCGGCCTGTTCAAGGAGCTTGTCTCGAGCGGGCCGGCCACGAGCGTCCAGCTCGCCGCGCGCACCGGGCTGGACGAACGGTATGTCCGGGAGTGGCTTGCGGGCATGTACGCGGCCGGCTATCTGACCCACCGCGCATCGGACGGCACATTCGAGCTGCCGCCGGAGCACGCTCCCACCCTCGCTTCCGAGCCGGGGCCGGCCTTCTTTGGTGGCGTCCACCAGGAGATCATCGGGGCGATCCAGCGCTACGACGACGTCGTGGAGTCGTTTCGCACTGGCGGCGGTGTGCACCAGGATCATCTACACCCGGACGTGCACCTGGGGACCGCACGGTTCACAGCCGCGTGGCACGAACACCTGCTCGTGCAGGAATGGCTGCCGCTCGTCCCGGCAACGAAGAACTTGCTCGAGCTCGGGGCGGACGTCGCCGACGTCGGCTGCGGCGCCGGCCTGGCATCCATTGAGCTCGCAAAGGCATTTCCCGCGTCCCGATTCGTCGGGTTCGACGTGTCGCACAGCGCAATCGATGCGGCCATGGTCAACGCCAAGGTGGCCGGCGTCGACGACCGGGTCACCTACGAGGTGCTCGACGCGTCGGCAGGCCTGCCGAGGAGCTTCGACGTGATCACGACCTTCGACGTGGTCCACGACGCTGTGGCACCGAGAGCACTCCTGCGCTCGATCCGTGAGGGCCTTCGCCAGGGTGGGCGATACCTGTGCCTGGACATCAACTGCTCCGAAGACATTCGGCAGAACGTCGGACCGGTCGCATCGCTGCTTTACGGCTTCAGCTTGTTGTACTGCATGACCACTTCGCTCGCCCAAGGTGGGGAGGGGCTCGGCACGTTGGGGCTGCCGGAGCCGAAGCTTCGAGAGCTCGCCGTCCAAGCGGGCTTCTCGGACGTCCGCCGGGTGGAGATGGACAATCCTTTCAACTCGCTCTACGAGCTGACGTGATCGATCGACCGTCGCCCTCAGCAGTTCGACATCGCTCTAATCATCGGAGAGTGCCGCGGAGTGGCAACCCGGTGACGGCGATCGTCCGGCCTAGCCTGAAAGACAACACCAGGTTGCCGGAACCGGGGGACGGCTCACAGACCTCGAGCGGAGCGCCTCATGGCCTTGGTGGGCGGCGACCGTCGACACCTGCAGATCACGATCGCCGCACTATCGATGTTGGTCGCTGCAGCCATCACCGGGATCGGCCAGGACGAGGCCGCCGCCGGGGCGAGCCTCCCCGAACCTCCCGCCGGTCCGGACGTGGGCTGGGCAGGCTCCCGCGCCGTTCAGCCGTGACGTCGTCCGGGGACTTCAGGCCCTGCAGGAAAAGGCTCCGGCCGAGCCTGAGATGAAGGCACCCGTGGGCCCGAGCAAGGTCGTCTACCTGACCTTCGACGACGGACCGACTGCCGCCCACACGAAGCGGATTCTCGACCTGCTCGACGAGCACGACGCCAAGGCGACGTTCTTCCAGGTCGGTGAGAACGTGACCGCCCATCCTGGGCTGACGCGGGCCGTCGCCGGGCGCGGTCACGCCCTGGGCAACCACACCTGGACTCATCGGGACATGCGGAAGCTGGGCCCCGGAAGGCTGAAGCACCAGATCGGCCGGACCTCGGACGTGCTGCGGGAGATCACCGGCACACCCATCACCTGCCTTCGTCCTCCGTACGGGGCGGTGAACGCCCGGGTCAGGTCGACCGTCCGTCGCGAGGGACTGGCCCTGAAGCTGTGGGACGTCGATCCGCGGGACTGGAAGCGGCCCGGAGCCGCGGCCATCGCCCGGCGGGTGGTCTCGAAGGCCGACCCGGGTGACGTGGTGCTGCTGCATGACGGTGGCGGGAACCGGGCCCAGTCCGTGCGAGCGCTTCAACGGATCCTGCGTTCGCTCGGCAAGCAGGGCTACCGGTTCGAGACCCTCCCCGGCTGCTGACTGCCGACGGATTCCGGGCATAGGCTTCCGCACCATGTGGGACTTCGCGGAGATCACCAACGAGGACGCAGCACGGGAGCGTGCGCGCTACGAGCCGCTCACCGAGTCGGTGCGCCAGCTCATCGACGCCACCCTCAGGACCGGGGCGGGCGACGACGTCGTCGCATCGGCCAAGGCCGAGATCGACGCCGCCACCGCCAGGCTGCGAAGCGTTCAGCGCCACGACACGCTCGGCATGGCCATCACGCCGGACGGCGAGACCATCGCGTGGGGCAATGTCGCCATCGGTCCTCGCAACCCGGTTGCGCCGCCCCTGGACGTCGTGCCCGACAGCCCGACCCGAGCGCATGTCGACACCCAGCTCGGAGCGGCCTACGAAGGAGCACCCGGACACGTGCACGGCGGCTACTGCGCCCTCGTGCTGGACCACCTCTTCGGGCACGTCGCCAGCTACGGCAACCCCGACACCGTGGTGGCGACCGGAACCATCAGCTTCCGGTATCCGCGGCCGACGCGACTCGGTCCACTGCGTGCCGAAGCCGAGATCCAGGACACCGACGGCCGCAAGATCTACGTCGTCGGCCACCTCGCCGACGAGGAGGGTGCCACGGTCACGGCGGAAGGCGTGTTCATCGCGCTGAAGTGGGAGTCCTAGACCGGCGTGATCGGCAGAGAGCGCCGGGTCTCGAAGGAGAAGTCGGTGCCGGTGCTGAACTTGGCCACCGACACCTCCTCGGCCTCGGCGGCGGGCTCGTCACGGCGGACGACGCGCACGCTCCACGCGTCGTCGACTGATGTCGCCTCGACATCGAGGTGAGGATCGAGGACGCGGACGGCGGCCTGGAGGGGTTCGATCCATTCGGGACCGCACAGCGAGATCCACGCGTGGTCGTCGTGGGCGGGGGACCGTCGGATGACGAGTGAGTCGTTCCGGAGCTCCACGTCGACGTAGGCACTCGGATTCAGGGCCGGGTGGAGTGCCAGCAGCCGGAGCGCGCCGTCCTCGTCACGGGGCAGGTCGAGAGCGCGGGCCATCCGGTACGCGGCCAGCCCGGCGAAGCCGACGAGCTGCTTGCGCCGGATGCGGGTCGCCTCGTCCGCGGAGAGCCTCGCCGCCAGGGCCAGCGCGAAGCTGTTGTCGAGCAGTGCCATCTGCAGGCACACCTCGTCGGCGATGCGGATGAGCGCCGACCGCGAGAACCGCGAGAAGTCGAGGTCGGAGACCAGGTCGCCGGCGTAGTCCGCCATGCCGTCGTCGACCGGGTCGATCGGAGCGAGGTCGATGGCCGCCGCACGGGACCGCGCATTGACGTCGAGGGCCGGGATCGCCGACGGCCTCGGGATATGAGTCGTCGATGATCACGGTCCACGCACAGTGTGGCTGGCGGTCCGCCGGCACCCGCGGCGGACGATGAATGGGCCGCACCTGCGCCTTCGGGTGGCTGGCGATGGCCGTGGCGTCGAACGTCGGGTCCTCGATGTCGTGGCACATGCCGACGACGTACTCCTCGCCCATCGGCTCGACGTCCATCAACGCGCCGCAGTGGTCGAGCTGGAACTCGCCGTGCCGCTCGTCGTGCACGGTGTAGCGGAAGTCCATGAACTGCGGCGGCGCGCCGATGTCGAGCTGGAGGCCTTTGAAGATCGTGATGACGTCTCCGCGGCCCACTGTCTCCGGCGCGAATCCCAGCGCCTGCTGCATGCGTCGGGTGTAGATCGGGCTCGCGGCCGCCCACTCCTCGATGGCGATCTGCACCATCTCCTCGCGTCCCAGGGCGCTGATGCACCAGGGCATGCCGGCGCGATCGATGAGGTGCCCGATCAGCAGAAGCTCGGGTACGACGACGGCCAGCTGCGCCCTCGTCAGGGCGGCATACCGGCTGTCCGGTGGCTGCATCAGGTGCTGCCTCCGATGCCGACGCGGGCCGCCAGCTTGTCCAGGTACAACAGGACCTTGTCCTCCGTGGCGTCCGGGACGCCCCAGATCAGCTCCGCAGCGCCCGCCGACATCCAGTCCGCGAAGTCCTCCTCGGTCGGCCTCTTCGCGACCAGGATCCGGATGTCGGGATCGCCGTCGCGGCCGGCGTCCGCCCACTCCTTGCGCAGCAGGTCCGCCTTCGCGGCGACGTCGGTCTCGATCGGCGTGGTCATCCACCCATCGGCGTGACGGGCGATCCACTTCATCGTCTTCGGGCCGCCGCCGGCGCCGATGATCACCGGGATCCGGCCCTGCGGCGGCTTGGGGTAGGCCCAGCTCGGGCCGAACGACACGAACTCGCCGTCGTACGACGCCTCCTCCTCGGTCCACAGCGCGCGCATCGCCTCGAGGTACTCCTTGAGGACGGTGCGGCGCTTGTTGCCCGGGACGTGGTGGTCGGTGAGCTCGTCGGTGTTCCACCCGAAGCCCGCGCCGATGGTGACCCGGCCACCGGAGAGATGGTCGAGCGTGGCCAGGGTCTTGGCGAGGGTGATCGGGTCGGACTCCACCGGCAGGCAGACCGCGGTCGAGAGGCCGATCCGCTCGGTCACGGCGGCGCAGGTGGCCAGGGTGGTCCAGGGATCGAGGGTGCGCATGTAGCGGTCGTCGGGCAGCTCCTCGCCGCCGGTCGGATGCAGGGCCTCGCGCTTCACCGGGATGTGGGTGTGCTCGGGCACGTAGATCGTGTCGAAGCCGCGGTCCTCCGCCGCTCGGGCGAGGTCGGCCGGCTTGATGCCGCGGTCGGAGGTGAAGAGCACGATGCCGTTGCGCATGGCTTCACTGTAGAACGTGTTCTAGTATCGCGGAATGGCTGGAGAGGACGCGAGCTCGTTCGTCGCCGTGGACCGACCGGCGCCCGGGGTCGCCGTCGTCACGATGAACCGGCCGGAGCGCATGAACGCCATGGCGTTCGACGTGATGGTGCCGGTGCGCGAGCGGCTCGTGGAGCTCGGTCACGACAACACCGTCCGTGCCATCGTCCTGACCGGTGCCGGCGATGCCTTCTCCTCCGGCGCCGACCAGAAGTCAGCCGGCAAACCTCCGCATGCGGACGGACTCCCGCGCCCGGCCTACGCGCTGCGGTCGCTCGAGGTTCTCGAGGACGTGGTCGCGACGCTTCGACGCCTGCACCAACCCGTGATCGCCGCGGTCAACGGGGCAGCCGTCGGTGGTGGGCTGTGCCTCGCTCTCGCCTGCGACGTCCGGATCGCCTCGCCGGAGGCGTACTTCCGGGCGGCCGGCATCAACAACGGGCTCACCGCCAGCGAGCTCGGCCTGAGCTACCTGCTGCCGCGGGCCGTGGGCTCGAGCCACGCTGCCGACCTGATGTTCACCGGCCGTGACGTCGACGCCGGGGAGGCCGCCCGGATCGGCCTGGTCTCCCGCGTCGCCGACCCGGTGCTGGACGAGGCGGTGGCCATCGGCGAGCGGATCACCGCCCTGTCCCAGCCGGGCATCGAGATGACCAAGCGGTCGTTGCATGCCGGCATCGCGGCCGGGTCGCTGGAGAGCTACATGCCGATGGAAGGGATCGGCCAGCTCTACCTGCGGCTGCTGACGGACAACTTCGAGGAGGCGGTGCGAGCTCGCGAGGAAGGCCGGGACGCCGTCTTCCGTGACGACCGATGACGCCCCGGCCCCTTGCCAGACGGGCGCGACGAGGATAGGTTGGACAGGTGTCCAGTCAGTTGACCAGTCTGTCGCCGCGGCAGGAGCTGAACGCGCGCCAGCAGGGAACGGTCGAGAAGCTGCTGGCGGCGGGCCTGGACGAGCTCCGCGACGTCGGCCACGAAGCACTCACCATCCGCACGGTCGCGCAGCGGGCGGGGGTGTCGCCCGCGACGGCCTACACCTATCTGGCCTCGAAGCAGCATCTGTTCGCCGAGCTCTTCTCGCGCCACATCGCGGTGGACGACGACTCCGAGGTGGAGGGCACGACCGCGATCGAGCGGGTTCAGCACGTGGGCCGCCGGGTCGTCGCCAGGATCGTCACCGAGCCCGAGCTCGCCGCCGCAGTCACGCCGGCCCTGCTCGGAGGCGATCCGGATGTCGCCCGGCTGCGGCAACGCATCGGCGGCCAGTTCATCTCCCGCTTCGAGAAGGCGCTGCGCGACCCCGACGCACCGGACCAGCCGGTGGACGCGGGCGTCCTCGAGGTTCTGGTCCTGACCTTCTTCGGCGCCCTGCTCCAGGCGGGCATGGGCTTGCGCACCTACGACGACCTGGCCGAGCGGCTCGAGTCCGCCTTCGCCGTCATCATGCGGGGGAACCCATGACGATTGCCGCCGCCGACGCACCGCTGGCGTTCGATCCGTACGACTACGAGTTCCACGAGGACCCGTACCCGATCTACGCCCGGCTCCGGGCCGAGGCGCCGGTCCTCCACACCGACGTCGACGACTTGTGGGTCGTCTCCCGTCACGCCGACGTCCGCGGCGTCTTCCGCGACGACGAGACGTTCTCCAACCGGATGGGCGTCTCGCTCGACGCCAGCGCGTGGACGCCTGATGCCCACAAGGTGATGTCCTTCCTGGCGCTCGACGGCGACGAGCAGACCCGCGTGCGCAAGCTGGTGTCCGCCGCGTTCACTCCGCGCCGGGTCCGCGAGCTCGAGCCCCAGATCCAGCGCCTGGCCGACCATCACTTCGACCGCGTGCTCGCGGCCAGCGCCGAGCACGGTGAGGCCGACTGGATCACCGAGCTCGCCGGCCGGCTCCCGATGGACGTCATCTCCGAGCTGATGGGCGTGCCGGAGTCCGACCGCGACGAGGTGCGGCGGCTCGCCGACCTGCTCGTCCACCGGGAGGACGGCGTGCGCGACGTCCCGGCGGCCGGGTTCACGGCGGCGATCGAGCTGAACGAGTACTACGCGGCGATGGTGAAGCAGCGCAGGAGCCAGCCGACCGACGACCTCACATCGGCACTGACCGCCGCCGAGAACGACGGCGACCGGCTCTCGGATGCGGAGATCATCGCCTTCCTGTTCCTGATGGTCGTGGCCGGTAACGAGACGACGACGAAGCTGCTCGGCAACGCGCTCTTCCACCTCGCCGCCAACCCCCGGCAGCAGGCCGAGGTCTTCGCCGCGCCTGAGGCGGACCTCGTCACCCAGTGGACCGAGGAGACGCTTCGCTTCGACAACTCCACGCAGATGCTGGCGCGGTACGTCGTCGACGACGTCGAGATCCACGGACAGTCGGTGCCGGCCGAGTCGAAGCTGCTCGTCCTGATCGGCTCGGCCAACCGTGACGAGGACGTGTTCACCGACGCGGCCGCGTTCGACATCCATCGGCCCAAGGATGAGCTGAGCCGAAGCCTCAGCTTCGGCACCGGCCGTCACTTCTGTCTCGGCGCGCACCTCGCCCGTCTGGAGGCGCAGGTCGTCCTCACCGAGCTGGTCCGCCGAGCCAACACCTTCGACGTCCACGCCGACCGCGCGGTGCGGGTCCACTCCACCAACGTGCGCGGCTTCGCCCACCTTCCGACGACCTTCACGGAGAGGACGTCCTGATGCCGAAGTACGCCCACCCCGAGCGTCGTCCAGCGGTCGTCACCGGGGCCTCGTCCGGCATCGGCGCCGAGACGGCGAAGGTGCTGGCCGCAGCCGGCCATCCGGTCGCGCTGGGTGCGCGGCGCGTCGAGATGTGTGAAGAGCTGGCGACCGAGATCCGCGGCAGCGGCGGCGAGGCCGTGGCCCACCCGCTCGACATGACGAGCGACGACTCGCTCCAGGAGTTCGCGGCCAAGGTGGGCGCCGACCTCGGCGATGTCGAGGTCGTCATCAGCAACGCCGGCGCCGTGGCCCCGGGCGCAACGGCCGAGGTCGGCTCCGAGCGGTTCGCCCGCGAGCTCGACCTCAACCTGGTCGGATCCCATCGCCTCGTCCGCGAGTTCGTCCCACCGATGATCGAACGGCAGCGCGGCGACATCGTGTTCGTGTCGTCCGACGTGGCGGTGCGCCCGAGACCCTTCATGGCCGCCTACTCGGCCGGCAAGTGGGGCCTCGAGGGCATGGTCGGGGCCCTGCAGATGGAGCTGGAGGGCACGGGGGTTCGCGCCTCGATCGTGCGGCCCGGCCCCACCTGGTCCGGCATGGGGGATGCCTGGGAGCCGGACGATGCCGCGTTCGTCCTCAACCAGTGGGTCCGCTTCGGCCTGGCCCGACACCCGCACTTCCTCAAGGCCAAGGCCCAGGCCGATGCCATCGCCGCCATCGTGAGCGCTCCACGGGGAGTCCACTGGAGCTTGATCGAAGTGAATCCCGAAGCACCCGTGGAGACACTGTGACCGCCACCGACCTGCACTTGCTGGCCGGCATACCGGAGGTCTCGTCCGTCCTCGACGACGAATCGCCCTCGGTGCCCGAGATCATCCGGGGTACAGGCCATCTGCCGGAGATGCGGGTGGATCCGATCAGCCTCTTCACCCGAGTGCGGGAGGAGTGCGGTGACGTCGGCCGGTTCCGGCTGGCCGACAAGGACGTCGTCATGGTCTCCGGTGCCGAGGCGAACGAAGCATTCTTCCGGGCGCCGGACGCCGTGCTGGACCAGGCGGCGGCCTACCCGTTCATGACGCCGATCTTCGGCGAAGGTGTCGTCTTCGACGCGAGCCCCGAGGAACGGCAGCAGATGCTGAAGAACCAGGCGCTGCGCGGCGACATGATGCGCGGCCATGCGCAGACCATCGAGGCGGAGATCCGTCGGATGGTCGCCGACTGGGGCGACGAGGGCGAGATCGACCTGCTCGACTTCTTCGCCGAGCTGACCATCTACACGACGAGCTCCTGCCTGATCGGCAAGCCGTTCCGCGACGAGCTCGACTCCTCCTTCGCCCAGCACTATCACGAGCTCGAGCACGGCACCGACGCCATCGCGTACGTCGATCCGTACGCCGACATCGAGAGCTTCCGGCTGCGGGACGCTGCGCGGGAGAGGCTGGTCGCGTTGGTTCAAGGCGATCATCGACCGGCGCCACACCCGAGGCACCGTCGCCCGCGAGAACCGCGACCTGCTGGACGTCCTGATCTCGTTGAAGAACGACGACGGCTCGGACCAGTTCACCGCCGACATCGTGACCGGCATCTTCATCTCGATGATGTTCGCCGGCCATCACACCAGCAGCGGCACGGCGTCCTGGGCGATGATCGAGCTGATGCGCCATCCCGACGTCATGGCGGACGTGGTCGCCGAGCTCGACGAGCTGTACGCCGACGGGTCGGAGGTGTCGTTCCAGGCCTTGCGAGCCATCCCGGTGCTGGAGTCGGCGCTCAAGGAGACGCTGCGGCTGCACCCGCCGCTGATCATCCTGATGCGCCTGGTGCAGGAGGACTTCGAGCTGCTCGGTCACACGATCCCGGCCGGTGCGGTCATCGCCGCCTCGCCGCGGGTCTCGAACCGGATCGAGGAGGACTTCCCTCGGGCGGACGAGTTCGACCCGGCGCGCTACATCGACCCGCGCCAGGAGGACCTGCAGAACCGCTGGACCTGGATCCCGTTCGGTGCCGGCAAGCACCGCTGCGTGGGCAATGCGTTCGCGATGATGCAGATGAAGGCGATCTTCTCGGTCATCCTGCGCGACTTCGAGTTCACCCCGGCCCAGCCGCTGGACTCCTACCGCGACGACTTCACCAAGATGGTCATCCAGCTCGAGCAGCCCTGCCGCGTCAAGTACCGACGGAGGAAGCGATGAGAGTCGTCGCGGACACCACGGTCTGCCAGGCACACCAGCTGTGTCAGGGCGAGGCGCCCGACGTCTTCGGCTTCGACGAGGCGAACGACGTCGTCAAGCTTCTCGACGAGCACCCCGACGAGTCGCGTCGCGCCGACGTCACCACCGCGGTGAAGTACTGCCCGGCGTTCGCCCTGTCGATCGAGGAGGATCGAGATGCCTGACCTGACCCGTGCGGAGATCGACGAGTTCTGGCAGTCCTGGCTCGACGCCAACCGTGAGGCCGAGCGCTCCGGCGACTGGCGACCGCTGGCGGAGTTCTATGCCGAGGACGCCAGCGTACGGGTGGATGTACGCCCCCGACGAGCACTTCATGGCCGTCGGCCGTGACCAGATCCGCGACTGGGCCATCGGCATCGAGATGGAAGGCCTCGACGGCTGGCACTACGACTACCAGGCGACCGTCGTCGACGAGCGGACCCGGATGATCGTCGGCTTCTGGAAGCAGCGCTCGGGGATCATCGACGACGAGTCGGGGTCGGAGTTCGAGATCCTCGGCATCGGCGGCTCGTGGTTCGGTGTCGAGCGCCAGATGTCCGGGCCGGACGAGGGCCAGGTCAAGATCGCCTGGCAGCGCGACTGGTTCGACATGCCGTCGACGGCCCACACGTTCATGGAGGATCGTCGAGGCCGGCAAGGCCCCCGACACCCTGCTGAAGCGGATGTCGGTCACCGGCCACGGCGTGCCCGGTCACTACCACTACGACGATCTCCCGTCGCCCGTCTGGCCACCACCGGTCGAGCGCGGCGACTTCATCACCCAGGAGGCAGCACAGTGACGACGATCGCGTCCCCACCGGCCCAGCAGTTGGTCGGTGGCAAGCTGAGCGATGCCAGCGGTGGCGCGTCCTACGCGATCCTCAATCCGGCGACCGGCGACGAGATCGGTCGGGCGCCCGACAGCACCGCCGACGACGTCGACGCCGCGATCGCCGCGGCGCGCCGGGCGTTCGACGAGACCGACTGGTCGACGAACGTCGAGCTGCGGGTGCGCTGCCTGCGCCAGCTCCACCAGGCGCTGCTCGATCACGCCGACGACTTCCGGGCCCTGACCACGGCCGAGGTCGGGATGCCCGGCTTCATGATGGGCGCCGCCGGCTTCGACGTTCCCGTCGAGGGCCTCACGTGGGTCACCGACCTGCTGGAGAGCTACGACTGGGAGACGGACCTCGGCATCGCCGAGCCGATGGGCATCCCGACGCCGACGGACGGTGCTGCGCGAGCCGATCGGCGTGGTCGCGGCGATCACGCCGTGGAACGTGCCCAACCAGATCAACCTCGCCAAGGTCGGCCCGGCGCTGGCCGCGGGCTGCACGGTCGTGCTCAAGCCCGCGCCCGACACCCCGTGGGTGGCCTGCGAGCTCGGCCGCCTGGTGGCCGAGCACACCGACATCCCGGCCGGCGTCTTCAACGTCGTGACGCCGAGCTCGAACGACGTCGCCGCGCTGCTGACGAGCGATCCGCGCGTCGACATGGTGTCGTTCACCGGATCGACCGCCACCGGCCGGGCGATCATGGCCGCGGCGGCGCCCACGCTGAAGAAGGTGTTCCTCGAGCTGGGCGGCAAGTCCGCCGCCATCGTGCTCGACGACGCCGACGTGGCGGCGTCCGCCGCCGCCACGGCCTTCGCCGCCTGCATCCATGCCGGTCAGGGCTGCGCGCTCTCGACGCGGCTCGTCGTGCCGAGAGCCAGGTACGACGAGGCCGTGCAGGCCGCGGCCGAGACGATGGCGTCCATCGGCGTCTCGGACCCCGCCGAGCCCGACGCGATCTGCGGACCGGTGATCTCGCAGGCCCAGCGCGACCGGGTCGAGGGCTATCTCAAGCTCGCCGAGCAGGAGGGCGGCCGGATCGTCACCGGCGGCAAGGTCATCGACCGGTCCGGCTTCTGGGTCGAGCCCACCGTGGTGGCCGGGCTCGACAACTCTTCGCGGCTGGCGCAGGAGGAGATCTTCGGACCCGTCCTGGTCGTCATCCCGCACGACGGTGACGACGACGCCGTCCGCATCGCCAACGACTCCGACTACGGCCTCTCCGGTTCGGTCGACTCCGCGGACCTGGAGCGGGCGAAGGCGGTCGCCAGGCGGATCCGCACCGGCACCCTCGCCGTCAACGGCGGCGTCTGGTTCAGCCCGGACGCCCCGTTCGGCGGCTACAAGCAGTCCGGCCTCGGCCGCGAGATGGGCGTCGCGGGCTTCGAGGAGTACCTCGAGATGAAGACCGTGGCCGAGCCGGCCTGACGACCGATGGAGAGACAGATGCGATTCCAGGACAAGGTCGTCGTCGTCACCGGCGCGGCCCAGGGCATCGGCGAGGCCTACGCGAAGGCGCTGGCCGCCGAGGGCGCACGAGTGGTCGTCGCCGACGTCAACGCGGACGCCGGCCAGCAGGTCGCCAAGGACATCGAGGCGAGCGGCGGCACGGCGATGTTCGTGCGCGTGCGACGTCTCGTCGTCGGACTCCGCATCCGCCCTCGTGGCGACGGTCGAGGGCGAGTGGGGCGGCATCGACGGACTCATCAACAACGCCGCGATCTACGGCGACATGGAGTTCGACCTGCTGATCAGCGGTCGACTGGGACTACTACCGCAGGTTCATGAGCGTGAACATGGACGGCGCGCTGGTCATGACGCGTGCGGTCTATCGCGTCCATGCAGGCGCGGGGCGGAGGAGCGATCGTCAACCAGTCCAGCACCGCGGCCTACCTCTACTCCGGCTTCTACGGGCTGGCCAAGGTCGGCGTCAACGGCCTCACCCAGCAGCTGGCGCACGAGCTCGGCGGCATGAACATCCGGGTGAACGCGATCGCGCCCGGCCCCATCGACACCGAGGCGACCCGGGTGCAGGCCGGCGACGCGTCGAAGGAGCTGGTCAAGACGCTCGCGCTGAAGCGGATGGGCCAGCCGGAGGACATGGTCGGCGCGGCCCTGTTCCTGCTGTCCGACGAGGCGTCCTGGGTGACCGGCCAGATCCTGGGCGGTCGACGGCGGACAGACGTTCCGGCCATGAAGCCGACGCGCACCGGGTTCATCGGGCTGGGCAACATCGGCAGGCCGATGGCGGAGCGACTCGCCGCCAGCGACGCGATCGACCTGCAGGTCTTCGACGTCGATCCCGAGCCGGTCGCCGAGCTGGTCGAGGCCGGTGCGACGGCCGCGGAGTCGATCGGCGCGATGGGCAACTGGGCCGACGTCATCTGCGTGATGGTGCGCGACGACGACCAGGTGCGCTCGGTGCTGGGCGAGGTGCTGGCCGACCTGAAGTCCCGCAACACCTTCGTCCCGGTGTCCTTCGTCATCCACTCGACGGTCGCACCGTCGACTCCCGCCGAGCTGCAGAAACAGGTCATGTCCGTGTGCGGCTTCGCCGTCGAGGTCATGGATGCCCCGGTCTCGGGCGGCCCGATGGGTGCGGCCGACGGGTCATTGGCGATCATGGTCGGCGCCGCCGAAGTGGACGGCTATCGGGCCGTCGAGCCGGTGCTGTCCGTGATGGGCTCGAAGATCGTCCACGCGGGCGGGCTCGGGGCCGGCACCCGGTTCAAGCTGGCCCGCAACCTGCTGCACTTCGTGTCGTTCACTGCGGCGACCGAGGCTGCCCGGCTCGCGGAGGCTGCGGGCATCGACCTGGTCGCGCTCGGCGACGTCGTCCGTCACACCGATGCGATCACCGGAGGGCCCGGCGCCATCCTGCACCGCGACACCACCGCACCGATCCCGGACGGCGACTTCTGGCAGGGTGTCTTCTCCCACGTCCACGCACTGGGGGAGAAGGACCTCGGCTTCGCGATCGCGCTGGCCGACGAGCTCGACGTCGACGTGCCCCTGTCCCGCCTCGCCCTGGACCGACTCGGCCCGGGGCTCGGCCTCCAAGGAGATCGCAGTGACTGACGACGACAAGTTCGCGGACCTGCCCGAGCAGCGGGCTCGGGGCCTGCGCAAGATGGAGCAGGTCTACGGGTTCGACATGACCGACGGGTCGGGCGACTTCTTCGCCTACACCGCCGACCACCTGTTCGCCGACATCTGGAACCGGCCGGGTCTCTCCGACCGGGACCGGCGCCTGCTCCTCATCGGCCTGCTCTCCGGGCAAGGCGCCGCGGATGTGCTCGGGATCCAGATTCCGGCGGCCCACGCGGCGGGCGATCTCGACGACGCCGCGCTTCGCGAGATCGTGGTGTTCCTGAGCCACTACGCCGGCTGGCCCCAGGCAGCCAGGCTCAACTCCATCGTCGAGGAGACGATCGCTGCCGCAGCTCGAGGCGAAGGACGCTGACATGGGACGCTTCTCGTTGCCGGACGAGCGACCGAAGGGTCTCAACGCGCCGACCACTCTGCGGGCGCTCAGGCTCATGTCGAAGATCCATGTCCGCGTGTTCAAGCTGACCAACGGCCGCATCGGCCACAAGTGGCGGGTCGGTGCCGGGTTCACGAAGCCGGTACCCACGCTGCTGCTCGAGCACGTCGGCCGGAAGTCCGGCACGTCGTTCACCACCCCTCTGCTCTATCTGGACGACCCGCCGAACGTCGTGATCGTTGCCTCCGTGGGTGGGATGGCCAAGCACCCGCAGTGGTACCGGAACCTCATGGCGAACCCGGAAACCCGCGTCCACCTGCTCAAGGAGCCCGGCCGGCCGGTGCGGGCCCGCGAAGCCACCGACGAGGAGCGCGCGCGGTTGTGGCCGATCCTCGTCGACCTGTACGCCGACTTCGCGAAGTACGACGCGTGGACCGACCGGAAGATCCCCGTCGTCATCCTCGAGCCGCGATGATGAGCGACATGAGCGTCGACGACCTCACCGTGGGCGTGCTGGGAGGCACCGGCGCCCAGGGCCGTGGGCTGGCCCTGCGCTGGGCCGCCACCGGACTGGACGTCGTGCTCGGCTCCCGGGACAGCGAGCGCGCCGAGCAGGCCGCCGCCGAGCTGAACGACGAGCTGGCGGCCACGGCTGGCGCGGCGACCGTCCGCGGAGCCGGCAACCGCGACGCCGCGGCGGAGTCCGACGTCGTGCTGGTCGCGGTGCCGTTCGACGCCCACGAGAAGACACTGGCGGACCTCATCGACGCACTCGACGGCAAGATCGTCATCGACTGCGTCAACCCGCTCGGCTTCGACAAGCAGGGCCCGTTCGTGCTCGATGTCGAGGGCGGCAGCGCGGCCGAGCAGGCTCAGGCGCTGCTGCCGGGATCGAGGGTGATCGGCGCCTTCCACAACGTCTCGGCGGTGATCCTCGCCGACCTGTCGGTCACCGACGTCGACACCGACGTGCTCGTGCTCGGCGAGGATCGCGACGACGTCGCCGTGGTGAAGCAGCTGGCCGACCGCATCCCGGGAATGCGCGGACTGTACGGGGGACGGCTGCGCAACGCCGCCCAGGTCGAGGCCCTCACCGCGAACATCATCGCCATCAACCGTCGGTACAAGACGCACGCGGGGATCAGGATCACCGGGCAGGGCCTGTGACGAACGAGCGGGAGGTCGCGCGCGCGGTCGGGCGGGCCGACAACGGCAAGAGCCTCGACGTCGCCGAGGCCACCGCACTGCTCGCTGCTCGCGGGAAGGACCTCGAGCGACTGATGACGGTGGCCCGCCGGGTGCGTGATGCCGGGCTGGTCGAGGCGGGCCGCCCAAACGTCGTCACGTACTCACGCAAGGTGTTCATCCCGCTCACCCGGCTGTGTCGCGACCGGTGCCACTACTGCACGTTCGTCACGGTGCCCGGCAAGCTCGACTCGCCGTTCCTCTCGCCCGACGAGGTGCTCGAGATCGCCCGAGCCGGAGCCGAGCTGGGCTGCAAGGAGGCGCTGTTCACCCTCGGCGACCGGCCGGAGGACCGCTGGCCGGAGGCGAAGGAGTGGCTGGCCGAGGCGGGCTACGAGTCGACGCTGGAGTACGTGCGCGCCATGGCGATCCGGGTGCTGGAGGAGACCGGCCTCCTGCCGCACCTCAACCCCGGGGTGATGAGCTGGGCGGAGATGAACCGGCTCAAGGCGGTGGCGCCGTCGATGGGCATGATGCTCGAGACCACGTCGCGCCGACTGTTCGAGGAGAAGGGCCAGCCGCACCACGGCAGCCCGGACAAGGACCCGGCCGTGCGGATGCGGGTGCTGGAGGACGCCGGGCGGCTGAACATCCCGTTCACCACCGGCATCCTGGTGGGCATCGGCGAGACGCTCACCGAGCGGGCGGAGAGCATCTTCGCGTTGCGGCAGGTCTCGCGCGAGCTCGGTCACGTGCAGGAGGTCATCGTCCAGAACTTCCGGGCGAAGCCGGAGACCGCGATGCGGCACGTCGACGACCTCGGTCTGGAGGAGTACCTGGCGGCGATCGCCACCACTCGCGTCGTGCTGGGGCCCGCGGCCCGCGTCCAGGCGCCGCCGAACCTCGTCGACCTGACCGAGTGCCGGGCCCTGCTGGACGCCGGCGTCGACGACTTCGGTGGCATCAGCCCGCTGACGCCCGACCACGTGAATCCCGAGCGGCCGTGGCCGGCCCTCGACGCCCTGGGCGAGCTGTGCCGCGAGGCGGGCTTCGAGCTCCGGGAGCGCCTGACCGCGCATCCGCCGTACCTGGCCGAGCCGTGGCTGGACCCACGGCTGAGGGCCCACGTCGATGCGCTGGCCGGCCCGGACGGGTTGGCCGATCCGTCAGCCGTGCCCGCGGGCCTGCCATGGCAGGAACCCGATGGTGGCTGGGAGACGAGCGGTCGGGCCGACCTGAACGTCGCCGTCGACGCCGAAGGGCGACGGCAGGACCGTCGTGGCGACTTCGACGACGTCTACGGCGACTGGGACTCGGTACGCGGCCGCGTGGGTGCGGCCCCGAAGCGACTGGACACCGATGTTGCGGCTGCGCTGCGCGAGGCCGAACGGGACCCGGCGAGAGCTCTCGTCCGAGCACGCCCTCGCGCTGATGTGCGCCCCCGAAGGGCCGGAGCTGGACGCTCTGTGCGCGCTGGCCGACGACCTGCGCCGCGATGCGGTGGGCGACGAGGTCACCTACGTCGTGAACCGCAACATCAACTTCACCAACGTCTGCTACGTCGGGTGCCGGTTCTGCGCCTTCGCCCAGCGCCGCACGGACGCCGACGCGTACACGCTCTCCCTCGACGAGATCGCCGCGCGGGCCCGGGAGGCGTGGGACGTCGGCGCCACCGAGGTGTGCCTGCAGGGCGGCATCGACCCGCAGATGCCGGGCACCGCCTACGCCGACATCGCCCGCACGATCAAGGCGGCGGAGCCCGGCCTGCACGTGCACGCGTTCAGCCCGATGGAGGTCATGAACGGCGTCTCGCGCACCGGGCTGTCGGTCCGCGAGTTCCTGCTCTCCCTGCGCGAGGCCGGGGTCGACTCCCTCCCGGGCACCGCCGCCGAGATCCTCGACGACGACGTCCGGTGGGTGCTCACCAAGGGCAAGCTGCCGACGTCGGCGTGGATCGACGTGGTGACGACCGCGCACTCCGTCGGTCTGCCGACGACGTCGACGATGATGTACGGCCACGTCGACCACCCGCGCCACTGGGTCGACCACCTGAAGCTCATCGCCGGCATCCAGCGCGAGACCGGCGGCTTCACCGAGTTCGTCCCCCTGCCCTTCGTGCATCAGTCCAGCCCGATCTACCTGGCCGGTGTGGCCCGGCCCGGGCCCACCGTCCGCGACAACCGCGCCGTCCACGCGATGGCCCGCATCATGCTGCACGGGCTGATCGACCACATCCAGTGCTCGTGGGTGAAGCTCGGCCCGGACGTGTGCACCGACGTGCTCAACGGTGGGGTCGACGACCTCGGCGGCACCTTGATGGAGGAGACCATCAGCCGGATGGCCGGCTCGACGAACGGGTCCCGCCGCTCGACCGAGGAGCTCGAGCAGATGGCCCGGCTCGCCGGGCGGCCAGCGCGCGAACGCACCACGCTCTACGGACGCGTCGAGGAGCCCAGAGTCGATGAGCGCAGAGATGTCACCGTCGCCTGAGCGGTTCGCCGCCGTCGTCCCGATCCGGTCCTGGACGGCAGGCAAGTCCCGCCTGGGCCTGGACGAGGCCGAGCGTGCATCGCTGGCGCGGGCCTTCGCGCTCGACGTCATCGACGTCCTGAAGCAGAGCCCGGTCATCGATCTCGTGGTCGTCGTCACCTCCGACGCCGACGTCCGGGCGGACCTGGAGGACGTCGAGGTCGTCTCCGACCGTGGGCGGGGCTTGAACGATGCCGTGGCGCAGGGCTGCGCCCACGTCCTGGCGCGTGGAGGCTCGCAGGTGGTCGTCGTCCCGTCCGACCTTCCGTGCCTCACGGTTCCCGCGCTGGCCGAGGTGTTGACCCAGTCCGGGAGGCACCGGCAGGCCTACTGCCCGGACGCCGAGGGAGACGGCACCAGCCTGGTGGTCACGAGTGACCCGGCCGCGTTGCGCACGTCGTATGGACCTGGGTCGGCTGCCGCCCATCGGGCTGCGGGCCTGGTGCCGCTGCTCGACGCACCGCCCGACGCGCGCCGGGACGTGGACACTCTCGCCCACCTGCGCGAGGCAGAGTCCCGGGGAGTCGGACGACGGACGGCCGCCGCCATCGCCCAGATCAGTGGCCGGGTGTCACCTCGACCGTGAGCTCGACTCCATGCGCCCGGGCGAGGGCGAGCAACCGCTGCCTCAGCTCGCCGGCCGCCACGAGCCCGCCGGTGCCCGCCGAGATCTGACAGGCCGGCCCCTCGAGCGTCACCGTGAGGCCGTCGGGCACGTCGGCGAGCGCGAGCAGGTCCTGCACGCTCGCATCCGTCTCCGGGAACCCGCGGAGTGAGGCCTCCCGCGAAACCGCCGTCACCACGGACTCGCGAGAGCCCAGGCCGAACAAGTCCTCACCCTCGGGACGGATCAGACTCGCCGCGCCCGGACCGTCGTCCTCGGTGACCAGACCGTCGGGCAGCCCCCGCACGATCACGACGGGTCGCCGGCCGAGCTTGCCGGACGCGAGCTCCGCCGCGGCCGCGACCTCGTCCGCCACGGCGGGTGCGGTGACCACCAGCGGGTTCCCGTAGTCGTCCTCGCGCCCGGCGAACGGGTCCATCGGCACCAGGCCGGCACAGCCGATCGCGATGTCCGTCTGCCCGTGCCGCCAGGCTCGACCGGCGGTGTCGCTGACGACCACGGCGACCCGCTTCCCGCTGAGACGCCGCAGGCCCTGCACGAATCGACCGGGCCGACGCGTCCGGGTCGGGCGGCAGCGGGAGGTACGTCCCGGTGTCGACGTTCGACCCATCGACGCCGGCGGCCGCCAGGGTGAGTCCATGGTGGGTGCGGATGATGTGCGTCCCGCCCCGCTCGGCGACCACGCGATCGGTCTGCTCGTCGACGAGGCGCTCCTTGTCGTCGGCCGAGAGCCCGGCCGCCTTGCTGACGACCTTGCTGGTGACGACCACGACGTCGTCGTCGACGAGCTCGGCGTGCTCGACGATCAACGCCGCGAGATCGTCGCCGGGCCCGATCTCGCCGATGCCGTCGACCGGCTCGAGGGTGAGCGTCATGGACGGCCCAGCTCGGCGGCCAGGGCGAGCGCGTCGACGGCCAGCTGACGCGTGGTGGCGGCGTCGCGCATGTACAGGGGAACGCTCCGCGCGGCGATGCCCGCAGACTCGATCCGTTCGACCTCGCCGGCATCCGCGGTGTCCACCAGCCAGCCGTCCAGGAGGCCGCCTGCCGATCGAGCGCCGAGGTGACGGGCCACTCCGGCCGCGCTGCCCTCGATGCCCAGGCCGTCGAGGAGCTGGTCGGCCATGCCGCGCACGGCAGCCCCGCCGATGATGGGGGACACGCCCACGACCGGCGCGCGAGCGGCGCGCAGCACCTCCAGCATCCGGGGCACGGCGACGATCGGACCGATCGAGACGATCGGGTTCGACGGTGCCACCAGCACGACGTCCGAACGATCGATCGTCACGAGAACCTCAGGCGTCGGACGCGCCGAGTCGATGCCATACAGCTCGATGCCGCGCACCGGGACCTCGGCCCGGTGCCTGATCCAGTACTCCTGGAAGTGGACGACCTCGTCGCGGCCGTCGACGGTCGTGGCGACGTGCGTCTCGACCTCGTCGTCGGTCATGGGCAGCAACGTCAGGCCGACGTCCCAGCGCCGGCAGAGCCCGGCCGTCACCTCAGTCAGCGTGCGCCCTTCCCGGAGGCCGGCGGAGCGGACGAGGTGGGTGGCGAGGTCGCGGTCGCCGAGCCCGAACCAGGCCTGCGGCTCGCCGTACGCCGTGAGCTCCTCCTTCGCGTGCCACGTCTCGTCCGTCCGGCCCCAGCCGCGATCCGGGTCGATGCCTCCGCCGAGCGTGTACATGATCGTGTCGAGGTCAGGGCTGACCCGCAGACCGAACAGCCAGATGTCGTCCGCGGTGTTGGCGATGACGGTGAGCTCGTCATCGGGCCCGACGGCGTCTCGGACACCGGTGACGAATCGGGAGCCTCCGAAGCCCCCGGCCAGGACGGTGATGCGCATCCGCTCATCGTAGGGAGTGGCCGACCTTGACCGAGAAACTGAAACACGTTCTAGTATTGGGTCCATGCGATTCACCTATGCCGAGGCGATGACCGACGCGACGTACTACGCGCCGCTCGCCCAAGCCGCGGAAGCGGCCGGCTACCACTCGATGACCGTGGCCGACTCGGTGATCTTTCCCGCCGAGTCCGACGCCAGCTACCCGTACACCGACGACGGGGACCGCGAGTTCCTCGAGGGCAAGGAGTTCATCGAGACGATGACGCTCTGTGCCTGGCTGGGCGCGGTCACCACGACGCTGCGGTTCACGCCATTCGTGCTGAAGCTGCCGATCCGTCCGCCGGTGCTCGTCGCCAAGCAGGCGTCGTCGGTCGCCTACCTCACGAACAACCGGCTCGGGCTCGGTGTGGGTCTCTCGCCCTGGCCGGAGGACTACGCCGTCATGGGTGTGCCGTGGGAGCGACGCGGCAAGCGGTTCGACGAGTGCATCGACATTCTGCGGGGGCTCACATCAGGTGGGGAGTTCGAGTTCCACGGCGAGTTCTACGACATCCAGCCGATCACCCAGACGCCGGCGCCCACCGAGCCCGTCCCGATCCTGGTCGGCGGGCACTCCGACGCGGCGCTGCGTCGGGCGGTGCGCCGCGGCGACGGCTGGATGCACGGGGGCGGTCCGAACGAGGACCTCGACGAGCTGCTCGACCGGCTCGACGCCGTGCGCAAGAAGGAGGGCAAGGAGAACGACCCGTTCGAGATCCACGTCATCTCGATGGACGCCTACGACGTCGACGGCTGCAAGCGCCTGGAGGACCGCGGCGTGACCGACGTGATCGTCGGCTTCCGGTACCCGTACATCAAGGGCCCCGACACCGAGCCGCTCGACAAGAAGATCGAGCACCTGGAGAAGTTCGCCGAGAAGATCATCGCCAAGGTGGCCTAGCGCCGATCAGTCGCGGTCCAGCGGGTTCGTGCGCAGCAGCAGGTTGAAGCCGCATCGGCGCAGCTGGGCGAATCGGCCGTCCGGGTTGGCGCGTGCCTCTGCGGCGATGTGCTCGGCGAAGGCCCGGGTCGCGCCGTCGCGGGCATGCGCCGCGTGGACGTCGGCCAGGTACGAACGGGGGAGGTCGCCGCACCGCAGCCCGGCGAGGTCGAGACCCGCACCGGCATTGACGTAGAAGCCGGCCGGCGCCGTCGTGCTCCACCGTGATGCCCGCCGTGGAGTGGACCGTGATCGCGTCGGCGGTCGCGAGCCCGATCGCCTCGCCGAGGCCGGCGTCGGCCACACATTGCTCGGCCCGCGTGGCCGAGCGCAGGACGAAGTCCTCGCCGGCGACGACATCGTCGACACCATAGTCGTGCAACAGGCTGGCCACGTAGAAGACCTCGGGTTCGAGCTCGCTGCGGTCGAGTGCTGCGAGGGCAGCCCCGAAGGCCCACGTGCGATAGCCATGCCCCTTCACGTGGATGCTCTGCTCCTCCGCCGCCTCCTCGGCCAGTCGGGCGAGACCGCTGTCCGGGGGCCGAAAGTCCGCGAAGGCGAGGTCGCGGGCGCCGACCGGCACGCGTCCCGTCATGCGCCGGGACCGCGTGGCGATGTAGCTGCCTTGGCCGCGGACGATCGCCGCCAGGAGCTGGCGGCGCTCGGACCTCGTCAGCCGGCCGTTCGTCCGCCGTGCCCACTCGAGCCCGCCGAGTCGTGCTGGATCCGGGATGGTCGGCATGCGGTCAGACTAGAACGTGTTCCAGTTTTCGGCTAGGGTCCTCGCCATGGTGCTCGAGAGGTTCCGCCTGGACGACAAGGTGGCCGTGGTCACCGGAGCCGGTCGCGGGATCGGTGCCGCCAGCGCCCTCGCGCTCGCCGAAGCCGGCGCCGACGTCGTGCTGGCCGCCCGCACCGAGGAGCAGCTGAACGAGGTCGCCGCGCAGGTGGAGGCGCTGGGACGCAAGGCGATCGTCGTGCCTGCCGACCTCCGCGACCTCGACCAGGTGGCCGCGCTCGCGCAGACCGCCGTCGACTCCCTCGGCCGGCTCGACGTCATCGTGAACAACGTCGGGGGCTGGATGCCGCGGGAGTTCGTGAAGACCAACGTGGCCAGCCTCGAAGACGCTTTCCACTTCAACGTCTCGACCGCACACGCCCTGACCCGCGCCGCCCTGCCGCACCTGCTTGGCGAGCGACGGTGCGTCCGTCGTCAGCATCTCGTCGGTCATGGGCCGGATCACCGGTCGCGGCTACCTCGCGTACGGCACGGCCAAGGCGGCCCTCGCCCACTGGACCCGTCTGGCGGCCCGCGACCTCGCGCCCCGCGTCCGGGTGAACGCGATCGGCGTCGGATCGGTCGCCACCTCGGCGCTCGAGATCGTCACCGGCGACGAGGGCCTCACGGCGGCGATGGAGGAAGGCACCCCGCTGCGGCGGATCGGTGACCCCGACGAGATCGCGGCCACGGTCCTGTTCCTCGCCAGCCCCGCCGGCGGCTACATCACCGGCAAGGTGGTCGAGGTCGACGGCGGCATCGACCAGCCCAACCTCGACATGGGGCTGCCGGACCTGGCAGAAGGAGACGTATGACCATCCGTGTTGCAGCCTGGGGCACCGGCAACGTCGGCAAGAACGCCATCATCGGCATCGACGCCCGGCCCGACCTCGAGCTCGTCGGCCTGTGGGTGTCCAACCCGGACAAGGTCGGCAAGGACGCCGGCCGACTCGCGGGTCTCGACCGCGACCTCGGCGTGCTCGCCACGAACGACGTCGAGGAGATCCTCGCGCTGCAACCGGACTGCGTGGTCAACTGCGCCATGGCGGACGACCGGCTCTTCGAGGCCATCGCCGACCTCGAGCGTCTGCTGCAAGCCGGCATCAACGTGGTCTCCAGCGGCCCCGTATTCCTCCAGTTTCCGTCCGGACCGGCGCTCGACATGGCCGAGGGCGTCAAGAAGGCGGCTCTCGCCGGCGGCGTCTCGCTCTACGTCAACGGCATCGATCCGGGCTTCGCCAACGACGTGCTACCGCTGGCACTGACGAGCATCAGCGAGCGCATCGACGAGGTGCGCTGCTCGGAGATCCTCAACTACAACACCTATGACCAGGGGATGATCGTCTTCGACGTCATGGGCTTCGGCAAGCCGATGGATCACATCCCGATGCTCCTGGAGCCGGGCATCCTCACCATGGCGTGGGGCAGCGTCGTGGAGCAGATCGCGGCCGGGCTCGGGGTCGAGCTGGACGAGGTCGAGGAGTTCTACGAGCGGCTGCCGGCGACCGAGACGTTCGACATCGACAGCGGCACCGTCGAGGAGGGCACCGTCGCGGGCCTGCGCTTCGAGGTGCGCGGCATGGTCGGCGACAAGGCCGTCGTGGTGCTCGAGCACGTCACGCGCGTGCACGACGACATCGGCCCGGACTGGCCGCAGCCGGCCGGGGTGGGCTGTTATCGCGTCGAGATCAAGGGCGAGCCGAACTACACGGTCGACATGCAGCTGCTCGGCACTGACGGCGACCACAACACCGCCGGGCTCAAGGCCACTGCGATGCGACTGGTCAACTCGGTCCCGGCCGTTGTCGCCGCCGAGCCAGGCCTGGTCACCGCACTCGACCTTCCGCTGGTCACCGGTCGAGGGCTGATTCAGGCGTAACCGTGCCCACCCGAGTCGAGCCCCGATATGTCCCGCGCTCGGGTCCGACCTGGCGCGAGCCGTGGCCGATGTACGCGGCACTGCGAGAGCACGACCCGGTGCACCGCGTGGTGCCGGAGAACGATCCGGCCGCCGACTACTGGGTGCTCACGCGTCACCGCGACGTGTACGACGCCGCGAGGGACGTCGAGACGTTCTCG
Source organism: uncultured Actinomycetota bacterium (assembly GCA_963780275.1). Lineage (GTDB taxonomy): Bacteria > Actinomycetota > Actinomycetes > Propionibacteriales > Nocardioidaceae > Aeromicrobium. The sequence goes on from CAWABE010000001.1 coordinate 636,215, forward strand.
TCCGCCGGAGGTCTCACCACCGAGTACGACGAGCTCGACAAGATCGGGCTGCGCGACAATCCGCCGCTGGTGATGCAGGACCCACCCGTCCACACCGAGTTCCGCCGCACGGTGTCGAAGGGCTTCACGCCGCGTCAGGTCTCCAGCGTCGAGCCGGCCGTCCGGGCCTTCGTCGTCGAGCGGCTGGCCCGGCTGGCCGAGGCCGGCGGCGGTGACATCGTGGCGGAGCTGTTCAAGCCGCTGCCCACGATGGTCGTGGCGCACTATCTCGGCGTGCCGGAGGAGGACCGCGACCGCTTCGACGGCTGGACCGATGCCATCGTCGCGGCCAGCTCGGCCGGCCATCCGTACGACGCCGCCGAGGCCGCCGGCGAGCTGATGACGTACTTCACCGAGCTCGCCGAGCGCCGCAAGAACGAGCCCGGCGACGACACCATCTCGCACCTGGTGGCGGCAGGCATGGCCGACGACATGGGCGGCCTGCTGTCGATCCTCGGGTTCGCCTTCACGATGGTCACCGGCGGCAACGACACGACGACCGGGATGCTCGGCGGAGCGGTGCAGCTGCTGACCAGCCGGCCCGACCAGCGCGAGATGCTCGTGGACGATCCCAGCCTCATCCCGGACGCCGTCGAGGAATTGCTGCGGCTCACGTCACCGGTGCAAGGCCTCGCTCGCACGACGACTCGGGACGTCGACGTCGACGGCACCACCATCCCGGAGGGTCGCAAGGTGCTGCTGCTCTACGGCGCCGCCAACCGCGACGCCGAGGCATACGGCTCCGGACGCCGACGAGCTCGATGTCACCCGCCGGCCGAAGCACATCCTGACGTTCAGCCACGGCAACCACCACTGTCTCGGGGCCGCGGCCGCCCGGATGCAGGCCGTCGTCACGTTGGAAGAGCTGCTGGCCGCGTTCCCGCGCTTCGAGGTCGACGTCGACGGCGTCGAGTATGCGGCGGGGCCGTACGTGCGCCGTCCGACCCTGGTTCCCTTCCGGGCCGGCAGCTAGCGCAGCAACAACCGGACGGCGACGTCCATGGATCGGGTGACCTCTTCGGCCGACGTGCGGCCGGTGACCCAGCCCATGAGGGCCGACAACCACACGTCGCCGATGACCCGGACGATGGCGGTGTCCTCCTCGGTGGGCTCGCGGTACTCGCCGGTGCCCTCGATCGCGTGCGTGATCATCGAGGTCAGCTTCATCCCGACGTGGTGAATCTCCTCGGCGACCGAGGCGTCGGCGAACATGAAGGCCCGGGTGAGTGCCTCGGTGAGCTGCGGCTGCTTCTGCATCGCCGTCGTGGTGACGCCCAGGATGTGCATCACCCGTTCGTGCGGCGTGTCGCCGGGCACCGGACGGCCGCGCGACTGCGCCTCGGCGCGCTCGAACTGACGCCCGAGCGCGGTGACCAGGAGATGGATCTTGGACGGGAAGTAGCGGTAGAGCGTGCCGAGGGCGACGTCCGCGTCGTCGGCGACCGCGCGCATCTGCACTGCGTCGAAGCCGCCCTCTTCGGCCAGGGCGATGGTGGCGTCGAGGATGCGACGCCGTCGCTCGCGTTGGGCGTTGGAGCCGGGAGTCTCTGTCATGCTGGTCATTCCTCCATCGTCTCCTGTCCAGGTTTCCTGCCGATGTCGGCCACGCTGACCGTCGCTATGATATTGAAACACGTTCTAGATTCGGAGGCGACGCGATGCCGGTCGGGGTGAGTCGTGAGCATCTCGAGCTGGGCTCCAACCTGCGCTCCTGGGCCGCCGGTCTCGGCGGGCCGGCCGCTGTGCGGGAGGCCGAGGTCGACGCCGGCGCCACGTTTGCGAAGACCTGGCAGTCCGTCGTCGAGATGGGCCTGACCAGCATCGGGATCGGCGAACGGCACGGCGGCGGTGGCGGCGACCTGCTCGACCAGATGGTCGCGCTCGAGGCGGCCGCCCATGGGATGGTGCCCGGACCGCTGCTCGGCACGACGCTCGTCGGCCAGGTCGTCGACCGATGGAGACGTTCTCGAGTCGATCGCCGCTGGCGTCGGCGCCGCGGTGGCGTTGACCGACGAACGCGCGCTCGACGTGGTCGACGCGCGCTGGCTGCTCGCTCCGTCTGACGACGGCTCGTGGGCGCTGATCGACTCAGACGGCTGGAGTGCCGAGCCGGTGCTGGGCGTCGACCTGTCGCGACGCGGCGGACGCTACGCCGTCACCGAGTCGCCCGACGTCACTCGACTGGACGTCGATGGAGACGCGGTTCGTCGCGTCCTCGTTGCGCTGGCATCGGCGGAGGCGGCCGGCCTGGCCCAGTGGTGCCTCGACACCGCGGTGGAGTACGCCAAGGTGCGCGTGCAGTTCGGCAAGCCGATCGGCTCGTTCCAGGCGGTCAAGCACCTGTGCGCCGAGATGCTGGAGACCACGGAGTCGATCGCCGCAGCAGCATGGGACCTCGGGACCGCCGTGACCTCCGAGGACGCCGACTTCGCCACCGACGTCACTGCCACGGTGGCGCTCGACGGCGCGGTGTCCGTCGCCCAGACCTGCATCCAGGTGCTCGGCGGCATCGGCTTCACCTTCGAGCACGACGCGCACCTCTACCTGCGCCGGGCGGTGGCGTTGCGTGCGACCGTGGCCGCTCTGACCGGTGGCGGCGAGGCAGTCGGCGGCCCGCCTGGCCCGCCGGGCCGTCGAGGGTCAGCGGCGGACGGTGGAGATCGACTTCGCCGGCGCCGACGAGGAGTTCCGCGCGTCGACCCGCGACGAGATGGACACGATCGCGGCCCTGCCCGCGGACGAGCAGCGCGCAGCCCTCGCCCACGCCGGCTACCTGATGCCGCACCTGCCGAAGCCGCACGGTTTGGACGCCGGGCCGGTGGAGCAGCTGGTCGTCGACGAGGAGCTGGCCCGCGCCGGCCTCGTCCGTCCCGACATCGCCATCGGCGGCTGGGCGGTGCCGACGATCGTCAAGCACGGCACCGACGAGCAGCGCGACCGGTTCGTGCTCCCGACGCTGCTCGGCGACATCTTCTGGTGCCAGCTGTTCAGCGAGCCGGGCGCCGGCTCCGACCTGGCCTCACTGAGCACCCGCGCCGTCCGCGACGACGGCGGCTGGCGCCTGACCGGCCAGAAGGTGTGGACCTCGCGGGCGCACGACGCCCAGTGGGGCATCTGCCTGGCCCGCACCGACAAGGACGCCGCCCCGCACCAGGGCATCACCTACTTCCTGGTCGACATGTCGTCCGACGGCCTCGACGTGCGCCCGCTGCGGGAGATGACCGGTGAGGCGATGTTCAACGAGGTCTTCCTCGACGACGTCTTCGTCCCCGACGACTGTGTCGTGGGGGAGGTCAACGACGGCTGGAAGCTCGCCCGCACCACGCTTGCGAACGAGCGGGTGGCGATGGGCTCGAAGCTCGGACTGAGCACGGAGCGCGCCATCGAGTTGGTGGCCGACCGGTCGGACATCGACGCCGCGCGCGTCGGCCAGCAGGTCGCCCTCGGCACGGTGTGTCGCCTGCTCGGCGTCCGCTCCACCCTGAAGTCGATCAGCGGCCAGGGCCCCGGCGCGGAGTCGAGCGTCGCCAAGCTCCTCGGCGTCCGCAACCGCCAGGAGGCCTCCGACCTGGTGGTCGACCTCCTCGGCCCTGATGCCCTGTTCGCGTCCGACGACCCGAAGATCAAGGCCGACGTCCACGAGATGCTCCTCACCCGCTGCCTCTCCATCGCCGGCGGGACCACGCAGATCCTCCGCAACGTCGCCGCCGAGCGAGTGCTCGGACTACCTCGCAGCTGATCCCGTCGGCGCTTCCTGAGCCTGCCGGTTGATGCGCACGTCGAAGGCCTCGGAGACGTGCCATTCCCGGGACAGCATGACTGGCGTTTCCGTCGCGGTCGTAGTCGATCTCCTCGATGTACAGCAGCGGCTTCCCTCGTTTGACCCCGAGCACCTTGGCCGTGCCGGTGGTGGCCTCGACGGCGCGCAGGGTTGCGGTCGCGTGGTCGGCGGCATGGCCTGACGAGCGCAGCAGTCCGAACAGCGAGGGGTCGAGGCTCTCGAGGTCGAGGTCTGGCTTCAGCAGTCGCGCGGGAATGCGGTCGCGCGAGTAGATCACCGGCTGGTCGTCGGCCGTCCGCACGCGCTCCACCGCCAGGACCGTCTCGCCCGGGCTGAGCTGCAAGGAGGCGTCGGCCTTCGTGCACTGTTCCAGAGCCGCGTCGAGCACCCGCATGCCGGCCTTCACGCCGGCGCTCTCGATCATCGCCAGATAGCTGAGGGTCGAGTCCAGACCGTGTGGCATCCGCCGACGCTCGGCGACGTAGCTGCCCGATCCGTGCCGTCGGGTGACGTAGCCGGCCTCGACCAGGCTGGTCACCGCTTCGCGCACCGTCGCTCGCGACACCCCGAACCGCTCGACCAGCTCTCCCTCGGTCGGCAGCTTGGTGCCCGGCGGCAGCTGCGCGCTGGTCATCTCCGCCAGCAGCTCGTCTCGCAACCGGTCGGCGAGCAGGCTCTTCCGGGGCATCTCATCAGCCTACGTGGGAGATTCCGGCGTCCGATCGGCGCTCGCGGCTGTCTCCTCGAGGACGCGGCGCACCTGATCGGCGATGGACGGAGCCCCCGGCAGCAGGCCGTCGAAGATGGCGCTGCCGATCGTGTAACCCCACGCACCGGCCTCACTCACGGCGACGGCCCGCTCGATGCTCGCGATCGATCCCGCGACGATCACCGGGCCGCTCGACCGCTGGACGACCGCGCGGATCAGCTCGAGGACGTCAGCGGTCTGGTGGCGATACGCCAGCAGGTCGAGGCCGGCGACGTGGTCGAGCCCGGTCAGCCGTTCCGCGTCGGCGGCGATCTCGTCGATCGTTCCCTGCAGGACGCTGGGATGGTCGACGACCCGGCCCGGGAACGGGCAGTACTTCACATGATCGGGAAGCAGGCCCGCCGTCTCCGAGCCGTGGGTGCCACCGAGCACCCAGTCGAACCCCGCCTTCGCCGCCGACTCCAACGACGAAAGCTCGGCTTCCTTGGTGGTCGACACGACCTCGAGCATCACCTCGAAACCGGCGTCGTGGGCGAGCGAGACCAGCTCACGTTGGCGGGCGAGGTCTGCGCCGACGTCCTTGAACCCGATGTACCGCAGCCCGGTGTCGGCCAGCGTCGGCACGAGCTCGGCTGCGTTCTCGACGGTGCGGTCGTCGTGGGTCAGCATGAACACGAAATGGGACACGAGGCCTCCTTCATCGGTTTTCGGATTCGGTGATGATCGACTGTGCGGTGTCGTCCGACCAGACGCCGAGCGCATCGGCGAGATCCACGATCGAGATCCGCTCGCGGAGCAGATGGGAGTTTCGCAGCGCCCAGAACAGCAGGCGTTCGTCGTAGCCGATGCCCAGGTCCTCGGCGCGGGTGGGGAGGCCGCTGGCGTGGCTCACCTCGTCAAACTGTTCCGGTGTGGGCAGCGCCAGCGTCTTCGTGAAGGCGTCCCAGTCGGTGACCGTCGCCTCGATGGCCGCCTGGTGCTCGAGCAGCCAGGTGCGCTTCGCCGAGTAGGCCGTCCAGCACTCCTCGACCGTCTTCGCGCCGAGCTCGGCGAAGGCGAGTTCCACCGCATCCCGGCTGGTCGACTCCTCGGGCACGCGGACGCGTGAGCTGGCCGACCTGATCGTGCGATCGACGAGCTGCCAGACCCGAAGGGCGAGCCGGGTCGCCACCGTCACCTGCATGCCGTGCGGTGCGCCGGCTTCCTGCCGCTGGGTGAGCGCCATCTCCAGGAGGTGCGACACCGCGTGCTCGCTGCCCGATGCGGGCGCCGTCGAGCCGACGATTCCCATCGACAGCCCACTTCCCGCCAGCAACCGGGCCAGGTCGGCCAGTCCGTCCGGTTCGGCGTCGTGCGCGGCTCGGGCGAGCGATGGAAGGGCAGGCATGGCGGCGAGGACCGGCTCGACCACTGCGGCGTCGTAGCCGGGTCCATGACCGAGACCTGCCGCGAGCTGCCACTCGGCGACCGCGTTGGGAACCGTGGAGAGGTCGCCCACGCCGGCGAGGTTCAGCCTGACGGGTGCCGAGGTCAGGATGTCGGAATCGGCGATGAGCTGGTCGGGCCAGCGCGACACCACGGTGCGCTTGGCGCCGGCAATGACGAGGACGCTGCGATCGGCGATGAAACCGTTGACGCTGCAGGCGGTCTGGACGGCAACATGGCGGCTTCCGGTGCGTTGCGCGGTGACCTTCGCGATGTCGGTGAGCGTGCCCGCGCCCACCGAGACCACCAGCCGGTTGTGGCCGACCTCGGCCACGGCGCGCTCGACCGTCTCCTCGTCCGCGCGCACCGTACCGGTGCCGAGCTGGATGACTGGGCAGTCGCCCAGCCGCTCGGCGAGCCGGTCGACGACCGGGCCGGCCGGCGTGCGGTACGGCCCGCCGTCGCTGATGATCACCGGCGCGCCGAACCGACTGGGGCTCTTCTCGATCGCGTCGTCCAGCACCGAGGTGCCGATACGGATGTCCACGCGGGGCAGGTCGGCACGGCCTCGTTCGCGGAGCGTCGCGAGGATCGCGTTCGGGTCGGGAATCCGGGTCATGGCGCCAGCGCAGACTCGACGGCATCGAAGGCGGCACGGTAACGGTCGTACGCCTCGGCGTACTGCCGCTGCGCGACTGGGTCAGGGTCGATGGTGCTCGAGTCCAGCTGAACGGCCACCGATGCCGCCTCGAAGCTGGCGAACAGGCCAGACCCGACGCCGGCGACCATCGCCGCGCCGACGGCTGTGGCTTCTTCGCACAGGACCCGACGCACCGGCCGGCCGAGCACGTCGGCCTTGATGGCCGCCCACAGATCGTCCCGTGCACCACCGCCGACGATCCGGACCTCACCGTGGCCGAGCTGCAAGGCGTCGAGCCGGTCGACGATGTCGCGCAGCGCGTACGCACAGCCTTCGAGTACCGCGCGTGCGACGTGTGCCGAGGTGTGATTCATCGCCAGGCCGAGAAAGGCGCCACGCATCGAGTCGTTCCACCGCGGCGCGGTCGAGCCGGACAGCGCGGGCAGGAACAGCACACCGTCGCTGGCCGGCGGCGCCTCCCGTGCTCGCGCGAAGACGTCGGCGTGCGGGATGCCGAGCAACCCGGTCGAGAGCCACAGGGTGCTGCCGCCGCTGACGAATCCGGGATTCTCGATCAGCCAGGTGCCGGGGACCGCATGGCCGTGGGTCTCCACCACGCCGAGAGGATCGCGGACGGGTTCGTCGGCGACCGTCGTCACCGGCTCGGCGGTACCGGTGACGTCGACGATGACGCCGGGCTCGATGGCACCGGCGCCAACCGATGCGGCGTGCTCGTCTCCGGTGCCGACCACCACCGCGCACGTGGCCGGCAGTCCGAGGTCGGCGGCGACGTCAGACCGGAGAGTGCCGACGACGTCCGTCGAAGGCCGGACCTGCGGCAGCATCGCCGGGTCGAGGCCGGCGGCCTCACAGAGCTCGGTGTCGAAGTCTCCCTTGGTGACGTCGTACACCATCGTCGAGGACGCGTTCGCGGCGTCCTGGGCGTATGACCCCGTCAGATGATGCAGGACGAACGACCCGACGGGCGCGAGCATGGCGGCGCGCTGCCAGACCTCCGGCTCGTGCTCGCGGATCCACATCATCTTCGGCGCGCTGTGAGATGCGTCCGCGACGAGTCCGGTGCGCTCGGCGAGCCGTTCTGCCCCGATCGCGGAGACCAGGCGATCGCACTGGTCGGTGGCTCGCTTGTCCAGCCAGATGATGGCCGAGCGCAGCGGCGTGCCATCGGCATCGCAGGCGACTACGCCGTCGACCTGGCTGCCCAGACCCATCGCCACGATGCGATCTGGCTCGACGTCGACGGTCGCCGCACGCACGGCGTCACGGAGTGCGGTGGCGTAACTATCAGGATCTTGATCGGCCCAGCCGTCGTGCTCGTGCGCCATGGTGAGCGGCGCCGAACCAGAGGAGACGACGGCCCCACCCTCGTCGACGATCACCGCCTGGAGGCTCTGCGAGCCGACGTCGACTCCTAGGACCAGAGACACGTCTCCCCCTCACCTGGCAGTAGAGCAGCGGGTGGCACGGTGGGTGGGGAGGGTCGGGCGGCGAACCTCCCCACCGGTCCGGTCAGGGTGACCGTGGCGGCGAGTCGTCCGCCGCGATCTGGGTGACGGACGTCGTTCCGTAGCCCTCTTCCTGCAGCTTCGCACCGTGCTGGCCACGCGTCATGGCGAACTCCTCCTCCGGCGACAACACCAGCTTGTGCCGACCCCGGATCGCGAAGTAGGCGATGCCGATCAGGAAGTAGACCAGCGTGCCGACGACGCCCGGTCGGTAGTCCGCGTTGAGGAACAACGAGACGAGCGCGACCAGAGCGATCACGGCGGCGATCACGGCGCCCGGGACACCCCAGGGGCTGCGGTACGGGCGGGCGATGTCCGGCAGATTGCGGCGCAGCAGGACGAACGCCAGGCACTGCATGAAGTAGGAGATCACCGCGCCGAACACCGCCATGTAGAGCAGCGCTCCGACGATCTGGCCCGCGAGTGCGCCCTCCGCCTTGCCGAGGAAGTAGATGAGCAGCGTGAGGGCATACCCGACCACCGCGCCCGCGATGAGCGCGACGTAGGGCGTGTGCCTGGTCGGGTGGGTGATCGACAGGACTTGCGGGAAGTAGCCCGCGCGGGACAGCGAGTACGTGTTGCGCCCGTACGCGTAGATGATCGTGAAGAAGCTGGCGATCAACCCGATCAACCCGATCAACCCGAGGATGGTCGCGCCGGTGCCCTCGCCGAAGACCGCCTTGAACCCGTCGAACAACGGAGTCGCCGAGGTTCCGACCTCCGCGGCACCACCGCCGACACCGGTGTTCAGGAACAGGATGCCAGCCGCGAACACCATCAGCGTCGTGAGACCCCAGATGGTCGCCCGCGGAATGTCACGCGCGGGATCGTGGGACTCCTCGGCGGCCAGCGGCAGCTCCTCGATCGCGAGATAGAACCAGATCGCAAAGGGCAGGGCCGGGAAGATCCCGCGACGCCATGCGGCAGGAAGGAGCTGCCGCCCTCCTCGTCGGGCGGGATGTTGGTGAGGTTGTCGGCATCGAAGGCCCCGCTGACGAGCACGGAGATGAAGTAGAACGCGAGGATGCCGAGCGCCAGGACGGTGATCACCACGGTGAAGCGCATGGTGATCTCGATGCCCAGGATGTTGATCCCCACGAAGAGGATGTAGTACAGGAGCCACCACAGGATGACGCTGTTCCAGGCTCCGTCGGCGCCGGTCAGGTCGACGACGATGTCGTGCGACAGGAAGCCCATCGCGCCCACGACGACCGCCGGGGTGATGACGTACTCCATGTTCTCGGCCAGGCCGTTGATGAAGCCGCCCCATGGGCCCATCGCGGACCGGGAGAAGGAGTAGGCACCGCCGGTGTGCGGCATCGCGGGCGACATCTCGGCGATGCTGAAGCACAGTCCGTAGAACATGATCGTGATGACGACGCCGGCGATCAGCAGCCCGCCGAAGCCACCAGCGTCGAGGCCGAGGTTCCAGCCGTAGAAGTCGCCGGAGATGACCGCCCCGACGCCCAGCGCCCACAGCGACCAGAAGGCGGCGTGTCGGCGGAGTTGCCGCTTCTCGAAATATCCCTCGCCGGCCTCCTTGTAGGTGACCGATCCAAACGACCGTGAACTGTCCGCCATCGCTCCTCCTGCTGCTCGCCGGCTCCAGCAAAGTTGTCAGACAACTTGGACCATAGCGCCGGAATGGTGCGCAGGTCAACGATCTGGCGAGGACCCCGTCGTCGTCGCCATGGCCCGGGCGATGCTCTCGCGCCTGACGAGCAGCATGACCAGCGTCGCGGCGGTGAGAGCGGCCAGCACCCCGTAGGCCACGTCGTTGGAGGACGCGTCCGCCACTGCCGGGATGGCGATCGCGCCGGCGGTGTGGCCGAGGCCCCAGCCGAGGTTCACGATCCCGAACGCCAGACCTTGGTCGACCCCGCTCGACTCTGCGCCGTCGGACAACATGGCCATCGCCGGCGACCAGAGCATGCCGATCCACGGAGCCGTCACCACGACCACGACGCCGAGGACGACGGCGGAGTCGGGGAGCGAGATCACCACCGCCGCCACCACGCTGGCGGCCAGTCCCACCGCGCTCGGCGCGAGGCGTCCGCGACGGTCCGAGATCCGGCCGGCGACCGGTGCCACGATGGCCTCGAGCCCGGCCGCGATGAGGAAGACCGCGGCGATGGCGCCCGACCCGGCACCGAGGTCATCCAGCTCGAGCGGGACCAGGACCTCGATCGCGCCGAAGAGCAAGCCCGGGACGAGAATCAGCACCATCCCGTACCGCACCGCAGTCGAACGGGCCGCGCGTCCGAGTCCGCCGACGCTGGACTGCTCCCGGCCCGGCGCCTCGACGCCGAACGTGAGCGCGATGAGGACCAGGCCGATGACGGAGACGGCGGAGAACATCGGCCCGCGCCCCACCGCGTCGGCCGCGGCCCCGAGTGCGGGTCCGGCCAGGACACCGGCGATGGCCGCGGCCATCGCCGTCCCGATCAGCTCGCCACGTCGCTCGCGCGGCGCCGCCCGGACGAGCCAGGCGAGCGCCCCGGCCCACGAGAACGCGCCCCCGACACCCTGGAGGAACCGGCTCGCATCGAGCAGCACGATGTGCTCGCCCAACGCGAAGCCGACGCCGGTGATGCTCATCAACGACAACCCGACCAGCACGGTCCTGCGCGGGCCCACTCGAGCCGCCAGCAGGCCGCCCGGGAGCGCGGCGATCAGCGTCCCGGCCGCGTACGAGCCGGACAGGACGCCGGCCTCGCTCTTCGAGAGTCCGAACTCGTCGGACAGTCCGGGAAGCAGCGGCACCACGGCTGCGAAGAACATCGTGTCGACGAAGACGACCGCCGACGCCAGGATCAGAAGCCGCCGCATTCCCATCACGCTACGCGGGAGCCGGTCGGGCTTCGTTGACTTCGCGGACTTCACAGTGCCGCACACGCGCCCTCGTGACAGGCTGAGAGCGACGAAACGAGGACATCGTGGAGATCCTGGTGACCGGCGCGACCGGTTATGTCGGCGGCCGTCTGGTGCCGCTTCTCCTCGAGCGCGGACACGTCGTGCGCACGACCACGACCGACCCTGACCGCGAGAAGCCGTGGTGGGGCGACCGCGTCGAGACGGTCGTCATGGATGCGCTCGATCCGGGTCAGGTCGCGGCGGCCTGCGAGGGCGTCGACGCGGTCTACTACCTGATCCACGGCATGGGTGGCGACGACTTCGCCGACACCGATCGCAAGGCCGCCGCCAACCTCGTGGACGGTATACGCGCGCACGACGTCGAGCGGGTCGTGTATCTCTCCGGTCTGGTGCCTGAGGTCGCGGAGGATGAGCTCTCCGAGCACATCCGGTCCCGACTCGAGGTGGAGCAGATCCTCCGATCCGGGCCTGCGACGGTCGTCGTCCTGCGGGCAGCCGTGATCCTCGGCAGCGGCTCCACGTCGTTCGAGATCATCAGGCAGGTCAGCGAACGGATGCCGGTGCACACCGTGCCGACGTGGATGGACTCCACGGTGCAGCCGATCGCCGTCGTCGACGTGCTGGAGGCGCTGCTCGGTGCGCTCGACTATGCCGGGCCGTCGCGCCACTTCGACGTGGGCGGCCCCGACCGGCTGGGGTACGGGGCGCTGCTGGACCGCTACACCAGTCACGCCGGACTGGATCGTCCGCGAGTCGACGTGCCGCTGCTGCCGACGGCACTCGTCGGCACGCTGGTCGGCAGCCTGACGGACGTACCTCGATCAACCGTGGAAGCGCTGGTCGAGAGCCTCCGCCACGGCATGGTCGCCGCGGACGACGACTTCCGGGAGATGCTGCTGCCCGCCGGACACCAGCCGCTGGGACTCGACGAGGCGCTGCGCCGATCGCTCGCCCCGAGGGCGACGGCGCCCGAGGACGCCGACCCGATGGGCCCCCTGCCGCAGGACCCGGCCTGGGCCAGCGGAGGGGACGACCGGCCCGTGGTGGCCAAGGTGGTCGACGCGGCCAAGGATCTCCTGCCGGGCTCCTGACATCCAGTCGAGCGGCGCGGCTGCACGTCAGGACGCAGTCGGGCGGCTCACCCGGTGCCACTGCAGCCACCGCTGAACCGCACCGGCAGTGTGCTGGCTGCGGATGGAGGAGAAGACGTCGAAGGCGTGCTGGGCGCCCGGGAGCTCGGCGTAGGTGACGGTGGCCTTCGACTTCTCGCGGAGGGCCTCGACGAAGGCTCGGGCTTGCCGCGGCGAGACCAGGGTGTCGTTGGCCCCGTGGAGGACGAAGAAGTCGGGGGCGTGCTCGTCGACGTGGGCCAAGGGTGACGCCTGGACGAAGTCGTCCAGGTCCGTCGAGGGGTCCTTCATGAAGATGCGGGGGCCGAGGAAGCGGTCGCGCATGTCGAGGGCCGCGCGTTCTTCGGTGATGCCGGCGAGGTCGTAGACGCCGTAGAAGGGGACGCAGGCGGAGATCGACGTGTCCGAGTCCTCGAAGCCGGGCTGGTAGTCCTTCAGGTTCGGCGTCAGCGCGGCCAGGGCGCAGAGGTGGCCGCCGGCCGATCCTCCGGTGATGGCGAGGTACGAGGGGTCGCCGCCGTACTCCGCGATGTTCTCGTGCACCCAGGCGATGGCCCGCTTCACGTCGACGATCTGGGTGGGGAACGGGTGCTTCGGGGCGAGCCGGTAGTTGGATGCGACGCAGACCCAGCCCTGTTGCGCCATCCGGTTCATCAGGATCAGGCCCTGCTGTTCCTTGGTGCCGATGGTCCAGGCCCCGCCGTGCACCTGGAGCAGCACCGGGGCGTTGCTGAGGTCGACGTCACGCGGACGGTAGATGTCCAGCCGCGCCTTGCGCCCGCCCTCGGTGTACGGGACGTTCCGCAGCACCTCGACGTCGTGCTGCTTGAGCCGAAACGGCCGCGCGACCGATCCCCGCGGGATGCGCAGGTCGGGGCCGGGCAGCTCGAGCGTGGACAGGTAGTCCTCGCCGATGCCCTCCTTCAGCGCCTCGTCGAGCTCCGTCCCGACGCGGCGCGCGCCGGCGATCACCCACCCGAGCATCCCGGCAGTCGCGGCCGCGGCAACCAGCCCGACGGCCGACGGCTTCGTTCTGCGACGACGGACGGTCAGCTCGGCCACGGTGTCGGCCGCGCCGATGGTGAGCAGGTGAGGCGCCAGCTCGCTCGTCGGCCACCCGAGCGCGAAACCGGGAATCCCGGCCCAGCCGCCGGGCGGCGGCTTCACCGCGTTCGCGGCCAGTGCCGCGAGGACCAGCTGGCGACGGCGGTAGCCCGCTGACATCGGCGCTCCTCGCACTGGCTGACTCGAACGGATGGAACAGGTTCTACGCGGCGCTACGATACCGGCCATGGAACGTCTCAGCGGCCTGGACGCCAGCTTCCTCTACCTGGAGAGCGGCGCGCAGCTGATGCACGTCTGCGGCGTCATCCTCGTCGACCCCGAGACGATCCCCGACGGCTACGACTTCGAGACGTTCAAGAAGGAGCTGGCGCGACGGGTCGAGGGCGTCCCGATGTTCAACCGCAAGCTCAAGACCGTGCCCGGGGGCATCGACTTCCCGGTGTGGGTGGACGACGAGGAGTTCGACATCGAGCGGCACGTCCACCGGATGGCCGTGCCGGCGCCCGGTGGCGAGCGCGAGCTGTCCGAGGTCGCCGGGCACCTGGCCGGCATCCCGCTGGACCGGTCACGGCCGCTCTGGGAGATGTACGTCATCGAAGGCTTGGCCACCGGCCAGCTGGCGGTGTTCTCGAAGATGCACCACGCCTCGGTCGACGGAGTCTCCGGATCGAACATGATCTCCTACCTGTGCAGCCTGGAGCCCGACGCGCCGCCGCTGGACTCCGCGGACGCCCCGGGCATGACCCACACCCGCGTCCCGTCCGACCTCGAGCTGGTCGGCCGCGGCGTGGTGTCGACCGTGTCGAAGCCGTGGCAGCTGGCTCGGCTGCTGGCGCCCACCGCTCGCACGGTGGCGGCCACCATCCGCCGGGCCCGCGAGGGCACCGCGATGGCGGCGCCGCTCACCGCCCCGCGCACCTCGTTCAACGGCACCATCACCGGCCATCGCACCATCGCGTTCACCGACATCTCGCTCGATGACATCAAGGCGATCAAGAACGCCGTCCCCGGCGCCACCGTCAACGACGTCGTGCTGGCGCTCAGTGGCGGTGCGCTGCGTCGCTACCTGGAGGACCGCGGTGAACTGCCGGACTCGTCGCTGCTGGCCAGCGTCCCGGTGTCGGTGCACGGGGAGTCGAAGCGGAGCGGACGCAACAAGGTGTCGACGATCTTCTGCCGGCTCGGCACCGACGTCGACGACCCGCGCAAGCGAATCACCGAGATGTCGGTGGCGAACTCGAACGCGAAAGAGCACCACAAGGTCGTCCCGGCCGACACCCTGCAGGAGTGGGCCGAGTTCGCGGCCCCGCGCACGTTCGGCCTGGCGGTCCGCATGGTGTCCGACCTGGGCCTCGCCGAGCGCGGGCCGGTCATCCACAACCTGGTCATCTCGAACGTGCCCGGTCCGCCGGTGCCGCTGTACTTCATGGGCGCCCAGATCGACGCCCTCTACCCGCTCGGTCCGATCTTCCACGGCGCCGGGCTGAACCTCACCGTGATGAGCAACAACGGTCAGATGCACATCGGCGCCATCGCCTGCCGCGAGCTGATGCCGCGCGTGTGGGACCTGGTCGACCAGTTCCCGCGCGAGCTCGAGGCGATGAAGGCCGCGGTGCTCGACGACGCCTGAGTCGGTCTACTCGCCGGCCGGCTGCCGGTCGCGCATCCGCGCCGTCGTGGTGTGGGCCGCCTCCAGGAGCGCGGGGACGAAGGTTTCGTGTTCCAGCACGCAGCCGGCGTGGCCGCAGGCGGCCTCGTGCACGGTGGCGCCCGGGATGCGCTTGGCCAGCTCGAGCTGGCGTGCGGCGGGCATCGCCCGGTCTCGAGTGGTGACGACGACGGCGGTCGGCACGTCGATGCTCGACAGCCATGGAGTGGAGTGATGACGGCCGAGGGACGCGACGGCCTGGCCGACCGCCCACGGGCTGGTCGAGCGCCACTGGTTCATCCCCCAGCGGGCGGTGTCGGACGTGTCGCCGTCGAGCGCCTCGACGGCGGCGGAGCCGGTCCGGCGGATCACGCGCGAACGCGACAGCGTCGCGGTCAGGCCCATCCCCAGCTCCATGCCGGCGTGGAAGAGACGTTCGCGGCTGTTCGTGCGGAAGTGGTCGGTGGTGGCGGCCAGGACCAGTCCGCCGACGGCGTCGGGATGCTGGCGCCACACCCGCTGCGCGACGACGGAGCCCATCGAGTATCCGGCGATGAGCGGGCGGTCGAGGCCGAGCTCGTCGATCACGGCCGCGGCGTCGGAGGCGCAGTCGGAGATGAGGAACCGCTCGGACGTGATGCCGCGACCGTGCCAGCGCTGGTCGAAGGTGATGACCCGGTAGCGCTCGGCCAGGTGCGGGATCGAGGTGAACCAGGTCAGCTGCCCGGTGCAGCCGACGGCGTGCAGGAGCACGATGGTGGGCGCATCCGGCGTCGGGCCGGGCACGTCGGTGAGCCACGTCCGGCCGCGGCGGGGGAGCTCCAGCCAGCGTCCTTCGGGCAGGTCGACCGGCGGGAGATCGGGCAGGAGTGGGCGCAATGCGCCGAGAACCTGCTGGACCGGGATCTGCACGCGTCTCTCCTCGTGGCCGACTTCCCGAGACTAGAACACGTTATAGTTCCGAACAGAAGCATGCCACTTGAGAGGAGGGTCTTCGTGGATTCGGTGCTCGACGAGGTTCGCTCCGTCGTCGGCGACGTGCTCGACCGCGGCGACGGATCCTGGCGCGCCCTCCAGGAGGCCGGACTGCTCTCGCTGGCCGCTCCCGAGCAGCACGGCGGTGAGGGCCTGGGCATGGCCGAGGTCGCCGTGCTGCTGCACGAGGTGGGACGACGAGCAGCGGAGCTCCCCGTGTGGGAGACGCTGGCCTGCGGTCTGGTGCCACTCGTCCGATCAGGCTCCGACGAGCTGCAGGCCGAGCTCGTCCCGAAGATCGTGGCCGGCGAGCTGCTGTTGTCGCCGGCCCTGCGCGGACCGGCAACGATCGACGACAAGAGCGTCACCGGCACCAAGATCGGGGTGCCGGTCCTCGACGGAACGACGCTCCTGCTGGTCGCCGCGGGTGACGTCGTGGCGATCGTCGATCCGGACGGCTCGGGCGTGAGCCGCGTGGAGACCGCCACTTCGCGGGGCGCAACCGAGGCCACCTACACGTTCGAGTCCGCGCCGGTGCTCGGGGTGCTCGACGCCGACGTGGTGCGCAGCCATGCCATCGCCGGCCTGGCCGCGCTCGGCGCCGGCGTGGTCGAGGGCGCCCGCGACCTCACGGCCGGCTACATCAGAGATCGCCGTCAGTTCGGGCGCGCGCTCGCCGAGTTCCAGGCGGTCGCCTACCAGATCGCCGAGGTCTACATCGCCTCCCGCACGTTCACGCTGACCGCCGGCGAGGTCGCCCGTCGTCTCGACGCCGGCGACCCGGCCGCCGACGACCTGGCCGTCGCGGCGTACTGGTTCACCGACCGGGCCGGCAGCACGCTGCAGACCTGCCACCACCTGCACGGCGGTATGGGCGTCGACGAGACGTACCCGCTGCCGGCGTACTTCTCGCGGGTCCGCGACATCACCCGCCACCTGGGTGGGCCGGCGTCGCTGGCCGACGTGCCGGTCACCGAGACCGCGGGCAAGAACGCCGAGCTCACCGCCGAGCAGCGTGCCTTCAAGGACGAGGCTCGCGCCTACCTCTCCGGGCTCACCAGCGACGACGACCGCGACGAGATGCGCACCGACCGGCACGGCGCGGCGTACCACCGGATCATCAAGCAGATGGGCGCCGACGGCTGGATGGGCGTCGGCTGGCCCACCGAGTACGGCGGGCAGGGCCGCGGCCCCATCGAGCAGCAGGCCTTCGTCAACGAGGCGTCGCGAGCCGACGTCCACCTGCCGTCGGTGACGCTGCAGACGGTCGGGCCGACGTTGCAGGCCTACGGCACCGAGAAGCAGAAGAAGATGTTCCTCGCCGACATCGTGTCCGGCGACGTGCACTTCGCCATCGGCTACAGCGAGCCCGACGCCGGCACCGACCTCGCGTCGATGCGCACCACCGCCGTGCGCGACGGCGACCACTACGTCGTGAACGGCCAGAAGATGTGGACGACCGGTGGCCACGCCGCCGACTACGTCTGGCTGGCCGCGCGGACCGACCCGGACGCGCCCCCGCACCAGGGCATCTCCATCCTCATCGTCGACACCCGCGACCCCGGCTACTCCTCGACGCCGATCGTCACCAGCGACGGCTCCCACCACACGAACGCGACGTACTACAACGACGTGCGGGTGCCGGTCGACATGCTGGTCGGGGAGGAGAACCGCGGCTGGCAGCTGATCACCACCCAGCTGAACCACGAGCGCGTCATGCTCGGCCCGGCCGGACGCTTGGAGGGCCTGCGCGACCTGGTGCGGGAGTGGGCCGACGGCCGCGTCGGACCGGACGGCATCCCGCTGCTGGACGTTCCGCTGGTCCGCGACACGCTGGCCCGCACCACCGCGTCGTTCCGGGTGAACGAGCTGCTCAACTGGGCGGTGGCCCGCGGGTCCTCGAACCAGCGAACCGCGGTGGCGGACGCGTCCACGTCCAAGGTGTTCGCCAGCGACGAGGTGCAGCGGCTGGGCCTGGCCCTGACCGACCTGGTCAACACGTTCGGCGATCCCGCCGACCCGGCCACCGGCCGGCTGGCCGAGTACCTCGACGCCACCAGCAAGCGGAACCTGGTGCTCAGCTTCGGCGGCGGCGTCAACGAGGTGCAGCGCGAGCTGATCGCCATGTTCGGGCTCGACCTGCCGAGGGTTCCACGATGAGCGAGGACGAGCTCCAGGCCCGGGTCGAGGAGATCAAGGCGCGCGGCTACAGCCCGCCACGAATGGGCCACGACCCGGTGAACGAGCCGATGATCCGGCACTGGGCCGAGGCGATCGGCGACACCAACCCGAGGTGGCAGCCCGGGCCCGACTGCGAGGCGCCGCCGGCGATGGCCCAGGTGTGGACGATGCCCGGGCTCCACAAGGAGCGTCCGCCGGGCGAGCCGCTCTGGGACACCATGGTCGCCCTCGACTCCGCCGGCTTCACGTCGGTGCTCGGCACGAACTGCGACCAGACGTACGCGCGCACGCTGAGGCCGGGTGAGCGCGTCGGCATCAGCTCGCGGCTCGAGGACGTCGTCGGCCCGAAGAAGACCGCAGTGGGCGAGGGCTACTTCGTCACCACGCGCAACACCTGGACGGTGGGTGAGGAAGAGGTCGCGTCGATGCTCTTCCGCGTGCTCAAGTTCAAGCCCGGCACGGGTCGCCCGACGGTCGACCGGTCGAAGACGGTGCGTCCCCTCGTCAATCGTGACTCGGCGTTCTTCTGGGAGGGCACCGCGAAGGGCGAGCTGCGCATCCAGAAGTGCAACGCCTGTGGCCTGCTCCGGCACCCACCCGGGCCGGTGTGCCCGTCCTGCCACGCGATGGACCGTGGCTACGTCGCGGCGTCCGGACGCGGGCGGGTGCACTCGTTCCTCGTCCATCACGCGCCGGTCGTGCCCGGCAAGCAGCTGCCGCTCACGCTGGCGCTGGTGGAGCTGGAGGAGGGCGTCCGGATGGTCGGCGAGGTCGGCGCTGACGTCGCGATCGGCGACGAGGTCGAGGTCTGGTTCGACCGCATCGACGACGAGCTCACGCTGGCGCAATGGCGCAAGCCCGGCGACGTGCCGGCCGACGCCGCTGACACCGAGGAGGCATCCGACATCCCGCCCTGGGAGCTGCCGATCACTCCGACTCTGGTGGTGTCGACGGCGCTGGCCACCCGCGACTTCCAGGACGTGCACCACGACCGCGACCTCGCCCAGGGCCACGGCAGCAAGGACATCTTCCTGAACATCCTCACCACCACCGGGCTGGTGCACCGCTACATCACGGACTGGGCCGGGCCGCAGACGCAGATCCTGTCGTGCGCCCTGGGTCTCGGGGCACCAGCGCACCCGTACGACACCCTCCGGTTCACCGGAGACGTGGTGTCGGAGAGCGACGGCGTCACCACGATCGACGTCACCGGCAAGGTGTCGCTCGGCAACCACGTGAACGCCCGCCTCGAGGTCCGGCTTCCATGAACACGTTCAGTGGTGTCGCCTCCATCGCCGGGATCGGAGCCACCGAGTTCTCCAAGGACTCCGGACGCTCCGAGCTCCAGCTGTCGGCCGAGGCGACGCTCGCGGCCCTCGCGGACGCCGGGCTCGAGACGTCCGACGTCGACGGGCTGGCGACGTTCACGATGGACACCAGCTCGGAGATCGCGCTGGCCCGCGAGCTCGGCGTGGGCGACCTGCGGTTCTTCAGCCGGATCAACTACGGCGGCGGCGCGGCCTGCGCCACCGTGCAGCAGGCAGCGATGGCCGTCGCCACCGGAATGGCCGACGTCGTCGTGGCCTACCGGGGCTTCAACGAGCGGTCCGTCTCCCGCTTCGGCCAGGTGCAGAGTGCCGCGGCCGCGCAGGTGAACACGAACGGGCTCGACAACGCCTGGACGTACCCGTACGGCCTGTCGACGCCCGCGGCCACGGTGGCCATGCAGGCCCGTCGATACATGCACGAGTACGGCGCCACGTCGGAGGACTTCGGCCGGGTCGCGGTGGCGGACCGCCGGCACGCGGCCACCAACCCGAACGCGTTCTTCTACGAGCGTCCGATCACCCTCGAGGATCACCAGAGCTCGCGGATGATCGCCGACCCGCTTCGTCTGCTCGACTGCTGCCAGGAGAGCGACGGAGCGGTGGCGATCGTCGTCACCTCCACCGATCGGGCGAGGGACCTCAAGGGCGGCGCGGTGCCCATCCTCGCTGCTGCGCAGGGCAGCGCGGCCGACCAGTTCGTGATGACGTCGTACTTCCGCGACGATCTCGGCATCCCCGAGATGGGCGTCGTCGGGCGCGACCTGTGGCGGCAGTCCGGCCTGTCGACCGACGACATCGACACCGCGGTGCTCTACGACCACTTCACGCCGTACGTCCTCATGCAGCTGGAGGAGCTCGGCTTCTGCGGCCGCGGCGAGGCCAAGGACTTCATCGCCGACGGCGCCATCGAGATCGGTGGCCGGCTGCCGCTCAACACCCACGGCGGGCAGCTGGGCGAGGCCTACATCCACGGCATGAACGGCATCGCCGAGGCGGTGCGTCAGCTGCGCGGTTCGTCGGTGAACCAGGTGGACGGCGCCGAGCACGTCCTGGTGACGGCGGGCACAGGCGTGCCCACCTCGGGCTTCATCCTCGGTGCCTAGAGTTGGTTCATGTGGGGTGTCGCGACCGCGGCCGCCGTCCTGGCGCTGACGACGACGTCCTGCGCCGACGAGGTCGTCAGGCCGGCTAAGAGCGCCGCACCGACCGTCACCCGGACTCCCACGAGCGAGCCTGAGCCGACGCCCACTGGGCCGGCGACGAGTGACGGCCGGCCGCGCAACGCGCGTCTGACGATCCCGGCGATCGATGTCGACCGCCTGCGGGTGGTCGCGTACCGAGGCTTCACCGATGACCGGCGCGGAACCGTGATCCAGAATCGCGGGAACGCCGCCAGCCCACACGGTCCACGTGGGGGAGTCGGCCCCGGAGGGATCGGCAACTATCAGGTGACGGCGCACCGTCTGTCGTCCACCCAGGCGTTCATCGACCTTCCGCAGCTACGTCGCGGTGACCGCATCGAGGTGGTGGCCGGCGACGTCCGCTACGTGTACGAGGTGACGAAGACGCGGCGGGTGTCGTTCCGCTCGCCTGCCTCGCTCGGGAAGCAGCGCGCCGAGGTCCCCGGGAAGCCGAAACGCCGTCGCCGATCGCGCCTACATCACGCTCGACCTGCCACCCGCAGGAGTCACCGCGTACCCACCGACGAGTCACTGCGGCGCAACGGAGCGACTCGTCAGCGGGTACGGAGTGACTCATCAGCGGGTACGGAGTGACTCGTCAGCGCAGATCGAAGCGGTCGAGCTCCATCACCTTCACCCAGGCGGCGACGAAGTCGCGGGCGAACTTCTCCGATGCGTCGTCGCTGGCATACACCTCGGCGAGCCCGCGCAGCACGGAGTTCGAACCGAAGACCAGGTCGACCGCGGTCGCTGTGCCCTTCATGTCGCCGGTCGCCACGTCCCGGATCTCGTAGACGTTCTCGGACGACTCCGACGCCTTCCACTCCGAACCGGCCTCCAGCAGGTTCACGAAGAAGTCGTTCGTGAGCGCGTCCGTGCGGTCCGTGAACACGCCGTGCTTCGAGGCGCCGACGTTCGCGCCCAAGGCCCGCATTCCCCCGACGAGGACGGTCATCTCGGGAGCGGTGAGGTCCAACATGTTGGCGCGATCCAGCAACAGGGACTCCGGGGCGACCTTCTCACCCTCCCGCAGGTAGTTGCGGAAGCCGTCGGCGCGCGGCTCGAGCACCGCGAACGTGTCGGTGTCCGTCTGCTCCTGCGACGCGTCGGTGCGACCGGGCCGGAACGGCACGGTGACGTCGTGGCCGGCGTTCTTGGCGGCCGCCTCGACGGCCGCAGAGCCTCCGAGGACGATCAGGTCCGCGAGCGAGACCCGCTTGCCGCCGGACTGTGCGTTGTTGAACTCCTGCTGGATCCGCTCGAGCGACTCGAGCACTTCACCGGTACCGGCGTTGACGTCCCAGCTCCGCTGCGGCTCGAGCCGCAGCCGGGCGCCATTCGCACCGCCGCGCTTGTCGGTGTCACGGAAGCTGGCCGCGGAAGCCCAGGCGGTCGAGACCAGCTGAGAGATCGACAGTCCCGACCCGAGGATGGTGCGCTTGAGAGATGCGATGTCGTCGTCGTCGACCAGGTCGTGGTCGACCTCGGGCACCGGGTCCTGCCACAGCTGCGGCTCGGCGACCCACGGACCGAGGTAGCGCGAGACCGGGCCCATGTCGCGGTGCAGCAGCTTGTACCAGGCCTTCGCGAACGCGAGCCGGAACTCCTCCGGGTTCTCCAGGAACCGGCGGCCGATCTTCTCGTACTCCGGATCGAACCGGAGGGAGAGGTCGGTGGTGAGCATCGTCGGGCGGTGCTTCTTGGCGGGATCGTAGGCGTCCGGGACGATCTCGTCGCCGTCCTTGGCGACCCACTGCTTCGCGCCGGCCGGGCTCTCCGTCAGCTCCCACTCATGGCCGAACAGGATTTCCAGGAAGCGACTGCTCCACTGGGTCGGCTTGTCGGTCCAGGTGACCTCGAGGCCGCTGGTGATCGTGTCGGGACCCTTGCCGGTGCCGTGGCTGCTCTTCCACCCCAGGCCCTGGTGCTCGACCGGGCAGGCCTCCGGCTCCGGCCCGACCAGATCGGGGTCACCGGCGCCGTGCGTCTTGCCGAAGGTGTGTCCGCCGGCGATCAGGGCGAAGGTCTCCTCGTCGTTCATCGCCATCCGGCGGAACGTCTCGCGGATGTCGCGGGCCGCGGCGACCGGGTCGGGGTTGCCGTTCGGCCCCTCCGGGTTGACGTAGATGAGTCCCATCTGGACGGCGCCGAGCGAGCCCGAGAGCTCGCGGTCACCGCTGTACCGCTCGTCGCCCAACCAGGTGTCCTCCGGACCCCAGAAGATCTCCTCGGGCTCGTAGACGTCCTCGCGGCCGAAGCCGAAGCCGAAGGTCTCGAAGCCCATGTCCTCCAGGGCGACGTTGCCGGCGAGGACCAGCAGGTCGGCCCAGGAGATCTTGCGGCCGTACTTCTTCTTGACCGGCCACAGCAGGCGGCGGGCCTTGTCGAGGTTCGCGTTGTCGGGCCAGCTGTTCAGCGGCGCGAAGCGCTGCCCGCCGTCGCCGGCGCCGCCACGTCCGTCCTCGATGCGGTAGGTGCCGGCGGCGTGCCAGCTCAACCGGATCATCAGGCCGCCGTAGTGGCCGAAGTCGGCCGGCCACCAGTCCTGCGAGGTGTTCAGCACCTCGACGATGTCGGCCTTGAGCGCCTCCACGTCGAGCGTGGAGAACTCCTTGACGTAGTCGAAGTCCGGCTCCATCGGGTTGGACTTGGTGGCGTTCTGGTGCAGGACACTGAGGTCCAGCTGATTCGGCCACCAGTCGCGGTTCGTCCTCGGCCGACCACTCGTGGCGGGCTCCGGGGCGTCGATCGCCGGGTTCTCGCTCTCGCTGCGCGATGAGGTCTCGGTGTTCTCGGTCATTGCCGTCCTTCTGGTGGTGGGTGGTCAGGAACGTTCGGCCGAACAGGTGGGACACAGGCCCCAGTAGACGACCTCCGCCTCGTCGATCTGGAAGCCGTGGTGGGTGTTGCCCGTCAGGCAGGGAGCTTCGCCGACCGCACAGTCGACGTCGGCGATCACCCCGCAGGACCGGCACACCACGTGATGGTGGTTGTCGCCGACGCGGGCCTCGTAGCGTGCCACCGAGCGGGCTGGCTGGATGCGTCGCACCAACCCGGCGTCGGTCAGGGCGCGGAGGACGTCGTACACGGCCTGGTGGGAGACGTCCGGGAGATACCGGCGCGCGGAACGGAGGATCGAGTCCGTGTCGGCGTGCGGTTCGGCGTGCACAGCGTCGAGCACCGCGACCCGGGGCCGGGTCACCCGCAGGCCGGCCTCCCGCAATGTCTGATGGAGGTCGGGTTCGGCGGGCACACGACGAGCCTGCCTCCTTTTCCTGAATCAGTCAAGAAGGGCCATCACCGTGAGCCAGCCGCTGTCTGGGGCATCTCCGGAGCGTTCGGTCCAGTCCGGCTCGAAACCGGCCGTGGTCAGCGCGGCGACGAACTCATCTTCGGTCCAGAGCGCCCGGAAGTACCGATGGCCGGACTCTCCGACCTCCCAGTCGGAGCCGTGGCCCAACGGCACGGCGACGAGGAATCGTCCGCTCGGGCGCAGGGATGCGGCGACCTTCGACAACACCCTGGACAGGTCCTCCGGCGGCACGTGCTGGAGCACGGCGATGGCGACCACGGCGTCGTACGGACCGCCGAAGTCGTCGGCGATCGCGTCGAGCCGGTCGCGCCTCCTTGCCGCGGGCTCGCTGAAAATCGACGAACGCCTGAGCGGCGTCGGTGCGGCGGACCTGGAGGCCGGCCTCCTCCAACGCATCGGCATCCCACCCCGGCCCCGAGCCGATCTCCAGGACGTGGCCGGACGGGATCGACGCCGCCAGCCGCGCGAGTGCACCGGAGGAGAAGTCGTTGTCGGCCGTCTCGCGTGCGTACGCGTCGGCGATGTGCTCGTAGGACTCCACGGTGTGACGATCCATCCGTCGAGCCTACGGGCGGATCAGGCCCTGGTCACGAGGCAGTCGGCCAGGACCGGACGAGCATCGTCGCCGGCTGTGACGGTCACCAGGATGCCGTCGGACTCGTCCCAGGCACTGATCGTCAGCGTCTCGCCCGGGACGACGACCCCGGCGAACCTGGCGCGGAAGCCGCCGGCCGCTGCCGCATCGCCATCCAGCAGCAGGTCCACGACTTCGCGAAGCACGATGCCGTAGGTGCACAGTCCGTGCAGGATCGGCACGTCGAAGCCGGCCGCCTTGGCGAACCCGGGGTCGGCGTGCAGCGGGTTGCGGTCGCCGCAGAGCCGGTAGAGCAGGGCCTGCTGCGGGGTCACGGTGTACGACGTGGAGGCGTCCGGCGACCGGTCCGGCACGACGACCGCGGTGCTCTCGCCCCGGTCGCCGCCCCAGCCGCCCTCGCCCTTGACGAAGATCGACGAGCGTACGCGCCAGAGCTCGGTGTCGTCCGGTCCGGTGGCCACGCCTTCTTGCCAGATGACCGCCGCCTTGCCCTTGTCCCAGACGTCGGTGATGCGGGTGGTCAGCCGGGCCGAGCCGGACGTGGGCAACGAGCCGTCGACGTGCACCTCCTGGGCGCCGTGGACGACCTGGGCCAGGTTGATGTCGCACCCGGGCAGCTCGAGCGAGGGCGGCTCCGTGGCGTGGAACGTCGGCGCCACGACAGCGAAGCTCGGCAGCACCTGGAGGTCGTCGGTGTCCAGCGTCCATCGCAAGGCCTCGGCGGAGACGTTGTCGCCCGGACGTGAGCCGGCGCCGACGGCCAGGTGGTACAGCAGCACGTCGCTGCTCGTCCAGGAGAACTCCTGGGTGCCGACCTCGGCGCCGATCGCGACGTCAGGATCGATCGGCATGGGCGTCCGATCGAGCGATGTCCTCGGCGGCGAGGTAGCCGAACGTGATGGCCGGCCCGATGGTGGCGCCCGGGCCGGCGTAGGTGTGTCCCATGACGGCCGACGAGCAGTTGCCCGCGGCGTACAGCCCCTCGATCACCGATCCGTCCGGACGCAGCGCCCGGGCCTTCTCGTCGGTGACGATGCCGCCCTTGGTGCCGAGGTCACCGGGGACGATCTTCACCGCGTAGAACGGGCCCTTGTCGATGCGGTGCAGCGACGGGTTCGGCTTCACCTTCGGGTCGGCGTAGTAGCGGTCGTAAGCGCTCTCGCCGCGATGGAAGTCCTCGTCGACGCCGGACTCGGCGAACCGGTTGAAGCGTTCGACGGTCTCCGTCAGGGCGTCGGCCGGTACGTCGATCTTCCCGGCGAGATCGGCCAGCGTGGCGGCCCGGCGCACCACGCCGTGCTTGAGCCAGCGCCCGGGGAACGGCTGCCGCGGGGACAACCCGGCGAAGAGGTACTTGTTGCGGTAGCGCTGGTCGATGATCATCCAGGCGGGCACGTGCGGGACGCCGGTGGCCTCGCCCGCATAGATCGCGTGGGTCGCCTCGACGTACGGCAGGGCCTCGTTCATGAATCGCTGCCCCGCGCCGTTCACGATGATCGAGCCGGGGAGGTTGCGTTCCGCGAGGCAGAACCACGGGCCGTTCGGGAGCGGGATCGTCGGTCCCCACCAGGCGTCGTCCATCAGGTCGACGGCAGCCCCGACGGCGATGCCGGCCTCGATTCCCGCGCCGGTGTTGCTGGCGGCCGCGGTGCTCCAGGCGGCTTCGGTGGGGGTGGGCAGGTACTTCTCCCGCAGGGTGTCGTTCTTCTCGAAGCCACCGGATCCGAGGATGACGCCCCGGCGGGCGCGAATGACGATCTCGGCGCCGTCGCGTTCGGCGCGGACGCCGACGACCCGGCCGTTCTCGACGACCAGGCCGGTCAGCGGGGTCTCGTAGTGGATCGGGACGTTGGCGTCCATCAGCGCCTTGCGCAGGCTGATCGACAGCGCGTTGCCCATCGCGTACATCTTCCGGCCGCGGAACTGGCTGACCATCCGGTTGAACAGCACCCGCAGCATGGTGAGCGTGCCCTGGAGGGTGCGCAGGGGGCCGAGGCTGATCTTGCGAAAGTCGGCCTGGGTGACGATCAGGTTCGCCGGGGCCTTCGTGTAGGCCGGGTGCAGCCGGTCGAGCTCGGCGCCGAGGATCCGGCCGTCCATCGGCACCGGCTCCACGGTGCGTCCGCGCGGACGACCACCGGGCTGCTCGGGCAGGTAGTCGGAGTACTCCGGAACCCAGGTGAGCTGCACCGGTGTCTTGTCGAGGATGAAGTCGATGACCTCCGGGCCGCGGTCCAGGAAGGTGTTGCGTCGCTCCGCCGGCACCACGTCGCCGACGATGGCCTCGAGGTAGCGCCGGGACTCCTCGGCGTCGTCCGCGTCGACCTGGCCGGCATCACGGAGGGCCCGGTTGCCCGGGATCCACACGCCGCCGCCGGACCGGGCCGTCGAGCCGCCGAAGTATGCGCTCTTCTCGATGATGACGGTGTCCAGGCCGTGCTGCGCGGCAGCCAGTGCCGCGGTCATCCCGGCCCCGCCGGCGCCCACGACGACGACGTCGCACGTCTCTTCCATCGGTCCTCCGCCAAACGGTCTGCACACGGGCTGACTACCGCAAAACTGTAACAGGTTCTACCATGCTGACATGCTCTCCGACGAGGTACGCCAGAGCGTCGCCCGGACGCTGGCCACGGCCGAGGCCGACCGGGCCCCCGTTGCGCCACTCCGCGAGACCTGGCCCGACCTCGACGTCGTCGACGCCTACACGATCCAGCTGCTGAACATCGAGGACCGGCTCAAGGCAGGCGCGACAGTGCGCGGGCACAAGGTCGGCCTCTCCTCGAAGGCGATGCAGGAGATGATGGGCGTCGACGAGCCGGACTACGGCCACCTGCTCTCCGACATGGAGGTCTTCTCGGACGTCCCGGTCAGCGTGGGCCGCTATTGCATGCCACGCGTGGAGGTCGAGGTCGGCTTCGTCCTCGGCCAGACGCTTCCCGGCGAGGAATGCACCGAGGACGACGTGATCGCCGGCACCGAGTACGTCACCGCGGCCATCGAGCTGATCGACTCGCGGATCGACAACTGGAACATCAAGATCGCCGACACCATCGCCGACAACGCGTCGAGCGCGGGATTCGTGCTCGGCGAGACGAAGGTCGACCCGGCCAGCGTCGACCTCACCACCATCGAGGCCACGCTGCTCCGGGACGGCGAGGAGGTGGCGGCCGGACGGTCGGACGCCGTCCTCGGCAACCCGGTCACCGCGGTCGCCTGGCTCGCCCGCAAGGTCGCGTCCTTCGGAGTGACGCTCGAGGCGGGCCACGTGATCCTGCCCGGCAGCGTGCACCGGGCCATCGACGCGAACGCCGGCGACGACTTCGAAGCAGTGTTCACTGATCTGGGCAGCGTGCGGCTGTCCTTCACCGAATAGGGGAGATGTGATGACCCGCAAGGTCACCGCGGCCATCGTCGGACCCGGCAACATCGGCACCGACCTGCTGTTCAAGCTGCTGCGCAGCGACGTCATCGAGCCGCGCTGGATGATCGGCGTCGACTCGACCTCCGAGGGGCTCGAGCGGGCCCGTCAGCGCGGCGTCGAGGCGTCGCATGAAGGCGTCGACTGGCTGCTCAAGCAGGACGAGCTGCCCGAGCTGATCTTCGAGGCGACCTCGGCCTACGTCCACCGCGAGTACGCGCCCCGGTACGCCGAGGCCGGCATCCGGGCGATCGACCTGACCCCCGCCGCGGTCGGCCCGGCCGTCATCCCGCCGGTGAACGGCGAGGAGCATCTGGCCGCCGAGAACGTCAACATGATCACCTGCGGTGGCCAGGCCACGATCCCGATGGTGCACGCGGTCTCCCGCGTCACCCCGGTGCCGTACGCGGAGATCGTCGCCTCCGTGTCCAGCGCGTCCGCCGGTCCCGGCACCCGCGCCAACATCGACGAGTTCACCCGCACCACCGCCAAGGGGGTGGAGACGATCGGCGGCGCGGACCGCGGCAAGGCGATCATCATCCTGAATCCCGCCGAGCCGCCGATGATCATGCGCGACACCATCTTCTGCGCCGTGGCTCCCGATGCCGACCGCGACGCGATCTCCGAGTCGGTGGTGCGGATGCAGCAGCAGGTGCAGGAATACGTGCCCGGCTACCGGCTGCTCCAGGACGCCCAGTTCGACGACGCCTCCCCGGCGACGCAGGGCATGACGAAGGTGAGCATCTTCGTGGAAATCGAAGGGGCGGGCGACTACCTGCCGCCGTACGCCGGGAACCTCGACATCATGACCGCCGCCGCCGCCCAGGTCGGCGAGTCGATCGCGAAGGAGATGCTCACATGAATCGAGCAGAGCTGACTGACCCGAACACACTCGAGCGCACGTGGTCGGACACCGACCCGGACAGCGGCCTCGACCTCCGGCTGACCGACACCTGCCTGCGCGACGGCTCGCACCACAAGCGGCACCAGTTCGTGCCAGACGAGGTGCGCGGCATCGTCGGCGCGCTCGACGCGGCCGGCATCCCCGTGATCGAGGTCGCGCACGGCGACGGCCTCGGCGGATCGTCGTTCAACTACGGCTTCTCCGCGACGCCCGAGCAGGACCTCATCAAGCTGGCCGCCGAGACAGCCACCACCGCAAAAATCGCGTTCCTGATGCTCCCCGGCGTGGGCACCAAGGACGACATCCGCGCCGCCCAGAACAACGGCGCGCAGATCTGCCGGATCGCCACGCACTGCACCGAGGCCGACACGTCCCAGCAGCACTTCGGGCTGGCCCGCGAGCTCGGACTGGAGACCGTCGGCTTCCTGATGATGAGCCACACCCAGCCGCCGGAGCGGCTGGCGAAGGAGGCCCGGATCATGGTCGACGCCGGCTGCCAGTGCGTGTACGTCGTCGACTCCGCCGGCGCGTTGATCATGGAGGCCGTGGCCGACCGGGTGTCCGCGATGGTCGCCGAGATCGGTGGCGAGGCGACGGTGGGCTTCCACGGCCACGAGAACCTCGGCCTCGGCGTCGCGAACACCGTGATCGCCGCTCGTGCAGGTGCGACCCAGATCGACGGGTCGGTGCGCCGGTTCGGCGCCGGCGCGGGCAACACGCCCCTCGAGGCGTTCGTCGGCGTCGCCGACAAGCTCGGCTGGAAGACCGGCGTCGACTTCATGGCTCTCGTCGACGCGGCCGAGGAGGTCGTGCTCCCGGCGATGCCGGAGGAGTGCACCCTCAGCCGGAACGCACTGATGATCGGCTACGCCGGCGTCTACTCCTCGTTCCTCCGGCACGCCGACAATGCCGCCGAGCGCTACGACGTCTCCGCCGCGAAGATCCTGCTCGAGGCCGGGGAGCGCAAGCTCATCGGCGGCCAGGAGGACCAGCTGATCGACATCGCTCTCCAGCTGAAGGCGAAGGCCGGCTAGAACTTTCTGAAAGTGCCCCAATCGTCACACGCGTCGTCACACGCTGGCGGCGCAGGCTTGGGTCATGGACACCAACCAGAGCACCATCATCGAACTGATCGACACTCTCGATCGCACCGCACACCGCATCGTTGACGATGGGACGCGCACCGCGTCCTGGACCCTGCAGGCGATGGCGGCGGCCACCCAGGACGTGTGCCCCGGAGCAGCCGCTGCGCTCGTCGACTGGGACGGCTCGGAGGTCGCCCGGCTGCGGGCCTTCGGCATCGTGCACGGCGTGGTGCTGCGTGACCTTCCGGCGGACGCGCAGCATCACCTCCTGAGTCAGCTGGTCGGCGCCTCGGCCCACGAGCTCGCGGCGTGATCGCAACTACGATGTCGTCGTGTTGCGCATCCGGCTGATCGGGCCACCGTCCCTCGAGCGCGACGGCCAGCCGATCGCGAGCCCGCGGGGCCACAAGTCGTGGGCCGTCCTGGGCAGGCTGGCCCGGTCGCGGGAGCCGGTGTCCCGCCAGGTCCTCGTCGACGAGCTGTTCAGCGAGGCCGACGATCCCATGGGGGCACTTCGATGGACGTTGGCCGAGCTGCGCCGGAGCACCGGCCTGGCCGACACGTTCGCAGGCAATCCGGTCTCCTTCGCGCCCGGCGATGAGGCGACGGTTGATGTCGTCGAAGTCGCGGCGGGCGTGGTCACCGACGCCATTCCCGCGGGACGATTCCTCGAGGGCATCGACGTCAAGGGATCGCCGGGCTTCGAGTCGTGGCTCTTGATCGAGCGTCAGCGGGTGGACGGCGAGATCCTGTCGGCGTTGCGCCAAGCGACCCTCCGTGCCCTGTCGGGTCGCCAGTTCGACCGTGCCATCGCCCTCGCCGGTGCGATGGTCCGGCAAGCCCCGTTCGAGGAGGGCGCGCACGTCCTGCTGGTCAAGTCCCTCGCCTCCTCCGGCGATGCGGACGCGGCCATTCGTCAGGCCGATGCCAGCGAGGCGATGTTCTCCGACGAGCTGGGTGTCGCGGCGAGTCCCGCGATCCGCGCGGCGGCTCGGCCCGCCATCGCCGCACCGATACCGGGCGTTTCGGTGCGCGCCTCGGCGGAGTCGCTGTGCGACGCGGGTCTCGCGGCTCTCTCGGCCGGCGCCGCCGACGCCGGCATCGAGTGCCTCCGCGGCGCGTCGGCGGCGGCCGAGGAGTCCGGCGACAAGGAGCTGCTCGGCAGGTGCCTGACCGAGCTCGGCACGGCTCTCGTGCACTCGATTCGCGGCTACGACGACGAGGGTGCGGTCATTCTCGCCACCGCCGTCGACCTGGCGACCACGGCGGGAGCGGAGCAGATCGCCGCCAAGGCCCTGTCGGAACTGGCCTACGTCGACGTGCTGGCCGGTCGACGAGCGAGCGCGGCTGAGTATCTCCAGACGGCCGGCGAGCTGTCGGCCGACGATCCAGCCACCTCCGCCGCCCTCGCCGGATTCGACGCCATGAACCTCAGCGACTGGGGCCGGCTCGACGCGAGTGCGGAACGATTCGTCACGGCCGTGGACCTGAGCCGCAGCGCCGGTGCCGTTCGCCGCGAGGCGTGGTGTCTCGGCGTAGGAGCACGCACCCTCTTCCTTCTCGGGCGCATGGATGACGCGATCGAGTGGACCAACCTCTCTCGCGAGCTGGCCGACCGCGAACGATGGACGGCGTTTCGTCCGTGGCCCGAAGCCTGGCTGGCCCATGTCCGCCTCGCCAACGGTGAGGACCCCCGCGTGGTGCGCGAAGCCGCCGAGGGCACTTTCGCTCTGGCGCGACAGCTCCAGGACCCATGCTGGGAGGGGCTGGCCGCGAAGACCATCGGCCTCACGCATCTGGCCGAGGGCGAGCACGCAACCGCCCTGGAGTGGATGAAGAACGCGGGCACCCTCTGTCGACGCGTCACGGATTCGTACCTCTGGGTCGAGGTGGATGCGTTTCTCGCCGAGGCGCAGGCCGCTCTGGACTTCGGCGACGCCGATCGCGCGGAGGCGGTGGCGCGGCGGGCTGTCGAGGTCGCCGCCAAGGGGAGCATGGACGATCTCATGAACCGTGCCTTGCGCCTGCTCGACTCGGCTGCCTGACCGTGCGGGGTGAACGCCTCGTCGGTGGCCCAGGCACAGAGCCGGTCAGGCAGCGTCCCGGACGCCGCGGTAGATGCCGCGGCGCACGATCAGTCCATTGAGGACTCTGCGGATCGACCACGCCGGGAACCGGAACGACTGGCCGCCCGGAGCGAAGACCTCCAGCCCGTTGGCCTGGACGCCGACCACGGAGCCCCACCGGCCGCGGCGTGGTCGGTAGTCGCGCAACGGCCTGCCGGCGAGCTCCGCGCGGATGTTGCGGGCGAGCAGGCGATCGGCACGGTTGCGGGCCGAGTTGCGCACCGGATCCGTGGCGGCGACGTCCCCGATCGCGAAGACGCCCGGATGTTCGGGCACGCGCAGACTCGGCTCGACGGCGACGAACCCGCTGTCGTCGAGCACGGCCTCCGGGAGCCATTCGGTGTTCGGTCGCACCCTGCCGATCGTCCACAGCACGGCGTCGGCGGACACCGGGTCCTGGCCGGTGCTCCACTCGATCGAGTCGTCGGTGATCCGGTCGGCGGCGAATCCGTCGGGTAGCACGGCGCGATGACCCGGGTGGAGACCCACGCCCAGGTCGGTGACTCGGCCGCGAAGCGTCTTCCACACGTTCGGATGATGGTGCGTGAGCGCCCGCTCGCCGGGGAAGTACAGGTCGACCTGCTTCTCCGGCCAGGTCACGGCCAGGTTGACGGCACTGCCCACCGCCGAGGCACCTCCACCGATCACGGCGATCGACTCTGCGTCGGCCAGGCGTCGGTGCTGCTTCTCCAGGTCGGCGGCGACCTCGTCGGTCGAGAGTAGGCCTGGCGGTCGCCAGAAGCCGCTGGTGACACCGGTCGCGATCACGAGGACGTCGAAGGGCTCGTCGCTGATGGTGTCATCCGCAGTGGTGACCCGGACGACGCGCTGGTCCAGATCCACACCTGTCACAGTGCCGTGGATGGTGCGAGCAGAGTCCAGCCGGCGATATCGGTCGAACGAGATCCAGTAGTCCCGCACCCAGTCCTGCGGCCGGGTCAGCCGCGTGCCGAGCTCCTTGCCGCTGACCAGGCCGGGCTTGTTCGAGATGCCGACGACGTCGAAGTGCCGGGTGAGATGGATGGCCGTCAGGAGGCCGCTGTCGCCGAGCCCGGCGATGACGACGCGAGGCCGGGCCAGTTTCCTGCTGAACTGCCCGTCGCCCATGCGGTGACGGTACCCAGGCCCGGTACCCAGACCCAGTTTGGTGGGGCCGGCCTACGACTCGTTGCCTCGGATCCGAACGGGCCTGCGCTCGAACTCCAGGCGCTCGGCCACGGCGAGAGCGGCGCCCATGACACGCAACACGTTTCCGCCGGCGAGAAGCTCGCACTCGGCGTCACTCCATCCGCGCTCGACGAGCTCGGCGAAGAGGGCCGGGTAGGCCGACACGTCGGGCAGGTCCTCGGGAAAGTCGGGGGACCCGTCGTAGTCACCTCCGATGCCGACACCGTCCACACCCACGACGTCGCGGGCGTGCTCGATGTGGTCGGCAACCTGCCTCAAGGTGGCGCGGGGTGGTGGTTCGAGACGGATGAATTCCTGTCGTACTCGTTCTCTGGTCTCCCGATCGCCGGGATCGTCCATGTGAGTGACGCATGTACTCGTCGAGACGTAACGACCATGCGTGGCACTCCACGGAGACGAACTCCGGAACGAAGCTCACCATGCACATGCCGCCGTTCTCACCCAGACGGGTCAGCACGGCATCTGGCACGTTGCGCGGATGATCGACGAGCGCCCGACACGACGAGTGGCTGAAGATCACCGGTGCTTCGCTCACGTCCAACGCAGCGTCCATCGTCTCGGGCGAGACGTGCGACAGGTCGACGAGCATGCCGAGCCTGTTCATCTCGCGCGATGACGTCGCGCCCGAACTGCGTCAGACCGTGAGCCACCGGCAGGTCCGTTGCAGAGTCGGCCCATGGAACGTTCTTGTTGTGGGTCAGCGTCAGGTAGCTCACTCCGAGCATGAACAGAGTCCGGAGCGCACCGAGCGAGCCACCGATCGAATGACCGCCCTCGGCTCCGATGAGGCAGGCGATCCGCCCGGTCGCCTGAGCGGCCGCGATGTCGTCGGCCCCGACGGCCAGGACGAAGTCATCGGGATAGGCGGCGATCATCTGGTGGACGAAGTCGATCTGTTCCAGCGTGGCGACGAGCGCTCGGTCGTCCGCGAGGTCCGGGGGAACCCAGACCGACCAGAACTGGGCGCCGACATGCCCGGCACGCAAGCGCCGCAAGTCCGTGTGGGTCTCGTCCTCGGTGTCGTTCAGGTCGAGCACGGTGAGGTCGTAGTCCGCCGCCTCGCGTGCTGCCCACGGAAGGTCGTTGTGCCCATCGATGATCGGCTGACGCCGCAGGATGCTCATGGCTCGATCACGGTGCACCGCACCGTCGCCCGTCACGGGCCGGCCCACCCGCTGGGGACGGTCGGCACGGGTGCCGGAGCACCCTGCTCGTTCTTGCTGACGAACGGGGACGTCATCGCGCGGACGAGCGCGCTGTAGCCGAGCTGGAACGAGATCTCGTCGCCGACCGCCACCTCGTGGTCGCCGACGTCGATGACGAGGTGGTCGCTGCTGGCCGCCAGCACCGCCATGCCCGCTGGTGGAGTGATGCCCTCGGGGTCGACGTCCTGGCGGCCGACTGCGGCGATCGCCTGCCGGACGAAGCCGGGGCGACCCTGGTCCGGTTCATGGCCGAAGGCGGTCTGGGCCGTGTCGCCCCAGGACTGCGCCGGCTTGGTCTTCACCTCGATCACCTCGGTCGACAACGTGAAGGCGTCGGTGCGGAGCCCGTCGATGGGGCGCCGGTTGAGGGGCTCGGTGCCGAGCAGGATCGACTCGCCCAGACGCAGCTCGTCGATGCGGCCGACGTCGTCGGTGGCCAGCGCCCAGTCGAGGTTGGCGGAGTTGCCGCCGGACACCACCGTCAGACGGTGTCCGACCAGTGACTCGACCTGTTCGACCAGGCCCGACAGCTCGTCCATCTTCCCTTGGTCGGGCACGACCCCGTTCCTGCACGCCAGGTTGGTGCCGAGGCCGGCCAGCCGCAGGCCCGGGCGTCGCGCGACGGTGGCGGCCATGCTGACGACGTCTGTGGCGTCCACGCCCTCGCGCAGGTCGCCGAGCTCGACCATCAGCACCACGGCATGGATGGCGCGCTGGCGGACGGCGGCGGCCGACAACGCGTCGAGCACCACCGCCTCGGTGTTGAGACTGAAGTCGGCGGCACGCACGACCTCATCGACCTGGCTGAGCATCGGGGACCGGATCAGGGTGAGCGGTGCGAGGACGCCGCCCGCCCGCAGCCGAGCGAGGTTGTCGGCGCGCGAGTCGCCGATGCCACTGGCGCCGCCGCGCAACATCGCTGCCGCCACGTTCGGAGAACCGAGCGTCGCCTTGGACACGCCCGTGACGCGGATGCCCCGAGGTGTCAGTCGATCGACGAGGGTGCGCGTGTTGTGGTCAACGGCGTCGAGGTCGATGTCGAGCCGAGGCGCGGTCACCGAGAGATCGAGACCAGGGTGGCCTCGAGCTCCGGAAACGAGCGCAGCACCATCTCGGCCAGCTGGTCGAGGGGGCGGGTCAACGGGTCGGTGGCCGGCAGGCCGAGCTCCAGCTCGAGCTCGTCGATGGCTCCGCCGATCTCGTCGTCGGTCATGTGCTCGTGGTTGACGGTGATGCCGATCACCTTGGTGTCGGCGAACGCCTCGATCAGCGCCACCTCGCTGGCGATGCTGGGCATCGGCACCATCGGGAAGTCGCCGAGCATCCGGCGCTTGGGTGCGTGCTGCACGATCACCCCGGCGGGCTGGCTGCCTCGAAGGATGTGGGCGGACGTCAGGTAGGCGGGATGGCTGAGGGCGCCCTGACCTTCCACGATGATCACGTCGGGGTCCTCGCCTTCGAAGGCGGCCACGACCTGGTTCTCCACCTCGCCCGAGCAGAACTGGGGGACGAGAGCGTCGAGTGCGACGCCGTACTTTCCGCCCTGGATGATGGTCGTCTGGCCGGTGCCGACCATCACGGCGTTGATGCCGCGGGCCCTCAGAGCCTTGACGAGGAGGGTGGATGTGGTGCGCTTGCCGATGGCACCGTCCGTGCCCAGCACGGCGATCCTGGGGCAGGTGACGTCGAAGATCCTCCCGGAGAACAGGTGGAGGTCCTTCTTGGCCTTGGGGCGGCGGATGTCGGTGATGGTCACGCCGGCCAGAAGGCCGGCGGCGACGAACTCGGCGTCGTCGTTCAAGAACTCGTGCAGGCCGTTGATGACGTGCATGCCCCGGGCGATGCCGTCGAGCAGGACCAACCGCTGGGCCGGTGAGAGCAGGCCGTCGGCCGGAGCCACGCCGCAGATGAGGTAGTCGGGCACGCGACCCGCGTGGCTGATGGCCTCGGCCAGGTCGGCCAGCACGGGGATGCCGTTGGGGGTGCCGTCCAGGAAGGTGCCCGCGTCGGCGCCGGCCTGGCGACTGTCGATGACGCTGAGGATCTCGTACTTCTCCGAGTGTCGAACCAGTCCGTTGGCCGTCTTGCCGTCCTGCTCACCGAACTGACCTTCGCAGTAGACGATGGCCGACGAGCCGATCGGAAGCGCGGCGGGGGCACCGGGGACATCGGGTCGCGAGGCGGTGGCGCCGGAACCGGGGACGTGCGTGAACATGGGTCTCCTCAGAGTCTTTCCAGAGGAGGCGTCAGAAACGAAAGGAGGCCGTCAAGGCCGGGCGGTCGACAAGAAGTCTTCCCTGATCGCAGGCGCGTTGCCCGCACTCCCAAGGTACCAGCAGCGTCCGCGCCGGCCCGCATCCGCTGATGCGCGACCTGGGCGGGCACGGTGCGATGGACTTCCTACTAGAACGTGTTCTAGTATTGGCAGCACGGATCTTCAAGGAGTTGTGATGACCCAGGCTGTGGTGGACGGCGTACGAGACCTCCTTCCTGCGTTCCGCGAGCGTGCGGACGAGACGGAGCGGCTGCGCCAGGTGCCGGACGCGTCGGTGAAGGAGCTGGAGGAAACCGGATTCTTCCGGATACTGCAGCCGAAACGCTTCGACGGACTTGAAGGCGACCCGGTCGACTTCTTCACCGCGGTCAGCCTGATCGGTTCGGCGTGTGGCTCGACCGGCTGGATCTCCTCGGTGCTCGGCGTCCACCCGTGGCAGGTCGCCCTGTTCCACGACGACGCGCAGCAGGCCGTGTGGGGCGAGGACACCTCCGTGCGCCTGAGCTCGTCGTACGCGCCCACCGGCAAGGCCACCGTCGCCGACGGCGGCTACATGCTGCAGGGCCGCTGGAGCTTCTCCTCCGGTTCCGCGCACGCCACCTGGGTGCTGCTCGGCGGCCTCGTGTCCAACGACGAGGGCCAGATCGTCGACTTCAAGACCTTCCTCGTCCCGAGCGACAAGTACGACATCGTCGACGTCTGGAACGTGGTCGGCCTGGCCGGCACCGGCTCCAACGACATCGTGGTGGAGGAGACGTTCATCCCCGAGGAGTTCACCCTCTCGATGAGCGACACCGGCCGCTGCTTCGGCCCCGGTCAGGAGCAGAACCCGAGCGACCTCTACAAGCTGCCGTTCCACTCACTGTTCACCACCACCATCAGCACGCCGATCATCGGCATGGCCAAGGGTGCGTACAACGAGCACGTGGAGATGCAGCAGAAGCGCGTCCGCGCGGCGTATGCGGGCGAGAAGGCGTCGTCCGACCCGTTCGCCGCGGTGCGCATCGCCCGTGCGTCCAGTGAGATCGACGCCGCCTGGGCCCTGACGATGGCCAACATCCGCGAGGAGCAGGCGCTGGTGGCCAAGGGCGAGAAGATCCCGCTGTCCCTGCGGCTGCGGGTCCGTCGCGACCAGGTGCTCGGCACCCAGCGGGCGATCGACGCCATCGACGACCTCTTCGAGGCCTCCGGCGGACGTGCGCTGGCCAACGGCACCTACCTGCAGCGAGCCTGGCGGGATGCGCACGCCGGCCGCGTCCATGCCGCCAATGATCCCGAGCGCGCCTTGCAGATGTACGGCATGCACGAGTTCGGACACAAGGTCGACCCAGGGATGTACTGATGCACGACGGCGCCACGGGGGGTTGGGATCGCGAGTCGACTCGCCGGTCCGCCAAGGCCGGCGACCTGACCCTCAACTACTACGAGGCCGGTGAGCCCACCTCCGTCGGTGGTGGGCTGCCCCTGGTGATGCTGCACGGCGGCGGACCGGGTGCCTCAGCGTGGTCGAACTTCGGCTCGGCGCTGCCGGGCTTCGCCGAGGACTTCCGCACCCTGCTCATCGACCAGCCCGGATTCGGGCAGAGCGACAAGCCGCCGGTCGTCGGCAACTACTTCCGCTTCGCCGCCGAGGCCGTCAAGGACCTGCTCGACGAGCTCGGCCTCGAGCGCATCCACCTGCTCGGCAACAGCCTGGGCGGCGGCACCGCGGCCCGGTTCGCCCTGCTCTACCCGGAGCGGGTCGGCCGGCTCGTGCTGATGGGACCCGGCGGGCTCAACCTCAGCCTCTTCCACGCCGACCCGACCGAGGGCGTCAAGCGACTCATGGACTTCGGCGCCGCGCCGTCGAAGGAGGCGCTGCGGGCGTTCATCTCCACCATGGTCGTCAACCAGGATCTGGTCACCGACGAGCTGGTCGAGGAGCGGTTCGCCGACGCGACCGCGCCGGGCGCGCAAGAGGCGATGCAGTCGATGGGCATGTCGTTCTGGAACCCGGACACGTTCGAGGACGGCCTGCTCTGGCGTGATGCACACCAGCTGAAGCGACCGACCCTGCTCACCTGGGGCCGCGAGGACCGGGTGAATCCCCTCGACGGCGCCTTCGTGGCGCTGAAGATGATCCCGCGGGCCGAGCTGCACGTGTTTCCGAACTGCGGTCACTGGGCACAGATCGAGGCGGCCGAGGAGTTCCGGCAGGTCTGCACGGCGTTCCTCTCACGTCACGTGGAACGGAAGGAGAAGTCATGATCGACATCAAGTCGATGGGCTACGCCCGAGTCGCCTCCACCGACCTCGAGGCCTGGCGGCACTTCGGCACCAAGGTGCTCGGTCTCGCCGAAGGACGCGGGCCGACCGAGGACAACCTCTACTTCCGGATCGACCAGGTCTCCAGCCGGCTGGTCGTCTTTCCCTCGGACGTCGACCGGCTGGACTGCGTCGGCTGGGAGCTCGCCGACCACGAGGCCCTGCAGCGGGCCCGTGAGCACCTGACCAAGGCGGGAGTGGAGATCACCGAAGGCACGCAGGACGAGCTGGACGAGCGCCGGGTGCAGGAGATGGTCCGGTTCACCGACCCGTTCGACAACGTCTTCGAGCTGTTCCACGGCATCACCTACGAGTCGCGCCCGGTGGTGCCGCCGTACGGCGCCACGTTCGTCACCGGCGAGCAGGGGATGGGCCATGTCGTCATCCCCGTCGACGACGACGTCGAGGCGCTGCACTTCTACCGCGACGTGCTGGGCTTCCGGCTGCGCGATTCCATGTCGATGCCCGGCGAGTTCGTCGGCAAGGAGCCGGGTTCGAAGGTCTGGCTCCGCTTCCTCGGCGTCAACCCGCGGCACCACTCGCTGGCGTTCCTGCCGATGCCCAACCCCAGTCGCTGCGTGCACATCATGCTCGAGGTGGAGGAGCTGGACGACGTCGGCCGCGCCCTCGAGCGAGTGCGCAAGCACAAGGCGCCACTCTCGGCCACCCTCGGCCGGCACATGAACGACGAGATGGTGTCGTTCTACGTCCGCTCGCCCGGCGGCTTCGACATCGAGTTCGGCTGCGAAGGCCTGACCGTCGACGACCAGCGCTGGGTGGCTCGCGAGTCGACCGCGGTGTCCTACTGGGGACACGTCTTCGGCCAGTCCGGTTGAGGTGATGTCACAGTGGAGCCCGTGACCGACGCAGAGATCCCGGAGGGCATGAAGCCGGACGCCGCAGCGTCCTGGCCGCCCCGTGAGCTCATCGACTCCTATCTCGGCGGCCACCACGAGATGTTCGCCTGGCGACCCGGCGAAGTTGTGCAGATCGACGGCGAGGAGGCGCAGGCGGCGGCCCGGAAGTTCCGCGATGTGCTCGGGCAGTACGCCAGCGGAGTCACCATCGTGACGTCCATGCAGGGCGATAGGCCGGTCGGCATGACCTGCCAGTCGTTCACCAGCGTCTCGCTGGACCCGCCGCTCGTCGCCTTCCTGCCGATGAAGACCTCGCGGGCCTTCGCGGCGATCCGGCTGTCTCGCCGGTTCTGCGTGAACTTCCTGGCCGCCGACCAGACCGACGTGTCGAACAACTTCGCATCGCTCGCCGACGACAAGTTCGACGGAGTCGCGTGGAAGCCGACGAGCAACGGGATGCCGCTGCTCGAAGGCACGGTCGGCTGGGTGGACTGCGTCGTCCACGGCGTCCACGAGGCCGGCGACCACTACCTCGTCATCGGCAAGGTCGAGGACCTCGGTCAGGGCGACGCCACCGATCCACTGCTGTTCCACCAGGGCCGGTACAGCACCACCACCTAGCGGACGGCTCCAGCGCCATCGCGCCGAGGTCGACCGGCTGATCGACCTCGGCGCGAGCGCGTGGACGTCGCCCGTCACACCGTCCCGAAGAACGTCCGCAGGTCGGTGACGATCGCGTCGGGGTTCTCCAGCGCGGCGAAGTGTCCACCGCGATCGTGCTCCGACCAGTGCTGGATGTTGGCGTTGTCGCGCTCAGCCAGCGACCGGATCGTCTGGAAGTCGTCCTTGAAGACAGCCACGCCGAGGCGACCGGTGCTGACGACCGGGTCACGGTCGGCGTGCGCCTCTTCGTAGTAGTAGCGCACCGATCCGGCCGCGGTGTTCGTCAGCCAGTACAGCGACACCTGCTCGAGCACCTGCTCCGGCGCCACCAGCGACGTCCCGTTGCCGAAGCTCTCGAACAGCTCGGAGTAGGCGAGCTGGCCGACCGGGCTGTCGGAGAGGCCGGCGGCCACGGTCTGGGGCCGGGAGCCGTTCATCGCGTTGTAGCCGCCGACGGAC
The DNA here is from genome assembly GCA_963780275.1 of uncultured Actinomycetota bacterium. Classification (GTDB taxonomy): domain Bacteria; phylum Actinomycetota; class Actinomycetes; order Propionibacteriales; family Nocardioidaceae; genus Aeromicrobium. The sequence goes on from CAWABE010000001.1 coordinate 677,109, forward strand.
TGGAACCACTGCATGTGCTCCATCGCCGCGTACTCCTTCGGACCGAAGCCCTCGAACTCGCTCGGGTCGCCGGACGGGAACGAGAACAGCTGCAGGACATGCGCCCCGAGGAAGCCCTCTGGGTCGAGGATCGCCAGCTCGCGGCCGACCATCGCGCCGGCGTCCGAGCCGTGCACGCCGTACGCGGAGTAGCCGAGTCGGCGCATGAGGGTGTCGTAGGCCTGCGCCATCCGTGCCATCGTCCAGCCGGTGTCGACGACGGGGATGGAGAACCCGAAGCCGGGCATCGACGGGATGACGACGTGGAAGTCCTTCGTCAGCTCGTCGATCATCGGGAGGAACTCCAGGAAAGACCCTGGATAGGTGTGGGCCAGCAGGAGCGCCGGGGCGTCCTCCCGCTCGGAGCGCACGTGGACGAAGTGGATGGTCTGCCCGTCGACCTCGGTGAGGAAGTTGGGATGGGCGTTGATCCGGGCCTCGACGGCGCGCCAGTCGAAGGTCTTCCAACGCTCGACCATGTCGCGCAGGTACGAGGTCGGCGTGCCGTACTCCCATGAGTCGCCGGGCGCGGCCGGCGCGAACCGGGTGTGCCCCAGGCGGCGCTGCAGGTCGTCCAGCTCGCTCTGCGGGATCTCGACGGTGAAGGGGCGGATGTCGGTGGTGGTCATGACGGTCTCCTTGGGTGGGTTCGACTTCATGACCTCGACGGTAGGTAGTATTGCGGAAGATCAGATTCCGGAATTTTAGCGACCGACGAAGGTTTTTCGAGATGGGCGAGACCGCCACGCGCACCCTCCATCTGCTGTCGTTGCTCCAGGTCCGGCCTGACTGGACCGGCGCCGAGCTGGCCGAGCGGCTCGGTGTCTCCGACCGGACGATCCGCAACGACGTCGCGCGCCTCCGCGAGCTCGGGTACCCGGTGACGGCGGTCCGCGGGCCCGGCGGCCGATACCAGCTGGGCGCGGGCACGACGCTGCCGCCGCTGCTGCTCGACGACCAGGAGGCGGTTGCGGTCGCCGTGGGTCTGCGGGCGGCCACCGGGATCGCCGGCGTCGAGGAGACCAGCGAACTGGCTCTCGCCAAGCTCGAGCAGGTGCTGCCGGACCGCCTTCGCCGCAAGCTCAACGCGCTCACCAAGGCGACGACGGCCGGCCCGGCCAACACGACGAGCAACGTCGAGGACCCGGAGGTCGACGCCGCCGTCCTCGAGGCGCTCTCGCTGGCCATCCGCGACCACGACGGCATCCGCTGCACCTACCGCGACCAACGCCTCGAGCTCGAGCCGTACCACCTGGTGGCCTGGCAGCGACGCTGGTACCTCGTCGCCCGCGACCCGCGCGACGACGCGTGGCAGCCGTACCGGGTCGACTGGCTGGAGCTCAAGACGCCCGGCGGCCGTCGTTTCGTGCCCCAGGACTTCCCGGGCGACCTCACCGAGTTCGTCGTCCGCGAGGTGGCGCGCACCGGCTGGGCCGTGCACGCGCGCATCCGCGTCGACGCCCCCGCCGACGAGGTGCTCAGTCGCATCAACCCCGCGGTCGGCACGGTCGAGGCGCACCCGGACGGCGGCAGCGTCCTGGTGACCGGCGGCGACAGCCTCGAGGTCGTCGCGGTGTGGATCTCGATGCTCGGCATCCCGTTCCACGTCAGCGAGCCGCCGGAGCTCGTCGAGCATGTCCGCGAACTAGCGGAGCGGTACGCCGCCGCGCTTCCGTGAACCGACGGCGGAACCCCTGCATGGTTGGCTGGTCCCATGGCGCATCCGGTGGTGTTCAGCGACGACGACCCCGGCCTCGCCGAGCTGCGGGCCATCGCGTTGGCACTACCCGGCGCGCTGGAGAAGATCTCGCACGGGCGGCCGACGTTTCGCGCGAACAAGATCTTCGCCGCGTTCGGAGGCTCGGAGAAGCTCAGCCCGGGCGACCATCGCCAGGTGCCGAGCGCGCTGATCTTCACGCCCGACCGCGTCGATCTGCCCAGCTTCGAGCAGGACCCGCGCTTCTTCGTGCCCGCGTACTACGGACCGTTCGGCGCTCGCGCGATCGACCTCGCCGGCCCCGACGTCGACTGGAACGAGATCGCCGAGCTGGTCGACGCGTCGTACCGGATGATCGCCACCAAGCGTCTGCTCGCTGAGCTCGACGCCCGGACCTCGTAGGCTGCGTCAGCATGGCCGTGTTTCGGACAACATTCCCGGTGGCGGCGAGCGCCGAGACGGTGTGGGGGATCCTGGTCGACTTCGACCGGTGGTCGGAGTGGAACCCGTCCGTGCCGTCGATCAGCGGTGACGCCCGGGTCGGCAGCACCCTGGCCCTGACCCTGGCGATGCCCCGCCGTCCGTCGGCGAAGGTGAAGGCCGAGATCACCGAGCTCGATCCCGAGCGTCGATTCAGCTGGCACGGCACCATCGGCGGCGACCGCTTCTTCTCCGGCACCCGCGAGTTCGAGATCGATCCCCAGCCGGACGGCACAGTGCAGGTGACGCACGTCGAAACCGTGACCGGCCTGTTCTTCCCGGTGTTCCGCGTCATCATGGGCAGCGCGATCCAGGAGCACCACGACAACCTGAACGCGGCCCTCAAAGATCGAGCCGAACGGACCTGACGTCAGTCGGAGTTTTTCCGCCGTGTCTGCCAGGCCTTCTTCGCGGCACGGCTGCGCCTGCGGCGCAGCTTCTCGGCGTCGAGCCGTTCCCGTTCGACTGCACGTTCCTGTCGCCGCACTTCGTTCTCGGCCCTGCGTTGCTCCGCGGCGATGACCTTCTCGGACCGGACCGGCCACACGTAGGGCAGGTCGTCGGGGACGTCCGGGAAGAGTGGCCGGTAGTGCCCTGGATCCTTGCGCAGGAGCGAGGACTGGTGGCTGCGGTGCAGGGCCTCGTCACCGAGCCACGGTGGCAGCGCATCGGCGGCGGCGAGCGCTGCTTGCGTGCGAACCGTGTCGACGCCGGCTGCGCGCAGGTCCGTCGCGATCGTGGCGGCGCAGGTGTCGCCGAAGCCGAGCTCGACCCACGCCTCGCAGCAGGCGAAGCCGTACCGGCCGAGCGCTTCCTCGAACCCCTTCCACATGAGCACCGCCGGATGGTTGGCCCATCCGTAGTCGGGCCAGGTCAGCGCGCGTACCACCTGAATCGTCTCCACCCGCTGCTTGCCGAGCCGTTGGCGGTCCAGAGCGCGCGCCGAGCGTTCGAAGTCGGCGTAAGGAAGAAACGTCTGCACCCCTCCAGTCTGCGGTGTTACCCGTACGGTTTCCGCATGACCGATCCCGAGGTCTCCCTCGTCCCGACCCCGCACGGCGACGCGCGGGTGCACCTCACCCGGCCGGCCGATGGACCCGTCGGGCTGATGATGCTCGGCCACGGCGCGGGCGGTGGCGTGACCGCACACGACCTGCGCCTTGCCACCGAGGTGGCGCTGGGCGCCGGCCTCACGGTCGCCCTGGTCGAGCAGCCCTACCGGGTCGCGGGGAGAAAGGCGCCCGCGCCGCCGGCCCACGTGGATGCCGCGTGGCGTGCTGTCGCCGAACACCTGCACCCGGAACGCGGCGACCTGCCGTTGATCGTGGGCGGACGGTCCTTCGGCGCCCGGATCGCCTGCCGGACTGCCGCGGACGTCGGGGCGTCCGGGGTGCTGTGCCTGGCCTTCCCGTTCCACCCGCCAGGCCGCCCGGAGAAGTCCCGACTCGTAGGAGCTCACGTCCGTGACCTTGCCGACCCTGGTCGTGCAGGGCGACCGCGACCCGTTCGGCGTACCGGATCCTGCGACTCTTCCCGGCGGCCATCACCATCGTCGTGGTGGAGGGCGACCACTCGCTGAAGAAGGACGCGCCCGCGATCCGGTCCGCCATCACCACCTGGCTGGCCGGCGCGATCCCGAGGAGGTGAGCGAGAAATCAACCCGCCTGGATCGATCGGCTGTCGTCTTCCAGAGGGTCGGCGCGCCGTTGCAGGAACCGCGCCCGTTGCGGCTTCTGGGGTTCACGCGCGTGCTTGAAGCGCTGCCGACTCAGGACACTGATCGTACGGCCTGCTCTGCCAAGGCACCGAGCCCATCCATTTGACCCTGGACACGATGCAGCGCGGCTGGCTTCTTCAGAGGCTTGCTCGCATCGTTCGCTTCTGCCACAAGGGCTTCGGTCGCCTTCTGCTGCGTTTGGACGGCAGCCGCGAGATTGCCGAGGCTCGTGGCAGCCACCACCTTCAGGAGACGTTCCTGCATGGCGGTAATGAAGGCTGCTCCGCCGGTTCCCACGATCAAGGAAGCAGCTATGAGTTTGAAAGGGTCGTACGAGCGAGTTACATCGGTCGAACCCTGTGCGTCTGTCACTGTCTTGATCTCGGGAGTTAAGAAGTATAGGAATCCCACCGCTGCGACAATTCCAACCAAGATCGAGGCCAGGAACCCTACGTCGATGTAATTGCGGCTTCCTCTGCCTGGTGCCTGCTTGCTAAAGAGTTCCAGAAGCCCAGAATCACCGTGTCGGGTCAGCAGCATGTCGTAGACAAGCCCGCCCAGCGCCCCGCTGCCCCCAGCGATCGCAATCGCCCACCACCAATCATTCGTGACGTCCAGCATCCTGAGCTCCTTAGGTAGAGTCCGGCAACCAAACCCCCGCAGTGGTGTCGTATCGATTTCGGACGGATTGGGTCCTAGTTTCCAAGGTCCTCTCGGAGGCAGGTGCCAGCAATAGCCCCGAAGTGCCATATCGGGTGAGCCGAGAAATTGCCCGCGTTAGACGAGGATTCGACGAAGGCCTTCTTGAGGCCGCCGTTGCAGATGGCTATCTGGGGCTATAGCCGAGGAACCTCTTGCCTGCTATTCAGGTAGAACTCGTGGCCGTGTGAGTCTCATGACCGGTAAGGAGCGAGTGATGAACTTGCTGGAGAAGGTCGACGTGATCGTCGATCCTGCACGCGATTTCGATCCCAACGCTGAGCGCTCGTTTAACCGAATTCGCGTCTTCGCAGGCCTACTCGGCTTTGTACTGCCCCTATGGTTGATCATTGGAGACAAAGTCTTCTCGAAATCCAGCGCGACTGTGCGGGACTCACTTAGCGCCTATTACCACTCTGGGATGAGAGACACGTTCGTTGGCATTTTGGTCGCCACGGGCGTCTGTCTCGTCGCCTACCGCATTACCGACAAGGGTGACCGGCGCAATGTAGTCAGCAGCTTCGCCGGCCTATGGGCGATCGCCGTGGCCTTCTTTCCGACAGGCATCCCGGAGGACGACAAGAGTGTGGAACTGACAGAGCTCCAGAAATACTTTGGGGAGGACTTTGTTAGCAACATCCATGGAACATCCGCCTTCCTCCTCATCGGTGCGCTGTGTGTCATGAGCATCATCTTTTGGAGGCGCGAGAAGCTCCGTGAGGAGGCCTCCGAGAAGGGCGAGGAGAACCACGACCTCCATAGGTTCGGTTCAGTCGCACATCTTGCTTGCGTCGTGGTCATGTTGGTGTCGTGCGCGTGGATTGGCATCAACTTCGCCGTGAAGAAGTTGACCGAGGAGCCGCTGCATGAGGACTTCTTGTTGTATGGAGAGTCGGGTGCCCTTTGGGGCTTCGCAGTTTCTTTCGTCGCCCAGGGCTTCATCCATCGAACAGTGATGAAGCGCGAGATCGTCTCTCCCGGTGGTGAGGACGAACTCTTCGAGGCGATGAAGACGCCGTAGCGCGGGAGGCGGGCCATCAACGGCCGCGAGCGAAACCCGGCACGCCCCCAAACGCGGCGGATTGACGCACACGAGCCGCGGCACTGGCGAGCGGACTCCGGGTGGATCCGATCATCAGCCCGACCTTGGGGACCGCCGCAGCCCTAAACTCCCGGACGTGGTTCAACGCTTCCTTTTCCGCCAGCGGTTCGAGGTCGCTCAGGGTCGCCGTTTGGGCATTCAGGAGGGCGAGTTCGTACTCCACGATGACACCGATGTGGTCGTCTGGCTGCGGGCAATAACGCCGGACCGGTCCCTGATGGACTCCGACACATGGCTTCTACTCGGCGCGGCCTTCCAGTCCGAAGACGAAGCGGTAGCGGCTGGGTGGCATTGGCGTGGCGTTCTGGAGCGCGCGTTCGCGGTCCTGAGTATGGGTGCTGACTTCGGTGACTACGCGCCGAAGGGCGGAGGTTTCTCCAAGGCCGCCCGAGATCAGATGGAAGCGGCGAGCGGTCATCCGGTACTGAACGAGACTTACGGCGTGATGGCCCTGCAGGACGATCCCCGGGCCATTGTTGTCAGCGGGAGCGCCCGTGGAGTCGCGGTTACGTCAACAGAGACGTTTCGTGTCGCCTTGTTCGAATCAGCCAACGCACCAGTGATCAGCTCAGCTGAGCGGCTAGCGTTCGACGTGTACAGCGCAGCACAGTTCGTCGCCGACTTCCCAGCTCCTCGTCTGATCATGCTGATGTCGGCCCTTGAGGTGCTAATCGATGTGAACCGGCGAGACGCGGAATCCATCGACCACCTCGATCGCCTGATCGAGATCACCGCCGCATCGGATCTGGACCGGGACGAGAGCGAAAAGTTGAGGAGCGCCCTTAGCGGCTTGAAGAACGAGTCCATCACGGCCGCCGCACGACGCCTAGCGTCAGACCTCCACGGAAGGCTCTACGACGGAATGTCACCGGAGGAGTTCTTCAATCACTGCTACAAGATCCGCAGCGCACTGGTGCACGGTGCACCGAAGCGACCGTCGCGTGACGACGTCGGGCGGGCCGCCGCAAGTCTGGAACTGTTCGTCGGCCATCTCATCGCCGGCCGAGACGTCGTTGACGCTGTGCTTCCTCACTCTGCTGATCTCTGACTCGGCATCTAGCACGGGAGAGCGCGCAGAAGCGGGCGGCCGCCGCGCACCCCTGGCGGCCAGTAGCGGGCGGGCGGATCGGCGCATCGCGATAGGCGGCGAATTGACGCATAGGCCTGCGGGCGATCTCTGCCTCCAATGTCAAGGCACCGGGTTGCTTGTGGCCACGACCTGGGTCGGCGTGGCTCCAATGTTGGTCTCGTCTCTGCGTCTTGGGTGCGGGCAGCTGGCTTGCCTCAGCTGGCCTCGGGGTGTGGCGGATGCTCCGCGCTGCCACACTCGTCCTCGTGCTCGTGGTAGGGCGAGGCGCCGTTGCAAGAGTCATGTACGGGCAGCAGCTCGTTGTTCAGCCCGTCGCCCACCTCATCCGCGTCTTTCGCGAGGATGCAGTCGATGATGTCGTCGATCTTGAACCTGATGACCTCGTCCGGGTGGAGGTAGGCAAAGACCGCCCAGTTGTCCAATGTGCCGATGAGTTGGTCGCCGTCGCGGTGCGTGATCGTCACCCACATGCGCTCGCCCGGCATCCCTCGCACCGCCCACATGAGCTTGGCCCAGTCTCCCGGGCGCAGGACTTCCTTGTCCGCGTGATCAGGGATCTGGAAGGAGTTCGGCCACTTCAGGTGTGCCTCCAATCCGGACTCGATCTTGCAGCGATGCCAGACGTAGCGGCCCCAGTACCAGGCCAATTCGGGGTAGACGCCGACGCGGATCGCGACCTCCAGCTGCTGCATCACCCAATACGGCTGCTCCCAGCGGGGGACGTCGTACAGGTTGGCCTGGAGCTCGCGGCGCCGATCGCGGTCGGGGATCAACTTGACGATCGCCGCCAGCACCAGACCCGGCGCGAAGCCGAACACCAGGAGGGACAGTGCGAAGGCGCCGACTGCGCCGTTGACGCTGAGCAGTTCTCCGATCACGCGGGTGCCACCCGAATCCCCGCGAACCTCGGCTCGCTCTCGGCCCGGCGGGCAACGCCGCCAAGGTTGTTCCGTCCCTTGTCGGTAAGCGTGTAGTAGCGGCGGGGCGGGCGCTTCTCGCCTCCCGTGTGCTCCTCCCAGTGGTCTTCGAGCCAGCCGGCGCTCATCATCCTGTCGAGCATGGGGTAGAGGACGCCGGACCGCACGCCCGACTTCTTGGACAGCGCATACCCCCAGATGCGCCCCTCGACTTCCTGAGACATGTCCAGGATCGCGATCGCCACCAGTACGAGAGAATGCGTGACCTTCATAGGTCTAAGTCTATATAGGTAGAACTGGACGTTTCAAGTGGCATTGTCGATCGATCGACTGGCTCCTTGCGGGGCGACGTCCCGGGTTTGGAAACGGCGACGTTGCACCGGGGATCCGCGCGTCATTCTGGGCGAAATGACTCGCACCGGGTCGGAACATGGCAGCGATCTGCGCTCCTAGGCGCGGCTCGCCTCGGCGAGGTCGAGGGCCAGGTCCGGGTTGGCTTGGTAGGGCATCGAGAGGGTCAGGCGGTCGACGAGGCCGGTGAAGCGGTCGCGGAGGGCGGGGCCTGCAGCCTCGACCTCGCCGACGACGGCGAAGGTGTTCAGGACCTCGTCGTCGACGAGGTCGGCGAGCTCGGACCAGCGGTCAGTCTTGGTGAAGGCGTGGGCCTCGTCGTGGAGGTCGCCCCAGCCGTGGTGGTCCAGGACCGGCTTGTAGGCCGGGGTCGAGGCGTAGAAGGCGATCTGGTGGCGGGTGCCGGCGATCGCGCGGGCCAGGTCCTCCTCGGTGTGGCCGGTGGCGACCATGGCCATCGTGGCGATCTCGAAGGAGTGGTCGCCGCGGCCCGAGCGGGCCTCCGACAGGGCGGGGACGGTGACGTCCTCGAGGTAGCTGCGGGAGATCAGCGGGTGGGTGATGATCCCGTCGCCGACCTGCCCGGCCGTCTTGACCATCAGGGGTCCGACCGCGGCGATCCAGACGCGCGGGGCGTCGAAGCCCAGTGGGCCCGGGTTGAACAGCGGTGGCATCAGGGTGTGGGAGTAGAAGTCGCCGCGGAAGTCCAGCGGGTCGCCGGTCTGCCAGGTGTGCCAGATCGCGCGAAGCGCCGCGACGTACTCGCCCATCCGCTTCGCCGGCGCCGACCACGGCATGGCGTAGCGCCGCGTGATGTGCGCCTTGATCTGCGACCCGAGCCCGAGGATCGAGCGGCCACCGGAGAGCTGGTGCAGGTCGTAGGCGGAGTAGGCCATCGACATCGGCGTGCGCGCGAACGCCAGCGCGATGCCGGGGCCGACCTCGAGCCGTTCAGTGCTCGACGCCGCCAGCGCCAGGGTGATGAACGGGTCGTGCGCGCCCTCGGGCACGAAGAGTCCCTGGGCGGCGCCGCGTCGCTCCACCTCCGCAGCCATCGCGGCGGCACCGGCGGGTGGCCCGTGGAATGCGACGTCGATCGCCGGCGAGGTCATGGAACGAGCGACGACGCGATGCTCGTGCGGAGCGCCGAAGAGCTGGCCCAGCGCCTGCGCGCGCTTGAGGACGAGATGGGCGTCGTGCTCCCAGGTGATGGCGATGCCGCCGTGCAGCTGGATCGTCTCGGACGCGACCGCCATGGCCGACTCGGCGCAGTACGACGCTGCGGCGGCGGCCAGACGGTCGGCGTTCGGTGTGCCGTGGACGTGGGCCTGGACGGCGGCCCAGGCGCCGGCGCGGGACATCTGGACGCGGACGAGCATGTCGGCCATCCGGTGCTTGAGGGCCTGGAACGAGCCGATCGGGCGGCCGAACTGCTCGCGCTGCTTGGTGTACTCGACCGTCATGTCGAGGCCGCGCTGGGCGCATCCGACGGCCAGCGCGCTGGTCGCGAGGGTGCCGACCCGGTGGGCGGCGGACAGCGCCGCAGCCGCGTCGTCAGTGATCGGATCGGCGGCGACGCCGTCGAAGTCGAGTCGGGCGAAGCCGAGCGTCTGGTCCATGCCGGTCAGGCGCGTGCGGGTGAGCCCGCTGGCTTCCGGGTCGACCACGTACAGTCCGCCGCCGCCGGCGACCACCAGGATGTCGGCGACGTCGCCGTAGAGCACAGGGCCGGCCGAGCCGTTGAGCACGTTGTCGTTCGCGGTCACCCCTGACGAGACGACGGTGGCGATGGCACCCTCGGCGATGCGCGCCAGCGGCTCGTGATGACCGGCCGCGAGGAGGGCTTCGGCAGCGACGACCGACGCGAGCAGCGGGGACGGCGTGAGCGTCCGGCCGAGCTCCTCGAGCACGACGTAGGTCTCGGCGAGGGTGAAGCCGGCGCCGCCGTGCTCCTCGGGGATGGCAAGGGCGGCCACGCCGATCTGCTCGCACAGCGTCGACCACAGGTCGGTGTCGAACCCGGCCGGCTGCTCGATCGCGCGCCGGACCGCCTGGCTGTCGGAGCGCTTGTCGAGCAGGTTGCGCACGGCGCTCGCCAGCTCGGTGTGCTCCCGGGTGGGGACGAGGTCGGTCATCGCGCGTCCAGGAGGTCGTCGAGCAGCCGCTCGCGGTGGAACGCCGTCGTGCCCCACGCCGACTGCAGCGCACGGATGCGGAGCAGCCACAGGCTCAGGTCGTACTCGTCGGTGTAGCCGATCGCCCCGTGCACCTGCAGGCCGACACGAGCCGCGAGGTTGGCGGCCTCCGCGCACTGGATCTTCGCGGCCGAGACCGAGCGGGGCGTCGGGTCCACCGCCGCGCCGAAGACCAGCGGCCGGGCGAAGTCGAGCGCGATGCGCACGTCGGCCAGCTGGTGCTTGATCGCCTGGTACGACCCGATCTCCCGGCCGAACTGCTTGCGCTGCTTGGCGTAGGCGACCGTGTCGGCCAGCACCCGCTCGCCGGCGCCGAGCAGCTGGGCTGCGGTCGCCAGGGCGGCGAGGTCGAAGGCTTCGTCAGTGGTCTCGATACACGCCCTCGTTCCTCGGGCGCACTCGACCCCGATCCACGCGGAACAGATGGCGGCTGCGGTCGACGGACGTCACCCGATCACCAACGGTTGCCGTGTGAAGCTCGCCGTCAACAACGGCGTACACCTCGTCGGCGACGTCGGCGTCCAGCGCGTACGGCATGGCGACCGTGGCGCGCTTCTCGGAGAAGTCCTCGTCGGGCAGGGCGATCGGCAGGTACGCGGCCGACTCGATCCACGGGCCGGGGACGGCGTGACGTCCGATCGCCTCGAAGGCGACGCACACCTCGACCGGTGAGGCCTCGGTGGCGAGGACGGTGACGCCGAGGTCGGCCAGGCGGGACCACAGCTTCAGGCCCGGTTCGTGGTCGCCGGCCGCCCAGGCCCGGTTCACCGACGCGGTGTCGGCCTTGGACAGCAGGTCGTCGAGGGAGCGGGCGAACCCGGTCTGCTCGTCGGTCAGCGTGAACCTCATCGCTTGGCCTCCCCGCGTGGCTCCCGGGGCAGGCCGAGGATGCGCTCGGCGACGATGTTCCGCTGGATCTCGTTGGTGCCCGCGTAGATCGGCCCGGACAGCGAGAACAGGTAGCCGTCGGTCCAGGCCGACTCGACCTCGGCCGACGGGCCCTGCAGGTCGAGCGCGGTCTCGTGCAGGGCGACGTCGAGCTCGCTCCACCAGACCTTGTTCACCGAGCCGGCCGCGCCGATGTCGCCGCCGTCGGCGAGCTGGGTGACGGTGCCCCAGGTGTAGAGGCGGTAGGCCTCGGCCCGGACCCAGGCGTCGACCACGCCCGTCGAGAGCGCCGGGTCGGGAGCGTCCGCGTACAGGTCGAGCAGTCGGTCGGCCGCGGCGCAGAACCGTCCCGGCGAGCGCAGCGACAGCCCGCGCTCGTTGCCCGCGGTGCTCATCGCCACCCGCCAGCCGTCGCCGGGCTCGCCGAGCACGTCGGCATCGGGCACGAAGACGTCGTCGAAGAACAGCTCGGCGAAGCCGGCCTCGCCGTCGAGCTGGGCGATCGGCCGCACCGTGAGGCCGTCGGCGTCCAGGGGGAAGCAGAAGTAGGTGAGGCCGCGGTGTCGCTCGGCTTCGGGGTCGGAGCGGAACAGGCCGAAACCCATGTGCGCGTACGCCGCCCGCGACGACCAGGTCTTCTGCCCGTTCAGCAGCCAGCCGCCGTCCACCGCCTTGGCGGTCGAGCGCAGCGACGCGAGGTCGGAGCCGGCCTCCGGCTCGGACCAGGCCTGCGCCCAGATCGTCTCGCCGGTGCCCATCGACGGCAGCCAGCGTCGCTGCTGGTCGTCGGTGCCGTGGTCGAAGATGATCGGCGCGAGCAGGAAGATGCCGTTCTGCGAGACGCGTCCGGGAGCGCCGGCGCGGTAGTACTCCTCCTCGAAGATCACCCACTCGACGAGGGACGCGCCGCGGCCGCCGAACTCCTCCGGCCACGAGACCACCGACCACCGGGCGTCGGCCAGCAGCCGCTCCCACTCCTGGTGGGCGACGAATCCCTCCGCGGTGTCCATCGACGGCAAAGGCTCCGCCGGGACGTGCTCGGCCAGCCAGGCGCGGGCCTCGTCCCGGAAGGCGAGCTCGTCCGGAGTGAAGTCGAGGTTCACTCCCGCTCCTTGTTCTTCTCGGCCATCGACTTGGCGTCGAGCCCGCCGAGCGAGTCGTCGGACGTCTCGGCGTTGTGGGCGTGCGCGAAGTGGTGCAGCCCGAACACGGAGTCCATCCCGGCCCGCATGCCCTGCAGGTCCTCGGCCTGGTTGACCGCCTTCTTGGTGAGGGCGAGGCCGAAGCGGGGCATCTCGGCGATCCGGCCGGCCAGCGCCATCACGGTGCTCTCCAGCTCGTCCTTCGGCACCACCTGGTTGACCATCCCCAACGCCAGCGCGCGGTCGGCGGTGAACCGGTCGCCGGAGTAGAGGAACTCCTTGGCCGCCCGCGGGTTCATCACCCACGGGTGCGCGAAGTACTCGACGCCGGGGATGCCCATCCGCACCACCGGGTCGGAGAAGAACGCGTCGTCCGAGGCGACGATGAAGTCGCACGACCAGGCCAGCATCAGCCCGCCGGCGATGCAGGCGCCGTGCACCATCGCGATCACCGGCTTGGGCACCTCGCGCCAGCGGCGGCACATGCCCAGGTAGACCTCCGACTCGCGGGCGAACCGCTGGTCGCCGCCCTCCTTGTCGGTGTGGTCCCACCAGATGACGGCCTTGCGCTCGAAGGTCTGGTCGACGTCGCGGCCCGGCGTGCCGATGTCGTGGCCGGCACAGAAGTGCTTGCCGTTGCCGGCGAGCACGATGACCTTCACCTCGTCGTCGTCGGTGGCCCGCGTGAAGGCGGCGTCGAGCGCGTACGTCATCGCGGAGTTCTGGGCGTTGCGGTACTCCGGCCGGTTCAGCGTGATGCGAGCGATGTGGTCGACGACCTCGTAGGTCACCACCTCTTCTTCGGTCATGCCAAGCTCCCTTCACGCAGCTCGTTCTTGAGGACCTTGCCGGCCAGGTTCCTGGGTAGCGCGTCGACGAACTCGACCTCGCGCGGCGCCTTGAAGTTGGCGAGGCGCTCCCGGGCGAAGGCGATCACCGCGTCCTCGTCCGGACCGCTCTCGTCGCGCCGGACGACGAACGCCTTGCCCACCTCGCCCAGACGCTCGTCGGGGACGCCGATGACGGCGGCGTCGACGACGCCGTCGAGGCGGGTCAGGGCCTGTTCGACCTCGGCGGGGTAGACGTTGAAGCCGCCGCAGATGTACATGTCCTTGAGGCGGTCGGTGATGCGCAGGTAGCCGTTCTCGTCGAGCACGCCGACGTCGCCGGTGTGCAGCCAGCCGTCGCCGTCGATGGCCTCGGCCGTGGCCGCGGGGTCGTCGAGATAGCCGAGCATCACCAGCGACCCGCGGAGCAGCAGCTCGCCCTCGGTGCCCGGTGGCAGGTGCTCGCCGGTTTCCGGGTCGGCGATGGCCGTCTCGATGCCGTCGATCGCGCGCCCGCAGGTGGTGGCGATGGTCTCGTCGCTGTCGCCGCGGCGGCACATCGTGGCGACCACGCACTCGGTCATGCCGAACGCGGTGATGACGAGGTCGAAGCTCAGCTCGGTCTGCAGTCGCTCGACGAGCGCCACGGGCACGTTCGCGGCGCCGGTGTTCGCGAACCGCAGGGACGACGTGTCGGTCGAGGCGAACCTCGGCGACTCGAGCAGTCCGAGGAAGATCGCGGGCGCACCGGGGACCATCGTGATCCGTTCGGACTCGATCAGCTCCAGCGCCGCGTCGGCGTCGAAGGTGGCCATCGGGTAGAGCGCGCATCCGTGCAGCAGGCCGACGAGGATGCCGACCTTGTAGCCGTAGGAGTGGAAGAACGGACTGATCACCAGGTAGCGGTCGGCGCTGCTCACCTCGCCGACCGCGCTCCAGCTCGCCGCCGCCGCGACGGTCTGGCTGTGCGCGGTGAGCACGCCCTTGGGACGACCGGTGGTGCCGGAGGAGAACAGGATGTCGGCGATGTCGTCGGGCTTGACGGCGTCGGCCGCGGCCTCGACCGCGGCGATGTCGGCATCATCGGCCTGCGCGGCGAGCGCGGCGAGGTCCGCGAGGTCGATGACCGGCGCCTGGGGGTCGACCTCACGAAGATCGGCGATCTGCGTGCGACCGAGGAAGCCGTCGGCGACGACCACCGCGGTCGCGTCGGTGCGCTCGACGAGGTCGGCGACCTCGTGGGCGGTGTAGCGGGAGTTGGCCGGCACCAGCACGCCGCCCGCGTAGGTGGCGGCGAGGCCGGCCACCACCCAGTCGATGCTGTTCGGCGCCCACAGGACCACGCGGGAGCCCGGCTCCACGCCATGGCTGCGGTAGCTTGCCGCGGTGCGGCGGACCTGGTCGTGCAGCTCGGCGAAGGTCAGGGTGCGGCCGTCCATCGAGTACGCCGTGGCGTCGCCGAACTGCTCGGCGGCGCGGCGCACGAGCCCCGGGACGGTGTCGCTCACGGATTCCTCCTTGCACAGCAGCAGCCAACCAAGCAATTGCTTGGTAGGCTACCTCATGTGAGCGCCGATGACGATGCCTTCCGCGAGCAGGTACGTGCCTGGCTCGCCGAGCATCTCGCGGGCGAGTGGGCGTCCCTGAAGGGTGTCGGCGGCTCCGGGCACGGCGAGCACGCCTACGACGAGCGTCTCGCCTGGAACCGGCACCTCGCCGAGCACGGCTGGACCTGCCTCGGCTGGCCGGAGCAGTACGGCGGACGCGGGCTCAGCCTGACCCAGCAGGTCATCTTCCACGAGGAGTACGCACGCGCCGACGCGCCGGAGCTGGTCAATCACCTCGGCGAGCAGCTGCTCGGCCCGACGCTGATCGAGTTCGGCACCGACGAGCAGAAGGAACGGTTCCTGCCCGGCATCCGGACCGTCGACGAGCAGTGGTGCCAGGGCTACTCCGAGCCCGGCGCCGGCTCCGACCTCGCCGCGGTGAGCACGCGCGCCGTGCTCGAGGGGGACGAGTGGGTGGTCGACGGCCAGAAGGTGTGGACGTCGTGGGCGCACAAGTCCGACTGGATCTTCGTCATCGCCCGCACCGAGCCGGGCTCGTCGCGCCACCACGGGCTGTCCTTCCTGCTGGTGCCCCTGAAGCAGGACGGCGTCGAGATCCGGCCGATCGAGCAGATCACCGGCGGGTCGGAGTTCAACGAGGTCTTCTTCTCCGGCGCCCGCACCCCCGCCGACATGATCGTCGGCGAGCCGGGCGACGGGTGGAAGGTGGCGATGGCGCTGCTCGGCTTCGAGCGCGGCGTGTCCGTGCTCGGCCAGCAGGTCGGCTTCGAGCGCGAGCTCAACGACCTGATCGACCTGGCCCGCAGCAACGGCGCCCTCGACGATCCCGTTCTCCGCGACCGCCTCGCGGCGCAGAGCGCGGAGTTCGAGGTGATGCGGGCCAACGCCGTCCGATCCCTGACGGAGGCGACCCCCGGGGCGGACAACGTCGCGAAGCTGGTCTGGTCCGGCTGGCATCGCCGGCTGGGCGAGCTGGCCATGGAGGTCGCCGGCACCGCGTCGCTGACGGTTGCAGGCGAACCGTACGACCTGGACCGCTGGCAGCGTCTCTTCCTGTTCTCGCGGGCCGACACGCTGTACGGCGGCAGCGACGAGATCCAGCGCAACATCATCGCCGAGCGGGTGCTCGGCCTTCCGAAGGAGCCCCGCGGATGAGCGTCATGAGACCCGAGCAGCCCACGCCCGACTACGTCCCGGGTCACGACCTGCTGGCCGGCAAGGTCGTGGTGGTGACGGCGGCGGCCGGCGCCGGCATCGGTGCCGCCGTGGCACGACGAGCCCTCGAGGAGGGTGCCAGCCTGCTGGTCATCAGCGACACGCACGAGCGTCGACTCGAGGAGGCGCGGGAGTCGCTCGCCGAGCGAGTTCGGCGACGGAGCGGGTGCGTGCCCTCGCCGTCGACGTCACGGACGAGGCCCAGGTGCAGGCGCTGCTCGACCTCGCGGACGAGCACGGCGGCGTCGACGTGATGGTCAACAACGCCGGTCTCGGCGGCACGGCCGACGTGCTGGAGATGACCGACGACGAGTGGTCGCGCGTCCTCGACATCACGCTGACCGGCACCTTCCGGTGCGTCCGCGCCGCGGGCAACCGGATGCAGGACGCCGGCAAGCGTGGCGTCATCGTCAACAACGCGTCGGTGATCGGCTGGCGGGCGCAGGAGGGGCAGGCGCACTACGCCGCCGCCAAGGCCGGCGTGATGGCGCTGACCCGCTGCGCCGCGCTCGACGTCGCGCCGCACGGCATCCGGGTGAACGCGGTGGCGCCGTCGCTGGCGATGCACCCGTTCCTGGCCAAGGTCACCAGCGACGAGCTGCTGGCCGAGCTCAAGCAGCGCGAGGCGTTCGGCCGCGCGGCCGAGCCCTGGGAGGTCGCCAACGTGATGGTGTTCCTGGCCAGCGACTACTCCACCTACCTCACCGGCGAGGTCGTGTCTGTGAGCTCGCAACATGCCTAGCCCGAGCACGGCCACACGCCGCGAAGAGCTGCTCGCCATCGCCGGGCGGCTGTTCGCCGAGCGGGGGTTCCGCAACACCACCGTCCGCGACATCGCCGACGCCGCCGGCATCCTGTCGCGGCAGCCTGTACCACCACTTCGACTCCAAGGAGTCGATGGTCGACGAGCTGCTCGACACGTTCCAGCAGCAGCTGTTCACGCAGTACGACGAGATCCTCGCGTCCGACCGCACCCCGCTGGCCAAGCTCGACGCGGTCGTGCGGGCGTCCTTCGGAGCGATCGACCAGCACCACAGCGAGGTGGCGATCTTCCAGAACGACGCCGGCTTCCTGGCCGGGTTCGAGCGATTCGGGTACCTCATCGAGCGCAACGACCGGTTCGAGCAGCTCTGGACCGGGCTGCTGCGTGAAGCCGTCGCCGCCGGCGAGCTGCGCGCCGACCTCGACGTCGACCTCGTCTACCGCTTCCTCCGCGACACCGTGTGGGTCGCCGTCAGCTGGTACCGCCCGGGCGGCGAGCTGTCCGCCGACGAGGTCGCGTCCCAGTACCTCTCCATCCTCCTCGAAGGGATCGCCTCCCATGCCTGACGCATTCATCGTCGACGCCGTCCGGACGCCGGTCGGCAAGCGCGGCGGCTCACTCGCCGACATGCATTCGGCCGACCTCGGCGGCCATGTGCTCGCCGCGCTCGTGGACCGAACAGGCATCGACCCCGGCGCGGTCGACGACGTCATCATGGGCTGCTGCGACACCATCGGCTCCCAGGCCGGCGACGTCGCCCGCACCGCGTGGCTGGTGGCCGGGCTGCCCGACCACGTCCCGGGTGTGACCATCGATCGCCAGTGCGGTTCGTCCCAGCAGGCGGTGCACTTCGCCGCCCAGGGGGTGATGTCCGGAACTCAGGACCTCGTCGTGGCCGGCGGCCTGCAGAACATGAGCGCCATCCCGATCTCCGCGGCGATGCTGGTCGCCGACCAGTACGGCTTCACCACGCCGTTCGCGGAGTCGCCCGGCTGGCTGAAGCGGTACGGCGACCAGGAGGTCAGCCAGTTCCGCTCCGCCGAGATGATCGCCGAGAAGTGGGACATCAGCCGCGAGCAGATGGAGGAGTTCGCGCTGGCCTCGCACCAGCGCGCCAAGACGGCCATCGCCGAGGGCCGGTTCGACTCCCAGGTCGCGCCGGTCGGCGACTTCTCGACCGACGAGTGCCCGCGGGACACCTCGCTGGAGAAGATGGCCGCGCTGGAGCCGCTGGCCCCCGGCGGCCGGATCACCGCGGCGGTCGCGTCCCAGATCTGCGACGCGTCCAGCGCCATGCTCGTCGCGTCCGAGCAGGCCGTGAAGGACCATCGGCTCACCCCGCGCGCCCGGGTGCACCATCTGTCGGTGCGGGGCGACGACCCGGTGTGGATGCTGACCGGCCCGATCGAGGCCACCCGGCACGCCCTGGCGAAGGCCGGCATGAGCGTGTCCGACATCGACCTGTTCGAGTGCAACGAGGCATTCGCCTCGGTGGTGCTGGCCTGGATGCAGGAGCTGGACGTGCCGCACGAGAAGGTGAACGTCAACGGCGGCGGCATCGCTCTGGGCCACCCGATCGGTGCCACCGGCACCCGCATCATGACGACGCTCCTGAACGAGCTCGAGCGCACCGACGGCCGTTACGGCCTGCAGGTCATGTGCGAGGGCGGCGGCCAGGCGAACGTCACCATCATCGAGCGCCTCTAGCCACGCCGAGCGGACCACCCCCGCCGCAACCTGCGCCGGTCATCGGTGCATCTCGAGACGCGAAGCGGCGTAAAGTGCACGGCCAAGGCCACGTGCGGTGATGGGCCTCGGACCGATGGAACTCATGTCAGACAGCGCAAGTGCGCGTGAAGGTGCCCAGGAAACGATCGGGACGCTCCTGGAGCGTCAGCGACGTGCGCATTTCGTCGGACGTGAGCGGGAGCTCGAGCTCTTCCGGTCGGCCCTCGAGTCGCGCACCCCGACGTTCTCGGTGCTGAACGTCCACGGCCCGGGCGGGATCGGCAAGACCGCGCTCCTCGACCGCTTCGCAGATCTGGCGCACGCGGCTTCCGCGCGGGTCATTCGCATGGACGGCCGTGACCTCGCTCCCACGCCGGCCGCCATCCTGGATGTGCTGGGCCAGGTCGACGCGGATGGTCGATTGGTTCTGCTCCTCGACACCTTCGAGATGCTGCAGCCGCTGGACGACTGGGTTCGCACCGACCTCGTGCCCCGGCTGCCGGCCTCGGCGATCGCGGTCATCTCGGGGAGGCACCCGCTGGGGACCGCGTGGCGCGAGGATCCGGCGTGGCACGACCTTCTTCGAGTGGTGCCCCTGCGCAACCTGTCGCCACCTGAGAGTCGCTCCCTGCTGTCGGCCGCGAGCATCGACCCCCGC
Source organism: uncultured Actinomycetota bacterium (assembly GCA_963780275.1). Taxonomy (GTDB): domain Bacteria; phylum Actinomycetota; class Actinomycetes; order Propionibacteriales; family Nocardioidaceae; genus Aeromicrobium. The sequence goes on from CAWABE010000001.1 coordinate 696,205, forward strand.
CGACATGCACGTCTCGTGGACGCGACGCACGGTCATCCGCTGGGGCTGTCACTCGTGACCGACGTCCTCGCCCGCGGAGGAGAGGACATCGGCACGGAGCTGCCACCAGACCTGGTCGGGGCCCTGGTGCAGCGGTTCGTCGACGTGGTTCCGAGTCCGCTCCACCGGCGCGTGCTCGAAGCGTGTGCGATCGCACGGACGACCACCGAAGCGCTCGTCCGCGATGTCGTCGGCGCCGACCAGGCGGCGGAGCTGTTCGGCTGGCTGTGCGGCTTGTCCTTCATCGACACCGGTCCCGACGGCGTCTTCCCGCACGATCTGGCTCGTGACGCGCTCGAGGCCGACCTGCGCTGGCGCGACCCGGAGGCGTTCGCCGCGGTGTTCCGGGCCGTCCGTGATCACATCTTCGCCCGGCTTCGTGCTGCTCAGGGACGTGAGCAGCAGCGAGCGCTGTTCGACGAGAAGTTCCTGCTGCGCCACCAGCCGGACCTGATGGCGCGGCTGGAGTGGGCGAGCTTCGGAGCGTATTACCCCGAGCCTGCTCGACCCGCCGACCTGCCGACCATCCTCCAGATCGCTCGTGACGCCGAGGGACCCGGAACCGTCTCGTACGTCGAGCACTGGTGGGAGCTCCAACCCGAGGCCTTCACGGTGGTCCGTCGACCTGAGGGTGCGGTCCGGGGCTTCAGCGCGATCATCGAGCTGACCCGTGCTCGACCCGAGGAGATCGCTGTCGACCCGGTGGCCGATGCCGTGTGGGCGCACGTCCAGCACCACGCTCCGCCACGGCCGGGAGAGGTGGCGTCCCTGTCCCGGTTCACGATCGATGAGGATGCCTATCAGGGACCGTCGCCGACGCTCAACCTGTCTGTGGTGTTGTCGATCCAGCACTTCCTCCAGGAACCCAGACTCGCGACGTGGTTCGTGTGTCTGAGCGACCCGGACGAGTGGGACGAGTACTTCACCTTCAGTGCGCTCCCTCGCCTGGTGGGCGCGGACGTCGAAGTAGCGGGTCGCACGATCGGGTTCTTCGGGAACGACTTCCGCAGGGTTCCGGTCGGCCAGTGGCTGGAGCTGCTCACCGAGCGGGCGCTGGCGCGCGACTTCCATCCGACGACGGCCGACGAGCACGCCGTGCCGCTGCTGGTGCTGTCCCGACCCGACTTCGACGACGCGGTCCGCCACGCCCTGCGGAATCTGCACCGGCCCGACGACCTGAGCTCCAGCCCCCTGCTCCGATCGGCGTTGGTGCGAGCGAGTGCTGGTGACGTCGACGCCACGACAACGTTGGTGGACGTGATTCGCTCTGCCGTCGACCGGCTGCGAGACGACCCGCGGGACGACCGCCCGCATCGTGTGCTCGACCGGACGTTCCTTCGTCCCGCCGGAACGCAGGAGCGCGCAGCCGAGGTGCTCGACCTGCCCATGTCCACCTACAAGCGTCATCTGCGCCGCGGGATCGAGCGCGTCACCGGATACCTGTGGGAACAAGAGCTGTCGGCAGCCTCCACGCCCCGCACCTGACCGCGGTTGCGGACGCTATCCATCACCGAGGAACGCGCTCGTCACCGCCGCCACGCCGTCCGGGTCCTGCAGCCAGGGCAGATGGCCGACTCCCTTGACGACCAGGTGCGCCTGCGGCATCGCGCCTGCCACGCGTCGACCGAAGTCCGGGTCTCCCACGAAGTCCTTCGGACCCCAGACGAACATGGTCGGCTGTCGCACGCCTGCGAGTTCTTGCTCGTCCAGCCACATCGAACGCTCGCGGAACCTACCGGGGAATCGGCACGAACGCTGAACGAGGTGGGAGATGCCGCCTTCGGTCGTGGGCAGCAGCTGGGACGTCGTGTAGGCCTCGATGAGCTCGGCGTCGAGCTGCTCGGGCGGGTCGCCCATCATGCGGAAGAAGCGACGCGTCGAACGCAGCGACGGCGGGTCCATGGCGGCGACCAGTCTCGCGATCCACGGCACCGACAGCAGGCCGAAGATCATCGGGGTGCGCGCGCTGAGCATGCCGGGAGGGGCGCCGATCTGCAGCACCGAGGAGACCCGCTCCGGGCGAGCGAGCGAGTACCACAGTCCGCAGAGGCCTCCGAAGGAGTTGCCGGCCAGCGCGACCTGCTCCAGGCCCATGGCGTCGAGCAGCGCGTCGATGTAGGCGACGGTGTGCGCGCGGACGTCATGCACTTCCGCATAGTCGAGCGCTCCTGAGAACCCGTGCCCCGGGCGGTCGATCGCGATGGCCCGGATGCCGGAGAGCCGGGCGAGCAGCGGGATCCACACGAGCGAGGTGGCCGGGGATCCGTGGAGGAACAGCACCGGTGTCCCGGACCCGGCCTCCAGCACGAAGGTCGGCAGAGACCCACCGCGCGGGTCCGGGACATCGATCACGGACGCGGTCGCGTCCAGGTCGTGATGGGCGAGCAGCCTCTCGTAGCTGCTCGCATGCGCACGAAAGGATGCTTCGCTCCCGTGGATCTCTCGTGCGAGTGAAGCCAGGGTCCCTGGCGCAAGACGCGGTTTCTCGAACATGGTCAGCTCCTTGGTCGACGTCCTGTGAGGATCGGCGACTTCGGGGCTCAGGTTCCAGGCCATCTCGGGGTCAATTCCGGGCCAATCGGCATCCGTGCTCGACCCGACACGGACGAACGTCCCCCATTGAGCAGACCTGGTCCGACGACAGAAGCGCCGACGCCGGCACCGCCGGCAGCAAGGGCTTCGAGAAGTAGATCGAGGGCCGCTAGAACGGACCGAAGAACGGGTCGGTCAGTGTGAGCGGTGCCGCCGCTCCGACCTGGTTGAAGACCCAGAACAGGACGAGCAGGCCGGCGCAGATGGTCATGTCCTTGAGGAAGTGCTGGGTCTCGTCGTCCTGTTGGTCGGCATCCATCTTCCAGAACGGGTGCATGAAGTTTGCGAACAGGAAGGCGTTGATCGCCAGGACCAACGCGCCGACGTCTCCCCAGAAGCCGAGCACCACCATGAGTCCGCCGACCACGTTGGCGACGCCCGTGAGCGGAACCCCGATCGTGGCCAGTGGGACGCCCATGCTCTTGGCCGCTTCGGTCGCCGCCTGGCGCTGACCGAGATGGAACAGCAGGCCGCCCACGATGAACATCTGAACGAGCATCACCCGTCCGATGACGAAGACCACATCCATGGCTCTGCTCCTTTTGCATAGAGTCATACTCTATTCATTAGACTGCTACACTATTGATATGGCTGTCAAGAGGACCTACTCGTCCGCCAAGCGGGAGGCCCAGGCCCGCGAGACCCGCCGGTCGATCCTCGAGGCGGCCCACGAGCTCTTCGTCACCACCGGGTATGCCGCGACGACGATCCAGGCCATCGCCGAGCGGGGCGGTGTGGCGGTTCAGACGGTGTACGCGGTGTTCGGCAACAAGCGCGATCTGCTCAGGCAGCTGATCGAGAGCACGATCAGCGGCGACGACGATTCCGCTCCGATCACCGAGCGGCCGGAGGCCCAAGCCATCGCCGCCGAGCCCGACGCCCGGCGACGGGCGGAGCTCGACGCGGCGATGAGTCGTTCGATCGCCGAGCGGGTGGCGCCCATCGTGAGAGTCGCGTCCGAGGCGGCAGCCTCTGATCCCGAGATCGCCACCATGATGGACGCGGTCAAGGCTGCGCGACGCACGGAGATGATCACGTCTGCCAAGCTCCTCGCCGGTCCCGACAGGACGCGGGTCGACGACGAAGCTGCCGCCACCCTTTACGTGCTCTACAGCCCTGCGGTCGCCGACATGCTCATGGGCGACTACGGGTGGTCAGCGAAGCGCTACGAGAAGTGGCTGGCCCGGATGATCCTGACGACAGTCATCCCCTGACGGCCGCAGCCGATACCGTGGCGAGCGTGGCCGTATCCGGAAGTGCCGAGTTCGACGTCGACGCCTCGCCTGAGGAGGTGCTCGATGCGGTGGCCGCGGTCGAGGACCTGCCGCAGCGGTCCGGCGCGCACAAGTCCGCTGAGGTCGAGTCACGTCACGCCGACGGCCGCCCGAACCGGGTTCGCGCCGAGGTGAGCGCGGCCGGGTTCAACGACACCGAGGTCACGGACTACACGTGGGACGAGCCGCGCTCCGTCAGCTGGTCCCTCGTGGAGAGCTCGTTCCAGTCGAAGCAGAACGGCACCTACACGCTGACGCCCACGGACGCCGGCACGCACGTCCGGCTCGACCTCGAGGTCGATGTGAAGGTCCCGCTCCCGGGCTTCGTTCTGAAGCGGGTGCTGAAGGGCGCCCTCGACACCGGCAGCAAGGGGCTCAAGAAGTACATCGAGGGTCGCTGAGTCGTTCGACCGACCTCCCGAAGAGCGGTCGGCGTGCGCGCTGGGCCGTCTCGGCTTGCCGGTCTCGCCGACGGATGAGACCGTGGTGTAACCCACGTTTACACATCGGCAGGAGAGCCTGTGGCTGAGCCACCACTCATCGAGCGGTCCGGATTGCTGCGAGGCGCGCGCACCGTCGGCAAGGCCCTCACGACGCCGCTCGGACCCGACGACTACCTCAGCCTGCTCAACCCACTCTGGTCAGCCCGGGAGCTGCGCGGTCGCATCGAGCGCGTCGTGCCGGAGACCGACCGAGCGGCGACGATCGTCATCCGGCCGGGCTGGGGCTGGCGCTTCGACCACGCACCCGGCCAGTACATCGGCATCGGCGTGGAGATCGAGGGCCGGTTCCACTGGCGCTCGTACTCGTTGTCGTCTGAACCGACGCGCGAAGGTCGCACGGTGAGCATCACGGTCAAGGCGATGCCGGAGGGCTTTCTGTCCGACCACCTGGTCAACGGCGTGGAGCCCGGCGCCATCGTCCGGCTCGCCGCACCTCAAGGCGACTTCATCCTGCCGGACCCACCGCCGGCGAAGATGCTCTTCCTCGTCGGCGGCAGCGGCATCACTCCGGTCATGTCGATGGTGCGCACGATGCACCGCCGCGGCACGCTGCCGGACGTCGTCATGGCGTACTCCGCACTGCACGAGGACGACATGATGTTCCGCGACGAGCTGCGCGAGCTCGCCGACCGAGAGCCCGGCCTCACGCTCTACGAGCGATTCACCGACGCCGACGGCATCCTCACGCCCGACCAGCTCGACGACGTGTGCCCCGACTGGAAGGACCGCGAGACGTGGGCCTGCGGACCCGCGCCCATGCTGGACGCGACGATCGAGCACTTCGACCAGCACGACCGCCGCGACCACCTGCACGTCGAGCGGTTCTCCCTGGCTCTCGACACCGACGGCGAGACCGGTGGTTCGGTCACCTTCGGCGTCGGAGGGCCCACCGTGGAGGTCGATGGCGCCACCACGCTGCTGGAAGCAGGTGAGGCGAATGGCGTCAACATGCTCTTCGGCTGCCGGATGGGCATCTGCCACACCTGCGACGTGCCGCTCGCCGCGGGCAAGGTGCGCGACCTGCGCAGCGGCGAGGAGCACGACAACCCCAACCAGTACATCCAGACGTGCATCTCCGTCGCCGTCGGCGACTGCACGCTGGCCCTCTGAACCCCAAGGACATCCCATGGCATTCTCTGACGTGCGCGAGTACACCCACCTCACCGACGAGGAGGTGGAGGCGATCGGCAAGGAGCTCGATGAGATCCGCGCCGAGATCGAGGAGTCGCGCGGGCAGGCCGACCGCGACTACATCCTGCGCATCATCGCGATACAGCGCCGTCTGGCCACCGCGGGCCGGATCACCCTGTTCGCCAGCTTCTTCCCACCCGCCTGGCTGCTCGGCACCGTCATGCTCGGCTCGGCCAAGATCCTGGAGAACATCGAGATCGGCCACAACACGATGCACGGCCAGTGGGACTGGATGAACGACCCGGAGATCCACTCCAGCAACTGGGAGTGGGACACCACGCAGCCGGCCGAGCAGTGGAAGCACTCGCACAACTACATCCACCACCAGTTCACCAACGTGATCGGCCACGACAACGACATCGGCTACGGGATCCTGCGGATGACCCGCGACCAGAAATGGCATCCGGTGAACCTCGGCCAGCCGATCTACAACGCGCTGCTGGCACTGTTCTTCGAATGGGGTGTGGCGCTGCACGACCTCGACATCGAGGCGATCCGCAAGGGCAAGAAGGACCCCAAGGTGCTGAAGCGCCAGCTCAACCAGATCCGCAAGAAGGTCGGCAGGCAGGCCCTCAAGGACTACGTGGTGTATCCGGCGCTGACCGGTCCGTTCTGGCTGCGCACCCTGACGGCCAACGCGACTGCGAACCTGATGCGCAACGTCTGGTCCTACCTCGTCATCTTCTGCGGCCACTTCCCGGACGGGGCCGTGCACTTCACCGAGGAGGAGCTGGAGGACGAGACCCGCGCGGAGTGGTATCTGCGCCAGATGCTCGGGTCCGCCAACTTCGAGGGCAGCCGGCTGACCCACCTCATGGCCGGCCAGCTCGGCTACCAGATCGAGCACCATCTGTTCCCCGACCTGCCGAGCAACCGGTACGCCGAGGTCTCCGTCAAGGTGAAGGACCTCTGCCGCCGCTACGAGATTCCGTACACCACCGGGCCGCTGCGCAAGCAGTACATGCAGGTGCTCCGGACGATCATGAAGCTGTCGCTCCCCGATCGCCTCACCAAGCACGACCCGGCGCCGACGCCACCGCGGCTGAGGCGTCGACTGCGAGACGACGAGCGTCCGCAGGCCCGGTCCGAGCTGGGGCACTGGTCGAGCTCGGTGGCATGACCAGGAGCGACGTGGCGGCTCCAGCCGCTCACCGCCCGTTCGTCCAGACCCGCGACGACGGGACGGTGGATGACGGCCGCATCATCAAGAAGCGAGCCATCCAGTGCGCACTGAGCCGGATCTGCGCCGCCTGTGGTGAGCCGCTGACCCGGCCGGTGGCCTTCATCGGCGACCACGAGGAGGCCGCGGTCGCGCTGTTCGCGTACCCGCCACTGCATCCGACGTGCGCGCAGGCACTCCTGGAGCGCGTGGCGCCGCTCGGCGACGGTCATCTCGGACGTGCCGAGGCGCCGCCGGCGTGGACGATCGTGCGAACCGGAGGATTCGACCTCGTCCGGCCGGCTCGTCGGGGAGATCCGGTGCACTTCCAGGCGAACTCAGTGGTGTCGGACTAGACCATCTGGCTGGTGGAGCACGTCACGGATGCCGTGGCGGCCGTCGAGCACCTGCCGAGCGGAGCGCACCAGGGGCTCGAAGACGTAGGTTGAGCAGTCATGAAGGTTCTGGTCACCGGCGGAACGGGTTTCGTGGGCGCGCACATCGTGGCGGGTCTCGCCGAGCGCGGCCATGACGTGCGGATGCTGGTGCGCCGGCGCGAGCAGGTGGCGACGTCGCTGGACCCGCTGGGTGCATCCGTGAGTGATGTGCAGGTCGGAGACGTGCTGGATGCCGACGCCGTGGGACGCGCGCTGGACGGGTGCGACGCGGTCGTCCATGCCGCCGCGGTGTTCAGTCTCGACCCGCGGCGCACGGCGGAGGTGCTGGGCACCAACCACCGGGCCACCGAGCTCGTCGTCGGCGGCGCCGTGGAGCGCGGGCTCGACCCGATCGTCCACATCTCCTCGTGCGTCGCGCTGACGCGGCGCGGTGGCGGCGGTCCTGACCTTCCGCTCGGTGACGTCGACCTGCCGTACGCCGCCTCGAAGCGGGCGTCGGAGGAGCAGGTGCGCGGCTACCAGGCCGACGGTGCGCCGGTCGTCTCCGTCTACCCCGGCGCCGTGTTCGGTCCGCACGATCCCTACGTCGGCACCAACATCGAGATCCTCATCTGGCTGGCCCGCGGGCTGCTGCCGTTCTGGCCGTCCGGTGGAGTGCACTACGTCGACGTCCGGGACGTGGCGGACGTCGTGGGCGCCTGCCTCGAGCCCGGCCGGGGCCCGCGGCGGTACGTCGTACCCGGGCACCACGTCGACGGCGAGCTGATGTTCGGGACGCTGCGTGAGGTGACCGGCCGCCGGTTCCCCTACATGACCATGCCCGTCGGCGTGGCCCGGCCGACGACGCGACTCGCCGAACGGCTCAACAAGGTCCTGCCCGACCGGGTGCACGTTCCCGCCGACCCTGAAGCGGTGGAGCTGGCCGTCCGAGACACCCGATTCGACACGTCGCACACCACGGACGAGCTCGGAGTCCGGGCGCGGCCCTGGGACGAGACGGTCCGCGACACGTTGCGCTGGCTGGTGGAGGCCGGTCACCTCAAGGCTCGCCACGCCGGCACGCTGCGCTGAGCCTGGCCGGACGCCTGCGCGCGGTGTCTAGAGACCACCCACGTACGGCAGCGACGGCGTGCAGGTGAGCGGCCGGGGGTGCGCCGGGTCCAGGGCGTTGAGGACATGCAGGGTCGCGTTCCGGTCGGCGGCGATCTGGAAGTGCTCGCTCTGGTCGGCCTTGCAGTAGTCCTGCAGGACGATGTTCGTCATGCCGTCCTCGATGCCGCTGGTGTACGGACGCACCAGCTGGTCGTACTTGGTCACGATGTTCACGTAGTTCACGCCAGGCGTCGCGACTCCGCCGTCGCGGATCTGCGCCATGAAGGGCGACCCGGGTTCGAACTGGCCGCAGGCGGTACAGAGGGGTACGGCGTCCGGATCGAGGTTGAAGAGCTTGACGAACAGCGGGATCAGCGCGGTGTCCGTCCCGTGCCAGAGCGGCGCCAGCGAGATGTAGTTCTGGACCGATGGCGCGCCGCCGAGGTACCTGACGTAGTACTGGGGCATCAGCGTGCCCTGGGAGTGGCCGATGAAGTCGACCTTGTCGGCACCGGTGGTGGTCAGCACGCGATCGACGAAGACCCGCAGATGCTCGGCGCTGGCGCGCATGTCGCCGAACCCGCCCAGCGCCTCGACCGGGTACGGCAGACCGGGCGTCGTGCCGTACGTCAGCGCGAACACGCAGTAGCCGTTGTTCTTCAGCAGCGGTCCGTAGGTCTGCCAGTTGGTGCTCCGGTTGCCGGCCGTGCCGTGCACCAGCACGACGGGGCGCGGGTGCTCCGCGCTCGGCTTGCACGTCCAGTCGTTGGTGCCCGGAGCATTCGCGGCTGGTGCGCCGCCGAGGATCGCGGGCGGCAGGAACTGGTACGGCACCGGAAGCGGCTTGGTCGCCGACGCCGGCGGGGTCACCAGGGCCATCGATGCGATGAGGGTCGACACCGCAAGGATCACTCGGCGCATGGCAGCTCCCGCCTAGAACATGTTCTGGTGATCCATGCAACGAGCGAGACGGGTTTTCGATACGCCGCCCGTTCGTCGCGGCCTACTCGACCAACGAGCTCCCGGCTCGCCTGAGAGCTGCTGCCGCGTCGGTGATCACCCGGTCGATCAGCTCCTCGCAGGTGGGGAGGTCGTCGATGACACCCACCACCTGGCCGGAAGCCAGGACACCGGCAGCCGGATCGCCGTCGACCAGGCCGGCCTTCAGCATCATCGGGGTGTTCGCGGCGAGGGCCAGCTGGCCCAGGGTGCGGCCCTGTTCCTTGCGCATCGCCCGCCCGTCGACGGCGAGCTGCTTCCAGGACATCCCGGCCATCCGCTTGAACTCAACGGTGCGCCGAGCCGTCGGGACCAGGCGTCGGATGCCGGAGGAGCCCTCGACCTGCTCGACGAGGTCGGTGCGGAGCATGCGGTGCGGCATCCCGTCGACCTTCGTGGTGACCACGGTGTCGGTCAGGCCGGCCGCGAGGTAGCGCTGCTTCACCGCGTCGGGGACGCGGCTGTCGGCAGTCAGCAGGAATCTGGTGCCCATGCCGACGCCGGCTGCGCCGTATGCCAAAGCGGCGGCCAGCCCGCGACCGTCGAAGAATCCGCCGGCGGCGATGACCGGGATGTCGACGGCGTCCAGCACCGTCGGGAGAAGCAAGGTGGTCGGCACCGGGCCGGTGTGGCCGCCGCCCTCGCCGCCCTGGATCATCACCGCGTCGGCGCCCCACGACGCCACCTTCACCGCGTGCTTGGGTGCGCCGATGCTGGGGATGACGACGATGTCGTGCTCCTTGAGCCGGGCGATCAGCTCCGGCTTCGGCGCGAGCGCGAACGAGGCCACCTTCACGCCGTGCTCGATGAGCAGATCGCATCGGTCGGGAGCGTCGGCGGCGTCGGCGCGGAGATTCACCCCGAAGGGCGCGCTGGTGCGCTCCTTGACCTCGACGATGGCCCGCTCGAGCTCGGGCAGGGTCATCGTGGCCGACGCGAGGATGCCGAGGCCGCCGGCGTTGGCGGTGCCACTGACCAGGCTGGGCCCGGACACCCACCCCATGCCGGTCTGGACGATGGGATGACGGACACCGGTCAGCTCGGTGAGCGGGGTGGAAAGGAGTTGCTCGATCATCGGGCCGGCACCTCCCGCTCGCGGAGGTTCGACGGGTCGAGCAGCTCGCGGATCAGCACCAGCTCGCCGGCCGAGGGCTCGCGGGTCTCGGGAACGTCGCCGTCCACGTGGATCTCGCACCCGCTGGCCGCGCGAACGTCGTCCGCGGTCACTCCTGGATGGACCGAGAGGAGACGCAGGGTGTGCTCGGGCCCGCCGAAGTCGAAGACGCCGAGGTCGGTGACGAGCCGGTACACGTCGTGGAACCTCGTCGCCGCAGGTCCGGCAGCTTCCGCCCGCGCGCGGCCGACGCCGGAGACGATGTCGACCTCCTCCACCACCACCCGCTCGGAGTGCTTCGGCACCCAGTAGGACGTCCGGTTGTTGACGGTGTTGCCGGGAGCCCCGCGCACGCCGAGCAGCTGGCGCTTCGGGCGATCCCAGGGACCGATGGCGGAGATGTTCTGGTTGCCGTGCCGGTCGATCTGGGTGGCGCCCATCATCACGTGCCGCTTGCCGAACGGGACGACGGACTCCAGCACGAGACGGAACGGCATCCATCCCTCGGTGACGTCGGCGGTCTGGCCGAGCGGAGGCGTGCCGCTGAGGATCCTGGCCTCACCGTCGGTGAGCATCAGCCGCGGATTCGAGGTGTTCTTGGCCAGCCGGGCGCCCAGCGTGGGGAGCAGACCCATCGGGCTGCCCATGATCTCGCCGTCGTCGGCGAAGCAGTCCGCGATCGCGACGGCGCAGTACTCGGCCCGGGTCACGTCGGTCATTCGGCCTCCTGGTGGAACGCGGTCACCGCGGACTGATAGGCGTCCTCGTCGCCGGAGAGGAACCGCTCGGTGAACGCGACCCAGTCGTCCGGGTCCTTGGCGGCGGTGGCGTACGCCTTCTGGAATTTCTCGTCCCGCTCATACGTCGGCGTGCAGGTGGTGAAGTGGGCGCCGTTCGGCGTCTCGACCACGCCGGCGACCATCGTGCGGTTCAGCAGCAGGCTCTGCAGCGGCGCGTCGACGGTGAGTCCGGCGGAGTCGATGATCTGCTCCGTGGAGACGTACGCCTCGCGTGCGGCCATGCAGAACAGGTCGTCGAAGTAGGGGTCGGGGCCGAGGTACTGGGCGTTGCCGTAGACATCCGCGCGGTTCATGTGCACCAGAGCGATGTCGAGGGTGAGTGCGGGCACGGCGACCAGCTCCTCCTCGTCGTCGTACGGCGACCGGACGGTGCGCAGGTCTGCGTCGTTCTCGAGCACAGCGGACCCGAGGCCGGCCCGCATCGGCAGGAACGGGACCCGCTGGGCCGCGGCCCGCAGGCCGGTCTGGAACATCCCCTCGTCCCACTCGCGGAACTGCGCGGTGCCGTCCTGGCGAGCCCGGCCGAACAGCGGCTCGAGCGGGATGGAGTCGAGGGTCGCGAACGCGTACGTGACCTTGCTGGCCTTGCCGGCCGCGAGCAGCAGTCCGACGTCCGGCCCGGCGTACGACACGACGTGCAGGTCGGTGAGCTCGCTGCGCAGGATCGCCCGGACCAGTGCCATCGGCTTGCGGCGCGAACCCCATCCGCCGATGCCGACGGTCATGCCGCTCTCGATGCGGCCGACCACGTCGTCGATGGACAGCTCCTTGGACGGTGCTCTCATCCGTTCCCCTTGGCCTTGTCGGTGCCAGCGAAGTCGTCGCGGAGCTCATCGCTCACGCCCATCAGGTTGAGCTCCATGGTGAATCCCTGCTCGAAGCGGTAGCTGGCGTTGACGTCGACCGGGTCGATGCCGTTCAGCGCCTCCTTGGCCGCCCGGATGACCCGGCCGTCCTTGGCGGCGATCTCGCCCGCCACGCTCAGGGCCAGCTCGTCGAGCCGATCTCGTGGAACGACCTCGAGCACCGAGCCGTGCTGCACGAGGTCGACGGCCGGGATCGTCCGGGCGGTGAAGTAGAGGGTGCGCATCAGGTGCTGCGGCACCAGTCGGGCCAGGTGCGTGGCCGCGCCGAGCGCGCCCTGGTTCACCTCGGGCACTCCGAAGTACGCGTCGTCGCTGGCGACCACGATGTCGGAGTTGCCGACGAGACCGACGCCACCGCCGAGGCAGAAGCCGTGCACGGCTGAGATCACCGGGACGGCGCACTCGTAGACCGCCTTGAACGCGGCGAAGCAGCCCTTGTTCGCGCCGATCAGGGCGTCGAAACCGGTGGTGTTCTGCATCTCCTTGATGTCGACGCCGGCGTTGAAGCCCTTGCCCTCGGCGCGGAGCACGACGACCTTGGTGGCCTGGTCGGCCGCTGCTTCGTCCAGCGCGGCGGCCAGGTCGAACCAGCCCTGAACCGGGAGCGCGTTGACCGGCGGGTGGTCCATGGTGACGACGCGGATTCCGTCGTCCCGGAGGTCGGAAGTGATGCTCATGGCTACCTACCTAACGTTTGCTTGGTAGCCTAGCAGCATGACTCTGGCCGTGGACCTGTCCGGACGCGTCGCCCTCGTGACCGGCGGCGCCCGCGGGATCGGGCGCGGCATCACATCGGTGCTGGTCGAGGCGGGTGCCACGGTGGTCACGTGCGGGCGATCGGACGTCACTGACCCGGTTCCGGGCACCGAGCACCGGATCTGCGACGTGCGCGATGTGGAGGCGATCGAGCCGTTGATCGCCGGGATCGTCGAGACGCACGGTCGTCTCGACCTGGTGGTGAACAACGCCGGCGGCGCGCCGTACGCGCTGGCCGCCGACTCCAGCCCGCGGCTGGACGACAAGATCCTCGGCCTCAACCTCGGCTGCGGTGCTGGCGGTCTCCAAGGCCGCCAACGCGGTGATGCAGCAGCAGCCCGACGGCGGCGCCATCGTGAACATCTCGTCGGTGTCCGCTGCTCGACCGTCTCCCGGTACCGCGACCTACGGCGCCGCGAAGGCCGGCGTCGACTCGCTCACGCGGTCGCTGGCCGTCGAGTGGGGGCCGAAGGTGCGAGTCAACAGCATCGACGTCGGTCTGTGTCGCACCGAGCAGACCGAGGATCACTACGGCGGCGACGACACCGTGGCGGCGATCGAGGCCACCATCCCGATCGGGCGGATGGCCGAGCCGGAGGAGATCGGACGCGTTGCCGCCTTCCTGGGCTCGGACCTCGCCTCGTACGTCTCAGGGGCCAACGTCGCCTGCCACGGCGGCGGCGAGCCACCCGTTTTCCTCCACGTCTTCTCGAAGGAGCAGCAGTGAGCATTCTCGACGGCCGGATCGCGATCGTGACCGGGGCGGGCCGGGGCATCGGTCGGGCGCACGCGCTCGAGCTGGCCCGACAGGGGGCGAAGGTCGTGGTGAACGACTTCGGCGTCTCGCTGGCCGGTGAGACCGAGGGCGAGACGCCCGCCGAGGCGGTCGTCGCCGAGATCGAGGAGCTGGGCGGCGAGGCGGTGGCCAATGGTGCCGACGTCGCCGACTTCGACCAGGCATCGGCGATGGTGCAGCAGGCGATCGACACCTTTGGTGGCCTCGACATCCTGGTCAACAACGCCGGCTTCGTCCGCGACCGGATGTTGGTCAACACCTCCGAGGAGGAGTGGGACGCGGTCATCCGGGTGCACCTCAAGGGACACTTCGCGCCGCTGCGGCATGCGGGCGCCTACTGGCGCACCGAGTCGAAGGAGGGCCGCCAGCGCGACGCCCGCGTCATCAACACCTCGTCCGGCGCCGGCCTTCAGGGCTCGATCGGCCAGACGACGTACTCCGCGGCCAAGGCGGGCATCGCCGGCATGACGCTCGTGGCCGCCGCCGAGCTCGGCCGGTACGGCGTCACCGTCAACGCCATCGCCCCGGTCGCCAGGACGCGGATGACCGAGGGCGCGTTCGACACCTCCGCGATGCCGGAACCGGAGGACAACTCACCCGTCGTGGCCTGGCTGGCCTCGGTGGACGCCGGTGACGTCACCGGGCGCGTGATCGAGGTCGAGGGCGGTCAGATCTGTCTCGAGCAGGGCTGGACCCACGGCCCGAAGCGCGACGCCGGCCGGCGCTGGGAGACCGCCGAGGTCGGCCCCGCGCTGCGCGAGCTCATGGCGGAAGGCGCGGATCCGGAACCGGTCTACGGGGCGTAGCCTCCCTGCATGGGCCTGCTCACACCACTCGCCGTGCGGATCGGCGCCATCTCGTGGATGCCGCGGCTGTTGCCCCAGATCATGTGGGTGGACCGGCTGATCCACCGGTCCACCGGTGGGCGCCTCACGCTGCTCGACATCGCCGGGCTCCCCAACCTCGTGCTCACCGTGATCGGCCGCAAGAGCGGGATCGCGCGCGAGACGCCGTTGCTGTGCGTCCCGTACGGCGAGGACATCCTGATCGCCGGCTCGAACTTCGGCGGCCCGAAGGAGCCGATGTGGGTGAAGAACATCGAGGCGAATCCCGAGGTGACCGTCCAGTTCCGCCGTCGCACGGCGCCGATGGTGGCGCGTCGCCTCGAGGGTGACGAGCGCGCGGCTGCGTGGTCGCACATGGTCCGGACGTGGCCGAACTTCGCGAGGTACGAACAGCGCACCGACCGGCGCATCAAGGTGTTCCTTCTGGCGCCCCGGGTCGCCTCCTGACCCGACCCACGACGACGGCCGGGCCCGCACGGGACCCGGCCGTCATCGAAGAGGGTCAGCCCTGCGGGACTGCGTCCTCGAGGGACTCGAACTCGAGGTCCGAGTGGTCCTCGATCGCCTGCTTGATCGCGGTCTCCTCCTCGATCGTCACGAGGCCGTCCTCGATGGCGTCGTGGATGAGCCGCTTGACCTCGCTGCGCTGCGACTCATCGCCGGGGCGGTGGTCGTCGCCTCCGGTCGCCTGGGCGGCTGCGGCACCGCCGACGACGAGTGCGCCGGTGGCGGCGAGGGCGGCGATCGAGCGAGTGGTGGTCGTGTTCATCAAGGCGAATCCTCCAAGTCTCTGAGGGGTTCGTGCTTCCGTACGCCGCCGACGGTAACGACCTGAGAGCATGCTTCAACCCCTCACGAGCTCGGACCGGCGATCACGCCTGCGAGCGCAGGTTCAGAAAGGTTTCCGACATGAACGGTGACGACGTGGCAGGCCGCACGACCCAGAGCTTCGCGGGACGCAGCATCCTGGTGACCGGTGCCTCCTCCGGTCTCGGCGCCGCCACGGTTCGGCGTTTCGCCGCGGGCGGCGGTCTGGTCCATGCCGCGTCGCGCGATCAGGTCAAGCTGGCCGAGGTCGTGGCATCGTGCGACGGCCTCCCGGGCGAGGTGCGATTCGGTCCGCTGGACGTCACCTCACCTGCGGACTGCCGGGCCGCGGTCGCCACCGCCGTCGAGACGTACGGACGGCTCGACGTGCTGGTCAACAACGCCGGCAGGCATGACTTCCGGATCACCACCGACGTCACCGAGGAGGAGTGGTCCAGAGACATCGCGCTCAACCTCGGCGGCGCCTTCTTCCTGTCCCAGGCGGCCATCCCGCACCTGCTGGAGAGCGGCGGGAACATCGTCAACGTCGCGTCCGTGGCCGGCGTGATGGGGGAGGCGTACTCCGCCGCCTACACCGCGGCGAAGCACGGCATCGTCGGCCTGACCAAGGCCCTGGCGGTCGAGTACCTGAAGACACCGCTGCGGGTGAACTGCGTGTGTCCGGGCGGCATGGACACCCCTCAGGCCCAAACGATCGAGGTTCCCGAGGGTGCGGACTGGGACCTGATCATGCGCGTCTCGGCCCAGCGCGGCTTCATGTCCGCCGACGACGTCGCTGCGGTGATCGCGTTCCTTGCCTCCGACGACGCGAAGGCCGTGCACGGCAGCATCCAGCTCACTGACCTCGGTCACACGGCAGGCTGAGCTCGCTGGCACGGCCCTGCCGCGTGCCAGGGGCGTCGATGGGTACATGTGCGTCATGTGGTTCGACACCTGGAACGACGTAGTGCGCATCGTGGTCATCGGCGTGTCCGCGTACGGCGCATTGATCGTGATCCTGCGGATCAGCGGCAAGAGGACGCTGGCGAAGCTGAACGCCTTCGACTTCGTGATCAGCGTGGCGCTGGGATCGGCACTGTCCACGATCATCCTGGACCGGCGGACCAGCCTGGTCGACGGCCTGGTGGCGCTCGGACTCCTCGTGGCGTTGCAGCTCGTGGTGGCGTTCTTGACAGCCCGGCTGCCCTCGCTCAGGACCGCCGTCACCGCTGGGCCCACCGTCCTGTTCACCGGCGGTGAGCCTCGGCGGGACGCCATGCGCCGGCACCGGGTGAGTGAAGAGGAAGTGCGACAAGCCGTGCGAGCCGTCGGAATCGGCGAGCTCCGCGCCGTCGACACGGTCGTGCTCGAGACCAACGGCACGCTCAGCGTGATCAGTCGATCGGCGGCTGGGGATCGCGCGGCTCTCCCGGCCGTCGACGACTAGGTCCGAGCGATGGCCGAGCGGACGCGCGCCGGCGTGCCTGGTGGTGATCTCACTCCGCGTCACCGCGCACAGCGGTTTCAGTGCCCGGCGGGCCGACTCAGTACACGACCCCGTGACGAGCCAGGATGCCCTCCGACTGGGCCTTCGTCGACGCCGTGGTCTGCTGGGGCGTCATGGCGAGGTTCGCCGGGAGCGGCGCGAGGCAGGCCGGTCCGGCGCAGTCCTTGTACTGACGCCACAGTCGGGTGAGCTGCTTTCGGATCGTGGCGTAGTCCGGATCGTCGGCGACGCTGTCGAGCTCGTTCGGGTCGGCGTCGAGGTCGTAGAGCTCGACCACGCCCGAGACATCATGGATCAGCTTGTAGCGGGCGGTGCGGATGCCGATGCTGGTGCGCACGTCGGTGAAGCCGCGCTGCTGCCTGAGCCCGTCGGGTGGCTGCACGCGATCGCCGATCTTGCCTTCCGTCACGATGGGCGCCGTCCAGCCGCGGTCGCCGGCGAAGCTCGGCACGAGTGACCGCCCGTCCGGGCGTCGCGGAGCCGTGGCGCCGGCCAGGTCGAGGATCGTCGCCGTGAGGTCCTGCGTCACGGCGGGATCGTTGCGGACGCCGTGCGGGATCCCTGGCCCGGCGATCACCAGAGGCACCCGAATCGAGGGTTCGTAGCCCATTCTCTTGCCGTTGCGGAACCGGTGCTCGCCCAGGAAGAACCCATTGTCGGAGGTGAACACGAAGACCGTCTGGTCGAGCTCGCGCCGGTCGCGCAGAGTCTCCGCGAGCTGCTGGATCTGCGCGTCGAGGACCGCCAGCGACTCGGCGCGCTGCCGGGCGAGTGCGGTGGTGATGCGGCGCTCGCGACGGTCCAGCTCGGGTTCCTGGTCGGCCAGCGGCTTGTCGCTCACGTCCGCCTCGCTCGGCCCGCCGTTCGCCGGCAGGCCAGGGCTTCGGCGCAGCTCGTCGTCGAAGCGTCCCTTGACCCAGTCCGGGCGCGCCGGAGTCTTGAACTCAAAGATCCGGCCGTCCGGCCGCTGGGCGGAGTCGACGTCGTCGGGCTCGTGCGGTCGGCCGCTGTGCGGCGCCAACGCCGAGAGGTAGAGGAAGAACGGCTGGTCGGTGCGGCTGTACTGGGTCGCCAGCCGGCGACTGAAACGGCCGAGCACGCCGGTCTGGTACTCGCCGTCGTGGCTGTCGTCGATGCGGCCGTTCACGTTGAAGATCGTGTTGAAGTAGTCGTACGTTCCTCCGTCCGGATACCGGTCCTGGAGTCGGCGGGGCACCTGCACGGAGGCATACCAGTCCGTCCAGCCCCGCGGGACGTAGCGCCACGAATGCTCGCCGGTGACCTTGGAGCGGTCGATGCCGTAGTTGTTGAGGTACTTCCCGACGAAGCCCGTGCGGTAGCCGGCGTCCTGCAGGGCCGTGGCGATCGTGCGACTGTCGTCGAAGCTGCCGAAGCCGAACGGCGCGGAGTTCTCGAGAACCTTGTGGTTGTGGGCGTACTGGCCTGAGAGGAAGGTCGCGCGGGAGGGGCAGCACAGCGGGTAGGGACTGAAGGAGTTGCGGAACTTCAGCCCGCGGGCAGTCACGAGCTGGTTGAGCGACGGCATGAAGCGGAGGTCGTCCGCCCGCATGTCATCGGCCATCACGAAGACGATGTTCGGCTTCGTGACCGGCGTGGTCTTGGCCGCCGCCCGGCCGGCTGGTCGGTCGTCGCTGGTGTCGCCGACACCCATCAGCGCCAGGGTGAGGGCTATGGCGAAGCTGGTCGCCATCACGCTGGTGAGCATTCGAGTGGGCACGTGCGCGGTCCTTCCCGAGAGTGTGGACCACTCACATAAGTCTAGTCAGCCACTTGACTTTCCCGAGTCCCACTTCCCAGCAGGAAAATGGTCCCATGCGCCACCTGCTTCTCGCGGTCGAAACGCGCGACGTCAGGTCGTCGGTTGGGCCTCGCGGTGGGACGGGAGGACGCAGACGGTGTCGAGGCCGAGGACGCGGTTGAGGCGGCCGAACGAGAGCCACGAGCCGAGGCACATGCTCAGCTCGACGATCTCGCGTTGGTCGTACTCCGCCAGCATCCGCTGCCAGAACCTGTCGTCGATGCTGTGGTGGTCGGTCGCGTACAGCTCGGCGTACTCCGCGGCCAGGCGGGTGCGATCGTCGAAGGCGTCGGTGGTGCGCCACTCCTGCACGGCTTGGTCGAAGGATTCCTCGACCTTCTCGCCGCCACGCTCGGTGCGCCAGTCCTGGCAGAACAGGCAGCCGTTGATCTGGGCGATCCGCAAGCGGGCCGCCTCGAACTCGCGGAGGCCCAGCGTGGAGTCCGAGTACACCTTCAAGGAGAACGTGGCTGCCGCGCCGCCGATCTCGGGCACCATCTCGCCCCAGACGTAGTTGATCGGGTCCTTGCCGTCGGGCACGTCGATGATCATGTCGTCGCCATTCGTGAGAGCTTGCCGACCGCCGGGCTGAGCGGCACGTCCAGAGCGTCGTAGAGGCCGGGACCGGCCGACCGGAGCCAGGGGATCGCGTTGACGAGCCTGCCGACGGCGGTAGCGTTGCCGCCGGCCGCCCGATTGCCACCCTCGTCGGTCGCCTCGACGCTGATCTCGATGCGCGGGCGCCCCTCGATGATCACCCGATGCGCGCCGTCGCCACCGTCCGGCGGAGAGGGCCAATCGGGGGCACACGACGGATGGATCCGGGTGACGTGCTCGATGACGATCGCCGGCTCTCCGTCGACGATGCCCTGCACCTCGAAACGCAACGCGCCCTGGGTGCCGGCTTCGAACGCGCCCATAGCGGCCGTCTCGACGGTGTCGTCCAGCGGTCGACGATCGACCGTCTCGGTGATCTCGTCGAGCTCGACGCCGAGCGCGCGGGCCATGAGTCGCAGCTGACCGCCCCACACCATGGTCGGGATGGTCGGAGCCACCATCGGTGGCACCTCGTCCATCGGCTGCCCCATGCCGACCAGGAACCGCACCGAGTCGGGCTGGTCGTACGTGCTGTAGTCGAAGATCTCCTGACAGCGAACCAGGTCGATGGTCGAGGCCAGGCCGCTCGCGAGCACCGGCAGGATGTCGTTGCCCCAGCCCGGATCGATGCCCGAGACGAACAACGAACCACCGCCGTCAGCGATGGCGGACAGCATCGGGTCACGCAGCTCCGGGGGAGCGGACTGCGGGTCGTACAGCGCGTAGAGCGAGGGCGTCACCACCGCGGCGCCGACGCGGATGGCCTGGACGATGTCGGCGAGGGCGTCGTCGGGCCGGACGTCACCGGACGCGGCGTACACCACGGCGTCGATGCCCGCGAGGCCGTCGTCGACGTCGTTCGTGGCCGCGACTCCGAGCGAACGGTCGACGTCGCCGAGGTCGCCGGCGTCCCGGCCCACCTTGTCGGGATTCGACACGATCACCGATGCGAGCTCGAGACCCGGGTGCGCGTCGACGGCGCGGATCGCCGCCCGCCCGACGTTTCCCGTCCCCCACACCGCGGTGCGGATCGTCACTAGCGGAGCCCGAGCTTGCGCATGATCGTCAACGACTTCTGCGTCTGCTTCGCGTAGTCCTCGTACGACTGCTTCGGCCGCGGCTCCAGCACCTGCTTCTTCAGCACGGCGATGCTCTGCCCGTCGGTGTACTTCAGCAGGCCCTGGTCGCCGTGCCGGGCGCCGACGCCGGACTGCTTCAGCCCGCCCGACGGGGTGCCCTTCGACGCGTAGGCCGTCGCCAGGATGTCGTTGATGTTCACGTTGCCCGACTCGATCCGCCGCGCCACCGACCGGGCATGGTCGAGGTCCTTGCTCCAGACGCTGGCGTTGAGCCCGTAGTCGGTGTCGTTGGCGAGCGCGATCGCCTCGTCATCGGAGGAGACGCGGTACAGGCCGACGACCGGGCCGAACGTCTCGGTGGAACCGGCCAGCATCTCCTGAGTGACGCCTTCGAGGATGGTCGGCTCGTAGAACGCCGGGCCGAGGTCGGGCCGAGCCTGCCCACCGGTCAGCACGGTGGCGCCCTTCGAGCGGGCGTCGTCGACGTGGGACGCCACCCGGTCGCGGTGGTCGACGGAGACCAGGGATCCGAGGTCGGCGCTGAAGTCGTACGCGGCGCCGATCTTGAGCGCCTCCGTGGCCGCGACGAACTTGTCGCGGAACTCGTCGTAGATCGAGTCGTGCACGTAGAGCCGTTCCATGTGCATGCAGATCTGGCCGGAGTTGCCGAACCCGCCGAACAGGGCGGCGTGCACGGCCTCGTCGACGTCGGCGTCCTCGAGGACGAGCATCGGGTTCTTGCCGCCGAGCTCCAGGCAAGCGCCGATCAGGTTCTTGCCGGCCATCTCGCCGATGATGCGACCCGTGGCGGTGGAGCCGGTGAACATGACGTAGTCGGCGTTCGACAGCATCGGCCCACCGACGTCCGGGCCCTCGCCGCACACCACCTGCACGAGGCCGGGCGGGATGCCGGCCTCCTCGAGCAGCCGCACTCCCAGCAGGGGGGAGAGGGCGGTCTTGTTGTCGGGCTTCACCACCACGCCGTTACCGGCGATCAGGGCCGGAATGGTGTCGGAGATGCCGGTCGCGAACGGGAAGTTCCACGGAGCGATGATCGCGACGACGCCCTTGGGCCGGCGGATCTCGGTGGCGTTGGAGAGGAACGGCACCGGGCCGGCATGCCTGCGGTCCTTGAGCAGTGCGGGAGCGCGCTTGATGTAGTGGCTGGTGCCCATGGGCACGTCGCAGGTCTCCTCGAACGCCATCCGCCGGTTCTTGCCGCTCTCGGCCTGAATGAGGTCGGTGATGAGGAACTGGTTCTCGATCACGAGTGCGTGGAACCTCTTGAGCACCTGGAGCCGCTTGCGCAGCGGCCACGAGCCCCACACCTGCTGTGCGGCACGAGCGTCGACGAACGCCTGCTGGATGTCCTCCGGAGACGACTGCGGCAGCTCGACCAGCAGGTCGCCGGTGTAGACCTCGGTCAGCTTCCAGGTGTTGCCGGTGCTGCCGGGGACCCGCCGAACGAGGCTCTCGAGGAACTCCGGCGTCAGGGTGGACGGTCGTACGAGGTGCTCGCTCATTGCAGGATCAGCTCCGCTGCCTTGTCCCCGATCATGATCGACGGGGCGTTCGTGTTGCCGCCGATGATCGACGGCATGATCGACGCGTCGGCGACCCGCAGGCCCTCGACACCGCGCACCTTCAGGTCCGGGCCGACGACCGCGCGCTCGTCCACGCCCATCCGGCAGGTGCCGACGCCGTGGTAGACGGTGGTTGCGCGATTCAGCACCTCGGCCTTCATGTCCGAGGCGTTGTACAGCGTTCCGGGGTGCAGCTCGGACTCGACGTTGCCGCCGAAGGCGGCGGACTTCATGATCTCGCGGATCATCTCGACGCCCTCGCAGAGCACCTGCGCGTCCGCGGGGTCCTCGAGATAGTGCATGTCGATCAGGGGCGCGGCTGAGGCATCCGGGGACGCCAGTCGGACCGTGCCGCGGCTGCGCGGGTAGATCAGCGTCGACATGACCGTGAGGGCCCGGCGCCTGTCGACCTCGTGACGGACCGGTGCGTCCTGATTCGGTGACGGGTAGGCCCACGGGAGCACGTGGATCTGCAGATCGGGGACATTCGTGGCGAGCGACGTGCGGACGAAGCCCACCGTCTCGAACACCGAGTTCTCCAGGAACGAGCCACCGCGCGTGAGCTCCTTGGCGAGGCCCCGGAAGAAGTAGGACGGGACGCCGCGGTGCACCGCGTTGGGCATGATCCAGGTGGTCGGGACGAACAGATGGTCGTGCAGATTGTCGCCCACGGGCAGGTCGGCGAGGACGTCGATGCCGTGCTCGGCGAGGTGGTCGGCGGGACCGACGCCGGAGAGCATCAGCAGCTGCGCCGAGCCGAACACGCCGGCCGAGAGGATGACTTCCTTGCCGGCGCGGATCGTCCGCTTGGCGCCCTTCCGGTCGAGGATCTCGACACCCGTCGCCCGCCCGTTCTCGATGACGACCTTCAGCACGTGCACCTGGGCCTGGACGTCGAGGGTCGGGCGGTCGGCGTCGGTGAGGTAGCCCCGCGACGAGGAGTAGCGCTTGCCTCCGGACGCGCTCTGCTGGAAGTGGCTCATGCCCTCCTGCTCGGCGCCGTTGTAGTCCCTGACGATCTTGACGCCGAGCGTGTCGGCTGCGGCTTGCTCGAACTGCAGCGACGCCTCGGTCCGCTGGGTGTGCCGGGTGACCTTGATCGGTCCGCCGGCGCCGCGGTAGTCGTCCTCGCCGTCCTCGAAGTCCTCGACCCGCTTGTAGGCCGCGTTGACCGAGTCGGCGTCCCAGCCGCTGTTGCCCTCGGCCGCCCAGGAGTCGTAGTTCGCGCGGTTGCCGCGCACCCAGAGCAGGCCGTTGACCGAGCTCGAACCGCCCAGCACCTTCCCGCGGGTCTGCGGGATCACCCGGTTGTTCATGTGCTTCTGCGGGGTCGTGTAGTAGCCCCAGTCGACCGTCTTCTTGATCTGCGGCACCGAGTGCATCGGGCCGATCATGCCGGGTTTCGTGACGAGGTAGGCGGAGTCCTTCTTGCCCGCCTCGAGCAGAATCACCGACGCGCCGGACTCGGCGAGCCGGGACGCGACGGCAGAACCCGCGCTCCCGGCTCCGACGACGACGTAGTCGGCCTCGTCACGCAGGGTCTTCTTCGCCATGGCCGTCCTTCGTCAGATGCGTTCGATGATGGTGCCGGATGCCTGCGCTCCACCGGCGCACATCGAGATGAGCGCGGTGCTCGCATCCCGGCGCTCGAGCTCGTGCAGGGCGGTCGTGATGAGGCGGGTACCGGTCGAGCCGACCGGGTGGCCGAGAGCGATCGCGCCGCCATTGACGTTGATCTTCTCGTCGGGGACCTCATGGACCTTCCGCCACGACATCACCACGCCGGCGAACGCCTCGTTCACCTCGCAGATGTCGATGTCGGCGATGGTCATGCCGGTGTCGGCGAGCAGCTTCTCGGTGGCCTGCACGGGCCCGTCGAGGTGGTAGTACGGGTCGGCGCCGACCAGGCAGGAGGAGACGATCCGGGCGCGCGGGGTGACGCCCAGCGACTCGGCCAGGTCGGAGTCCATCAGCAGCACCGCGGACGAGCCGTCGGTGATCTGCGACGACGTGCCGGCGGTGTGCGTGCCGCCCTCGAGCACCGGCTTCAACTGGGCGAGCTTCTCCAGGGACGTCTCGCGGATGCCCTGGTCGGTGTCGACGAGCTGGGTGTTGCCGGTGGGCTCGCCGTCCTCGCCGAGCACCGGGGCCTTGATGGCATAGATCTCGCGGTCGAAGCGTCCCTCGTCGCGGGCCGCCTTGGCCTTCTCCTGCGACCACAGGCCGAACGCGTCGACCTCGTCCCGCGAGAACCCGCGGTCGCGCACGATGCGGTCGGCGCCCTCGAACTGGTTCGGCAGGTCGATGGACCAGCCGTCGGGCCGTGGATCACCGGTGCCGGGCGGGACGTTGGCACCGAGCGGGATGCGCGACATCGACTCGACGCCGCAGGCGATGCCGGCCTTGATCATCCCGGCGCCGATCAGGGCGGCGACGAGATGCGTGGCCTGCTGACCGGACGAGCACTGCGCGTCGATCGCGGTGGACGCGGTGGCGTTGGGAAGGCCGGCGTGCATCCAGGCCCGCCGCACCATGTTGTTCGACTGCTCACCGGCCTGGGTGACACATCCGCCGACGACCTGCTCGATCAGGTCGGCGTCGATGCCGGCGCGGGAGATCACCTCCGCCTGGGTCATGCCGAGGAGAACGGCGGGATGAAGACCGGCCAGCACGCCATTCCTCTTGCCCAGGGGCGTGCGGACGGCATCGACGATGACGGGGATGCCCATGCCACAAAACTAGAACACGTTCTCGTTTGGCACAAGACTTCCGAAAGTTTTCCGGCCATGTCAAGATAAGTAGAACGTGTTACAGAAACGAGGAGTTGTCGTGACCACGACCCCCACTGCCCCTGCCGTTCCCGCTGGCTTCGACCCGACCGACCCCGACCTGTGTCAGGCGGGCATCCCGCACCAGGAGCTCCTCGAGCTCCGGCGGACGGCACCTGTCTGGTGGGTCGAGCAGGCACCGGAGGCGCGGGCCGGCTTCCCGGGCGAGGGCTTCTGGGCGCTGAGCAAGCACGCCGACGTCTCCGCTGTCTCCAAGAACAGCAAGGACTTTTCCAGCCAGGAGAACGGCGCGATCATCCGGTTCGCCCCTGACATGACCCGCGACCAGGTCGAGATGCAGAGCATCATGCTGATCAACCAGGACCCGCCGGAGCAGACCCGGACCCGGCAGATCATCAGCCGAGGCTTCACGCCGCGCTCGATCAACGCGATGCACGAGGTGCTCGTCGAGCGGGCCAACAAGATCATCGACGACGCCATGGCGAAGGGCTCGGGCGACTTCGTCGAGGAGGTGGCCGCCGAGCTGCCGCTGCAGGCCATCGCCGACCTCCTGGGCGTTCCGCAGGAGGACCGGCGCAAGCTCTTCGACTGGTCCAACACGATGATGTCCTTCGACGATCCGGACTTCGAGGGCCAGCCGGACGTGGCGGCCGCGGAGATCCTCGGCTACGCGATGGGTCTGGCCGAGGAACGTCGCAAGGACCCCCAGGACGACATCATCACCAAGCTGATCACCGCCGACGTCGACGGTCACGGCATGCTCAACGAGGACGAGTTCGGCTACTTCGTGATCATGCTCGCCGTGGCCGGCAACGAGACCACGCGCAACGCGATCACCCACGGCATGAACGCGTTCTTCGAGTTCCCCGACCAGTGGGAGCTGTGGAAGTCCGAGCGGCCGTCGACCATGGTCGACGAGGTGATCCGCTGGGGCACGCCGGTGACGGTGTTCCAGCGCACCGCGCTGAACGACGTGATGGTCGGCGACGTCCAGGTCAAGAAGGGCGAGCGCGTGGGTCTGTACTACGCCAGCGCCAACCACGACGAGGACGTCTTCACCGACCCCGACACCTTCGACATCACCCGCGACCCGAACCCGCACCTGTCCTTCGGCGGGCACGGGGCGCACTACTGCGTCGGTGCCAACCTGGCCCGGCTCGAGGTCGAGGTCATGTTCCATGCGCTCGCCGATCGCCTGCCGAACATCAGCAAGGAGGGCGAGGCCCAGCGCCTTCGCCACGGCTGGATCAACGGCATCAAGGAGCTGCCGGTCAAGTACGCCGACTGAGCGGGTGCCTGGCGAGCTTGCTCGTCATGGCCGAGCGAGGGAGGCGTTGAGCCGCGAAGCGGCGATCACGGCTGACCGACCACTCGCTCCCGTCTAGTTGGGCTTGTCCGCCCCGACGACCCACATCGCGAAGAACTGCGAGCCGCCGCCGTACGCGTGCCCGAGGGCCTTGCGGGCGCCGTCCACCTGGTGCTCGCCGGCCTCGCCCATGACCTGGAGCGCGGCCTCCCCGAAGCGCAGCATGCCGCTGGCGCCGATCGGGTTCGACGAGAGCACGCCGCCGCTCATGTTCACCGGAAGCCGCCCGTCGAGGGCCGTGTCGCCGGCCTCGGTGAGCTTCCAGCCCTCTCCCTGCTCGGCGAAGCCGAGGTTCTCCAGCCACATCGGCTCGAACCAGGAGAACGGCACGTAGATCTCGGCGCAGTCGATCTCGTCGATCGGTGAGGTGATGCCGGCCTGCTTCCACAACGCGGCCGCGGCGTCGCGTCCTGCCTGCGGGTTCACCTGGTCGCGCTCGGCGGCCGTGGTGGCCTCGCTGCGCATCTGCGTGCCATGGATCCACGCCGGGTTGGTGATGCCGGAGCGCTCCACCGCCTCCTCGGACGCGATAACCAACGCACACGCTCCGTCGGACGACGGGCACGTCTCGTCGTAGCGGATCGGGTCCCAGAGCATCTGCGAGGCCATCACCGACTCGAAGGTCGTGTCGGGATTCTGCAGGTGGGCGTAGGGGTTCTTCAACGCGTTCTTCCGGTCCTTGGCGGCGACGATCGCGCCGATGTGGTTCGGCGCTTCGGAGCGACGGATGTACGAGCGCACGTGCGGGGCGAAGTAGCCGCCGGCGCCGGCATGCACGGGCATGATGAAAGGGACGGGCAGCGAGAGTGCCCACATCGCGTTGGATTCCGATTGCTTCTCGAAGGCGACCGTCAGCACTCGCTCGTGCACGCCGGCCTCGACGAGCGAGGCGGCCACGATCGCCGTCGACCCGCCGACGGATCCGGCCGTGTGCACCCGGAGCAGCGGCTTGCCGGATGCTCCGAGCGCCTCGGCCAGGTAGAGCTCGGGCATCATCACGCCCTCGAACAGGTCGGGCGCCTTGCCCACCACGACCGCGTCGATGTCGGCGAACGTCAGCTCGGCATCGGCCAGGGCCCGGTCGACCGCCTCGCGCAGGAGTCCGGCGATGGACACGTCCTCCCGCTTGGCGCGGTGGTGCGTCTGTCCGACGCCGATCACGGCGGCGAGGGTGTGGCTCATGCTCGGGACTCCATCGTCAGGACGAGGTTCTGTTGCAGGGCCGGTCCGGAGGTGGCGTGGGCCAAGGCCTTGTGGGACTCGCCCGCCCACACGCGCTTCGCTGCTTCGCCGATCCGGTTCAGGCCGGCGGCGAACAGCGGGTTGGCCGTGAGAGCCCCGCCGGAGGGGTTGACCCGGACGTCACCGTCCAGACCCAGGGCGTTCTTGAGGATCAGCTCCTGGTGCGAGAACGGAGCGTGCAGCTCGGCCAGGTCGACACCATCGACGCCGGCGGCGGCGCCGGACGCCTCGGTGCTCGTGGAGGAGGTGAGGTCGCGGGCGGACAGCGAGATCGGCTCGATCCGGTGCTCGAAACCGGTGATCCACGCGGTCTGGGGACCCTGCGATCGCACGGTCGCGACCTTGTCGGTGGCCGCGATCACCATCGCGGCGGCGCCGTCGCTGACGGGGGCGCAGTCCCAGCGGCGCAGCGGGTCGGCGTACATGGGCTGGCCGAGCGCGTCGTCCACCGACGTCTCGCCCTTGCGGATCGCCCACTCGTTGCCGGCCGCGTCGGTCATGGAGCGGGCGACGACCTCGGCCATCGCCTTCTCGTCCCACAGACCCCTCTCGATGCCGAGCCGGGCCTGAAGCCCGGCGATGGACACCGCATCCGGCCACAGCGGGGTCACCGTGTACGGGTCGAGCTGAAGGGTCATCGTCCGTCGCAGGGTGCCGGCGGAGGCCTTGCCGAAGCCGTAGACGACGGCGCTGTCGACCTCCCCGGTCTGGATCTTCACCCAGGCCTCGTAGAGGGCCCAGGCGGCGTCCATCTCCACGTGCGACTCCATCACGGGCGGGAGGACGCCGATCGCGTCGACGGCCGCGACGAACGAGAACGATCGCCCGGCCAGGTAGTCACTCGAGCCGGAGCACCAGAAGTCGACGTCGGACTTCGTCCAGCCGGTCTGCTCGTACAGCTCGGCGAAGAGAGGCACGAGCAGCTCGACCATGGTCGGCGAACCGTCGAACTCCTTCATCTGACGCTGGGCGAAGCCCAGGATGGCGACATCACGCATGATCCGGCTCTCTCAGAGGTGCTGCTTGTAGGTCTCGAAGTCCGCGTCCGGCTCGCCGGTCGGTTCGAAGTGGCTGATGTTCTCGATCGTCGTGCCCCATTCGTCCCGGGGCTTCCAGACCGCCTGGACGCGCATCCCCATCCGGACCTCGGAGGCGTCGACGCCGAGGATCAGGTGCAGGAAGGCGATGTCGGCACCGTCGAGCAGGACGTACGCGGACACGTAGGGTGGCTCGATCTTCTGACCCAGGAACGGCACGTTCACGATGCAGAACGTCGTGACGGTGCCGCGGTCGGGGAGCTCGACCTCCTCCGCGGTCGGGACCCCGTCGACGGGGCAGGCGCCGCGCGGAGGTACGTAGACCTTCTGGCACTTGGGGCACCGCTGGCCCAACAGGCGGCCCTCGGCGAGACCGCGGAAGAACGCCGACTCCTCGGGCGAGGCGGCGTAGTCGTAGGCGAGGTGGACCGGCGAGACGATGCCGGTCACGCCCTCGCCGTCCGTGGCCTCAGGCTTGGCCGGCTGGTCGCCGTCGAGGGGCTCGAAGTATCGAAGGTCGGTGATCGCCCCGACCGGTTCGTCTGCCCACCGCGCCCGGACGCGGAGCCCGGTTTCGATCTGGTCGGGGGAGTCGACGGCAACCGCGTGGAGGAGCGGTCGGTCGGCTCCGTCGAGGGTGATGAGCGCGAACGCGAAGGGCCGGTCCAGGGGCTGACCCTTGACCGGCTCGGGCACCCATGACCAGCTCTGCACGGTTCCCTCGTCGGCGACCGGGACCAGCTCGGTCACCGGTTCGAGCGTCTGGCTGTCGTACTCCGGGGGTGGCACGGCCACCGTTCCGTCGGACAGCTGTCCTCCCAGGATCTGGCGATGCTTGAGGCCGGACATGAACTCCGAGAGCGTGGGACCGAGGGAGCGGGTGTAGTCGAACTCCACCCTCAGCGGGGCATGGAGCGTCCCGAGCGTGCTCATGTCACAAGCCCTTGCGTGAAGCTCGCCATCGTGCGGTCCGGCTCCCAGTAGGCCTTCATGGACGCGACCCGCCCGTCGTCGTTGACGACGTAGACCATGATCAGGTCGGTGGTGGTGTGCGAGCCGTCCGCGAACGACGTCTTGATCCGGCCGATGTTGGCGCAGGTGTTGCTTCCCGGGTTCGCGAACGAGTCGTTGATCGTGAACTCGAACGTGTCGATTGGCTCGATGGCCAGCTTCCAGAAGGCGGAGATGCCGTCGTGGCCGCGGTGGCCCTTGCCCTCCTCGTCGAACATCGAGGGGCCGACGGGATCCTCGAGCACGGCGTCCTCGGCGTACACCGTCAGCCACTCCTCCAGGTCGCCCTTGGCGACGGCGGAGTAGGAGCGCTGGGACGCTGCGCGGGCCGGATGGGGGTCGTTCGGGGCGTTCCAGGTGATGGCGTCCGACGTGATCATGGCGCCGATGCTAGACCAAAACTGGAACACGTTCTAGTCTGGGCCGTTCTGGCTACGCGGGTTCCTGAGTCCCCGTCACCCTGCCGAGGACCTCTCGGGCGATGGCCAGGCCGGCAAGGTGACTCTCGCCGTCGATGGCCGTGAACGTGGCGTCCGGGAGCCGGTCGGCGCAGTGCCGTCCGTGGGCGAACGGGATGATGTGATCGGCGTCGCCGTGCCACCAGTGCACCGGAACGGTGACGTCCGCGAGGGTGAATCCCCAGTCGCGGGCGAACAGCAGCAGGTCATTCAGCGGCGCGAGCGTCTGGAAGCGGGCGCCGTGGAGCAGGTCGTCGAGGAACATCGCCTTGAACTCGGGCCGGGCCAGCAGTCGCCTGTCGCCCTGCGGCTGAACGGCGGCATACAGGTCGAGTCCGGTGCCGGCCAGCGGCCGCACCCCACGGATGACCTGGGTGAGAGCCACGCTGAGCGGGATTCGCACGCGGCGGAGCACCGGCGCGAGACGCACCGCCAGCTCGAGGACGCCCCCGCGAATCGCGTCCGGGCCGACCGTCGGCGGAACGCCGCCGAGCACGCCGACCGACGTGACGCGATCCTTGGCCAGTGCACCAGCGGCGAGGGCGTAAGGTCCGCCGCCGGAGAGCCCGATCACCGCGGTGTGGCTGAGCCCGAGGGTGTCGAGCAGCAGGCGCAGATCTTCGACCCAGTCGCCGACGTTGTCGTACAGGTGGGGCGTGGAGGAGCCGATACCGGGCCGGTCGAGCCCGATCAGTCGCACGTTCGCGTCTTCGGCGTAGACGCGAGCCTCGATCGGGATCTGCCGCCGGGCTCCGGGCGTCCCGTGCATCCAGACGACCGCTCTCCCGTGCGGGTTGCCGTACTCGGCGAAGCCGAGGCGCCGGCCGTCTCGGACGGCGACGCTGCCTTCGAGCGCAGGACGCTTGACGTGGCTCGCCGGATCTCCTGCACGTCGGAGGGTGGGAAGCATCCGCTCAGCGTATGCCCGGCCACCGCACCGCGTCCGGAAAGACGACGTTGCCCAGAGATAGAACACGTTCTAGTCTCGGGCCATGGCAGAGACACCAGACACCGACATGTACCGCGGCCCGCACTCGGGCCAGATGCTGCTCCATTCGCTCAAGCGGCACCGCGATGCGCAGGTGATGCAGCTCGGCGACCGCAGCATCTCCGGCCAGGAGATGGTCGAGCAGATGAGCCGGTACGTGCAGGCCCTGGAGGAGGTCGGTGCCGGCACGGGAACGGGCGTCGGCCTGCTGGCCGCGAACCGTCCCGAAGTGCTGTTCCTCATCGGCGCCGGCCAGACCCAGGGCTACCGGCGGACGGCGCTGCACCCGCTCGGCTCACTGGACGATCACGCCTACGTGCTGACCGATGCCGGCGCCACCGCCCTGATCGTCGACAACATCCCGGCGTTCCTGGAGCGTGCTGAGGCGCTGAAGGAGAAGGTTCCTTCGCTGGAGACCGTGATCACCATCGACGAGCTCGCCGCCAAGGCTGCGACCTTCGACGCCCAGCCCTTGGTCGCGAAGGATCTGGAACCGGACCACGTCGTCGGCATCACCTACACCGGCGGCACGACCGGCGAGCCGAAGGGCGTCATCGGCACCGCCTCGAGCATTTCCGCGATGACCCAGATCCAGCTGGCCGAGTGGGAGTGGCCGGAGGCGCCGTCGTTCCTCATCTGCACGCCGCTGTCGCACGCGGGTGCGGCGTTCTTCGCGCCGACCGTGGCCAAGGGTGGACGGCTCGTCGTGCTGCCCGGGTTCGACCCCGCCACGGTGCTGGAGACCATCGAGAGGGAACGGATCACCGCGACGATGCTGGTGCCGAGCATGCTCTACGCGCTGATGGACCACCCGGACTCGCAGACCCGCGACCTGTCCAGCCTCGAGACGGTCTACTACGGCGCAGCGGCCATCAACCCGTCCCGGCTGGCCGAGGCGATCGAACGCTTCGGCCCGATCTTTGCCCAGTACTTCGGCCAGTCCGAAGCCCCGATGGTGATCTCCTACCTGGCCAAGGGCGACCATACGCCCGAGCGGCTGGCCAGCTGCGGACGCCCGAGTGCGTTCCTGCGCACGGCCCTGCTCGGCGAGGACGGCCGGCCGGTAAAGCCGGGGGAGCCCGGCGAGATCTGCGTCGCCGGGCCCGTACTCGCTGCCGGCTACTGGAACAAGCCTGACGAGACGGCCGAGGCGTTCCGCGACGGGTGGCTGCACACCGGCGACGTGGCGCGGGAGGACGAGGACGGCTTCTGGTACATCGTCGACCGCATCAAGGACATGATCGTCAGTGGCGGCTTCAACGTCTTCCCGCGTGAGGTCGAGGACGTCATCGCCGAGCATCCGGCCGTCGCCCAGGTGGGGGTGATCGGCACCCCGCACGAGAAGTTCGGCGAGGCCGTCACCGCGATCGTGGTGCTCAGGCCGGGCGCGGACCACGACGAGGCGGCGATCGCGAAGCTCACCGAGGAGATTCAGGTGGCGGTGAAGGAGCGCAAGGGCGCGGTCCAGTCGCCGAAGCAGGTCATCGTCGCGGACGCCCTGCCGCTCACACCCTTGGGCAAGCCGGACAAGAAGGCCCTTCGCGCTCAGTTCTGGGAGGGCGAGCGCAGCGTCGGCTGACGCCGCGGATCAGCGTCCCTGGAACTGAGGAGTTCGCTTCTCGGCGAACGCCCGGGGACCTTCCTTGGCGTCCTCGGAAGCGAAGACCGCGGCGCCGACCGCGGCGTCGTCCTTCCAGCAGTCGTCCTCGTGCTTGCCCTCGGAGTCGCGGATGGTCTTGAGCACCGCCTGGACGGCGAGCGGTCCGTTCGCGGCGATCACGTCGGCGATCTCGTGCGCCTTCGCCAGCGCCTCGCCGTCGGGGACGACGTGCCCGATCAGGCCGATCTCCTTCGCCTCCGGCGCCTTGATGTGCCGGCCGGTGAGGAGCAGGTCGGCCGCGACCGTGTACGGCAGCTGGCGGGGCAGGCGGACGGCCGAACCGCCCAGGGGGTAGAGGCCCCACTTCGGTTCGGAGACACCGAACCGCGCGGACTCACCGGCGACCCGGATGTCCGTGGCCTGCAGGATCTCGGTGCCGCCGGCGATGGCCGGGCCCTCGACCGCCGCGATCAGCGGCTTGGTGAGACGGAAGCCCTTGAGGAGCGGTTTGATGAACGACGGGTCGAACTGGCCGGACTCGAACCGGTCCGTCGGCGCCGACGACGACATCGACTTGAGGTCGGCGCCTGCGCAGAAGTACCCACCGGCGCCCGTCAGGATGACCACCAGGACCTCGGGGTCGGAGTTCGCCCGGTCCCAGGCCTCGCCCATGATCGCCATCATGTCCGCGGACAGCGCGTTGCGGGCTTCCGGGCGATTCATCGTGACGACGAGGGTGCGGCCTTCGAGCTCGACCAAGCAGTGGGGGGCTTCGGGGTTCTCTGGCATAGGGGTGAGCGTAGTCAAAAACAAGAACGTGTTCTAGTCTGACCCTCATGGCACTGAACATCGCCGACCTTTTCGAGCACGCCGTCGACGCGGCCCCCGAGAACCCCGCCGTCAAGGTGGGTGAGCGGACCGTCACCTACGCCGAGCTGGAGGCCGAGTCCAACCAGCTGGCGCACTATCTGCAGTCCCGTGGGGTGAAGCCCGGTGACCACGTCGCGGTCTACTCGAAGAACAGCATCGAGCATGTCGTGGCGATCCTCGCGGTCGTCAAGATCCGCGCGGTCAACATCAACGTCAACTACCGCTACGTCGAGGGCGAGCTGAACTACCTCTTCGACAACGCCGACGTGGTGGCGCTGATCATGGAGCGCACCTACGCGCCCCTGGTGGCCAGGACCAAGCCGAACCACCCCAAGCTGCAGACCGTCGTCGTCATCCCCGACGTGATCGAACCCGACGACACCTCAGACATCTCCCCCTTCGATGGCGTCCCGTATGCCGACGCGATCGCCGACCAGTCCGCCGAACGCGACTTCGCCGAGCGGAGCGCCGACGACCTGCACATCATCTACACCGGCGGCACCACCGGTTTCCCGAAGGGCGTGATGTGGCGCCACGAGGACTTCTGGCGAACCCTCGGTGGTGGCATCGACTTCTACACCGGCGAGGAGCTGGACGAGTACGACCAGTCGAAGCAGGCGGCGCAGGAGGGCCGGATGGTCACCTTCCCGCTCAGTCCGCTGATGCACGGCGGCGCCCAGGCCGGCCTGCTGATGCACCTGTTCGCCGGTCACCTGACCATCCTGGAGCCGAAGTTCGACCCGAAGCGGACGTGGGAGATCATCGACGACAACGGCGTGATGCTGATCTTCATGACCGGCGACGCCATGGCCCGGCCACTGATCGAGGAGTTCGAGCGCGCCGCGGCCACCGACAAGCCGTACAGCGGGCAGAGCCTGTTCGCCGTCTCCAGCAGCGCCGCGATCTTCTCCCCGGAGGTCAAGGAGCGCTGGATCCAGGCCCTCCCGAACCCGGTCTACACCGACTCCGTCGGCGCCAGTGAGACCGGTTTCCAGGGCATGGGCATGCAGGACAAGACGCACATCTCGAGCGACGGCCCGGTCGTCGGGCTCGGCCCGAACAGCGTGGTCCTCGACGAGGACAACCACGTGCTCGACCTGGAGACCAACGTCGGCAGGACCGGTCGGCTCGGTCGTGGCGGGTCGGTGCCGGTGGGCTATTACAAGGACGAGAAGAAGTCGGCGGAGACCTTCCTGGTCGTTGACGGGATGCGAATCTCGGTTCCCGGCGACTTCGCCCGCATCGAGGAAGAGGGCAAGGTCACCCTGCTCGGCCGTGGCTCCAACTGTGTGAACACCGGCGGCGAGAAGGTCTACCCCGAAGAGGTCGAGATGGCGATCAAGCGCCACCCGGCCGTCTACGACGTCCTGGTCGTCGGTATCCCGGATGAGAAGTTCGGCCAGGCGGTCGCCGCGGTGATCCAGCCGCGCGAGGGCGAGACGCTCGAGCTCGCGGGGCTGCGCGACTACCTGCGCGAGTTCCTGTCCGGCTACAAGCTTCCCCGGACGATGACACTCGTTCCGGAGATCCCGCGCAATGCCACCGGCAAGGCGCAGTACCCCCGCGCCAAGGAGCTCATGCTCGAGGCCCTGAGTGCCAAAGGGGCCAACGCCTGATGCGAACCGAGCTCTGCGACCGGTTCGGCATCGACGTTCCGATCTTCGCGTTCACCCCGTCCGAGCACGTCGCCGCGGCCGTCTCGCGCGCCGGCGGTCTGGGCGTCCTGGGAGCCGTCCGGTTCAACGATCCGGAGGAGCTCGACCAGACCCTCGACTGGCTCGACGAGAACACCGACGGCAAGCCGTACGGCGTCGACGTCGTGATGCCGATGAAGATCCCCACCGAGGGCAAGGCCGTCGACCTGCAGTCGATGATTCCGCCGGAGCACGTCACCTTCGTCGAGCGGACTCTCCAGCAGCTCGGCGTTCCCCCGCTGCCCGAGGGCGAGGGACGAGAGGGCGTTCTGGGCTGGCTGCACTCCGTCGCCCGGTCGCACGTCGACATCGCGCTGAACCACCGGCCCGTGCTGATCGCCAACGCGCTCGGCTCGCCCCCGGTCGACGTCATCGAGCAGGCGCACGCGAAGGGCGTGCAGGTGGCCGCGCTAGCGGGAGCCGCGAAGCACGCGCTGTCGCACGTGAACAACGGCGTCGACATCATCGTGGCCCAGGGATACGAAGCCGGCGGGCACACCGGAGAGATCGCCAGCATGGTGCTCACCCCGGAGATCGTGGACGCGGTCGGGCCGGACGTTCCTGTCCTCGGCGCCGGGGGCATCGGCCGCGGCCGCCAGGTGGCCGCTTCGCTCGCTCTCGGCGCACAAGGCGTCTGGACCGGATCGGTGTGGCTGACCACCGAGGAGTACCAGAACCTCAACTCCAACGCGGGGATGACCGAGGCGTTCCTGCGGGCATCCAGCGCCGACACCGTGCGCACCCGCATCTACACCGGCAAGCCGGCCCGGCTGCTCAAGACCAAGTGGACGCAGGCGTGGGAGTCCGAGGACGCACCCGATCCGCTGCCGATGCCGCTGCAGAACCTGCTCGTAGCCGACGCACACAACCGGCTGAACGCGGCCGGCGACCCGGATGCGATCTCGATGCCGGTCGGTCAGATCGTCGGCTCGATGAACGAGGTGCGGTCGGTCGCCGACGTGATGGCCGACCTGATCAGCGAGTACGACGAGACGGTCAAGCGGCTCTCCAGCCTGTAGCCCGGAGCGCGTCCTCCTACAGTGGGCGCATGATGGCCGCGGCTCGCATCCTGCTCGGCGTCGCCATGGTGGGTGCCGGCGTGTTTCACCTGACCACCCAGCGGGACGAGTTCCGGGCACAGGTGCCCGCGTGGTTGCCGATCGACGAAGACCTGACGGTGCTCGGCTCCGGCGTCGCAGAGATCGGGCTCGGCGCCGCCTTCGTCGCGCTGCCGAAGCACCGACGGCTGGTCGGAGGTCTGCTCGCCGCCTTCTTCGTCGTGATCTTTCCCGGCAATGTCGCGCAGTACGTCGAGGGCGTCGACGCGTTCGGCCTCGACACCGACCGCAAGCGGCTGATCCGGCTCTTCTTCCAACCGGTGCTCGTGCTGTGGGCTCTGTTCGGCGGCGGCTGGCTCCGACGTCCGCGTCACGACGACTGACAGCGTTACGCCAGGACTCATGAAGGTTGGTCCGACCCAGGCGGTTCGCCGAGGACGGTCGGGACGTATTCGAGCATCCGGAGTCTGCCGTCGAGCGTGGTGCTGTCGACCAGCGTCAACGGGCTGAACGTCGACACGACTGGACGCCGGAGGCGGTCCTCGGCATACTAGAACGTGTTCTAGTTTCCTGACGTCGGAGCATGTGTGTACGACTTCGAGCGCGACACCGGGTCCACGCCGAAATCAGCAGGCGCGCGTGGCCCGTCGTCCCCTGGCCCGCCTTCGCGTTTCCTCACGGCCCTGGAGCTGCCCCGGTGGGTCGGTGAGTATGCGGCTTCGCGTGCCCTCGACACGATCATTCCGTCGAGCTCCGTCGGCGAAGGACGACCCGTCCTCGTGCTGCCGGGATTCGCCGCCAACGACTTCCTGACCGGACGGATGCGCGCGCACCTGCGACAGCGCGGCTTCCATGTCCACGGGTGGCGGCTCGGCAGGAACGTCGGGCTCACGGACCGACTCGTGGATGGACTGGTCGATCGCTTCGTCCAGGTGGCCGACCGTCATGACGTTCCAGTCTCGATCGTCGGATGGAGCTTCGGCGGCTTGCTGGCCCGGCGCATCGCGCACGAGCAGCCCGACCGCGTCCGGCAGATCATCTGTCTCGGCTCACCCTGGAGGGCGGAGGGGGAGCGGACCCGCGCGACGGCCATGTTCGAGCGGTCGCGGATCCGCCACGGCCTGTCGGACCGGGCTCGCGACATCGTCGACCAGCTGAGGCAGCCGGTGCCGGTGCCGACCACCGCCATCTGGTCGCGCACCGACGGCATCGCGTCCTGGTCCGG
This sequence comes from uncultured Actinomycetota bacterium, assembly GCA_963780275.1. Classification (GTDB taxonomy): domain Bacteria; phylum Actinomycetota; class Actinomycetes; order Propionibacteriales; family Nocardioidaceae; genus Aeromicrobium. The sequence goes on from CAWABE010000001.1 coordinate 733,359, forward strand.
CTGCTCGGTCGATGAGACCACGACGCCCGCCATCGCCGAGAACATCGAGGTCCCCAGCAGCCATGTGGGCCTGGTGGCCAATCCCCTCGTTCTCGCTGCGGTCGTCAACCGCCTGTGTCAGGATCCGGACGACTGGCAGACGTTCGAGTGGCGCCAGATCCTCCCCGGCGCTGCTTCACGGCCTCAGGAGGCATCCGCGTGAACGCCATCGATGGCAGGGCTCCCGAGTCCGTCGCCTCGGTCATGCCGTTCTTGCGGCTGGCGATGAAGGTGTACTTCCGCAGCGAAGTACGTGACATGGATCGGCTGCCCGATGGAGGCGTGCTGATCGTCTCCAACCATTCCGGTGGCCTGATTCCGATGGACGTCCCGATCATCGCGGTCGGCATCGCCGACGAGTTCGGGCCCGGTCGGCCGCTGTACACGCTCTCGCACGACCTGCTGTTCATGGGTCCCCTCGGGTCGATCATGCGCAAGTTCGGCATGATCCCCGCCACCCGCGAGAACGCCCACGACGTGCTCACGTCCGGGGGGGCCACCATCGTCTTCCCGGGCGGCGACTACGACTGCCTCCGGCCCCAGAGCCAGGCGAACACCATCGACTTCAGAGGCCGCACCGGTTATGTGCGAACCGCGCTCGAGGCCGGAGTCCCGATCCTCCCGGTGGTCTCCATCGGCGGCCAGGAGGACCAGCTCCACCTCACCCGCGGCGAGCGGCTCGCCCGGTTCAGCCCGCTGCGTGGGGTGATGCGGTCGGAGTACTTCCCGATCAGCTTCGGGTTCCCGTTCGGCTTCACGCCGGGCTTCCTGATCAACCTTCCGCTGCCGACGAAGATCACCACGCAGGTGCTCGAGCCGATCGACCTCACCGCCGAGTTCGGCCCTGATCCGGACATCGCCGAGGTCGACTCGGCGATCCGCAGCAGGATGCAGGACGCACTCGACGTGCTGGCCAGCCAGCGTCGCTTCCCGGTTCTCGGCTGAGGTCATGATGGTCGCCGTTCGTCGCCTGTTCGCCGCACTGCTGAAGCAGCTCTGGGTCGGCAAGGTCCTCGTCGGCAGCCGGATGATCACGCTCATGAGGCCGGACAGGTACCTGGGAATGGCCCGGGTGCTGCGCACCCAGGGAACCCACGCCACCAGCGGCTTCGCACTCGCTGCCGTCCGCGACCCCGATGGCGTCGGCATGGTCGACGAGCGCGGTCGCCTGACCTGGTCCGAGATCCAGCAGCGTGCCGGAGCACTCGGGGCCGGCCTTGTCGCCGCTCACGGTGCCGTTCACGAGGGGGGCCCGGTCGAGTCGGTCGCGATCCTGGCACGCAACCACCGCGGCTTCGTCGACTCGTTGCTGGCCAGCACGAGGATCGGCGCGCACGCCCTGCTCCTCAACACCGGATTCTCCGGCCCGCAGCTCGCCGAGGTGATGGAGCGCGAAGGTGCGCGGGTGATCGTGTACGACGAGGAGTTCGCCGGGGTGGTCGCCGAAGCCCGTGAGCAGATCGACGGCCTGGTCGAGATCCTCGCCTGGACGGATTCCGACACCGACTCCCTGACCACCGATGGCCTGATCGCCGAGCACCGGACCACGCCTGCTTCCCACGCGTCCACACCGGGTCGCGTGGTGCTCCTGACGTCCGGAACCACCGGCACGCCCAAGGGCGCGCGACGCTCGGGCGGCGGGCCGGACGAGCTGGCCGGGATGATCGAGGCGATTCCGTGGCGAGGAGGTGAGACCGTCGTCGTGGCCGCCCCGATGTTCCATGCCTGGGGCTTCGGGCAGCTGGTGATCGCGGCTACCATGACCTGCACGGTGGTGATGCGCCGCAGGTTCGATCCGGAGGCGACGCTCGCCCTGGTCGACGAGCACCACGCGAGCGGACTCTCGGTCGTGCCGGTGATGCTCGAACGGATCATGGACCTGCCCAGCGAGGTGCTCGACCGCTATTCGCTGCGCACGCTGCGATTCGTGTCGGCGAGCGGCTCACGGATGCGGCCGGATTCGGTGATCGCGTTCATGGACCGCTTCGGCGACCTGGTGCACAACAGCTACAACGCGACCGAGGCGGGGCAGATCAGCGTCGCCGGGCCGGCCGACCTTCGCCGGGCTCCAGACACGGCCGGTCGCGCCGTGCGCGGCACGCTGCTCCGGATCGTCGACGACGAGGGAGCGCCCGTGGGGCCGGATCAGGTCGGGCGGATCGTGGTCCGCGGCTCGTCCCCCTTCGACGGCTACACCGCCGGCGCCACCAAGGAGTTCGTCGAGGACTTCATGGTCACCGGCGACGTCGGCCGGCTGGATGCCGATGGGCTGCTCTTCGTCGTCGGCCGGGACGACGACATGATCGTGAGCGGTGGCGAGAACGTCTATCCGATCGAGGTCGAGAAGGCCCTCGGCGCCCACGACGCGGTGCGTGACGTGATCGTGGTGGGCGTCCCCGACGAGGCGTTCGGACAGCGGTTGGCGGCCTATGTCGTCAAGCGCGGCGAAGTGGACGAACGCACCCTCAAGGAGCACGTGCGCACGCGGCTGGCGGGCTACAAGGTCCCCCGCGACGTGGTGTTCCTCGACGAGCTGCCCCGTAACGCCTCGGGCAAGGTGATGGCACGCGACCTGCCGGGAGTGCCCTCGTGAGCGCGGCCACGGTGCACCCGGCGGTCGAACGGATGGACGGCGCCGACGCCAGCTTCCTCTATCTCGAGACACCGACCGTGCACATGCACACGTTGAAGATCGCCCTGCTCGAGCCGTCCGACCACCTCACGTTCGACTCGTTCGTCGCGGGCACGCTGGCACGACTCAAGCGTCTGCCGCCGATGCGGCGCCGCTTGGTGACGGTCCCGTTCGGACTCAACCATCCGATGTGGCTCACCCAGCACACGGTCTACACCGAGCGGCACCTCTACCGCCAGCAGGTCCCCGGAGAGGGCACGATGCGCGATCTCGAGGTGCTGATCGGGCGGATCGCCAGCACCCCGCTCGACCGCCGATTCCCGCTGTGGGAGCTGCACTACTGCGAGGGGATGGCCGATGGACGGGTGGCCGTCGTGGGCAAGATGCACCACGCGCTCGCCGACGGTGCCGCCGCGAACGCCCTCCTGGGCAACGTCACCGACGTGCGCAGTGCAGCAGTGCCGCCACCGCCCGACGACTTCTACGAAGCGACCGACCAGGTGCCCGGGCCGTTGTGGCTGATGCGGCGGGCTCTGGTGGACGCCGTCATGCAGGTCTTCTCCCTGCCTGCCCTGCTCGGCCGCACGATGCGCGGGTTGCGGGCGGCCACCCGGTACCGCCGCGAGCATGGCGGCGACGTGCCGACACCGGTGCTCGACGCCCCGCGCACGTCGTTCAACGGGTCGCTGACCGCAGCCCGCAGCTTCGCCACCGCCACGCTGCCGTTCGACGAGGTGAAGCGGATCCGCGCGCAGCACGAGGGCGTCACCGTCAACGACATCGTGCTGGCCGTGGTGTCCGGGGCGTTGCGCCGCTGGCTCGAGGCGCACGACGAGCACCCCACGCGATCCCTGACGGCAGGGGTGCCAGTCGGCGCCGACCAGCGGGGGGCCGCTCCGCGTCTGGGCGGCAACCGCGTCTCCAACATGTTCACCACGCTGGCCACCGACATCGACGATCCGGTCGAGCGCCTGCGTCATATCTCACGGACGAGTACACAGGCGAAGCAGATCCAGGAGCGTCTGGGACCGGAGCTGATGGGGGACTGGGGACAGTTCGCACCGCCGAGCGTGTTCCCGATCCTGGTGCGGGCCTACTCCCGGGCGCGGGCCGCCTCGTGGCACCCGGCCGCGTTCAACGTCATCGTCTCCAACGTGCCCGGGCCACGGGAGCCCGCGTCCATCGGCGGAGCCCGGCTCAGCGACATGTTCAGCGTCGGCCCGCTGGCCGACGGCATCGGCCTCAACGTCACGGTGTGGAGCTACGTCTCGACGCTGAACTTCTCGCTGCTGGCGTGCACCGACCTGCTGCCGGACGTGGAGGTGCTGGCGTCCTACTTCCCTGCGGCCCTGGCGGAGCTCGACCTCGACCCCGCGGTCTCCGACGATGCGAGCACCGATGAGGGCGACGCCGACGTCGCGGGTGCCGGCTTGGGTGGGGCGACCGCATGAACGTCAGGCAGCTGGCCGAGAAGGTGGGTCCGGCCACGGTGCTCGCGGCGCGGGCGTCGAGCGCCGCCCTGCGCGGCGGTCTCCGCCTGGCCGTCGCGCGGTCCGGCAGGCTCCCCAAGAAGAACCCGCTGCCGCCCGGCCGCCTGATCCACCTCGAGGGCCGTGGCGATGTCTACGTCGTGGACACCGGCGAGCCGCACCCGGGCGCACCGGTGGTGGTGCTGCTCCACGCCGTGGCGACGACGGCATCGTTGAGCTGGTTCACCACCGTCGACGCGCTGGTGTCGGAGTATCGGGTGGTGATGATGGACCAGCGCTGGCACGGTCGTGGCCTGCCATCGGACCGCTTCAGCCTGACGGAGTGCGCCGACGATGTCGATGCGCTGCTGAGCGTGCTGGACATCGACCGCGCCGTCGTCGTCGGCTACTCGATGGGGGGAGCGCTGGCCCAGGTCCTGGCTCGGCAGCATCCCGAACGGGTCTCCGGTCTGGTGTTGTGCTCGACCGCGACGACCTGGAAGGGCAACGCGGGCGAGGCCTTGTTCTATCCGGTGCTGACCGCCCTGACCGCGCTCGGCCGGCGGCACACGTCTTCGAGGGTCAGGCAGCACGCCGACTCGCTGCCGCCACCCTTGCCGGACATCGACGACGACGTGGCGCTGTGGGCGTGGTCGGAGTTCCGGTCGACCAGCTTCTGGTCGCTGCCCGAGGTGCTGGGTGAGCTGGGGCGGTTCGATGCTCGTCGGCACATCTGCTCCGTGGCCGTGCCGACAGCCGTGGTGGTGACGTGCCGGGACAAGGTGATCGCCCCGGCGCGCCAGCACGAGCTGGCGGCGATGATCCCCGGGGCCAAGGTCTTCGAGGCTCCCGGTGGACACGCGTCGGTCGTGCTCGACTCCGAGCGCTGGCGGCCGGTGTTCCTCGAGGCGCTCGCCCACGTCACTCAGCTCGACGCCGCGGCCTAGAAGTAGCGGGTTCCCCGCTCTTCGCGGGTCCAGGTGATGTCCATGAGTCCTGCCGCGGTGAGCTCGCGGTGGAGCACCTTGTTCGTCGGAGTGCGAGGGAGGTCGTCGACCACGCGGACGTAGCGCGGACGCGCCTTCGGCGACAGGTCGCGCTGCTCGTCCAGGAAGCGCTCCAGCCCGTCCGGACCGAGCTCGCCGCGCAAGACCAAGGCGGCTGCCACCTGGTCGCCGGCATGCTCGTCCGAAACGGCGTAGACGGCTGCCTGGTCGATCGCGGGATGGCGGACCAGGATCTGTTCGATCGGGGCACAGGCGAGGTTCTCTCCGTCGACGCGGAGCCAGGCGGCGGTCCGACCAGCGAAGTAGACCCACCCGTCGGCGTCGCGATAGGCGAGATCGCCGGACCAGTACATGCCACCGCGCATCCGCTCGGCCGTGGCGGCGTCGTCGTTGTAGTAGCCGGCGAACTGGCCGGCGCCGGTGGTGTTCACGAGCTCCCCGACGCACTCGTCGAGGTTGACGACTCGTCCGTTCGCATCGAGCTCCGCGCGGGGGCACTCCTCGCCCGTCTCGGGGTCGAGGACGGCCACCCCGTCGGCCGGCCACCCGAGCGAGCCCGGCGGCGTGCCGGGCATCCGGCTGACGATGACTGCGTTCTCGGTGGAGCCGAACCCGTCCACCACCTGACACCCGAAGCGCTCCGCGAACGCCAGGGTGTCGCGGTCGCCGGCCTCGTTGCCGAAGACGAGTCGCAGGGTGTTCTCGGCGTCGTCGGGGTGCTTGGGCGTGGCAAGGACGTAGGTGAGCGGCTTGCCGACGTACGACGCGTAGGTCGCCCCGAAGTGGCGCACGTCGGCCAGGAACTCCGACGCCGAGAACTTCTCCCGCAGGGCGACCGGAGCTCCGGTGATGAGCGCGGGTGCCCAGCACGCCATGACGGCGTTGGAGTGGAACAGCGGCATCGCGATGTAGTGGACGTCGTCGGTGGTGAGCCCGAACCGCTCGGCGAGATACTGCCCGGGATAGGTCACCTTCTCGTGGGTGATCCGCACCGCCTTGGGGCGACCGCTCGTGCCCGAGGTGAAGATCAACATCAGCAGAGAGTCATTCGAAGGCTCGGCGGCCGGTGCAGGGCCCGGCTCCAGCTCGTCGTCCCAGTCGTCGGTGTCGATCACCCGGATGCCGCTCAGGTCGAGGCCGTCGAGCAGGTGGCGCTGGGTCGCGTCGGTGAGGAGCAGCTGGACGTCGGCACGACGCAGGTCGTCCACCAGGGCGTCGCCGCGTCGGGTGCTGTTCACGCCGACCGCGACGTGACCGCCGAGGCCGGCGGCCGCCAGTCCCCACAGCATCTCGGGGGTGTTGTCCATCAGCAGACCGACATGGGGTGGGCGCTGCGGATCGAGCATCCGGCCGACGGTCGAGGCGCGGGCGGAGGCGTCGGCGACGAGCTCGCGCCAGGTCCACGCATGCTCGCGGGTCAGCAGGGCCGGGGTGTCCTGCTCGGCCCGGGCGAGGAGAAGGTCCCGAATGGTCAAGTGCAGCTCGTCACGCGGGCCTGGCGGCGAGCAGCCGGCCGATGCGCAAGGCCTGCTCCGTCGCGCCACCGTACTGCGACTCGTACCGCGTCGCCGCGGTGAAGTAGCGATGGGCCTCGCCGTCGAGGTCGATGCCCACGCCACCGTGGATGTGCACCGTGGTGTGCGCGATCCGGTGGCCGGCGTCCGCCGCCCAGAGCTTGGCGGTGGCCACGGCCTCCTCGGCCGGCAGGCCCTCGGAGAGTCGCCAGGCCGCCTGCCAGAGCACCAAGGCCTGCATGCGGGTGTCGATGTAGCCGTCGGCGAGCCGCTGCGAGACGGCCTGGAAGGTGCCGATGGGCCGGTCGAACTGCTCACGGGTCTTGGCGTACTCCGCCGTCAGGGCGAGCGCGCCCTCGGTGACCCCGAGCTGCACGGCACAGGACGCGACGGTGAGCAGGTCCACCAGGCGCTGCGCGGCGCCGATGCGGCGGTCGGCCGGCACGCGGACGCCGTCGAGCTCGATCAGGCCCGTCGCGTCACCGTCACTCGTGTGCTGCTCGCTGATCCGGAGGTTGGCGGCATCGGCGTCGACGAGGAAGGCCGCGGTGCCGTCCGGCGTCGACGCGGTCACGAGAAAGGCGGCGGCGACGGTGGCGGCGGGAACGAGGTACTTCGTTCCGGTCAGGACGAAGTCGTCGGCGTCAGGTGTCGCGGCGGTCGTCGGCACCGCTGGGGCGTGGTCGTGCTCCTCGGTGATCGCGCAGCCGAGAACTTCTGGCGGACCGTCGACGCCGTGCTCGGCGAGGAAGAGTCGGGCGGTGGCGTCCGTGGCCCAGGGCACCGGCGCGACGGTCCGGCCCACTTCCACCAGGACGCGGCACAGCTCGAGGAAGCCGAGGTCGGCTCCGTCGAACGCGTCCGTCATCGTCTTCCACAGCACCGGGTCGAAGCGATTCCCGCCCGCCTCGACCTCCTTGAGCCGCTCCGGCGCGGTGTGGTCCTTCAGGATGGTGGCCGCGAGCTCGGCGGCGTCGTCGGCCTCGGCGGAGAAGGTGAAGTCCATGGATCCGCTCCCTAACGCTTCGCTGCCGGCAGGCCGAGCCCGACGTAGCCGATGATGTCCCGCTGGATCTCGTTCGTGCCGCCGCCGAACGTCATCACGAGTGAGCTGCGGAAGAACCGCTCGAGCCGGCCGGCCAGCGCGGCACCGGGCGAGTCGCCGGTGATGCCGGACGCCGGTCCGACGATCTGCTTGAGGGCCCGGTAGGCCTCCACGTTCAGCTCGGACCCGTAGACCTTGGTGGCGGACGCATCGGCCGGCGACAGGGTGTCGATCTCGGTGGCGAGCTTCCAGTTCATGAGGCTCAGGGCCTCGCAGCGCGCCTTGGCCCGGCCGAGCAGGATCTGCACCCACTGCTGGTCGATCATGCGGACGCCGTTGGCATCCTTGGTCTCGCGGGCCCAGTCCGTGACGAGCTCGATGGAGTGCACCAGGGCCGCGGACGACGTGAGCGCCACCCGCTCGCGGTTGAGCTGGTTGGTCATCAGCGCCCAGCCGCCGCCACGTTCGCCGATCAGGTTCTCCGCGGGCACGCGCACGTCGTCGTAGTACGTGGCGCTCGTGCCGACGCCGGCGACCGTGTGCACGGGCGTGTAGGAGAAGCCCTTGGCGTCGGCCGGCACCAGGATCATCGACAGCCCCTTGTGGCGGGGGAGGTCGGGATCGGTCCGGCAGGCCATCCAGATCCAGTCGGCGTACTGGATCAGGGAGGTCCACATCTTCTGGCCGTTGATGACCCACTCGTTGGTGGACTCGTCGAGCTCGGCCTTCGTGCGCAGTGACGCGAGGTCGGTGCCGGAGGCGGGCTCGGAGTAGCCGATGGAGAAGTGCAGCTCGCCACGGAGGATCCGAGGAAGGAAGTACTCCTTCTGCGCGTCGTTGCCGTATCGCATGATCGTCGGCCCGACGGTGTTCAGCGTGAGGTAGGGGATCGGCACACCGGCCACCGCGGCGACGTCGGTGAAGATGAGCTCGTCGACCATCGAGCGCTCCTGGCCGCCGTACTCCTTCGGCCAGCCCATGCCGAGCCACCCATCGGCACCGAGCTGCCGGATGACCTCCTTGTAGACGGTCGCGTCGCCGAACTCCCCGGAGGACATGGAAAGCGCCGCTCGACGCTCGGGGGTGACCAGCTCGGAGAAGTAGCCTCGCAGCTCGTCACGAAGTCGGAGCTCGTCGGCTGTCAGGGCGACGTACATGTGGTAAAACTATAACGTGTTCTCGTTTTGGTCCACTGGTCCCGCACGCTCAGGAGGCAGTCATGACTGAGACCCGCGTCTTGGACACCGGTTCGGTTCCGGAGCGATTCGCCCGGGGCTGGCATTGTCTTGGCCTCGAGCAGGACTTCGCCGACGGCAAGCCGCACGGCGTGGAGGCCTTCGGCGGCACGCTCGTGGTGTGGTCGGACACCAAGGGTGAGCTGCACGTCCTGGACGGCTTCTGCCGCCACATGGGCGGGAACCTGACGAACGGCACCGTCAAGGGCGACGAGATCGCCTGCCCCTTCCACGACTGGCGCTGGGGTGGCGACGGCAAGTGCAAGGCGATTCCCTATGCCCGTCGAGTGCCCCTGCGCGCCCGCACCCATCGCTACGAGAGCGTCGTCCGCAACGGCATGCTGATGATCTGGCACGACCCCGAGGGTTCGCCGGCCGACATGGATGCGCTGCCTCCGGAGCTCGAGGGCGTGGGCACGGACAAGTACACCGACTGGACCTGGAACGTCATCCCGGTCGACAACGCCCACTGCCGCGAGATCATCGACAACGTCGTCGACATGGCGCACTTCTTCTACATCCACTTCGCCTTCCCGACGAACTTCCGCAACGTGTTCGAGGGTGACAAGGCCACCCAGTTCATGGAGTCCACCGGCCGGCCGGACATGCAGAGCGAGGGGTACGGCGACGAAGACCTCATCCTCAAGTCGGAGGCGACCTACTTCGGGCCGTCGTACATGATCAACTGGCTCGACACCGACTACAAGGGCTTCCTGACCAAGGTCATCTTGATCAACTGCCACGTCCCGACCGGGCCCAACTCGTTCAACCTGCAGTACGGCCTCGTCGTGGAGAAGCCCGAGGGCGTCGACGAGAAGACCGCGACGTACATCGGCAAGAAGTACTCCGAGATGTTCTCCGAGGGGTTCCTGCAGGACGTGGCGATCTGGCAGGACAAGGCGCCGGTGCAGAACCCGCTGCTCTGCGAGGAGGACGGCCCGGTCTACCAGCTCCGCCGTTGGTACGAGCAGTTCTACGTCGACAAGGCCGACGTCAAGCCCGAGATGGTCGAGCGGTTCGAGTTCGAGGTCGACACCAGCAAGGCCAACGAGAACTGGCGAGCAGAGGTGGCGGAGAATCTCGCGCGCAAGGAGGCCGAGGATCGCGCCACCGAGACGGCTGATGCCTGATGGCGTACATCGTCCCCTCCCTCCCGGAGACCTTGGAGGACAGGGAGCTCTACACCCGCGGGCGGCTCTCCGAGGTGGTCTGCCGGCAGTGCTCGGCGCACGTCCTGGTGCGCAAGAACAGCGAGCACCACACGTCGATCCAGTGGAACCGAGAGGCCGTCCAGGCGTGTGAGTTCTTCGCCGACCTCGACCGGCAAGAGGAAGGCCGCTCGGTCCACGCGGGCTGCCCCCAGCTCGTCGCGTCGATCGAGTACGCCGTGAGCGAGGGCATCGTCACGGTCGGAGCCGGGGTCGACCCGATCGGGACGGGCGATGACTGAGTCGTTCGAGCTCGAGGTGCTCGACGTCGTGGAGGAGACCGAGAACGCGCGCTCAGTGGTTCTCGACCCCGGCGAGCACAAAGAACTGTTCCAGTACCGCCCGGGGCAGTTCCTCACGGTCGCCGTGCCCAGCGACCGCACCGGGCTGGTGGCCCGCAGCTACTCCCTCTCCTCGACGCCTGTCGACGACGGCCCCCTGACCATCACCGTGAAGCGCACGGCCGAGGGCTATGCCTCCGGCTGGATCTGCAACGAGCTGCGCGCCGGCGACAAGTTGCGGGTGCTCCCGCCGGCCGGCATCTTCACGCCCAAGGACCTCGAAGCCGATCTGCTGCTGTTCGCGGGCGGCAGCGGCATCACCCCGGTGATGTCGATCATTCGTACCGCGCTGGCCCAGGGTTCGGGCCAGATCATCTTGTTCTACGCGAACGAAGACGAGCGCTCGGTGATCTTCGCCGAAGCCCTGGCGGACCTCGCCGCGAAGCATGCCGACCGCCTGCAGGTCGTGCACTGGCTGGTGTCGGTCCAGGGCCTGCCCAGCCAGGATCAGCTGCGGGCGTTCGCGGCACAGTATGTCGACCGCGACGCCTTCGTCTGCGGGCCCGCCCCGTTCATGGAGGCGACGGTGGCCGCCCTGAAGGAGCTGGACTTCCCACGGGAGCGTCGCCACCAGGAGAAGTTCGTGTCGCTGGGTGGCAACCCGTTCGAGACGGACGCGGAGCGGGAGCCCGGCGCCGAGGACGAGGATGACGTTGCGGAGGCCCCGCGAGCCGACGGCCCACCGGCTCACCTGCTGGTCGATCTCGACGGCCAGGACTACGAGTTCAACGACTGGAAGCCGGGCACCACGATCCTCGAGCATCTCGAGAGCAAGGGGATCAAGGCGCCGTACTCCTGCCGCGAAGGTGAGTGCTCGGCCTGCGCGGTGCGACTCCTCGAGGGTGAGGTCGCGATGCGCAACAACGACATCCTCGAAGAGGAGGACCTGGCCGACGGCATCCGGCTGGGGTGTCAGAGCGAGGCCGTGACCGACAAGGTGCGGGTGACGTACTCCTGATGAGTCTCCAGATTCCCGCGCAGGTGCCGGCCGGCGACGTCGTGTCGTGGTCGGACGAGGTCGACGTGCTCGTCCTCGGGGCGGGTATGGCCGGCGTCGCCGCCGCGATCGAGGCGGCCCAGGCGGGCGCGCGGGTGCTCGTCCTCGACCGCGGCGGGCGCCTGTCATGCACCAGCGCGATGGCGGGGGGCCACTTCTACCTCGGCGGCGGCACGCCCTGCCAGGAGGCCGGCGGGTACGACGACACCCCGGCCGAGATGGCGAAGTACCTGGCGGCCGCCTCGCCCGAGTGCGACCCGGAGAAGATCAGTCTCTACTGCGAGGGCAGCGTCGAGCACTTCGGCTGGCTCGAGTCGCTGGGCTTTGAGTTCGAACGGTCCTACTACCCCGGGAAGTCCGTCATGGCGCCCTGCACCCAGGGCGTGATGTTCACCGGCAACGAGAAGGTGTGGCCGTTCAGCGAGATCGCCGTGCCGGCGCCGCGTGGACACCAGCCTCCGGTGCCGGGTGACTCCGGTGGCGGGGAGCTCGTGCTCGATCTCGCGTTGACCAGGCTGGACGAGCTGGGTGTCGAGGTTCGCTACGAGACCGGCGCCACGGCGCTGGTCACCGAGAGCGACGCCGTCGTTGGGGCGATGTGGAAACGCTTCGGTGACACCGGAGCCGTGCATGCTGACGCGGTGGTGATCGCTGCGGGCGGGTTCGTGATGAACCCCGAGATGGTGCACTCGTTCGCCCCCGAGCTCGAAGCCCTGCTGGAGCGCGGCATGGCACTCGGCAACACCCACGACGACGGCCTCGGCATCCGCCTCGGCGAGTCGGTCGGTGGTGTGGCCGAGCACATGGATCGGTCCTTCCTCACCGCTCCGATCTACCCGCCGGCCGACATGCTCCTCGGCATCTGCGTGAACAACCGGGGCGAGCGATTCGTCGCCGAGGACTCCTACCACTCGCGGACGTCGGCATTCGTCTTCGACCAGCCCGAGCAGAAGGCGTGGTTGATCCTGGACTCGGCGCACATGGCCGAACCGGCGTACGGCTTTCAGCCACTCGTGGACGGGTGGGAGACGGTTGCGGAGATGGAGGTGGGCCTCGGGGTACCGGAGGGCTCGCTGGCTCGCACCCTCGAGGAGTACAACACGGCGGCCGCCGAGGGCGACGACCCGGTGTTCCACAAGGCCGCGGAGTACCTCGCACCGCTCGACTCCCCGCCGTACGGTGCCTACGACCTGACCCCCGGGGCGTGCTTCTACTCCGGCTTCACCTGTGGCGGTCTGCGGGTCGATCACGACGGCCGGGTGCTGCGCGAGGACGGCTCCGCTGTCGACGGCGCCTACGCCGCGGGAGCCTGCGCTTCCAACATCGCGGTCGACGGCCGCGGCTACGCGTCGGGCACCCAGCTCGGCGAAGCGTCGTTCTTCGGACGCCGCGCCGGGCGCCACGCAGCCACCAAGAGCCCATATCAGGACGTAACTCAGGTCGCAACCGCTCGTTCTCATACTGAAGTCGCCGGGTGACACGATGACCAGCGTTCTCCTTTGTGGGTGCCGCCACCCCGGAGTCAATGGGCCACAGGAGGAGACATGGGCCTGAGTGCCGCATCAGTCCTCCGCGGGCCCGGTCAGGTTGCGGGCATGTCGTGGGACGTGGCGAAGCTGACGTTCACCACGCGGTTCCAGACCCGCGAGTTCGTCGAGCAGGCCTGGTTCGTCGCCAGCGTCACGCTGATGCCGACGATCCTGATCTCCATCCCGTTCGGAGCGGTCATCGCCCTCCAGGTCGGCAACCTCACCGGACAGCTCGGCGCCCAGTCGTTCGCCGGTGCAACGGCGGTGCTTGCCGTCGTGCGGGAGGCGGCACCGATTGCCTCGGCCCTGATCATCGCGGGTGCGGCCGGATCGGCGATCTGCTCGGACCTCGGTTCGCGGAAGATGCGCGAGGAGATCGACGCCATGGAGGTGCTGGGCATCGATCCGCTGGAGCGACTGGTCGTGCCGAGGGCGCTCGCGACCCTGGCCGTCGCGGTGCTCATGAACGGCATCGTGATCTCGGCCGGCATCGCGGGTGGCTACTACTTCACGGTGATCGTGCAGGGCGGGTCCGCCGGTGCGTTCCTCTCCTCGTTCACGGCGCTCGCCTCGCTGACGGACATCTACGTCTCGCTGATCAAGGCCGCCTGCTTCGGCTTCGTGGCGGCCATCGTGGGCGCCTACAAGGGGCTCAGCGCCGGCGGCGGGCCCGCCGGCGTCGGCCGTGCCGTGAACGAGTCGGTCATCCTCGCGTTCATGCTGCTCTTCTCGTTGAACGCGATCATCACGGCGCTGTACTTCCAGTTCGTGCCGCAGAGCGGCGTGTGATGAGTACCCTCAGCGAGCTCGGAACGACGTACCTCAGGGCACGTCGCCAGAGTCTGGAGGGGTGGGGCGACCAGCTGCTGTTCTACGCCAAGGCCCTGGCGTGGACGCCTCGGGTGCTGCGCCTCTACCGCAAGGAGACCTTGACCATCCTGGCGGAAGTGGTCTTCGGCGTCGGCGCGCTGTCGGTGATCGCCGGAACCGTCGGGGTGATCGCCTTCTTGGCCTTCTTCGCCGGCACCGAGGTCGGCCTGCAGGGCTATGCGTCACTGAGCCAGATCGGGGTCGCCAAGTTCACCGCCTTCATCTCGGCGTACTTCAACACCCGGGTGGTGGCGCCGCTGGTCGCCGCGATCGCGCTGGCAGCCACGGTCGGCTGCGGCTACACCGCGCGTCTCGGCGCGATGCGGATCAACGAGGAGATCGACGCCCTCGAGGTGATGGCGGTGCCTTCGCTGCCGTTCCTGGTGACCACGCGGATGATCGCCGGTTTCATCGCGGTGATCCCGCTCTACACCGTGGCGCTGCTGGCGTCGTACCTCTCGCCCCGGCTGATCACCACGATGATCTACGGGGAGTCCGCGGGCACCTACGACCATTACTTCCTACAGTTCCTGCCTCCGATCGACATGTTGTGGTCGTTCGGGAAGCTGATCATCCTGGCCGTCGCGATCATCCTGATCCACTGCTACTACGGCTACACCGCCACGGGTGGTCCCGCCGAGGTCGGCGTGGCCGTCGGGCGCGCGATCCGCACATCGATCGTGTTCGTGGTCGTGGCCGACTTCTTCCTCACTTTCGCGATCTGGGGCTCGACGACGACCGTGCGGATCACGGGGTAGTCCGATGCTGGTCAACGTCTTTCACGACACACCCGGGGAGCATCGGCGGCTGCAGCTGGCCGGCATCGCCTTCGTCGTGGTGCTGGCCATGCTGGTCGCCCTGTCGATCGCGATCTACAACAAGAAGTTCACCGACAGCACGACGCTCACCGTCCAGGCCGAGCGGGCGGGCCTGCAGCTGGCTCGCTTCGGGGACGTGCGGATGCACGGCGCGCTCGTCGGACACGTCAAGAGCATCGACAGCGACGGCAAGCGGGCCGTCATCACGGTGTCGCTCCGCCCCGAGGCGGCCAAGGTCATCCCCGAGGACATCTCCGTACGCATCCTGCCCACGACCCTGTTCGGGCAGAACTACCTCGAGCTCGTGCCGCCCGAAGGCGGGACGACGGCGAGCCCGGTGAAGGACGGCACGGTCGTTCCTGCTAGCCGGGTGACGACCAACACCGACCTGCAGGCCGTCCTGGCCGACCTCTACCCGCTCCTGCGCTCAGTGCGTCCCGCCGACCTGAACGCCACGCTGTATGCGATCGCGCACGGGCTGCAGGGCAAGGGCGACCAGCTCGGCGACACCCTGGTCACACTGGACGGCTACCTCGAGCGGATGAACGTCGAGCTGCCGACCCTGCGCACGGACCTGCGGCTGCTCGCGCAGGTGTCGCGGACGTACGAGCTCGCCGCGCCCGACATCATCCGGCTGCTGCGCAATGCGACGGTGACCAGCCGCACCATCAGCCAGAAGAAGGGCGACCTTCACCGTGCGCTCGGCAGCCTCACCGGCCTGGCGCGCATCACGCGGGTCACCCTCGCGGAGAACGAGAGGGGGTTGGTGGCGCAGGTGCGCTCCGGGCGTCCCCTGCTCCGCCTGCTCGACACGTACTCGCCCGAGGTGCCGTGCCTGTTGGTCGGGCTGGACCGGCAGAT
The DNA here is from genome assembly GCA_963780275.1 of uncultured Actinomycetota bacterium. Taxonomy (GTDB): domain Bacteria; phylum Actinomycetota; class Actinomycetes; order Propionibacteriales; family Nocardioidaceae; genus Aeromicrobium. The sequence goes on from CAWABE010000001.1 coordinate 748,924, forward strand.
CCCCAACTCCCAAGCAGTGTTCGCCGACGACATCATCCATCAGACCCTCGAGCTCGGCGCGCCCCAACGGACGGCGTACACCGCCGCGGACGCGCCGGTGTTCGGCGAAGTCGGGCACGGCCCCTGGTGCCTCGGGCTTCCGGACGACTACGAGAAGCCGGCGCCCTTCGTCCCGCTGGACGACGGGACCGCAAAGGACAATCCGGACGGGGGCATCGGGTGAGCCGCCGCAACACCACGTTCGCCCTGGCCGGGATCCGACTGGGCATCTTCGTCATGGTCTCGCTCGCGGTGACCGGCCTGCTGGTCGTGATCATGGGCAACTTCGGATTCGGGCCCCAGACCGAGTACAAGGCGGTCTTCTCCAGTGCGTCCGAGCTGACGAAGGGCAACCAGGTGCGGATCGCCGGTGTCGTGGTCGGCAAGGTCACCGACGTCGAGATCCACCGCCGTGATCAGGCCATGGTGACGTTCAAGATCGACGACGACGTACCGCTCACCCGGGACTCGCGGGCGGACATCCGGTTCCTCAACCTGATCGGTGACCGGTACATGTCGTTGTCGGAGGGCAAGAAGGGCGTGCCGCGATTGAAGCCCGGAGCCACCATGCCGATCGATCGCACGTCACCCTCGTTGAACCTGACCGCACTGTTCAACGGCTTCCAGCCGCTGTTCACCGCACTGAACCCCGAGGACGTCAACAAGCTGTCGCTCAACCTGGTCCGCGTCCTCCAGGGTGAAGGTGGCACGGTGCAGCAGCTGCTCGCCAACACTGCCTCGCTCACGAACTCGTTGGCGGACCGCGACCAGCTCATCGGCGAGGTGATCTCCAACCTGACCGCGCTGATGACCACCGTCGACGACCACCACCAGGAGCTCGACGATCTGATCATCAGCATGAAGGGGTGGTTCGGAGACCTCGCCGAGGACCGCAAGGTCATCGGGTCGTCGCTGAAGAACATCTCCGATGTCACCGAGACGGTCGCCGACCTGCTGACCCGGAGCCGTCCGCTGATCAAGGAGGACGTCGCCCAGCTGCGCCGGTTGTTCACCATCCTCTCGAAGCCTCAGCACAAGGCCTACCTCGACAAGACGCTCGAGCTGCTGCCGAAGATGCTCGAGAAGCAGACCCGGATCGGACTCTTCGGCTCCTGGTACAACTACTATCTCTGTGAGTTCCAGGGCGGTGTGGTGCTGCCCACTGAGCTGATGAACCTCCTGCCGCCGGACGCGCAGGAGTCCATGTCCAACTTCAAGATGTACAGCCACGCGGCGAGGTGTCAGTGATGGCACGTCGAAGCGACGCCAAGGTCCTGCGGATGGGCGCCATCTCGCTGGTGCTGCTGCTGCTGGTGATGGCAGCGTCATTCAACCTGCAGAAGTTCCCCGGCTTCCGGGGAACGCCGTACCACGCGGAGCTGACCGATGCCAGCGGCCTGCGGGTGGGCGCCGAGGTGCAGGTCGCCGGCGTCCGGGTCGGCCGGGTGAACAACCTGCGGATCGGTCCGGAGCGGGTGATCGCCGACTTCGACGTCGAGAACGCGACCCTGGGCCGGTCGACGCGGGCCAGCGTCGAGGTCAAGAGCCTGCTGGGGGAGAAGTTCCTGAACATCACCCCGGAGGGCAGCGGCGAGCTGCCCGGAGACGCCACGATTCCGCTGGCACGCACGGACGTCGCCTTCGACATCGTCGGAACTCTCGGCACGCTCACCACGCAGACCGAGGAGACCGACAAGGAGAACCTCACCAAGGCGCTGAACGCGCTGGCCGAGACCATGAACGCAGCGGCGCCTGAAGTCCGTTCGAGCTTCACCGGCCTGTCCCGCCTCTCGACGACGATCGCGTCGCGCGATGAGGAGATCGAACAGCTGCTGAACCGTGCCCGCAACGTCACCGGCCTGCTCGACGAGCGCAAGGGTGATCTCGTCACCCTGATGGAGAAGGCCGATCTCATCTTCCAGGAGCTTCGGCAGCGCAAGCGGACGATCCACACCTTGCTGGTCAACGCCAATCAGCTGGCGGTGCAGCTCGAGGGCCTGGTCAAGGACAACCGCAAGCAGCTGCGTCCCACGCTGGAGCGGCTGGAGGACGTGCTGTCGTTCCTGCAGGCGCGGGAGGACCAGATCCAGACGCTCATCCACAACTACGGCCCGTACGTCAACATCCTCGGCAACATCATCGGCACCGGACCGTGGTTCGACGCGTACGTCCCCAACATCCTCGGCGTGTTCACCGGCGAGTTCAAGCCCACACCGCCGGGAGGTGGCGGATGAGGAGCTGGAGCATGCGGAGCCAGGTCGTCGTGGCGGCCGGCGTCGTCGCCGTGCTGGCGCTCGCCTACCTGATCCTGCCCGGTGGCGGTTCGCAAACCGTCACCGCGCACTTCGATCGCGCGGTCGCCGTCTACCCCGGCACCGACCTTCGGGTGATGGGGGTGCAGATCGGCGAGGTCACCGCGGTCGTGCCGGACGGAAACAGCGTCCGCGTGGAGATGGTCTACGACGATGATTACCAGCTGCCGGCGGATGCCAAGGCGGCCGTGGTGACACCCACACTCGTCGCGGACCGCTACGTCCAGGTGTTCCCGGCGTACGGCAGGGGAGCGGCGCTGCCGGACGACGCCGAAATCCCGCTCGAGCGCACGCAGACGCCGATCGAGCTCGATCGGATGTTCCGCTCGTTGGACGATCTCGCGGTGACCCTCGGCCCGGAGGGCGGCAAGGCCGACGGTGGTGCGCTGGACAACCTGCTGACGGCAGGATCGAAGGCCCTCGACGGCAATGGCGAGCTCGGGTCCCAGACGATCCGCAGCCTCTCGGGTGCGGCGGAGACGTTCGCCCGCAACCGAGGTCCGCTCTTCGACAACGTCCGTGCGCTCGCCGAGCTCACCGACACGTTGGCCGCGAACGACGCCACCGTCGAGTCCTTCATCAAGAGCCTCACCTCGGTGTCCGGCCAGCTCGAGGGGGAGCGCGAGGAGCTCCGCACGGTGCTGGCCTCGCTGGCCCGAGTGCTCGGGACGGTGAAGGGATTCGTGCATGAGAACCGGGCGATCCTCGGCAAGGACATCAAGCTGTTGACCAGCATCCTCGAGCGGGTCGATCGGGAGAAGGACGCCCTCGGCATCGTCATCACGGAAGGCTCTCTCGCGATGAGTAACCTCGCCATCGCCTTCGAGTCCAAGACCGGCACCTACGGCTCCCGGGTGCAGGTCCAGCCGGGCATCCAGTTCCGCCCCGACCAGTTCCTCGGCGACCTATGCCTCAACTCCGGTGGTCCGGCACCGGTCTGCACGGTTCTTCAGACCGTCCTCGAGTCGCTGCTGCCCGAGACGACGATGAGCGCGTCCGACGCGAAGGCCCCCGAACCCACCGCCGCGCCGTCCACGCCGACCCTGCCTGAACTGCCCGATTCCAGCAACGGACTGCCCGACCTGTTCGATCTGCTCGGGGGTGAGCGCCGATGAGGTCACGTATGGCCGGCGCGGTGATCCTGGCGCTCCTGGCGAGCGGTTGCTCCGGTTTCGACGGCGTCTACGACCTGCCCCTGCCTGGCAACAAGGTGAGCAAAGACGACGGGTTCCTGGTCAGCGCCGACTTCGCCGACGTCCTCAACGTCGTTCCGCGCTCCGCGGTCATGGTGGGCGACGTCCCCGTGGGGCAGGTCGAGGAGGTCACCAGAGTCGGCTGGCACGCCCGGGTGACGATGCGGGTCAGCAAGGATGTCGTGCTCCCCGACGATGCCGAGGCCCAGATCAAGCAGACAAGCCTGCTCGGTGAGAAGTTCGTGGAGCTGACGGCGCCCGAATCGGATGCCGGCCAGCCCCCGGAAGGCGCAGGACGACTGGGTCAGGGTGATGTGATCTCGATGGATCGCACCGGCCGCAATCCCGAGGTCGAGGAAGTTCTCGGCGCGCTGTCGTTCTTGTTGAGCGGCGGCGGCATCGGCCAGCTCCAGACGATCACCCACGAGCTGAACGCGATGATGGAGGGCCGCACCGACAAGCTCCGGGACGTCCTCGGCCGGGTCAACACCCTCGTCGGGACGCTGGACGCTCAAAAGGGCGACATCATCCAGGCGATGGAGTCCATCAACGGGCTGAGCAAGACCCTCGTGGCGGAGAAGAAGACCATCGGCGATGCCCTCGACGCCGCCGGGCCGGCGATCAAGGTGCTGCGGCAGCAACACGGTGAGCTGGTCGAGATGCTCGTCGAGCTCGACCGGTTCGGGGTGGTCGGAACCCGCGTGGTCAACAAGGTGAAGGACGACCTGGTGGCCGAGCTCCGCCATCTCGAGCCCGTGCTCCGCGAATTCGCCGACACCGACGGCGAAGCGTCCCGTGCTCCCGACTGCCCTGGGTGCGGGGCTCTCGTACCGGGTCTGGTCGCCGCGGCCGGCTATCCGTTCCCGATCGATGCCGCCGACGTCATCCGCGGCGACTACGCGAACGTCGTGTTCAAGATGCAGTTCAAGCTCACCCCGGTCAGTGAAGGCGGGCTGGTGCCGACGACGCTCGACGACCTCATCACCCTGTGCCGCTCGGTTCCGACCGCGCCGATCTGTGCTCCTGGGGGCGAGGCGGTGGCAGAGCTCTGCGGGCTGATGCCCTCATTGCCGCTGTGCTCGGAAACGCTCGCTGCCACCGCGGCCCAGCCGGGGCGACGGACCACTCCGGCGTTGCCGGACGTGTTGAACCCCTCGCCGGCACCATCGGGCGGGGGCGGAGGCTCTGGTGGGTCGTCGCTGGACCGATTGTTCGGGGGCTTGTTGGGGGGTTCGGGATGAGACGCGGGATCAAGGTCCGACTGATCGCCTTCGTGCTCCTCAGCGCGCTGGGCATGGTCTACGTCGGTGCTTCCTACCTCGGCTTCGTCGACAGGGTCCTCGGGCGCGGTTACACGGTGCACGTCCTCCTGCCGCAATCGGGTGGCCTGTACGAGGGCAGTGAAGCCACGTACCGCGGGGTCAAGATCGGCGAGGTCTCGAAGATGACCGTCGAAGGCGACGGGATGCGGGTCGACGTCGCCCTCCAGGATGACGCCCAGGTGCCGGCGACGGCTCCCGTGTTCGTGCACAACCTGAGTGCAGTCGGCGAGCAGTACATCTCCTTCGAGCCCGTCTCCAAGCAGGGGCCGTTGCTGCAGGAGGGTGACACCGTCCGCGGCACCAAGGACAGCCTCCCGCTCGGCGAGGAGGTGCTCTTGACCGACCTGAGCCGGTTCGTCTCGAGCATCAGCGGGTCAGAGCTGAACACCGTCGTCACCGAGCTCGGCACGATGTTCCGTGACAACGCGACTCCGCTGCGCTCGATGATCGACAACACCCAGGCCTTCATCGAGGAGGCCGCGGCCAACGAGGCACCGACGATCGACCTGCTGCACAACTCGCGGACCGTGCTGGAGACCCAGGCGGCCAACTCCGCGAACATCCGATCCTTCGCCCATGACCTTGCGGCTCTGACCGGCACGCTCGCCTCCTCGGACGCCATGATCCGTCGGGTCCTGAACCAAGCGGGTCCCGCGGCGGACGAACTGGTGCTCTTGGTCCGGACTCTCCGGAAGGTGCTGCCTTCGTTCCTGACTCACACGGTGAGCGTGACCGAGGTGGTCGACGCCCGTCTCCCGGCGCTCGAGCAGCTGCTGGTCACGTTCCCGCGCCTGGTGTCGGCCGGGCCGTCAGCGCTCCTCTCGCCCCCCGGTGACAACGCGAAGTTCGGGCGGGTCAACCTCAACATGAACGGGATGCCGGAAGCGTGCACCGAGGGTTACCTGCCGCCCAAGTGGTGGAAGGCGACGACGGACGCCGACTTCGACTACGACTTCCGTCATGAAGACCCCGACTTCCCCGACGACTGGAAGAACTACTACCCCGGCTTCTATCCCGCCGAGTGCAGCTCCGGGTCACCGATCAACATGCGCGGCACGAAGTACGCTCCAGAGGCGACCGACGACTGGAAGAACGGAAGCGACGATTGAACCGCACGTCCGTGACCAAACCCTTCGTGATCAACACAGCACTCGCCGCGGTCCTCGTGGGCCTGTGCGTCTGGCTGGTGCTCTTCGCCGTCCTGGGCGGTTCGGCCGCCCCGGGCCAGACGCCGGCCGAGGAGCGGGCTCAGGAGTACTCGGACATCAGGCGTTCCGCACGAGCGGAGACGCTGGCGTTCCTGACGATCGACCACACCAAGATGGATGAGCTCACTGCGCGAGTGCTCGACGGCGCAACCGGCGACTTCGAGAAGCAGTACCGTGCGTCCCTCAAGTCCCTGAAGGAGTCCGCCGCGAGCCAGGAATCGTTCGCGGAGGGGCGCGTCGACGAGGTGGGGCTGACCGAGGTCGACGCCGACTCCGCGTCGGTGTTCGTGGCGGCGGGCAGCAAGGTGAAGAACAAGGGCACGAAGGGCGAGGTCGAGAACCGGTCCTGGCGCATCAAGCTGACCATGGTCAACGAGGACGACCGGTGGTTGGTCTCCCAGCTCGAGTTCGTGGGCTGAGCCATGGCAAAGCTGAAGCGTGACGAACGCGTCTGTCCCTACTGTGCGGAGACCATCAAGGCCGCCGCCACCCGCTGCCGGTTCTGCCACTCGGACGTGACACCGGTGGCCGAGCCCGAGCCTCGACCCGAGCCCCCGGCCGAGCCCTCGCCGGTGCCGGAGCCGGGACCCGCTCGCGAAGTCACCGCCGGGGGGTCGCGTCTGGCAGCGCCGAGCTTCGACGACATTCGATCGTTCGTGCTGACGCGGCTGACGCTGGTGCTGGCCGCGCTCGTCCTTCTGGCCGCGGCCGGGGTCGGGGTGGCCTGGTGGCGTGCGGAGCAGGGTACGTCGGTCGTGGCCCCAGACGGTTCTCTCGTCGGCGACGACGCCCGGACCACAGTGCTGGTCGAGGCGACGGACCTCACGAAGCGCACCCTGTCCTACGACCACAAGACCCTGGCGAACGACATGGAGGCCGCCCGCGCCCGGATGACACCGTCGTTCCGCAAGGAGTACGACGCCACCATGGGCCAGGTGCGCGCGAACACGGAGAAGAACCAGATCGTGCTCGAGGCGGTCCCGGTGTCCTCGGCGATCATCAAGGCCACCGAGCGCCGGGCCACGGTTCTGGTGTTCGTGAACCAGACGACGACTGCGGGCACGGGCAAGAAGAGGAACCAGCAGCTGACCAGGAGCACTCTGGTCATCACCTTGACCAGGGGTGGGGGCGACTGGGCCATGCACAAACTCACCGCACTGGGTTAGACTAGAACACGTTCTAATATTGGCTCGAATCGAGGAACAGCATGGCCAGGGTTGAGGCTGACTACGACCTGTGCGAGTCGAACGCCCTTTGCGAGGCGGTGGCGCCGGATGTCTTCGCTCTCGATGACAACGACGACCTGCAGATCGACGACGGCACGGTGACCGACGAGAACCGCTCAAGCATCGAGCAGGCGGTCGCATCCTGCCCCAAAGCGGCACTCCGCATCGTGGAAGACGCATGAGGCACCCCACGAAACCGCTGGCTCCGCTGACGGCGCACACGCGCCAGCGGGTGGCTTGTCGCTCGCGCTTTCGCGGGGACCCCGCGTGAACGGGACCTCCCTCGACGGCCGTGTCGCGGTCGTCACGGGTGCCGGCGCGGGCCTCGGGCGTGCGGAGGCCGTCGCGCTCGCGCGGGCCGGCGCGAGGGTGGTGCTCAACGACCTGCCCGGAGCCGCCGACGAGGCCGCCTCCGAGCTCAAGTCCCTGGGCGCCGAAGTGGCGGTCGCACCCGGTGACGTGGGCGAGCGCTCCACCGCCGACCTGATCATGCAGACCGCCCTGGAGACGTTCGGCTCTCTCGACATCGTGGTCAACAACGCCGGGGTCACCCGCGACCGGATGCTGTTCAACATGTCCGACGAGGAGTTCGACCTCGTCGTGCGGATCCATCTCCGCGGCCACTTCCTGCTCTCCCGCAACGCGGCAGCCCACTGGAAGCAGGTGGCGAAACAGGCCGGCGGAACCGTCGACGCCAGCGTCATCAACACGGCCTCCGAGGCGTTCCTCACCGGCTCGCCCGGGCAGGCGAACTACGCCGCTGCCAAGGGCGGCATCACTGCGCTGACGCTGTCGACCGCGCGAGGGCTGTCCCGCATCGGCGTACGGGCCAACGCGATCTGCCCGCGCGCCCGCACAGCCATGACGGCCGACGTGTTCGGGGAGGACGAGTCCGGACAGGCCATCGACCCCTACAGCCCCGACCACGTGGCACCGCTGGTCGCCTATCTCGCGTCGCCCGCCGCCACCCGCATCAGCGGCCAGGTGTTCGTCGTCTACGGAGGCATGGTGGCGCTGCTCGCCGCCCCCGTCGTCGATCGACGCTTCGACACCCGGAGCGACGTCTGGTCGGCCGACGAGCTCGACCAGACACTCGGCGGCTTCTTCGCCGATCGCGACCCGGACGTCTCGTTCGCCGCCGACTCCATCCTCACCCTCTAGGAGAAGCCTCATGTCCCGACTCAAGGACAAGCACGCGATCATCACCGGCGGCGCCCAAGGACAGGGCGCCGCCATCGCGCGTGCGTTCGTCAGCGAGGGCGCGCGAGTCGTCCTCGCCGACGTGAACGACGACGCCGGTGCCTCCCTGGCCGACGAGCTCGGCGACGTCGCGTTCTTCAGCCATCACGACGTGAGCGACCCGGCATCCTGGGACCGCCTGGTGGTGGAGGCCGAGGAGCAGCTCGGCGCGTCGGTGAACGTCCTCGTCAACAACGCCGGCGTGCTGCGGTTCGGCGAGGTCGACACGATGGCCCTGGAGGAGTTCGACCTGTTGCTGAACGTCAACCTGCGCGGCTGCTTCCTCGGCATGCGTGCGGTCGCCCCGGCGATGAAGAGGAACCGACAGGGCTCGATCATCAATTGCTCCTCGGTGGAGGGCCTCGCCGGGATGGCCTCCCTGACGGCGTACACCGGTACCAAGTTCGCGATCCGCGGCATGTCGAAGGCTGCCGCGGTCGAGCTCGGCGCCTACGGTGTCCGGGTCAACTCGGTACACCCCGGAATGATCAACACTCCAATGACGCAGGTGCACGGCGGCGACGCGGCCATGCAGTACGGAGCGACCCGCATTCCGCTCGAGCGGGTGGGCACTCCCGAGGACGTCGCGCCGTTGTATGTGTACCTGGCCAGCGACGAGAGCAGCTACACCACCGGCGGCGAGTTCGCCGTCGACGGCGGGGTGACCGCCACCCACTCGTTCTATCCCGGAAACCGCGGGGGAAGATAAGACTCCGTTCCACCGCTCACCGGTCCCTACAAAGGCGGCACCTTGCGCATCGCACTCTTGTCCTACCGCAGCAAGCCACACTGCGGTGGCCAGGGCGTCTACGTCCGCCATCTCAGCCGCGAGCTCGTGGCGCTCGGCCACACCGTCGAGGTGTTCTCCGGTCAGCCGTATCCGGAGCTGGACGAGGGCGTGACGCTGACGAAGGTCCCGTCCCTGGACCTCTACCGCGAGCCCGACCCGTTCCGCACGCCGAAGCCGAGCGAGTTCCGCGACCTCATCGACGTCGAGGAAGTCCTCACGATGTGGACCGCCGGGTTCCCGGAGCCCAAGACGTTCTCCAAGCGAGTCGCCCGGCTGCTGAAGGACCGGCAGGGCGAATTCGACATCGTCCACGACAACCAGACGCTCGGATCCGGCATCCTCGACCTCCTCGAGCAGGGATTCCCCCTGATCGGCACCATCCACCACCCGATCACCTTCGACCGTCGCATCGACATCGCGAATGCACGCACGTTGCGCAAGAGGCTCACGCTCCGCCGCTGGTACGGCTTCCTGCGGATGCAGAAGAAGGTCGCCCGGCAGCTGCCGAGGATCCTCACCGTCTCCGAGTCCAGCCGTCGCGACATCGTCACCGACTTCGGCGTCGACCCGTCGCGCCTGGAGGTCATCACCCTCGGCGTCGACGACGTCTTCGTCCCGCCCACCGCGCCGCGAGTCCCGGGCCGGATCGTGGCGATGGCCAGCGCGGACGCGCCGATGAAGGGCATCGCCACCCTGCTGGAGGCGTTCGCCAAGCTGCGCACGGAGCGTGACGTCGAGCTGGTGCTCGTCACCAAGCCGGGTCGGCGCACCGCGCGGCTGATCGACGAGCTGGGCATCGCCGACGACGTGCGGTTCGTGAGTGGCATCAGCGAGGCCGAGCTGGTCGATGTGATGGGCTCGGCCGAGCTCGCGTGCGTCCCGTCACTGTACGAAGGCTTCTCACTGCCGACCGCGGAGCTCATGGCGTGCGCAACCCCGCTGGTCGTCAGCAGGGCCGGCGCGATCCCCGAGGTCGTCGGTGATGACGGCGTCTGCGCGACCATGGTGACCCCCGGCGACGTCGGCGAGCTGGAGGCCGCGATCGCCGATCTGCTGGACGACCCGGAGCGGCGCGAGGCCATGGGCCGAGCGGGCCGCGAACGAGCGTTGGAGACGTTCAGCTGGCGTGCGGTGGCGAAGGCCACCGCGGCTGCGTACGAAGAGGTGATCACCAATGCTGACCGTTGACTTCGACCGGCTGGGCCTGAGGCCCGGCGACCGGGTCATCGACATGGGCTGTGGTGCCGGACGGCACGCGTTCGAGATGTACCGCCGCGGCGCCGACGTCATCGCCTTCGACCAGGACGCCGACGAGCTCGCCGGGGTTCTGGAGATCTTCGGCGCGATGAAGGAGAACGGCGAGGTACCCGAGGGAGCCTCTGCCGACATCAAGGAGGGCGACGCGCTGGCCCTGCCCTTCGCCGACGGCGAGTTCGACCGCGTGGTCGCGTCCGAGGTGCTGGAGCACATCCCGGCCGACATCCAGGCCATCGACGAGCTGGTCCGCGTCCTGCGCCCTGGCGGCACGATGGCCGTCACCGTGCCCCGTTGGCTGCCGGAGATGATCTGCTGGAAGCTCTCCGACGACTACCACAACAACCCCGGCGGTCACATCCGGATCTACTCCGACACCGAGCTCATCGGCAAGCTGGGGAACGCCGGCTTGGTCTTCGAGGGCGTCGACTACGCGCACGCCCTGCACTCGCCGTACTGGTGGCTCAAGTGTGCCGTCGGCGTGAAGAACGACGACCATCCGCTCGTGAAGGCCTACCACCAGGTGCTGGTCTGGGACATCATGAAGACGCGCGGCTACAGCACCGTCACCCGGCTGGCGGAGAAGGCTTTGAACCCGCTCATCGGCAAGAGCATGGCGCTGTACCTGCGCAAGCCGGACGGCACAGCCTGATGCTGACGCTCGACCAGGTCGTCGAGACGGCCGCGAGCATCGCCGGGATGCAGGAGCCCGACGGAGCCATTCCGTGGACTGTCGGTGAGCACACCGACGTGTGGAACCACGTCGAGGCCGCGATGGCGCTCGTCGTGGGTGGTCAGCTGGACGCCGCCGCGGCAGCGTTCGACTGGGTCGCCCGCACCCAGCGCCCCGACGGCTCCTGGCCGATGAAGTTCGTCGGCGGCACGGTCGAGGACGCCAGTACCGAGACGAACATGGCCGCATACATCGCCGTGGGCGTGCTGCATCACTGGCGTGTCCGGCACGACCGGGCGTTCGTCGAGCGCATGTGGCCGGTGGTGCGTCGAGCACTCGACCTGGTCGTCGACCGGCAGCTTCCGTTCGGCGGCATCGCGTGGTCGCAGGAATGGGAGGACGGAGCCCCCGCGACCGTCAATCGCGACGCCCTGGTGGCCGGCAGCTCCAGCATCCATCAGTCACTGCGCGCCGGCGTCGCCCTCGCCGAGCTCGTGGACGAGCCGCAGCCGGAATGGGAGCTCGCCGGCGGACGGCTCGGGCACGCGCTGCGCGAGCACCGCGATCGGTTCCTCGACAAGTCGACGTTCTCGATGGACTGGTACTACCCGGTACTCGGGGGTGCCGTGCGAGGCCCGGCGGCGCACGCCATGCTCGCCTCGCGCTGGGACGCGTTCGTGGTCGAGGGCCTCGGCATCCGGTGCGTCGACACCAACCCCTGGGTCACCGGTGCAGAGACCTGTGAGCTGGTGATGGCGCTGGCCTCGATCGGCGACGAGCGCGCCGCGCAGCTGTTCGCCGACATGCAGCACCTGCGCAGCGTCGACGGGAAGTACTGGACCGGCCTGGTCTACCCCGAGAACGTCAACTGGCCGGTCGAGCACACCACCTACACCGCGGCCGCGGTGATCCTGGCGTGGGACGTGTTGACCGGCACCACCCCGGGTGCCGGCGTGATGACCGGCCACGGGATCGGTGTGGACTTCTCGGACATGGATTGGGAGATCGGGCTGGAGTGCGACTGCCCGTCATCCGACCGGTTCGCCGGCGTCTCCCCGGGTACGCGCTAGCGCCCGCATCGATCCCACCGTCTCGCCCGGCTCGAAGCAGCCGGAGTCGATGGCACGCTGCCACACGTGGAACGGCGCCTGCCCGCCGTCCTCCGGTCGCTCGAAGACGTCGTGGATCACCAAAGCGCCGCCGCTCATCACCCAGTGAGCGAAACCGGAGTAGTCGTTCTGGGCGTGCACCTCGGCGTGACCGCCGTCGATGAACAGCAGGCTGACGGGGGTGCGCCACCACGCGGCGACGCTCGTCGACCGGCCGACGACGGCGGTCACCTGGTCCTCGAGGCCAGCGCGGGCCAGGGTCTTCCGGAAGACCGGCAGGGTGTCCATGAGGCCGAGCTCGTCGTCGACGAGGGACGGGTCGTGGTGCTCCCAGCCGGCCTGGTTCTCCTCCGAACCGCGGTGGTGGTCGATGGTGAGCACGGACCCGCCGACCTCCCGCGCGGCCGCTCCGAGGTAGATCGCGGACTTCCCGCAGTAGGTCCCGATCTCCAGGGCCGGACCGTGGGGCAGTCGCTCGCGCGCGATCCGGTGGAGGAAGGCACCTTCGTCCTCCGGCATGAACCCCTTGGCCGCACGGGCGTGGGCGAGCAGGTCTTCGGGCAGGTCCATGGGGACACTCTGCCCGCTGTCGTCCGGTCGATCAGGCCTGGGCCACCTCGGCGGAGTCGACGCCATGATGGACCGCTTCGAGCAGGGCGGCGATGAAGGCCGGCAAGTCGTCCGGCTTGCGGCTGGTGATCAGGTTGCCGTCCGTGACGACCCGCTCGTCCACCCAGTGGCCACCGGCGTTGCGGATGTCGGTCTGCAGGCTCGGCCACGACGTGAGCTGACGGCCGCGGACCACATCGGCCTCCACGAGCGTCCACGGTGCGTGGCAGATGGCAGCCACGGGCTTGCCGCTCTCCACGAACCCGCCGATGAACTTCACCGCGTCGGACTGGAGACGTAGCGCGTCCGGGTTGGCCACGCCGCCCGGCAGCACCAAGGCGTCGAAGTCGTCGATCGACACGTCCTGCACGACGGAGTCGACGGGAATGGTGTCGGCCCGGTCGAGGTGGTCGAAGAGCTGGGCCTCACCATCCTCGGTGCTGAGCAGCACCGGCTGATGGCCCGCGTCCTTCACGGCGTCCCACGGGTCGGTGAGCTCGACCCGCTCGGTGCCCTCCGGCGCGATGACGAAGGCGATCTTCTTGCTCTCAGGCATGTGATGGCCTTTCTGTGCGAGATCTGTTGTCTCTTCACGTGTACCCAATCCCGGCGTACGTGCACGGCGGCGAGCATTTGTCACCATGGAGGATGGCCGTCATGGACCTGCGCCGCAGTCGGACGCTGCGGGTGGCCGTGGTCGTCCTGGTGATCGGGGGAGTGGTGGTGGCGATGATGTGGTGGCTCCAGCGTCAGTTCATCTACTTCCCCGACGCGTCCGACCTGCCTCCCGCGGGTGACGTGATCGAGGACGCACGTGACGTCACGCTGCGCACGGACGACGGGCTGGAGCTCGGCGCGTGGTTCGTTCCTGCGTCGGAGACGGGAGCCGCCGATCGTCGGATGGCGGTGCTCGTCGCGCCAGGCAACGGCGGCAACCGGCTCGGCCGCGCGGACCTGGCGGAGGAGCTCCGGCGGCGGGGCCTCGCCGTGCTGTTGATGGACTATCGCGGGTACGGCGGCAACCCCGGCAGCCCGAGCGAGGCCGGTCTGGCCCGTGACGCGATGGCCGCGGCGGAGACACTGGAGGAGCTCGGTTACCCGCCCGACCGCACGATCTACTTCGGGGAGTCGCTGGGCACCGGTGTCGTGGCTGCACTGCAGTCGAAGCGGCCGCCGGCGGGGTTGGTGCTCCGGTCGCCGTTCACCGATTTCGCCGACGTCGGGGCAGAGCACTACCCGCTCCTCCCGGTACGACGGATGCTTCGCGACCGCTTTCCCGTCCTGGAGCATCTCGCCGAGAGCCGGGTGCCGGTCACCGTGGTGTACGGCGACGAGGACTCGATCGTTCCCGCGCGGCTCAGCGAACGGGTGGCGGACGAGGCGGCGTCGCTGGCCGAGCGCGTGGTGATCGAGGGTGCGGACCACAACGACCCGGTGATGTTCGGACCGCGCGTCGCGGACGCGGTGGCACGTCTGGCCGACGAGGTCGGCTGAGTCAGTCGGCCGAGGCCCACCAGTCCGGCAGCTCGGCGATGGAGTCGAGGACGGCGTCCGGCGTCACGTTGCCGTCCAGGTCCGCGGAGGCGAATTTTCCGGTCCGCACCAGGACGCCGATCAGCCCGGCCCGCTGCGCACCCTCGACATCGGTGCGGATGTCGTCGCCGACCATCACCACCCCGCCTGCGGCGAGCCCGAGCCCCTCGATCGCGGATTCGTAGAACGCCCGGTCCGGCTTGCCCATGACCACGGCGGTCGTGCCGGCGGCATACTCCAGCGCCCGGACGAACGCGCCGGCGTCGAGGCGGAGACCGTCATCGACTTTCCAGTAGCGGGTCATCCCGAGCGCGACCAGGGTCGCCCGCGGCTCGGCCATCAGCAGCCGAAACGCACGGTTGAGCGTCGCGAAGTCCCACGCGTCGCCCAGGTCGCCGACGACGACCGCACCGGCGCCCTCCTCCTCGTCATCGGGCAACGGGTCCAGCTCAGCGAGCTCCGACGCGGTGGCGTCCGGGACGAACAGCGCCGGTCGTCCGGGGGAGTGGTCCTGTAGCCACAGCTTCGCAGCGACCGCGGGCGTGAGGATGTCGTCGGCGGACGCGCGGATGCCCATCCCGGACAGCTTCTCCACGATCGACGAGCGCGGTCGGGACGTCGTGTTGGTGAGGAAGCGGAAGGGGATGTTCTCTCGCGTCAGCCAGTCGACGACGTCGGCAGCGCCGGGCACCGGCGAGTCGCCCACATAGACGACCCCGTCCAGGTCCAGCAGCACTCCGCGCACACCTCCATCACAGCTCAGATGCGCTGGCGCTGCACCGTCACTGAACGATGTGGTCGCGGCGACGGGTGAGATGGGCCCGTTCCGCCGGGTTCTCGGTCGCACTGATGGCCGCGTCGTACTCGGCACGGGCCTCGGCTCCACGACCCAGCCGGCGCAGCAGTTC
Organism: uncultured Actinomycetota bacterium; assembly: GCA_963780275.1. Taxonomy (GTDB): domain Bacteria; phylum Actinomycetota; class Actinomycetes; order Propionibacteriales; family Nocardioidaceae; genus Aeromicrobium. The sequence goes on from CAWABE010000001.1 coordinate 764,339, forward strand.
CGCGCGGGCTGCGTGCCAGGCGTGATAGCCGCTCAGGGCAACGTCGTCGACGAGCGCGAGGCCGACGTCCGGCCCGTCGAGCTCGGCGACGGCGATGGCCCGGTTCAGAGCGACCACGGATGTGGGGGCGACGGCCATCAACTGGTCGTACAGCGCCACCACCTGGCTCCAGTCGGTGTCGCGGGCGTCGGCAGCATCGGTGTGCACGGCGTTGACGGCGGCCATCAGCTGGTACTGACCCGGCCGTCCGCCGGCGGATGCCACCCGATCGAGGCACTCGCGCACGAGGGCGTGGCCTTCGGCGATCAGGGTCCGGTCCCAGCTGCCGCGGTCCTGCTCGTCGAGCGTGACCAGCTCGCCCCCGGCGAACCGAGCGGCACGGCGAGCATCGATGAGCAGCATGAGGGCGAGCAGGCCGGCGACCTCACCCTCTCCGGGCAGGAGCTCGCGCAAGACCCGGGCGAGACGGATCGCCTCGTCGGAGAGCTCGACGCGAATCGCGTCGTCGCCGGAGCCGGCGAGGTAGCCCTCGTTGAAGACGAGGTAGACGACGGCGAGCACGCCGTCCAGCCGTTCGGGCAGGTCGGACGTCTCGGGCACGCGATAGGGGATGTGCGCGGCCTTGATCTTCGCTTTCGCGCGGGTGATGCGCTGGGCCATGGTGGTCTCGGCCACCAGGAACGCCCGGGCGATCTCGGCGGCGGTGAGGCCGCCGAGCATCCGCAGGGTGAGGGCCACGCGAGCCTCGGGTGAAAGGGCCGGGTGACAGCAGGTGAACACCAGCCGGAGGCGGTCGTCCTCAACCGGGCCGGTCGGCTCGGGAGGGGTGTCATCGGTGATCATCATGGCGGCCTGATGCTTGGCGTCGCGTCGGGACTCACGGCGGATGCGGTCGATCGCCTTGTTGCCGGCGGTGGTGGTGAGCCACGCACCGGGGTTGGGCGGGAACCCGTCGACCGGCCACCGTTCCACGGCCGTGAGGAGAGCCTCGCTCACCGCGTCCTCGGCGACATCGAGGTCGCCGAAGCGACGGGCGAGCGAGGCCACCACACGTCCGTGCTCCTCGCGGACGATCCGTTCGATCTCCGCGTGGACGCGAGCGTCAACGCTCAAAGCGTCTGGCTCATTCGGCCGCGTCGAACGGTCGGACCTCGACCGGCCCGCGACACGCCGCCGAACCCTCGGCGGCGAGCTTCAGGGCCACGTCGAGGTCGGGTGCCTCGATGATCCAGAACCCGCCGAGATACTCCTTGGACTCGACGAACGGTCCGTCGGTCGTGATCACCTCGCTGCCGGTTCCGTCGACCACGGTGGTTGCCTCGATCGGCTTCAGGCCGCCGCCGAAGACCCAGTAGCCGTCGTCCTGCAGCTTCTGGTTGAAGCGGCCGACGGTGTCGTAGACCGTCTGGAGCTCATCGGGCGTGAGCTGGTCGGAGCCGTCGTCGTGGACGGACATCATGTACTGCGTCATGGGTGAATCCTCTCCTCTGGGGCGGCCGATCGGCCACCCTGCACCCTGTCCACGAACGAAGTGACGCCGATACGACATCCGGGGGTGGCGAACCGGGCCGCCGCCGGTGTCACGGTAGCCCGGTGCTGCGGTTGCGAGCTCGAACCGACATGGAATCGTGAAAGGGCTGGCTGCACCACAAGGAGCGACGTACGTGTACCGCTTGAATCCCATTCAGCTCGTTCGACGGATGATGGCTCCGGTCGTCGAGCCACCCGAGGAGGTCACCGAGCGGGTCCACCTGCTCGAGGACCTCGACGAGGACCCGACCGGGTCCGGGGACAGCAACGCGACCTAGGTCACTGCACCGCCGCGGGCCGATGACATGGATCGCGGCGACTGAGTCGCGGGCGTAGCGTGGAAGGCCGTGGAGTGGTTCACGGCCGAGGACTACACGTTGGCGCGCCTGGTCTTCCAGCGGGCACTGGGCGTGGTCTACCTCGTGGCCTTCGTGTCGGCGTTCAACCAGTTCAGGGCGCTGCTCGGTGATCGTGGCCTGCTGCCGATCCCGGCCTACCTCCGGCGGGTGTCGTTCCGGCAGGAGCCCAGCATCTTCCACTGGCACTACTCCGAACGTTTCTTCGCCATCGTCGCCGCGACGGGAGCGATCCTCGCGGCGGCGACCGTGCTGGGCGTCACCGACCGGGTGCCCCTGCCGGTCGCCATGCTGGTCTGGCTGGTGCTGTGGGTGCTCTACCTGTCCATCGTCAACGTCGGCCAACGGTGGTACTCGTTCGGCTGGGAGTCGCTGCTGCTCGAGACCGGGTTCATCGCGATCTTCCTCGGCAACGACAGCGTCGCTCCGCCGCTCCCGGTGCTCATCGCCCTGCGCTGGCTGCTGTTCCGGCTCGAGTTCGGTGCCGGGCTGATCAAGCTGCGCGGCGACCGGTGCTGGCGTGATCTGACCTGCCTGTACTACCACCACGAGACGCAGCCGATGCCCGGCCCGTTCAGCTGGTACTTCCACCGTCTGCCGCGGCCGCTGCACCGGGTCGAGGTCGCGGCCAACCACGTCACGCAAGTCGTCGTCCCGTTCGGCCTGCTCCTCCCGCAGCCGGTCGCGGGGGTCTGCGCGGCGATCATGATCATCACCCAGCTGTGGCTGGTGATCAGCGGCAACTTCGCCTGGCTCAACTGGCTCGCCATCGTGCTGGCGCTGCCGGTCCTCCCCGACAGCGTGTGGAAGGCGGTCCTGCCCGGCCTCTCGGTCGATCGGCTGACCGATGCGCCGACGTGGTGGGTGGTCGTCGGATCCGCCCTGGGGGTCCTGGTGGCCGTGCTCAGCTGGCAGCCGATCCGGAACATGCTCTCCAAGCGGCAGGCGATGAACGCGTCGTTCAACGCCTGGCACCTGGTCAACACCTATGGCGCGTTCGGCAGCGTGACCCGCGAGCGTTTCGAGATCGTCCTGGAGGGGACCCACGACCCGAGCGGCACGACGGGGTGGAAGGAGTACGAGTTCCGCGGCAAGCCCGGTGACCCACGGTGCCGGCCCCGTCAGTTCGCTCCCTACCACCTGCGCCTCGACTGGCTCATGTGGTTCGCCGCGCTGTCACCCGCCTACGCCGAGCCGTGGTTCCCGCGGCTCGCCCGCCGGCTGCTCGAGGGTGACGCCGCAACGCTCCGTCTGCTGCGGCACAACCCCTTCCCCGACGATCCGCCGGTGGTCCTGCGGGCTCGTCGATACCTCTACCGCTTCACGACCTGGGAGGAGCGTCGTCGGGACGGAGCGTGGTGGCATCGCGACCCGGCCGGCGCCTTCCTACGGCCGGTCACCCGTCACGACCTGCCGGTTGACTGGTGAGTCTCACTGGCCCGACCCGGAGGAACGGGAGGTCGCAGTCCACGGCGGGCAGCGGCGGACGGGTCTCGCCCTTCAGGAGCCAGATGCGGTTGCGACACACCATGGCGACGTCGTCATAGCGACGGTTGAGGAGGTCGCGCAGCTGCGTGTCGTCGAGACCCCATGGATCCAGACTGCCCCTCTGGACGACCCACACCGGCGCGTCAGGCCCCCGCATCGTCGCCAGCATCTGGCCCAGCTTCGGGTCGAGCGTGCGGATGGGCAGGCTCCAGAGGTAGGGGTATGGGCTGTCCAGCCCGGAGGCACGCACGGTTTCCGGAGCACCGTAGAGCACCAGGATCGTGTCGCCCGGATGGGCCGCCTCGCGCACCGCTTCGCCCCGATAGGTGGCGAGCGGTGCGGCGCTGCGACCGCTGACGTGGGTGTAGCCGAAGAAGGCGAGCAGCACCATCGAGGATGCGACCGTGAAGACGACGGTCGCCCGCAGCGCGGGAACCAGGCCGCCACTGATCACGGCGACGGCAGCGCCGAGCACGGCGGCCGGGATGAGCGCGATCAGATACGGCATCCAGTAGCTTCCGCCCAGGACGATCCCGGCGACGTCCACCAGGAGCATCGCCAGCACCGCCGACGCGACGTCGGGGCGCACGTGGAGCGCACGACGCAACGACGCGAGGAACAAAGCGATCAGCAGCGCCAGACCGCTGCCCACGAACAGCAGGATGAGGTGGACGGCCCGTTCGAGTGGCGCAGACATGTGCCCGCGGGTGATGACCTCGAACGCGTCGGATCGGAATCCGTAGATCATCTCCCACATCGTCGAGAGGCTGACGCCGCTGACGACGGCCCACACCAGGACGGCCACCACCGGGATCAGTGCCCCGGTGAGCGCTGCTCCCGCGAGCCGCGCTCCTTCCCACGGCGGTAGACGGCGCCGCAGGACGGAGACGGCCAGCAGCGCCGCGCCGAAGACCAACCCACCGGCGAGGTTCTGCTTCATGCCGATCGCGAGCATGCCGGCCGCTCCGGCGCCGAGGGCGAGCGCCAGCCGAGCCCGTCCCGGCGAGCGTTGCAGGGCTTCGAGGGCCAGCCAGCAGCTCACCATCACCAGCGGCACGCCGAAGCTCTCGCCCTTGGCGGCCCAGGCGAACCAGGCGGGGTTGCCCAGCAGCGCCACCGCGGCGACGGTGGACCATCGAGCCGCGAGGGGTCCGCCGATGATCTGCGTGGCTCGGAACGCCGCCACGACCATCAGGCAGCCCAGCAGGACTGTCCAGAGGCGCGACATGAACGGTCCGCCGATCAGGTCGGCCGCCTGGTACATCCAGAGCAGCACCGGCGGTCGGTCGGTCCAGTAGAAGCCGAACATGTTGTCCGGCTCCGGATCCCAGTTGCGGGCCACCAGCCAGTACCCGGCCTCGTCCGGAAGGAGCGGGGTGACCAGTGCCGGGACGTACAGGAGCAGGCTCGCCGCCACCGCCCCGAGGACGAATCGACGGTCCGCGTGGCGATGACGCCCGGTGCTGCTCATCTGCCCACCCCCGGCCTTTCGTCCACGCTACGTCCGCGCGCAGACTCGGACCGTCGTGAACCGTTGGCTGGTGGGAGGTGGGCGGCTGGCTAGCTGGACTCGTACTTGAAGGAGACCCGCAACTTGGTGCGGAAGGTGAAAGAGCCGCCGTCGTCGATGTTGATGTCCTGCTCGACGACCTCGGCGACCCGGAGTTCGCGGACCGTCTGTCGAGCGGTGGTCAGCGCGCTGGTTGCCGCGTCCTCCCACGACTCGGTGCTTGTTCCGATCAGCTCGGTCACTCGGTAAACACTCACAGCACTCTCCTCATCGGTCGTTGGCTGCCACGCGCCCACCCGACGGATGATCGACCACCGGAGAGGCGCCCGCATCGTCATCGTGTCGGAATGCATCGAACCTGACAAGACGAGCGCGCTTTCGGGCTACTGTCGGTGGCTCCACCAAGCGGACAGATGACATCGAGGCCATGCGCTCCTCCCCTCTGACGATCGCTCGTCCGGACGAGGTCCGGGCCGGCGTCATCGTGCCTGTCGACATGGCCCTGGACGCGGAGATGAGGCGCTGGGTTCCGGACGGGGTGAGCCCGTTGTTCACCCGGACCCGGCATGCCGACGATGACGCCGTCAGGCAATGCGTCCATGACCTGAGCGCCGCGGCACCTGCCGCCGTCGCGTATGCCTGCAGGACTGACCACTTCATCGATGGTCTGCCGGGAGAGAAGCGGCTCGTGGAGGCGATGCAGTCGGCGGGCGGCGCCGAGGCCGTGACCACGTCCGGAGCGATGATCTCGGCGCTGACGCATCTGGGCGTCCGTCGCCTGGCCATGGCGACACCACACGACGCCGAGGCCGCTGAACAGCTGGTGGCCTTCCTCGCCGAGGCCGACATCGACGTCGTGGGTCGTGCCCGCCTCGAGCCCACGAGCCAGGTGTGGAGCGTGCCGTACGAGCGGACGATGCAGCTGGTGCGCGATGCCGATGCCAGCGAGGCCCAGGCCGTGCTCGTCTCGGACATCAACCTCGCCACCTACGACGTGATCGCTCCGCTCGAGGACGAGCTGCGCAAGCCGATCCTCACGGCGAACCAGGTGACGATGTGGGCCATGCTCCAGGCGATCGGCCGGCAGGCGGTGGGCCCGCACCAGTGGCTCGTCTCCGGACCCCGGGTCCAGGGCGACTCTGGCTGATGGCCGGTGGTGGACCTCGCGGTCTGCGAGAGTGGGCGGAGCCGCCGAGTACGGGCTCCCATGACGGGAACCGTCCGCTGAAGTGGGGAGTGCGATGGCTGAGCTCTCGTCCATCCTGAAGCAGGCCACGGGGGTCGTGGCCGCCCGCGGGGAAGGCGTCCATCTGTTCGACGAGGACGATCACCGCTATCTCGACTTCACCGCCGGCATCGGGGTCACCAGCACCGGGCACTGTCACCCGAGAGTCGTCGAGGCGGCCCAGCGACAGGTCGCCACCCTCATCCATGCGCAGTACACCACCGTCCTGCACCGGCCGCTGCTCACCCTCGTCGACCGGATGAGCGAGGTCCTGCCGGCAGGCCTGGACCGGACGTTCTTCGCGAACTCCGGCTCCGAAGCGGTCGAGGCGGCGCTGCGGCTCGCGCGCATGGCGACGGGACGGCCGAACGTCGTCGTCTTCCACGGTGGCTTCCACGGACGCACGGTCGCCGCCGCGTCGATGACCACGTCCGGTACGAAGTTCAGGTCCGGCTTCAGCCCGATCATGGGCGGCGTGACGGTCTCGCCGTTTCCCAACCCGACCCACTACGGCTGGACGCAGGACGAAGCCACGGACTTCGCGCTGCGCGAGCTCGACCACGTCCTGCAGACGATCACTCCGCCGAATGACACCGCGGCCTTCTTCGTCGAGCCGGTGCTCGGCGAGGGCGGCTACGTGCCGGCCAGCCGCCGCTTCATGGAGGGGCTGCGGGAGCGCGCGGACCGGCACGGCATCCAGCTGGTGATCGACGAGGTGCAGACCGGCTGGGGCCGCACCGGCGAGTTCTGGGGCGCCGACCACTTCGGCGTCGCCGGCGACATCCTGGTCACGGCCAAGGGTCTGGCCTCGGGGTTCCCCCTGTCCGCCATCGCGGCGCGCGAGGAGACCATGAGCCGCGCCTGGCCGGGCTCCCAAGGCGGCACCTACGGCGCGAACGCCGTGGCGTGTGCAGCCGCGTTGGCCACGCTGGACGTCATCCAGGACGAGAAGCTCGTCGACAACGCCGCCCGGAGAGGCGCCGAGCTCAGGAACGTCCTGCAGGGTGTTGCCGACCAGCACGCGGCCATCACCGACGTCCGCGGGCTGGGCTTGATGCTCGGCTCCGAGTTCCGTGATGCCGATGGCAGCCCGGACGGCGTCACAGCTGTCGCCGCCCAGCAGGAGGCCGCTCGCCGCGGCTTGCTGCTCCTCACCTGTGGTGCGTGGAACCAGGTCGTCAGGTTCATCCCTGCCCTCGTGGTCGAGTCCGAGCACATCGCCGAAGCGGCATCGATCTGGAAGGACTCCGTCGACGCCGTCACCGCGTGACGTGCCTCAGCGCTGGTATCCGCGCAGGTAGTCGACGACGAGTTCGGGCACGGCATCGTCATCGTCGCCGGTCGACTGCTCCGGGAAGTCGAAGACGGCGATCATCATCTGCATCGGGTACGTCGGAGGCCGGGGGCAGCTGCGGATCGGCTCGCCGTCGACGGAGAAGGTGGCGTGCTCGGGTGTCCAGTCGACGGCGTAGGTGTGGAAGTCGGACAGGTCGATCGGGAGCGGCACCGCCTCGAAGTCCTGGGCCAGCGCCGGGTCGCGAATCGCCTTCAGGCCCATGCCGACCGCAGTGGATCGCCCCGGCACGACCGCGTCGCCGAACATCTCGGTGACGCAGATCTCGCCGCAGCGATCAGGCACGTCCTCGAGCCCCACCATCCACCAGGCCACCATCGACCGTGGCGTGACGACGCCTCTGGCTCGCATCTCCAGATAGCCGTGGTCGGGCGTCCAGCCCCAGAACGGCTCCTGCTCCTCCCGCACGGTGGCGCCCTCGCGATAGGTCTGCTGGCCGATGGTGCTGCCGACCGGCCCGGAGAAGTTGCCCGACTGGATCCCCGAGACGCGCAGCGGCGGGGTGTGGTCGTCGCCGAGCCACAGACCCTGGTCGGTCGGGATGCTCAGGTGCAGGCAGGAATCGCGGAGGTCGTACGTGGCCGCGGTCTCCGCCCGGGAGCTCCAGGCCGGCAGGTAGTGCGGGATCCAGACGGCCGGGTCGAGCGTGGGCCCGTCGAAGTGGTCCTCGAAGACGAGGCGGAGGCCCGGTGGTCGGGTCACGTGTCCATGCTCTCAGGCCAGGCCGACGAATCCGAGGGCCACTCCGACCAAGGCGCACAGGCCGAGCGTCCGTAGCGGGCTCCAGCCCCGCCCGAACATCAGGAGCAGGGCGAAGGCGGTCAGTGCGAAGGCCAACGGGTCCCAGCTCGAGAAGACCGGCAGCTCGAGGTCCGCGGGCCCCCAGCCGGCCCGGCGGGTGTCGTCAAAGAGGGTGTGCAGCGCGAAGTACACCGCCAGGTTGGCGATCACGCCGACGACGGCCGCGGTGATGCCGGTGAGCGCTGCGGTCAGCCCTTGGTTGCTGCGCAGACGCTCGACGTAGGGGGCGCCGAGCAGGACGAACAGGAAGCACGGGACGAAGGTCACCCACGTCGTCAGCAACGAGGCCAGGATCGCGGCGGCCCAAGGGTCCAGGTGGCCCGGGTCGCGGTAGGCGCCGAGGAAGGCCACGAACTGCACCACCATGATGAGCGGTCCCGGAGTGGTCTCGGCCAGCGCGAGCCCCCGCACCATCTCGCCTGGTTGAAGCCATCCGTAGACGCTGACCGCCTGCTGGGCGACGTACGCGAGCACGGCGTACGCCCCGCCGAACGTCACGACCGCGGCTCCGGAGAAGAACAGCCCCTGGTCGACGAAGATGCTGTCGCGGGAGAAGACCAGTCCGGCGGCCACCACGGGTGCGAACCAGAGGACCAGGCCGATGAGGATGATGCTCGCCGACCTGCGCCTGGACGGAAGCTCGTGGTGCAAGGCGTCGTCGCTGATCAGGGGCGCGGGTCCGTCGGCTTCGACCTCGGTTCTCTGTCGCAGCGTCGGGAGCATGCGGCTCGCCGCCCAGCCGAGCAACCCGGCCGCGAAGACCACCGCAGGGAACGGCACCGAGAAGGCGGTCAAGGCCAGGAAGGACGCCACCGCCAGTCCGACGAGGAACGGGTGGTTCAAGGCCCGGCGGCCGACGCGGTGGACCGCCTGCACGACGATCGCGATGACCGCCGGCGCCAGGCCCGCGAAGATCGCGGACACCAGGCCGGTGGAGCCGTACGCCACGTAGATGGCGGACAGGGCGAGCAGGGCCAGCAGGCCCGGAAGCACGAACAGGCTGCCGGCGATGAGGCCGCCGCGTGTCCCGTTCAGCAGCCAGCCGGTGTAGATGGCGAGCTGTTGCGCCTCGGGTCCCGGAAGGAGCATGCAGTAGTTCAAGGCGTGCAGGAAGCGCCGCTGGCCGATCCACCGCTTGTCGTCGACCAGCTTGTGCTGCATGACCGCGATCTGGCCCGCCGGTCCGCCGAACGTCTGCAGCGAGATCCCGAACCAGACGCGGGTCGCCTCGCGCAGGGGGATGACATCGCCGCCGCCGGAGACGTCGTGGGCCACGGACGTAGCCTGTCAGACCTTCGCCGCAGATCCCGGAGTACGCCCTCGCCCAACCCGTGGTCGGGACCGAGACGTGGTCACCAGGTGGAAGCCAACGCCTTCGACACCAGCCCGTGACGCACCCGCTGCGGGTGGTTGCCGACCGGGAGATAGGCCAGCTCCTTCTTCGTCTTGAAGCTCAGCACAGCGAGGGAGTCGGTCTCGCTGAGCGAGATCCAGCAGGTGTCGTTGAGCCCTTCGGTCGACCAGTACGGCTTGGCGTAGTCGTGGCCGGTGGTCGTGGTGTCGAAGAACTTCGGCGTCGCCGTCTTGCGATCGACCAGGGCGACGTAGTCGTCCATCGTGCCCGCCGCGCACAGCGTCGTGCCGGCCTTGTTCATGGCCAGACCGTGATGGGCCGAGTCGTTCACGTACTGCTCCCGCGGCATGTCGGGAACGCGGTTCGGCAGCGGCATCAGCCGCTTGACGGCGCCGACGCGGGGCTCGGGAATGCCGCCGGCCGTGTAGTCAACCTTGCCGTTGACGTCCGGTGCCTTGGTGTCGAACTCGACGATGCCGTGGTAGTAGGACACCTGGAAGTAGAGGAACCGCTCGTCCGGTGAGACCGCCATCGGCCGGACCGCGGCGCTCATGTCTGGATGACCGGACTCGGCGAGCTCCTTGCCCATCTCCCAGCGCCGCGCGATCGAGAAGTCCTGGTTGTTGACGATCTGCATCCAGCGGTCGCCCTTGATGGCGTCGTGGACGGGTCCGATCTTGACGGGGCCGACCGACGGGCTGTCGCCCGGGGTGTAGACGCGCCCGATCGACGCGTGGAAGATCCGCTGACCGTCCTTCGAGTAGTTGTTCTCGTGCGGCGTCTCGCCCGACGGGAAGGTCCGCAGGCGGTCGCCCATCTTGATCTGCTTGCCGCCCACCGTCTCGTTCACCATGGAGTACTCGATGACCTTGCGGTCGGTGGAGTCCGAGACGATCAACCGCCGACCGTCGGGGGACAGGCCCATGTGGTCGGTGCGGTAGCCGTCCATCTGCTGCTCGCGCACGACGCTGTCGACGCCACCGGAGGTGGTGACCTTGGCGATGTCGATCCACACGACGTCGCCGAAGCTCGGGCGCGACACCGCGAGGTGCTTGCCGTCCTTGGTGGTGAACATGTCGTCGACGTACTGGTCGTGACCCTCGCCAGGACCCTGTTGGATGAGGAGGTAGAACGCCAGGCGGTCCGGGGCCAGGCGAATGTCCTGGAGCTCCTGCTCCTTGTCCGGGATGAGGTTGACGCCGGTCTTGAGCACCTTCAGGGACCGCTCGTCGACGATCGTGGCGGTGCCGTCCCAGTTGTTGCCCACCCACATGACGTCGCGGAAACCCGGGGGAGCGGCCGTGGCCGAGCCGACGACCGCGGTACCGGCGCCGGCCATTCCGGCAACGAGCGCAAGGATGATCAGGAGTGGGCGACGGGGATTCACGGGGATCCTTCCGGATTCGTCCAGGATTCTAGACCTAACAACGACGGTGCGGTCATGCTGTCACGATGAACCGGCAGATTTCGGTGATCGGCAGTGGTCCGGGCTGGGAAGACGCGGCCGAGGAGATCGGCCGCCTCCTGGCCGAGCGCGGCTGCACCGTGGTGACGGGAGGGCTCGGCGAAGTGATGGCTGCGGCGCATCGCGGAGCGAAGGCAGGCGGCGGTACGACCATCGCGATCCTCCCCGGCGAACGCCGTGAGGACGCCAATCCCTGGGCCGACCACGTCGTCGTCACAGGTATCGGCCATGCCCGCAATCTCGCCGTCGCGGCGTCCGGTGACGCGGTGATCGCCGTCGGTGGCGCCTGGGGGACGCTCGCCGAGATCGGGTTCGCCCGTGCACTGGGTCGCGTGGTCGTGGCGCTCGACGGAGCCCCGGACGTCGAGGGGATCGACACCGCCGCCTCGCCTGTTGATGCCGTCGACATGGTCATGGCACGCCTCGCGCGCCAGTGACTGTCAGGCTTGTCGGTGCCGTTCGTCGACCGTGGCTGCGGCCAGGCGATCGAGGCCCGGAAGGCCGGCCAGCTGATGGTCGCCGGTGGCGTATGAAGCGAATGCGGCCGCGTCCTCTCGGGCACCGACGGCGTCGCCGCGCTGCGCTCGCAGTGCCCCGCGGTAGATGAGCGCCGGACCGGAGCCCTCTCGAGCGCCGCGTTCGATGTCGTCGAGGATCTCGGCGCTGTCGTAGCCGCTGGCGATCCGGAGGGTGAGCAGCAGGACGGACCCCAGCACCGGCACGTCCGACGCGACGTCTGCGGCGAGGGCGTCGACCAGGACGTCGTCGCCACGGTCGACGTGCCCTTCGCGGTAGTGGAGCGCGGCGAGTCGGAGTCGCGCCCGCGGGTTGGTCGGGTCGGCCTCGATCGCGGAGGTGAGGAGGTCCACCGCCTCCTCGTACGGCAGCTGGTGCCGGGCTGCGTAGTAGGCCGCCCACCAGGCGAACGAGCGGTGCGTCGGGTCGTACCGGTCGCCGTCGGCGGCGATGTCCGCCCGGGTGAGCTCGACGATCTCGAGCGGTTCGACGAGATCGAGATAGCGCTCGACGCGCTGGTCGGAGATGGATGCCGCCTGGATCGCGAACCCGCTCCATCCGCTGACGATGTGTTCGCACCGCGAGAGCAGCACCAGGTCGAACATCGCCGCCTCGGCCGGTGTCATGTCGGGGGTCGGACGCTTGGTGGACGCCTCGGTCGCGCCGGTGGTTTCGCACAGATCGGCGATGGCGCCGGTGTCTTCGCCGAAGACGAGGACGCCCCGGCCCTCGGCCTGGAAGCGCCCGATCAGGGCCCGGGCCACCGGAAGCGGCACGACCTTGTACCAGTACTGGGTCCAGGCTCGGTAGCGCCCGAACAGATTGTCACCGGCCCGCAGGTGGATGCCGGCCGGCCGGGCGCTGAGCGGCACGGCGCGGGCGGCCGCGATCGCGGCCTCGATCGACGGATGGAAGCCGACGGCATCGAACTCGGCGGAGAAGCCGCGGCTCACCGCAGGCACGGCTTCCGGATCGATCCGGGTGCTGAGCGGGCGGCCCGGTGCCTTGAGCCCGCGCTCGGCGGCTGCCAGCTGGCGTCGAAGCGAGTCCAGGTCGTCCGCCGGTCCAGCCGGCAGCACGAAGCCGCCCCGTGCCTCGGCGGTCGTCATCAGGTGGGCAGCCATGAAGTCGGCCGAGAAGAACTCGTCGGGCCGGACGATCGCGTGGTGCGGATCCTTGCCGACCATGCCGATCGGCCAGGTGAAGCGGAAGTCGACGTCCAGGATCTCGGCCAGCCGCATCGCGTTGAGCAGGGAGTTGAGCCGCTCCCCCAGGCCGTCGCCGCGTTGGGAGAGCACGATCTTCGACTCCGACACGCCCTCAGCCTAGGTGCGCTTGTCGCGGATCGTGCCGTCGTCGGTGAGCTGCTGGACCTGATCGACGACCGTGGCTACGTTCAGCCGGCGGCTCGTCACCTGCCCTCTCTCGCCCGGCGGTCGAGCTCGTCGGCCTCGGCGGGCGTGGGTGCGGAGCCGCCGAGGCGGGCCGGAACCCAGTCCGCTCCCGCTGGGTGCAGTCCATAGGCCTGTTGAGCGTCGAGGAGCATCGTCTGCATCACGTCACGCAGTCGCGCGGTGAGCTCCTCGGCCCCGCCGGTGGCGCGGATCGGCTCGCCGACCGACACCATCACCGGCGTCCTGGTGCGACCGAGATGCCTGGGGCGACCCTTCGTGGCGATCCGCTGGGCGCCCCAGACGATCACCGGGATGATCGGCACCTCGGCCTCGAGCGCCATCCGCGCCGCGCCGGACTTGAACGCCTTGATTTCGAAGCTCCGGCTGATCGTCGCCTCGGGATAGATGCCGACCACCTCGCCGCGTCGCAGCTCCTCGACGGCCGCGACGAAGGCGTCCCGGCCGGCGGACCGGTCGACCAGGATCACGCCGCATCCGCGCATGGCCCACCTCAGCACCGCGTTGCCGGACAGCTCGACCTTGCCCATGAACCGCACCTGCCGCCGGTCGTGCCGGTAGGCCTCCAGGCCGGCATAGATGAAGTCGACGTATGCGGTGTGGTTGATGGCCAGCACGGCCCCGCCGTCGGCCGGGACGCGACCGTCGCCGTGGCGGACGAGCCGATGCCCGGTGACGAGGTTGAAGAGCCGCACCACCGCGACCACCAGCCGGAACGTCACAGCTCGTCCAGGATCTCGAGCGTGCGGGTCCAGGCCGGGCTGGTCGTGTCGATGAGGGTGAAATGGTCGCCCTCGACCGTGGCCAGGGCGGCTCGCGCGCCGGTGGCCCGGGCAGCCTTCACGTAGGTCTGCGACTGCGAGATCGGCACCTCGACGTCGTCGCGTCCGTGGATGCACCACACCGGGACGTCGAGTGGCACGCGGGAGAGTGGGTCGGCGAGGTCGAGCGTCGCAGGATCAGTGCCGAGGAACCCGTCCACGGCGCCGCCGCCGAGCCAGTCGTCGAACGCGGCGCGGAGGTCGAGCACCCCCGCCTGCGACACCGCGCCCGTGACCGGCACCTTCGGACTGGACCACCGGCCGTCGTCCAGCCGCGGCCGTCCGGCCGCCCATACCGCCAGCTGCCCACCGGCCGAGTGACCCAGCGTGATCACCCGGGACGTGTCCAGGTCCTCGACCGCGGCGAGCACGTCGATGCCGGCCGCGACGTCGTCGAACGTCTCCGGGAATCCACCGCCGTTGCCGACGCGCCGGTACTCCAGGTTGAGAGCCGTCCATCCGTGCCTGGCCAGCGACTCGGCCAGCGGCCGGCCGAGCGCCCAGTCGTACGCCGCGCGCCAGAACCCGCCGTGCAGCACGACGACCACGCCATGGCTCCTGGCGGCCGGGCGGTGCAGCTCGGCCTTCTGCTCGGAATCGTCGCCGTAGGTCAAGACCTCCACGTCGCCCATCGTGGCACTGCGGCGGCCTGTGGAGACGCTGATGGTCAGGGCAGTCGGCCCGAAGTCGACCGATAGGATCAGGTTCCGGCGAGCTCGAGGAGGATGCGTGGACATCCACGAGCTCGACAGGTACCTCCTCGTCGGATCGGCTGTCCTCATCGTGGCGGTCCTCGCGGTGCGCCTCTCGGTCACGGCCGGTATGCCGTCGTTGCTCGCGTATCTCGGTCTCGGGGTTCTGTTGGGAAGCTCCGGCGCCGGGATCGAGTTCGCGGACGCCGACCTCGCTCACGCGTTGGGTTTCGGCGCCCTGGTGCTCATCCTTGCCGAGGGTGGGCTCACCACTCCGTACTCCGACATCCGCCCGTCGCTGGGTCTCAGCGTGCTGCTGGCGACGCTCGGGGCGGTGGTCAGCATCGTCGTCGTCGCCCTGGGGGCGCACTACCTGCTCGACCTGCGGTGGCAGCTCGCCGTGCTGCTGGCCGCAGTTCTCGCGCCCACCGACGCAGCAGCCGTGTTCTCCGTCCTGCGCACCGTGCCGTTGCGCAAGTCCGTCACCGGTGTCCTCGAGGCCGAGTCCGGACTCAATGACGCCCCGATCGTCGTGCTCGTGGTGGCCGTCAGCGCCGGCGACATCGCCTCCGACGGCGTGTGGTCGTTCGTCGGACTGATCGTGTTCGAGCTGATCGTCGGAGCTGTCGTGGGCCTGGTGATCGGCACTCTCGCGGGCCGGATGCTCCGCTCCTTCGCGCTTCCGTCGTCCGGCCTGTACCCGGTGGTCGTCCTCGCCTTCGCCGTGCTCGCCTACGGCGCGGCCACGTTTGTGCACGCCAGTGGGTTCGCCGCCGTCTACCTCGCCGCCCTGGTGCTCGGCAACACCGAGCTCCCGCACCGCCGGGCGACTCGCTCCTTTGTGGAGGGCGTGGGGTGGCTCGCGCAGATCGCCGTCTTCGTGATGCTCGGGCTGCTGGTCACCCCCGAGACCGTCGAGATGTGGCACCTCTGGACCGGACTGGCGGCAGGCGCCCTGCTGACGTTCGTGGCTCGGCCGCTCTCGATCGCCGTGTGCGCGACGTTGTTCGGCCGGCCCTGGAAAGAGCAGGTCTTCCTTGCGTGGGCCGGGCTCCGTGGCGCCGTCCCCATCATCTTCGCCGCCATTCCGCTCGCCGCCGACGTCGAGGGTGCGGGCGATCTGTTCAACATCGTGTTCGTGGCGGTGGTCGTCTACACCCTCGTCCAGGCCGCTCCGCTCGGAAGACTCGCCGCCTGGTGCGGGGTGCTGACCGATGCGATGCGCGACATCGAAGTCGAGGCGGCACCGCTTGAACGCATCTCTGCCGACCTGCTGCAGGTCCGGGTGCAGCGGGGGTCGAAGCTTGCCGGCGTCGAGGTGGGCGAGCTGCGCCTGCCCGAGGGAGCCTCGGTGACGCTGGTGGTGCGTGAGGACCAACCGTTCACGCCACTGCGCACGACGCGGATCAGGCTCGGCGACGACTTGCTGGTGGTGGCCACCCGGGAGGCGCGGGAGGGCGCCGAGAAGCGTCTTCGTGAGGTCGGACGTCACGGGCGCCTGGCCGGGTGGGGGCACGACTGACCCACGGGGCTGGGTCAGGGCACCTCGACGGTGGGGACGCACACCGTGATCACCCGGTCGGACTCGATCTCTCGCGGAGCATCGACCAGATCCTGGTAGTCGTCGCCCACGATGACGGTGACGCCCTCCGGCGCGTTGACGTCGGACTCGGCGAACTCGACGTCCGCGAACTGCTCGGCGACGAGCTTGACCCGCGGATCGTCGCGGTCGTCGGTGAGGATGGCGACGCCTCCGGGCTTGACCTCACTGGTGCTGTTGGCCACCGTGCCGGCCAGGAACCCGCGGCGCTGGAGGTTGATGCTGACACGGTTGGCCAGGCCCGCGCGCTGGCTGGCGTTGAAGACATTGACCGTGACGAGATTGCTGGTGAGCTTCTCGCCCTCGGCGACCGTGCGGTTCTCACACGTCGGCGCCTCGTCGAACGTGTCGGCGCTCGCGGTGAGCAGCTTGAAGCCGACGATCAGCCCCGCCCCGAACAGGACGACCGCGACGAAGATGGTCATGCCGCGATGGGTCTGGGTCATGCGTCGTCACCGATCTCGTGCACCCGCGCGTGCAGCATGCCGCGCTGATGCAAAGCCGCGCGCAGGGCGCGATGCAGGCCGTCCTCCAGGAACAGCTCGCCGCGCCAGCCGACGACGTGCGCGAAGAGGTCGCCGAAGTAGGTGGAGTCCTCGTCGAGGAGGTGGGCCAGGTCGAGCGTGGTCTTGGTGGTGGTGAGGTCGGCGAGGCGGACCTGGGTGGGTGAGATCCCGGCCCAGTCGCGTTGCGCGAGGCCGTGGTCGGGGTACGGGCGCCCGTCGTTCACCCTCCTGAAGATCACCTGGTCAGTGTAAACAGGCGCCGGAGAAGCGGCGGTAGCCTTTGCGCATGACGACGAGTGACGACGCGAAGCTGGCGGCGAAGGAGGCAGCGGAGGCCGCAGCGGCAGCCGAAGATGCGGCCGAGGCCGCCCGCAAGCGCGCCGACGAGCTCGCTCAGGCGGCCGCCGCCGCACAGCAGCAGGAAGCCACCGCCGCCGTCGAGCCCGAGGCCGCCGAGAAGCCCGCGACGGGCCCCGTGCCCGAGACGTCCGACATCGTGGAGATCGTCAAGGCCGGTTACGCCTTCGAGGGTCCGGCCCTCGTGATCGGCGCACTGGTCGACGGTGACGCCGTCCCCGAGGCCCAGGTGCGCATCCCGCTCGGGATGCTCAACCGGCACGGCCTGGTGGCCGGCGCCACCGGCACCGGCAAGACGAAGACGCTGCAGGTGCTCGCCGAGCAGGTGGCCGCCCAGGGTGTGCCGGTGTTCGCCGCCGACATCAAGGGCGACCTGTCCGGCATCGCGTCGCCCGGAGTCGCCACCGAGAAGCTGACGGCGCGAAGCGAGAGCATCGGTCAGGACTGGCAGCCGGTGGCGACGCCCACCGAGTACTTCACGCTCGGCGGCCTCGGCACCGGCGTGCCGATCCGGGCGTCGGTCGAGTCGTTCGGGCCGCTGCTGCTCTCGAAGGTGCTCGGGCTCAACGAGACCCAGGAGTCGTCGCTCAATCTGGTCTTCCACTACGCGCGCGAGGCCGGACAGCCGCTGGTCGACCTCGGCGACCTGCGCTCGGTGCTCACCTACCTGACCGGCGACGGCAAGGAGGCGCTCAAGAAGCTCGGCGGGCTCTCCAGCGCGACCGCGGGTGTCATCCTCCGCGAGCTCATCGCGTTCGCCGACGAGGGCGCCGATGTGTTCTTCGGTCAGCCCGAGATCGTGACGTCCGACTTCCTCCGCACGACGCCGGACGGCCAGGGCATCGTCTCGCTGCTGGAGGTGCCGAGCGTCCAGGACAAGCCGGCACTCTTCTCGACCTTCCTCATGTATCTGCTCGCCCAGCTGTTCCGCGAGCTGCCCGAAGTCGGCGACACCGACAAGCCCAAGCTGGTGTTCTTCTTCGACGAGGCGCACCTGCTGTTCAAGGACGCGTCGAAGGATTTCCTCGAGCAGGTCGCCCAGACCGTCCGGCTGATCCGTTCCAAGGGTGTCGGCGTCTTCTTCGTCACCCAGACTCCCAGGGACGTCCCGTCCGACGTGCTGGAGCAGCTCGGCTCGCGGGTGCAGCACCAGCTCCGCGCGCACACGCCCGACGCGGCCAAGGCGCTCAAGTCCACCGTGACCACGTACCCGCACACCGACTACGACCTGGAGGAGGTGCTCACGCAGCTGTCGATCGGCGAGGCCATCGTCACCGTCATGAACGAGAAGGGCGCGCCGTCACCGGTCGCCTGGACGCGGGTGCGGGCACCGCAGGGCTCGATGGAACCCACGCCCGCTGCCCAGATCGAAGCCAGCGTCGCCGCCTCGCCCCTGCTCGCCAAGTACGGCACCGCCGTCAACCCCGAGTCGGCCACCGAGATGATCGACGCCGGCAAGCCCGCCACCACCACCGCGGAGAAGGCCGAGGAGTACTCCGACCGGTGGGCGGAGGACATCAACCAACGCGCCCGCCGACGCGGCCGAACGCGGACGCGGTCGACCTCGACCTCGCGCCGGCAGTCGCCACTCGACCGTGCCGCCGGCGAGGCCGGTCGCACGCTGGCCCGCGAGCTTGTCAAGAGGATCTTCCGGCGACGCTGATCGGGGGCAGATCAGGGTGAATCCCGGTGGCTGTCTGCGGCGGTCCCACTCAGAATGATGGGTAGTCCAGCGACCCGTGGACGGACGGCCGGAGGTGAGATGCAGGAGGTCCCGACCCCCGTCACGGCAGCAGAGCTCCTGCGCCGTCGCATCCCGCCGGCCCACCGGGTCAAGCGGGGCCTCATCGAGCTGGCGTTCGTCGCCGTCCTGTACGTCGCCTACAGCGCCTCTCGGCTCATCGCCTCCGACGACTTCGCTCCGGCCCGCGGCCACGCCCTCGACATCCTCGGCTTCGAAAAGGACTGGCGGATCGCGGTCGAGAGCTGGCTCAACGACCTCTTCGTGCAGGTCGACTGGCTCGGGGTCTTCGGCAGCTACTGGTACGCCACCACTCACTACGTCGTCACGATCGTCGCGCTCGTCTGGCTCTACCGCCGCAGCGCCACCGAGTACGTCACGGCACGTCGTGCGCTCGCGCTCGCCACCATCGGCGGCCTCGTGTTCTACCTGGTGGCGCCCACCGCTCCGCCGCGTCTGGTCGACGGCCCGTACGTCGACGTGCTCAGCCTCCACGCCGAAGCCGGCTGGTGGGGCGCCGACGCCTCCGCGCCCCGCGGCTTCGGGGCGTGGACCAACGAGCTGGCGGCCTTGCCGTCCCTGCACGCCGGCTGGTCGTTGTGGGTGGCGCTGATCCTCGTCCGGGCCGGTGTTCCGCGCCTCTGGCGCCTCGCCGGTCTGGCCTACGCCATCACCATGGCGATCGTCATCGTGGGCACCGGCAACCACTGGGTGCTCGACGTGGTGTTCGGCTGGGCACTCGTGGTGATGGCCTTCACGGCCACCACCGCGTGGGAGCGCCGCAGCCCGGTGCTGGCCCACGAGGACGGTCGACCAACGATCGAACGTGCGGCTTGAGGTCGGTGGGCGGTCGGCCCACCATCCGAGCGCTAGTTTTGACGTGACGGTCCAGCAGCGGCCGGCGACCCAGCAGGTGAAAGCAGCGGCGTGACGACGTATCGAGCGGTGTTCGACGGGCGGGTGATCGCCGAGAGCGACGCGACCGTGGTCGTCGAGGGCTACCGGTACTTTCCGCCGGACTCCGTCGAACCAGCCTTCATCCAGCGCTCCTGGCTGAGGTCGTTGTGCTACTGGAAGGGAATCGCCAGCTACTACGACCTCGACACCGGCACGGCGCGAGAACGCCACGCGGCCTGGACGTATCGGCACCCGTCGCCGTTCGCCCGGCGGATCAAGGGGTACATCGCCTTCTGGCCCGGGTCGACCACCATCGAGAGCGCGGAGAGCACGTCCTCCTAAGCCCGCAGCGCGTTCCGCATCGAGCGGCCGGCCACCTCGGCGGCGACGCTCACAGCGAACGAGGCGATCAGCAGGGTGGTGACGACGGGGAACCGGAAGGCGGCGAGATTCTCGGCGAACAGCCGGCCCAGGCCGGCCGCGCCGACGACACCGACCACCGCCGTGTCGCGTACGCAGATCTCGAACCGGTACAGCGTGTAGGTGATCAGATGGTGGGCCGACGGGGCCGTCATGGCCGCCACCGCCGCCACGGGACGGGTCACTCCCGCATGGCCGAGCGCGTCACGAGCCCGGGTGTCGAGGCTCTCCCAAGCCTCAGCGACCAGCCGTCCGAGGATGCCGCCGGTATAGAGGCCCAGGGCCAAGGCGCCCGGGAGGATTCCCGGGAAGAGCGCCAGCAGCGCGACGATGGCCCACACGGTCGGCGGTACGGACCGCAGCACCAGCAGCACGGCACGCGCCAGCCACCGGCTCGAGCTCCGGAACCAGCGACTCGTGCGGTTGGACGCGCTGTCCGCCCAGGCGGGACGTGGTCGGGTGGCCCACGGCCCCACCACGACCGAGATGACCACCGCGACGGCCATCGCGAGGATGGCCATGGCCAGGGTGTCCAGCACCCCGTCGGTCAGGGTGGCCCAGCCGCCGCTCGGCAGAGCCGGTGGCCACATCTCCTGCACCAGCTGGCTCGTCCGGTCGCGGGTTCGGGAGGCCGCGAGCCCACCGAGGGATGCCCCGGAGGCCAGCCAGGCGGCGACCAGCCCCACCGGGACGGCGGCCGCCGACCACCGCGGCCATCGCGACGCACTAGGCACACGCGTGGACGCCTGACCGTCGCGCTCGCGCCGACGGCGGTCAGCGGAAACCGACCAGTCCGAGCACGTCACCACAGCCAGGTCGGCTCGAACCTTGGTGCTCCAGAGATCCACGGCGGCCGACAGCAGCAGCAGGGCGCCCACCAGAGTCCACACCTCGTCCCAGTTTCGCGACTGCAGGCTCACGACGAGCTCCTGGCCGAGGCCGCCGACCCCCACCACCCCGAGCAGGACGACGGATCGAATCGCGCACTCGAACCGGTAGAACGAGTACGACAACAGCAGCGGCCCGGCTGCCGGGAGGAGGCCGAAGGCCAGGGCGGACGCGCGGCGGGCACCGGAGTTCCGCAGCAGCGCCTGCGGCCCCGGCGGGACCGCATCGAGTGTCTCGGCGAAGACCTTCGCCGTCTGGGCGCCGAACGGGACCGCGATCGCCAGGATCGCGACCAGCGGGTCGAGTCCCAGCACACTCACGAACAGCAGCGCCCAGATCAACTCGTGGATCGACCGAAGGGCGACCAGCGCGCCACGAAACACCAGCCTGACTGCCCGGACCGGCCACGGCGGGCTGTCGTTCCACGCGACGTCGCTGAGCACCAAGCCACCGACCATGCCGATGATCAACGCACCAGCGGTTCCGAGCGCGGCGAAGACGACCGTGGTTCCGGCGGCATCCACGACGACGGCGAGGAAGTCCCGATCGAGCGACGGTCGCAGCGCCGTGCCGAGCAGGTCGTCGAGCAGCGCGAGTCCGCCACGGTTGACGAGATCGCCGGCATCCGGCAGTGCCCGGACCAGCGCCCATATCAGAGGAACAGCCACCACCAGCATGCCCACCAGCCGGCGGATGACGACCGTGCGGTCGCTGACCCGAGCCACTCTCGGCCCGGGCCCCTCATCGCGGGCACCGACGTCCTCGGCGCTCAGCTGTTGTGTCACGTCAGGACATAGAGGTCGGCCAGCAGGTCGTCGTCGAGCTGCTCGATCGGGACGTCGAAGACGACGCGACCGTCACGCAGGCCTACAGCTCGGGTGCAGTGCCTTCGGGCCAGTTCCGGCTGGTGCAGACTCACGATGAACGTGGCCTCCTCGGCCGGCGCCCTCAGCAGGTCCAGGATCTCGGCCGCCCGCGCCGGATCGAGGCTCGACACCGGCTCATCGGCGAGCACGAGCTCGGGCCTCTGCACGAGGAGACGTGCGATGGCCACCCGCTGCCGTTCTCCACCAGAGAGACGCTCGGTGCGCTCGTGCAGCGCCCACCCCATGCCGACGCGATGCAGAGCGGCCCGCGCGGTGTCATCGGGTCGCGGCCAGGTCAGGGAGGCGAGCGCCCGTGCGGTGCCCCATTGACCCAGGCGACCGGCGTTCACGTTGTGCAGAACCCGGACCTGGTCGATGAGGTCGAGTCGTTGCGGAACGGCGCCGATGCGGCGCTGGAGAGCCCGCAGGTGCATCGAGGAAAGGGCGCGCACGTCCTGACCGAAGACCTCGACCGTTCCGGTGGTGGCCCGCAGCGACCCGTTCATCAGTGCCAGCAGCGTGGTCTTGCCGGCTCCACTGGTGCCGAGGACGGCCACCCGCTCGCCACCCGTCACGGTCAGGTCGACGTCGATCAGCGCCTGGTGTGAGCTGAAGCTCCGACCGGCTTTCGACAAACGGACGACAGGCCCCGGCGTCGTCACTCCAGGAGTCCCTGCTGTCGCGCGACCTTCTCGATCTGGTCGTAGTTGGAGTCCTCGGTGGGGACGAACCGGGCGGCACCGAACAGGTCCAGAATGGCGGCGTCGTCCGGGTCCGCTTGGTCGAGTCCGAACAGCAGGTCGGTGATCTCGCGAGTGGTTCCGGCCCCGAAGATCTTGTCGAGGTCCGGGCGCGCCAGCCAGTGATAGTCGGCGTAGCCGGGTGTCCGCCACAGCACGACAACGTCGTCGAGGTTGACCTCGCCGGCCTCCTTGGTGGCGTTCCAGACCTGCTCGTTCACGGCGCCGACCTCGAAACCGCCGGAGGCCACCACCTCGATGGTGGCGTCATGGGAGCCGGAGAAGCCCGGCTGTCCCTTGAGGTCGGCCTGGTCGAAGCCGCCCTCCTGCATGAAGTACTGGGGCATCAGCCGACCGGACGTCGACGTCTCGCTGCCGAACGTGAGGGTGTGCCCGGCGAGGGTCTGCAACCCACTCGCGTCATCGAAGGGCTCCAGCCCGGAGGCCTTGTTGGCGATGAAGAGGCTGTGGAAGTCGGCGTCGATGTCGCGCTGCGCGATCGCCTTGGCACCCGGCAGACGCTCGCGGGCCTGAACTCCGGTCAAGCCTCCCATCCAGGCCAGGTGGATGTCGCCGATCTCGAAGCCACGGACGACGGCGGTGTAGTCGCTGACCGGCCGGTACTTCACCTCCACCCCGGTGGCCTCGGCAAACCGCTCGGCAACCTTCGGGTACAGCCGGTTGAGCAGCTCGGGGTCCTGGTCGGGGATGGCGGAGATCGAGAGCGGATCCGTTCGCTGGCCCGATCCCGCAGTGTCCGAGTCGCCGCATGCAGCCAACAGGACGAGGCTGGTCGATCCGAGCAGGAACGTCCGTCGGTCGACCGGTTTCATGCCGGGTCGCCCTGGGTCTGCCTGGCTCCCGCGCCCACCCACGCGGCGACCAGGGCCACGGCGAGAAGGAACGCCGCCGACGTCGCGGTGCCACCGAGCACCGGGTCGGTGAAACCGAGCTGGGCGTGTAATGACAGCCCGGCCAGCAGGGCGAGCACGGCGGCGAGCTGGGCCAGCCGTGGCAACCCTCCCCGAGCAGACGCGACCAGTAGGGCACCGGCGGCCACCAGGACGACACCGCCCACGAGGTTGTACTCGCCCAGGCTGATCGACAGGTCTGTGGACCTGAGTCCAGGCCCGCGCGCTGCCAGGGGGTCGTCCAGTGACCACAGGACACTGACCAGGCCGACGATCACGGCGAGGGTGCCCCAGACCTGTCCGAGGATGCGTGCGGGTCCGCCGGCTCGGACGGCATCGACGGCGAGCACGCGTCCGGCCACGCTGACCAGCAGCAGCCCGTGAGCTCCGATCATCAGCCAGTACGACCAGGGCCACTCGTGTGGCGCGAAGGCTACGGACAAGGCGATGGCGACGGACTGCGCCAGGCCCACAGCGGCCGCCAGGCGCACCCAGGCACCGGTGAGCAGCAGGACGGCGAGGGCGGTCTCGGCAGCCAGCACTCCCCATCCGAAGAGCGCGAAGTTCGGCAGGACGAGGTGCTCGACCACCCAGCTGAAGGGCGGGAACACCGGGTCGCTGACGGCATAGGACGTGAACTTGTACAGTCCGTTGCCGGCCTCCTCGCCGAAGTCCGGCGCCCGCTTCCAGGACACGTTGTAGAGCCACATGAGGCCGACCAGGATGCGCAGAGCCGCGGCGCCGATTGACTGGGCGCGCGGCATCTCGTCCGTTGCCGGCGCGATCAACCACCGGACGGCCTCAGTGGGGGACGGTCTGTTCGCGGCCATCGCAGCCTCCTCAGGCACAGCGGAACACCTCACGACCGGCACGGGTCGCCGCGCCCTGGGCGGTCAGGATGTCGCGAACCACGCCGAACACCTCGGCCACGGGTAGCGGTGAGTCCGCGATCCGCATGTTCGGGTTCGTCACCGCCACCGGGTGCCACCACGCCCCGTCGGCGGTGATCGTGGGTTCAGGTTCGAGGGTGTCGATGGAGACGTGGACCCCTCCGTCGGCGAACCCCTCGTGAGCGACCGGCCGGATCACCCGGTCGTCGGGGGCGATCCCCTCCTCGTCGAGGCGACGGTGCAGCGCTGCGACGCCGACCGGGTCTTCGTCGTACATCGTTGCCGCCACCCGCACCCGGAAGCCCAGGGACCGGGCCAGACCGATCCCTGACAAGGCGCGCTCCCATGAGCCGGCGCCCCGCTGGCGATCGTGCAGCTCCGGCGTGGCCGAGTCGAGACTCACCTGCATGACCACGGACCGGTCCGTGTCCTCGAGCATCTGCCGCCGCGTTCCACGGGAGAAGATCATCGCGTTGGTCAACACGGTGCGCTCCAACCCGTCCGCGGCGTCGAGCAGCGCGCCGAGCTCCGGATGCATGAACGGCTCACCACCGGTCAGGAGGAGCTCGCGTCCGCCCAGGCTCGCGAACTCGGCGAAGGCTTTGCGGGCCACCTCGACATCGAGGCGGCGGGAGTCGGCCTTCGGTGAGGACTCGGCGCAGCAGTACAGACACGCCAGGTTGCAGTCGAAGTTCGTGTACGCCCAGAGCCGGTGGCCGACCGGCGTCCGGTCGCCCTGGCTGAACACCGTAGATGTGGACTCGGACCCGCCCGCCTTGCGAACGGCGAACCACCACGGCCCGTCCGGCGTCTCGGCCACGTCGGCAGAGACCTCATGCCCGACCAGCTCCGCCCACACGGGGAGGTCGGTGACCACTGACGCCTCGGCACTTCGCACCCCGAGGAGCTGTCCGTCCTCGAGCCGCCGCATCGCCCGGGTGATCAGCAGCAGGAGGCCGCTGCCGCAGTCCATCTCACCGCCGTCGACGAGGCTCGCGACGTCACCGAGCGGAGTGTGCTCTCCGCCGTGATCCATCGCCGGGCCGGTCACACGATCACTGTAGAACGATTGACGAGGTCGCGGGCAGTTCAGTCGGTGATCAGGTGGTGACGAAAGGCCCCTCCCCAGCGAGGCTGATTCGCACTAGCGTCGGGTCATGGCCCATGCCGATCCGCCCGAGGGCGACACCACCGAGTCGAGGCAGGCCTACTGGGAAGGCGTGCACGACGGCAAGAACGTCGACGGTGTGTCCTGGTGGCAGTCGGTGCCCGAGCTGTCCCTCGGCCTCGTGGACTCCACGCATCTGGATCTGGACGCGCCGATCATCGACGTCGGAGCCGGCTGGTCGACCCTCGTCGACCACCTGCTGGCTCGTGGCTACCGCGACCTCACCGCCATCGATCTCTCCACCACCGCTCTTCAGACGGTGCGTGACCGACTCGGCCCGGAGGGAGCCGACGTCGTGCTCGAGATCGCGGACGTCCTCGACCTGCAGCCCGGCAGGCGTTACCGCCTCTGGCACGACCGCGCCGTCTACCACTTCCTCACCGAGCAGGACGAGCGCGACGACTACCGGGCCTCGCTCGAGCGGAGCCTGGAGCCCGACGGTTGGGTCGTGGTGGCGACGTTCGGGCCGGACGGCCCGACCCAATGCAGCGGCCTCCCCATCGTGAGATACACGCACGACGACCTGGCCACCCAGTTCCCCGGCTACGAGCTCGTCTCCACCAGTGGCGAGGACCACCTCACGCCGTGGGGGAGTACGCAACAGTTCACCGCCGTGCTGTTGCGCCGGGTGCAGTGAACCAACCGGCTCACGGCCTGCTCCGACAGGGCTCGCATCTTGCGTGCGGAGGCAAGCCTCCTCTATGGCTGAGATGCGAGGAAACCAGCGCGATGAGCGTCGTTGACGAGTCGCGCCGGCTCCTTGCGTGGCAGCGGAGGCAAGCCTCCGCCGGCGTCGAGTCTTCGCGATCAGTCACCAGCGTGGCTTGCGAGCGTCAGGCGGGGTAGCTGAGCTCCCACCGTTTCGGCGGAGGCAAGCCTCCTCTATGGCTGAGATGCGAGGAAACCAGCGCGATGAGCGTCATTGACGAGTCGCGCCGGCTCCTTGCGTGGCAGCGGAGGATAGGGGATTCGAACCCCTGAGGGCTTGCACCCAACCCGCTTTCCAAGCGAGCGCACTAGGCCACTATGCGAATCCTCCGCGGACGAGGTTACCGGCCGCTCCCGGCTGGAGACGCACCGGCACAACTCCGTATAGTTGAAGCCAGCCCCTCGCGCGGCGACACATCACCCAACTCCCCCAGGGCCGGAAGGCAGCAAGGGTCAGTGACCTCTGTCGGGTGCGCGAGGGGTCCTTCTCTGCCCGCCGCGCCCGCACGATGTGACGCCGACAGCGTCAAACCGCGTCCGGGACGCCGTGGGCGTCACAGATCGCGAAGACTCGGGCCTACGGCAACGGGTTGAGCACCGTGTGGTCGCCGAGTGTGGTGGCCAGCGCCCGGAGGTGCTCGGTGCCGTCGCCGAGCCAGTGGTCGAGCGCGGTGAGCCGGCTCATGTAGTGGCCGACGGAGTACTCGGCGGTCATGCCGATGCCGCCGTGCAGCTGGATGGCCTCCTCGCCGATGTGACGTCCGGCCGCGGAGACCTGCAGCTTCGCGCGGGCCGCGGCCTCGCGGGCTCGGCTCGGCTCGTCGAGGAGCACGAGCGTCGCCCACATCACGGTGCTCCGGACCAGCTCGAGCGAGACGTACAGGTCGGCAGCGCGGAACGTCAGCGCCTGGAACGTGCTCAGCGTGACGCCGAACTGCTTGCGGGTCTTGAGGTACTCGACGGTGAGCTTCAGTGCGGTGTCCATCGCGCCGAGCGCCTCGTGGCAGTACGCCACCTGCGCCCGGGCGACGACGTCATCGACGAGCGACGACTGGTCGGACGTCACATCGCCCAGCGGTGTGGCCGGCGTGCCGTCGAAGGACACGCGCGCGGCGCGCCCGCCCTCGAAGGTGCGATAGCCGGTGCGGGTCAAGCCCGCGGCGTCACCCTCGACGAGGAAGAGTCCGGTGCCGGCGGCGGTGGCCGCGCTCACCACGAACGTGTCGGCCCGGGCTCCGTGCAGCACCGGCTCCTTGACACCGGACAGCGACCAGGCGTCACCGTCCTGAGTGGCCGTGACGCCTCCGCCGGTCAGGTCCCAGCGAGCGCCGGGCTCGACCAGCGCGGCGGCCAGCACGAGCTGACCCTCGGCGACCCGTCCGAGGACGTCGGCCCGCTGGTCGTCGGTACCCGCGGCTGCGACGAGGCCGCCGGCCAGCACGACCACCTCGACGAACGGCTCGGGCGCGATGACCCGCCCCATCTCCTCGGCCACGATCGACACCTCGACCGGCCCGGCGCCGAAGCCGCCGTCGGCCTCGGCGAACGGCAACCCGAGCGCGCCCATCTCGGCCAGCTGCGACCAGGTCTTCTCGCTGAAGCCGGGGTCCTCGCCGACGATCGCGCGACGCGTCTCGGACGACTCATAGGCCTTGCCCAGCAGGCCGCGGACGGCGTCGCGCAGCGCTTCCTGCTCGGCGTCGAGTGTGAAGTCCATGTCTACCTCAGTCCCAGGATCGTGCCGGCGATGATCTGTCGCTGCACCTCGTTGGAGCCGCCGTAGATGGTGGCCTTGCGGAGGTTCAGGTACTTCGGTCCGACGACGCGGGCCCACTCGGGAACGTCGCTCCCGTCGCCGGCCCCGGAGGCCAGCGACAACGGACCGGCGAGGTCGAGGAACAGCGACGTCGCCTCCTGCTGGAGCTCGGATCCACGGAGCTTGAGCACCGAGGACGCCGGATGTGGCTTGCCCTCCGCCGAGTGCGCGACGACCCGGAGGGCCGTGAGCTCCAGGGCCATGAGGTCGTTCTCCAGGGTCGTGATGCGGGCGGCGACGTCGGGATCGTCGAGCAGGGACGAACCGCCCGGGCCGGCGGTCTCGGCTTGCTTCTTGGCCTGCGCGACCAGCCGCTTGATGAGCCCGACCGGGGCCACGCCGACGCGCTCGTTGCCGAGCAGGAACTTGGCGTAGTCCCACCCCTTGTTCTCCTCGCCGACCAGGTTCTCGGCGGGCACGCGCACCTCGTCGAAGAACACCTCGTTCACTTCGCGGCCGCCGTCGATCAGCTCGATCGGGCGCACCGTGACGCCGGGGGACGTCATGTCGATGAGCAGCATCGAGATGCCCGCCTGCTTCTTCACCTCAGGGTCGGTGCGGACGAGCGTGAAGATCCAGTCGCCGTACTGGCCGAGGGTGGTCCAGGTCTTCTGGCCGTTGACGACGTACTCGTCTCCGTCACGGACGGCTGTCGTGCGAAGGGACGCGAGGTCGGATCCGGCGTCGGGCTCGGAGAACCCCTGGGACCACCAGATGTCCAGGTTCGCGGTGGCCGGCAGGAAGCGCTCCTTCATCTCCTGCGACCCGAAGGCGGCGATGACCGGCCCGATCATCCCGGCGTTGAACGCCAGCGGCGGCGGCACGCAGGCGAGCTGCATCTCGACGCTCCAGATGTGCCGGCGCAGCGGCGTCCAGTCCTGGCCGCCCCACTCGACCGGCCAGCCCGGTACGGCGAGGCCGGCGGCGTTGAGGGCCTGCATGGACCGCACCATCTGGTCCTTGGTCAGCTCTCGGCGGGCTGCGAGGGTGTCCCGGATGTCCTGGGGGACCTTCGTGGTGAAGAACGTGCGCATCTCGTCCCGGAAGGCGACGTCGTCGTCCGTCAGGTGCAGTCTCATGTCGACATGATGTCAGTCGTGCTGGAGCTTGAGCGGGGCCAGGGTGCCGAGTGACTCCGCGACCACCACGGCGTCGTCGCCGGGCTCAAGGTGGAACTCGGTTTCCGGGTTCACGTGCGCGACGCCG
Organism: uncultured Actinomycetota bacterium; assembly: GCA_963780275.1. Taxonomy (GTDB): domain Bacteria; phylum Actinomycetota; class Actinomycetes; order Propionibacteriales; family Nocardioidaceae; genus Aeromicrobium. The sequence goes on from CAWABE010000001.1 coordinate 793,577, forward strand.
TCGCGGTTGACGCCCAGCAGGGTGGCCTTGTGCTGGCTGCGCAGGTGCACCGACAGCTCGTCGAGGGTGAGGCCGATGCACTCGTCGGGAATCCTCACCCGATAGAGCTCGGACCCCTTGCCGCCCGAGACGATGTCGGTGACGATCTCGGCGAGGCCCGGGTAGAGCGAGGTGCGAGCCAGCAGCCGGGACGTGATACGCGAGGTCACCACGACCTCGTCGACGTTGGCCCGGTGGAAGTGGTCGACGTGGCTCGGGTTGTTCACCTCCACCACCGTGCGCACCTGAGGGGCGATCGCCTCGATGGCGAGGACGCACAGGATCGAGCGCATGTCGGCGTCGTTGCTGGCGTCCGCGGGGCAGATGATCGCGGACATCGCCTCCTCGATGCCGGCACGTCGTAGGTCCTCGGCGTCGGTGATGTCGCCGTTGACGAAGTACACGCCTCGGCCGGCCGGGTTCTTGTCGGCGTCGTGGATGACGACGACCTTCGTGGTGTACTCGTCCGTCCCGAGCTCGGTGATCAGCTCCCGAGCGGTCGAGTTCCAGCCGCAGACGACGATGTGGTCGCGATATCCGGATGCGCCCATGCCCTGGCCCTCCTTGAGGATGAAGTCGATGACGAAGCCCACGAGAGCCGCGGTGATGACGCCCACGATCGCGACCCCGAAGAGCACGAGCAGCCAGCTGATGACGAAGCCTGCCGGCGTCTTGACGTACGAGGCATCGCCGGAGCCCATCACCGTGGTGACGGCCCAGTAGAAGCTGGTCCCGATCTTGGACAGCAGTCCGCCGACGCTGTCGCGCGGACCTTCGGCCACGGCGACCAGGACGGACGCGACGGCCACGATCCCGCCGAGACCGAGGATCAAGCGGATGAAGAAGCTGCGGTCCACTCCTCCGGTGATCCGGCGGAGGTGGAATCCGAGACGGACGAAGATCGGCACGGCGATGAACGTCCCGATGCGTCGCGTCAGCCGACCCTTCATGCGTCCTCCCGTGCGGCGGCGACCCGCCGCCGCCGGCCTGATCATCGCACCCGTCGCCCGGCCTCGCAGGGCTTTTCGTCAGGTCAGGACCGGCGGGAGCGCCGGGCGTGCCGGATGCGGATCGGCCCGACCAGTCGGGGACCGGACAGGCGTCGTTCAAGGCGGCGGGCCTCGCGCTGCAGCGGCTGCGCCACGTACTCACCGAGGAGGACGCCGGAGGACAGCAGGACGGCGACCGCCACCGCGGTGATCATCGCGCTGATGCCGGTGAAGTTGTCCGCGGCGAGCAGCGTCAGCGACGTATAGATCGACAGGCCGGGCAGGAGCGGCACGATGCTGGAGACGACGATGACCAGTGGTGGCACCCGGCCCCAACCGGCCACCGAGTAGCTCACCAGACCGATGACGAACGCGGCGATCCCGGCGGCCGCGGCCGTGTGGACCTGGGACTCGATGAGGGCGAAGGAGATGCCTCCTCCGAGCCCGCCGATGACCGCGATCGGCGCGAGGATACGCGCCGGCGAGTACGCCGAGAACGCGAATCCTGCGGCGGTGAGCGCCGAGCCGATGATCACGCCCGGCAGATAGGACAGGCCGGCGGAGAGGTCCGGGTCCACGAGGACGTCGACGCCCAGCCATCGTCCGAACCCCAGACCGCCGCTGACGCCGACGATGATGCCGACGGTCGCGATCAGGACCTCCAGGATCCGGGCGTTGGCGGTGACGTAGAAACCGGTGAGCGCGTCCTGGAAGGCGCCGATGAAGCCGAGGCCCGCGAGCAGCATCACGATGCTCGAGGTGACGACGAGCGACGGGTCCATCGGCACGTCGGTGGCGGCGACTCCGACGGCCAGTGTCGTGGCCAGAAGTCCGCCGGCGACCTGGGAGTAGAAGAACGGAAGCCGGAGCCGGGCGAGCCGCCGTTGGAGCACCTCGAGCGCGGCACCGGAGACGGCCGCGAGCAGCATCTCGACCCAGCCGCCCCCGAGCAGCAGCGCGACTCCGGTGGCGGTGAGACCCCAGCTCGTGGTGACGGCCCAGCGAGGCGTCGGATGGCCGGAGGACGACAGCTGCAGGATCCGGGCGGCGGCTTCCTCCCGCGTGAGCTCCTCGTTCAGCAGCTCCCCGACCAGGTGGTCGACGTCGGTGAGGTCGGCGTAGTCGCTCTCGCGGTGGGTGACCTGGCGTCGCATCGTGATGACCGGTTCGTCCACGCCTGCCTCGTAGCTCATCGTGAGCGTCGTGAACGTGACGTCGACGAGGACGTTGCGCAGGCCCAGGAACTGCGTGATCGACGACATCGTCGCCGTGACGTCGGCCGCGCCTGCGCCATTCGACAGCAGCATCTCGCCCACGCGCAGCGCGAGATCGAGTGATCGCTGGATGTCGGTCGTCTCGCTCACGGTGCCCATTCTGGGGCCGCGGTCAACCCATCCGTATTCTGGCCGCATGGCCGACTGGCAGCCGGACGTCCTGGGCGAGGGGTACGAGCAGCAGGTGCTCGAGCTCGGCGAGGATCCCGACGGTCAGGGGCAGATTGTCGGAACGCTGGTGCGTCGCGCGGCGCCGGAGCACCCCATCGGCGCCGTCCTCTACGTACACGGCTACTCCGACTACTTCTTCCAGACCGCCCTCGCCGACTTCCTCACCGACCACGGGCTGGCGTTCTTCGCCCTCGACCTGCGCAAGTGCGGGCGCTCACGCCGTCCCGGCCAGACGCCGCACTTCGTGCCGGACCTCGGCCACTACGACGCCGAGCTGAGCCGCGCACTGGCCGCCGTCCGTGAGGAGACCGGGAACGCGCCGGTGCTGCTGGCCGGGCACTCCACCGGCGGACTCGTGCTGTCCCTGTGGCTGGACCGGCTGAACGCCGGACCCGGCGGAGCGAAGGGTGCCGGCATCAGCGGACTGGTGCTCAACAGTCCTTTCCTCGACCTGCCGGGCAAACCGTGGACGCGGAGCTGGGGCACCCAGCTGTTCCGGGTCCTCGCGAAGATCCGGCCGTTCGACCAGGTTCGGCTTCCGCCGGCGAACGGCTATGGCTCCAGCCTCCATGTCAGCGCGAACGGTGTGTGGGAGTACGACCTGGAGTGGAAGCCGATCGCCGGCTTCCCGGTCACGTACGGCTGGATCAACGCCATCCGTCGCGGCCACGCCCGTCTGCACCGGGGCCTCGACGTCGGGGTGCCGTCACTCGTCCTGCGCTCGGCGCGCAGCAGCTCAGCGGCCGAGTGGTCGCCGGAGGTCGACGAGCTCGACGCCGTGCTCGACACCCGCCAGATCGCCCGCTGGTCCGGATGCCTCGGCGACGAAGTCACGGCGGTGCCGATCGTCGGGGCTCGCCACGACGTCTTCTTGTCGAATGACGGGCCCCGCGAGGAGGCCTACCGGCTGCTCGACCGGTGGCTGCACGACCACGCGCTGGTGTCGGCGTAGGTCACAGCCGTCCCAGGTTTCCCACGAGACCCTCGCAAGCTGGACTTGATGACACGAAACTTCGTGTGATCACCGCCGGTTTTCGAGGGTCTCGTGGGAAACCTGCATCTCACGGCGTCGGCTTCTCGCGGAGGGCGACGGCCGACCACAGCGCGAATCCGAGCAGGAGCACGCCGCAGATGATGTCGGCGACGATGTGGGCCTGCCGCCACCACACCATGTCGGTGGCACCTGGCACCGCGTAGTGAGCGAACCCGACGAGACCGCTCCCGGAGTAGACGGCGATTGCCACGGCAGCGGCGGAGATGCGGCCGCGCACGAACCACCACAGCCCGAGCACACCGAACGCGGTGAACACGAACCACGCGCCCGCGACCACCTGCTGCGACGGGTTCGGAACGGAGCTGCCGGGCTCGAGCTGCGGAAAGTCGGCGTAGTTGACGGTGTTGTCGACGTAGTGCACGACCGAGACGACGAACGCCACCGCCAACAGCACGAGAAGGGGACGCAGGACGGCGGCACGACGGGTGGTGGTGAGCGTCATGGCGAGGGCGCCGTCCAGTCGGGCGCGACCTCGAAGTGCGACACCGTGGCCTCCCGGTCGACCAGGAACTCGTCGTCCTCGGGGTAGTACTTCGCGAGATCGATGTCGTCGCCGGCGAAGGCCCGAATGACGTCGAGGTCGTCCCACCAGCTCAGAGTGATGAGCTCGGTGCGGCCGTCGCCCAGGTCGCGGGTGAGCAGCTGGGCGCCACGGTTCCCGGGGGTGGCGCGGTACTCGGTCATGCCGGTGCGCTCGACGATGTCGACGTACTCCTCGAGGCGGTCGGAGTGCACCCAACCCCGCCACATGCGCGCGATCATGAACACGACCGTAGTCCGCTCCGAGGAGCGTCGACCACTCCTCGCCCGCTGTCCTGCTTCGTCGTTAGGCTGCACACGTGGATGCACCCCTCGCCCTCTACCGCCGTTACCGGCCGGAGACCTTCGCCGAGGTCATCGGGCAGGACCACGTCACCGAACCGCTGCGGCACGCGCTGGCGGCCAACCGGGTGCATCACGCCTACCTGTTCTCCGGCCCGCGCGGATGCGGCAAGACCACCAGCGCACGCATCCTCGCCCGCGCGCTCAACTGCGAGAAAGCGCCGGTCGCCGAGCCCTGCGGCGAGTGCCAGAGCTGCCGCGATCTCGCCCGCAACGGGCCGGGCAGCCTCGATGTCATCGAGATCGACGCCGCCAGCCACGGCGGTGTCGATGACGCCCGCGATCTGCGCGAACGCGCCTTCTTCGCCCCGGTCAGCAGCCGCCACAAGGTCTACATCATCGACGAGGCGCACATGGTGTCGTCGCAGGGCTTCAACGCGCTGCTGAAGCTCGTCGAAGAGCCGCCTCCGCATCTGAAGTTCATCTTCGCCACCACCGAGCCCGACAAGGTCATTGGCACCATCCGCTCGCGCACGCACCACTACCCGTTCCGGCTGGTGCCGCCCAAGCAGCTCGGCGACTATCTCCTCACCCTGTGCAAGGCGGAGGGCGTCACCTTGGAGCCCAACGCCCTGCCACTGGTCGTACGCGCCGGCGCCGGGTCGGTGCGCGACACCCTCAGCGTTCTCGACCAGCTGCTCGGCGGCGCAGGGCCTGACGGCGTCAGCTACGACCTCGCCGTGCAGCTGCTCGGCTACACGCCCGACTCGCTGCTCGACGAGGCCATCGACGCGTTCGCCGCCGACGACGGGTCCACGGTGTTCGGCGTCGTCGACAAGATCATCGAGTCCGGCCAGGACCCGCGCCGGTTCGCTGAGGACCTGCTTCAACGCCTGCGCGATCTCGTCATCGTCGCGGCCGTTCCGGACGCGCTGGCCACCGGCCTTCTCGAGGTGCCGGGCGACCGGGCCGAGCGGCTACGCAGCCAGGCCGCCGGCTTCGGACCGTCCGAGCTCACCCGCGCCGCCGAGGTCGTCAACACCGCCCTCGTCGACTTCCGCGGCGCCACGGCGCCGCGCCTGCTCCTCGAGCTGATGTGCGCCCGCATTCTCGTGCCGGCTGCCGACCACACGTCGCTGGGATTCTCCGCGCGCCTCGACCGTCTCGAGCGCCGGCTCAGCATCGAGCCGCCTGCCGAGCCCGCGCTGGAGGTTCAAGGCGCACCAGCGGTCGAGCCGGAAGCGATGGTCCAGTCCGAGCCGGACGCGGTGGTCGAGCCCGTCGAGACCACCCCGGTGGAGCCTGAGCCGGCACCGGAGTCCGCGTCCGAGACGACCCAGATCCCGGGGAGCCTCGGCATCGCCGACGTCCGCAGGCTCTGGCCGGGAGTGCTCGACCACGTCAGGGAGCTCAAACGGTTCACCTGGGTCATGCTCAGCCAGAATGCCCAGGTCGTGTCGCTGGAGAACGACACCCTCACGCTCGCCCTGGTCAACGCCGGCGCCCGCGACTCGTTCGTCAGCAGCAAGTCCGACGAGGTCGTCCAGCGGGCCCTCCACGACGTTCTCGGTGTCACGTGGCGGATCGAGTACATCGTGGATCCGACCGCGAACCCGGCGCGCAACCAGGCGCCCGCCGCCGAGAAGACCGATCGCGCTCCCGGCGTCAGGTCGCCCGACTCGGTCCGTGCTGCGATGCGTGACACGCAGTCCGGTCAGGTCGCCGACGACCCCGATGCGGGCGCGCACCCGGACGACCCGGTGGTTGACGGAGACGCCGACGGACCCGAGCAGCTCCTGTCACGCGAGCTGGGAGCCAAGGTCATTGACGACCAGTCGGGCGAGTGACCTGCGTCGAATCCGCCTCGACATCGGACTCGAGCCGGTCGAGGTCCTGCGCCGCTTCCGTGGACGCGACCGCCTCGTCGCGCTGATCGGCGACTGGCACCACGGCGAAGCGCTCGTCGCGTTCGACCCCCTCCGCGTCCTCGACGGCCATCCGTTCGACGGCGTCGACCTGCCGGACGTGTCGCAGAGCGGCGTGTTCGGCGGCGGCTGGATCGGCTCCTGGGGCTACCAGCTCGGGCACGTCGTCGAGGAGCTACCGCCGCCGCCACATCGCCCGATCCCTCAGCCCTACACGCGGGTCGCGTTCTACGACCGCGTGCTGCGCCTCACCGACGGCGTGTGGTGGCTCGAGACGCTCGGGCGCACCGACGATGCCGACGTGCTCGACGCCCTGGCCGAGGCCGACGAGTCGCAGGACTTCACCGTCGGCGCCTTCACGATGACCCCGTCGCCCGACGAGCACCGCACGTCTGTCGCCCGTGCCCTCCAGCACATTCGGGCCGGCGACATCTTCCAGGTCAATCTCTGCGCCCGGCTCGAGGCCCCGTTCGAGGGCGACCCGCTCGACCTGTTCTGCGCGGGTGTCGACGCTCTCGCACCGGCCTACGCCGCTTACGTGGCCGCCCCGGAGGGAGCGATCGCCAGCTTCTCGCCCGAGCTGTTCCTCCGGCGCACCGGCGATGAGGTGCTCACCTCGCCGATCAAGGGGACGGCACCGCTCGATTCCGATCCCGACGAGCTCACGGCCTCGGCCAAGAACCGCGCCGAGAACGTGATGATCGTCGACCTCATGCGCAACGATCTCGGCCGCGTCTGCACGCCCGGCAGCGTGCGGGTGCCCGCACTGGTCCGGCCCGAGCGGCATGCCGTCTGGCATTTGGTGTCCGACGTGGTCGGTCACCTCGGTCCCGACGTCACCGACTCGGCCCTGTTGCGGGCCACCTTCCCTCCGGGGTCTGTCACCGGAGCGCCGAAGGTGCGGGCGATGGAGATCGCGTCCGAGCTCGAGCCCACCGCCCGCGAGGCGTACACCGGCGCGATCGGGCACGTCAGTGCGGCAGCCGGCCTGGAGCTCAGCGTGGCCATCCGCACGTTCGAGATCTCCGGCGACTGGGTATGGCTCGGCGTCGGCGGTGGCATCGTCGCCGACTCGACGCCCGATGGCGAGCTCGCCGAGTGCTTCGACAAGGCCCGGCCGCTGATCGAGGCCGTTGGTGGCCGTCTCGACCTGGTGGCCGAGGCGCCGGGCGAGACCCTGCCACCTCTCGTGCCAGGGGGCACCTCTCGCGAGCGCAGCGAGTGGGGGAGCGACCCGCGGGCCCATCGCGCCGACGTCTCGCTGGGCATCTACGACACCGTGCTCGTCACCGACGAAGTGGCGGCCGACGTCGAGGCGCACGTCGCGCGGCTCGACTCCTCGGTGCGCGCCGTCTACGGGCAGACCGTCCGGGCCGGCCTGGAGGAGGCCGTGCACCGCAAGGCCGCCGGTCTGCACGGACGGCACCGGCTGCGCATCGACGCCGTCCCGCTGGGTGACGACGTGCTGGTCCGCATGACGGTGCGGCCCATCCTCGACGACGTCGATGCCTGGACCCTCGTGCCGAGGGTGATCGCCGGTGGGCTGGGGCCGCACAAGTGGTCAGACCGGAGGGCGCTCGACCACGACACTCGCCCAGACCTCGATGTGCTGGTCCTCGACGACGACGGCAGCGTGCTCGAGACCGGCCGGGCCTCGCTGTTCGTCGTGCACGACGACGGCGTGCACACCCCGCCGCTCGACGGCCGGATCCTCCCCGGCACCGGTCGCGCCCGGGTGATCGACCGGCTCCTCGAGGCCGGCATCCCGGTCATCCAGCGCCGGCTCACCACCGACGACGTGGCGCGGGCCACCGAGGTGTTCGTCACCAACTCGCTGCGTGGTGTCGTGCCGATCACGTCGATCGAGGGCATCGGCGCGTGGTCCGCCGGCCCGCTCGCCACGTCGCTGCGCGCCGGCGGCCCCGCGATCTCACTGGACGACGCCGACTCCCCGTTGCGCGGCGTGGCCCACGCCCGAGTGCTCTTCATCGACAACTACGACTCGTTCGTCTACAACCTCGTGCAGTACGTGCGTGAGCTCGGGGCGGGTGCCGAGGTGGTGCGCAACGACGCGGTCACCGTCGACGAGCTGGTCGCCGCCCGGGAAGCGCGGCGACCTCACGCACGTCATCATCTCGCCCGGGCCGGGAGCGCCCGCAGATGCCGGCATCAGCGTCGACGTGGTGCGCCGGCTCGGTCCGATCACGCCCACGCTCGGCGTGTGCCTCGGCCACCAGGCCATCGGTGAGGCGTATGGAGCCTCGATCGTGCATGCACCCGAGGTCGTGCACGGCAAGCCGTCGCTCGTGCACCACGACGGACTCGGCGTCTACACCGGTCTGCCGTCGCCGCTGGTGTGTGCGCGCTACCACTCGCTCGTCATCGACCCCGACACCGTGCCGCCGTCACTCGACGTCACTGCCCGCACCGCCGCCGGCGTGATCATGGGCGTCCGCCACCGATCGCATCCGGTCGAGGGCGTGCAGATGCATCCGGAGTCGATACTCACGGCGCACGGCCACGACATGTTGGCCCGTTTTCTGGGCGGTACACCTTAGGCTGAACGGGTGTACGACAGCGTGATCCAGGACCTCATCGACGAGCTCGGGCGACTGCCCGGTATCGGTCCGAAGAGCGCCCAGCGCATCGCGTTCCACCTGCTCGACGCCGACGCCGACGACGTCAAGCGCTTCGCCGCCGTGCTCACCGAGGTCAAGGCCAAGGTCCACTTCTGCGGCATCTGCGGCAACGTCACCGTCGACACCGAGTGCCGCATCTGTGCCGACCCGCGCCGCGACGCCACCGTCATCTGCGTCGTCGAGGAGAGCAAGGACGTCATCGCCATCGAGCGCACCCGCGAGTTCCGCGGCCGCTACCACGTCCTCGGCGGCGCGATCTCGCCGATCGCCGGCGTCGGGCCCGACCAGCTCCGCATCAAGGAGCTGCTGCAGCGGTTGAACGACGGCACCGTCACCGAAGTCATCATCGCCACCGATCCGAACCTCGAGGGGGAGGCCACCGCCACCTACCTCATCCGGATGCTGTCCACGTTCGGGCTGAAGGTCTCCAAGCTCGCCAGCGGCCTGCCGGTCGGCGGCGACCTCGAGTACGCCGACGAGCTCACCCTCGGCCGGGCCTTCGAGGGCCGGACCGCGATCAACGCCGGTTAGGACGCGCTCAGCGGCGGCAGCTCGCCGGCGTGGCCGGGCTTGAACGCGTCGAACATCAGGGCGAGGTAGCGCGCGCGGCTCTGGTCGTCCAGGGTCGGGGTCGCGAGTCCGACGACCAGCATGCCGAGGATGTGCGGCACGTCCTCGATCGTGAGGTCGCTGCGGATGTCCCCTTTGTCCTGGGCACCCTTCAACAGCACGTCGAACACGGCCATGTGGTCCGCGACCAGCTCGGCGGTCAGCTCGGCGAGGTTCGACGTGGGGGCGACGCTCAGCAGGTCGATGACCTGCACGGAGATGGCGATGAACGCGTGGCGGAACTCCGGCAGCACGTTCTCGGGCGCGAGCTGCGGCACGATCTCATCATCGAAGATCGCGTGGTAGGCAGCGCGAGTCAGCGCCTCCCGGTTCGGGAAGTGGCGGTACAGCGTGGCGACGCCCACGTCCGCCGCCGCAGCAATCTCCTCGAGCGACGGCGATTCTCCCGCCATGAAGGCGGCGCGTGCCACCCGCACGATGCGCTCGGCGTTGGAGCGGGCATCGATGCGCTGTGCGCGGGGCCGCACGAGGGGCGGGGACTGGGCCACCAGGGCATCATCTCACCGCAGCGGCTCACCGGCCCGACTCGTGACCGACCGCTGACGTCGGCCCCCATGCCCTTGCGCGCAGACCACCCGGCGGGCCACGGTGGCGTCCATGACTTCTTCCGAGCAAGACACTGCGCCCGACTTCAGTGGGCTCAAGGCCGTCTTCATCAACGCCACCCTGAAGCGCTCGCCGGAGCCGAGCCACACCGACGGCCTGGTGACCAAGAGCGCCGCCATCATGACCGACCACGGCGTGGAGGTGACGACGCTCCGCGCCATCGACCACGACATCGCCACCGGCGTCTATCCGGACATGACCGAGCACGGCTGGGAGACGGACGCCTGGCCGCCGATCCTCGACCAGATCATGGCCGCGAACATCCTGGTGCTGGCCGGCCCGATCTGGCTCGGCGACAACAGCAGCATCATGAAGCAGGTCATCGAGCGGCTGTACTCGGCATCGAGCATGCTCAACGACGCCGGCCAGTACGCGTTCTACGGCCGGGTGGGCGGCTGCCTCATCACGGGCAACGAGGACGGCATCAAGCACTGCGCCATGAACATCCTCTACTCGATGCAGCACGTCGGTTTCACGATCCCGCCGCAGGCGGACGCCGGCTGGATCGGCGAAGCCGGGCCGGGACCGTCATACCTCGATGAGGGATCCGGTGGCCCCGAGAACGACTTCACCAACCGGAACACCGACGTTCATGACGCTACAACCTGATGCACCTCGCGCTGATGCTCCGGGACGGCATCCCGGCTTATGGCAACCAACGCACCGTCTGGGACGAACAGGGCACCGACGAGCACGAACACAATCCGGAGCATCGCCAGCCCACCCGATACCCCGGGTAGGCAGGGGCGGCGGCGACTTCCCCGAGCGCCGAACTGGCAGGATCTCGTCGTTCTGGGGCACCAGGCGAGCAGGTAGACTGGGCTCGTCTGTCAGCCCAGTGCCGTGCTGCCAGCGCAGCCGTGTCAGCCACTCATCCCGAGGACATCCCGTGGGCATTGTCGTGCAGAAGTACGGCGGCTCCTCCGTTGCCGATGCCGTGGGCATCAAGAGGGTCGCCCAGCGCATCGTCGCGACCAAGAAGGCCGGCCATGACGTCGTCGTGGTCGTCTCGGCCATGGGCGACACCACCGATGAGCTGATCGACCTCGCCAACGACGTCTCGCCCCTGCCGCCGGGCCGCGAGCTCGACATGCTGCTCACCGCCGGCGAGCGCATCTCGATGGCGCTGCTCGCCATGGCGATCGGCACCCTCGGCCAGGAGGCCCGGTCGTTCACCGGCTCGCAGGCCGGCGTCATCACCGACTCCGAGCACGGCCGCGCCAAGATCATCGACGTCACGCCGGGGCGCCTCCAGGCGGCCATCGCCGAGGGGGCGGTGGCCATCGTGGCCGGTTTCCAGGGCGTCTCGCAGACCACCAAGGACATCACCACGCTCGGGCGCGGAGGCTCCGACACCACCGCCGCCGCCCTCGCCGCCGCGCTGGGCGCCGACGTGTGCGAGATCTATTCCGACGTCGACGGCATCTTCACCGCCGATCCCCGCATCGTGCCGAACGCCCGCCAGATCCCGCGCATCTCCTACGAAGAGGCCCTGGAGATGACGGCCAACGGCGCCAAGATCCTGCACCTGCGGTGCGTCGAGTACGCGCGCCGCAACGACATCCCGATCCACGTGCGCTCGTCGTTCAGCGACCGCCCGGGCACGTGGGTCGTCTCGAGCGAAGACGTCCGGAAGGACCCCAGCATGGAGCAAGCAATCATCTCTGGCGTTGCGCACGACCGCAGCGAGGCCAAGGTCACCGTCGTCGGCGTGCCCGACAAGGTCGGTGAGGCGGCGGCCATCTTCCGCGCGCTCGCCGACGCCCAGATCAACATCGACATGATCGTTCAGAACGTCTCGGCCGCGGCCACCGCGCTCACCGACATCTCGTTCACGCTGCCGCGGTCCGACGGCCAGACCGCCATGACCGCGCTCGCGCGGCTCAAGGACGAGATCGGCTTCGAGCGCCTGCAGTACGACGACAGCGTCGGCAAGGTCTCCATCGTCGGCGCCGGCATGCGGTCCTCACCGGGCATCACCGCGACCTTCTTCCAGGCGCTCGCCGACGCCGGCGTCAACATCGAGATGATCTCCACCTCCGAGATCCGCATCTCCGTCGTCGTCAACGAGAACCAGGTCGACGCCGCCGTCGAAGCCGCACACGAGGCGTTCGAGCTCGGCTCCGACGAGGTCGAGGCGGTCGTGTACGGAGGGACCGGACGAGAGTGGGTCGTCGGTGCAACCGGCAAGACACCCCACGGAGTCTCTGCTCCGCCGCTTCGCTCCCCCGCAGACAACTCCGCGGGGCGTCACGAGGAGTACGTCGCAGGTCGTCGGCGTCGTCGGTGCGACGGGACAGGTGGGCACCGTCATGCGGCAGCTCCTCGCCGAGCGGGACTTCCCGGCCGACGAGGTGCGGTTCTTCGCGTCCTCACGCTCGGCCGGCAAGACGCTGCCCTGGAAGGGAGGCGAGATCGTCGTCGAGGACGCCGAGACCGCCGACCCGTCCGGGCTCGACATCGCGCTGTTCTCCGCCGGTGCCACCATGTCGCGCGTGCACGTGCCGCGGTTCGCGGAGGCCGGCGTCACCGTCATCGACAACTCGTCGGCGTTCCGCAAGGATCCGGACATTCCGCTGATCGTCAGCGAGGTCAATCCCGGTGACGTCTCCAAGGCTGACCGGCGCATCATCGCCAACCCCAACTGCACCACCATGGCCGCCATGCCGGTGCTCAAGCCCCTGCACGACGAGGCCGGCCTGGTGCGGCTCGTCGCCGCCACCTACCAGGCGGTGTCGGGCTCGGGCGTCGCCGGCGTCGAGGAGCTGCATGCGCAGGCCCTCGCCGTCGTCGACAAGGCCGACGCGCTCGCTCACGACGGGTCCGCGGTCGACTTCCCGGCGCCGGTCAAGTACGTCGCGCCCATCGCGTTCAACGTCCTGCCGCTCGCGGGCACCATCGTCGACGACGGGTGGGACGAGACCGACGAGGAGCAGAAGCTCCGCAACGAGAGCCGCAAGATCCTCGGCATACCCGACCTCCGCGTCGCCGGCACCTGCGTGCGCGTACCGGTGTTCACCGGCCACTCGCTGTCGATCCACGCCCAGTTCAGCCGGCCCATCACGCCCGAACGGGCGACCGAGATCCTGGCCGACGCCCCCGGCGTGCGGCTCGTCGACGTGCCCACCCCGCTCCAGGCGGCTGGCACCGACCCGAGTCTCGTCGGCCGCATCCGCCAGGACCACTCGCTCGACGACAACACCGGCCTGGTGATGTTCGTCAGCGGTGACAACCTCCGCAAGGGCGCGGCCCTCAACACCATCCAGATCGCCGAGCTCCTGCTGGCCCGCTGACCTCAGCTCGGTCGGAGATCGACGAAGACGTCGAGGGAGTCCGGGTTGGCCAGGGCGCCCTTCGCGGCGACGTCGTCGACGTCCGCACCGCGCAGGATCTTCTTGACCGGGACCTCGAGCTTCTTGCCCGAGAGCGTGCGGGGTAGCGCCGGTACGGCGTGCAGCTCGTCGGGCACGTGGCGCGGTGACAGTCGCGTGCGCAGCTCCTTCGCAACCGACGCTCGCAGGTCGTCGTCGAGCTGCTGGCCATCGGCCAGGACGACGAACAGCATCAGCGTTCCGGCGCCACCCTCGTCGTCCTCGAGGTGCACGACGAGGCTGTCGGCCACGCCGGGAAGCGACTCGACGACGGAGTAGAACTCCGCCGTGCCGAGCCGGACACCGCCGCGATTGAGCGTCGCGTCACTGCGACCGGTGACGACGCAGGTGCCCTTCTCGGTGATCGTGATCCAGTCGCCGTGCCGCCAGACACCGGGGAAGTCGTGGAAGTACGCCTCCCGGTAGCGGGACCCGTCGGCGTCGCCCCAGAAGCCGACCGGCATCGACGGCATCGGCCGGGTGATGACCAGCTCTCCGAGCTCGTCGACGACCGAGCGTCCGGTCTCGTCGAAGGCCTCGACCGCGCAGCCGAGGGAACGGCAGGAGATCTCGCCGGCGTACACCGGCACGGTGGGCGCCGCGCCGACGAACGCCGAGCAGACGTCGGTGCCGCCGGACACCGACGCGAGCTGCACCGAGTCGCTGACCACCTCGTAGACCCACCGGTATCCCTCGGCCGGCAGGGGTGCGCCGGTTGATCCGACGGCACGGAGGCGGCTCAGGTCGGCGATCTCGCGCGGCACCAGCTCCTCCTTGCGGCACTGCAGCAGGAACGGCGCGGACGTGCCGAAGTAGGTGAGCTCGAGCTCGTCGGCCATCGTCCAGAGCATCGAGAGGTCCGGATGAGCGGGATTGCCGTCGAACAGGACGATCGTGGCGCCGACTCCGATACCGGAGACGAGGTAGTTCCACATCATCCAGCCGGTGGTCGAGAACCAGAAGAACCGGTCGGCCGACCCGAGGTCGCTCTGCAGGCTGAGCACCTTGAGGTGCTCGAGTGTGATGCCGCCGTGCCCGTGCACGATCGGCTTGGGCAGGCCGGTGGTGCCGGAGGAGAACAGGACGTACAGCGGCTCGTCGAAGGGCACCCGGGTGAACTCCGGAGCCGCCGGCCCAGAGTCGGGCACAGCCACCAGGTCGGCCCACGTGGTCTCGCCGTCGACTCCCCGTTCCTCGAGATACGGCAGCCAGACGACGGTGTCGACGCTCGGCAGCTGGGAGCGGATCGTCTCGACCTCGACGCGACGGTCGATGGCCTTCTCGCCATATCGGTAGCCGTCGACGGCGAGCAGCAGCCTCGGCTCGATCTGCTGCCAGCGATCGATGACGCTCTGAACGCCGAACTCCGGCGCGCACGAGCTGAACACCGCCCCCAGGCTCGCCGTGGCCAGCATCAGCACGAGCGTCTCGGGGATGTTCGGTGCGTACGCTGCCACGCGATCACCGCGCCCGACGCCGGAACGCACCAGACCCGCGCGGGCCCGCGCCACCTGGTCGCGCAGCTCGGCGGCGGTGATGCGCACCTCGTCGCGCGACTGCGAGCGGGCGATGACGACGACGTCGTCGTCGGCCCGCCCGGGCATCTGCAGCATCGCCTCGGCGTAGTTGAGATGGACGCCGGGGAACCAGACCGCACCCGGCATCGCGTCGTTCGCCAAGACCGTCGAGGCGTCGCCGTCGGACGGGATGTCGACGTACGTCCACAC
Source organism: uncultured Actinomycetota bacterium (assembly GCA_963780275.1). Classification (GTDB taxonomy): domain Bacteria; phylum Actinomycetota; class Actinomycetes; order Propionibacteriales; family Nocardioidaceae; genus Aeromicrobium. The sequence continues at coordinate 808,824 of CAWABE010000001.1, forward strand.
CGCCGACCAGAAGGAATCCAGGTCCTCGACCGACCAGCGCCACAACTCCTCGTAGGAGCCGAAGCCGGGCCCGCCGCCCTCGCGAACCGAGTCGGCGAACTCGTCGAGGCGCGTGCGGACACCCGAGGGCCGCCAGAGGACCTCGCCCATCAGTGCCGGGTGGGTTGATCGGCGACGAGCAGCGCCACTCGGCACGACACCATGTACGCGATCATGCCGAGCACCGGAACCAGGATCCAGGCAGCGCGACCCGCGGCGAGCTCGAGGAAGAACGTCAGGATGAACACCAGCACCAACATGATCGACATGGAGCTGATGAAGCGTCCGTGGTCGACACCGAACCCGCCGAGCAGCAGCTCGCCGATGGCGAACGTCACGAAGGCCACCACGACGAGGACGAGCGCACCCCAGCCGCCACCGGCGGTGGTGCCGCGAGTGGCGGAGAACAGCTCGTACGACAAGTAGCCGAGGGTGACCGCGAGCAGGCCGGCGACGAGGCCGGTGATCGCGGCGGCGCGCATCGGGGAAAGCCGGGGAAGCCGCAGGTCACGCAGCCAGTGCAGCCCACTGCGGGCCCGTTCCTTGGCGGCGAATGAGACGTCGCGTCCGCGGTCGCCGACGCGGCTGCCCGCCAGCCGCGCACGGGCGGCGAGTCCGGCTCCAGGGCGACGCGGCGGCGTGGGGATCCGGATGGATGGCCGGGACGCCTTGGTCCGAAGCCTCGCGAGGGGCGTGTCGGTCTTGGGTGAGGCCGGCCGCACCTTGGTGGAGCCGGGTGCTGGGGGCCGGACGACGACGGTCTTCTTCACCACCTTCTTGACGACCTTCTTGGTGGGACGCCGCTCGTCGACCATGCGGCAAGTCTGTCACAGCAGAGGTCGACCGTCCGACGGCCAGAACCGTCGACCAACCGCCCTGACCTCGCTAGGCTCAGTCCCGCCTGAGCGAGAGTTGGTGGTCCACCGTGAGTCCACAGTGGTACGAGTTCCCGTCCTTGATCCTGCAGACCGGAAGCCTGGCCAGGCTCCGCGCCGAGCTGCGCGAGCGCAACCTCCACGAGGCTCCCAGGATGCGACCCACGCTCAACGGTGCCAAGCCGCCCGAGGGGGTGCTCACGGCGCGGACGTCGGACGGGAGCTGGAACGACCTCGACGACCCGATGATGGGCGCGAAGGGCACGGGCTTCGGTCGCAACGTCCCGCTGCAGTTGACCAAGCCGAACCGCAAGCGACTGCTCGACCCGAACCCGCGCGACATCAGCGAGAAGCTCATGGCGCGCGACACGTTCAAACCGGCCGGAATCATCAATGCCCTCGCCGCGGCGTGGCTGCAGTTCGAGAACCACAACTGGTTCTTTCACGGCAACGGGCTGCCCGACGACGTCATCGAGGTGCCCCTGCGCGACAGCGACGACTGGCCGGAGCGGCCGATGCGTATCCGCGCCACCCAGCCGATGCCCGGCACGACATCGAACCCGCGCGACCGAGCGGCGCTCTATGCCAACGTCGAGACGCACTGGTGGGACGCGTCGCAGATCTACGGGAGCGGCCCTGACCGGCAGGCCGAGGTCCGCACGTTCACGGACGGCAAGGTCAAGGTCGATGAAGCCGGCCGGCTGCCGCGCAGCACCCGTCCCGACGAGCCCGGCATCGACGTCACCGGGATGCGCGAGAACTGGTGGGTGGGCATGGGGCTCCTGCACACGGTGTTCGCGCGAGAGCACAACTCTGTGTGCGACGCCCTGAAGAAGGCGTACCCGAGCTTCGACGACCAGCGTCTGTTCGAGGTGGCCTGGCTCGTCATCGCCGCCTTGATCGCCAAGATCCACACCGTGGAGTGGACGACGTGCGTGCTGCGCCACCCGGCGTTGCAGATCGGGATGAACGCCAACTGGTACGGCGCACTGGGCGAGACGTTCCGCGACCGCGTCGGTCGAGTCGGCGACAGCGAAGCCCTCAGCGGCATCATCGGATCGGACAAGGACCACCACTCGGCACCGTTCTCGCTCACCGAGGAGTTCGTGGCGGTCTACCGCATGCACCCGCTCATCCCCGACGAGTGGCGGTTCCACTCGCTGGAGTCGGGGCGGTGGCTCGAGACGCTCGATTTCACCGACATCCAGGGGCGTGACACCCGCGACGTCATGGACCGGTTCGACATGGGCGACCTGTGGTACTCCTTCGGGCTGGCAAGCGCCGGCGCGGTGTGCCTGCACAACTACCCGAACGCGCTGCGCAAGCTGACCCGCCTCGACGGCCAGGTGACCGATCTCGCCACCCTCGACATCGTCCGCGACCGCGAGCGCGGGGTGCCTCGCTACAACGACTTCCGCGAGGCGCTGCGGATGCCGCGGCGCCGATCGTTCGACGAGCTGACGCCGAACCCGCAGTGGGCCAAGGAGATCGCCGACGTCTACCACGGCGACATCGACAGCGTCGACCTGCAGATCGGGATGTACGCCGAGAAGCCGCCGAAGGGTTTCGGGTTCTCCGACACCGCGTTCCGCATCTTCATCCTGATGGCGTCGCGGCGGCTCAAGAGCGACCGCTTCTTCACCACCGACTTCCGGCCCGAGGTCTACACCCAGGTCGGCTACGACTGGGTCAACCACACGTCCATGAAGGACGTCCTGTTGCGGCACTACCCCGAGCTGCAACCGGTGATCGGGGATGTCGACCGCATCTTCGCCCCGTGGCCGGAGCTGGGTGCACCACGGCCCGACGACCCGAACCCGATCGAGCGCGTCGCCGACGCGATCAAGGCGTACATGCCGTGGTAGATCCATGAGCGAGCGCCAGCGAGCGAACCATCAGCGTCGCATCGCGGTGCCTCCGTGTTCTCGGCCCCTCTCAACGGTGGTGCCGCGATGAGCGAGCGCCAGCGAGCGAACCATCAGCGTCTCATCGCGGTGCCGCCGTATTCTCGGCCCCTCTCAACGGTGGTGCCGCGATGAGCGAGTTCCGGCGCGCCTCGGTCGTCGACGGACTGCGGTTCACCGCGCAGATCGGCGTGCCGCAGGTAGTGCTCGGCCTGTTCAAGAAGCGCCGGCTTCCGGTGAAGATCGCGTCCGTCGCGCGCGCGGAGGCGCAAGGGTTTCATCTCGTCCAGGGGTTGGTGGAGCGCCACGGGCCCGGTCCGTTCCTGATCCGGGTGGCCACCGACGAGGCCCTCCTGCTGCATGCTCCCGAGGACATCGAGTTCGTGCTCGGCGGCTCGCCCGACCCGTTCGCGTCCGACCCGGACACCAAGCGCAAGGGCATGTCGGCGTTTCAGCCGGACGCGTTGACGATCTCCCGCGGCGACGAGTGGCGCAACCGTCGGGCGTTCGCCGAGTCGGTGCTCGCCACCGGACAACCGCTCCACCCACTGGCTCCACGGTTCCTGACCGTCGTCCGTGAGGCGGTCGGTGCGCTCGCGCAGCTGGATACCGTCACGTGGCCGGACGTGAACCAGACATTCCAGCGCATCACCCGACGCGTGGTGTTCGGCGATCGCGCCGGCGGCGACGTCGAGCTCTCGGCGCGGCTCGGTGCGCTCATGGCGGCCGGTAACAAGACGCCGGGCAAGCCGGCCGACGGCTACGACGAGTTCCTGGCGTCCATCCAGGCGTACGTCGACGACCCCGACCCGAACAGCCTGACTGGACAGTTCGCGGAGGCGCCGCACGACGCCACGACCAACGTCGCCGGCCAGGCCATCCACTGGCTGTTCGCGATGGGCGACACCCTGCCGCTGAACCTGATGCGCACGCTCGTGCTCCTGGCCACCCATCCGGAGCAGCTGCACGAGGTCCGGGCCGAGATCGCGTCGATCGACATCGACAGTGCTGGTCACATGGGGGCCGAGGACGTCGCCGGCCTCGACTACACCGCCGGTTGCATCCTCGAGGCGATGCGGCTCTGGCCGACCACGGCCCTGTTCGGCCGTGTCACCACCAGGGAGGTGACGTTCCCCGGCGGCGAAGTTCTCCCGCCCGACACCCAGGTCCTCATCTACAACGTCTTCAACCACCGCGACCCGGCGCGCGTCCCGTTCGCCGACGACTTCGCACCGGGTGAGTGGGCCTCGGGCGACGCGTCGCACAGCTGGCAGTTCAACTTCTTCAGCCACGGGCCACAGGGCTGCCCCGGTGCCGGGCTCTCGGTGTTCCTCGGCCAGGCGTTCCTGGCCCGGCTGCTCGCGTACTGGACGCCGTCGGTCGACGGCGTCTCGCTGGATCCGGGTCAGCCCCTGCCGCACGGGCTCGACGTCAACGGCTTGTCGATCGGCCTCAGCCGACGGGGTTGAGGTCGCTCCCAGAATGTGTTCGGACGAAACTCTTGGCGATGCAGTAGCGGAACACCGGCAGCCTCCGGTTGAGCCCGGAAGATGCGGTTTCAGCGTCTCGACGTGACGAAGTCGTCCTCGGAGAGCGTCCAGTCGAAGGGTTTGCGGAAGTACGCCGCGAACGCCGGGGCGTCGTCGGAGCCGGAGTCGATCAGCGCGACCATCGAACTTCTCCGGATGAGCGTGGCCACGTTGGAGGCGTTGAACACGAACCGCGGTTCGCTGACCACCTCGATCGGGAGCCCGGACCGTTGCGCGGCCGCGAGGTACGGCTGCTCCACGATCCCATAGACGTTCTCGTATCCCCGCTCCTCGGCCAGCGAGAACAAGGCGCGGTGGAATCCCAGCGAAACCGGAGACTTTCGATACCGCGGCTCGATGGCGCTGCCGGACGACTCCCAGGCGTTCGGCAGGAGGTCGATGCCGAACAGGTCGCTCACCGGAAGGGTCCGACCGGGGCCGGGCTCGATCATGCGCCAGCAGCCGATGTCGACGCCGTCGTCGTCGGCGGCGAGCAGATGCACGGAGTGGTCGTCGTAGGCGTCGACGAACAGGCCGGAGTCCGGATCGATGTCGTCCTGGGTGATCAGGCCGGAGTCCAGGTACAGAGCTGTGCGGAGCCGGTGCCAGCCCGCGAGGTCGTCGGTGCCGGCTTCGGCGATGCGGTAGCGGAACACAGGCGCATCCTTTCAGAGACGGGCCTCAGGCGGGCAGCAACGTGTGATCCGGGAGCGTCCAGTCGAACGGCTCGAGGAAGAAGTCGACGAAGGCGGGCACGGTTTCAGAAACCGTGTCGAGGACGGCCATCAGCGCATCCCGCCTGACCACGATCGCCACGTTGTCGGCATTGAAGACGTGCCGCGGTTCGCTAAGCACCTCGATCGGGATGCCGATGGCCCGAGCAGTGGCGAGGTAAGGCTGCTCCACGATCCCGTAGGCGTTGTCGAGCCCCCGCTCCTCGGCGACGGCGAACATCGCCCGGAAGAAGCCGAGCCCCACCATGGTCTTGCGATACGCCGGAACGATCGCGCTGCCGGACGACTCGTAGGAGCGCGGCGTGACGTCGACGCCGAACAGGTCGGTCACCGGCAGGGTGCGGCCGGGAGCGCTCTCGACCATGCGCCAGCAGCCGATGTCGACGTCTTGGTCGGTGGCGGCCAGTAGGTGGATCGAGTGCTCGTCGTACTGGTCGATGTAGAGACCGGTGCCGGAGTCGACGTCCGAGGGGGTGATCAGACCCTCCGCCAGGTACATCGCGGTGCGCAGGCGATGGTAGGTCTCGACGTCGGCGCTGCCTCGTTCGGCGATGCGGTAACGGATCATGCGAGCCCCCCAGGGTCGGGTCGGCGCGAGTACGAGCCTGCCCTCATTCTGTCCGTCGATGCGAGCGGCTACCTGCGGCTCTCGTTCCGACTCTCCTCGTCGGGGTGACAGGATTTGAACCTGCGGCCTCGTCGTCCCGAACGACGCGCGCTACCAAGCTGCGCCACACCCCGGTGCTGATTGCCCTACCCGGGCAACCCGGGCGAGTCTATCCCAGTCAACGTCAGCAGCGTGGCCTCGGGGCGGCACGCGAAACGCACCGGTGCGAACGGTGAGGTGCCGAGCCCGGCCGACACGTGCAGCCAGGACGGCTCATGCCCCTCCGTCCGGTGCGTGTGCAGGCCCTTGGCGCGCTTCCGGTCGAGGTCGCAGTTCGTGACGAGGGCACCGTAGTACGGCACGCAGAGTTGTCCCCCGTGCGTGTGGCCGGCCAGGATGAGCTGATATCCGAGGGCGTTCCAGCGGTCGAGCACGCGCAGGTAGGGAGCGTGCGCCACGCCGATCGCGAGATCCGCCGACGCGTCGGCCGGCTGGTCGTCGAGCTGGTCGTAGCCCAGGTGGGGGTCGTCGACGCCGACGAAGGCGAGCCGCTGCCCCGCGATGTCGAGGGAGGCATGGGTGTTGGTGAGGTCCGTCCATCCCCGGGCGGTGAAGGCGCGACGCATCGACTCGAACGGCAGGTCGCGCTGCCTCGTGAGCCACCACTTGGTCCGATCCGACCCCGAGCCGGTGCCACCGAGCAGGTAGCCGACGGGGTTCTTCTTGACCGGCGAGAAGTAGTCGTTCGACCCGAACACGAAGACGCCCGGCAGGTCGAGAAGGTCGCCGTACGCGCGGAGCACCGACGGCAGGGCGCCGATGTGGGCGAGGTTGTCGCCGGTGTTCACCACCAGGTCGGGCTCGAGCTCGGCCAGTCCGCGCATCCACTGTTGCTTGCGGTGCTGCGACGGCGTCATGTGGGCATCGGAAAGGTGCAGGATGCGCAGAGGCGCCGAGTCGGCCGGCAACACCGGGACCGTCACCCTCCGCAGCGTGAACGCTCGCACTTCGTACAGGGATGCGTAGGCCAGCCCGGCCGCGGCGGCTCCGAGCGCGCCGAGGGGCCAGGCGGTCGGTCGCATGGGTCTCAGCCTAGCCACGGCCCCGGTGAGAGGATGGCGCCATGGCTGACCTCAAGGAACGTCTCCGCGCCGACCTCACCACCGCGATGAAGTCGCGGGACGCGTTGCGCACCGGCACGTTGCGCATGGTGCTCACCGCCATCACGAACGCCGAGGTGGGTGGCAAGGAGGCCCGTGAGCTGTCCGATGACGATGTCATCGGCGTGCTGACGTCAGAGGCGAAGAAGCGGCGCGAGGCCGCCGAGGCGTTCGATGCCGGCAACCGGCCCGAGCTGGCCGCCAAGGAGCGCGAGGAGTCCGCGATCCTGGCCGAGTATCTGCCGGAACAGCTCGACGAGGATGCGATCCGCGACATCGTGACCGCCGCCATTGAGTCGACCGGCTCGGCCGGAGCCGGCATGAAGGCGATGGGCGCGGTGATGGGTGTCGTCCAGCCGCAGGTGAAGGGTCGCGCCGACGGCAAGGCCGTGGCCGCAGAGGTCAAACGCCAGCTCGGCACCTAGGCCAGACGCGGCTCAACGTCAGTCGTTCTTTTCTTTCTTCTTCTCGTTGCGGGGCTGGCCCTGGGGCGGCGGCTCGAACGGTTCTGGGCTCAGGTAGGCCTGGATCTTGCCCATGGCCTTCTTCCACATCGGGCCGGCCAGCGACGAACCGCCGACCTGCGAGAAGCTGACCGGCACGCCGCGGAGGGTGCTGCCCGCCAGCGAGATCGGAATGCCTCGGGGATTCGCGCCGGCGATCATCGACGCGGCCACGAGCTCGGGCGTATAGCCCATGTACCAGACGGCCTTGTTGTTCTGGGTGGTTCCGGTCTTGGCCGCCGACGGGATGTTCAACCCGGTGCCATTGGAGAAACCGAAACCTCCGGGCTTCTGCAGGCCGGTGAGGATGTCGTTGATCTGCGCCGCGTCATTCTGGGTCATGGCCCGGCGGCACTCCTTCGTGTACTCCTTCAGGACCTTGCCCTCCATGTCCACGATCGCGTCGACCGGCTGGGGCTCGCAGTACATGCCGCCGGACGCCGCGGTGGCGTAGGCGGCGGCCATCTCGAGCGGGCTGACCGACGTGACGCCGAGGGTGAACGGACCGACCTGGTCGGTGACACCGGTCTCGGGGTCGAACGGCACGGTGATGCCCATCGCCTCGGCGGCCTTGACCGTGTTGCACAGGCCGGCGTCGCGCTCGAGCTGGGCGAAGTAGGTGTTCACCGACCGGCGAAGGCCGGTGTACATGTTGAAGCTGCCCGCTCCCGTGGAGTTGGAGACCCGCCAGGTGCCGGTGCCGCCGCCTTCGCAGTCGAAGTATGTGCCGGCCGGCATCGTGAGGTTCTGCGGTGAGCGGTACGTCTTGCTGACCGGGATGCCTTCCTCCAGGGCCGCGGCGGTGGTGAAAAACTTGAAGGTCGACCCAGCCGGGAAGCCGCCGGAGTCGCCGAGCTTCCGGGGTACCGCGTAGTTGATGTACGACTCGCCGGCCTTCTTGTCGCGTCCCATGGGCCGCGACTGCGACAGGCCGCGGACCTTGCCCGTGCCCGGTTCGACCAGCGCGATGGAGCCGATGGCCCTGTCTTTCGGTGCGACGGTGCTGCGGACTGCCTTGTTGATCGCCTTCTGCATCCGGACGTCGATGGACGACTTGATGGTCAGGCCGCCGCGCTCGAGCCGGGCGCGACGGTCTTGCACGGTGGCACCCAGGGCGGGCTCGGCGAGCAGGTAGCGCCGGATGTAGTCGCAGGAGAACGCCGCCTTGGAGGTGACGCAGCCGTTGGGGAACGAGGTGAGCTTGAGGTCGAGCGGCTCGGCCATGAGCTCCTCAGCCTCGCTCTGCGAGAGCTTGCCGTTGGACGCCATCGCGCCGAGCACGAGGTTGCGGCGTTGCAGTGCTCGTTCGGGATAGACCCGGGGGTCGAACTCGACCGGGTTCTTGACGAGACCGGCCAGCGTGGCGGCCTGCCGGACGTCGAGCTTGTCGGGGCTGACCGAGAAGAAGTGCCGGGCCGCGGACTGGATGCCGTAAGCGCCGTCGCCGAAGTAGGCGATGTTGAAGTAGCGCTCGAGGATCTCCTCCTTGGTGTGGTCCTCCTCGTAGGCGATCGCCAGCTTGAGCTCGCGGATCTTGCGGGCGATGGAAGGCTTCGTGGCCGCTCGCACCTGCTCCTTGGTGGTGGCCTGCTGCACCAGCGTGAGCTTGACCAGCTGCTGGGTGATGGACGAGCCGCCTTGCGTCTGCCGGTCGTCGGCCGCGTTGTTGACGAGCGCGCGCAGCGTGCCCTTGAGGTCGAGGGCGCCGTGCTGGTAGAAGCGGCTGTCCTCGATCGACAGCAGCGCGTCCTTCATGTCGTCGCTGATCTTGCCGAGCGGGACGTCCTGCCGGTTCTCCTCGTAGAAGTACGCGAGCAGGCTGCCGTCGGAGGCGAGCAGGCGCGTGGTCTGGGCGGCGGGGACGTCCTTCAGCTCCAGCGGGAGGTCGACCACGGCGTCACTGACGTTGTTGGCCGTCACCGCCGTGAACGCGGCCGCCGGCACGAAGATGGCCGCCACGATGAGGCCGGCGAGCGCGGACAGGCGGGCGATGGCCCAGATGATCGAGCCGTCGTGCTCCGGGGGAGGGCCCGACTGCACGCGACGGCGCACGGAGTCGGTCAGATCGTCCCAGGACATGCCGCCAAGACTACGTGACCAGGCCGAGGAGATCGCGCCCGACTCCGTGGGATCGTGCCAAAGCTGCAGGTCAGCCAATAGTTCTAAAGGACTAGACGGAATCACTCGGTTGTGTCTGACTGCATCCGCACCGAATTCGTACGTTTGTCTTCACGTCACTTTCGGCTATCGGGGCCGAGTCTCGGGAAGGTGCTCGTCATGGGGTGGAATGAGAATTGGGCCGCGGTCGCCGCGTGTCAAGGCAAGTCGGATGCCCTCTTCGTCAAAGGCGCTGAGCAGAATCGCGCCAAGCAGGTCTGCGGGGGATGCTCCGTGCGCGCCGAGTGCCTCGCCGAGGCGCTCGACAACCGCATCGAGTGGGGCGTCTGGGGCGGCATGACCGAGCGCGAGCGTCGTGCGCTGCTGCGCCGTCGCCCGAACGTGACGACCTGGCGCACCATCCTTCAGCCCGCCGCCTCCTGAGTCCCCGCCAGCAGGCCACCGATCTGGCGCAGTCCGTCGAGGTCGTGCACGTCGCCGGACAGCGCGGGCACCGACACGGTCGGCACGCGGGGATGCGCTGCGGTGAACCGTTGCGCGACCCGCATCTCCCGCTTGGCCAGCCGGGCGCGCTCGGCGTGGACGGCCAGCAGCTCTGACGTCGCCCGTTCGTTCGTGTCACCCGTCGCGAGCTTGTGCCCGGCCGACTCGGCGTCCGCGGCCGAGATGCTCTCGACCTCGTCGACGTGGACCCGGTTGACGACCAGGCCCACGAGCGGCATCTTCTCGGCGGACAGCCGCTCCACGAAGTAGGCCGCCTCGCGCATGGCGTCGGTCTCCGGCGCCGCGACCACGAGGAACGCGGTGCCTTCGGCTTGAAGGAGTGAGTAGGTGGCCTCGGCGCGTTGGCGGAACCCGCCGAACAGGGTGTCGAGGGCGGCGATGAACGCCTGCACGTCGGTGAGCATCTGCGCGCCGAGCACCCGGTTGAGCGCACTGGTGACGAGGCCGAACCCGGCCGTCAGCAGTCGGGCCGGGCCGCGGGCCGGCGCCACCATGAGCCGCATGAAGCGGCCGTCGAGCAGCGAGGAGAGGCGCTCCGGTGCGTCCAGGAAGTCGAGCGCCGACCGGGACGGCGGGGTGTCGACGACGATGAGGTCCCACCGTCGGGTGTTCTCGACCGCCTCCGCGTGCAGCTGGCCGAGCTTCTCCATCGCCATGTACTCCTGCGTGCCCGCGAACGAGCTGGAGAGCGTCACGTAGAAGGGGTTGGCCAGGATCTGCTGGGCCTTCTCCGGTGTCGAGTGCGCCTCGACGACCTCGTCGAACGTGCGCTTCATGTCGAGCATCATGGCGTCGAGTCGTCCGCCGCTCGAGTCGTCGACTCCGTCGACGAGGCGCGGGACGTTGTCGAGCTCGGTGAGGCCCATCGACTGGGCGAGCCGGCGGGCGGGGTCGATCGTGAGGACGCAGACCTGCCGGCCCTGCTCGGCCGCCCGGAGAGCGAGTGCAGCCGACGTGGTCGTCTTGCCGACGCCGCCGGAGCCGCAGCACACGATGATCTCCGTGCCTCGGTCGGCGAGCAGCGCGTCGACGTCGACGGCGTCGTGCTGGGAGCCGGGAGCGGCCGGGCCGGTCGCCCGCGCGGGGCGACGCCGACCCTTCGGCGAGGTGCTCGGTCGTCCGGTCATGCCGGGTCACCCTTGCCGAGCAGGTCGGCGCGTAGCATCCGGGCGAGCTCGAACAGCGCGCCCTGGTCGATCGCGTCCGGAAGGGTCGGCAGCTCCATCGCCGGTCGCTCGGCTCTGGTGAGCACGTCGCGCTGGGAGTCCTGCAGCTCCTGCCGCTCGAGGTGCGAACGTCCCTGCTCGATGAGCGCCGGCGCGGCGCCGGCGTCGAGCGAGACGGATGTCAAAACCTTCGCGACCTGCCGAGTGCCGAGGGCGCCCGACCTGAGGGCTTCACTGGTGTGGTCGCCGAGCAGTGCGGACTGGACCAGGTTGACGATCACGTGCCCGACCGGGAGGTTCGTGTCGAGCAGCTCGGCGATGCCGTCGAGGGTCTCCTGCACCGGCATCTCCTCCAGCACGGTGACGAGATGGACCTGGGTGCTCTGGCTGCGCATCATCGCCATGATCGAGTCGGCCTGACGCCGGACCGGGCCGACCCGGGCGAGGCCGGCCACCTCCTCGTTGACGTTCAGGAACCGGGCGATGCGCCCGGTGGGTGGGGCGTCCATGACGACGGCGTCGTAGGTGAACCCGTTGCCCCCTTTCGATGACGAGTCGCGGCGCCGGGCGGCCTCGTAGACCTTGCCGGTGAGCAGCACGTCACGGACGCCCGGGGCGATCGTGGTGGCGAAGTCGATGATGCCGAACCGGTCGAGGGCCTTGCCGGCACGGCCGAGGCGGTAGTACATCTGCAGGTACTCCAGCAGCGCAGCCTCCGGGTCGATCGCCAGCGCGAAGACCTCACCGCCGCCCAGCCCCACGGCCACCATGCGCTCCTCGTAGGGCAGCGGCGGGACGTCGAAGAGCTGGGCGATGCCCTGGCGTCCCTCGACCTCGCAGAGCAGCACGCGGCGGCCGGCGTCGGCGAGGGCCATGGCCAGCGCCGCGGCAACGGTGGTCTTGCCCGTGCCGCCCTTGCCGGTGACGACGTGGAGGGGAGTCGCGGTGGCCACGGGTGAAGGTTACCGAGCCTGGCCCGGAATGCTCGGGCGTGGGCGGCATGAAGGGTCCTGGCTCGGATGCCGGGCGTGGGCGGCATGAAGGGTCCTGGCTCGGATGCCGGGCGTGGGCGGCATGAAGGGCACAGCCCGGCGATACAGTCGGCGCATGACGCAATGGGAGTACATGACCGCGCCGGTGCTGGTGCACGCGACGAAGCAGATCCTCGACAACTTCGGATCCGATGGGTGGGAGCTCGTGCAGATCGTCCCCGGCATGAACCCGGAGAACCTGGTCGCCTACTTCAAGCGGCCGGTGCAGGCATGACCTCACCGGAGGAGCGCCTGGCCGAGCTCGGCCACAGCGTGCCGTCCGTCGTGCCGCCGGTCGCCGCCTACACGCCCGCGGTGCGCAGCGGCTCCCTCGTCTTCACCGCCGGCCAGGTGCCGATGCGAGACGGCGAGCTGGTGGCCACCGGCAAGGTCGGCGGAGACGTCACGGTCGAGCTGGGCGTCGAGTGCGCTCAGCAGTGCGCGCTCAACGCACTCGCGGCCGTCAAGGCGGAGGTCGGGGAGCTGGCCGCAGTTCGCAGAGTGGTGAAGGCGGTCGTGTTCGTCGCCTCCACTCCGGACTTCACCGGCCAGCCGGGTGTCGCCAACGGAGCCAGCGAGCTGCTCGCGGCAGCCTTCGGCGACACCGGCGTCCATGCCCGCAGCGCCGTCGGCGTCGCGTCCCTGCCGCTCGACTCACCGGTCGAGGTCGAGCTCGTCGTCGAGGTCGATTGATGCGGATTCCGGTTCCCGATCGACTGCGCGAGCACGTGGGCCGGACCGGCGAACCGGCTGTGCCGGTGGACGCGGCGACGATCGTGCTGTTGCGCGACGGCGACGACGGCGTCGAGGTCTATCTGCTGCGCCGGCAGAGCACGATGGAGTTCCTTCCGGGCATGTACGTGTTTCCGGGTGGCAAGGCGCAGGCCTCCGACCGGGACGTCGGCGACTGGGCCGGCCCGTCCGCGGAGGCGTGGGGCACGCAGTTCGGCTGCGACGCCGACACGGCGCGCGGTCTCGTCGTCGCCGCGGTGCGCGAGACGTTCGAGGAGTCGGGCATCCTGCTCGCCGGCCCAGACGCGGACACCGTCGTCTCCGACACGAGCGCGCCGGACATGCAGGCCGCTCGGCTCGCGCTCGAGAATGGCGAGTACGGCTTCGCCGAGTTCCTCGCCGAACGGGGACTCGTCTTGCGTGCCGATCTGCTCGGCGCTTGGTCACACTGGATCACCCCGGAGTTCGAGCCGCGACGATACGACACCAGGTTCTTCGTGGCCGCCTTGCCCGAGGGTCAGGTCGTCGGTGAGCTGCCGGGCGAAGCCGACCGCGCCCTGTGGGCGCCGATGGCGAAGGTGCTCGAGTCGGTCGACTCCGGGAAGGCGATGATGTTGCCACCCACGGCGGTCACCTGCCGCGAGGTCTCACGATTCACGGCGGCCACCATCCTCACGGCTTCGGCCGAGCGTGAGGTCAAGACCGTCGCGCCCTTCCTCGTCGACGTCGGCGGCGAGCTGTTCCTCGAATACGAGCTGGAGGAGATGTGAGCGACGACGTCACCCCGAACGCCGACAGAGTCACCGAACGCGCGGCGGTGGTCCGCGCCGACAACCCCGGCCTGATGACGCTCGACGGCACCAACACCTGGATTCTGCGTGAGCCTGGAGCCACCCGATCGGTGGTGGTCGATCCTGGTCCTCCGGACACCACCCATCTCGACCGGGTGCTGGAGGCGGCCGGTGACGTCGGCCTGGTGCTGTTCACGCACCGCCACTTCGACCACACCGAGTCGATGCAGGTCGTGGCCGACCGCACCGGTGCGCCGGCCCGGGCCACCGACCCCGAGTTCTGCCTCGACGCCTCTCCGCTCACCGACGGAGAAGACATCGACGTCGACGGCCTGCGCCTCGTCGTCGTGAGCACGCCGGGCCACACCGCCGACTCCACCTGCTTCCGGCTGCTCGACGAGCCGTCGCTGCTCACCGGTGACACCGTGCTCGGCCGCGGCACGACGGTCATCGCCCACCCCGACGGCGTGCTCGGCCCGTACCTCGACTCCCTCGCCATCTTGCGCGAGCTGGTCGAGGAGGGGCTGGTCGAGCGCATCCTGCCCGGTCACGGCCCGGTGATCGACCAGGCGGGTCCCGTGCTCGACTACTACCTCGAGCACCGCCAGGAGCGTCTCGACCAGGTGCGTGCCGCCCTGGACGCCGGAGCCACCACCCCGCGCGAGGTGGTCGAGCACGTCTACACGGATGTCGACCAGTCGCTCTGGCCGGCCGCCGAGCTGAGCGTCAAGGCCCAGCTCGACTTCCTGCGGGCCTGACTCCGCTCGGGTCTACCGCGCCCGGCGCTGGAGCCGCTCGGGATCGAGAATGACGACGCTGCGGGGCTCCAGACGCATCCAGCCGCGGGACGCGAAGTCGGCGAGGGCCTTGTTGACGGTCTCGCGGGAGGCGCCGACGAGCTGGGCGAGCTCTTCCTGGGTGAGGTCGTGGTTGACGTGCACGCCGTCGTCGGCCTGGCGGCCGAAGCGGCTGGCAAGGTCGAGCAGCGCCTTGGCGACCCGGCCGGGGACGTCGGAGAACACCAGGTCGCCGACCACCTCGTTGGTGCGCCGCAAGCGTCCGGCGAGCTGGTGCAACAGGGCCAGCGCGACGTCGGAGTGGGTCTCCAGCACCGGGCTGAGCGCCTCGTGGCTGAGGCTCTTGAGCTCGACGTCGGTGACCGCCGTGGCGGTGGCCGACCGCGGGCCGGGGTCGAAGAACGACAGCTCGCCGAACATCTGGCCCGGCCCGAGGATGGCCAGCAGGTTCTCGCGCCCGTCGGCGGAGGTACGGCCGAGCTTCACCTTGCCTTCGGTGACGACGTAGAGCTGGCTGCCGTCGTCGCCCTCGTTGAACAGGACGTCGCCACGCTTGAGCGACGCCGTCGCCATCGAGGTCTCCAGGGCAGCCGCGGAGCCCTCGTCGAGTCCGGAGAACAGCGGGGCTTGGCGGAGCACGTCGTCGGTCACGGGCCATCCTTCGTCTCTGTTGCGGCGATCACAGTCTAGTCATGCCACGTACGCTTGCGTCGTGCCTGAGGAGTCCGTCCGACCAGTCGCGGCGCCGCCGCCCACCGCTCTCGTGCGCCGTGCGCGCAAGATGAACCGCGTCCTCGCCGACACCTATCCTGACGCCGGATGCGAGCTCGACTTCGCCGATCCGTATCAGCTGCTGGTGGCCACCATCTTGTCCGCCCAGACCACCGACCGCCGGGTCAACGCCGTCACCCCCACCCTGTTCGCGGAGTACCCCGATGCCACCGCGCTGGCGTCGGCGGACCGTGAACGCGTCGAGGACATCGTGCGGACCACGGGATTCTTCCGCGCGAAGACCAACAGTCTGCTGCGCATGTCCGCCGAGGTCGTCGAGAACTTCGACGGCGAGATACCCGGGCGGCTCCAGGACCTCGTCACGCTCCCCGGTGTCGGGCGCAAGACCGCCAACGTCGTGCTCGGCAACGCGTTCGGAGTGCCGGGGATCACCGTCGACACCCACTTCGCGCGTCTCGTCCGCCGGTTCGAGTGGGTCGACGACGCGACCGCGAAGGACGCCGTCCGCACCGAGCACGCGGTGGGGGCGCTGTTCCCCAAGCGCGACTGGACGATGCTGAGCCACCACCTCATCTGGCATGGGCGCCGACGCTGCCACGCCCGCAAGCCCGCGTGCGGTGCCTGCCCGCTGGCGCGCTGGTGCCCCGCATACGGCACCGGCCCGACCGACCCGGAGGTCGCGGCGAAGCTCGTCACCACCCAGGGACGCGCGTGACCCCCACCCGAGAAAACCGCTCGCAGAGCTCGCGCTCTCCCGGGGCCGCCGGGAAGGGCATGGGTCGCTTCGCCATGATGATCCTGGCCGCCACGCTGGTGGTCGGGTGTGGTGCGGACGAGCCGACCAAGCCGACGTTCGGCGGCGGCTCAGAACCCTCTGGTGCGTCCGCCGGCGAGCTCGCCGACCTCAAGGCCGCCGCGAAGATCGAGCCCTGCCCCGCACCGGACGGCCGGGCGTCGGGTGACGAAGCCCTGCCCGACCTCGAGCTCGACTGCCTCGGCGGCGGACGCCCTGTCCGGCTGTCCGGGCTCACCGGCACACCGACGGTCATCAACTTGTGGGCCAGCTGGTGCAAGGAATGCCGCGACGAGCTGCCTCTGCTCGCCAAGGCCCACCGCATGTACGGCGACCGTGTCCGCTTCATCGGCATCGACGTCGTGGATGCCGCGCCCGAAGCGGCGCTGCGTCTGGCCCAGGAGTCCGGCGTCAGATACCCGCAGCTCGTCGACCGGGCCGGTCACACCCGCGCTCCGTTGCACTACTCCGGCCTGCCCCAGACGGTCTTCGTGGACGAGCAAGGGAGAATGGTGTTCACGGAGCGGAAGCCATTCCGCTCGTACGCCGACGTGACGTCGGCGATCCGTGAGCACCTGGGAGTCACGTCGTGAAGCTCGAGGGGTCCAGCTCGGGCACGCTGCCCGACTGGCTGAAGCCGGTCAAGGAGCTCGCCGCATCGGTCGAGGCCGAGCGTCTGGCGCCCCGCTTCCCGCACCCGCCGGCCAACGCCCGGCCCGCCGCCGTCCTGATCTGCTTCGCCGACGGCATGGACGGCCCGGAGCTGCTGCTCACCGAGCGCGCAGCCACGCTGCGCAACCACGCCGGTCAGATCTCGTTCCCCGGCGGCGCCGCGGATCCCGACGATGCCGACGCCGTCACCACTGCGCTGCGCGAGGCCGAGGAGGAGGTCGGCCTGGACCCGTCCGACGTGCTCGTGTTCGGCACCCTGCCGACGCTCTGGTTGCCGCCGAGCAACTTCGCGGTCACCTCGGTGCTCGGCTACTGGGACACTCCCCGCACCCTCGAGCCGGTCGACGTCCGGGAGGTCGGCGGCATCCTGCACCACCCGATCCACCTGTTGATCGAGCCGGCCAACCGGTTCAGCGTCGAGCACCCGACCGGGTGGAGGGGTCCCGCGTTCGAGGTCGGCTCCGATGTGCCGCTGTGGGGCTTCACCGCCGGTGTCATCAGCCGGATGTTCGAGGAGCTCGGCTGGGAGAAGCCATGGGATGAGAACGTCACGCGCCCGCTGCCGGAGCTGTTGTGAACTCACTCGACGTCATCTTGCTGCTCATCCTGTTCGCGTACGCCGTGTCGGGGTACGTCCAGGGCTTCGTCGTCAACCTCGTGGCCACGGTGGGCCTGCTGGCGGGCGGACTGCTCGCGATTGCGGTGGTACCCCGGCTGCTGTCGGGTGGGCCGCCGACGCTGTCGTCGTCCCTGCTCGCGCTCGCGCTGGTGGTGGCGGCCGCAGCCGTCGGCCAGGCGGTGGGCACCTACGTCGGCACGGATCTGCGCAGTGGGCTCACCTGGCGACCGTTGCGCTGGGTCGACGCCGTGGGCGGCGCCGCCCTGAGCATGGTGGCGGTGCTGGTCGCCTCGTGGGCCCTCGGCTACTCGGTGAGCGGCACCTCCATCCCGTATCTCGCCACGGCCTCGCGCGACTCGGCGATCCTGTCGCGGGTCGACGGAGTCATGCCGAGCCAGGCCGCGCAGACGCTCCGCGCGTTCAACAAGACGCTCGACGCGAACCTCTTTCCGCGCTACATCGACCCGTTCGAGGACGAGCGGATCACCGCTGTCGATCCACCCGACGACGCCACGCTGCGACTGCCGGGGGTGCGGCGAGCGTCGGAGAGCGTGGTCAAGGTCATCGGCGTCGCGTCGTGCGAACGCGGCGTCGAGGGCTCGGGCTTCGTCTACGCGCCCGGCCGGGTGATGACGAACGCCCACGTGGTTGCCGGCGTCGACAAGCCGTACATCGACGTCAACGGCCGCCGCACGCAGGCGAACGTCGTGCTGTTCAACCCGCGGCTCGACGTCGCCGTTCTCGCGACCGGCGACCTCGGCCTCGCGCCACTGGACTTCGACACCGGCGGCAAGGCGGGCGACGCCGCAGCCATTCTCGGATATCCCCAGAACGGTCCCTTCGACGCTCGCGCGGCCCGCATCCGTGGCGAGCTCACGCTCCGCAGTCCTGACATCTACGACCGAGGAGAGCACACGCGCAAGACGTACTCGGTGCGCGGACTCGTGCGTTCGGGCAACTCCGGCGGCCCGCTGGTCTCGAACGACGGCGGCGTCCTGGGTGTCATCTTCGCCGCGTCCGTCACCGACAGCTCCACCGGCTACGCCTTGACCGCCGCGCAGGTCGCGAATGCCGCCGACCGGGGTTCGGCGGCCACCGCCAGCGTCGACACGGGAGCGTGTGCATGACCCCCACCCCAGAAAACCGCTCGCCAGTTCCGACGCATGCTGGAGATCCGCTCAAAGGCGGCTCGCGCTTTCCCGGGGACCCCGGATGATCCGCTCCGTCGGCTCGTTCCTGTGCTGGGCGGTGGCCGTCGTGGCCGCCGTGGTCACGGTGCCGACGCTGTGGGTCGCCACGCACGTCGCGGACGAGGACGGCTACGTCGCCTTCACCGAGACGTTCGTCGACGACACCGAGTTCCGTGACGCGATCGTCGCCACGATCACCGACGACGTCGCCGAACAAGGCAGGATCCCGCCGTCGCTGAAGCCGGTGGTCGAACGGGCCCTCCGGGCGGTCGCCACCCGCACCGCCCAGCAGCCCGGCTTCGCCGAAGCATGGGAGGAGTCCACACGTCGCACCCACCGGCTCACCTTCGGGCCGGGCGCGACCACCGACCGGATGACGGTCGACATCGGTCCGATCGCGGCCTTCGTCGGCGAGCAGGTGACGGGCAACCTCCCGGTCCGCGTCACGATTCCGGACCGGCTCCTGGTGCCGGTCTACGACGCACCGGACCGTCAGGTGCTCGACCAGGTCGAGAAGACCTCCGACCGCTCGCGCATCGGGCTGGTGGTCGTCGGTGTAGCCGCGCTGCTGTGCCTCCTGCTTGCTCGGCGCCGCATCAACGCAGTGGTGGGACTCGGCGCGGGCGCGGTCATCACCGCCGGTGTGCTGCTGGCCGGCACCGGCCTGGCCCTGCCGGAGGTGCTCGACCGCACGCCGGCCCGGACGCCGTTCGCCCGCGAGATGCGCGATCTGCTCGTCGACCGCGCGTCCGACTCACTCAACCAGTGGCTGCTCTGGATCCTGATGATCGGCGGCGTGGTGCTGGTGCTCAGTGTGCTGGGACGAGCCCTGCCTCGTCGTTAGGGCTGTGCCGGATGCGGCGTGGTGTCGCCCTTGAGCGCGGCCGGGATCTCCCTGGCTGTCGCGATGGTCTTCGTCGGCGCCTTGACCCTCTTGATCAGCGCGATCCCGACGATGATCAGGAGCACCGCCAGGAGCAGGTAGGCGCCGGCCACGATGAGGAACGCCCACGCGGGGTCGAGGCCGGCCATCACCAGCAAGTAGGCGAAGGCGATGGACACGAGGATGGTGATGAGCAGGCCCAGGAAACCCGCGCCCACGAACATCGCCGCGCCGATGCCACCGGCCTTCACGCTGAAGCGGAGCTCGCTCTTCGCCAGGGCGATCTCCGATTGGACGAGGGCCGAGATGTCCCGACTGGCGTCGGCGACCAGGCGACCGATCGTGGGGTCGTCGGCAGGACGCGGCTGTTCAGCGGTGCTCATGCCACGACCCTAACGTCAGTCTTCGTCCTTGGCCGTCTTCATGCCCTCGGAGATCTGGTCCATGACGGACGAGTCGGCGAGGGTCGTGGCGTCGCCCACCTCGCGGTTCTCGGCGACGTCGCGCAGCAGGCGCCGCATGATCTTGCCCGATCGGGTCTTGGGCAGCTCCGGGACCACCATGATGGAACGCGGCTTCGCGATCGCGCCGATCTGCTTGGCCACGTGGTCGCGCAGCTCGGTGAGCACGGCCTCGTCGGCCTTCTCGCCGTCGACCAGCGCCGACTCGCGCAGGATGACGAACGCGACCGGCGCCTGTCCCTTGGTCTCATCGGTGGCACCGACGACGGCAGCCTCGGCCACCTTCGGGTGCGACACGAGCGCGGACTCGATCTCGGTGGTCGAGAGCCGGTGACCTGAGACGTTCATGACGTCATCGACGCGGCCGAGCAGCCAGATGTCGCCGTCGTCGTCCTTCTTCGCCCCGTCGCCGGCGAAGTACACGCCCTCCCAGCGCGACCAGTACGTCTCCTTGTAGCGCTCGTCGTCGCCCCAGATGGTGCGCAGCATCGACGGCCAGGGCTCGGTGAGCACGAGGTAGCCACCCGAACCGTTGGGAACCGGCTTGCCGTCGTCGTCGACGACGTCCGCGCTGATGCCCGGAATGGGGGTCATGGCCGAGCCTGGCTTGCCCGAGGTGACGCCCGGCAACGGGCTGATCATGTGGGCGCCGGTCTCGGTCTGCCACCAGGTGTCGACGACCGGTGTGCGGCCGCCGCCGATGTTGTCGCGGTACCAGACGTAGGCCTCGGGGTTGATCGACTCACCGACCGTTCCGAGAATGCGCAATGCGGAGAGGTCGAACTTGGCGGGGATCTCCTCGCCCCACTTCATGCACGTGCGGATGGCCGTCGGCGCCGTGTAGAACTTCGTGACGCCCTTGTCCTGGATGATCTCCCACCAGCGGCCCTTGTGCGGGGTGTCGGGCGTGCCCTCGTAGAGCACCTGTGTGACGCCACAAGCCAGCGGACCGTAGACGATGTACGAGTGCCCGGTGACCCAGCCGACGTCGGCCGTGCACCAGAACACGTCGTCGGCCTTGTGGTCGAAGACGCCCCAGAAGGTGTAGGCGCACTGCACCAGGTAGCCGCCGGTGGTGTGCAGGATGCCCTTGGGCTTGCCGGTGGTGCCCGACGTGTACATCACGTAGAGCGGGTGCTCGCTGTCGAAGTCCTCGGGCGTGTGGTCGGCCGACGCCGTGTCGACGACGTCGTGCCACCACACGTCGCGCTCGTCGTCCCACTCGACGTCCTGGCCGGTGCGTCGCACGACGAGGACGTGGTCGACGGACTGCCCGTGCTCCTTGTCGAGAGTGGCGATGGCCTCGTCGACGGCGGGCTTGAGCGCGGACGGCGCGCCGCGGCGGTAGCCGCCGTCGGCGGTGATGATGACCTTCGCCTCACAGTCCTGGACGCGCGTTGAAAGCGCGTCGGAGGAGAACCCGCCGAAGACCACGGTGTGCGGTGCACCGAGGCGGGCGCACGCGAGCATCGCGATGATCGTCTCCGGGATCATGGGCATGTAGATGGCGACCCGGTCGCCGGTCTGCACGCCGAGCTCGATGAGGGCGTTCGCCGCCTTGCTGACCTCGTCCTTGAGCTCGCTGTAGGTGATGTCGCGGGTGTCGTCCGCGGGTTCGCCGACGAAGTGCAGGGCCACACGGTCGCCATGGCCGGCCTCGACGTGCCGGTCGACGCAGTTGTACGCGGCATTGAGTCGTCCGCCCACGTACCACTTGGCGAACGGCGGGTTGCTCCAGTCGAGAACGTCGTCGAACGGCTTGCCCCAGCTGATCCGCTCGGCCTGCTTGGCCCAGAAGGCGAGCCGGTCGTCGGCGGCCTCCTGATACGCGTCGGCCGTCAGATTCGCGTCCGCGGCCAGGTCGGCCGGTGGGTCGAAGTGCCGTTCCTCGCGGGACAGGTTGCTGATCGCCTCGGTGCTCACGGTGTCTCCTCGTCAGGTCTCTCTTGCATTGTGTCCCAGACGCCCGGATCGTTCATCCGGGCGATGGACAAGACCCGTCCGGGGCGTGCCACGTGGCCAGCCCCGGACGGTGCTCGTTGGCTCCCTCCCTACTTCTCGGCGCCGGCGCCCGTCATGGTGCGGACGTCGAGCTCGATGTACCGCTCCTCGGAGTCACGATCCTTGGTGGTGATCGTGCCCAGCCAGCCGAAGAAGAAGCCTGCCGGGATGGAGATGATGCCCGGGTTGCTCAGCGGGAACCAATGGAAATCCTGGTTCGTGAACAACGCCGTCTCCGAACCGGACACGACCGGCGAGAAGAACACCAGGACGACGCAGGTGATGAGGCCGCCGTAGATGCTCCACACCGCACCACGGGTGCTGAACCGCTTCCAGAACAGGTTGTAGAGCAGCGCCGGCAGGTTCGCCGAGGCCGCGACCGCGAAGGCCAAGGCCACGAGGAACGCGATGTTCAGCTTTTGTGCCGGGATGGACAGGAGGATCGCCACACCGCCGATCGCGAAAGCCGCGATGCGAGCGACCCGCACCTCCTGTTTCTCGGTGACGTCACCCTTCTTCCAGACGTTGGCGTACAGGTCGTGGGCCACCGAGGAGGCAGAGGTCAGCGTCAGACCGGCGACGACCGCGAGGATCGTCGCGAATGCGACGGCCGAGATCAGTGCCAGCAGCACGGCGCCTCCGACCGAGCCCGGACCACCGCCGACAGCTTCGGCCAGCAACGGGGAAGCGAGGTTACCGCCGGAGTCGGCGATCTCCGTCTTCTCGTCACCGGTGACCAGCGCCGCGGCACCGAAGCCCAGGACCAGGGTCATCAGGTAGAAGCTGCCGATGAGGCCGATCGCCCACAGCACCGACTTGCGGGCCTGACGGGCGGTCGGGGTCGTGTAGAACCGGATCAGGATGTGCGGCAGACCGGCCGTGCCGAGGACCAGCGCGAGACCGAGCGAGACGAAGTCGATCTTGCTCGTGAGGTTCACGCCGTACTTCAGGCCGGGCTCTAGGAACGCCGAGCCCTGGCCGCTGTTGTCCGCGGCGGTGCCGAGCAGGTCGGACAGGTTGAAGTTGAACTTCGCGAGCACGAGAACGGTGATCAGGATCGTGCCGCTCATCAGCAGGACAGCCTTGACGATCTGCACCCACGTGGTGCCCTTCATGCCACCGACCACCACGTAGAAGATCATCAAGGCGCCGACGGCGGCGATGGTGAGGTTCTTCGCGGTCTCACTGCTCACGCCGAGCAGGAGCGCGACGAGCGCACCTGCACCGACCATCTGGGCGAGCAGGTAGAAGATCGACACGACCACCGTCGACGTCGCCGCGGCCGTGCGGACGGGAACCTGTCGCATCCGGTAGGCGAGCTGGTCGGCCATCGTGAACCGGCCGGAGTTGCGCAGCAACTCTGCGACCAGGAGGAGCGCCACGAGCCAGGCCACCAGGAAGCCGATGGAGTACAGGAACCCGTCGTAGCCGGACAGCGCGATGGCGCCGGAGATGCCGAGGAACGACGCCGCCGACATGTAGTCGCCGGCGATCGCGAACCCGTTCTGAGCGCCACTGAAGCTACGTCCGCCGGCGTAGTAGTCCGAAGCCGTCTTGGTCTGCCGGCTGGCCCAGAAGGTGATGCCGATCGTCAGCAGGACGACGGCGATGAACAGTCCTCCGGTGAGGTTCTGGGTGTCCTGCTCGCCGATGGCGTCGACAAAGGGGATGTTCATCGCTCGATCTCCCTCTCGTACTGGTCACGCAGGCGGTCGGCAATCGGGTCCATCCGACGGGCGGCGAAGCGCGCGTACCAGATGGAGATGCCGAAGGTGGTCACGAACTGCAGCAGTCCGAACACGAGTGCGACGTTGATGTTGCCGACGACCTTGGTGCCCATGAAGCCGGGCGCCCAGTTGGAGGCGAGGACGTACAGCAGGTACCAGACCATGAAGGCGATGGTCAGGGGGACGACGAAGCGCAGGTAGGAGCTCTTCAACTCGGCGAAGTCTTCCGTCGCGTGAATGCGTTGGTACTCCTCGTGCGCCTCTGGCGAGATCTTCTCGACCACAGGGGTTCACCTCTCTTGGTGGCAGGACGACGGCAGGGTTGCCGTTGGTCTGACCGTAAAAGCGGTCGGGAGTGTGTGCCAGTTCACAGCGGGGGTGCTGCGGCGGGGCTCGTCGAACCGTCGGTGTGCGGCCACTGCGCCGCGACGAACGGTCGGCCTGGCGCGACGAACGGTCCTACCGCTTCAGCTCGACGCCCTCCGGGGTGTGAAGCCGCACCATCGTGCGGGAGACGTCGGTCGGCACCCGGTTCCGGGTGGCGAGCGAGACGCCGATCATCAGGGCGAATCCCAGCGGGACGGACCACGCCGCGGGCAGGGCGGCGAGCACGCCGAACCAACCTTCCGGGTGGACCGAGATCGTGATGATCGGCGCCAGCCCTGCGCACAGGCCGCCGCCGACGAGGCCGGCGATGGCGCCGGGGGCGGTGAGCCCGCGCCACCAGATGCCGAGCACCAGCAGCGGGCAGAACGTCGACGCCGCGAGAGCGAACGCGAACGTCACCGAGCTGGCCACCGCGATGCGGTCAGCCGACAGCGCCAGGATGAGCGGCACCATCACACCGCCCACGGCTGCCACCTGGACGGCCGCGATGTTCGAGAACGGGCCGCGCCGGCTCAGCGCCTGACCGACCACTCCGGCGATCGACATCGTCAAGCCCGACGAGGTGGAGAGGAACGCCGCGAACGCGCCGGCCGTCAGGAGCGCCCCGAAGAGCTCGCCGGACGTGCCGCCGAGCATGCGGGCCGGCAGCTCGAGGACGACGGCGTCGGCCCGGCCGTCGGCGATCAGGTCGCTCGCGTAGATGCGGCCGAGCACACCGTAGACGGTCGGCAGCAGGTAGAACGCGCCGAGCAGGGCGAGCACGATCAAGGTGGTACGCCGGGCGGCGCGCCCGTCAGGATTCGTGTAGAACCGCACCACGACGTGCGGCAGGCCCATCGTGCCGAGGAATGTCGCCACCATCACCGAGTAGATGCGGTACATCGTCTCGCCGTCGGGCTCGCTGAACGGCTGGACCCAGTCGGTCGGCGCCACCGGAGAAGGGCCGCCGTCGGACGTCCAGGCGTGCAGCAGGAAGAACACGGGCACGAGCAGCGCGGTGAGCTTGAGCCAGTACTGGAACGCCTGCACGAAGGTGATGCTGCGCATGCCGCCGGACACCACGTTGACCATCACGATCACCGCGACCAGGACCGTGCCCACCCAGCCGGGCGCGCCGGTGACTGTGCGCATCGTCAGCCCGGCGCCCTGGAACTGCGGCATGAGGTAGAGCCACCCGACGCCGACCACGAGGAGGCTCGCGACGACCCGGACGGCGCCGGACTGCAGCCGAACCTGGGCGAAGTCCGGAATGGTGTACGCGCCCGACCGCCGCAGCGGTGCGGCGACCAGGACCAGCAGGAGCAGGTAGCCGGTCGTCCAGCCGATCGGGAACCAGAGTGCCTCCGCGCCCGTGGCCAGCACCATCCCGGCGACGCCGAGGAACGACGCCGCGGAGAGATACTCGCCGCCGATCGCCGAGCTGTTCAACGCCGGGCTCACCGATCGTGAGGCCACGTAGAAGTCACTGGTGGTCCGGCTGATGCGCAGGCCGAACGCGCCGATGCCGATCGTGGCGAGAGCCACCAGGGTGATGGCCACGACGCCGTAGGTGGCGTTCACCACCGCCACCGTTCGATCGAGGGGTCGACCGGGTCGACGAGGGCGGCGAAGTCACGCTCGGACTTGTCGGCCTGGCGCACGTACAACCACCCGAGCAGGACCAGCCCCGGGTAGACGGCGACCGCGAGGACGACCCAGGGCAGGGGAACGCCGAACACGGTCAGCTCGGTGAGGTCGTCGAGCAGCCAGAACACGACCGGAAGAGCGCCCAGGGTGAGCATCAGCGTGGTGACGACGGTGAGTGCCGCGCGCAGCTGCGACCGGACGAGCGACCGGACGTACACCTCGCCGATGCCGGTGGACTCGTCGATCTCCTGCTGCACCGTGCGACGCACGTGCGGGGACGCCGTCGTGAGCGGGCTGGTGATCCTGACCCGGCCGGTCTTCGGGTCGGCTTCGGGCAGTGTCATTGGGCCCGCTCGTGGATCAGCTGACGAAGCTCCTTCGTGTGGCGTCGGGCGACGGAGAGCTCCACCGCGTCGTCGCCCGATGGGACGACGACGCTGCAGCGTCCGGAGTGCATGCGCAGCTCGCGCACGTGCGCCAGGTTGACCAGCAGGCTGCGGTGGATGCGCGCGAACCCCGCCTCCTGCCACCGCTCGGCCAGGCTGCTCAGCGGAGTGCGGATCAGGTGGCCGGCTCCGTCGACGGTGTGCAGGCGGACATAGTCACCCTGCGCCTCCGCGTACGCCACGAGGGAGCGCTGGATGAACCGGGTGACGCCGCCGAGCTCGATCGCGATCGACTCGTCCGCGGGTGTCTGGTCGGAGTCGGCCTCGGCGCCAGCCCGGCGGACGCTCTCGCGCAACCGGTCCTCCCGGATGGGCTTGAGCAGGAAGTCGACGACGCCGAGGTCGAAGGCGTCGACGGCATGCGCCTCGTGGGCGGTGACGAACACGACGCGCGGAGGCGTGCGGAATCGGCTGAGCACCCGCCCGATCTCGAGTCCGGAGAGTCCCGGCATCACGACGTCGAGGAACACCAGGTCGACAGCGCCGGCCTCCAGCACGCGCAGCGCCTCGGTGCCGGATCGCGCCGCACGCACCGACGCGATCCGCTCGTCGCGCCCGAGCAGGAACACCAGCTCGTCGAGCACCGGTTGCTCGTCGTCGACGACGAGCGCGTGGAGGCCGTGCATGCCCTGATCCTGCCTCAGTTCCCGGTCAGGTGTCGCCGATGCCACGGGCGGCGAGCGCGTCGCCGGTGGCGTGCGCCCTGGCGACGACCCGGATGACCATCGGGGTGAGCAGGACGCGGGGATTGCGCTCCATGCCGCGGGCCCGTGCGGCGTCTCGTGTCTCGCGTCCGAGCTCCAGCGTCTCGGGAACCCCGCGGATCATGAGGGAGAAGGCGAGGCCGACACGCTCGGGGTCGACGCCGAACCGGCGGAACGGCCGGGAGAGCCGCACGACGACGTCGAGCACCTCGTCGATCGGCGTGGTCGCCGTCAGCACGGTGGCCGCCAGCACGAGCGCGACGAGGTCGCCGACAGCCTCGACTGCGTGTGGCCAGCCGCGCTGCCAGGTCTGGTAGGCCCCGAGCAGGACGGCGACCACGGCGATGCCACGGAGTGCCCGGGCGGTGATGCGCAGGTCCATGCCCGATGTCGTCACCAGCACCAGGCTCACGCCGAGCGCGGCGAGCGCCGTCCACGGCCCGTGCACAGTAACGACGACGACACCGAGCAAGAACAGCCCCGTCAGCTTGTGGCCGGCACGGAGGCGGTGCAGCCAGGTGCGACCCGGCCGGTACAGCCCCAGGAGCGACGGCGTCTGGTTCACACCAGACTCCGGTAGTGCGCCACGGCCTGCTCGGGATCGCCGTCGAACACGACCTGGGCGTCGTCGAGGACGACCGCCCGGTCGCAGCGAAGCGCGAGGTCGAGATCGTGCGTGACGAGGAGAAGCTGCTGGTCCAGGCCGAACAGCAGGTCGGAGATGCGTCGGGTGTTCGCGAGGTCGAGCAGGGTGGTGGGCTCGTCCGCCACCAGGATCGACGGGTCGGTGGCGAGCACTCCGGCAAGGGCGAGCAGCTGTCGCTGTCCGCCGGAGAGGGTGTGCACGCTGCGGTCGGCGAGGTCCTCGAGACCGAAGCGCTTCAGCACGTGGACGGCCGCCTCGCGCCGCTCGTCCCTGTGTCGGTGAGTACGCCGCAACGACAGGGCGACGTCCTCGGCAGCGGTCGGCATGACGAGCTGGGCGGCCGGGTCGGTGAAGGCGAACGCCACCTGTCGACGCACCTCGGCCCCGTGCTCGGCGACGTCGAGGCCGTCGATGAGGACCGTTCCCTCGCTCGCCTCGGCGAGCCCGTTCACCAGCCGGGCCAGGGTCGACTTTCCCGACCCGTTCGCGCCGATCAGAGCGATCCGGTGCTCGGTGAGGTCGAGGGTCGTCCGCTGGAGGATGACGACGTCGCCCTCGCCCGTGCGGGCGCGGACGACGACGTCGTTGAGCTGGATGCGCCCCATGGCCCCCTGCTAGCCGCGGCTCTGCTCGCCGCGCCGCGGCAACAGATCGGGAAAGGCACGGTGCACGGCAGTCGCCACGAATGCCATGAGGAGATTCTTCAACGTGTCGCCGATCCAGAACACCTTGTCGATGTCCCATGCGCCGGCCCAGTCGGTCGGCACGCGCCAGACCAGACCGGCCATGCCGAGCGTGTGGATGAAGAGTGCGCTGCTCACCAGTCCGGCCACGAAGATCATCGGGACGCTGGTCTGGATCGCCTTGCGGGGGAGGCGCTCGACCAGGAAGCCGCACAGAGCGGCCGCCAGCGGGAAGCCCACCAGGTAGCCGACCGACGGCCCGCTGAAGACGCCGAAGCCGGAATTGCCGTTGGCGAAGACCGGCAGACCTGCCGCGCCGACCAGCAGGTAGAGCAGGACGGCGAGGAAGCCGCGACGTGCGCCGAGCACGGCGCCGCTCAGGAGCACGCCGAATGTCTGGAGCGTGATCGGAACCGGTCCGCTGATGTTGATCGCGGGCAGGATGGCGCAAGCAGCGATCAGGGCCGCGAAGCCGGCGATCAGTGCGAGATCCGTCGTGGTGCTGGACTTCCGCGACGTGGTGGGCTGGGTCGTGCTCATGGGAATCCTCCGGCCAGGCAACTGAACAGTGTTCAGGTATGGTGGCACATCACGGTGCCGGCCTGGGAGGAGGGTGGATGAGCCACCGCCGTACCGACGTCGTCGAGCATGCGCTCGAGGTTCTTGATCGACACGGGTTAGCCGACCTCTCGATGCGGCGCCTGGCCGGCGACCTCGGCGTCCAGCCGAGCGCGCTCTACTGGCACTTCTCGAACAAGCAGGCGCTGCTCGCGGCCGTCGCCGACGAGGTGCTGCGCCGGGGCGCACGTCCGGAGCGTGATGGTCCCTGGGAGCAGCGGGTGACCGCGTACGCGCACGAGCTGCGCGACGCCATGCTCGCCTACCGCGACGGTGCCGAGCTGGTGGCGACCGCCCACGCCTTCGGCTTGGGAGAAGCCGATCCGGTCGGCCGCCTGACGGCGATGGTGGGCGACTCGCCCGTGGCCCGGGTGGCCGCGACCACCATGCTGCACTTCGTGCTCGGTCACGTCACCGACGAGCAGATGCACCTGCAGGCGAGCAGTGCGGGCGCGATCGACGACGATCCCCTGGCCCGGGCCGACACCTTTGAGATCGGGCTCGGCATTGTCGTGGCCGGAATCGAAGCCCGCATCGGCACCGGAGTGTCCATGCCGCTCTAGAGTTGAGGCGTGTCCAACTCGATGATCGTGGTCGTCGACGCGGTTTGCGCCGATTTCGGCGGCAATCGGACGTACGTCGATCAACTTCTCAATCGGTGGCACGTGGTGCGGCCCGAGGATGAGCTTCACGTCGTGATTCCTCGGGGGTCGACGCTCCTCACGCACGGGCACGTACGGCACGAAATCGCCGTGCCTTGGCCCGCGATCCTGTTCAGGCCGCTCGCGCAGACCCGCGAACTGCGCCGGTTGGTCCGAGAAGTCCGGCCCGACGCCGTCCTCGCAACGGCGCCGCCGACGACTCTGCGTCGCGTCGGCGTACCGCTTGCTGTGGTGATCCTCGACCTGCGTCACGAGCTGCGCCCAGAACAGTTCGGTCGTGGCCGACGTCTTATCCGCAAGATCTCGTACGGCCGGACCTTTCGGATCGCCGACGGCTTTCTGGCGATATCCGAGCGGACGCTGAACGACCTGCGACGACGGCATCCCGCGACGGGCTCAGTACCGGGAACGGTGACCCATCTCGGCGGCGATCACGTACTTGATTGGCCAGCGCCGTCGCGCGAAGGTCCCGCGGTCGCGTTCGGGCATCACACGAACAAGAATCCAGAACTCGTTCTGCTCGCATGGTCAATGGCCATACAGCGCGGTGACGACGTCCCCGACCTGACGGTGGTCGGGGCATCGGCCACGCTTCGAAGCCGACTGGAGGAGATCATCGATGCCGAGAACCTCAGCAATCGGGTCACGATTGCGCCCTTTCTCGACGACCCGGACTTCAAGCGGCTGATGTCGTCGGCCTCGATGATCGTCTTCCCGTCAGACTTCGAGGGTTTCGGCCTCCCGATCGTGGAGGGAATGCTCCTCGGCAAGCCAGTCGTCATCAGCCCGGAGCCCGGATCGGTCGAAGTGGCAGGCGGTCACGCGACGGTGATGGATGGATGGAGACCTGACCAGTTGGCCGACGCCGTGGTTGCGGCCATCCGCAAGGACGACGAGGACCTGAGCAAGGCAGCCGACTGGGCGGCGACGTTCTCCTGGGACAGGACGGTTCGCGACACTGCCGCCGCCGTGGAGCAGCTGGTCACCAGCTGACGTG
Source organism: uncultured Actinomycetota bacterium (assembly GCA_963780275.1). GTDB lineage: Bacteria > Actinomycetota > Actinomycetes > Propionibacteriales > Nocardioidaceae > Aeromicrobium. Next base: position 839,161 of record CAWABE010000001.1, read on the forward strand.
AATCGGGCGGCCCTCGTCGTAGCCGGCAGCACTCTGGATGCCGACGACCGCTCGTTCGGCCAGGTCGGGGAGCGTGCGCGCGCCGGCATAGGTGAAGCTCGAGCGCACGCCCGCGGTGATCGCGTCCAGGAGGTTCTCGACGCCGGGGCGGAGCGGGTCGAGGTACATCCGTGACGTGCTGATGCCCTCCTCGAACAGGGCCATGCGGGCCCGCTCGAAGCCGGCCGCGTCGCGGGTGCGGTTGGCCACCGCCCGCGACGACGCCATGCCGAAGGACTCCTTGTACGGGCGGCCGTCGGTGCCGTGGTGGATGTCGCCGGGGCTTTCGTACGTGCCGGCGAACCACGAGCCGACCATCACGCTGCCGGCTCCGGCGGCGAGTGCGAGCGCGACGTCGCGCGGGTAGCGAACGCCGCCGTCGGCCCAGACCTGACGGCCCTCAACGCGGGCGGCCTCCGAGCAGTCGAGCACCGCGGAGAACTGCGGTCGGCCGACGCCGGTCATCATCCGGGTGGTGCACATGGCGCCGGGTCCGACGCCGACCTTGACGACGTCGGCGCCGGCGGCGATGAGGTCGCGAGTTCCGTCGGCCGTGACGACGTTGCCGGCCACCACCGGGATGCGTCGTCCGGTGCACTGGGCGTGCGCGTCCCTCGCGGCGACGACGAGCGGGAGCGCTTCGAGCATCTTCTCCTGGTGGCCGTGCGCGGTGTCGACCACGATGACGTCGATACCGGTGGCCAGCAGCGCGTCGGCCTTGACCCGCACGTCGCCGTTGATGCCGACGGCGGCGCCGACAGCCAGTCGTCCGTCCGGGTCGACCGCGGGTGTGTAGATCGTGGACCGCAGCGCGCCGGTTCGGGTGATGACGCCGGCGAGCGTGCCGCCGTCCAGCACCGGGGCGACCGCGACGTGCGAGCCGGCCATGGCGTCGAAGTACGCGCGAGGGTCCAGTCCCGCCTCGACGGTGAACAGCTCGTGGCTCATGACCTCGCGCACCTGGGCGAACCGGTCGACGTCCGCGCCGTCGCGCTCGGTGACGATGCCGACCGGCTTGCCGTCGTCGACCACCACCGCCGCCCCGTGGGCACGCTTGGTGAGCAGGCTCACCGTCTCGCCGATGGTCATCGACGGCGACACGGTGACCGGCGTCTCGTAGACCGTATGGGCGGCCTTGACCCGTGAGACGGTGGAGGACACGACGTCGGCGGGGATGTCCTGCGGCAGGATCGCGATGCCGCCGCGGCGCGCGATGGTCTCGGCCATCCGGCGCCCGGAGACCGCCGTCATGTTGGCCACGACGACCGGGATGGTGGCACCGGTGCCGTCGGACGTCGACAGGTCGACGTCGAATCGCGACGTGACGTCGGAGCGTCCCGGCACCATGAACACGTCGTTGTACGTGAGGTCGTGCGCGGGTTGCAGGCCGTTGAGGAACTTCACCACACGATTCTACGGCGGTGCCATCACCCCAGCAGGCTCAGGCCGATGCGCTCCCGGAGCCCCGGCCGCTGGATTCATCTGCGAGCCGACCGACCAGGAAGGCGATGCCGCACTGGCGGCAGATGCCCACCTCGGACGCGATCTCGTCGGGGAAGTCGATCTCGGTCTCACAGGTCTCGCACACCATGTGCAGTCCCTCGTCGACCAGCGACTCGTTCATGGTCGACTCCTTCCGTTCCCCACCACAGTAAGAACGGAATCGGGCCCAGGGCACCTCGACACGCCGGATCGTCAGGGTTCGACGCCTGGTGCGAACTTCGGCACCCGGAGCGTCACCTTGGTGCCCTTGCCTGGCGCGGTTTCGACGACGATCCCGTTCTCGTTGCCGTACACGGTGCGCATGCGCTCATCGACGTTGCCCAGGCCGACGGACGGGCTGGACGTGTGCCCGCTCAGCGCTGCCCGCACCGTCTCGGGGTCGGTGCCGATGCCGTCGTCCTCGATCGAGATGATGCACTCGTTGCCGGCGTCCAGCGCAAGCACGGTCACGGTGCCGTCGCCGGCCTTGGCCTCGAGCCCGTGGCGCACCGCGTTCTCGACCAGCGGCTGCACGGACAGGAACGGCAGCTTCACGCTGAGCACCTCCGGCGCGACCCGGGTGACCACCCGGAGACGGTCACCGAACCGGGCCTTCTCGAGCACCAGGTACCGCTCGATCGAGCGGAGCTCCTCGGCCAACGTGGTGAACTCGCCGTGCTGGCGGAACGAGTAGCGGGTGAAGTCGGCGAACTCGAGCAGCAGCGTGCGCGCCCGTTCGGGGTCGGTGCGGACGAACGACGCGATCGCCCCGAGCGAGTTGTAGATGAAGTGCGGGGAGATCTGGGCGCGGAGGGCACGCAGCTCGGCCTCCATCAGCGCGGTGCGCGACGCCGCGAGGTCGGCGAGCTCGAGCTGGCTCGACATCCATTGCGCCACCTCGGTGGCCGCACGGGCGAGACCGGCGGACGCCTGATCGGTCACCACCACGAGGCTGCCGACCACGACCTCGTCAACGGACAGCGGCGCCACGATGGCCTGGCCGGATGCCTGGGTGCTTCCGCTCTTGAGTGCCGCGGACGTCAGGGCCGCGACGTCGTCGGGGTCGCCCGGACCGTCCCAGGCCAGTGGCCCGGACGTGTCGGTGATCGCGACGGTGGGAGTGCCGAGGAGCGTGCGGATGTGCGGCAGGGAGTGTGCGGCGCTCTCCGCGTCGAGACCCCCGCGCAGCGCGGGAGCGGTGAGCGAGGCCGCGTGCAGCGTCGTGTACGTGGCTCGGTCGATGGGCGAGCCGAGACTTTGCCGCCGGTTCAGCAGCCACCACCGGGCGGCCAGCACCCCGGCAAGCAGCACTCCGGCTGCGGCGACCGCGGTGACCACCCCGTTCATGGCCGTGAGCGTAGTGCGTTCGACGGCACCACCGGGTTCGTGCCACCGCGGATGGGATCAGCTCAGCTCGATCAGCGTGGGGTCGGCCGGTGTCGCCTCGGGGGCGAGGTTCTCCTTGAGCACACGAGCCCTCAGGCAATGGGTCTGGTGGCGCAGCCGCAGCGTGCCGGTCTGCCCGCCATAGGAGTTGAACAGGTCACGGACGCGGGTGAGGGCATCGGCGTCGACGGACGGGTGCTTGGTCTGCTCGGCGAATCGGATGAAGCCCGGAAGGTCGAGCTGCTCCCACGTGCCGAACTCGTCGCTCTCGGGCTCGGCGAACAGGCCGGATGCGGTGAACGTGTCGGCCGGAGTGTGCCGCGGCGCACGGTCGCCGATGATCTCGCGGAGCTTGCGCATCCACGGGATGGTGTCGTCGTACGTGCGGGTGACGGTGGAGAGCAGTCCGTCCGGCTGCAGCACGCGGGCGTACTCGGCGAGAGCGGTGGGGGCGTCGCGCAGCTCGGGCACGATGACGACGTCGAAGGACGCCGGGGCGAACGGCAGCCGCTCGCCCCGCGTACGGACGTACTGGATGTCCGGGTGGCGGACGCTGGTGACGTCGTCACCGGCCACCACGACCTCGTGGCCCTGATCGGCGAGGAGATAGGCGATCGAGCTGTCGCCGAGGTGCAGGACGCAGGACAGGGTGTCGCCGACCATCCATGCCGCGGTGCGTTCGGCACCGGTGCGCCCGGTGGTGGACGCGTCGGGTCCGGCGCTCAGGACTCCGCTCTGATTCATCCCTTGAAGGCTACCGGCCCGCGCCGGCGTGGCCGGTACGCAGCGCCGATACCGTGGCCACGTGTCAGATCATCCGGACGCCTTCCTCGCCGCGGCCTCGCTGGAGGGCGTCCCATCGTCGTTTGCGGCGACCCGGGACGGCATCGACTCGCTCTTGCGTGACCGGGGCCTGCGTCGCACCACTCCGGACGACACGGCGCGCTCGCTGTTGCTCGGCGCCGCGGCCACCGCGGCCCTGGAGGGCAGCGACGCCGACGTCGACCGGCTGGCCCATGGAGGCGGCGATGCGACCGCGCGGGCCGCGGTCCGCCTCTCGACCGAGCTGCTCGGGCTGGTTCCCGTGTTGCGGCGGACGCCACTGCAGGCCATCGCGCGCATCCACGCGCTCGCCGCGGCAGGCTCGGTTCCGGACGACGATCTCGGCCGACCTGATGACTCCACGGGCGTCGCCAGACTGGGTGAGCTGTCTCGGGCCCTCATGGCGCCCACGGGGGCGCCGGCTCTCGTGGTCGCCGCCCTGACGCACGCCGAGGTCGCCACCTGCGGCGCGTTCGCGTCCCATGCCGGGGTCGTCGCGCGGGCGCTCGAGCGGCTCGTGCTCGTGGAGCGGGGCGTCGACCCGGCCTCCGTCACGGTGCCGGAGGCCGGCCACGCGGCTGAGCCGGACGGTTACCGCTCTGCTCTCGCGGCCTACGCTCGCGGCGACTCGGCCGGGGTGAGCCAATGGCTGATGTACGCCAGTCAGGCCTTCACCCGCGGAGCCGAGGCGTCACCGCTGGCGCGCTGACCACGGGCTACTCGCGGCGCAGGGCGGCGAGCGCACAGTATGCTGGCGCACTGCAGCCACCTACGCATGAGGACGACATGAAGCGCGCGTTCATCACCGGCATCACCGGCCAGGACGGGTCGTACCTGACCGAGCTCCTGCTCGAGAAGGGCTACGACGTCCACGGCCTGGTGCGCCGTTCATCCTCGTTCAACCGCGGTCGCATCGACCCGATCTGGGAAAGCCACCCCGAGGCCCGCGATCATCTCCACCTGCACTACGGAGACATGCTCGACGGAGTCAGCCTGGTCAACCTGATCAGTCAGCTCAAGCCGGATGAGGTCTACAACCTTGCTGCGCAAAGCCACGTCAAGGTCTCGTTCGAGATGCCTGAGTACACTGCGTCGGCCGATGGGATCGGTACCATCCGACTGCTGGAGGCGGTCCGGACCATGGCGCCACGGGCTCGCTTCTATCAGGCGTCGACGTCGGAGATGTTCGGTGCGGCACCTCCGCCCCAGCTTGAGAGCACTGCCTTCTACCCGCGGTCGCCATACGGTGCCGCCAAGCTGTACGCGCACTGGGCCACGGTCAACTACCGCGAGGCATACGACCTGTTCGCCGTCTCGGGCATCCTGTTCAACCACGAGTCGCCGCGACGCGGCGAGTCGTTTGTCACTCGAAAGATCAGCCTCGGTGTCGCCCGGATCAAACTGGGACTGCAGAAGGAGCTGCACCTCGGAAACCTGGACGCCGTTCGTGACTGGGGGTTCGCGAAGGAATACGTCGATGCGATGTGGCGCATGCTGCAGCAGGATGAGCCCGAGACCTTCGTGCTCGGCACCGGCGTCGGCACCACCGTGAAGCAGTTCTGCTCCACCGCGTTCTCCCATGCCGGTCTCGACTGGGAGGAGCACGTGCGATACGACGCCGACTACGAGCGGCCCACCGAGGTCGATGCACTCATCGCCGACCCGGCAAAGGCGCAGGAGCGACTGGCATGGAAGGCCACGACGAGTGCTGAAGAACTTGCGCGACTCATGGTCGATTCCGACGTCGCACTGCTTGCCGCGTCGTGACGACGGCACTGGTCACTGGCGTGGGCGGCCAGGACGGAATATTGATGGCCCGACGTCTGGTGGCTGAAGGATGCCGTGTCGTCGGCACAGTGCGTCCCGGCTGGGCGTCGCCTTTGGCCGTGTACCTGGACGGGGTCGACATCGTCGAGGCTGATTTGCGCGACGGTGCGGTAATGGACGATCTGGTGCGCGGCGTCCAGCCCGACGAGGTCTACCAGCTCGCTGGCATGACCTCGGTCGCCAAGAGTTGGCGCGACCCTGAACTGGTCGTGGAGGTCAACGACCGCGCTGTCGAGCGTTTGCTCGTGTCGTGTCGCGCGCATGTTCCGGCCAGCCGCATTTTCCTGGCGTCAAGTGCCGAAGTGTTCGGGCCCGACGTCGTCGGCCGGTGCAGCGAGGAGACGCTTCTCGACCCACGCAGCCCGTACGCAGAGTCAAAGGCGCGGATTCACGAGCACGCGATGGCGGCGCGCAAGGTCGGGCAGTTCGTCGCGGTCGGCGTCCTGTTCAACCATGAGAGCCCGATCCGTGGCACGTCGTTCGTGACCCGCAAGATCTCGCGTGCGGTGGCGTCGATTGTCTGCGGTGGCGCGGAACGCCTGGTGCTCGGCAGTCTCGACGTCTCTCGTGACTGGGGTGCCGCGGTAGACACCGTCGACGCGATGGTGCGGATGGTCCGAGCCGACGAGCCGCGTGTCGTCGTCGTCGCGACCGCCGTCTTGCACACGGTTCGTGAACTCGTGGAGGTGGCAGCGGCGGCCGGCGGGCTTGCCGACCCATGGAGCCACGTCACCCAGGACTCAACCCTGATGCGGACCACCGAGACACCCGGCGCCTTGGCCGACACGACGATGTTGACCGAATGGCTCGGTTGGTCGCCGTCGATCTCGTGGGTTGACCTGATCGCAACGATGGTCGCCACAGACGTTCGCCGGATCGAGACGGGCGTGGAGGAATCTCCGGATTACCTTCCCTGACGGCGGGACCCATCGGTGCTCACGTCCTGGCCGACAGCGGCCAGCATGTCACGTCCCGACCTGGCGCTAGTGTGTCGGAGTGATCAGGCGTGAAGGTGGAATGCGACCGGCAAGACCGGCCGACGTGGCCGCCGTTGCTGCCTCGTGGAGCGACGCCGCATGACCGACCTGCTCGTGGTCGGGTCCGGGTTCTTCGGGTTGACCGTAGCCGACCGGTGCGCCCGCGAGCTCGGACTCACTGTGCAGGTGATCGATCGGCGCGACCATCTGGGTGGCAACGCCTACAGCGAAGTCGAACCGCAGACCGGCATCGAAGTGCACAGGTACGGCGCGCACCTGTTCCACACGTCGAACAGCCGCGTATGGGATTACGCCAACCGCTTCACTTCGTTCACTGGGTACCAGCACCGCGTGTACACCACGCACCGCGGTGAGGTGTACCCGATGCCGATCAACCTCGGGACCATCAACCAGTACAACCACTCGGCGTTCACCCCAGACCAGGCGCGCGCGTGGGTCGCATCGCATGCGTCAGGACTTCGGGGCCAGCCACGCAATCTGGAGGAGAAGGCGATCTCCCTCATCGGTGAGCCACTCTACGAGGCGTTCATCAAGGGCTACACCGCCAAGCAGTGGCAGACCGATCCGCGCGAGCTCGGTGCCGACATCATCAGCCGGCTGCCGGTCCGCTACACCTATGACAATCGGTACTTTTCCGACACCTTCGAGGGTTTGCCCACGGACGGCTATACGGCGTGGCTCGAGCGGATGATCGACCACCCGAATATCACGGTCACCCTCGACTCGGACTTCTTCGACAGCACACGACCATGGAACAAGACCGCGACCGTCGGACAGCTGCCGGTCGTCTATACCGGGCCGGTCGACCGCTACTTCGACTTCGTGCACGGCGAGCTAACGTGGAGGACTCTCGACTTCGAGGTCGAGGTGATGGCGAAGGGCGACTATCAGGGCACGAGCGTGATGAACTACGCCGACATTGACGTCCCCTTCACGCGGGTTCACGAGTTCCGTCACTTCCATCCCGAACGCGACTATCCAGACGACGCGACCGTCATCATGCGGGAGTTCAGCCGCTACGCCGGCCGCGCCGACGAGCCGTACTATCCTGTCAACGCGGCACATGACCGCGAGCGGCTTCTCGCCTATCGCGAACTTGCCCGCGGTGAGCGCGGCGTCGTGTTCGGCGGTCGGCTCGGTACATACCAGTACCTCGACATGCACATGGCGATAGCCTCAGCGTTGAACGCCTTTGACACGGTGATTGCTCCGCGCTTCGGTTAACGACTGTTCGCGTCGGCAGCGTTCAGCTATCCGCCGCCGCGGATGACCTTGTTCTCCTTCATCGCCAGCTCGGCGACAAGCTTGACGCTCTTCGGTTGCCAGGGTCCGGGAAGATCCTCGCAGGCTTCGTGAATGGCTGACTTGAGGTCGAACTCGTTGACGCCGTCTTCGGCGACGACGTCGACCGCAACGACGGCACCGACCATGGCGTTGGCGCGGCCGTAGACGCGCGCGGCCTTCACGCCGTGGACAGTGGCAATCCGCTCCTCGATGGGGAGAGGGTGCACCTTGACGCCGCCGACGTTGATGACGTCGGTCTTTCGCCCGCGAAAGGCGATTCGGTCTCCGACCACTTCCACCAGGTCACCGGTCGGCCACCACTCGTCGGCAGGACGGTCGTCCTCGCCGTGGTAGCCGAGCATCGAGGCGCTCGAACGCACCCAGAGCTCGCCTTCGACGATCTTGAGGCTCACCGCTGACTCATTGCTGCCGTCGAGCAAGGACGTGGGCAGACCGTCCTCACCGTCGCGGACCGAGCCGGTGGAGCCGAACTCCGAGCCGGCGTAGATGTGCGAGATTCGCGCTGAGGGGAACTTCTCGCTCAGCTCCTTCAGCAGGGCACCGGGGGCAGCCTCGCCGCCGAGAGTGATCTGTGTCAGTTGAGGCAAAGGTCGCGAGTCGGCACGGAACTCGGCGAGCAGAAATCGCCAGAACGTCGGCGTGGCGCTGATATGGGTGACCACGTGGTCGAAGATGAGATCGAGGACGGCCTGCGGGCGACGTACGGACGGAGCGACCAAGGTCGCGCCGGTGCCGAGAACGTGGATGAGCACTTGTAGGCCGGCGAACTGCTGCGGGCCGTAGGCCAGCAGCCACACCTGGCCGGACCCGTCCCGTGCGTGCTCCATCCGCGCCAGCTGGCGGGACCAGTCGTGTCGCACCCCCTTGGGCGCTCCAGTGCTGCCGGTGGTCAGGACGAGCAGCGGCCGTTGCTGCGGGAGTACGGCGAGCGTTTCCCCCTCCCGGCGAAGGCCATCCGGCTGAACCACGGAGGGGTCACGCGGGTCAAAGTCATCGCGGTCGGAGACGACGACCGAGTGGGCGAACGCCGCCGCCTGACGGTCCATCTCTTCCGGCGCGATGTCGGGCGCGTAGACGCACGCTTCGGCACCGATCAGCGACGACGCGGCCAGCAGCGCGACCACGAGCGGGATGTCGTTTGACACGATCGCGAACCGCTCGATCCTGTTCTCGCGTAGCCCTCGCGCCAGCGCCTCAGCATCGGCCGCGAGCGCGGCGTAGGTCCACGTCCCGCTCTCCGCGATCATCGCGACCGCGTCGGCATGGTGCGCCGCCCGCCGGCGGAGGAGCTCGATCACGGCAGGGCGGGCTTGGCAGCGACGATCAGGCCGTAGCCGAACGTGCCGTCAAGCCATAGCGACTCGAGGACGTCGGAACTGCGGACGAAGGCGGTATGGCCATGCTCACCGATCGCCTCGACGACGGCGTCACGGTGCTGGGCCGCGTTCGCGCGCCACGCAGAGAACGTCGGCAGCGTGGCCTTGGTCACGTCGTCGGCCTGCTCGACGATGAGCCCGGCCTTCTCGAACCAGGCCGCGTAGTCGGCCAGCGGCTCCATCCGGGCGTCCCCGAACGCCTCGCGCAGCGTCGCGAACTCCTCGTGACGCTCGCGTACCTCGAGGAAGGGAATGGTCCGGTGCCGCACGATGTCGCACCACACGAGCCGGCCGCCCGGCTTGAGCACACGCACGGCCTCGGACACCAGCGCCTGCCGGTCGCGCATCAGGTGCGATGACTCCAGGATCCAGACCCGGTCGAAGCTCTCGTCATCGAACTCGTTGGCAGTCGCATCGCGCAGCTCGAACGACACCTGGGCGGAGAGTCCAGCCATCTCGGTGAGCTCACGGGCGGTCGCCACACCCACCGGGCTGGTGGTGATGCCGACTGCGTCGACGCCGTATGTGGCCGCGAGGAACCGGCTCTGCGCGCCGGTGCCGCACCCGACGTCGAGAACCCGGAGGCCCGGCGCGAGGTGCGCACCCGTGGCCATCCGCTCGGTGAGCCGGTGGGTAGCGACGTCCAGCTTCTCGTCGGGGGATTCGAAGACGCCGTAGTGGAGCTCGGCCCCGAGCAGCACCCCCCACGCGTGGGTGACCCGGTCGTAGTGCTCGGCTGGATCGTAGGACTCGGTCACGTCGCTCCTCAGCAGGTCAGGCCGCCGTCGACGACCAGCACCTGTCCGGTGAGCCAGTCGTTGCGCTCATCGACGAGAAACTCGATCGCGCGAGCGATGTCGTCGGGCTCGCCCAGCCGACCGGCGGGAGTACGACGAATGATCTGCGTGAGCTGGGCGTCGTCCAGCCCGTGGCTCATCTCGGTCTTGAGGTAGCCGGACGCCACACTGTTGACCCTGATCTTCCGCGAGCCCAGCTCGCGGGCCAGTGATCGGGTGAAGCCGTCCAGCGCGGCCTTCGTGGCGCTGTAGACGGTGAGTCCGCGGTAGCCGGTCAGGCCGACGATGGACGAGATGTTGACGATGCTGCCGCCGCCGTGGCTCAGCATGTTGCGGACGACCCGCTTGGTGAGGTGGAGCGTCCCCTTCAGGTTGAGGTCGATGACGACGTCGGAGTCCTCGTCGGAGAACAGCGCGAGGACGCCGTCGCGTGCGACGCCCGCGTTGTTGACCAGGACGTCGATCGCGCCCCACTGGTCGACGACCGACTGGACGAAAGCCGTGGACTGGTCACGGTCGGCGATGTCGGCTTCGATGAAAAGGAAGCGGTCGGCGTACGCCGGGTTCGCCTCCCACTCCTTGACCTGGGGCGTTGTCGAGCGCGAGCACGACGCGACGCGGTCGCCCGAGTCGAGGAACGTCTGGACGATGCCGGCACCGAGGCCGCGGCTGCCGCCGGTGACGATGACGGTGCGCGGAGCCGTGGTCATGCTGTGGCGGACGTGCCACTGGCGCCGTGGATCGGGGACTCGAGGTCGGCCTCCAGACCGCTGCTGTCGCTGTGCTCCGACAGGTGCTCGAGAACAGTCACCATCGCTCCCTTCACGTCAGTCATGTTGTGGGTCCCCATCATCGATCTGCCGCAAACTATCAGACAGCTGATCGCCGCCGTACCGGCGTCGGTTGTAGACCCAATCGGAGATCTCGATGGGTCCGAGACGTCGCGCCGGGACCCCGCCGTACAAGCTGCCGCCCTTGAGCTCCTGACGGGTCCAGAGCGTCGAACCCGCCGCCAGAAGCGCACCCTCGCCGACGACGGCACCCGGCAGCATGGTGCATGACGTGGACACGACGGCACCCTGCCTGATCTCCACCGGCTCGAGGATCAGGCCGCCATCGTGCGGATCGAACGCGTGGCTCAGCACCGTGCTGCGGATCCCGGTCATCCAGGTGTCGTCCTCCATCAACAGTCCACCGCCGCAGTCGAGGAAGTGGAAGCTGATGATGTGTGAGTGGTCGCCCACCTGGAGGGTTCGCCGAAGCCCCCGTTCGTCACGCGGCAGTCCCGGCTCGAGACCGGACCCGCCGAGGATCCAGTTGAAGATCCTGATCCGCGAGCCGATCCCCATCTGGACCTTGGCCAGGTTCCGGAAGGCGTTGAAGTGGCCGATGGTCACACCCTCGGCCAGCTCGAACCGGTCGACGCGCTGCACCCAGCAGATCCCCATCCGTACGGTGGGGTGAATCTGATGGCCGAGGTGGTTGAGCATCTTGGTCTTGATGCCGCTTGGCGGCAGGAGGCAGATCAGTGTCGTCAGGCGGTGGCGCACTCGGGGCACTCTACGCCGATTCCTCGGGCCGCGTGGGGGTGTCGCGCGGGTCAGCACACTGCCGCTAGCATCCTGCGCGTGACCGGACTGGCATCCATGGTGGCCATCGCGCGCCGACGAGCGGGCTGGTTCATCCGCGACCGGGTGCCGCGCCGCAAGGTGGTGCGCGACGTTCAAGGTGTGCGGATGGTGCTGCCGTGGTCGCATCGACTGCCGGACTACGCCGCAGGCAATCCGAGATACGGCCAGAACCTCGTGGACCTCGCTCGGCTGCTCGCCAAGACCAGTCCCCTCAAGGTCTTGGACATCGGTGCAAACGTCGGGGACTCCGCGCTCCAGATCTTGCACGCGGCCGACGGCAACGTCCTCTGCATCGAGGGCGACCCTGCCTATCTTGAGTTCTTGCACCTCAACGTCGACCACGATGACCGCATCGCCGTCGTCGAGGCACTGCTTGCCGTCAGCGAGGCGGGGCAGCGCACGAAGGCAGTGCGCACCGGCGGTACGACGCGGTTCGTGAGTGGCGACGCGGACGACGCCATGCCGTCGGTGACGCCGGCCGCGCTACGTACGGAATTCCCGGGCTTTGCGGACCTGCGCCTCGTCAAGTCCGACACCGATGGCTATGACATCTCTTTGGTGCCTGTGGTTGCGGAGGAGTGGGCGGACTCGCATCCGGTCCTGTTCTTCGAGTACGACCCATACCTGATCCGGTTGGCCGGCCTCGACCCGCTGGACGTGTGGCCGCGGCTGCAGGCACTCGGCTATGCCGACATCGCGGTCTGGGACAACGGCGGCACGCCGGTCGGCCGCATGACGACCGCGACGATCGGCGAGAGGACCGCTGTCCTCGACGTCATCCCCGGCAACCGGCCCGCGGCGCGATCTTACTGGGACGTCGCGCTCGTCCACGCCGACGACGACCTCGGCCGCGCGGCGCTGGACCATCTCATCCCCGCCTGAGCAGCTTCCGGGCGCTCCGACCTGCACTGAGGATCGCCGGCGAAAGCACGGCCTTGGTGCGGACGTCGATGGGACCGCGGTGGAACAGGTGCCAGCTGGCGCCGTTGCTGGTGAGCTCGTAGCCGAGGTGCTCGCCGACCCGGCGCAGCGAGTCGACGGTGTGGAACGTGATGTGCTGGCCGACGCCTGGCATGTAGTACCACCAGTCGCTGACCTTGGGCGCCGGGTCGGGGAGGATGCTGGTGGTGAAGAGGACCCGGTCGGTTCGGTCTGCGAGGTGGGCCAGTTCGTCCTTCGGCTCCGCGAGGTGTTCCATCACTTCGAATGCCGTTACCAGGTCGTAGGCGCCTTGGCCATCGTCCTCGAAGGCGGTCGCAAACACCGGCGTTGCGTAGTCGTCGTGCTGCCAGAAATCGAAGCCCTTGTCCCGCATGGCTTGCGTGAAGACGCCGTATCCGGCGGCCCAGTCGAGGAAACGGCCGTTCTTGAGGCTCTCGAACCGGATGACTGCGGAGGTCATCGCGCTCAGTCGGCGGGCGCGTCGGAGCAGGCCGCTGTCGGCAGCGTGGATCGCGCTGGTGTAGGCCTCCTCGAGCCACGGTGTCTCGCGAGTGGCGACCAGGCCGCACTCGGGGCATCGGTGGTACTCCGCGTCGAACCGGCCCAGCACGGTCGCAGTGTCAAAGGGTGCCATCGCGGCACTGCACACCGGGCAGGGGAAGGTGGTCGACACGTCGGCTCCTGGGAGGCGAGGAACGGGAGAGGACCTAGCGGCGCGCACTGAGCTCCGCGACGACGGCCTCGGCGATCTTGCGGCGGCCGCTCAGGGAGTAGTGCTCGATGCCGTCGCTGCAGTCCGCGAAGTCGGCGTCCTCGAACGGTGGCTCGATGAGCACCGGGGTCGTCTGGCCGGCGGGCGTGAGCGCCTCTTGCAGGTGGGCGAGATTGGCCCGGACGTGGGTCTCGAACTCGCCGGGATAGACCGACTCGCCGTACTTGAGCGGGGGCGCGGTCCAGTAGAGAGCGCTCGGTACGCCGTAGTCGCGGACCGCCTGCCCGAAGCGACGCACCTCGGCCAGCCCCGGGTGGTCCGGCGTCAGGATCTCGCCGTGGTAATAGTCGAAGACCCGTCTCCGGACGTCGTGCGACATGGGTGGGGCGATCTTGCCGCGCAGCTCCCTCCGGTAAGAGCCGATGGTCGAGCGGCCGCCCCACTTGGTCTCGACCTCGAGGTCCTCGAACGCTGCGCGCTCCGCGTCGTCCGGCTTGCCTCCTCGACCGAGGTACCGCACCTTCTGGCGCGGGTCTTGGGCGACCAGGGCGGAGCGTAGCCGGTCGTAGCGATATGTCGGGTTGCACATCACATGCGTCATCGCGTTGGCCCGTATCGCTATGGAAACGATGAGGGCGCCCGGACGCTGGTCGAGCCGCGCGAAGAGCCGCAGGATGTCGCCGTACACACCGGCGGCGAAGCCGCCGTCCGCGATGGCGACAACGCGCACCGGGTCGAGCTCGCGTCGCACCAGGTTGGGGACCATGGTCGAGTCGGTGTCATCGGGCGCGCCCCAGAGGAACGAGCTGTCCCCGAGCATGAGGACGTCGGCCTCTCCTGCGATGATCGCGCGGCGGGCCTGCTCGACCTGCAGGAGGCGCGGTTCGACAGCACGCTGCTTGATGTCCTTCAGCTGTCGTCGGACCTTCACGAGCACAGACATGGAGCGTGACCTTTCCGGAACTCAGGGTTGACCATCCGTACCTTACTGGCCACGCAGATCTGAAAGGATGGAATCCGTGTTGAAGACAGACGGTTCGCATGGCTGAAGTCGCCGCGGCGGTCCCCACCGGGTCGGCCGGTCGCCGCGCGGGCCTGGTCACTCTCGACCAGGTGTTGTCCGGTGGCTCCAACCTGCTCGTGGTCCTCCTCGCCGCCCACGTCCTCACGCCGCTCGACTTCGGTGTGTTCAGCCTGATCTTGTTGACCTACGGATTCGCGCTGGCCCCCACCCGCGCAGTGATCTCGCTGCCCGTCCTCGTCCATCCCGAGGATGCCGACGAGCGACCGTGGCGCGTCCTCGGGAGCGCATCCGTGCTCGGCTTCTGGGTCGGAGCGATCTTCATGGTGGTTGGAGCGCTGCTTTACCTCTCGGGCTCGGACATCGGGCGCGCGGCGCTGCTTTCCGCCCTCCTGTTGCCGCTGCTCCAGCTCCATGACGTGGGCCGCTACCTGGCCATTGCTCGGCACAATCCGGGACGCGCGCTCATCCTCGACATCACCTGGCTCGTGCTGATGGTCGGTGCCTTCGTGGCCGCGCAAGCCCTCGACCTGCTGTCGCTGATGTCACTGGTCCTGATCTGGGGCGGGTCGGGGGCGGTGGCCGCGCTCTGGCTGCTCGTGCACTACCGATCGCCCGGTCGCGGCGACATCTCGTTGACGTGGCTGCGTGAGCGGTGGGACTTCTCCTGGCGGTCCCTGGTCGCCAACACCTCGACGATGGGAGGCGCTCTTCTCGGTGCAGTGGCGATCTCCTTCATCAGCAGTCCCGTCGCGGTCGCCGCCGTGCGCGCGGCGCTGCTCCTCGGCCGACCGGCCTCCATGGTGCAGATGTCGGTGGCTTCCTCGGTTGCGGCCGACGTCGCGCGGGACACGACGAACGCGCGAGGTCTGCGACGACACCAGCTGCGAGCCATGTCCATCTCGGGTGCAGCGGCACTCGCCAACCTCGGAGTCCTGGTCGCGCTGCCCGACTGGGCCGGGGAGGCACTGCTCGGCAACGTCTGGCCGCTGATAGAACCGCTGATGCTTGCGGCCGGACTGACAGTCGTCGGATTTGCGGCCCAGAGCGGAGTGCGAGCGGTCCTCCTCGGGCGCCGGCAGATCCAGATCACCATGGTCGCCGACCTCGCAGGCGCCGCCATCACCATCGGCAGCATGGCTGTCGGAGCGTACGTCGGCGATGCCCCCGGCGCCGTGTGGGGTCTGGTCGTCGGCCAGGCATTGACCGCGGCGTTCTGGTGGGGCGCGTTTCTGCGCTACCTGCGAACCGCGCAGAGTAGCTGATCTATTCTTCAGCCGTAGTCCCGTGACAGTGAGGAGATGACACGTGGGTGATCGCAGGTCCGCTCGAGTCCGGGCGTCGAACGCGATGGCAGGCCTTCAGTCCGTGTACATCCGCAAGCGGAACCAGCGCGGCGGCGATCCGGAGCTCCGCCAGCTCAACTCGCTGCGCAAGGCCTACGGTGCGCCGAACGGACCCGAGCTGCTGATCTTCGGCGACTCGGCCATGTGGTGGACCAACAGCGCCGACACCCGCCGCCAGCCGCTTCCCAAGCTGGTGATGGAGGGACTCGGGGGCGACTGGCGCTATCAGTCACTGGTCGGCGCACTCTACGGTCCGCGCATCGTTGGCGCCTACCTCACGGCACTCGACCACGCCGTGTCCCGGCCGGAGGTGGTCATCGTGCCGCTCGCCGTGCGCACCACGACGACACTCTCGCTGCAGCACCCGAGTTTCTCGCACGAGTTGGAGGCGGAGGCCATCGCCGCCATCGTCGCTCGGGGATCGACCGAGACCGACGGCTTGCCACGACCGCCCGAGAATGCGCTCGAGGACTACGACCGGCTGCCCGCACCCAGTCTGTTCGGAGCTCGCCGAACCGTCGGCGAACTACGGTTGATCATCAGTGCCACACCCGAGACGGCATGGCAGAAGGCGGTCCGGCTGCGGCATCTCCTGGACTTCTACAATGCCGAGAAGCTGACGCCCGAGAGCCTCGGCATCCAGCTGATCGCCGACTTCGGCAAGCAAGTGGCCGCCAGCAACCTTCCGACGGTCGCCTACATTCCGCCGGTCAACCATCCGCTCCTGAAGGCGATGTTGGGCGAGGGGGCACTCGCGCACTTGACCGCGAACGCAGAGCTCATTGAGCAGACGTTCCTGGAAGCGACCAACGGTCTGGGGCGCGTCGCGAACGCGGTCGTGGCGTGCAACCGAGAACACTTCGGTGACCCGGTGCACCTGAACTACGAGGGCCGGAGCATATTGGCGTCTGCCATCGTCGACGCGGTGCGCGAGGTGAGAAGTGAAGCCCGGAGTCCGGGCCCTGCTGACCCACACGTCAGCCCGTGACGTAGTCTGAACGCCGCCCTGTGTCAACCGGCCCTGAAACATCGCACCCCCCGAAAAGGAGCCATCAATGAGTTCTTCCGACCGCGTCCGGGGCACGATCCGTTCATTCCTCGAGCGCCAGAACAGCGGCAGCGACGACATCGCCGTCGACGCCGAGACGCGCCTGTTCGGGGAGGGTCTCGGACTCGACTCGCTGCAGACCGCCGAGCTCTCCGTCATGCTCGAGGACGAGATCGGCCGGGACCCGTTCAGCGAAGGCGAGCTTCCACAGACTGTCGGCGAGATCCTCGACTTCTACGAGCCGAAGTAGGACCGCCCCGGCTCGGTGCCGGCAGTCGCCAGGGCTACACGGTCCACGTTTCGAACCGCTGACCGGTCAGGTCGCGAAGTGCGTCGACCTCTGGTTTGAGGAGTTCGCGGAGGCGCGTTTCGGTGGCAGGCAGCAGGATCGGCCGCTCGGCCTTCTTGCGCCGCAGCGCGGTGCCGATCACCCGACGAGGCCCTGGGGGAACGCGCCGGGCGAGGCGACCTACCGGTCCACGCCGCAGGGCATGCGTCCAGGGACGAACCGAGCCCTTGTCGTCGCCGGTGTTGTGTCTCTCCAGGCCCGAGGTCAAGTCGATCGGCTCGAGCCCGAGTGACACAAACACGCCGGACACGACCGAAGCGGCGTCAGCGGCAAGCGCCGCCTGGTCGATGACCTGAATCTGATCAGCTGAGAAATGATCCAGGAACTGCTGCAGCTGTGTCGCATAACGGCTGGGCGCAACCCACTGGTTTCCGGGGTCATCGGCGTCGGCGAGCTCGTCTTCGAGTGGCGCGCTGGTGGCACCCCAGTGTCGCTTCTCCACATAGTCGGCGATCACCCTGTCGATCGGGTCCCTGACGAGGTAGAGCAGGTGTGCCTGCGGCACCAGCTCAGCCATGCGCGCCGCGACTCCCGGGATGGTCGGGGCCTTGGAGTAGACCGGGCTCGACTCGAGCCGGTACCGGGTCCCAGGGGTGAAGTACGACTGATAGCGGCCCACCCAGTTGCGACAATTCGGGTCGGCGAAGAACCGCAGTTCCTTGTCGGCCGACCCCAACACCTGCGGGTGCCGATCCAGGTAGGCGTGCATGCTCGTGGTGCCGGCCTTCATCGCCCCGATCACCAGCAGGTTGGGCAGCAGTTCGGGATCCGGGTCCGTGGGTGTCGTGTCCGCTCGCCCACGACGCCGGGCACGGCCGACGGACATCGCGCATCCGGGGCACGTATCGACGGGCGATCCGTCGATACGCAGATCCCACCCGGTTCGCCGCAGCTCGACCAGACTGTTGGTCGTGATGACCGGTGGCAGGCAGACGTCGCACTGCAGCGTGACGGTACGGCTGAGCTCAGCGAGGACTGTCATCGCTGGTCACACGGCAGCAAGCGGTGCGGCCCGGCCCCATGACACACGGACGCGCGTACCGAAGTGGACCATGGTGGCAGCCTACAGACTCTCGTACCAGCCGCGGTTGTCCGCGTAACCGAACTCGACGAGCGCGTCCCCGGCATAGGCGTCGAACACGTCGCCGGCCTCGCGCGTGAAGTGTTGCCGCCAGTCTCCGGCCACACCCTTGCGGCGAAAACTGTCGCGACTCTCGTTCCCCGCCTGGCGACCGCCTGCCGCTCGAGCGAAGGTGTACCGCTGCGCGGCCAGGCGCACCACCTCCAGGTCGACGGGGGTGCCACCCGCGACCTCGAGAGCAGGCGCAAGGGTTTCGGCCGGAGCGACCAGGAGATCTTCGTAGCGTACGTATCCGACGTTGGGGCGATCGGCCCAGTCCTCGAGGTGTTGCGCCCAGTTCATCCGGACGGCGGGAGCCTCGGTCATCTCGTACTCGATGAACGCCGGCAGGTTGGCCCGGATGTCGTCCGGGTCGAAGGACGGCCCGTACAGGCGCCCAAAGATTTGGGCCAGCCTCCGTTGCACCTTCGGGTTGTTCTGTTTGGCGGCCAGTCGGGTCCAGAAGAAGTAGGTCGACACGACGACGTCGCGGCCGTCACGGCGCAGATAGACGGTCGGCGGCAGCCGCGGGTCGTAGTGCCAGTGGGCGTGCAGGACCGACTTCATCATGATCGGCGACTGATACTGGATCGGCACCGGCAGGCCGAGGCTGGTGCCCATCAACTCACACAGCCACGTGGTGCCGGACTTGGGGAATCCGCAGCCGATCCACATGCCGAGTCGGCGGCCGCGGTGCAGCGCGATGCGCCGAGTGGCGCCCCGTGAGTATCGCCGCAGGCTTTCCTCCGCTCGAAGCGTCAAACGCTCACGTCGATTTGCTGAGAGGATGGCCATGGACGGCAACCCTAGTCGTGCCTCTCTGCGGTGGGTATGCCGCACACCGGAGAGTCGGCACCCTCCACCCCGACCACCTCGTGGCCCGACCGAGTAGCCGTCGGTTCCTGACCAATACCCTTGGACGACCATGACCACCCTGTCCCGCAGTGCGGCGGAACCCGACCTGATGACCGTGGAATGCGAGGTCTGCTTTCCGGCACACATCGCCACCACGACGCTGCCGGAGCTGGTGGCACGCGGCTGGCTGTTGCGGGCCCGCGGCGACGAGATCGACCTGTGTCATCACTGTCGCTACGAGCCTCGTCAGGGCCATGAGCCACGAGTGCGCCGGGCGGCTGCCCTCGCGCGGCCCTCCGGGTTCCTTCCCAACGCCTTCATCATCGGTGCCGCGAAAGCCGGAACGACCAGCCTGCACTTCTACCTCGACCAGCATCCAGACGTGTTCATGGCGAAGCAGAAGGAGCTGCACTTCTTCTGCGACCCCGACTATCGGGAATGGCTGCCGCTCTATCGAGAGCAGTTTCCGGTCGATGCTCCTGTGCGCGCCGAGGCGTCGACTCTGTACACGCGGGCACCGGCCATCCCCGGCGTCCCGGGGCGGATCGCCTCCCTGGTCCCGGACGCACGCTTGATCTACCTGGTCCGCGATCCGGTCGAGAGGGCTTTGGCCTCATGGCGCGAGGAGCGCTTCCACGTCACCGAGCGGCGCCCGGCGATCGAGGCGTTCAAGAACCCCGAGGACCCGCACAATCCTTATGTGGCCGCGAGCCGCTATGCGTTCCAGATCCAGGAGTTCGCCGCCGATTTCGGCAACGACCGGATCCTCGTGCTCGATCAGCGCGAGCTCGCCGCGGACGCTGCGACGGTGGTGGAGCGGGTCGTGGCCTTCCTCGGCTTGCCGCCCTACCCGATTGACACGCGGATCCGCCACAACGAGGGCAGCACCAAGCTCGAATATGGCCCACTCGGCCACCAGCTCCGGTTCAGCGGACCCGCACGGGTCGTCCGGCGCCTGCCCGGTCCCCTCCGGCGGGCCGCGACCGCACCGGCGCGCAGGTTGCTGCGCAAGCCGATCTCCGATCCGGAGCTGCCGCCTGACCTGCTCGAGCGCCTTCGGGCCACCCTGGCGCCCGACGTGGCACGGTTGCGGGAGCTGACTGGCCTCGAGCTGGCTCACTGGTCGCTGTGAAGGGACCGGTTGGCCGATGGCCAGGCCGTTCGAGCCGACCGATTCCGGGGCTCGCAGCGGGTCAGCTCAAGCGTGGACCTTGCGGAACAGGTAGAACGCGTCGTGCAGGTCGATCAGTTCGCGTAGTTCGTCGGACTGGTGGACCGGCCGGCTGTCGACCAGCTCGTAGCCGCGGTCGAGGACGTCCTGGCGGAATGGTTTCATCGAGCCGTCGAGCTCGGTCGAGCGCAGCTCGTCGGGGGTATTCGGGACGATGAGCAGCCACTCGATGTCGCGCTCGGCGACTCGGTCGAGCCACCAGTTGATCGCCTCGAGCGAGCACTCAGAAAAGCTGTGGATGTTGACCGCGACGTCGTAGGAGCCGGCGAGCTTCTCGTGCTCGTCCAGAGGGACCACGCGCACGGATCGGGGCATTGCACGGAATTCGCGATAGTAGTCGCAGAGGAACGTCGAGGTTGCGACACCGTCGATGCAGTCGTACGCGGCCAGGTCTGGCAGCGCGGTTGACATCCGATGCGCGAGCCGCCCGTAGCCGGCGCCGATGTCGAGGACGCGAAGGCCTTCCTTGGTCGCGAGGCCGGCCATCTGGTCGAGATAGTTGATCTCGTTGATGCTGTCGAGGAGGTCGCGACTGACCGGAGGGCGGTCGCCGTACTCGAAGGTCCAGCAGCCGAACAGGCCGTCCTCCTCGACCTTCGCGAACAGTCCGAGTTCGTCGCGGGACTGGACGTCCAGCAGCTGGAGGTAGGTGCGGATGTTCGCGTCGCTGCCGAGGTGGCGGAACTGCCACACATAGGCGTTGTCCCCCCGGAAGTGGGCCATCGCCAGGTTCCTCTTGAGGAAGCCCGAGTTCCACTGCGTCGGGACGGCCGCGGGGATGGTCGCGGCGAGGGCGTCGTACCTCGTCTGCAGGTCGACCAGGTTCGGGTTGTCGGCTCGGAGCACGGCCGTCGCGCCGGCCGGCAGCGGGACAGCATGGTTGTGGGTGACCGCCACGTAGCGCCGCGACTCGTCGTCCAGCCTGGTCACCAGGTAGCCACTGCGCGCGATCGCAGCCTTGGTCTTGCGCTTCGCCCACTGGCCGGCGAGGCGTGCGTCGGCGCGCTGGAGTCTGGCACGGAAGCGGTTGTTCATGGTGGGCCGAGACCTATCTCTGGGCGGGGACGGAAGCCGCCGCGACTGTATCAGCGGCTTCGGTAGCATCCCCTAGACGCTGTCAACTTCGCAGGAGGTCGAGTGCCCGGGACGCCGGTGGTCTTGATCGCGTTCAATCGACCCGACGAGACCCGCCGGACCTTTGCTGCGATCCGGGAGGCACGACCGCAGCGCCTGTTCCTCGTCTGCGATGGTCCGCGGGAGGACCGTCCCGACGACACTGCCGCCGTCGCCGCGGTTCGGGCCCTCTTTGACGACATCGACTGGCCGTGCGACGTCGACCGCCACTTCCGCGAGCGAAACCTGGGCGTGGAGGCCAACATCGAGCTCGGTCTCGACCGGGTCTTCTCCATGGTGGATAGGGCGATCGTGATCGAGGACGACTGTCAGGCAGACTCGACATTCTTCCGATTCGCGGACCAGCTACTCGACCGGTACGACGCCGACCGACGGGTCTGGCAGGTCGCAGGCAACGGGCTGGGAGTGGCCGAGAGGCTGTTCCACGGGTCGTCGTACGCTTTCTCGGCTTGGGCCAGTGTCTGGGGTTGGGCGACGTGGGCAGATCGATGGCGCCGGCATCGCGAGCGGTTCCCGCGGACGCACCTGGGCAGTGGTGGCGATGCGCCGCTCCGAACTGCGCCGGTCGAACTGGGCCGTGCCGGGCTGGTCACGAGCAGCGGCCGGCGGCATTTCCTCGAGGCGGCGGTTTCCGGCGACGTTGTCACGCACGGCTGGGACAAGCACTGGTGGTTGACGATCATGTCCGAGGGTGGCGTCTGTGTGACGCCATCGCACAGCCTGGTCGAGAACATCGGATTCGGCGAGGGGGCAACCCACACCGTCGGCGCCGGCGTCGACTACGGCGTTGCCAGACCGATGGCATTCCCGCTCGTGCATCCGCCGGACGTGGTCATCGACGCCGCGATCGAGCGAGAGCTGGAACTGATCCTCAACCGCGTCGGCGGGCGCGCCGCCCGAGTGACGAGGCGATTGGTACGCTCTCGTAGGATTCGTCGTGTGCTGCGCTCGGTGGCTGACAGCCGCGCCGCGACCGGCCTGGCACGCACGCTGTCCCGGATGAGCGACAGGAGCCCCGGTTGACCGGATCCATGGTGGCGACTCCCGTCGTCCTGTTCGTGTTCCGCCGACCGGCGGTCACGCTTCGTAACCTCGAAGTGCTGCGGGCGGTGCGTCCCAGACAGTTCTTCGTGGTCGCCGATGGTCCTCGTTCGGGCAGATTCGAGGAGGCCGAGCAGGTGGCCGCAGTGCGGGCGCTGGTCGACGATGCCGTGGACTGGGACTGCAAAGTCGAAACGCGTTATGCCGAGCGCAACCTCGGTCTCGAGGCCAGCATCGAACTCGGGCTCGACTGGGTGTTCTCCCAGGTCGACCGGGCGATCGTGCTGGAGGACGACTGCATTCCCGACCCGACGTTCTTCCGGTTCTGCGACGAATTGCTCGAGCGGTACGCGAACGAGCCACGAATCTGGCAGATCTCCGGTGACCCGCACCACGTCCCGACCGAGCTCTTCCGCGGTGCGAGCTATGACTTCTCGACCTGGGCATCGGTCTGGGGCTGGGCGACGTGGGCCGACCGGTGGCACGGGCACCGCGCCGAGTTCCACCGCGATCACGCGGGTGCGGAGGACCGGGTCGACGCGTCGCCGCGCACGGCGCCCGCACTTCGCCGCGCTCCGGTGGTGCCGCATCCTGACTCCCTTGTCAATCGCGCGGCACTGAGCCACTTCACGCAGGTCGCCGGAGAGACCAATGGCGACCTGCGCGGATGGGATCACCATTGGTGGGTCACGATCATGTCCCGGCAAGGCCTGTCGATCATGCCGGCGGTCACCCTGGTCGAGAACGACGGCTACGGCGAGGACGCGACACACACGCGATCGAACAAGGAGCCGACAAGGGCCGAGCCGATGACGTTTCCTCTCGTCCATCCCGCTCGGATCGAGCTGAACCGGGACATCGAGGGTGAGCTCGAGCTGGTGCTGCTGCGCACCGACGGTCGGCTCTCGCGGCTCGCGCGACGAGTGATCCAGCCGCTCTGGATGCGGGCGATCGTGCGACGCATGGTCACGTTTCCGCCCGTGTGGCGCTTGGTCCGCCGCTTGGTTTCCAAGTGAGCCTGCCGCAGTGGCTGCGGCCCTGGTGGTGGATCTTCAAGCGACTCCACCGGCTCGTCACGTTCGTGTGCGGGTACCTTTTTCGACTTGTCTCACCGCTGCTGGGCCCGCGGGGCGTGCCCCGGGGTGCGTCCGATACGTCGCTGCAGACCGCCGCCCGCGAGCCCGCCACGGTCAGGTTGTACACAGGTCGCCCAGCAGAGCCGCTCGACCGCGGCACCACGCGGGGCCAGCCAGCAGACCACTGGGTGTTCGCCAACGCGACCACCGCGACCGTGCCAGCATCATTCACACTTGAGGTGCGCGGCGGCCGGCTCAGCGGCGACTATGGCGCTCTCACCACGCCGGGGAAGCTGCTTGACCACGAGACGAGCGGATACTTCGGTGTTACCAACTGGCGCGAACACCCGATCTACCTGCGGCCGACGCTGGGTTCCACCGAGCACGTCGACGGCACGGCGCTCAGCCTCACCGCCCGCGGTACGGCGACCAACTATTACCACTTCCTCTTCGATGCGATCGGCCGCTACAGCGTGCTTGAAGAATGCCTGGCTGACGTGAAGATCGATGCCGTCGTGGTGCCGCACGCGTCTGGTTACCAGCGCCAGCTGCTGGAGCTCGCCCGAATCCCCGGCCCCTGGATTCAGCCGCGCCGAGGCCACACGATCACCGCCGACCGGATGCTGGTGCCGAGCAACCCTAACTGGGCGCTCGATGCCCCGCCGGCCACCGTCGACTGGTTGCGCGACCGGCTCATGCCAAGTGCCGCCGCGGCCGGGAGCCCACGCCGGCTCTACGTCACTCGCGGTACCGCCCCACGGACTCGGCGCTACATTCAAGAGACAGAGCTTTGGCCGCACCTCGAGCAGCGTGGCTTCCTCCGGCTCGATCCTGGCATGCTCAGCGTGCAGGAGCAGGTCGATGTCTTCAGCGGCGCCGATGTGATCGTCTCCCCACATGGTGCAGGCTTGACCAACGTCACCTTTAGCCCGCGCGGGGTGAAGGTGCTGGAGCTGTTCGCGTCGACATACGTCCACCTCGGGCTGTGGTCGATCTGCAAGGCACTTGATGCCGAGTACCGATATCTGGTCGCGGATGGCCCCGGGGGTCCCCACGGTCCGAACGCCGGAATCCTCGACGACGTGTCGATCCCGGTCCGGCGCGTGCTCTCGAGTGTCGACGAGTTGCTCGGATGAGTGCCGCTAGCCTCTGCGCCTTGACCGATCGAGCGCAAGCGTTCCGACCGGGTTCGACGCTACAGTGCTACGGCGGATTGCGCCCAAGGCTTGTCTATGGGGTGGCCGATCGACAGGAGGCGGTATGAAGGAGCGGTTGGTGCCGATCCTCGTAGTTGGCCCGCTCCTGCTCGCGCTACCGCTGGCAGCACGATCGTTGATGGTGGCTGCCGCGATTGCGGCGGTCGCTGTGCTCGCGCTGGTGCTGGGAATTTTTGGCCTCGAGCGGGCTTCGGTGGGGACCATGGTGGCCGCGTTCGCGTTGGCGCCATGTGTCGGAGTGGTGGTCCCTGGCTTTCGGTTCTTCAACATCTCCGACGTGTTGCTCATCGTGTCCGTCGTCCTGGCGTTGCCACGGCTCCTGACACGACGCCTTTGGTTGCCGCCGGCCTTCGTGATCGGCTCCATGGTCTTCGTCACGATCTCGGTGCTCGCAAGCGTGCAATCGTCGAGTCCAGCCGGGAGCTTCTACTACTCTGCGCGCATCGTCCTTGCCGTGATCCTGATCCCCGCACTGCTGGTGTGGTGGTCGCCCCGAGGCAGGATCCTGGTGACATTGGTACTCGCATATGCGGCGGGCACGGGAGTCAGCGTTCTGGTGGGCGTTCTCGAAGCGGGTGGATCCCGCAGTGCCGGGCTGACTCAGCATCCCAATGTGTTCGGCTACACCGCGGTGCTCACACTGTCCCTCCTACCGTTCCTCGCGAGAACACTGACCAAGTCCCATCGAACATGGATATGCGTGACCGTGTTCGGAATTGCCCTTCTCGGAATCATGATCAGTGGCAGTCGCGCGGCGCTTCTCGTGGCGCTGGTCCTCATCGTCCTCTTTCCTGCCGCCGAACGGTCGGTCGTCGCTGCTTTGACGATACTGGGAGCGGGACTGGTCGCGATCTTGGCTTTCGGACAGCGGATCGAAACCGGCGGCGACGGCCAGGACGCGCTGTCGAGGCTGCTGGGGGCAGGCAATGTCGAAAAGTCTGATCGAGCACGGATCAAGGGCGTGGAAACGGTCTGGGCCTCGGCCCTCGAGCACCCCCTCCTGGGATCAGGATTCACGTTCAGCGACTTCGTTGCGCACAACGCCTATGCGCAGATCGCAGCGTCGGTGGGCTTCGTCGGTCTCGCAGCGTTCGCCGTGGTCTGCGTTTCGATGGCGACGCTGCTGGTCGCGAAGGACAAGGTGTACAGACAGCTGGCTTATCCCGCAATCGTCTTCCTGATCGCCGCGCCGGTCAGCCCGAATCTCACGGACCGCTACATCGGCATCCTCCTGGGCCTTTCGATGGTTGGTGTCGTCGCGGTGCATGAGACTGGCCGGAGAGTTCTGATGGATGACCCGGCTCAAGAACCGAAGGGACCTCCGGTGAGTCGACGGTCATTGGGGTCTGTCGGACGGGGGTGATCCACCGCTGCTCAACGGCTGGTCAGCGTGGAGGCACGTCTGCTGCGATGCCGGAGCGGGAGCTTGCGATGTCGCGGATCATGGCGGCGAAGCGGTCTGCGACCTTGTCGGAATCGAATCGCTCCTCGGCTCGTCCACGGGTTCCGCTGCCGATCGCGATGATGCGACTTCGGTCGGCTGCCAACGCTACGAGCCAATCCGCCGCCGCAAGGATCCCGTTGTCGTCGGGCTCGGCCACGAAGCCACCAGCGGCGGTGATGTCGATCGCCGCTGGGTTGTCAGCTGGCATCAGCCCGACAATCGGTCGACCAGCAGCCATGTAGGACAAGACCTTGCTCGGAATCGAAAACTTTGTTGCGTCAGGTTCGAGGAGGGCGACGAGTACATCAGCCGAGCCGAGGACGTCGGGAAGGTCATCGGCCGGCTGGAAGTCGAACACCGCGACGTCTCCAGCCGCGGCGGCCGCGGACCTAGCGACCATCTCAGCGCCTTCGCCCTCTGACACCACGGCTAGCTGAGCGTCGATGCCTCGGTCGCGCAACTGCTCGACCAGGTTGGGCAGGAGAAGCGGGTTGTGCTTGCGGCCAAGCGTCCCGGCGTAAACCAGCCGGAAGTCGGGATCGTCTGCGAACAGGAGGTTCGACAGTCGGTTCTTGCGCTCGACCGGAAAAATTCTGTCGAGCGGTGACCAGTTGGGAATCACATCGACCCTCTTGGAATCCACCCCCCACTCCTCGTAGACCTTGGTGAACGCATCACCGATGGCGACGATGTGAGAGGCGCTACGGGCGATGTGAGCTTCCATGGCCCACAGCAGGCGGGCGCCAAGGCCGGCGATAGGGCGCGCGAAGCGCCGAGACAGTTCGTCTGCCATCCCGTAGCTGTAGACGTCCTGGTGCCACAGAATCCAAGGTAGGTTGGCGCGGCGCGCGTATCGGGCGAACACCCACTGGGAGAACAGCGGCAGATTGCAGGCGATGACGGCCGTGGGACGAGACTGGCGCAGCCGCGTCACCCAAGCGCGTCCGTACGCTCGCTCCCAGCGCAGGCGCGACCACGGGGCGTACTTCACGAACGGCTGACGCAGGGAGATCGAGGCAAACCTCAGAGAGGGGGCGTCGCCGGCCTGGCGCTCGAGGTGGCCCTTGCCGCTGACATACTGATTTGCCGACAGATGTTCGACTGCGAAGCCACGCTCGGACAACTTCCGACTGAGTTCGGCCTGAAAGGGGTGCCCCGAGAAGTCGTGAACGACGACGGTCGGGAAGGCCTCGTTCACGCCCGACCTGCGAGCTGGTCGTAAATCCAGCCGTAGGTGCTCTCCAGCCCGTCCCTGAGTGAAATCGATGGCTCCCATCCATACGTCTCACGGAAGAGCGTGTTGTCGCTGTTGCGTCCGCGGACCCCTTGGGGGGCATCGAGGTTATAGCTGCGCTTCACCGAGACGCCGGCAACCTCTTCGAGGATGTCCACCATCTGATTGATCGTGACAAGCTCGGCTGAGCCGAGGTTGACCGGCTCGGCGTTGTCGCCGGCGAGGATCTCCATGGTGCCGTTCACGCAGTCGTCGATGTACATGAAGCTGCGGCTTTGCTCGCCGTCGCCCCAGATCTCGATGCCGTCACTGTGGCCGAGGGCGACCTCGGCGACTTTCCGCGACAAGGCGGCCGGCGCCTTCTCGCGACCGCCCTCCCACGTGCCGAGTGGCCCGTACACGTTGTGGTACCGGGCGACTCTGGTCTCCAGTCCGTAGTCCTCACGGAAATGTCGAGCCATCCGCTCAGAGAACAGCTTCTCCCAGCCATAGCCATCCTCCGGATCGGCAGGATACGCGTCCGCCTCGGCGAGAGCGGTGACCTTCGGGTCAATCTGCTTCTCGCCGTTGTAGACGCAGGCTGAGCTGCTGTAGAAGAAGCGCCGTGCGCCAGCGTCGCGGGCGGCAACGAGCATGTTCGTGCTGGTCAGGACCGAGAGCATGCATTCTGCTTTGTTGTTCTCGATGAATCCCATGCCACCCATGTCGGCGGCGAGGTTGTAGATCTCCTCGGTGTCCTCTGCGACCTGGTGTGCGACGACCGGATCAGAGCAGTCGGCCACTAGATTCTCGGCGGAACGATGGACCTGATGCCACTCCTCGGTCGGCTTGATGTCGACGGTGCGGACATCGAGTCCGTCCTGCAACAGCCGCTCGACGAGGTGACCGCCGATGAATCCGCCGCCACCAGTGACGAGCACCTTCATGGGATTGTTGACCTCCAGGATTAGGTCGCCACCAGTTCGGGGGCGACACATATCGTCTCATCGTGAAAGACAAGCGCTGACGCCGCCCTCGTGGGATCCTAGCCAAGATTCGCGCCTAGGTCACGGCGGTCGAATCGCCCGCGTCGACACGCAACGACACACCTTGCATACACTCGCAGCAGCCTCCGATTCAATCCGGACACCGACATGAGGGGATCTCGTGGACCTGAGTCAGTTCCTAGGCGTCCTGCGCACCCGCTGGAAGTTCGTCACGGTGACGCTTGGCCTCGGCGCCCTCATCACCGCACTTGTGATCGTCTTGGTGCCTCCCACATACGGATCCACAGCGACGCTGCTGATCTCCACACCGTCGACCGGTATTGCCGACTCCTATACGACGAGCTTGGCCACCCAGCAGCGAGCCGACTCGTACGCCAACCTCTCCAAGAACTCCGAAGTGCTGACGCGGGTCGCAGAACGACTCGACAATGCAGTCTCTGCATCTCAGCTTGCCAAGCAGGTCGACGTCGCGGGTGTGGATGACACTTTGCTGTTGCGTGTTGATGCACGCGCCAAGTCACCCGAGCTGGCGCAGCAGATCGCCTCGGTGCAGTCCGACGAGATCATTCGCCTCGTGAAGAACCTAGAGACGCCGAGTGACGAAGAGGTACCGGCGCCGATTATTGCCCGAGTCGCCGCCAAGGCATCATTCAGCGGTACACCCGTCGCGCCGAACATCCCCCTCAACCTAGGTATTGGCCTCTTGCTGAGCCTCCTGATCGGCATCGTGGGGGCATTGATCCGTGACAATCTCGACACATCGATCAAAACCGGGGACGACATTGAGGAAATCACGGAGAACTCCCTGCTCGTCACGCTGCCATACGATCCGGCGGTCAAGCGGAACCCGTTGAGCATCGAGGACCACGGCGCAGCGCTTGGCGAGGCCTTTCGTGTGCTCAGAACGAACCTGCAGTTCTCCAACCTCGATGCCAGTCGCCAGATGTTGGTGGTTTCCAGCGCCGTGCCTGAGGAGGGCAAGACCTTCGTCGCGACCAACCTCGCAATCTCCATGGCCAGGGCCGGTCGCTCGGTACTTCTCGTCGATGCAGACATGCGGAATCCGAACGTTGCTGAGCTCCTCGGTCTCGAGAACTCTGTCGGCTTGATCACGGTGCTTCTCGGTCGCGCTACGCTCGAGCAGGCAATCCAAGAACATGTCAGCGGGGTGAGTTTCCTCGGCACAGGCCCCCAGCCGCCCAATCCGGCTGAGGTGCTCGACACCCAAGCCATGCGTGACCTCCTGGCCGCATTGCGAGTCAACTATGACGTGGTCATCATGGACGCGCCGCCGATCCTTCCCGTTGCCGACGCCGCGATCTTGGCGACTGAAGTGGACGGAGCGCTTTTGCTGGCTCGCCATGGCTCGACGAGCCGGGATCAGCTGCGGCAAGCAGTTTCTCGAATCAACAGCGTCGGCGGCCGCCTGTTCGGAACCATCCTCAACCGCGCTCCACGCAGGGGTATGGGCGGCTATGGCTATGGCTATGGGTATGGGTATGGGTACGGCACCACGGCGGAACCGCGGAGCGCCAAGACTCAAACCGGTGAGCGCAGCTCTGGGCGTTTGTTGAGCGGATCCGGACGTCGAGCCAGGCGGTGATTGCTCGCGCCAGTTTCTGGGGCGAGCGCAGCAGACGTCAGAGGACCATCTCGAATTTTCCAGCGGGATTTCCAGCGTGTTGTTCGGTGTGATTACGAGTCCTGGAGCTGGGCCAGGGACATTGGAGGTCGGCCGCGCAGCACAACCTGCAGCAGGCCGACGTCCTGGTTCGTGGGGACGGCTGACCGTGGCATCGGCCTCGAACCAGCCAGAAAGGCGGCGTCACCATGTGAGGTGACGCCGCCACGGGCCAGCATCTGCAGCTACCAAGCGTGCGTTTCGTATCGTCGCCCCGGGGCCGCGTGATCCCTGAGTGTCGCGGTTGTCCCGAGTGCGACTGCCCTTTGGGACGGGAGATCGCCGCGTGGGTACTGAGCTGCTGTGCCGTCTGTGAAGTTGTTGGTTCCGTTCTACGCCGATGCCGGCCGAGACGAAAGATCTACTCGGCCGTAACCTTGTGCCCCCCAGTTCACAAGCGGCGATCAGACCCTCAGGACGGACCGGGCGGGCCGACGCCGGCGGGTCACGAGCGCGAGGGCGATCGCCCCGACGCCGGCCGTCACGACGCCGACGGCCGCGAGTCTGGCCACTCTGCTGTCGAGTCCGAGCCGGGCCCGCATCGAGACCGGGCTGGTGAACGTCAGGATGGGCCAGCCGTTCTCCTCGGCCATGCGTCGTAGTGCCTTGTCGGGGTTGACCGCGAACGGATGGCCGACGATCTCGAGCATCGGAGCGTCGGTCTCGGAGTCGGAGTAGGCGAAGCTCGTGGCGAGGTCGTAGCCGTGCTCCTCGGCGAGCTGTTTCATCGCCTTCGCCTTGTTCGGGCCGTACGCGTAGTACTCGACCTCCCCGGTGTAGCGTCCGTCGACCTCGACCAGACGGGTGGCGACGACGTGGTCGGCCCCGAGCATCTCGCCGATCGGCTCGACGACCTCGGTGCCCGAGGCGGACACGATGACGACGTCGCGTCCGGCGGCATGGTGGTTCTCGATGAGCTCGACGGCCTCGTCGAACACGATGGGGTCGATGATCGCGTGCAGCGTCTCGGCCACCGATTGACGCACGACCTGGACGTCCCAGCCGGTGATCATCTCGGTGAGGTAGTTGCGCATCTTCTCGAGCTGGTCGTGGTCGGCACCACTCGCCGCGAACATGAACTGGGCGTAGGCGCTACGAAGCACCGCGCGGCGGCTCAGCAGGCCACCGTCGTAGAACGGCCTGCTGAAGGCGAGCGTGCTCGACTTGGCGATGATCGTCTTGTCCAGGTCGAAGAACGCGGCCGAACGGGGCGTGCGAGGGGTTCGAGCCATCAGGTCGAGCGTACTCGCCGGACCGCCTCCGCCCGGGCATAACAGTTCTCGACGAACGCGATCGCCTCGCCGGTCAGGCGCTCGGGACGGAAGCGCCACTCCATGATGCTCTCGGCGCGCACGAACGTCGCGTTCGGCAGCTCCGACGCGAGCATCGCCGCGTCCGCGGCCGGGTGGATGGGGTCGCGTGGGTGGCCGATGACCATGGCCGGCGCGACGATCTGCTGGCGCAGGCGCGATGACGGGGCGATCCGCCCGAAGAAGATGCCGTGCACCGCGGCGCCCATCGGCTGTGGGTACTGCTTGAAGGTGTCGAGCACGATGCCGCCCCAGAAGCCGGTCAGGCGCCGGGGCACGATCGACGTCACCAGGCGCATCCCGGTGACGAGGAACGGGGTGAACCGGGCGACGAACATCAGCGGGGCGAAGGCGATGATCCCGGCCTCGACGGCGTTGTCGAGCACCGGCATCTCCAGCAGGAGACCCTGGACGCGGTCGGGATACAGGTCGGCCACCTCGAGCGAGACGTTCGCGCCCAGCGAGGTGCCGCCGATGACGGCCTTGTCGGCGCCCACGGCGTCGAGCAGGTCGACCACCTGACGGGCGAAGTCCGACATCGAGTACTGCTTCGGGTCTGTGGGTCGGTCGGACGTGCCGTGGCCGAGCAGGTCGACGGTGACCACGTGGTTGCCGGCGCCGGCGAGGGCCCGAGCCAGCGGCTCATGCATCCGGCGGGGCATCAGCTGACCGTGGATCAGCACCACCCATCGCGGACCGGACCCGTACTCGGTGTACTCCAATCGGTGCTGGCCCTCGTGGAGGAAGTGCCCTTCTCGTTCAGACGCCAAGCTCATTCGGGCAAGACTAGGCCGGGTTGCCTGGGCCCGCAGCCTGTTTCGGTATAGACGTTCACGCGCGCGCGCGGAGGCGATCGTCGTCGCCCGGCCGGACGATGCCATGGTCGAACGCGTAGACGACGGCAGCGGCACGGTCGCGCAGCCCGAGTTTCACGAAGACCCGGCCGATGTGGCTCTTGACGGTGAGCTCGGAGATGTACAGCGCGTCGGCGATCTCGGCGTTCGACAGCCCGCATCCGATGGCGTGCAACACCTCCTGCTCGCGGGTTGTCAGCGGGCTGCCGCCGGGCGGTTCCGCGCCGGCGGCGGCGGTGCCGGGTGCCTCGCGGTATCGGCTCAGGACGCGCGCGGTGACGGCGGGGTCGAGCCAGGACGCGCCGTGGGCGACGGTGCGGACGGCGCGGATGAGGTCCTCCGCGGAGGAGTCCTTGAGGATGAAGCCGGCGGCGCCGGCACGGAGGGCTCCGGAGAGCATCTCGTCATCGTCGAACGTGGTGAGGACGAGCACGGGCGGTGCCTCGGTGTCGTCGCGCAGGCGGCGGGTGGCCTCGATGCCGTCGACGCCCTTCATCCGCAGGTCCATGACGACGACGTCGACGTCGTGCTCGGCGAGGGCAGCGGGAACCTGCTCGCCGTCGGAGCACTCCACCGCGATCTCGAACCCGTCACGACGCCGGAGGATGCGGCGCAGACCGGAGCGCACGAGCTCCTGGTCGTCGACGAGCATCACCCGCGTGAGGGATTCCAGCCCGGCGGGCGACGTCACGAGGTCGGCTCCAGACGCGGTTGCGTGCGAGGCTCGGTCGCGCTGCCGCTGCCGACGACCCGCTTGATGGCACAGGCGTGGGAGGCCTCGTCCTCCACGTGGGCCAGCGGCACCGAGAGATCGACGAGCCAGCTGTCGCCCGACGGGCCGGCCGAGATCGTGCCGCCCAGCTGAGCGGCACGGGCGGTCATCCCGGCGATCCCGTTTCCGCGGTCGTCATGTGCCGCCTGCGGGCGGGTGCGGGTGCTGCGGACGGTGAGGCTGACCTTCTCCCGGCCCACTGAGAGATGGACGTGGGCGGGGGACCCCGGCGCGTGCTTGGCGACGTTCGCCAACGACTCCTGAACGATGCGATAGAGGCCGAGCCCGGCCGACGGCGCCAAGCGGGACGTGTCTCCGTCGGCGGCGTAGCTCGCCTTCAGCCCGGCCCCGCGGACCGAGTCGACCAGCTCCGGGAGGTCGTCGACGGACGGCAGTGGCCGATTGGCGTCATTCTCGGTGGCCAGCTCGCTGACGGTCTGGCGGATGTCGTTCATCGCCTGACGACCCACCAGCTCCGCGTCTCGAAGCGCCTTGATGGCCTCCTCGACGTCGTCCCCCTCCAGTCCAGCACCGTCGGCCAGCATCCGTCGGGCGCCGGTGATGTGCAACATGGTGATGCTCAGGGAGTGGGCCACGAGGTCGTGGATCTCGCGGGCGATGCGGTTGCGCTCGGCCATCGTGGCGCGGTCGTGCTCGCCGGCCAGCGCCGACCGTTCCGCCGCGAGCGCGCGCGACTGTGTGTGGAGCATGGCACCGGCTACCAGCCCGAGCGCCGTGATGACCAGGTGCATCCCCAGGCCCTCGAGCTGCCCGATGCCCGAGGCAACGACCAGCATTCCCGCGGCGGGGGCGGCGGTGACCGCGCCGATCCGGAAGCCCTCGGTGGCGGCGTACTTGGAGACACTGAACATCAGGACCCAGGAGATGGCGTCCGCGGCTCCGACGCCGCCGATCGGGGCGGACAAGATGATGGCGACCGCCGTGAACGTCGCGACCATGTCCAGCCACCACGGGACCCACCATTCACTGAGATACATGAAGGATGCGGGGATCAGCACCAGCACGAGCACGGCGGCGATCTGCAGGCCCGTCAGCTGGTCTCGCTGCACGATGGCGACCACGACCGACACGACCTGCCCGGCGACGCAGAAGAGCGGGATCCACCACGCGAAGACGAGACCCTTCTCGGCGTCCTTGTCGTCGAACTTCGCCTGCAGGCGAGACAAGGTGGTGTTGATACCCATGCATCGATGGTAGGGACTTCGCGCCATGAGCGGCATCCCCTCAGAGTGGGAAGCTGCCTCCTACCTGGGTCGTACCCACATTGGGTCCCGTGGAGCGATGCTCCGCTGACCTGCGGATCCCTAGTCTCGAATCCAGTTGATCCACCGAAGGGGCTGAGCCAGATGACCTGGACCGAGACGAAACGACGACAGGACGTGCTCCGCGAGGTCAAGGCCATCGCCGCCGTGCGTCAAGACGGTGTGCTGCCGTGGTCAGACGACTACGCCGACGCCTACGCCACTCCCGACGAGCTCCTGCGCGACCTCACGTACTTCTGGCGGATCACCGTCGAGGCACAGATCGACACCAAGATGAGCGCGGCCGACATCGAGGAGCGATGGGACGCCATCCACCGGGCCCACCCTGGGGTGCTGTCGATCCTCGAGTCCAACGACTCGCCGCTCATGCGGGCTCATGAGCTCAAGGACGCCGTCGCCCGCCTGGTCGCATGACGGGCCGCTTGACGCGACCCGCCCGGTCGTGGGCCACCTGGGCGCTGGCGTTCGGCATCGGCAAGGCCTATCTGAATCGTGGCGTCAGGAAGGGCGATCCCCTGGCCCGGCTGATGGCCGATCCGCAGGTCAACGCCGACCCCTTCGCGGCATACGACCGTCTGCGCGAGGCCGGTCCGGTGCAGAAGACGAAGCTGATGTCGGGCACCGTTTCACACGCCGCTGCCAACCAGGTGCTGCGCTCTCCCGAGTTCGGGGTCGGCTCGGGGCACGGCGAGCTGCCGCCGTTGAGCCGCCGCGTCCTGAGCCGGATCGTGGACCCCGATGCGCTCGGACCGATGGATCCGCCGTCGTTGCTCGCCGTCGACCCGCCGGACCATGCCCGTTATCGCCGGCTGGTGGCCCGGGAGTTCACCGCCCGTTCGGTGGCCGAGCTCGAGCCCCGCATCGTCGACGTGGCCGAGTCGCTGCTCGATCGGGTGAGCGCGGACGGCTCCGGCACCTTCGACCTCGTCGACGCTTTCGCCTCGCAGCTTCCCGTGGCGGTGATCGCCGACCTGCTCGGCGTCCCGGAGCGATGGCAGGGCGACATCCTCGCGTGGGGCAACGACGCCGCGCTCTTGCTCGACCCGGGTCTGTCATGGCGCAAGTACCGCGTCGCCGAGTCCGCAGTGCGCCGGCTGAACGCCTGGTTCGACGAGCACATCAGGAACCTTCGGGCCGATCCCGGCACCGATCTGCTGAGTCGCCTGGCCACGATGCCGGAGGACGATCGGTTGGACGACCGCGAGCTGCGTGGCGTCGGGCTGCTCGTGCTCGGCGCCGGTTTCGAGACGACGGTGAACCTCATCGGCAACACCGTCGTGCAGCTGGATGCGCACCCGGACCAGCTCGCCACAGCGAAGGAGCGACCCGAGCTGTGGCCGAGCGTGGTCGAGGAGGTGCTGCGCTACGACTCGCCGGTGCAGATGACGCTGCGGTCGGCGTACGCCGACGTCGACGTCGGCGGACACGTGGTGCCCGAGGGCGAGCCGGTGGTGGTGTTCCTCGGCGGAGCCAACCGCGACCCGGACGTCTTCACCGACCCGCACAGGTTCGACATCACCCGCGAGAACGCGAACGAGCACCTGGCGTTCTCCTCTGGCATCCACTACTGCCTGGGCGCTGGGCTCGCCCGGCTCGAGGGTGCGGTGGCCGTCCGGACCCTCTACGAGCGCTTCCCCGACCTCCAGGTGGCGGCGCCGCCTGAGCGTCGTGGGACCCGCGTGCTGCGCGGCTACGACTCGATCCCGGTGACCACCGGGGCGTCACACGTGCTCCGGGCCGCTTCTTGAGCTAGCCGCGGTTGGCGAAGCTCGACGCTCCGGCAGCCACGGCGCCGAGGGCCGCGCCGGTCAGCATGACGCCGACCGGCTTCGAGACGGCTCCGGATCGGGTGGCCGCGATGCCGGCGACCGCGTCGGACCCGTCGATGGCCATGCCCAGGCCGACCATCGACGTTCGGGCGTTCTCCGGAGCGGTCAGCGTCAGCGCACCCACGGCGATCTCCCGCGCGGCGAACAACCGGGTCATGTACGGCAGCTGTGGGTTGCTCTTGACCTTGAGCATGAAGAGCCTGGCCGCCAGCGTCGGGAAGAGCAGGGCGACAGCACCGAGGGCGATGCGTCCGATGGCCATGGACTTGACCGTGTCCGTTCGGTTCATGCCAAAAGGCTAGCGGCTGCGCCCTCGGCCACCACACCGTCGAGGTCCTCGCGTGATGCACCGGCCAGCAACAGCTCCATGAGCCTGGCCGGGACGTCCATGGACCGATCTTGCCCCACTCCACAGGACCGCGGACCCGTGCATGCATCCACAGTCGTCATCAGCGGGACGGCCTCGGCAGCGGCCGGCCCCGAGGCTGGACCGATGGACCTCGCCCTGCCACTCATCGCCACCTCTGACGACCGCATCCTCGATGACGCCCTGCGCTGGTGTGCTGCCGTCGGGTGCACCCCGGAGGTCGCTGCCGGTGTCGCCGCAGTCAGGCGGTCGTGGCGCGCGGCACCCGTCGTGGTGGTGGGCGACGACCTCGCGCCGGAATTGGCCCGAGCGCAGCTGCCGCGCCGCGATCATGTGCTGCTGCTGGCCCGCTCACGCGACGAGGCGTGGCCGCTGGCGGTCGCCCTCGGCGCGGTCGACGTCCTCACCGGCGACGACGAGAAGCGGGCACTCGACGCGCTGACGCTGGCGCTCGACGGTCGCGGCGAGGCCTGTCTGGTCAGCGTCGTCGGCGGGGTCGGCGGAGCGGGCACCTCCACCCTGGCGGCGTCGCTCGCGCTGGCCGGCGCCGATCGGGGTCTGCAGTCCTTGCTGCTCGACGCCGATCCGCTCGGCGGCGGGCTCGAGCTCGTCCTGGGCACGGAGGCGGTCGACGGGCTCCGGTGGCACGACCTCGGCGTCGCCGAGGGACCGGTGGCAGCGGAGTCGCTGGCCGAGGTCCTGCCGCGTCGTGACGCCCTGGCCACCCTGTCGTGGGGCCGCGATGGGCCCGACGAGGTGCCGGCAGCGCTCGGTGGAGTGCTCTCCGCGGCCGTGCGCGGCTTCGACCTCGTGGTGGCCGACGTCCCGCGCCACCTCGAACCGGCCGGTGTCGAGCTGGTCTCCCGTTCGGTCCTCACCGTGGTCGTCGTTCCGGAGGAGGTGCGGGCGGTGGGCTCTGCACGGCGGGTGCTCGATCGGCTCGGGCCGCACACCTCCGCCGTGGCCGTCGTGGCGGCCGCGCGGTCCGGCGGGGTCGGGCGGCAGGCGGTGGCGGAGGCGATCGGACGTCCGGTGATCGCCCGGTTCCGCCACGACCGGCACATCCGCACCGCCGTCGACCACGGCCACGGGCCGGGACGATCGCGCACGGCCCGCAGTGTGGCCACCGCGGTGCTCGACCTGCTCGGTCTCGACGCGGCCAAGCGCGAAGCGCAACGAGCATGACGGAATCCCAGCTCCTGGACCGGGTGCGGCGGCGGCTCGCGGCGGACACCGCCGAACCGACTCCGCAGAGCGTCGCGGCGGCGCTGCGTGCGGAGCAGCGCCTGACCGACAGCGCCACCGTGCTCACCCTGGTCGACGCGCTGCGCCGGGAGACCTTCGGAGTGGGCCCGCTCGAGCCGCTGTTGGCTGTCGAGGGCGTCACCGACGTCCTGGTCAACGGACCCGACGACGTCTACCTCGACCGCGGCAACGGACTCGAGCACACCCAGGTGCGGTTCTCCGACGATGAGTCCGTGCGACGGCTGGCGCAGCGACTGGCGGCGCAGGCGGGTCGGCGTCTCGACGACGCGAGCCCATGGGTCGACGCGAGAATGCCCGACGGCACCCGGCTGCACGCGGTCCTTGCGCCGCTCGCGCGGCCCGGCACGCTGGTCTCGCTGCGCATCCCGGCCCGTCGGGCTTTCAACCTCGAACAGCTCGTCGCCGCCGGAACGCTCTCCGCGGAAGCCGAGGGGTGGCTGCACCGTCTCGTCGAGGGCCGCGTGTCCTTCATCATCAGCGGCGGCACCGGGTCCGGCAAGACCACGTTGCTGGCGGCGCTGTTGGCACGCTGCGGCTCGGGCGAGCGCGTGGTGATCGTGGAGGACGCCACCGAGCTCCGGCCTGACCACCCGCACGTGGTGGCGTTGGAGGCACGGCCCGCGAACGTCGAGGGTGCCGGGCTGGTCACCCTCCGTGATCTCGTGCGACAGGCGCTGCGGATGCGGCCCGACCGGATCGTGGTCGGCGAAGTGCGTGGCGCCGAGGTGGTCGACCTCCTGGCCGCACTCAACACCGGGCACGAGGGCGGATGCGGCACGGTCCACGCCAACTCCGCCGCCGACGTCCCCGCGAGATTCGAAGCACTGGGTGTCGCCGCCGGGCTTCCTCGTGCGGCGGTGCACAGCCAGCTCGCGGCGGGACTGGAGGTGGTGGTGCACCTGACTCGCGATCGCGCGGGACGGCGTCGCCTGCAGCAGATCGGCGTCCTCAGACCTGGACGCGATGGTCTGGTGCGGACCGTCCCGGCTCTCACCTTCACCCAGGGAGACGCAGAGCCGGGACCGGCCCATGACCGGTTCGCTGCGCTCCTGGACGCGGATCCGTGAGCTGGCCTGCGTTCGGTGCAGCCGCCGCGACTGTGGTCGCGCTGTGGCTGATCCGGCCACCGGGACGGTGGATCCTCCGGGTTCGGCTGGGCTCTGGCACCACGCGCCGGGAGGGCCGCCACCGGTCCGTCGGCCGCCTGGAGCGTCTCGGGCTTGCGGCCGCGGTCGTCGGTGTCGGAGTCGCGACGTCCCGGCTGTCCTTCGTGATCGTCGCCGGCACCGTGGTCGGTGCGGCTCTGTTCGTCCTGCGGCAGGTCAGGCTCGCTCGTTCCCGGTCGGCATCGTTGCAGACCCGCGCGCAGGTCATCGCCGCGCTCGATCTCCTGGCGGCGGAGCTGCGGGCCGGCATCCTTCCGCATCAGGCCATCGAGGCGCTGGCCGACGATGCTCCCGTGCTGCGCGCGGCTGCCACAGCCGCCGCCCATGGTGGTGACGTTCCGGCTGCGCTGCAGGCAGCGAGCGCCGAACCCGGAGCGGGAGCGCTGGCCGATCTCGCCGGTGCCTGGCACGTCGCCGAGCGCGCGGGCGCCCCGCTCGCGGACGTGCTCGACCGGGTGGCCACTGCCGCACGCGACGATGCCGAGGTCGATCGCGACGTCCGGGCCGAGGCGGCTCCGGCTCGTGCCACCGCGCGGCTGATGGCCGTCCTCCCCGTGCTGGGTCTCTCGCTCGGCGCGGGGATGGGAGCGGACCCGGTCCACGTGCTCACGGGCACGGTGATGGGTGCGACCTGTCTTGCCGCTGGCGTCGCGTTGGCGGGCGCCGGCATCGCGTGGGTCGATCGGATCGTCGCCTCGGTCGATGCCGCATGATGCTCGTCGCCGTGGCCACTGGCCTGTCGGTGTGGCTGGCGATCCCGCCACGGGCGTACCAGCGCTGCCGGAGCCTGTACGCCCAGCCGTCGCCTGAGCCGTCGTTCGATCCGGTGCTCGGCATCACCCTGCTCGTGCCGCTCGCCGCCGTCGTCGTGCTCGGTCCGGTGATGGGGCTCCTGGTCGCGCTCGTGGCCACGCCGGCAGCCCGCAGCGTGGTGGGCGGCATGGAGACGGCGGCGTCGCGACGGCTGGCCGCGACGCTCATTGACCAGCTGCCGACGGCGTGCGACCTCATGGTCGCCACGCTCGATGCCGGCCGTCCTCCGGCCGCTGCGTTCGCCGTGGTCGCCGACGTCACGCCCGCGCCGCTCGGAGACGAGCTCGCCAAAGTCGGAGCGAGGTTGGCCGTCGGCGGCGACCCCATGGCCGTCTGGGCGCACCTGGCCGACGACGACGCCCTGGGAACGCTCGGCCGGGCCTTCCGCCGGGCCGCATCGTCGGGCATGCCGGTGGCCAGGGTCGTGGCCTCTGTGGCCGATGAGCTGCGCCGTGAGCGCCGGGCCGACCGCCGTGAACGGAGCCGCCGGGTGGGCGTGCGCACGGCGGCGCCGCTGGGCGCCTGCTTCCTGCCGGCGTTCTTCCTGGTCGGAATCGTGCCCACGATCATCGGCGTCGTCGGGACGCTGTCGATCGGCTGAGGACCGTCCGCCCCGGGAGAAGCCGTTCGTGAGGAGGGCCTCGCACGCGAAGGCCGCTCGTGAGGGGCGGCCGACATCGCGCGCGGGCCTCTCGCGGGCGGGAGGTCGGGAGCAGCTACCGCGTCATCCACAGGCGGTCGACATCGCACAGTCGTCCCCAGCCGGCGTGCTCACCCAGCAATCGATGCGGCGTGATCGCCATCTTCTGGCATCACATCCAGTCGAGAGGACACCTCATGAAGTTTTCCCGCTTCCGCCGCCGTGCCGAGCGCGGCATGACCACCGCCGAGTACACGGTCGGCACCCTCGGCGCCTGCACCGTGGGCGGCGTCCTGGTGAAGATCGGCCAGTCCGAGTGGTTCGGCGACCTCGTCAAGGGACTGCTCGAGAAGATCCCGGGCCTGGTGCCCGGTCTCTGAGCGACCCTCACCGGCGCGGCCGGCGTCCGTGCCGGCCGCGCACCCCACGAAAGGACCACGCATGCCTCACCCCCACGAACGTGGCATGGCGACGGCGGAGTACAGCGTCGGCACCCTGGGCGCCGTCATCATCGCCGCCTTCCTGTTCAAGCTCGGCCTCGACGACACCTGGTTCTTCGAGGAGCTGAAGGACATCATCGAGCGCGCGCTGCGGCCCGGTCGGCTGTTCGAGCTCCTCACGGACGGGCCATGGTTCGGCATCGGCCGCCGGTGAGGCGGGCCGCCCGCGACCGGGGCATGGTCACCGCCGAGATGGCCATCCTGGCGCCGTTCGGGGTGGCGTTCGGCCTGCTTCTCCTCTGGATCGTGTCGCTCGGGTTCACCCAGGTGCAGCTCGTCGACGCCGCGCGAGAGGCGGCCCGACTGGTGGCCCGCGGCGAGCCGGTGTCCGCCGCGTCCGCCGTCGCTCGGCGCCACGCGCCTCCCGGTGCGACGGTCACGGTGTCGCAGCGGGCCGGGTTCGTCACGGTGCGGGTCTCGGCACGGTCGAGGCTGCCGGTGCCGGTTCTGCGCCACGTCGGTGCACGCACCCTGCAGGCCTCCGCGGTGTCGGCCGACGAGGAACCATGACGCGAGCCGAGCGTGGCTCGGTCACGATCCACGCGGTGTCGGTGGCGATGGTTCTATGCATCGTCGCCGTGGTCCTGGCCCAGGTGGCCATGGTGGTGCGGCTGAAGCACCAGGTCGCGGCAGCGGCCGACCTCGCCGCCCTCGCGGGCAGCCGGGCCAGTCTGGCCGGCCAGGACGGCTGCGACGCCGCGCG
Source organism: uncultured Actinomycetota bacterium (assembly GCA_963780275.1). GTDB lineage: Bacteria > Actinomycetota > Actinomycetes > Propionibacteriales > Nocardioidaceae > Aeromicrobium. Next base: position 880,764 of record CAWABE010000001.1, read on the forward strand.
AAAGGTGGCCCACCACAACGGAGCCATGGTGGTGCGATGCCGCATGGATCTCGACGTCGCCACGGTCACCGCTCGCCAGCGCACCTCGTCATGGTGGGGTCGCCGATGGGCCATCGAGGTCGACGCCCGGGCCGCACCCGACTTCTACGAGCTTGCCGGTGGGGCCCCGGCCAGGATCGCGTCGAGCAGCTGAACGGCTCCGGCCTTGTCGAGCGGCTCGTTGCCGTTGCCGCACTTGGGTGAGTGGACGCACGACGGGCAGCCGTCGGCGCACTCGCAAGCCTCGATGGCCTGCCGCGTCACCCGCAGCCACCGCGGCGCGACGTCGTGGCCGCGCTCGGCGAACCCCGCTCCGCCCGGGTAGCCGTCGTACACGAACACGGTGAGTCGGCCGGTGTCGGCATGCAGAGCGGTCGAGACTCCGCCGATGTCCCATCGGTCGCAGGTGGCCAGCAGTGGCAGCATGCCGATGGCGGCATGCTCGGCCGCGTGGGCGGCACCGGGCACGTCCGCCGAGGCCAGCGCGTCCATCACGGCCGATCCGCGAAGCGTCCACCACACCGCCTTGGTGCGCAGTGTGCGCTCGGGCAGGTCGAGAGGCACCTCGTCGAGATGGGAGTCGGTCTTCGTGCGCTTGACGTACGACATGACCTGGCCGACCACGTCGACGGTGCCGAAGGCGATCGTCGCATCGCCCCACTCCTGGGTGCGCTCGGTCTCGACGATGCCGATCTCGGTGGTCGATCGCGCCTGAGTGGAGTACTCCGGGTCCTCGAGGTGCACCTCGGCCACGCCGGCCTCGACGTCGTAGTCGTCGACCACGTACACCTCGCCCTGGTGCACGTAGACGGCTCCGGTGTGCACGGTGGAGTCGGCCGACGAGGCGTCGACGGTGCCGACCAGCCGGCCGGTGACACCGTCGACGATCTGCACGGGGGCACCGCCGCTGGAACGCAGGTCCGCGAGATCGGAGGCGCGGTCGCGCCGGGTCCAGAACCAGCCCGCCTCGCGTCGTCGTAGCCAGCCGGCCGCCACCAGGGCCTCGATGCCGTCGGTCGCGCGTGGGCCGAAGAGGTCGAGGTCGTCCGGGGTGAGTGGAAGCTCCTGCGCGGCCGCTGCGAGGTGCGGTCCCAGCACGTAGGGGTTGTCCGGGTCGAAGACCGACGCCTCCACCGGTGCACCGAGCAGCGCCTCCGGATGGTGGACCAGGAAGGTGTCGAGTGGCTCGTCTCGCGCCACCAGCACGCCGAGCGACTCCTGGCCGGCCCTCCCGGCTCGGCCGAGCTGCTGCTGCAGGGCTGCGCGGGTGCCGGGGAATCCGACACTGACGACCGCATCGAGGCCGGCCACGTCGATCCCGAGCTCGAGGGCGTTCGTGCTCGCGAGACCGAGCAGGTCGCCGTTGCGCAGCCGTCGCTCCAGCTCCCGCCGCTCTTCGGGCAGGTAGCCGCCGCGGTAGGTCGCCACCGAGTGGGACAGGGCCGGGTCGACGTCGCCGAGCCGCCGCTGAGCCCCGGCCGCGACCGCCTCGGCGCCGCGGCGCGACCGGACGAACACCAGTGTCCGGGTGCCGCCCACCACCAGATCGGTGAGGATCTCGGCCGCCTCGGAGTTCGCCGAGCGGCGGACCGGAGGCTGGGTCGGATGAGCCGCGCCCACCAGCGGTGGCTCCCACAACGCGATGGTGCGGGCCGCGTGCGGCGAGGCGTCGCGGGTGACTGCGACGACGTCGAGCCCGGTGAGCCGGCGGGCGAAGTCGGCCGGCTCGGCCACGGTCGCCGACGACAGGATGAACACCGGGTCGGCGCCGTAGTGTGCGCAGACGCGACGCAGCCGCCGGAGGATGTGCGCGACGTGCGCCCCGAACACTCCGCGGTAGTGGTGGCACTCGTCGACCACCACGTAGCGCAGCCCGCCGAGCAGACGCGTCCACCGAGCGTGCGCCGGGAGGATGGAGAAGTGCAGCGTGTCGGGGTTCGTCAGCGCGTAGTCGGCATGGTCGCGCGCCCACGCGCGCTCGTCGCGGGTGTTGTCGCCGTCGACGGTCGCCGCACGGACGAGCTGCGCCGCTGGTGCGAGCCGGCGGCGCTGGTCGGCCGCCAGAGCCTTGGTGGGTGCCAGGTACAGGACGGTCGGCGACCGGTGGCCGTGCAGGGCGCTGCCGGACCGCCCGCCGGCGAGCGCCTCCAGAGCCGGCACCTGGAACACCAGCGACTTTCCGGACGCCGTGCCGGTGGAGACCACCACGTGCCGACCGTCGTGCACCTGGCGCAGCCCCTCCGCCTGATGGGCCCACAGCTCGCTCGCCCCTTCGGCCTCGAACACCGCCCGGACCTGCGGGCTCACCCAGTCGGGCCAGGGCTCGACGACGGGGTCGCGGGCCGGCACACGCTCGACGTGGGTGACGCGGTCGCCGTACCGGGTCAGCAGGTCGGCTGGGTCCACCTGCCGAGTCTCGCAGAACGATCGGACGTCAGCGTCGAGGAGGAGGACGCCCGGATGCCGTGGTTGAATCGACAGAGCACTACCGGTTCGAGGGGAGGAAGGCCATGGAGTTGGCGCTGGACTCACACACCGACGGACCGTACGAGATCATCGAGGTCGGCGGCGAGATCGACGTCTACACCGCGCCCCGGCTGCGCGAGGCGATCGTCACGGCCATCGACGCCGGTCACACCCGGCTGGTCATCGACGTCGAGAAGGTCGAGTTCCTCGACTCCACCGGCCTCGGCGTGCTGGTCGGCGCCCTCAAGAAGGTCCGGGCCGACGGTGGCACGCTCGACATCGTGTGCACCCAGGAGCGCATCCTGAAGATCTTCGACATCACCGGGCTCGACAAGGTCTTCGGACTGCACAACAGCGTCGCGCAGGCCATCGCCACCCACGACTGACCCCCCGGTGTCGCCGGCGTCACGCCGGGCTGGTTTCCTTCTCACGGTAAGTCTTGCCTCACTCACGGAGGAAATTCATGGTTCACGCGACATTCGTTGCGGCAGCCGAGGACCTCGATCTCAGCCAGAACGACACGATCTTCGTCGCCGTCGTGGCCGGAATCGCCGTCCTCGCACTCATCCTGGCGGCGGTGTTTCGTGCCGAGGTCGTCCGGCACAGCGAGGGCACCGAGAAGATGCAGGAGATCGGTCGGGCCGTCCAGGAAGGTGCGGCCGCCTACCTGGCCCGCCAGTTCAAGACGCTCGTCTGGTTCGTCGTGCCCATCGCCGTCGGGTTGTACTTCCTCACCCGCGGAGTCGGTGACAGCACGACCAAGGCCGAGATCGGTCGCTCCGTGTTCTTCCTCCTTGGCGCCGGCTTCTCGGCCGCCATCGGATACCTCGGTATGTGGCTGGCCACTCGCGCGAACGTCCGCGTGGCCGCTGCAGCCCAGAACGAGGGACGCGACCCTGCCATGCGGATTGCGTTCCGCACCGGCGGCCACGTCGGCATGATGACGGTGGGCCTGGGTCTGCTCGGCGCAGCTGTCGTCGTCCTGTACTACAAGGGTGAAGCGCCAACCGTCCTCGAGGGCTTCGGCTTCGGCGCTGCCCTGCTGGCCATGTTCATGCGTGTCGGTGGCGGCATCTTCACCAAGGCCGCCGACGTGGGCGCCGACCTCGTCGGCAAGGTCGAGCAGGGCATCCCCGAGGACGATCCGCGCAACGCCGCCACCATCGCCGACAACGTCGGCGACAACGTCGGCGACTGCGCCGGCATGGCGGCCGACCTGTTCGAGTCCTACGCCGTCACGCTCGTCGCGGCGCTGATCCTCGGCTCGGTCGCGTTCGGGGAACACGGCCTGGTGTTCCCGCTCGTGGTGCCCGCCATCGGCGCGGTCACCGCGATCATCGGCGTCTACATCACCCGGCCACGTGCGGGTGAGGGTGGCCTGACGACCATCAACCGCTCCTTCTACATCTCGGCCTTCATCTCGGCCATCGGCACGTCGATCTTTGCGTGGTTCTATCTCCCGTCCAGCTTCGACGACCTCAAGGGCATCGACCCGAACGGCCTGATCGTCACCCTGGCCCAGGCGAACCAGCAGGAGCCTCCGGGCCTGGAGATGTTCGGCAATGCCGCCTCGCCGCGGGTCATCGCGATCATCGCGGTGCTCATCGGCATCCTGCTCGCCGCCATCATCCTGGCGCTCACCGGCTACTTCACCGGCACCACCACACGCCCGGTCAAGGACGTCGGCAAGACCGCGCTCACCGGCCCGGCCACTGTCATCTTGTCCGGCCTGTCGGTCGGCTTCGAGTCGGCGGTGTACACGGCGCTCACCATCGGCGCGGCCGTGTTCGGCGCCTTCCTTCTGGGCTCCGGCTCGATCACGGTGTCGCTGTTCGCCGTCGCCCTGGCCGGCACCGGCCTGCTGACGACGGTCGGCGTCATCGTGGCGATGGACACGTTCGGCCCGGTCAGTGACAACGCCCAGGGCATCGCGGAGATGTCCGGCGACGTCGACGAAGAGGGCGCGAAGATCCTCACCGAGCTCGACGCGGTCGGCAACACCACGAAGGCCATCACCAAGGGCATCGCGATCGCGACCGCCGTGCTGGCGGCCACCGCGCTGTTCGGATCGTTCACCAACTCGATCACCGACGCGATCCAGGGGGCCGGCCTCGATCAGGATCCGGAGGCTGCCGGCGAGATCCGGCTCAGCGAGCTTCCAGCTCTCCAGGGCATCCTCAACGTCGCCGATCCGGCCAACCTGTTCGGCCTGATCATCGGCGCAGCCGTGGTCTTCCTGTTCTCCGGCCTGGCGATCAACGCCGTCGGACGGGCCGCCGGCGCGGTCGTGTTCGAGGTGCGCCGCCAGTTCAACGAGATCCCCGGGATCATGGAGGGCACCGGCCGTCCCGAGTACGGCAAGGTGGTCGACATCTGCACGCGAGACTCCCTCCGTGAGCTCGCGACACCCGGTCTCCTGGCGATCTTCGCCCCGATCGCCGTCGGCTTCGGCCTCGGGATCGGCCCGCTGGGCGCGTACCTCGCCGGTGCGATCGGCACCGGCGTCCTGATGGCGGTCTTCCTCGCCAACTCCGGTGGCGCGTGGGACAACGCCAAGAAGCTGGTGGAGGACGGCAACCACGGTGGCAAGGGATCGCCGGCTCACGAGGCCACGATCATCGGCGACACCGTCGGCGACCCGTTCAAGGACACCGCAGGTCCGGCCATCAACCCGCTGCTCAAGGTGATGAACCTGGTGTCGCTGCTCGCGGTTCCGCTCATCATCAAGTACGCCTACGGCACCGACGAGAACGCGCTGCTGCGTTACACGATCGCCGGCGGTGCCGCGCTGATCGTCATCGTGGCGGTCTACGTCTCGAAGCGTCGCCCGATCGCGATCGGCAGCGAGGCCGAGAAGGCCGAGGTCACGGCGTCAGCCTGACCGACCGCCCGAACGCCGAGTGGCGCACGACGGATCATCCGCCGTGCGCCACTCGCGTTCGTCGGCGATCGATGCACGTCACACGCCGTGAGTGCCAGGAATCTTGACAGGACGGGTTACGTTATGGCCGTCCGTCCCCGCCCCCCAGGGAGAATCGCTTGACCACGCTCGTCATCGTCGAGTCGCCGAACAAGGTCCGCAGCATCGCGGGCTATCTCGGCGACGGCTACGTCGTGGACTCCAGCGTCGGCCACATCCGTGACCTGCCCAAGGGTGCCGACGAAGTGCCGGCCAAGTACAAGGGCGAGCCGTGGGCGCGTCTCGGGGTCGACATCGACAACGCCTTCGAGCCCGTCTACGTGGTCTCGGCGGACAAGAAGTCGCAGATCACCAAGCTCAAGAAGCTGCTCAAGGACGCCGACGAGCTGGTGCTCGCGACCGATGAGGACCGCGAGGGCGAAGCCATCGCCTGGCATCTGCTCGACGAGCTGAAGCCGACGGTCCCGGTCAAGCGCATCGTGTTCAACGAGATCACCCGCGAAGCCATCGAGCGCGCCGTGGCCAACCCGCGCGACATCGACATGGACCTCGTCGACGCCCAGGAGACGCGCCGCATCCTCGACCGTCTGTACGGCTACGAGGTGAGCCCGGTGCTCTGGAAGAAGGTGATGAGCGGGCTCTCCGCCGGCCGCGTGCAGTCGGTGGCCACCCGGCTGGTCGTCGAGCGGGAGCGGGCCCGGATGGCGTTCCGCTCGGCCTCCTACTGGGACCTCGAGGCCACCTTCGACGCCGGCGAGCAGCACGAGCCTCGCACCTTCCCGTCCCGTCTCCTCACCGTCGACGGCAAGCGCGTCGCGACCGGGTCCAGCTTCGGCGACGACGGCGCGCTCAAGACCTCCGATGTCGTCCACCTCGACGAGGAGCGGGCAGGCACGCTCGCGACCGCCCTCGCCGACCAGACGTTCACCATCGCCTCGGTCGAGGCGAAGCCGTACACCCGCAAGCCCTACCCGCCGTTCCGTACCACCACCATGCAGCAGGAGGCCTCCCGCAAGTTCGGCTTCGGCGCGGCCCGCACCATGCAGGTCGCGCAGCGGCTGTACGAGGGCGGCTACATCACCTACATGCGCACCGACTCCGCGACCCTGTCGCAGACTGCGCTCACCGCGGCCCGTGCCCAGGTGCGCGAGCTGTACGGCGCCGAGTACCTCCCCGACGCACCGCGCATCTACGCCGGCAAGGTCAAGAACGCCCAGGAGGCGCACGAGGCCATCCGCCCGGCCGGCGAGTCGTTCCGCACGCCGCGTGAGGTCCCGCTGTCCGGCGACGAGGCCAGACTGTATGAGCTCATCTGGAAGCGCACCATCGCGTCGCAGATGAAGGACGCCAAGGGCGAGACGGTCACGCTGCGCATCACCGCCGACGCGTCCACCGGCGAAACGGTGGAGTTCACCAGCTCGGGTCGGACCATCACCTTCCACGGCTTCCTCAAGGCGTACGTCGAGTCCGGTGACGACCCCAACCAGCAGGGCGACGACCAGCAGGTCAAGCTGCCCAACGTGGCGCAGGGCGACACCGTCACCGTCGACGAGCTCGGCTCGGCCGGCCACCAGACCAAGCCTCCGGCCCGCTTCACCGAGGCGAGCCTGATCAAGGAGCTGGAGGAGCGCGAGATCGGGCGTCCTTCCACCTACGCCTCGATCATCGGCACCATCCAGAACCGCGGCTACGTCTACAAGAAGGGCACGGCGCTCGTGCCGGCCTGGATCGCCTTCAGTGTGGTCCGCCTGATGGAGCGGCACTTCAGTCGGCTGGTCGACTACGGATTCACCGCCGAGCTCGAGGACGTCCTCGACGAAGTGGCCGGCGGACGCGAGGACCGTGTGGAGGTCCTGCAGAGCTTCTGGACGGGGGAGGGCGAGCACGACACCGGGCTCAAGCGCCTCATCGAGAACCTGCCCGAGATCGATGCGCGCGACCTGGCCACATTCGAGATCGGCGAGGGCATCAACTTGCGGGTCGGACGTTACGGCCCGTACGTCGAGGGCCCGCCGATGCTGCCGGGCGAGGGCGGCAGCGAGGTTCCCACCCGCGCGAACGTCCCGGAGGACCTGCCACCCGACGAGCTCACGCTCGACGTCGCGAAGGAGCTGCTCGCCAACCCGGCCGGCCAGGAGAAGTCGCTCGGCACGCACCCCGAGACCGGCCTCGAGCTCGTCGCGAAGAACGGTCGCTTCGGCCCCTACATCACCGAGGCACTGCCCGAGGACGCCCCGAAGAGCGCGAAGCCGCGCACCGCGAGCCTGTTCCAGTCGATGAGCCTCGACGGCATCGGCCTGGACGACGCGGTCATGCTGCTCTCCCTGCCGCGCGTCGTCGGCACCGACGTCGACGGTCAGGAGATCACCGCCCAGAACGGTCGCTACGGTCCTTACCTCAAGAAGGGCAGCGACTCTCGCTCGCTGCAGAGCGAGGAACAGCTCTTCACCCTCAGTGAGGACGAGGCGCGGGCCATCTATGCCCAGCCGAAGTCGTACGGCCGCGGCCGAACGGCAGCCGCCCCGCTCAAGGAGCTGGGTGACGACCCGGTGAGCGGCAAGCCGATCGTGGCCAAGGACGGCCGGTTCGGCATGTACGTCACCGACGGCGAGTACAACGCCACGCTGCGCAAGGACGACTCCATCGACACGCTCACCCCCGAGCGCGCCCAGGAGCTGCTGGCCGAGCGGCGGGCGAGGGGTCCGGCGAAGAAGGCCTCCCGCAAGAAGACCGCACAGCGAGGCGCGAAGAAGTCGGCCAAGAAGAAGCCGGCCAAGAAGGCAGCGGCGAAGAAGGCCGAGTAGTCGATGGTCTCGCTCGTCCGTCCGCTGTCACCACGCGATCCTCAGGAGAGCAACCGCAGCGCCACGCCGCTCGAGCTGTTCGCCGATCTCTGCTACGTCGTCGCGGTCGCGCAGGCCGCCCTCAAGTTGCACCACCAGATCGTCGACGGGCATCCGGCGCACGGGCTCGTCTACTTCGCGATCGCGTTCTTCGCGATCTGGTGGGCCTGGCTCAACTTCGCCTGGTTCAACTCGGCCTACGACCCCGACGACACCCTGCACCGGTTGCTGACGCTGCTGCAGATCTTCGGCTCGCTCGTGCTCGCTGCCGGCATCCCGCGGATCTTCGACGCGGACTTCACCTTGGCCGTCGTCGGATACGTCATCATGCGGGTCGGCCTCGTGCTGATGTGGCTGCGGGCCGGGGCCGGTCATCCAGAGCGACGCGACACCGCGATGAGGTACGTCGTCGGCTTGCTGGTCGTCCAGGTCGCATGGGTGGCCGCCCTCCTGGTCACTGGTGCTGATCTCCCGGTCTGGCTGTTCGTCGTCCTCGCGGCCGCCGACTTCGCCGTGCCGTTCCACGCCGAGCGGGCCGGGGCCACGCCATGGCATCCGCACCACATCGCCGAGCGGTACGGGTTGTTCTTCATCATCGTGCTGGGCGAGACGGTGCTGTCGGTCGCTCTCGCTCTCCAGATCGCCCTCGACAAGGCGAACCCGCCTGCGGCGCTCACCTTCGTCATCGCGGGTGGCGTCCTGATCACGTTCTGCGCGTGGTGGCTCTATTTCTCGCGCGAGGACGCCGACGTGCTCACCGGCAACGACGTCGGCTTCGTGTGGGGGTTCGGCCACTACGTGATCTTCGGCGGAGCGGCAGCGTTCGGCGCCGGTCTGGCCGCGCGGGTCGAGCACTACGAGCACCACGCGGCCGTCTCTGACCTGGTGAGCAGCGCCTTCGTCTCCGCGCCGGTCGCGGCGTTCCTCGCGGCCTTGTGGTTCGTGGGCATCCGGCTGCACGACGCCTCGGCGCGGACGGTGGTGCCCTTCTCGGTGGCGATCGTCGCCGTCCTGGCACTCATCTGGGTGCCGTACACCGAGCTGTGGGTGGGATTCGTCATGGTCGCCCTGCTCGTCGTCGAGCTGGTGCTCACGCGAGACCTCAGTGTCGCCGAGGACGCCTCACCTCCAGCCATCTGACGACGACTACTTGCGTCGCAGGCGATCCTCGAGGCGGTCCACTTTGTCCCGCAGGCGCCGCGCCGACTACTCCGATGGCGTGCTCACCGTTCGCATCCCGGTGGCCGAGCAGGCCAAGGCCCGCCGCATCGAGATCGCCCGCGGCGAAGGCACCCGCCAGCTCGACGAGAAGATCAGCGCCTGATCACCCGCCGCTTGTGGCGGCGGAGCCAAGAGATGATGCATCGTGGCGACACGCTCGGCCACGATGCATCATCACGTTCTGGGCATCCCCAAGTCGGGGAAACGAGGTGGGTGCCGCAGCCTCAGGGTGCACCTCCCACCCAGTCGGTGTGCGCGGCACGCCGAATCCCGACCGGCGGCGTTCTCGTCGGTCGCTGCACAACCCCGGTGCGCCTCCCTCCTCGGCCTTGCCGGATCGGGCCCGGCGCATCGCGCACTGCCCGAACTGGGTGGAGGCACACCCTAGGATCATCGGCATGGAGCCGCTCTTCACCGAACGCGGGGTGTTCGTCGCCCTCGAGGGCGGTGAGGGTGCCGGCAAGTCCACCCAGGCCCGGATGCTCGGCGACTGGCTGGAGTCGCTCGGCCACCGCGTGCTGCTCACCCGCGAGCCCGGTGGCACCGACGTCGGCGGCCAGCTGCGCCGCATCGTGCTCGACCACGCCACCGGCGAGCTGTCCCCTCGCACCGAGGCCCTCCTCTACACCGCCGACAAGGCCGAGCACGTCGATGAGGTCGTGCTGCCCGCGCTGGCCGAGGGCATGGTCGTCGTCACCGACCGCTACGTCGACTCCCTGCTCGCGTACCAGGGCGCCGGACGTGCCGTCGACATCACCGAGCTCGAGCAGGTCGCGCGCTGGGCCACGTCCGGTCTTCGCCCGCACGTCACGGTCGTGCTCGACGTCGACCCCGCCACCGGCCTCGGCCGCGCCGGCGACCTCGACCGCATCGAGGTGGAGCCGCTGGAGTTCCACCAACGGGTGCGCGAGCACTTCCTCGCGCTCGCGGTGGCCGACCCGGCCCACTACCTCGTCCTCCCGGCCGACGGCGACGCCGCGAAGCTGCACGACGCCGTCCGGGCGGCGGTCGAGCCCTGGCTGGCGCAGGCGGCTCTATGACCGTCTGGGACGAGCTGGTCGGGCAGGAGCCGGTGGTCGCGACGCTGCGTGGGGCGGTCGACGCCGCGTCCGGCGGCGGCGCGGGTCCACCACAATCGGCCATGACGCACGCCTGGTTGTTCACCGGCCCTCCCGGCTCCGGACGATCCAACGCGGCGCGCGCCTTCGCGGCGGCTCTGCAGTGCGAGCAGGGCGGGTGTGGAGAGTGTCACGCGTGCACCACCGCCAAGGTTGGCAGCCATCCCGACATCACCGTCATCCGCACCGACGGCCTGTCGATCGGCACCGATCTCATCCGCGACTACGTCCGACGTGCGGCGCTGCGTCCGGCGCTCGGCCGCTGGCAGGTGCTCGTGGTCGAGGACGCCGACCGCCTCACCGACCAGGCGGCCAACGCGCTGCTCAAGTCGCTGGAGGAGCCGGCCTCACATACCGTCTGGATGCTGTGCGCTCCCGCGGTCGAGGACGTCCTGGTCACCATCCGGTCGCGTTGCCGGCCGGTGCTGCTTCGCACCCCGTCCTCCGCCGCGATCGCCGAGCTGCTCGTCGGCCGCGACGGCCTGGAGCCGCAGCTGGCCCATGCGGCTGCGGCCGCGTCGCAGGGACACATCGGACGGGCCCTCGGGCTCGCCCGCGATTCGGTCTCCCGCGACCGGCGCCGCGCCATCCTCGCCCTTCCGCTCGGGGTCTCCAGTCTCGGCGACTGCCTGGCCGCGGCCCAGACCATCAACGACGAGGCCACCGCGCGGGCGTCCGCTGTGGCCGACAGTGCCGACGAGCGCGAGACCAACGACCTGCGGGCGTCCTGGGGCGTCGAGGAGCGTGGCCGCCGACCGGCCGGCTACGCCGGTGCGCTCTCGACGCTCGAGAAGGACCAGAAGCGACGCCGTACCCGGCTGGCCCGCGACTCCATCGACGGAGTGCTCATCGACCTGCTGTCGTTCTGTCGCGACGTCATCGCCATGCAGTGCGCTCCCGGCGCCGAGCTCGTCAACGCCGATGTCGCCGACGACGTCGCCTCCGTCGCGGGCGTGTGGACCCCGGAGTCGACGCTGCGTCGCATCGATGCCATCGTCGAGTGCCGTGAGGCCTTGGACGCCAACGCCGCTCCCCAGCTCGCCCTCGAACGCATGATGATCGGATTTCTCCCGTGACCCGACGCACTTCGCTCCTCGCCGCACTCATCGCCGTCGTGCTCGTCGCGGCGATCGCCTTCGCCGCGACCACGAGTCTGCGCGACGACGAGCCCGAGGTGCCCGCCGATCCGGCGCCCGCCGCCGAGGGTGTGCCGAGCGGGCTGGAAAACTTCTACACCCAGGATCTCTCCTGGGACGACTGTGGCGAGGCACGGTGCACGTCCGTCGAGGTGCCGATGGACTACGAGGAGCCAGAGGGCGAGACGCTCAAGCTGGCGGTCAAGGTCATCCCCTCGACCGGCGACGGCGGTCGAAGCATGTTCGTCAACCAGGGCGGCCCCGGTGGCGAGGCCCAGGGTTTCGCCGACCGCATGGCGGAGCAGTTCGGCGACGACGTGCTCGAGGCGTACGACGTCGTCGGTGTCGACCCGCGCGGTGTCGGCAAGAGCACGCCGATCGACTGCCTGTCCGACCGCGAGCTCGACGCCTATGCGGCGAGCGAGCCCGACCCCGACAGCCCGGCCGAGATCAAGGAGTACCGGGCCTCCATCGTCGACTTCGGTGAAGGCTGCGAGGAGCGGTCCGGCGCCCTGGCCGCGCACATCTCCACTGAAGAGGCAGCCCGCGACTTCGACATCGTGCGGGCGCTGCTCGGTGCCACGACGTTCGACTGGTTCGGAGCGTCCTACGGCACCGAGCTGGGCGCCACCTACGCCACATTGTTCCCCAAGTCGGTCGGCCGGATGGTGCTCGACGGCGCGGTCGACCCGTCGCTGAGCGCGGAAGAGTCGGCGTTCGGACAGACCACGGGATTCCAGCGGGCGCTCGACGCGTACATCAGGGACTGCGTGAAGCAGAAGAGCTGCCCGCTCGGCACCGACGCCGACGCCGGTGAGGACAAGCTCATCTCCTTCGTCGAGGCTCGCGACTCCGGCCCGCTGCTCACCGGCCAGGACCGCAAGCTCACCCAGGGTCACACGTTCACCGGCATCGCTGTCACCCTCTACAACAAGGCCACCTGGCCCGTGCTCACCCAAGCGCTCACGGCGGCGTTCAAGGGCGACGGGTCGGTCCTGCTGCGTCTATCTGACCTGTACTTCCGGCGCGCACCCGACGGTACCTACCAAGAGAACCTCCACGAGGCCAACCCGGCCATCAACTGCCTTGACGCCGGCGACGACGATGCCGAGGCGAGCACGCTTCAGGAGGTGCAGAACTCGCTACCGCGGTTCGAGAAGGCGTCGCCGGTGTTCGGTCGCGCGCTGGCCTGGGGAGCGCTCAGCTGCACGGACTGGCCCATCAAGGCCATCCACCCGCAGGTCGACGTCGACGCGACCGGCTCGAAGCCGATCGTCGTGCTCGGCACCACCCGCGACCCGGCCACCCCGTACGAGTGGGCCGAGGCCCTCACCGACCAGCTCGGCACGGCCGTCCTCGTCTCCCGCCAGGGCGACGGCCACACCGCCTACACGTCGAACAACACGTGCATCAAGCGGATCGTCGATGACTACCTCGTCGACGGCAAGGTCCCGAAAGACGGCATCACCTGCAAGGAGTAGGTAGGGCGCGCCTCCCCGGCTCAGCGGATGGCCTCGTGGTGCCGGATCACTTCGTCGATGATGAAGGTGAGGAACTTCTCGGCGAACGCGGGGTCGAGGTCGGCCTCGGCGGCCAGCTCGCGCAGCCGGGCGATCTGGCGCGTCTCACGCTCGGGGTCGGCCGGCGGCATGTCGTGGTCGGCCTTCAGGCGTCCCACCCGCTTCGTGCACTTGAACCGTTCGGCCAGCATGTGCACGAGCGCGGCATCGATGTTGTCGATGCTCGCGCGCATGTCCTCGAGCTCGGCCAGGGTCTCGTCGGTCGGTTCCACAGTCGCTGATTCTAGGGCCCGAGGCGGATTCGATCGGCACGCGCCCGCTCGGTAGACTCGTCCCGGTTCGGCGGGCGATCCCCGGCGGACCTTGCCGCTTTAGCTCAGTCGGTAGAGCGTTTCACTCGTAATGAAAAGGTCGTCGGTTCGATTCCGACAAGCGGCTCCAGGCTGCGGTTTCTCCTACCTGCGGTGATGTGCCGAGGGGCACGAGGTGACTAACCCTCATCTCGTGTCACTCTCACACTTCCCTCACAGGTGGCGCTCGTGAACGCCATCACTGGGCTTCCGACAGCGGTACCCGGATGGAGAGAAGCAAGGGGAGTCGGGGAGGTGGGCTGTTCACACACTGGCGACGGGGACGCCAGGTGGTTCGAGGGCATGGACGTGTACGGTCGCTGCTTTGCCTTTCACGTCGTGCGCTCCCCGGTCGATGAGGCCGGTCGGTGGCTCCGTGAGGGCATCGAGGGTGTCTTGGGTGAGGAGGATGGTGTCGCCGGTCGTCTTGGTGAGTTGTTCGATGCGGGCGGCGACGTTGACGGTGTCGCCGATGAGGGTGAACTCCAGTTTTCCGCCTCCGCCGATGGTGCCGGCGATGACGGTGCCGGTGTTGATCCCGATGCCGATGCGTAAGGCTCGCTCGAAGCGGTCGGTGACGAGCCCACTGATCCGGAGGGCTGCGGTGACGGCGGCGTCAGCGTGGTGGGTGAGTGGGTTGGGGGCGCCAAACACGGCGAGCGCACCGTCGCCGAGGTACTTGTTGACGTGACCACCCGCATCGAGGACAGCCGGGACGACGATCTCGAACAGGGCGTTGAGGTGGGAGACGGTGTCCTCGGCGGTGTTGGCCTCGGCGAAGGGGGTGAAGTCGCGGATGTCCACGAACAACACAGTGACCTCGCGCCGCTCACCGGTGAAGATGTCGTCACCCTGTTCGAGGAGCCGGGTGGCGAGGGCGGGATCGACGTAGGACCCGAACGCCGCCTGCAGTCGCTCGCGTTCGGCGAGTCCGGCCTGCATGCGGTTGAACGACGCGGCGAGGGCGCCGAGGTCGTCGTCCTGCACCACGGGCAGCCGTTGGCTGTAGTCACCGGCAGCGACTCGTTCGGTGCCCTCGGCCAGATCGCGGATCGGTCGAAACGACGGTGCGGCTACGGCGATGACCGTGATCGGCACCCCGAAAACCAACGTCATGGCCGTAGCGATGACGACGACGAACGCGGGGTCGTCGCCGGCTCGGGCGAACACGGTGGCAATCGATGCGCCCGCGAGGGTGAAGGTCCAGGCGGTGGCGAGGGTCGCCACGTTCGACCATGTCGCGAAACTCGGCCGTGACCGGGGCAGCGCGTCCCCGATGCCCGAGTCCCCGGCAATGGCGACCCTGCCCGGACGCAAGAATGCCTCAACAAAGGGGTGGACCGCGATCAACTGGATCGCGGTGAAGATCGCGGTGCCGATGATCCCGTACTGGATCAGTCGCGATGCGCTCGCTCCGGCGATCGCACCCAGCACGACGCCCATCATCCCGCCCGCCAGAGCGAAGCCCCAGATGGATCGGACGATGGTGGTCCGACCGATCACATAAGTCGACTCGAGCGCGTCCAATCGATCGACCTGGTCACCCGCGGCCCATCGCTCGATGAGACGCCACTCCTTGAACCCCGGCCGCACGAAAGTGTACTGCGTTGCCAACGTGGTGACGGCTGCGATCGCCGCCGCCAAGAGAAAGCGGTCCGACTCCTCGAACCCGACGATGACGAGTGCCGCCGTCACCGCCGTCGGGAGCACAATCCCGTAAGACAGCGCGAACACCGCCCACGAGTACCTCGGGCCATGGCGGTCCCACGCCCACTGCAAGACTCGATCCATCCGGAGCGACTGCTCCATTCGCTCAAACCACGTTGCTGAATGGCCAATGTCGTGCGCGGGCGAGGGGTTCATGCCCGGCAGCGTATTCCCGTTTCGGCTCCGACCACCGGTCCCTTCCACTGATCACGAAGTCCGACGAACGGGTCGGGGCGAGCACGACACCGCCAGACCCCTCGCGGCGGTGAAATCTGGTGTGGGTAGCGAGCCGGTGAGCGTGACCCACGAGGCCGCGTCCTAGGGGAGTCGGGGAGGTGGGGGTCGGTGTCACAGATCTCTCACGGACGGCCCGAACTGTCACGGACCCTCACGGACGCTTTTCTAGGCTTTCCTCCTGTTCCGCCCGTCGTTCCGAACTGTCCCGAACGCCCCCGAACGGGTCGGAGTTGAACTCGTCATGAAAAGGTCGTCGGTTCGATTCCGACAAGCGGCTCAGATTCTGAATCCGGGTCAGTCTCGGAGGAGCTGGCTGGCCAGTGTGGTGCCCAGCCACGTCTCATAGCGGCGTTGGCTCCAGCCCCGCTCGACGACGAGCAGGTGAAAGACCTCGGGCATGGTGAGCGCCAGTGTGAGGTCGAGGGCTCTGTCGACCGTGAGTTCCGCGCGGAGCCGTGGGGCGAGAGCCTCGATGAGCTTGCGAATCTCGCGTTCGCGCGCACCCAGGACGTTGCGCAGCGTCTCGGCCATGTGCGGGTCCGACGCCGCAGCTTCCTGATAGATCGCGACCACGTCGGAGCCGACCTGCATCTGTCGCCGGGTGAGCTCGGCGAGCATCCTCAGCTGCTGAGCGGGATCGGGCTCGTCGAGGTACGCGGCGGCCCGTGACGTGGTCTCAGCCTCACTCATCCAGAGTTCGGTGATCTTGTCGAGGATTCTCGCCTTCGACCCGAAGGCTGAGTAGATCGTCTGGACCGGGATGTCTGCCTCGGCGGAGATGGTGCTGATCGTGGTCGCGACATAGCCGCGTTCGGCGAACAGCGCCCGGGCCACGCGCGCCACCTCCCGCTTGGTGGCTTCGGCTTGACGCTGGCGGTGCCCCGTGGATCCTCCCTTGACAGACACGCCGTCATGGTAGCACTATGTTTGTCATAGTCGCACTATGACGAAACAGGAGGCACCGATGGACGAGCCGGTCGTGTACTTCAAGCCGGGATGTCCGTTCGGCATCAAGCTGCGGTCTGGATTGACCCTGCATCGGGTGCCCCACCGTTCCGTGCGCTTCCGCGACGATGAAGTCGGTGCCGCCAGAGTCCGCGACGTGAACGACGGCAACGAGATTTCGCCGACGGTCCACGTGGCCGGCCGGTGGCTCACGAATCCCGGCTGGCGCGAAGTCAAGGAGCACGTCTCGAACTCAAGCCACCAGCACGTCAGGAGAAACCCATGAAGATCCGCACCGTCAGCATCCTTCTCATCGCCCTCGCCGCACTCCTGCTGGCCGGGTGCGGGTCGGACGGTGACACGCCGGCCAAGTCGGCTTCGCCGTCGAAGTCCGCTTCCCCGCTCGAAGGCACTTGGCAAACCGAGCCGATCACGCTGGACGATGCCGAGGCCACGATCCGCAAGTACGGCCTGGGCAAGTACGTCAAGAGGTTCAGGACCGATCCGCCGTTCAAGGGCGAGACCGTCTTGATCCTCGACCTGAAGGATGAATGGGATCTCTACGGCCAGTCCGAGGGCGGTCAGCGCGAGGAGATCGATTACGACGCTGACTACACGGTCCAGGGCAACGAGGTCGAAATGGTCCACTCCGAGGGCCCAACTGTCTATGGGTGGAGGATCGACGGCGACACTTTGACGCTGGAGTGGAAGAGCACCACCCTCCCGGGATACAACGGCGTCCCGGACGAGGTCTACCAGCGCGCGCTCTACATGACCGCCGAGTTCACGAGGCAGAGCTGACGCGAGGGCCGCTGCCCGGAAGGGTTGCGGCCCCAGTGCGTGCCAGACTGGACGACGGACCACTCATCGAACAGCTTGGCGGCAGGGAGCACCCCGTGGCACGGATTTCACACGTCATCGACGGCAAGCACGTCGACACCGCCGACCGGACAGGCACGGTGTACGACCCCGCCACCGGCCACGCGCAGCACGAGGTGCCGCTGGCCTCGCGGGCCCAGACCGACGAGGCGATCGCGGCGGCGGCTGCAGCCTTGCCCGGTTGGGCCGCGACGAGTCTGACGAAGCGCACCGACGTGCTGTTCCGGCTGCGCGGCCTGCTCACCGAGCGCCGCCAGGAGATCGCCGCCGTCGTGACGAGCGAGCACGGCAAGGTGCTCTCCGACGCAGCCGGCGAGGTGTCGCGCGGCATCGAGAACGTCGAGTTCGCCGCCGGTCTCACGAACCACCTCAAGGGTGACTTCAGTCAGCAGGTTTCCGCCGGCGTCGACGTCCACAGCATCAAGCAGCCGGTCGGTGTCGTCGGATGCATCACCCCGTTCAACTTCCCGGTGATGGTGCCGCTGTGGATGATCGCGAGCGCGATCGCCTGCGGCAACACCGTCGTGCTGAAGCCGAGTGAGAAGGACCCGTCGGCGTCAGTGCTGCTCGCCGACCTCTTCGCCGAGGCGGGTCTGCCACCGGGCGTGCTCAACGTCGTGCACGGCGACAAGGAGGCGGTCGAAGCCATCCTCGACAGCCCGACCGTTCAGGCCGTCAGCTTCGTCGGGTCCACGCCGGTCGCACGCTTCGTCTACGAACGTGGCACCGCCGCCGGCAAGCGGGTCCAGGCCCTCGGCGGCGCGAAGAATCACATGGTGGTGCTCCCGGATGCCGACGTCGACGCGGCCGCCGACGCAGCCGTATCGGCGGCCTACGGATCGGCCGGCGAGCGCTGCATGGCGGTCAGCGTCCTGGTGACGGTGGGCGACGTCGCCGACGACCTGGTGAGCGCCATCTCCCAGCGCATCTCGTCATTGACGATCGGTCCCGGCACGGCGAGCGACTCCGAGATGGGTCCGCTCATCACCGGTGAGCACCGCGACCGCGTCGCCTCGTACATCGATCAGGCGATCGAGTCCGGGGCCACGGTGGTCAACGACGGCCGGGAGATGACCTTCGACGAGGGCTTCTTCCTCGGCGTCAGCCTGGTCGACCACGTCACCACCGACATGTCGGTCTACACCGACGAGATCTTCGGTCCGGTGCTCTCGGTCGTGCGGGCCGAGACGTACGACGAGGCCCTCGCCATCGTCAACGAGAACCAGTTCGGCAACGGCGCCGCGCTGTTCACCCGTGACGGCGGTGCCGCCCGCAGCTTCGTGATGGACGTCGAGGCCGGCATGGTCGGCATCAACGTGGCCATCCCGGTGCCGATCGGCAGCTACTCCTTCGGTGGGTGGAAGAACTCGCTGTTCGGTGACGCGCACATCTACGGCCCGGAGAGCGTGCACTTCTACACTCGGAGCAAGGTCGTGACGACACGCTGGCCGGACCCCGCCACGTCCCGTGTCGACCTCGGCTTCCCGGCCAACAGCTGAGGTATCGGCCCCACCAGTCGAGTCACTGAGGTCCGCGAACAGCTGCCGTCGCGGCAGCGACGATGTCGTCCTCGCTCAGCAGCACCTCGTCCGCGGCGGGTCCGAGCGGGATGAACGAGTCGGCGCTCGTGACCCGGGAGATGCGGCCACGGTGACCGCCGTCGACGAGGGCCGTGACGACGGCCTCGGAGACCCCGCCGCTGCGCCGGGTTTCGTCGACGACGAGGATCGACTCGAATCGGCCGGCGACCGCGTTCAGTGCGTCCACGGGTAGCGGCGCCAGCCAGCGTAGGTCGAGCACCGTGACGTCGATGCCCCGTTCGGCGAGGACCGCCGCGGCCTGCAGGCTGAGATGGACGCCGTTGCCGAAGGTGACGAGCAGGAGGTCACTGCCGGCGCCGTGCAGGCCGACGTCGTCCAGGCCGATGGTCGACCCGGGGGAGCTCGGCGACACGTAGCTCGCCGTCCACCGACCGTCGCCGTCCGCCAGCAGGTCGCGGGCGTGGTACTTCGCGATGGGCTCGAGGTACACGCAGACGCGGCCGTCGTGCTGGGCGAGGGCGAAGCAGGTCCGCAGCAGGCCCGGTGCGTCGGCCGGGTGGGCCGGCACGGCGACGACGATCCCGGGGATGTCGCGCAGCACCGCCACCGAGTTGTCGTTGTGGAAGTGGCCGCCGAATCCGCGTTGGTAGGCGAGCCCGGCGATCCTGACGACCATGCCGTTCTGGTACTGCCCGTTCGAGAAGAACCGCAGCGTGGCGGCCTCGCCCCGGAGCTGGTCCTCGGCGTTGTGGAGATAGGCGAGGTACTGGATCTCCGGAATGGGGACGAATCCGGCCAGTGCCGCTCCGAGGGCGGTTCCGAGAACCGTCTGCTCGTCCAGCAGGGTGTCGAAGACCCGAAAGCCGCCGAACCGCTTCCGCAGCCCCCGCGTGACGCCGTAGACACCACCCTTCACCGCGACGTCCTGGCCGAACAGCAGGGAGGCAGGGTGGGCTTCCATCAGGTCGGTGAGCGTGGCGTTGATGGACTGCGCCAGCGTCATCGGCGGACCGTCCTCGGGAAGACGGCCGACCCAAGAGCGCGTCCGCTCCGCGTCGGTGGGTTCGGTCTGGGTGGTCGGGAGCTGATCCGGCAGGGCCAGCGGCGCCATGACGTCCTCCCGCGATGCCAGCTGGTCCTCATCGAGCACCCGCTTGGCCTCGCTCATCACGTGCTGGCGCATCATCTCGTAGCCGTCGACGACGTCGGACGGTGACATGACCCCGGCGTCGATGAGCGTGAACGCGGTCGCCAGAACCGGGTCTCGTTCATGGTCCGCCCGGATCTCGGCCTGGCTGCGGTAGGCGCTCTCGGTGTCCGAGCCGGCGTGTCCGAGAAACCGCACGGTGTCCAGGTGCAGCACGGCGGCGCGACGGGAGTGCCGGACCGACGCCGCCGACTCCGCGGCGACGTCGAGCAGTGACGACGGATCGGCGCCGTCAACGTGCCGGTAGTCGACGCCGGGCAGAGTCTGCAGCGCGGTCGCCGTCCACCCTGCGGGTGATCTCGTGCTGATGCCGATGCCGTTGTCCTCGCAGACGAACAGGACCGGGCAGCCGATGCCGCGGTGGGCGAGGTAGGCGGCCGCGTTGAGGGCGCCGGCGGCCGTCGAGTGGTTCACGGATGCGTCACCGAAGCTGCACACCACGATCGCGTCCTCGGGCCACGGTGACGCGTGGCCGACCGCCTTGGCCACGCGCAGGCTGTAGCCGAGGCCGACGGCGCGGGGCAGGTGAGAAGCGATCGTCGACGTCTGCGGGATGATGCCGAGGTCCGGATGCCCGAACACCTTGTGGCGCCCGCCCGACATCGGGTCGCTCGCCGCCGAGACGAGGCTCAGGAGGACGTCGCGCACCGGGTTGGCGGCGCCGGCGACGGCGGCACGGGCGGCGTAGAAGCCCCCGGACCGGTAGTGGAGCAGTGCGGGGTCGGTCGTGCGGGTCACCAGTCCGAGCGCCGCGTTGCTCTCATGGCCGGCCGAGCCGATCGTGTAGTGGCCCTTGCCCTGCTGCTGGAGCCAGCGTGCCGCGAAATCCAGGTGCCGACTCTGAACCTGGGCGTCGAAGAGGCGCCGCAGCATCTCCGGGTCCGTGCTGGTCGGCGCCGCACCACTCTGCTCCGAACGCTCACGGACGGTCCGGACGAAGTGCTCGTCGATCGACTCCATCGACCCCCTCCGTCCCGTGCGAACAACCTCCTCGACAACATCTCATGTCACACGTTCAGCTGGTGAAGGCTTCGGCAGGCAAGCGGCGCAGGAAACCTGCGCAACCCTTCAGATCCGGGGGATCAACTGTGCCGGAGTGCTCGCGTCAGGCTGCGCTGGGACGGATGGAGCCCACGGGCATCGTGAAGACGATGGAAGCTCCCTGACGACGAGCCGTCACGTCGGGAAAGAGCTTGCGGGCGAGAGTGTGAGCGCGACCGTTCGCTGCTGACGTCTCCGCGATCAGCTCGGAGTAACCCAGAACGACGGCCCGGTCCCGGATCCACTCGCCCAGCATCGTCCCGACCCCCCGGCCTTGCCAGGAGTCGACGACCTCGATCGCGAGCTCGGCTCGATGCCCGCCGACATGGATGAGGCGGGCCAGCCCGATCGCCGTCCCATTCACGAATGCGGCGACGGCGACGTGGTGTCGTCCGTCCACCGACGTGAGGACGCGTCGAGCCTGCGGCGGCAGAGTCGGCATCGAGGTCAGGTAGCGCAGGTAGCGGCTCTCGACGGACAGGCCCGCGAACACCTCGTCGAGGACGGCGCCGTCCGCGGCGTTGAACTCGCGCAGCTCGACTGCGTCGGTGTTGAGCTCCATGTCTCGAGCGTGCGCGCCTGAGGTATCGGCGGACATCGACCGACATCCCTAGGTCCGCCCTCGACTACCTCAGATGCGTCACGCCACGATCGTGCCGGTGACCTCACCGAGCCAGAGGTCCTCACCGTCGGGGCCGGGCGCCGTGGCCGAGATGGAGACGGTGTCGCCGTTCTCGAGGAAGGCGCGGGTCGAGCCGTCGGCCAGTTCCAGGGGCTCGACGCCATTCCAGGTCAGCTCGATGAGCGAGCCACGCTGGTCGTGGTCCGCACCGGTCACCGTGCCCGATGCGAACAGGTCACCCGGTCGGACGGACGCGCCGTTGATCGTCATGTGCGCGAGCATCTGAGCGGCGGTCCAGTACAGGCCGGCGGCCGGCGGGCGGGAGATCACCTCATCCGCAAGACGCACCTCGAGCCGCAGGTCGAGCGCCCACGGTTCTGCGCCGTCGTCGTCGAGGTACGGCAGCAGAGGCACGTCCCGCTCGGGCGCATGTGTGCGCGCCGACTCGAGTGCCTCCATCGGCACCACCCACGGCGAGACCGACGTGGCGAACGACTTGCCCAGGAACGGACCAAGCGGCACGTACTCCCAGGCCTGCAGGTCGCGCGCCGACCAGTCGTTGACCAGGCAGACGCCGAAGACGTGACGGTCGGCGTCCGCCAGCGCAACGGGCTCACCGAGCTCGGAGCCGGCGCCGACGACGAAGCCGACCTCTGCCTCCATGTCGAGACGCACGGACGGCCCGAACACGACCTCATCGGTGCTCGCGCGCCGCTGGCCGTTCGGTCGCTTCACCGGGGTGCCCGACACGACGACCGTGCCCGATCGTCCGTGATACCCGATCGGCAGGTGCTTCCAGTTCGGCAGCAGCGCGTCGCCGTCAGGACGGAAGATGCGGCCGAGGTTCGTCGCGTGCCTCTCTGAGGCGTAGAAGTCGACGAAGTCGCCCACGGTGAACGGGAGCACCAGCTCGACCTGGTCGACCGGCGCGAGGTGATGGTCGACGACCTTGGTGTGTGCTTCGTCGCCGAGCCACTCGGTCAGCGAGTGCCGGACCTCGTGCCACGTCTCGAACCCGGCAGCGAGGAAGGCGTCGAGCGATCCGTCCGCGAACAGATCGGCATGCTCTGGCACCACGATCGGCGCGGCCGTGGTGAGGTCGAGGACGTCGGTGTCGACGGCCACTCCGACACGCCGACGTGTCTCGCCGGGCACGACGAACGAGCCGTAGGGGAGCGTGAATCGCCCGAAGTCGCCCCTCACGCCGCCTCTTCCAGCAGGCCCAGACCACGCAGGTCGTCGAGCGGGTCGGTGATCGAGCAGGTGCCCAGCGACAGGAACCGCGACCGGACCAACCCGCGGGCAGCTTCGTCGAGATCGGCGACCGCGGACGCCACGACGGATGCGTCGCGCTCGGCGAGCGTCGCCGCCAGGCCGCCCGACCCGGTCAGCGCCGCGTGGACGGCGAGCACGACGTTGAGGAATCCGTGATGCTCGAAGCCGGTCGCCGGATCGGTGTGCCGGACGGCGTGATGCAGGCCGGCCGTCAGCTTGAACCGCAGCCCACCGGCCAGGGCGTCGGCGAGAGCCGACGCCAGTCGGTCTTCGTCCGGGAAGGCCTCCGCCGTCTCGCCGCCGGTACGCAGCTTGAGCGCGACGTCCGGTGGGAGGTCGAACGGTGGTCGGGACCGTTCGACGAAGAGGCGGGTTCCCTCAGGTACCGCCGGCAGCGCGTCACCGTGCTGGGAGCCGGCCACCTCGACAGCGCGCAGTCGCAGCCGCGGATCCTCATGCACTGCTGCGATGGACGC
Organism: uncultured Actinomycetota bacterium; assembly: GCA_963780275.1. Lineage (GTDB taxonomy): Bacteria > Actinomycetota > Actinomycetes > Propionibacteriales > Nocardioidaceae > Aeromicrobium. The sequence goes on from CAWABE010000001.1 coordinate 904,307, forward strand.
GACCGCCGAGCCGCCGGCCGGTGTCACCAGCGCGAGATCGAGGGCGTCGACGCCGGCGGAGACCAGCGCGTCGCCGAGGCCCGTGAGCCGGGACGCCGAGCAGACGAACGGCCCGAGGTGTCGGGCGAGCGGCGACTCGAGCGCGGCGACGTGCGCGCTCACCGCATCGTCCATCGCCGAGTTGCCGGGAGGGAAGATCGCCGCGTCGTCGAGGAAGCGGTCGAACAGCACCGTCATTCGACCAGTCTGGCTCACGCGGCGCCCCTCAATCTGACGCAGTCCACGATTGGGCGTAGACGCCGTCGTCGCACGCCCGCCCGCCCTCGCCCAGCTCCAGGGGCCGGAACGTGTCGACCATGACGGCCAGCTCGTCGAACTCGTGCACGCCGAGGCTGGCCTCGATCGCCGACGGCTGGGGTCCGTGCGAGTGCCCGCCCGGGTGCACGGTGATGGATCCCTTCGCGATGCCGGAGCCCTTGCGTGCCTCGTAGTCGCCGTCGACGTAGAACATGATCTCGTCGCTGTCGACGTTCGAGTGGTAGTAGGGCACCGGGATGGCCAGCGGGTGGTAGTCGACCTTGCGCGGCACGAAGTTGCACACCACGAAGTTGTGCCCCTCGAACACCTGGTGCACCGGCGGCGGCTGGTGCACGCGGCCGGTGATCGGCTCGTAGTCGGAGACGTTGAACGCGTACGGGTAGAGGCAGCCGTCCCAGCCGACGACGTCGAACGGATGTCGGGGCACGACGTGCACGGTGCCGGTGAGTCCACCCGGGCCGCTGCCGCGGTGCTTGATGAACACTTCGGTCGGTTCGTCCTCCCGCACTTCCGGGTCCGACGGCCCTCGCAGGTCGCGCTCGCAGTACGGCGCGTGCTCGAGCAGCTGACCGAATCGGGACAGGTAGCGCCGTGGCGGCGTGATGTGGCTGTTCGCCTCGATGCAGTACGCCTGTACCGGTCCATCCGGCACCCATCGGTGCGTGGTGGCCCGGGGCACGATCAGGTAGTCGCCGGGTCCGAACGGCAGGTGTCCGAACACCGTCTCCAGCACGCCCTCGCCGGCCTCGATGAACACGCACTCGTCGCCGGTGGCGTTCCGGTACAGCGGTGACGTCTGCTCACCGACCACGTAGGAGAGGCGGACGTCCCCGTTGCCTAGCACGAGGCGACGTCCGGTGACGAGATCCAGATCCTTGGCGGTGCCGCCAGAGAGGGGGAACAGCTCGTGCAGCTTCAGGTGCCGGGGGAGCAGCGGCTCGTTCGGCGTCGTCGACTGGTCGGGCAGCTCCCACCTGCGTGCGTCGAGGACGGCGGAGGGCACGCCGACGTGGTAGAGCAAGGACGAGTCGGAGCTGAAGCCCTCCTCGCCCATCAGCTCCTCGCGATAGAGCTCACCGGACTCGGAGCGATGCTGCGTGTGGCGCTTCGGCGGAACGTTCCCCGCCGATCGGTAGTGGGCCATGATCCCTCCTAGAAGTTGCCCCGCTTGGCCTGTTCGCGCTCGATGGCCTCGAACAGGGCCTGGAAGTTGCCCTTGCCGAATCCCAGTGAACCGTGTCGCTCGATCAGCTCGAAGAACACGGTGGGACGATCGCCGATCGGCGTGGTGAAGATCTGCAGCAGGTAGCCGTCCTCGTCCCGGTCGACGAGGATGCCGCGCGACTGCAGTTCTTCGATCGGCACGCGCACCTCGCCGATGCGGGCCCGGAGCTCCGGGTCGGTGTAGTAGGAGTCGGGGGTCTGGAGGAACGTGACACCGCGGGCGCGCAGAGCGTCCACGGTGGCCAGGATGTCGGCGGTCGCGAGGGCCAGGTGCTGGGCTCCGGGGCCGCGGTAGAACTCCAGGTACTCATCGATCTGCGAACGCTTCTTGCCGACGGCCGGCTCGTTGAGCGGGAACTTCACCCGGTGATTGCCGCTGGCCACGACCTTGCTCATCAGCGCCGAGTACTCCGTCGCGATGTCGTCGCCGATGAACTCGGCCATGTTGGTGAAGCCCATGATGCGGTTGTAGAAGTCGACCCACTCGTCCATGTGCCCGAGCTCGACATTGCCGACGACGTGGTCGAGCGCGTCGAAGATGCGGTGTCCGTCCGGTCGTTCGATGCCCGAGCGGCGTTCGACGAAGCCGGGCAGGTACGGGCCGTCGTAGCGGCTGCGGTCGACGAGGGAGTGCCGGGTGTCGCCGTACGCGGCGATGGCGGCGATGCGCACGGTTCCGTGTTCGTCGCTCATGTCGTGCGGCTCGTCCAGCACGGTGGCGCCCTGCGCACGCGCGTGCTCGACGCAGGCATCGACGTCCGGCACCTCCAGGGCGATGTCGGTGACGCCGTCGCCGTGCACGCGGTGGTGCTCGATGACCGGGCTGTCCGGGTCGACGCCCCCCGTGAGCACGAACCGCACCGCGCCGCTCTCGAGCACGTAGGCGTGATGGTCGCGGTTGCCGGTCTCCGGGCCGGAGTAGGCGACCAGGTCCATCCCGTAGACGGTCTGGTAGAACGACGCCGCCTGGGTGGCGTTGCCGACCGCCCACACCACGGCGTCCCATCCGGTGACCGGGAACGGGTCGGCCGCGCTGTCGTACTCGACCAGTCCGACGAGCTGCTTGAGCTGGTCGAGCTCGAGGTGGGCGAGGCGTTCGGCCGAGGTCAGCACTGCGTCAGAAGTGGGGCTCATGCCTTCACATCACCTCACCGGCCGCGACGATGCAACCGGCACATCTGATGGTGGTCACACGCACCAGCAATGCCGAGTATTGTGCCCATCAACTGGTCAATCTGCCTAGGAGTTGTCACCATGGATGCTCTGGATGTCGCGCTGATCGAGGCCCTGCGCAAGCATCCACGGGTCGGCGACCTCGAGCTGTCCCGGCTCACCAAGGTCGCCCGGGCCACCGTGCAGTCGCGGCTGTCGAAGATGGAGGCGGCCGGCGTCATCACCGGCTACGGCCCGGACGTCGACCTGGTGGCGGCCGGACATCCCGTCCTCGCCTTCGTGACCTGGAGATCGCGCAGGGCAAGCTCGAGGCGGTCACCGATGAGCTCGACTCACTGCCGAACGTGCTGGAGGCCTACGTCACCAGCGGATCGGCGGACGTCGTCTGCAAGATCGCGGCCACGTCGCACGAGGACCTGCAGGCCACGCTGCTGCACATCAGCAAGTCCGGCTCGGTGGTGCGCTCGACGAGCGTCATCGTGCTCAGCGAGCTGGTGAAGCCTCGTGTGCTGCCGATGCTCGCTCGCGACGCGACCGCGTCGGGACGTGCCCCCGCCTATCGCTAGAGCTATTCCAATCAGGAATACCAGCGCCTATCCTGACGCGATGGGACACGTCATCTTCGGCATGAACACATCGATCGACGGGTACGTCGCGGGTCCGTCGGGTGGTGCCGACAGCATGCCGGTGCCGGCGCCGAGCGACGAGCTTCATCAGTACTTCAACGAGCTCCAGCGGTCGGCGGCACTGAGCCTGTACGGGCGCGAGCTGTACTCGGACATGCGGTACTGGGACACCGACGACCCTGACTGGCCCGCCGTCCAGAGGGAGTTCGCCGACGTCTGGCGCGCCACCCCGAAGGTGGTGGTGTCGACGACGCTCACCGAGGTCGGCCCGAACGCCACCCTGGTCTCGGACGACGTGGATGCGGAGCTGCGGCGCATCGTCGCCGACACCGACGGCGAGATCGACGTCGGCGGTCCGACCCTCGCCGCGACGCTCGCCCGACTCGGGCTGATCGACGAGTACCGCCTCTATCAGCGCCCGGTGGTGCTGGGCGGTGGCAAGGCGTTCTTCCAAGAGGGAATGCCGAACCCCGTCAGCCTGCTCGACGTGGAGATGCTCCCCGAGGACACCGTGCTGCTCCGGTACCAGCCCGGTCGCTAGCCGCGGAGAACGCCCAGGCGTCGGACGGCCTCGTCGATGACCTCGGGCTTCTTGCTGAACGCCCACCGCACGAGCGGCCGCCCCACGTCCTGGTGGTCGTAGAACACCTGGTGCGGGATGGCCACCACCCCCACGCGTTCGGGCAGCATGCGGCAGAACTCGACGCCGTCGTCGAAGCCGAGTGGCCGGATGTCGGTGGTGACGAAGTAGCCGCCCTCGGGCACGAAGACCTCGAACCCGATGGCGTCAAGGCCCTCACACAACAGATCGCGCTGCGCCTCCATCCGGGCCCGGAATGCGTCGAAATAGTCGTCGCCGAGCTCCAGTGCCAGTGCGATCGCGGGCTGGAAGGGTGCCCCCGACGTGTAGGTCATGAACTGCTTCGCCCCGACCATGGCGCCGACCAGGGCGGCCGGACCTGTGGCCCAGCCGACCTTCCAGCCGGTGAACGAGAACGTCTTGCCGCCGCTGGAGATCGTCAGGGTGCGTTCGGCCATGCCGGGGAGCGTCGCGATCGGGACGTGCGGCAGGTCGTAGCTCAAGTGCTCGTAGACCTCGTCGGTGATGACGATCAGGTCGTGTTCGCGGGCGACGGCCGCGACGGCCTCGAGCTCGTCGCGCGTCAGCACCGCACCGGTCGGGTTGTGGGGGGAGTTCAGCAGGATCGAAGTGGTGCGCGGGGTGACGGCCGCCCGCAGCTCGTCGATCGGCAGTCGAAAGTCCGGAGCCCGCAGGGTGACCGGACGACGCACGCCACCGGCCATCTGGATGACTGCGACGTACGAGTCGTAGTACGGCTCCAGCGCGATGACCTCGTCGCCCAGGTCGACCAGGCCGAGCAGCGCCGCCGCGATGGCCTCGGTGGCGCCGGTACTGACGGCGACCTCGGTGTCCGGATCGATGTCGAGCCCGTACCAGCGCTTCTGATGGGCGGCGATGGCCTCCCGCAGCTCAGGCACGCCGATGCCGGGCGCGTACTGGTTGCGGCCGCGATGCATGGCGCTCGTGGCGGCCTCGATGATCGACGCCGGCCCGTCCGTGTCGGGGAACCCCTGGCCGAGGTTGACCGATCCGGTGCGCAGCGCGAGGGCGCTCATCTCGGCGAAGATCGTCGTGCCGAGCCCGTCCAGGCGGGCGCTCTGGGTCTTCACGCCTCCCGACCCTACGCGGGGCGGCGATGCCGGCGGAACTGCCGGGAATTAGATCGCCCCGCCGTTCTCGGGGGGTGAAACGGCGGGGCGAGGCAGGTACCGACGGGTTTCCCGCATCTGTCCTACTGGCTGAAGTTTAGGCGAGCTTCGGATCCGGCAAGCGGTTTTTGCGAAATTCCCCGCACACTTCTTGCCAGGGGTTCCGGGGCCCGTTCGACCGTTCTGGACCCGGGCGTGGGCCTCGGTGCAACAATCGTCGCCATGACGATCGCAGCGCCTCCAGAGGGTCCGGCACCGGCGCCAGCACGCGCCGGGGGCGGGCGGCGACTCCTCCGCCTGATCGGCTACCTCATGCTGGCCGCCGGGCTTGGCTTCATCGGCTACTTCGCTTGGCAGTACTGGGGCACGAACTACGTCGCCAAACAGAACCAGGCGAGCATCATTGCGGACTGGGACAAGGGCATCGACGGCGACGCGATCGGCCTGCTTCGCGTGCCGCGCTTCGGCGACGACTACGAGGTGCCGATCATCAAGGGTGGTGACCTGCTCGGCGAGAAGGGGCGGGACGCGCTGGCGCGCGGCGTCGCGTGGTACCAGCCCGGAGCCAAACCGGGCGAGATCGGCAACTTCGCCATCGCCGGTCACCGGGTCACGCACGGCGAGCCGTTCCGCGACTTCCTCGAGCTGAAAGAGGGAGACAAGGTGTACGTCGAGACCCGGCGCAAGGTCTTCACGTACGTGCTGCGCAACGACGGGAACGCGATCACCGTGGACTTCACCACCAGCTGGCCGCTCGCGGACGTCCCCGACCCGGTCCGGTCCGGCGAGAAGGCCACCGAGCCCGTGCTGACGATGCTCACCTGCTCCGAGCTGTTCCACACCGACAACCGCAGCATCGTCATCGGCGACCTGGACTCGATCGAGGACAAGGCCACCGGCACCGTCACCGAACCGGAGTGACGCGTGCGCGACCTCCAGCGTGAGTTCATCGAGTTCGCCCTGGACCACGAGGTGCTTCGGTTCGGCAGCTTCACGCTCAAGTCCGGCCGGACGTCGCCGTACTTCTTCAACGCGGGCGCGATCGACACCGGCGTCGGGCTCGCCGCGCTGGGCCGCTTCTATGCCGCCACGATCGTCGAGAACGAGCTGGATGTCGACGTCATCCTCGGCCCCGCCTACAAGGGAATTCCGATCGCCGCGGCCACTGCGGTCCAGCTCGCGGAGGTGCACGGCCGCGATGTCCCCTGGTGCTTCAACCGCAAGGAGGCCAAGGACCACGGCGAGGGCGGGCTCGTCGTCGGCGCGCCTCTTGCCGGCCGGGTGCTCGTGGTCGACGACGTCATCACCGCCGGCACCGCGATCCGCGAGGTGATCGGGATCGTCTCCGACGCGGGTGCGGAGATTGCGGCGGTCGTCGTCGCCATCGACCGCCAGGAGCGGGGGATCGGTGAGCTTTCAGCCGTGCGCCAGCTGGAGCAGGAGCTCGGCGCACCGGTGCACGCCATCGTCACGCTCGACGACGTCGTCGGGTACCTGGACGAGTCCGGTCGGCACGCCGAGCATCTCGCGGAGATGCGCGCCTACCGGGACGAGTTCAGCGCCAGGTGAGCGAGGTGGGCGTGGGGCCGTGGGAGGGACCGTGGGCCGACGACGACCGGCTCGACCCTGAGCTGCTCGCGCACGGCGACCGGCGCAATGTGGTCGATCAGTACCGCTACTGGACGGTCGAGGCCATCGTCGCCGACCTCGACACCCGGAGGCATCCGCTGCACGTCGCCATCGAGAACTGGCAGCACGACTCCAACATCGGCTCGATCGTCCGCACGGCGAATGCCTTCAACGTCGCCGCGGTCCATGTGGTCGGCAAGCGACGCTGGAACCGACGCGGAGCCATGGTGACCGACCGCTACCAGCACATCGAGCACCACCCCGACGTCGCTGACCTCGCAGCGTGGGCGGAGCGCGAGCACGTGCCGATCATCGGCATCGACAACCTGCCGGAGGCGCAGCCGATCGAGACGGCCGAGCTGCCCGCCGCGGCGGTCATGGTGTTCGGCCAGGAGGGGCCGGGCCTGACACCCGAGGCGCTGGCCGCCTGCACCGGCCACTACGCCATCGCCCAGTACGGGTCGACCCGCTCCATCAACGCCGGCGCGGCCGCAGCCATCGCCATGCACGCCTGGGTGCGTCAGCACGCGCACTGAGATCGCGCGGTACAACGACAATCCCTACGCGCACCACTGGTTCGAGAAGTCGCTCGCGCAGGCGCCGACAAGCGATCGGCGCTGATCTGCGAGACGATCCAGGGGTGCTCGAATCCGTCCAGAAAAACGTCCGCTCTCTGGCGCGTGGCCTGACCGATGCCGTGACGCCGCGCTTCCGCCCGGGAGACCTCGACAACCGCGACCCCGACTACATGCGCGAGCTGCTGCCGCTGACCTGGATGTTCGTGACGGCTTGGTTCCGTCCCGACATCCGCGGTCTCGACCACATCCCGGGTGACGGTCCAGTTCTCATCGTCGGTAACCACACCGGGGGAGCGTCGTCCCCGGAGGTCCACATCTCGCAGCTCGCCGTGAGCACCTACTTCGGCGTCGAGCGACCGCACTACCAGCTGGCCCATCGCATGGTCCTCAACTCGCCGGTCGGTGCCCTGCTGCGCCGCTTCGGGACGATCGAGGCGGATCCGGACAACGCGGCCAAGGCGCTCGATGCCGGCGCCATCGTCACGGTCTTCCCGGGAGGCGATCACGAGGTCTACCGGCCGAGCTGGGAGTCGGCCCGGATCGACATGGGTGGCCGCAAGGGATTTCTCCGGCTCGCCGTGGAGAAGGACGTCCCGATCGTGCCGATGGTCACGCTGGGCGGTCAGGAGACGGCGCTGTTCTTGTCGCGGGGTGAGGGGCTCGCGAAGATGCTCGGCGTGGACCGGTCGCTGCGCCTCAAGAGCCTGCCCCTCATGCTGTCGCTTCCGTTCGGCCTGCAGATCGGGCCGCTGCCCCACCTCCCGCTTCCGGCGAAGGTGACGATTCGGCTGCTGGAGCCGATCGATCTCCGCGCGAGATACGGAGAGGACCCGGACTTCGACGAGGTGTACGCCGACCTCGTCGCCACGATGCAGGAGACGCTGACCGCGCTGCAACGGGACCGACGACTTCCGGTGATCGGATGAGGATCGAGGCACGGCTCCCGGTGGCGGCTCCGCCTGGTGATGTGTGGGCCGTGGTCAGCGATCCCTGCGTGATCGGGGCACTGAGCGACACCCTCCACGTCGAGGAGCTGGAGCCCGGATCGAAACCCGGCATCGGGACGAGGTACCGCGCGCTGCTCCGAGTCGGGCCCGTGCCGGTGGGCGGGAACGTCGAGATCATCGAGTTCAACGCGCCGCGCGACATGGCCTGGACCACCCTGACCGGAGTCGACCATCGCCTGCGCATCCGGATCCGGGACCGTGCGGAGGGTGGCACCTGGCTCTCCGTGCGCTTTGCCTACGACTCGCCGGGGCTGCTGGGGAGCATCGCCGACCTCACGTCGTTCCCCACGGTGCGGAGCGCGATCCACGGACTGCTTCGCCAGATGGTCGAACGTGTCGAGGACGATCGCGCCGGGCGCAGGTCCTAGGCTCCCGGCATGGGGTCGCGGGTCGTCGTCATCGGTGGTGACGCCGCTGGCATGAGCGCTGCGGCCGAGCTGCGTCGTCGGCTGCCGGACTCCGACGAGGTCGTCGTACTAGAGCGCACCGACCGGACGTCGTACTCCGCGTGCGGCATCCCCTACTGGGTCGCCGGCGAGGTCCGATCCGTCGACGACCTGGTGGCGCGCACTCCGGAGGAACACCGCCGGCGCGGCATCGATCTGCGGACCGCGACCGAGGCCACGGCGATCGACGTGGATGCCGGCGAGGTCACGTTCGCCAAGGACGACGTCCAGGAGACGATCCGCTACGACCGACTCGTGATCGCGACCGGCGCCGAGCCGCTGCGACCCGACCTTCCCGGCATCGACGGCGAGGGCATCTTCGGCATCCAGACCCTGACGGACGGGCAGGAGGTCATCGACGCCCTGGCCGAGAGGCCGGAGCACGTCGTGGTCGTCGGCAGCGGCTACATCGGGCTCGAGATGGCCGAGGCCTTCACGGTGCGCGGCATCGACTCGACCGTCGTGGAGTCGCATGAGACCCCGCTGTCGATCCTCGAGCCGGCGCTCGGCGAGAAGGTCGCCGCTGCCATGCGGCGCATGGACATCACCCTGCGCACGAGCACACCCGTCGAGGGATTCGCGCTGGAGGACGGCCACGTCCGCGGGGTCGAGATCGGCGGTGCCGACCAGAAGGGGGAGATCCTCCCCGCCGATCTCGTCATCCTCGGGATGGGTGTGGTCGCGAGGTCGGAGATCGCCGCGAAGGCCGGCCTGCCCACCGGCCCGAAGGGCGGCATCGTCGTCGACGCTACGCAGCGTGTGCAGGGCTTCGACGACATCTGGGCCGCCGGCGACTGCGTGGCCACCCTCGACCGGATCACCGGCCAGCTCGTCCACGTGCCGCTGGGTACTCACGCGAACAAGCAGGGCGTCGTCGTCGCCGATGCCATCGCGGCCGACCTGCTCGACGAGGAGCCACGGCTGGAGTTCCCCGGCATCGTGCAGACCGCCATCACCAAGTTCTGCAACCTGGAGGTCTCCCGCACCGGCCTGGGCGAGCAGCAGGCGCGGGACGCCGGGTTCGACCCGGTGGTCGCGTCCGTCGACACCACCACGATCGCGGGCTACTTTCCGCAGGCCGGCGACATGACCGTGCTGCTGGTGGCCGACCGCGCCAGTCGGCGCGTCCTCGGAGTGCAGATCGTCGGCGAGCGCAACGCCGGGCTGCGGATCGATGCCGCGGCGACGGCCATCACCGCCGAGATGACGGTCGACGACATGGTGATGCTCGACCTCGCCTACGCGCCGCCGTTCGCGTCGGTGTGGAGTCCCGTGCTGGTGGCCGCCCGGGCCGCGGTCAAGCTGCTGGAATAGGCTGAACGCACCGCCGATCGAGGAGCCCTCCATGCCCGTCGCCACCCCCGAGGTCTACGCCGAGATGCTCGACAAGGCCAAGCGTGAGTCGTTCGCCTACCCGGCCATCAACGTGTCGTCGTCGCAGACGCTGAACGCCGCGCTGCAGGGGTTCGCGGAGGCCGAGTCGGACGGCATCATCCAGATCTCCACCGGCGGCGCCGAGTACCTCTCCGGACCGAACGTCAAGAACATGGTCACCGGTTCGCTGGCCTTCGCGGCGTTCGCCGAGGAGGTCGCCAAGAACGTGCCGGTCAACGTCGCGCTGCACACCGACCACTGCCCGAAGGACAAGCTCGACGGCTTCGTCCGACCCCTGCTCGCGGCGTCCACCGAGCGGGTCAAAGGCGGAGGCTTGCCGTACTTCCAGTCGCACATGTGGGACGGCTCCGCGGTGCCGCTGGAGGAGAACCTGCAGATCGCGCAGGACCTGCTGTCCCAGTGCGCGGCGGCGAACATCATCCTCGAGGTCGAGATCGGCGTGGTCGGCGGCGAGGAGGACGGCGTCGAGGGTGCCATCGACGACAAGCTCTACTCCACCCCCGAGGACGCGCTCGCCACGGCGGCGGCGCTCGGCGTCGGCGAGAAGGGTCGGTACATGACGGCGCTGACCTTCGGCAACGTCCACGGCGTCTACAAGCCGGGCAACGTCAAGCTGCGGCCGGAGGTGCTGGAGACCGCCCAGCAGGTGGTGGGCAAGGAGTACGACAAGGAGCGGCCGTTCGACCTGGTGTTCCACGGTGGGTCGGGATCGCTGCCGGAGGAGATCTCGGCGGCGGTCGACTTCGGGGTGGTCAAGATGAACGTCGACACCGACACCCAGTACGCCTTCACCCGCCCGGTGGTCACGCACATGTTCACCAACTACGACGGCGTCTTGAAGATCGACGGTGAGGTCGGCAACAAGAAGAATTACGACCCGCGCGCGTGGGGCAAGGCCGCCGAGGCCGGCATGGCGACCCGGGTCGCGGAGGCCTGTGCCGCCCTGAGGTCGGCCGGCACCAAGCTCTGACGTCCCGAGACGCGCGACCCGCCGCCCGAGCGTAATGTGAAGGTCGCCGGCATCGTGCCGACACCACCCAGTCCGTGTGGAGACAACACGAGAGGGGCGTCGATATGACTGCCCCTGACGTTCGCGACGGTTTCGCGGTCCAGCTTCACCAGCTGTGCCGGACGGTGAAGAGCGACCTCGCGGTCGCCGGGGCCGCGGTGAACCTGATGTCCACCACAGGCTCCGAAGCGGTCGTGGCAGCCTCCGACGAGCGCAGTCGCGAGGTGGACGAGCTCCAGTTCACCACCGGCGAGGGACCGTGCCACGACGCGTTCGCCGCTCGACGCCCCGTGCTCACGCCGGACCTGCGGGCGGTCACCGACGGCCGGTGGCCGGCGTACTCCTCGGCGGCTCGCGAGTCGGGCGTGGTCGCGGTGTTCGCGTTTCCGCTGCAAGTCGGCGCTGTGGTCCTCGGCGTCCTGGACGTGTACGCAGACCTGCCCGGATCGTTGACCGACCAGCAGGTTGCCTCGGTGCTCGTCAGCGCTCAGGCGGCCACCGAGATCATCCTGGATGGCCATCTGGTGTCTCCCGACGGTCGGATCGACCACGGCCTCTCGACGGCGCTCGAGCATCGCGCGGAGATCTACCAGGCCCAGGGCATGGTGATGGTCGATCTCGGGGTGGACCCGGCCGAGGCACTGGCCCGCATGCGGGCGCACGTGTTCGGCAACAACATCTCCTTGCTCGACCTGGCCCACGACATCATCTCCGGATTCGTCCTGGCCGTGGACGATTAGAGTGCCTGAAAGAAGGAGGACCATGGTCTCGACCGAACGCCTGGCCGACGTCTTCGTCGAAGTGGCGGACACGCTGGTCGACGATTTCGACGTGATCGACTTCCTGCACCATCTCGCCGATCACGCCGTCGACGTGAGCGGCGCCTCGTCGGCCGGCCTGATGCTGGCCGACCAGAAGGACGACTCCCTGCATTTCATGGCGGCGTCCAGTGAGAGTGCCCGATTCCTGGAGCTGTTCCAGCTCCAGCACTCCGAGGGCCCGTGCCTCGACTGCTTCCGAAGCCGCGAGCCCGTCATCACGAGCGACCTCGGTCAGGAGACCCGGCGGTGGCCGGACTTTGCGCCACGCGCGGTGGAGGCCGGCGTGCGTTCGGTGCACGCGTTCCCGATGCGGCTGCGCGACCGGGTCATCGGGGCCCTGAATGTCTTCGGCGCAGAGCCGCTGCCGCTGAGTTCCACCGACATCAAGGTCGTGCAGGCCATGGCTGATGTCGCGACGATCGCGATCCTCCAGGAGCGCGCGATCGCGAGCGCCGAGACGCTCACCGAGCAGCTCCAAGGCGCGCTCAACAGCCGGATCGTGATCGAGCAGGCCAAGGGTGTCGTCTCACGCGGCCATGATGTGAGCGTCGACGAGGCCTTCGAGGCTCTCCGCACTCATGCCCGGAAGCACCACCTTCGTCTGGTCGACCTGGCTCACGACGTCGTCACCAGCCGGATGGAGCTCCCGCGGTCGTGAGAGCCACCGCTGAGCCTTCGACGGCGTGAGGTGACGTGACCGGAGCCCGGCCGTCGTCGTAGTCTCTGGCGCATGACCAACCTGCTGGGCGATCCGCCCGAGACGTTGCTGCCGGCCGACACCGGCGCCGAAGCGATCGAGGAGGGACGCGACCTGCAGAACGTCGCGGCCGCCCACCCCGACTCCACGCTCGCCTGGGCGATGCTGGCCGAGGCGGCGCTGGCCGAAGGGCGTGACCTGGAGGGGTACGCGTTCGCGCGCACGTCCTACCACCGCTCGCTCGACATGCTGCGCCGCAATGGGTGGAAGGGCCATGGACCCGTGCCCTGGTCGCACGTGCCGAACCGCGGCTTCCTTCGGTCGCTCGCCGCGCTGGCCACCGCGTCGGAGCGCTTCGACGACGCCGTCGAGGCCCAGCGCTGCCGGGAGTTCCTGAACGAGTCCAGCCCGGAGGCGTACGCGGAGCTCGTCGAAGCGTCGTAACTGTCGGAACGGCGCGGTTGAGTTGTCCTGAGGGAGTTGCGCCTAGGTCGTCGTCGGCGAGGGCACGATGAGGCGCATCGCACCGGGCGCGACCCGCCACTGGTGCACGCGCGCCGGAGGCGACAGCTCTCCATCGGTCGTGCAGCGCAGGGCTTCACCGCGCACCTCGACGGTCTTGCAGGTGCGGTAGACCACGTCCTCGCGATTCGGGTGCTCGCCGCGGCGCAGGTGCCAGGCGTAGGACAGTCGCTGCCACACCCCGACCGAGTACGAGATCGAGACGTCCAGCACGCCGTCGGTCGGCACCGCCTTCGGCAGGAGTTCGGCTCCGCCGCCCACGTACTGGCCGTTCCCGACCGCCACCTGCAGGACCTTGTCTCGGGCAGGCAGCGGCTCGCCGTCGAGGTAGATCTGCACCCTGGCCGAATGGGTGCCGAAGCCGGTGATCAACGCTCCGACGGCGTAGCCGACCGGGCCGAGCACCTTCTTCCATGGCTTGGCCCTGGCTGCTGCCTCGGCCCCGATGCCGATGTGGGCGGCATTGACGACCACTCGCTCATCACCGTCGAAGACCAGGTCGACTTCCTGGACGTGGCCATCGACGACGACCTGTGCGGCCGCGTCGGGCTCGAGCGGCAGGTCGAGACTGCGGGCGTAGTCGTTGCCCGTCCCCATCGGCACCAGTCCCACGATCACGTCGTCCAGACGTCCGGCGGTGTGGAGTGCCGCGACCACAGCATGCAGGCTCCCGTCACCACCGAGGACCACGACGGTCGAGATGTCGGGGTGATCGGTGAGCGCCTGCTCGAGGTCGTCCGGCGACGACGTGGTGACGAGCGTGACGTCGAGGTGCTCGTGCAACACGCGTAGAGCGGCTTCCTGCGCCTCTTCGGTCGAGCTGCCGGCATTCGCGTTGGCGATGGCGAGGACGTTGGTCATGGTTTCGCAACCCTACGGGGGCAACGGCTAGACTGCGGCGGTCAGAGCCCCGTCACGGGGCTTCTCTTCTGCACTCTTCTGTCTGGGAAGGGGGGTGGTGCGACCGATGCCTGCAGTCGTCATCGTCGGGGCCCAGTGGGGCGACGAGGGCAAGGGCAAGGCCACCGATCTCCTCGGGAGCCGCGTCGACTACGTCGTCAAGTTCAACGGCGGCAACAACGCCGGTCACACGGTGGTCATTGACGGCGAGACGTACGCCTTGCACCTGCTGCCCAGCGGGATCCTGAGTCCGGGCTGTGTCCCGGTGATCGGCAACGGAGTCGTCGTCGACCTCTCGGTGCTGTTCCAGGAGATCGACGATCTCGAGAAGCGCGGCATCGACACCAGCCGCCTCGTGTTGAGCGCGAACGCCCACCTCATCCCCGACTACAACCGCACCATGGACAAGGTCACCGAGCGCTTCCTGGGCAGCCGCAAGATCGGCACCACCGGGCGTGGCATCGGCCCGACCTACGCCGACAAGATGAACCGTCTCGGCATCCGCGTGCAGGATCTGTTCGACGAGAAGATCCTGACTCAGAAGGTCGAGGGCGCGCTCGAGCTCAAGAACCAGATCCTGACGAAGGTCTACAACCGCCGGGCGGTGAGTATCGACGAGATCGTCCAGGATCTGCTCAGCCACGTCGACCGGGTCCGCCCGATGGTGGCCGACACCGGCCTGCTGCTGCACGAGGCGCTGGGGCGTGGTGAGACGGTCCTGCTCGAGGCCGGCCAGGCCACACTGCTCGACGTCGACCACGGCACCTACCCGTTCGTCACGTCGTCGTCGGCGACATCCGGCGGCGCGTGCACCGGGTCCGGTATCGCGCCCACCGAGATCACCCGCGTCATTGGCATCGTCAAGGCGTACGCCACCCGTGTCGGGGAGGGGCCGTTCCCGACCGAGCTGCTGGACGACGACGGAGCACGACTGCGCACCAACGGCGGCGAGTTCGGCACCACCACCGGACGCCCCCGCCGGTGTGGCTGGTACGACGCCCCCATCGCCCGATACGCCGCGCGGATTAACGGCGTCACGGACTTCGTGCTGACCAAGCTCGACGTGCTCACCGGCTGGGACCGCATCCCGGTGTGCGTGGCCTATGACGTCGACGGCGAGCGGGTCGATGAGATGCCCATGTCGCAGACCGGCTTCCACCACGCGACGCCGATCTACGAGTTCTTCGACGGCTGGACCGAGGACATCTCCGGCGCCCGGGAGCTCGGCGACCTTCCGGCCACCGCCCAGGCCTATGTCGCCGCGCTCGAGAACATGTCCGGTGCCCGGATCTCGGCCATCGGAGTCGGCCCCGGCCGCGAGCAGACCGTGCAGGTGCACGACCTGCTGTGACTCGGCCTCTGGTCCGTCCTCCCTTGTCGGCCACCGATCGAACGGCACCCCGCCGGGAGCCGGAATCCAAAGCGCGGCATCCTGAACTCATGTCGTTGTCGCACGAGAGCCGAGAGGCGCAGAACGCGCAGCGGATCCGCGCGTGGAGCAAGCAGGCCGGGAGCTACGACCGGCTGATCGGCTGGTGGGAGCGCCGGATGTTCGGGGAGGACAACCGGCCATGGGCGTGCGATCGCGCCCAGGGACGGGTGCTCGAGGTCGCCGTCGGCACCGGGCTGAATCTCCCGTTCTACGACGCCGGAGTCAGCCTGGTCGGCGTGGATCTGAGCCCGGAGATGCTGCAGATCGCCCGCCGGCGCGCTGACGACGTGGGCCGGGACGTGGACCTGCGAGAAGGCGATGCGCACGATCTCGACTTCGAGGACGCGTCGTTCGACTCGGTGGTGAGCACGTTCTCGCTGTGCAACATCCCGGACATCGATCAGGCCCTGCGTGAGATGCACCGGGTCCTGCGACCCGGCGGCCGGCTGATTCTCGTCGACCACGTCCGCAGCTCGGTGAGGCCGGTGCTCTGGGTGCAGAAGGTCGCCGAGCTGCTGACAGTGCGCATGGATGGCGACTACCTGACCCGTCGGCCGTCGCAGAACGTGGAACGTCAGGGCTTCCAGATCATCGAGCGTGAGCGGTTCGCGTGGGGCGTCGTCGAGCGACTCGTCGCCGTCAAGCCGGTCTGATCTAGTCTGGCTGCCCGTGAGGACACTCGTCATCGGAACCGGCGGCCGCGAGCACGCACTGGCTCTCTCGCTCTCCCGAGACCCGAACGTCAGCGAGGTTCATGTTGCTCCGGGCAACCCGGGCATGGAGGCCGTGGCCACCCGGCACGAGGTCGACGCCCTCGACGGAGATGCGGTTGCGACCCTGGCGTCGTCGATCGGCGCCGACCTCGTCGTGGTCGGACCCGAGGCGCCGCTGGTCGGCGGCGTGGCCGACGCCGTGCGTGCCGCCGGCATCGCCTGCTTCGGCCCGAGCCGCGAGGCGGCGCACCTCGAGGGCTCGAAGGCGTTCGCCAAGCAGGTCATGGCGGCCGCCGAGGTTCCCACCGCCCTGGCGCACGTGTGCGAGACGCCCGAGGAGGTGGCCGATGCCCTCGACGCGTTCGGTCCTCCGTACGTCGTCAAGGACGACGCACTCGCGGCCGGCAAGGGGGTCGTGGTCACCGACGACCGCCAGGACGCCGTCGACCATGCCGCGGCGTGTGGCCGGGTCGTCATCGAGGAGTTCCTCGACGGTCCGGAGGTCTCGCTGTTCGCGATCACCGACGGAGTCACCGTGCTGCCGTTGCAGCCGGCCCAGGACTTCAAGCGCGCCCTGGACGGTGACGCCGGGCCCAACACCGGCGGGATGGGCGCCTACACGCCGCTGCCCTGGGCGCCTGACGATCTGGTGACCGAGGTCACCCGGCGAGTCCTCGTGCCCACCGTCGACGAGATGGCCCGCCGGGGCACGCCGTTCCAAGGCCTGTTGTACGCCGGACTGGCGCTCACCAGCCGGGGCGTTCGCGTCGTTGAGTTCAACGCGCGTTTCGGCGACCCGGAGACCCAGGCCCTGCTCGCCCTGCTCGACACACCGCTGTCCAGCCTGCTCAACGGTGCGGCCACCGGCACGTTGGCCGACGTGGGCCTGCCGACCTGGAAGGACGCCGCCGCCGTCACGGTCGTCATCGCCTCGGAGAACTACCCCGGCACCCCGCGTACCGGCGACGTCATCGACGGCATCGAAGTGGCCGACGCCATCGATGGCGTCGACGTCATCCATGCCGGCACCGCCCGAGACGCCGAGGGCCGGCTGGTCACGGCGGGCGGACGCGTCCTGTCGGTCACGGCGGTCGGCGCCGACCTCGCCGAAGCGCGTCAGCTGGCGTATGAAGGCGTCGACTACATCCATGTCGCCGGCTCCCACCACAGGACCGATATCGCTCTGGCCGCCAGCGGTAGGGGACAATAGCGGGGTGACCCCCAACGTCCTCGCCACGCGGTATGCCTCGGCCGAGATCGTCCGCATCTGGTCGCCCGAGCACAAGATCGTGCTCGAGCGACGGCTGTGGATCGCCGTCCTTCGCGCCCAGCGCGACCTCGGTGTCGAGACGCCCGACGGCGTCATCGAGGCGTACGAGGCGGTCGTCGACCACGTCGACCTCGAGTCGATCGCCGAGCGGGAGAAGGTCACCCGGCACGACGTCAAGGCGCGCATCGACGAGTTCGCCGCGCTGGCCGGCACCGAGCACATCCACAAGGGGATGACGTCGCGCGACCTGACCGAGAACGTCGAGCAGCTCCAGGTGCTGTCGTCGCTGCGGGTGCTGCGCGACCGCGGCATTGCCACGCTGGCCCGGCTCGGCCGGCTGGCGGCCGAGCACGCCGAGCTCGTCATGGCCGGACGCAGCCACAACGTGGCTGCCCAGGCCACCACACTCGGCAAGCGGTTCGCGAGTGCGGCCGACGAGTTGCTCGTGGCGATGGGCCGACTCGACGACCTCATCGCCCGCTACCCGCTGCGCGGTATCAAAGGTCCGGTCGGCACGTCCCAGGACCAGCTCGACCTCCTCGGTGGCGACCCGGCAAAGCTCGCCGAGCTGGAGCAGCGGGTCGCCGACCACCTCGGCTTCGAGACGGTGCTCACGAGCGTGGGGCAGGTGTATCCGCGCTCGATCGACTACGACGTCGTCACCGCGCTGGTGCAGCTTGCTGCGGCGCCGTCCAGCCTGGCCACCACGATCCGGCTGATGGCCGGCAACGAGCTGGTCACGGAGGGATTCCAGCCCGGTCAGGTCGGCTCCAGCGCGATGCCGCACAAGATGAACACCCGCTCGTGCGAACGCGTCAACGGGCTCGCCGTCTTGCTCCGGGGCTACGCGTCGATGGTGGGTGAGCTCGCCGGTGACCAGTGGAACGAGGGCGACGTCTCCTGCTCCGTGGTCCGCCGGATCGCGCTGCCGGACGCGTTCTACGCCGCCGACGGCCTCTTCGAGACGTTCTTGACGGTGCTCGACGAGTTCGGTGTCTTTCCCGCCGTCGTCCAGCGCGAGCTCGACAGATACATGCCGTTCCTGTCGACGACGAAAGTCCTCGTCGCCGCCATTCGAACCGGTGCAGGTCGAGAAGACGTGCACGAGATCATCGGCGAGCACGCGGTGGCGGTCGCCCTGGAGATGCGCGAGAAGGGCACGACCGACAACGACCTCTTCGCCCGCCTGGCCGCCGACGACCGGCTCGCCCTCACCGAGGCCGACCTGACGTCGCTCGTCGCCGCGCCGCTGGAGTTCACCGGCGCAGCCACCGAGCAGGTGCGTCAGGTCGTCGCCCGCATCGACGAGCTGGTGGCCGCGAACGCCGAGGCCGCTGAGTACGCGCCCGGCGCGATCCTCTGATGCCACAGGACCCGAAGGACCCGCCGTCCCGCTGGGTCGGCCTCCTCGTCGCCCTCGGCGTCATGATCGCGACGTACTTCTACCACGTCGAGTGGTGGAACGAGTTCGCCAACTAGGCTGAACGCGTGCCTCTCGACGTCCCAGGCGCGCAGCATGTCCACTCGGGCAAGGTGCGTGACCTCTACGCTCTCGAGTCCGGCGATCTGTTGATGGTGGCGTCCGACCGCATCTCGGCGTACGACTTCGTGCTGACTCCAGGCATCCCGGACAAGGGCGAGATCCTCACCCGGATGTCGCTGTGGTGGTTCGAGCAGCTCGCCGACTTCGTGCCGAACCACGTCGTCTCCACCCAGGTGCCCGAGCGGGTACGCGGTCGTGCGCTGGTGTGCGAACGCCTCGAGATGTTCCCGGTCGAGTGCGTGGCCCGCGGGTACCTCGCTGGATCCGGGCTGGTCGACTACGAAGCGAACGGCGAGGTGTGCGGCGTCCCTCTGCCGCCCGGGCTGGTCGACGGATCCCGCCTGCCCGAGCCGATCTTCACTCCAGCCACCAAGGCGGCGATCGGTGAGCACGACGAGAACGTCTCCTTCGACGCCGTGGTGCGAACGGTCGGACAGGAGACTGCCGAAGCGCTGCGCGACCTCACTCTCCGGATCTACGCGCGGGCCGAGGCCATCGCGCGCGGACGCGGCATCATCCTGGCCGACACGAAGTTCGAGTTCGGCGCTCGGTCGGACGGCACCATCGTGCTGGCCGACGAGGTGCTGACGCCCGACTCGTCACGGTTCTGGCCGGCCGACTCCTGGCAGCCCGGACGTGCCCAGCACTCCTACGACAAGCAGTTCGTGCGCGACTGGCTCACCTCGGCCGAGAGCGGCTGGGACCGCCACTCCGACACCCCACCGCCCCAGCTGCCCGCGGAGATCGTCGAAAAGACCCGAGAACGGTACGTGCAGGCCTACGAGCAGCTCACCGGCGAGCCGTTCTGAGTCATCCCACCAGCGACGCCCCGACCGGAGCCGGTCGGGGCGTCGCTGTGTGGCCGATCAGCAGGAGGACTTGTAGACGGCGTCCTTGCCTTCACCGTCCAGGTTGTCCTGCGTGATGATGGTGAAGCCCGTCTGGATGTCCTTCTCCGTCGAGCCTCCCTCGATGGCGGCCATCGCCTGCTCGACACCGTCGGTGCCGATCTCGGCAGGCTTCTGAGCGATCAGCGCCTGAACGGTGCCCTCGCGCAGCTGCTTCACCTGGGCCGGACCCGCATCGAAGCCGACGATCTTCACGCTGTCCTGCTTGTCGGCCTGACGCACACCGGTGGCAGTGCCTTCGGCCGAGAAGAGGTTGGTCGCGAAGATGCCGACGATGTCGGGATCCTTCTGCAGCGCCGCCGTGACGAGCTTCGCGGCGGTCGCGGGCTCGTTGTGGCTGTACTGCACGCCGAGGTACTCGAACTTCGAGTCGGCCTTGGCCGCGGTCTCGAAGCCCTTGACGCGCAGGTCGACGGTCGACACGCCCGGATCGGTGGAGATGACCAGCACCTTGCCGCCGTCCGGCGCCTGCTCCTTGATGGCCGTGAATGCCGCCTCGCCGCCGCCCTCGTTGTCCGATGAGATGGCCGAGACCGCGAACGACGGGTCCTCGACGGTGGTGTCGACGAGCACGACCTTGATCCCGGCGTCGGCAGCAGCCTTCAGCGGTGCCTGCATGGCCGACACGTCGGTCGGAGCCACCAGCAGCGCATCCGGCTTGGACGACACGACCGAGTCGACGATGGGCTTCTGGAGCGTCGGGTCGAACTTCTCCGGACCCTGCGTGGAGACGGTGGCGCCGGCCTCCTTGGCCGCGGCCTCGATGCCGCACTGCATGGAGATGTAGAACTCGTCTCCGGCGACGCCCTGCACGAAGGCGATCTTCTTCCCGTCACCCCCGCCGCCGTCGGATCCGCCGTCCTCGGCGGCGCCACAGGCGGCCAGCGAGGCCGCGGCGATCACGGCGACGGACGCGAGGGCCGCCGCCTTGGTGTACTGCTTCATGGTGTTTCTCCTTGTTCCTCGGTGGGGGTGTTCTGCGTGCTCCGGGAACGGAGCAGCGGGTGGGACGGTCGGCCGCCGCGGGCTGCGGAGGCTCTCCGGACTTGATCGACGTACACGGCGATGATGAGCACGGCGCCCACGGCGACCTGCTGCCAGAACGGCTGGATGCCGACGATGACGAATCCGTTCTGGAGAACTGCGGGGATGAACAGGCCGATGACCGTCCCGAAGATGGTCCCGACACCGCCGAACAGCGACGTGCCGCCGATGACGACCGCCGCGATGACGTTGAGGTTGGTCTGCGTCTGGCCGGCGATCGCGGTCGTGGAGAACAAGGCGAGGGACAGGGCCCCGGCGAACCCGGCGAGCAGGCCGTTCAGCGCATAGATCTTGATGAGGTGGCGGTCGACGCGCACGCCCACGCGGCGAGCCGACTCCTCGTTGGAGCCGATGGCGTAGGTGTGCCGGCCGAACCGAGTGGTGTGCAGCACTACGATGCCGACGATCACGACGATCGCGGCGATCACCGTCAGCGTCGGCACGTTGCCGACGACGTTGCCGTAGCCGATGTCGGACTGCATGACCGTGGGCACGTCGCGGATGTCGACGCCCTTGGTGATGATCTGCGCGAGTCCGAGCGCCATGCCGAGCGATCCGAGCGTCACGATGAGCGGCGGGATCTTCGCCTTCGCGATCAGGACCCCGTTGATCAGTCCCCAGGTGAGTCCGACGAGCACCGAGACGAGGATCCCCGGCAGGGCGGTGCCCCAACCGTCGCCGCCGATAGCGATCATCGTCTTGGCGCTGATGACCCCGGAGAACACCATCACTGAGCCGATCGACAGGTCGATGCCCGCGGTGATGATGACGAACGTCATGCCGACGCCGAGCACCGCGAGGATCGACGCGTTGAGGGCGATCTGCCGCGCGTTGGAGACGTTCGCGAAGGTGTTCGGCGCAAGGGTGGCGAACACCGCGACGATGCCCAGCAGCACCAACATGATCTGGAACGCCTGCATGCGGGCGACCCGCTGGATCAGCGAGAGGTTGGCGGGCGCGGCCACCACGTCCGTGGAGCCCGAACCTCCGGTTCCCAAGGTCGACTGGACGCTCATGCTGCCCTCCCGGTCGCGCCGGTCATGGCTCCGACCAGTTCTTCCATCGACGTCTGCTCGGTCTCGTACGTGGCGACCCGGTGCCCCATCCGGAGCACCTGGACGCGGTCGGACACCTCCATGACGTGAGGCATCGAGTGACTGATGAAGACCACGCCGACGCCTCGGTCGCGGACTCTCCGGATGGTGTCGAGGACGTTCGCCGTCTGACGGACGCCGAGCGCCGCCGTGGGCTCGTCGAGGAAGACCACTTTGCTGGCCCAGTGGACGGCCCTCGCGATAGCGATCGCCTGTCGCTGGCCACCGGACATCGACCCGACCGGCAGCGTGACCGACTGGACCGTCGCCCCGAGAGCGTCGAAGGCCTGCCGCGCCTCGGTGCGCATCGACTTGTTGTCGAGGAACCCGAACCAACCCGCCAGCCCGGGCCTGGCGATCTCTCGTCCGAGGAACATGTTCTGTGCCGGGTCGAGATGCGGCGCCAGGGCGAGGTCCTGATAGACGGTCTCGATGCCGAGCTCGCTGGCCCGCATCGGGGTGTCGATGGAGACCGGCTCCCCGTCGAAGAGCACGTCACCGGAGTCGACGGCGAGGTTGCCGGAGAGCGCCTTCACCAGGGTGGACTTGCCGGCTCCGTTGTCGCCGATGAGTGCCACGACCTCGCCGGACCGGACGTCGAAGTCGGCTCCGTCGAGCGCGGTCACCTGGCCGAACTTGCGGGTGAGTCCGCGGGCCTCCAGCAAGGCGGTCATGAGGAGATCGCCTCCCGCCACGGGCGTGCCCGGCCGTCGATGGCGGCCACACACCCCTCGAGCCGCCGCAGACCCTCGTCGGCCAGGTAGGCCTGACGCTCGGCCGGTGCCATGCCGACGGCGTCCTTCCAGACGGCGCGGCCGGCGATGAACCCGGAGGCGCCGCCCTCGTCGCACGAGACCCTCAACACGTCGGTGAAGACGTCGAAGTCGACGCCGGCGGAGAGGACCGCCCACGGCGAGCGGATGGCCTCGCCGAGTCGTCGACATGTTGCCGGGTCGCCCGGATACTCCAGCTTGAGCAGGTCCGGCCCGAGATCGTCCAGAGCGCGGGCGGCCTCGATGATCGCGTCCGCTCGCCGCTCCGGGGTCAGGTCCTCACCGGGCAGCGGGTAGATGAGGTTCTCGATGACCGAAGGGACGCCGGCCTCGCGGCAGTCCGCGATCACCTGGCCGATGACGTCGAGCGCCTCGGCCGTCAGATCGGGCCCACCGGCCACCACAGGTCGGTCGGCCCGGACCTGGATGAGGAACTTCAGGGCGCTGCCGCCCTGTGCGCGCACCCATTCGGCGTTCTGGCCGGGGTCGAGGGATGCTCGCGGTTCGCCCTGCCACGACAAGCGGCTCTCGGGCTCGGCGGCGACGAGCACACCGAAGCCGGCGGACCGGTCGACCTGGTCGAGGGCGGGCACGCCGAAGGTCGGGTCGAGCAGGAAGGCGCTGGCCGCGGGCGCCAGGGCCTCGACGACGTCGGCCTTGATCGCGGTCAGCTCGTCGACGGCCGGGTCGTCGATGCCCACCGCGGCGTACATCCGCCGCAGGGTGTTGCGCTGGTCCATGGCGACGACGGCGAACGTCCCGTCCGGCGAGGCGATCGCATCGAGAGACGTGGGGGTCGTGGAGGTGGAGGTCATACCGGGCTTCCTTCTCGGGTGGGTGTATTCGTGCAGAAATGTGCGGCGAATTCGGTCAGGTCGGTGGCGGAGTCGTCGGCGCAGAAGGCGGCCACGAGGGCCGCACCGTAGGCCGTGTCCTCCTGATGGTCGGAGAAGACGACGCCGGGGAACGCGGCTTCACGGGCCCGCCGCACGCTCGCCATCTGCGCCCATCCGCCGGCGATGATGGTGCTCGTGGCGGGCGGCACCTCGGCGTCCATGCGGGCGACCACCTCGTGGGCCAGCTCGGTGCTGTGCCGGAGGGTCGCGGCGAAGAGGGCTGCCGGGCTGAGCCCGTCGCTCGATGCCTGCACCGTCAGCACGCCGTCGGCGTTGTCGCCGCCGGAGACGTCGAGGCCGGCCGGAACCTCCGACAGCCGCATGACGGCATCGTCGAGCCGGGCCCGGCCCTCGGCGTCGTGGATGCCGGTGAGCTGCAGCACCCGCCGCATCAGGAGCCCGGCGCGCGTGCCGGCCAGCATCACCGAGCGTCCGGGCAGCATGTGATTGACGGTGTCGATGCCATGCGTGGCGAGGCGGGCCCGGGCATCGCGATCCAGCGGACGTTCGAGCATCCGCACCAGGGCCTCGGCGGTGCCGATCGAGTCGTACAGGCAGCTGGCCGAGAGCGCTCCCGCCGCAACGGATGCCACCAGGTGGTCGTGACCGGCGACCGAGAGGCGGGCGCCCACGAACGGGGCGGGGACGTCGCCGTGCACCGTGCCCCACGAGGAGCCTGCGGGAGCCCGGGGCGGGAGGAACGAGGGTTCGACGCCGAGCTCATCGAGAGCGGCCGGCCAGGTGTCGCCGGTGTCCTGGTCGATCAGGCCCGTGCGTGCGGCGAGCGAGGCCTCTCCCTGTCGACGTCCGCCGAGCACGTGGGCGACGAACTCCGGCACGTTGAGCCACTGCAGGCCGGCGAGGTCGAGTCCCTCGGAGCGGTGCGTCAACAGCTTGCCGAACGTCGCGAGGGGCGTGTAGGGCAGGCCGGTGCGACCGCCGAAGTCGCGCGCGACCTCGTCGGACGCGGCGGCGAGGGCCTCCTCGCCGCGCGGGTCGAACCACGCGACGACAGGCCGGACCACCGCGTCGATGGGAGACGGGTCGTCGGTGACGAGGACGCCCGACTCGGCCATGCCCGACACCCCGATCGCGGCGATGTGCGTGACGCCCCGGTCGGTGTCCAGCTGAGCCGCGAGCGTGGCGAGGATCGCGTGCACCGCCCCGATCAGGGCCGCGGCGTCCATCTCGGTGCGGCCTGGCCGTGGCGAGTGCCACGGCGTGTCGATGCGGGCGATGGCGATCTGGTCGCCGGCCGGGTCGAGGACGACGCCCTTGACGTAGGTCGAGCCGACGTCGATCCCGGTCACGAACGGGACGCTCATGAGGCATCCCCCTGACCGAGAGTTTCGGGCCAGCCGACGCCGGGACGGGCCACCAGGAGACTCGCGTCGCCGGCGATCGTCCACGGTCCGAGTGACGCCGGCAGCGCGAGGGCGTCTCCCGGTCCGACGTCGATGCTGCTGGTGCCCCATTCGAGCGACCCCCGGCCGTTGAGGACGATCGCGGCGGCGAAACCGGCCTCCACCTGCACGCTGCTGTGTCCGGTGGGGGCCGCGAGGTGGAGCCGGAAGAACGGATCGGCATCCGGCGCCAGGCTCGACAGGGGAGTGTCGGCCCGGGTGCCGGGATCGATGTGAGTGCGCAGGGCGGCGAGCCGGTCGGGGGCGAGGCGTTCGTGCGAGACGGCCGGCATGACAGTGTCGAACCCCAGCCCGAGGTGGGAGTCGTCGCGCCCGCTGGTGGTCACCGACCACTCCAGCACGATCGACAGGTCCGTCGGCTCCTGGACCTCCGCGACGAACACGCCCGCGCCGATGGCATGCACCGTCCCCGCGGGGACGACGATGCCGTTGCCAGGCACGACGTCGATCCGGTGCATTCGCTCCAGCATCCAGGCGCCGTCCTGCGCCTCACGGCGACGAGTGAGTTCGTCCGGATCGACGTCCTCCTGCCAACCGAGGTACACGGCCGCGTCGGCGGACGCGTCGAGCACGAACCACGCTTCCGTCTTGCCGTACGGGCAGCCGAGATGATCGGCGGCGAACCGGCGGTCGGGGTGGACGTGAACAGGAAGGCGCTGGCCGGCATCGAGCAGCTTGAACAGCACGCCGGTGTCGCCGTCGGGCAGGTCGGCGCCGACCCACGCCAGCGGATCGCCCGCGACCAGCTCGCGCAGGACCTCCCCGTCGGCGGTGCGGGCCAGGCCGATCGGCCACGCGTCCGTCCGGGCGACGGTCGCGGCGATCCACTCCTCGGGCTGGTGATCGGAGGTGGTCTCGATGCCACGCAGGGCTGCGATCTTGCCGCCGCCGGCGTAGAAGTGGTCGACGAGGTTGGGGGCGAGCTTCACGGGCTTCATCGCGGCGCCAGCTCCCCCGACCCTCGCGGCACCAGGCGCGCCGGCACGACGATGTCGGCCTCCTCGGTGACGTCCTGCTCGAGATGCACCAGAACGCGTCGCATCGCCGCGTCGCCGATCGCCACCGGATCCTGGTCGACGTACGTCACGGCCGGCGTGAGGGTGCGCGCGAGCGGGAAGTCTCCGAAGCTGATGAACGCGACGTCGGCGTTGTCGGACGTGTGCAGGGCGTGCGCGACGCCGATGGCGGCTCGTGGGTTCGCCGCGAAGATCGCCGTCGGCGGGTCGTCCAGCGACAGGACGTCGAGCGCCACGGCCGCGGCGTCCACGTCACGGGTCGGGCCAGGACGGATCCACTCCGGCTCGGGCTCGACCCCCACGACACTCAACGCCCGGTGGTAGCCCTCGAGGCGGTGGCGCGTCGTGATGAACCGCTCGTCGCTGCCGATGAAGGCCACTCGACGGTGACCGTGCGCAATCAGGTGCGCGACGGCTTCCTGTGCCAGCGCCACGTCGTCGACGTGGACGACGTCGAAGCCACTCTGCTCGACGTCGCGGTCGATCAGGACGACGGGGAGCGACGCCCGATAGCGGTCGAGGTACTCGTGCGTGCCATTGGTCGGCGCCAGGATGAGTGCGCGGACCCGCTGCATGGCCATGCGTTCGACCTGCGAGCGCTCGCGGGCCGAGTCGAATCCGGTGCTGCCGAAGACGGTGCCCAGGCCGGCCTCGAGGGCTGCGGACTCGACCGCGCTGGTGAGGGTGGCGAAGAAGGGGTCGGCGATGGTGTCGATGACGACGCCGATGGTGTTGCCGGTGCCAGCCTTCAGCGTGCGGGCGAGGGTGTTGGGCACGTACTGGAGGCGCTCGATGGCCTCTTGCACCCGCTCGCGGATCACCGCGTCAACCGTGGGAGCGCCGTTGACGACGCGGGAGACCGTCTTGATGCTCACGCCGGCCTCGGCGGCGACGTCGTGGAGCGTCGGAGCCTTCACCGGGCGGCTCGCTCGGTCTGGTCGACGAGTTGTGCGACCCGTCGGGGATCGACGCGCCCGGCTCGGTCATGCTCGACGGCAGCACTGGCGACGACGACTCCGCGGTGCACGGCGTCGGGCCAGCTCGTGCCCTCGACTCGGGCCGCCGCGAGGCCACCGACGAAGGAGTCACCTGCGCCGATCGGATTCGCCACACGCACCGACGGGGCCGGAATCCATCGGTCGCCCGACTCGTCGGCGTATGCGGCACCGTGAGAGGACGCAGTGACGACCGCGCGGGCGGCGCCGCGGGCTCGGAGGCGGTGTGCCGCGGCGAGGGCACGCTCGCGCACGTCGTCGAGCTCGTGCATCTGGTGTGAGGACTCGAGCACGGCGCCCGACGTGAGCCCTTCCGCCTCGTCGAGATTCGGACACACCAGGTCCGGTCCGGCCGGCAAGACCTCCGCCAGGGCCGACCGGGCGCCGTCGACCACGCACGTCGCTCCATGCTCGTGAGCCAGCCGGGTGATCTGTGCGTAGGCGTCGTCCGGGAGTCCGGGCGGGAGACTTCCCGAACAGACGACGAGGTCGTGGCCGGGCCCGCCACCGGCGCCGTCCAGCGCATCAGCCAGCGCGGCGAGCAGTGACTGCAGATCTGCGGTGCCGACGACCGGCCCGGGTTCGTTCAGCACGGTGGCGCGCTGCGAGTCCTCGATGACGATGGTGGCGCTGCGCACCGAGCCGTCCACAGCGACCGCCTCGACGTCGATGCCCTCCTCGGCGAGCAGCCGGAGGAGCTCCTCGCCGCCGCGATCGGCGACGAGCGCGAGCAGCGTGCAGGTGGCCCCGAGGTCGTTCACCGTGCGCGCCACGTTGACGCCTTTGCCGCCCGCCGTGACCTCGACCCGGTGCGGCCGCGAGACCGTTCCCGCCTCGAAGGCCTCGACCCACAAGGTGCGGTCGAAACAGAGGTTGGGACTCACGACGAGCACGGGCACTCCTGTCGAGTCGGGGGTGACTGGCGTCACATTTCGACCTATACTGCGTGATCGAGACAACGTTGTCTAGCCCTTGGCCCGAACAATTCTGGAAGGCACTCGATGACATCCACCCTCCCCGCCTCAGCCGCTCGGCTGGGCAAGCTGCGCCGTCTCCAGCGCATCAGCGATGCCGACGGATTCATCCGGGTCGCGGCGATCGACCACCCCGAGAACTACCTCGCCCTGTTCGACGACGACCTCGACGCCGTCTCCTTCGCCGAGGTGGTGGAGTCGAAGCTGGAGCTCGTCGCGGCGATGTCCGGCTCGTCCACCGCCGTGCTGGTCGACCCGGTCTGGTCGTTCGGGCAGGCCGTCCTCACCTCGGCCGTTCCGGGAAGCGTCGGCATCATCAGCGGCCTCGAGGAGCTGGCCTACTCGCCGGCCGGGTTCGGCACCGAGACCGTTGTCCGCAAGGCGTGGACGGTGCCCCTGTTGGCGCGTCTCGGAGCCGACGCCGCCAAGCTGGTCGTCTTCTATCGCTCGGAGCTGACCGAGATCTCCGCCGGTCAGCACGATCTCGTCGCCGACCTCGCGCGGCAGTGCGACGAGGCGGAGCTGCCACTCGTGGTCGAACCGCTCTGGTACCCCTTGGACGGCGAAAACCTGGAGGATCCCGCGGTCCGGTCAGCCCGCGAACAGGCGATCGTCCGCTCGGCGTCGGTCTTCGCCGACCTCGGAGCCGACGTCATGAAGCTGGAGTTCCCCGGCCGGGTTGGCGATGCGGCTGACGAGACCGCCGCGGCCGACGCGTGCGCCAGGCTCGATGAGTCGATCGACGTGCCGTGGGTGCTCCTGTCGTCGTCGGCGACCTTCGACCAGTTCACGACCCAGCTGCAGATCGCGGCCGGCGCAGGTGCCTGCGGGTTCATGGCCGGGCGAGCGATCTGGGGCGATGCCGTCGGTCGCTACGACGCCGACCGGCGTGCCGCGGGAGCGCGGACCGCTGTGGAGCGGCTCGACCTGCTGAACGACGTGCTTCGGACGTCCGGCCGCGGGTGGAGCCGGCCGGCCACCCTCGACGAGGCGGTCGAGGCGCTGCCGGCCACGTGGCACGAGACGTACTGATTCGATGCGCGTCGTCGTGGTCGCCGGACCCGCAGGTGCGGGCAAGTCGACGCTGGGGCGCGCTCTGGCTGCACAGATGCGTGCCGCCCTGCTCGACCTCGACGACCTGACCAACCCGGTCCTGGACGCGATCTGGTCGGGCTCGGGCCACTGGAACGACCCGGAGCATCGGGCGCAGGTTCGTCCGGCGCGGTACGCCGTGCTGCGTGCGGCCGCGGCGGCCCAGGTCGCGAGCGGCGTCGACGTGGTGCTCGTCGCGCCGTTCACCGCCGAGCTCGCCGGCGGTGACGAGTGGGCGGCTCTGACCGCCGCCGTCGCGCCAGTCGAGCCGTTCGTCGTGTGGATCGACACACCGGCGGACGTGCTGGCCGCCCGCGTGCGGGAACGGGCCGACGCGCGCGACAGCGGCCCCGCATCGACGCCCGCCCCAGCGCCCGTGGTTCCTCACCTTCGCGTCGACGGACGCCGGTCGACCGCCGACCTGGTGGAGGCTGTGCGCGCCGGTATGGTGTGAGACACCCTCATCGCCTAGGAGTCCCCGTGGGAAATCTCGCGTCGTTGCTGGAGAACTCCGCCACGAAGTATCCCGATCGCACCGCCATCGTGTTCGGCGACAGCCGTTTCACGTACGCGCAGGTGAACGGGGCGGCCAACCAGGTCGCCAACCTGCTCGTGTCGCGCGGCATCAAGCCCGGCGACAAGGTGGCACTGTCGTGCCCGAACCTGCCGTACTTCTCGATCATCTACTACGGAATCCTCAAGGTCGGCGCGACCGTCGTCCCGCTCAACGTCCTGCTCAAGGGCCGCGAGGTGGCCTACCACCTCGGCGACTCCGGCGCGAAGGCGTACTTCGCGTTCGAGGGCACGCCCGAGCTGCCCATCGGCGAGGCCGCCTGGGAGGGCTTCCAGGCCACCGACTCCTGCGACGAGTTCTTCCTGATCAAGCTCGACTCCGAGGCGCCCGCACCGATGGAGCCGCCGGAGTACTACGCCCCCTTGGTCGCCGAGCAGCCGCCGACGTTCGACGCCGTCGACACCGACGACGACGACACCGCGGTCATCCTCTACACGTCCGGCACCACCGGTCAGCCGAAGGGCGCCGAGCTGCGCCACCGCAACATGCGCGACAACGCCCTCACCGGCACGGACCTCTTCGGTGCGGACGCCGACAACCCCGACACCTACCTGTGCGTGCTGCCGCTGTTCCACTCCTTCGGGCAGACCGTGATCCAGAACGGTGGGTTCGCGTTCGGCGGCACCGTCGTGATGCTGCCGCGCTTCGAGGCCGAGGCGGCCCTCGGCCTGATGCTGCGTGAGGGGGTCACGTTCTTCGCGGGCGTTCCCACGATGTACTGGGGTCTCCTCGGTGCCCTGGACGAGGGCTACGACGTCGAGGCCCTGGCCAAGAACCTCCGGGTGGCGGCCGCCGGGGGAGCGGCGCTACCGGTCGACATCCACAAGCAGTTCAAGGAGCGGTTCGGCGTCACCATCCTGGAGGGCTACGGGCTGTCCGAGACGTCACCGGTGGCCAGCTTCTCGCCGGTCGGGCAGGAGCCGCGAGTCGGCTCGATCGGCGTCCCGATTCCGGGCGTGGAGATGAAGCTCATCAACGACGACTGGTCGGACGTGCCCGAGGGCGACGACGAGGTGGGCGAGATCGCCATCAAGGGCCACAACATCATGAAGGGCTATCACGGACGCCCGGATGCCACCGCCGAGGCGATCCGCGACGGGTGGTTCCGCTCCGGCGACCTCGCCAGAAAGGACTCCGACGGCTTCTACTACATCGTCGACCGGTCCAAGGACATGATCATCCGTGGCGGCTACAACGTGTACCCGCGCGAGATCGAGGAAGTCCTGATGGAGCACCCGGCGGTCTCGCTCGTCGCGGTCATCGGCGTGCCGCACGAGTCGCACGGCGAGGAGATCAAGGCCGTCGTCGTCAAGAACAAGGACCACGACGACATCTCCGAGGACGACCTCGTGGCGTGGGGCAAGGAGCAGTTCGCCTCCTACAAGTACCCCCGCGTCGTGGAGTTCCGTGACGAGCTGCCCATGACGTCGACCGGGAAGATCCTCAAGCGCGAGCTCGACTGACGGTGCGGTGAAGTCGGCTCCTGGACGGCCACTGCGATGAGGATCGTCTCCGCCCACGAAGGCGTCATTCCGATCAGCTCGTCGATGAGCAATGCGTTCATCGACTTCTCCTCCATGGACTGTTCCATCCTTGCGCTGGTCTCCGACGTGGTCGTCGACGGCGAGCCTCTGGTCGGCTACGGCTTCAACTCCAACGGCCGGTACAGCGCCGGCGACATCCTGCGCCGCCGCATCCTGCCCCGTCTGATGGACGTCCCGGCCGACGGCCTGCTGGACGAGACCGGCGAGCTCTCGCCCGCGTTGGCCTGGGACGTGATGATGCGGAACGAGAAGCCAGGTGGGCACGGTGAGCGATCGGTCGCCGTGGGTGTGGTCGACATGGCTTTGCACGACCTGGCCGCCAAGATCGCCGGCGTCCCGCTGTACCGCTGGATCTCCGATCACTACGGGGACGGCGAGCCGGACGAGTCGGTCTTCGTCTACGCCGCCGGCGGCTACTACGCGCCGGGGAAGACCCATCGCGATCTCCAGGACGAGATGAGGGGCTTCCTGGACGCCGGCTACACCGTCGTCAAGATGAAGATCGGCGGCGCCGACCTGGCCGAGGACCTGCGACGTATCGAGGCCGTTCTCGAAGTCCTCGACGGCGACGCCGGCCGCCTGGCGGTCGACGTCAACGGCAGGTTCGACCTCGACACCGCCCTCGAGTACAGCCGCGCGCTCGACCCCTACGGCCTGTTCTGGCTCGAGGAGGTCGGAGACCCTCTGGACTACGCCCTGAACGCCACCGTGTCCGAGCACTATCGCCATCCCATCGCCACCGGAGAGAACCTGTTCTCCCTGGCGGATGCTCGCAACCTCGTCCGGTACGCCGGGATGCGCCCGGACCGGGACTACATCCAGATCGATCCTGCGCTGAGCTACGGCCTCGTCGAGTATCGGCGGATCCTGGGCATGCTCGCCCAGCACGGGTGGTCCTCGCGCCGCTGCATCCCTCACGGCGGACACCAGTTCTCCCTGCACATCGCCGCAGCGCTCCAGCTCGGTGGCAACGAGTCCTACCCCGGGGAGTTTCAGCCGACTGGCGGCTTCGCGGACGATGCGGTCGTTGAGGGTGGCGCAGTCACGCTCGGTGACCACCCCGGCATCGGGCTGGAGGCCAAGGCGGACTTCTACGAGGTGCTGCGCGGCTTGCACGCGTGAGCGTGGCCAGCGATGAGGCTCCTGAAGTTGTGTCGTGAGTCACACGACCCCAGAATGACTCACATCGGCCGAACCGATCGGTCGGGGGACCAGGGGGGTCGGACAGATGCATTCCAGCCACAGCACGCCTCGTCGGGGGCGCCGAATCAGGGCCGCGGCGGTTGCCGTGGTCGGGGTCGCACTGGTCGCAGCCTGCGGTCAAGGCTCTGGGTCCGACGACGCCTCGTCGTATCCCGATGACGCGATCACCATCGTGGTGCCGTTCTCCGCGGGCGGACCGACTGACACCGTGACCCGTCTGATCGCCGACCCGATGAAGAAGGAGCTCGGGCAGGACATCGTGGTCAAGAACGTCGAGGGTGCCGGCGGGACGCTCGCCGCCGGGCAGGTCGCGAACGACAAGGCCGACGGCTACACCGTGCTCATGCACCACATCGGCATGTCGACCGCCCCGGCCCTGTACCCGGACCTGAACTACGACCCGCTGGAGGACTTCAAGACCGTCGGCCTGGTCACCACCGTGCCGATGACGATCATCGCGCGCGAGGACTTCGAGCCGAGCAACCTCGAGGAGCTCATGACCTACGTGAAGGAGAACGCCGACAAGGTCAATCTCGCCAACGCGGGCATCGGAGCAGCCTCACACCTGTGCGGTCTCCTGATCGAGAAGGCCGTGGGCGTCGACCTGAACGAGGTGCCGTACGACGGCACCGGGCCGGCGATGGAGGATCTCGTCGGCGGACAGGTCGACTTCATGTGCGACCAGACGACGAACACGACCAGCCAGATCGAGGCCGGCAAGGTCAAGGCCTACGCGGCGACCACGCCGGAGCGTATCGAGAGTCTGCCGGACCTGCCGACGACGGCGGAGGCGGGATACGACGACATCGAGGTCGGCGTCTGGCACGGGCTGTACGTGCCGGTCGACACTCCGGACGAGATCGTGCAGAAGCTCACCGAGGCGCTGACCACGGCGCTCGAGGACCAGACGGTGATCGACAAGATGGCTGACCTGGGTACCGCTCCGGCGGCGGAGGACGAGGTCACCCCGGAGGGGCACACCGCCCTGCTCGAAGAGCAGATCAAGCTCTGGGCCCCGATCATCGAAGAAGCCGGCGTCCACGGGTCATGACGTGAGTACGCCGACCGCACCGGGTACGTCGGGCGGCGACGACTCCTCCACTCGCACACCAGGGCATCGCGCTCGATGACGTGGTGGCGGGTGCGCTCTTCGTGGTCATCGGGCTCGCCTTCGCCATCGGCGCGCTCGGGTACCAGCTGGGGACCGCGGTCCGGATGGGGCCCGGCTACGTGCCCCTCGTCCTGGGCGCGGTGCTCACGCTGCTCGGGGTGGCACTGGTCGCCACCGGCCTGATCCGTCGGGACCGCCCCGTGGACGAGGACGTCGAGGCGCGCGGCGACATTCCGTGGCGAGCGATCGTGCTCATCCTCGCCGCCGTGATCATCTTCGGGGCGGGCATCGAGCCGCTGGGCATCGTGCCGATCCTGCTCA
Organism: uncultured Actinomycetota bacterium; assembly: GCA_963780275.1. Lineage (GTDB taxonomy): Bacteria > Actinomycetota > Actinomycetes > Propionibacteriales > Nocardioidaceae > Aeromicrobium. The sequence goes on from CAWABE010000001.1 coordinate 938,310, forward strand.
TCACGACCTTCGTCGCCGCCATCGCTGATCGCCGCACGTCGCTGCGTGATGCCGCGCTGATCTCCGCCGGACTCACCGCGCTCTGCGTGCTCGTCTTCGTGGTGTTGCTGCAGCTGCGGCTCCCCGTCTTCGGCCCCTGGCTCGGCGGTTAGGCGATGGATCTCAGCGACCTCGCCCTCGGGCTGCAGACGGCGTTGAGCCCGACCAACGTCCTGGTCTGTCTCATCGGCGTGGCACTCGGCACGGCGGTCGGCGTCCTGCCCGGCATCGGCCCCACGGCCACGGTCGCGCTGCTGCTGCCGATCACGTTCAACTTCGACCCCATCGCCTCCCTCATCATGCTCGCCGGGATCTACTACGGGGCTCAGTACGGCGGATCGACGACGGCGATCCTGATCAACATCCCGGGGGAGTCGTCGGCGGCCGTCACCGCCCTCGACGGTCACGAGATGGCCAAGCAGGGGCGAGCCGGCCCGGCCTTGGCCACCGCGGCGCTCGGGTCCTTCTTCGCGGGAACGGTGGCCACCGTGCTGGTCGCGCTGTTCGCCCCGCCGCTCTCGTCGGCGGCACTCGAGTTCGGTCCGGCGGAGTACTTCTCCCTGGTCGTGCTCGGCCTGATCGCGTCGATCGTGCTGGCGAGCGGGTCGTTGCTCAAGGCCTTGGCGATGATCGTGCTGGGTCTCCTGCTCGGCATGGTGGGCCAGGACGTCTACACCGGCACGCCGCGGTTCACCCTCGGGGCGCGTGAGCTGTACGACGGCGTCGACTTCGTGGCCCTGGCCGTCGGACTGTTCGGCATCGCCGAGATCCTGCGCACCATCGCGGGCGGCGCGACGCGCGCGGTGAAGGTCGAGAAGGCATCGCGCGTGTGGCTGAGCCGTCAGGAGTTCGGGCAGATCACCAAACCCGTGTTCCGGGGCACCGCGATGGGCTCGGCGCTCGGCGTCTTGCCCGGCGCAGGACACGTGCTGGCCTCGTTCACGTCGTACTCCGTGGAGAAGCGGTTGTCGAAGCATCCCGAGCGCTTCGGCAAGGGCGCCATCGAGGGCGTGGCCGGACCGGAGTCGGCCAACAACGCAGCGGCACAGACGTCGTTCATCCCGCTGCTCACGCTGGGACTGCCCACGCATCCGGTGATGGCCCTCCTGATCGGGGCGTTCATCATCCAGGGGATCCAGCCCGGCCCGAACGTGATCAACGCCGAGCCCGAGCTGTTCTGGGGCCTGATCGCATCGTTCTGGATCGGCAACCTCCTCCTGGTGCTGCTGAACCTTCCTCTCATCGGCCTGTGGGTCCGCATGCTCAAGGTCCCCTATCGTGTGCTCTTCCCGGCGATCGTCGCCTTCTCGACGATCGGCACCTACTCGCTCAACCTCAACACCTTCGACGTCTTCGCGATCGCGGCCTTCGGCCTGCTGGGCTACGTGCTCATCCGCGTGGGCTGCGAGCCCGTTCCGCTGCTGCTCGGGTTCATCCTCGGACCGCTCCTGGAAGAGAACCTGCGGCGGGCGATGATCATCTCTCGCGGCGACCCGACCACCTTCGTGACCCGCCCGATCTCGCTGACCCTGCTGCTGATCGCCGTCGCCGCGTTCGTGGTGGCGGTGCTCCCCGCTATTCGCCGCCGCCGCGACGAGGTGTTCGTCGAGGAGGATTGACGGCGATGTCAAGGGAGCTTGACATCTGTGCATGTGTCAAGCACGCTTGACACATGAAGAACGCCGTGAGGATCCTGCGTACGCAGGCAGGCATCTCGCAGGCTGCCCTCGCTGAGGCGATGGGCGTCTCGCGGCAGACCATCAACTCGATCGAGACCGGGCGCTACCTGCCGTCGCTGCCGCTGGCCATCGCGCTCGCCCGGTACTTCGAGTCAACCGTCGAGGAGACATTCGATGTCGAGTCATGACACCAAAGCCCATCTCCAGCGTTGGTACGTGCCGACCGTCGCGACACTGATCGGTGTCGCGTACCTGATCGCCGGCATCCTGGGGGACGACCTCCGGTTCGGCGTCACCGGACTGGTGCTGATGCTGGCCACCGCCGGCACGATGGTGCTCGTCGGGCGCCGGAGCGAGACCGTGAAGGGCCTGCTCGATCGTCAGGACGAGCGGATCCGCGGCATCGACAACGACGCGTCGATGTTCGCCGGCATGGTGCTCGTCGTCGCCGTGATCGCGGGCTTCGTCATCGAGATCGCCCGCGGCCAGGACGGCCAGCCGTATGCCGTGCTGGGCGCCATCGCGGGCGTCTTCTACATCGCCGCGCTGGTGGTGCTGCGCCTCCGTCGCTGACTGCGGGCTCGGTACGATGGCCGCATGGCCCGAGTGATCGTCGACGTGATGCCCAAGCCCGAGATCCTCGATCCCCAGGGCAAGGCGGTGCACGGCGCGCTGCCGCGGCTCGGCTTCGACGGCATCATCGACGTCCGGCAGGGCAAGCGGTTCGAGCTCGAGGTCGACGAGGCCGACGAGGCCACGCTCGCCGAGGTGCGGGAGATCGCCGAGACGCTGCTCTCCAACCCGGTCATCGAGGACTTCTCGGTCCGCGTCGAGGGCCAGCTGTGAGAATCGGGGTCGTCACCTTCCCCGGATCCCTCGACGACGTCGATGCCCAGCGCGCCGTCCGGCTGGCCGGCGGGGAGCCGGTCGCCCTGTGGCACGGCGACCACGAACTTCCGCAGGGTCGGCACAGCGTCGACGCCGTCATCCTGCCCGGCGGCTTCTCCTACGGCGACTACCTGCGCTGCGGCGCGATCGCCCGGTTCGCGCCGGTGATGACCGAGGTGGTCGAGGCAGCGCGTGGCGGGATGCCGGTGCTCGGCATCTGCAACGGCTTCCAGATCCTGTGCGAGACGCACCTGCTGCCGGGCGCGCTGATCCGCAACGACCACCGCACCTTCATCTGCCGCGACCAGGTGCTGCGGGTCGAGAACGCCGACACGGCATGGACCACGTCGTACCGGGAGGGGCAGGAGATCCTCATCCCGCTCAAGAACGGCGAGGGCGGATTCGTCGCCGACGCCGACACGCTCGACCGGCTGGAGGGGGAGGGTCGCGTCGTGTTCCGCTATGTCGACGTCAACCCGAACGGATCTCTCCGGGACATCGCCGGCATCACCAACGAGCGGGGAAACGTCGTCGGACTGATGCCGCACCCCGAGCACGCGGTCGAGGACCTGTGCGGTCCCGGCACCGACGGGCTCGGCTTCTTCACATCTGCGCTGGCTGCATTGACGGCGTCTTGACGTCCGGCGACCGCACGACATAGGAGAGCACGGCCGCCACGGCACACAGACCGGCGCCGCCGACCCAGGCGAGTGTGTACGAGCCGGTGGTGTCGCGCACGATCCCGGCGGCCAGCGCCGCGGCCGCCGCACCGAGCTGGTGTGACGCGAACACCCAGCCGAACACGATGGTGCCGCTCTCGCCGAAGATCTCGCGGCAGAGTGCGGCCGTCGGCGGCACCGTGGCCACCCAGTCGAGCCCGTAGACCACGACGAACAGCACGATGCTCGGGTGGATGGTGTCCGAGAGCAGCGACGGCAGCAGCATCAGCCCGACGCCGCGGAACGCGTAGTAGCCCACCAGCAGGTAGCGCGGGTCGATGCGGTCGGTGAGGTAGCCGGAGCCGACGGTGCCGATGATGTCGAAGATGCCGACGACGGCCAGCAGACCGGCGGCCGTCGTCTGCGACATGCCGTGGTCGTGGGCGGACGGAATGAAGTGGATGCCGACGAGGCCGTTCGTCGTGGCACCGCAGATGGCGAAGGCCGCCATCAACGCCCAGAAGGACCGGACATGCGAGGCGGACCGCAGCGCGTCGACGGCGCGCCGTGCGGCTCCACCCTTCGCCAGTGGAGGAGCGACGTAGCCCTCGGGCGCGCCGTACGGTGTCAGCCCGCGATCCTTCGGGTGGTCGCCCAGGGTGAGCAGCACCAGCGGCACCACGGTCAGGGCGGCACCGGCGATGACCAGCGACGCCGTCCGCCATCCGACGTTCTCGGCCAGGTACGCCACCGGCGGCAGGAAGATCAGCTGCCCGGTGGCACTCCCGGCGGTGAGGAGACCCATCACGAGCCCGCGTCGCTCGATGAACCAGCGGTTGGCCACCGTCGCGGCGAAGACCAAGGCCATCGACCCGGTGCCGAGGCCGATCAGGACGCCCCAGGTGAGCAGCAGCTGCCAGGAGTCCGTCATGAACACCGTGAGCCCGCTGCCCAGCGCGATGAGGACGAGTGCGCCCGAGGTGACCTGGCGGATGCCGAACCGGTCCATCAGCGCCGCGGCGAACGGCGCCGTGAGCCCGTAGAGCACGAGGTTGATGCTGACCGCGGCCGACATCACCGACGTCGACCAGCCGAACTCGTGATGCAGCGGGACGAAGAGCGCACCCGGTGCGGCGCGGAAGCCGGCCGAGCCGATGAGGGCCACGAACGCCGTGGCGGCGACGATCCAGGCAGGGTGGATCCGGGTGCGAATCATCAGGTGGCGGCCTCATGCCTGCTGGTTACGGTTGAAGGCATGAGCAACATCGAGATCGTCCATATTCCCGAGAGGTCGCGGTATGCGATCCTCGTCGACGGCGAAGTCGCCGGATTCACCCTCGCGAAGGAAGGGGCCGACGGCGTCCTGCTGTTCTCGCACACCGAGGTGGACGACGCCTACGAGGGGCAGGGGCTGGCGTCGAAGCTGGTGGCCGGGGCGCTCGACGACGTCCGGGCTCATGGCCGTCGCATCGAGGTGACCTGCGAATACGTGCTCGGCTTCCTCGAGAAGCATCCGGAGTACCAGGATCTCCGCGCCGATCAGGCGTGACCAGGGCCACGCCGCCGCGATGACATGTGCGGCGGCTCCGGCTGATAGCATGTGAACTCGTGAACAAGCGCCCTGCGCTGTTCACCGTCTCCCGCCAGCGGGAGTACCTGCTCGGCACGGCGCGCAATCGGCGCGACCAGGATCTCCCGGGCTTCCATTTCAGTCTGTGAGTTCTGTGTCCCACCCTGTCCGCGACGTCTCGTCGCGCTCCTTTTCCGACCTGTCCCTCGATCGCTCGGTCGTCGACGTCTTGCGCCGACGTGACATCACCATCCCCACGCCTGTTCAGCTGGCCGTCGTCCCCGACGCGCTCGCCGGACACCACGTGCTCGGCCGGGCCCGCACCGGTTCCGGCAAGACGCTGGCCTTCGGTCTGCCCGTCCTCGCCCGGCTCGCCGGGAGCAAGAGCCGCCCGACCCACCCGCGCGGCCTGGTGCTGCTGCCCACCCGCGAGCTCGCCAACCAGGTGGCGGAGGCCCTCCAGCCCATCGCCTCTGCGCTCGGGCTGAAGCTCGCCACCGTCTACGGGGGCGCACCGATGGGCAAGCAGATCACCGCGCTGCGCCAAGGTGCCGATGTCGTCATCGCGACGCCCGGTCGACTCGGCGACCTCATCGAGCGTCGTCAGTGCCATCTCGACGCCGTCGAGATCACCGTCCTCGACGAAGCCGACCACCTGTGCGACCTCGGCTTCTACAAGCCGATCGACCGCCTGCTCGCCGCCACGCCGTCCGACGGCCAGCGCCTGCTCCTCTCGGCCACGCTCGACGGCCAGGTCGACAAGCTCGTCCGCCGGCACCTGCCACAGCACCGCCGGCACGAGGTCGACCCGGTGGACCAGCTCTCGGACACCACCGAGCACCACCTGCTCGTCTCCGAGCACACCGAACGCCTCGCCGTGGCCCGCGACCTCGTGGTCGCCAACCCGCGGTCCATCGTCTTCACCCGCACTCGGCGCGGTGCACAGCGGCTGGCCCGCCAGCTCAGCACCGGCGAGGTCGTGGCGGTCGACCTGCACGGCGACCTCTCGCAGGGCCAGCGCGAGCGCAACCTCAAGCGGTTCCGCTCCGGCGCCGCGTCCGTCATCGTGGCCACCGACGTCGCCGCCCGCGGCATCCACATCGACGGCATCGGCCTCGTCGTGCACTACGACGCCCCGGCCGAGCCCAAGGCGTTCACGCACCGCTCCGGCCGCACGGCTCGGGCCGGTGAGTCCGGCGCCGTCGTCACCATGACCACGCCCGCCGCACTCAACGACGTCCTGCGCATGCAGCAGAAGGCCGGAGTCGCCGCTCGGCGTCACGACGCCCGCCGGGCGCCACGCCCGCTGACGGTCGAAGCCCTGGCCACCAGTGGACAGGTCGGCGCGGCGATCACTCGTCCGCCGTCGCAGGGACCGTCGACGCCGCGCCCAGGGAACCGGAGCCGGAACCGCAACCGTCGTCGCCGTTCCCCGCAGCGGGTTCGCTGATCAACACCTGAGCGGGCTTCGGTAGCGTTCCATCCCATGTCGATGACGCCGCCGGTGGTTCGCCGCATCACGTTGCTGGGTCCGGCGTTCGTGGCCGCGGTGGCCTACGTCGATCCCGGCAACGTGGCCACCAACGTCACGGCCGGCGCGCGGTTCGGGTACACGCTGGTGTGGGTCGTGGTGCTCGCCAACGCGATGGCCGTGCTGGTGCAGTACCTGTCGGCGAAGCTCGGCATGGTCACCGGTGGATCACTCGCGACGCACGTCGGCCGGCGGCTCAGCCGCGGGCCACGCCTGGCGTACTGGCTGCAGGCCGAGGCTGTGGCGATCGCCACCGACCTGGCCGAGGTCGTCGGTGGCGCCATCGCCTTGAACCTGCTGTTCGACCTGCCGCTGCTGCTGGGCGCCCTCATCACGGCGACCATCTCGATCCTCATCCTGCGGATCGGCGATGTCCGCGGTCAGAGCGCGCTCGAGCGCATCATCGTCATGTTCCTGATGCTCATCGCGGTGGGCTTCCTGGCCGGGTTGTTCGTCAACCCGCCGGAGCCCGGTCCGCTCGCTTCAGGGCTCGTGCCGCGCTTCGACGGGGACGACAGCGTGCTGCTCGCGTCGGGCATCATCGGCGCCACGGTGATGCCGCACGTCATCTACCTGCACTCCAGCCTCACCGTCACCCGCCTGGGTGATCGTGGCAAGAACGTGTCGGTGCGCGACCTGCTGTCGGCCACGAGGATCGACGTCGTGCTCGCCCTCCTGCTGGCCGGGCTGCTCAACCTGTCGCTGCTCGTCGTCGCGGCGGCCGGACTGCAGGGCCTCCCCGGCACCGACACGTTGAACGGTGCGCATGCGGTGGTCTCGTCCGAGCTGGGCGCCGGGGTGGCCCTGCTGTTCGCCGTCTCCCTGCTCGGGTCCGGCCTCGCATCGACGTCGGTGGGCAGTGCCGCCGGTGCCGAGGTGATGCAAGGACTGCTCGGCCTGCGCATCCCGATGATCACGCGCCGGATCATCACCGTGATCCCCGCACTCGTCGTGCTCGCGCTCGGAGCGGAGCCGAGTGGAGCGCTGGTGGTCTCGCAGGTCTTGCTGTCGCTCGGCATCCCGTTCGCGCTGATCCCGCTGGTCCGGCTGACGTCGTCCAGCGCGGTGATGGGGGAGCACGTCAACCCCCGGGGTCTCACCGCCGCGGCGTGGGTGGTCGCGACGATCGTGGTGTCGCTCAACCTCGCGCTGCTCGGCCTGACCTTCACCTGACGGCCTCTAGGCTGAGCCCGTGCCCGAGATGCCCGAGGTCGATGCGCTGGTCGCAGATCTGCGGCAGCGCGCCGTGGGTGCGGTCGTCGCCGACATCGAGCTGGCGTCCATCTCCGTCCTCAAGACGTTCGACCCGCCGGTGACGGCGTTCTCGGGCCTCGAGGTCACGGGCACCGCTCGACACGGCAAGTTCGTCGACATCGAGGTCGACGGCCTGCACCTCGTCATCCATCTCGCCAAGGCGGGCTGGCTGCGCTGGTCCGAGAACCTCTCCGACAAGCGGCTGAAGCTCGGCAACGGTCCCCTTGCCGTGCGTGTGCGGCTCGACGCCGGCGACGGACCGCACGTGGGGTTCGACCTCACCGAGGCCGGCACTCGCAAGGGGCTCGCCGTCTACGCCGTCCGTGACCCGCAGGACGTCCCGGGCATCGCCGCCCTCGGCCCCGACCCGCTCGCCGATGGCTTCGAGCTGGCTCCGTTGCTGGAGGGTCGCCGGATGCAGGTCAAGCGGCTGCTGCGCGACCAGAGGGTCGTGGCCGGCATCGGCAACGCCTACAGCGACGAGATCCTGCACGCCGCCAGGATGTCGCCGTTCGCCATCGCGGCCGACCTCGACGACGAGCAGGTCGCCCGTCTCGAGGCGGCCATCCGCGAGGTGCTCGGCGAAGCGCTCGCCGAGGCACACGGCAAGCCCGCGTCCGAGCTCAAGGACGACAAGCGCAGCCGGATGCGCGTGCACGGCCGCACCGGTGAGCCGTGCCCGGTGTGCGGGGACACCGTCGCTCAGGTGGTGTTCGCCGACTCGTCCCTGCAGTACTGCCCGACCTGCCAGACCGGCGGCAAGCCGCTCAAGGACCGCAGCACGAGCAAGTTCCTGAAGTAGCCGTTCTCAGGGCTTGTCGTACTTCGTCAGGGTGACCGTCTCCTTCTCGCCCTTGACGGTCTGCTGCTGCACGGAGCCGACACCTTCGGCGTACCACTTGTGCTCGACCTCGGGCTCCAGCGGCGTGGTGTCCTCGGTCTGGACGACGCCGGACCAGGTGTCGACCTGACCTTCGACGGTCTCGTCGACGCTGAGCACTTCCGCGCGGTCCTCGGCTTCGCCCTCGTAGTACATCTGCTGGTAGACGTCACCGACCTTCGGATCGGCCAGCATCGCGATGCCCGCCTGGGCGCCGTCGACTCCGGCCTCCCAGCCCTCGGTCTCGACCTTGCCGTCCTCGTGCGCCTCGGTGGTCTCGCCGAGGATCCAGACGTTGCCTTCGGCGTCCTGGGCGTACCAGCTCTTGGTGTCGTCGATCAGCTCGCCGTCCTCGGTGACCTTCTCGCGCACCACGGTGGTCTCGACACCGTCGACGGTCTTCGTCTTGTTGGTGACCTTCACGACGACGTCCTCGACGCCATCGACCGTCTTCTTCTCGTACGTCCACGACGCACCTGCGGCCAGCGGCAGCCACGGATTGTCGATCGAGTCGGCCCACTCGGTGGGGAACTCACGCGCGGGGATCTCAGCGGCGGGCTCTTCGGTCGTCTTCTTCGCCGTCGGCTCGGAGTCGCTGCCGCACCCGGCCACGAGGACGAGGGCGGTCACAGTCAGGAGAGTTCTCTTCATCATGCGAAGAACCCTAGGGCAGATTCTCAGCCGAGCGCGACCAGGGTCACCGCAGCCACCGCGAATGCCAGGCCGACGCCCTGCCAGGCATGGATTCTCTCCCGCAAGAGGACGGTGGCCAGCACCACGGTTCCCGCCGGATAGAGCGCCGCGATCACCGACACGATCGACAGCAGCCCGTAATGCGTGGCGTACAGGAACGCACCGGTCGCGGTCGCGCCGAGAGGTCCCATCACAACGGCCCGCCACGGTTCGCGGGTTCGGGGGACGAACGGCTGGCGCAGGGTGATGGCCATGGCGACGACCCCGAGGACGGCGAACGCCTGGGCGAGCGCGAGCGGCATGAGGCCGGCGTCGTCGCTCATCTGCCCGATGAACACGAACAGCAGGCCGAAGCCGAGGCCGGCCATGATGCCGTCGAAGACGCCGCCACGATGGGAAGGATCCTCGTCGACGACCAGTGAGATCAGGTACATGGCCGGGAATGCACACACGATGCCGATGACGGCGAGCGTGGACGGACGATCACCGGTCGCCAACCCGACCACGACCGGCACCAGTGCGCACCCGACCGCCGACAGTGGAGCCACCACGCCCATCCGGGCGCCGGCGAGTCCGCGGTACAGGAACACCGCTCCGATGCCGGCGCACACTCCGGCCAGCGCACCCCATCTCCAGTCGCTGGACTCCGGCTGGCCACCGATGACGAGTGCCGCCAGGACGTTGAACACGGTGGACGACATCTGGGCCACCACGGCGACCTGCCACGGGCTCGCCCTCTTGGAGAAGATGCCCCCGAGGAAGTCCGAGATGCCGTACGCCAGCGCCGACAGCAGAGCAAGGACGATCGCCACGGAATGCAGGCTAGTGGGGTCCTCCTACAGTGGTCGCATGCGGAACCGGCGGAGCTCCTGGGGTGCTCGGGCCAATCAGGGCGTCGATGACATGGCGTCGCGCGTCGACCTGCAGACCGGCGAGGCCGCTCAGCGTGCGACCTCGGTCATCGTGCTCGCCGTGCGGGTGCTGCGCATCCCGACGCTCCTGGTGCTCATCGCCCCGATTCCGTTCATCGCGGCGACGCTCCTGCTCGCCCTGAACGCCGAGGGCCTCGGACGCACGATCGGTCTCGTCGTCGGCCTGGTCATGGCGGCGGTGTCGTTGATGTTCGGGCTTCGGCGACAGCGGATCCTGCGCGCTGTCGAGGAACCGACCGCCCTGGCCACCGAGCTCGGCATCGCGGTGAGCCTCAGTGGCAAGGTCGACGAGACGCGGGCTGCGCTGACCCAGATCGCCGGCGGAGGAGGGTGGCGCGTCCTGTCGCGACTGCGCGGCGTGTGGAGCGGTGTCGGCATGACCGGGCGCTGGATCGAGGGCGTCGGCGACCTTCCCCGGGCCCGCTACTTCGTCCCACCCAAGATCGGTACCACGGTCACTCTCGCGATCGCGTCGCTGTGGCTCGTGCCGATCTCCGTCGTCGTCGCCCTGTTCGCCGTCATCGGCTCGGTCGCCGGCTCGTTCTAGACATGGTCGGCCGGGTCTGGGTCGGGATCTCCGGCTGGACCTACGCCCCGTGGCGCGGCACGTTCTACCCCGAGGGGCTCCGTCAGCGCGACGAGCTCGCCTACGTGGCCGACCGGATGTCGAGCGTGGAGATCAACGGGTCGTTCTACGCCCTGCAGCGTCCGTCGAGCTTCCGGTCCTGGCGTGAGCAGACGCCCGACGACTTCTGCTTCGCCGTCAAGGGCGGCCGGTTCATCACCCACATGAAGCGACTGGCCGATGTCGAGACGCCGCTGGCGAACTTCTTCGCGTCCGGGGTGCTCGCCCTCGGACCGACGCTGGGACCAGTGCTCTGGCAGCTGCCGCCCACGTTCCGCTTCGATGCCGAGCGCCTGGCGTCATTCTTCGACCTGCTGCCACGCACGACGAAGCAGGCGGCGGCCCTGGCCAGGCGCCACGACGACCGCGTCCCCGAGGCAGTCACGCGGGCAGAGGTCGACGGGCCGGTGAAACATGCCCTCGAGGTTCGACATCAATCGTTCGTCGAGGCTCGATTTCTCGACCTGCTTCGCACATACGACATCGCCCTCGTCGTAGCCGACACCGCCGGCAAGTGGCCGCTGCTGCGAGAGGTCACGGCCGACTTCGTCTACGTACGCCTGCACGGCGACACCGAGCTGTACGCGAGCGGCTACGACGCCGACGCACTCGACACCTGGGCCGCGTCGGTTCGTGACTGGGCCGGCGCCGGCGCCGACGTGTACGTCTACTTCGACAACGACATGAAGGTGCGGGCGCCGTACGACGCGATGGAACTGTCCGAGCGCCTGGCCGACCTCATCGGCTGATCAAGAGTTGATCAGGAGCTGCATCGATGGTGCATAGGCGGCCACGACGTCCTCGATCGGCGCCTTCGCCAGCGGCTCGAGCTCCGCGACGTACCTCAGGGTCGCCATGCCGATGATCTGGCTCGCGATGAGGGTGGCCCGCAGCTCGCGGTCGTCTCCCTCGAGCACCTCCAGCAGCTTCGCGATCAGCACGCTGCGCGCCAGCTGGAGCATGGGCGCCTGGCTGTCGCCACCTCCGAGGGTGGTGCGCACCAGAGTGCTGAACACCTCGCGGTGCGGGTCCCAGGCGTTCAGGAACGTCCGCAGCAGCCGTTCTGCCATTCCGTCCGGGCCGCCGGCGACGACGCCGGCGATCTTCTCGATCGGATTGACCGGGAGCTGCATCGTGGCCACGAGCAGCTGGGACTTGTCGCCGAAGTAGTGGCTGATGAGGCTGGCGTCGACTCCGGCCTCTCGGGCGATCGATCGCAAGGAGGCTCCGTTGAGCCCCTTCGCCGCGAACTGCGAGCGAGCGGCGGCGAGGATGGCGGCCCTGGTGTCGCCGGCCGAGCCGGCGGCCGGACGCCCGCGCGGTCGCTGTGCGGTCACGGCGTCCGGCGGCGCAGGGTCAGCGACGCGAGTGCGATCGACACCACCACGAACCCGACGAGGATGGACAGGTCGAAGGCCATGGCGTCATTGAACACGTCGGTGCTGGAGAGCTCGGTGAAGGCGTCGGTGGCGTAGCTGAGCGGCAGTACGTCCGAGATGAGCTCGAGCACGCGCGGCATCCGGTCGCGCGGCAGCAGGAGGCCGCACAGCAGGATCTGCGGGACGACGACGAGCGGCATGAACTGGACGGCCTGGAACTCGGTGGTGGCGAACGCCGACATCAGCAGGCCCAGGGCGGTGCCGAGCACCGCGTCGACCACGGCGAACAGTCCGATCGCCCAGGGGATCTCGACGTCGAGCCCCAGCAGAAAGATCGCGACCGCCGAGCTGACCAGCGACTGCACCAGAGCAGCGAGGCCGAAGGCCAGCGCGTATCCGCCGATCAGCTCACCGCGCCGCAGTGGCGTGGTCAGGAGCCGCTCGAGGGTGCCGGACGTGCGCTCGCGGACCATCGTCACCGATGTCACGAGGAACATGATGATGAACGGGAACAGGCCGAGCATCTGCGGCCCGATCCGGTCGAAGATCATCGGAGTGTCGTCGTAGACGTAGCGGAAGACCAGCAGCAGCACTGACGGCATCAGCACGATCAGCGCCATGCTGCGGTGGTCGTGGCTGAGCTGCTGGAGCACGCGCCGCGAGCACGCCAGCGTGCGCACCACGCCGACGCTCCGTCGGGCCTGGTGGGTGCGAGGGGTGGTCGTGGTGGTCATGCCGCGCTCCTTTCGGCGATCACGAGGAATGCCTCCTCGAGGTCTGGGGTACCGGCCGCACCGCGCAGCTCGTCGGGGGTCGCGTTCGCGATGAGCTCGCCGTCTCGCATGAGCAGCACGCGATCGCATCGGCCGGCCTCGTCCATGACGTGGCTGGAGACGAGCAGCGTGCGACCGTCGGCGGCGAGCTCCCGGAACAGCATCCACAGGTCGCGCCGCAGCACGGGGTCGAGGCCCACCGTGGGCTCGTCGAGCAGGTAGACGTCCGGATCGGCGAGCAGTGCGGCGGCCAGCGAGACCCGGGTGCGCTGGCCGCCGGAGAGCTCGCCGGTGAGCGAGCCGCTCCGATCGGCCAGGCCGACCTGCCCGAGGGCTCGATCGACGTCGGCGTCGCTGCTTCCGGACAGTGCGGCGAAGTAGTCGAGGTTCTGGCGGACGGTCAGGTCCGGGTACACCGAGCTGGACTGGGTGACGTACGCGACCCGGGCCCGGTTGGCCGCACTGCCGGCCGGTTCACCGAGCACCGTGACCTTGCCGCGCACGGTGATCTGGATGCCGGCGATGCACCGGATGAGGGTGGTCTTGCCGCACCCGCTCGGGCCGAGGAGTCCGGTGACCGAGCCGCTCGGGATCGTGACGTCGAGCTGGGGGATGACGAGGTTGCCGCCTCGTTCCACTCGCAGGTACTTCACATCGATGGCGTTATTCATCATGTGTTGAATATTAGGCCGAGCGAACTCCGCCGTCAAGGGGCCGGCCCGGCTCAGCCTTCCGTCAGGCCCGGCGACACCACGGCGTCGTCCTTCGCCGGCTGGGCGTGCTTCGGCAGGTCGAGGATGTCGGCGTCGTCGAGCACCAGGCAGGCACGGCAGAAGTCTTCACCGAACGGAGTGAGGTGGATCGACCGGCGGACGACCTTCGCGTACCGCACCGAGTGCATGGCCTCGAGCACGTCCGGCTGCGCCTCGACGACCTGGTACTGGTGGACGTCCCGGAGGGTTTCGCGCGAGAACCAGACGAGGCCGAGACGGAACAGGTTGTTCAGGTAGGCCGGGACCTGGTCGGTGTACCGCAAGCCCGCGCGCGGACCGATCATCGTCAGCCCCGGCGCGATCAGCCGCGAGCTGAGGATGCCGACGGGCCCGCCGGTGCGGACGTCGACGCTGGGCTGCGGGCCCTTGCGCAGCAGCAGCATCAGGACCCGCCCTTCGTCGGGAGCCAGCTCGCTGAGGATCCGCTCGTAAGCCGGGTGTGCCGGCTCGTCGTTCCAGACGTCCCTGGAGCGGCGGATCAGGTCGGCACCGCTCTCCTGCAAGGTGGGCAGGCTGCGCTGTGTCCCGCCGACCGGAACGCCGTTGACGAGGCTCCGCAGGGCGTTGCCCGCGGCGGCCAGCAGCTCGTTCGACGCCGCCAGCTGCTCCAGCCGGTGGGCGACTCCACTGCTCGCGGCCAGCTCGCGCGCGGCCTGTTCGACCTGGCGCGCCATCACCTGGGCCGGCTCGGGCGTCACCGCCCCGAGGATGCGGCGGCCGGTCTGCAGGTAGGCCCGGGTGCCGTACTGGGCGGTGTGCAACGTCGCCGACGCCGCGAACCGGAGCACGCCGAGCAGCTCGTCACTCTGGTCGGCGGACGTGTCGCCGCCGTCCTCGGGCTCAGCCACCGGAGACCCCGAAGATCGCGAGGTGGGCGAAGCCGCCGGCGAGGCCCATGATCGCGCCGTGCGCGTAGAGCATCCACTCATCCTCCTTGATCGCCGAACGCAGCATCTCGACGAAGTCCTTGTATGGCAGTTCCTTCGTGCGCTGCGCGAACATGGCGCGGATCTTGTCGCTCTGGCGTCGAGAGAACTCCGGGTCGCGGAACGGGGTGATGGTCCGGTCGACGGCCTCGGTCGCGAAGGAGTCGCGGATCGAGTCGAACTGGCGGGTTCCGACGGCGACCCGCGCCGCGGCACGAGCCGGCCCGGCGGCGCGGTCGATCGCCGGCCGCATCGACGTCGCCAGCATCTGGCGGGTGCGGTCGCCGCGCGGGCCGTCCATCAGGGTGTTGCCGATGTTCTCGAGGGTCACCACGTCGTCGGCGATGATGCCGGCGTAGACCTCCGCCACTTCGGGCTGGCGGCGCAGGAACAGGCCGTGCATCCGGATGGGGCCCCACATGCGGGGCTCGACCGGCTCGAAGATCAGCCGCATCCCGAGCATGTTCGTGACCCAGCCGACGAAGACGCCGAGGATCGGCAGCAACCACCACTGGTGGAAGGTGAGGTCGATGAACGCGACCGGGATGCCGAGCAGGAACCCGAAGACGAAGCCGACGTTCACCATCAGCCGGAGCTCCTTCTTGCCGATGTCGCGAAAGATGCGGACCACGAGCTGCGGGTTCTTCTCGAAGTGGTCGATGACCATCAGCTTGGGATCGAGGAGCTGGTCGATATGCACGCCGATCTCGGTCGTGATACCGCTGACGATCCCCGGCAGCTGGCTCTTGACCCGTTCGTAGACGGCCTGCTTGATCCGCGGTGACAGGGTGTCCCACAGCTCGGGCTGCTCGCGACGCATGACGCCGTCGACGACCTCCGGGATCTGTGGCTCGAACATCGACACGATGTGCGCGGCGATCGACTCCGGCTCCAGCTGCTGGTAGAACTCCGCCGGGGTCCCCAGCTTGGAGATCGCCTTGTCCGAAGCGATCGACCCCATCTTTCCGGCGCGGGCCGGAACGATGCCCTGCCACCCGATGCGACCCTCCATGATGCCCGGGATCTCCTGGATCTTGCGCGGCACCACGGTGGCCAGCTCCTTGAGGCCCGGGATGCGGAAGCCGTAGAACCGCACC
The DNA here is from genome assembly GCA_963780275.1 of uncultured Actinomycetota bacterium. Taxonomy (GTDB): domain Bacteria; phylum Actinomycetota; class Actinomycetes; order Propionibacteriales; family Nocardioidaceae; genus Aeromicrobium. The sequence goes on from CAWABE010000001.1 coordinate 954,008, forward strand.
GGGCTGAACAGCATGATCAGCCCGGTCCAGTTGATCAGCCAGCCGACGACCGCCGTGAAGACCGGGATGGAGACGAACGCAACCCAGTCGAAGCCCTCACCCCCCGTGGCCTCTACCAGTGCGATCGGATCCACGGCGGCAGCGTATCCCAGCGGCGCGGCGTGGCCAGTTGGACCGGGGTTGACGGGTCATCAGCGACACTCTAAAGTCGAAGAAAGTATTCTTTAGAAAAGGAGATCCTCATGACCACCATCGACGACACCGCTACGACGCTCGAGTCCCGGGCCTTCCAGCTCCTGCGCACCGTCTTCGTCATCGCGCCGGTCGCGTTCGGCCTGGACAAGTTCGCCAACCTCCTCACCGACTGGACGATGTACCTCGCGCCCTGGATCAACGACCTCGTCCCGGGCAGCGCGCAGCAGGCCATGTACGCGGTCGGGGTCGTCGAGATCGCGGCCGGGTTCCTGGTGGCGGTCGCTCCACGCATCGGCGCCTTCGTGGTGGCGGCCTGGCTGATCGGCATCATCGTCAACCTGCTGACTCTGGGCGACTACTACGACGTCGCGCTGCGCGACTTCGGCCTCGTCGTCGGAGCCCTCGCCCTGGGGCTGCTGGCGGAGGCACACCACCGTCGCGCGGTGGAAGACTGAGTGGCGAGCGAATACGTCGTGCGGGAGCGTGCACCCATGGACATCGTCATCATCGGCGCCGGGCTGGCCGCGGCGAAGGCGGCCATCGCCCTGCGTGAGGGCGGGCATGACGGCGCGATCACCGTCATCGGCGACGAGGATCACCCGCCGTACGAGCGACCGCCGCTGTCGAAGGACTTCCTCATGGGCAAGTCCGAGTTCGGCAAGGCCGTCGTCGAGCCGGCCGACTGGTACGCGGCGCACGACGTCCAGCTGCTCACCGGGCGGCGCGTCGAGCAGCTGATCCCGGCCGAGGGCCACGTCCTGCTCGACGACCGAGAGGTGATCGGCTACCACCAGGCGGTCCTCGCCACTGGCGCCCGGCCGCGCGTGCTCGACATCCCTGGAGCCGAGCTCGCTCGCACCCTGCGCCGTGTCGAGGACAGCGAGGCGCTCCGGGACGCCTTCGCGTCCTCGTCGTCGGTGATCATCATCGGCGGCGGGTGGATCGGGCTCGAGGCGGCGGCGGCCGCACGGGAAGCGGACGTGGCCGTCACCGTGCTCGAGGCGGCTCCACTCCCGCTGCGCCAGGCACTCGGCGACCAGATGGCCGCCCACTTCGCCGAGCTGCATCGTCGTCACGGTGTCGACCTGCGGACATCCACCGGCGTCGACGCGATCGACGGCTCCGGTCCGTTCACCGTGACGGCCGGCAGTGACCAGCTCGAGGCCGACCTCGTCCTCATGGGTGTCGGGGCAGTGCCGAACACCGAGCTCGCCGAAGCGGCCGGCCTCACGGTCGACAACGGCGTGGTGGTGGACGAGCACTTCGCCACCAGCGATCCGCACGTGCATGCGATCGGCGACGTCGCGCGGGCCCACAACACCGCTCTCGGCCGCTCGGTGCGGGTCGAGCACTGGGACAACGCGATCCGTCAGGGAAACGCCGTGGCCAAGGTGCTGCTCGGACAGGACGTCGCGTACGACTGGCAACCGTACTTCTACACCGACCAGTACGACCTCGGCATGGAATACGTCGGCTACTCCGACTCCTCCCACGGCGTCGTGGTGCGCGGGGAGCAGGCGTCCGGTGAGTTCATCGCGTTCTGGCTTGACGGAGACAAGCTCACGGCGGGGATGAACGTGAACATCTGGGACGTCAACGACGACATCCGTTCCCTGGTCGGGCGTACCGTGGACCGTGCGCGGCTCGCCGACCCCGGCGTTCCGCTCGCGGAGGTGGCGGTTGACTGAGTCACGGCGCTTCTCCCGGCTGCCCGAGCCGATCCGCCTGGAGGACACGGTCGAGGAGACCGACACCCGCCCGGTGCCGGATCCCGAGGGCGGGCGAGACACCGACCGGGACTTCCTGGTCCGCTACGGCCTGGGCGGTCTGTAGCCGCTATCGTCGCCGGATGGCCACGAAGCGCGAACGTCCAGGGTCTGAACGTCGGGATGCCGCATCCGACCGCTGCTCCTACGAGGAGTTCGGTGCGCTGTTCTTCCAGGCCGCCATCACGTCCGAGCGCATCCTGGGCGCCGTCGACGGCATCGCCGGTCAGCCGATCGACTTCGGGCCGATGGGCGTCGGTCCTGGCCGGATCGCCCGGGTCACCGCGCAAGGTCAGATCGGCGAGGCCACCACCACGGAGATTCCCGGCATCCCGATCTCGTACCGGCTCGTGGTGCCGGTGGAGCTCGACTTCACCGTCGACCTGCAGGTCGAGAAGCACCGTTTCCATGCGAGCGTGGAGGTGCCGCTGACCGTCTCAGCCCATGCGACGCGGGACCTGCGCATCATCGTGGACGTCACGCCGCCGAATCCGGACGAGCTGAAGCTCGACCTCGCTGCCGAGGGCATGCGCGCCACCTTGCTCAAGCGCGTGGCGAACATCGACGGCGAGCTTCGACGCTTCGTCGCCAAGTACGTCGCCCGCGAGCTGGAGAAGCCACACGTGGTGGCGACCCGGGAGATCGACGTGGGTGTCTCCATCGACGTCGCGTGGTCCGACATGGCCCCGCGACGCGACACCGAGGACGTCGTCGAGGCCGGATAGTCTTAGGAGCGTGACGGACGCTCCCACGCAGCAGGCCCCTCTTCACCACGGAGCCGTGGACACCGTCGACCAGGCCGCCGAGACGCCCGACCGCGAGCAGCCGTGGGCCGAGCTGGGCCTCAAGGCCGACGAGTACGACCGCATCCGCGCGATCCTCGGACGTCGTCCCACGTCCGCCGAGCTGGCGATGTACTCGGTGATGTGGAGCGAGCACTGCTCCTACAAGTCGAGCAAGGTGCATCTGAAGAAGTTCGGCGACCTGCCGCAGGAGACGCCGCTGGGCAAGACGCTCGCGGGCATCGGTGAGAACGCCGGCGTCATCGACATCGGACAGGGTTACGCGGTCACGTTCAAGGTCGAGTCGCACAACCATCCGAGCTATGTCGAGCCCTATCAGGGCGCTGCCACCGGCGTCGGCGGCATCGTGCGCGACATCCTCGCGATGGGTGCCCGGCCGGTCGCGGTGATGGACCCGCTCCGATTCGGCCCGCTCACCGCCGACGACACCCGGCGGGTGCTGCCCGGCATCGTGGCCGGAATCGGCGGCTACGGCAACTGCCTCGGACTGCCGAACATCGGCGGCGAGGTCGTGTTCGACCGCACGTATGTCGGCAACCCCCTGGTCAACGCCCTGTGTGTCGGCGTGCTCCGGCACGAGGATCTGCACCTCGCCCACGCATCCGGCGTGGGCAACCAGGTGGTGCTGTACGGCGCACGCACCGGAGGCGACGGCATCGGCGGCGTCAGCGTGCTGGCGTCGGAAACCTTCACATCGACCGGACCCACGAAGCGACCCAGCGTGCAGGTGGGCGACCCGTTCATGGAGAAGCTGCTGATCGAGTGCACGCTCGAGCTGTTCGGCGCGGGCGTGGTGGCCGGAATCCAAGACCTCGGCGGGGCCGGGCTGTCCTGCGCCACCAGCGAGCTGGCCAGCGCCGGCGACGGCGGCATGCACGTCGAGCTCGACACCGTGCCACTGCGCGACTCCACCCTCTCGCCGGAGGAGATCCTCATGAGCGAGTCGCAGGAGCGGATGATGGCGGTCGTCGAGCCGCGGCACCTCGAGGCATTCATGGCCATCTGCGCCAAGTGGGAGGTCGAGGCCGTCGTGGTCGGCGAGGTCACCGACGGCGACCGTCTGGTCATCGACTGGCACGGCGAGCGCGTCGTCGACGTCCCGCCGCGATCCGTCGCCCATGACGGTCCCACCTACGAGCGCCCGTTCGCCCGGCCCGCATCGCAGGACGCTCTCCAGGCCGACGCTGCCGAGGCATTGCCGCGGCCGATGTCGGGCGACGAGCTGCGCGACACGCTGCTCCGTCTGGTGGGCTCACCGAACCTCGCCGACAAGTCGTGGGTCACCGACCAGTACGACCGGTACGTCCAGGGCAACACGGTGCTCGCGCAGCCGGAGGACGCCGGCATCATCCGCGTCGACGAGCAGAGCCACCTCGGCGTGGCGGTGTCCACCGACTGCAACGGCCGCTTCGCCCAGCTCGACCCGTACGTGGGAGCGCAGCTGGCGCTCGCCGAGGCCTACCGCAACGTCGCGGCGACCGGGGCCCAGCCGCTCGCCGTCACCGACTGCCTCAACTTCGGCTCACCGGAGGATTCGGCAGTGATGTGGCAGTTCGAGCAGGCCACCCATGGCCTCAAGGACGCCTGCGCCGAGCTCGGCATCCCGGTCACCGGCGGCAACGTGTCGTTCTACAACCAGACCGGCGACACTCCCATCCTCCCGACGCCCGTCGTGGGGGTGCTCGGCGTCATCGACGACGTCCGTGCCCGGGTGACGCAGGGGTTCCGTCGCGGCGGCGAGCACGTGCTGCTCCTCGGCGAGACCCGCGAGGAGCTGAGTGGTTCCACCTGGGCCGACGTCGTCCACGACCATCTGGGCGGTCGTCCGCCCCTCGTCGATCTTTCGGCCGAGCAGGCACTCGCCGCCCTGCTGCGCGAGGCGGCCCAGCGGGGGTTGCTCTCGGCCGCCCACGACCTGTCCGACGGCGGCCTCGCCATGGCCCTGGTCGAGGGGTGCCTGCGTCACGACGTCGGTGTCCACGTCGAGCTCGACGGTGCCGATCATGGGCCGTTCGTGGAGCTGTTCAGCGAGTCGTCGGCCCGGGCGATCGTGGTCGTCGCCGAGGATCGTCACGACGAGCTCGTGTCGCTGGCCGAGCAGCACGGCGTCGAGCTGAGCTCCATCGGTCGCACCGGCGGCGACGCGTTCGAGGTGGCCGACCAGTTCAGGGTTTCACTCATCGAGCTGCGGGCCGACTGGGAGGCGACGCTGCCGGCCGTGCTCGGCCCGACGCTCGGCTGATGGCGCGCCGGCTCACACTGCTCGACGACGACGAGTTCGCCGCAGTGTGCGGCCGGCTCGACGCCGGTGGCACCGATCGCGACGACCTCCGCGCGGCCACCAAGCACCTGCTCGCCCTGCTTCAGGCCAAGGCCCCCGGCAGCAGCGTCGAGGTGCGAGTGCCGCCGTTCGCCGCCGTCCAGGTGATCGCCGGTCAACGCCACACTCGTGGCACGCCGCCCGCCGTGGTGGAGACCGATCCCGAGACGTGGATCGCCCTGGCCCGCGGACGGCTCGCCTGGGAGGAGGCACCCGTGCGGGCGTCGGGGGAGCGTTCCGACCTGTCGGGTCTGCTCCCACTCACCGAGGCCTGATCAGCCGAGCTTGCCGCGTTGGAGCAGCGCCCAGACCGACGACTCGGTCGTCTCGTACGCCGTGAGCCCGTTGGCGCTGCGGTAGGTCTTGACGGCCGAGACGGTCCGGCCGTCGTAGACGCCGTTGACGCGCACACTCGTGCCCGCCGAGGTGAGCGCCCGCTGCAAGCGCCACACGGCCTCCCCGACCGACCCGCGCTTGAGCACCCGAGGCTTCGAGCCCGCCGAGAGCAGCGCTGTCCAGGTCGGGCTGGTGGTGTGCCCGGCCGTCGGGCCCCAGCCGAGCGACTTGCGGAAGGCGTCGATCGCCTTCGACGTGCTCGAGCCGAACGTGCCGGTGACGCTCACCGAGTGTCCGCGCTCCTTGAGCAGGCACTGCAGCGCCGAGACCCGCGAGCCGGTGTCGCCACTGCTGAGTCGCGGGTAGCTGTCGAACGACATCGCCACGTCACACGGCCGGGGGTCCTTCGAAGCCACCGAGCCCTTGCCGACGTCGAGGAAGTTCTTGTCGATCGTGACGCCGTGTCCGCCGTACGAGGCGCTCACGTTGTTGTGGTACTGGTGGATCCGCTGGTGGTTGTTCCACAGCGAGTCGCGCAGGTACGGGCCGCCGTCGGTGTCCGCCACCTTGTTCGTCCACGCCATCCACAGGTGATCGGGGTAGGTCATGGAGCGGCCGGATGCCTTCGCCGCATCCAGCACGGCGATGGCCGCAGACCCGCTGGAGTACACGCCGGACTTGAAGCCGGCGGCGTGCAGCTTCTCGGTCCAGACGTCGATGAACTCGAGCACGGCGTTGTCGCAGGACTTGGTGCGGGAGTACCACTCCAGGTCGAGGTAGTGCACGTCGCCCGAACCGAATCCGTACTTCTTCAGCGCGGCGATCCCCTCGGCGGCGTCGCTCGCCGCCTGCGAGCGGGCGGTCGAGATGGTCGACGACATCCGCTTCTTCTGTACCCGGCTGCCGGAGTTGTTCTTGAAACACGGCGACTGGTAGCCGACATGGATCGGGATGAACCGCCACCCGTGCGACGCGTTCGTCTCGACCCACGTCCGGCTCAGGTTCGGCTGGTACTTGTCGCCGCAATAGCGCGAGTTACCGGAGATGTAGATGCCGACCGCCGAATACGGCGAGCGGAGGTTCCACGCGTCCATGACCTTCTGGCTCGGCGCGACGCAGGCGTCGAACCCGTGGCCGGTGAAGTCGCCCGGCGCCTTGGGGTCGACAGCAGCGGCCGCCGAGGGCACGAGCATGGAGGCCGCGAGAGCGACGGTGCCGGCGAGGACGCCGACCACGGGAACCCGCGTGGGGGAAGACACGCGCATCGGATCAGCATAAGCCGTCAAATCACTTCTGTCACACGGATCACTTCGGTCACAGCATCGATGTCGGTCGGGCGGCCAGGCCTCGTACCGCCGTGTTGACGCTCAGAGGGCGGGCGAGAAGGGTTCGGTGCCGGTGGCCAGGGTGAGGCCGGGCAGGCCGTTGGCCTGGGCGTACGCCAGTTCCTTGGCGAGGTCGCCCACCCCGTTGGAGCCGGCGAGTGGGGCGAGCTGGACGGTCGACAGGCTGCCGAGCGCCTGGCCCTGGTCGTCGATGAACGCACTGCCCGAGTCGCCCGGAATGCCCGGGGTCACGGTGTAGACCTCGTGCGACCAGCCCGCACCCTCGTCGCCGGTGCTGGTGCCCTGCTTGGGAGACAACGGCTCGATGCCGGCGCGAAGGCTGGAGTTGCCGTAGGTGTAGACCGTGTCACCGGCGACGGTCCCGTTCGTGTCCAGACCCGTCGGCCCACCCCAGAACGGGATACTTGGGTTGACCTTCGCGACATCGGCGGCGTCGACCTCCACGACCGCGAAGTCGTTGAAGTCGCACACATTCGGGTCGGTCTCGTTGTTCTCCTGCATCGCCAGCCACGAGGAGTAGACCAGCGTGCCGCCACCGACTCTGGTGCCGTCACTGACCAGGCTGCCGCCCTCGACGAAGTCGACCTTGGTTCCGAGCGGAAGGGATCCGGCATCACAGCCATTGGTGTCGGTGGCCGCGCCAGTGCCGGCGCAATGCGCGGCGTACCCGACATAGACGGAGGCGCCGTCGGTGAAGACGAAGTTGGCGGTGCACTGCGCACCCTCGGTGTACATCATCGTGCCGGGGTGGATCTGGGCTGTGTCGGCCGGTGCCCAGGCCACGACGGCGACGGTGGGAGGGGATGTCCCGGCGGCGGCCGTGCCGGCGGACGCGAAGCCGGCGGACACGAGGAGCGCGATGGCTGCGGATGCGAACAGGGTGCGTGACGAACGCATGGTGACACCTTCCCGATGGCGCAGCCTGTGCCGCGTTGGCATGACCAACGACACACCACCAGACGGGTTACGCGGTCAGCCCAACACGTAGGCCACGAGGAATCCGCACGCGGTGGCCAGCCCCACCCACCAGCCGCCCTCCTTGTAGGCCTCGGGCATCAGGGTGTCGGCGAGAACCGCGATGGTCGCACCGCCGGCGAACGCCTGGATGGCGGCGATCGAGCCCGGCCCGATCGAGCCTGCGGCCGCGTCCGCCGCGACGGTCGCCAGCACCAGCAGCACGCCTGTGGCCGCCCAGAGCAGCATCCCTCGTCGTCGGGCCATGCCCATCTCGTTCCGGAGGTAGGCACCGCTGCTGATGGCCTCCGGGGTGTTGCCCACGGCGATGGCGACGAGGAGGACGAGCCCACCGCCGTCCATCGAGATGCCGAGAGCGACGTTCTCCGGTACTCCGTCGAGCACGGCGCCGAGCAGCAGCGCCCATCCCACCGCGCTGGTGCCGAGCCGTGTGTCGATCGTGTGGCTGGCGACGACGTAGACCGCCGCACCGGCCAGCAGCGACGCGCCGGCCAGCTCGGGGGTCATCGAGTCGAATGCGGGGCCGAAGAGCTCCTCGCTGACCGCAGCCACCAACGTCCCGGCGCCGAACGCCATCAAGCCGGCGAGCACCACCTTCGGCAAGGTCCAGCGCAGCCCGATCGCGGCGCCCAGCACCAGGGGTACCGCGGTGCCGAGTCCGTACAGAAGAGCCGTGAGCACAACCGCACCGTAGCGAATCAGCGCGGGATCACGGCCCGTACACTGATGACGTGCCCCGCGGAGACGGTCGTCTGACCCACGACCTCGACCCCCAGGATGTCGGACCCCAGGACGCCTGTGGCGTGTTCGGCGTCTGGGCTCCCGGCGAGGAAGTCGCCAAGCTCACCTACTTCGGCCTCTACGCCCTGCAGCACCGCGGGCAGGAGTCGGCGGGCATCGCGGTGAGCAACGGCCGGCAGATCCTCGTCTACAAGGACATGGGACTGGTGTCGCAGGTCTTCGACGAGTCGACGCTCGAGTCGCTCAAGGGATCGGTCGCGATCGGTCACTCGCGCTACAGCACCACCGGCTCCAGCGTGTGGCAGAACGCGCAGCCGACGTTCCGTCCCACCTCCACCGGTTCCGTCGCGCTGGCCCACAACGGCAACCTCACCAACACCCACGACCTGGTGAAGCTCCTCGACGAGCGCAGCGCGGACGACGTGCCGGACCACGCCAACGGCAAGGCCGAGAGCGCCACCAGTGACACCGCCGTCATGGCCAGCCTGCTCTCCTCCCTCGACGACCGGTCGGTCGAGGAAGCCGCCATCGACGTACTGCCCCGCCTGCGGGGCGCGTTCTCGCTCGTCTTCATGGACGAGGGCACGCTGTACGCCGCGCGTGACGCCCAGGGCATCCGTCCGCTCGTGCTCGGCCGGCTCGAGCGGGGCTGGGTCGTCGCCAGTGAGACCGCGGCCCTCGACATCGTCGGCGCGTCGTACATCCGCGAGGTCGAACCGGGAGAGTTCCTCGCCATCGACGAGAACGGCTTGCGCACCGAGCGGTTCGCCGAGGCCGCGCCCAAGGGCTGCCTGTTCGAGTACGTCTACCTCGCCCGACCCGACACCACGATCTCCGAGCAGCGCGTCTTCTCGGTGCGCGCCGAGATCGGCCGGCGCCTGGCCCGGAGCCACCACGTCGACGCCGACCTCGTCATCCCCGTGCCCGAGTCCGGCACCCCCGCCGCCATCGGCTACGCAGAAGAGAGCGGTATCCCGTTCGGCCACGGCCTGGTCAAGAACTCCTATGTCGGGCGCACGTTCATCCAGCCGTCGCAGACGATCCGCCAGCTCGGCATCCGGCTCAAGCTCAACCCGCTGCGCGACGTGATCGCCGGCAAGCGCCTGGTGGTGGTCGACGACTCCATCGTCCGAGGCAACACCCAGCGAGCGCTGGTGAGCATGCTCCGCGAGTTCGGGGCCGCCGAGGTGCATGTCCGTATCTCCAGCCCGCCGGTCAAGTGGCCCTGCTTCTACGGCATCGACTTCGCCTCGCGCGCCGAGCTCATCGCCAACGGCATCTCCGTCGACGAGATCTGCCGTTCCATCGGCGCCGACTCACTGGCCTACGTCGAGCTCGACCAGCTGATCGAGGCCACCAACGTCCCCAAGGACAACCTGTGCCGGGCCTGCTTCGACGGCATCTACCCGATCGCGCTGCCCGAGGACGACCTCATCGGCAAGCACCTCCTGGAGAATCCGGGAGCGACCTCGCTCACCGTGGTCAATCCGTGAAACCACCCCACGGGTCTGCTCGCTCCGCAAACGCTCCGGCCACTCCGCTGGCCCGAAGTTCCGCTCACATGTCCGCGGGGACCCCGAGATGACGGATTACGAGTCCGCGGGCGTCTCCATCGAGGCCGGCGACCGTGCCGTCGAGCTGATGAAGCAGTGGGTCGACAAGGCCCGACGTCCCGAGGTCGTCGGCAGCATCGGCGGTTTCGCCGGACTCTTCGACGCATCCGCCCTGAAGGCCTACCGCCGCCCGCTGCTGGCCACTTCGGCCGACGGCGTGGGCACGAAAGTCGCCATTGCCCAGGCCATGGACGTCCACGACACCATCGGCTTCGACCTGGTGGGAATGCTCGTCGACGACCTCGTGGTGTGCGGTGCCGAGCCGCTGTTCCTCACCGACTACATCGCCTGCGGGCGCGTGGTGCCCGAACGCATCGCCGACATCGTGAAGGGCATCGCGCAGGCGTGCGCCGAGTCCGGCACCGCGCTGCTCGGCGGCGAGACGGCGGAGCATCCCGGGCTGCTCGACCCCGACGAGTACGACGTCGCCGGATCCACCACGGGCGTCGTGGAGGCGGACGCGTTGCTCGGTGCCGAGCTCGTCCGCGAGGGTGACGTCGTGATAGCGATGGCGTCGTCCGGCCTGCACTCGAACGGCTACTCGCTCGTCCGACACGTGTTGCTCGAGCAGGCCGGATGGACCCTCGACCGCGATGTGCCCGAGCTCGGTCGCGCCCTCGGGGCCGAGCTGCTCACCCCCACCCGCCTGTACACCAAGCCCTGCCTGGATCTCGCCGCCCGAGCCGAGGTGCACGCGATGTCGCACATCACCGGGGGCGGACTGGCCGCCAACCTGGCCCGGGTCGTGCCCGATGACGTGTCGGTGCGCGTCGACCGCTCCACCTGGACACGCCCACCGGTCTTCTCGCTGGTCGCCGACGTCGGTGGCGTCGCACAGGCCGACCTGGAGCAGGCCCTCAACATCGGCGTCGGAATGATGGCGATCGTCGAGGAGTCGTCGGCCGATGATGCCGTGAGGCTACTCGGCGAGCACGGCGTCACCGCCTGGATCGCCGGCGACGTCGCCGGTGCAGGCGTGCACGGAGACGGTGGGAGCGTCACCCTCACCGGCGACCACGCCTGAACAGGCGCGACTGCGGGGCCGGTACAGGATTTGTTGGCGACTTTGGGTAGGCTTGGACGCACGACATACTGACTATTCCTGTGCGAGGGGGTCGGACCTCATGGGGCGCGGCCGTGCGAAAGCCAAGCAGACCAAGGTTGCACGCGACCTGAAGTATCGAACTTTCGATCCAGACTTCAGCGATCTGCAGCGTGAGCTTCACGGGGAGTCGGGCGATCCCATCCCCGACCAGTACTCCGACCTCGCCGACGAGCGCGAAGACCCCGCTGCCAGCTGACTAGCCCGGTAGCCACATCGACCGCAGGCGTCCGACCTCGCGCATACGTCGCTCGGCCTCGCGGTCGGCGGCGATCGACGGCGGCACGCCCTCGGCGGCGGCCCGCTCGAGCACGCCCAGCGTGGTGTCGAAGATCTTCGCGGCCCGCAGCCTGGCCCGTTCGAAGCTGAATCCCTCGAGCTCATCGGCCACCTGGATGAGACCGCCGGAGTTCACGCAGTAGTCGGGCGCGTAGGTGATGCCGCGCTCCTCGAGCAGCTTTTCGATGCCCTCGTGATCGAGCTGGTTGTTGGCGGCGCCGCAGACGATGGTCGCCCTCAGCACCGCCACAACGTCGTCGCTCAGGGCACCACCGAGTGCGCAGGGGGCGTAGATGTCGAGCGGCTCGCTCACCAGCCGCGCGGTGTCGGGCACGGCTCGTACCTGCGGATGTGTTCCGACGACCTGCCCGACGGCGGCCTCGTTGACGTCGGCAATGAGGACGTTCGCGCCTTCCTCGATGAGTTGGGTGACGAGGTGCTTGCCGACCTTGCCCACGCCGGCCACGCCGACGGTGCGTCCGGCCAGAGAGGTGTCGCCCCAGGCGTGCTGCGCCGCAGCCCGCATCCCCTGGTAGACGCCGTAAGCCGTGAGGACCGATGAGTCGCCGGCGCCGCCGTGCTCGACGGTGCGGCCGGTGACGTAGTCGCACTCACGCGCGATGACGTCCATGTCCGGGGGGAAGGTACCGACGTCGCACGCGGTGTAGTACCGACCACCGAGCGACTGCACGAACCGTCCGTAGGCCCGCAGCAGCGCCTCGGTCTTCGTGGTGGTGGGGTCACCGATGATGACTGCCTTGCCTCCGCCGAGGTCGAGACCTGCGAGCGCCGCCTTGTAGGCCATGCCCTGGCTCAGGTTGAGCACGTCCTTGAGCGCGTCGGCCTCCGTGGCGTAAGGGTAGAACCGGGTGCCACCCAGCGACGGACCGAGGGCGGTGGAGTAGATCGCGATGATGGCCTTGAGGCCTGAGTCCTCGTCGTGGCAGAAGACGACTTGCTCGTGGTGCCCACCGAAGGGGGACACGGCAGGGGGATCAAAGGGGCGATCGGTCACGGTGGTGCTCTCTCTCGTGGTGGCGGTCAGGCGTGGTGGGCCCTTCCATCGGACGCCGCGGGGTGGTGTGGCGTCACATCGACTCTATCTCGTCAGCGGGCTCAGCGGCCGCGGGTGCGGCGGGTCAGCGAGGCGTCCATCCGCCGGAAGAGCGGCCTGGTGACCGCGGTGATCACACCCGGTGCCGCCGCCATGCCGAGCTCGCCGAAGCGACCGGTGATGCTGGTGACCCGTGGGGGTCGCGCGTCTGCCGCCTTGACCAGCCAGCGGGCCGCCTTGCGCGGGCTCATCATCGGCATCGCCTGGTAGATCTCCGTGGCCGTGGACATCTCGGTGCGCACCATGGGGAAGTACACGACGGTCGTGGTGATGCCCCCACCTTCGGCACCGCCGCCGAGCTCGGCCGACAGTGAGCGGGCGAACGACTCGAGTGCGCTCTTGCTGGCCAGATAGGCCGAGAACAGCGGAATGGGGATCTGGGTCGACATCGACGTCGACACCACCACGTGCCCGTGACCCTGCTCGAGGAACCGGGGCATGAGTCCAAGCGTCAGCCGGACCGCCGCGAGGTAATTGAGGTTGATCGTGCGCTCGTAGTCGTGCACGCGGTCGAGCGACTCGGTGATCGGCCGGCGAATGGAGTGGGCCGCGTTGTTCACCAGGACGTCGATGCGGGGATGGTCGGCGAGCAGCTGCTTGACGACGGCATCGCAGGCCTCCGCGTCGACGAGGTCGACCGGATAGACGTGGGCGCTGCCGCCGGCTGACGCGATGCGGTCGCGCACGTGCTCGAGCTCCTCGGCTCGACGGGCCAGCAGGCACACCGTGGCGCCCCGCTCGGCCATCTGCCGGGCTGCATGCGCGCCGATGCCGCTCGACGCACCAGTGATCACGACGGTGCGGCCGTCGAGGCTCACGGCTGCCCGTCCTCCAGGGCACTGCCTCCGAGCAACGCGGTCAGCAACCGCATGCAGCGCTGCATCATCGCGGCCGCGGACTCCTCGGGGTGCTCCATCCACCAGTTCATCAGGGAATCGACGATACCGAGCCAGACGGCGGTCATGGCGGAGACGTCGACCGGATCGGTGTTGCCCGCGAGGCTCATCAGCTCCGAGACGCCCTCGTCGGCCAGCTTCGAGATCCGCTGCGTGTAGTGGTCGATGGCGTCCGCGACGGCGCCGGTGGCCGGTGCGGTCGGGTCGTAGGGGAGCTTCCAGAGGTACGGCTGGGGCTCCAGGATCGTGAACATGCCGTCGAGGGTGCGCATGCCGCGCTCGACTCCGACGGCGTCACCTTGGGCGATCCGCTCGATCTCGTCGGCGACGATCGTGCCGGCCTGCTCGAGGCAGGCGAGGAAGAGGCCTTCCTTCGATCCGAAGTAGTTGTACACCAGGGGTTTGGAGATTCCGGCGCGCTCCGCGACCGCCTGGATGCTCGTGGCGGCGTAGCCCTCGGTGCCGAAGATCTCCGAGGCGACCTGCAGGATCTGCGACTCCCGCTCCAGGCGGGGGACGCCCTTGGTGCCTGCGTTCGCTCGAGCCATGGAAACACCCTAGCGGAAGATATGAACCTGTGGTAACTTACCGAAAAGTCATATTACGTGTCGCACCGAAGAGGCCCCATGAACGAGCTCCTGGACCCGATGTCGAACCCCGTGACGTACGCGGCACCGTTCTTCGTGCTGACGATCGTCATCGAGCTGGCCGCGCTGAAGTGGCTCGACCACGACGACAACGTCACCGGCTACGCGCTGAAGGACGCGAGCACGTCGATCTCGATGGGCGTCGGCTCGCTGTTCTTCCTGACCGCCTTCAAGATCGCCACGTTCTTCGGGTACATCGCGATCTTCACGTATCTCGCGCCGTGGCACCTGCCCACGGACACCTGGTGGTACTGGGTGCTGGTGACGCTGGGGCTCGATCTCGGCTACTACTGGCACCACCGCTTCTCGCACCGCGTGCGGATCGGCTGGGCCGGCCACCAGGCGCACCACTCCAGCGAGTACATGAACTACGGCACGGCGCTGCGGCAGAAGTGGAACCCGTGGTTCGAGTTCTTCTTCTGGATCCCGCTGCCCCTGCTGGGCTTCGCGCCCTGGACGCTCTACGTAGCGTTCGGCGTCAACCTGATCTTCCAGTTCTTCGTGCACACCGAGGTGATCGACAAGCTGTGGCGGCCGATCGAGTTCATCTTCAACACGCCGTCGCACCACCGCGTACACCACGGCAGCGACCCGGAGTACCTCGACAAGAACTACGCCGGCATCCTGATCATCTGGGACCGCCTGTTCCGCACGTTCACCCCGGAACGGCAGCGCCCGACGTACGGCCTGACCTACAAGGTCGACACCTACAACCTGCTCAAGCTGCAGTACGGCGACTACGTCCAGATGGCCCGCGACGTGCGCAGCGCCAGGCGCTTCCGCGACAAGCTGGGCTACATCTTCGGTCCGCCGGGCTGGGCGCCCGATCACCACGTCGGTGGCAAGGATGCCGAGCGGCAGCTGGCGCACGAGGCCGAGGTGGCCGCCCACCAGGGCTGAGCTACTGCGGCTGAGTCACGCTGACGGGGTCGATCCTCGCCGCTTCAGCTCCTCGATGATGGCCGGCACGATCTCGTGCATGTCGCCGACGACGGCGTAGTTCGCCTTCGTCATCATCGGTGCTTCCGCGTCGGTGTTGACGGCGAGGATCACCTTGGAGCTGGCGCATCCGGCCCAGTGCTGGATCGCGCCGCTGATGCCGCACGGGATGTACAGCTCGGGGGCGATCCGGCTGCCGGTCTGGCCGACCTGCTCGTGGTGCGGACGCCAGCCCAGGCTGGTGACGACGCGCGACACTCCGAGGGATCCGCCGAGCATCTCGGCGAGCTCGCTGACCGGGCCGAAGCCCTCGGCGCTGCCGGCGCCGCGGCCCGCGCCCACGACGACGCGCGCGGACTTCAGCGAGTCGGAGTGGTCGACCTCCTTCTGGCCGGTCGCCGTGACCCTGGCCAGCAGGTCGTGCTCCGCGATCTCCGGGGTGTGCTCCTGCCAGCTCGGACTGGCGGGACTGTCGGCGGGCGTGGCGCTCCAGGAGTGGCCGGCGACGGTGAACACCGCGGGCGAGGCGTCGAGGGCCATCTCCTCCAGGGCGGCGCCGCCGACGACCTGGCGCGTGACCACGTACGGGGACGTCCCCTTGACGCCGATCGCGTTGGCGGCCATCGGAACGTCGAGCCGGGCTGCGAGATGCGCCAGCACCTCGCCACCGCGAGGGGTGCCCCCGGCGACCACGACGTCTGCGCCCGTGGACGACTGGATCTGTTGCACGGCCGCCGCCCAGGCGGCTCCCGCGAAGGACTCGAAGGCGTCGCCGACCGCCTGATGCGCGGTGCGGACGCCGTGGGCGCCGAGCTCGGCCGACAGTGCGTCGCGATCGGCCACATCGCCGATGACGACGGCCTCGGTGTCCGGCGACATCGACCTGGCCAGCGCGAGGGTCTCCAGCGAGACCTCGTTCGCCGCACCCTCTTCCAGCTCCACCAGCACCAGGATCATCGGACGACCGCCAGACGCTGGAGGAGGTCGACGACCGCTGCGGCGGCTTCCGGCCCTTCGCCGAGCACCTCGACGGAGCTCGACTCGGCGGGCGGGAGCAGCAGCCGGACGCGATGCGCGCCGACCGGCTCACCGGTGGTGGAGCGCGTCTCGATCTCGATCTTCTTCGCCGCCATCCGGCCCTTGAGCGTGGGGTATCGCGGCTCGACACCGCCCTCCAGCACCGACGCCACCGCCGGCAGCGGAACGGTGTACGTCTCCTCGCCGTCGGGGCCGTCGACATGGGCGACCAGCACTTCGTCGGCGATCTCCACGAGAGATGCGCCGGTGACGATCGGGCGGCCGAGGGCGTAGGCGAGCCGGATCGGAACCTGGAAGTCACCGCTGTCGGCGGCGTCGTTGCCCAAGAGGACCAGGTCGTACGTCGTCCCGGATGACTCGTGGTCGGCGACCACCTGGGCGATCTCGCGGGCGATGTCGGCGGGCCCGAGAGCGGCCGGGTCGGCTTCGACGAGCACCGCCGCATGTCCGCCGAGAGCGAGGGCGCCGCGGAGCTGCTCGGTAGCCTCCTCCGGGCCGACGGTGACCAGGGTGACCGAGCCGCCGGTGGCGTCCGCCACCCGGATCGCCAGCTCGATCGCGCTGTTCTCGTGGTCGCTGACAGTGAAGCCGACGAAGCGCCCGTCGATGCCCTGGGCGTCGTCGGTGAGCAGGATCTGACCGGACGAGTCCGGCACCCGCTTGATGCACACGAGGACGTCGGTCATGTCATCGGATCCGCTCGTTCTCGGGGTCGAAGACCGCAGTGGCGTCGGCGGACTCGATCGTGACCGGATAGAGCTCCTCCATGTAGGAGACGGCGAGCTGGTTGCCGACGGTTGCCTGGTCGGGCGGGAGGTAGGCCATCAGCAGGTGCTTGCCGAGCGTCGGCGCCGACCCGGCCGTGGTGACGTACGGATGGTGGCCGTGGCCGTCGGTGAGCGTGGCGCCGTCACGGGTCAGGACCGGCTCGCCACCGAGCATGTAGCGCTTGACGCCACTCGCCGACGTGTGGTTGTCGACGGACAGGGTGCACAGCACGGCGGCCGGCTCGCTCTCGCGCTGGGCGAGGTAGGCCTCCTTGCCGACGAAATCGGCCTTCTTCACCTTGGGCCGCTGCATGCCGGCCTCGATGATGGTGCGCTCGGAGTCCAGCTCGAAGCCGTACGCCCGGTAGCCCTTCTCGATGCGGCCGGTGGTGCCGTAGACCCCGATGCCGGCGGGGCGTGCTCCATGCGGAGCGCCGGCCTCGAGCAGGGTGTCCCAGAGCGCGGCGGCCGACCCGAACGGGACGTAGAGCTCCCAGCCCAGCTCGCCCACGTAGGAGATCCGCGACGCCAGCACGGTCAGTGGGTCGCCGCTGACCGACTGGACGGTGACCTCCCGGCAGGTGAGGAAGCCGAAGCCCTCGTCGGACACGTCGTCCGACGTCAACGACGCCAGGATCGTGCGAGCCTGCGGGCCCCACAGCCCGATGGTCGAGACCTCGTCGGTGCGATCGGTGAGCGTGGTCGAGCCATCATCGGGGAGCTGGTCCGAGAACGTCTTGCGGTCGACCATGCCGTGGGCGCCGCCGGTGACGACGCGGAAGTGCTCGTCACCGAGGCGCATCACGGTGAGGTCGGAGATGAACCCGCCCTTCGGGTCGAGCACCGGGGTGTAGATGACCTTGCCGACCGCAACGTCACACTGCGCCACGCAGGTCCGCTGCACGGTGTCGAGTGCGCCTGGCCCCACGATGTCGAGGATCTGGAAAGCGGTGAGGTCGATGACGCCGGCCGCCTCACGCATCCGCAGGTGCTCGGCGTTGATGATCGGGCTCCACCAGCGCGAGTCCCACTCGTGCTCGCGCGGCATCACCGCGTCGCCGTACACGTCGAGCAGGTCGCTGTTCGACTCGTACCAGTGCGGCCGCTCCCAGCCGGCGGTCTCGTAGAAGAACGCGCCGAGCTTCTTCTCCGAGTCGTGCATCGGCGACAGCCGTTGGTCGCGGTCGGACTCGTACTGCTCGGACGGGTGGATGATGCCGTACGTCTTGATGAACGCCTCGGTGGTGCGCAGGCGAGTGTGCTCTCGGCGCATCTGGTGCGGGTGGAACCGGGCGATGTCGCTGTGGTTGATGTCGATCTCGCTGTGGCCGTGGGTCATCCACTCCGCCACCGCACGCCCGACACCCGGGCCCTCCTTGATCCAGACCGCCGCCGCGGTCCACAGGCCCTTGACCAGGCTCTCGCCGAGGATCGGGTTGCCGTCGCAGGTGAGCGACAGCAGACCGTTGATCGCGTAGCGGATCTCCGCACCGTCGGCACCGAGCAGGTCGGGCATCAGCTCGAAGGCCTGCTCGAGCTGCGGATCGAAGTCGTCGGACGTGAACGGCATCTCGGTGGGGGAGAGCTTGGCCTGCTCGAGCGTCGGGATGTCCTCGGGCTCGTGCAGGATCGCGCGGTGGGCGTACGAACCGACCTCCATGTCGGCGCCGTGCTGCCGCTCGTAGCAGAACGTGTCCATGTCGCGGACGATCGGGAAGGTGATCTCGCCCTCGGTCTCGGCCAGCTGCGGGCACGGGCCCACCGAGATCATCTGATGCACGGCAGGGGTGAGGGGGATCGAGATGCCGGCCATGTCGCCGATCTTCGGGCTCCAGACGCCGCAGGCGATCACCACGGTGTCGGCCTCGATGGCGCCCTTGGTCGTGTGGACCCGGCTGATTCGGCGGCGACCATCGCTGGCGTTCTCGGTGTCGAGTCCGGTCACTTCCACGTTCGGCACCACCGTCAGGGCGCCGGCCTCCATGGCCCGCTCGCGCATGATGGTGCCGGCCCGCAGGGAGTCGACCACGCCCACGCCGGGCGTCCAGAACGCGCCGATGAACTGGTCCTCCTCGATGAACGGCACCTTCTCCTTGACGAAGGCGGGCGACACGAGCTCGGCCTCGATGCCCCAGGCCTTCGCGCTGGACATCCGCCGGCGCAGCTCCTCCATCCGCTCCGGCGTACGGGCGATCTCGAAGCCGCCGGACTGGGTGAAGACGCCCATCTCCTTGTACTGCTCGACCGAGTCGAGGGTCAGGTCCGCGATCTCCCGCGAGTGGTCGACGGTGAAGATGAAGTTGGACGCGTGCCCCGTGGAGCCGCCGGGGTTGGGCAGCGGCCCCATGTCGAGCTGGACGATGTCGGTCCAGCCCAGCTTCGCCAGGTGATGGACGAGGCTGTTGCCGACGATGCCGGCGCCGATGACGACGGCCTGGGCGTGCTGGGGAACGGTTGCCATGGTGGAATCTCTCTGGTGCGTAATACGCAACGGTAAGCGCTATACGGAACAACACTAGGATCGACGTCACCCCCACGACATGTCAAGACGTGCCGTGGGGGTGATCGATCTATCGGACTACGGGAGCCAGGCCTCGACCTTGTCGGGGTTGTCCTCGATCCACTTCGCCGCCGCGTCGTCGGCCGACATTTTGTCTTCGGCGATGTACTTCGCGACGATGTTCTGGTCGTCGTTGGTCCACTTGAAGTCCTTCACCACGTCCCATGCCGGGCTGCCGGACTCGGAGAACTCCGTTGCCGCGATCTTCTTCAGCTCGGTCTCGGGGTAGTCGCACGCGACCTTGGCAGGGTCGGCGTCGCATCCTTCGGTGTACTTCGGGAGGTCCACCTTGACCAGCGGCACCTCGGACAGGAACCACTGCGGCGCGTAGAAGTAGCCGAGTAGCGGCTTCTTGTCCTTCTCCGCCTGACGGAAGCTGGTGATCAGCGCCGCCTCACTGCCTGCGTAGACGACCTTGTAGTCCAACTCGAGGTTTTTGACCAGGGCCTCGTCGTTGGTCACGAATGAAGGGTCACCGTCGAGAAGCTGGCCCTTGTCGCCAGATTCCGAGGTCTTGAACATTTCGGCACGCTTGTTCAAGTTCTTCCAGTCGGTGATGTCCGGATACTTCTCAGCCAGCCACGGTGGCACGTACCAGCCGATCTGGCCGATGTTGCCATTCGGACCGGCGTCGATCGCGGACTTGTCGCCCTCGATGTACTTCTTCTCGAGCTCGGGATGGCCCCAGTCCTCGATGATCACGTCGACCGTTCCCTTGGCGAAGCCCTGCCAGGCGACCTCCTCCTTGAGATCCTTGTACTCGACCTTGCAGCCCACCTCGTCCTCGATGACCTTGCCGACCACGTGTGCTGAGGCCTCATAGCCCACCCAGGGATTGATCGCCATGTTGACGGTGTCGTCGCAGTCGCCGGCGGCGCCGCCACTGTCCTGGATGTCACCACCCCCGCAGGCCGACAGTGCCAGCAGAGCGCTGGCCGCGAGTGTGCCCGCCTGCCACGTCCTTGATGTCAGTATCTTCATTCCTGCTCCTTCGTGGTGTTCACGCCTGCCGCCTGAGTTGCGGCAGTCGTGACGTTCTGTTCGTCTTCGCCCGGGGGGTCGACGACGTTCCTTGGGCCATCCGGTCGAGCATGATCGCAAGCGCCACGATGGCGATGCCCGCTGCGAGTCCCTTGCCATAGAGCTCCCCTTGCGAGAAACCGGCGACGACCAGGTAGCCGAGAGCGCCGGCGCCCACAAGACCGCCGATCACGACCATCGCGAAGACGTACAACATTCCCTGGTTGGTGGCCAGCGCGATGCCCTTGCGCGCCATCGGCAGCTGGACCTTGCTGATGATCTGCCACCGGCTGGACCCGGCCGACTCGGCGGCCTCGATCACCGTCGGCGGAACGGCCCGAATGGCGTCGCACACCAGCTTGATCGCGACGGGGGCTGCATACACGACCGCAGCGACGATGGCCGTGAAGCGAGTCGCACCGAACAGCGCGATCGCGGGAACGAGGTAGACAAACGGCGGAACGACCTGCGCGGCGTCCAGGATCGGACGAACGGTGAGGTCGACCGTCCTGCTCTGGGCCATCCAGACGCCGAACACCAGCGCAAGCAGCATGGTGAGAATCGTCGCCACCAGCGTCATCGTCAGGGTGACCATGCTGTCCTGCCACAGGCCCACGCCGAGGATCACCGCGATGCAGACGATGGACGTCAAGAATGAGCGAACGCCTCCGAAGAGGACCGACAGGGCGACCAGCATCGCCGCCACGAGCCACCACGGGGACTGCGCCAGCAGCTCCTGGAGGGGGTTGAGCAGTCCGTACGTCAGGCCGTCCTTGATGCCGTTCGTGACGGTGGTCGCGTTGTCGGCGAACCATGTCGCTACCGCGTCAGCCGCCTTGCCGAACGGTGTACCGAGGTCGGGTGCCTCGGGGAACTCGGCAAGGCTCAAGTACTGGCGCGACAAGATGACGCACACAACTGCCGCCACACCTCCGGCGGCAATCTGGATCCAGCGCAGCCGGCGAGCGGCGTCGGACAGGATCGCTTCGCTGCGGACGCTGGCGGCCGTCGTGACGCGGTCCAGCATGATCGCCATGATGACGATGCACAGGCCGGCGGTCGCTGCCCGTCCGACGTCGAGGGACTCCAAGGCCTTGATCACCGGCTTGCCCAGCCCGGGGCCGTCGACGAAGGCCGCGATGGTGGCCATCGACAGCGCAGCCATGATCGTCTGGTTGACGCCGACGATGATGGTGCGTTTGGCCATCGGGAGCTGCACTTTGCGGAGCATCTGGGCGCGGCTCGTTCCGAGCGACTCCATCGCCTCGATCGTCTGTCCCGAGACTGTGCGGATGCCGTGGGCGCTGATCCGGATGACCGGCGGCAGCGCGTAGATCAGCGTGACGATCACTGCCGCGGCGACCCCGATGCTGAAGAACAGCGTGATCGGAAGGAGGTAGACGAACGACGGAAGGGTCTGCAACCCGTCGAGGATCGGAGTGATGGCGCTCGTCGCCCGCTTGCTCCGTCCCATCCAGATCCCTATCGGGATCCCGATCGCCAGGCAAATGCCGACGGCTATGAATGTGACGATCAGCGTGTCCATGCTGTCAGCCCAGTAGCCAAGCAGGCCGAAGAGGCCGAAGCTGATGCCGGTGAGGATCGCCATCTTCCACCCGGCGATCACCAGTGCGATCCATATCGCCACGGCGAGGACGCCGAGCCAGCCGATCTCAGGCACGGGACGTGGGAAGGCTGCCTCGCTGACCAGTTCCTGCAGGAACACTGCGATTGATTCAAGCGCGTTGCTGACGCTGTCGAGCCCCTGCAGGATCGCGCTCGAGCTCCGGGCCGCTTCAAGCCGGTTGCTGAGATCACCCAGCCAGTTCTGGAACCCGGTGAGGTCGGATCGGGCGAGGGTCTTGACGCCGATGCCGTTCAGCGGGATGGCCGCAATCGTGAACGCCGCAATCACGCCGGCGATCATCAGACCCCGCCGCGACTGCGACGGGACTGGTGGCGGCGACGACTCGTCCTGACGTGAAGGCGCGACCTTGGTGTCGACCGTCATACGTGCCCCGCCGGAGAATCGGCGTCCTCTTCGGCAACGATCACACGCAGGATTTCGTCGTCGGTCACGATGCCGAGCACGGTGCCGTCCTCGACGACCTTGATCGGCTTGTCGGAGTCCAGTACGCGTCGGGCGGCGTCCTTGAGGATCGTGTCTGGCGGCATCTCCGGACCCGTAAGGTCGTCGTCGGCCGCCGGCTCCCGCATGACCCATTTCAGCGTCAGCACGTGTGACCGCGGTACCTCACTGACGAAGTCGCGGACGTAGTCGTCCGCAGGTGCCCCGACCACCTCGTCTGGGGTGCCGATCTGGACGATCTCGCCATCACGCATGATGAGGATGCGGTCGCCGAGCTTGAGCGCCTCTTGCAGATCGTGGGTGATGAAGATCATCGTCTTCTTCACCTCGTGGTGCAGTCGGATGACCTCGTTCTGCATGTCCCGCCGGATCAGCGGGTCGAGCGCGGAGAAGGGCTCGTCGAACAGGAGCAGCGACGGGTCGACTGCGAGTGCGCGGGCCAGGCCGACCCTTTGCTGCATGCCGCCAGAGAGCTGGTCAGGGTAGGAATCAGCATTGCCTCCCAGGCCGACCAGCTCGAGGATCTCGTGCGCCTTGGCGTGCCGCTCCTTACGTCCGACACCGCGCACCTCGAGCCCATAGGCGATGTTGTCGATGACGCGGCGGTGAGGAAGCAGCCCGAAGTGCTGAAACACCATCGCGACGTGGTTGCGACGCAGGTCGCGCAGTGCGGACGTCGACATGGTCAGCACGTCGTCGCCATCGATCATCACGGAACCCTCGGTGGGCTCGATGAGGCGCGTGAGGCAGCGGACCAGTGTGCTCTTGCCCGAGCCGGACAGACCCATGACCACGAACACCTCGCCCTGCGCCACCTCGAAGGTGACTTCTTTCACCGCGGCGACACAGTTGGTCTTCGCGCGCAGTTCGGTGCGCGACAGCTTGCCGTCCTCGCTGCCGGGAATGCGCGATGCTCTGGGCCCGAAGACCTTCCACAGGTTCTCGACGCGCAGGGCCGGGCCGCCGGTAGCGCCGGCCGTCGTCTCGGTGGTGCTGGCCGTCGTCGTCATGCCTGGTCCTCACGGTTGCGGCTGTCGCCGGGCGGGTAGAGCGGGCTGCCGTCTCGGTAGCGGTAGTAAGGCACAGTGGCCGGCTCGAGAGGGGTGTTTCCCGCGATCAGGTCGGCCGCCTTCTCGGCGGTCATCATCACCGGGGCATAGATGTTGCCGTTGGTCACGTAGGGGAACACCGACGCGTCGACGACCCGGAGGCCCTCGGTGCCGTGCACCCGCATCGACCGAGGATCGGTGACTGCCGTGGGGTCGCGTTCGATGTCGCCCATCTTCGCCGTGCAGGACGGGTGCAGCGCCGTCTCGGCATCCGCGCGCACCCAGTCGAGGATCTCCTCCTCGGTCTCCACCGACGGGCCGGGCGACAGCTCGCCGTCGTTGTACGGCTCGAACGCCGGCTGGTTGAGAATGTCGCGGGCCACCCGCACGGCCTCGACCCACTCCTTGCGATCGGTCGGTGTGGAGAGGTAGTTGAACTGCATCGACGGGTGCTCGCGGGGATCGGTGGACCTGATGCGAACGTGGCCTCGGGTGTCGGCGTACATCGGGCCGATGTGCACCTGGTAGCCGTGCCCCTTCGTCGGGGCGGAGCCGTCGTAGCGGATCGCGATCGGCAGGAAGTGGAACATCAGGTTGGGGTAATCGACGTCGTCGTTGCTGCGGGCGAATCCGCCGCCCTCGAAGTGGTTCGTGGCGCCGAGGCCCTTGCGCTGGAACAGCCACTGGAAGGCGATCTTCGGACGCTCGCGGTACCGCAAGCCCGGCGCGATCGAGACCGGCTGCTTGGACGCGTACTGGATGTAGACCTCGAGGTGGTCCTGCAGGTTCTCGCCGATGCCGGGCACGTGCTCGACGACGTCGATGCCGTGCTTCTCGAGCAAGGCCTTGTCGCCCAGGCCAGACAGCTGGAGGATCTGCGGCGTGCTGATCGCGCCCGCACAGAGGATCACCTCTCCGGCGCTGGCGGTCTGGCGCCGCCGTCCGGGCCGGCTGTAGTCGACGGAGACCGCGCGCTTGCCGTCGAAGTTGATCTTGTCGACGAAGGCGTGCGTCTCGATGCGCAGGTTCTTCCGATCACGAACCGGCCAGAGGTACGCGCGCGATGCCGACATCCGGCGGCCCCGGTGGATGTTCCGGTCGAACTTGGCGAACCCCTCCTGCCGGTAGCCGTTGACGTCGTCCGTCAGCGGGTAGCCGGCCTGCTGAGCCGCGGTGAAGAACGCCCCGAACAGCGGATTCTCGGCCGGCCCGCGCTCCAGCAGGAGCGGACCGTCACCCCCGCGCCAGTCGTCGGCGCCGGCGAGGCAGGTCTCCATCCGCTTGAAGTACGGCAGGCAGTGCAGGTAGTCCCATGACTCCATGCCGGGGTCGGCGGCCCAGCGCTCGTAGTCCATCGGGTTGCCCCGCTGGAAGATCATCCCGTTGATGCTGCTGGAGCCGCCCAGCACCTTGCCCCGGGCGTGGAAGACCTGGCGACCGTTCATGTGCGGCTCTGGGTCGGTCTCGTACTTCCAGTCGTAGAACCGGTTGCCGATCGGGATCGGCAGAGCGGCCGGCATGTGGATGAGTGGGTCCTGGCGATAGTCGCGGCGGCCGGCCTCCAGCACCAGGACGGACGTGGACGGATCGGCGCTCAGCCGGTTGGCGAGAGCCGCCCCCGCGGAGCCGCCGCCGACGATGACGTAATCCCAGCGAGTCATGTCGAGAACCAGTGCTGCGGCTCGGGCTTGATGTTGTGCCAGATGTGCTTGGTCTCGCGATACTCCTCGAGTCCGGCGTGGCCGAGCTCGCGGCCGATGCCGGACTGCTTGTAGCCGCCCCACTCGGCCTGGGCGACGTAGGGGTGGTAGTCGTTGATCCACACCGTGCCCATGCGCAGGCGGGCCGCCACGCGCTGGCCCTTGCCTGCGTCGCCGGTCCACACCGCGCCGGCGAGGCCGTAGATGCTGTCGTTGGCGATGCGGACTGCCTCGTCCTCGCCGGAGAACGTCTCGACCGTGAGCACCGGGCCGAACGACTCGTCCTGGGTGACGCTCATGTCGCTGGTGCAGTGGTCGAGCACGGTGGGCAGGTAGTAGAAGCCGTCGGCGAGCTCCGGGTCGTCCGGCCGCTTGCCCCCGCAGCGCAGCTCGGCACCCTCGGCCAGGCCGGCAGCGACGTAGGCCTCGACCTTGTCGCGATGCGCGGCGCTGGTGAGCGGCCCGGTCTCGGCCTTCTCGTCGAATGGTCCGCCGAGACGGATCCGGTGAGCCCGTTCCACGAGGTCGTCGACGAATCGGTCGTGCAGCGAGTCCTCGACCACCAGGCGTGCGCCGGCCGAGCAGACCTGGCCGGAGTGCAGGAAGACGGCGGTGAGGGCGAAGTCGAGCGCGGTGTCGTAGTCGGCGTCGGCGAAGACGATGTTAGGGTTCTTGCCGCCCAGCTCGAGGGCGATCCTCTTCACGGTGCCCGAGGCGGTGGCCATGATGCGCTTGCCGGTCGCCAGGCCTCCGGTGAACGACACCAGGTCGACGCGCGGATCCTCGCTCAGTGGAGCTCCGGCGTTCGCGCCGTCGCCGAGCACCAGGTTGGCGACGCCGGCGGGGAGACCAGCCTCGTCGAGCAGCTTCATCAAGTGGATCGCGGAGTGCGGGGTGAGCTCGCTGGGTTTCAGGACGAAGGTGTTGCCGGCCGCGAGGCAGGGCGCCACCTTCCAGGAAACCTGCAGAAGCGGGTAGTTCCACGGCGTGATCAAGCCGCAGACCCCGACCGGCTCGTGCACGATCCGGCTGACCACGCCGGGGTTGCCGGTGTCGACCATCCGGCCGGCCTCGGCATCGGCGATGTGTCCGAAGTGCCGGACCACCGACACGACATCGGCGACGTCGTACTCGCTCTCGACCAGACGCTTGCCGGTGTCGAGCGACTCGGCCTTGGCGATGATCGCCGTGTCGCGCTCGAGGAGGTCGGCCAGCCGGAGCAGGAGGTCGCCGCGCTCCCGGGCTGTGGTGGCGGGCCAGGGTCCGGAGTCGAACGCGGTGCGGGCCGCGGCGATGGCGGCGTGCGGTGTCCGTCAGGTCCGGACTCGTCGACCTCGGCGACCAGCGAACCGTCGGCCGGGCAGCGGATCTCGCGGCGCCCGCCCTCGCGAGCGCTGACCCATGCCCCCGCGACCCAGTTCTCCGGCACCCGTCTCGCTTCCGTCGGGTTGCGCATCATGCAACGGGGTGCTTGTAGCGCAACTGGTTGAAGCATCGCGCCACGACGGTGCAGCCGTCAAGGCGTTTGGGACGATTTGATCCAGACGTAACGCGCGGAACCGCGCGTCACGGCCCGTCGGGGAAGCGGTCGGCGTGCTCGACGGCGCGCCGAACGCGCGTACCCAGCATCGCGTCGGGGGGCTCCTTGCGCAGCTCCTGGAACAGGGACACGCACATGCCGATCAGGATCAACATGAACGGTCCGGCGACGAGGATCACCAGCGTCTGTAGTGCCGACAACCCGCCGGCCCACAACAGCACCGCGGCGACAGCGCCGGTGGCGACGCCCCAGAAGATCACCAGGTGGCGGCGCGGCTCCTCCGCACCGTTCTGGCTGAGCATCCCCATGACGATCGAAGCCGCGTCGGCCCCGGTCACGAAGAAGATCGCGATCAGGAAGATGGCCAGCGCAACGGTGATCGCACCGAGCGGGTATTCCCGCAGCACCGCGAACAGCGACGGGTCGGCAGCCACCGCTCCATCCACCATGGGTGGCGTCCAGCCCTGGTTGAGCTGCAGGTCGATCGCCGCTCCACCGAGGATCGCGAACCAGATGAACGAGACCAGGCTCGGGACGAGGATCACGTAGACCACGAACTGCCGGATGGAGCGTCCCTTGGAGATGCGGGCGATGAACATGCCGACGAAGGGCGTCCAGGAGATCCACCAGGCCCAGTAGAAGATCGTCCAGCCGTTGAGCCAGGAGCTTGCGTCGGTGTCGTACACGCCGGTGCTGAACGCCATGGACGGCAGGTGCGTCAGGTAGTCGCCCATGGTCTGGGTAAACGTGCTCAGGATGAACACCGTCGGACCGACGACGAACAGGAAGAAGGCCAGCAGCGCGGCAGCGATGGCATTGGCATTGGACAGATACTTGATGCCGCGCTCGACTCCGGACACCGCCGAGAGCACGAAACACCCGGTCAGCACAGCGATCACGGCGACGGCCAGCGCCTTGCTGCCCCCGCCCTCGCCGAACACGTCGTCAATGCCTCCGGTGATCTGCAGGGCACCGAGCCCGAGTGAGGTGGCCGAGCCGAACAACGTGGCGAAGATCGCGACCACGTCGATGGCCTTGCCCGGGCCCTCGGAGGCACGCTGGCCCAGCAGCGGCCGGAAAGTGGCGGAGATCGTGTTTCCGTAGCCCTTGCGGTAGGCGAAGTAGCCGATCGCCAGGCCGATGACCGCGTACATGGCCCACGGGTGGAAGCCCCAGTGGAAGAAGGCGAACTGCATCGCATCCGCCGCGGCATCAGCCGAGCCGGGTTCGCTCTGGCCGAGCGGTGGCGCATTCAGGTGAGTCAGCGGTTCGGCGACACCCCAGAACATCAGCCCGATGCCCATGCCGGTCGCGAACATCATCGACACCCAGGAGAACGTCGTGAACTCGGGCTCGCTGTCATCGGCTCCGAGCCTGACGTTGCCGAAGCGACTGAAGGCCAAGTAGGCCGAGAAGAGCACGAACGCCGCGCTGGTGAGCACGAAGAGCCAGCCGAAGTTGCCGGTGACCCAGCCAAGTGCCTCCGACGTGTTCTCTGCCATGCTCTCCGGCCAGATCGCGCCGACCAGCACGAAGGCGAGGGCCAGGATCGCCGCGACGCCGAATACGGTGGTGTCGATCGGGAGCCTGGATTCACCCGTGGTGGTCTTCGCCCCAGCGGGATCCTTGATGTCGGTCATGTCGCCCCTTCGCGGAATGTGTTGCACATGGCGCAACACGTTGCGGTCTGCACAACAAAGCATCTGTGATGCGGGTCACGGCGTCAAGCACCTGGTGGAGCCGGGACAGTTCGGCTCAGCGATGTCCCCATCCGAGCCGGTGCGAGATCTCCGTGGCGGCGTCGAGGAGCCGGGGGACGACGTTCTCGGTCTTCGCTTCGTCCAGCCTGAAGGTCGGTCCGCTGACGCTGATGGAGGCAATGACGTCCCCGTGCGCGTTGCGAATCGGTGCCGCGATGGCGGTCAGCCCTTCCTCGAGCTCGTCGACCGCGATGGCATAGCCCTGCTCGCGGACCTCGTCGAGCTCGCGACGCAGTGCCGAGCGCTTCGTGACCGTGAGCTTGGTGAACGCCGGAAGCTCGTGCAGCACGTCCTCGAGCCGGTCGTCGGGCACGCCGGAGAGCAAGACCTTGCCGTTGCTGGTCGCGTGCAGCGGGATGTGCTGGCCGACCCAGTTGTGGGTCTGGATGGCCGACGACCCGGCCACCTGGTCGAGGTAGAGGGCGGACGACTCGGACAGGACGGCGACGTTGACCGTCTCGCCGGTGTCGGCGGCGAGAGCCTTCGTGATGGGCCGCGCCTCCTGGACGACGTCGAGCCGGGCGGTGGTGGCTCCCGCCAGCCGGAGCAGCCCGATCCCGAGGCGGTACTTGCCGCGGTCGCCGGCCTGCTCGACGAGCCGGTGGTTCTCCAGTGTGCTGATGAGGCGGAAAGCGGTGCTCTTGTGCACGCCGAACTCGGCCGCCACCTCGGTGACCCCGACCTCGCCTCGCCGGGCGAGGACCTCGAGGATGGTGATCGCCCGATCGACGGACTGGACGCCCCCGTTCGAGCCAGCTGCATCGGTCGTCGCAGTGTTGCTCATCACGCAACCCTAGCGGAAATCTGTTGCGTATCGCAGAATGCGTTTCTGAAGACGCAACGTTGGGAGCAGGCAACCATGGTCGAGCCGTCGGGCGACTTCGTCCTCATCCTCTCCTGCCCGGACCGGCCGGGCATCGTGCACGACGTCTCCGGGTTCCTGGCGAGGCGGCACGGCAACATCCTCGAGAGCCAGCAGTTCGGCGACCCGGTGACCGGCCGCTTCTTCATGCGCATCGACTTCGAGATTCCCGGGCCGGCCATCGCCGAGGAGCTCCGGGTCGAGTTCGCGCCCGTCGCCGCCGAGTACGGCATGGACTACGAGATGTGGGACGCGACGGCGCCGTACCGGACCTTGATCATGGCCTCCAGGCACCTGCACTGCCTGAACGACCTGCTGTTCCGGTGGTCGACCGGAACGTTGCAGATCGAGATCCCGGCCGTGGTGTCCAACCACCCGGACGCCCAGAAGCTCTGCGACCTGTACGGCCTCGAGTTCCACCACATCCCGGTGACGCCGGACACCAAGGCTGATGCCGAGGCGAAGCTGATGTCGCTGGTCCGGGAGCACGAGGTGCACGTGGTGGTGCTCGCCCGCTACATGCAGGTGCTCTCCGACGACCTGTGCCGCGCGATGGCCGGCCGGATCATCAACATCCACCACTCCTTCCTGCCGAGCTTCAAGGGCGCGAAGCCGTACCACCAGGCGTACGAACGGGGCGTCAAGCTCGTGGGGGCGACCGCGCACTACGTGACCGCCGACCTGGACGAGGGGCCGATCATCGAGCAGGACATCGTCCGGGTCGACCATTCCTACAACCAGGAGCAGCTCGTCGCCGCCGGCCGGGACGTCGAGGCTCAGGTGCTGTCGCGCGCGGTGCGCTGGCACTCGGAGTCGCGGGTGCTGCTCAACGGCGACCGCACGGTGGTGTTCCGCTGACCTGACCATGTCACAGGCGCCAGCGCTGTCTCGTCTCGTTCACAGAGACAGACTCTGGAATCGGGAAGGTGATGGTCATGCGGGTATTCGTGGCAGGCGGTAGCGGGGTCCTCGGGAGGCGTCTGGTTCCCCAGCTCGTGGCCAGGGGTCACCAGGTGACGGCGACGACGACGAGCGTGGGCAAGCTGGATCTGCTCGAGCAGCTGGGGGCCGAGGGTGTCGTGATGGACGGGCTGGATGCCGCCGCGGTCGGGGAGGCCGTGGCGGCGGCCGAGCCGGACACGATCGTGAACCAGATGACCGGGTTGTCCGAGGAGCACGCGGGCAAGCCGAACATGCGCAAGCCCCAGCGGTTCTTCACCCCGACCAACCGGCTCCGCACCGAGGGCATCGACCATCTGCTGGCCGCGGCCGAGGCGACCGGAGTCTCCCATGTCGTCGCGCAGAGCCACGCCAGCATGAACGGCATTCGCCAAGGCGGATGGATCAAGACCGAAGAAGATCCGATGGAGCTGATCGAGGGAACGAAGGCGATCACCCACCTCGAGGACGTGGTCGTCAAGGCCGGCGGCGCGGTCCTGCGCTACGGAGGCTTCTACGGGCCCGGCGCCAATGATCAGGTCGAGCTCGTGCGCAAGCGGATGTTCCCGCTCGTCGGGAATGGCAATGGCCACTTCTCGTGGATCCACCTGGACGATGCCGCGAGCGCCACAGTCCTGGCCGTTGAGCAGCACGCGACAGGCGTTTTCAACATCGTCGATGACGAGCCGGCTCCGGTCAGGGAGTGGCTTCCGTTCCTCGCCGAGTGCGCCGGAGGCAAGCCGCCGCGTCGGATCCCCACCTGGCTGGCTCGGCTGCTGGCCGGCGAGATGGCGGTGGGCATGATGACCGAGGGACGTGGATTCTCCAACGCCAAGGCCAAGCGTGAGCTCGGCTGGGAGCTGCGCTACCCCTCCTGGCGGCAGGGGTTCAAGGCTGAGCTCTCCAGAACTGGGCTGGCGGCATGACCAAGACCGAGGAGTTCGAGGACCTGCGCTCGCTCCTGTTCGCGATCTCCTACCGGATCCTCGGCAGCGTGGCCGAGGCCGAGGACGCAGTCCAGGAGACCTGGCTGCGCTACGAGTCCTCTTCGACGCGGCCCACGTCACCCAGGGCGTTCCTGTCGGCGGTGGTCACGCGGATCTCGATCGATGTCCTCCGGTCGGCACGCGTGCGTCGTGAGGAGTACGTCGGGCAATGGTTTCCTGAGCCGTTGCTCACCGACACGTACGAGGACCCGGAACGGTCGGCACAGCTGGCGGACTCGGTGTCGATGGCCGCCCTGGTGCTGCTCGAACGGCTCAGCCCGCTCGAGCGCGCGGTCTTCGTCCTGCGCGAGGTGTTCGGGTTCGGCTTCCCCGAGGTTGCGTCGGCAGTGGGTCGCTCTGAGGCGGCGTGCCGGCAGCTCGCGGTGCGCGCGCGTCGCCACATGGACGAGGGACGTCCTCGGTTCGATGCGGATCGCCGGGAGCGAGACGAGCTGGCCGCGCGATTCTTCGACGCCCTTCGTGAAGGCGACGTCGACGGTCTGCAAGAGCTGCTCGCTGCGGACGTCCAGATGATCGGGGACGGTGGCGGCAAGGCACCGGCGTTCGCCAATGCGGTGTCCGGCGCCAACAAGGTGGCCCGCGTTCTCGCCATGAACTTCCCGCTGCTCGTTCGGATCGGCACGAGCGTCCAGCCACGCGACATGAATGGGCAGGCGGGTGCGATCCTCCGCGATCGGGACGGCAAGGTGATCGGCACGTTGACGCTCGACCTGCTGGGCGGGCGGATCCAGACGATCCGCTCTGTGGTCAATCCGGACAAGCTCGGGCATCTCGGCCCTGTGGCGGATGCCTGGGCGGTCATCGAGGAGGCCAAGCGGGCCCGACGGCCGCGCTAGTCGCCGAGCTCCTTGCGGCGTCGGATGACGTACTCCTCGAGCTCCTGGCGGATGGCGTCGTCCAGGGGCGGCGGCTCATACGCTTCCAGTGCGTCCTGGTAGATCTTTTCGGCGCGGTGCGCGGTGTCGATGCCGCCGCCGCGCATCCACCGCTCGTAGTTCTCCGACGAGGACAGCAGTGGACGGTAGAAGCAGGTGCGGAAGCGCTCCATGGTGTGCATCGCACCCAGGAAGTGGCCGCCGTGGCCGACCTCCTCGTGGGCGCCGAACGCCATCGACTCCTCGTTGATCTCCAGCGGGGTGAACTCGGCCTGCATCATCTGCAGGATCTCGATGTCGACGATGAACTTCTCGTAGCCGGCCACCAGACCGCCCTCGAGCCAGCCGGCCGAGTGCATCACCCAGTTGGCGCCGGCGAGGAAGGTCGGGAGCATCGTCATCAGCGCCTCGTAGCCGGCCTGCGCGTCCGGCACCTGCGACGACGTCAGGCCGCCGCCGGTGCGGAACGGGAGGCCGAAGTGGCGGGCGATCTGGCCGGTGCAGAGCAGGCCGATTCCGGACTCCGGCGTGCCGAACGTGGGTGAGCCGGACTGCATGTCGATGTTGGACAGGAACGACCCGAAGATCACCGGCGTGCCGGGACGGATGAGCTGGGAGAGCGCGATGCCCGACAGCGCCTCGGTGATCTGCTGCACCAACGCGGCCGGAATGGTGACCGGCGACATCGCGCCCATGAGGATGAACGGGGTGAGGACGACCGGCTGGCCGGCGCCGGAGTACTCGAACTGCGCCTCGAGCATCCGGTCGTCCCACCGCAGCGGCGAGTTGCAGTTGATGAGGGAGATCGATGCGGGTGTCTCCTCGATCTTGTCGCGTCCGCCGAACAGGATGGACCCCATCGCGATGGTGTCGGCGGCGTTGACACCCGACACCACGTTGCCCATGTAGATCTTGTCGGTCAGCGTCTGCAGCGCGTAGGTCATGTCGAGGTGGCGGCTGTCGAGCGGGGTGTCGTTCGGCTCGCAGATGACGCCGCCGGCGGAGTCGAGCACGGAGTAGCTCTGGGCCAGCTTGGTGAAGTTGCGGAAGTCGTCCATCGTGGCGTCGCGACGTACATCTCCCTGGCGCACGAACGGAGGGCCGTAGACCGCGCCGAAGGCCATGGAGTCGCCGCCGATGTGGACATTGTTCTCGGGGTTGCGGGCCTGGACGTCGAACTCGCGCGGCGCCTTGGCCACCTGCTCGAGGACGAAGTCGGGGTCGAGGAAGACGGTGTTGTCCTCCACCTTCTGCCCGGCCTTGCGGAACAGCTCGAGGGCGCGATCGTCCAGGAACTCCACGCCGATCTCGGTCATCAGCTTCCGCCAGCCTGTGTCGAGCGTGGCCATCGCGTCCTGCGAGAGCACTTCGTAACGGGGCATCCGGTTGGTGAACATCTGATCTCCCTAGGATCGAGTGCCGGCGAGGAACGAGCCGGTGTATCGAGATCTGCTTGACCTGTGGCGTTTTCGGCCTCACGATATGGGAATACAGTTCCATATCATGGAACGTTCCACAACGGCCGGAGGGAGACAGCGTGACGACGACCAGCAACGGCGTCTCCACCAGCACGGGCACGCAGGCGATCGACCGCGCAGTGTCCCTGGTGGCGACGGTCGTCAAGGCCGACGAGCCGATGACGTTCCCCGAGCTGCAGTCCGAGGGTGGCCTGGCGAAGTCCACCACCTCCCGCCTGCTCGCCGCCCTGGAGCGCACCGAGCTGCTCGAGCGCAACGAGGACGGCGCCTACGTCGCCGGCCCGCTGTTCTGGCTGTACGCCACGCGCCACGATCCGTGGGACGAGCTGGTCCGCATCGCCGGGCCCACCATGCAGCTCGTCGGGGAGGACACCCGCGAGACCGTCAACCTGTCGGTGACCCGCGGCGATCGCGTCGTCCAGGTGGCGCAGGTCGACTCGACGTACATGCTCGGCACGAAGGACTGGACCGAGGCCGACGTTCCCGTCCACGCCTCCGCCCTCGGCAAGGTGATGCTGGCGTACGGCGCCCTCGAGCTCGGCCCCGGGCCGCTCGAGCAGGTCACGCCGAACACGGTCACCGACTCGACGGCGCTCCGTCGCGAGCTCGCCTCGGTGCTCCGGAACGGCTGGGCCAGCACCATCGACGAGCTTGAGCTCGGCCTCACCGGCGTGGCCGTGCCGGTCTACGGCGTCGACGGCCAGGTGGTCGCCGCGCTGGGTGTCTCGGGCCCGAACACCCGACTCGAGGATCGGGTCGACGAGATTGGCCGGAAGCTCGACGAACGAGCACAGCAGCTGTCCGGGCTGCTCCGTCGCGGAACACACAAGAGAGGTGCGGCATGACGCCTGAGGAGATCCTGCAGGGGCTGTATGACGAGACCTTGGTCGGCAACGCACCACGCGTGCTGGAGCTGACCGACGAGGGGCTCAAGCTGGACATGGAGCCCCAGACCCTGCTCTTCGACGCCCTGATCCCGTCACTGGAGGAAGTCGGCGCCCGCTTCGAGCGCGGCGACTTCTTCGTGCCCGAGATGCTGATCGCCGGCCGGGCGATGGCCGGCGCCATGGAGGTGCTGCGGCCACTGCTGGCCGAGACCGGCGTGCAGACCATCGGCAAGTTCCTGATGGGCACGGTCAAGGGCGACGTGCACGACATCGGCAAGAACCTCGTCAACATCATGCTGGAGGGCGCCGGCTTCGAGGTGATCGACCTCGGCGTGCAGGTGGCGCCGGAGAAGTTCGTGTCCGCGATCGAGGAGCACGCGCCCGACATCGTCGGCTTCTCGGCGTTCCTCACCACCACGATGCCGATGTTCAAGGCCAACATGAACGCCCTGGAGAAGGCCGGCATGCGCAACAACGTCATCGTCATGGTCGGCGGTGCGCCGGTCACACAGGAGTACGCCGATGCGGTCGGTGCCGACGGCTACGCGGCCGACGCGTCCGCCACGGTCAAGAAGGCCAAGGCCCTGCTGCACGAGAAGCGCACGAAGGTGCCCGCGTAATGGCCGCCGAGTACCTCGAGACCGTCCTGCGCGGCACCGGCGCGGAGGTCGTCATCGGCCACAACCGGCCGTTCTGCCTGATCGGCGAGCGGATCAACCCGACCGGCCGCCGCATCTTCCAGGAGCAGCTGCGCGCCGGCGACCTGTCCGCGATCGAGCGTGACGTCAAGGCTCAGGTCGAGGGCGGTGCCGATGTGCTCGACGTCAACATGGGCGTGCCGCTCACCGACGAGGCCGAGCTGCTGGCCAAGGCGATCACGATGGTGCAGGAGCTGACCGACAAGCCGATCTGCATCGACTCGTCGGTGGTCGAGGCGCTGGAGGCCGGCCTCGCCGCCTATCAGGGACGCGCGCTGGTCAACTCCATCACTGCCGAGGACGAGCGGATGGAGCAGATCCTTCCGCTGGTGAAGAAGTACGACGCTGCCGTCATCGCGCTGCCGAACGACTCCGACGAGATTCCGATGGAGTCGGAGAAGCGGCTGGTGCTCACCCGCAAGATCTTCGAGGTCGCCACGAAGGAGTACGGCATCGCCGCCGCCGACATCCTCATCGACCCGCTGGCGATGCCGATCGGGGCCGACCAGACGGTGGCCCAGACCTTCTTCACCACGGTCCGGGCGATCCGCGACGAGTTCGGCGCCAACATGACCTGCGGCGCGTCCAACACGTCCTTCGGGATGCCCGGCCGCCACCAGATCGGCGCCGCGTTCTTGCCGATGGCGATGACAGCCGGCCTCACCAGCGCGATCATGGACACCCGCACGTCCGAGATCGTCGAAGCCGTCAAGGCGGCCGACCTCCTGCTGGGTCATGACGAGTGGGGAGGCAACTGGATCGCCGCGCACCGTGCACGGCAGGCACGCGAGGCGTCCGCATCGAGCGCATGAGTGACGGCCCGGAGTTCGACCTCGCGGAGGGTCTCGCCGACATCACCCGCGAGGGTCTTCGCGAGCCCCATCAGGCCGACCAAGCCGCCCATGACGGGACCGGCCGGGTCCAGCTCGCGTTCACCGTGCAGCAGGCGGACGACGCCCCACCGACCCAACGCGGTGTGCGCGTTCCGCCCGGCGTCAGCGTCTTCGACGCGGCGTCGTGGAACGGCATCGCGATCGACTCCACCTGCGGAGGTCACGGCACCTGCCACAAGTGCAAGGTGAAGATCGAGGGTGCCGCCCTGCCGATCACCCGGCACGACGTGAAGACGTTCAGCACCGAGCAGATCGGCGCCGGCTGGCGGCTCGCCTGCCTGGTGAACGCGACCCGTGACCTGAAGGTCGACGTCCCGCCGCTGACCACCCGGCCCAAGGCCGCCACCGTCGGCGTCGGCCGGCAGGTGATCCTGCGCCCGGCTCTGCAGAAGCGGTACGTCGAGCTGGACGAGCCGACGCTCACCGACCAGCGCACCGACCTCGACCGGCTCGTCGACGCGATCGACGACCTCGAGCTCACCGTCGACCTGCATGCGCTGCGGAGGCTGCCGACGGTCATGCGGCCCGACTTCAAGGTCACCGCCGTGGTCGTGGACGAGGTCCTCATCGACGTCGAGGCCGGCGACACCACCGATCAGCGCTACGCGATCGCCTTCGACCTCGGCACCACGACGGTCGTGGCCACCCTGCTCGACATCGGCACCGGCACCCCGGTCGCTGTCGCCTCGATGCTGAACAAGCAGCAGCCATACGGCGGCGACGTGATCACCCGCATCAGCGCCACGATGATGGACCCCGATGCGCTCGGCCGACTGCAGTCGGCGGCGGGGGAGACCTTGCAAGAGCTCGCCGTCCAGGTGTGCAAGGAAGGAAACGTCGACCCGGAGTCCGTGTACGAGGTGGCGCTCGCCGGCAACGCCACGATGACCGCCCTGGTGCTGGGCATCGACCCCGAGCCGCTCGGCGTCGCACCGTTCGTGATGTCGACCTCGCAGCCGCGGTCGGTGCTCGCCGCCGAGCTCGGACTCTCGTTGCACCCGCGGGCGAGGGCCGCGCTGTTCCCGGCGCTGGGCGCGTACGTCGGCGGCGACATCGTGTCCGGGATGCTCGCCACCGGGATGGATCGCGACCAGCGGACCCGTCTGTTCATCGACGTCGGCACCAACTGCGAGATCGTGCTGAGCGACGGCGACACCATCCTCGCCACCGCGGCACCGGCCGGCCCGGCATTCGAGGGTGGTGCGATCCGGTGCGGCATGCGCGCCGCCGACGGCGCCATCGAGGTCATCAAGCTCGACCCGAACGGTGACCGGCCGGTCGAGCTGAGCGTGATCGGTGACGTCGAGCCGAAGGGCATCTGCGGCTCCGGCCTGGTCGACGCGGTGGCCGAGCTGGTGAAGGTCGGCCTGCTCGACGCCTCCGGACGGTTCATCCCCGCGGAGGACGCCATGGCGTCCGTTCCGGCGCTCGCCGACCGGCTGACGAAGGTGGGCGACGAGCGCGTCTTCGTGCTGCACCGGCCCACGCCGGACGCCGATCCGTCCGAGTGCGTCTACCTGTCGCAGCGCGACGTGCGCGAGCTGCAGTTCGCCAAGGCGGCGATCTCCACTGGATGGTCGCTGTTGCTCGAGGATCTGGGCCTGGAGCACCGCGACGTGCAGCAGGTGCTGCTCGCGGGGTCGTTCGGCAGCTACCTGTCGCCGGCGTCGGCCGTCCGGATCGGCTTGGTGCCTCAGCTGCCCGTGCTGCGCATCGTCGCGGCCGGCAACGTGGCCGGTGAAGGTGCGAAAATGGCCCTGTTGTCCCTGCGCGAGCGTCAGGGTGCGGACGTCCTGCTGGAGGAGGTGCGCTATGTCGAGCTCTCCGATCGTCCGGACTTCCAGGACACCTTCGTCGAACAGCTCGGGTTCTGAGCATCGCCCACACTCCGAGCGCACGGCGCTGATCGCCTGCGGGGCGATCGCCCAGCCGTCCGCCGAGATCAGCGAACGACGTGCCTGGCCGGTCGACGTGTATCCGTTGCCACCCTTGCTGCACAACCAGCCGCAGAAGATCGCCGGCGAGGTCAGGGAGCTGGCCGAGCGCCTGCGCGACACCTATGGCCGTGTGGCCGTCGGTTACGCCCACTGCGGTACGTACGGCGCGCTCGACGACGTCTGCGCCGACCTCGGTCTGGAGCGTCTGCCGGGCCTGCACTGCTACGACGTGTTCGCCGGGCCGTCCCGCATCGAGACGTTCTTCGAGCAGCAGCCGGGCACCTACCTGCTCACCGATTTCCTGGTCCGGTCGTTCGCGCGCACAGTGGAGCAGGAGCTCGGGCTGGACCGTTGGCCGATGCTGCGGGACGACTACTTCCGCTCCTACACCCGTGTCGTCTGGCTGGCCCAGCAGCCGGACGACGAGTTGCGCGGGCTCGCTCAGGACGCGGCAGACAGCCTGGGCCTACCCCTGACCGTCGTGGAGACCGGCACATCCGGCCTCGAGCGCGCCCTGGAGAACCTGCTCGCTTGAGGTATTCACGAGATTCCCACGAGACCCTCCGAAACCTGCGTCGATGACACGAAACTTCGTGTCATCAACACAGGTTTCCGGCGGTCTCGTGGGAAACCTGTGACGGGAGGACCACCGAGACCACTCAGCGGCTGAGCCGCTCGATCATCGACGTCCGCCAGGCCTCGGTCTCGGCGACCTGGTTGAAGGTGAAGACATGCAGTCCCTCGACCAGTGCGCCCGGGGGCGCGAGGGCCGGCGCGCACTGCTCCAGGAACCGCTCACCGGTGAAGCCACCCGGGGCGGCGAGGCCTGCGAACAGCCGCTTGTTCTTCGCCAGGAACTTGGTGGACTCGCCGACGCCGATCTTCGTCGCCATGCCGAGCAGCTTGGTGCGGTCGATGGGGCCGGGCAGCCCGACCAGCAGCGGCAACGTTATGCCGCGGGCACGCATCCGGGAAAGCCAGGTCGCGAAGACCTTGGGGTCGAAGGTGAGGTTGCTGACGATGTGGGTGGCGTGGCGGCGCTTGTCCCACATCGACTGGATCGTGACGTCGTCGGTGATGCTGGGATGCGACTCCGGGTAGCCGGTGATGCCGACGTGGGCGAACGGAGACCCGATCTCCCTGAGGTCTTCGAGCAGCGCCAACGCGTCAGGGTAGGTACCGACGGTGTCAGCGTCGCCGCCCGGCACGAAGATCGTGGTGATGTCTGCCGCCGTCAGTCGTGCGCAGATCTCCTCCAGCTCGGCGCGGCCGCTCACCATGCGGGCAGCGAGATGCGGCACCGCGGTGTAGCCCGCCTTGCCCAGCCGCTCGGCCAGATCGAAGGTGACGTCGAGCCCTTTGGACGGCGACGCGGTGACGGTGACGGTATGCCCGACGGGAAGGTGGGCCAGCACCTTCTCCTCGATGCTGGGCGTAGGCAGCACCTCGTAGCGCGCGTGCTGGAGCAGCTCGACCAGAGAGTGCTTGTCTTCCGCTTTGTTGCGCATGAGGCAACTCGTTTCGTGATACGCACCGACGTGTCGAGCCTAGCCCCGCAGGGCACCTCGCGAAAAGGGGTCAGAGGACGGAACTTTCGCTCCCTACTCGGGTCGACGCCGCTCCATCCACACGACATCGCGCCAGGTGTCGGCCATCGGGCCATAGGTCATCAGGCCGATGCGTTCACGAACGCCGACCGTGCGGAAGCCGAGAGCCTCGTGCAGCGCCACGCTGGCTGCGTTCTCCGGGAAGATCCCGGCCACCACCGTCCAGATGTCGGCGTCGTCGGTGGAGTCGAGCAACCGCCGTAGGAGCATCCGTCCTGCGCCTCGACCGCGAGCCTGCTTCGTGACGTACAGCGCGTTCTCGACGACTCCCCGATAGCACGGCCGAGTGGAGGTGGGGCTGACGGCGACCCAGCCAAGGACATGGTCGCCGTCGACAGCCACGAAGCGGTGATCTGGCAGCTTGGCGGCGTCGTACTCGTCCCAGGTGGGTGCGGTGTGCTCGAACGTGGCGTGTCCGGTGTCGATGCCCTCGGTGAAGATGGCCAGGACGGCATCGCCGTGCTCGGGCGTCATCGGGACGATGCGCATCACAGGCTGCGGAGCAGTCCGCCGTCGACCGGAAGCATGACACCGGTGAGAAAGCCGGCTGCAGGGGAGAGCAGGAACGCGGCCGCCCGGCCGACCTCGTCCGGCTCGCCATACCGACCCAGCGGGACGCGCGCCAGCTTCTTCTCCTTGGCGGCGGCCGGGTCGCCGGTGCTCGCATCCAGTTGCCGCGCTCGATCGGTGTCGATCGGTCCGGGCAGCAGCCCGTTGACGCGGATGCCACGCGGGCCGAGCTCGCCGGCG
Source organism: uncultured Actinomycetota bacterium (assembly GCA_963780275.1). Classification (GTDB taxonomy): domain Bacteria; phylum Actinomycetota; class Actinomycetes; order Propionibacteriales; family Nocardioidaceae; genus Aeromicrobium. The sequence goes on from CAWABE010000001.1 coordinate 994,536, forward strand.
AGGGTCTTGGCGGCCATCGCGAGCCCGGGGCGCAGACCGTTGGAGATGCCGAGGTTGTCCAGCGGCTCCTTCACGGAGGTGGAGAGAATGAACGCGATCGAGCCGCCGTCCGTCAGTGCGTCGGCAACTCTGGTGGCCAGCCGCATGCTGCCCAGGAACACCGAGTCGAAGGCGGCTCGCCAGGCGTCATCGGTGCCCTCGGTGATCGGGCCCGGCGGTGGCCCGCCCACGCTGATGAGTGCGCCGTCGAGGCGACCGAACTGATCGAGGGCGGCTGCGACCAGGCGGTCCGGTGTGTCGGCATCGGCGTTGTCGGCGACGACGCCGGTGGCAGCCGACCCGAGTGCCGCCACCGTCTCGTCCACCGCCTCCGGGGAACGGGACGAGACCACCACGCGGGCACCTTCGGCGACGAGCACGTCGGCGGTCGCGCGGCCGAGACCACGCGTCCCGCCGGTGACGATGTAGGTGTGGTCGGCGAGCCCGAGGTCCATGCCGTCAGCCTACGACCGCGCGAGCACGGGCTCCGGTTCAGCCGGCACGGTCAGGGTGCCGGCCAAGGCGGTGAGGGCATCGGGCACCAGGCGGTACCACGCCCAGGTGCCGCGGCGCTCCCGCTCGAGCAGGCCGGCCTCGACGAGGATCTTGAGGTGGTGGCTGACGGTGCCCTGGGAGAGATCGAGGGCAGCGGTGAGGTCGCAGACGCAGGCCTCGCCGGTGTCCGACGACGACACCAGGTGGAGCAGCTGCACCCGGGCGGGATCGGCGAGCGCCTTGAACCCGGACGCAACGCGGGATGCCTCGTTGCGGGCGAGCGGCGGCGCGCTCGTCGAGCAGCAGATCGGGGTGAGCAGCTCGAGCTCGATCATGGACCTCTCCCTTGCATTGACACCTTTCAATCTATACCCTGAGCCTTGTATTGATCAACATCGATTCAAGGAGGCGACATGGGCGACTGCGGATGCGGCGGAGCGTGCTGAGCTCCCCAGCGAGGGCGGTGCTCGCCGAAGCGGTGGGCACCGCCGCCCTCCTCGCGGCCATCGTCGGCTCCGGCATCGCGGCTGTCGACCTGACCGACGACGTCGGCCTGCAGCTGGTGTTCAACGCCATCGCCACCGTCGCGGTGCTCGGCGTCCTCGTGGCGATCGCACTGCCGATCAGCGGTGGCTCGTTCAATCCGGCGGTGACCCTCGCCGACGTGGTCCGGCGCAACGTCTCGCCCTTGCGCGGTGGCACGTACGTGCTCGCTCAGGTGGTCGGTGGCGTGCTCGGCACCGTGCTCGCCCACCTGATGTTCGAACGCGACGTCGTGTCGTGGTCGGACGCCGACCGCGGTGGGTGGGGGCGATTCCTGGGCGAGCTGGTCGCCACGGCAGGGCTTGTCGCAGCCATCGTCCTCGTCGACCGGGCCGTTCTCCCGCTCGTCGTGCCCGCCTGGATCCTTGGCGCCTACCTGTTCACGTCATCGACATCGTTCGCGAACCCGGCCGTCACCATCGGCCGCGTCTTCACCGACAGCTTCTCCGGCATCGCCGGAACGGACGTTCCCTGGTTCATCATCGCTCAGGGGGCAGGTGCGATGCTGGGTCTCGGACTCGCACTCCTCGTCAAGGAGGACTCATGAGCACGCCACGACGTCCTTTGCCTTCCCCGCTTCGCTCCTTCGCCAAACCACGCCGCAGGGATGCCGCATGACCGACCGACCCTCAGTGCTGTTCGTGTGCGTCCACAACGCCGGACGTTCCCAGATGGCGGCCGGCTTCCTCGCCGCGCTGTCCGACGGGGCCGTCGAGGTCCGCTCCGCCGGTTCGATGCCCGGCGATCGGATCAATCCGGTGGCCGTCGAGGCGATGGCCGAGGTCGGCATCGACATCGCCTCCGAGCAGCCGAAGGTGCTCACCGACCAGGCCGTCCAGGAATCCGACGTCGTCATCACCATGGGCTGCGGCGACGCCTGCCCGTTCTACCCCGGCAAGCGCTACGAGGACTGGGAGCTGGAAGACCCGGCCGGCAAGGACATCGAAACTGTCCGTGAGGTCCGCGACGAGATCAAGCGTCGGGTCAAGGAGCTGCTCGCGTCGATCGGATGATCGCTGACGCTCAGTGGTTGGACGAGGCCAGACGCGCGGCGAAGGTGACGAGAGCCAATCCGGTGACCTGCTCGATTCGGGCCTTCACCGTCGGCCTGCGCAGCCACCGGCCGAAGCATTCGACCAGCAAGACGCGTCGACCAGTTCTCCCCGTCGCGCACACTGGAGCCGTGAAGCAGAAAGTGGTCGTCGGTGCGATGCTCGCCGGACTCGTGGTGTCTGGCTGTACCGACGACGGTGGGGAACGACGACCCGCGGGATCGGCCCGGCCCCCGTCACCGTCAGCGTCCCCGTCGCCACCTCCGCACCCCGTCTCGTTGCCCGCGCTGATGGAGCGCGAGTTCGACGGCCGCGGCTTGAGGCTGCGGCGGGAGCTGGTCAGCACTGAGGCCTATCGCCAGTACAACGTGACGTACCGCAGCGGTGATCTCCGCATCTCCGGGGTGCTGAACGTGCCGCGCGGCGCCGGACCCTTTCCCGCCGTCGTGCTCGCCCACGGCTACATCGATCCGGACATCTACGTGAACGGCCAGGGGATGCGTCGCGAGCTGGACTGGCTCGCCCGCCGTGGCTTCGTGACCCTGCACGTCGACTACCGCAACCACGCCGGTTCCGACGACGACCGGGCCGCCGAGACGAGCCTGCGTCTCGGCTACACCGAGGACGTCGTCAATGCCGTGAAGGCCTTGCGCGCGTGGGACGGGCCGGTGGACGACGAGCGCGTCGGACTCGTGGGCCGGTCGATGGGCGGCGGAGTGATCTACAACGTGCTCACGGTTCAGCCCGGCCTGGTCGACGCGGCGGTGGTCTTCGCGCCGGTCAGCTCCAACACGGTGGACAACTTCGAACGGTGGATCCGCCCTGACCCGGGACGCGAGAACCTCGCACGACGGATCGTCCGCAAGTACGGCGAGCCCGACGAGAACCCGGAGTTCTGGCGCAACGTCAGCCCACGGACGTCCTTCGACCGGGTCACCGAGCCGATCCTCATCCATCACGGAACGTCCGACGACAGCTGTCCGATCCGCTGGAGCCGCCGCACGGCGTCGGAGCTGGAGGACGCCGGCGCGGACGTCACGCTGCGGGTCTACCCGGGGGAGGAGCACGCCTTCGGGCCTGACTGGCCGCTGGCGATGCGTCGCACCGCGAGGTTCCTTCGCAGTCAGCTGGATTGACTAGGGAGCGAGTGGAGCGGACCCGAACGCCACGTGGAACCGCTTGCACCAGATGACGACGCTCCGCAGTCCGTCCAGCTCCACGTCCGCCGGGATGGCGTAGTTGTGGTTGCCACGGTTGGCCTTGAGCTCGCCGAGCTGCGCATGGCGACCTCCGCCGTACTTGAACCAGTTGCCGCCGGCCGTCTGCTCCGACAGCCAGACATGCAGGTCAGGGCCGTTGGTCGTCGTGAATCCCTCGAGGCGCAGGGTCCTGCTGCCGTCGGGCAGCTCGAGGATGGTGGCGGTGCCGGACGTCTCGTGCTCCTGGCTGACGAACTCGCCGCTCGCCAGCTCCGCCGGCCTCGCCGGAGCTGGAGAGGATTCGTCGGTCGCTGTCGCTGTCGGTGCCGCCTCGTTGACCGTGCTGTTCGAGAAGAATTCCCACGGCTCGAACAGCACGAGTCCGGCCAGGAGGACCGCCACCGAGACGACCATGACTGCCGAGCGCGTCTGCATGGCAGCGGAGTGTACGAGGAGCTGGCCGCGCCGGACCATCCTCCGGCCGCTCCGGTCACCAGCCCAGCAGGGTCGCCGAGTCCCCGACCACGAGCGGCTCGTCCGCTGCCTGGGCGAACGCCAGCAGCGCCTCGACCATCGCTGCCCGCTGTTTCACCGGCATCGCGCGCACGATCCCCTCAATGGCGCGGCGCCGGCGCGCGGTGACTTCGTCGACCAGCCGACGTCCGCGTTCGGTGAGCTCGATGATGACCTCGCGACGATCGTCGGGATTCTCGCGGCGGTCGACCAAGCCGACCTTCATCAAGCGATCCACGGTGCGCAGTGTCGTGGAGGCGTTGACGTGCAGGCGATCGGACAACCGATTGAGTCGCGAAACACCATGGGCGCGAAGCACCACCAGAGTGCGGAACTGGGCAACCGTCACAGTCTCTTCAACTCCGACGAGCGACCGGGCGGAAACGCCCACCAGTGCGCGTGAAGCAGTCAGCAGGGCTGTGACCAGCTGGTCGAGATCCTCTTCGTTCGACAAGTTCTCCGCCATTCCCAGGATCCGGCCCATCGAAGCATGCATAATGCAAGCATTGCATAGAGCAATCAATCCGGTTAGAGTCCGCCAGGACAACGCGATCGATCTAAGGATGCCTGAAATGCGTCGCCGGGGGGCGTAGGCCGATCGATGACACCGAGGTGTCGAAGCGACCATGTCTGCGGGGAAACATGAACACCAGGCCCACCATGTCCATCGTCGTCGCGTTCTGCGCGGCCGTGATCCTGGCGCCGCTGGGTGCCGCGGGGCTCGCCGCGGCGGTGCCGTCGGTCACGCGTCCGGCGGCGGCGCCGACCGGCACCGAGACCGGCAATCTTTATGAGCGTCCGCCCGAGTTCGCGGTTGGACAGGAGATCGAGGTCATCGGGAACTTCCCGAAGGACTCGTCCGCCGAGCTCGCCACTCTGTACCGGGAGACCTCGCCGGACGTGTGGACGGCGGTCGCCACTCAGAAGACCAACAGCTACGGCAATGCGCACTTCCGTGACTACAAGGTCGATGACGCGCAGAAGATCTTCGCGCAGCTTCCGAACGGCAATCGCACCGAAGTCGACACGCTGAACCCCAAGGTCGTCACTCCCACGGGCACGGAAACCGGCAATCTCTATCAGCGTCCGCCCGAGTTCGCGGTCGGACAGGAGATCGAGGTCATCGGGAACTTCCCGAAGGACTCGTCCGCCGAGCTCGCCACCCTGTACCGGGAGACCTCGCCGGACGTGTGGACGGCGGTCGCCACTCAGAAGACCAACAGCTACGGCAATGCGCACTTCCGTGACTACAAGGTCGATGACGCGCAGAAGATCTTCGCGCAGCTTCCGAACGGCAATCGCACCGAGGTCGACGACCTCGACCCCGAGCCCAGCACTGCACTTCTCGATCCGGACGTCACGCCAGCCGGCAGTGAAGGGCAGGACGCCCGGGCCAAGGCCACCTTCGATCCGGCTCAGCCCGGGTCCGCGGCCGAGCTCCAGATCAAGTCGATCAAGGACGACACCTGGGACACCATCGAAACCGGCCGGCAGGACGCCAACGGCATGGTGACGTTCTACATCAGCGACCCGTTGGAGGTGGAACATCAATACCGAGCCCTCAGCAACGGAATCAGCACCACGAACTCGGTGACGTGGGCAGGGCCGCTGCTCGACAAGAACACGGGCCTCGCCACCGTTCACTTTGCGTCCGATGACGGTGAGTCGGTCAACACGCGTACCAAGTGGTTCGACGGCGAGCTCACCATCAAGGGCGGCACCGGTTGCTCTTCGGTGCCGACGTACGACGAGGCACGAATGAAGGGGCGGGGCAACTACTCGTGGTCGTTCGAGAAGAAGGGCTTCAACCTCAAGCTGGACGACAAGATGGACCTGTGCGGCATGGGCAACAGCAAGAAGTGGGCGCTGGTGGCCAACCACTACGACCGCTCACTGTTGCGCAACTCGGCGGCGAACTTCATCGGAGCCCAGTTCAGCAAGCTGGAGTTCACGCCCAGGGACATGCCGGTCGACCTCTACGTCAATGGGTCATACCGCGGGTCCTACATCCTGATCGAGCGGGTCAACTTCGAGGGAGGGAGACTCGAGGAGGAGGAGCTGAAGTACGAGGACAACCCGGCTGATTGCCAGCAGCCCAACGTCACTGGCAGCTATCTGCTCGAATGGGACTTCCGCAAGGGCGCGAACTACAACTTCGGCGCCAACAGCCATGGGTGGGTCGGCCTCAAGGAGCCGGAGGACGAGGACTATTGCTCCGCGATGGGCAGTTACATCAACGGCTACGTCGACACGGCCGACCGCGACCTCTACGACGGGAAGCCGTACCACAACGACTGGATGAAGTGGATCGACCTCGACTCTGCGGTCGACTACTACATCGCGATGGAATTCCTCAAGCCCGTCGACGGAAATATGTGGGCGAGCGTCTACATGTACAAGCCACGGGGGGAGAAGATCCACTTCGGCCCGCTGTGGGACTTCGACCTGGCGATGGGGTCAGCCACCCGTGCCGGCAACGTCGTCAGTCCGACTGGGTGGTACTTGCGCAACCGGCTGAACGTCTCCGCCAAGCAGACCAACGTGACGTGGTTCAACCGGCTGAACGAGAATCCGACCTTTCGAGCGGCCGTACGTCAGCGGTGGAACGAAGTCGACCAGGATCTCAACGACGTCATCGCCTACCTGCGCTCGCGTGAACGGCTCGTCGACGAGTCGGCCGCGGAGAACTACCACAAATGGGATCACGACAAGAAGATCAGCAAGTATCAGGTGATCAAGGGCTCGTGGGGCTCTGACGTCGACTACCTCGTGGACTGGCTCGACAGGCGTTGGCGATGGATGAACGGCCAGCTCGACAACGCCGCCGGCTGAATATCGGGATGTATTCCATCGTCGCCGATCTCATTGCCGCGCTCGCGGGTGTTGCGTTCCTCGGGGGGATGATCTGGTTTGCTTCGGCCAAGCTCACTGCTGGACCGGTCCCGTCGGCCGCGGTCAGCGTCACCATCACGGCAGGGATCGTCGGTATTGCCGCCGGCACCAGCGCCGCTCGCCTCCGGGCTGCTCACCGACTCCAGCGACCAGGACGAGGTTCTGGACACCGCGACTGAGGGACACCGCCGTGCTGTCGCCCTGGTCGAACGGCCGAGTCGATTCCGAAGCTCCGCAGAATGTCGCAGCGACTCTCGCTACGGCGCAGGGTCACCGTCCGATTGAACCACCCACCAGAGGCCTCCGTGCGTCGCAACGTTGTGGCATTTCACCTCGCCAGGCCCCTCGTGGGCGTAGTAATAGAGGGGATGCCCACCGTAGGTCACCTGCGTCGAGCCGTCCCTGCGTTTCGTGGTGCCAAGGAGATCGATGTCCGCGGCGTCGGACGCCTGTGGCCGGCCGTCGGTCAGGACAGGCGGCCACGCGTCCGCACAGCTGCCATAGCACTCGGGCTTTGTCGACTGCTCTGACTCCCAGATGTAGATCGCCTGTCGATCCGGGCCGAACAGGATCGTGCCGAACTCGCTCGAGCCGGTGGTGATCGCCGTCCCGCTGCGAGCGTCTTCCCGGGGCGACGGGCTTGCTGGAGATGGCGAACTCGAGGTTGGTGAGGAGTTCTCAGCGCCCTCCGGCTCCGAGCCGCAGCCGGTGGCGATGAGCACGAAAACCGTCGAAACGGCCACGAATCGGAGCATTCGCTCAGTATGCGCCAATCCTTGGTCGGCGTAGCGTACATGTGCTGAACAGCGCATCCAGGTCGACCATCACGGCGCCAAGCGGGGGCCGACCCGACGTGCCGAAATCCTGGCCGCGCTAGGTCGTCGGGGACCCAACGACCGCTTTCGATGTCCAGAACCCACGGTCGGCTGGGTGACATCCCGCGGGAGGAACGACATGCGACGATCGGAGGTGTTCTCGTGGTGGCCAGGGCCGGGGTCGAACCGGCGACCTTCCGCTTTTCAGGCGGACGCTCGTACCAACTGAGCTACCTGGCCGTCGCCCGCGAACGAGCGACGATCACCATATCAATGGTCCTCGGGCGGCCCGAATCCGCCGACGGCCACGACGCCGACATCCCACGACCGATGACGGTGCGTGGGATGTCTGGCGTTTCTCGGCGACCCCGACGGGACTCGAACCCGCGACCTCCGCCGTGACAGGGCGGCGCGCTAACCAACTGCGCCACGGGGCCATTGCGGCAGAACCGCGACCGCTGACTCTACCCTACGGTCGAGGGCCCGAACAAAGTGTCATCGGGACTCGTCCCAGCGGGTGAATCCGGCCTCCCGGGCGTCGTCCTCGGACTCGAAGACCTGCCCGTCCGAGCCCAGCTTGTAGCCCGGTGAGTCGGGCGTGTGATACAGCCCGGACTCCGGATCGGCGTGGATCGTCCGGTCGTCTTCGGACTCCCATCCGGCGTTTGGATCGAGGTCCACCGCCGCCGTCTCGCCCGCGTCGATCACCGCGCGTGGCGGGTCGGTCGCCGGCTCGTCCGTCGCGGCGGCCAGGGGATCACCATGTGGGGAGCTCGCGCCGGCTGGGTCTGGCTCGTCCATCGGCTCGGTCTCGACGCCGGCCGTGTCTGACTCGACGACCGGCTCGGTTCGACACCGGCCGTGTCGGGCTCGACGACAGGCTCTGGCTCGACCGGTTCGGGCTCAGGTTCGATGACGGGCTCCGGCTCCGGCGAAGGGACGGGCTCGACCACCGGCTCAGGCTCGACGGGCGGTGCGGTCTCTTCGACGATCTCCGGCTGTGGTGACGGCACGGGCTGCTCCACCGGCTGGGGTTCAGGCTGCAGGGGCGAGGCCAGGCTGGAGGGGACGGTGATGTCTGACGGCGGTGGAACCATGGCGTTCGCGTCCGAAGCACCGGTCTCGATGGCGTCCGGGCGGTCGTCGGTGGGAAGGGCGTTGCCGCTATGTCGGCGGGAGCGCGCCGCGAACCAGGCGAGCACCGCGATGACGGCGATGAGGATCACGATCAGGAGGAACTTCATCATGGAGCGTCCTTCCGCTTGTCGGCCCGAGGGCCGTCTGCGACGCCGGGGCGTCATCGTCAGGCTAGACCCGGCAGCGCGTGTCGGCATGCGGGTGCAACATGCAACGACGTCACGACTTGGTCATGTGATGTCGGGCCCTCGCCGTTGCCCGTCGCAGGCGATCAGGCCAGACTGTCGTGAGTCTGTTCACTGCCTACCGTTGACGCCCATCCCACATGAGCTGAGGACCGCATGATCGAGTACCGCTCCATCTCCAAGACGTTTGCAGATGGGACGGAGGCAGTGGCCGACTTCAGCCTCGAGCTCCCCTCCCGCACGACCACTGTCCTGGTGGGCTCGTCCGGGTGTGGCAAGACGACACTGCTGCGCATGGTCAACCGCATGGTCGATCCCACCCACGGCCAGGTGCTCATCGACGACGTCGACGTCGCCACCCGCAACCGCGTCGAGCTGCGGCGCAGCATCGGCTACGTCATGCAGCACGCCGGGCTGCTGCCGCACCGCAAGGTCATCGACAACGTCGCCACCGTCCTGCGGCTCAATGGCATGGGCAAGAAGCAGGCCAACCAGCGCGCCCATGAGGTGCTCGAGACCGTCGGCCTCGACTCGTCGCACGCCGGCAGGTACCCGAGCCAGCTCTCCGGCGGCCAGCAGCAACGCGTGGGTGTGGCCCGTGGCCTCGCCGCCGACCCCAACATCCTGCTGATGGACGAGCCGTTCGGCGCGGTCGACCCGATCGTGCGCGACGAGCTGCAGCGCGAGCTGCTGCGCCTGCAGCGCGACCTCGACAAGACCATCGTGTTCGTCACCCACGACATCGACGAGGCGTTCCTGCTCGGCGACCAGGTGGTCATCCTCCAGCAGGGCGGCGTCGTGGCCCAGGTCGGCAGCCCGGCCGAGATCCTCTCCAACCCGGCCGACGACTTCGTGCGCAGCTTCGTCGGGCTCGACAAGGGCGGACGCACGCTTCACGTCGAGGAGCGCGACGGCGCGTCGATCGTCGTCGACTCCACGGGCAAGGCCACCGGAATCCTCGCTTCATGACGTGGGCCTGGGAGAACCGTGAGCAGGTCATCGACCTGACGCTCACCCATGCCTGGCTGAGCGCCGTACCTCTGGTGCTCGGATTCGCGGTCGCCGTGCCGATCGGCTGGTATGCCAGCCGCCATCCGAGCCTTCGTGGTCCATTGCTGAGCACCGGGAGCGTGCTGTACTCCATTCCGTCGCTGCCACTGTTCGTCATCCTTCCCGGCATCATCGGCACCGGATTCCTGAGTCCGCTCAACGTCGTGGTTGCCCTCACGATCTACGCCGCCGCGATCATGGTGCGGTCGTCCACCGACGCGTTCACGTCGGTGTCAGCAGCCGTGATCGACGCGGCGACGGCGACCGGTTACTCATCACGCCAACGCGGCCTGTCGGTCGAGCTGCCGCTGGCAGGGCCCGTGCTGCTGGCCGGGCTACGAGTCATCAGTGTCAGCACGGTGAGCCTCGTCAGTGTCGGGGCGATCATCGGAGTCAGCAGCCTGGGATCGCTGTTCACCGACGGGTTTCGCCGCAACTTCACCACCGAGATCATCGTCGGCGTCGTCGGCATCGTCGTGCTCGCGCTGGTCTTCGATGCGCTGCTGGTTCTCCTCGGCCGCATTCTCATGCCGTGGGCGTCCCTCGGCCGGGCCACGGGGAGCTCCGCATGAGCATCGTCGATGACACCATCGACTGGTTCGCTGACGGCGTCAACTGGTCCGGCAACGGCGGGGTGCCGAACCGCATGGTCGAACACCTCGGATACTCGGCGCTCACCGTGGGTCTCGCGGCGGCCATCGCCATCCCCGTCGGCCTCTGGGTCGGCCACACCGGCCGCCTGCGCGGCGCGGCTGTCGCGCTCACTGGCGCCATGCGCGCCCTGCCCACTCTCGGCCTGCTCACCTGGTTCGTGCTGCTCGCGGGCATCGGTCTCACTGCCCCGATCCTCGCTCTCGTTGTCCTCGCGATTCCACCGCTGCTCGCCGGTGCCTACTCAGGGCTCGAGTCCGTCGACCGCCAGACGATCGACGCGGCCCGCGCCATGGGCATGACGGAGTGGCAGATCCTCGCCCGCGTCGAAATCCCGCTGTCCCTGCACTTGCTCGTTGGAGGCATCCGCTCGGCCGTCCTGCAGGTCGTGGCGACAGCCACCGTGGCCGCCTATATCGGGCTCGGCGGGCTCGGCCGCTACATCATCGATGGCCAGGCGCAGGACAACTATCCCAAGATGGTCGCCGGCTCGATCCTCGTGATCGCGCTGGCCCTCGTCCTGGATGCCGTATTCGTCGGCCTCCAGCGGATCGCCCAAGGAGGACGCGCCGCCACAGCCCGCACAGCCCTGAGCACGACCTGAAGCCGGACATATCCATCAAGGAGAAGACATGAAGACCAGATTCCCCACCACCATCGTCGCCGTGGCCGCCCTCGGCCTCGGCCTGACCGCCTGCGGCGGTGATCCGACCGAGGGCGAGCAGTCCGCCACCGACACGATCACGGTCGGCTCGGCCGCGTTCCCCGAGAACGAGATCATCGCCGAGATCTATGCCCAGGCCCTCGAGGCCGCCGACGTCAAGGTCGAGAAGAAGCTCAACATCGGAGCACGCGAGGCCTACATCCCGGCGCTCGAGAACGGCGAGATCGACCTTCTCCCGGAGTACTCCGGCAATCTGCTGACCTACTTCGACAGCGATGCCACCGCCTCGTCGCGCGAGGACATCGTCACTGCGCTCGGCGACGCCGTGCCGGACGCGCTCGAAGTCCTGGAACCGGCACCGGCCGAGGACAAGGACTCGCTCAACGTGACTCCGAAGTTCGCCGAGAAGAACAACGTCGCGTCCATCGCGGACCTCGCAGAAGTCGACGGCTTGAAGCTCGCGGCGCCGCCGGAATTCGAGGAGCGCGCCAACGGCCTTCCCGGCTTGGAGCGCGAGTACGGCATCACCGACGTCGAGTTCACCGGCATCAGCGATGGCGGGGGACCGGCGACGCTGAAGGCGCTGCTCGACGGAACGGTCGACGTCGCGAACATCTTCTCCACGACCCCGTCGATCGTCGAGAACGACCTCGTGACGCTCGAGGATCCGAAGAACCTGTTCCCGGCTCAGAACGTCATTCCTCTCATCAACAGCGACAAGGCGTCCGACGAGGTCGTGGAGGTGCTCAACGGCATCTCGGCGGAGCTCACCACTGAGGACCTGCTCGACCTGAACGGCAAGAACCAGGGCGACGACAAGGTCGCGCCGGCCGAGCTGGCCAAGCAGTGGCTCTCCGACAAGGGCCTCGTCTAGCACGTCACAGCCGTTCGACAGGCTCGAGGGCGATGTCCTCAAGCCTGTCGACGGCTGGGTGATCGGCGACGACAAGACGATCGCGACAGCGTCTGAGTGCAGACGGTGCCGGCACCCTCGGTAATCTGAGCCGATGCCGCCGGAGAGAGCCATGCACGCGATCACGACACGACATCCGGCCGTCGAGGCCTGGCTTCGCGGATTCGCCCAGGCGGTGCGTGCACGCGACTATGCGGGCGCTCGCGAGATGTGCCACGACGACATCACCGGCTTCGGCACCGTGTCCCAGCGATACGAGGGCATCGACGATCTCGACCACGGGCAGTGGCGCCGCGTCTGGGACCGCACCGAGGGCTTCGAGTTCGACCTGGACACGGCAACCATCTGGGCTGACGAGGCGTTCGTCGTGGCCACCAGCGAGTGGTCATCGATCGGCCTCGACGGCGACGGGTCGCGTCGGCCGCGCCGGGGGCGGGCCACGATCGTCCTGGCCCGCCACAGCAACGAGCTCCAGGCCGTGCACACGCACTTCTCGATGATGCCGGGTCACGTCGCGTGATCCATTTCCACGCCACCAGCAAGTTCGCGTGGACCATCACCAGGTTCGTGGACGCGTGGGCGCCGTCGCTGAAGTCGTTGATCGTCCCGGTGCCCTACGATGCGATCCCGTTCGACGAGCCGATCCCGCCCGGGGTGCACATCTTCACCGACTTCGAGCGACTCCTGTCGCCTGAGCGGACGTTCGTCCGCCGTCTGCATCGACACCTCATGGGCCACCCGGATACCTACCGCACCCTGAACGACCCGGAAGCGTGGGCCAGCCGGTTCGACCTGCTCCACCTCCTGGCGGAGGGCGGCACCAACGACTTCCGTGCCTACCGGTTGCGCGAGATCGGTCCTCATGTCCGGTTCCCGGCGTTCCTCCGGTGGGAGAACGACCACCGAGGCACCCTCGGCGCGCGTCTTCAGGCGGTCGAGGATGCGCGGGAGCGCGTAGACCGGCTCGTGCACGGCGGTCGCAAGCTCATGAAGCACAAGCTGATGGTGGTGGAGAAGGTCGACGTGCGTGACGCCGACGGGCTGCACCGCAAGTACTCGGCCATGAAGATCGGCGACCACCTGGTTCCTCGCCATGTGCTGTTCAGCACGAAGTGGATCACCAAGAAGCCCGACGTCATCACGCCGGAGCTGGTCCAGGAGGAGCGGACGTTCCTCGAGGAGTTCCCGCACGCCGACCAGGTCGAGCACGCGTTCCGCACGGCGGGCATGGACTACGGCCGCATCGACTACGGCTTCAGCAATGGCCGGATGCAGGTGTGGGAGATCAACTCCAACCCCGACATCGTGCCCGTCCCGGAGCGGGTCGACCCGGCGCGGATGGACGGGCAAGCCCGGTCGGCCGAGCTGATCACGCAGGCCTTCCGTGCGTTGCTCACCGAGCCGTTGGATGGTCCGGCGGCAGACAGGTTCGGGCCGGGCGCGCGGATGTGGTGGCGCGGGCACGCTCGGCTCAGCCGATGGTACGACCGGCACCGGCGCTGAACCGTTCGGCGGAGCACCACACCGATCAGACCGCCTAGGCTGCTGGCATCGTCGTCGCGCATGTCGGGCGGCCCGACGGACAGGAGCAGTTCATGCCGATCGCCAACGTCAACGGCGCCGACGTCCACTACACCGACACCGGCGCACCACCCGGAAACCCGGACGCTCCGACTGTCGTCTTCGGGCACGGCCTGCTGTTCAGCGGCTGGATGTTCACCGCCCAGGTCGAGGCGCTGGAGGACGAGTATCGCTGCGTGACGATCGACTGGAGGAGCCAGGGCAAGTCGCCCACCGCTCGCGACGGGCACGACATGGACACCCTGACGCTCGATCTCGTCGGCCTGCTCGACCATCTCGGCCTCGATGCCGTCCACTACGTGGGGCTGTCGATGGGCGGCTACGTCGGCATGCGGTTCGCCGCTCGGTACCCGGACCGGGTGCGGTCGCTCGCTCTGCTCGACACCGACGCCGGGCCGGAGGACCCGGAAGTCGCACCGCGGTACCGCAAGCTGGCGAGCGTCTTCCGCTTCGTCGGGCCCGGGCCGCTCCGCAAGCAGGTGGAGCCGATCATGTTCGGCCCGACCTTCCGGGCCGACCCGGCCGGGCGCCGGGTCATCGACGAGTTCGTCCGGCAGCTGAAGGAGCCCCAGCGGATCGGGATCAAGCGGGCGGTGCTCGGCATCACCGACCGACTGCCGGTCGTCGACGAGATCGGCGGCATCCGGGCTCCCACCGTCGTCATCGTCGGCGCCGACGATGTCGCGACCCCGCCACACAAGGCCGAGGCGATCGCGGCTGCCATCGACGGCGCCAAGCTCGAGATCGTCCAGGACGCCGGGCACTCCAGCACGCTGGAGCAGCCCGACGTCCTGACCCGCCTCATCCGCGAGCACCTCGCGTCCTAGTTCGGCGGGACGAACGTCCACGGCTGACGGGGGAGGCGCTCCGGCTCGAAGGTGTCGAGGACTTCGGCGGGTGTCGCGCCCACGAGGCCGAGTGAGTCGACGATCAGCGCAAACACGTCGGCGCCGCTCTGCTCGAGCTCGGCGCGGGTCACCGCGCCGTCCCGTTTGGCCAGCCGCTGGCCGGACGTGTTCAGGGCGAGGGGCACGTGGGCGTAGGCGGGCTGCCCGTACCCGAGCAACGTCGCCAGGTACGCCTGTCTCGCCGCGGACGTGAGCAGGTCGGCGCCACGCACCACCTGGTCGACCCCCTGTGCTCCGTCGTCGACGACGACCGCGAGGTTGTACGCCGGCACACCGTCGTTGCGCCGCAGCACCACGTCGTCGACGGTGCCGGTGAACGCGCCGTGCAGCTCGTCGTCGACCGTCCACTCGCCGGCGTCGGCGCGGAGCCGGAGCGCGGCGGGGCGCTCCGTCACCCGCCGAGCCCGTTCGGCGTCCGAGAGGTCGCGGCACGTGCCCGGGTACGAACCGGGTGGCTGGTGTGGTGCCGAGGGTGCGTCCAGGATCTCGCGGCGGGTGCAGAAGCACGGGTAGACCCGGCCGGCATCGGTGAGCCGGTCGATGGCGTCGTCATACAGGCCCAGGCGATCGCTCTGGCGCACGACGTCGCCGTCCCAGTCGATGCCGAGCGCGCGCAGGTCGTCGAGCTGCCGGCCTTCCGCGCCCGGCCGGACCCGATCGAGGTCCTCGACCCGCATCAGGAACCTGCGACCTGTCGAGCGGGCGAACAGCCACGCCAGCAGTGCCGTGCGCAGATTGCCGACATGCAGGTCGCCCGACGGCGAGGGCGCGAAGCGACCGGCACTCATGGTCGCCAGTATCGCGCGGGTGATCACTCGGGACGCGGCCGCACGACAGCAGCACCCAGCACGCAGCACGCAGCCGCGAAGCCACGTCGTCGCGGTCCTCCAGCCTGATGGCCGGCTATCGAAGCGGTTTCTCGTAGTGCCGGAACTCCTCGTCGACGACGTATCCGTGTCGGTCGTACACGGCCTGGGCGCGGTGATTCGTGTGCTGGGTGGCGAGCTCGATCGCCACGCAACCGGCCTCGCCGGCCAGCTCGGCCGTGGCCTCGAGCAGCTGATCGACGACCCCTCCACCGCGCGCCTCGGCATCGACGTAGAGGTCGTTGAGGATCCAGATCGGCGCGAGGGCGGTCGAGGAGAACGCGGGATAGACCTGCACGAAGCCGACGGCCCGATCGCCGTCGCGCGCCAGCAGGACGATCGCCTCGTCCCGCTCCAGGCGTGCGGTGAGGAACGCCGCCGAGGCCTCGACGTCGTACGGACGGCCGTAGAACTCCCGATACGACGCGAACAACGGCGCGGCGTCCGCGATGTCATCGAGTCCGGCCTGCATGATGTCCATGAAGGAAGGTTCCCACGTCCTTGAACGCACTGGCTATCCTTCGCTCATACCCCCGCTGACCTGCACGTTCGAAGGACCCCCGCCATGTTCTCGGCCTTCCTCGCCCTCGCCTTCTCCGTCGCCGTCTGCATCCACCTGACGGTCGGCTTCGATGGCTTTGCTGCCCTGGTGCGCGACGCCTACCAACAGGGGTCCGAGCGGATTCGAGCGGCGTCTCGACGCGCTTCTGAGCGGTCGCGCGACGTGCTCGCACGCGCGACGAGGCGTCGGTCTGCCCAGGAGGGCTGAGCTCGGCCGTCCGGTGCAGACGGCGGACCTGGCACCCCCAACGGGATTCGAACCCGTGCTACCGCCGTGAAAGGGCGGCGTCCTAGGCCGCTAGACGATGGGGGCCCCACTGATATCGGCTCAGTGCGCGTCCAGCATAGAGGGTGGGCACGGACGCGTCGGCGTCACGTGCGCAGTGCTGATGCCTCTCCCAGTTGTGGGATCCTCGCGGTCGTCCTCATCGGGGCGATCGCCGGAGCCCGCTCTCTGGGGGCGTGACGAGGCAGCCATGAAGATCCGCATGGTCAGTGCCTGGCATCACTCACGGCTCCACGACGTCACGCACACCACCAGCGGCGACGTCATCTGCTGGTCGTGCACGAAATGCCTGGGTCGGTGATGCGGAGGGAGTGATGGCCGACCGGACATCGGGCAGGATGGACGCATGGTGGAGGTGAGCGACGACCGCTTCGCCGAGCTGGTCGAAAACGCGTTCCGTGCAGTGCCACCCGAGCTGGCCGCGCTGCTCGACAACGTCGCCCTGTTCGTCGAGGACGACCCGCCGGCCGACGATCCGGGCTTGCTGGGCTACTACGACGGTGTCGCCCTCACCGAGCGCGACTCTTCGTACGGGGGCCAGCTGCCCGACCGCATCGTCGTGTTCCGCAATCCGACGCTCGCCATCTGCGACACCGAGGACGACGTGGTGCACGAGGTCGGCATCACCGTGGTGCACGAGATCGCCCACCACTTCGGGATCGACGACGCGCGCCTGCACGAGCTGGGGTATGCCTGATGTCCGGCGAGCGCACCATCGACGTGAACGGGATCGGTCTGTACGTCGAGGTGCACGGCGACGGGCCGCCGTTTCTGCTCGGCATCCATGGCACCCCGGGCTCAGCGCTGACGTGGGTGGATGCCGCCCACGAGCTGGCAAGCCTCGGTGGGTGCATCATCTACGACCGCCGCGGCTTCGGCCGTAGCGAACGACCCGAGCCGTTCGAGACGAGCGATCTCGATGATCACGTCGCCGACGCGCTGGCCCTGCTCGAAGCGCTGTCTGCGACTCCGGCCGTGGTCATCGGTCGCAGCACCGGAGGCCTGATCGCCCTCGAGCTCGCCCGCCGCCATCCCGAGGCGGTCACGGCGGTCGTCCTGCTCGAACCAGCGCTCTTCACCGCCGATCCGGAGGCGACGGTTTGGGCCGACGAGCTGCGCAGCACACTCCAGGAGACCGCGCCGGAGCGGGCGTCGGAAGCGGTCATCCGTGCTGCCCTGGGCGACGAGGCGTGGGAGACGCTGCCCGACGACCTCAGAACGCTGGTCGACGCAGCTGCTCCCGCCGTCCTGGCGGAGATGCGGGGGCGGGGGCTCGACCTCAGTGATGAGCCACTGGAGCTCGGTGACGACGAGCTGGCCGCCATCCTCCATCCGACCCTGCTCGTCTCCTCCGAGGACTCACCCGCGATCCTGCGACGCGTCAACGACCGGTTGGCGGAGGCTCTCCCGAACGCCGAGACCGCGCTCGTGCCGGGCGGCCACCTCATCTACCCGGCCCACCCCGTGGTGCTCGACTACATCGAGCGGCGCCGGGAGACCTGATGGACGTCCAGCGCTCCGCCGACCGGTACGTCACCGAGACCCACGACGTCACCACGCGGCACTCCTTCAGCTACGGCGCGCACTACGACCCCGACAACATCGCGTTCGGGCCGATCATCGCGATCAACGAGGAGTCCCTGCTGCCGGGCGCGGGCTATGACCTGCACCATCACGCCGATGTGGAGATCATCACCTGGGTCCTCGACGGCGCGCTGGCGCACGAGGACACCACCGGGCATCGGGGCATCGTCCAGCCCGGCACCGCGCAGAGGCTGAGCGCCGGAACCGGCGTCCAGCACGCCGAGCGCAACGCATCGCACACCGAGCCACTGAGATTCGTCCAGATGATGCTCGCGTCCGACCACGTCGACGAGCCAGAGTACGCAAGCGTCGACGTCCATCCCGAGCCGGCAACCTTGACGCCGACCGTTCCGGTGCACGCGCCTGCGGAGCTCTTCGTGGTGCACCTCGACGCAGGGCAGAGCGTCTCGATCCCGCCCGCTGAACGCAGCCTGGTGCACGTCATCCGCGGCACCATGCAGCTCGCCGACGAGACCCTCGAGGCCGGCGACCAGGCCCGTGGCACGAGCGGTGCCGCGTACGATCTGAGTGCGTCCGGCCCCGCGGACGCACTGATCTGGCAGGTGCAGAGGTGACTCCATGACGGTCCTCGTCCTCAACGGCCCGAACCTGGGCCGTCTCGGCGCGCGCGAGCCCGACGTCTATGGCACCGCCACCTACGACGACCTGGTCGCACGGTGCGAAGAGGTCGCCAAGGAGGTCGGGCTCGAGGTGGAGGTCCGGCAGACCGACGACGAGACCGAGATGATCGGCTGGCTGCACGCCGCGGCCGATGCCGGGTCGCCGGTCATCCTCAATGCGGGCGGATGGACGCACACCTCCGTCGCCGTGCGCGATGCCGCCAGCCAGCTGGGTGGTCCGCTCATCGAGGTGCATCTCAGCAACGTGCATGCCCGCGAGCCATTCCGCCGCACGTCGTACCTGAGCGACATCGCCACCGCCGTCATCGCCGGCATGGGGCCGGAAGGCTACGCCGCCGCCCTGCGCTACCTGGCCACCCTCTAGCGCGACCTACCGGTGGTCCCTGGCAACCCCTAGGCTTGCGTGCGTGAAGGGTTGGGGGAGCCACACCGAGGCAGTCGAGGCGCTCACCGCGTCCTACGCGGCGATCGCTCCGGGCGATCCGGTGCGCCTCGCGAAGCGCACGTCCAACCTCTTCCGGCCACGCAGCTCCACTGACGCGCCCGGCCTCGACGTCAGCGGCCTCGACGGCGTCATCGCCGTCACCGTCGACCCGGGTGGCGATGCCGCGACAGCCGACGTCCAGGGCATGTGCACGTACGAGACTCTCATCGACGAGCTGCTGCCGCTGGGCTACATCCCCCTGGTCGTGCCGCAGCTGCGCACGATCACCCTGGGTGGCGCCGTCACCGGGCTGGGCATCGAGTCGACGTCGTTCCGCAGCGGCCTGCCGCACGAGTCTGTCGTCGAGATGGACGTCCTCACCGGCAGCGGCGAGATCGTCACCGCCGACCCGGACGGTGTGCACGCCGACCTGTACGAGGCCTTTCCCAACTCCTACGGCAGCCTCGGCTACGCCACCCGGCTGCGCATCACGCTGGAGAAGGTGCCGGGCTTCGTCGCCCTTCGGCACGTGCGGTTCGACGATGCGACGTCCGCGGCGAAGGCGATCACCGACGTCGTCGAGGCCGGAGCATGGCAGGGCGAGCGGGTCGACGCGGTCGACGGCACGTCGTTCAGCCCCGACGAGATCTACCTGACCCTCGCCACCTTCACCGACACTGTGCCGTCTCGGAGAGGGCGATCGACCAGCGACTACGCCGGCCAGGAGATCTACTACCGGTCCATCCAGCGCCGCGAGACCGACCTGCTGACGATGTACGACTACCTGTGGCGCTGGGACACCGACTGGTTCTGGTGCTCAGGAGCGTTCGGGGCCCAGAACCGCTGGGCCCGGCGCATCTGGCCGCGGCGGTTCCGCCGCAGCGACGTCTACCACCGGCTGCTGGCCCTCGACAATCGCGTGCACCTCGGAGCCGTTCTCGACCGGGTCAAGGGCATCGGCCCGCGCGAGAAGGTCATCCAGGACGTCGAGGTGCCGGTCGAGTCTCTCCCGGAGTTCCTGTCCTGGTTCGACACCGAGGTCGGCATGCGACCGGTGTGGCTGTGTCCGTTGCGCACCACTCGCACCTGGCCGGTCTACCCTCTGCGCCCCGGCCAGACGTACGTCAACGTCGGCTTCTGGGGTGCGGTCGAAGTACCTCCTGGTTCGCCGCCGGGCCTGATGAATCGACGCATCGAAGCGCAGGTGCACGAGCTCGGCGGACACAAGTCGCTCTACTCCGAGGCGTTCTACGACGAGAAGACCTTCGATCAGCTGTACGGCGGAGACGTGCTGGCCGCCGTACGCGCCCGTCACGACCCGGACGGTCGGCTCAGCACGCTGTACGAGAAAGCGGTGAGGAACTCATGACCATCGACGTCGGCGTTCGCCTGAGCATCGCCCAGGCCTTGGAACGTCTCATGAAGGACGGCCTGCCGTTCCGCTTCGAGGCCTATGACGGCAGCGTGGCGGGCCCGAAGGACGCCACGTACACGTTCCGGCTGCTCAACGAGCGCGGCCTGGCCTACATCATGACCGCCCCCGGCGACCTCGGCTTCGGCCGGGCGATCGTGGCCGGCGACCTTGAAGTCGACGGTGTGCACCTCGGCAATCCGTACGAGGTGCTGAAGCACGTCAAGTCCCGACTCAGCCTCAGGATGCCGCCGCCGGCGGAGGTCGTGCAGATCGTCCGCAGCCTGGGGGTGGGCAACCTGAGGCCACCGCAGCCGCCCCCGGAGGAGCACCTGCCACGGTGGCGCCGAGCCCTCGAAGGCCTACGCCACTCCAAGGCTCGCGACGCCGAGGCCATCCACCACCATTACGACGTCTCGAACCGCTTCTACGAGTACGTGCTCGGCCCGTCGATGACGTACACCTGTGCCGTGTTCCCCAGGCAGGACGCCACCCTCGAGGAGGCCCAGTTCGAGAAGTACGACCTCGTCGCCCGCAAGCTCGACCTCAAGGAGGGCGACCGCCTGCTCGACGTCGGATGCGGCTGGGGTGGCATGGTGCGGCACGCGGCGCAGCACTACGGCGTCAAGGTCATCGGCGTCACCTTGTCGGAGCAGCAGGCGCTCTGGGCGCAGCAGAAGATCAAGGAGCAGGGTCTCGATCACCTCGCCGAGGTCCGCCACGGCGACTACCGCGATGTCGTCGAGACCGGCTTCGACGCGGTCAGCTCGATCGGTCTCACCGAGCACATCGGTGTGCGCAACTACCCGTCCTACTTCACCTTCCTCAGCAGCAAGCTCAAGGACGGCGGCCGGTTGCTCAACCACTGCATCACCCGGCGTGACGGTTCGCTGCCGCCCAGTCCCGGCGCCTTCATCGACCGGTTCGTGTTCCCCGACGGCGAGCTGGCTCCGGTCGGCCGCATCGTCTCCGCTGCGCACGACAACGGCCTGGAGGTCCGGCACGTCGAGGACCTGCGAGAGCACTACGCGCTCACCCTCAAGGGATGGAACGAGAACCTCGAGGCGCACTGGGACGAGTGCCTCGAGGAGGTCAGCCTCGGCACGGCGAAGGTGTGGGGCATCTACATGGCGGGCTCGCGGCTGGCGTTCGAGCGCAACGAGCTCGGCCTCCATCACGTGCTGGCGGTCAAAGTCGGTGCGGACGGCGACGCGCACTTCCCACTGCGCCCCGCCTGGGGCAGCTGAGGGGTCACGCCAGTCTCGGGTTTCCCACGAGACCCCCCGAAACCTGCGCTGATCACACAGAACTTCGTGTCATCACCGCGTGTTTTCGAGGGTCTCGTGGGAAACCTGGGACGAGTGCTCAGCCGCCGTAGGGCACCGTGATGATCTCGAGGTTGTGCCCGTCCGGATCGTCCCAGTAGAGCCCGCGGCCGCCGTCGTTGGTGTTGATCTGGTTCTTCTTGGTGTGGAACGGGTCGGCCCAGTAGGTCAGCCCGCGCTCGACGATCCGCGACCGGATCTCGTCGAACTCCGCGTCGGAGACCAGGAAGGCGTAGTGCTGCGGGTGCGGTCTGCCGTGACCCTCGGCGAAGTCCAGCGAGACGTCGTTGTGGGTTTGCACCACCGTGAACGGTCCGTATGTCGTCGGCTCGGGCAGCCCGAGGATCTCGACCAGGAAGCGTGCGGACGCATCCTTGTCGGTGCTGCGGACGATCGTGTGGTTCAGCAAGACGCTCATGTCGTAGCTCCCCTCGGTTCTCATCATGGGACGGCAGTGGCGTTCGGACCACCTCAGCTCGAAGCGCGAAACCTCGGCGGTGGATGACGCGAGCCCCTAACCTGCATCCATGAGCTTCACGAGGGGCGCTGGCCTCGTTCTGGTCGTTGCAGCTGGAGTCCTGGCGTCGTGCGCCTCCGACACCGTCGACGCCGCCGTGGTGGAGAAGAACGTGCGCGACTCGATCGACGGCCCGGGCTCGGTGAAGGTCGACAGTGTCGACTGCCCGCAGGGTCAGGAGGCGAAGGTCGGCGCGACGTTCACGTGCACGTACGACCTCACCGACGGGTCGTCGGGGGAGATCCTCGTCTCGGTGGCGGACGAGGAAGGCACCGCACGCTGGGACGTGGCGAGGCCGGCGAGCGGTCAGGCCGAGCAGGAGGTCCTGACCGACTACGCGCAGGAGGTCGGCCGCAAGCCCGCGTCGGTCAAGTGCCCCGATCCGCTCAAGGCCGGCGCGAAGAAGAAGACGATCTGTGTGGTCGAGTTCGCCAACGGTGAGACTCGCGAGGTGTCCGTGCGGGTGGACGGCGGCGACATCCGGTGGCGGACCCGGTAAGCGCTAGTCGAGCCGGGTGACGTCAAGGGTCATGCCGGCGGCACGCAGGCGGTCGACGAGCGCGTCACCCATCGCCGAGATGGGGGTGAGAACGCCTTTGCGGTCGGGCAGCTTGTCGCGGTCGAGCGCCAGCGTCAGAGCGGCCTCGCCGAGCATCATCGCCGTGGCCTTGTAGCCGGGATCGCCCTTCGCGGCGACCTTGGCCATGTAGCGGGCGCCGGTGGTCGTGGTGGTGTAGGTCCGGTGGTCGAAGAAGCCGTTGTCGCGGGTCTTCTCGCTGGGACCCTCGCCCGGGTCGGGGAGCACTCGATCGAGGACGCGACGGGTGGGCTTCATCGCGAGGCCGCCGAACAGCCCGCCCAGACCGGCAGCGACACCGGCCGCAGCCACCCGGGAGAGGACGGGGTTGCGGCCGACGGCCATCGCCTCCCCGTACTTGAACCGGTCGCCGTAGACCCCGCCGAGCAGGAAGTTCGTGCGACGGACGATGCGGGTGTTGTAGCTGGCCATGATGAACGGCGCCAGCGCTCCCTGCAGCGACGGGTCGACCTTCTTGGCGCTGAAGATGGCGGTGTCACTGGGCTCGGCCTTGCGATCACCGCGCTTGACCTCGCCGGGCCCGGAGGACAGGGCGTGTGGGTTGATCAGCACCTTGCGCGCCTCCGGCTGTCGGGCCAGATCGGCGACCACCCGCATCGAGTCGAACGTGCCGCCGGAGAGGCCACCCCTCATCTTGGTGACGACCAGGGTGGTGTCGGTGAGCTCGCCCTCGCCGTCGGCGATGACCCGTTGGTGGAGCAGGTGGACACCGACGTCGGACGGGATCGAGTCGTATCCGCACGCATGCACGATGCGGGCTCCGGTGGCAGCCGCCTGCTCGCCGTACTTGTCGATGGCGAAGCGGACGAACGGC
The DNA here is from genome assembly GCA_963780275.1 of uncultured Actinomycetota bacterium. Classification (GTDB taxonomy): domain Bacteria; phylum Actinomycetota; class Actinomycetes; order Propionibacteriales; family Nocardioidaceae; genus Aeromicrobium. The sequence continues at coordinate 1,018,200 of CAWABE010000001.1, forward strand.
ACCTCGCCGGTGAGGTCGACGTAGTCGGTACCCGCATTGGCGACGGCAGCCAGCAGCGACTCGCCGTACTTCAAGTAGGGCCCGACCGTCGTGCAGACCACACGAGTACGCGCCGCCATCGCATCGAGCGAGGCCGGTGAGTCGGAGTCGGCCACGATCAGAGGCCAGTCGTGGGCCACGGCCGGCAACGATGCGCGGGTCTGCTCGAGCTTGGTCTCGTTGCGGCCGGCCAGCGCGATGCGGGTGCCGGTCGGGGCGTGCTCGGCGAGGTACTTGGCGGTCAGCACACCGACGAAGCCGGTGGCGCCGAAGACGACGACGTCGAATTCTCGGGAGGTGTCGGTCATCCCCGCAGACTAGCCCTCAGTCGAGTTGCACGACCACGGGAGCATGGTCACTCGGGTTCTTGCCCTTGCGCTCCTCGCGCTCGATCCAGGCCGAGCTGATGCGCCCGGCCAGCGCTGGGGAGGCGAGCACGAAGTCGATGCGCATGCCACGCTTCTTGGGAAAGCTGAGCTGCTTGTAGTCCCAGTACGTGTACACGCCCGGGCCCGGCGTGTGCGGACGGACGACATCGGCGAAGCCGGCGTCGACGATCGCCCGGAAGGCGGCCCGCTCGGGCTCGGAGACGTGCGTGCTGTGGGCGAAGAACGCCATGTCCCAGACGTCGTCATCCTCGGGAGCGATGTTCCAGTCGCCGGTGAGCGCGACCTGGGCGTCGGGGTCGTCCGCGAGCCAGCCGGAGGCTGCCGCACGCAGGCTGTCGAGCCAGCGCAGCTTGTAGGCGTAATGCGCATGGCCGAGCTCACGACCGTTCGGGACGTACAGGCTCCAGACCCGCACGCCACCGCAGGTGGCGCCGATCGAGCGGGCCTCGCGGGCCTCGGGCTCGCCGAACCCCGGCTGGTCGTCGGCGAACGAGGTGGCGATGTCGTCGAGGCCGACGCGGGAGAGCACGGCCACGCCGTTCCACTGGTTGAGCCCGAAGTGGGCGACCTCGTAGCCCATCGCGCTGAGCTCGAGCGCGGGAAACTGGTCGTCGCGGCACTTGGTCTCCTGCAGTGTGACGACGTCGATGTCGGCACGCTTCAGCCAGTCGGTGAGACGGTCGATGCGACTCCGCACGGAGTTGACGTTCCAGGTCGCGATGCGCACGTCGCCGAGGCTATCGCTGCGCGTCCCGCCCGGCGTCGGGGCATGATGACGCCATGAGCGACGAAAGCCACGGCAAGGCAGATCACTCCCACGGCCCCGAGCCGAGCCACGGCGACGCCGACCACGAGCACGAGCGTGGCTCCGCGGCGGAGCGCCGCTACGACCGCCAGGACGTGAAAGCCGGCACGTGGGTCAACCGGGCGGTGCTCGTGCTGGTGCTCATCGCACTGGCCTATCTCGCCTACGCCCTCTCGGCCGCCTTCTTCCCGCGCTGGTGGGCGCAGCGCGTCGGCGACCAGGTCGGCGGTCAGCTGTCGGCTGGGACCCTGTGGGGTGTGTTCTACGGATTCGTCTTCACCCTGGTCCCGTTGCTCCTGGTGGCCCAGATGCGGCGGCGGTTCCTCAGCTGGACCTGGCGGTTCATCGTCCTCGTCGTCGCGGTGGTGCTGGCCACACCCAACTGGCTCACGCTGGCCGTGGTCCTCGGCACGAGCAACGCGGCGCACGCCGGCGAGCGGATCTTCGACGTCGAGGCGCCCGGCTTCCGCGCTGCGACAGCGATCGGTGCCGTCGCGGGTGCCCTGGTCGCGCTCATCATGGTCGGGGCGAGCATGCGCCTCGCGCGCCGGCGGCGTCAGGTCAGGGACCTCAAGGGGCAGCTCAGCGAGCGCGAGCGGGCCGAGCGTGAGCGTGAGCAGGCGGAGCGGGAGGCCGAGGAGGACGACCGCTGACGGTCAGACGGTGTAGCCGCCGTCGACGTCGAGCTTCTGGCCGGTGACGAACCCGGCCCTGGCCGACGCCAGGAAGCAGACGGCTTCGGCGATGTCGTTCGCGTCGCCGAAGCGGCGCAACGGGATGTTGCCGCGGGTGATCGACAAGGCTTCCTCGTCGAGCTCGCCGGAGTCGATCAGCCGGGCGGCCATGCCGTCGGTGAGCATCCCCGGGCCCACGGCGTTGACGCGCACGCCGAAGCGCCCTTCCTCGGCGGCGAGGGCGCGCACGAGGGCTTCCACCGCGCCCTTCGGCGCCGAGGACAACCCGTCACGCACCGGGAAACGTGCCGTTGCCGCCGTGGTGACCGCGACAATCGAACCCTGGGTCTGCCGCAGCAACGGCAGAGCCGGCTGCGCCACGTTGAAGAATCCCGCGGCGTCCTGGGAGAGCTGCTCGGCGAAGTCAGCGGGAGGCACCTTGGACAAATGCACCATCGGCACGTGGGGACCGGCGGCGTGCACCAGCGTGTGCAATCCGTCGTAGGCATCGGCCACGGCGGCCACCACCGAGGCGCAGTCGTCGGGCGCGGTGACGTCTAGCGCGTGCACGGAGGTCCGGACGCCGTAGGCGGCTGCCTCCTCGGCCACGGCCTGGCCCGCCTTCTCGTTGCCTCGGAAGGTCACCGCCACATCGCAGCCGCGGGACGCCAGCATGAGCGCGATCGCCGCACCCAGGCCACCACTGCCGCCGACGACGAGGGCCGCGCCCTCGGCGTCTGCGAAGTCTGACGACAGGTCATGGGTCATGAGCTCCTGAACTCTATCGATGGAGGAGTTGCGGCGCGGGTCCAGGTGTAAGACGTTGAGAGCGGCACTCACCGGTGCCGTGCCACCCGACATGAGGAGACCGACATGAGTGAGACCGAAGGACCTGCGGACGGCGGCGCCGAAGGCATGCCTGGCGTGCAGGATGGTGGTGCCGACGGCGGAGCCGATCAAGGCGCCGACTCCGGGGCCGAAGGGCCTGCCGACGGTGGTGCCGAGGGCACGCCCGGCGTTCAGGACGGCGGCGCTGATGGCGGTGCCGACGACGGCGGAGCCGACGGAGGGGCCGACGAGGGTGCCGACGGCCTCATCGACGATCCCGCCGACGTCGCCGAGGACGACACGACGACGTGACGTCAGCAGCCGACACCAGGGTGCCCGGTCACACGACCGGGCACCCTGCGCTGCGCCGACTGGTCGCCGACCCCGAAGGGTTCGCGCGTGACGTCTGGGGCAGTGCCGCGCTGCTGACTCCGTCGACCGATCTGGCTGGCGGCTTCACCGACCTCTTCGACGAGGCGGCGGTCGACGAGCTGGTTTCATCACGCGGCCTACGGACGCCGTTCATCCGGGTGGCCCAGGACGGCACCACCCTCGCCAACCGTGACTTCACCAGCGGCGGAGGAGTCGGCGCCGGCATCGCCGACCAGGTGGACGACACCAGGCTCACTGCGCTGTTCGCGGACGGTGCGACGCTCGTGCTGCAGGCGCTGCATCGCACCTGGCCGCCACTCATCGACTTCACCCAGCAGCTCGCCGCCGAGCTCGGCCATCCCGTCCAGGTCAACGCGTACGTCACGCCGCCGCAGTCGCGGGGGTTCGACGACCACTACGACGTGCACGACGTGTTCGTGATGCAGATCTCGGGTAGCAAGCACTGGCGCATCCACGAACCCGTCCACCCGATGCCGTTGCGTGACCAGCCGTGGACCGACCGCCGCGAAGCCGTCGCCGAGGCCGCCGACACGCCCCCGGTCGTCGACGCGGTGCTCGAGCCCGGTGACTGCCTGTACCTGCCCCGCGGTTACCTGCACGCGGCCACCGCCCTGGGCGGCGTCAGCACCCACCTGACGTTCGGCGTCCACACGTGGACCCGGCACGCGGTCGCCCGGACCATCCTCGACCGTGCTCTCCTCGACCTGGCCGGGGATGCCGACGTCAGGTCGGCCTTGCCACTGGGGGTCCGCGTCGGCGATCCGGCCGACGTCGCACCTGATGTCGAGCTGGTCCGGGCCCGCCTGCTGCGCGCCATCGAGAACATCACGGCCGAGGAGATCTCGTCCGCGCTCGCCGCTGCGTCGGCGTCGACTGGACGGCCGAAGCCGATCGGGCCGTTGGCTCAGCTGCACGCCGCCCGATCGCTGACCGTCGACACCGTCCTGGTCCTCCGCCGTCATCTCGAACCGCGAGTGGAGTCGTACGACGACGGCACCCGTCTGGTCACCCGCGTCGGGGCGATCGAGCTCGGCGGGACGGATGCCGCTGCGCTCGGCCGGTTGCTCGCCGGGGACCCGGTCACCGCGGACGTCCTGGGGCTCGACGTGGCCCGGCGCCTCCTGTGTGCCGGCATCGTCGTCCCCACCTGAGACCCTGACCTCGTGTCTTCCCTCACTCCGCTGTGCGCGGACACCGCCCGCGAGCGCGGCGACCCGCTGCCCGGCACGGCGCTGCACGTGAGCCGGTTCCTGCTGATCGAGCATCCCGGCCCGTGGGCGTTCGACGCCCTCGCCGAGTCCGGAATCGATTCGTCCGTCCTCGATCAGCTGCTCCGGGCCACCAGTGCCGCGGATGGGCGCACGTTGCTGATCCGTCGCCACGGCCGCGCGGAGACGCCTCACGAGCCGGCGTGGGCGGTGGCCGATGTCGTGGAGGGTCGCATCCGCTGGGGCACCTGGCGCGACGACGCCGGTCTGCTGGCCGCTCGAGACGCACTGACCGAGTCCAGCGCGGCATGGTCGGACGAGCCGGTGCTGCTGGTCTGCACGCACGGACGCCACGACACCTGTTGCGCGGTGCGGGGGCGGCCGGTCGCGGAGGCACTGTCGGAGCGGCACGGTGATCGAGTCTGGGAATGCAGCCACGTCGGCGGCGACCGGTTCGCGCCCACCGTGGTCGTGCTGCCGGACGGCACCTACTACGGCGGCCTGGATCGCGTCGACGCCCCGGGCATCGTCGACCGTCACCTCGCCGGCACGGTGACGCCCGACCGGCTGCGCGGTTCGAGCCTGCTGCACCCGGTGGCTCAGGCCGCGGCGGTGGCAATCCACGAGAGGTACGGTCCCGGCGGCCCCCGCGACGTCCGCTCGGCGGCCATCGAGACGATCGGCTCGGGGGAGTGGAGGGTCGAGCTGACGTGCGTCAGCCCGCTGCCGGCGCGGGTCGTGGTGACGGTCGAGGCGAGGCGATCCGCCCCCGCCGTGCTCACTTGCCGTGCGCCTCAGGAGACGTCGGCCCGCACCTTCGCGGTCACCGATCTGCGCGAGGCCCGACCTTCCGCTTGAGCACGCGGCGGGCCTGCTGGTTCATCACCCGCATGATGAGGGTGTAGACGAACGGTATGTACCGCTGGGTGAGGTGGAGGGCGCGGATGTCCTGCGAGGTGTACACCAGGTAGCGGCCCCGCTCGACGCCACGGACGATGGCGGCGGCGGCCTTCTGCGGCGTGACCGCGTGGCGAGCAAACGAGTCGACGGCCTTCCGGACCTTGGGGTCGTCGCGGTCGACGCCGACGATGTCGACGGTGCCGACGAGCGGGGTGTTGACGGCGCCCGGAACCACGAGCGTCACGCCGATGCCGTACGGCGCGAGGTCGAACCGCAACACCTCGCTGACACCCCGCAGTCCGAACTTGGCAGCACTGTACGGCGCGTGAAGGGGCAGCCCGAACAGGCCGGCGGCCGACGAGACGTTGACGACGTGCCCACCCCGACGTGCCTCGATCATGGGCGGCACGAACGCCGCGAGCACGTGGATCGGGCCCATCAGGTCGACGTCGACGGTGCGCCGCCAGTGCTCGGCGGTGAGGTCCTGGATGCGTCCCCACGTCGAGATGCCGGCGACATTCATGACGACGTCGACCGCGCCGGTCAGCTCGTGGGTGCGGGCCGCGAACGCATGGACAGCGTCGACGTCGCGGACGTCGAAGGCTTCGTGATGCGCCACGGTTCCTCCGGCCTCGCCGACCAGGAGCACCGTCTCGGCGAGGGAGTCGGCCGAGACGTCGGTGAGCACGAGCCGGGCTCCCTTGACTGCGGCGAGCAGCGCCGTGGCCCGGCCGATGCCGCTCCCGGCCCCGGTGATGACGGCCGTCGTGCCGTCGAGCTTCGTCCGCGTCACCGCGCCTCCTCAGAATTTGGGCAAATGTACCAGTTCGGCACGTCGCTCCGGATTGCTGTCCGAGCCCACCCCTAGCGTGGCATCAGGAGGTCGGCCCGTGAGCACGAATCGGTTCGCAGCTGGAGCGCCCGATCGCGGCCGTCACGACGGCTGGCACCGCGTGCCGCTCGCGTCGCTCGACTTCGAGGCCACCGGCATCGACCCGTTCCACGACCGTGTGCTCAGCTATGCCCTGCTCGATCCGTCCGGCGTCGAGATCACCGGTCTTGTCGACCCGGGCGTCCCGATCCCACCTGAGTCCGCTGCGGTGCACGGCATCACCGAGGCGATGCTCGTCGATGCACCTGCGTCGGCCGAGGGACTCCCGGTGGTGGTCGACTGGGTTCGGTCGCTTGTCGATCGGCAGGTCGGGTTGGTCGTCTTCAACGCCACCTACGACCTCACGATGCTGCGGGCCGAGGCCACCCGGCACGGCCTCACCCAGCCCGACTGGTCGCGGCTGCTGGTCGTCGATCCGTTCGTCGTCGACTGGGGCATCGAGCGTGGTGCATTGGGCCAGCGCCGGCTCGTCGACGTCGCGTCCTACTACGGCATCCCCGTCCACCGCGCGCACGACGCCACCTGTGACGCCCGCGCTGCCCGCGCCGTCGCGGTCGAGCTGGGCGCCCGCCATGTGCAGATCGGGGCCACGACACTCCTCGAGCTCATGGTCGACCAGCGCACCTGGCACCTGGAACGGGCCCTCGAGTGGAACGGCTACGCCGCCAGAAAGGGACGTCCGGTCGACGACCCCGGAGGCTGGCCACTGGCCGGCTGAGTCCGAACTTCGGAGCAGATGAGCATCCAGCTACGGAGTCGTCGAGTTCCGGCCGGCCGGCAGCCTCGATCGCCTCAGACGTCTGGAAGCGCTTCGACGATCCTGATCTCCCGCTCTGCACCTTCGCCGAGCGCTTCCAGGGCGGCCTGGTAGCCGGGGCTCGCGTACGCAGCGACGGCGGCGTCCGTGCTGGGGAACTCGATCAGCGTGGTGCGTCCGTACGAGGCGCCCTCGAAAGCGTGCACGACGTTGCCGCGCGACAGGAACCGGCCGCCGGCCTCGCGCATCGCCGGTCCGGCCAGCTCGATGTACGCCCGGAGCTTGTCGTCGTCGTGCACGGCAGTGAACGTGTTGATCCAGTAAGCCTTGGTCATCGGCCCATCATCACCTCATGGATGGTCAGCCGCGCACCCGCTCGAGGATGGCGTCGGCGAGGGGGCCTGGGGCCTCTTCAGGAATCCAGTGGCTGACGCCTCCGAGCTCGACGAACGCGAACGGGCCGGTGACGTGATCGATGCACGCCTCGGCCGACGCGCGACCGATCGCCCAGTCGCCGTCGCTCCACACGTACGTCGTCGGCACCGAGACCGCCGGAAGGTCGGCGAGCGCTGCCGTCATCGCCCGGTACCAGGCCAGCGCACCGGTGAGGGCATCGCGATCGTGGAAGAGGTCGACGTAGGCGTCGACGTGCGTCGCCGGGATCTTCCCGTCGTACATCGCCCGCAGCCGCCGACCGTCCTCCGCGGCCAGGACGTCCTCGGCCTTGCCCTCCTCGCGCATCAGGCCGATGTACGACGACCGTTCCTGCTGGTCGGCGTCGCTGCGCAGCGCGGTGTTGTAGGCCGCGAGGTGCGGCACCGAGACCGCGGTGAAGGTGCGCAGCCGGTCGTGGTGCCGTGCTGCCACCGCCCAGCCGACCGCCGCGCCCCAGTCGTGACCGACGAGGTGGAAGGTGTCGAGGCCGAGCCTGTCGGCCAGGCCCAGGACGTCGTCGACGAGGTGATCCATCGTGTACTCGGTGACTGCGGACGGACGGGCCTTGGGGGAGTAGCCACGCTGGTCGGGAGCGAACACCCGGAACCCGGCGTCTGCCAGCACCGGCGCGACCGCCGACCAGCTCAACGACGTCTCCGGAAAGCCGTGCAGCAGCAGCACCGGTTCGCCGTCGTCGGGCCCCAGCGTCCGGACGTCGAAGGTGAGATCGACGACCGTGACGGGCTGCAGCTGATCGAAGCTCATGGCGTCATCGTGCCCTGCGCCGCTTCCACCGCTCCACCTTGTCGATGCGTTCCAGCGGGATGTCATCGACGAACGCCAAACCCATCGGCTCGGGACTTGCTCAGTCCGGCTGGTTGATGCGCGCGAGAGCGGCCCGGTCGAGGGCGGCGGCGACGTCGGGCGGTGGCGCCGTGCCACCCCGGTCGTGGGGCAGCCACCAGCGGTCCGCGGCGGATCTCGGTTCGTCCGGGTAGGTGTCGATCGCCTCGTCGAGCAGGTTGGCCATGGCCGAGCGCAGACGGTCGTTGAGGCCGGCGACGGTCTCGCCGTCGGTCGCGTGCAGCGGCTCGCCGAGCAGGACCGTGACGGACGTGCCGCGACGCAGGCTGCGGTGCCCGTCGACGGTCATGATGCGATGCGAGCCCCACACCACCGCCGGCACCAGCGGGACGGAACGGCTGATCGCGAGGCCGGCTGCGCCGGGCTTGAGCCCCTTGACCAGCCACGACCTGCTGATGGTCGCCTCCGGGAAGACGCCGACCACCTCACCCTCGTCGAGCAGCCGGCGCGCCTGCCGGTACGCCATCGCGCCCGACCATCGGTCGACCGGCACGTGTCGCATCGCCCTCATCAACCGACCGGACAGCCGGCTCTCGAACGTCGACAGCTTGCTCATGAACCGCACGAGGCGGCCACGCTCACGGGCCGCGTACCCGATGAAGGTGAAGTCGAGGAAGCCGATGTGGTTGCTCGCGATCACCGCGGGGCCAGACGTGGGCAGGTGCTCGGCGCCGTGCACGGTGATGCGCAGCCCGAGCAGTCGGAAGAACGTCGCGATCAATCGCTGCACGACGCGGTACGTGCGGTCAGATGGCACCTTTTTGTTCGTCACGCTCGTTCGGGCAACCGTGGCCAGCAGTCGGTGCGGACGGTGGGATCGAAGCCGTCGGCGGCCAGTCGCTTCGTGCGGATCTCCCGGTTCAGGATCCCGGCGGACAGGAAGAAGATCGCCAGGATGTACAGGCCCATGATGACCAGTCCGTGCCACGTCGCGTCCTTGTCGAACCGGCCGGCCTCGCCGAGGGCGATGAACCCGTCGGAGATGAGGAACAGCAGTCCGCCCAAGCCGGCCCGGCGGTCGAGGGCGAGCGATGTCGCCGCCGTTCCGACGAGCAGCAAGGCATAGACCGGGACGAACGGCCGCACGTCGGCCTCGAGCCCGTCCCAGGCCCACACCACCATCGGGACGGCCGCCGCGAGGTAGACGAGCGCCGGCCAGGGATTCGCGCGAAGCCTGGGGAGTGCGCCTCGCCGCACGAAGAACGTGATGAAGCAGATGTGTGCCGCCGCGAACGACGCCATGCCGATGACGAACAGTGGCTCGATCTCCAGGAACAGGTCGCCGCCGAGGCAGAACACGAGCGCGGCGACGAGGAGTCGTGGGCCGCCGAGCCGGATCACCCACGCGGCGAGCATCGGCGCGAGCAGGCACTTGGTGATGCTGTCCCAGGGCGACGCGTCAGCTGCGTTGAGCGCCAGGTGCATCCCCGCCACGACGCCGAAGCCGATGATCCACGGGCTCTTCACGGCGTCGTCCATGCCGACATCTTGACAGCCGCTGGCGGACGATGAATACTTAACAATGTACTTAAGTGATGATGAAGGAGCCGTCGATGGCACGCGTGACCGCAGACCTGGGGATCTCCCTCGACGGCTTCGCCGCCGGGCCGGACCAGAGCCATGAGCACCCACTCGGCGTGGGCGGGGAACATCTGCTGGACGACTGGATGTTCGGCGCCGCCGAGGAGAACGGCCCGGAGGTCGGGGCGGTCCTGGCGCGGTCGGCCTTTGTCATGGGCCGCAACATGTTCGGTCCGCCGGAGGGTGGCGACTGGGACGAGGCGTGGCACGGCTGGTGGGGCGAGGACCCGCCGTACCACGCCCCGGTGTTCGTGCTCACCCATCACGAGCGGGACGACCTGCCGATGCAGGGCGGCACGACCTTCCACTTCGTCACCGATGGCATCGAGGCCGCTCTCGACCGGGCCCGCGAGGCCGCCGGCGACGGCGAGATCGGCATCATGGGCGGTGCCACGACGGTGCGCCAGTACCTGAACGCCGGGCACATCGACGAGCTCCGGCTGCACCTGGTGCCGCACGTGCTCGGTTCGGGGGAGCGCCTCTTCGACGATCTGGCCGGTCTCACGCTCGAGCCGGTCGGCGTGCGCCACACCCCGCTCGTCACACACCTGACGTATCGCCGCCCCTGACGATGACGCTCGACCGGATGTTCCATGCCCTGGCCGACGGCACCCGACGCGCGATGATCGAACGGCTCGTGCGCGGCCCCGCCACCGTCAGCGACCTGGCGCATCCGTTCGACATGACGCTTCCCGCCGTGGTCCAGCACCTCGCCGTGCTCGAGGCGGCCGGCCTCGTCACCTCGAGGAAGATCGGCCGCGTCCGCACGGTCCAGTTGGCGCCGGAAGCGCTGACTGCGGCTGGTACATGGATCAGCGAACAGCGCCTGCCGGCGGAGCGTCAGCTCGACCGGCTCGAAACCTTTCTGACCGCACCCAAGGAGCACGCGAGATGACACTCGCCGAACGCAGCCAGACCCATCACGACTTCGTCTTGGAGCGCGTGTTCCCGGTTCCGGTCGAGCGGGTCTGGGAGGCATTTGCCGACCAGGAGTCGAAGCGGCTCTGGTTTGCGAACGAGACGGTGACGGAGGGTCTCGTCATGACGGCTTACGACGATGACTTCCGCGTCGGAGGGCACGGATCCAACGAAGGCAGCTTCCACGGCGGACCACCGCACCGCTTTCGGTCGACGTACACCGACATCGTCGAACACCAGCGCATCATCTACACGTACGACATGTGGATCGGCGACGTGCACATCTCCACGTCGATCACCACGATCGCGTTGGAGAGCTTCGACGGAGGCACCCGGCTGACGTACACCGAGCAGGGCGTCCACCTCGACGGCCACGGCACCGGTGAAGAGCGTGAGATCGGCACTGCCGGGCTCCTCGACGCCATGGGTGCGACGCTGGAGTCGTGAACACCCCCGGGATCGAGGACGTCTCCATCCGCGAGGGAGGCATCCGCCTCGGCCAGTTCCTCAAGTTCGTGGGTGTGGCCGACTCGGGCGCTGACGCGGCCGCCCTCATCGCGGACGGTGACGTGCGGGTCGACGGCATGGTGGAGACGCGGCGCGGCCGGCAGCTCCAGCGCGGCGCGATCATCGAGGTGAGCGCGCCGACCGGTGTGGCGAAGTTTCGCGTGGCCTGACCCGCCGGTCTCCCGAGCCGCTAGCGTTGGCGGATGCTGCTCACGATTCTCGCGATCGTCGTGGCCGCCACGTTCGTCTTCACCGGCGGCATCAAGCTGTTCAACGTGCCGGCCTCACTCAAGGTCCGCGACTCGCTGGACGTCCCGCCCGGGTTGTGGCGCACCATCGGCGTGCTGGAGTGGCTGGGCGCGGCGGGCGTTGCCATCGGGCTGGCGTACCCGCCGCTCGGGGTGCTCGCCTCGATCGGCCTGGCGGCGCTTCTCATCGGCGCCATCATCACCCGACTGCGCGCCGCCCGTCGTCACCGACGTTCCGAAGCCGCGGGGATCGTCGGCGACGTCGCGACGCTGGCGCTGGTGGTCGTGACCGCGGTCCTGATCGGGGGGAACCTCTGACGCGTTTCGGCTCTTCATGCAGGATATGGGGCATGCATCGCTCCCGACTCCTGATCGTCGCCGCAGCGATGATCGCTCTTTCCGGCTGCCAGTCCGACGCCGACCCGAAGGATCGCGTCTCTCCGCGCCCCGGCTCTTCGCCCATCACGCCCGGCGCGCTACAGCCACACACGTCAACGCTCACGCCCTACCCGACGCCGAAGGCGTCCGAGCTGGAGGCGCCGGAAGGATTCGAGCCGGTGTTCGCCGAGCACGTCGCCCGGCATGGAGCCCGCTCGCTCACCGACGGCGACCTGCTCGACGACACGATCGCCCTGTGGGAGGAGGCACGAGACGCCGATGCGCTGACGTCCGCCGGAAAGCGGTTCGGACCGGATGCCCGAGCTCTCCGTGCCGCCATGGACGAGATCGGCTACGGGCAGCTGAGCAAGCTCGGCAAGGAGGAGATGCAGGGCCTCGGCGCCCGAGCGGGCCAGCGGCTGGCCGGCATGTTCGAAGCGGCGATCGAGGAAGGGGCCAAGGTCGAGCTCATCGACTCCGCGAAGGAGCGGGCGGTGGACAGCGCCCGGAACTTCTCGCGCGGCCTGAGCTCGACCCAGCCGGACCTGGTGATCGCGCCGACGAAGTCGGACGAGAAGCTGCTGAAGTTCGACAGCGAGAACAACGAGTACGAGAACTTCCTCGAGGACGGTCCGTGGAAGTCCGAGTACAACCGGGTGCGCAAGCTCTCAGGCATCGACGAGGCCGCAGTCGACACGCTCGAGCACCTCTACGAGCCGGACTTCGTCGCCGGCCTCGGCAAGAAGCTCTTCTACGCGAACGGCATCTTCGACGTCTACCGCGGCGGACCGGCGATGAGCCGCGACGTCAACGTCGACACGAGCGCGATGATGCCGGAGAAGGCGGCCGGGACCTTCGCGTACGTCGACGACGGACGCTACTTCTACTCCCGCGGGCCCGGCGTGGAGGGTGAAGACGGCAGCTATCAGGCCGCCCAGATCCTGCTGGACGACTTCTTCGACGAGATCGACGACCGGCTCCTGGGCCGCGACAACAATCCGCGCACGGCGGTCTACCGGTTCGCGCATGCGGAGGAGGTGACGCCCTTCGCCGCGCTGATCGAGCTGCCGGGTGCCGACGAGAAGGGCACGCCGGGCGAGACGTTCACCTACGAGAACAACGACTTCCGCGTCTCCAGGATCGCGCCGCTGTCCGCCAACATCGAGTGGATCGTCTGGGAGAACGGCGACACGCACCTCGTCTCGATCTCGCACAACGAAGTCCCCACGCCGGTTGGCCGCGACTGCCAGCCCTACCAGGACACGGAGAACTTCTACGAGCTCGAGGAGCTGCGTCGCTGCCTCGGCGCGGCCGGCTGACCACTCAGGCGTCGTAGTCGAGGGCGAGCTCGTCGGAGAGCGGCAGGCTCTGGCAGGTGAGCACATAGCCCTCGGCCAGCTCGGCGTCCTCGAGCGCGTAGTTGCGGCGCATGGTCACCTCGCCGCTCACGACCTTGGCCCGGCAGGTGCCACACACCCCGCCCTTGCAGGCGTAGGGCAGGTCGGCGCGGACGTCCTGGGCGGCGTCCAGGACGGGTCGGTCGCGCGGAAGGCTGAGCTCGGTGGTGCGGCCGTCGAGGATCACCGTGACCCGGCTGGATGGACCGTCGACGGCGGCCTCGGCGTGCTCGACGAGCGGCGGCGGGACGTCGTCGACGAAGAACAGCTCGCGATGGACCATCTCGTCCGGGACGTCGAGGTCGCGCAGCACGTCGCGGGCCGACTCGATCATCGGGAAGGGGCCGCACAGCCAGAACCCGTCGACGTTGGCCACAGGCACGAGCGCGGTGAGGATGCGGCGCATCCGGTCGGCGTCGAGTCGGCCGCTGAACAGCTCGACGTCGCGCGGCTCGCGTGAGAGCACATGGATGACCTCGAAGCGGGCCGGGAACCGATCCTTCAGGTCGGCGACCTCGTCGGTGAACATGACGGTGCTGGCGCGACGGTTGCCGTAGACGAGCGTCACCTCCGCCTCGGGGTTGGTGAGCAGCGACGAGGCGATCGACAGCACCGGGGTGATGCCGGAGCCTGCCGCGATGAGCACGTGCCGGCCGCCCTGCTCCGGATCGGGCCCGAACGTGCCGGACGGCGTCTCCACCTCGATCTCGTCGCCGGCGTGGATCTGCTCGACGAGCCAAGGTGAAAACATCCCGTCCGGCACCACCCGCACGCCGACCCGCAGCGCCGAACCGACAGGAGCACAGATCGAGTACTGGCGACGTTCTTCACGGTCGTCGACGGTGCGACGGAGCGTGAGCGACTGCCCGGGACGGAACCGGTACGCCTGGCCGAGGTCGTCGGGGACGTCGAACGTCACCGCGGCCGCGTCGTCGCACAGGCGCTCGACCTGGGCCACCCGGAGCGTGTGGAAGCTTCCACGGGCCACGATCAGATCTCCTTCAGGTGGTCGAACGTCTCGCCGCAGGCCCGGCACGTGTGCAGGGAGCGGCAGGCCGTGGTGCCGAACCTCGACAGCTCGTGAGTATCCGTTGACGCGCACTGAGGGCAGGCGGGCGGACGCGTCGGCCTCAGGACCAGATCGACGGGTGCGTCGGTCGGTCGTGGTGGCGAGATGCCGTGTTCGGCGAGGGCTGCGCGCCCCCGCGGGCTGATCCAGTCCGACGACCACGCAGGAGTCAGGGTCGTGCGCACTTCGGCGTGCTCGTATCCGGCCCGGCGCAGCGCGACCAGGACGTCGGCGCGCATCGTCGCCAGCGCCGGACACCCGCTGTAGGTGGGGGTGAGGGTGACGACGACGGTGTCCTCACTCACGTCGACGTCCCGGAGCACGCCGAGGTCCTCGAGCGTCAGCATCGGCAGCTCGGGGTCGACGACCCGGGCAACGACGTCGCGGGCGTTCATCACCATCGCCCCATGGGGTGCTCGCGGGCGAGACCCTGCATCTCGTCGAGGAGGCCGGCGAAGCCATCGGTGTGGACGCCGTCGCGGCCGCGTCCGCCGGCCGAGGGGACGGTGGGTACGGGCAGGCCGGCACGATCCAGCACCTGGTCGACGACGCGCATGGCCTCGTCGAAGGCGTCCGCGGGCTCGGTGCCGACCAGCTCGGCGACATCGGGCCACACGGTGTCCATCCCGGCGATCATCCGCTCGCGGGAGACATGTGTGCCCTGCGCGAGCGTGATGCACCAGCGGGCCGCGTGTTCGCGGTGGTAGCGCACCTCCTTGACGCCCTTGGTGGCCACGGCGGCGAGCACCGGGTCGGGCGACGAACGCAGCCGTTCCAGCAATGCGAGCCGCCAGGCGGAGAACACCAGCAGCCGTGCCATCGTGGCGGCGAAGTCACCACGGGGCTGCTCGACGAGGTGCACGTTGAGAAAGGCGTCAGCGTCGCGGAAGAACGCCAGCCGGTCGTCGGGCGGCACCGGTGAGCCCGCGGGCAGGTTCGGCACGATCGAGGGATCGGCGGAAGCGGCACGGGCGAGCAGGAGCCGGGCCTGGCCGAGCAGGTCGAGCCCGATGTTGGCCAGTGCCACCTCCTCCTCGAGCTCCGGCGCGTGTGTCGTCCACTCGGCGAGCCTCTGCGCGAGCACCAGGGCGTCGTCGGCGAGCATCAGGCAGTACCTGGCCTGGTCGGCGGCGTCGACCCCGCTCGGCACGGTGGTGTCGACGCCGGCCAGCGGGTCGTCGAAGCTGGTGCCGAACGCCCAGCGCGCGTCATCGTCCGCCTCGACGAGGCTGGTGTAGGCGTTCTCGTGTCCGACTTCTCGTGCAGCCATGTCACATGTGGGGGACGTGCTCGGGCACGTCGTAGAAGGTGGGATGGCGGTACACCTTGTCGCCGCTCGGCGCGAAGAACGGGTCCTTCTCATCCGGGCTCGATGCGGTGATGTCCGACGACTTCACGACCCAGATGCTGACGCCCTCGTTGCGGCGGGTGTAGACGTCGCGCGCGTTGCGCAACGCCATCTCGTCGTCGGCAGCGTGGATCGAGCCGACGTGCACATGATTGAGCCCGCGCTTGCTGCGTACGAACACCTCGTAAAGGGGCCAGTCGTTCATGCTGCGTCCTCTCGCTTCGCGTAGGCCGACGCCGCCTCGCGGACCCAGGCGCCGTCCTCGTGGGCGGCCTTGCGACAGGCGATCCGCTCGGCGTTGCACGGGCCGTCGCCCTTGATGACGCGGGTGAGCTCGTCCCAGTCGGGCGTCCCGAAGTCGTAGGACCCGCGCTGCTCGTTCCAGGCGAGCTCCGGATCGGGCAGTGTGACGCCGAGGGCGTCGGCCTGCGGCACGGTCATGTCGACGAACCGCTGTCGCAGCTCGTCGTTGGTGTGCCGCTTGATGCCCCACGCCATCGACTGCTCGGTGTTGGGGGAGCGGTCGTCGGGCGGGCCGAACATCATCAGCGCAGGCCACCACCAGCGGTTCACCGAGTCCTGCACCATGGCGCGCTGCTGGTCGGTGCCGTTCATCATCGTCATCAACAGCTCATAGCCCTGGCGCTGGTGGAACGACTCCTCCTTGCAGATGCGGATCATCGCGCGGGCGTATGGCCCGTACGAGCTACGGCACAGCGGCACCTGGTTGCAGATGGCCGCGCCGTCGACGAGCCAGCCGATCGTGCCGACGTCGGCGTAGCTGGGTGTCGGGTAGTTGAAGATCGAGGAGTACTTCTGCCGCGACGTGATGAGGGCGTCGGTGAGGTCGGCGCGGTCGGCGCCCAGCGTCTCGGTGGCGGAGTAGAGGTAGAGCCCGTGACCGGCCTCGTCCTGAACCTTGGCCGTCAGCACAGCCTTGCGGCGGAGCGACGGCGCGCTGGTGAGCCACCTGCCCTCGGGCTGCATGCCGATGATCTCGGAGTGACCGTGTTGGGCGACCTGACGCACCAGCGTGCGGCGGTATCCGTCCGGCATCCAGTCGCGCGGCTCGATGCGGTCGCCATGCGCGATGGTCTGGTCGAAGTGCCGCTGCAGGGCGTCGTCCATACGTGCTCCCCAAACCGAATGATCGTTCGGTTTGAGTGTACCGCAGTCGTCAGGTGCGGATGCCGTCGAGCACCATCGATGCGATCTGGTCGGCGAGCTCGGCCGGCGACGTGTCGTGGCCAGGCCGATACCACTCCACCAGCGAGTTCACGACGCCGAAGATCAGACGGGACGTGGTGCGTGCGTCGACGTCCGAGCGCACGTCGCCCTCGTCGATCGCCTGCTGGACGAGCCTGGCCACGCGCCGATCGAACGTCCGCCGCTGGTCGAGGGCCCAGCGCTCGGTCGCGGTGTTGCCGTGGACGCGGAGCAGCAGCGTGACATAGGGGAGTCGGTCGGCGAGGATCTCGACGTCGCGGCGGATGAGATGGTGCAGCCGGTCCATCGCCCGCCCGGTCGTCACGTCCGGCTCGGTGAGGCTCGCCAGCAGCGGATCGAGCGCTCGCTCGAGTGCCAGGCGCAACAACTGTTCCTTGCCCTCGACGTGGTGATAGATCGAGGACTTCGACAGCCCGGATGCCCGCGACAGGTGCTCCATGCTCGTGCCGTCGTATCCGCGCTCGGTGAACACCTCGGCGGCAACGGCGAGCAAGCTGTCCTGGTCGTATCGCGGCCGCGGCTCGCCCGACGGCAGCGTGCGAGAACGCGGAGCCGACGCCATGCGCCGATCATGGCATGACCGATCCGTCGGCAAGCCCGGCGCGCTCCTCAGGGATTGACGACTTGTGCAGCTTCCCGAGGTCGAGAACCTGCCCCAACTCTTCCCAGCCTTGCTTCTATCGCTTGGTCGCGGTGAGGAGCAGGTACTCCCACTGCATCTCGCCGACGCCCTCCCCGAACCGTGCGGCGAGATCGTCCAGCGCCTCGTCGAGCGCGGCCGCACGCTCTGGATCGTCCTTCAACGAGGTGTAGACCGCGATCGTCGGCCCGTACTTGGAGGCGAAGAACTCTCGGAAGTCGCCTCGCTCACGGAACTTCTCGACCGTCACCGTGCGCCGCTCGGCCTTGATGTCGCGCACCCGATCGCCGAGCAAGGCACGCACGTGGTCCTCGTCGCCCCACAGCGGCGGGGGCTGCGCGCCGGGCGGGGGTGGCGGCGCGAACGGCTTCATGGTCGCGAACAACTGGCCGATGAAGCCCTCAGGCGTCCAGGCGATGTTGCCGATCGTGCCGCCGGAGCGGCACACCCGCACCATCTCGTCGGCGCTGTCCTGGTGGTGTGGCGCGAACATGACGCCCACAGATGACATGACGACGTCGAACTCACCGTCGGAGAACGGAAGCGCTTCGGCGTCGGCTTGCTGCCACGTGAGCGTTGCGCCGCGGTCTTCGGCGACGCGACGCCCGGCTTCGAACAGCTCTGGTGTCAGGTCGCTCGCGATGACGTCCGCTCCGGTCAGCGCCGCTGGAATGGCGGCATTGCCGGACCCGGCTCCGACGTCGAGCACTCGGTCGCCGGCGCTGATGCCACAGGCGTCAACGAGGGCCGTGCCCAGCTCGGGGATGATCTCGGCCGCAACGGCCGGGTAGTCGCCGAGCGTCCACACGGCTCGATGCTTCGCCTTCAGGGCGGCATCCTCATCGGTGATTTGTTGTGTCATGTCTTCCAACTCCCTTGGGGCTTCCCCGAGTGATGACGACGATATGAACCGAATCGGCCGCTTCCTAGTACGAAATCTGTATCGCGTCCTTAGGCTGTGCACATGGGTGCCTCGTACCACCAGTACTGTCCGGTCTCGAAGGCCATGGAACTGCTCGACGAACGATGGACGATGCTCGTGATCCGCGAGCTGGTACTCGGATCGGAGCGATTCAACGACCTGCGTCGAGGTCTTCCACGGATGTCGCCGACGCTGCTGTCTCGCCGGCTCCAACAGCTCGAGCGGGCTGGCATCATCGAACGTCGCGTCAGCGGCAGCGATGTCCGATACACGCTGACCGAGGCCGGCCACGAACTGCGTCCAGTGGTCGAGGCAGTGGGCTTGTGGGGCGTGCGCTGGATCGGCGAACTCGGCGACGAGGACCTCGACCCGAAGCTCCTGATCTGGGACATGCACCGCTACGTCGACGCGACCGCTATCCCGCCGGGCCGGACGGTCGTGCAGTTCCGGTTCCCGGACGCACCGCAGGGTCAGCGGGACTTCTGGATCATCCTCGAACAGGAGGAGGTCGACGTGTGCGATTTCGACCCCGGCTACGAGGTCGCGGTGTCCGTCTCGTCGAGCCTGCGCACGCTGACACAGGTGTGGAGAGGCGACCTCGGTTGGTCAGAGGCGCTGCGTTCGGGCTCACTCGAGGTCCAGGGAACCGAATCGATGCGCCGCGCCGTCCCGAGGTGGTTCACCCTGTCCAGTTTCGCTGCCGTCCCGCGGCCGGAGCCTCGACTCGTCGGCTAGAGCGAAACGGCAACCGGCTCGACCACATCGCTCTGCGGGTCGACGAGGATCTTGGCGTGGACCTCGGGGTCGCCGAGGGCGGTGAAGGCGTTGTCGACGCCGGGCAGGCCGACCGATCCGGTGATGATGGGCGCCGCGTCCACCTTGCCGCGCGAGAGCAGGTGCAGCGTCTCGTGGAACTCCGGCGGTGTGTAGCCGAGCACGAAGCGCATGTCGATCTCCTTGTTGATCGCCACGGCGGGCCGGAGCCGGTCGGGGTCCATGCAGACGCCCACCACGACGACACGGGCGAACAGGGGGGCGCTGGAGACGACCTGCTCGAGCATGCCCGGCACGCCGACGCACTCGAAGATCACCGGCCGTTTCGGGTTGGCGGCTCCGACCTTCTCGGCCGCGCGCCACACCTGCTGCCACGGCAGGAACGGGACACCGCGCAAGCGGTCCATCGCGCCGATGGCCAGGCCGAACGCGGCCGGCGCGGTGTCGAGGTGGCCGCGGTCGCCGGCCGCGGTGTACGGCTCGTCGTGCTTCGGGTCGACGACGACGTCGGCACCGCAGCGGCGGGCCAGCTCGCGACGTCCGGGGGAGAAGTCGCTGGCCACCACGGTCTTCACGCCGCTGGCCTTGAGCATCGAGATGACGGCGAGCCCGACCGGTCCGCAGCCGATCACGATGGCGACGTCGCCCTTCTTGACCTCGCCGCGCCGAACGGCGTGCAGGCCGACGGCCATCGGCTCGGTGAGCGTGGCGAGCTCGGTGGGCAGGCTCGCGGGCACGGTCATCGCGAGCGACTCCTGGACCACCATCTGCTCGGCGTATGCGCCCGGTGCGTGCACCGAGAAGCCGACCGTGTGCACGTCACCGTCGCGCTTGATCAGCGGCAGCGCGACCACCCGGTCCCCGACCTTCGCCTGCTTGCGCGTGCCGGGGCCATGCCCGATCACCTCGCCGACGAACTCGTGACCCATGACGACGCTCTGATTCGACCGCATGAAGTCGGGGTAGCCCATCTCGTCGACGATGTCGGCGACGTCGTCGCAGCTGTGCCGGGCGTGCAGGTCGGAACCGCAGATACCGGCGCGCTGGACCTGGATGAGCAGTTGTCCGTCGCCGGGCACGGGATCGGGTACGTCCGCCACCTCCAGCTTGGTGTTCTCACAGACGACGGCCTTCATGCGCTGCTCCTCGGTCGATGTGCGCTCGAAGAGTACCCGCCGCTGTCCGACCTGTGACCAGCCGATGACGCGCGAGGCAGGGCAGGCTGCGAGCGAGAAGGCCGCGGTGGCGCAGTTCAACGCCGGCGCGCAGGAGTGCCACGACCTCGGTGATCACGGCACGGGAGCCGTGTTCGAAGAGATGGTGCGCGACGAGGAGAAGCACGCCGACTGGTTCGAGGCCCAGATCGACGCCATCGCCCGCATCGGCGTCCAGCAGTACCTGGCCCAGCACGTCGACGCCGGATCCGGTCCGGAGAGCTAGCTCCACAGCTCGCCCTGTCCGTTCGCGCCGGTTGGTGCCATGGTGAGAGGAACTCGATCTCTCAGCGGAGGACACCATGGGTTCAGTGGCACGCATCACCAACATCAGCGCCCGGTCGGACAAGGGCTTCGACGACGCTGTCGCGACCGGCATCGACCGTGCCATCCAGACGTTGCGCAACGTTCAGGGCGCCTGGGTCAAGGACCAGAAGGTCGAGGTCGTCGATGGCAAGATTGCGGTGTGGCAGGTTGCCCTGGAAGTCACGTTCATCCTCGAGTGAGGTGAATCGATGACAGCCCGCGCCACGATCGATGTGCTGCTCGAGCATGCACGGCGCGGGCTCGATCGGGTCGAGCCCGAGCAGCTCGCCGACGAGGTCGCGAAAGGTGCGGTCGTGGTCGACATCCGACCGGCCGAGCAGCGAGAGCGAGACGGCGAGCTGCCGGGCGCGGTGGTCGTCGACCGGAACGTGCTCGAGTGGCGGCTCGACCCGACTTCGCCCCATCGGCTGCCCCTCGCCACGGACCACGAGCTCCGCGTCGTGCTCGTCTGCAACGAGGGATACGGCTCGAGTCTGGCGGCCAAGACGCTTCAGGACCTCGGCCTCGGGCGTGCGACCGATCTCGTCGGTGGCTTCCAGGCGTGGCAGGCGATGACCCCCTGAACGTTGTCCGGCGCACCGGTCTCTGGTAGAACGTGTTCTAGATTTCGTGAAGATGTCGAGGTGACGCGCGGTGCCAGACGAGGGGTCGGTGTCCTCCGGACAGGCATGGACCGAGTTCTGTCGCGCCCTCGAGCAGGCCGGTGAGGTCGTGCTGCGGGACAGCGCGCCGGACACCCCGCTCGACCGGGCCGAGGGCTACCGATACCTGACCCGTCTGCTCAGGGAGATGCTGTACTCGACGATCGAGAACGCCGATCCCGACTTCCCCCGACTGCACGAGCTCGACCGCGTCAAGCTCGGTGCCGACAACCCCGACAACGTCTACCTGTCGGCGAACATCCGCGGTGATCGCACCTATCGGATCACCGGCACCCGCGGCACCATCGCCTACTTCAGCATCGGGTCGAAGGCCAACAGGTACGCCAAGGACGGCACCATGGCCTCCACCGGTGAGCTCTCCGACCGCGACCTGGAGGTGGATGACGACGGCACTGTCGAGATCATCGCCAGCGCCACCCCGCACGACAAGAACTGGCTGCCGCTCGCCGAGGACTCCACGGGGCTGGTGGTGCGCCAGACCTACCTCGATCGCAGCACCGAGACGCCCGGCAGCTGGCACATCGAGCGCATCGGAGAGCCGATCGAGCGAGCGGCGCTCGACCCCGCGTTCCTCGCCAAGGCACTCGGAACCGCGGCGTTCTCGCTGCACGGCACGGCTGCCCTGTTCGCGTCGTGGACCGAGATGTTCATGGAGCGTCCCAACGAGCTCGCGGACTTCGGGCAGGAGATGTTCCAGAAGGCCGGCGGCGACCCGGAGATCTTCTACCTGCACGCGTACTGGACGCTCGAACCCGGGCAGGCGTGGGTGATCGAGACGGACGTGCCCGACTGCCCGTACTGGAACTTCCAGCTCGACAACTGGTGGATGGAGTCCCTCGACCATGAGCGCCGGATCACCGTCAACAAGCACACGGCGGTGCTCGACGGGGATGGGCTGGACGGCAACCGGGTGACGATCGTCGTCGCCGAGCGAGACCCGGGCTGGGGCAACTGGATCGACACCTGCGGCCACAGCAGTGGCACCGCCCTGCTGCGCTGGCTGGGCGCGGAGAAGCACCCGATTCCGGACTGCCGCGTGATCGACCTGGAGGCACCATGACCACCCCGCAAGCCGGTGCAGCCACGGGCGCGCTGGATGTCGATGGTCTGCTCGCCGCCGCGCGGGACAAGACCGGGCTCAGCACGTTCGGCGACGAGTGGTTCGTCGAGCCGCTTCAGGTGCTGACGTCCGCGCTCGCCTCCGAAGCCCAGCTGTCCGAGATGGGACTGGCCCTGACCCGGCAGCGACTCACCGCACTTCTCGCCGACCGGCTGCGGCTGCGGCAGCTGCAGACCGAGCATCCGGAGATCACGGAGGAAGAGGTCACCGTCGCCGCCGAGATCTGCGGGCTGCCGCGGACGGGATCCACGCTGCTGCACCGGCTGCTGGCCTCGTCACCGCTCGTGACGACGACGCTGTCGTGGGAGACGTCCTACCCGCTGCCGTTCCCCGGCGAAGGGCCGGACGCGGAGATGCGGAAGCAGCGCGCGAAGGACCGGTTCGCGATGTTCCTGGAGATGTCGCCGGACTTCGGCGACATCCACACGATCGAGTGGGATGGACCGGAAGAGGACGTCATCGTCCTCGACCGCACCTTCACGTCCATGAGCTTCGACTCGTTCTACTGGGTGCCGTCGTACGGCGACTGGCTGCGGGCCTTCGACCAGGCCCCCGCCTACCGCGAGCTGCGGGAATGGCTGCAGGTGCTGCAGTGGCAGGACCCGTCACGCAAGGGCAAGCCGTGGGTGCTGAAGTCGCCGCACCACCTCACCGCCGTCGACACGGTGCTCGACACGTTCGCCGACTGCAAGATCGTGATGACGCACCGGTCGCCCGTGCAGGCCGTGCCGTCATACGCCTCGATGGTCTGCGCCATCAGCGGGCAGTACAGCGACGACGTCGACCCGTTGGCCGTCGGTCCGTACTGGCGGGACCGGTTCGTGGTGGCACTGCGGCAGCTCGCCGACGCCAGGGAACGTCGGCCGGACCGGATCGTCGACGTCGACTTCACCGACCAGATGTCGGACCCCGTGGGCACGGCGGTCCGCGTCCTGGGCGACCTCGGGATACCGGCCGACCGGGACGCGCTCGAGGCCTACATGGCCCGCAACAAGGAAGAGCGGCACGGCTCGCACAGCTACACCGCCGAGGACTTCGGACTGTCCGAGGCAGAGCTGGAGAAGGACTTCGCGTTCTATCAGGAGGTTGCCAGATGATGCTCGACGGTGAAGTGGTGATCGTCTCCGGCGTGGGAGCGGGACTCGGTGCCAAGCTGGCCGCCCGCGCGGCCGCCGAGGGCGCGAAGGTCGTCATGGCTGCCCGGTCGACCGAGGTGATGGACCAGACGGCCAAGGAGATCGCGGCCGCCGGCGGCGAGGCGATCGCCGTGCCGTGCGACGTCCGCAAGTCCGAGGACGTGGAGCGCGTGGTGGCGGCCGGTGTCGAGAAGTTCGGCACCATCACCGGTCTGGTCAACTCGGCCTACTCGCATCCGGGGTTCACCGACCTCCTCGAGACCCCGGACAAGCAGTTGCGGCGCGCGATGGACGTCATCCTGTACGGCGGCCTGGAGATGGCGCGGGCAGCCGTGCCGCAGATGACCAACGGCGGTTCGATCGTCAACGTCGGCACCATGTCGACCCGCCGGCCGTTGCGCGGTGAAGCCGGTTACGCCGTAGCCAAGGCGGCGCTGGCCATGGCGTCGCAGTACATGGCGCTGGAGCTCGGCGAGAAGGGGATCCGCGTCAACCAGGCGATCATGGGCTGGCTGGATGGGCCAGGCGTGCGCTTCTACTTGACGATGACCGCTGACGAGAAAGGCATCACCGAGCAGGACGTCTACGACGACATCGCCTCGAACATCCCGGTCGGCCGGATCCCCACCGACGAGGCGTGTGCCGGAGCCATCCTCTACCTGCTCTCGCCCTACGCTTCCGAGGTGACCGGCGCGACGCTCGACGTCAACGGTGGGGAGTACATGCCGCAATGAGCACGCACGTGGTGACGTCGGAGACGGTCGAGATCGCGGCGCCCGCATCCTTCGTGTGGGACGTGCTGGTCGACTACGCGAGCTATCCGGAGTGGAACCCGTACACGATCGCGGTCGAGACGACGCTGGCGGTCGGTGATCGGATCGACCTCACCTTGCCGAATCCGGACGGATCGGACGGCACGATCGTGAACCGCGAGTTCATCCGGATCGTCGACCCGCCGCATCATCTGCGCTACGACACCGGCGAGGAGTACCCGGGCCTGCTCGGGATGCGCGACCAGTACATCGCCGAGCTGGGACCCGACCGCTGCCGCTACCACACGACAGACACGCTCAGCGGCGAGCTCGCCGATCTGGTCATGGAGACGAACGGCGAGTGGATCAAGGTCGGCTTCGACTCGGTGGCGCACGCGTTGAAGGCCAGGGCCGAACAGCTGCTGGCGGGGCGGCCGCATGTCTGAGGCCTGGACCATCAACCGGATCAATGATCAGACCGGCCGGACCGCGGTCGTGACCGGAGCCAACAACGGGCTCGGGCTGGTGATCGCCGAGCACCTGGCTCGAGCCGGTGCGACGGTCGTCATGGCGTGCCGCAACCTCCAGAAGGCCGACGCCGCGGCCGCCGGCATCACGGCAAAGATCCCGGAAGCGCGGCTCGAGATCGTGGAGCTCGACCTGAGCCGCCTGAGCTCGGTGCGCCGCTTCGCCGACAGCCTTGACGTCGAGGCACTCGACCTCCTGGTCAACAACGCCGGCGTCATGATGACGCCGCCGGAACGCACCGAGGACGGCTTCGACCTGCAGTTCGGGACCAACCATCTCGGGCACTTCGCCCTGACCGGGTTGCTGATGGCGAGGCTCGGACGTGCCGACGCCGCCCGAGTCGTCACGCTCACCAGCCTCGAGCACACGAGCGGCCATCTCGACTTCGACGACCTGCAATGGGAGCAGGGCTACGGGCGCCGGAAGGCCTACCGGAGGTCGAAGCTCGCCAACGCGGTCTTCGGCATGGAGCTCGACCGACGTCTGCGGGCCGCGGGCTCACCCATCGTGAGTGTCCTCGCCCACCCGGGCTACGCCGCCACCGGCATCCAGTCCTCCGCCCCCAGGGCGATGAAGGCGCTGATGGTTCTCGGCGACCGGCTCCTCGCGCAGTCTGCAGAACAAGGAGCGGTTCCCGTTCTGTATGCCGCGACCGCCTCCGGCGTGGAGGGTGGTGAGTTCCTCGGCCCGAACGGACCCCTCGGTGTGAGAGGGAAGTATCCGAAGCGCGTCCGCGTGAGCGCCGACGGCCGGGACGTCGAGAACGGCCGGAGGCTGTGGGCGATCTCCGAGGAGCTGACCGGGGTCACGTACGACTTCGCCTCAACCCGTTGAAGCCGACGGACTACTCGCCCGGCTAAGCCAGGGGTTGGTGCTCCGCCGAGCCGACCGTTCCGCTCATCCAAAGCCGCCCATCTGCTCAGGGTGACGTACCGTCTTTCCCCATGGTGTCGGTCCGGGGTCTGAGGCTCGAAGCCTGGCGCGAGCGCGCACGCGAATCGTTCTGGGTCGTGCCGCTGCTGGGGGTGATGCTCGCGGTGGTCGTGGGCGGCACGTTGCCGCGGCTGGAGCTGCGACTCGAGTCGATGCAGATGTTCTGGCTGTTCGACGGCGGCCCGGACGCCGCGCGTTCGGTGCTGTCGTCCATCGCCGGCTCGATGATCACCGTCACCAGCCTCACCTTCTCGCTCACGGTCGTCACCCTGCAGCTGGCATCGAGCCAGTTCTCCCCGCGTCTCCTCCGCTCGTTCCTGCGCGATCTACGCAATCAGGCCGTCCTCGCGCTGCTGCTCGCGACTTTCACCTTCAGCCTCCTGGTGATGCTCACGGTGCGGACCCAGGATGAACGAGGACCCGCATTCGTGCCTCCGCTCTCGGTCACCCTGGCCGTCGTGATGGTCATCGCCAGCGTGGTGGCGCTGGTCTGGTTCATCGGTCACATCGTGACGGTGGTGCGGGTCGGCCACATCATGTCCGACGTGACGAAGGAATCGGTCGAGCTGCTCGAGCACGAGGCCGACAGTCTCGACTCGCCGGCTTCGCTGGATGATTCGCCGCCCGTCGTCGGTGGTCAACCGGTGCGAGCCCGTGGCAGCGGCTTCGTGCAGACCATCGACGTCGTCGCGATCGGTCGGTGGGCCAGCGAGAACGACGGATTGGTCCATGTCTGCGTTCCCCCTGGCGCGTGGGTCGTCCGCGGCACGCCATGGGCCTACGTCGAAGGCGCGGATCCGGACGCCCTGAGCGTGACCTTGTCCCTCGGCGCCGAGCGCACGTCGCAGCAGGATGTCGGCTTCGGCATCCGGCAGTTGGTCGACATCGCCCTGCGAGCCTTGTCGCCGGGCATCAACGACCCGACGACGGCCGTCGACGCGATCGGACACATCGGCGACATCCTCGTCATGATGTCGGAGCGAAAGCTCGGGGCGAGGAGCTGGAGCGACGCCGGCGGCACGGTGCGGGTCCACGCGATCCGTCCCAGCTTCGCCGACCACCTCGAGATGGCGTGCGGCCAGATTCGTCGGTTCGGGGGTGGGATGCCGCTCGTGATGGGCGCACTGATCGACGTCCTCGGCGCGGTGGGATCCGTCCTCGACGACCGCCGCCGTCGTGAGGCGATCCTGCGCGAGCTGGCCGACATCGCGATCGCAGCTGATGAAGAGATCAGCGGAGTTCGCGACATGGCCGACCTCCGCGGGCGCGTCGCCGCAGCCCGCGCGCGGTTGGGTGCCGCGACGAGCTAGAGGCGCTCACGGCACGAGCCGGCGGTCTCGAGACGAGCAGGCGATGGGAATCGTTCGGGGCTCGTGGAGCATCCATTATGTGCGCCCGGTATCGCTCGTGAGGAGACGGGCCGGTGGCCCGGGAGCGTCAGTCGGCGGATCAGGGAGTCGGTGTGCCCATCAGGACGCGAAGGCGTATCAGACCATCGCGCATGCGCGACTTCGCAGTACCCAAGGGAACGTGGGTGATCCGGGCGATCTCGGTGCAGGTGTACGAGTCGAAGTAGGCGAGCTCGATCGACTCGCGCTGAACCTCCGAGAGCTGGGCAAGAGCGAGCCGTACCCGCATCCCCTCCGACGCGGCCAGAGCCTGATCGCCCGTCGGGTCCTGGGACGTGGTGCGCTCAGCGTGACGGTCCTCGCGCGCATAGGCTGCGTCACGATTCGAGCGAGCCTGGGCCGAGCGCACGCAGCTGACCGCCTTGCCGTGGACCAGCATCATGATCCAGCCCATGGCTGTCCCCCGAGCCGGGTCGAAGCTGCCGCTCTTGCGCCAGATCTCCAGATACGCATCCTGCGTGACGTCCTCGGCGAGAGAGCGGCTTCGGACCACTCGGAGAGCGAGGCCGAAGGCCCGGGGTGCGGTCACGTCATAGACTTCTGCGAGGGCGTCACCGTCGCCCGTTCCCACCCTTCTCATCATCTCCGCAAGCGTCGCGGCATCGGGTACCGATGATGAGAGACCTGGCTGCGTGAGACGCACCTGGCATACCTCATTCCCGCTGGGCGGCGGTAGTAGATGTCGGGGATGTGCCAGGGTCCGGGGCGCACCTTGGGGTGAAGCCTGTTGACGGTTCACCACCGAGATTCATGAACCTGCAAGCGATGCTATGGGCCTTCCATCCACGCCGCATCCGCTGCGATGCCAGGGCGACCCAGCGGGGTGAGGCACGGCTCGAGCGGGCTCCGCGGCGTGACGTCGGACGCGGCGAGCCTGGGAGAGCCTCGTTTTCGTGTGGACGCCGAGAGGCTGGCCGGTGCAGCCAGTCCCAGCTTGGTGGGC
>CAWABE010000002.1:0-1081088 GCA_963780275.1 uncultured Actinomycetota bacterium
CCATCGAGCCGAAGACCAAGAGCGACCAGGAGAAGCTCGGCACCGCCATCCAGCGGCTCGCCGAGGAGGACCCCACGTTCCAGGTCCACACCGACGAGGAAACGGGCCAGACGATCATCGCCGGCATGGGCGAGCTTCACCTCGACATCCTGGTCGACCGCATGAAGCGGGAGTTCCGGGTCGAGGCCAACGTCGGCAAGCCGCAGGTCGCGTACCGCGAGACCATCAAGCGCGCCGTCGAGGGCCACAGCTACACCCACAAGAAGCAGACCGGCGGTTCCGGCCAGTTCGCGAAGGTCATCATCGACATCGAGCCCACCGGCGCGCAGTTCGGCGGCGAGGGCGGCTACGAGTTCGTCAACAAGGTCACCGGCGGCCGCATCCCCAAGGAGTACATCCCCTCGGTCGACGCCGGCGCGCAGGACGCCATGGAGTTCGGCATCCTCGCCGGATACCCGATGGTCGACGTCCGCGTCACGCTCGAGGACGGCGCCTACCACGACGTCGACTCCTCCGAGCTCGCGTTCAAGCTGGCCGGGTCGATGGCCTTCAAGGAGGCCGCCCGCAAGGCCGACCCCACGCTGCTCGAGCCGGTGTTCGAGGTCGAGGTCACCACGCCCGACGACTACATGGGCGACGTCATCGGCGATCTCAACGCGCGTCGCGGCCAGGTCCAGTCGATGGACGAGGGCTATGGCGGCGCCAAGCTGATCAAGGCCCTCGTGCCGCTGTCCGAGATGTTCGGGTACGTCGGAGACCTGAGGTCCAAGACCTCTGGCCGCGCGTCGTACTCGATGCAGTTCGACTCTTACGCCGAGGTCCCCAAGGCCGTGGCCGAGGAGATCATCAAGAAGGCCCGCGGAGAGTAGGAAGCGGACCATCCAATAAGGTGGCCTGAGGTTCCCCGCGGACCTACGGCGTCAAATCTTCAGCACAACATCAACAGGAGGAGCCCCCAGTGGCTAAGGCGAAGTTCGAGCGGACGAAGCCGCACATGAACATCGGCACCATCGGTCACATCGACCACGGCAAGACGACGTTGACCGCGGCGATCACCAAGGTGCTGCACGAGAAGTACCCCGATCTGAACGAGGACTACGCGTTCGACCAGATCGACAAGGCGCCCGAGGAGAAGCAGCGCGGCATCACCATCTCCATCGCGCACGTGGAGTACCAGACGGAGAACCGTCACTACGCCCACGTCGACTGCCCCGGTCACGCCGACTACGTCAAGAACATGATCACCGGCGCGGCCCAGATGGACGGCGCGATCCTCGTGGTCGCCGCCACCGACGGCCCGATGCCGCAGACGCGTGAGCACGTGCTGCTCGCCCGCCAGGTCGGCGTGCCGGCCATGGTCGTGGCGCTCAACAAGTGCGACATGGTCGACGACGAGGAGATCCTCGAGCTCGTCGAGCTCGAGGTCCGCGAGCTGCTCAACGAGCAGGAGTTCGACGGCGACAACGTCCCGGTCATCAAGGTTGCGGCCCAGCCCGCCCTCACCGGCGATGAGAAGTGGGGCCAGTCGGTCCTCGAGCTCATGGACGCGGTCGACGAGTACATCCCGCTGCCCGAGCGCGAGAAGGACAAGCCCTTCCTCATGCCCGTCGAGGACGTCTTCACGATCACCGGTCGTGGCACCGTCATCACCGGCCGCATCGAGCGTGGCGTGGTCAAGGTCAACGAGACCGTCGACATCGTCGGCATCCGCGAGGACAAGCAGACCACCACGGTCACCGGCATCGAGATGTTCCGCAAGCTCCTCGACACCGGCGAGGCCGGCGAGAACGTCGGACTGCTCCTGCGTGGCACCAAGCGCGAGGACGTCGAGCGCGGCATGGTCGTCATCGCTCCCGGGTCGACGACGCCGCACACCGAGTTCGAGGGTCAGGTCTACATCCTGTCCAAGGACGAGGGTGGCCGTCACACGCCGTTCTTCAACAACTACCGTCCGCAGTTCTACTTCCGCACCACGGACGTCACCGGCGTCGTCACGCTGCCTGAGGGCACCGAGATGGTCATGCCGGGCGACAACACCGAGATGAGCGTTCAGCTGATCCAGCCGATCGCCATGGAGGAGGGCCTGCGCTTCGCCATCCGTGAGGGTGGCCGCACCGTGGGCGCCGGTCGCGTGACGAAGATCAACAAGTGAGCTGAGCCTAGCTCTCCGACGAGGGCCCGTCCTGCTGCGGCAGGGCGGGCCCCCGTGCGTGCCGGGTCGTAGTCTGAGTCCGTGGCTCATCAGCACGGTCAGGGCGCCGGTATCCGCCATCGCGGACGCCTCGTGCTGGTGCTGGTCCTGTCGCTCGTCGTCCTGGCGGTGGAGGCGGCCGTCGCCTGGATCACCGGCAGTCTCGCGCTGCTCGCTGACGCAGGCCACGTCCTCGGCGACTCCGCCGGCATGGTGCTGGCACTTGCTGCCATCTCGGCCGCCCAGCGTGGCGGCCGACCGGGATCACGACGAAGCTTCGGTTACCACCGCACGGAGGTGATGGCCGCCGGGGTGAACGGGCTGGTTCTCCTCGTTCTGGCCGGCTGGATCGTGGTGAGCGCGGTCCGCAGGCTCGGTGACTCCCCGGAGATTGACGGTGCGCTCGTTCTCGCGGCCGCCGGCGTGGGCCTGGTGGTCAACGTGGTCGGACTGCTCCTTCTGCGCGCGGGGGCGGCAGAGAGCATGAACGTCCGCGGTGCGTACCTCGAAGTGCTCGGTGACGCCCTCGGGTCGGTGGCGGTGCTGGTCTCGGCCGCCGTCATCCTCATCACCGACTGGTACGCCGCCGACGCGGTCGCCTCGCTCGTCATCGCCGCGATGATCGTGCCGCGGGCGATCTCCCTCCTGCGCGAAGTCGCCGAGGTGCTGCTCGAGGGCACACCGCGCGATGTCGACCTCGAGGACCTGCGCCGGCACATCCTGTCCGCCGAGGGCGTCGTGGACGTCCACGACCTGCACGTCTGGACGATCACGTCGGGGATGCCGGTGATGAGCGCCCATGTCGTCGTCGATGACTCGGTGACCCGGATGGGGGAGGCGCACGCCGTGCTCGATCGCTTGCGCGACTGCCTGGCCGACCACTTCGACGTCGAGCACTCCACGTTCCAGATCGAGCCGGCCGGCCACGCCGACACCGAGCCGCACATTCATCACTGATCGCGGGCCGTCACCAGGGCCACGATGCGTTCGAGCCCGGTGCGCACGAGCTCGTAGTTCTTCGAGCCGAGCTCCTCGGCAAAGCGCTTCTCCTGGTCGAGGATGTGCTGATATCCGCCGGTGGTGAGCTCGATTCCCGCGGGCGTGTACGTGATGAGCTTGGCCCGGCGGTCAGCGGGATCGGTCCGCATCTCCAGGATGCCCAGATCGACCATGTCGCGGATGATCTCGCCCATCGACTGACGGGTGATGCCCGCCCGTTCCGCCATCTCGGAGGCCCGGGCGCCGCCGCCGCCCAAGGTGCTGAAGACCGCATTGTGTGCCTGCTTCACCTCCGGGTATCCGCGGTCGTGCGCTTGACGGACCATGTCCGCCTGCAAGGCCCGGTTCACGCGGTCGACCACGGCAATGAGCGGCGGATGGTCCGGAAAAGGAAGGGGGCTTGACATTAGTAAGGTTTCCTTCCAATATATGACAGGTAACCTTACAATACAGGAGCGATCATGAAGATCCCAGGCAGCACCTCGACCGCCACCACGACGGCGCGAACCCTCCAGGTGATGGCCGCCGCGCTGGCCCGCAGCGTTGCCGGCGTCCCGCCTTGCGCCGTGTGGCCATGGCCGGTGCCTCCCACGAACCGCCGATGATGCGTACCGAGACGTCGGGCAAGTGGGTGCGCGCCCTCGTCGGCGGCGCGGTCATCGTGGACAGCCGGGCGCCCACGCTGTTCTACGAGGAGGCGTTCCCCGTTCCTGGATACGCCTTCGCCGATCAGGACGTCCGACTCGACCTGCTCCTGCCCTCGGACCAGCCGCCACCGCGGACCCCGTTCTTCTACCTGCCCAAGGGGCCGGTACGCGAGTGGTACGACGTCGTCGTCGATGGTCGACGCATCCGTCACGCCGCCTGGCGTCGCGACGACCCGGCGATCGGCGACCGACTGGTGTTCAGCTGGCAGCCGGGGGTGCTGGACCGCTGGATGGAGGAGGACGAGGAGGTCGTGGAGCACCCGCGCGATCCGCACAAGCGGGTCGAGGCCATCGCCAGCTCGCGCCATGTCGAGATCAGCCTCGACGGAATCCCGCTCGCCGATACCCAAAGTCCCGTCCTGCTGTTCGAGACCCACCTCCCGACCCGGTACTACGTTCCGCGGTCGGATGTCCGATTCGATGCCCTGGAACCAAGCGGCAACCGCAGCAGGTGCCCCTACAAGGGCGCGGCGGACGAGTACTGGAGCGTCCCCGGACGGGCCGACGCCGCACACATCGCCTGGTCGTACGCGTCGCCGCTCCCGGCGGTCGGCAAGGTCGCGGGCATGGTGGCTTTCTACAACGAGATGGTCGACATCTCCCTGGACGGCGTTCCCCAGCAGCGACCGGTCTCGATCTTCAGCTCGCCCGCTCACCGACCGGTGACGGTGCCATGAAAACATCCAGCCCAGGAGGCCGACATGTCCCACGAAGGAACGAAAACCCTGACCCGACCTGATCACGCGACCGTCCACCGGATCCGCCTACTCGCCGCCGTCCTCGGCGTGACTGCGGTGGCCATCGTCCCGGCCGGCCTGTGGTGGCCAGAGACTTCGACCGGCGAGGAGACGTACGCCTACGGCGACATCGAGCCGATCCGCCAGCTGTGGTGGGGCCTGTTGCTCGGGCTGGGTGTGGTGGCGGCGATCAACGTGTCGGCTCAGGCCGTCATCACGATGGTGCTCGTCAGGCATCGAGGCTCCGCGTGGGCGACTGTGGGCGCGGCATTGATGTGGTCGGGGATCGCCGCGCAGAGCGTCGGCGTCGCGTTCCTGGCCGGCGCGTACTACTTCCCGACCAGTCCGGACGTCGATCGGGCGGCTGGAACCGCGGTCGTCCAGGCCATCGCCGAGGATCAGGCGCACCTGTTCGGCGCGATGATCGTCGGCGCGCTGTCCGTGATGGTCGGCACCGTGTTGCAAGCGGTCGGACTGCTCCGAGCGGGCGTCGTGCCGACATGGGTGCCGATCGCCACCCTGTTCGCCGTGATCACGTTCCTCGTACCCGGCGACGGCGTCATCGGGCTGGTCACCAGCATGCCGATGGCGGTCGGCGCCGTCGCATTGGCCTACTACGCCTGGCGTGCCGTCGACTGACGCATCAGGCTCAGAGCTGGCCTCGTCGAGGGCTCACCTGATTTGTGTTGAACGGGGGCGGTCTGTCAGACTAGTGCGGTTGCTCCGGCCGGTCCGCTGGGGTGTCACTCGTCCGGAACTCACGCCGGGCACGAGGGTGTCACCGAACCTGAGGCCCAGCCTGACCCGCGACGCGTGGCGTGAAGCCACCCACTGAGGGTCCAACCACCCAACTCGAGATCTGGATGTGTTTCGCGCCGTGACGCGCCGCGACACGCCCGACCTCGGGGGTCGGCGGTGGGGCGACTGTTTCCCCCGCCGGGGCGAGGCAAAGGCGCGCGAGCAGAGCGTCATCAGCGGTACGAGAGAAGGACGACGAGAGCATGGCGGGACAGAAGATCCGTATCCGGCTCAAGGCCTATGACCACGAGGTCATCGACACCTCGGCGCGCAAGATCGTCGACACGGTCACGCGCACGGGTGCGACGGTCGCCGGACCGGTGCCGTTGCCCACGGAGAAGAACGTGTTCTGCGTGATCCGTTCACCGCACAAGTACAAGGACAGCCGCGAGCACTTCGAGATGCGTACACACAAGCGGCTCATCGACATCATCGACCCGACGCCGAAGACCGTCGACTCGCTCATGCGGCTCGACCTCCCGGCCGGCGTCGACATCGAGATCAAGCTCTGAGGGGAGACCGAGCATGACCAGCACGCACGTCACGTCGCGCGGCCTCCTCGGCCGCAAGCTCGGCATGACCCAGGTCTGGGACGCCGACAACCGGATCGTCCCGGTCACGGTCGTCGCCGCCGACACCAACGTGGTCACCCAGATCCGCACGCGCGAGACCGACGGCTACAGCGCCATCCAGCTCGGCTTCGGCGAGATCGACGGCCGCAAGGTCAACAAGCCGGCCGCCGGCCACTTCGCGAAGGCCGGCGTCACGCCGCGCCGCCACACGGTCGAGATCCGCACCGATGCCATCGAGGACTACACGCTCGGCCAAGAGATCTCTCCGGAGATCTTCGCCGCCGGCGACGTCGTCGACGTCACGGCCACCAGCAAGGGCAAGGGCTTCGCCGGCGTCATGAAGCGCCACGGCTTCCACGGCGTGGGTGCCTCGCACGGCGCGCACCGCAACCACCGCAAGCCTGGTTCCATCGGCGGCTGTGCCACCCCGGGCCGCGTGTTCAAGGGCCTGCGCATGGCCGGCCACATGGGCACCGACACGGTCACCACCCAGAACCTCACCGTCCACGGGGTCGACCTCGACAAGGGCGTCATCCTCGTCAAGGGCGCCGTCCCCGGCCCCAAGGGCGGGCTCGTGGTCATCCGCAGCGCGGCCAAGTCACCTGTGAAGGAGGCCTGACATGGTTCAGAAGACGGCGCAGACGATCGACGTCGAGCTGCCGGTCGACATCTTCGACGTGCAGGTCAACATCCCGCTCATCCACCAGGTCGTCGTGGCCCAGCTCGCCGCGGCGCGCCAGGGCTCGGCCGACGTGAAGACGCGCGCCGAGGTTCGTGGCGGCGGCCGCAAGCCGTATCGCCAGAAGGGCACCGGCCGCGCTCGCCAGGGCTCCATCCGCGCTCCGCAGTACAACGGCGGTGGCGTCGTGCACGGTCCCACGCCTCGCTCGTTCGACCAGCGCACGCCCAAGAAGATGAAGGCGGCCGCCCTGCGCGGTGCCCTCTCCGACCGGGCCCGCAGCGGACGGCTGCACGTCGTCGAGTCGCTCGCCGGAGGCAACACGCCCTCCACGCGGTCGGCGCTGTCGACGCTCCGCGAGCTCACCGACCGTCCCCGCGTGCTGGTGGTCGTCAACACCGGCGACACCCTCACGGTCAAGAGCCTGCGCAACGTCCCGAACGTCGAGCTGCTGCCGTTCGACCAGCTGAACACCTACGACGTGCTGCGCAGCGACGACCTCGTCTTCACCAAGGCCGCCTACGACGCGTTCGTGGCTGCCCGCGCCGGCGATGGCGTCGACACCATCACGCTGAGCAAGGCCGTCACCGAGGTCGAGAAGGCGCCGGCGAAGAAGGTGCCAGCAGCCAAGAAGGCTCCTGCGGCCAAGAAGGCTCCCGCCAAGAAGGCGGCTGCCGAGAAGGCTCCCGCGGCCAAGAAGGCCCCGGCGGCGAAGTCCGCGAAGTCTGATACCGCCACGAAGGCCCCGGCCAAGAAGACCGCTGCGAAGAAGGCTCCGGCCAAGAAGGCCCCCGCGGCGAAGTCCGCGAAGTCTGATACCGCCAAGAAGACGGCCGCCAAGAAGTCTCCGGCTAAGAAGACGGCGGCCAAGAAGGCGCCCGCCAAGAAGAAGGCAGGAGACGACCAGTGAGCACCGTGCACAAGGACCACCGCGACGTCCTCATCGCCCCGGTCGTCAGCGAGAAGAGCTACGGCCTCCTCGACGACAACAAGTACACGTTCGTCGTGCACCCCGACGCCAACAAGACCGAGATCAAGATCGCGGTCGAGAAGATCTTCGGCGTCAAGGTCACCGCGGTGAACACCATGAACCGCAAGGGCAAGGCTCGCCGCACCCGCAACGGGCTCGGCCAGCGCAAGGACACCAAGCGCGCGATCGTCAGCGTTGCTGCCGGTCAGAGCATCGACATCTTCTCGAGCCCCAGTTGATTCGGCACAGTTGAGGACTTATTGACATGGCTATTCGCAAGTACAAGCCCACCACGCCGGGCCGTCGCGGCTCGAGTGTCGCCGACTTCGCCGAGATCACCCGCACCACGTCGGAGAAGTCCCTCACCGAGCCGCTGCCCAAGAAGGGCGGCCGCAACAACCAGGGACGCATCACCACCCGGCACCAGGGCGGCGGCCACAAGCGCGCCTACCGCGTCATCGACTTCCGTCGCCACGACAAGGACGGCGTGCCGGCCAAGGTCGCGCACATCGAGTACGACCCCAACCGCACCGCCCGCATCGCGCTGCTGCACTACGCCGACGGCGAGAAGCGCTACATCCTCTGCCCCGACGGCCTCAAGCAGGGCCAGACGGTCGAGGCCGGCGCCAACGCCGACATCAAGATCGGCAACAACCTGCCGCTGCGCAACATCCCGGTCGGCACGGTGATCCACTCGGTCGAGCTGCGTCCCGGTGGCGGCGCCAAGATGGGCCGCTCCGCAGGTGCCCGCGTGCAGCTCGTCGCCAAGGAGGGCAGCCGCGCTCAGCTGCGTCTCCCGTCCGGCGAGATGCGCTACGTCGACGTCCGCTGCCGCGCCAGCATCGGCGAGGTCGGCAACTCCGAGCAGTCCAACATCAACTGGGGCAAGGCCGGCCGCAACCGCTGGAAGGGTAAGCGCCCGACCGTGCGCGGCGTCGCGATGAACCCGGTCGACCACCCGCACGGTGGTGGCGAGGGCAAGACCTCCGGCGGCCGTCACCCGGTCTCCCCGTGGGGCAAGCCCGAGGGCCGCACCCGCAAGACCAAGCCCAGCGACAAGATGATCGTCCGCCGTCGCAAGTCCGGACGATGAGGAAGGCCTGACGCATGCCACGCAGTCTCAAGAAGGGTCCCTTCGTGGACGACCACCTGAACAAGAAGGTGGACGCCCAGAACGAGGCCGGGACCCACAACGTCATCAAGACCTGGTCGCGCCGCTCGATGATCCTGCCGTCCTTCATCGGACACACGATCGCCGTGCACGACGGCCGTAAGCACGTGCCGGTGTTCATCACCGACGCGATGGTGGGTCACAAGCTGGGCGAGTTCGCCCCGACCCGCACGTTCCGCGGTCACGAGAAGGACGACCGGAAGGCGAGGAGAGGATGAGCGCAGCAACACGCGAGGGCGTCAGCGCCCGCCGCGAGCGACTCCTGGGCGGAGAGCCCGGTGCGTTCGCGGTGGCCCGCTTCGTCCGTGTCACCCCGCAGAAGGCCCGCCGCATCGGCGACCTCATTCGTGGCCTCGAGGTCGATGAGGCACTCGCGCTGCTCAAGTTCGCGCCGCAGGCCGTGGCCGCGAACTTCTACAAGCTCGTCGAGTCCGCCGTCGCCAACGCCGAGACCACCGAGGAGCTCGACCGGGGCAACCTGGTCATCAGCCAGGTGCAGGTCGACGAGGGCCCGACCATGAAGCGCTGGCGCCCACGCGCCAAGGGTGCGGCCAACCGCATCCTCAAGCGTTCGAGCCACCTGACGGTCGTCGTCACGCCGGCCGAGCAGACCTCCACCAACAAGACCACGAGCAAGAAGGGCGGGAACCGATAGTGGGACAGAAGATCAACCCGCACGGGTTCCGACTCGGCATCTCCACCGACCACAAGAGCCGGTGGTATGCCGACAAGCTCTACTCGAGCTACGTCGGTGAAGACGTCAAGATCCGCAAGATGCTCACCAAGGGCATGGATCGCGCCGGCATCAGCCGGGTCGAGATCGAGCGCACGCGCGAGCGCGTCCGCGTCGACATCCACACCGCACGCCCGGGCATCGTCATCGGCCGCCGTGGCGCCGAGGCC
The DNA here is from genome assembly GCA_963780275.1 of uncultured Actinomycetota bacterium. Classification (GTDB taxonomy): domain Bacteria; phylum Actinomycetota; class Actinomycetes; order Propionibacteriales; family Nocardioidaceae; genus Aeromicrobium. The sequence continues at coordinate 9,728 of CAWABE010000002.1, forward strand.
GACCGCATCCGTGGCGACCTCGAGAAGCTCACCGGCAAGCAGGTCCAGCTCAACATCCTCGAGGTGAAGGCTCCCGAGGTCGACGCCCAGCTCGTCGCGCAGGGCGTGGCCGAGCAGCTGTCGGGTCGTGTGCAGTTCCGTCGTGCCATGCGCAAGGCGATGCAGACCACGATGCGCAGCGGCGCCAAGGGCATCCGCATCCAGTGCTCGGGCCGCCTCGGTGGCGCCGAGATGAGCCGCTCGGAGTTCTACCGCGAGGGCCGCGTGCCCCTGCACACGCTGCGTGCCGACGTCGACTACGGCTTCTACGAGGCCCGCACCACCTTCGGCCGCATCGGCGTGAAGGTCTGGATCTACAAGGGCGAGGTCGCCGGAACCCGCGCCGAGCGCGAGGCCGAGGCCGCCAAGCGGGCAGCCGCACCCGGGCGCTCGCGTCCCACGCGCGGCCGTCGACCAGGCCGTGAGGGCGCGGAAGCACCGGCCACTGGCGCACCCGCCGCCGCTGCTGCTCCCGCTGCCGAGGCAGCGGCTCCGGCCGCGGCGCCCGCCGCTTCGTCAGATGCCGCACCCGCGGCGGGGGGAGGGACCAGCTGATGTTGATGCCACGACGGGTCAAGTACCGCAAGCAGCACCACCCCAAGCGCCGCGGCATGGCCAAGGGCGGAACCGAGCTCGCCTTCGGCGACTTCGGCATCCAGGCGATGGAAGGTCACTACGTGACCAACCGTCAGATCGAGTCCGCTCGTATCGCCATGACGCGTCACATCAAGCGTGGCGGCAAGGTCTGGATCAACGTCTACCCCGACCGGCCCCTCACCAAGAAGCCCGCCGAGACCCGCATGGGCTCGGGCAAGGGCTCGCCGGAGTGGTGGGTCGCCAACGTCAAGGCCGGACGCGTCATGTTCGAGCTGTCGGGCGTCACCGAGGAGACGGCTCGCGAGGCCATGCGCCGCGCGATCCACAAGCTCCCCATGAAGGCCCGCTTCATCACGCGAGAGACAGGTGAGCTCTGATGGCAGCATCGACGTCCGCCGCCGAGCTGCGGGCCCTCGACGCCGAGGCGCTCGAGACCAAGCTCCGCGAGGCCAAGGAAGAGCTGTTCAACCTGCGGTTCCAGAACGCCACGGGCCAGCTCGACAACTCCGCCCGACTCAAGACCGTGCGCCGCGAGATCGCGCGCATCTACACCGTGATCCGCGAGCGCGAGCTCGGCATCATCGAGGCGGTCGACGCATGACCGAGAAGGACAAATCAGTGACTGACCGTACTGCGCGCAAGGTCCGTGAGGGCCTCGTCGTCAGCGACAAGATGGACAAGACCGTCGTCGTCAACGTCGAGGACCGCGTCAAGCACGCCCTCTACGGCAAGGTGCTGCGCCGCAACATCAAGCTCAAGGCCCACGACGAGGAGAACACCGCCGGTGTCGGCGACCGCGTACGGATCATGGAGACCCGTCCGCTGTCCGCCACCAAGCGCTGGCGTCTGGTCGAGATCGTCGAGAAGGCCAAGTAGGAGATCGAGCCATGATTCAGCAGGAATCGCGACTGAAGGTCGCCGACAACACCGGTGCGAAGGAGATCCTCTGCATCCGTGTCCTCGGTGGATCCGGTCGCCGCTACGCCGGCATCGGCGACACCATCGTCGCCACGGTCAAGGACGCGATCCCCGGCGGCGGTGTCAAGAAGGGTGAGGTCGTCAAGGCCGTCATCGTGCGCACCGTCAAGGAGCGCCGCCGTCCCGACGGCTCGTACATCAAGTTCGACGAGAACGCCGCCGTGCTGCTCAAGGCCGACGGCGACCCGCGCGGAACCCGCATCTTCGGCCCGGTGGGCCGCGAGCTGCGCGACAAGAAGTTCATGCGCATCATCTCTCTGGCTCCGGAGGTGCTCTGAGATGGCATCCAGCTCCAAATCCGTCAGCATCAAGAAGGGCGACCAGGTCAAGGTGATCGCCGGCAACGACAAGGGCGTCGAGGGCAAGGTCATCGAGGTCCTCACCGAAGCCGACCGGGTCATCGTCGAGGGCGTCAACCGCGTCAAGCGGCACACCCGGATCGGCCAGGGCGAGCGCGGGGCCTCCACCGGCGGCATCATCACCGTCGAGGCCCCGATCCACATCTCCAACGTGATGCTCGTGGTCGAGGCCGACGGCGACAAGACCACCTCGCGCGTCGGGTTCCGCCGCGACGAGGTCACCAAGACCCGTCCTGACGGATCCACCTACCCCGCGCACCGCAGCGTGCGCATCGCCACGAAGACCGGGAAGGAGTTCTGACATGGCTGAGTCAAGTGCGCCATCCGGCGCGGGCACCGATACCGCGACGACCCCGCGGCTGAAGGCGCGGTACCGCGAGGAGATCCTTCCCGCGCTGCGCGAGGAGTTCGGCTTCCAGAACGTCATGCAGGTCCCGGGCCTCACCAAGATCGTCGTCAACATGGGCGTCGGCGAGGCGGCCCGCGACGGCAAGCTCATCGAGGGTGCCCTCCGCGACCTCACGGCGATCACCGGCCAGAAGCCGCAGGTCACCAAGGCCCGCAAGTCCATCGCGCAGTTCAAGCTGCGCGAGGGCATGCCGATCGGCGCGCACGTCACCCTGCGCGGCGACCGCATGTGGGAGTTCCTCGACCGCCTGCTCACGCTGGCGCTGCCCCGCATCCGCGACTTCCGTGGGCTCAGCCCGCGCCAGTTCGACGGCCGCGGCAACTACACGTTCGGACTCACCGAGCAGGCCATGTTCCACGAGATCGACCAGGACAAGGTCGACCGCTCGCGCGGCATGGACATCACCATCGTCACCACGGCGACGAACGACGACGAGGGACGCGCGCTGCTCACCCGGCTCGGCTTCCCGTTGAAGGAGAACTGAGATGGCGAAGACCGGACTCAGGAACAAGGCGGCGAAGAAGCCCAAGTTCGCGGTGCGCGGATACACCCGGTGCCAGCGTTGCGGTCGACCGAAGTCGGTCTACCGCAAGTTCGGCCTCTGCCGCATCTGCCTGCGCGAGATGGCTCACCGCGGCGAGCTCCCCGGCGTCACCAAGAGCAGCTGGTAACCACCCATCAACGCTGAAGGTCCCCAGCCTGTGAGCAGCGGAAACCACAGCGAGAAGGAACACACACCATGACCATGACCGATCCGATCGCCGACATGCTGACGCGTGTCCGCAACGGCAACCAGGCGTACCACGAGTCCGTGAGCATGCCGTACTCCAAGCTGAAGGAGGGCGTCGCCGCCATCCTCAAGCAGGAGGGGTACATCACGGGCTTCTCGGTCGCCGAACCGGCGGAGGGGGAGGTGAGCAAGACGCTCACCATCGACCTCAAGTACGGCCCGCACCGCGAGCGCTCGATCGCCGGCATCCGGCGCATCAGCAAACCCGGTCTGCGGGTCTACGCGAAGTCCACCCAGCTGCCCAAGGTGCTCGGAGGCCTCGGCGTGGCGATCATCTCCACGAGCCAGGGTCTCCTCACCGACCGGCAGGCCAACAAGACAGGCGTAGGCGGAGAAGTTCTCGCCTACGTCTGGTGAGAACGGAAGGAAAGCACATGTCGCGAATCGGCAAGATGCCCGTCACCGTTCCCATGGGTGTCGAAGTGACCATCGAGGGCCAGGACGTCCGCGTCAAGGGCCCCAAGGGCGAGCTCTCCCACACCGTCGTCGACCCCATCACGGTCGCCCGCGGCGAGGACGGCAGCCTCGAGGTGTCCCGTCCCGACGACGAGCGCGAGAGCAAGGCCCTGCACGGCCTGAGCCGCTCGCTGATCAACAACATGGTCCTCGGCGTCACCGAGGGCTACGAGAAGAAGCTCGAGATCGTCGGCGTCGGCTACCGCGTCATGGCCCGCGGCCCGGCCGCTCTGGAGCTGAACCTCGGCTTCAGCCACCCGGTTCCCGTCCAGGCGCCCGAGGGCATCACGTTCTCGGTCGAGTCGCCCACCAAGTTCGCGGTGCACGGCATCGACAAGCAGCTGGTCGGCGAGGTCGCCGCGAACATCCGCAAGCTCCGCAAGCCCGAGCCCTACAAGGGCAAGGGCGTGCGCTACGCCGGCGAGCGCGTGCTGCGCAAGGCCGGAAAGGCTGGTAAGTGATGGCCATCTCGATCAAGCACAACAAGAGCACCACCGGACGCACGGCATCGCGCCTGCGCCGCCAGTCCCGCGGCCGCAAGAAGCTCGAGGGTTCCGCGGACCGTCCCCGTCTGGTGGTCACCCGTTCGAGCAAGCACATCGTCGCCCAGGTCGTCAACGACCTGGAGGGCCGCACGCTGGCGTCGGCCTCGACGATGGAGGCCGACCTGCGCTCGTCGAGCGACGACAAGACCGCCAAGGCCCGCAAGGTCGGCGAACTCGTCGCCGACCGCGCCAAGGCCGCCGGCATCGAGACGGTCGTCTTCGACCGGGCCGGCAACAAGTACGCAGGACGCGTCGCGGCACTCGCCGACGGCGCCCGTGAAGCAGGACTGGAGTTCTGATGAGCACGCAGCAGCGCCGCGGTGGCGGCGATCGTCGCGGCGGTCGAGGAGACCGCGGTGGCGACAAGTCCAACTACATCGAGAAGGTCGTCACGATCAACCGTGTCGCCAAGGTCGTCAAGGGTGGACGTCGCTTCAGCTTCACCGCCCTGGTGATCGTCGGCGACGGCGACGGCCAGGTCGGTGTCGGCTACGGCAAGGCCAAGGAGGTGCCCACCGCGATCGCGAAGGGCGTCGAGGAGGCGAAGAAGAGCTTCTTCCGCGTCCCCCGCATCCAGGGCACCATCCCGCACCCCGTCCAGGGTGAGGCGGCGGCCGGTGTCGTGTTCCTGCGTCCGGCTTCGCCCGGTACCGGTGTCATCGCCGGTGGCCCGGTGCGCGCCGTGCTCGAGGCGGCCGGAGTGCACGACGTGCTGAGCAAGTCGCTCGGCTCGTCGAACGCGATCAACATCGTGCACGCCACCGTCGAGGCCCTCAAGACGCTTGAGTCCCCCGAGGACGTCGCCAAGCGCCGCGGCCTCACGGTCGAGGAGGTCGCCCCGGCGGCTCTGCTTCGTGCCGGCAAGGAAGGCATCGCCGAGGCCGAGGCCAAGGCCGACGAGAAGGCCGCTGCCGGGGCGGGGGCGTCGTGACGAAGCTCCAGGTCACCCAGATCAAGTCCGGCATCGGGCGCCAGCAGAACCAGCGCAACACGCTGCGCTCGCTGGGCCTGAAGCGCATCGGCGACATCGTCGTCAAGGAAGATCGTCCCGAGATCCGCGGCATGGTCGACTCCATCCCGCATCTCGTCGACGTCAAGGAGGTCGACTGACATGACGCTCAAGCTTCATCACCTGCGTCCCGCCCCCGGGGCCAAGAAGGCCAAGACCCGCGTGGGTCGCGGCGAGGGCTCCAAGGGCAAGACCGCCGGTCGTGGCACCAAGGGCACCAAGGCCCGCTACCAGGTGCCGGCCGGCTTCGAGGGCGGACAGATCCCGATCCACATGCGCCTGCCCAAGCTGAAGGGGTTCACCAACCCGTTCCGCGTGGAGTACCAGGTGGTCAACGTCGACCGCATCGGCGAGCTGTTCCCGAAGGGCGGCACCGTCGACGTCGACGCGCTGGTCGCCGCGGGTGCGGTGCGCAAGGGACGTCCGGTCAAGGTGCTCGGCGGCGGCGAGCTCTCGGTCGCGGTCCAGGTCTCCGCGCACCACTTCTCCGGTTCGGCCAAGAGCAAGATCGAGGCGGCGGGCGGTAGCGTCACCGAGCTGTGACGCCCGCCATCCGCTGAGGGGCGGCTGTTAGGCTCGCCCCCGTTGTTGCCCAGGCGACATCTTTCCCACTGCCAAGAGGAGGACCGGTGCTCAGCGCCTTCGCCAACGCCTTCCGTACACCGGACCTGCGGCGCAAGATCCTCTTCGTGCTGGGCATCATCCTGCTGTTCCGCATCGGCTCGACAATGCCGGCGCCCGGCATCGACGTCGCCAACGTGCGTGAATGCGTCGACATCGCCTCCCAGGGCGAGAACAGCAGCCTGTTCGCGCTGATCAACGTGTTTTCCGGCGGCGCACTGCTGCAGCTGACCGTGTTCGCGCTCGGCATCATGCCGTACATCACCGCCAGCATCATCTTGCAGCTGCTCGTCGTGGTGATCCCGCGGCTCGAGGCGCTCAAGAAGGAGGGTCAGGCGGGGCAGACCAAGATCACGCAGTACACCCGTTACCTGACGCTCGGCCTGGCGATCCTGCAGGCCACCGGCATCGTGGCGCTCGCGCGCAGCGGCCAGCTGTTCGGTGGCGCCGAGTGCGGCGACCTGATGTACGACAACGAGTCCATCGCCCAGTACCTGCTGATCGTCATGGTGATGGTGTCCGGCACCGCGGTGATCATGTGGCTCGGCGAGCTCATCACCGATCGTGGCATCGGCAACGGCATGTCGATCCTCATCTTCACCCAGGTGGTCGCCACCTTCCCGGGCGCGCTGTGGCTGATCAGGGAGCAGAAGGGCTGGACGACGTTCATCATCGTGCTGATGGTCGGGCTCGTGGTGGTCGCCGGCGTGATCTTCATCGAGCAGGCGCAACGCCGCATCCCGGTGCAGTACGCCAAGCGGATGGTGGGGCGCCGGATGTTCGGCGGATCCTCGACGTACATCCCGCTGAAGGTCAACCAGGCCGGCATCATCCCGGTGATCTTCGCCTCCAGCCTGATGTACCTGCCGGCGCTGTACTCGCAGTTCCAGCCCGAAGGACAGGTCTCCCGGTTCGTCAACGCGTACCTGGTGCGCGGCGACCATCCGCTCTACATGGCGCTGTACTTCGCGATGATCATCTTCTTCACGTACTTCTACGTCGCGATCACCTTCAACCCCGAAGAGGTCGCCGACAACATGAAGAAGTACGGCGGTTTCATCCCGGGCATCCGGGCCGGACGGCCGACCCAGGACTACCTCGCCTACGTGCTGAGCCGCATCACCGCGCCCGGCTCGCTCTACCTCGGCCTCATCGCGTTGATCCCGATGGTGGCGATCGCCCTGCTCGGTGCCAGCCAGAACTTCCCGTTCGGCGGCGCGACGATCCTCATCATCGTCGGCGTCGGACTGGACACCGTGAAGCAGATCGAGAGCCAGCTGCAGCAGCGCAACTACGAAGGGTTCCTTCGATGAAGCGCCTGATCATCATGGGCCCGCCCGGTGCCGGCAAGGGCACGCAGGCCGTGGCCCTCGCCGAGCGCATCGGCGCCGCGCACATCTCCACCGGCGACATCTTCCGCGCCAACGTCAAGGAGCAGACCGAGCTGGGTCGCACCGCGCAGCGCTACATGGACGCCGGCGAGTACGTGCCCGATGAGGTCACCAACGAGATGGTGCGCGAGCGCATCTCCCGCGACGACGCCGACTCGTTCATCCTCGACGGCTACCCGCGCACGGTCGACCAGGTCGAGACGCTCGACGCCATGCTCGACGAGCTCGGCCGCCCGCTCGACGCCGTCCTCGCCCTGGTGGTCGACTCCGAGGAGCTGATCGCCCGCCTGCTGAAGCGGGCCGAGACCAGCGGCCGGGCCGACGACACCGAAGAGGTCATCCGGCACCGCCAGGAGGTCTACACCGCCGAGACGAGCCCGCTGCTCGAGATCTACGGCGAGCGCGGCCTGCTCCGCGAGGTCGACGGCATGGGCGACGTCGAGACGATCTCCCGCCGCATCGACGACGCACTCGAGGCGCCTCCGGCGCCGGGAGCGCTCAAGGTCTGACGCCGGTGGGCTGGTTCGGTTCGGGTGTCGAGATCAAGACCCCCGACCAGATCGCGGTGATGCGCGAGGCCGGTCTCGTGGTGGCGCGCATGCTCGAGGTCCTGCGCGAAGCCGTCGGTCCGGGCGTCACCACCGCCGAGCTCGACACGCTCGCCCACGACACCATCCGCGCCGCCGGCGCGACGTCGAACTTCCTGAACTACGGGGCGCATCGTGGCGTGGGCGGCTTCCCGGGTGTCATCTGCACGTCCGTGAACGACGAGGTCGTGCACGGCATCCCCGGGCGTCGGACGCTTCAGGGTGGAGACATCGTCTCCATCGACTGCGGCGCGATCGTCGGAGGCTGGCACGGTGACGCGGCGATCACCGTGGCGGTCGGAGAGGTGCCCGACGAAGTCACCGAGCTCCTGCGCGTCACCGAGGAGGCGCTGTGGCGGGGGATCGCTGCCGCCTCCCTCGGCGGGCGAGTGGGCGACATCAGCGACGCCGTCGAGGCGGCCGTCGCACCGTCCGGCTTCGGCATCGTCGGTGGCTACACCGGGCACGGCATCGGCTCGGCGATGCATCAGCCGCCGGACGTCCCGAACATCGGCGGCGGTGCGCGAGGCCCCAGGCTCGTGCGTGGTCTCGCGCTGGCGGTCGAGCCGATGGTGACTCTCGGCTCGTCGAGCACGCGCACCCTGGCCGACGACTGGACAGTCGTCACCACCGACGGTTCCTGGTCGGCGCACTTCGAGCACACCTTCACCCTCACCGACACCGGCGCCTGGGTGCTCACGGCACTGGACGGGGGAGCAGCCGGCCTGGCCGCCCTAGAGTGACGGTCATGCATGCTCTCCGTACACCCGACGAACGGTTCGCCGATCTGCCCGGATACCCGTTCGAGCCGCACTGGGCCACGATCGAGTCCGGGGAGGACGGCACCCTCCGGATGCATTACGTCGACGAAGGGCCGCGCGACGGTGCCGTCGTGCTGCTCCTGCACGGCGAACCCACCTGGAGCTACCTGTACCGCACGATGATCCCGCCGCTCGTCGACGCCGGGTATCGGGTGCTCGCGCCGGACCTGATCGGGTTCGGCAAGTCCGACAAGCCCACCGCCATCGCCGACTACACCTACCAACGGCACGTCGACTGGGTGACCGGGTGGATGGACCTCGTCGGCCTCGACGACATCACGGTGTTCGGCCAGGACTGGGGCTCGCTGATCGGGCTGCGGATCGTGGGGGAGCAGCCCGACCGGTTCGCCCGGGTCATGATCTCCAACGGCTTCCTGCCCACCGCCCAGCACGGGACGCCGCTCGCGTTCCGCGCGTGGCGGACGTTCGCTACCCGCTCACCGGTGTTCCCGGCCGGCCGACTCGTCCAGGCGGCCACCGTCACCGACGTCGGGCGCGAGGTGCGGGCGGCGTACGACGCCCCGTTCCCGTCCAGGAAGTACCAGGCGGGCGCCCGGGCGTTCCCGCGACTGGTGCCGACCGACCCCGACGACGTGGCGGTGCCGGCCAACCGCGCGGCCTGGGACGCGCTGGGCCGGTTCGAGCGACCGTTCCTGGCCGTCTTCGGCAAGAACGACCCGATCCTCGGCAAGGGCGATCGTCCGCTCATCGAGCACATCCCGGGAGCGAAGGGTCAGCCCCACGACCGCATCCGCGGCGGCCACTTCATCCAGGAGGACTGCGGACCCGAGCTGGCTCGCCGAATGATCGACTGGATGTCCTGACAGGTGTCGACTACAGTCCCAGGTTTCCCACGAGAGCCTCGAAATCTTGCGTTGCAGACACGGAACTTCGTGTGATCACCGCGGGTTTTCGAGGGTCTCGTGGGAAACCTGGGATCAGCGAGACTGACGATCGTCAGGCGTGCAGCTCCATCGTGCAGCACTTCACGCTGCCACCGGACTTGAGCAGCTCGCCGAGCTCGACCGGCACGGGGCTGTAGCCGCGGGCCTTGAGGGTCTCGGCGAGCTCGACGGCGGCCGCCGGAAGCACGACGTGGTGACCGTCGCTCACCGCGTTGAGGCCGAGCACCAGCGCGTCCATCTCGGACACCTGCAGGGCGTCGGGGAACAGGTCGCGGAGCGTCCGGCGGCTGTGCGGGCTGAAGGCTCCCGGGTAGTAGGCGATGTCGGCCGGGGCCTGGCCGCCACCGTCGTCCAGCACGGCTAGAGCGGTGTCGAGGTGGTAGAAGCGCGGGTCGACCAGCTGCAACGAGACCACCGGACGGTCGAGCGTCTCGGCCGCCTCGATGTGCGCCTCCAGCGACGTGCGGAAACCCGCACCGGCCAGGATCATCGAGCTGAGTGCCAGGAAGTCGCCCTCACCCTCGTTGACGTACATCGGCTCGATGACGTCGTGGCCCCGCTCCCGCAGGAAGCCGGCAAACGCCTGCGCCTCGGCCTCGCGCTGCGGGTGCCGGAACCTGGCGCCGTACGTGCGGCCACCGACGGTGAGCCCGCCGTTGGCGGCGAACACCATGTCGGGCTGGCCGGGCACGGGCTCGATGACCTCGACGCGATGCCCGAGCGCGCGGTACGTGTGGCGCAGGACGTCCCACTGCGCGATCGCGCGCTCGGCGTCGACGGGGACCGACGGATCCATCCAGGGGTTGATCGAATAGACCACATCGAAGTGGCTCGGGGTGCACATCACGTAGTGGCGCGTGCGCGCTCGGCGTTGCATCGTCGACGTCAGGGGCGTGGTGCGGGCGAGCTGAGCCCGGGTGTCGATGATCGTCAACGAGGCCTCCTTCGTGAGCGCGTGGAATGAATCAATGCTAGAGGGGCGAATCGCTGCATCGCGAACCCGAAATCGCTCATCAGACACACGGTTTCTTGCGTGATTCGCCCGCTGGCGGTGATTTGTTGCACGATGGAGGCATGGATGCCCTGGACCGCAAGATCCTCGACCACCTGCTGCAGGACGGCCGCGCCGGCTACGCCGCGATCGGTGACAAGGTCGGCCTGTCGGCGCCCGCGGTGAAGCGCCGGGTCGACCGGCTGGTGAGCGACGGGGTGATCCGCGGCTTCACCGTGGTGATCGACCCGGACCACATGGGCTGGACGACCGAGGCGTACGTCGAGGTGCACTGCAAGGGCGCCATCTCCCCTGAAGAGCTGCGCGCCTCGTTCGCCAAGGTGCCGGAGGTGCACGTGGCTGCCACGGTGACCGGGCAGGCCGACGCCATCCTGCACATCGTGGCCCGCGACGTGCGTGATCTCGAGCGGGCCCTCGAGCGCGTCCGCGACGAGACCGCGAACGTCGACCACACCACGACGTCGATCGTGCTGTCCCGGCTCATCGATCGTTACGGACCGTGACACTGGTCACGCACAGTTCACCCGGAATTCGGCTGATTTCAGGCGCTTTCGCGATCCATGGGGCATGATTGGTCTGTCGTGTGGCGCCGCGGGTTCGGGGTGCCTGCCCGTACTTCGACCCCCTGGGGAATTCACGCATGAAAACTCTCAAGACCACTCTCGCCCTGATCACCGCGGCCCTGCTGCCGCTGGCCCTGTTCGCGTCGCCATCGTCGGCCGCGCCCGGCACGCCGGATGGCGCGGACGCCGGCAACCTGTACCAGGACGTGTCCGCATCGAATCACACGCACATCTCGCCGCCGTTCTACGAGAATCAGCAGATCGGCCTCGCGGCGAACTTCGCAGACGGCGTGCGGACGGTGACCATCTACCGCGACACCGGAGGCGGATGGCAGCCGATCGGCCCCAGCAAGCAGTCGAACTCGAGCGGCAACGCCTACTTCAGCTACACGGTGGTCGCCGGCGAGCAGAAGCTCTTCGCGGAGGCGACAGCCGGCGATGTGGAGCTGGAGACCGAGCAGGACACGTTCTCCGGTGAGCCGGCCCCGCCCTCATCGGCGACGCTGAACCCTCCCACGAACAACGGCAAGACGTGGACGGCGTCGTTCACGCCGGTGGTTCCGGGACAGAAGACGGAGCTGCAGATCCAGCGGATCTACACCGACGAGGTCGGTGACGTCGACGCTCTGAACCCCGAGAAGAAGAAGGCTGAACGTGTGGGCGATTGGAAGCCGATCGCCACGAGTACGCAAAACGGATCGGGTGGCTCGACCTTCAACCTCTCCAGTCCGTACCCGTACCGGGTCGAGCACAGGTACCGCGCAGTAAGTGGCACGGCGACGTCGTGTGAACGCCCGATCGCCAACGCCGCCCCGACCGGCGACCCGGCCAAGGACTGCCAGACGTTCGGACTGCCCCAGAGGACCCCGGAGGACACTGGCCTCTCGGCGGTCTACTTCAACACGAACGAGGGCCAGGCGGTCGACACCCGCACGCGCTACTTCGAGGGCGAGTTCGAGATGACCACCGGCTCCCCCGGGTGCAACGCCGTCCCCAAGATGAAGTTCTCGACCATGAAGGGCCGCGGCAACTACTCGTGGTCGTTCAAGCGCAAGTCGTACACGCTCAAGCTCGGCTCGTCCACTGATCTGTGCGGCATGGGTGCCAGCAAGAAGTACGCCCTCGTTTCCCAGGACTACGACAAGTCGTTCATGCGCAACGCGCTGGCCCAGTACATCGGCAAGGAGTTCAAGAACATGGCGTGGACGCCGGACTCCAAGCCGGTGGACTTCTACCTGAACGGCAAGTACCTCGGCAACTACATGCTGGTGGAGCGGGTCGCCATCGCCGCGGACCGGATCAACATCCCCGAGTTGAAGGCCGGAGATGGCGATAAGGCATGCGATGGGAAGACACAAGCGGTCGGTCAGGCGCCAATCGACGAGAACGGAAATAGAACCTCCAATGCCGACCACCCGAACAACCTCGACCCGTGCAAGACCGGCGGTTACGTCTTGGAGTGGGACTTCCGCAAGGGCGGGGACTACAACGCCTTCCTCGGAGACGACAGTGGTTGGGTCGGCGTCAAGGATCCGGAGTTCGATCTCAACCGCGAGGGCGAGAAGACCAGCGCGGGCATCAGCCAGCAGCAAGAGTCGTACATCAAGAACTATCTCAACGATGTGGACAACGTCCTGCGCGGGAGCAACTTCAGGGACAACGACAACGGATGGAAGAAGTACATCGACAAGGACTCGGCCGTCGACTACTACATCGCCATGGAGTACATGAAGCCCGTGGACGGCAACATGTGGGCCAGCGTCTACATGTACAAGCAGCGGGACTCCGCCGCGGGCGCCGGGGACGGCAAGCTGTACTTCGGGCCGATGTGGGACTTCGACCTCGCGGCCGGCTCGGCCACCCGTGCAGGCAACGTGGTCAGCCCGTCCGGCTTCTACCTGAGGAACTTCATCAACCACTCGGCGCAGCAGGACACCACCAACGGCAAGACGTGGTTCAACCGGCTGAACGAGGATCCGGAGTTCCGCACCGCCGTCGCAGCGCGGTGGGACGCGATCGAGGCGAATCTCAAGCCCGGTGCGTTCATCGACGGTCTGAAGGCCACCATCAAGGACTCGGCGGAGACCTCGTTCAAGCTCGCGCCCAACGGTGCCAGCCACAGCTACCGGATCAGCCAGTACCAGGTGATCAAGAGCAACTTCGATGCCGACGTGGCCTACTTGAGGAAGTGGGCCAACGACCGGAAGACGTGGCTCAACGGCAGCAGCGGTTTCTGATCGCATCAACCCTGTGACAGGGCCCCGGAACCCACGGTTCCGGGGCCCTGCCGCATCCCTGGCGCCACGCCGGTCGGACCCCTGAGAGACGACTCTCGACATGACAGGGCATGATGGGCGCGTGTTCTGCTGCCCTGGCAGGCACCCAGGCGGTTCCTGCGGCCGGCTGTGGACTCCCGAGGGACACCCATGAAGACACTCAAGAGCACGCTGATCGTCTGTCTGATGGCCTTCGCGCTGATGGCCTCGGTGAGTGCCACCACAGCGGCCGAACCCGACCCGGCCGACCCGGCCGGTGGGCTGGTCTCCGATCTCGGTCTCACCACCAAGGCCTCCACCGGCACGCTCGCGCCGATCACCGGCAACGGCACGACGGCCACCGCGACCTTCACCCCGGCGGTCAGTGGCCAGAAGACCTCGCTGCAGCTGCTCTCGATCAAGACCACCGAGACGAACGAGACCCCCACGCCCAAGTGGGAGACCATCTCCACCAGCAAGCAGAACTCCAGTGGCAAGACCACGTTCACGATCTCGGACCCGCGCGAGGTGTCGCACGAGTACCGCGCGGTCAGCGGCGACACGATCTCCAACACGGTGACGTTCGCCGCACCGCCCCGCTCGCGGGCCACCGGCCTCTCGCAGGTGTACTTCAACTCCTACGAGGGCGACTCGGTCAACACCCGCGACCGCTGGTTCGAGGGCGAGTTCTCGATGACGTCGAGCGGGAAGACCGGCTGTGGCGCCGTCGCCAAGACCCCGAAGGCGCGACTGAAGGGCCGCGGCAACTACTCGTGGAGTTTCGCCAAGAAGTCCTTCTCCCTCAACCTCAAGGACGGCCTGAACCTCTGCGGCATGGGCAAGAGCAAGAAGTGGGCCTTCGTCGCCAACCACTACGACAAGTCGCTGCTGCGCAACACCGTCGCCGGCCACGTGGGCCAGGCGCTCACCAAGCTGGCCTGGACTCCGGCCTCAAAGCCCGTCGACGTGTTCGTCAACGGCTCCTACCGCGGGTCGTACATCCTCATCGAGCGCGTCACCATCGACGACGAGCGGGTGAACATCCCCGAGCTCAAGGGCTCCGCGGACAACGTCCAGCCCAACATCACCGGCGGCTACCTGCTCGAGTGGGACTTCCGCAAGGGCGCCGACCGCGACGTCACCGCCGGCGACCGCGGCTGGGTCGGCATCAAGGAGCCCGAGGATCCGGGCGACCCCGAGGGCATCACCAGCCAGCAGGTCGCCTACATCAACGGCTACCTCGACAAGACCGACGCCGCGCTGTTCGGCAGCGGCTTCAAGGACAACGCCACCGGCTGGAAGAAGTACATCGACACGGCCTCCGCGGTCGACTACTACATCGGCATGGAGCTGATGAAGCCGGTCGACGGCAACATGTGGGCCAGCGTCTACATGTACAAGCAGCGCAACGGCAAGCTGTTCTTCGGCCCGCTGTGGGACTTCGACCTCGCTGCCGGATCCGCCGACCGCGCCGGCAACGTCGTCAGCCCGTCCAGCTGGTACCTGCGCAACCCGCTCGGCGTCTCGGCGATGCAGTCGTCGAAGACCTGGTTCAACCGCCTCAACGAGGACCCCGAGTTCCGCGCCGCAGTGCGTTCCCGCTGGAAGCAGGTCTACCCGAACCTGAACCAGTCGAGCTTCATCGACAGCCAGAAGTCGCTCATCCAGGCCTCGGCGACCGAGAACTTCAAGAAGTGGAGCGTCACCGAGCACCTGAGCAAGTACCAGGTGGTCAAGGGCTCGTTCTCCGCGGAGGTCTCCTACCTGAAGAGCTGGATGAGCAGCCGGCGCAGCTGGATGAACGGCCAGCTGAACTGACGGTGAAGCGTGGGCGCGACACCGACGGGCTGATTCCCGGACGCGAGGTCGTGCGGTAAGGTGCCGAACGATGTGTCGTCCGGGGGCGAACGCCTCTGGGTGACCTCAACGGTGCCGAAGCGAACATGTCTGCGGGGAAACATGAACTCCAAGCCCACTCGATCACTCTTCGTCGCGTTCTGCGCGGCCGTGCTGATGGTGCCGCTCGGCGCCGCCGCCACGACGTCGGCATTCCAGCCGCTCAACATTCCGCACCCCGGTGGTGACGACGGCGAGCTCATCCAGGATCCGGCCACGTTCGCCGAGGCCCAGACGATCAAGCTCACCGGAAACTTCCCCAGCAGCGCCGCCGGCCAGGTCGTCACCATCTACAAGGAGAGCCCCGCCGGCTCCAACGACTACGCCTCGACCGGCAAGTCTGCGCAGGCCAACTCGTACGGGAACGCCCACATCAACTACGAGGTGTCCGGGGACCAGAAGGTGTTCGCGCGCAGCTCGAGCGGTCTGGTCACCGAGATCGACACCCTCAACCCGGTGCCGAGCAACGCCCTGCTCGACCCCAACTTCACCGCCGCCGGGTCGGGCGGCCAGGACGCCCGCGCCAAGGCCACGTTCGAACCCGCCAAGTCGGGCGCTTCGGCCTCGCTTCAGGTGAAGTCCCTGAAGGACGGGTCCTGGTACACCATCGAGACGGGAACACAGAACTCCGGCGGCGTCGCCACCTTCTACATCTCCGACCCGCTGGAGATGAAGCACCAGTACCGCGCTGTCAGCAACGGCATCACCACCACCAACCCGGTCTTCTGGGCCGGTCCGTTGCTCGACAAGGACACCGGTGTCGCCACCGTGCACTTCAGCTCCAAGGAAGGCGACTCGGTCAACACGCGCAGTCGCTGGTTCGACGGCGAGTTCGCCATGAAGGCCGGCCCCAACTTCCCGGAGTGCGAGAACGAGGGCATCTTCAAGGGACCGGGCAAGGAGGAGGTCGCTGAGCTCAAGGGTCGCGGCAACTACTCCTGGAGCTTCTCCAAGAAGAGCTTCAGCCTCAACCTCGACGACGCCAACAACTTGTGTGGACTCGGCTCCAGCAAGAAGTGGGCCCTGGTCGCCAACCACTACGACCGGTCCCTCATCCGCAACCCGATGGCGTCCTGGGTCGGCACCAAGTTCACCAACATGGGATGGACTCCGCAGCAGCGGCCGGTCGACCTCTACGTCAACGGCTCGTACCGCGGCTCGTACACGCTGATCGAGCGGATCAACTTCGAGGGCGGCCGGCTCGACTTCGACGAGCTGAAGGCCGAGGACGACCCCACCGACTGCACCGATCCGGCCAAGCGCACCGGCAGCTACCTGATGGAGTGGGACTTCCGCAAGGGCGCCGAGTTCAACTTCACGGCCGGTTCCCGCGGCTGGGTCGGTCTCAAGGAGCCCGAGGACGAGGACTTCTGCTCCGCGATGGGCAGCTACATCAACGGGTACGTCGACGCGGCCGACAAGGCCCTGTTCGGGAGCAACTTCACGGACAACACCAACGGCTGGAAGAAGTACATCGACACCGCCAGCGCGGTCGACTACTACCTGGCCATGGAGTTCCTCAAGCCCGTCGACGGCAACATGTGGGCCAGCGTCTACATGTACAAGCCGCGCGGCGAGAAGATCCACTTCGGTCCGCTGTGGGACTTCGACCTCGCCGAGGGGTCCGCAAACCGCGCCGGCAACGTCGTCAGCCCGCAGAGCTGGTACCTCCGCAACTCCCTCGGCGTCTCGGCGATGCAGTCGTCCAAGACGTGGTTCAACCGACTCAACGAGGACCCGGAGTTCCGCGCTGCGGTGAAGGCGCGCTGGAACCAGGTCGACCAGGACCTGCACCCGACGTCGTTCATCGGGTCCTACAAGAGCAAGATCGCGCAGTCGGCGAGCGAGAACTACAAGAAGTGGAACTACAGCTCGAAGATCAGCAAGTACCAGGTGATCAAGGGCTCGTGGAGTGCGGACGTCGAGTACGTCCGCAGCTGGCTGGAGTCACGGAACAGCTGGATGAACAGCCAGCTCGACAACGCCGACTGACCTCGCAGCGATCCCGCGCGATTTGAAACCTGCCGCCTGACCGGCGTAGACTTGCCTGTCGGCTGTTCGGCCGCGCTTTTCCCTGTCCCGCACTTGATGGGGCCCGCACGAGCGGGCGGGATCCGCGCGCGCTACGCGACCGACATCAGACGAATCGAGCGAAGAAGAGGTCATGGCGAAGAAGGAAGGCGTCATCGAGATGGAGGGCGCCGTGGTCGAGGCGCTGCCCAACGCGATGTTCCGCGTGGAGCTGGCCAACGGCCACAAGGTCCTCGCGCACATCAGCGGCAAGATGCGCCAGCACTACATCCGTATCCTCCCGGAGGATCGGGTCGTGGTGGAGCTGTCGCCGTACGACCTCAGCCGCGGTCGCATCGTCTACCGCTACAAGTGAATACACCGATCACGCATCGACCGGAAGTAGAGCTTCAATGAAGGTCAACCCGAGCGTGAAGAGGATCTGCGAGAAGTGCAAGGTGATTCGTCGCCATGGCACCGTCCGGGTGATCTGCGAGAACCCACGACACAAGCAACGGCAGGGCTGAACCTCTTCACCAGCACCAACAACGTTTGACGGCTCGCCTGGTTCACACCAGGTGCCACCCCCGGCGCAGAGGCCGGGGCCCGACTGGAGGCAGTCGGGGCGCCCCAGACGCCGACACCTCTGCCGAACGGAAGGAACTGCCTACATGGCACGCCTCATCGGAGTCGACCTACCGCGCGACAAGCGCATCGAGGTCGCTCTCACGTACATCTTCGGGATCGGTCGCACCCGTGCGAACCAGACCCTCGCCGCCACCGGCGTCAGCCCCGACCTGCGGGTCCACGAGCTGAACGACGACCAGCTGGTGGCTCTCCGCGACCACATCGAGGCCAACTTCCAGACCGAGGGCGACCTCCGTCGCGAGGTCACCGCCGACATCCGCCGCAAGATGGAGATCGGCAGCTACCAGGGCCGCCGCCACCGTGCGCACCTGCCGGTCCGCGGCCAGCGCACCAAGACCAACGCGCGCACGCGCAAGGGTCCGAAGCGCACCGTCTCCGGAAAGAAGAAGGTCTGACATGCCTCCCAAGACCACGGGCGCCAAGAAGACGCGCCGCAAGGTGAAGAAGAACGTCGCTCAGGGCGAGGCCCACATCAAGAGCACGTTCAACAACACCCACGTCACGATCACCGACCCCGCAGGGGCCGTCATCGCCTGGGCCTCCGGCGGAACCGTCGGCTTCAAGGGCTCGCGCAAGTCCACGCCGTTCGCCGCGGGCATGGCCGCCGAGTCGGCCGGCCGTCAGGCGATGGAGCACGGGATGAAGAAGGTCGACGTCTTCGTGAAGGGCCCGGGTTCGGGCCGCGAGACGGCGATCCGGTCGCTGAGCGGCGTCGGCCTCGAGGTCGGCACCATCTCCGACGTGACCCCCAGCCCGCACAACGGCTGCCGCCCGCCCAAGCACCGGAGGCTCTGACCCATGGCTCGCTACACAGGACCCCTCACCAAGAAGTCGCGCCGCCTCGGCGTCGACCTCGTCGGTGGCGACGCCGCCTTCGAGCGTCGTCCGTACCCGCCCGGCATGCACGGACGCGCCCGCGTCAAGGAGTCGGAGTACCGCACCCAGCTGCAGGAGAAGCAGAAGGCGCGTTACACGTACGGCGTGCTGGAGAAGCAGTTCCGCCGCTACTACGAGGCCGCGCACCGCAAGC
The DNA here is from genome assembly GCA_963780275.1 of uncultured Actinomycetota bacterium. Taxonomy (GTDB): domain Bacteria; phylum Actinomycetota; class Actinomycetes; order Propionibacteriales; family Nocardioidaceae; genus Aeromicrobium. Next base: position 28,649 of record CAWABE010000002.1, read on the forward strand.
CCGGCAAGACCGGCGACAACCTGCTCTCGCTCCTGGAGAGCCGTCTCGACAACGTCGTCTACCGTGCCGGACTCGCCCGCACCCGGCGTCACGCGCGCCAGCTCGTGACGCACGGCCACTTCCTGGTCAACGGGGTCAAGACCAACATCCCCTCGTTCCAGGTGAGCAAGCACGACATCATCGACGTCAAGCAGAAGTCGCTGGAGTCGACGCCGTTCATCGTCGCGCGCGAGACCCACGACCCGGACACCGTGCCGGCGTGGCTCGACGTCTCACCCGAGCGCGGACGCATCCTCGTGCACCAGAACCCCGTCCGCGAGCAGATCACCGTTCCGATCCAGGAGCAGCTGATCGTGGAGTTCTACTCCAAGATCTGATCCCCGTCATCACCACCCGCAGTATCTACCCGGTCCATCAAATAGAGGTTGGGCCGGAAAGGAAGAACACATGCTGATCGCCCAGCGCCCCGTCCTGTCCGAAGAGGTCGTCGATGAGTTCCGTTCGCGGTTCATCATCGAGCCACTCGAGCCAGGCTTCGGCTACACCCTCGGCAACTCGATCCGTCGCACGCTCCTGTCGTCGATCCCCGGTGCCGCCGTCACGTCCATCAAGATCGATGGCGTCCTGCACGAGTTCTCGACCGTTCCCGGTGTCACCGAGGACGTCACCGAGATCATCCTGAACCTGAAGGACCTCGTCGTCTCCTCCGAGAACGACGAGCCGGTGGTCATGTACCTCCGCAAGTCCGGCAAGGGTGAGGCCACCGCGGCCGACATCGAGCCGCCGGCCGGCGTCGAGGTGCACAACCCCGACCTGCACGTCGCCACCCTGAACGAGAAGGGCGGCCTGGAGATCGAGCTGGTCGTCGAGCGGGGCCGCGGATACGTCTCGGCCACCCAGAACAAGACCGGCGAGGAGGAGATCGGTCGCATGCCCGTCGACTCCATCTACTCGCCGGTGCTCAAGGTGACCTACAAGGTCGAGGCCACCCGTGTCGAGCAGCGCACCGACTTCGACAAGCTCGTCATCGACGTCGAGACCAAGAAGTCCATGCTGCCCCGCGACGCCATCGCGTCGGCCGGTTCCACCCTGGTGGAGCTGTTCGGCCTGGCCCGTGAGCTCAACGTCGAGGCCGAGGGCATCGACATCGGCCCGTCGCCGGTCGACGAGCAGCTCGCCGCCGACCTGGCCCTGCCGATCGAGGACCTCAACTTCACGGTCCGCTCGTACAACTGCCTCAAGCGCGAGGGCATCCACTCCGTGGGTGAGCTCATCACGCGCTCGGAGCAGGACCTGCTCGACATCCGCAACTTCGGTTCCAAGTCCATCGACGAGGTCAAGGCCAAGCTCGCCGAGATGGGCCTCGCGCTCAAGGACAGCCCGGCGGGCTTCGACCCGGCGGCCGTCATCGACGCCTACGACGAGGACGCCGGCTTCGCCGAGGACGAGCAGTACTGACCCGCAGCACCGACCGCTGATTCTGGAGAGAACATGCCTACGCCCACCAAGGGAGCACGCTTCGGCGGCAGCCCCGCTCACCAGCGCCTGATCCTCGCCAACCTGGCCCAGGCGCTGTTCGAGAACGGCCGCATCACCACCACGGAGGCCAAGGCTCGTCGCCTGCGTCCGTACGCCGAGCAGCTGATCACGAAGGCTCGCATCGACACGGTGGCCAACCGCCGCCAGGTCGTGAAGGTCATCCGCGACCAGGACGTCCTGCACACGCTGTTCACCGAGATCGGGCCGGCCATGTCGACCCGGCCGGGTGGCTACACGCGCATCACGAAGATCGGCCCGCGCAAGGGCGACAACGCCCCGATGGCCGTCATCGAGATCGTCGAGGCCAAGGAGTTCGGCGCCCAGAACCAGACGCCGAAGAAGGCCAAGAAGGCGGCAGCCACGAAGGTGGAACCGCAGGGCGTGGATGAGCCCGACGAGGCACCGGCCGAGGACGAAGCCGTTGCCGAGGTCGAGCAGACCGAGCAGCCTGCGAACGAGACGGTCGCCGAGGCCGACGTCGAGGAGGCTGCCGACAAGGTCGCCGACGCCGTCGAGACCGAGGCCGCCGAGGATGCCGAGACCGAGGCCGAGGCGGAAGCCGAGACTGAGTCCGAGGCGGAAGCCGAGTCCGACTCCGACAAGTAGCGCTCAGCCGACGACGGCCCGGTGTCCCTCAGGGATGCCGGGCCGTCGCGATCATCTCGTCGATGATCGCTCCGGCGACGTTGCGCGGCTGCCCGTACGTGGGGCATTGGTGGATCCTGATGTTGGCGCCGACGCCGACTTCCAGGACGACGACGCCGTCGGGCGAGCGGACGTCGGGCGCGAACAGGTCCACGCCGGCAACGCCCAGGCCCGGTATCGCCTGTCTCGCCTCGATCGCCAGCTGCCGCAGCTCTGGGTGCATGAGGTCGGTGACGTCGACGCACTCGGCGCCGGCGTGCACGTTGCCCAGGCTGTTGAGCACGACGACCTCGTCGGCGGCCGGCACGTCGTGGATGGTGCGCCCGCTCCGCGTCAGCAGCTCGTCGTCCACGACGAAGTCGTGGACGGCCAAGGTGATGTGCCGGGCACGCCATCGCAGCTTCTCGTCGATCAGCTCGGCCATGCTCTGACGACCGTCACCCACCACATGGCAGTTCACTCGTGTGGCCGCGGCGACGACGCGGCTTCCGACGACGTAGACCCGGAGGTCGACTCCCTCGACGAGCTCCTCCAGCACGAATCTCGGCGCCTTCTCCATCGCGCGTTCGGCAGTGCTCCAGGCGGCACGCAGCTCGTCCGCGGTGGTGATCCCGCAGGTGATGCCCGCTCCGCCCTTCGCGGTGACGGGCTTGAGCACCTGAGGTCTGTCCGTGGCCCGAAGATGGGCGAGTCCCCGATCGAACTGGTCGGCATCCAGGGCAAGGCCCGCCGGGACCGGCAGTCCAGCGGCCCTCATCAGCTCCTTGGTGCGGTCCTTGGCCTTGCTGATGGCGAGGGCGTCCCGCCCGACCAGGCTGGGCACCCAGCCCTTCATCTCTCCGACCGCCAGCCTCCCGTCGTAGAAGCGAGTCGTCCGTCCGTCGACATCGACGGTGAGACCACGATCCACCGCTGCATGCCGGATCAGGGCCAGATGGCCTCGGGAATCGGTGCTCAGGTGGCGTCCGCCGGGGACGGTGGGGAGCACGTCCCGGATGAAGCGTTCGACCGCGGCAAAGCTGGGAGTCCATCCCGGGGCAGGCGCGACGGCTGGTGAGCTCGGGGCCATGGCCCTGCCCCACCTCATCTCAGGGGCGGTGAACCGCCAGCACGCGGAAGCTCTGTTCCGCTGCCATGCGGTCGGTGGGCCAGCCCTGCTCGATGAGCCAGCGCTGCAGCGAGTCGGCGCCGAGGTTCTTGCCGACGACCAGGTGGGCGCGCCCGTCCGGCGTCAGGCGGGGGAGCCAGTGCAGCAGGAGCTTGTGGAGGGCGGCCTTGCCGATGCGGATCGGCGGGTTCGACCAGATGGCGTCGAACTGCAGGTCGGCCGGCACGTCATCGGGCGCCGTCGCCTGCACGTCGACCCCCATCGACTCCGCGTTGAGGCGGGTGAGCTCGACGGCCCGCTCGTTGACGTCGGTGGCCCACACCGTCGCCTCGGGCGACGCCACCGCGATCGAGCAGGCGATCGGTCCCCAACCGCACCCGAGGTCGAGCACGGTGGAGCCCTTGGGAGGCGGGCCGGTCTGTCGCAGCAGCACGGCTGTGGCCTTGTCGAGGCCCTCGCCGGCGAAGACACCACTGGACGTGGCGAGCTCGAGGTCGTGGCCCCACGCAGTGAAGCGGACGCGGCGCCGACGCTCCTCCGCGGTGGGTTGGCTGCTGAAGTAGTGCTCGGTCACAGTGCTCGGGCCTGCTTGGCCTGGTTCTCGGCGATTCGCCACGCTTCGGTGATGATCTCTTCCACCTCATTGTCGAGTTCTGCATGCTCGAGCCGGAGCAGCACGGTGTTCAAGTCGTCGTACGTGATGGTGGACATGGCCGGGTCGTGCGACTCCAGGAGGGCTCGCTTCTCCGAGAGGGTGCAGGCGATCACGACGGTGTCGTCATCGGGGCGGTACCTCATGAAGGTGTGATCGTGGACGCCGACCGCCGGCGACCCGTGCGACGTCGTCTCCGTCGTGTGGGGCAGGCTGAGACCGAACGTACGGATCTCGTCCCAGGTGGCCGGCATCCATCCAGTGTCTCACTGCAGCGCCCGCCGTGGTGAGGGTAGGCCCAGAGAGAAGCGCCCTAACGCTCCCGCAGACGCCGGGCCTGGGCGGCTCGCTCGGCGAGGGCGTCGTCAGGTGGGTAGACGACCTCCTCGAGCACCAAGCCGTGCGCGGGCATCACCCTGACGCGGGCTTCCCGTTCGCCTGCCTCCAGCACTGACTGTGCCCAGTCGGGAGGGAACCGGTGCTCGCCGACAGCAACCAACGCGCCCATGAGCGAGCGCACCATCGAGTGGCAGAAGGCATCGGCACGGACCGTGGTCTCCAGTGGGCCGTCGTCACGCCGCTCACTGTGCAGCGCGAGCAGGGTACGGATGGTGGTCGCCCCTTCTCGCTTCTTGCAGAAGGCCGCGAAGTCGTGCTCGCCGAGCAGCGGCTCCGAGGCGGCGTTCATGGCGTCGACGTCGAGCTCCCGCGGCCAGGCGACGACGTGGCCGCGGGCGAGCGGATCGGCCGTCCCGGAGTCGGTCATCCGATAGACGTACCGCCGTTCGAGCGCGGAGAAGCGGGCGTCGAACCCGTCCGGCGCGACGGCGAGCGAGCGGACCCCGATGTCGTCGGGCAGCAGGCTGCGCAGCCGGCGGCCCAGCGACTCGGCGTCGACGTCGTCGTCCAGGTCGACGTGGGCCACCTGGCCGCGGGCATGGACACCGGCATCGGTGCGGCCGGCACAGGTCAGGGGAGCGGCGGTCTCGAGCCTCAGGACGGTGGTCAGGGCCGCCTCGACCTCGCCCTGGACAGTGCGCAGGCCGGGCTGTGCCGCCCAGCCGTGGAACTCAGACCCGTCGTAGGAGAGGTCGAGGCGCAGCCGCATGGCGTCACGCTAGCGGCTGACTCAGGACCACGACTGGAACGACCACAGGCCGGCCAGGAGTCCGGCGGCGCCGGTGGCCGCGTACAGGAGCCACCATCGCCCTCGGCCGGACGTCGTGCCCTCGCCGGGGACGGACGAGCCGGCGACGAACAGCAGGGCCGCGGCCGGCAGGGCCATCGCCTCGAACACGATGCCGCACACCAGCCAGCTGATCTCGACCCCGTCGCCCTTGAAGGCGTACTCGAGGAAGTTCCAGCCCAGCGACCCGAACAGCAGGACCCACATCGGCAGCAGCAGCGTCGGCGCCTTGACCATCACCGCGACGGCGGTGCCGGCGAACGTGGCCAGAAGAAGCACCGGGATGGCGACCGAGAGCATGACGCTCGCGCCTTCGGGGCACGGCTGGACCGGCACGTAGGGGCCACCGGTGGCGCAGGCGCCGCCGATGTCCATGACCGCCCGCATGCCGAGGAAGGTCCAGGTGATGGTCAGCGCGACGAGCGCGACGGAGGCGACGAGTACGGCGATGCGGACCAGAGGCAGCCTGGACGCCCGCGTCGGTGAGATGGCCACGGCTCACATCGTGGCAGAACGCCGGGGCCGGAGGCGTCAGGCCCAGCGCTTGGCGGCGGGAACGAACTCGAGCCGGCGGTCGCCGGTGTAGATCTGCTTGGGCCGGGCGATCTTCTGCTCCTTGTCGTCGACCAGCTCACGCCACTGGGCCAGCCAGCCGGACGTGCGGGGGATGGCGAACAACACGGTGAACATCTCCGGCGGGAACTGCAGCGCCTCGTAGATGAGCCCGGAGTAGAAGTCGACGTTCGGGTAGAGCTTGCGCTTGACGAAGTACTCGTCCTCGAGGGCGATCTTCTCCAGCTCCTGGGCGATCTCCAGCAGCGGGTTGACGCCGGTGACCTCGAACACGTCGTCACAGGCCTTCTTGATGATCTTGGCCCGCGGGTCGTAGTTCTTGTACACCCGGTGACCGAAGCCCATGAGGCGCTCGTCGCCGTTCTTGACGCCCTCGATGAACTCGCTGACCTTGTCCTTGCTGCCGATGCGCTTGAGCATCCTGAGCACGGCCTCGTTGGCGCCGCCGTGCAGAGGCCCGTAGAGGGCCGCGATGCCGGCGCTGACGGCCGAGTACGGGTCGACCTGGCTCGATCCCACCGAGCGCACCGCGTTGGTGGAGCAGTTCTGCTCGTGGTCGGCGTGCAGGATGAAGAGCACCTCGAGGGCCTGTGCGAGCCGAGGATCGGGCTCGTAGCTGTGCTCGCTCATCTTGAACAGCATCGAGAGGAAGTTCTCGGTGTAGGTCAGGTCGTTGTCCGGGTAGACGTAGGGCTTGCCCTGAGCGTGGCGGAACGACCATGCGCCCAAGGTGGGCATCTTCGCGATGAGCCGGACGATCTGCTCGTGCCGGAGCTGCGGGTCCTTGATGTCGCGGGACTCGGGGTAGAACGTCGACAGGGCGGCCACGCTCGACAGCAGCATGCCCATCGGATGCGCGTCGTAGCGGAATCCCTGCATCAGGCTCTTCACGTTCTCGTGCACGAACGTGTGGAACGTGATCTCGTGCACCCACTGGTCGTGCTGAGCCTCGGTGGGCAGCTCGCCGTGGATGAGCAGGTAGGCGACCTCGAGGTACGTCGACGACTCCGCGAGCTGCTCGATCGGGTAGCCGCGGTACTCGAGGATGCCCTCCTCGCCGTCGATGAACGTGACGGCGCTGCGACACGACGCAGTGTTGGTGAAGCCGGGGTCGTACAGCGCGATACCCGCTTGATCGTCGGACTTGCCCACCTTGCCGAGATCGGATGCGCTGATCGTGCCATCGGTGATGGGAAGCTCGTACTCCTCGCCGGTGCGGTTGTCGCGAACGGTGAGCGTGGGGTTGTCGGTCACGTTGGGTCTCCTGTGCCGGCCGCGATTCCAGGGTCTCTGGCCCGCGGGCTTCTGAGGGCCTGTTCCAAACTAGTGCGGCCCCGCGACTCCTGCACAGAGGGGGTACGCCATGACGGTCTGGGGCCGGTCCCGTTTTGACCGAGGGCGTCGCGGACAGTTACCCTTGGATGTCGTTGTGTCCTGCGCCGATGCCGGGGCCGACGCCGAGACATCACCGATTCGATACCCGAGAAGGTCACGCCGTGCGCACGTACAGCCCGAAGCCTGCTGACATCAGCCGTCAGTGGCACGTCATCGACGCCGACGACGTCGTTCTCGGACGTCTGGCCGTCCAGGCTGCCACGTTGCTGCGCGGCAAGCACAAGCCGACCTATGCCCCTCATCTCGATGGCGGCGACTTCGTCATCATCGTCAACGCCGACAAGGTCGCGCTGTCCGGCCAGAAGCGCACCGACAAGCTGGCCCACCGCCACAGCGGATACCCGGGCGGGCTCAAGTCCATCGCGTACGGCGACCTTCTCGAGAAGGACGCCCGCAAGGCCGTCGAGAAGTCGGTTCGGGGCATGCTCCCCAAGAACCGCCTCGGCCGCCAGCTGATCAAGAAGCTCAAGGTCTACACCGGCCCGGAGCACCCGCACGCCGCCCAGAAGCCCCAGCCGTTCGAGATCAAGCAGATCTCCCAATAATCCGGCCCAATAGTCCAACACTGAGACAGAAGAGAACCCCGTGGCAGAGACGACCGAGATCCCAGAGACCGCCGACGTCGACACCGATGTCGAGCTGAACGCCGAAGGCGTCTACACGTCCGAGACGAGCCCGTCGGCCGACCTGCCCGACAAGCCGGCGACGATCGCCCCCGCAGCGGCCACCGGCCGGCGCAAGGAGGCCATCGCGCGCGTCCGCATCGTGCCGGGCTCAGGTGACTGGACCGTCAACGGCAAGCCGCTCGAGGAGTATCTCCCGAACAAGCTGCACCAGCAGATCGCCAAGGAGGCGTTCGCCGAGACCGGCCTCGACGGTCGGTTCGACGTCATCGCCCGCGTCACTGGCGGCGGCATGACCGGCCAGGCCGGCGCGCTCCGCCTCGGGGTCGCCCGCGCGCTCAACGCGGTCGACGAAGAAGCCAACCGTCCCACGCTCAAGAAGGCCGGGTTGCTCACGCGCGACTCGCGCATCAAGGAGCGCAAGAAGGCCGGCCTCAAGAAGGCCCGTAAGGCTCCCCAGTACTCCAAGCGCTGATCCCACCACCATGGGCCGCATCTTCGGCACCGATGGCGTCCGGGGCCTCGCCAACCGCGACCTGACCGCCGAGCTCGCGCTCGACCTCTCGGTTGCGGCCGCTCATGTTCTCGGCGAGGCCGGCGCGTTCGCCGACCAGCGGCCCACCGCGGTGGTGGCTCGTGACCCGCGGGCATCGGGGGAGTTCCTCGAAGCGGCGGTCGTGGCAGGCCTGGCCTCCGCCGGCGTCGACGTGCACCGGCTCGGAGTCGTCCCCACGCCGGGCGCGGCCTTCCTCACCGCCTTCCTGGATGCCGACATGGGCGTGATGATCTCGGCCAGCCACAACCCGATGCCGGACAACGGCATCAAGTTCCTGGCCCGGGGCGGCCACAAGCTCGACGACGAGATCGAGATCCTCATCGAGAACCGCCTCGAGGAGCCGTGGGCGCGTCCCACCGGGGCCGGCGTCGGCCGCATCGGCGACAGTCGTGCCGGTGTCACCACCTACGTCAAGCACCTGGTCGAGTCGGTACCGGCGAGGCTCGACGGCCTCACCGTGGTGCTCGACTGCGCGAACGGCGCGGCCTTCGAGGTCGGGCCCGACGTCTTCGGTCGCCTGGGCGCCACCGTGATGACCATCCATGCCGAGCCCGACGGCCACAACATCAACGCGGCGTGCGGCTCCACCCATATGGGTGACCTCCAGAAGGCGGTCGTGGAGCACGGAGCCGACGCCGGCTTTGCGTTCGACGGCGACGCCGACCGGTGCCTCGCCGTCGATGCCGAGGGCAACGTGGTCGACGGCGACCACATCCTCGCGATCCTCGCGCTGGCCGCCCGCGACGACGGACGCCTGCGCGACGACACCGTCGTGGCGACGGTGATGAGCAACCTGGGATTCGTGCAGGCCATGAACGCGGCCGACATCACGGTGCTGCAGACCGCGGTGGGTGACCGGTACGTCCTGGAGGCCATGCGTGCCGGCTCGTTCACGTTGGGCGGCGAGCAGTCCGGTCACGTGATCATGAGCGACTTCGCCACCACCGGTGACGGGGTGCTCACCGCCGCACACCTGGCCGCGCGCATGGCGGTCACCGGGCATCCCCTCGCCGATCTGGCCACCGTCATGACCCGGCTTCCGCAGGTGCTCCTCAACGTCCCCGACGTCGACAAGGCGCGAGCCGACACCGACCCGGTGCTGCAGGGCGAGGTCGCCGCGGCGACTGCACGCCTGGGTGACACCGGCCGTGTGCTGCTGCGCCAGTCCGGCACGGAGCCACTGGTGCGGGTGATGGTGGAGGCGCCCACTGTCGAGCTCGCCAACGAGGTCGCCGAGCACCTGGCCGGAGTCGTGCGCTCGACCCTGGCGCTGTGACCGCGCTGTCCCGGCGCGACCTCACGCGACTCCTCTGTCTGCTCGCCATCGTCATCCTCACGGTGGCGATGATGGTGCGCGACCCCGTGCCGGCCGCCACCCGCGCCGCGACTCCGGAGAGCGCCGACCCACGTCCCGTGCGCACACCCGAGCCCACGATCGCTCCGCTGACGGACCGCGATCGTGCTGTGAAGCAGCTGGAGCAGATCTCCCGGAACGCTCGGGTCGCGGTCAGCCTCCGAGACGAGGAGTCCGGCGCGACGTTCGACCACGGCACGGGCCGGTTCGCGGCAGCCAGCCTGGTCAAGGTCCACCTCGTCGCCCTGATGTCCTGGCAGGCCGAGCGCGATGGCGTCGGGCTCACGCCCGGCCAGCGCCTCGATGCCGAGGAGATGCTGGTGAGCAGCGAGAACGAGCCGGCGTTGCGGGCCTACTACGCGCTCGGCGGCCCGGCCGGGATCGAGCGGGGCCTGACCCAGGCGTACGGGTCGGCCGGCATCCGGATCGGCGACCGCGGCCTGTGGGGCCATTCCGTCACCGCGCCGCGTGCGGTTGTGCGCCTGCTCGATCGCGTCCTCGACCGCCGCACCTCGCGCACGTACTCGGAGCTGCAGGACGCCATGTCGCGCGTCGTGCGCCACCAGCGATGGGGCGTCTCCGTCCTTGCGGACCGGGGGAGCCGGATGCAGCTGAAGGTCGGCTGGGTGCAGGATCCGGACGGATGGGTGGTGAACAGCTCGGGTCGGGTGGTCGTCGACGGTTCGCCGGTGCTCATCTCGGTGATGACCGACCGCAACGCCACTCTCGAGGCCGGTGTCGACACGGTCGAGACGGTCGCCCGGCTGGCCGGCGATATCGTTCGTGCCGACCGCGCGGCAGCAGAGGCTCGCTCCGAGGTTCGCTGGCAGGACGTGGGCGACCGGATTCGCGACGCCCAGGCGGGGCCGCCGGCGTAGCCGCCAGACTCAGCAGAGTCGGCGGGCGACGTCTCGCCGACCACGTCGCAGCGGTGGAACCAGGCTCCCAGGACGTGTCCTAGTCTCAGGTGGTGACCACGATCGAGCGCGTCGACATCGACGACGACGCGACCTTCACCGTCTTCCACGACGTGTACACACGAGCCCACGACCGGGACGTCGACCTGCCGTACAGCGCGCTCGAGAAGCGCGTCGGCATGCGTCCCGACGAGTACGTGGACAAGGTGATGCTGCTCGCGCGAGACGAAGACGGCGCCGCGGTCGCCGGCGGGACGGCGGAGCTGCCGTTGCGCGACAACACCAGGTTCGCCTACATCGACGTCTTCACCGCGCCGGAGCACCGGCGTCACGGTCACGGCTCCGCGGTCGTCGACGCCCTCGAGGAGATCGGCCGGGACGCCGACCGTTCGATCCTGTGGGTCGAGGCGGTCTGGGAGACCGACGCCGTGGATCCGGCGTCGCAGGCGTTCGCCGAGGCGGCCGGGTTCAGCCTGGACATCATGGACGCCTTGCGCGAGCTGCCTCTACCGGCGACGCTCCCCGCGTCGAAGGTGGCGGAGGGATACACGATCCACACCTGGCGCGACGGCTGCCCGGACCGATGGATCGAGGGGTACACCGACCTCCGTCGGCTGATCAACGAGGAGGCGCCGAGCGGGGACGCGGGCCTGGAGAACGAGTTCTGGGATGTCGCGCGCACCCGGACGGAGGAGGAGATGTGGGCCAGGCAGGGCCGCACACCTCAGGTGAGCATCGCGGTCAGCGACGACGACGAGGTCGTCGGACACACCCAGCTGCTGTTCTCCTCCGACAGCACCAACGTGTTCCAGTGGGACACGCTGGTTCTGCCGACCCACCGCGGTCACGGTCTCGGCCTCGCGCTCAAGGTGGCCACGATGCAGGCGGCGGACGACCTGCTGGAGGGTCGTCGCCGGATCATCACGTACAACGCCGCCGGCAACGAGGCGATGATCCGTGTGAACGAGAGGCTCGGGTTCCGCCAGATTGCGTGGGTCGGCGAGTACGTCAAGTCGATCTAGCGAGTGAGCGCGAGGAACGAGCCCACCCGGCCTACATCTTGCGGAAGCGCACCCACTTGACCGTGTGGTCGGGGTCCTTGCGGAGCACGAGGGTGGCGCGGCCGCGGGTGGTCTGGATGTTCTCGCGCAGGTTCGGCCAGTTGATGGTGTCCCAGAGCTCTTCGGCCTGGGCGACGGCTTCGTCGTCGGTGAGGGAGCTGTAGCGGTGGAAGTACGAGGCGGGGTCGGCGAACGCGGTCTGGCGCAGCGTGAGGAACCGCTCGACGTACCAGCGGCGGATGTCCTTGCTCGACGCGTCGACGTAGATGGAGAAGTCGAAGTAGTCGCTCACCGACACGCCGGGCGACCCGTCGCCGCGCTGCTTGGCGGGTGCGAGCACGTTGAGGCCCTCGATGATCATGATGTCGGGCTTGTCGACGGTGACGACCTCGTCGATGCGGTCGTAGGTGAGGTGGGAGTACACCGGGGCGTCGACCTTCTCGACGCCTGACTTCACGTCGATGACGAAGCGCAGCAGTGACTTGCGGTCATAGGACTCCGGGAAGCCCTTGCGGTCGAGGATGCCGCGCCGCTCGAGCTCCTTGTTCGGCCACAGGAATCCGTCCGTGGTCACGAGCTGCACGTTCGGGTGCTCCGGCGAAGCGGCGAGCAGCTCGCGCAGCAGCCGGGCGGTGGTCGACTTGCCGACCGCGACCGACCCGGCGATGCCGATCACGAACGGGGTGCGCTCGGGTTGGGGTTTGTGCAGGAACTCCTCGGTCGCACGCCAGAGCTCGGCGGCGTACCGGATGCGCATGCTGATGAGAACGGTGAGCGGGAGGTAGACCTCGCGGACCTCGTCGACGTCCAGCTCGTCGCCGAGACCTCGCAGCCGCTCGATGTCGTCGGCGGTCAGCGGTTGCGCGACGTTGTCGGCGAGATCGGCCCAGGTGGAGCGCTCGAGCTCCACGTAGGGCGACTGCTCACGTCCGTCGCGACCGCCGTTTACTCGGGGTCCCCGCGAAGGTGCGCCCGTCACGAGCCACACCTCGATGGAACTGCGCGGCCGAGGGCGCAGCTTCGTGGGGTGATGTCCATGGGCCCATCCTGCCGCTCACGATGCAGGTCGGCGCCCTGGGGACCCTCGCCGGTAGTCTGGATCCATGTGCGGAATCGTCGGCTACGTGGGCCATCGTTCGGCCTTGGACGTGGTCATGGGCGGTCTGCGACGCCTCGAGTACCGCGGCTACGACTCCGCCGGCGTCGCTCTGGTGGACGGCGAACGGATCGTCTCGGCCAAGAAGGCCGGCAAGCTCGAGAACCTCGACGCCCTGCTCGCCGGCGAGACACTGCCCGAGTCGCACACCGGTCTCGGCCACACCCGCTGGGCCACCCACGGCGCGCCGAACGATGTCAACGCGCACCCGCACCTCGACAGCGAGGGACACGTCGCCGTCGTGCACAACGGCATCATCGAGAACTTCGCCGAGCTGAGGGGCGAGCTGGAGGCTGCCGGTCACGAGATGCTGTCCGAGACCGACACCGAGGTCGTCGCGCACCTGCTGCACGACCAGCTGGCCACCACGCCGGATCTGTCCGACGCGGTCCGAGCGGTGTGCCGCCGGCTGGAGGGCGCCTTCACGCTCGTGATGGTCGACTCGCACCAGCCGGACGTCGTCGTCGGTGCCCGGCGCAACTCACCGCTCGTGGTCGGACGCGGGGACGGCGAGAACTTCCTCGGCTCGGACGTGGCTGCGTTCATCGAGTACACCCGCGAGGCGATCGAGCTCGGGCAGGACCAGGTGGTCACCATCACGCCCGACGACGTCGTGATCACCGACTTCGACGGCAATCCGGCCGAGACGAATGCCTACCACGTCGACTGGGACGTCTCGGCCGCCGAGAAGGGCGGCTACGACTGGTTCATGCTCAAGGAGATCGCCGAGCAGCCGCACGCGGTCGCCGACACCTTGCTCGGCCGGCACGCGCCCGACGGCAGCCTGCAGCTCGACGAGATGCGTCTGTCCGACGACGAGCTGCGCGAGGTCGACAAGATCGTCGTCATCGCCTGCGGGACGTCCTTCTACGCCGCGATGGTCGCGAAGTACGCGATCGAGCACTGGACCCGCACGCCCTGCGAGGTGGAGCTGTCCTCGGAGTTCCGCTACCGCGACCCGATCCTCGACCGCACCACGCTGGTGGTCTCCATCAGCCAGTCGGGCGAGACGATGGACACGCTGATGGCCGTGCGATATGCCCGCCAGCAGCGCGCCAAGGTGCTGTCGATCTGCAACACCAACGGCTCCACGATTCCGCGTGAGTCCGACGCGGTCATCTACACCCATGCCGGGCCGGAGATCGCCGTTGCGTCCACCAAGGGATTCCTGGCCCAGGTCGTGGCGTGCTACCTGCTCGGGCTCTACCTCGCGCAGGTCAAGGGCACCAAGTTCGGCGACGAGATCACCCGCGTGGTCGACGAGCTCGCCACCGTGCCGACGGGCATCCAGCGGATGCTCGATGAGTCCGACAGCGTCCGCAAGCTCGCCCGCGACCTGGTCGAGTCCCGCTCGATCCTGTTCCTCGGGCGACACGTCGGTTTCCCGGTGGCACTGGAGGGCGCCCTCAAGCTCAAGGAGCTCGCGTACATCCACGCCGAGGGCTTCGCCGCCGGCGAGCTCAAGCACGGCCCCATCGCCGTCATCGAGGACGGCACACCGGTGTTCGTCATCGTCCCGCCCCGCGGCCGCGACCAGCTGCAGGAGAAGGTCGTCAGCAACATCCAGGAGGTCCGGGCCCGCGGCGCCCGAACGATCGTGCTCGCGGAGGACGGCGACGAGGACGTCGTCCCGTACGCCGACCACCTGATCCGCCTGCCCAAGGTGTCGACGCTCCTCCAGCCCCTCGTCGCCACGGTGCCGCTGCAGGTCTTCGCGTGCGAGCTGGCCGACCAGCTCGGCCACGACGTCGACCAGCCGCGCAACCTCGCCAAGTCCGTCACCGTCGAGTAGTAGAGGGTGTGTCTCCCAATCCACGCGACGCGATCACGACCCCGCATCCCGACCGGCGGCGTTCTCGTCGGTCTGGGCACTACCCGGTGCGCATCCCTCCTCGGCCTTGCCGGATCGGGCGCGGATGCCGCGCTCGCTTCCCACGTGGATGGGGAGACACACCCTCAATGACCATCTGGGGCATCGGAGTCGACGTCGTCGACCTCAACCGGTTCGAGGCGAGCCTGGAACGGACGCCCGAGCTGCGATCTCGGTTGTTCACCGACGCCGAAGCGGCGCTGTCCCTGGAGTCGATGGCCGGCCGATTCGCGGCCAAGGAGGCGTTCGTCAAGGCGTTCCGGGCGCCGGCCGGGATGTCGTGGCAGGACATCGAGGTGGTCACCGACTCAGCCGGCGCGCCGTCCTTCGCCCTGCACGGCGCGGCCGAGGCGCGAGCCCGCGAGCTCGGCATCACCAGCACGCACCTGTCCATCTCCCACGACACCTCCGTGGCGACGGCCTTCGTGGTGGCCGAGTGCTGAGGGCGCACACCGTCGGCGACATCCGCGCCGCGGAAGAGGCGTTGATGGCGACACTCCCGGACGGCGAGCTGATGCAGCGCGCCGCCCGCGGGCTGGCCGACGCGCTCGACGTCGTGCCGGCCGGTGACCTCGTCCTCGCCCTCGTCGGGCCGGGCAACAACGGCGGCGACGCGCTGTACGCGGCCACGCACCTGCTCGACCGCGGCGTTCGCGTCGACCTGTGCCTGCTGGACGACCAGAAGGTGCACAGCGAGGGTCTGGCCGCCGCGCTGGCCGCCGGCGCCCAGGTCGTCGAGGCGCCGACGGAGCAGCGCTGGTGCCTCGACGCCGTGCTGGGCATCGGGGCCCGGCCCGGGCTGAGCGGACGGGCCGAGGAGTGGGCCACCTGGATCGACGAGCGCCGTCCCCACACCGTGGCGGTCGACGTGCCGTCCGGGGTCGATGTCGACGGTGGCACGGTGCCTGGGCCGAGCGTGCGGGCCGACTCCACCGTCACCTTCGGCACGTTCAAGCCGGCCTTGCTGTGCGGGCCGGCGGCAACCAGGGCCGGCGCCGACGTCGCGCAGCTCGTCGACATCGGACTGGATCCCCACCTGACCGAGCCGCTGCTGGAGGTCATCGAGGCCGACGACCGCCACCTGCTCGGCCCAGGGCTCAGCTGGCTCGACAGCCCGGTGAGCCACAAGTACGCCCGTGGCGTCGTCGGTGTTGCCGCCGGGTCCGAGCAGTACGCGGGAGCCGCTCACCTGGCCGTCGCCGGCGCCCAGGCCGGACCAGCGGGCATGGTGCGCTTCGTCGGCACGCCGGCGCTCAGCGCACGCATCGTCGACCGCGCGCCCGAGGTGGTCGCCGGCCCAGGACGCGTGCAGGCCTGGGTGGTCGGTCCTGGTGGTGGCGACGACGCCGGCGACCAGCTCTCCCAGGCGCTCGACGACGACGTTCCCGTGGTCGTCGACGCGAGCGCCCTGGAGCATCTGCCCGTCACGTTCCTGGTCCCGGCCCTGCTCACTCCGCACGCCGGCGAGCTGGCCGCGATGCTGGGCGTCGAGCGCGACGACGTGGAGGCGGACCCGCTCCGCCACGCCACCCAGGCCGCCTACCGCTGGGGCGCGACGGTGCTGCTGAAGGGTCAGCGGACGCTGGTGGCGACCCAGGGCCGACCCACCCGGGTGAATCTCAGCGGCTCCTCGTGGCTGGGCACGGCCGGCGCCGGTGATGTGCTGGCCGGGTTCGCCGGGTCGCTGATGGCATCGGGGCTTCATCCCCATGATGCGGGATCGCTCGCCGCCTTCCTCCATGGCGCGGCCTGCGTCCGGGCCAATCGGGGCGGTCCCGTCACGGCGACCGACGTCGCGGCAGCGCTGCCGGGCACCGTGGCCGCGTTCCTCGACGGCACCCTCGCCGACGTCCGCGACTGGGGCGATCCACATGAGTGAGCCCCAGGCCGAGGCCGTCATCGATCTCGACGCCTACCGCGCGAATCTCCAGGCCATCGCGGCGGGCGCCCCCGGCTCCTCCTTGATGGCCGTGGTCAAGGCGAACGCCTACGGGCACGGCGTCGAGCAGTGCGCTCGCGCGGCGCGGGAGGCCGGCGCGACATGGCTCGGCGCCGCGACTCCGGAGGAGGCCATGACGCTGCGCTCGCTGGGCGACACCGGAGCGGTGCTGTGCTGGCTCGGCGCTCCCGGTGCCGACTACGCGTCGGTCATCGAGGCAGGTGTGGAGCTAACCGCATCGTCCGTCGAGCAGCTCCACGAGATCCTGGCCGTCGCACCGTCCCCGCCGCGCGTGCAGCTCAAGGTCGACACCGGCTTGTCCCGCAACGGGGCGTTCGGCGAGCAGTGGAGTCGGCTGCTCGAGGCCACCGCCCGGGCCCAGGCGGACGGCAGGCTCGTGCACACCGGCACCTGGTCGCACTTCGCCTGCGCCGACGAGCCCCGGCACCCGGCCAATGACGCCCAGGAGAAGGTGTTCGGGCTGGCCCTGAAGGAGCTGGAGGCCGCTGGGCTGACACCAGGACTGCGTCACCTCTCGAACTCCGCGGCCGCACTGACCCGCCCGAGCGCACATCTGGACATGATCCGCGTCGGCATCTCGTCGTACGGGCTCGCACCGGCGCCAGGGATGACGTTCGACACCCCCCTGCGTCCGGTGATGACACTGCGCGGGCGTCTGGCCGCCGTCAAGCGCGTGCCTGCCGGCACGAGCGTCTCCTACGGCCATCACTACACCACCGATCACGAGACGACCCTCGGCCTGGTGCCGCTCGGCTACGCCGAGGGCGTGCCCCGGAATGCCTCCAACCGCATTCAGGCCGGCTTCGCCGGGCGGCGCGTCAGCGTGGTGGGAGCGATCTGCATGGACCAGGTCGTCGTCGATCTCGGCGATCTGCCGGCCGAGCGAGGCGACGTCGTCACCCTCTTCGGGCCGGGCGACGACGGCGAACCCACCGCACAGGAGTGGGCAGACGCCGCCGATACGATCAACTACGAGATCGTCACGCGCGTCGGCGGTCGCACCGTCCGCACCTATCGAGGAGCCCGATGAGCATGGCCGAGATGCCGGGCAGCGGGCGGCACCTCGGCACGGCCGCCAAGGTCGCGACCACCGCCGGGGCCTTCGTCGCCGCGGGTGTCGCGGCCAAGCTCCTCAGCAACCGGCAGACACAGCGGCGCCGGCTGCGCCGCGGCGAGGACGTCGCGTTCGGCTCGGTGCACTCGGCCTCCCGCACGGTGGTGTCGGGCGACGGCATCCGCATCAACGTCGAGGTCGACGAACCCGAGCTCGAGGCGCCTCATCTGCCGACGATCGTCCTTGTGCACGGTGTGCTGTGCACGCTCGACACCTGGCACTACCAACGGCTCGCCCTGCGCGGCAAGGTGCGCATGGTGTTCATGGACCAGCGCTCGCACGGAGGGTCCGACGTCGCCGACCGCGAGGGCAGCACGATCGACAACCTTGCCGCCGACCTGCACGCGGTGATCGAGGCCTGCACCACCGGGCCAGTCGTGCTCGTCGGCCACTCGATGGGCGGCATGACGATCATGCAGCTGGCCGCCGACCATCCCGAGCTGTTCGGCGACCGGATCGTCGGTGTCATGTTGATCAGCACCAGCTCGCGTCTGCCCTTGATCGCGAATCCCGCGCTGCGGCGGCTAGTGCCGGTCGCTCGCCGGATCGGTCCGGTGGTCGACTGGGGCCGTGGCTTCAACAGCTTCTCCGTCGTGCGCCGCTGGGGGTTGGGGCCGAACGCCCAGGAGAAGCACGTGGACATGACGAACGAGATGATTCTGCGAGCCCCGACCCGCGTCCTCACCGACTTCCACCCGATGTTCGCGGCACTCGACGTCCGGCACGCGCTGGAGACCCTGTCGCACGTCCGCACCGTGGTGGTGGGCTGCACGCACGACTCAGTCACTCCGCTGAGCCACAGCCGCCGGATCGCCGACGGCATCGCCGGCTCATCGCTGGTGATCTTCGAGGACACCGGCCACATGGCGATGTTCGAGGAGCATGTGCGGGTCACCGAGCTGATCCTCGAGCTCGCGGAGAAGACCGCTTTGTGAGTACGGCTCTCGACGTCATCGAGGCCGGGCCCGAGCACGCCCAGGCCGTGGTCGACATCATCCACCGGTCGTTCGGCGCCCGGCCGACCCTCGACCCGCCGAGCACGGCGCTCGAGGAGACCGTCGACACGATCGCCGACGTGCTGGCCGGTCCCGGCGGGCTGCTGGTCGAGCGTCGCGGCCAGCCGATGGGAGCGCTGCTGTTCGACGAGTCGCGTCCGGGCCTGCTCGGGCTGCGCCGGGTCAGCGTCGACCCCGACCTGCAGTCCCGCGGCGTCGCGTCGGCGATGGTCGGCGTCGCCGAGGACACCGCCGAAGAGCGCGGCAAGGACGGCATCTGGCTGCGGGTGCGTGAGGAGCTGCCCGACACGGTGCAGTTCTGGTCGCGTCGCCGCTACCACCCGCTGCGCCGCGACGGCGCGTTCATCGAGTTCGGCAAGACGCTCTGGCTGGCTCGCGAGGTACCGACCCCCGAGGCGATGCACGACCTGGCGGCGAAGACGGCCGAGCTCGTCCGCTCCGGCGACCTGCTCGTCCTCACCGGCGACCTCGGTGCCGGCAAGACCACGTTCACCCAGGGCCTGGGAGACGCCTTGAAGGTCCGCGGGCCGGTCACATCGCCCACCTTCGTGCTGGCGCGAACGCACCCGTCGCTCGTCGACGGCCCTGCACTCGTACACGTCGACGCCTATCGGCTCGGCACCGCGGAAGAGGTCGACGACCTCGATCTCGACGCGTCCGCGGATCGGTCGGTCACGGTCATCGAGTGGGGCGCCGGGGTGGCCGAGCAGCTCAACGACAGCTGGCTGTCGGTGACCATCGAGGTGCGCGGAGTCCGCCCGATCGACCCGCTCGGCACCGCGATCGACGAGGACGTCAGCGAGGACGCCGAGCCGCGCGTCGTCACCATCAAGCCCAACGGCCCGCGCTGGGCCGGCGTGCCCCTGCGGTCCACGCTCCTCTCCTAGAGTGCATCCATGCTCCTGCTCGCGTTCGACACGGCGACACCGGCCATCACCGTGGCCGTGCACGACGGGACCGACGTCGTCGCCGCTGCGTCTGGAGAGGGGTCGATGGCCCACGGCGAGCTGCTCGCGCCGGCCATCCGCGCCGCGCTGTCCGATGCCGGCGCCACCATGTCCGACCTCACCGACGTGGCGGTCGGCGTGGGACCTGGTCCGTTCACCGGTCTGAGGGTCGGCGTCGTCACCGCCCTGACGCTGGGCTCGACGCTCGGCCTCGCGACGCACGGGGTGTGCACGCTCGACATCCTCGCGGCGGAGCTCGCCCAGCGCGGCGGCCTGAGTGAGGAGTTCCTGGTGGCGACGGATGCGCGGCGCAAGGAGGTCTACTGGGCGCACTACCGGCCGAACGGTCATGCCGCCGAGCGCCTCGACGGTCCGCACGTCTCGTACCCGGTCGATGTCGCCGAGCTGCATCCCGGCCTGCGGGTGCTGGGACGCGGCGCCACGCTTTATCCGGACACCTTGACCGTTCTCAACGGGCCCGAGGACCCGTCCGCGGCGGCGCTGGCCAGTGCAGTCGCCACCGGGACGGTCGACGAGCTGCCGCTCGAGCCGCTCTACCTCCGTCGGCCGGACGCCACTCCGCTGGTGCTGCCCAAGCAGGCATGATCCGCCTCGCGACTCGCGCCGACGCCGACGCCATCGCGGCGATCGAGCACGAGTCCTTCGGTGACGATGCGTGGAGCGATGCTCTCGTCGATCTCGAGCTCACCGCCCCCGGTCGCGTGGTCGTCGCCGCCGAGCAGGACGACGCGCTCGTCGGCTATGCCTCGGCGGCGGTGATCGCCGACGTGGCCGACCTGACCCGCATCGCCGTCAAGCCCACTGCGCGGCGGTCGGGGATGGCCGGGGCCCTCCTCGGCAGGTTGCTCGAGCTGAGCGCCGAGCAAGGGGCCGAGCGGATGATGCTCGAGGTCGCCGACACCAACGAGCCGGCCATCGGCTTCTATGCAGCGTCGGGGTTTGCCGAGATCGCGCGCCGGCGCGACTATTACGGGCGGGGCGTCGACGCCGTCGTGATGGAGCTTGCACCGTTCCCCGGACGTGACACGCTGGACACATGATCACCCCAGAAAACTGCTCGCAGAGCTCGCACTTTCCCGGGGACCCCGAATGAGTGAGACGCCGATCGAGCCCGACGACACCGGCTTCGAGCAGTCCGAGAACCTCGACCAGAGGCAACCAGAGGACACCCTCGTCGACCGAGGCGTCGACGACGTCCTCGACGAGGGATACTCGCCGGCGGAGAAGTACGGCCCCGGCGAGGGTTTCGGCTCCACCGCCGAAGAAGCCGCGCAAGGTGAGAACCTCGACCAGCGGGTTGCGCAGGAGGAGCCCGACGTCGACCCGTACGCCGATGAGGACGCGGAGGCGCCGGTCGACGAGGAAGTCGGCGACGCCCGCTCCGGCCGTCTGGTCGACCCGGACGGTGGTTCGGGCGAGGACTCCGAGAAGGACCTCGTGGGCGATGACGTCGGCATCGACGGCGCCGCGGCGAGTGCCGAAGAGGCTGCCGTCCATGTGGTGCCCGACGACGACTGAGTGAACACCTGTCAACTAGTCTCAGTAGATGCGCGACATCACCTACCCGCCGGTCATTCTCACCGCCAAGACGCTCTTCAAGGTCCTCGGCATGACGTTCCAGACATCCGGCACGGAGAACATCCCGCGGGAGGGCGGCGCGATCCTGGCGGCCAACCACATCGGCTATGTCGACTTCATCTTCGACGGGCTCGCTGCGCAGCCGAGCGGGCGGCTCGTGCGCTTCATGGCCAAGCGGGAGGCGTTCGACCATCCGATCACCGGGCCGATCATGCGCTCCCTGCACCACATCTCCGTCGACCGTGAGCTGGGAGAGCAGTCCTACCGGGATGCCGTCGACTACGCCCGGGCCGGCGAGATCGTCGGCATCTTCCCGGAAGCCACCATCAGCCGCTCCTTCGAGATCAAGGAGCTGAAGACCGGCGCCGTCCGGATGGCCGCGGAGGCCGGCGTGCCGTTGATCCCGATGGTCACCTGGGGCACCCAGCTGTTGAAGACCAAGGACCATCCATCCGACCTGAAGGGTCGAGGCAAGACCATCGGGCTGCACGTCGGCGAGCCGCTGGAGGTCACCGGCGCCGACCCGGTGGCCGAGACCGGGCAGCTGCGCGCGGCGATGTCGGCCCTGCTCGACAAGGCCATCGCGGAGTACCCGATCCCGCCCGAGGGCCAGTGGTGGGCGCCGGCACGCCACGGCGGACTTGCACCCACTCCACAGGAGGCCCGACGCCTCGACGACGAGGAGAAGGCCGCCCGGGCCGCCAAGAAGGCCGAGCGCAACGCCGAGTAGCGGTCAGTCGCCGACGCTGCCGTCGGCCATCTCGCGCATGATGTCGAGGTGGCCGTTGTGCCGGGCCGTCTCCTCGATGAGGTGGAGCAGGATCCACCGGGCCGTGAGGGGATGGTCAGGGGTGGCTTTCGCCATCAGGGCGTCCAGGTCGTGCTCGGCGAACACGGCCCGCGTTCGCGCCGCCTCCTGCTCGTAGAGCCGGATGACCTCGTCGAGCGGCAGTGCCGAGCCCTCGTCGAACTCGGCGTCGGGATTCTCGCGGGTCCAGGGGCCGTCGTCCTCGCCGCCGAGCAGTCGCTCCTGGACCCAGGAGCGCTCCACCCATCGCAGGTGGTTGAGCACGTTCGCCAGCGACATCCGCGGCGACGTCGACAACGGAGTCGCGCGGGCCAGTTCTTCGCTCAGCCCGCTCACCTTCGTGACGGCGGTCTGCTGGGTGTAGCGGAGCATGGTCAGCAGGAGGGGGCGCTCGTCCCAGCTCTCGCCCGTTCCTGGTCGGTCGTCTCTGGTCACCGGGCCACCATGCCACAGCGTTCTGTCAGGATGGCCGGGTGAGCGAGCCCCTCGTCCTCGGCATCGAGTCGTCCTGCGACGAGACGGGTGTGGGCATCGTCCGGGGCACCGAGCTGCTGGCCAACGCGGTCGCGTCGAGCGTCGAGCAGCACGTCCGTTTCGGCGGTGTGGTGCCGGAAGTCGCCAGCCGAGCCCATCTCGAGGCGATGGTGCCGACGCTGGAGCAGGCCTACGCCGAGGCCGGCGTCCGGGTCGAGGACGTCGACGCCATCGCGGTCACCTGCGGGCCGGGTCTCACCGGAGCGTTGCTCGTCGGCGTCGCTGCCGCCAAGGCGCTCGCGCTGGCCCACGACAAGCCGCTCTATGGCGTCAACCACCTCGTCGCGCACGTCGCGGTCGACCAGCTCGAGCACGGCCGCTTCGAGCAGCGCGTCGGCGCACTTCTCGTCAGCGGCGGTCACACCGAGATCCTGCTGGTCGACGACATCGCCGCCGACGTCACGATGCTCGGCTCCACCATCGACGATGCGGCCGGCGAGGCGTTCGACAAGGTCGCGCGCCTGCTCGGGCTGCCGTACCCGGGCGGACCGCACATCGACCGCGAGGCGCGATCCGGCGACGTCACCGCGATCGCCTTCCCGCGCGGCCTCACCCGACCCCGCGACCTGGAGCAGCACCGCTACGACTTCTCCTTCTCCGGGCTCAAGAGCGCGGTGGCCAGGCACGTCCAGCACGAGGAGCGCATGGGCCGTCCGGTGGCGGTCGCCGATGTCGCGGCGTCGTTCCAGGACGCCGTGTGCGATGTGCTCACCAGCAAGGCCGTCGAGGCGTGCCAGGCGCACGACGTCGACACGCTGGTGGTCGGCGGCGGTGTGGCCGCCAACGGTCGGCTGCGCGAGCTGGTGGAGGAGCGTGCCGCCGAGGCCGGCCTCACCGTGCGGGTGCCGCGACCGGGCCTCTGCACCGACAACGGGGCGATGATCGCGGCCCTGGGCGCCGAGGTGGTCCGCCGCGGCGTCCCGCCGTCGTCGCTCGACCTTCCAGCCGACTCGAGCATGCCGGTCACCCAGGTGGTCGCCGCCTAGCGACTGTCGAGCAGGTGGTCGAGTGCCTCGGTGATCAGCTGGTTCGGCGAGACGCCGCGCGACCGTGCCGCGTCGATGACCCGTGACTCCAGTGCCGGTGTCATCAGGTCGGGCTCGGCGTCGGTCGTGGCGCGATGCTTGAAGATGCCGAGTGCGGCGAACACCACCGTGCCGAGCACGTCGAGGATGGCGACCACGCCGAACGAGCGCCAGTAGAGGTCATCGAGGTTGTCACCGTTGACGATGGCGTTGCAGATCATCCCCGCGACGACCGCCATCGCGACCATCGTGGCGACCAGCAGCAGACGGAGCCGACCCCGATCGAGCGCGAGCAGCAGGCAGGCGTGGGCGAGAGTGGCGGCGATCGTCACGCTGACGCCGAAGACATCCCAGACCGGGGCGTCACCGTCGTAGCCGCCCCACGTCAGGGCCAACGCGATGCCGAACGGGAGCAGCGACACCAACGCTCCGACCAGTCCGACGACGGCTGTCGGACGCCCGGAGACGGCGAGATAGCAGAGGACGGCGATCGACTCGACGCCCACGATGACGGTGGTGAGCAGGACCTGGCCCTCGGTCTCACCGAGCTCCCCGCCCCCGATCAGCGCGATGATCCCGAGCAAAGCGGCGACGGAGAACGAGCCGATGACGAGGGTGACGACGACGCGACGGACATCCTTCATGGCCGAATCCTGACAGCGACGCGGCTCAGGGGGAGGGCTTACGGGTGAATCGGACAATCTCGCCGGGCCGCGTCTGGGCCAGTCGGTCGACGTGATCGTCGAGCACCACGGCGATCACCGGATAGCCGCCGGTGACCGGATGGTCCGGACCGAGCACCACCGGCAGCCCTGCAGACACCACCTGCACGCTGCCGCGGACACAGGGCTCGCTCGGCAGCTCATCGGCCACCTCACGCTCCAATGACGGGCCTTCGAGGCGAATGCCGATGCGGTCCGATCGTGCCGAGACGGTCCACTGGGCGGAGAAGAAGGTCCGGACGGCGTCGCCGGTGAACCAGGCATCGCGCGGGCCGGGAATGGCCGACACGGTGGTGACGCCGCTGGTCAGGAGGGCGGGCACGTCCTCGATCTCCAGGGGATGAGCCGGCCGTCCTGCATCGATGACGTCGCCCGCGGCCAGCCTCGGTGGTCCGAGTCCGCTCATCGTGTCGGCCGAGCGGGAGCCGAGGACGGGTTCCACCTGCACGCCGCCGGCGATGCCGACGTACGCCCGCAACCCGAGCCCCACTGGTCCGACGACGACGTCCTGGCCGGCTCGCGCGACGAAGGCTCGGCCGTGCTCGACGTGCTCGCCGTCGACGTGGACCGGACCGATGCCGCCGGTGACGGCGAGCCGGTGGTCGGCCTCCGCGCGCAGTGTCAGCCCGCCACCAAGAACCTCGAGCACTGCGGTGTCCGGTGGATCGCCCAGAAGCGCGTGCAGGTGGCGCATCGCCGATCGGTCGAACGCCCCGGCCGCACCGACCCCCTGGGCGCCGAGTGCGGGGCGACCGGCATCCTGCACCAGCGTCAGGGGCCCGGGTTCGACGACGACGAGGCTCACGACGCCACCACGAAGCGCACGCGGGCACCGGGCGCGAGGAGCGCCGGTGGGTCGCGGTCGACGTCGAACATCACGGCGTCCGTGCGTCCGATCAGCTGCCAGCCGCCGGGCGACGACCGCGGATAGACGCCGCTGAACTCTCCGGCCAGTCCCACCGACCCGGCGGGGACGCTGGTGCGCGGCGTCACGCGGCGAGGTACGACGAGGCGGTCGTCCCCGCCGACCAGGTAGGCGAACCCCGGGGCGAACCCGCCGAAGGCCACGGTCCACGGTGTTCCGGTGTGCGCGGCCACGACGTCGTCTTCGGACAGCCCCGAGTGACCGGCGACGTCGGCCAGGTCGGGGCCGTCGTACGTCACCGGGATCTCGATCTCGTCGCCGGGCTCCGCTGCCGTGATGTCCGTCGGTTCGCTGTGTTCGACGAGCGAGCGCAGTGCGGACGGTTCACCACGCAGCAGGACCGTCCGCGCGCCAAGCACCGCCTCGACCTCGTCGTGCAGCGCGGCGAACCATCCCTGCGCCTCGTCGAGCGACGCGCAGTCGATCAGCACCGCGCGGTCGCCGCAGGGCAGCAGCTTCATGGGTGCCGCACGTCCGCGCCGGCATACTCCAGCGCGACGCGGACCGCGCGCGCGATGTCGAGGGCGCCGGGGCTGTCGCTGTGCACGCAGATCGAGTCGACGCCGTCGTGCAACAGGCGTACCGCCTGGAGCGCCGCGTCACGCGGGTCGTGGAGCAAGGCGCCCGGCTCGGACCGCGGGATGAGCGTCCCTTCGTCGGTGTAGCCGCGATCGGCAAAGCCCTCGTACACCACGGCCACGCCGGCGGCCTTGGCCAGGCGCAAGGAGGCGGCACCCGGCAGGCCGACGAGCGGGAGCCCGGCATCTCGCACGGCCTCGACCACAGCGGCCGCCTGGACGTCGTCGCGGACGATCTTGTTGTAGAGCGCCCCGTGCGGCTTGACGTAGGTGACCTGCCCGTCGACCGCCTTGGCCAGGTCGACCAGGTGGGCGATCTGCCGGGCGACTTCCTCGCGCAGCGCGTCGGACGCCAGGTCCATCGGCACCCGCCCGAAGCCCTCGCGGTCCGGGTAGCCGACCTGCGCGCCGATGGCCACCTCCCGCTCGACGCACGCCGCACAGGTGGCCGTGATCAGCTCGTCGTCGCCCGCATACGCGCCGCAGCAGACGTTCGCGCTGGTCACGAGGCCGAGCAGCGCCACGTCCTCACCCGATGCCCAGCGCTCGCTGGACTCCCCGAGATCGGCGTTGAGGTCGATGCGCATGGCCCCAAGATATGGCCGATTCCACACCTGGAGGTCGCCGAATCGGCGGCTCATCAGTGCGAGACATCAGACAGATCTCGGTGGCGGTGGGCTAGGACGGGACGTTGCCGATTCTCAGGTTGTTGCCGAACGGGTCACGGGCGCCGAAGTCACGTCCGTAGGACATGTCGGTCGGTGGCTGGGTGATCTCGACGCCCTGCTCGACGAGCTCGTCGTGCGCGGCGTCGACGTCGTCGACCTGGAAGGCGAGCCAGCCGCCGCCTGCACCCTTCGACACCAGTGCGCGGACCTCGTCGGCGGTGGCCGGATCGTGGGCCGGAGGGCCTGGACGCTCGAGCAGGATCTCGCGCGAGTCGCCGGGCACCCGGACGGTGAGCCAGCGCATGAAGCCCAGGTCGGCGTCGGTCGCAACCTCCAGGCCGAGCTTGCCGACGTAAAAGTCGAGGGCTTCGTCCTGGTCCAGGACGAAGATGGACGAGAGGCGGGTGTAGGAGAGGTTCATGCCGGCGACGCTAGTCGTCACGTGCCGATGGACGCTTCCTCGAAATCGACGGATGTGTGTCCGTGCTGGGGCGTGTCCAAGCCATCACGAACGACGTGTGGGCGGGCGTGGGCTCGGCGACGGCGCGATAGGCCGATGGCGACCGTCCGACGATCCCGGTGAACAGCTCGCTGAACGCACCGAGACTGGTGTAGCCGACCCGCAGGCACACGTCCGTGATCGGCAGCGTGGTGGTGCGGAGCAGGAACATGGCCCGCTCGACACGACGACGCTGCAGGTAGCGGTGCGGCGTCTCACCGAACACGGACCGAAACGTGCGCACGAGGTGGTCGGGGGAGACGTGGGCGAGTGCGGCCAACGTCTCCAGGTCGAGGTTCTCGGCGTAGTCGCGGTCGATGGCGTCGCGGATCCGCAACATGTCGCGGTTGGTCCGCTCGCGCGCCTCACCCACGGGAGGCGTCCTCGACCAGGAACGCGCGGGCTCCGTCGCCGATGCGGGCGAGGATCACCGTCGCAGTCCGGCTGCCCTTCAGCTTGAGCCGCTTCACCAGCTGCTCGGGCACGACGTCGATGCCGCGCTTCTTGATCGTCAGCGTGCCGACGTCGTGCGCCACGAGAGCGGCGCGCATCGGCTTCTCGCGGTAGGGGAGCTCCTCGACGATGCGGAATGACCGAGCGAGCGGGTCGTGCACCTGGTCGTCGGTCGAGACGTAGGCGAGGTGAGGGTCGACGAGACGGCCACCCATCCGCGTGGCCAGCTCGCCGACGAGACCGGCACGGATGACAGCGTCGTCGGGCTCGTGCAACCAGGTCCCGACGGCGCCGACCTCCCCCGGGTCGCCGAAGCCCACCAGCTCGGCGCCCGACGGCAGGGCGGTGGCCCGTCGGGGCGCCGTCGCGAGCCCAGGTCCCCACAGGCAGGCCTCGACGAGGTCGCCGCCGTCGCTCACCCACTGCGCCTCGACCCCCTCCGGCAGCAAGGTGTGCGGGAATCCCGGCAGCGTCTTCACCACGGCCGGCCGCGCGAGGTAGGCAGAGACGACGTCCCAGGACGGCGTCATCGCGGCCGGATCGAACACCCGGCCATGGCCGTCGCGCCGGGCCGGGTCGAGGAACGGCACCTCGTCGGTGCGCGACCGGACGTCGTCGAGGTCGGCCTCGATCACCTCGCCGTCGAGCCCGAGCGCACGGAGGTTGGCACGGGCCATCGCCACCCGCACCGGGTCACGCTCGACCCCGCGCACCCGCAGGCCGGCCCGTGCGAAGGCCACGAGGTCGCCGCCGATGCCACAGCCGAGATCGACGACGGCCATCGTGCCGGACGCTGTGAGGCGCCTGGCCCGGGCCCGGGCGACCGTCGCCCGCGTGGCTTGCTCCAGCGCGTCGGGAGTCAGGTACATCCGGGCCGCGTCGTCGCCGAGCTTGCCGCGTGCCTTGATGCGCAGCTGGTGCTGGGTGACCGCGGCCGCCACCAGCTCCGGCGGGTGGTTGCGGCGCAAGCTCGTCCCGAGCGCGAGGTCGGACTCGTCAGCGGCCCGGGCGCCGACCTCCGCGAGCAGCGCCTGGCCGGCGGGGGAGAGCAGCTGCTCGAAGGTCGCCGGGTCCACACCCTGATTCTCGCCCTGTTCAGCGCCCAGCGAACAGGGTTAGCACTCTCACAGGGTGAGTGCTAGATTTCCAGTGGCGCTTTGCCAGCCACGTTCATCCGTTTGAAAGGGGAGGTCGACCAGTGTCGGTCACCATCAAGCCGCTCGAGGATCGCCTTGTCATCAAGGCGGTCGAAGCCGAGCAGACCACCGCGTCCGGTCTTGTCATCCCGGACACCGCCAAGGAGAAGCCGCAGGAGGGCGAGGTCATCGCCGTGGGACCGGGCCGGGTCGACGACAACGGCAACCGCGTCCCGCTCGACGTCAGCGTCGGAGACAAGGTCATCTTCAGCAAGTACGGCGGAACCGAGGTCAAGTACGGGGGCGAGGATCTTCTCATCCTCTCGGCCCGCGACGTCCTCGCCGTCGTTTCCTGAGCTGACGTCCCGGCCCCGAGTTTCGCCGGGGTCGGGGCGCCTCACCTCACCCACCAGACACCAGAAGGAATCGCATGCCCAAGATCCTCGAGTTCGACGAGGAAGCGCGCCGCTCTCTCGAGCGTGGCGTCGACAAGCTCGCCGACACCGTCAAGGTCACCCTCGGCCCCAAGGGCCGTTACGTCGTGCTCGACAAGAAGTGGGGCGCGCCCACCATCACCAACGACGGCGTCACCGTCGCCCGTGAG
The DNA here is from genome assembly GCA_963780275.1 of uncultured Actinomycetota bacterium. Lineage (GTDB taxonomy): Bacteria > Actinomycetota > Actinomycetes > Propionibacteriales > Nocardioidaceae > Aeromicrobium. Next base: position 57,872 of record CAWABE010000002.1, read on the forward strand.
ATCGAGCTCGACGACCCGTTCGAGAACCTCGGCGCCCAGCTCGCCAAGGAAGTCGCCACCAAGACCAACGACGTCGCCGGTGACGGCACCACCACCGCCACCGTGCTCGCCCAGGCCATGGTCCACGAGGGCCTGCGCGCCGTGGCCGCCGGCGCCAACCCGGTCGGCCTCAAGAAGGGCATCGAGGCTGCGGTCGAAGCCGTCACCGAGAAGCTCCGCGAGCTCGCCCGTGACGTCGACGACAAGAAGGACATGACCGCCGTCGCCACCGTCTCCTCGCGCGACGAGCGCATCGGCGAGCTCATCGCCGAGGCCTTCGACAAGGTCGGCAAGGACGGCGTCATCACCGTCGAGGAGTCCAACACCCTCGGCACCGACCTCGAGTTCACCGAGGGCATGCAGTTCGACAAGGGCTACCTCTCGCCCTACATGGTCACCGACACCGAGCGCATGGAGTCGGTGCTCGACGACCCGTACATCCTCGTGCACCAGGGCAAGATCTCGTCGGTCTCCGACCTCCTGCCGCTGCTCGAGAAGGTCATCGGCGCCGGCAAGTCGCTGTTCGTCATCGCCGAGGACGTCGAGGGCGAGGCCTTGTCGACGCTGGTCGTCAACAAGATCCGCGGCACGTTCACGTCGGTCGCCGTCAAGGCGCCCGCGTTCGGCGATCGGCGCAAGGCCATGCTGCAGGACATCGCGACGCTCACGGGCGCCACGGTCGTCACCGCCGACGTCGGACTCAAGCTCGACCAGGTGGGTCTCGAGGTGCTCGGCAGCGCGCGTCGCGTGGTCGTCACCAAGGACAACACCACGATCATCGACGGCGGCGGCGACGCGGCCGACGTCGAGGCCCGGGTCAAGCAGATCAAGTCCGAGATCGAGCTCAGCGACTCCGACTGGGACACCGAGAAGCTGCAGGAGCGCCTCGCCAAGCTGGCCGGCGGCGTCTGCGTCGTCCAGGTCGGCGCGGCCACCGAGGTCGAGCTCAAGGAGAAGAAGCACCGCATCGAGGACGCCGTCTCGGCGACCCGCGCGGCCATCGAGGAGGGCATCGTCGCCGGCGGCGGCTCGGCCCTCGTCCATGCCGTGGCCGTGCTCGACGGCGACCTCGGCCTCACCGGCGACGAAGCGGTCGGCGTGCGTGTGGTCCGCATCGGGTGTGACGCTCCGCTGGAGTGGATCGCCCGCAACGGCGGTGCCTCGGGCGAGGTTGTCGTCTCCAAGGTCCGTGAGTCGGGCGAGGGCTACAACGCGGCCACCGACACCTACGGCGACCTGGTCGCCCAGGGTGTTCTCGACCCGGTCAAGGTGACGCGGTCAGCGCTCGCCAACGCCGCGTCGATCACCGCGATGCTGCTCACCACCGAGACGCTCGTCGTCGACAAGCCGGCCGAAGAGGAAGACGCCCACGCCGGTCACTCGCACTGATCGTTCGATCGCCACGGCGCCCGTCCCCTCGAGGGGCGGGCGTCGTTGTCTGGGGCGAAGACCTGACCCCCGCAACACGTCACGGACGCTGAGACCCCGCGCTCGCGACTAGCGTGGGCACGTGACGATCGAACCGGGCTGGCCCGTTGCGTTCGCGCTCGCGGCTCTGCTCGTGCTCGCCCTGGGTGCACATCGGATCGGGGGATACGGCCTGGACCGCTCCGTGCTGGTCGCCGCGGTTCGCGCCCTCGTGCAGCTCACCCTCGTCGCCCTCGTCATCCGGGCGGTCGTGGAGAACCTGTGGTGGTCGGCCGGCCTGGTCGGAGTGATGTTCGGTACCGCCGTCCTGACGACGTCGCGGCGTGTCGAGGCTCCCGCCGCCTGGATCTGGGCGGCCATGGCGACGGGTGCCGGGGTGGTCCCGGTTCTCGCCATCGTCTTGCTCAGCGGCTCGGTCCCCGCCGAAGGCATCGCGCTCATCCCGATCGCTGGGATCATCGTCGGCAACGCGATGACCGCACACACGCTCTCCGGCCGGCGGACGTTCGCTGCCCTGCGCGAGGAGGGCGCGCAGTACGAGGCATCGCTGTCGCTCGGGCTGCTTCCTGCGCAGGCCATCGGCGAGATCATCCATCGCCGGTCGCCGGAGGCCCTGTTGCCGGGACTCGACCAGGTGCGCACGACCGGGCTGGTCACCCTGCCGGGCGCGTTCATCGGAGTGATGCTCGGCGGGGGTTCGCCGGTGCAGGCCGCCACGGTCCAGGTGCTCGTGCTCTTCGGCATCATGGCTGCCCAGGCGATCACGGTCGTGGTCGCCGAACGCCTCGTGGCAGCGCGCCGGCTCCTGCCCGCCGACCTGCGCGCCACGCTGGGGGACTGAGGCCGCCTCAACCCGAGCGGCGCAACCGTCCCAGTCGCCGGCGGATCGACGCCCGCAGGCTCGACCGCCGGCTCTGAGTGGCGCGCCCCTTCTTCACCTTCTTCTTCAGTGTCGCGATCTGCTCATTCAGCTCTCGTTCGACGTAGCGCTGGATGGCCCGGGCCGAGGTCGCCAGTTCCGGATCGAGCTTCTCCGGCGACGCGTCCCCGGATGTCGGCAGGTCGGCCGACAACCACGGGAACTCCTCGGCGGCCCACTCGTGCCGGTGGACGAGTGGCAGGTCGGCGCGGTATGCGTAGCGGTGCGAGTCGCCGTGCTCGTTGACGGTCTTGAAGTAGCCGGGTGCCCGGGTGTCGAGAACCAGGGCGTCGGCCACGTCCACCTTGAGATGACGGCCCAGCATGTAGACGTGCCGTCGTGGATCGGCGTAGCCATCCGCCGACGTCCAGGCGTTCGTGAAGGCGAGGCCCGCGCTGGACTTCGGCTGGTTCCAGTGGCGGACGTTCGTCACCCGGCCGTCGGGGTCGACGGCGCCCTCATAGCCGTAGGCGAAGCTGACGGGGTATCCACACAGGCCCTGGTCGAGATGGGCACTCAGTCGTCGGCAGTACGACGCGGCGAGCGCATCATCGTCGTCGAGGCGGACGGTCGCGAACCGCCGGTCGGGCCCACCGATGACGTGGGCGTCGATGAACGCGTCGGAGTGCGGCTTGTGCTCCCCTCCGGACGGAACGGCCACCACAGCGCAGGTGAAGTCGGACCGCTCCTCGACGTCGCGCATCACCTCATCGAGCGTCGCGCGATGCTCCGCCGGGAGGTCCTCGGACGTCAGCACCACGAAATACAGGTCGGCGTCACACGGCAGCTGGCGCGCGATCGACTCCGCGGTCATGTGGCGGAACAGCGCGAGGCGGGCGGTCAGTCGCTCGTCGGAGAACAGGTACGCCTGGTACTCCTCGAGGCTGGCGGCGGTCTTGCGCAGCCTCCAGCCGCCGGGCCCGCCGAGGACAGAGAAGCGGGTGATGACGAAGATCGATGTTGCTGCCATGGCTGGGTCACGTTACGGCATCCAGAGGTGCCGCGACGGATGAGCCAGAGCTCAGGCGATCGAACCCAGGACGGCCTGCGACTCGATGATCCCTTCGTCGCTGGGCGTCCCGCCCTCGCCGAACACCCGGCGGGCCTGTTTCGTTCGCAGGGCGAGGTGTGATTCGGCGGGCGGGTCGTAGCCGTAGCGCTCGCGAGCCTCGGCCGGCGTGAGCGTCACCGGATGGGCAGGAGGGATGCTGAGCAGGATCGGCTTCACCACTGGCACGGTCATCGGCGACAGCACCCGCAGGAGCATCAGCTCGAGTCGCGTGCTGAGGTGGACGGTACGGAACGAGACTCGGAGCAGCAGCGTGACCAGGACGTCGACGAGCCGCGACTGACGCAGGCCGCCGAGTGATCGCATCCACCGGGGCATGGTGGCGAGTGTGCCCGCGCGAAGCACCCGGGCGACGAGCCAGCTGCCCGGACGGAGCAGCAGCGGCATCGGCGGCAGCATGATCTCGGCGCGCAGCAGGTGGGCCATCATCTTCTGTGCCGCCTCGGAGCCCGCCAGGCGGGGACGCATGGAGGCGAAGTACTCCTGCACGCCCTCGCGAGTGCGCGGCACGTCGTCGGGGGAGCAGGTCTGCAGCTCGGCGGCGACCGCACACTCCTGCCAGTACTGCGACTCTTCCTCGGCGGTGAGGCGGCCGGGGCCGAACCTCTCGTACGCATACAGGATCGAGTGCCACGCCGTGAGGTGGATCCAGAGCTGGGAGTCCGGGTCGTTGGCGTCATAGGGCTGGCCGCTCAGCGGCTCGATGCCGATGCCCTTGGAGTGCACCTTGACCAGGATGTCGGCGGCGTGGGACGTGGACCGGCTGTCGCCGAAGGCCACCATCGCGAAGTACCGCAGGGTGCGGTCGTAGCGGGTGCGCGGCCGGTCGACGATGGCCTGCGTCGCGTCCACGGCGGCGATCAGCGCGGGGTCGAGCTCCTCGACCACGACGGATCGCTGGAAGCCGATCGTCAGTGACGTGGGGTAGCTCCAGACCTTCCAGGTCACCGAGTCGGGCCCGAAGAATCCGTAGTCCTCGTGGCCTTCGACGTCGGTGGTGCGATTCGTCGGCATCCTCATGGCTGCAATTACTACACAGGTGTAGTAATTTGGCAAGCGTGACCTCCACGACCCGTCGCCCGTACGCCGCCCGTGTCCCTGCCGACGTCCGCCGGGAACAGCTGCTCGACGCGGCCATCGCGGTCATCGTCCGCGATGGTTACGCCGGGGTCTCGGTCGACGCGATCGCTCGGGAGGCGGAGGTGACCCGGCCGGTCGTCTACGGCGTGTTCGACGGCCTGGGCCCGCTCCTGACCGCCCTGCTCGACCGGCAGGAAGCCCGCGCCCTGGCCCAGCTCCAGGAGGCGGTGTCCGACGACGCGTCGCTGGTGTCCGCGCCTGAGGAGTTCATGGTCGCCGCGGCCGTCCGGATGATCGACGCGATCACGTCCGACCCGTACACCTGGCGGCCGATCCTGCTGGCGCCGAGCGGCACGCCGCACGTGGTGCGCTCGCGCATCGAGCGCGATCGCGAGCGGGTCAGGCGACAGATCGGCCGCCTTCTCGAGGTGGGGCTCGCGCTCCGCGGAGGCCCTCCCATGGACGTCGAGGTGGCGTCCCACGCCCTGGTCGCCGTTCTCGAGCACTTCGGCCGCCTGCTGCTGGAAAACCCACGACGTTTCGGGACCGACCGGCTCGTCGCCGCGATACGTGGTCTGTTGGCGGCGCTCGGTCCGGCGTGAGAACCGACGCGCGCAGGCCTGCTCAGGACCCGCAGCACCGCGGGTAACATTGGTGCATGGAGCAGTCGTCCGCCAGCATCCCCGACAAGTTCGCCGCACTGGGCCTCACCTACGACGACGTCCTGCTCCTCCCGGGAGAGACCGACGTCATTCCCAGCGAGGTCGACACCACGACCCGCCTCACCCGCGGACTCGACCTGCGCATCCCGCTGCTCTCCAGTGCCATGGACACCGTCACCGAGGCGCGCATGGCCATCGCGATGGCGCGCGAGGGCGGCCTCGGCATCCTGCACCGCAATCTCTCGGTCGAGGACCAGGCCTACCAGGTCGACCTCGTCAAGCGCACCCAGACGGGCATGATCCCCAACCCGGTCACCATCCACCCCAAGGCCACCCTGGAAGAACTCGACGAGACGTGTGGTGAGTACCGCGTGTCCGGGCTGCCGGTCGTCGACCAAGACGACAAGCTGCTCGGCATCATCACCAATCGCGACCTGCGGTTCGTGCCGGTCGCGGAGTGGGGCACTCGCACGGTCGGCGAGGTCATGACGCCGATGCCGCTCATCACCGGGCCGGTCGGCATCAGCCGCGAGGATGCGTCGGCCCTGCTCCGGGCTCACAAGCGGGAGCGGCTGCCGATCGTCGACGACGAAGGACACCTTCAAGGGCTGATCACCGTCAAGGACTTCGTCAAGTCCGAGCAGTACCCGTTGGCCAGCAAGGCGGCGGACGGCCGTCTGCTCGTCGGTGCCGCGGTGGGCTTCTTCGGTGACTCCTGGGACCGCGCCCATGCCCTCCGCGAGGCGGGCGTCGACGTCCTCGTCGTCGACACCGCACACGGCCACGCGAAGCTCCTGCTCGACATGGTGAAGCGGCTGAAGGCCGACCGCGCGTTCGACGGCGTCCAGGTCATCGGCGGCAACGTCGCCACGCGCGCGGGTGCCCAAGCGCTCATCGACGCCGGCGTCGACGCCGTCAAGGTCGGCGTCGGCCCGGGCTCCATCTGCACCACCCGGGTGGTGGCCGGCGTGGGCGTGCCGCAGGTGTCGGCCGTCTACGAGGCATCACTGGCCTGCAAGCCGGCCGGCATCCCCTTGATCGCCGACGGCGGTCTCCAGCACTCCGGCGACATCGCCAAGGCTCTCGTCGCCGGCGCCGACACGGTGATGATCGGCTCGCTGCTGGCCGGCTGCGAGGAGAGCCCCGGCGAGCTGATCTTCGTCAGCGGCAAGCAGTTCAAGACCTACCGGGGCATGGGCTCGATCGGGGCGATGGCGTCGCGCGGCAAGCAGTCCTACTCCCGCGACCGCTACTTCCAGGCCGATGTCGCCGGCGACGACAAGATCGTGCCCGAGGGCATCGAGGGCCAGGTGGCCTACCGCGGTCCGCTCGGCGCGGTCGTCCATCAGCTCATCGGGGGCCTGCACCAGTCGATGTTCTACGTCGGCGCCCACACGGTTCCCGACCTGCAGGAACGTGGCCGGTTCGTCCGCATCACCCCTGCCGGACTCAAGGAGAGCCACCCGCACGACATCCAGATGACCGTCGAGGCACCGAACTACAGCGGCCGCTAGCGACGCGCGTCTCCCTCGCGCGGCCGCTTGAGCGACCACGGCTCGAGGTGCTCGTACCCCTTCACCGGCGTCCGGCGCAGCCGCTTGATGCGCAGCTCGCCGTCGTCGTGCAGCATGGCGGCCAGCTCGCGGTCGATCACCGCTCGTCCGGGCCGGGCCACCTTGGTGAGGCGGGACGCGACGTTGACCACCGGCCCGTAGACGTCACCCATCCGGTTCAGCACCTTGCCGAAGGCCATCCCGATGCGGACCTCGGGAAACGACTCGTCGTCGACGTGCTGGTCCAGCAGCTCGAGGGCGATGCGGGCCGCGGCGGCGGGCTCGTCGACGGCGAACAGCACCTCATCGCCGATCGTCTTGACCACGCGGCCGTGATGGTCGGTGATGATCCCCGTGGTCACCTCGTCGAACCGGTCGACCAGCTCGGCCAGCTCAGGGCCTGACATCCGCCGGGCCCGCGTGGTGTACCCGACGATGTCGGCGAATCCCACGCACATCGGGGCCGCTTCGGTGTCGTCGGACTCGGTGAGCAGGAGGCGGCTGGCCGCGTTGGCCAGGTGCCGCCGCCAGACGTACGACTGCACGCGCTCCCCGAGCGGGATGATCGTCTCGAGCTGGTTCAGCTGCCCGGCTCCGCCGTCCTCCTCGCCGGCATCCGGGTCGATCGTCCCGAGGAAGGTGCGCACCTGCCATTCGGCGAGTCGTGCGTACGCACGGCCGATCGTGCGGATGAAGGCCTGCTCGTTGTCGGGATCGATGACGCCGAGCTCGAGAAGCTCCTGCGTCAGGCGGAGAGCGTCGACGTCGGCCTGGGTGAACGCCGCGGCATGATCGTCGGTCTCGGGGAAGCCGAGCGCCCGCCACCGGGCCCGGGCGACGTCGGGCTCGACGCCGGACAGCTCGTACACCTCAGCACGGCGCAGATGCGGACTCTCCCCGAGAAGCATGGCCGTGACGGCCTCGATGATGACGGCAGGATCGAACGCCGGGGAGGCCGGCGGCGTGTCCCGCTCGCCGGGTGGGGTCATTCGCCCTGGTTGGCCTCGTGGCGCGCCTGGTGAGCCGAGGAGATCTGCTCCTTGATGGCCGGGATGTCCTCGGTCAGCTGGCGGCCGGCGTCGGGGGTGAAGTTCAGGGCGGTGACGGTGGTCTTCGTGACCACCTGGGCCGATCGCAGGGCATGGTTCATGATCGCCGCCTCGCCGATGAACGTGCCGGGACCCGCGGTGGCGACCTCCTCGCGATTACGGCGCACCGAGACCTCCCCCTCGAGGATGTAGTACGCGGCGTCGGCTGGAGTGCCCTCCAGGATGAGCGACCAGCTCTCGGGCAGGTGCACGAGGCGGCCGGCCTCGGCGACCTGCTGGATCTCCTTGTCGCTGAGACCCGACAGCTCCTTCAGCCGGGCAATGGTCGCCTTATCAGGGGCGAAGCGATCTTTGCGCATGTTGGCACCGGGAACTTCCTGCTCAGGGCGACCGGACGGGGTCGCCGTTCCACCCTCTTGGCCCGAATCCTTGCATCCACCCTCGCCGGTGTCCACCGAAGAGGCCGGTGGAGCGGCTCACTCGCGCGGCGCGGATCCCCGCGCGAGGTTGCGTACGCTGAGCGCATGGACACCGAGATCGGCACGGCCAAGCGCGGCCGCCGCGCCTACTCCTTCGACGACATCGCGATCGTGCCCAGCCGCCGTACGCGCGACCCGGAGGAGGTCTCGACGGCGTGGCAGATCGACGCCTACCGCTTCGAGCTGCCGGTCATCGCCGCCCCGATGGACTCGGTGATGAGCCCGGAGACCGCCATCGCGCTCGGTCGTCACGGTGGTCTGGGTGTCCTCGACCTCGAGGGACTCTGGACCCGCTATGAGAATCCCGACAAGCTGCTCGACGAGCTGGTGTCCATCGACAGCGCCCAGGCCACGCGCCGGCTGCAGGAGATCTACGCCGAGCCGATCAAGCCCGAGCTCATCACCGCCCGCCTGCAGCAGATGCGATCTGCAGGTGTCACTGTGGCTGGGTCCCTGTCACCACAGAGGACCAAGCAATTCGCTGATGTCGTGGTGGATGCCGGCGTCGACCTGTTCGTCATCCGTGGCACCACCGTCTCGGCCGAGCACGTCTCCGGGCAGACCGAGCCGCTGAACCTCAAGGAGTTCATCTACGAGCTCGACGTCCCCGTCATCGTCGGCGGCTGCGCCACCCATCAGGCGGCCCTGCACCTGATGCGCACCGGCGCTGCGGGGGTGCTGGTCGGCTTCGGTGGGGGAGCGGCCCACACCACCCGTTCCGTGCTCGGCGTCGCCGTGCCGATGGCGTCGGCCGTCGCCGACGTCGCCGCCGCGCGCCGCGACTACCTCGACGAGTCCGGTGGCCGCTACGTGCACGTCATCGCGGACGGCTCGATCGGCCGCAGCGGCGACATCGCCAAGGCCATCGCCTGCGGGGCCGACGCGGTGATGATCGGCTCGCCGTTCGCACGCGCCGTCGAGGCACCGGGTCGCGGCTTCCACTGGGGTGCCGAGGCATGGCACGCCGAGCTGCCGCGTGGCGAGCGAGTCGAGATCGGCAGCGTCGGCACCTTGGAGGCCGTGCTGTTCGGCCCGTCGTCGGTCCCGGACGGCACGATGAACCTCATCGGTGCCCTGCGGCGTGCCCTCGCCACCACCGGCTACACCGACCTGAAGGAGTTCCAGCGCGTCGAGGTCGTCGTTGGGTGAAGGTCACGCAGGTCCCGTTCGACCATCCCGACGCCGTGGCGCTCCGCGCGTCCCACGAGGCCTATGGCGACACGCTGTACGCCTCGGATCCGGCATCGAAGCATCGGTTCACGTCCGAGGTGCTCGACCCGGGGACGGTGATCCTGACCGTCGTCGCCTACGAGGGCGACCGACCGGTCGGACACGCGTGCCTCCGTCGCCTGTCCGGAGAGATGGCCGGAGACCTGGAGATCAAGCGGATGTACGTGGAGCCCGACGCGCGTGGAACCGGCGTCGCGGATGCCCTGCTGGCCGCGGTCGAGCAGCGCGCCCGCGATGAGGGCGGGTCGCGCGTCGTGATCCACACCGGCGACCGCCAACATGCCGCCCTGCGGTTCTACGAGCGGCACGGATACACGCCGATCGACGTCTTTCCGCCCTACGAGGCGGTCACCTACTCACGGTGCTTCGAGAAGGGCTTCTGAGCCCCGACAGGAGATGATTCTGCCTCTGCTGTTGGCGGAATCGCCGGACAGGCCGTGGTCGCGTGCCTATCCTTCTCGGCAGGGGGAAAAACCGCTCATCGTTGGAGAACTTCTGTGCGTCGCCCCCTTGCTCTTGCCCTGACGCTGGCCCTGGCCGCGTCCATGCTCGGACTACTCACCGTCTCGGCATCAGCCACGGCGCCCGGGGACACCCCGGACACCGGCAACTTCTATGTCGACCCGGCGACGTTCTCGCAGGGCCAGTCGGTGAAGCTCACCGCGAACTTCCCTGACGGGGTGTTCATGGTGACCTTCTACAAGCAGACGGCTCCGGACACATGGACCTCGATCGGCACCGACGAGAGCAACAGCTCCGGCAACGCCTACCTGACGAACTACCAGGTGAACGGCACCCAGGACGTCTACGCCCGCATCACCAGCGGTGGCCCCGACGGGCGTACCGAAGTGAAGACCCTGACGCCGGAGGCCATCACACCCTCAGGCCCGGACACCGGCAACCTCACCGAGAGCCCGACCACGTTCAAGGCCGGCGACCTGATCAGCGTCACGGCGAACTTCCCGAACGGCACGTTCCCGATCACGCTCTTCAAGGAGGGTCCGGCAGGCACGTGGACCGCAGTGGCGACCAAGACGAGCAGCAGCTCCGGCAATGCCACCTTCTCCGGCTTCCCGGTGACGACCGCCACGCAGCGGATCTTCGCCCGCAAGGCCAACAACGACCGTACCGAGGTCGACGACATCAGGCCCACACCGACAGTGACGCTGAGCATCCGGCGTGACTGCCCGGCGAACAGCTGTGGGTCGAAGGCGACCGCCTACGGCGAGCTCGACCCCGTGCAGCAAGGCCGGACGTTCAAGCTGCAGCGGTTGAGCGGCTCGAAATGGTCGACGGTCGGCAGCACCGCCACGACCGACGTCAACGGCGAGCTGAAGATTCCGTTCAGTGTCAGCGGCCTGAGCCAGTGGTCCGCGCGCAGCTTTCGCCTCGTGAGCGCGGACGCGACGACGCCGGCCCTCACGTCGAACACGATCCAGTTCATGCCCGGGCCGACCCAGCTCGGCAAGAACGTGCTGCGTGTCGACGTCGAGAAGGGCGTCTTCCCGACCAGCCTGGGCCCCGAGTACACCGGCATGGCGACGCTGAGCGTCGACGGGGTGGTCGACCCGAAGCTCGATCACGTGGCGCTGGAGAAGTTCGGCGTGCGCGGCAACTCCTCGGCCAAGTTCGCCAAGAAGCCCTACAAGCTGAAGTTCGACAAGAGCCCGAAGAACACCACCGTGTTCGGGATGGGCGCCGACAAGAGCTGGACGCTGTTGCCCAACTTCATCGACCAGACCTTTATCCGGGACAAGGTCGGACTCGACCTCGGCCGCCAGATGACCAACATCGCCTGGACGCCGGACAGCCGGTTCGTCGAGGTGTTCGTCAACGACCAGTACCGCGGGCTGTACACGATGACCGAGTCGGTGAAGATCGACAACGACCGGGTCGATGTCGACGCCGACACCGGCATGATCATGGAGACCGACGGCGCCGATCCTGAGGATCCCTCCATCGGCTTCATCTCCACGATCGGCAAGATCGCGTTCTCCTTCAAGGACCCGGACACGCGGGAGACGCTTCCGGACGGCACGCCCGACTCAGAGACCGTCACCGACCAGAAGATGGGCCTGATCACCGATCGCGTCAACGCGTTCGAGGCGAAGATCTACAACGCATCGACGCGCGATGAGTATCCGGAGTGGATCGACGTCGAGGCGGCGGCGGAGTTCTACCTCCTCAAGGAGTTCACGAGGGACAACGACACCGACTTCTACAACAGCCACTACTTCTCCTGGGACTCGGCTGAGGATCCGCTCAAGCCGCTGGCCGACGGGAAGTTCCACTTCGGACCGGGCTGGGACTTCGACCGCAGCGCCGGCAACGTCTCCGACACCGACGCCCACTCGAAGTACGTCTCATCCCCGGTCGGGTGGTCGATGCGTGGCACCGGCACGCCGAGCGGCCGGCCGTACTACTCCACCCACTGGTTCGTCCAGCTGTTCAGGACCTCGACGTTCCAGGACGCGGTCGAGGAACGCTGGCTCGATCTGAGCGACGAGTTCGAGAAGGTGCACCTGAACGAGGTCGCTGACCTCAGGTCCGCGATCGGCGTCAGTGCGGAGAGCGACCGCAAGCGGTGGGCGTCCGAGCCCAAGCGATACGCCTCCCGGGGCACCTACGACCAGGAGATCGCCTACGTGACGAAGTGGTACAAGGATCGTTACACCTGGATGGACGGCCAGCTGTCGAACTGAGGCGGCAACCGGCACGGATCGGCGTCGCGATGGCGGAACGCCGTTTAGGGTTGATCAGGTACTCATTCGACGAGATTCAGGAATGTGATGCGCCGACTTTCCATCGCCGTAGCGATCGCACTGATGAGCGCAACCCTGGTCAGCTGCGGCGGTGGCAACGATGCGCCGACGGTGTCGAACACCGCACCGTTCGTGGGTGAGAAGTTCACGATCACCGGCAGCCTCGACGCCGAGGGCGCCCGGCCCGTCGCCCTCGAGGCGTTCGTCGAGGGCTGGAGCCGGATCGCCAAGGCGGAGACCACCGCGGACGGCGCCTACACGTTCACCACGTCCCTGGACGAGCCCTCGATGCGGTACCGCGTGGTCGCGCCCGCGGAGGGCGAGCTGGAGAAGCACGTCACCGCGTCGGTCAAGGTCGTCACCGTCGAGGACGAGGTGCACCTCGCGGTGGTGCGTGGGCCCGGCAAGTCAGGCTTCGCGATCGGCGAGTCCAAGTACCGCAAGGCCGGGCGCGTGTTCGAGCTGGAGTGGCTCGACGGCTCCAAGTGGAAGAAGCTCGGCGAAGGCGAGGAAGACGGCCACGGCCGGGTCAAGATCCCGTTCACGGTCAAGGGCTCACGCTTCTACCGCCTCGTCGGCGAGATCGTCGGCGGCACCAAGGGGGCGACCTCGCCGGCGACCCGGTTCACCAAGGGCCCGAAGAAGCTCGGCAAGAAGGTTCTGTACGTCAACACCGACGACTTCAAGGATCCCGTGGTTCGTCAGGCTCCGTACGAGGCCAACGCCGTGATGGTCACCGACGGACAGATCACCAAGCCGTTCCGGGTCGACGAGTTCGCGGTCCGAGGCAACACCACGGCGACGAAGATCAAGAAGCCCTACAAGATGAAGTTCAAGAAGGCGCGTCGCCCGTTCGGCCTGCCGGAGGACAAGACGTGGGTCCTGCTCGCGAACTTCCAGGACCGGACCCTGGTGCGCAACCAGATCGCCTACAACGTGGGCGCAGGCCTCGACGGCCTCAAGTGGACCCCGCGCGGCACCTTCGTCGAGCTGTTCCTGAATGGTGAGTACAAGGGCAGCTACCAGCTCTCCGAGTCGATCAAGATCGACAAGAACCGCATCAACATCCACAAGTACAAGGGCATCGTCGTCGAGATCGACAAGCACTACAAGGAAGGTGGCGTCCCCGGATTCTTCGGCGACCACAAGATCCCGTACGCCTTCAAGGACCCGGACGAGCGCAAGACGGGCAAGAACTACGAGGAGGGCATCACTGACGACAAGATCGCCGGCATGAAGTCGCGCATCCTGGCGTTCGAGAAGGTGCTGTACGGAAGCAACTTCGACGACCCGGACGAGGGCTGGACGAAGTATCTCGACATCAACTCGGCGGTCGACTTCTACATCGCCAAGGAGTTCACCAAGGAGAACGACAGCGACTTCTACCGCAGCACGTTCTTCTACATCCCCGACTACACCTCGCCGTCGTCGAAGTTCGTGATGGGCCCGATCTGGGACTTCGACCGCAGCGCCGGCGCCAAGCCCGATGCGGTGGAGACGAGGACGACGATCGCGAGTCCGAAAGGGTGGTGGCTGCGCGGCAACGGCTCGCAGCACCACAGCACCACTCGCACCCACTGGTACGTCCAGCTGTTCAAGGACCCGGTCTTCGTCGACGCGCTCAAGAAGCGCTGGGCCGAGAAGCGCGGTTTCCTCAAGGACATCGCCGATCACGGTGTGGAGCGGGAGGCGTCCGAGGTCGGAGTCGCCGCGAAGAACGACCGGGCGTTGTTCGGGGGCATCGACAGCGGCCGCCTGGCGGCACGCGCCCCGACCTACGCCGGCGAGATCGCCTACCTCAAGGACTGGTACCAGAAGCGATTCGCCTGGATGGACAGCAAGCTGCGCTGAGGCCAACTTGCTGTGAACTAGCCGCTCGTTTCTCAGGTAGAGTCGGCCGGGTCATGAGCCGATCCGTCCTTGCCGTCGTGGCCGCCCTGCTGATGCTCACGCTCAGCGGTTGCGGCAGCGGCGACGACGCTCCGGTCGCCTCGGCCGCCGCGCCGTTCGTGGGGGAGAAGTTCACCCTCACCGGCGAGGTCGACGCCGAGGGCGCCCGTCCGGTCACCCTCGAGGCGTTCGACGACGCATGGACCGAGGTGGCGGACGCGACCACGTCGGCCGACGGCGCCTACACGTTCACCACGTCCCTCGACGAGCCGTCGATGCGATACCGGGTCGTGGCACCTGCGAAGGGCGAGCAGGAGATGCACATCACCGCACCGGTGACGGTCTCCTCCGTCGAGGACGCCGTCACGCTGTCCATCGTCCGGGCGGGTCGCTCGGGCACCGCTCTGGGCGAGGCCAAGTTCCGCAAGCCGGGACGCGAGTACGAGCTGCAGTGGCTCGACGGATCGACGTGGAAGACGATCGACTCGGCCCGAGAGGACCGGCACGGCCGCACCACGATCGCCTTCGACATCAAGGGCTCGCGCTTCTACCGGCTGGTCGGTGAGGTCATCAAAGGCACCCAGAGCGCCACGTCGCCGACCGTGCAATTCGCCAAGGGCCCCAAGAAGCTGGGCAACAACGTCATGTACGTGACCATCGACGGGGGAAAGACGCCGATCGTCAAGGGCGCCGACTACCGGGCCAACGCCGTCCTCGTCACCGACGGCAAGCCCAGCAAGCCGCTTCGGGTCGAGGAGTTCGAGGTCCGCGGCAACTCGTCGGCGTCCAAGGTCAAGCACCCGTACAAGGTGAAGTTCAAGAAGCCTCGGCGGCCCTTCGGTCTTCCCGAGGACAAGACCTGGATCCTGCTGGCGAACTACGGCGACCGCAGCCTCGTCCGCACCGCCATGGGCTATGGCATCGGTGCGGGTCTCGACGGGCTCGCGTGGACGCCGCGCAGCACCTTCACCGAGCTGTTCGTCAACGGTGAGTACGTCGGCAGCTACCAGATCTCCGAGTCGATCAAGATCGACAAGAACCGCATCGACATCGACGAGAACAAGGGCGTCGTCGTCGAGATCGACCCGCACTTCAAGGAGGACGACGTTCCCGGGTTCTTCGGCGACCACGACATCCCGTACGCGTTCAAGGATCCGGACGAGCGCAAGAAGGGCAAGGACGTCGAGAAGGGCATCACCGACGACAAGGTCGCCGGCCTCACGTCGCGCATCAGGGCGTTCGAGGAGGTGCTGTACGGCGACGACTACCGGGATCCCGAGAACGGCTGGACCAGGTACCTCGACCTCAGCTCGGCGGTCGACTACTACCTGGTCAAGGAGCTCACGAAGGAGAACGACGGTGACTTCTATCGCAGCAACTTCTTCTACACCGACGACTACTCCTCCGCTGACTCTCCATTCTTCATGGGGCCGGTGTGGGACTTCGACCGGAGCGCGGGGTCCAAACCGGATGACACCGCGTCCGGCACGACGGTCGCGAGCCCGCAGGGGTGGTGGCTGCGCGGCAACGGCTCTCCGAACCACAGCACCAACAAGACCCACTGGTATGTGCAAATGACGAAGGACCCGGTGTTCCTCGACGCCCTCGAGAAGCGGTGGGCCGAGAAGCGCGGCTTCTTCAAGGACATGGCCGATCACGGAGTGGAGCGCGAGGTCGCGAAGCTCGGAGTCGCCGCGAAGAACGACCGCGCCCGATGGGGTCCGGACTCCCCGCAACGGCTGCCGGCCCGCGCGCCGACGTACGCGGGCGAGATCGCGTTCCTCACCGACTGGTACCAGAAGCGATTCGCCTGGATGGACAGCCGGCTCGGCTGACCGACTCCGGGGTTCGGCACCCGCAAGACTGAGAGATTGGTACGCTGCTCTCAGCCCGAGGTGGTTTCCGTCCACCTCGACCTGAGACCCCGGGGTTCCGTTGATGCACCGATCCGTTCCTGCCGCCCTGCTCGCCGCCCTGACGGCCGGGCTCGCCTTCGCCCTGATGTCTGCGCCGGCGAGTGCATTGCCCGGGCCGGACACGTTGACGATCATGAGTCCTGCGCCGCCGGCGACCTACGCCGACGGCCAGCAGCTGTCCATCCAGCTGAACATCAACGAGGGAGAAAGCGACGTCTACCAGGCGACGTTGCAGTCGAACAAGAGCGGTTCCTACCAGCCGATCGCCGGGCTGACCAACAAGACCACGACGAAGTCCGGCAAGTACACGTTCTCGTACAGCGTGTCTGGCGAGCAGGACGTCAGGGCGTCGTGGAAGCAGGACGGCGAGACGCGCCACAGCGAGGTCCTGCACCTTGCGCCGCAGCCGGTGTCGCCCGGTCCGGACGTGGGCAGCCTGTACCAGTCGACGTCGGTCTTCGCCGACGGCGACACGATCTCGATCGCCGCGAACTTCCCCAGCGGCTCCTTCCCGATCACGCTGTACGAGGAGTCCGCTCCCGACACCTGGACCGCGGTGTCCACGAAGCCGAGCAACAAGTCCGGCAACGCCGACTTCTCGTACCAGGTGAACGGGGAGTCGAAGCTGTTCGCGCGCAAGAGCAACGGCGACAGCACCGAGGTCGACACCCTGACGCCGAGCGTCATCGACCCGGCCAGCTTCCCGCGGACGGGCTCACTCACCACCAACCCGACGGCGATCCGCGACGGTCGCACCGCATCGATCATCGCGAACTTCCCGTCCGACCAGGCCTCGGCCGGCGTCACCGCATACCAGCTGAAGGACGGCGCCTGGACCAGCGTCGGCTCCGCCAAGGCCAACTCCTCCGGTGACGCGACCATCACCGGTCACACGTTCGACGGCACCCAGACCCTGATGGCGTTGTCGAGCAACGGACAGCGCACCGGTGTCAAGGACGTCGAGACGGTTCCCCCGAACGAAGTGACCGGCGGACCTGCGCAGCTCGGCCACAACGTCATCTACGTGACGACCGACAACGGCGGAACTCCGGTCACCAAGGGCGCCGACTACGAGGGCAAGGCTGTCCTGGAGTCCGGTGACGTGCCCACCGAGACGTTCGACCTCGAGACGATCGCGGTGCGCGGCAACTCCTCGGCCGACAAGGCGAAGAAGCCGTACAAGCTGAAGTTCGAGGACAAGCAGAAGCCCTTCGGCATGAAGAGCGACAAGACCTGGATCCTGCTCGCCAACTATGGCGACTGGACGCTGGTCCGCAGCATGATCGCCTGGGACCTCGGCAAGCTCCTCAACGGCCTCAAGTGGACGCCGACCAGCACGTTCGCCGAGCTCTTCATCAACGGCAAGTATCTCGGCAGCTACCAGATGGTCGAGTCGATCAAGATCGACAA
This sequence comes from uncultured Actinomycetota bacterium, assembly GCA_963780275.1. Lineage (GTDB taxonomy): Bacteria > Actinomycetota > Actinomycetes > Propionibacteriales > Nocardioidaceae > Aeromicrobium. The sequence continues at coordinate 75,358 of CAWABE010000002.1, forward strand.
GAACCGGGTGAACGTCGACAAGTTCACCGGCCAGGTCATCGAGTTCGACCCGCACTGGAAGGAAGACGGTGTTCCGGGCATGGTCGGCCAGACCGGCGTCAACTACGCCTGGAAGGACCCGGACGAGTTCAAGGAGGGCGACGAGGCCGAGGAGGGCCTGACCACCGAGAAGATCGCGAAGATGAAGACCAAGATCCGGAACTTCGAGGACGTCCTGTACGGCGTGGACAACAAGAAGGACTGGAGCACGATCGACTACGCGACGCTCGATCCGAAGGACGACTGGCAGACGTACCTCGACCTCAACTCGGCGGTCGACTACTACCTCGCCCGGGAGTTCACCAAGGACAACGACGCGGACATGTACCGCAGCAACTTCTTCTACACGAACAACGTGGATCCCGGTTCTGTCGACTCGAACGACCCCGCCGATCCCGACAAGTTCTTCATGGGCCCGATCTGGGACTTCGACCGCAGCGCGGGCGCGTGCACGAGCTGTTCGTCGACCATCGCCTCGCCCACCGGATGGTGGATGCGCGGCGGCGGGTCCTCGAACCACGACACGAACACGATCCACTGGTACACCAGGATCACCGACGACCCGCGGTTCCTGAAGGCCCTGCACGACCGCTGGGAGGCGAAGAAGGCCGCCTTCGAAGCGGTCGGACCGACTGGCGTCAGTGCCGCCGTGGGCAAGCTGGGTGGCAACGGCGACTACGACCTGGGCAAGGTGGTCGCGGGCAACGACCGCACCCGGTGGAAGGGCTACGGCACCCGCTACTCGCCGCGGGCGTCCACGTACACCGGCGAGCTCCGCTGGATCCGGACCTGGTACTCCGACCGTTACGCCTGGATGGACAAGGAGCTGCAGAAGGCGCCACCGCCGATCCCGTAGACGAGGCTGGACAGCGGTCCATCCCGTTGCCCTCAGGAGCGTGACAGCCGCGTTGTCATACCAGCGGTATCCTGTCGGTCATGTCCACCCCCACTGCCCAGCGCACGACGCGGGACGCCGTGTCGCCGGCCCGCATCGCCGAGCTCACCGGCCTCATCCGCAGCACCACGGGCGAGAGTCGCACCACCGTCTCGCCGCTGACTGGGGAGCCGGTCGCCGAGATCCCGAAGTCGAGCATCGACGACGTCGAGGCCGCCTTCGACGCCGCCCGCGCGGCCCAGCTCACGTGGTCGCAGACGTCGCTGCGCGAGCGCAAGCGCGCCCTGCTCCGCCTGCACGATCTCGTGCTCGAGCGGCAGGAGGAGCTGCTCGACCTGATTCAGGTCGAGTCCGGCAAGTCCCGCTCCCACGCGTTCGACGAGGTCGCCCATCTGGCTCTCACGGCGCGCTTCTACGCCCGACGGCTGCGTCGGCAGCTGAAGCCGGAGCGACGGTCCGGCGCACTGCCGGGGCTGACGTCGATCCGGGTGAATCACGTCCCCAAGGGCGTCGTCGGCATCATCAGCCCCTGGAACTACCCGCTCACCATGGCCATCTCCGACGGCCTGCCGGCCATCGCGGCCGGCAACACGGTCGTGCACAAGCCCGACAGCCAGAGCCCGCTGATCGCGCTCGCCGGCGTCCAGCTGTTGCGTGACGCCGGATTCCCGGCCGACGTGTGGCAGGTGGTCAGCGGTGCGGGATCGGTCGTGGGCACCGCGATCATCGAGCGGGCCGACTACATCTGCTTCACCGGTTCGACCGCCACCGGCTCGTTGATCGCCCGACAGGCCGCCGACCGGCTGGTCAGCTGTTCACTCGAGCTGGGCGGCAAGAACCCGATGATCGTGCTCCCCGGCGCCGACATCGAGAAGTCCGCGGCCGGCGCCGCGAACGCCTGCTTCTCCTCCGCGGGCCAGCTGTGTGTCTCCATCGAGCGGCTCTACGTGCCGGACAGCCTCTATGAGGAGTTCCGGGACGCCTTCGTGCGTCGGGTGAGCTCCATGGCTCTGGGGGCGGGACTCGACTGGGACGCCGACATGGGGTCCCTCGTCTCACCGGCGCAGCTCGAGACCGTCACCAAGCACGTCGACGACGCCATCGCCAACGGCGCGACGGTGCTGACCGGTGGCAGGGCGCGCCCCGACCTCGGCCCGTACTTCTACGAGCCGACCGTGCTCGAGGGCGTCACCGACGCCGCCGAGTGCTTCGCGGGCGAGACGTTCGGACCCCTGGTCTCGCTGTACCGGTACGGCACGGTCGACGAGGCGGTCGAGCTGGCCAACGGCGGCGAGTACGGCCTGAACGCCAGCATCTACGGGCCGGTCCGCCAGGCCCGCAGCATCGCCGCGACGATCAAGGCCGGCACGGTCAACATCAACGAGGGCTTCTCGGCCACGTTCGGCAGCATCGACGCCCCGATGGGCGGCATGCGGCACTCCGGTCTCGGCCGGCGCCAGGGCGCGGAGGGCATCCACCGGTACACCGAGCCGCAGTCGGTGGGGGTGCAGCGCGGCTTCCCGGTGGCGGGCCCGGCCTTCCTGAAGCCCGAGACGTACGCGAAGATCCTCACCGCCGGCCTGAAGGTGCTCCGGCGCACCCCCCGAGCATGAACACGGCGCTGAGGTGGTGGGCATGAGCGACTTCGACCACGACGTCGTCGTCATCGGTTCGGGGTTCGGCGGCAGCGTCGCGGCGCTCCGGCTGACCGAGAAGGGCTACAAGGTCGCCGTTCTCGAGGCCGGCAAGCGGTATCGCGACGAGGACTTCGCCAAGACGTCCTGGCGGCTGCGCAAGTTCCTGTGGATGCCGCAGCTGGGCTGCTACGGCATCCAGCGCATCGACAAGCTCAAGGACGTCCTGATCCTGTCTGGCGCCGGCGTGGGCGGCGGTTCCCTCAACTACGCGAACACCCTGTACGAGCCGCTCGACCCGTTCTACCGAGACCCCGCCTGGGGGCACATCACCGACTGGAAGTCGGAGCTGGCGGCCTACTACGACCAGGCGAAGCGCATGCTCGGCGTCACGACGTACCCGATCGAGACCGCCGCCGACCGCATCCTCAAGCAGGTGGCTGCCGACATGGGCGTCGAGGGAACGTTCCACCACACCCCGGTGGGCGTGGTGTTCGGCGAACCCGGAGCCGACGTCGGGGATCCGTACTTCGGTGGCGTCGGTCCGCAGCGCAACGCCTGCCTCCAGGTCGGCGAGTGCATGACCGGATGCCGCCACAACGCCAAGAACACGCTGGTCAAGAACTACCTGTACCTCGCCGAGAACAACGGCGCCGAGATCCACCCGCTCACGACGGTGGTGGCCGTCCGCCCATTGCCCGGCGGCGGCTACGAGATCAAGACCCGGCGTACCAACCGGCGATTCCGTCCGCACCGCACGATCACCGCCGAGCAGGTGGTGTTCGCGGCCAGCACGATGGGGACCCAGAAGCTGTTGCACCGGATGCGTGACCGCGGCATCCTGCCGGCAGTCTCGAAGCGGCTCGGGCTGCTCACCCGCACGAACTCCGAGGCGCTTCTCGGGGCCATCGCCGACAAGCGCGACGTCGACTACAGCCACGGGGTCGCCATCACGTCGTCGTTCCACCCCGACGAGCACACGCACGTCGAACCGGTGCGCTACGGCAAGGGTTCCAACGCGATGTCGCTGCTGCAGACCGTCCTCACCGACGGCAGCACCGACACCCCGCGGTGGCGGATCTGGCTCCGTGAGATGTGGCGGCAGAAGCGCAACCTGTTCAAGCTCTACGACCTGCGGCACTGGTCGGAGCGCACCATCATCGCCCTGGTGATGCAGACGCACGACAACTCCATCACCACCTACACCAAGCGCGGCATCACCGGACGGCGCAAGCTCACCTCGCGGCAGGGCCACGGGGCGCCGAACCCGTCGTTCATCCCGCCGGCGCACGAGGCGGTCCAGCACATGGCGCGGCACATGGGCGGCACGCCGGGTGGCTCCATCGGCGAGCCGTTCAACGTCCCGATGACGGCGCATTTCATGGGCGGCTGCGCGATCGGCGACAGCCCCGAGACCGGCGTCATCGACCCCTATCACCGCCTGTACGGCCATGAGGGCCTGCACGTGGTGGACGGTTCGGCCATCAGCGCGAACCTGGGCGTCAACCCGTCACTGACGATCACCGCGCAGGCCGAGCGGGCGATGGCGATGTGGCCGAACCGCGGCGAGACCGACACCCGACCCGCGATGACCGAGCCCTATCGCCGCGTCGAGCCCATCCAGCCGAAGAGCCCGATCGTGCCCGACGATGCCCCGGCCGCCCTGAAGCTGCCGATCACCGGCGTCACCTAGGGGATGAGCAGAGCCCGACCTGGAGGGAGCTCACGGGTCGGGCCCTGTCGTGCCACGAGGAGCGGGCACATGATCTAACGGGAGGGAGTGTTGTTAGATCCACTTCGTTCAACGAGGTTCGACCCGAGAGGTTACTACCGTTTCGAATTAATTTCGGGCGGATACGATCGTGCCGTGCACCCCGATCATGACACCGTTCTCGTCGTTGATTTCGGGGCTCAGTACGCCCAGCTCATCGCCCGCCGGGTACGCGAGGCGAAGGTCTATTCCGAGATCGTTCCGCACACGATGCCGGTCGCCGAGATGCTCGCCCGCAAGCCGGCCGCGATCATCCTCTCCGGCGGCCCGTCGAGCGTCTACGAGCCGGGGGCCCCGCAGCTCGACCCGGCCGTCGTCGACGGCTCGGTGCCGGTCTTCGGCATCTGCTACGGCTTCATGGCGATGGCTCAGGTGCTCGGCGGCGAGGTCGCTCACACGGGGCAGCGCGAGTTCGGGCGCACCGCCGTCTCCGTGCTCCAGCCGGGCACTCTCCTCACCGGGCTCCCGGACGTCCTGACGTCGTGGATGTCGCACGGCGACGAGGTCGTCGCGGCGCCCGAGGGCTTCACCGTCAACGCCCGGTCACCGCGCGCGACGGTGGCGGCGTTCGAGCACCTCGACCGACGGCTCGCCGGCGTCCAGTGGCACCCGGAGGTCATGCACAGCGAACACGGACAGGCGGTGCTCGAGCACTTCCTCGTCGACATCGCCGGATGCGCCCAGACCTGGACGAGCGCCAACATCGTCGACGAGCAGATCGAGCTCATCCGTGAGCAGGTCGGCGACAAGCGGGTCATCTGCGGGCTGTCCGGCGGGGTCGACTCCGCGGTGGCCGCCGCGCTGGTCCAGCGTGCCGTCGGCGACCAGCTGACCTGCGTGTTCGTCGACCACGGCTTGTTGCGCCAGGGGGAGGCCGAGCAGGTCGAGCGTGACTTCGTGGAGGCCACCGGAGTGGATCTCAAGGTGGTCGACGCGCAGGAGCGGTTCCTCGGGTTCCTGGCCGACGTCACCGACCCCGAGCTCAAGCGCAAGATCATCGGCCGGGAGTTCATCCGCGTCTTCGAGGCGGCCGAACGCGAGATCGTCGCCGAGGCGCAAGGCACCCCGGTCGAGTTCCTCGTGCAGGGCACGCTGTATCCCGACGTCGTGGAGTCCGGCGGTGGTGAGGGTGCGGCCAACATCAAGAGTCATCACAACGTCGGCGGACTGCCGGACGACCTGCAGTTCCGCCTGATCGAGCCGCTGCGCACCCTGTTCAAGGACGAGGTCCGCCATGTGGGCGAGCAGCTGGGGCTTCCTCCGGCGATGGTGTGGCGGCACCCGTTCCCGGGCCCCGGCCTGGCCATCCGCATCATCGGCGCCGTCACACCGGAGCGACTGGAGATTCTCAGAGAAGCGGATGCGATCGCACGCCATGAGCTCGAAGTAGCAGGGCTGAACGAGGCCATCTGGCAGTTCCCGGTGGTGCTTCTCGCCGACGTGCGCTCGGTGGGGGTGCAGGGCGACGCCCGCACGTACGGCCATCCGATCGTGCTGCGGCCAGTCACCAGCGAGGACGCGATGACCGCCGACTGGGGCCGGCTGCCCTACGACGTCCTGGAGCGGATCTCGACGCGCATCACGAACGAGGTCGAAGAGGTCAACCGCGTGGTCGTCGACATCACCAGCAAGCCGCCCGGCACCATCGAGTGGGAGTGACCGCGCCGCTCAGACGAACGCGAAGTAGCGCAGCCAGACGTACGGCGCGGCCACGGCGATCGTCACCGCGGTGACGACGATGCCCTTCTTGGTGAACTCCCAGAACGAGATCGGCGTGCCGTTGCGGTAGGCGATGCCGAGCACCACGACGTTCGCGCTGGCGCCGACCGCTGTCAGGTTGCCGCCGAAGTCGGCGCCCAGGGCCAACGACCACCACAGCGCCTGCCCTTGCTGAGGGTCGGCGACACCCTGCACGAGATCCAGCACCAGGGGGCTCATGGTCGCGACGTAGGGGATGTTGTCGATGATGCCCGAGAGCACGGCGGAGACGCCGAGGATGAGCATGCTCGCGACGCCCGCATCGCCCCCGGTCGCGTCGGTGGCCAGCTCGGCCAGGTCGCCGATCACGCCGGTGTGGATCATCGCGCCGACCATGATGAACAAGCCGGCGAAGAACAGCAGCGTCTCCCACTCCACGCTGGCGAGGTACTGCTGCGGCGTGCTGCGGGAGATCAGCACCAGGACGCCTGCACCGAGCAGGGCGACGACCGACGGCTCGATGTGGAACACCGGATGGCCGACGAACGCGACGAAGACGCCCAGGAGCACCACACCGCACTTGATGAGCAGGCGCGGATCCTCGATGGCCTCGCGCTCGTTGAGCGCCATGACGTCGGCGGCACGATCGGGGTCGGTCGTGTACGGCCCGCGGAACAACAACGGGAGGATCGCGACGAAGACGATCATCTCGACCACCACGATCGGACCCATGTGGATCAGGAAGTCGTTGAACGTCAACCCGGACCGGCTGGCGATGATGATGTTCGGGGGGTCGCCGATCAAGGTGGCCGCGCCGCCGATGTTCGAGGCGAACACCTCGGCGATCAGGAACGGGACCGGATCGATCCGGAGCCGATCACACACCAGCAGGGTGACCGGCGCGATGAGGAGCACCGTGGTGACGTTGTCGAGCAGCGCCGAGGCCACCGCCGTGATCAGCACGAGCAGCACCATCACGCGGCGCGGAGAGGCCTTGGCGCGCTTCGCGGCCCAGATCGCGGTGAACTCGAACACCCCCGTGCGGCGCAGCACCGAGACGATGATCATCATGCCGAGCAGCAGGAAGATGACGTCCCAGTCGACCCCCGTGTCGTGCGAGTAGAACGCCTCCTCTGAGCCGACGACGCCGAGGCCGAGCACCAGGGCCGCACCGGCCAGCGCGACGACGGTCTTGTGCACCCGGTCGGTGGCGATGAAGACGTACGCGATCACGAACACCGCGACCGCGATGACGGCGGTCATGCCTGAGGTCCGGTCACGGTCGGGACGACTACTCGGCCGCCAGCGCGGACTGCAGCAGCCGCGTCGCGGTGATGACGCCGATCATGTGGTCGTCGCGCATCACGGCGGCGAGCGGGCACCGCAGCCGGGCCATGATGGCGGCGACCTCGATGATGGTGTCGTCGGCATTCACGATGGCGAGCTCGGGCGCTTCCTTCGTGATGAGGTCGCCCACCGACTTGCCGCCGAGTGACTTCGCGACCTGGTCGGCCATCGACTCGTCGAGGACGCGTGCCAGAGCGGGGTCGTCCTGGACGTAGCCGGGAACCAGGAACCGCACGACTTGCGACGCGGGAAGGACCGAGGTCGGCCGATCCTGGTCGGTGACCACCAACCCCGGCAGTCGGTGCTCGGCCAGCAACCGGGCCGCCTCCAGCGCGTCCGAGTCCATCGTCAGGACGGGGTACTCCTCGGCCATCTGCTCGGCATGCACTCTGGCAGCCTACGACGGATCGGGTGTGGGTGACGGTCGAGGCCACGGAGCTCCCATCGATCGGCAGTGGAGCCCGGCCCGCCGGGCTGGGCGGTGCCGACCAGACTTCCCGGCTCGCCGCCTCCACGATGGCGGAAACCTGGTCAGGGATCAACTTGGTCGAAGAGGTCCGGAATGCCGTCGTGGTCGCTGTCGCGTCGTTCGGCCTCCTCGATGCGTCGGTAGACCCGGTTGCGGGCCCGCAGCACCACGGCCGCTGCCGCGGCGGCCAGGACAGAGCCCACCAGGATGCCGACCTTGGCGCGTTCGTCGGCCGCACTGCCCAGTCCGAAGGCCAGCTCACCGATGAGGAGCGAGACGGTGAATCCGACGCCGCCGAGCATCGACAGACCCAGCACGTCCCACCAGGACAGGTCGTCGTCCAGACGCGCATGCGTGAAGGTCGACGCCAGCCAGGTGACGCCGAAGACGCCGAGCGTCTTGCCGACCACCAGGCCGAGGACGATGCCGATCGTGATCGGGTCGCGGAGCGCCTCGCTGAGCCCGTCCCATCCGTCGATCGCGACGCCGGCCGAGAAGAACGCGAAGATCGGCACCGCAACAGCGGCGGAGAGAGGCCGGACGACGTGCTCGAGGTGCTCGGCGAGGCCGGTTCCGTCCGTGCCGTCCCGCCCCAGGACCGGGACGGTGAAGCCGAGCACGACACCCGCGACGGTGGCGTGGACCCCAGAGGCGTGCACGAGGGCCCAGGCGACGAGCGCCAGTGGCAGCAGCAACCACCACGACGTCACGCGCTTTTGCACGAGTGCCGCGAAGGCCGCGATCGGGACCAGGGCGACCAGGAGCCAGCCGATGCCGAGATCGTCGGTGAAGAAGAACGCGATGATCGTGATGGCCAGCAGGTCGTCGACGATGGCGAGGGTCAGCAGGAACGTTCGCAAGGCGGACGGAAGATGGGTGCTGATGATGGCGAGAACCGCCAAGGCGAAGGCGATGTCCGTCGCGGTCGGGATGGCCCAGCCATCGAGTGCGTCCCCGTTTCCCTCGAGGTTCACCGCTAGGTAGATGATCGCGGGGAGGGCCACGCCGCCGACCGCAGCGGCAATCGGCACCGCCGCGCGGCGCGGGTCGCGCAGGTCGCCGGCGACGAACTCCCGCTTGAGCTCGAGGCCCACCACGAAGAAGAAGATGGCCAGGAGGCCGTCCGCTGCCCAGGTCCCGAGCGAGAGATCGAGGTGCAACACCGACGGGCCGACCACGGTGTCCCGGACATCGGCGTACGTGTCGCCGAGGTTGGCGGCGACGAGCGCCAGCACTGCGGCCCCGATGAGCAGGATGCCGCCGATCGTCTCCTGCCGGAACAGCTCAGCGACCCAGCGGGCTTCCGGCCAGCTGCCCCGCTCGAACAGCCGCCGGTCGCTCACACGGTCACGCTACCTGTCGCACCTGCGCGCCGCGTCAGCGCGCGTACAGCTCGACGAAGCGACGCGCGAGCGCCGGCGGGTGGACGACGTTGCTCCGTGCCGCGGCGTCCTTCAGCCCCTGAGCCTCCGAAGGCGCGAAGTAGCCGTAGTCCTGGTAGATGTCGATCCTGGTCTGGATGCCGGGCACGTCGAGCTCGGGGTGGAACTGCGTCGCGTAGACGTTCGACCCGATCCGGAACGCCTGCACCGGGCAGGCCTCGGACGACGCGAGGTGGACCGCGTGGTCGGGAAGCTTCGAGATCGCCTCCTTGTGACCCACGAACGCCTCGAAGACGTCCGGCAGCACGCTGAACAGCGGATCGCCCCGTCCATCCGGCGTCAGGCGGAGCGTCGTCGCGCCGACCGGCTCCGGATGGGTGCGGTCGATGACGGCACCGACGTGACGGCCGATGATCCCGATGCCGTAGCACGCGCCGAGGAAGGGAAAGTCACGCTCGATGACGTCGTCGAGCAGCCGGAGGAGCTCTGCCTCGACGCGGACCTGGGCGGACGACTTCGCACTCTCCGGCTCGGTGATCGTGTACGGGCTCCCGCCGAGGATCAGGCCGGAGTACCGGTCCAGGTCGACCTCGCCCAGCGGGTCGCGCTCGATCCGTCGGCGCTCGAGGTCGCGCTCGTCCAGCCCGCCGCAGCTGAGGAACTCCGCGTACTCGTCGTCCGCGGCGAGATCCTCGGCGCGGGTCGCGAGGAGGAGGAACGGCTTCACGGAGAAAAGGTACCGGCATGATGAGGGGGTGACCGGATTCGCCCACCCTCTCGTCATCGCCCACCGGGGCGTCCCCGGTCTCCGCCTCGAGCACACCCGGCCGTCGTACGACCTGGCCATCGACGAGGGAGCCGACTACATCGAGCCCGACGTGGTGGCCTCTCGCGACGGTCATCTCATCGTCCGGCACGAGAACGAGATCGGCTCCACCACCGATGTCGCCGACCATCGCGAGTTCGCCGACCGCCGAACCGTCAAGACCGTCGACGGAGTCGAGAAGGACGGCTGGTTCACCGAGGACTTCACGCTCGAGCAGCTGAAGACCCTCCGGGCGACGGAGCGCATCCCGGACGTGCGTCCCGGCAATGCCGAGCTCGACGGCACGGAGGAGATCCTGACGTTCGACGAGGTGGTGGCGATCGCCGAGAACGGGTCCCGGCGACGCGGGTCGCCGGTGGGCGTCTATGTCGAGACGAAGCACCCCACCTACTTCCAGGGCATCGGCCTCGACCTCAACGACCTGCTGATCGATGCCCTCGAGCGGCTGGGTCTGAACCACGAGGCGGTGCCGTCCGCCGCCCCAGCCCCGGGACCCCCGCCTGTGCCGGTCATCATCCAGTCGTTCGAGTCCGGCAACCTGCAGGACTTCCGCGAACGGTCACCGCTGTTCCTGGTCCAGCTGGTCTCGCCGCAGGGCGCACCGGCCGACTTCGTCGCGGCCGGCGACCCTCGCACCTACGCCGATCTGCTGACGACCGACGGCCTCGAGCACGTGGCGTCCTATGCCGACGCCATCGGGCCGCACAAGAGCCTGGTGATCGGGCTCGACGCGGCCGGCGGCCTGGGAGAGCCGACCGGCCTGGTCGAGCGGGCGCACGAGGCCGGCCTGGGCGTGCACATCTGGACGATGCGCGACGAGAACGCCTTCCTGCCGTCGAACCTGCGGATCGGCACGGAACGGTCGGACTACGGCGACATGCTCCCGGAGTACTTCGCCTTTCTCGACACCGGCATCGACGGGATGTTCTCCGACTTCACTCCGACGGCGGTGAAGGCGCGGGAGACGTGGTCCCGGACGGGATGGGGTCCGCCTTAGGCATGATGATCCAGGCCACGACGTACGCCACGATCAACGAGCCGAAGCCGAGGACGGTGCCGACGACGACGAGCAGCCGGATGAGGTTGGCGTCGACGCCGGTGTAGGCGGCGACACCGCCGCACACACCACCGATCCATCGGTCGTCGTTGCTGCGCTGGAGTCGCTTCTCGGTGGTCATGCTGGGTTCCCTCCACGGGTGGTTTGGTCGTCGGTCGGTTGGTCCTCGGCCGGTTCGGGCTCCGTGCTCGCTTCCGGGGTGAAGGGAGCGGTGCGACCGTCGGCCCTGGCGCTGATCGCGGTGCCGACGATGCCCACGACTCCGAGCACGATGAGTACGGCGGCGGCGACGTAGGCCAGGTCGTCCGGCCCGAGCCAGGTTCGCTCTCCAGACCGCCCATTGGCCGAGCACGGCCAGGAAGAACAGGCCGAAGACGAACGCGTCCCAGCGGAACTGATGGCGGTTCATCGCTCGATCACCTCGATGCCACCGAGGTTCTCCCGGATGTGGAGCGTGAGGGCCGGCCGGTCAGGGTCGTCCGGTGGACGCACCAACGTCGCGTCGGTGTCGCCCGTCTTGCTGCCGAAGGCCCTGATCTCGCCGGCGTCGACCTGGGCGTCGACGGCGACGTTGAGGTCGCGGGGCACGGTCACCTTGATCTCGCCGACGCCGTTCTCCAGCCGGATCGTGCTGCCCAGCAGCTGCTCGGGGTCGTCGATGCCGGTGAGGTCGAACCGCAGGACACCCATCCCGTGCTCGTACTTGCCGTCGACACCCGCCGCGGACAGCGGCCGGATCGACTTGTCGCCCATCCCGTTGGTCGGCATCACCGAGCCGACGGCCAGGACGACGGCGACGACGAGGCCGATCAGGATGAGTGGACCCGGGCGTCCGAAGAACATCCCGACCAGGACTCCGGCGGTGATGACGGCGAGCGCCACGGCCGGGTAGATCGTCCAGTGCGCGTCAGTCGACTCGGCCACCAGCACGGTGATCGCGACGGCGATGGCGGCGACCGAGAGGGTGAGTCCGGTCAGCATCGTGGAGCCGGGTCGTCGTGTCGATCGCTTGGCCACCTTCGTCGCGCTCGGGTCGGTCGACTCGGCCGGCAACACCGCCGTGTCGTCCGACGCTGTCCGCACGTCGCCGGCCGCCGGCGCATCCGGGGCTTTGCGACGCGGACGCACCACGAAGAGCCAGTAGAGGAGCGCGAGTGGCAGGAGCACCCACGGCAGGCCCCACCAGGCCCACTGGCTGTCACCGACGACGGCGAGAGCCGCGAGCACCGCGGCGGCGACGAGTCCGATGACGCGGACCTGCTCCTCGTTCTTGTCGAGATTGAACCAGTCGGCCGCGATGCTCTGGCCGGTGTCGTCGGCGGGCAGGAAGAACCAGGCCGCGACGTAGAGGATGAGGCCGGACAGGCCGACGAACGTCAGCACGGCGATGAGCACCCGGATGACGACCGGGTCGACGTTCAGGTACTTCGCGGCGCCGGCGCAGACGCCGGCGAGCACGCGGTCGTCCCTGGATCGCCGCATGTCGGTGATGGTGCGCAGCCGGCCGGCGTCGAAGCCGTCCTGCTGCTCGGTGGATGCCCGTTCGGGGCCGGGCATGTCCTGCGTGTCGTCCATGGATCCATCGTCGTGCGTGGACGGCGCGACCACCATCAGGCACCACCCTGATATCCACTGGACCGCCGGCTCAGGGTGCAACCGGGGTCGTCGTCACTGGCGTCCACGCGCGCGCGGGTGCGACGATCGACGGGTGAGCGGACCAGCGGTGACGACGTATCGGCGAGCCAGCCGTCCGGCGGACCGCCGGCTGGTCGGCGGCGTCGCGGCCGGGCTTGCCGATCACCTGGGCGTCCCGGTGCTGGCGGTCCGGGTGGGCTTCGTCGTGGCCACCTGGTTCAACGGTGCCGGGATCTTCGCGTACCTCATCCTCTGGCGGCTCCTGCCGCTCGCCGAACCGGAGCTGCCAGCAGGCCTGGAGTCGGCATCGCGCCGCGGCCTGCGCTCCGGACGCGGCCGCATCGGCCCGTTCGAGGTGCTGCAGACCGTGGCGATCAGCGCGATCGGCGCCGGCGTGCTGCTCCTGCTGCAGGCCACCGGACGCGGCGTGAGCGGGTCTCTGCTGTTGCCGCTGCTCGTCGGCCTGCTGGGCGTCGCGGTCATCTGGCGTCAGCTCGACGACGTGGCGTGGCAGCGATGGATGCGCCGGACGTCCGGGTGGGCTTTCGCCGCCCGCATCGGCGCAGGGGTGGTGATGGTGCTGCTCGCCGGGCTCTACGTGCTCACCCAGGAACGCGGATTCACCGGGTTCGTCGACGTCGCTTCGGCCACCGGAATCGCCCTGGTGGGCATCGTCCTCATCCTCGGGCCCTGGATCAGCAAGCTGCTCGGCGACCTGACGGCCGAGCGTCGTGAGCGCGTCCGTTCGCAGGAGCGCGCCGACGTCGCCGCCCATCTGCACGACTCGGTACTCCAGACCCTCGCGCTGCTGCAGAAGAACGCCGACGACCCGGCCGCGGTCGCCACGCTGGCCCGGCGTCAGGAGCGCGACCTGCGCGCCTGGCTGTACGGCGACGAGGACGACCACGGTGACTCGTTGCTGGCCGCACTGCGGACGGCCGCCGTCGAGGTCGAAGAGGCCCACCACGTGACGGTGGAGGTGGTCGGCGTCGGTGATGCGGACCTCGACGCTGACGTCGCCGCACTGGCTCGCGCCGCTCGCGAGGCCATGGTCAACGCCGCCAAGCACGCCGGAGTGGGGCGCGTCGACGTCTACGCGGAGTGTGATGGCCGCACGGCCGAGGTGTTCGTCCGCGACCGCGGCGCGGGTTTCGACCCCGACGAGGTGGCCGACGACCGGCTCGGCCTGCGTGGTTCCATCGTCGGGCGGGTCGAACGGCACGGTGGCACCGTCACCGTCCGCAGCGCTCCCGGCGAGGGCACGGAGATCCGGATGCAGCTGCCGCTCTCGACCAGTCAGGAGGTTCCGTACGGGGCCGCCGGGCCGAGGGCGGCCAAGAAGGCGGAGTCATGAGCACACTGAGAGTCGTCATCGTCGACGACCACGCGATGTTCCGCACCGGCGTGCGGGCCGAGCTGGAGCGTGCTGACGGCGTGGACGTGGTCGCCGAGGCCGAGGACGTCGACTCCGCCGTCACATCGATCACCGAGCACCGTCCCGACGTCGTGCTGCTCGACGTCCACATGCCAGGCGGTGGCGGATTGGAAGTGCTGCGCCGACTCCGGCAACTGGGTTCGGAGACCACGTTCCTGGCGCTGTCGGTCAGTGACGCGGCCGAGGACGTCATCGGCATCATCCGTGCCGGCGCGCGAGGCTACGTCACCAAGAACATCTCCGGGCCGGAGCTGATCGACGCGCTCGGACGCGTCGCAGGCGGTGACGCCGTGTTCTCGCCCCGCCTGGCCGGGTTCGTGCTCGACGCATTCGCCGGCACGATCGAGATCGCCCAGGTCGACGAGGACCTCGACCGGCTCACCGAGCGCGAGCGTGAGGTGATGCGCCTGATCGCCCGCGGCTACGCGTACAAGGAGGTGGCGAAGGAGCTGTTCATCTCGATCAAGACGGTGGAGACCCACGTGTCGAGCGTGCTGCGGAAGCTCCAGCTGTCCAGCCGCCACGAGCTGACCCGCTGGGCCAACGACCGCCGGTTGATCTAGCCGAACCGACCAGACCGGCGCGACGTTCCTGCGACACCCGCGACCGACGACTGCCGGTGAGGATCGAGAGGACGAATCCGGGAAACACGATGGACACACCGCAGGACTAGCCTGAGGCAATGGACGAGCCGCACCTGATCGTGCTCTTCGGCGCCACCGGCGATCTCGCCCGGCGCAAGCTGCTCCCCGGCGTCATGCACCTGGTGCAGGCGGGGCTGGTCGCCGATTCCCGCCTCGTCGGCGTCTCCCTCGACGAGCACGACGACGCGTCGTTCCGCGAGTTCGCCGAGCAGGCCTGTCGCGAGTTCGGCACCAGGCCCGTCAGCGATGCGCAGTGGGCGGACTTCGCCGCCAAGCTGCACTACATCAACGTCAAGGACGGTGCGGGGGCGCTGGCCGCGAAGGCGGCGTCGCTCGAGGCCGAGCTGGGCGGCGAGCCGCGTCGGCTGCACTACCTCAGTGTTCCGCCGAAGGCGGCGCTCGACGTGGTGCACACGCTCGACGAAGCGCACCTGGTGGACCGGGCCCGGATCATCATGGAGAAGCCGTTCGGCACCGACCTCGCCAGTGCCCAGGCGCTCAACGCCTCGATCCACGAAGTCTTCGACGAGCAGCAGATCTTCCGCATCGACCACTTCCTGGGCAAGGAGGCGGCGCTCAACATCCTGGCGTTCCGGTTCGCCAATGGCCTGTTCGAGCCGATCTGGAACCGCAACTTCATCGACCACGTGCAGATCGACGTGGCCGAGACGCTGTCGCTCGAAGGTCGTTCGGGGTTCTACGAAGGCACCGGAGCGTTCAAGGACATGGTGGTCACCCACCTGTTCCAGGTCCTGGCGTTCATGGCGATGGAGCCGCCGACGTCGCTCGACTCGGAGTCCATCAGCGAGGAGAAGAACAAGGTCTTCCGGTCGATGCGACCCCTGGACCCGGCCGAGGTCGTCCGAGGTCAGTACCAGGGCTACCGCGGAGAGCCGGGTGTGTCACCGGAGTCGGAGACGGAGACCTTCGTGTCCCTGCGGGCCGAGATCGACAACTGGCGGTGGGCCGGTGTGCCGTTCTTCCTTCGCACGGGCAAGCAGATGGCCGAAGGGGCGCGCATCATCTCGATCGCCTTCCGTGAGCCGCCGAAGAGCATGTTCCCCAGCGGGTCGGGGGTGGGGCTCTCCGGCCCCGACCATCTGACGTTCGACCTGGCCGACTCCTCGAAGATGTCGCTGTCGTTCTACGGCAAGCGCCCCGGCACGGGCATGAGGCTGGACAAGCTGAGCATGCAGTTCGCGATGCAGGAGCACGATCGCGCCGGCGACGTGCTCGAGGCGTACGAACGGCTCATCCACGACGCGATGCGGGGCGAACGCACGCTGTTCACCACGGCGGAGGGCATCGAGCGGCTGTGGGAGGTGTCGCAGCCGCTGCTCGACGATCCACCTCCCGTGCGTCCGTATGCACCCGGCACCTGGGGACCCAACGCGGTGCACCAGCTCATCGCCCCGCGGGCCTGGCGGCTGCCGTTCGAACGCACCTGGCGCAAGCCGAACACGTACGGCGAGTGAGCAGGGCGTGGCTCCCTCTGCGCCTCCCCGGACGAGAGAGTGAGATTTTCCCAAGGTGAGAAACAGCCTTCGGAAGGAGACTTCGCGACGAGAGAAGTCATCTCTCTCGGCCGGGGAGGCGCAGAGGGGGACGCGCCCTACACATCCGGGAGGTATCCGCCGACCAGGCGAACCAGCTCCGACACGAACACGTCGCGATCGATGGGCGGGCGCTCGAGCACATAGCGCACGGTGAGGTGCTCGATCGAGCGCACCAGCACCCAAGCCGCCGTCGACGGCTGGACGTCGCGGATCTCGTGTCGGCGCGCGGCGATGTAGGCGCCGACGAGCCCGACGATGCGTTGCTCGAGCGCCTCCGCCCGGCTGCTGTTCTCGGCGCGGGGCAGCTCGTCGCTCACGACGCGGAGGAACTCGGCGTTCTCCTCGAGCGCGTCGAGCAAGGCCTCGAGGGTGGCCCGCACCATGGCCGGGCCTTCCTCGTCGAAGCGATCGGCGAGCGCCGCCGTGATGCGCTCGCCGAGGTGGTCGGAGTAGCGCTCGACCACGGCCGAGATCACCGCGTCCTTGTTCGGGAAGTACTGGTAGAGCGAGCCCGGGCTGATCCCGGCCTCCGCGGCCACCCGGTTGGTGGAGGCCGCGTCGTAGCCGTCACGAAGCAGAACAGTACGGCCCGCCTCGACGATGCGGTCGACCATGAGGCGAGATCGTTCCTGCTGCGGGATCTTGCGGGCTCCGGCCGGGCTGCGAGTCATGACGCGAATTGTATGCGAGTGATCGCTCGTGTCATCCTGAGGACATGACGCTGACCTCCGACGTTGCCCGGCGCGACCCGCCGCCGATCGTCCCGAGCCGGTACCGCTCCGACGAGAAGCGAAGTGCTCGCCTCGGCACGATCCTGCGCCACGTCGCCGGCGTCAAGCAGCTCGACGAGGAGCTCATGCAGCGCCTCGCGGCGGGCTTCATGCAGCAGGACGAGCTCGGCGCCGAGCTGGCCAGGGCGATGCGTCTGCCTGCCGACCATCCCGAGCGGGTGACCATGGCCCAGCTCCAGGTCGCGATCGCCGACGGCATCGCCGCCGTCGACGACCCGCCTCCGGCCCTGAGCACCTTCTTCGACGTCGTCGACACCGTGCCTGCCTGGGTGGACTGGGAACTCCTCGAGGAGGGCGGCCGGGTCGCCAGGCGTCTCGGTCAGAACGCCGCCGACGTGCTCCTGCAGCTGTCGCTCCTCGGTGGCTACCGGTTCGGCGGCCCGACCGACCTGCTCGTCGCCACCGGTGGACTCTCCGGGGACATGACCCGCCGACGGCTCGGGGAGACGCAGAAGTGGACGGTGTCGGTGTCCCAGCCGCACAGCATGCGACGCGACGGCGAGGGCTTCGGGCTGACGTTGCACGTCCGGGTGATGCACGCCCTCGTCAACGAGACCTTCACGCCTCGCTGGGACGTCGCCACGTGGGGTCTGCCGATCAACCAGAGCGATCAGGCAGCGACACTGGGCCTGTTCAGCGGTGTGCTCGTCCTCGGATCCCGCGCCCTGAACGTCCGGATCACGAAGGACGAGTCCCTGGCCGTCATGCACCTGTGGAAGTACATCGGCTGGCTGATGGGCGTCGACGACGCCTGGCTGGTGGACACCGAGAAGGAGCAGCACCGGCTCAACTACCACGTGCTGATCGCCCAGGCCGGCATCAGCGAGGCCGGCCCCCGGCTGGCGCAGTCCATCGTGGAGGCCCAGAACGATCTGCACTTCGACCGGTTCCCGCGCCTCGGTCGATGGCTGAGCCGGGAGCGACTGCTGAGCATGCTGACGACGTTGCTGGGGCCGCGCAGCATGCGCGAGCTCGGACTCCCGCTGCGGCCGCCCTGGGCCATCGCGTACGTCATCGCCCTCAACACCGTGCGTTACCGCCTGCTCGGCCGCACCGCCTGGGGGGAGCGGTACCTGAAGCGGTGGGGTGACAAGGTCCCGCAGCGGGTGATGTACCGCCACTTCGGGCCGGACCGTCCGGAGATCGGCCGCCTCGACGTCTGACCTCGCGGTCCCAGAGCTGGTCGGAGGGTCAGCGCAGCCAGGTGGTCTCGACCAGCCGCTGGGCCTCCTCGAGCGACAGGCCGCGGTTGCGCACCGTGCGCACGTACGCGATGGCGGCGTCGCCGGCGTCGGCGTCACCGATGCGGCGGGTGGCCACGAGCGTCCCGCCGCGTCCGTGCGTCTCGACGACCCCGTCCGCTTCGAGCTCGCGATAGGCCCGGGCGACGGTGTTGGACGCGATCCCCAGCTCGGACGCGAGACGGCGCACGGTCGGCAGCTTGTGGCCGGGCGCCAGCATTCCGGCGGCTGCGGCCTCGGCGATCTGCCGGCGCACCTGCTCGTACGGCGCCTCGCTGCTCGCCGGGTCGATCCGCAAGAGTTCCATCCCGATTTTGTAGCACGCGAAAGGTTCGATCGGGCTCGATCCGCCGACCTCCCTGTCATCGCCGGACCGTAGGCTGGATGACGATGACCCTGCCGTTTCCCGTGCCCGAGAAGGCCGCTCCACCGCCCGGCCGTGAGCCGGGATCCGGCGACCCCAAGCCAGACGGAAAACGTCGGCCCCGGTCGGAGACGCTGCTCGACGGCCTCAACGACGCGCAGCGCGAGGCAGTGAGCCATCCGGTCGGTCAGCTGCTCGTCGTCGCCGGCGCCGGATCGGGCAAGACGAGGGTCCTCACCCGCCGCATCGCCTGGCTGATCGCCGCCCGGGGTGCCCATCCAGGCTCCATCCTGGCCATCACGTTCACCAACAAGGCGGCCGCCGAGATGCGGAATCGAGTGGCCCATTCGGTGGGTTCTGCTTCTCGCGCGATGTGGGTCTCGACTTTCCATTCCGCCTGCGTCCGCATCCTGCGCCGGGAGGCCAACCGGTTCGGCTTCACCTCGTCGTTCTCGGTCTACGACGCGGCCGACTCCCGGCGTCTGATGACGCTGGTGTGCCGCGACATGGACCTCGATCCCAAGCGGGTCAACCCGCGGGCGGTCCTGCACTGGGTGTCGAACCTCAAGAACGAGCTGGTCGACCACGAGGCCGCGGGCGGCCGGGCCGAGAACCCCACCGAGGAGCTCTACGCCGAGGCGTACGGCCACTACCAGCGTCGGCTCAAGGCGGCCAACGCGATGGACTTCGACGACCTCATCATGATGACCGTCCACCTGTTCCAGGCCTTCCCCGACGTCCGCGAGACGTACCGCCGGCGGTTCCGCCACGTGCTCGTCGACGAGTACCAGGACACCAACCACGCGCAGTACGCCCTCATCCGCGAGCTGTGCGACGACGAGTCCGACCTCATGGTGGTGGGTGATTCCGACCAGTCGATCTACGCCTTCCGCGGCGCGAGCATCCGCAACATCCTGGAGTTCGAGGACGACTTCCCGAAGGCATCCACCATCCTGCTCGAGCAGAACTACCGCTCCACCCAGAACATCCTCACCGCGGCCAACGCGGTCATCAGCCGCAACGAGGGCCGCAAGGACAAGAACCTCTGGTCGGCCGAGGGCGACGGCGAGAAGATCGTCGGCTACGTCGGTGACGACGAGCGCGACGAGGCGCAGTTCGTGGCCGACGAGGTCGACCGCCTCACCGACACCGGCGACGCCAAGGCGTCCGACGTCGCGGTCTTCTACCGCACCAACGCGCAGAGTCGTGTGTTCGAGGAAGTCTTCATCCGGGTCGGGCTGCCCTATCGGGTCGTCGGCGGGGTGCGCTTCTACGAGCGCAAGGAAGTCAAGGACGCTCTGGCTTACGTGCGGGTGCTCGTCAACCCGCTCGACACCGTGTCGCTGCGCCGCATCATCAACGAGCCGAAGCGCGGCATCGGCGACCGTGCGCAGGCGTCCATCGAGCACTTCGCCGCGCGGGAGGGAATCTCGTTCTGGGAGGCCATGCAGCGAGCCTCGGAGATCGGCGATCTCGCCACCCGGTCGCTGACCGCCGTCAAGACGTTCGCCGACACCATGAGCGTGCTCGCGGAGATGGCGGCGTCCGGCGAGCCGGCCGACGCCGTCCTCGAGGCCGCTCTCACCCGCACCGGCTACCTCGCGACTCTCGAACAGAGCAAAGACCCGCAGGACGAGACCCGTGTCGAGAACCTGGCCGAGCTGGTCGCCGTGGCCCGGGAGTTCGTCGTCGGGGCGGGCACGATGTCCGATGAAGAGGCGGGCGTCGAGGAGGACGACCTCGCCCGCGGTTCGCTGGCGGCTTTCCTCGAGCAGGTCTCGTTGGTGGCCGATGCCGACTCGGTGCCGGACGAGGGTGACGGCGTGGTCACGCTGATGACGCTGCACACCGCCAAGGGCCTGGAGTTCCCGGTCGTGTTCCTCACCGGGCTCGAGGATGGCGTCTTCCCGCACATGCGGTCGTTGGGCGACTCGGCCGAGCTCGAGGAAGAGCGCCGGCTGGCCTATGTGGGCATCACCCGGGCTCGCCGTCAGCTGTACGTCACCCGGGCGTCGAGCCGGTCGGCCTGGGGGGCACCGTCGTACAACCCGGCGTCGCGCTTCCTCGACGAGCTGCCCGGCCACCTGCTCGACTGGCGCCGTGAGGCCCAAGCCGCCACGCAATGGACCCGACGTCCGCCGGCCTCCGCGAACTTCCGCTCCTCCACGGTGGCCGCGCGCTCGTCACGCTCGCGGGAGATCCCGTCGCTCGACCCGGGCGACCGGGTCAGCCACGACAGCTTCGGCCTGGGCACGGTCATCGCCCTCGAGGGCCAGGGCGACAACGCCGTGGCTTCGGTCGACTTCGGCTCGCAGGGCGTCAAGCGCCTGCTCCTGCGCTACGCCCCCGTCGACAAGCTCTGACGTCGCGAAGTCCGAGCGTCAGGGGTTGACGCCGTGCTGCTGAAGGACGGGGATCGGGTCGACGGCATCGCCGCCGCCCGGGTGGATCTCGAGGTGCAGGTGCGGGCCGGTGGAGTTGCCGGTGGAGCCGGTGTAGCCGATCGTCTGGCCCGGGTCGACCTTGTCGCCGGGGGAGGTGGCGAAGCGGCTCAGGTGGCAGTACCAGACCTCGGTGCCGTCCTGGAGCGTGACGATGATGCGGTTGCCGTAGGAGCCCTCGTAGCCGACTTCCTTCACGGTGCCCGCGGCAACCGACACGATCGTCGAGCCGGACGGCCCGGACATGTCGAGCCCGGTGTGCATACCGCTCGACCAGAGGGAGCTGCGTGCGCCGAAGCGGGCCGACAGGCGGTAGCCGGCGACCGGGAGCACCCACTGGTTCTTCTTGAGCTGGTCGGCGCGCTGCTGCGTCTTCTTCTGCAGGTTCTTGAGGGCCACCGCACGCTGGGCGACCTGCTCCCTGGCCTGCTTCTCGAGCAGGTCGCGGTCGAAGTCGCGGCTGACGTCGACGGTGGCACCGGCGCCGGCGTCGCCGCTCTCACCGGTGTAGTTGGCCGAGATCGTCTGGTAGTTGGCGCTCAGCACGTCGCGGTCGGTGTGCGTGGAGGCGACCGAGGAGCCGATTCCGGCTGCGACCAGCGCAAACGCGCCGGCCATCGCCGGCGTCGGGCGGAAGCTGCGCCGACGGCGGCGAGACGCTGCGCGTCGGCCGCCCGACCGCTGAGGGGTCTGCTGGCGTACGTCCAGTCGGCGTCTGGGCGCGGACGAACTCACGCAGGAAACCTCCGGGTGGAGAGCAGGAACTCGTCGAGTCTAGGGGACTCGCGAGTAACGTCAAAGCGGCAACCCGATGAATGTGGGCTGATCACGGGCTTGACGGGGCCCTGGAGCGAAGCCTCCGCCTGCCGGGTGTGAGGACGTTCACGTCGTCGCGGCACACTGTGTCCATGGCCGGTCGGCGCGTCGTGGTGGGCGGGTTCGATGCCGATCGTGCGCGCGACACGGCCCGGCAGCTGCGCGACGGTGGATCCGAGGTCGTCCTGCTCGGTGCCGACCTCGACGTGGAGGGGCTCGGTCGTGCCGTCATCGCCGAGGACGCCGCCGAAGTGGTCGTCGGCAGCGACAGCGAGGCCGATTGGTTGCATGGGTGGCTCAACGAGCGTGGCGCGGGCCACGTCACGGTTCGCGCCGCAGGTGGGTGAGCGCTCTCACTTCTTCTCGTGGTCCGCGACGAACGCCCGTACAGCGTCGGCCACCATCTGCGGCTGCGTCCGCACGACCCAGTGATTGGCGACGACATCGAGACGCCGCAGGTTGGGAGCGAACGATGCGACGTCGTCGTAGAGGGCCGGTGTGATGAAGGCGTCCTTGGTGGGGACGATCAGCTGCACCGGCACGGCGGTGGTGGAACGGCGGAACTCGAGCCGGTTGGCGCGATAGAGGTTGAGTCCGTTGCGCGCATCGCCGCGGAACGTCGCGTCCTCCCAGTGGTCGACTCGCTCGCGCTTCTCCAGCACGGCGCGGATGCGCCCGCCGAGTCGCGAGAACGCCAGCTCGGGCAGCACGGGAAGCTGGAAGGCCGCGACGTACCAGGAGTGCAGGAGCTGGCGGCCGACAGCCCCGAACCGCCGATGCCGCAGCCCGTTGCGCAGGAAATGTGCGTACAGGTCGAGGCCCGGGCCGCCGATCGACGTGAAGGACGCCAACCTGCCCCGGAGACGAGCGTCGTTCGACTCGTGCATCACAGCACTCCAGAGCTGAACCGAACCCCAGTCGTGGCCGACGAGGTGGATCGGCCGGCCGTCCGGGGAAACCCGGTCGAGCACGGCGACGAGGTCGTCGACGAGGCGGCCGAGCTTGTATCCGGACCGTGACGTCGGTGCCGTGGACTCACCGGCGCCGCGGACGTCGTAGGTGGCGACGCGGTGGTCGCTCTCGAGGTCGGCGACGACGCGATCCCACACCCTCCGGTTGTCGGGATAGCCGTGCACGAGCACCACGACCGGCGCATCCTCCGGCCCGCTGATCTGCAGGCTCAGCTCGACATCTGTGGCGGCGATCTGGGTGACGCCCATCGTCTTCCTCTCCGTGACAGTCCCGTTGTCACCGTAAACCGGCCGACCCGAGGATGGTGAACGGGGCACGAACGGCTAGAGTCACGAACGCTCAAATCACACAGTGCCGTTCGCCGCCCGCGGCCCGGCACCCCCGGCCGGAGGACTGACATCACCGTGGATCTGATGGAGTACCAGGCGAAGGAGCTGTTCGCCAAGCATGACGTCCCCGTCACCGAGGGAATCGTCGCCACGACACCGGACGAGGCGAGGGCCGCAGCCGAGCAGCTCGGCGTCGTCGTCGTCAAGGCGCAGGTGAAGGCCGGCGGCCGCGGCAAGGCGGGCGGCGTCAAGCTCGCCAAGACCCCGGACGAGGCCCACGAGCACGCGCAGGCGATCCTCGGCATGCAGATCAAGGGCCTCACCGTCCATCGCGTGCTGATCGCCCCTGCTGCCACGATCGAGGACGAGTACTACTTCTCCTACCTGCTCGATCGCGCCAACCGCCGCTACCTCTGCATCGCGAGCGTCGAGGGCGGCGTGGAGATCGAGGAGGTCGCCAAGACCAACCCCGACGCCGTCAAGAAGATCGCGATAGACCCGGGCACCGGCGTCGACGAGGCCAAGGCCCGCGAGATCGTCGACGAGGCCAGGTTCCCCGCCGAGCTCACCGACCAGGCCGTCACCATGGTGCTCGCCCTGTGGAAGGTGTTCGTCGAGGAGGACGCGACGCTCGTCGAGGTCAACCCGCTCGCCCGGCTCGAGGGCGACGTGCTGGAGGCGCTCGACGGCAAGGTGTCGCTCGACGACAACGCCGACTTCCGCCACGAGGACCACGCACGGTTCGAGGACCACGCCGCGGCCGACCCGCTCGAGGCGAAGGCCAAGGAGAAGGGCCTCAACTACGTCAAGCTGGACGGTGCCGTCGGCATCATCGGCAACGGCGCCGGACTGGTCATGAGCACACTCGACGTCGTCGCCTACGCCGGTGAGGCGCACGGCGGCGTCAAGCCGGCCAACTTCCTCGACATTGGCGGCGGCGCATCCGCGCAGGTCATGGCCGACGGGCTCGACGTCATCCTCGGCGACGACCAGGTCAGGTCGGTGTTCGTGAACGTCTTCGGCGGCATCACGTCGTGCGACGCGGTGGCCAACGGCATCGTCGGCGCGCTCGACCTGCTGGGTGACACCGCCACCAAGCCGCTGGTCGTCCGGTTGGACGGCAACGCTGTCGAGGAGGGGCGACGGATCCTCGAAGCCCGCAACCATCCCCTGGTGACCCTCGTCGACACCATGGACGGCGCTGCCGACAAGGCCGCCGAGCTCGCGAACGCGCAAGGAGCCTGACGATGTCGATCTACTTGAACAAGGACTCCAAGGTCATCGTCCAGGGCATCACCGGCGGTGAAGGCACCAAGCACACCGCCCTGATGCTCAAGGCGGGCACCCAGATCGTGGGCGGGGTCAACGCCCGCAAGGCCGGGACGACGGTCAGTCACGTCGACGCCGATGGTGGCGCGCTCGAGCTGCCGGTCTTCGGCACGGTCGAGGAAGCCATGGCCGAGACCGGGGCCGACACGTCGGTCGTCTTCGTTCCGCCGGCGTTCACCAAGGACGCCGTCATCGAGGCCATCGACGCGGGCATCGGCCTGCTGGTGATCATCACCGAGGGTGTCCCGGTGCAGGACACCGCCGAGTTCTGGGCCCACGCCCAGGGCAAGAAGACCCGGATCATCGGGCCGAACTGTCCCGGCATCATCACCCCCGGCGAGGCGCTTGCCGGCATCACCCCGGCCACCATCGCCGGCAAGGGGCCGATCGGCCTGGTGTCGAAGTCGGGCACTCTCACTTACCAGATGATGTTCGAGCTGCGCGACTTCGGCTTCTCGACTTCTATCGGCATCGGTGGCGACCCGGTCGTCGGAACGACCCACATCGACGCCCTCGAGGCGTTCGAGGCCGACCCCGAGACGAAGGCGATCGTGATGATCGGCGAGATCGGCGGAGACGCCGAGGAGCGCGCGGCCGAGTACATCAAGGAGAACGTCACCAAGCCGGTCGTGGGCTACGTGGCCGGCTTCACCGCGCCCGAGGGCAAGACGATGGGCCATGCCGGTGCCATCGTGTCCGGCTCGTCCGGAACGGCGTCCGCCAAGAAGGAGGCTCTCGAGGCCGCCGGAGTCAAGGTCGGCAAGACGCCGTCGGAGACCGCCGAGCTGATGCGAGAGATCCTCAAGGCGCTCTGACGAGGCTCAGTCGAGGTACACCAGGCGCTGGCCGGCCCGAGTGACCAGCGCGACGAACTCCTTCTGACTGATGTCGTACCGGCCGGCCGGGGTGAACGTCACCTGGGCGACGTCGGACCCCTGCCGCACGAGGGCCATCCGGTAGTAGACGCGTGACTTCTTGTTGAGCTCGAGGCCCACCCGCCATGCGGTGCCGCCGTCACCACCGGACTTGACGGACTGCTCCTGGTCGATCTTCGCCGACAGGTTGGCGTCCGGGCACTTGGCGATGCGCTTGCCGATCTCCTTGACGAAGGCCTTGGCGTCGTCGTCGGACCCGAAGCGGCCGACGGTCTCGGCCACGCCGAACGCCTGGGGAAGGTCGCGCGCCTCCGGGATGACGAAGATGCGTGATTGCGTCGACCGCACCGACTTGGCGCGGAAGTTCGCGGAGTCGCACTGGGTGGCTGCGGGATTGACCTTCGGCCGGAACGGTTTGACGCCGGCCCACACCTTGTCGATGTCGGCGATGGGCGGGAGGTCGACGATGCCGAGGAATGCCGGTGCCTCGGACGTGCGGGGCGGGTCGGTGCCCACGACCTCGATGTCGTCGGTGCACCGGCCGCCGCTCTCCGAGCAGACCCGCGCCACCGAGTCGTTGAGGGTGAGGGCGAAGTCGTCGATGTCGGGTCCCCTGGCGCCGTCGACCTCGTGAACGACCGTGCTCGTGACGGTGCCGGAGTGGCTGAAGCCGACGGTGAAGGTGCGTTCGGGGGAGCGGTGCGAGCGCAGCCTCAGGATGCGGAAGTCGCCGAACGGTCGCTGCACGACGTAGGAGCCGACGAGCTGGACCCGCGGGTGCTCGCAGTCGGAGTACCAGCGGACGATGCGTCGGTAGGCCTCCGCGGCCTGCTCGGGGTTCCGGGACACCTCGATGGCCTGTGCCACCCGCTCGTCGGGGCCGCCGGCCACCTCGTAGGTGCGGACGAACGCCCGGAGCGGGTCGCTGTTGGCGAAGCGCTTGGTGGGGCAGGTCGCGTACGGGGTGGTGGACTCGATGTCGTCGTCGGTGTCGACGACCTTCCACTCGCCGTCCGGGTGGAGCCGCTGCACCTGCGACATCGAGAGGAGGTCGTCGGTACCGATCTTCTGGGCCTGGAGCACGAGATCAGGACCCTCGGCGCCGATCTTCTCGCGGTTCGGGATGACGCTGGTCTCGAGAGCATCGCCCTCGGTGACGACGAAGCCGCCGCCGAGGACGAGCAGCAGCGAGGCCGCGACCAGGAGCACGGTGTTGCGTCGGCGGCCGGCCTGGGCCCGCTGCCGGATGACATCGGAGCTCGGCATCTCGAGCTGCTTGGTGACGGAGCCGAGGGCGTGCATCCGCTCCTCGATGTCGCTGAGCGATTGGCCGAGCCGGGCCTCGAGCGCGCCGAGGGACGCCGTGACGATCTCGATGCCCTGCTGGGCCGTGATGCCGACCTCGCGGGACGCCTCCTCCAGGTCGGACTGGCCGAGGGTGAGCAGCACGATGAGGCGGCGGTCGTCGACCTGCAGCTCGCCGAGCGCCTCGAGCATCTCGACGTCGGCGTCCTCCTCGTGGCGACGGCGCAGGGGATGGGTGGAGCGGCTGAGCGAGGTGAGCTTCCAGGCTTCGTTGCGCACCCAGCCGAGTGGGTTGTGGTTGCGGATCTTGGTCCAGTCGCGCCATGCGCGCCGATACGCGTCGATGGTTGCGTCCACGGCCACCTGGCGGTCGCCGCACACGGCGTAGGTGGCCTTGAGGGCAGTGGCCGACGTCGAGGAGTAGAAGTTGTTGAACTCGTCGACGCGAGTCATCTGCTCTCCCTCCTCAGTCCGGCAGGACCCCGGCACCAGCCGATGACCGGCGTGCCTGGCTGCAACAGCGCAACTTTACAGGTTGGATGATGGGGTGCCCGAGCCTCCCGCGAGCCCCTATCTGCGGCCGGCCTTCCTCTCCGCAGGGCTCGCCATGGTCGTGGGAATCGCCCTCAGCGCCACTCTGAGCCTCCTCGCCCAGGGCGGCGCCACGTCGGTCGGCGGACTGCTGCGCACGGCCGTCCAGGGCTGGCTGGTCGCCCAGGGATCCGGGCTGGACGTCGAAGGAACGTCGATCCGGCTCGTGCCGCTGGGTGCCACCGTGCTCGTCGTCCTCGTGACGGCGCTGGCGGCCCGCTGGATCGTCGCCGACCCCGTCGAGGAGCTCGGAGCCTACGCGGCGACGGTAGCCGGCACGTGCGGCACGGCGGCGGCGGTGCTGGCGGCCGTCACGAACGCCGGGGACGTCAACACGTCGGTCGTGCGCGCGGCGTTCGGCGCCTTCGCCGTCGGTGGCATCGGCAGCGCCGTCGGGGCGGCGACCAAGCACCACCGCACCGCGATGCTGTGGTTCACCGACCGCACCGACGTCCGTTCTGTCGTCCGCGGCGCATGGTGGGGGGTCGGGACGCTGCTGGGCTCGGCCGCGGCACTCGTCGTCGTGCTGCTCACCGTCCACCTCGACCGCGCGGCCGACCTGTGGGCCCTGCTCGACCCGGGGCTCGGCGGCGGGGTGGCGCTCGCAGCCACGTGCCTGGTGGTGGTGCCGACGCTGGTGTTGTGGGCGACCTCGGTGCTGCTCGGTCCGGGGTTCGTCCTCGGCACCGACACCTCCGTCGACCTCACCGGTGCTCACCTCGGCGCGGTGCCCGGGTTCCCGCCGCTCGCGGCCTTGCCCGCACCGGGGGAGTTCTCCGGCTGGGTGTTCCTGCTCGGCCTGCTGCCGCTGCTGGCCGGCGCCGTGGCCGGTTTCCGCACCGAGCCACCACAGGCCGACGACCCGGACTCGGCACTCCTGCACCGCCTCGCCCACGGAGCCGCGGCCGGTGGCGTGGCCGGCTTCGTGGTCGGGCTGGCGGTCGCCGTGTCCGGAGGCGGGATCGGGCCCGGACGGATGGCGGAGGCCGGGCCACCCCTGTTCACGCCGCTGCTCGTCGCGGTTCCCGTGCTGGCGATGGGTGGTGCCCTGGGTGCCGTCCTCGCGCACTATCGTGGCGCCCGTGCCTCCCAGCAGTCCGACCAGCCACCGGACGGCCCGGCTCGTCGTCCTCGTCTCCGGTGGTGGCACCAACCTGCAAGCCCTGATCGACGCGACGACCTCGACTCCTGACTACGGGGCCGAGATCGTCGCCGTCGGCTCCGACCGCGACGACATCGAAGGGCTGGCGCGTGCCCAACGAGCCGGCATCGCGACGTTCGTCGTCAAGCCTGCCGAGTTCGACGACCGGGTCGACTGGGACCTGGAGCTCGCCGAGGCGGTCGCGGCCCATGAGCCCGACCTCGTCGTCCTGGCCGGATTCATGCGGCTCGTCGGGCCCGCGTTCCTCGGACTCTTCGGTGGCCGCACCATCAACACGCACCCGTCACTGCTGCCATCGTTCCCCGGCATGGACGCGCCGCGCGACGCGCTCGAGCACGGGGTGAAGGTCACCGGTGCGACCCTGTTCGTGGTCGACGACGGTGTTGACACCGGGCCGATTATCGCCCAGGTTCCGGTGCCGGTGCTCGATGACGACGACGTTGAGTCGCTGCACGAACGCATCAAGACCAGCGAGCGAGCCATGCTGGTCGAGTGGGTGGGCCGGCTGGTCCATGAAGCCCTCGACCACCGCTCGACCGCCGAGAAGGAGACCCCGTGACCGACATCCGCCCGCTCCGCCGCGCCCTGGTGTCGGTGTACGACAAGACCGGGCTCGACGAGCTCGCCCGCGACCTGCACGCGGCCGGCGTCTCGATCGTGTCCACCGGGTCGACGGCCAGGACCATCGAGGCCGCCGGTGTGCCAGTCACGCCGGTCGAGGAGCTCACCGGCTTCCCGGAGTGCCTCGACGGACGCGTGAAGACGCTTCACCCGAGGGTCCACGCCGGCATCCTGGCCGACCTGCGGCTCGACTCGCATATCGCCCAGCTCGCCGAGCTCGACATCGAGCCGTTCGACCTGGTGGTCGTCAACCTCTACCCGTTCATCGACACGGTGATGTCGGGGGCGACGCCGGACGAGTGCGTCGAACAGATCGACATCGGCGGCCCGTCGATGGTCCGGGCGGCGGCGAAGAACCACCCGAGCGTCGCCGTCGTCGTCTCGCCGGACCGGTACGACCAGGTGCGCGACGCGATCGCCGCCGGCGGCTTCACGCTCGACCAGCGCAAGAGGCTCGCGGCGCAGGCGTTCGCGCACACGGCCGCGTACGACGTCGCCGTGGCCTCCTGGTTCGGATCCGGCTACACGGTGCCGGAGGACGGCTCGGTCTTCCCGGACTTCGTCGGTGCCACGTGGGACAAGTCGGCGGTGCTGCGCTACGGGGAGAATCCGCACCAGCCGGCGGCGCTCTACCGCAACTGGCGTGGCGGACTCGCCACGGCCGAGCAGCTGCACGGCAAGGAGATGTCGTACAACAACTACATCGACACCGACGCCGCGCGGCGGGCTGCCCACGACTTCGACGAGCCGGCGGTCGCCATCATCAAGCACGCGAATCCCTGCGGCATCGCGGTCGGTGCCGACATCGCCCAGGCCCATGCCCGCGCCCACGCCTGTGACCCGGTGTCCGCCTACGGGGGCGTGATCGCCGCCAACCGCCCGGTGTCGGCGGCGATGGCCGAGCAGGTGGCCGAGGTGTTCACCGAGGTCATCCTGGCACCGGAGTACGAAGCCGGTGCCCTCGAAGTGCTGCAGGCCAAGAAGAACATCCGCATCCTCCGGCTACCCCCGGGCGGCCAGCCCGAACCCATCGAGATGCGCGCCATCAGCGGGGGCGTGCTGATCCAGCAGGTCGACCGGGTCGACGCGGTGCTCGACGGCGAAGGAGGCGACGACCCATCCTCCTGGACGCTGGCCGCCGGTGACCCGGCCGACGCGAGGACCCTCACCGACCTAGCCTTCGCCTGGACGGCGGTGCGCTCGGTCAAGTCCAATGCGATCTTGCTGGCCAGCGACGGCGCCTCGGTCGGCGTCGGCATGGGCCAGGTGAACCGGGTCGACTCGTGTCGCCTCGCGGTCGAGCGTGCAGGAGCTGAGCGTGCGGCGAGCGCGGTGGCCGCGTCGGATGCGTTCTTCCCGTTCCCCGACGGCCTCGAGATCCTGGCCGCCGCGGGCGTCCGGGCGGTCGTCCAGCCGGGCGGCTCGATCCGCGACGACGCCGTCGTCGAGGCGGCCGAGAAGGCCGGCATCACGATGTACTTCACCGGGACCCGGCACTTCTTCCACTAGGAAGAGGGCCCCAGCAGGTCGTTCACCTTCTCCTCGCCGAGGACGTGGGCGGCGATGAGGTTGCGGATCGCCTTCGTCATCTGGCGGGCTTCCTGCTCTTCGGTGTACTGATCGCACTGCCGGCGCAAGGCCGTTCCGGCGACGAGGGCGACGACCGACGCCGCCAGCGACTCGCCGTTCGGCACGCCGAGCCGGGCCAGGATGCGCGCCGCCAGGATCTCGAACTGCTCGAGCACTTCGGTGGCGGCGTCGCGGAGCGCGGGGTCGCGGGTGGCGGCGAGGTAGATGGACAGCTCGACGGCCGCGACGTCCGGACCCCGCTGTGCGAACACGTGACTCACCAGGTCGGTCGAGTCGTCCAGGCTGAGAGGCGTTCCGGAGTCGAGGTCGGTGAGATCGGCGAGGTCGGACGTCCACTGCTGGATGTGGGCCGCCAGCGCCTCACGCAGCAGATCCTGGATGGATGCGAAGTAGTACGTCGTCGTCGCCGACGGGAGTCCGGCCCGGCGTGCCACGGCGCGATGGGTGACCGCGCGCGAGCCGCCTTCGGCGAACAGCTCGATCGTCGCCGCGAGCAGCTCGTCGCGGCGTTGCCGGCTGCGCCCCTGCGCGAGCTGGGCTCGTGTGACCACTGGTCTCTCCATCGACGTCTGAAGGCGCAGTCTATGCGTCGTTTCGCGTCGTCAGGACGGTCTTGACCGGGTTGCTCATCCGGTCCGAGGAGTCGGTCCTGCGGTGCAACTTCCGGGCCGGCAGCTCTTCGATCTCCCTGTCGCTGAACCCTCCCCGGCGCCGTGCAAGACTCGTCCTGTGACGGCCCAAATCCTCGATGGCAAGGCGGCGGCTGCCGCGATCAAGTCCGAGCTCACCACCCGGCTGGCGGCGCTGCGCGAGCGAGGCGTGACGCCCGGGCTGGGCACGGTGCTCGTCGGCGACGACCCGGGCAGCCGGTGGTACGTCAACGCCAAGCACCAGGACTGTGCCGAGGTGGGCCTGGAGTCCATACGGGTCGAGCTGCCGGCCACGGCCTCGCAGGCCGATGTGGAGAAGGCGGTCGACGGGCT
Organism: uncultured Actinomycetota bacterium; assembly: GCA_963780275.1. GTDB lineage: Bacteria > Actinomycetota > Actinomycetes > Propionibacteriales > Nocardioidaceae > Aeromicrobium. Next base: position 107,156 of record CAWABE010000002.1, read on the forward strand.
CAACGACGATCCGGCCTGCACGCTCTACATCGTGCAGCTGCCGCTGCCCCGCGGCATCGACGAGAACGCGATCATCGGCCGGATCGACCCGTCGAAGGACGCCGATGGACTGCACCCCACCAACCTCGGCTGGCTGGTGCTCGGCAAGGACGCCCCGCTGCCCTGCACGCCGCGCGGCATCGTCGAGCTGCTGCGCCGACACGACGTCGAGATCGCCGGTGCGAACGTGGTCGTCGTGGGCCGCGGCGTCACCGTCGGGCGTCCGCTGGGCTTGCTGCTTACGCGCCGCAGTGAGAACGCCACCGTCACCTTGTGCCACACCGGCACCCGCGACCTCGCCGCCGAGGTCCGCCGCGCCGACATCGTCGTCGCAGCGGCGGGTGTGCCGGGCATCATCACCGCGGACATGGTCAAGCCGGGCGCGGCCGTGCTCGACGTCGGGGTGAGCCGCGACGAGGGCGGCAAGCTGCAGGGCGACGTCGACCCATCCGTGTACGAAGTCGCCGGCTGGGTGGCACCCAACCCCGGTGGCGTCGGCCCGATGACGCGCGCGATGTTGCTGAGCAACGTCGTCGACATCGCCGAGCAGCGGCTCGCCGAGGTTCAGGCGTGAAGCTCCGCATGCCGCGCAGCCGCGGGTCGCAGATCTACCTGCTGCTGTTGTTCGGGGTCTTCGCCGGCCTGATGCTGGTCATCGCCGGGCCGTGGCGTGTCGGGCTGATGGTCGTGGGCGCGACGTTCGTCGCCGCCGCCCTTTCCCGGGTCGTCGTGTCGGCCGAGCACGTCGGCATGCTGCGTGTGCGCGGCAAGGCCTTCGACGTCTTCTGGACCGCCACGTTGGGCATCAGCCTCTGCCTGCTCGCCCTGCTGGTTCCGCCAGGTCCGTCGTAGGTCGAGGCGGTCTCAGATCAGGCCGAGCTCGGTGACCGCGTCGCGCTCCTCGACGAGCTCGGTGGCGGTGGCATCCATCTTGCCGCGGCTGAACTCGTCGATCTCGAGGCCCTGGACGATCTCCCAGTCGCCGTTCGACGTCGTGACGGGGAACGAGTAGATGAGTCCCTCGGGCACGTCGTAGGAGCCGTCGGAGACGACGGCCATCGAGGCCCAGTTGTCGTCGGGGGTACCGGTGAGCCAGTCGCGCGCCGCATCGATCGTGGCCGAGGCCGCCGAGGCGGCGGAGGAAGCCCCGCGCGCCTCGATGATGGCCGCGCCGCGCTGGGCGACGGTGGGGATGAAGTCGTTCTCGATCCAGTCCTGGTCGTCGATGACCTCGGCGGCGTTGCGGCCGCCGATCTCGGCGTGGAACACGTCGGGATACTGCGTCGCCGAGTGATTGCCCCAGATCGTCATCTTGCGGATGTCGCCGACCTGGGCCCCGGTCTTGGCGGCCAGCTGGGAGATCGCCCGGTTGTGGTCGAGCCGAGTGAGTGCGCTGAAGCGCTCCTTCGGGATGTCGGGAGCGTTCGTCATCGCAATGAGGGCATTGGTGTTGGCCGGGTTTCCGGTGACGCCGATCCGGATGTCGTCGGCGGCCGCCTCGTTCAGGGCCTTGCCTTGAGCGGTGAAGATGGCTCCGTTCGCCTCCAGCAGGTCGGCTCGCTCCATGCCTTTGGTGCGGGGCCGGGCACCGACGAGCAGGGCCAGGTTGGCGCCGTCGAAGATGTGGTTGGCGTCGTCGCCGATCTCGACCGAGTCGAGCGTCGTGAACGCGCAGTCGTCGAGCTCCATGACGACGCCCTCGAGGGCCTTGAGCGCCGGGGTGATCTCGAGCAGCCGCAGCTGGACGGGGGTGTCGGGGCCGAGCAGCGCACCGCTGGCGATGCGGAAGAGCAGGCTGTAGCCGATCTGCCCGGCTGCTCCGGTGACGGCGACCTTGACGGGTGTGCTCACGACGATGTGCTCCTTGACGGTGGACGACGTTCCGAAACTAGCGCAGCCCGCCGAGCCGTCCGACTCGGAGTGCGACCCGCGAGAGTATTCTTGCGGAATTCGTGCAGGACTTTGTCGCCGCCTGGGTCAAGGGATGGAGCTCGACCGCTTCGACCTCCCCGTTCCTAGTCGGAGTCGCCGACGATCATCGCGTGGCTGATCCCGGCGACGGCGGCGCCGATCACCGGGGCCAGGATGAACAACCACACCTGCGCCAAAGCGTCGCCACCGGCGAACCAGGCGACGCCGAGTGAACGGGCCGGGTTCACCGACGTGTTGCTCACCGGGATGCTGACCAGGTGGATGAGGGTCAGGGCCAGCCCGATTGCTAGGCCGGAGAAGCCGACCGCAGCCCGCTTGGCCGAGGCGCCGAGGATGACGAACAAGAAGAACGCCGTCAGGACGATCTCGACGATCATCACCGCCAGCAGGCTGTAGCCGCCGGGGGAGCGTTCCGCATAGCCGTTCGACGCGAAACCGGACGCCTGGGCGTCGAAGCCGCTTCGACCGGAGGCGACCACGAACAGCACCGTGGCGGCGACGGTGGCGCCCACGATCTGCGCGAGCGCGTACCACGGCACTTCGCGCCAGGAGAAACGCCCCGCCGTGGCCAGCCCGATCGAGACAGCTGGGTTGAAGTGGCCGCCGGAGACGTGCCCGAAGGCGTACGCACCGGTGAGCACCGTCAGTCCGAAGGCCAGGGCGACACCGAGGACGCCGACGTCGTCACCGGCGAGCACCGCCGTGCCGCATCCGCCGAGCACGAGCCAGAACGTGCCGATGGCCTCGGCGCCGAGTCGGGCGGCGGAGGTGGACGCCGACCTGGATGGCTGTCGCTCCGATGACATGGCTGCCAGCATAAGGCCGCGCGGGCCCGGCCCGGATGCTCCGATATCTTGAGAACGAACCCCATCAATTCGCCAACGGAGGCGCTTTCGGCATGGCCAGGATCATCTACACCCACACCGACGAGGCGCCGCTGCTGGCCACGTACTCGCTGCTTCCGGTCATCCAGGCCTATGCCTCCACCGCCGGCGTAGAGGTCGAGACCCGCGACATCTCGCTGGCCGGCCGCATCATCGCCCTCTTCGGCGACCACCTCACGCCGGAGCAGCAGACGGGTGACGCCCTGGCCGAGCTGGGAGATCTGGCCAAGACCCCCGAGGCCAACATCATCAAGCTGCCGAACATCAGCGCGTCGGTCCCGCAGCTCAAGGCGGCGATCACCGAGCTCCAGTCGCAGGGTTACGCGCTGCCCGACTACCCGGAGAGTCCGTCCACCGACGAGGAGAAGGACGTCCGGGCCCGCTACGACAAGGTGAAGGGCAGTGCCGTCAACCCGGTGCTGCGTGAAGGCAACTCCGACCGGCGAGCGCCGTCATCGGTCAAGAACTACGCCCGCTCGCACCCGCACTCGATGGGGGAGTGGAGCAGCGACTCGCGCACCAACGTCGCGACGATGGGCACCGACGACTTCCGCTCCAACGAGAAGTCCGTGGTGATCGAGGCCGACGACACGATCACCATCCAGCACGTGGCGGACGGCGGCACCGTCACGGTGCTCAAGGACGCATTCCCGGTGCAGGCGGGCGAGGTGGTCGACGGCACCGTCATGCGTGCCGCCGCGCTCGATGAGTTCCTCGCCGCACAGATCGCCCGGGCCAAGGACGAAGGCGTGCTGTTCTCGGTGCACCTGAAGGCCACGATGATGAAGGTCTCCGACCCGATCATCTTCGGCCACGTCGTCAGAGCGTTCCTGCCTGCCGTGTTCGAGCAGTACGGCGACGACCTCGCCGCGGCCGGCCTCAGCGCGAGCGACGGACTCGGGTCGATCCTCTCCGGGCTCGACAGCCTGGCCAACGGCGCGGAGATCAAGGCCGCCATCGAGCAGGGCCTCGCCGACGGCCCACCGCTCGCGATGGTCGACTCCGATCGTGGCATCACCAACCTGCACGTGCCGAGCGACATCATCGTCGACGCCTCGATGCCGGCCATGATCCGTACATCCGGGCACATGTGGGGACCGGACGGCAAGGAGGCGGACACCCTCGCGGTCATCCCGGACAGCAGCTACGCAGGCATCTACCAGGCCGTGATCGACGACTGCCGCGCGCACGGCGCGTTCGACCCCACCATGATGGGCTCGGTGCCCAACGTCGGCCTGATGGCCCAGGCCGCGGAGGAGTACGGCAGCCACGACAAGACCTTCGAGATCGAGTCGGCCGGCACCGTGCAGGTCGTCAACGCGTCCGGCACGGTGCTCCTGGAGCACGACGTGAGCCCGGGCGACGTGTGGCGGGCGTGCCAGACGAAGGACGTGCCGATCCGCAACTGGGTCGAGCTGGCCGTCACGCGGGCGCGGGCCTCGCAGACTCCCGCGGTGTTCTGGCTCGATCCCACGCGGGCCCACGACAGCAACCTGATCGCCAAGGTGGAGCGGTACCTCGGCGACCTCGACACTGACGGCCTTCAGATCGAGATCATGACCCCAGGCGAGGCATGCGCCTTCTCGCTGGAGCGCCTCCGCCGCGGCGAGGACACCATCTCGGTCACCGGCAACGTGCTGCGCGACTACAACACCGATCTGTTCCCGATCCTCGAGCTGGGCACCAGCGCGAAGATGCTCTCGGTCGTCCCGCTCATCAACGGCGGCGGGCTGTTCGAGACCGGCGCCGGCGGCTCGGCACCCAAGCACGTCCAGCAGCTCGTCAAGGAGAACCACCTTCGGTGGGACAGCCTGGGTGAGTTCCTCGCGCTGGCCGCCAGCCTCGACCATCTGGCCACGTCGGACGACAACGCCCGGGCTCAGCTGCTCGGTGACGCGCTCGATCGTGCCACCGGCACGTTTCTCGCCGAGAACAAGTCACCCAGCCGCAAGGCCGGCGAGATTGACAACCGGGGCAGCCACTTCTACCTGGCGCTGTACTGGGCGCAGGAGCTGGCAGCCCAGACCGAGGACGCGGAGCTGGCGGCCGCGTTCGCCGAGATCGCCGGCGACCTCGCCGCCAACGAGCAGGCGATCACCGAGGAGCTGCTCGCCGTGCAGGGCTCACCGGTGGACATCGGCGGCTACTACCGCCCCGACGACGCCAAGACCACCGAGGTCATGCGTCCGTCGACGACGTTCAACGACGTGCTCGCCAAGCTCGGCTGATCACCGAGTCGCTATTGGGCCAGGTACGGCAGGATCAGCTCGTCCCACAGGTCGACCTGGTTGTCGCGGAAGAATCCGAAGTGTCCCATGCGCTCGACACCAAGCTGGGCCGGCGTGTAGCGCATCCGCACCTGGTCGACGGCGGTGTACAACTCGTCGAGGGTGCTGATGCTGACCGCCGACATCATCTCGTCGTCGGTGAACGACAGCGACACCATGGGGACGTCCACCTTCGCGAACTCTTCGCGCATCTCCGGGAGCTCGCCCAGGAGGTAGTCCGGGTGCATGCACCAGCGTGCCCACTGCCGCATGACGTTGGACGGAAGGTCGCCGAGGAGGTGCAGCCGCTTGCCGGGGAAGTATCCCGTCACGGCGATCGCGGCGGGAGCGATGATTCTCCACAAGATGGGAGCGGTGAGCCGGACGCCGGGGGAGTTGTACCTCCAGTAGCCCACGCCGGAGGCGACGTGGATGGCGCGATCGACCATCGCGTGGTCGGCGAACGGCAGCACCTGTCCACCGAGGCTGTGGCCGAGCCACGTGACGGGTGCGCCATCGGCCCGGTCGTGGGCATAGCCCAAGGCGTCGCGGGCGTCGAGCGCCCATCGGACGAGGTCGTTGTCGACCTCGTTCATCCGCCCGGTGAGCGACGCTCCGTAGCCGCGGTAGTCGAAGATCAGGACGGCGAATCCGCGGTCGCGGAGCCACGAGGCGAAGGTGGCGTAGTACGCAGCGGTGGTGGCCATCGCGGGAACGATCACGACCGCGCCGCGACGACGTCCGATCGGCTCGTACCACCGGCCGCGGAGGATCTGGCCGTCGTCGGCGGGAAAGGCGATGGCCTCCCACAGCTGTTCGGAGGTCGAGATCGTCATGAGGGACTCCTCATCTATAACGGGTGTTATAGAGAATGCTAGGATATGACAATCGTCATAGTCAACGAGATATGGTTCACACATGCCACGAGATCCCCGCACCACGATGGTCGCCGGCGCGGCCGAGCTGATCGGCGCGAGAGGAGTCGGCGCGACCAGCGTCCGCGAGCTCGCGAGGTTCACCGGCGCTCCGCTGGGTTCGACCTATCACTACTTCCCCGGCGGCAAGGACCAGCTGGTCGAGGAGGCCGTCGGGTGGGTCTCCGGACACATCGAGAAGCTGTTGTCCAGGACCGGCGATCAAGGTGCGTTGGCCGTTCTCGACGCGTTCATCGCCAACTGGCGTGAGTTCTTGATCGCCAGCGACTACCAGGCCAGCTGTCCGGTGCTCGCGGTGGCGACCGAGGACACCGTGACGGCAGGGCCGGCCAGCACGGCGTTCGCGCGGTGGCACGAGCTGCTCGTCGAGGTGCTGCGCCGCGAAGGTGTTGCCGTGAAGCGGGCCGACCGCCTGGCCTGGCTCATCGTCGGCAGCATCGAGGGTGCGGTCGTGATGTCCCGCAGTCAGCGCAGCCCGGAGCCGATGGAGGCGGTGGCCGCGGAGCTCCGCGACGTCATTCGCGAGGCCGTGAAACCCTGAGGTCAGTCGATCGCCACGTCGGCGATCAGCGCGTCGGCAGTGGGCATGGCGTAGTCCGGCACGTCGGGCAGGCTGGCGTAGAGGACGCCGGGGCGCTCGTCGAGGTCGACCAGCACGAAGACGGCGTCCTCGCGTGCGAAGCCCAGGTCGTCGTCCGTGACGTCGAGCGGCACGACCAGCTGCCAGGTCGTGTGGCCCTCGAGCTCGCCGATCTGTGGTTGCGGCGTGGCGTGCGGCCTTTCCCTGGGGTAGAACTTCTCCAGCATGGCGGATGAGAACGCCGTCCCCATGTCGGCGAGGTGGTCGCCGGCGTACTCGTCCGGAAGGCCGCCGATGAAGACGCCGCCGATGTAGTCGCCGCGCGGGGTGTGGCCGACGACCACCTGCTGCCCGATCGCGTCAACGAGGTGCGGATAGTCCGGACTCCACTCCCACGGCTCTGGGAGCGCTGCGCAGGACAGCCCGCCGGCGTGGACCCTGCCGTCGGGTGATGGCTCGAGCGTGGCTGGCTCGACGGGGGGTCCGACATTGCGGATGGTGCTGATGTGGTCGGTCCACTCCTCGCCGTCCCACCAGCGGAACAGCCCGGGCATCCCCTTCGGGTCCCAGTACCAGCCCGGCTGAGTCGGCTGCATGCTGAAAGGGTAGGCGCCCTTGCGGAAATAGCACGACCGTGCTGCAATAGCTTCATGAGCAAGGGCGACGAGACGCGAGCCGCGATCCTTGACGTCGCGATCAACATCGCGTCCACCAAGGGGTTCGCCGGCCTCACGATCGGCACCCTCGCCGAGGCGACCGAGATGAGCAAGAGCGGCCTGTTCGCCCACTTCAAGTCCAAGGAGCAGCTGGAGCTGCAGACCCTCGAGCGGGCGAGGGAGCGATTCGTGGACGTCGTCGTGCGTCCGTCACTCTCGGCGCCTCGTGGCGAGAAGCGGGTCCGGGCCCTGCTCGAGAACTGGCTGCGCTGGGCCGACGACGCCCTGAGCGGCGGCTGCCTGTTCATCGGCGCGGCCACTGAGCTCGACGACCAGCCCGGCCCCTTGCGCGACCTGCTGGTGCGCAACGAGCAGGACTGGCTCGACGTCATCGCCAACGTCGCGGCCACGGCCGTCGCGGAGGGCGACTTCGCCGCCGACACCGACGTCGAGCAGTTCGCCTACGACGTCCACGGCGTCACCTTGGCCTACCACCATCACAGTCGACTGATGCGCGATCCCCGCGCGGTCGAGCGCACTGAAACCGCGCTCGAGTCGTTGCTCGAGTCCGTTCGAGCCTGAACCCATCGAGGAAGCAGAGCATGGCACCATCAGCAATCAAGAAAAGCACGATCGTTCGTCTCATTGGTCTGGGTCTCCGGACCGGCGAGCGCATCGCACCGGGACTCACCGCTCGCTGGGTCACCCGGCAGTGGTTCACGCTGCCGCCGTCGCTGCGCGTCAACGCCCTCCCCGAGGGCGGCAAGCCGTTCGAGGTGGCATGGAAGCACGGCGCCGTTCGGGGGCGGTCGTGGGGCGAGGGACCGGTCGTGTATCTCGTGCACGGATGGGGCGGCGCCAGCCACCAGTTCGCCGCTCTGGTCGAACCACTGCGACGAGCCCGATACACCGTGGTGGCCTTCGACGCTCCGTCGCACGGTGGCTCCGACCCCGGTGAGTGGGGCCCGACCTCGACCACTGGCGTCGAGTTCGGCCAGGCGTTGGACGCGGTGTTCATGAAGTTCGGCCGCGGTGAGGCGGTCGTCGCCCACTCGATGGGCGGCCTGGCGACGTTGCTCGCCCTGACCCACGGATGGTTCGGCGCGAACCGTCTGGTCTTCGTCGCCCCGATGGCGGGCTACGCCGAGGCGATGGACGTCTTCCAGTCGATGCTGGGCTTCGGTCCACGGATCCGCCGGCGGGTCGACGTCCGCACCTGGCGACGCGTCGGGCTGGACGACGACGAGTTCGACGTCCGTAACCTCTGGTCGAGGCTCGAGGAACGGCCACCGGCGCTCATCGTCCAGGACGACACCGATCCGCAGGCTCCGTATGCCGAGTCGCGCGCTCTGGCTGCGGACATCGGCGCCGAGTTCATGACGACGACCGGGCTGGGCCACAACCGGGTCCTCGCCGATGAGCAAGTGGCTCGCCGGATCGTCGAGTTCCTGGAGCCCGACGAGCCACGGGCGACCCTCCCGGCCGCCTGAGCTCTGGATCAGGCGCGGAGCTCGCGCTCCACCGTCGTCCAGCCGCGAGCCCGTGCCTTGAGGCGGACATCGCCGAGCATGGTGGTCAGCTCGGCAGCTCGATCGTCGATGCGGGCCGACGTCTCGGCGCCGACGTCGTCGAGCAGGCGTACGACCACCTCGCCGTCGTCGCGCTGCGCCCAGCCGCCGACGATGCGTCCGCCAGCCCAGACGGTGGGTCCGGCGTTGCCGTTGACGTCGTAGACCAGCGAGCGGTGCGGGCCGAGGCAGAAGTCGCGATGCTTCCAACCCATGGCGGTCGGATCGAGTGCGGGGAGCAGCGCGACCCACGGCTCGGGCTCCGACACCGGCTCGACGTCGTCGGCCAGCAACAGCCCCGGCACGCCGTCGAGGTCGACTTCGACGGTGTCGATCGACGCCAGCGCGGCTTTGGTGCGCGTCTTCGTCCAGCCCGTCCACCATTGCAGGTCGTCGATGGCGGCCGGCCCGTACGCCCGGAGCCAGAGCTCCGCGAGCAGCGTCCAGGCGGCCTCAGGATCGGGACGCACCACGTCACCGAGCCACGCGTCGAGCCTGACCCAGCGGAACTGCGTGGACGTCCAGCCGCCGCGGGGCCGGGTGCGGACGACCTTGCCGTCGGCCGACATCAGGGTGAGCAGCCGGCTGGCGACGCTGGTGGTCGTGGCGTACTTGGTGCCGGGCGCCACGTCGATGCGGGTGCCGAGCATGGGGTCGGCCGCGGCCAGCTCGGTGCTGGTGATCTCGCCGCCGCGGGCCATCGCGCCCAGCGCAGCGGCCTCCGCCTGGTCGACCCACGGCCCGGGGTCGTCCGTCACACCGGAGTCGGCGAGCATCTTCTCCAGCACAGTTCGCTGCTGGCGTCCGACGTCGGCGCCCGCTCCGACCAGCACGGCGCCGACGTTCTCGCGTGGCACCGCGAACACCGTGCGTCGCATGGCCAGCACGCGCACGAGCGAGCGGTCGTCGTAGAGCGCGCGCTCGAGGTCGTCGGTGGTGGCACCCGGTGTGCGGGCAAGCGCCGCGAGGAACGTCGACGCCGGATCGGTGCCATGGAGGCCGACGACTGCGCGGGCGGCATCGACGACGTCGGCAGCGCCTTGGCCCACGAGCGCATGCCGGACGCCGAGGCGCGCACGTCGCTCGTCGTCGGTGAAGCGGCGCATGGGCTCAGCGTGGCATCGTCCGCCCACGGAATAGCGACCGGACCGGCCGACTTGTCTCAGACGTGACCTCACTCCAGGCCGTGCCGCGGGCGCGCACATCGCACGTCGGTCTGGCGATCCTCGCGCTCGCCATCGGCGGCTTCGCGATCGGCACCACCGAGTTCGTCACGATGGGGTTGCTCCCGGACATCGCCCGGGGCATCGACGAGTCCATCCCGACCACCGGGCACATCATCTCCGCCTACGCCGTCGGGGTCGTCGTCGGTGCGCCGGTGATCGTCTCCCTGGCCGCGCGGCTGCCTCGTCGCGAGCTGGCGATCGGTCTGGTGCTCGCGCTCGGCCTCGGCAACGCGATCACCGCCGTCGCACAGGGCTACTGGGAGGTGATGGCGGCGAGGTTCCTCTGTGGTCTACCGCACGGCGCGTACTTCGGCGTGGCGTCCCTGATCGCCGCGTCACTCGTCGCGCCCGAGCGGCGCGGACGCGCGGTCAGCGGCGTGATGCTCGGGCTCACCGTGGCGACCGTCGCCGGCGTGCCGGCCGCGACCTGGCTGGGTCAACAGCTCGGGTGGCGGAGCGCCTACTGGGCGGTGCTCGGGCTCGCGGTGCTCACGGCCGCATTGGTACTGCTGGTCGTGCCGCATCAACCCGGCAATCCGCACGCAACCGTCCGGGCAGAGCTCACGGCGCTCCGGCGGCCCCAGGTGCTCTACGCCGTGGCCGCCGGCATGGTCGGCTTCGGTGGGCTGTTCGCGATGTACACGTACATCAACCCGATCGTCACCGACGTCACCGGGCTCTCGGTCGGCGCGGTGCCCGGCTTCCTGTTCGCGTTCGGCGTCGGCTCGGTCTCCGGCACCTGGCTGGCCGGGCGGCTCGCCGACTGGGACGTCGAGCGGTCGGTTCTCATCGGATTCGCCACCATGATCGCCACTCTGGTGTTGTTCTTCTTCACTGCGGAGCTGGTCGTCCCCGCTGTCGTCCTCGTGTTCCTCGTCGGCTGCCTCGGCTCCGTGCTGGCCATCAACCTCCAGATGCGTCTCATGCACGCCGCGGGCGACGCCCAGATGCTCGGCGCGGCCCTCAACCACTCGGCTCTGAACATCGCGAACGGTCTCGGCGCATGGGTCGGCTCGGTCGTCATCGCCGCCGGGTACGGCTACCGCGCGCCCAGCCTCGTCGGCGCCGCGCTGGCCGTCGGCGGCCTGGTCATCTTCGGGCTCGGTCTCTCCCAGTCACGCCGATCGACTCACGCCATCGGCCACCAATAGGTGGTCGAGGGCGACCACCCAGGCCTCGTAGTACGGCGTCGCGTCCGGCAGATCGGCGATGGCCGTCATCAGATGGGAGCGGAAGGCGGCCCAGTCCTGACCGGACGCCTCGAGGTAGGCGGCGGCAAGCCCGAAGGCACGGCTTTCCCATGGCGCGTCGAAGACGAGCTCGCCGTTGCTGCGCGGGATGTCGGCCGGCGGCTGATCGGCGGTCATCGCACGACACCGATCATGTGGTCGCGGGTGACGAGGCCGGCCAGCTCGTCCTCGCTGCGTCCCGTCACGTCGTCGGGCGGGAGCGGGAGCACCATGTAGCGGACCTCCGCGCTGGAGTCCCACACCTGCATCTCGACGTCGTCCGGAACCGTCGTGCCGAACTCCGCGAGCACGGCCCGAGGCTCGCGCACCATGCGCGACCGGTAGGCGAAGCTCTTGTACCACTGCGGCGGCAGGCCGAGCACCGGCCACGGGTAGCACGAGCACAGCGTGCAGACGACGACGTGATGCACACGTCGTCGGTGTTCTCGAGCACGACGAGATGCTCACCCTCCGCGCCTCCGAACCCGAGCTCGCCGACCGCACTGGTGCCGTCTTCCAGCAGCCTGGCTCGGTACTCGGTATCGACCCAGGCTTTGGCGACTACTCGCGCGCCGTTCATCGGTCCCACGTCGTGCTCGTACGTCTCGACGATGGCGTCGACGACGTCGGACGTGATCAGGCCGCGCTCGACCAGCAGTGTCTCGATGGCTTCGACGCGCTGCTCGGTGTGGCTCTGGGGCTTCGGGTGATGACCGTGTGAATCGCTCATTTGAGGTATCGCTCCCACAGATCGATGGACAGCCAGCCGGGCTCGGCGTCGTCGCCCCACAGGTCCGTCATGGAGAACCGGACGGTGTAGGTGGCCTCAGGCGGACCGTCACCGCTCGCATGCGGCCACCCGCCCGGAAGCCGCGTGACGGTGCCGGTGGCGCCGCGGACGTACCGCGGGCACCGGTGATGTGCGACGGGCGCCATCTGCTTGACGGTCACGCGGTCGCCGACCGCGAACCGTGCCGGCACGTCCTCGCCGCTCGGCCGGCGCGGGCGGTTGGCGAGTGCGCCGACGAGCTTGCGCGCCAGGTCGGCGTTGGTGTCGTCCGCGTGCTCGCGGGGCGGCTCGGGCGCCTCGACTCGGGCGTCGATCTCGGCAGACGCGAGGGTGCCGGCGTCGACGAGCCCGGACTCGACCGAGCGGGCCCACCGCTCGAAGTACGTCGAGCTGAGGTAGGTGGCCGGGTCGATCGCCTCGATGCCGGGCCGAATCGAACCATGCCGCAGGCCCGCCGCTCCGGTGGCGATCATCAGGCCGAACGTCCGGCCCTCCCACGGCTCGTGGAACACCGGTTCGTCGTCCTCGACGGAGACCGCACCGAATCCGTGCATGCCTCCCATGTCGTGGACGCCGTCCATGGTCGTCAGCGTAGTTCGTCGGACGCCCGTGCGGCCGGCGTCGGCAGCATGGAATCCACCTCGGCCGCCGCCCGCTCGCCGGACGTGATCGCGCCGTCGATGTAGCCGCACCAGCGCTCCGCGGTCTCGGTGCCGGCCCAGTGGATCAGTCCCACCGGTTCGCGCAGGGCCGCCCCGACCTGGGTCCACGCACCGGGCGGCAGGTGCGCGCCATAGCAACCCCGGGTCCAGGGCTCGGCTCCCCAGTCGCGCTCGACGAACGCCGTCGGACGGCGGGCCGCATCGCCGACGTAGTGGGCCAGGACGTCGAGAACATCGGTCCGGCGGTCGTCCGCCGACGCCGATGACAGCCTGATCGCGTCGGCGCCCTCGATGAACGCGACGAGCACGCCGGGCGATCCGTCCCCCGGAGGGGTGCCGTCGAACACGACCTTGACCGGTGTGGTGTCGCCGGCTGCCTCCCCGCTCAGACCGGCATCCCGCCAGAACGGGCGCTCGTACACGGCATGGCACTTGATCACCGATCCCTGGGGCATGCGCTGGGTCAGCGCGTCCCGAGCGCCGGGCATGGGCGGGTCGAACTGCAGGCGGCCGGCAAGGGTGGGTGGCACGGCGACGATCACGCGTGACGCCTCATGCGTGCCGCGTTCGGTGGTGACGCGGACGACCGCACCGTCCTGGGCGATGCCGGAGACCGGCTCCTCGAGACGCACGCGATCGCCGAGGCCGGACGCCAGGCGCTCGGACAGCTGCTGCATCCCGCCGTTGACACGAGCGTGCTGGGCGCCGCCCTCGGTGGAGATCAGGTGCTCCAGCCCGCCACCGGAATGGCTGTAGAACAGGGCGTGCAGGAGCGACAGGTTCGCCGGCTCGGTCGCGAACACCGCCTCGCAGCAGATCCGGAAGAACTCCCGGCCCCGCTTGGTGCGGCAGTGGCGCAGGATCCATGTCTCGAACGTCTGAGCGTCGAGTGCCTCGGCGTCCGGAGTCGCCCAGGGCCGGTCGAGCGCCACCGTCGCCGCGAGCTTCTCGAAGCGCCGGAGGGCGAGGCCGACGTCGATCACCGTCAACGCACCGAGCTTGGGCGTGGCTCCGGTGTACTGGCTGAGCCGGCCATCGAGGCTGACGAGATCCTGCCCACCGCCGGCCTGGTCGATCGTGGTCAGCCCGAACCGCTTCAGCTCGGCCAGCAGCGCGTGCTGGGCGGGGCCCACCCATTGGCCACCGGAGTCGACACGCAGGCCGGGAACGCCGGGGACGTCGACGGTGAGGGTCCGTCCGCCGACGCGATCCCTCGCCTCGAGCACGATCACGTCGCGACCGGAGGCCACCAGGCGGTCGGCAGCCGTCAGGCCGGCGACGCCCGCTCCGACGACGATCGCATCGTGACTCACCTCGCCGAGACTACGAGACGCCAGCCCTGGCGGGCGCGAAACTCGTTGCGTGGTCGACGCGGCGCCCCTCAGATCAGGGGCGCAGGAGCTCGTAGCCGTGCAGGTCGTCGTACGTGCCGTCGCCGAGCAGCTCGGCCGCGGTCTGGGTGCCGAAGAGCCGGAAGCCGGCGGCGACAGCGATCGCGTTGCTCGCCGGGTTGCCGGCCGCCGCGTGGAGCACCAGCCGGAGGCGGTCCAGGCCGGCGGGCTCGAAGGCGTGCCTCACCACGGCGCGGACGGCCTCGGTCATGACGCCGCGCCCCCGGGCGTCCGGGTGGGTCCAGTAGCCGACCTCGCCACCAGTGGGATTGACGCCGAGCAGGTCCATGACGGACACGTGGCCGAGCAGCACGTCCGTCTCGCGATCGGCCACCGCCCAGCTGGCCTTGGCCCCCGTCGCGGCCTGCCACACGCAGTCGGCGAGGTAGCCGCGAGCGGTGTCGTCGGTGTACGGATGCGGCAGGCCGTGCAGCCAGTGACGCGTCGTCGCGTCTCTGCAGTTCTCGACGACGCGTGGGACGTCGGCGTCGTTGAACGGCCGCAGCCGCAGTCGCTCGGTCTCGATCACCGTGGACTCGGCCCAGCGGGAGCGGGGAATCGGCGGGTCGCCGAAGCGCCTCGTGGCCGTCCAGGCGTCGAGCACGCGGCCGCGTTCGTGCAGGAGTCCCGGGACGAGTCCGTGCAGCGTGAACCCGGTCTGGTGGGCGACGCGCAGCGACGCCTCGTTGCCGACGTGCGAGTTCCAGTGCACGACCTCGACGCCCTCGGTGAAGGCCCAGTCGGTGGCGAGGCGGACGGCGCGCACCATCAGCCCGCGCCCTCGGGCCCACGGGTGCAGGGCGTAGCCGATGTCGCAGATCGGCTTGCCGCCGCGGATGTCGACGTTGCCGGCGAAGCGTCCCTCCACCTCGACCGCCCAGCCGAAGTGTCTGCCCTCGTCCCAGCCGCCGCGCACCACGGTGAACGCGTAGTTCTCGCTGTTCTCGCGGGTGTTGGGGTCGGGCACCGCGGTGTTGCGCACCATCTCCGGGTCCTGGGCCATCTCGAGCATGGCGTCGATGTCGGTGGGCACGTGGGCGCGCAGCGTCACGACGCCGTCGGAGAGCACAGGGACCGACAGCGGCCAGGACAGGCCTGACGTCATCCGGTCTCGGCGCGGAACGGGTCGGCGGGGTAGACGCCGAGCATCTTCACGTCCGTGGAGAAGAACTCGAGCTCATCGAGCGCCCGCTTCAGGCCGATGTCGTCGGGATGGCCGTCGACCTCGGCCAGGAACTGGGTTGCGCCGGTGAATGCACCGTCGACCATGTAGCTCTCCAGCTTGGTCATGTTGACGCCGTTGGTGGCGAACCCGCCGAGTGCCTTGTAGAGCGCCGCCGGCAGGTTGCGCACGTTGAAGATGAACGACGTCACCACGGGCCCGTTGTCCGCGGGAGCCTGCACGAACTCCCGGGAGAGCGCCACGAACCGGGTGGTGTTGTGGTCCTCGTCCTCGACGTCCTCGGCCAGGATGTCCAGGTGGTAGATCTCGGCCGCCAGCGGAGGCGAGATCGCCGCCTGGCTGGGGTCGGCCGCCTCGGCCACCTCGCGCGCGGCACCGGCGGTGTCGCCGGAGATCATCGGCGTGAGGCCGTGCTCGCGGATGATCTTGCGGCACTGGCCGAGGGCGTGCACGTGACTGTGCACCGTCTTGATCGTCTCCAGCGACGCACCCGGCACCGCCATCAGGTGGAAGCTGATCGGCAGGAAGTGCTCGGCGATGATGTGCAGGCCGGAGTCGGGCAGGAAGTGATGGATGTCCGCCACCCGGCCGGCGATCGAGTTGTCGATCGGGATCATCGCCAGGTCGGCATCGCCACCTTCGACCGCCGCGAAGACGTCCTCGAACGACGCGCACGCCACCGCCTCCCAGTCGGCGTAGTGCTGCTTGCACACGAGATGGGAGTTCGAGCCAGGTTCACCCTGGTAGGCGATGCGTCTCACGGGCCCAGTGTCTCAGGGGCCGACTTGGGCATCGGCAACGACCGGATCTCGGGGCGCCGCCACCCGAGCCCGTCGAACCGTCGCTCGACCAGCTCGCGCACGGCAGCGACGCGCTCGGACGGCACCAGCGCGAGGTTCAGCCGGGCGCCGAGTGCTCCGGCCTCGACCGCTGCCTCCGCGGTGACGTCGAGCTCGGCGCGGCTGACCTCGAAGTCGTCGCGCAGTGACGTGTGCGACGCGGTGAGGATCGTGCCGAGCTGGCTCCATGCTTCGGACTCGATGGCGCGCTCACCCGCACGCACGCGTGCCGTCTCGGTGATGACGTGCCGGGTGCGCGCCTTGAGCGACTCGTCCTCGATCTTCAGCACGGCGTCCGGCCCCGCGTCGGCGAGGCGCTCCAGGCCAAGGGATTCGGCCGCCTCCCGGCACTCCGCACTCCGGTCGGGGGGTGGTGTCACGGCAATGTCGGCGACCATCAGCACCAGGCCGTTGGGCGAAGCCGCTGGCCCGGACTCGATGACGAGGTCGGCGCCGGCCGACCCGAGGTCGTGGTCGTCGAGGGTGTCAGCCACCGATGGCGGCAGCGGGGCCCGCCGACCATCGACCCAGACGTTGACGACGTCGTCGTCGCGGGGGCGGGCCTTGACGAGGAGGTCGCGTCCGGTGGTGATGGTGAGGGCCCGGACACCGCAGTGATCGAGGTGCTCGCCGAGGAGGTGGACGACCTCTCGCACATGCCACTTCTCGACGTCGACCACGCCCCGAGCCTAGGTCAGGCCGCCCGCTGTCCGGCTGGCACAATGCACACCATGCCCGGATCCACCCAGCGACAGCGAGTGCTTTCCGGCGCACAGCCCACCGCCGACTCGTACCACCTGGGCAACTACTTCGGGGCGTTCAAGCAGTGGGTGGCGCTCCAGGACGAGTTCGAGGCGTTCTACTTCATCCCCGACCTGCACGCGATCACCGTCGAGTACGACCCTGCTCAGCTGCGCGAGCGCACCTATGTCGCCGCGGCCCAGCTGCTCGCAGCCGGCGTCGACCCCGAGCGCAGCGCCTTGTTCGTGCAGAGCCATGTGCCCGAGCACGCCCAGCTGGCCTGGGTGCTCGGCGGCGTCACCGGGTTCGGCGAGGCCGGTCGCATGACCCAGTTCAAGGACAAGACCGCGAAGAGCGGACGCGACGCCGCGAGTGTCGGCCTGTTCACCTATCCGGTCCTGATGGCGGCCGACATCCTCATCTACCAGGCCGACAAGGTCCCCGTGGGTGAGGACCAGCGCCAGCACATCGAGCTCACCCGCAACCTGGCGCAGCGTTTCAACCATCGCTTCGGCGAGACGTTCACGGTGCCCGAGCCCTACATCGTCAAGGCCACCGCCAAGGTCTACGACCTGCAGGACCCGGCCGCCAAGATGAGCGGCTCGGCCACGTCGCACGCCGGCGTCGTCAACCTCACCGACGACCCTACGAAGGCGGCGAAGAAGATCCGGTCGGCGGTCACCGACTCCGGCACCGAGGTGCGGTTCGACCCGGTCGACAAGCCGGGCATCTCCAACCTCCTGCTGATCTACTCCGCGCTCACCGATCGCCCGGTCGCCGACATCGAGACGGAGTTCGAAGGCCAGCAGTACGGGCACTTCAAGGTGGCTCTCGGCGACCTGGTGGCCGAGTTCGTGAACGCCTTTGGGTCTCGCACGCGCGAGCTGCTGGACGACAAGGCCGAGCTCGACCGCGTCCTCGCCGCCGGTGCTGCCCGGGCCCGCGAAGTCGCCTCCCAGACGCTCGCCACCGTCTACGACCGCTCCGGATTCGTGCCCGGCGGAGTCTCATGACCAGCCTGACGATGGGCGTCGCGATCGCCGTCCCGGAGCCCCACGGTTCCCTGTTGCGCGAGATGCGCGGCACGTTCGGCGACGAGCTCGCCCGTACTGTGCCGAGCCACGTCACGCTGCTCCCGCCGCTCGAGGTCGACGTGAACGAGCTCGACGAGATCCTCGCCCGCCTCGACAAGGCCGCCGGCACGGTGCCGGCGTTCCGGATGCGGTTGGGAGGCACGGGAACGTTCAGGCCGGTCTCACCCGTCGTGTACATCAGGGTCGACGCCGGCTACGTCGCGACGGCCGTCCTGGCCGGACAGCTGCGTCAAGCCCTCGGCGTCCCCCGCCCCGAGTTCCCGTTCCATCCCCACGTCACCGTGGCGCAGCACCTCGACGACGCCGCGCTCGACCACGCCGACGACACCCTGCGCGGCTTCGGATGCGAGTTCGACGTCGAGGAGTTCGCCTTGTACCTGCACGACGACACCTCCGGCTGGGTTCCGCAGCACTGCTTCTCCCTCGCGCCCAGGCTTTACAACCCGTCTTCCTAGAACGCGGCGAGGAGCTCGTCCCGGAACGCCAGGGCGGCCAGCTGCAGCGCGTCCGAGCGGTGGGCGAGGGCGATCTCGCGGCGAAGCGCGGGCTTCTCCAGGCGGGTGGCCCGGAGCTTCGGACGGTTGCGCATGACCATCTCGGGCACCACGGCGTGGCCGAGACCGACCTCGACGAAGCGCAGCACTGCGCTCATCTCCCCGCCTTCGACGGCAAGGTGTGGCTCGAAGCCCGCGGCGCGGCACGCCCCGAGGGTCACCTCGCGCAGGTCGTAGCCCTCCCGGAACATCACGAGGGGGAGGTCGCGCAATCCCGAAACGCCGATCGCGTCGGGAAGGTCGGCTTCGGCCGGACTGGCCAGCACCAGGCGCTCCTTCAGCAGTGACGTGGTCTCGATCGAACCCGTCTCGATGGAACTGTCCGGTCGCAGCGGCACGATCAGCAGGGCCAGGTCGAGCCGGCCCTGTCCGAGCTCGCGCGTGAGAACGCGCGACCCCGCCTCCTGCACCTCCAGGTCGATGTCCGGGTGTCGTTCGTGGAACCCGGTGAGGAGATCGGGCAGCAGTCCGTCGCACACCGACGGCGTTGCCCCGAGCCGCACCCGCCCACGGCGGAGCCCGGCCACCTCGTCGACCGACCGCTGGGCGCTCTCGACGTCGATGAGGATGCGCTGCGCGTGGGGGAGCAGCGCCTCTCCCGCGCTGGTCAGCTCGATCTGACCGCGGTTCCGCACGAACAGCGGCGACCCGAGCGAGTTCTCCAGCACCCGGATCTGCTTCGACAGCGTCGGCTGGGAGACGCCGACGAGCTCGGCAGCCCGGGTGAAGTGCCGGGTGCGGGCGACCGCCGCGAAGTAAGCGAGCTGCTGGACCTGCATGGGCATCACCCTACGCCGCAGCATAGACAGAGGCTATGAATGGTGGCCTCACTATGACTTTGCGTGCTGAAGCACCCGGGCATACGGTGACGGAATCACGATCCGCCCGAGGCAAGGCAGCCCATGACGACCACCCCTCCCGCTCCCTCCACCGGCGCCGGTCGCGCCGCGATCGCCGCCCGGACCCTCCGCACCGACCGCTGGTGGTTCCCGCCGGCCATCCAGGCCGCCGGACTCATCGCGTGGGTCGCCTACGCCGTGGCCCGAACGTTTCAGCAGGCCGACTATTGGGTCGAGGAGTACCACTACCTCACGCCGTTCTACTCGCCGTGCGTCTCGACCGGCTGCGTGGAGGGCGCGTCGCACTTCGGGCAGTTCCTTCCGGACTGGTGGTTCCTGCCCTACGCAGCGGTGAGCCTGCCGTTCCTCCTGCTCTTCCGGCTGACCTGCTACTACTACCGCAAGGCGTACTACCGGGCGTTCTGGCTGTCGCCCCCGGCGTGCGCCGTCGCCGAGCCGCACCAGAAGTACACCGGCGAGACGCGGTTCCCGCTGCTCGGCCAGAACCTGCACCGCTACTTCTTCTACGCCGCGGTGATCATCTCGGTGATCAACACGTACGACGCGATCCTCGCCCTACGCACGGCTGAGGGGGAGTTCGGGTTCGGGCTCGGCAACGTCATCCTGTTCGCCAACGTGATCCTGCTGTGGATGTACACCGCGTCCTGCCACTCCTGCCGCAGCATCATCGGTGGCAAGCTCAACCACTTCTCCCAGCATCCGGTGCGTTACAAGCTGTGGGGCTGGGTCTCGAAGCTGAACGGGCGGCACATGCTGCTCGCCTGGATCACGCTCGGCACCCTGGCGATCACCGACTTCTACATCTGGGGCCTGGCCGCCGAGTGGTACTCCGACCCCAGACTGATCAACTGAGCATCGTGAACTGAAGGTTGTGACCACGTGAGCGAGATCGAGACCCACTCCTACGACGTCATCGTCATCGGTGCCGGCGGCGCCGGTCTGCGGGCGGCCATCGAGGCCCGCCAGGCGGGCAAGAAGACGGCGATCATCTCCAAGTCGCTGTTCGGCAAGGCGCACACCGTCATGGCCGAGGGCGGCTGCGCCGCAGCGATGGCCAACGTCAACCCCAACGACAACTGGATGGTCCACTTCCGCGACACCATGCGCGGCGGCAAGTTCCTGAACAACTGGCGCATGGCCGAGCTGCATGCCCGTGAGGCGCCCGATCGCGTCTGGGAGCTGGAGACCTACGGCGCGCTGTTCGACCGCACGCCCGACGGCAAGATCAGCCAGCGCAACTTCGGCGGCCACACCTATCCGCGCCTCGCCCACGTCGGCGACCGCACCGGGCTCGAGCTCATCCGCACCCTGCAGCAGAAGATCGTCTCGCTGCAGCAGGAGGACTTCGCCGAGCACGGCGACTACGACGCGATGCTCAAGGTCTACGCCGAGTGCACGGTCACCGACCTGATCAAGGACGGGAACGCGATGGCCGGGGCACTCGCCTACTGGCGCGAGTCGGGGCGTCACCTGCTCTTCGAGGCGCCGGCGATCGTCATGGCCACCGGCGGCGTCGGCAAGTCGTACAAGGTCACCAGCAACTCGTGGGAGTACACCGGAGACGGTCACGCGCTCGCGCTGCGGGCCGGCGCGAAGCTCATCAACATGGAGTTCCTGCAGTTCCACCCCACTGGCATGGTGTGGCCGCCCTCGGTGAAGGGGATTCTCGTCACCGAGTCGGTGCGCGGCGACGGCGGCGTGCTCACGAACTCCGACGGCAAGCGGTTCATGTTCGACTACATCCCCGACGTCTTCAAGGCGCAGTACGCCACCACCGAGGAAGAGGCCGACCGCTGGTACGAGGACGCCGACAACAACCGCCGTCCTCCTGAGCTGCTGCCCCGCGACGAGGTCGCGCGGGCCATCAACTCCGAGGTGAAGGCCGGCCGCGGCACACCGCACGGCGGCGTCTACCTCGACGTCTCGAGCCGGATGCCGGCCGAGACGATCATCAAGCGGCTCCCATCGATGCACCACCAGTTCAAGGAGCTGGCCGACGTCGACATCACCAAGGAGCCGATGGAGGTCGGACCCACCTGTCACTACGTGATGGGCGGCATCGAGGTCGAGCCCGACAGCGGCGCCGCGTCGGTGCCCGGCCTGTTCGCTGCCGGCGAGTGCTCCGGCGGGATGCACGGCTCCAACCGGCTCGGCGGCAACTCGCTGTCCGACCTGCTGGTCTTCGGCCGGCGGGCCGGGGCCGGCGCGGTCGAGTACGTCGACGGGCTGACCGAGCGTCCGGCTCTCAACGAAGCCGACGTCAAGGTGGCACAGGACCTCTCGGTGGCGCCCTTCGGTGACGGTTCGCAGGAGGGTGCGGAGAACCCGTACACGCTGCACCAGGAGCTTCAGCAGGCGATGAACGACCTGGTCGGCATCATCCGCCAGGAGAGCGAGATCCAGGAGGCGCTCGACAAGCTCGCGGAGCTGAAGGAACGCGCCAAGAGCATGGTCGTGGAGGGGCACCGGCAGTTCAATCCGGGCTGGCACCTCGCGCTCGATCTGCGGAACATGCTGCTGGTCAGCGAGTGCGTGGCGAAGGCCGCGATCACCCGCACGGAGAGCCGCGGCGGCCACACCCGTGAGGACCATCCGACGCTGGACGCCGACTGGCGCCGCGTCCTGCTGGTGTGCACCGAAGCCGAGGACGGATCGGTGGATATCACCCGGCAGGACCAGATCCCGATGCGTCCAGACCTGATGGAGCTGTTCGAGATGGATGAGCTGAAGAAGTACTACACCGGCGAAGAACTCCCGGGAGGGACCTACTGATGGGCTACCAGCAGAACTTCCGCGTGTGGCGGGGCGACGACGAGGGCGGTGACTTCGCCGAGTACGAGGTCGAAGTCAACGAGGGTGAGGTCGTGCTCGACGTCATCCACCGGCTGCAGGCCACCCAGACGCCGGACCTTGCCGTGCGCTGGAACTGCAAGGCCGGCAAGTGCGGCTCGTGCAGCGCCGAGATCAACGGCCGTCCGCGGCTGCTATGCATGACGCGCATGTCGACGCTCCCGCAGGAGACCACCGTCACCATCACGCCGATGCGGACGTTCCCGGTCATCCGCGACCTCGTCACCGACGTCTCGTTCAACTACGAGAAGTCCCGCGAGGTCCGGGCGTTCGTGCCGCCGTCGGACCTGGAGCCGGGCGAGTACCGCATGCAGCAGGTCGACGTCGAGCGGTCGCAGGAGTTCCGCAAGTGCATCGAGTGCTTCCTGTGCCAGAACACCTGCCACGTGGTGCGTGACCACGAGGAGAACAAGACGGCGTTCTCCGGCCCCCGCTACCTGATGCGGATCGCCGAGCTCGACATGCACCCGCTCGACGCCGCCCAGGCCGAGGAGGGCCTCGACCGCAAGGCGTCGGCGCAGGACGAGCACGGACTCGGCTACTGCAACATCACCAAGTGCTGCACCGAGGTGTGCCCCGAGCACATCAAGATCACCGATAACGCCCTCATCCCGCTCAAGGAGCGCGTGGTCGACCTCAAGTTCGACCCGATGTTCATCCGGCGTCGCAAGAGGGCCGGCAAGGACTGAACGCGTCAGTGCCGGCCCTGAGAAGGTTCGGTACCAGCACGGTGGCCGGGTGGCGGTCGTCGGCGTGATGATCGAAGGGTGCCCAGAACCCGGATCGTCGCCGTCCTCTTCACCGATGTGGTGGGGTCGACCGAGCTGTTGAGCCGGGTCGGGCCGGACGCCGCCGACGAGCTCCGCGACCGACACTTCGCCGAGATGCGCAGCGCGCTCGCCGTCCACCGCGGCACGGAGGTCAAGACTCTGGGTGACGGCATGATGGCGGTCTTCGAGAGCGCGACCGACGCGATCGCGTGCGCGGTGACGATGCAGCAGGCGTCAGCTGCACAGGGCCGTCGAGATCCCGATGCCCGGCAGGACATCCGGGTCGGGCTGAGTGTCGGCGAAGCCACGGTCGAGGACGGCGACTACTTCGGTGTTCCGGTAGTGGTGGCGAGCCGGCTGTGTGCCGCGGCGGATACCGGCCAGATCCTGGTGTCCGACCTGATGAGGTCGGTGGTGGCCCCTCGTGGTGTTCACCGGCTGGACCCGGTCGGCGAGCTCAGCCTCAAGGGGCTGCCCGACCCGATGGCGGCCTGGGAAGTGCGTTGGGAGTCCACCGACGATTCCACCCTGCGCGTGGCGTTGGCGGACGACTCGGGTCTCCTGCGTGAGGGGATTGCGCGAGCACTCACGGCGGAAGGTATCGACGTCGTCCTCCAGGCCTCCGACGCCGAGGAGCTGCTGGCCGGACTGGCCGGCGCGCGTCCGCATGCCGTGGTGGTCGACGTCCGGATGCCGCCGACCCACACGACCGAGGGAATCGACGCCGCGGAGCAGATCAAGGCGGATCACCCCGAGATCGGTGTCCTGGTTCTCTCGGCCACGCTCCAGGAAGGCTCCGCGCGTCGCTTGCTCGAGGCGGCAACAGGCGGGATCGGTTACCTGCTCAAGGACAGCGTCGGCGACATCGCCGAGCTGGCCGCGGCCGTGCGCACGGTCGCCAGCGGCGGATCGGCGATCGCACCCGACGTCGTCGCCCGTCTCGGATGACTCAGGACCGCAGGTACGCCAGCACGGCCAGCACGCGTCGATGACCCTCGTCGGTGGGGGCCAGGTCGAGCTTCTGGAAGATGGCTCGCACGTGGCTCTCGACGGTGCGCTGGCTGAGGAAGAACCGCTCGCCGATAGAGGCATTCGAGGCCCCCTCGGCCATCAGCGCCAGGATCTCCCGCTCCCGCTCGGTCAGGGTGTCGAGGCGGGAAGTCGGCTCGGACTTGCGTCCGACCAGCGACGAGACGACCTCCGGGTCGACGACGGAGCCACCATCGCCGATCTGGCGGACCGCTGCCGCGAAGGCGTCGAGGTCGCCGACCCTGTCCTTGAGCAGGTAGCCACGTCCGGAGGTGCCCTCTTCGAACAGGCGCTGCGCGTAGCCGGCTTCGATGTACTGCGAGAGGACGAGCACTCCGATGTCCGGGTGGCTCTCGCCGATCCGCTGCGCGGCGTCGAGGCCTTCAGTCGTGTGGGTCGGTGGCATGCGGATGTCGACGATGGCCACGTCCGGCCGGATCTCGTCGACACCGGTCACCAGATCGTCGGCGTTCTCGGCCTGCCCGACCACGTCCAGGCCCGCCTCGCCGAGGAGCCGGACCAGTCCCTCGCGAAACAGGAACGAGTCGTCGGCGACGAACACGCGCATCGGTGTGACCCTAGCCGGATCACGACACGAGCTGCAGCAGCGCCTCTCCGGAGAGCTCCTGCTTGGGCAGGAACCCCGCCACTGGTGCTTCGCCGATCCTCGTCCCGTAGTCGGAGGCCGGTCGGCTGGACGTGAGCACGACCTTGGGGCCGTTGGCTGCGGCGAGACGACGGGCGACCTCGAAGCCGTCGTACGTCGGCAGGTTGATGTCCAGGAGCACGACGTCCGGGTGCAGCTCCTCGGCCGCTGCCAGAGCCGAGTCGCCGTCGGCGGCCTCGCCGGCAACCTCAAATCCCTCCGCCTCGAGCAGCGTGTGGGCGAAGGTCCGGAACGGGGCGTGGTCATCCACGATCAGCACAGTCATGGTCATCACGGACCAGTCTCGCCGGTCAGCGAGGTCACGGACATCAGTGCACACACCGAAATGGAGTAGCCGGCAATCCGGTGAGCCCACGGATGTGCACCGCGCCTCATCCGCCGCATGATGATGTGTGCAGGAGGTGGTGCGAATGGTCGGTCCAGCTGATCGGGACGACGCTTCGACGTCCATGAGGCCTTCGGCGGGGCGGGTCGAGCGATGGCTGACCGATTCGTTCGATCGCTCGGGTTTGCGGGGTGTCGCACGACCGTTGTTGGGCGTGGTGATCGGCGGAGGGATGTTCTGGGCCATCGTCTCGATGCTCATCGCCGGCCTCGCCGGCCGGATGTCCACAGCCGAGCTCCTGTGGGGAGCAGTCATCAATGCGAGCGCAGCTGCCGTGGGTCTCGGTGTCGCGGCTCGGGTCGTCTTCCGAGACGTCGCCACGCTGGAGGCCTGGGACCGGGCCGGTCAGCCGTATGCCGAGGCTTCACGAATGCTTCAGCTCGCCCTCACCGCCCCCATGAGATTCGCCAACTGGGGACTGGGAACCTACGTCCTTGTCGCGCTGCCGACCGCGTTCGCCTGGATCATCGCCACGGTGGAACCGTTGGTGCTCGCGGTCCTGATCTGTGTCGGGGGTCTGCTCGGAGCGACGTTAGTGAGCTGGGTACTCGCCCTGTTCGTGGCGGAACTGGGGCTCCGGCCGCTGGTCGCCCGGATCTGCGCCGAGTTTCCCCACGTGCAGGCCTCGGCGAGACACGGCATGTCTCTGCGTACCAAGTCCCTCCTCCCTGTTCCGGTGGTGACCTTGACGACCGGCATCTGTGTCGCGGGGGTGGCGAGCCTGTTCGATGGGCCGATCGGCCGTCTCGGATCCGCCGTCGTGAGCAGTTTGGTCTTCACCGCCGTGTTCGCCGTGGTCCTCAGGTTCGCCTTGACCGGCGCAGCCTTGCGGCCGGTCGACGACCTGATCGAGGGCGTCGAGCGGATCTCCCGAGGTGAGCTCGGAACCCGGGTGCCCATCACCAGCGCTGATGAGCTCGCCGTCCTGGGACGTGCGGTCAACGAGATGACCGAGCGGCTCGCGGCACACGATGCGGAGATGCGGGCCTCACGGGCGCGGATCGTGACGGCCTCCGACGAGGCAAGGCGCAACGTCGAGCGAGACCTTCACGACGGGGCCCAGCAGTACCTGGTGCTACTCCAGCTGCGGCTCGGGCAGGCACGGCGGATCCTCGAGATCGATCCGAGCCAGGCAGCGGCAGCCATCGATGAGGCTAGCGCGGATCTCGCTCATGCTCTGGCGGAGCTGCGTGATCTCGCGCACGGCATCTATCCAGCTGTGCTGGAGAGCGATGGCCTGCCGGGGGCCTTGCAGGCTGCGGCGGAGCGTTCGTCGATGCCGGTGACCGTCGAAACGGACGGGGTCGGTCGGTACGCCCAGGAGCTGGAGGCGGCGATCTACTTCTGCTGCCTCGAGGCCTTGCAGAACGCCGCGAAGCACGCGGGCGAGGGTGCGAAGGCCACCGTGCGGCTCAGTCAGAGCGACGGACAGGTGCGGTTCGAGGTCGGCGACGACGGCCGCGGTTACGACGCCGCCGTCATGGGACCGAGCACCGGCTTGCAGAACATGGCCGACCGGATCGGTGCTCTCGGCGGTGAGCTGGAGATCGAGTCCGCGCAAGGTGTCGGTACGACGGTGCGTGGCGCCGTCCCGTTCGAGGTGGAGGGATGAGCGCGGGCGTCGCCACGTCGGCGGGGCGGGTCGAGCGGTGGATGACCGAACCGTTCGAAGATCAGAGCTGGCGGGGTGTCGCATGGCGAATGCTCCCCGGGGGAGCCGTCGCCTTGCTGCTGTGGAGCAGCCTCGCGATCGCCGTCTGCGGTTTGGCGGGTCGGATGTCGAGGTCCGAGCTTCTGTGGACTGTTGCCATCAATGAGGGCGTCGGTGTCGTGTGCATAGGTGTCGGGGCGTGGGTCTACTTCCGGGACGTTGCCTCGTACGAGGCCTGGGAGGCGTCGGGCCGGCCGTCGGCCGAGGCCCCTTGGATTCTGCGCCGGGTCCTCACCTCTTCGGCCAGGCTTGCCAATACGGGGATCGGGACCTTCGTCGTCCTGGGAATCCCGACCAGTTTCGCGTGGGTCGTGTCCACGGTGGAACCCGTGGCCTTCGCGATCATTCTCGGCGTCAGCGGGTTCCTCACAGCGATCCTGGTGACTTGGCCGCTGGTGGTGTTCATCGCCGAGCTCGGTACCCGTCCGGTGATCGCCCGGATCTGCGCCGAGTACCCCCACGTGTCGGCGCCACTGGGTCATGGGATGTCCTTGCGCACTCGGGCACTCCTTCCGGTTCCGGCAGTGACGCTGATGACTGGCATCAGCGCAGGTGGGCTGGCCGGACTGTTCGACGAGCCGATCGAGCAGCTCGGCGCCGCAATCCTGGTCAGCGTGGGATTCACCGGAGTGTTCGCGGTGCTCCTCAGGTTCGCGGTGGCAGAGGCAGCGATGCGACCTGTCGACGACTTGATCGAGGGAGTCGAGAGAGTCGCGACGGGTGACCTCGGTTCACGCGTGCCCATCACCAGCGCGGACGAGCTCGCCGTGCTGGGTCGCTCGGTCAACGAGATGACCGAACGGCTGGCAGCGCACGACGCGGACATGCGCGCTTCGCGGGCACGGATCGTGGCCGCGTCCGACGAGTCGAGGCGCAACGTCGAGCGTGACCTCCACGACGGGGCCCAGCAGTACCTGGTGCTCTTGGAGCTGAAGCTGGGGCTGCTGACCAAGGCGGTGGCCGATGACCCCGAGGCGTCTGCGCTGGCGTCGGAGGTCCGGGACGATCTCGCCCGCGCGCTGGAGGAGCTGCGCGACCTCGCACACGGGATCTATCCGGCCGTGCTGGAGAGCGATGGGCTGGCGGCGGCGTTGGAGGCGGCGGCGGAACGCGCGTCGATGACGGTGACGGTCGAGTCGGATGGCGTCGCTCGGTATACGCAGGAGCTGGAGGCGGCGATCTACTTCTGCTGCATGGAAGCCCTTCAGAACGCGGCGAAGCACGCGGGAGAGGGTGCGAAGGCGACGGTGCGGCTCAGCCAGGTCGACGGACGGGTGGATTTCGAGGTCGCCGACGACGGGCGGGGATATGACAGTGGATCGATTCGTCCGAGCTCGGGTCTGCAGAACATGGCCGACAGGATCGGTGCCCTCGGCGGCGAGCTGAGTATCGAGTCCGCGCCGGGCTCCGGAACGACCGTCAGCGGCAGTGTCCGAGTCGACTGATCGCGTGGAGGTTTTGATTAGCATGGGTAATGACCTATGCTAAAGACATGCCATCGGACTCGCAGCGTCTCGCACGCTCGGTCGCCCGTCTCAACCGCCGGCTCCGTCAGGAGCGGCACACCGAGCTGACGCCGACGCAGCTCGCTGTGCTGGGCACGGTCCGGCTCATGGGGCCGGTGACGCCGAGTGCGATCGCTGAGCGCGAGGGCGTCCGACCGCCGTCGATCACCCGCACTCTCAACTGCCTCGCCGACGACGGTTTCATCCTGCGCGAGCCACATCCCGACGACCGTCGCCAGGTGCTGGTTCGCCTCTCCGACAAGGGCGAGGCACTCATCGCCGAGCAACAGCACCGCCGCGACGCCTGGCTCGACTCCCGCCTCGCCTCCCTCACCGTCGACGAACGCACCACGCTTCGGGAGGCCTCCGACCTCCTCGAGAGGCTGGCCGGCGAGTGAGTCCCACGTTCCGCTCGCTGCACGTCCGCAACTATCGCGTCTACGCCATCGGCTCGCTGATCTCGAATACCGGCACCTGGATGCAGACCACCGCACAGGCGTGGCTCGTGCTCGTGCTCACCGACAGCGGTGCAGCGCTCGGCATCACCATGGCCCTCCAGCTGCTGCCCACACTTCTCCTCTCGCCACTCGGCGGTGTCCTGGCCGACCGGTTCTCCAAGCGCACGGTCCTGCGAGTGATGCAGGTGATGATGGCCGTGCCGGCCGCGGTGCTCGGCGGGCTCGCGGTCACCGGCGTCGTCGAGACGTGGCAGGTCTATGTGCTCGCGTTCGTGTTCGGCATCGGTCGCGCTCTCGAGGCGCCCGCTCGTCAGTCGTTCGTGCCCGAGATGGTCGGGCCGGAGAACCTCGGCAACGCGGTCGCTCTCAACTCGGCGTCGTTCAACGCCGGACGCCTCGTCGGCCCGGCTGTCGCCGGTGTCCTCATCGCCGTCCTCGGCGGAGGCGCCGTGGGTACGGGCTGGGTGATCATCGTCAACGCGGTCAGCTACGGTGCGGCCTTCGTCGCGCTGAGCCTGCTCGATCCCGACCGGCTCACGCCCACGCCGGTGATCGCGCCCGGCGCCGGAGCCATCCGCGAGGGCTTGCGCTACCTCCGGTCGCGGCCCGACCTCGTGCTCGTGCTGTGGTGCGTGTTCTTCCTCGGCGGCTTCGGGATGAACTTCCAGATCACCAGCGCACTGATGGCCACCGACGAATTCGGCAAGGGCGCGAGCGAGTTCGGCGTGCTCGGGTCCGCCCTGGCCCTGGGTTCACTGGCCGGCTCTCTCCTCGCCGCGCGACGGGCAAGGCCGCGGCTGCGCTTCATCGTGCTGTCCGGGCTCGGTTTCGCCGTCGTCCAGGTCGCGTCCGGCCTCATGCCGACCTACTACTCGTACATGGCGGTGCTGCCGCTGGTGGGTCTGAGCATTCTCACGATGGCGACGACGGCGAACGCGATGATCCAGATGACGTCCACACCGGCGATGCGCGGGCGGATGGCGGCGCTGTACGTGATGGTCTTCATCGGCAGCGTGCCGCTCGCGGCACCGATCATCGGCTGGGTGGCCGAGACGCTCGGTGTCCGCACGGCGCTCGTGGGCGCGGGACTCTTCGCGGGCCTGGGCATCGCCGTCGTCACCGCTTGGTATGTACGTCGGACCGACGGGGAGCCGGAGCACTTGCGGCGCGAGGCGGCCAGCCTACGCTCGGTGTATGCACGTCGAACGCACCTTCGTGGTCAACCGCGCGATCGAGGACGTCTTCGACTTCCTCAGCGACTTCGAGAACACCGAGCAATGGGATCCCGGGACGATCGAGACCCGACGGCTGTCCGGTGACGGCGGCGTCGGCACCACCTATCGCAACCGCTCCCGGTTCATGAAGCGTGAAGTCGAACTGGAGTACGAGACCATCGGCTTCGACCGCCCGACGTCGTTCGTCTGCCGGGGTCGCAACGGTCGCACCACTGCCACGGACCACCTGACCTTCACGCGCGACGGCGACCGCACGCAGATCCACTACCGGGCCGTCTTCGATTTCCCGTTCCCGGTGAATCTCGTCGCTCCGATTCTCGCCCGGAAACCACTGGAGAAGCTGGCCGATGAGACGGTGGCGCAGGTCAAGGAGACTCTGGAGCGCTGAAAGGCGGCGGCCCGAGGATCTCGATGTCGGGATGCTTGGCCGCGGATGCCCGCACCCGGTCGAAGTCCACGACACGCTCGTGCTCGTCCAGGTCGTCGAGCGGGTCGCTGGCCTCCATGTAGAACGACTGATCGGTACCCGGGGTGCGGATGGAGAGCAGGCGGGAGACGTCGGAGACGACCATGAATGCGTGTGGCACGCCGCGCGGCGCCATCGCAAAGTCTCCGACCTTCAACCGGTGGTCGACGTCGTCGATGTGGAGAATGATCTCACCCTCCAGGACGTAGAAGCTCTCGTCCGATTCCGGGTGGGTGTGCAACGGCGTGACTTTGCCGCCCACTCCGTCGTGGACCAGGAGGTGGAATGCGCCGTTTGTCTCGTGGGAGTGGGCCATCCACGTCTGCACGCCACCGCCGTAGAACCAGCGTCGGTCTCCCTCGTCGTTGGCTCGGATGATCGGAGCCGGTGTGGTCGATGTGTCCATGATTGAGCTTCTCTCGCCTTCGTGGTACTTAGGTACCATCTTGATACTCGCGTATCATGAACTCCATGTCAATGGGCTACGAGACCACCGGACGGGTCGATCAGAAACGGCGGACACGCGATGCCTTGGTCGCGTCCGCCCGCGACATGGTGGCCCGCGGCGAAACGCCAACCGTGGAGGAAGCCGCAGTCATGGCAGCCGTGTCGCGGACCACGGCCTACCGCTACTTCCCTAACCAACGGCTGCTGCTCGCGGCCGCGTACCCGGAGACCGCCGCCACGTCGTTGCTTCCCGAGGCCGCGCCCGACGACGTCGCCGCCCGCCTCGAGGCCGTGATGAGTGCGTTCACCGACCTGATCGCGAAGAATGAGCAGCAGCAGCGCACGATGCTCAGGTTGTCGCTCGAGCCACACCACGACTCCCTCCCGCTGCGTCAGGGACGGGCTATCCCGTGGATCACCGAGGCGCTCGAGTCGTTGGAAGGCGATCTCGATGCCGAACAACTGCGCGCGCTCGTGCTCGCCATCCGAAGTGCCACAGGGATCGAGGCCCTGGTCTGGCTCACGGACGTGGCCGGTCTCTCCACTCAGGAGTCTCTGACGCTGATGCGCTGGTCCGCGCAGGCCCTACTGGCGTCCGCCCTCGCAGGACCGCCACCAGGGATATCCTGAGTCGGTGCCCCACGAGCAGGTCAGTCGCACGATCGAGGTCATCACCCCTGACCTCATCGAGCTGCGCCGCGATCTGCACGCCTACCCCGAGCTCTCCTGGCACGAGGAGCGGACGACCGATCTCGTCGCATCCTGGATGGACAAGAACGGCATCGCCTACGAGCGGTTCGACGGCTCCGGGCTGGTGGCCGACATCGGACCGCAGGAAGGCCCGATCATCGCCCTGCGGGCCGACCTCGACGCACTCCCGGTTCAGGACACGACATCCGATCCTTGGCGATCGACGGTGCCGGGCGTGGCCCACTCATGCGGTCACGACGTCCACACCGCCGGTCTTGTCGGCGCGGCCGTGGCGCTCGCCCGGCTGCACGAGCTGGAGACCCTGCCGGTCGGGGTCCGCCTGATCTTCCAGCCGGCCGAGGAGGTCATGCCCGGTGGCGCGCTCAAGCTGCTCGCCGGCGGCGTCCTGAAGGGCGTCTCGCGCATCTTCGCGCTGCACTGCGATCCTACGCTCGACGTCGGCCATGTCGGGCTCCGTGAGGGACCGATCACCGGCGCATCCGACCGCATCCACGTCACCCTGGCCGGACGAGGCGGTCACACGTCGCGGCCGCACCTCACCGAGGACCTCACCTACGCGATGGGGGCTCTGGTCACCCAGCTGCCGGCGGTGCTGTCGCGCCGCTTCGACCCGCGAGCCGGCGCCAGCATGGTGTGGGGCCACCTCCGCGCCGGCAACGCGGCCAACGTCATCCCGGCCCAGGGCGAGCTCAGCGGCACCTTGCGGATGCTCGACGCGTCGGCGTGGCATTCGGCCGAGCACCTCGTGCGCGGACTCATCGCCGACATCCTCGAACCGTTCGGAGTCAGCGCCGGCGTCACCTACATCCGCGGTGTCCCGCCGGTCGTCAACGACTTCGCGGCCACCGAAAGTCTTCGCCGGGCCGTCGGCGAGTCCGTCGGACCGGGCGGTGTCGCCACCACCACACAGAGCCTCGGCGGCGAGGACTTCGCCTGGTACGTCGAGTCCGTGCCCGGTGCCATGGGTCGCCTCGGCACCCGCACTCCAGACGGCGCCACGTACGACCTCCACCAGGGCAACTTCCGGGTCGACGAGCGCGCCATCGCCGTCGCCGCATCGGTGCTGGCCCACGTCGCCATCGGGTGAACGTCCCCGGGTGACAAATCGGTTACGGACCGAGGCAATCCCTGCGCAGACCTGCCGCGTGCCGCTGCCGCCGACTAGGGTGCGAGGGTGCCGGGCACCCGGCCGCATATCGAGGAGGAACTGTGCGTCGACTGACCCAGCTTTCCGCCGTCACCCTCTTTGCCGCACTCGCCCTCACGGCCTGCGGCAGCGACTCCGGCGACGGCGGCGGCACGACCACCGACAGCAAGGACGTCTGCAAGAGCGCCAAGGGCGACGGACCCAAGATCGGTCTGGCCTACGACGTCGGCGGCCGCGGCGACCAGTCGTTCAACGACTCCGCCTACGCGGGCCTGGAGAAGGCCGTCAACGAGTTCAGTGCCACCTGCGTCGAGGGTGAGGCCACCGATGGCGAGGCCGAGTCGGCACGCGAGGACCGCCTGCGCCAGATGGCCGACGGCGGCGCGACGGCTGTGATCGGCGTCGGCTTCGCCTACAGCGAGTCGATCAACAAGGTCGCCCCCGACTACCCCGACGTGAACTTCGCGGTGGTCGACGGCTTCGACCCGGACAAGGACGTGAACAAGAACGTCGC
This sequence comes from uncultured Actinomycetota bacterium, assembly GCA_963780275.1. GTDB lineage: Bacteria > Actinomycetota > Actinomycetes > Propionibacteriales > Nocardioidaceae > Aeromicrobium. Next base: position 140,481 of record CAWABE010000002.1, read on the forward strand.
CTACCTCGGCTTCGCCGAGGAGCAGGGTTCCTTCCTCGTCGGCGCTGCTGCGGCGCTGAAGAGCAAGACCGGCACCGTCGGCTTCGTCGGCGGCGTCAACAACGACCTCATCAAGAAGTTCGAGGCCGGCTACGTGGCGGGTGCCGAAGCGGCCAAGCCGGACACCAAGGTGCTGGTCAGCTACATCCAGGAGTCCGACCTCAAGGGCTTCGCCGATCCGGCGGGCGGCAAGTCCGCGGCCACCGGACAGTTCGACAAGGACGCTGACGTCGTCTACCACGCGGCTGGCGGCTCGGGCTCAGGCGTCTTCGACGCCGCGGTCGACGCCGGCGACGGCAAGTGGGCGATCGGCGTCGACTCCGACCAGTGGAAGACGGCCACGGAGGCGCAGAAGCCGCACATCCTCACGTCGATGCTGAAGCGGGTCGACACCGCCACCTACGACTTCATCGAGTCGGTCGACGGCGGCAAGGCGCTCACGAGCTACCAGGTCTACGACCTGAAGGCCGACGGGGTGGGCTACTCCACGTCGGGCGGATTCGTCGACGACATCACCGGCGACATCGACGGCTACAAGGAGCAGATCATCAGCGGCGAGGTCAAGGTTCCGACCACGCCGTAGCGTGACACGAGACGGGTCTGGGCCGGCGCGGTAGCGTGCGGCCCAGACCTGTTTCCATCCGGGAGGGAAGCTGTGGCGACTGAGGCACCGGCCGTCGAGCTCGTCGGCATCGGCAAGCGGTTCCCCGGTGTCGTCGCCAATCACGACGTCGATGTCACCATCCGGCCGGGCACGGTGCACGCCCTGGTGGGGGAGAACGGCGCCGGCAAGTCGACGCTGATGAAGATCCTCTACGGTGTGCAGCGTCCCGACGAGGGCACGATTCGCATCGGCGGCACCGAGGTGAGCCTGAAGTCACCCACCGAGGCCATCGAGCAGGGTGTCGGCATGGTGTTCCAGCACTTCATGCTCGCCGACAACCTCACGGTGCTCGAGAACGTCGTGCTCGGTGCCGAGAAGCTGCACGGAATCGGTGACGACGCGCGCGCCGAGCTGGCGCGGATCTCCGAGCGGTTCGGGTTCGATCTCGAGCCCGACGTGCTGGTGGAGAAGCTGGGTGTCGCGGCCCGGCAACGGCTGGAGATCGCCAAGGTGCTGTACCGCGGCGCGCGCATCATCATCCTCGACGAGCCCACTGCCGTGCTGGTGCCGCAGGAGGTCGACGCGCTGTTCGACAACCTCCGCGAGCTCAGGGACGCCGGCAACTCGGTGCTCTTCATCAGCCACAAGCTCGACGAGGTGCTGGCCATCGCCGACGACATCACCGTCATGCGTCGCGGCACGACCGTCGGCACGGCCGACCCCGCAACGGCCACCGAGCGAGAGCTCGCCGAGATGATGGTCGGAGCCGAGCTGCCGTCACCGGCGACAGGGGAGTCCACGGTCACCGACGACGTCCTGCTGGAGCTCCTGGACGTCTCGCTCGTCGACGAGTTCGGGCGCAGCCTGCTCTCCGACATCTCGTTGTGGATCCGGCGCGGCGAGGTGCTGGGCATCGCCGGGGTCGAGGGCAACGGGCAGACCGAGCTGGTCGAGACGATCATGGGGATGCGCATCCCCACGTCCGGCTCCGTGTGGCTCGGCGGCCGCGAGGTCACCCGTTGGCACACCCGCAAGCTGCGCGAGTCGGGCATCGGCTACATCCCGGAGGACCGCCAGCGGCACGGCCTGTTGCTGGACTCGCCGCTGTGGGAGAACCGCATCCTGGGACACCAGACGCGCCCGCCGAGCGCCAAGGGTCCATGGATCAACCGGACCGGAGCACGCAAGGACACCGAGCGCATCGTCGAGCAGTACGACGTCCGAACTCCAGGCATCGACGTGCCGGCGCGGGCGCTGTCCGGCGGCAACCAGCAGAAGCTCATCGTGGGTCGTGAGATGAGCGGCGACCCGGTCCTCCTCGTCGCGTCCCATCCCACTCGAGGCGTCGACGTGGGTGCCCAGGCCGCGATCTGGGAGCACATCAAGCGAGCCCGGCGCGACGGCCTGGCGGTGTTGCTGATCTCGGCCGATCTCGACGAGCTGATCGGCCTGTCCGACACCATCCAGGTCATCCTGCGCGGCCGCATGGTCGGAACGTTCGACCCCGGCGACGTCACACCACAGGAACTCGGCACGGCGATGACCGGGGGAGAGGCAGCATGAACGCGTCCGTCCGGTTGCGGGCCGTCGGCATGGCGCTGCTCGCGCCACTGATTGCCGTCTTTGTCGCCGTGCTCGCGACGACGGTCGTCATCGCCGCTTCCGGCAGCTCAGCGGGCGACTTCTGGACGGCGATGTTCAGCAACCCGCTGCCGCGCATCCGGGTGAACATCGTCAACCAGACGGCCATGATCTACATCGCTGCGGTGTCTGCAGCCATCGGGTTCCGCATGGGTCTGTTCAACATCGGCCTCGAGGGGCAGTACACGATCGCGTCGTTCGCGGCGGCGTCCTTCGCGGGAGCCGCCTTCGTCGGCGGCTTCCTCAACGTGGTCGCTGCGTTGGTGGTGGCTGTGGTGGTCGGTGCGGCCTGGGCCGGCATCGCCGGCGTCCTCAGGACGACGCGCGGGGTCAGCGAGGTCATCTCCACGATCATGCTGAACGCCATCGCGGTGACCCTGGTCGGCTACCTGCTCAACCGTTACGGCGTGCACGAGGGCAACACCGTGTTCACCAAGAAGATCCCGGACAGCAGCCAGCTCGACGGCTTCGCACCATACGAGCCACGCGACGGCCAGGTCTGGGCGCTCGTCGTCCTCGCGATCCTGATCGGCGTCGGGTTCTGGGTGCTCCTGAACAAGACGAGATTCGGGTTCGACTTGCGTGCCAGCGGTCAGTCCGAGACCGCAGCACGCGCCAGCGGCATCGACCCGAAGCGGATGATCGTCATCGCGATGCTGCTCTCGGGCGGCGTGGCCGGCCTCATCTGGATGCCGGCCCTGTTCGGCGGCGCCGACTCGTACGGCACGTCGTTCCAGGTGGGGCTCGGCTTCACCGGCCTCGGCGTGGCCCTGCTCGGCCGCAACCAGCCGTTCGGGATGCTCTTCGGTGCCGTGCTGTTCGCCTTTCTCACCGCGCAGTCGAACACGCTGACGTTCAGCACCGACATCTCGCCCAGCATCGTGCAGATCACCCAGGGCGTCGCCGTGCTCGCCGTGGTGGTGGCCTACGAGGTGGTCCGCCGCTGGCGCTCGCGGCTCGAGCAACGCGTCGTCGCGCGCGAGCTCGCACCGTCGGGAGCCGCCACATGAGCACTCTCGTCACGACCACCGCCAAGAAGATGAAGCAGCGCTGGTTCTTCGTGGTGCTCGGGATCATCGCGATCGTCTCACTGGTGCGCATCGTCTCCGGCACCGACGACATCTCCTCGGCCGGCACGATCCGCGCGGCGATCATCGCCACCTGTCCGATCCTGATGGCGGCGCTCGGCGGTCTGTGGGCCGAGCGCGCGGGCGTGGTCAACATCGGCCTCGAGGGTCAGATGATCCTCGGCACCTGGGGCGCCGCGTTCTTCACCTACCACGGCGGGCCGTGGGCCGGGGTGATCGGCGCCGCGCTGTTCGGCGTCATCGGTGGGCTGCTGCACGCGGTGGCCACGGTGACGTTCGGCGTCGACCACATCGTGTCCGGCGTGGCGGTCAACCTCATCGGTGCGGGTGCGGCGACGTTCCTCGCCGAGGCGATCTTCTCCGACCTCCAGGGCGGTGGGCCACGCCAGCTCATCGGACTCGAGACGCCCACCAAGATCACCGTGCCCGGGATCTCCGATGCCTCGCTCGATCTCGCCGGCCGGGGCTGGTTCTTCGTGTCCGACGTCGCCGCGTTCATCGGCGCGCTCACCACCAGCCTGTCGACGCTCAGCATCGTCGTGTTCGCGCTGGTGGCGATCTCCGCCTGGATCCTGTGGCGGACTCCGTTCGGGCTGCGGCTCCGGTCCTGCGGCGAGAACCCACAGGCGGCCGAGACCCTCGGCGTCAACGTCTATCTCTACAAGTACATCGCCGTGGTCGTCTCGGGCGGTCTTGCCGGCATCGGCGGCGGGTTCCTGGCGCTGGTGGCGTCCAGCGGGTTCAACACCGGACAGACCGGCGGCCGAGGCTACATCGGCCTCGCCGCGATGATCTTCGGCAACTGGCGGCCCGGCGGGCTGCTGGCCGGCGCCCTCACGTTCGGCTACACCGATTCGCTTCGGCTGCGCAACGCCGAGGCCGTGCATGCGTTGCTCCTGCTGCTCGCGATCGGCCTGCTCGCCTTCGCGGCATGGCGGGCCGTCCAGGGCTCGTGGCGATCCGGCGTCGGCGTCGGCATCGTCGGTGCCCTGCTGCTGGTCTGGTACCTCGGCACCGAGACCGTCCCGCGCGACTTCACCTCGATGACGCCGTACGTCACCACTCTGCTCGTCCTCGCACTCGGGGCTCAGCGGCTCCGCATGCCGGCCGCCGACGGGCAGCAGTATCGACGAGGACGTGTGGGATGACCGACATCGACTGGGAGTCTCTGACCCGCTACGCGACGCAGATGCTCGAGCGGTCGTATGCGCCGTACTCGAAGTTCCCGGTCGGTGCCGCCGGCCTCGTCGACGACGGCCGGGTGGTGCTGGGCTGCAACGTCGAGAACGCGTCGTACGGACTCGGCTTGTGTGCGGAATGCGGCCTCGTCTCCGCGCTGCACGGCACCGGGGGAGGGCGGCTGGTGGCGATGATCGCCGTCGACCGCAACGGCGACACGTTGATGCCGTGCGGCCGCTGCCGCCAGCTGCTGTGGGAGAACGGCGGCCCGGAGATGCAGCTGGCCACGCCGTCCGGTGTCAAGACCATGGCCGAGGTGCTGCCGGACGCGTTTGGCGCGGACGACCTGGAGAACCGTTGAGGGTCGACCTCGCCGATCCCGACTTCGTCGTCGACCCGTACCCGACGCTGGCCGGCCTCCGCAAGGAGGGCCCGATGCAGTGGCACGAGCCGAGCGAACGCTGGCTGGCCACCACTCACGACGCCGTCAGCCGCGTGCTCCGCGACCGCGCGTTCGGCCGCCTGTGGTCCGACTGGGAGCCCGCCGACGAGATGGCTCCGTTCAACGCGCTGCATCGCCATCAAATGATGGAGAACGAGCCACCGGAGCACACCCGGCTCCGCCGGCTCGTGGCCGCTGCCTTCGCGCGAGGCCATGTGGAACGAATGCGACCACGCATCGAGACGCTCGTCACCCAGATGCTCGACGGACTCGACCCGCGCGGCCCGGTCGACCTGCTCGCGGAGTTCGGCGAGCCGTTGCCGGTCTACGTGATCGCCGATCTCCTCGGGGTGCCGCGTGCCGACCACGTGCAGCTCCGCGCGTGGTCGCAGGCGATCGTGCACATGTACGAGCAGGACGTCGACCAGCCCACCCGTGACGAGGCGGTGGCGGCCTCCGCCGCATTCGCCGGATACGTGCGGGACTTGTTGGCCGAACGTCGCGCCTCGCCCGGCGACGACCTGGTCAGCGACCTGCTCGCCGAGCGCGACGGCTCGAAACGGCTCAGTGACGACGAGCTGGTCGCGTCGGTGATCCTGCTGCTGAACGCCGGCCACGAGGCCTCGGTGAACGTCTTCGGCAACGGTCTCCATGCCTTGCTCACCCACCCCGATCAGCTGCAACGCCTCACGTCCGGCGCCGTGCCGATGACGACGGCCCTGGAGGAGCTGATCCGCTACGACGCGCCATTGCAGCTGTTCGAGCGGACCGCCCGGTCGGACGTCGAGGTGCTGGGCGTCACCGTGCGTGAAGGCCAGACGGTGGCCTGCCTGATGGGGTCGGCCAACCGTGACGAGCGCGTCTTCGTGGAGGCGGCCGACCTGGACGTCGGTCGGGACCCGAACCCGCACGTCGGGTTCGGCATGGGCGTTCACTTCTGCCTCGGCGCGCCGCTGGCCCGGCTCGAGCTGGAGATCACGTTCCGCCGTCTGCTGGAACACTCGCCGCACCTGGAGCTCGCCGCACCCGCGCCGCGGCGCCCGACCTGGGTCCTGCGTGGATACGAGAGGATCGATGTTGCCCTGTGAACGAACCCTTTGACGCCCCCGACGTCATCGCCACCAAACGCGATCACCACCGGCTGAGCGACGAGCAGATCGACTGGGTGGTCGACGCCTACACCCGCGACGTCGTCGCACCCGAGCAGATGTCGGCGCTGGCCATGGCCATCTTGCTCAACGGCATGGACCGCGACGAGATCGCCCGCTGGACGAACGCGATGATCGCGAGCGGTGAGCGGATGGACTTCTCCGGCCTGTCGCGGCCCACCGCCGACAAGCACTCCACCGGCGGCGTCGGCGACAAGATCACACTGCCGCTCGCCCCGCTGGTGGCGGCCTGTGGGGTGGCGGTTCCGCAGCTCTCCGGTCGCGGCCTCGGGCACACCGGCGGCACGCTCGACAAGCTCGAGTCGATCCCCGGATGGACCGCGTCGCTCTCGAACGACGCGATGCTGGCGCAGCTGGACGACGTCGGCGCGGTCATCTGCGCTGCCGGCAGTGGCCTGGCGCCGGCCGACAAGAAGCTCTACGCGCTGCGGGACGTCACCGGCACCGTCGAGGCCATACCGCTGATCGCCAGCTCGATCATGAGCAAGAAGATCGCCGAGGGCACCGGTGCCCTGGTGCTCGACGTCAAGGTCGGCTCGGGCGCCTTCATGAAGAGTGAGGACCAGGCCCGGGAGCTGGCCGAGACGATGGTCGCGCTCGGTACTGATGCTGGTGTCACCACCGTCGCCCTGCTCACCGACATGAGCACGCCACTCGGGCTCACCGCCGGCAACGCGGTCGAGGTCGCGGAGTCCGTCGAGGTGCTGGCCGGGGGAGGCCCGGCCGACGTCGTCGAGCTCACGCTCGCGCTGGCCCGGGAGATGCTCGGAGCGGCCGGCAAGCCCGACGTCGACCCGGCCGAGGCCCTCGCCGACGGGCGGGCCATGGACGTCTGGCGCCGGATGATCGCCGCCCAGGGCGGCGACCCCGACGCTCGGCTGCCTCAGTCGCGGGAGTCGCACGTCGTCACCGCCCCGACACGGCGGCACGCTGACCCGTCTCGATGCCCTGGGCGTCGGCGTGGCGGCGTGGCGGCTCGGCGCCGGACGATCGCGCCCCGGCGAATCAGTGCAGGCCGGAGCCGGCGTCGTGCTGCACGCCAAGCCCGGCGACGCCGTCGCCGAAGGAGCACCGCTGATGACCCTGCACACCGACGAGCCGCCGCGGTTCGACCGCGCGCTGGCCGCTCTCGACGGGTCCTTCGACGTCGTCGCCGACGCCGGACCGCCCGGCGACGCTACCGGCATCGTGATCGAGCGGATTGGCTAGGTTGGGATACATGCGTGTGCTGAACAACCGAAAAGAGATCGCAGCCGCCTCGGGCAAGGAGCTGGGTGTCAGCGAGTGGGTGCAGGTCACCCAGGAGCGCATCGACACCTTCGCCGACGCCACCGGCGACCGGCAGTGGATCCACGTCGACCCGGAGCGGGCGGCCAACGGTCCGTTCGGTGCCACGATCGCGCACGGCTACCTGACCTTGTCGATGCTCCCGTTCCTCAGCGCGCAGGTGTACGCGTTCGCCGGTGACGTCGCCCGCGTCAACTACGGGCTCAACAAGGTGCGGTTCGTCACGCCGGTCCTCGTCGACTCCAAGGTGCGCAACCGCGTCGAGATGATCGACGTCAAGGACCTGGAGAAGGGACAGCAGATCACGCTGCAGCACACCATCGAGATCAAGGGAGCCGACAAGCCCGCTTGCGTGGCCGAGACCGTCACGCTGCTCATGGACGCCGGATGACCTTCACCCCAGAAAAGCGCTCGCCCAGGTGGCGCTTCGTGGTGAGCAACTGCCCGTCCGGCGAGCGCTTTCCCGGGGACCCCGAATGAGTGCTGCCACTACTGAGCAGATCGCCGCGGCGCCCAAGGTCGCGCTGCACGAGCACCTCGACGGCGGAGTCCGGCCGGGCACGGTCGCCGAGATCGCCGCGGAGATCGGTCACGAGCTGCCGGCCGACGCCGATGACCTCGGGACGTGGTTCGCCGAGGCGTCGTCGTCCGGCTCGCTGGAGCGATATCTCGAGACGTTCGTGCACACGGTCGCCGTCATGCAACGTCCCGAGGATCTGGCCCGGGTGGCCCGGGAGTCGGTGCTCGACCTCGCCACCGACGGCTGCGTCTATGCCGAGCTGCGCTGGGCTCCCGAGCAGCACCTGTCCGCCGGACTGACGCTGCGCGAGACCGTCGACGCGGTGCAGGCGGGCATCGACGAGGGTCGAACGCTCGCGGCCGAGCAAGGCGACCCGATCGTCGTCGGGCAGCTGCTCACGGCCATGCGGCACGCGAAACGTGGGCTCGAGATCGCCGAGCTGGTGGTCGAGTACCGCGATCGGGGCGTCTTCGGTTTCGACATCGCCGGCGCCGAGGACGGCTTCCCGCCGATCCTGCACCTCGAGGCGTTCGAGTACCTGCGCCGTGAGAACGCGCACTTCACCATCCACGCCGGCGAGGGCTTCGGTCTGCCGTCCATCTGGCAGGCCATCCAGCGGTGCGGCACCGACCGGCTGGGCCACGGCGTGCGGATCGTCGATGACATCGACCTCTCGGACCCGTCCCATCCGGTGCTCGGGCGGCTGGCTGCCTACGTGCGCGACTGCCGCATCCCGCTGGAGATGTGCCCCTCGTCCAACCTGCACACCCGTGCCGTGCCGGGCATGACGTCGATCGCCGACCATCCCATCGGCATGCTCAAGAACCTCGGCTTCCGGGTCACCGTCAACTGTGACAACCGCCTGATGAGCAACACGTCGATGAGCAAGGAGATGAGCCTGCTCGTCGACGCGTTCGGCTACGGCCCGGACGACCTGCGCTGGTTCACCGTGAACGCCATGAAGAGCGCCTTCCTGCCCTTCGACGAGCGCCTCACGCTCATCAACGACGTCATCAAGCCGGCCTACGCGACGCTTCGATAGCTCGTTTTTCGCAGCTATGATCCGTCGCATGTCGGATGACGTGTGGGCCGACGGCGACGCCTACGAGCTCTACATGGGCCGGTGGAGCCGTCGCGTGGCCGCCGAGTTCGTGTCTTGGCTCGACTTTCCGCCGGGCGGGAGCTGGTTGGACGTGGGGTGCGGCACCGGCGCACTCACCGCCGCCATCCTCGACACAGCGGAGCCCGCGGAGACGGTTGGGATCGATCCGTCGGAGGGATTCGTGCAACGTGCCCGAACACAGATCAGCGACCCTCGAGCCGGGTTCGAGGTCGGCGACGCGGTGGCCTTGAACTTCCCGGATGATCGGTTCGATGCGGCAGTCAGCGGACTGGTGCTCAACTTCGTCCCGGAGCCCGCCACTGCGGTGGCAGAGCTCGTCCGGGTCATTCGCACGTCGGGCACCGCGGCCGCCTACGTGTGGGATTACGCAGAAGGCATGACGATGCTGCGGCACTTCTGGGACGCCGCCGCCGAGCTCGATCCTGCCGCGGCTGCCATGGACGAGGGCGTGCGATTCCCACTTTGCCATCCCGACACTCTGCGGGCGTTATGGGAGGACGGTGGCTTGGTCGACGTGAAGGTCGAGAGTCTTGCCGTCGACGCAAGGTTTGGAGACTTCGAGGACTATTGGGCGCCGTTCCTCGGCGGTCAGGCCCCAGCACCCGGCTACGTCGTTTCGCTCCCCGAGGAGCATAGGGCCGCTCTTCGGGACGTCCTCCATCGACAGTTGCCCATCCGAGCGGACGGCTCGATCACGCTCCCGGTCCGGGCCTGGGCTGTCCGCGGACGCCGCTGAAGGCGGCCGACCGGAGGTCAGACGCCGATCGGGTGCCAGACCGTCTTGATCTCGACCCAGGACTGCAGCCGGTCGAGGCCTGGCTCGGCGATCCAGTCGTCCTGACCCGGGCGGCGGACGCGCTTGAGGTCCTCGGCGGCGTCGGACTCCAGCGACCGGGCGAGGTCGGGGTCGTCGACGCCGGTGAGGTCGAGGGCGTCGACGTCGCGGTGCGTGGCCAGCCACGGGGTGATCTCGGCCGGGCTGCCGGTGAGCAGGTTGACCACGCCGCCGGGGAGGTCGGACGTGGCCATGATCTCGGTCATCGTGACGGCCGGGATCGGGTACGGCTCGCTCGCGATCACCACGACCGTGTTGCCGGTGGTGATCGCCGGAAGCACGGTGCTGACGAAGGCGAGCAGCGGAGCCTGGGGTGCGACGATCGCGACGACCCCGGTGGGCTCGGGGGTGGAGAGATTGAAGAACGGACCGGACACCGGGTTGGCGTTGCCGAGCACCTGGAGGAACTTGTCGGCCCAGCCGGCATACCAGACCACGCGATCGATGGCCGCGTCGACGGACGTGTCGGCCTTCTTGGCCGTGAGGCCCTCGGCCTCACGGAGCTGGCTGACGAGCTGGTCGCGGCGGCCCTCCATCACCTCGGCGATCCGGTAGATGACCTGCCCGCGGTTGTACGGCGTGCGCGCTGACCAGCCGGGGAAGGCCGAGCGGGCGGCGCGGACGGCGTCTCGCGCATCCTTCTTCGACGCCTTCGCCATGTTGGCCACGAACGTGCCCTTGGCGTCCACCGCCTCGTAGGTGCGACCGGACTCCGACCGGGGGAACGCACCGCCGATGTAGAGCTTGTGCGTCTTGCGCACCTCGACCCTGGCCATCAGCGCGACCCCTTCAGGTACGCGGCCAGGCCGTGCCGTCCGCCCTCGCGGCCGTAGCCGGACTCCTGGTAGCCGCCGAACGGGCTGGTGGGGTCGAACTTGTTGAACGTGTTGGCCCACACCACGCCGGCCCGCAGCTGCTGGGCCATCGAGAGAATGCGCGAGCCCTTCTCGGTCCAGACACCGGCCGACAGTCCGTAGGGGGTGTTGTTGGCCTTCTCGACCGCCTCGGCCGGAGTGCGGAACGTGAGCACCGACAGCACCGGTCCGAAGATCTCCTCCCGGGCGATGCGGTGCGCCTGGGTGACGCCGGTGAAGATCGTCGGCGCGAACCAGAACCCGTGGTCGGGGATCTCGCACGGCGCCGACCACCGGTCAGCACCTTCGGCGTCGCCGACCGCGGTCAGCTCGCGGATGCGGGCCAGCTGCTCGGCGGAGTTGATGGCGCCGATGTCGGTGTTCTTGTCGAGAGGGTCGCCCAACCGCAGCGTCGCCATGCGCCGCTTGAGCCGTTCGAGCACCTCGTCGGCGACGCTCTCCTGCACGAGCAGGCGTGAGCCGGCGCAGCAGACGTGTCCCTGGTTGAAGAAGATGCCGTTCACGATGCCCTCGACCGCCTGGTCGAGCGCGGCGTCGGCGAAGACGATGTTGGCGGCCTTGCCGCCGAGCTCGAGCGTCACCTTCTTGTCCGAGCCGGCCACCGAGCGGGCGATCTGGCGGCCCACAGCGGTCGAGCCGGTGAACGCGATCTTGTCGACGTCGGGGTGCTCGACCAGCGCCTGTCCGGTCGGACCGGCGCCGGTGATGATGTTGACGACGCCGGGCGGCAGCTCGGCCTGTTGGCAGATCTCGGCGAACAGCAGGGCGGTGAGCGGCGTGGTCTCGGCCGGCTTGAGCACGACCGTGTTGCCGGCCGCGAGAGCCGGCGCGATCTTCCAGGCCAGCATCATCAGCGGGAAGTTCCACGGGATGATCTGGCCGGCGACGCCGAGTGGCTTCGGGTCCGCTCCCAGTCCGGCGTGGCCGAGCTTGTCGGCCCAGCCGGCGTAGTAGAAGAACCACTGCGAGACCAGCGGGACGTCGACGTCGCGCGACTCCTTGATCGGCTTGCCGTTGTCGAGCGACTCCAGCACCGCGAGCTCACGGCTGCGCTCGGCGATGATGCGGGCGATGCGGTAGAGGTACTTGGCCCGCTCGCGTCCGGGCATCGGAGCCCAGATCTTCTCGAAGGCCCGCCGCGCGGCCTTGACCGCGGCGTCGACGTCGGCCTCGGTGGCCTCCGCCACCTCGGCCAGCACCTCCTCGGTGGCCGGGCTGATCGACTTGAACGACGTGCCCGACCCGTCGACGAACTCGCCGCCGATGTAGAGCCCGTACGAGCTCTTCAGGTCGACGATCGTGCGGGACTCGGGTGCCGGTGCGTACTCGAATGTGGTCATGTCAGTCCAATGTCACGTAGTCCGGGCCACTGTAGAAGCCGGTGATCATCTTCTGGCGCTGCAGCAGCAGGTCGTTGAGCAGCGAGGACGCGCCGAAGCGGAACCAGTCGGGATGCAGCCAGTCGTCGCCGGCGATCTCGTTGACGACGACGAGGTACCGGATGGCGTCCTTGGACGTGCGGATGCCTCCGGCCGGCTTGACGCCGACCTGGCGGCCGGTGGCGATGCGGTAGTCGCGTACGGCTTCCAGCATGAGCAGCGTGACGGGCAGCGTGGCGGCGGGCTGGATCTTGCCGGTGCTGGTCTTGATGAAGTCGGCGCCGGCCTCCATCGCCAGCCACGACGCGCGGCGGACGTTGTCGTATGTCTGCAGCTCGCCGGTCTCGAGGATGACCTTGAGGTGGGCGGTGCCGGCAGCCTCCTTCACCGCGACGATCTCGTCGTGCACCTTGTCGAGGTTGCCGGCCAGGAACGCACCCCGGTCGATGACCATGTCGACCTCATCGGCGCCGGCCTCGACGGCGTCCTGGGTGTCGGCGAGCTTGATGTCGAGCGCGGCGCGTCCGGACGGGAAGGCGGTGGCGACGGCGGCGACGTGCAGCTGGTCACCGACCACCTCTCGGACCGTGGGAACCATGTCCGCGTACACACACACGGCGGCGGCGGACGGGCAGCTCGGGTCGGAGGGATCCGGCTTGAGGGCCTTGGCGGACAGCGCCCGCACTTTCCCGGGTGTGTCCGCACCCTCCAGCGTCGTGAGGTCGACCATGGAGATGGCGAGGTCGATCGCCCACTGCTTGGACGTGGTCTTGATCGAGCGGGTGGCGAGCGAGGCGGCGCGGGCCTCCAGGCCGACGGCATCGACGCCCGGCAGTCCGTCGAGCGTCCTGCGCAGTGACGCGGTTGCGCCTGTCACGAAAGCCCTCCCTCGCTGGCGGTCGCAGGTGGTGACCGCGTCTTCCAGCGTACGGCGCGTCCCACGTGCGGGGCCAGTCTGACCGGGTGGCCTGGCATCTGGGCCATCATGACGTCATGAACGAGACCGTCACCGTTGTCGCCATCGTGCTGGCCGGCCTGTTCGCCGGGCTGTTCGCGACCTTCTCCTACGCCGTGATGCCGGGCTTGCGCCGCACCGATGACGCGACGTTCGCGCGCGGGATGCGGGAGATCAACGTCGCGATCCTCAACCCTGCACTCGGTGTCATCTTCGGCGGCAGCGTGCTGGCGTCGATCGCCGCCGCGATCGTGGGATTCGACGACGAGGGTGCCCGGTGGTGGCTGGTTGCCGGAGCGGTCCTGGTCCTGGCCGCCGGCGCGGTCACGATGGTCGTCAACGTCCCGATGAACGACCGGCTCCTCGCCGGCGTCGACGCGGGCGAGCCGGCGGCCACTGTGCGGGAGGCATTCGAAGCACCGTGGGTGCGGTGGAACATCGTCCGCACGGTGCTCTCCACAGCAGGCTTCGCCGCCCTCGTGATGGCACTCGTCGTCTAGAGGCCAAGCACTTCCGCGAGGTCGGCCTTGATGGCGTCGATCATCGCCTGGGCGTCGGCGCGGGCGGCGTCCATCGAGTCCTCGACGGGCACCACCACCTCGACGTAGCACTTGATCTTCGGCTCGGTGCCGGACGGGCGGCAGATGATCCGGGCATTCTCACCCAGACCGAGCCGGATGCCGTCGGTCGGTGGGAGGCCGCGGTAGCCGGCCACCAGGTCGTCCACCGAAGCGACATCAAGGCCTCCGAGTGACGTCGGTGGGGATGATCTCAGCCTGTGCATGGCGCCGGTGATGATCGCCAGGTCGTCGACGCGAACCGACAGCTGGCTCGTCGCGTGCAGGCCGTGCTCGCGGTAGAGGTCGTCGAGCCGGTCGAGCAGGGTGCGACCCTGGGTCTTGAGGGCGGCGGCCATCTCGAGCACCGTGATGATGGCGGAGACGCCGTCCTTGTCGCGGGCGATGTGCGGGGCGACGCAGTAGCCGAGCGCCTCCTCATAGCCGAACGCGAGGTCGGGGATCTTGCCGATCCACTTGAAGCCGGTCAGCGTCTGCTGCCACGGCTGACCGAACGCCTCGGCCTGGCGTCCGAGCAGGTCCGAGCTGACGATCGACGCCGCGAACGTGCCGCTGAGCCCCCGGCGCAGGCAGAAGTCCGCGAGCAGCGCCCCCACCTGGTCGCCGGTCAGCATCCGGTACGCCTCGCCGTCGCGGACTCCGACGGCGGCACGATCGGCGTCCGGATCGTTCGCGACGATGAGATCGGCGTGCACCTCGGATGCGAGCTTGAGCGCCAGATCCATCGCTCCCGGCTCCTCGGGGTTGGGGAACGCGACGGTGGGGAAGTCAGGGTCCGGCTCACCCTGCTCGCGGACGACGTGCAGATCGGGGAACCCGGTGCGGCGCACGACGTCGACGAGGGTGTCGCGTCCAACGCCGTGCAGCGGGGTGTACACCGCCGCGATGTCGCGCGGGCCGTCCTGGGGAAGGGCGGCGACGGCCTCGATGTACGCCTCGGCGACCTCGGGGCCGAGCCGTGTGTAGTCGTCGCTGCGGGGCATCTCGTCCACCCGGCCCGCGGCGTCGATCTGCGCGGAGATGTCGGCATCGGCCGGCGGCACGATCTGGCTGGAGTCGGCGAGATACACCTTGTATCCGTTGTCCTCGGGTGGGTTGTGCGACGCGGTGACCACGACGCCGGCGCTGCAGCCGAGGTGCCGGATCGCGAACGCCGCGACCGGCGTGGGCAGCGGACCGGGCAGCAGATGGGCGTCCACGCCGGCGCCCTGCATGATCTCGGCGGTGTCGCGGGCGAAGACGTCGGAGTTGTGCCGTGCGTCGTAGCCGATGACGACGCTCGGCCGGTGCTGGCCCGAAGCCGCCCGCGGCCCGGCGTCACTGCCGGGCTCGTGCTCGCGGAGGTAGGCCGCCAGTCCGGCCGCCGCCTGGGCGACGATCACCCGGTTCATCCGGTTGGGCCCGGCTCCGAGGGCGCCCCGGAGACCTGCGGTGCCGAACTGCAGACGCTCGCCGAACCGGGCCTCGAGCTCGGCGGTGTCGCCGGCGTCGATCAGTCGCTGCAGCTCGTCGCGGGTGACCGGGTCGGGGTCCTGGCTGAGCCAGTCGCGGGCGCGGTCGAGGAGATCCATAGCTCAGATACTCCGTCGTCAGATATGGGGAAGCACGTCGGCGAGCAGGGATCCCATCCGGGCAGCGGACGCCCGGCCGGCCTCGAGGACTTCCGCGTGGTTCAGCGGATCGCCGGTGATGCCGGCGGCGAAGTTGGTGACCAGCGAGATGCCGAGCACGTCCAGGCCGGCTTCGCGGGCCGCGATGGCCTCCAGCACGGTGGACATGCCGACCAGGGAGCCGCCGATGGCCTTGACCATCGCGATCTCGGCCGGGGTCTCGTAGTGCGGGCCCGGGAACTGCACGTACACGCCCTCGTCCAGGGACGGGTCGACCTCCCGGCACAGCGCCCGCAGCCGGGACGAGTACAGGTCGGTGAGGTCGACGAAGTTCGCTCCCTCGACCGGTGAGGTGCCGGTGAGGTTGATGTGGTCGCGGATCAGCACTGGCGTGCCGGGGGTCCACGAGGGGTCGAGGCCACCGCACCCGTTGGTGAGCACCACGGTGCCGACGCCGGCGGCCGCGGCGGTCCGAACGCCATGCACGACGGACGCCACTCCGAGGCCCTCGTAGAAGTGCGTCCGGCCGAGGAAGATCAGGAGTCTCCGGTCGCCCAGCCTCACCGAGCGGATGGTGCCGCCATGCCCTTCCACGGCCGGCGCGTTGAAGCCGGGCAGCTCGGCCGCGGGGAGCTCGTGCTCCGGCTCGCCCAGGGCGTCGGCCGCCGGCAGCCAACCCGACCCCATGACGAGTGCGACATCGTGCTGCTGGCCGCCAGTGCGCTCGAGGAGAGCGTCGGCCGCCTGCCGTGCGAGCTGGGCACGATCCGCTGGCGAATTCACCGTCCGTACATTACGGGAGGTCGGTGCGACAGAATGAGGCCCGTGACTCATGTGGCGATCATCGGCGGCGGGCCCGGGGGATACGAAGCGGCGTTGGTCGCCGCTCGCCTGGGCGCTGATGTCACGCTCGTCGAGCGCGACGGGCCGGGAGGCTCGACGGTGCTCACCGACTGCGTGCCCAGCAAGACGCTCATCGCCACCTCCGACCTCCTCACCGAGGTCGAGTCGTCGGCCGAGCTCGGGGTCGACGTTCCTCGCGACGCCCGCGCGGACGTCGCCGTCGCCAACGACCGCGTGATGGCGCTCGCGCAGGCCCAGTCGGCCGACATCGGCCGACGCCTGGAGTCCAGTGGGGTGGAGGTGCTCGCCGGCACGGCCAGCATCGACCCATCAGGCGGAATCGTCGCGATGACCGCCGAGGGCGAGCGTCGCATCGAGGCACAAGGGGTGCTCGTCGCCACCGGCGCGCACCCGCGGACCATCGAGTCGGCCCAGCCGGACGGCGAGCGCATCCTCACCTGGGAGCAGGTCTACGGCCTGCGTGAGCTGCCCGAGCACATGATCGTCGTCGGATCCGGTGTCACCGGTGCCGAGTTCGCGAGCGCGTACAACGGGCTCGGTGCCGCAGTCACCCTGGTCTCGAGCCGCGACCGCGTGCTGCCCGGTGAAGACGAGGATGCCGCGACACTGATCGAGGACGTCTTCACCAGACGGGGGATGACCGTCCTGGACCAGTCTCGGATGGCCACCGTGCAACGCCAGGGTGACGGCGTCCGCGTCACCCTCACCGACGGTCGCGACGTCGACGGCTCTCATTGTCTGCTCGCGCTCGGCTCGCTGCCCAACACCGACGGTCTCGGTCTGCAGGAGGCGGGCGTGGACCTGGACGACCGCGGCTTCGTCGCGGTCGACCGGGTGTCGCGTACGTCGGCGTCGGGCATCTACGCGGCCGGAGACTGCACCGGTGTGCTGATGCTCGCGTCGGTGGCGGCTCAGCAGGGCCGCATTGCGATGTCGCACCTGCTCGGCGACGCCGTTCACCCGCTCGACCTCGCGAAGGTCTCCAGCAACATCTTCACCTCGCCGGAGATCGCGACCGTCGGCCTCTCCCAGGTGCAGCTCGAGCAGTCCGGCACGCCGTTCGAGGTGGCGATGCTGCCGCTGGCCGCCAACCCGCGCGCCAAGATGCAGGGCATCCGCGACGGGTTCGTGAAGCTGTTCGCGAGCACGGCCACCGGGATCGTCCTCGGCGGGGTGGTGGTCAGTCCGCGGGCGAGCGAGCTCGTCCACGTCGTGTCGCTGAGTGTCTCCTCGTCGCTGACGGTCGACCACGTCGCCGACGCGTTCACCATCTATCCCTCGCTGTCCGGGTCCGTCGCCGAGGCGGCTCGGCGACTTCATCGGCACGGATGACCTCAGATGTCACACCAGTCACAGAAATCACAGTCGTGTAGTTCCGCAGGTCAGCGAGTGACGACGTAAAAGCGCTGGTCAACGCGCTATTCGTGCTGTCTAATGTCGTGCAGCGGTGTTCTCACCCCTTCCCCGTTCGGCCGCTCTCACACGATTGGACTGGCATGCGTTCTCGGCGCGTGATCTTGCGTTCCCTACCCCTCGGCCTCGTGGCCGGACTCCTGGGTTCAGTGATGGTCTATCAGGACGGCGTCGAGCGGCGTCTCGCCGAGGACGTCAACGCCGCGCCGGAGGTCATCGTCGCGGAGCACGACGTCCCGGTCGTCCGGACCGGCGAGGAGCCGTCTCAGAAGAGGGCAGCACCGAAGACCGATGCGCACGGCCACTCGACCGGGGCGATCACGGTCGCCGAGCTGGCCCCCACCGACGTCAAGGAGTTCTCCCTCGTCGGCGTCACGTGGCGCTCGGGTGTGCCGAACGACGCCGCGGTCGAGATCCGCTGGCGACAGGACGGCGACTGGAGCCGATGGACCGACCTCCACCTCGACGTCGAGAACACCTGGACCGAGGGCGGACGGCCCGGCACCGAGTCGCAGTGGGTCGATCGCGCCGACGGCGTCGCCGTCCGCGTGCTGGCCGATGAGCCCTCCGCGCCGCGCGACCTCCAAGTGGCGACGATCGACCCGGGACGGGACTCCGCGATGACTCCGGTCGCGGTCGGCCAGCCGTCCATCATCCGGCGGTCGAGCTGGGGGGCCAAGAGCGGCGGCGGGTGTGACTCGCCGATCTACGGGTCCACGACCCGTGGCGCCGTCATCCACCACACCGCAGGCTCGAACTCCTACAGCAAGGCCGACTCGGCCTCGATCGTCCGCGCCACGCAGGCCTATCACATGAACAGCCGCAACTGGTGCGACATCGGGTACAACTTCCTGGTCGACAAGTACGGCCAGATCTTCGAAGGCCGGGCCGGAGGCATCGACAAGCCGGTTCGTGGAGCACACGCCGGCAACAGCGCAGTCAACGAGCAGACCACGGGCGTCTCCCTGATGGGGACGTTCACGTCGACCGCTCCCACGGCCGCCATGAAGTCGGCCACGACGGCTATCGTCGCGTGGCGATTCGACGACTACTCCATCCCGGCCAAGGGCACCTACTCGGTGGGCGGACTGACGCTGAACCGCATCGCCGGGCACCGCAACGTCAAGTCCACCGAGTGCCCGGGAGCAACGGTGTACTCGTGGCTCTCGGCCAGCGGTGGACTCCGCGACTCCGTGGCGAGTCGTCTCTCCG
This sequence comes from uncultured Actinomycetota bacterium, assembly GCA_963780275.1. Classification (GTDB taxonomy): domain Bacteria; phylum Actinomycetota; class Actinomycetes; order Propionibacteriales; family Nocardioidaceae; genus Aeromicrobium. The sequence goes on from CAWABE010000002.1 coordinate 159,294, forward strand.
GCGGCGGCACCGGGGGCGGCGATCCCACCGGGACGGCCGTGCCGACGGGCCTGAGGTCGACTGCCCAGACCTCGTCCTCGTTGACGTTCGCCTGGAACAAGGTCGACGGCGCTCCGCGCTACCGGGTCCAGCTGTCGACGTCGTCGTCGATGTCCGGGGCCACCTACCACCGCTCGAGCTCCACCGACGAGACCATCACCGGGCTGAAGCCGAACACGAAGTACTACGCGAAGGTGCGCACGATCCGCGAGGACGGCACCAACCTGTCGGCGTACTCGTCGGCCGTCTCGGCGACCACGAAGTCGGCCTCGACCAGCACGGTGCCGGCCGGCCTGAAGTCGCCCGATCAGACGTCCACGTCGTTGAAGTTCACCTGGGGCGCGGTCAGCGGCGCGGCCGGCTACCGGATCAAGCTGTCGAGCTCGTCGTCGATGACCAACCCGACGTATCAGGAGTCGGACGATCTGGACCAACGGTTCTCCGACCTCACTCCGGCACGCAAGTACTACGCCCAGGTGCGGGCGCTCAAGTCCGACGGATCCGGTCTGGGCGCCTACTCCCCGGTGGTGTCGGCGACGACCGACTCGGCCAGCACGAGCTCGGCGAGGACTGCGTCGGCGGAGACGTCCACGGTGTCCGCGTCGTCGGGCAAGTCCTTCACGTTCCGCGGTCACGGCTACGGGCACGGCATCGGCATGAGCCAGTACGGGGCGGAGGGCGCGGCGCGCGACGGCAAGAAGTATGCGTCGATCCTCGACCACTACTACCCGGGCACCGACCTGGGCTCCAAGAGCGGCACGATCCGGGTGCTGGTCACGGGCGACTCCAGCGATTCGGTGATGATCGAGGGCCGCCCCGATCTTCAGCTGCGCTACGTCTCCTCCGGCAAGACGCTGAGCCTGCCCGAGTCGATCGGCGGCAAGAAGGTCGTCCGCTGGAGCATCGACCCGCTGGCGAGTGACAAGAAGAAGTCGACCTTGCGTTACCGGTCGTCGAGTACCTGGAAGTCGTACAAGAGCACGACCTGGTCCGGAGCCGCCCAGTTCGAGGCTCATACGCTGAAGCTCGTCATGCCGGCCGGACCGGACCGCACGTATCGTTCGGCTCTGCGCTCGGCGCCGCCCAGGTCCGGCGCCACCAACCGCGACACCGTCAACGCGCTGTCGATCGAGAACTACACACGGGGTGTCGTCGCCCGCGAGATGCCGTCCAGCTGGCACGCCGAGGCGCTCAAGGCCCAGTCGGTCGCTGCCCGCACGTACGGGGTCCGGGCGCTCACGCCGAGCCGGCACTACGACATCTGCGACACCACCTCCTGCCAGGTCTACGGCGGGGTGGGCGCCGAGACGTCCGCGACGGACAAGGCGGTCGCGGCGACCGACGGCAGGATCCTGACCCACCAGGGCAAGCCGGCGTTCGCGCAGTTCTCCTCCTCATCCGGCGGATACACCTCACCGGGCAGCCAGCCGTACCTGAAGGCGGTCAAGGACACCTGGGACGACTGGCCCGGCAACGCCAACCACGACTGGACGAAGTCGGTGTCGGTTTCCACGATCCAGTCCAAGTACCCCTCGATCGGCACCCTGAAGTCGATGCGCGTCACCAAGCGCAACGGCCACGGCGACTGGGGTGGCCGCGTCACGTCGCTGGAGCTCAAGGGGTCGAAGGGCACGAAGACGATCTCCGGCAACGACGCGCGCTGGGCGTTCGGGCTCCGGTCCAACTGGTTCACGTTCTGACGCAGTCCGGATCGGCTGCGCGGATTCGGGAGCAACGTCCTGACCGGCGGTTCTGGGATACTCGCGACATGCGATCGCTGCTGACGTCCCTCGCCATCTCGGGGGGAGCCAACGCCCTCTCGTTCTCGGCCGCGGCGTGGTTGTTGGACGGGTTCGACATCCGGTTCTGGTGGCTGGTGGTTTCCGTCGTGCTCTTCACCGCTCTCACGGTGACGCTCCGCGCGGTCGTGGTCGGCACCGTCGACCGGTTCGTGCGCGGCTACACCATCATCGGCGGCCTGGTGCTGACCTTCGTGGCCCTGTGGGTCACCGACCTCGCGGTGCCTCGCCACGGGTTCGCCATCGACGGCACCTGGACATGGATCGCCGTCACGGCCATCGTGTGGGCGGCCGGTGTCGCCTACGGCGAGGTCGACAAGAAGGCGCCCGCCGACGCGCCGGCTGTCGGCGAGTCCCTGCCGTAGCGGTTTCTCGAGGAGGATGCGGGAGATGAGCTCGGTCGGTGCATCGGGGACGTCATGACGACGACATGATCGGTCGAGCTCAGGGATTTCGGCCACGGACGTCCGCGGCGAGGTGCGCACCACCACCACGACGCTCGCGCACTGCGCGCACCCGGTCTTAGGAGATCTCCGCGACGACGGCGCCGGCGCCGACGGTCTCGCCGACCTCGGCGGCGAGCTTGCTGATCGTGCCCGCCTTGTGGGCGTTGATCGGCTGCTCCATCTTCATCGCCTCGATGACGACGACCAGGTCGCCCTCCTCGACCTCCTGACCGTCCTCTACGGCGATCTTCACGACGGTGCCCTGCATCGGCGAGGTGAGCGAGTCGCCGCTCGCGGCGGCCGGCCCCCCACCGGACTTGCGCTTGGGCTTCTTGGCGCCCGCCACGGCTGCGGTGGCGCCCAGCCCGCCCGGAAGCACGACCTCGACCCGCTTGCCGCCGACCTCGACGACGACCCGTTCGCGCTCGGCGGGCTCATCGGCATCCTCGCCGGTGGGCACATACGGCTCGAGCTGGTTGTCGTACTCGGTCTCGATCCAGCTGGTGTACACGCCGAACTCGCCCTGCTCAGCAACGTAGGCCGGATCGTCGACGACGGATCGGTGGAACGGGATGACCGTCGGCATCCCTTCGACCACGAACTCATCGAGTGCCCGGCGCGAGCGTTCGAGGGCCTGCTGGCGCGTGGTGCCGCTGACGATGAGCTTCGCCACGAGGGAGTCGAAAGCGCCCGGGATCGTCTCGCCCTCGGTGTACCCGGCGTCGACGCGCACGCCCGGGCCGGACGGCGGGTACCACTGCGTGAGTGTGCCGGGTGCGGGCAGGAACCCACGGCCGCCGTCCTCGGCGTTGATGCGGTACTCGATCGAGTGTCCAGAGATCTCGGGGTCGTCGTAGCCCAGCTCCTCCCCGGCCGCGATGCGGAACATCTCGCGCACGAGGTCGATGCCGGTGACCTCCTCGGACACCGGATGCTCGACCTGCAGGCGGGTGTTGACCTCCAGGAAGCTGATCGTGCCGTCGACGCCGACGAGGAACTCGCACGTGCCGGCGCCGACGTAGCCGGCCTCCTTGAGGATGGCCTTGCTCGAGTCGTAGAGGGTCTTGACCTGCTCGTCGGACAGGAACGGCGCCGGCGCCTCCTCGACGAGCTTCTGGTGGCGTCGCTGCAGCGAGCAGTCGCGCGTGGAGATCACGACGACGTTGCCGTGGGAGTCGGCCAGGCACTGGGTCTCGACGTGGCGTGGCTTGTCGAGGTAGCGCTCCACGAAGCACTCACCTCGCCCGAACGCGCTGACGGCCTCGCGGACCGCCGACTCGAACGCATCGGCGACCTCGCTCTCCTTGCGGGCGATCTTGAGCCCACGGCCGCCGCCACCGAAGGCGGCCTTGATGGCGATCGGCAGTCCGTACTCCTTGGCGAACGCGACGACCTCGTCGGCGCTCTCGACCGGGTCAGGCGTGCCGGGGACGAGCGGAGCGCCGACCTTCTGGGCGATGTGGCGGGCCTTCACCTTGTCGCCGAGGTTCTGGATGGCCTCGGGGCCGGGGCCGATCCAGATCAGCCCGGCGTCGATGACGGCCTGGGCGAAGTCGGCGTTCTCGGCGAGGAACCCGTAGCCGGGGTGGATGCTGTCGGCGCCGGCCTTGGTGGCGATCGCGATGATCTTCTCGATCGACAGGTAGGAGTCGCCGGGCGTCGCACCGTCCAACGAGTGCGCCTCGTCGGCCAGCCGGACGAACAGGGCGTCGCGGTCGGGCTCGGCGTAGACGGCGACGCTCGCGATGCCGGAGTCCTTGCAGGCGCGGATGATGCGCACGGCGATCTCACCGCGATTGGCGATGAGAACCTTGCTGAGCCCGTCGGCGGGACGCTTGCTCACGAACGATCTCCTCATGCCGGTGCCGTTGCAGATTGCCGTCAAGAGTCTAGATGCAGCGGTCGGCGGCACGTCGTCGGACGCCGATTTGGGGCTCCAGGTTAACGAGCGTTAACATGCGGTATGACGTTCTCAGCCGAGCAAAGGGCGTTCCGTCACACCGTCCGCGAGTTCGCGGAGGCCGAGATCGCTCCGTACGTCGCCGAGTGGGATCGCGATCACCACTTCCCGGTCGATGCGGTGCGCACGATGGGCAAGCTCGGGCTGTTCGGCATCACCGCCCCCGAGGAATATGGCGGAGCCGGCGGCGACTTCACCAGCCTCTGCATCGCCATCGAGGAGCTCGGCCGGGTCGACCAGTCGATCGGCATCACGCTCGAGGCCGCCGTCGGTCTCGGCATCAACCCAGTCCTCAGCTATGGCACCGACGAGCAGAAGGAACGCTGGCTGCCCGACCTCGTCGCCGGGCAGTCACTCGCGGCCTTCGGCCTCACCGAGCCCGGGTCGGGCTCCGACGCGGGCGGTATCCGCACCAGGGCCGTGCTCGACGAGTCGGCCGACGAGTGGGTGATCAACGGCACCAAGCAGTTCATCACCAACTCCGGGAGCGAGATGACCTCGCTCGTCACCGTGGCGGCGCGTACGGCCGACCGGCCGGACGGTCGTGCCGAGGTCTCGGCCGTCATCGTGCCCGCGGACACGAAGGGCCTCGTGGTCGGACCGGCCTACGACAAGCTGGGTTGGCACATCTCCGACACGCACCCGCTGACCTTCGAGGACGCGCGAGTGCCCGCCGACCACTTGCTCGGCGAACGGGGACGGGGCTACGCGCAGTTCCTCGCCACCCTGGACGACGGCCGCATCGCCATCTCCGCGCTGGCCGTCGGGTGCATCCAGGCGTGCCTCGACCTGTGCGTGCAGTACGCGGGCGAGCGCACGACACTCGACGACATCCCCATCGGCCAGAAGCAGGGCGTGGCGTTCCCCATCGCCGACCTGGCCGTCATGGCCGAGGCCGGTCGCGCCCTCACCTACCAGGCGGCCGCTCTGAAGGACTCCGGAGCGAAGCACGCCGAGCTCAAGCGGGCCGCGTCGATCGCCAAGCTCTACACGTCGGAAGCCGCGGTCACCGCCACCCGGGTCGCCACCCAGGTCTTCGGCGGCTACGGATTCATGGAGGAGTATCCCGTCGCCAGGTTCTATCGAGACGCGAAGATCCTCGAGATCGGCGAGGGGACGTCCGAGGTCCAGCGCATCCTGATCGCGCGGAGCCTCGGCCTGCCTGCCGAGTGACCCTGCTGACGCGCAGGCCTAGACCCAGAGGTCGGTCCAGCGCACCCCGAGGTCGCCCACGAGGTCGCGCAGCAACGGCAGGCTGATTCCCACGACCGTGTGGTGGTCGCCCTCGATGCCCCGCACGAACGCTCCACCGAGGCCGTCGATGGTGAACGCACCGGCCACCTGCAGCGGCTCGCCGGACGCGACGTACGCGTCGATCTCGTCGTCGCTGACGTCGGCGAAGTGCACGATGGTGGCCGCGGACTCCACGAACTCACGGTTGCCGCGCCGGACACAGTGCCCGGTGTGCAGCACGCCCGAGCGACCGCGCATCCGGCGCCACCGCGCGACCGCCTCCTGTGCATCGGCGGGCTTGCCGAGGATCTCGCCCTCGAACGCCAGCACCGAGTCGCAGCCGATGACGAGTGCGTCCGCGTCCTGCAGGCGCTCGTCGACCGCTCGGCACTTCAGCTGAGCCAGCGCCGCCGCGAGGTTCGCCGGGTCGTGCGACGTCATCTGCCGTTCGTCGACGCCGGACACCTCGACCTCCGGGTCGAGACCTGCGGACTGCAGCGTGGCCAGGCGTGCGGGCGAGGCGGACGCGAGGACGACCCTCATGTGCGATCCAGCGAGTCGTAACGCGTGCGCACGACCTCGAGTCCGTCGTCGGCCAGCAGCTCGTCAGCGAGCGCGGCCGATCCGCCGACTCCCGTCCAGCGCCCCTCGATGTTCGTGGTGACGAACCAGGCGTGGTCGGCCGGCCACATCAGGTTGGGGCTGTTGATGTGACGGGGGATGCCGGGCCCGTACGGCCTGGCTCCCCACTGGCCGGCCTCGTCGAGCCGGCCATCGAACAGCAAGTACTGATGGCCGAAGTCGACCTTGGGGCCGTCGATGATCTCTGGCGGGAACGCCGGTGGCGGAGGGGACGGCTTCTTCTCCGGCCGAAACACCCGCGGCCACCGCGCCGACCCACTGAATGCCGTGAGGAACCCGACGGCATCTCCACCGGTGATGTCGCCGTAGCCGTCCCAGAGTCCGAAATAGCAGGTGTCCGGCGTGTTCGTGTGGCGCGCCAGGACTCCGCACAGCGCGGACAGGAGATGGTCGTCCAGGTGTCCCTCCCACCGGTCACCGTCGTTGTCCTGGTGAAGTACTCGGACGTAGACCTCGTATCCCGACGGGCCGAGCCAGAGGCTCGTGCGGTTGACGTTCTCGCAGAACCAGTGGGCCGGCGAGAGCTCGGACATGTGGCGTAGCGCCATGCTCAGCCCCAGGCGGAGCGGCGCCACTGGTCGGGGCCGAAGCGGTGGGGCCGGCGGGCCTGGCGGACCGGGTGGCCCCACTCGCTGCGCGGGCGCTTCACCACCCGGGCCGCGGCGTGGGCGGCCGCGGCGTTGCGGGCGGCGATGACGGCCACCAGCGCTGCGAGCTCCTCGGGCGTCAGGTCGCCCTTGACCACCCGAAGGACGGGCTTGGCGGTCGGCGTATCGACGCCTGCTGTCTCGTCACTCACAGGGGGATGTTCCCGTGCTTCTTCGGCGGCAGCGTCTCGCGCTTGGTGCGCAGCTGCCGCAACGCCTTGACGACCTCGGCACGCGTCTCCTGCGGCGCGATCACCGCGTCGACGTAGCCACGCTCGGCCGCGAGGTAGGGGTTGCAGAGCGTGTCCTCGTACTCGGTCATCAGCTCCGCGCGCCGTGCGTCGGGGTCGTCGGCCTCCTTGAGCTCCTTGCGGTACAGGATGCCGACCGCACCGGACGCGCCGACCACGGCGATCTGGGCCGACGGCCAGGCCAGGCTGATGTCGGAACCGAGGTGCTTGGATCCCATGACGTCGTAAGCGCCGCCATACGCCTTGCGGGTGATGACGGTGACGAGCGGCACGGTGGCCTCGGCGTACGCGTAGATCAGCTTGGCACCGCGGCGGATGATGCCGTTCCACTCCTGCTCGGTGCCCGGCAGGAAGCCGGGCACGTCGACGAAGGTCAGGACGGGGATGTTGAACGCGTCGCAGGTGCGCACGAACCGGGCGGCCTTCTCGGAGGCGTCGATGTCGAGGCACCCGGCGAGCTGCATCGGCTGATTGGCGACGACACCGACGCTGCGTCCCTCGACCCGTCCGAAGCCGATGACGATGTTGGGCGCGAACAGCGGCTGGACCTCGAGGAAGTCGCGGTCGTCGAGGGTGGCCTCGATGACGGTGCGGATGTCGTACGGCTGGTTGGCCGAGTCGGGGATCAGCGTGTCGAGCGCGACGTCGGTCTCGTTCGCGTCGAGGTCCGGAACCTCGTCGTAGGGCGCAGCCTCCTCCATGTTGTTCTGCGGCAGGAAGGAGAGCAGCGCCTTGACGTACTCGATGGCGTCGTCCTCGTCCGAGCCCATGTAGTGCGCGTTGCCGCTGCGGGTGTTGTGCGTGCGGGCCCCGCCCAGCTCCTCCATCGTGACTTCCTCGCCGGTGACCGTCTTGATGATGTCCGGGCCGGTGATGAACATGTTGGACGTGCCGTCGACCATGACCGTGAAGTCGGTGACCGCGGGCGAGTAGACGTGCCCGCCGGCGCAGGAGCCCATGATGAGGCTGATCTGGGGGATCACTCCGGAGGCGTGCACGTTGCGGCGAAAGATCTCGCCGTAGAGACCGAGCGAGACCACGCCCTCCTGGATGCGGGCGCCGGCGCCCTCGTTGATGCCGATGACCGGGCAGCCGCTCTTCATCGCGAGGTCCATCACCTTGACGATCTTCTCGCCGTACACCTCGCCGAGCGCGCCGCCGAAGATGGAGAAGTCCTGAGCGAAGACGCAGACCTGACGACCGTCGATGGTGCCGTAACCGGTGACGACGCCGTCGCCGATCGGTCGCTTCTTCTCCAGGCCGAACGCGGTGCTGCGGTGACGAGCCAAGGCGTCGAGCTCGACGAAGGAGCCGTCGTCGAGCAGGATCTCGATGCGCTCGCGGGCGCTCTTGCGGCCGCGCGACTCTGCCTTCTCGTGCGCCTCCTGGGCGTGCTCGACCTCGACTTCCTGGCGCCGCCGTTGGAAGTCGGCCAGCTTGCCGGCCGTGGTGTGCAGCTCGGGATGCTCGGTGATCTCCTCACCGGTGGGGGCTTCGGTCATGGGGGTCAGCGTATCGACCGGTGTGGGTGGGGATGTGTGAGGCTGGGACTGTGACGTATCGCGACCTGGACCGGCCCCCGCTGGACGCCCGGGCGCTGCAGGCGGCGCTGGTCAGCCCCGGTGGCTTCTGGACCGACGTCGTCGTCACGTCCTCGACAGCGAGCACCAACGCCGACCTGGCCGAGGTGGCTCGCGCCGGAGCCGCCGAGGGAACCGTGCACACCACCGATCACCAGGTGGCCGGTCGTGGACGTCTCGACCGCAGCTGGGACTCACCCGAGGCGTCCGGCATCGCCGTCTCGGTGCTGCTGCGTCCCACCGAGGTGCCGGCCGGCCGGTGGGTGTGGCTTCCTCTGCTCGTCGGCCTGGCGGTCGCTTCCACCATCGAGGAATGCGGGGTCGGCGCGGAGCTGAAGTGGCCCAACGACGTCCAGGTCGACGGTCGCAAGATCGCCGGCATCCTGCTCGAGCGGATCGACACGCCCGACGGTCCGGCCGCCGTGGTGGGTGTGGGCCTCAACGTCTCGATGCGCGCGGAGGAGCTTCCGGTCGACACCGCGACGTCGCTGCTGCTCGAGGACGCCACCGAGACCGACCGCACCGTCGTGCTGAGACAGCTGCTGCGCAACCTCGAGGCGCTCTACCGGGCCTGGCGGGGGGTCGGCGGCGACCCGGCCGCCGGCATCCGCGAGTCATACCTGCGGCGGTGCGTGACCCTCGGCTCGAACGTCAGTGTCGCGATGCCCGACGGCTCGACGCTGGAGGGACGGGCTCAGGACGTCGACGACCTCGGACGACTCGTGGTCGACGGCACACCCGTCAGCGCTGGTGACATCACCCATGTCAGGCCCCGCTAGAGCCACGCCTGTTTCGGTTCATGACAAAATCGGGGTCATGAGCCTGCCGCGCAAGCTGATGATCGACGGTGAGCAGACCGTCATCACCACCCGCACGCATGTGAAGGTGCTGTTCGTTCCCGTCATCATCCTGCTCGCGGTGGGCGCCGCCGGCGGATACCTCGCTGCGAGCGTCGGTCCGGGAGTCGCGCGCTGGATCGTCGTCGGCATCGCGGTCCTGCTGGCCCTGTGGGGAGCGGTCCTGCCGTTCGTGCGGTGGTTCCTGTGGACGTACACGCTCACGAACAAGCGCATCGTCGAGCAGAAGGGCATCCTGACCCGCACCGGTCGCGTCATCCCGCTGAGCCGCATCAACGATGTGGCGTACGAGAAGAACCTCAACGACCGGATTCTCGGCTGCGGCACGCTCGTCATCCACGACGCCAGCGAGCAGGCCGGCCTCGAGCTGCGCGACATCCCTCACATCGAGGACCTTCATCGCACCGTCACCGGTCTGGTCGACCAGGCCCACCGGACGAGCGATGAATCGATCTGAGTCGCGTGAGGAGCTCAGGGACGAGCTCGCCCGCCTGATCCTCGGCGGCGACCCGGCCCTCACCAGTGCGGAGGTCACCTCCCAGGGCGGTCTGAGTCGTGAGCGCGGTGAGCGACTGTGGCGTGCTCTGGGGTTCCCTGACCCGGGAGACGGCCCCAACTACGGCGAGCCCGACGTCGAAGCCATCTCGATGGTCGCGGCGGCGCTCGACCGAGGGATCCTGGACGAGGACACGATCTATCGGATGACCCGGGCGCTCGGCCAGACGATGTCGCGCCTGGCCGACTGGCAGGTGGCCACGCTCGTCGAGCAGGTCGAGGCGCACGTCGGTGACGGGAGGGCTGGGAGCCGCCTCGAGGCGGCCGTGAAGCTCGCCCAGGCCGCCGAGCCGGGGTTCGAGCGGCTGATGATCTATGCCTGGCGCCGGCACCTTGCGGCGGCGGCCGCCCGGATGGAAGCGCTCGGCGCGGCCGATGCCGAGCTGCTGTCCACCACGATGACCGTCGGGTTCGCCGACATGTCGCGGTTCAGCGCGCTCTCGAACGAGCTGGACGACGACAGCCTCGGCTCGCTCGTGGAGAACTTCGAGAACAGCTGCACCGACGTCGTCACCGGCCACGGCGGTCGCGTCATCAAGGCCCTCGGCGACGCCACGCTGTTCGTCAACGCCGACGCTCGGAGCGCCACCGTCACCGCGCTCGACCTCATCGACAGCGTCGGGTCGCAGGCGGAGATGCCGGCCATCCGGGTCGGCCTGGCCACCGGATCGGTGCTCAGCCGCCTCGGCGACATCTTCGGTCCGCCGGTCAACCTGGCCGCGCGGCTCTCGCATGTCGCTCGCAGCAACCGGGTCATCGTCGACCATCCCACTGCCGAGGCACTCGACTCCGCCGAGTTCGACTGCCGGCGCATGCCGGCCCGGCCGTTGCGCGGCTTCGGCGAGGTCACCCCGATCACCATCAGCCGCCGACGCGGCTTCCGAGCGCCCAGGCCGACGCGGTGAGCACGCCCCGGGCCGACCTGGCCGTCATCGGTGGCGGCCAGCTCGCCCGCATGATGCAGCAGGCCGCGATCGGTCTCGGCGTCCGCATCCGGTTGCTGGCCGAAGGTCCCGATGTCTCGGCCGCCCAGGTCATCGGCGACCACCGGGTGGGCGACCACACGAATCTCAGTGACCTGCGGGCCGTCGCCGCCGACGTCGCGGTCGTGACGTTCGACCACGAGCACGTCCCGCCCGAGCACCTCCGGACGCTGGAAACCGAGGGGCACGCCTGCCGACCCGGCCCGCATGCCTTGCTGTTCGCCCAGGACAAGGGCGCAATGCGCGTGCGACTCACCGAGTTGTCGGTGCCCACGCCCCGCTGGGCCGTGATCGAGACCGCCTCGGACCTTGCGGAGTTCGGCTTTCCGGCGGTCGTCAAGACCACCCGTGGTGGTTACGACGGCAAGGGTGTGTGGTTCGTGCAGTCGCCGGCCGACGCCGAGGAGGCGTTCGCCACCGGTCGGGCCCTGATCGCCGAGGAGCTGGTCGACTTCCGCCGGGAGCTGGCGGCTCTCGTCGCGCGGCGACCGTCCGGCGAGGTGGTCGCGTGGCCGGTCGTCGAGTCCTGGCAGGCGCACGGCGTCTGCAAGGAGGTGGTGGCCCCCGCACCCGATCTCGCCCCCGATGTCGCCGGTGAGGCCGAGGCGATCGCCCGGACGATCGCCGCATCCCTCGACGTCACCGGCGTGCTCGCCGTCGAGCTGTTCGAGACCACCGACGGGCGGCTGCTCGTCAACGAGCTCGCGATGCGTCCGCACAACACCGGCCACTGGACGATCGACGGCGCGGCCACCAGCCAGTTCGAGAACCATCTGCGGGCCGTGCTCGACCTGCCGCTCGGCCCGGCCGAGGCCCGCGAGCCGTGGTCGGTGATGGTGAACATCCTGGGCGGCTCGGTCGATGACCTGGAGGCCCAGATGCCCACGGTGCTCGAGACCGTCCCCGGCATCCGGGTGCATCTGTACGGCAAGGCCGTCAAGGCGGGCCGCAAGGTCGGCCACGTCACCGCGGTCGGCAGCGACCTCCGGGACACCCAGCAACGCGCCCGTCGGGCGGCAGATCTCTTCGAGAAGGGGACGACGGATGACTGAAGCACGAGGCGGCCCAAGAGTCGGGCTGGTGATGGGATCGGACTCCGACTGGCCGACGATGCAGGACGCCGCCACAGCCCTGGAGGAGTTCGACGTCTCCTTCGAAGCAGACGTCGTCTCGGCCCACCGCATGCCCGACGAGATGATCGCGTACGGCCGGGAGGCCCAAGGCCGCGGCCTCGAGGTGATCATCGCCGGTGCCGGCGGTGCCGCCCACCTGCCCGGCATGCTCGCTTCCGTCACGACTCTGCCGGTCATCGGCGTCCCGGTACCGCTCAAGCACCTCGACGGCATGGACTCGCTGCTCTCGATCGTGCAGATGCCGGCCGGGGTGCCGGTGGCCACCGTCTCGATCGGCGGCGCGCGCAACGCCGGCCTGCTGGCCGTCCGCATCCTCGCTGTCGACGACCCCGACCTCACCGCACGGATGGCCGCGTTCCAGCAGGACCTTGGCGACACCGCGAGGGCCAAGGGTGAGAAGCTCCGCAACCCGGCCGGTGGGGCCGGGTTCCACTAGGCCTCGACTCAGGTTTCCCACGAGACCCCTCGAATCTGGTGGTAATGACACGAACATTCGTGTCATTACCGCAGGTTTTCGAGGGTCTCGTGGGAAACCTGGGACGGTTACGACCCCTTCGGCAGGCCGTCCTTCGTGCAGAGATCGCCGATCTGGTCCGTCCGGTCGTTCTTGATGTGGCCGAACATCTCGAGCGCGCGCTCGCGGTCCCAGCGGACGCTGAAGTCGGCGATGGGGACCGTGCAGTTCAACCCGCCGCCGCCCATGGCTGACGAGAGCGCCAGGGCGAACCGGGTGAGGGCGATCGGGCCCATGCCCTCGCCGACCTGCACCGAGCTGGCCGCGCCCGAGTTGACCCGGAAGTACCGCACCGGGTTGATGACCGTCCAGGGTGACCGTGCCTTGCTGGCGATGCCGCCGAGCACCTCGCGCTGGCTCTGTCCGCGCTGGATGTCGCCGGTGGCGTGCGTCTTACGAGTGCGCGAGTACCCGAGCGCCGTCCTGCCATCGGCCTCCTGGCAGCCCTTCTCGATGTCCAGCCCGGCGTCCTTGTCCTTCAGGGCCTTCTTCGGGCAGATCTCGACCCCGCCGAGCGCATCGACGACCTTGACCAACCCGCCGAAGCCGATCTCGACGTAGTCGTCGATCTCGAGCCCGGTGGTCTGCTCGATCGTCTGCACGAGCAGCTCGGGCCCACCGAACGCATAGGCGGCGTTGATCTTCGTGGTGCCGTAGCCCTCGATCGGCACCAGCGAGTCGCGCGGGATGGACACCAGCGCGGAGGGGCCGTCACCGGTGTGCAGGATCAAGATGGTGTCGGTACGGCCGCGACCGCCGGTGTCCTTGCCGGTCTTCAGGGCCTTGCGCTCCTCCTTGGTCAAGCCCTTGCGGCTGTCGGACCCCACGAGCAGGTAGGTGGAGCCCGGCTGACCCTCGGGCCGGTCGCCCTCGGGGTCGGCGTCGACGGTAGACAGCTGGGACCACGCCCACAGTGGAACCGCGACGAGGAACACGATCCAGGCGAGAAGGAGGATCAGCACGATCCGCAGGGGGCGGCGGCCGGAGCGCTTGCGCGGCGGCCGGCCTCGGCCACCACCGCCACGCGATGAGCCGGGCGGCGGCAGGTTGGGCGGAGGGAGGTCGTCGTCACGGGGTTGCGTCGGCTGCACGGACGTGGGTCGAGGGTCGGAGCCGCTACCGTACAGCCAGTCGTATCCGCCCTGGTGGCGCTCGTCCGGCATGTCCCGACCGTACCGGACCGCCCCGCCCCCAGACGTCCTTGACGGGCAGGAGCGCACGGCGAAAACCCTGCGTGTCGCGGCGAGCCCTCGACCTCTGGTCGAGACTTGTGTGGTTCGATCGACGGGACCTCATTTCCTTCCCCAGTGAGGACCTCATGCTTGACGAGCGAGTCGGCGTGTTCGGTGGTTCGTACTCCCGCGCCGCCGAGGCGTCCGAACGCGTCCAGTTCCGTCGCGCCCTGACCCTGACGTTCATGACCCTGCTGATGCCCGGATCGGCGCAGCTCGTGATGGGCCATCGCCGCATCGGCCTCGTCGCCGTGCGGGTATGGCTCGGCTGCCTCCTGCTGGGTGGATTCGTCCTGGTCTTGTCCCTCACGTCGCGCAGCGGTCTGTTCACGCTGCTCACGAACGAGAGCGTGCTGACCCTCGGTCGCTGGCTGCTCATGGCCGGCGCGATCGCCTGGGTCGCGCTGCTGCTGGACGCCTGGCGACTCGGCCGCCCGCTCCAGCTGCGTCGCAAGCACCGGCTCTGGATGACCGCCGTCAACGGCGTGCTGTGCTTCACCACCGCCGGGGTGATGCTGTTCGCCGCGCATCTCGTGGCCGTGCAGAACGGATTCATCGGCACGGTCTTTGCTTCCGACGCGGTCTCGGGCCCTGAGTCCGGCCGGTACAACGTGCTGCTCCTCGGCGGCGACTCCGGCCCGGACCGCACCGGCGTCCGCCCGGACTCGCTCACCGTCGCCAGCATCGACGCCAAGACCGGACGCACCGTGCTCGTCGGCCTGCCCCGCAACCTCGAGAACGTGCCGTTTCCGGACGGGTCGGTGATGGCGAAGGAGTTCCCGCGCGGCTTCGACTGCGAGGGCTGCACACTCAACGGCGTCAACACCTGGGCCAACGACCACGCGAAGCTGTTCGGTCAGAAGTCGCCGGGCGTCAAGGCCACCATGGGAGCCGTCGAGGAGATCACCGGACTCGACCTCAACTACTACGCCATGATCAACCTGCGCGGGTTCGCCCAGCTGGTGGATGCGGTCGGCGGCGTCACCATCGACGTCAAGGAGCGCACCGCCATCGGTGGTATCGGCGCGCCGATCAGGGGCTGGATCCCGGCCGGTGAGCAGAAGCTCGACGGCAAGCAGACGCTCTGGTACGCACGCAGCCGGGTGCAGAACGACGACTGGTCGCGCATGGGCCGGCAGAAGTGCGTGATGAACGCGATGCTGCACCAGCTGAGCCCGAAGACGGTACTGATGAACGTGGAGAGGATCGCCGACTCCAGCCGGAGCCTCCTGACCACAGACATCCCGGCCCAGCAGCTCGGCACGTTCATGGACCTGGCCCTCAAGGCGCGCGCGGAGAAGGTCTCCACGGTCTCGCTGGTGCCGCCGGTGATCTTCACGGGCAACCCCGACTACGACAAGGTTCGCAGGCTCGTCGGCACCGCGATCGACAAGGCCGAGGGCAAGCCGGGCGCGTCCGGGGGCATCCTCGACGCGCGGTTGTCGATGCCGGACACCCGGCAGGAGAAGAAGGACCCCCGCAAGGCCAATCAGACCGAGGATCTCGACGCACTCTGCTGATCGATCGGGCCGTCCGGCCGGTGGCACTGCGGTGACCACGCTTCGGTGATAATGGGGCCTTCCCCTGATGACCGTGAGGATGCATGGGCCACCGCGCGACCGTTCTAGGCCGCGGCTACCGGGACGCACACCTGGACTCGCCGCGCGTCCGGTTCCGGCGCGCACTGGCGCTGTGCGGCATGACCGTCGTGGCGCCGGGCTCGGCCCAGTACGCGGTCGGGCGGCGATGGGTCGGCGTGCTCGGACTCCTCGGCTGGGTCAGCTTGCTGACGGTGGGCGGCGTTCTCGCCTGGAGGTACCGGACGGACCGCTCGGCCGTCCTCGACATGCTCACCGACACGGACATCCTGATGGCCGCCCGCGTCGGAGTCGCCCTCGTGGCCATCGGCTGGATCGCCCTGCTGGTCGACGCCTGGCGCATGGCCAGACCGTTGCGGCTGAGCCTGGTGCGAGGCGGGCTCGTCATGCTCGTCAACACCGCGCTGGTGCTGGGCGTCGGAGCGTCGGCGGTGGTGGCGTCGCAGGCCATCGACGCCCCCCGGCAGGTGATCAAGGACGTCTTCACGGCCACCGAGACGTCCGAGCCGCTGCACGGCCGCTTCAACATCCTGCTGGTCGGCTCCGACTCCGGGCCCGATCGCATCGGCATCCGGCCGGACTCGCTGACGGTGGCCAGCATCGACGCCGACACGGGCCGTACCGTGCTGGTGTCCTTGCCGCGGAACCTGCAGAACGTGCCGTTCCCGGAAGATTCTCCGATGCGCACCCTCTACCCCAACGGCTACAACTGCGGAAGCCCGTGCCTGATCAACGCGGTGCACACCGCAGCCGAGGGACGGCAGGACCTGTACCCCGACAGCGACCATCCTGGACTCGACGCGACCATCGACGCCGTCGAAGGTGCCACCGACCTCAAGGTCAACTACTACGTCATGGTCAACCTCAAGGGCTTCCGGTCGCTCATCGACGCCGTGGGTGGCGTCGAGGTCGACGTCAAGAGCCGGATCCCGATGTTCGGCGACACCACGCTCTACAAGCAGAAGTACATCGAACCCGGCAAGCAGGTGCTGAACGGCAGGCAGGCCCTTTGGTACGGCCGCAGTCGCTACCAGGCCGACGACTACATCCGCATGGGCCGCCAGAAGTGCCTGATGTCTTACATGGCGGCGCAGCTCAGTCCGCAGAAGGTCGTGTTCAACGCGCAGGAGATCGCCAGCTCGAGCAAGCAGCTGCTCCGCACCAACATCCCCGCCGAGGAGCTCGGTCGATTCGCCGACCTCGCCCTCAAGTCGCGCGGGAAGCGGATCTCCACCGTCTCCCTCGTGCCGCCCAGAGTGAACGTCGTCACGCCCGATTTCGCGCAGATCCACCGGATGATCAAGAAGGCGATCGAGAAGTCCGAGGCGATCGCTGACGCGGACGCTCCGACTGAGGACCCATCGCCCAGCCGTGATCCGCGCCAGAATCCCGGCGCCGTCGGTGACGGCAACGACCCGCGCGAGGCCAACTCCACCGACGACCTCGCCGAGACGTGCTAGGCCACGTGTCGCGGCCCTACTTCATCGACTCCTCGTAGGCCTCGATGACTTCGTCCGGCTTGCCGTCCATCATCAGCTCGCCCTTGTTGATCCAGATCACCCGGTTGCAGGTGTCACGGATCGACTGCATGGAGTGGCTCACCAGGAACACGGTGCCGGCGTTGTCGCGGATCTGACGGATGCGGGCCTCGCTCCGCTTGCGGAACGTCTTGTCTCCGACCGCCAGGGCCTCGTCGACGATGAGGATGTCGTGCTCGCGGGCCGTGGCGATCGCGAACTTCAGCCGCGCGGTCATGCCCGAGGAGTAGGTGCGCATCGGGAGCTCGATGAAGTCGCGGATGCCGGCGAAGTCGACGATCTCGTCGAAGCGGGCCTCGATCTCATCCAGCGTGAGCCCGAGGGCCAGTCCGCCGAGGATGACGTTGCGCTCCCCGGAGAGGTCGCGGATGAGTGCGGCACCCACGCCGAGCATGCTCGGGCGCGACGAGGCGTAGATCGAGCCCTGTGAGGTGGGCGTCAGCCCGACGATGGCACGCATCAGCGTCGACTTTCCGGAGCCGTTGGAACCGATGACGCCCACACTGTCGCTCTCGAACGCGGTGAACGAGACACCCTTGAGCGCGTGCACGGTGCGCGTGGCACGTCGGCGCTGAGTCAGCTTGCGGGCCGTCTCGTCGGCCGAGGCCCGCTTGCCGGTGGCGAGCACCTTGTACTCGACGTGGACGTCATCGACGACGACAGCGGGACGTCGCGCATCGCGGGGGCCGTCAGTCGTCTCGGCCATAGCGCTCCTCGGCGGCCCAGAAGTACACGGTGCCGATGATCAGGGCGGCGAAGGACCATCCGGCGGCATAGCCCCAGTACGCGGAATCGATGACGTAGTCGGGGCCGGTCAGCATGATGCTGCGCGCCAGGTCGAGGAACTCGTGGATGGGTTGTCCGTCGGCGATCTTCATCACCGTCTCGTTCTCGCCGAACCGCCGCTCGACGCTGAAGAAGATTCCGGACGTGTAGAAGAAGAACCGCGAGACGAACGGCAGCAGCTGGGTGAGGTCGCGGAAGTGCACGGTCAGCCGCGCGGTGATGAGCGTCAGTCCGGCGTTGAACACCGTGAACAGGACGACGAGCGGGATCAGCAGCAGCCAGTCCCACAGCGGCTGATTGCCGAACGCCAGGACCAGGATGATCATGATCACGATCATCGGGACGAACTGAAGCAGTCGCTGGGTCACCAGGGCGAGCGGCAGGGACATCCGCGGAAAGCTCAGGCTCTGCACCAGATTGGCGTTGCTGGTGATCGACTTCGCGCCCGATGTGAAGCAGCTGGAGAAGTACTCGAAGAAGAACACGCCGATGACGAGGAACAGCACGAACTGCTCGGGTCTGTTCTCTCGTCCGAGCAGGATGCCGAAGATGGTGCCGTAGACGGCGGCGTTGATGAGCGGCTTGAGGATGACCCATCCCATCCCCAGCCGGTTGCGGCCGTTCTCGGCCTCGATGCGAAACCGTGCGAGGGAGTAGATGAAGGCGCGCCGCCTCCAGACGTCGACGAGATAGGCGCCGATCGGAGGGCGTCCACCGACCTTGTGCAGACCTTCGCGCGCCGCGTACTCGGCGAGACTCATGCGTTGAAGGCCCTCTCGTGCGGGTGGCCGGACTGACCGGATGAGTCTAGTGGACCGCTCATCCGACCTGAGCGCGCTCCTGCTCGGCGAGACGGCCGATCGTCTCCTCCGAGGCATTCGCGACGATCACCAGGGAGCCGCCGCCGAGTCCGGCGGCCACGATCAGGTCGACGTCGCGGCGCAACGGACCCGGGAGGACGAGCAGCCTCTCGTCTGACGGTTCGGCGGCCGTGGCCAGCTCGGCCTGCGTCGCGCGGCGGCTGTCGATGTCGACGGCCAGGGTGTCCGGGCCGGGAGGGTCGATCGGGACGAACACGTCGCCGTGGGCGGGCACGTCGGCGCCGATGTCGAGAAAGCCGGCGGGGGTCTCGGCGAATCGTGCGCCCAGCGGACGCAGCGACGCTGCCACCCGGACGGGTTCGTCGGCCACCAGCTCCGGCCCGCTCAAGCCGATGTCGGCATCGGTCTCGACCACGGCGGCGCCGACCGACCAGCAGGAGAGCATCCAGACGAACCGCAGCCAGTGCGACGGCAGTCCGACCCGGACGCGAGCGCCCGGCTCGGCCTCGAGGTCGTCGACGAGGAAGTTGGACGTCTTGGCCACCCAGTTGGCGGTGGTGACGCCACTCAGCTCCACCCGCTCTCCCGTGCCGTTGTCGTAGTACGTCAGGAACGGGCGGGCGGGGTCGGGGAGCCCGGCCAGCAGCCGGTCCAGGGTCATCGGCCGACCCCGACGGCTTCGCGCGCGGCGTCGAGGACGGCGGCCGCGTCGTGCCGGAACTCCAGCTGCGGGGCGGTCATGGCCTCACGCAGTCCCGGTGTGGCGAGGAGCGGGTCGACGTCGAGGATGGGCGAGGACGGACCGAGCAGGATGACGTCGGCGTGACCGACCTGCTCGCGTACCGCCGCAGACGCCTGCCACGACGCCGTGACGATCGTGGCCTCGACCGGCTGACCGGCCCGGGGATCGGCGAGATGCTCCGTGACGTGCACCGCTCGCCGGCCGTCCTGTTCCTCGACGACCACGTGCAGCTCAGCCCGGTCGTCACTAACCGGCAGCAAGCCGAAAGGGAGCGACACCCGGGCGGCCATCGCGACGGTCGCGGCACCGAGCGTGTAGCCGGCCTGCAGCAGCTCGGTGCGCTGGATCCGCCGGGCGATCTCCGCGTCGGTCGGGCGTGCCCACGAGGGGGAGAAGCCGACCGCCGCCAGCTCGTCAGCGACGGCGAAGGTCGGTGCCGCGGTGTCGCCGCCTGGCAAGGTGAGGAATGCGTCGACGTCCGGGCAGCACTTGAGGCCGTGGGTCCAGTGGTCCCGCGTGACAGGGACGACCACGTCGAGGGTGTCGTCGTCGGACATCAGTGCCGCGAGGCGGTGAGCGAGGTCGGATCCGTCGCCGTCGGTGAGGAACACGATCCGCATGTCGTCATGGTGACAGAGCGCTGAACAGCGGGGATGAGCGGGCGACACGCCGAGGATGATGCCAATGTCGGTATTCCGCTTGACTTATGAGAAAGGACAGGTCTGTAATTACTGTTATGTCATTCGATGAGGGTCTGGAGCTCGAGCACGACGAGGAGCTCATGTGGCAGGAGCGCGCCCTGTGCGCGCAAACTGACCCCGAGGCATTCTTCCCCGAGAAGGGGGGATCCACGCGTGAGGCGAAGCGGGTCTGTCTGACCTGCGACGTGCGTGGTGAGTGCCTCGAGTACGCCCTGGCCCATGATGAGCGGTTCGGCATCTGGGGCGGCCTGTCCGAACGTGAGCGCCGCAAGCTCAAAAAGCGCGCCTGACCCATCGCCGATCGTCCCACCGACCCCTCGAAACGGGCGCCGGTGACCGGCAGATGCTGTCCCTGAACCCTCAGGTGCCGTCCATTAGGCTGCACGCTCATGGACGAAACCGGGTCGCCGCGCCACTGGCTCGACGACCCGCCGACCGTCGGGGCCGTGCTGGTCGCCCACAACGGCGCCGCCTGGCTCCCCAAGGTTCTCGCGTCGTTCACGGCGATGTTCCATGCACCGGCCGCCTGGCGCGTGGTCGACGTCAGCTCCACCGACGGGTGCGCCGACCTGCTGCGTGACTCCTTCGGCTCTGAGCGCATCACCTACGCACCGTCCGGCACCGGCTTCGGCGAGGCCGTCCGTCTGGGTGTCGAGGCGATGCCACGCACTGACTGGATCTGGCTGCTCCACGACGATGCCGCCGTGCTGCCCGGCACGCTCGCCGGCCTGCTCGACGTCGCGACGTCCGCCGACGACATCGCGGTGGTCGGGCCCAAGATCCGCGAATGGCCGTCCTTGCGGCGCCTGCTCGAGGTCGGCCTGACGGTCACGAACACCGGGTCCCGCGAGACCGGGCTCGAGACCGGCGAGCCGGACGCGGGCCAGCACGACCGGCCGCGTGACGTGCTGGCCGTCGACAGTGCCGGCATGCTGGTGCGCCGCGACGTCTGGGACGAGCTCGGGGGCTTCGACCCGGCCCTCCCCATGTACTTCGACGACATCGATTTCGGCTGGCGGGTCGCCCGCGCCGGCTACCGCACCCGCACGGCTCCAGGTGGTGTGATGTTCCACGCCGAGGCGAGCCGACGCGGCACCAGGCGACGAACGGCCGGCGACGTCCCGCACTGGGAGCCGCGCCGGGCCGCGCTCTACACCCTGCTGGCCAATACGTCCGCACCGCATGTCTGGTGGCAGCACCTGCGGCTGTTCGTCGGCTCGCTGCTGCGTGTGCTGGGCTTCCTCATCAGCAAGGACCCGGAGTCGGCCAGCGACGAGCTGCTCGCACTGCGAGCGGTGTACCTCCACCCGCTCGAGCTGCGCGCCGCGCGACGGGCGCGGCTTGCCACGTCGCGGCGCACCGACCGCGACATCCGTGCACTCTTCCCGCCGTTCTGGCTGCCGTACCGCCACGGGTTCGACGGCATCAGCGACACCATCGTCGCGCTGGTGAAACCGGAGGCGGTCGAGACGGTCGGCCGCCGCTCGGCCGCGGGTTCGGGGCTGGGCGGCTCTGCCCTGGGGAGTGGGGGGCCGGAGGAAGCCGACGATCTCGACGACGGCCCGACCCTGCTGGAGCGGCGGCCCTGGCTGGCCACGGTGGTGGTTCTCATCGCCTTGTCGTTCGTGGCGGGCCGCGGGCTGTTCGGAGGCATCTCCGGTGGCGCCCTGCACGGTGGCGCGCTTCCACCGGCGCCGGGTACGGCCGGTGACTGGTGGATGCTGATGTGGGAGCGCAGCCACGACATCGGGCTCGGCAGCACGTCGATCGCACCGGTCTTCTCGATGCTGCTCGGTGCCGTGGCGACGCCGTTCTGGTTCGAGCCGGGCATCGTGGTCACCGTCCTGATGCTGTTCGCGGTCCCGCTCGCCGGCCTCTCCGCGCACCGGCTCGGCCGCAGGCTGACGACGCGGCGCGGCCTGCGCATCGTGTGGGCGGTCTCGTACGCGCTCGCCGTGGTCGCCACCGGGGCGGTCGCGCAAGGCCGGATCGGCACCGTGGTGGCCCTCGTGGTGTTGCCGATCGTCGTCAACACGGCTGGGCAGCTGGTGGACGCACCGGGCTGGCAGCTCGGCCTCCGGCTCGGCATCTGGATCGCCGTCGGGGCGGCTTTCGCGCCGGTCGTGCTCCCGTTGTGCCTCGCCGGGCTGGTGCTCCTGCTCGTGCTGGAGGGACGCTGGGTTCTGCGCGACGGCATCATCGCCGCGATCGTGCCGCTGGTGCTGCTCGGCCCGTGGCTCGTGCAGCGAGCCGGGCACCCGTTCCGCACGTGGTGGGAGGCCGGTTTCCCCCTGCCGGGCGAGGCCACGGTGCTCGAGCTCGCCCTGGGCCGAGCCGGCGGTTCGGGAGCGGCGCCGGTCTGGCTGGGAGCCGGCCTGATGGTGCTCGCCGTCCTCTCTCTCGTGCCGAGACACACCCGGGTCTACGTGCAGGTCTGCTGGGTGGTGGCGCTGATCGGCCTCGGCTTCGCGGTGCTCGGCACAGCCATCACGTACACCACCCCGGCGGGGCCGGCCGAGATCACGCCATGGGTGGGCGTTCCCGTCGTCGTGTGGGTGGCCGGGCTGCTCACTGCGGTCATGTTTGCCGCACCGGAAGCGGTCGGACTGCCGAGGCTGACGGTCGCCGTGCTTGCCGTGGTGGCCTTGGTGCTCCCGGTTGGCACCGGTGCCTGGTGGTTGTGGCGCGGAGTCGACGATCCGCTGGTCAAGAGCCGGCCCGACACCGTGCCGGCGTTCCTCGTCGAGCGCCCCGGTGACACGGTCGTGGTCACCGGATCGGTCGCACGCGGCGTCGACCTCCGCGTCGTCAGCGGAGACGGTCCGTTCCTCGGGCAGGAGGCACTGACGCCCGATCCCGGACGGACGGACCAGACCCGCGCGGCCATGGGCCGGCTGCTGGCGCGGGCGTCCACGAGCGACGTCCGTGCGCTCGAAGAGGCCGGGATCGACGCCATCTATGCGCCACGGGCCGACCCCGAGGTCGCCCGGCGGATCGACTCCGCGCCGCTGCTCGAGCCGGCCGGCAGCGACCGGCCCGACTCGCGGGTGTGGACCCTGGCCGCCGAGCCGGGCCGAGGCGACGAGCCGGCGCCGCTGTGGCGCCTGGGTGTCTCGGCCGCGCAGATCCTCGCCTGGATCGTCGCGATCATCCTCACGGCACCGGTACGTCGTCGTCGCGTGCCGGAGGCTCTCGGCGACGTCGAGGAAGAACTGGCCGAGGCATGACCACCTCTCCGGGAACGCGGGCCCGGCGTCGCGCCCGCCCGACGTTCGGTCAGCGGGCGCGGGCGGTGGCACCTCCGGTGGCCGCGGCCCTGCTGCTGGGTCTGGCTTTCATCCTGCCTGACGGCTCCGAGCCCGATCGATCGCCCGCGCCGGTCACCATCGCGCGGTCGGCCTACGCCTGTCCGGGGGGCAGTGGGGTGTCGGTGTCGGCCGGGCAGGTGGTGGCCGGGACGTCCGCGACCGCCGCCGGCCTGCCGGGCCGGACGCCGGTCGAGTCCCTCGGCGACGCCACGCGGTGGCGACGCGACACCGTCGATGTGGCTGTCGTCGCCATGGATCAACGCGGACGCAAATCTGGAGCCGTCGGCTTCCACAGCGAGTCAGCCGGCAAGGCACGCGGCGGAGGACTCGTCGTGGGTTCGTGCCCGGCGACGGCCGACGACAGCTGGTTCCTGGGCGCCGGCTCAGGCGGCAAGCACCTGACGTCCCTCGTGCTCACCAACCTCTCGTCGTCGCCGGCTGTCGCCGCCGTCTCCTTCTGGGGTCCCGAGGGCAGGATCGATGCCGTCGACGCCGACGGCATCGTCGTCGACCCCTTCGCCGTTCGCCGTGTCGATCTGCGCGACCTCGCGGCGGGCGAGGCCGAGCTCGCTGTACGGGTCGAGCGACGTCGCGGGGCGCTCGCCGTCAGCGCGCTCGACACCTCGACCACCGTCTTCCGCGGCACGGACGCACTCGAACCGACCGCCGTACCGAGGCGTGAGCAGACGGTGACCGGAATCCCGTCGGGCTCCGGCACCCGCACGCTGCTGCTGTTGAACCCCAGGACGTC
The DNA here is from genome assembly GCA_963780275.1 of uncultured Actinomycetota bacterium. GTDB lineage: Bacteria > Actinomycetota > Actinomycetes > Propionibacteriales > Nocardioidaceae > Aeromicrobium. The sequence goes on from CAWABE010000002.1 coordinate 183,410, forward strand.
GACCGCTCGGGTCCGCGTCGAGGTGATCGGCGAGAAGGGCACGTTCGCGCCCGAGGGGCTGGAGTCGATCAAGGTCGAGGCGCGGCAGCTGAAAGCGGTCACCGTGCCGAAGTCGGTGGGCTCGGGCGAAGGGTCCTTTCGGCTGCGGTCCGACCAGCCGATCTCGGCGTCGATGCGGTTCGCACCGGGCGCGAAGGACCGCGCGGTTGTCGAGGCCTCACCCGAGCTCGACGGTGCCGCCATCGTCCCGGTCGACCTCGGCACCGGCACCCGAGCGCCCCGGCTCATCCTCACCGCCGCCGGGCGGGCGGCGGACGTCACCCTCGAGGCGTACGACGAGGAGATGAGCCGGCAGGCCAGCAGCGACATCACCGTCAAGGCCGGCACCACCAAGGGTGTCGACCTGGGTTCGGCCAAGGTGCTCGATGCGAGGGGCGTGGCCTACGTGGTGGTGCGGGCCGAGGGCGGCGTCAGCGGTGCGGCCACCTACCGACGTGGCACCGGGATCGCCTCGCTCGCGCTGACCGAGGCGCCGGTCACCGTGCTCGGCCCCCAGGTCCGTCCGGTCAACTGAGGGCGCGGCTCACTCAACGCGGATCGAGGTCGTCGGGCGATACCTGCCACACCTCGGCGAGGCGATCGAGCAGCACCTGCCAGACGGCGTCCTCCAGCTGGATCGCGTCCGCACACCGCTGGCTGATCGGCAGCCGATACAGCACGATGCGCGACGAGACGCCGCCCGTCGACGCCGCGCTGGTGGGAACGTCGTCGGACCACTCCGGCGGAAGCAGCGGAGCCTCCTCCACCACGACGTCGACGTGGTCGGGCTCGGCGGCGAAATGCTTCTCCAGCGCCGCCAGGACACCCTCGACGAGGACGTCGAACTGCTCACGAGGGGTGCGGTGGGACGGGACACTGCTCGGAGACAGCGGGCCAGGGAGCGCCATCGGTCCCCGAGCCCCGCGCCCGCGCCGGTCACGCATCCGGCCGGGCCGCGGACCACTGACGACCCCGCCGAGGTGGGCCATGCCGCTGAGGCTCGCGCCCGGACCATGCATGTCGGCGCCCGGCTCCATGCCGGTGAGCCTAACGCGCTGCGCGGAGGGCGATCGATACGCTCACCCCGTGGGTGCATCTCGACGGTGCACGCGGTCTGCGTGCTCCCAACCGGCGGTCGCGACGTTGACGTACGTCTACGCCGACCAGACCGCCGTGCTCGGACCCCTGGCCACGCTGGCCGAGCCGCACACCTACGACCTGTGTGCCGATCACTCGCAGCGCATGTCAGCTCCACGTGGGTGGAACGTGCTGCGACTGGCGCCCGACCCAGCCACCATCGAGCCGACGCACGACGACCTGCTCGCCTTGGCCGACGCCGTCCGTGAAGCCGGTCGGCCCGCACCAGCCCCCGAGCCGGGCCCGCCGGCCCTGCACCTGGTGAAGAGTCCGCCCGCGAACCCGGTCACACAGCCACACGGCGGCGGGGAGTGATGCATCCACGCCTCCAGGCGGTGGTCAAGGCGTACGACGTCCGCGGCCGCTCGCCCGAACAGCTCGACGCCGCCCTCGCGCGTGCCCTGGGCTCGGCGTTCGCTGACGAGACGGGCATCAGCGACGGCCGTGGCAAGGCCGTCATCGGTCGCGACATGCGGGCGTCCTCACCCGAGATCGCGGGAGCGATCGCCGACGGCATCCGGGGTCGCGGCGCCGGGGTGGTCGACATCGGCCTCGCATCGACCGACCTCCTCTACTGCGCGTCCGGCGTGCTCGACCTACCCGGCGTCATGGTCACGGCGAGCCACAACCCGGCCGGGGACAACGGCCTGAAGATGTGTCGCGCCGGCGCCCGCCCGATCGGTCTCGACACCGGACTGGCGGCGATGGCCGAGGTGGCCGGACCCATGCTCGAGACCGATTCGACCCCCGCCGGCGAATCCGGCGAGGTGGAGCAGCTGGACTTCCTCGAGACGTACGTCACGACGCTGCTCGAGCTCGCGCCGGTCCGGGGACGCCGCCTCACCGTCGCCGTCGACGCCGGCAACGGCATGGCCGGTCACACCGTCCCCGCCGTGTTCGACGGCCTCCGTGCCTCGGGCCTGGACGTCGAGCTGGTACCGCTGTACCTGGAGCTCGACGGCACGTTCCCGAACCACGAGGCGAACCCGCTCGACCACACCACGCTGGTCGACCTGCAGGCAGCCGTCCGCGAGCACGGCGCCGACATCGGACTCGCCTTCGACGGCGACGCCGACCGATGCTTCGTCATCGACGAGACCGGGGACGTCGTGTCGCCGTCGGCCATCGCCGGTCTGATCGCCACGCGGCACCTGGCCATCGAGCCCGGGGCCACCATCCTGCACAACGTCATCACCTCCCGGGCCGTGCCGGAGATCGTCGCCGAGCACGGCGGCACCGCGATCCGGACGCCGGTGGGCCACTCGCTGATCAAGGCCGAGATGGCGCGCACCGGTGCCGTCTTCGGCGGCGAGCACTCGGGCCACTTCTACTTCCGCGAGTTCTACCTCGCCGACTCCGGGATGCTCGCCGCGCTGCACGTGATGGCGGCGCTCGCCGAGACCGATGGCGGCACTGGTCGTACTGCGAGCGAGCTGTTCGCCGAGTTCCTGCGGTACGCCTCGTCCGGTGAGATCAACAGCCGGGTCGATGATGCATCCGCGGTGCTGGGCCGGCTGGAGGAGACGTACGGCGAGCACGAGCTCGACCACCTCGACGGGCTCACGGTCACCGCCGACGACTGGTGGTTCAACGTGCGGCCGTCCAACACCGAGCCCTTGCTGCGACTCAACGTCGAGGGCGCCGACGACGCGACGATGGCGCGTGTGCGCGACGACGTGCTCGCCGTCATCCGTGCCTGACCCTCAGTAGAGTGGCCGCCATGAACCTCGACCCCGCCTTGCTCGACATCCTCGTGTGCCCGCAGTGCCGGGCCACGCTGTTCGTCGACGACGACGCCGAGGAGCTGGTCTGCAACACCTGTCAGCTCGCCTACCCCGTGCGGGGTGACATCCCGGTGATGCTCGTCGACGAGGCGCGCGACCTCTCCGTGAAGGGCTGAGCCGTGGCGACCAGCGGGGGAACCAAGGCCGTGGTCGCCGCGCTCCTGGCCAACACCGGGATCGCGGTCACCAAGTTCGGGGCGTGGGCGCTCACGCAGTCGGCGTCGATGCTGGCGGAGGCCATCCACTCGGTGGCCGATGCGGGCAACCAGGCGCTGCTCCTGCTGGGCGGCCGGCGGGCCAAGCGGGAGGCCACCGAGGAGCATCCGTTCGGATACGGCCGCGAGCGCTACATCTATGCCTTCATCGTCGCGATCGTGCTGTTCAGCGTGGGCGGGCTGTTCGCGCTGTACGAGGCCTACCACAAGTTCCACGAGCTGGCGGACGGCCACGGCGAGGGCGGCCTGCTGGCCAGCCGCTGGAAGTACGTGCCGCTGGTGGTGCTCGGACTCGCGATCGTCATGGAGTCGTTCTCGTTCCGCACCGCCATCGTCGAGTCCAACAAGGTCCGTGGCGACCAGAGCTGGTGGCGGTTCATCCGCCGGGCCAAGGCTCCGGAGCTGCCGGTCATCCTTCTGGAGGACCTCGCCGCCCTGCTCGGCCTGGTCGTGGCCTTCGCCGGAGTGGGTCTCGCTCTCATCACGCACAACCTGTACTTCGACGTCGCCGGCTCCGCCGTCATCGGCGCACTCCTGGTGACCGTCGCCGTGATTCTCGGCGTCGAGGTCAAGAGCCAGCTGCTCGGTGAGGCGGCCACGCCCGAGTCGGTCGCGGCGATCAACACGGCGCTCGTCGGCACCGACGGTGTCGAGGGCATCATCCATCTCAAGACGATGCACGTCGCGCCGGAGGAGCTGCTGGTCGCCGCGAAGATCGCGGTCGCGCCACACGCCACCGCCTCAGACGTCGCGGCGACCATCGACGCGGCCGAACGAGCACTGCGGGCGGCTGAGCCGATGGCCACCCAGGTCTTCCTGGAGCCCGACATCCACCGCGACGACTACGTCCCGGACCCGCGTCCCGAGGTCCCCGAGGCATCGGGCCACTGACCTCAGGTGCTGGGCGGGGTGTCGATGGGGTCCAGCTCGTCAGCCACTTCCGGGTCGCCGGCGTCGGCGTGGTAGTCGCTGGGGCGGGTGTCGTCGACGCCCGCGGACACGCCGGTCGCACGAAACAGGATCGTCAGCACGGTCGACACCAGCAGGTTGAGCACCAGCGCGGTGAGGCCGAAGTAGATCAGGTTGTCGGTGAGATGGATCCCGAACACCTCGAGCGGGCCGACGGACCCGCCGAAGTGCGAGCCCGGGTCGCCGACCACCGGCGTGTTGTACGCGGCGATCGTGCCCCACGCCATGCCGACGGCCCAGCCGGCCAGCAGTGCCCAGCGGTGGAACCACCGTGTGTAGAGACCGATGACGATGGCCGGAAGCGTCTGCACGATCCAGATCCCGCCGAGAAGCTGCAGCTCGATGGCGAACTCGTTCGGCAGAGCCAGCACGAAGACGAGGGCGCCGAACTTCACCACGAGACTGGCCAGCTTGCTCTGCTGCGCCTCCTGGGCGTCCGTGGCATCGGGCTTGAGGAACGCCTTGTAGATGTTGCGCGTCCAGAGGTTCGCCGCCGCGATCGACATGATGGCCGCCGGCACCAGGGCGCCGATCGCGATGGCCGCGAACGCGACACCCGCGAACCACGGGCTGAACTCCTGCTCGAACAGCTGCGGGATGGCCAGCTGAGCGTTGTCGACCTTGACGCCGGCGGCGATCGCCGCGAGCCCGAGCAGCGCCAGGAGGCCCAACAGGAACGAGTAGGCGGGAAGCAGCGCGGCGTTGCGCCGGATGATGTCGCGGCTCTTCGTCGACAAGACGGCGGTGATCGAGTGCGGGTACATGAACAGCGCGAGCGCCGAGCCCAGCGAGAGCGAGGCATAGGCCCACTGTGCCGCGCCCATCTGCGGGACCAGCCCCTTGGGCGCAGCCTCTTTGGCCGCGATTGCGTCGGCGTTCTCCTCGTTGAAGGCATCGAAGGACGCGCCGGCGGTGTCGAAGATGTTGCCCCAGCCACCGAGCTGCGTCGGCAGGTAGATGACCGCCACGATGATGACGAGGTAGATGAGCGTGTCCTTGACGAACGCGATCAGCGCCGGCGCGCGCAGACCCGATGAGTAGGTGTACGCGGCGAGCAGGGCGAACGCGATGAACAGCGGCAGGTCCTTCTCCAGCCAGCTGGCGTTCTCACCGCCGCCGATGCCCAGGACGTCGAGCACCGCCTGGATGCCGATGAGCTGCAGCGCGATGTACGGCATGGTCGCGAGGATGCCGGTGAACGCGACCGCGAGACCCAGCGACTTGGAGTCGAACCGGCCCTGAACGAAGTCGGCCGGAGTCACGTACCGGCGCCGGTGCGACACCGACCACAGCCGTGGAAGGAACACGAAGATGATCGGGTACAGGATGACCGTGTACGGCACCGCGAAGAACCCGGTCGCGTTGCCGGCGTAGAGCAGCGCCGGCACCGCGATGAACGTGTACGCGGTGTAGATGTCGCCGCCGATCAGGAACCAGGCGATGAACGTGCCGAACTTGCGCCCACCCAGCCCCCACTCGTCGAGCGACGCGAGATCAGGGGCGCGCCGCCACCGAGCGGCCAGGAAGCCCATGACGGTGACGAGCAGGAAGAAGAAGATGAAGACCGAGAAGGCCACGCCGTCGACGCCGCTCATGCGTCGCCTCCCCGTCCGAGGCCCTGCGCGGCTCGGCGATCGCGATCGTGCGACGCGACGAGTCGGAACGCGATGGTGGTCAGCAGGACCGACACGATCACGAGCAGGAACTGGTACCAGAAGAAGAACGGGATGCCGCCGAGCTCGGGCGTGGACCGCGCGTAGGTCCACACCAGGAGCGGCACGACGATCGCGATGGACAGCGCGACGCTGGCGGCGATCAGGCGTCCCGGTCCGGGTGGGGCGGACGGAGAAGGTGATGGACGGTCGGTCATGTTTCCCCCCTTGCTGCATGCTGTGACGCCCGCCACAGCACCACCGGACACGCTAACCCCGCCGCCCGGAGTGCGCGACTCGGGCAGGACGGTGAACGTGCCGAACCGGTGCGGAGCAGCATCGACGCCCCGGTACGATGGCGCTCATGGATTTCAACGTCGCTGACCTGTCCCTGGCCGAGTACGGCCGAGCCGAGATCACCCTCGCTGAGCACGAGATGCCGGGACTCATGGCCATGCGCGAGCGCTACGGCACGTCCAAGCCGCTCGCCGGCGCACGCATCGCCGGATCCCTGCACATGACCATCCAGACGGCCGTCCTCATCGAGACGCTGGCCGAGCTGGGCGCCGAGGTTCGGTGGGCCAGCTGCAACATCTTCTCCACCCAGGACCATGCGGCGGCCGCGGTCGTCGTCGGCAAGGACGGCACTCCCGACGACCCGAAGGGCATCCCGGTGTTCGCCTGGAAGGGCGAGACCCTGGCCGAGTACTGGGACCTGGCCGAGCAGATCCTCCTCTGGCCCAACGGCGAAGCCCCGAACATGATCCTCGACGACGGCGGCGACGCCACGTTGCTGCTGCACCAGGGCGTGGAGTACGAGAAGGCCGGCGCCGTTCCGTCGCCCGACACCACCGACAACCACGAGTTCAAGGAGGTCCTGCGTGTCCTGGGTCGCGCCTACGAGGCCGACCCGAACCGCTGGACCACCATCGCGAACAGCGTCAAGGGCGTCACCGAAGAGACCACGACCGGTGTCCTCCGGCTCTATGACCGCTTCCGCGAGGGCACGCTGCTGTTCCCCGCGATCAACGTCAACGACTCGGTCACCAAGAGCAAGTTCGACAACAAGTACGGCACGCGGCACTCGCTGATCGACGGCATCAACCGTGCGACCGACGTCCTCATCGGCGGCAAGGTCGCGGTGGTCTGCGGCTATGGCGACGTCGGCAAGGGCTGTGCTGAGTCGCTGCGCGGCCAGGGCGCCCGGGTGGTCATCACCGAGATCGACCCGATCTGCGCGCTGCAGGCTGCGATGGACGGCTTCGAGGTCAAGACCCTCGAGACCGTGCTGCCCGAGGCGGACATCATCATCACGGCGACCGGCAACTTCAACGTCGTCACGGTCGAGCACTTCCAGAAGATGAAGCACCAGGCGATCGTCGGCAACATCGGCCACTTCGACAACGAGATCGACATGGCCGGCCTCGAGAAGCTGCCCGGAGTCACCCGTCAGACGATCAAGCCGCAGGTCGATGTGTGGGAGTTCGACAACGGCCACAAGGTCATCGTCCTGTCCGAGGGCCGGCTGCTGAACCTGGGCAACGCTACCGGACACCCGTCGTTCGTGATGTCGAACTCCTTCACCAACCAGGTGCTGGCCCAGATCGAGCTCTTCACGAAGCTCGAGGACTACCCGCTGGGTGTTCACGTGCTGCCGAAGCACCTCGATGAGGAGGTCGCCCGCCTCCACCTCGACGCCCTGGGCGTCGAGCTCACCGAGCTCACCAAGGAGCAGGCCGAGTACCTCGGCATCGACGTGGGCGGCCCGTACAAGTCGGAGCAGTACCGCTACTGAGCCGGCCGTGAGATGAGTTATCGCCGGAGCAAGCGGGACCGCGTCCTCGTCGTCGACGACGACGCCTCGCTGGCGGAGATGCTCTCGATCGTCCTGGAGGGTGAGGGCCTGACGACGTCGATCGTCCGGTCCGGCGAGCAGGTGATGGCGGAGTTCGCGTCCTTCAAGCCCGACGTCGTGCTGCTCGATCTGATGCTGCCCGGCCTCGACGGCATGAGTGTCTGCCGGCGCATCCGGGCGACGTCGGCGGTGCCGATCATCATGCTCACCGCCAAGTCCGACACCCCCGACGTCGTGCGCGGGCTGGAGGCAGGAGCAGACGACTACATCACCAAGCCGTTCAAGAACACCGAGCTGGTGGCCCGCATCCGGGCCCGCCTGCGCCGCACCGACCAGCTCGTCGAGCCGCTGGAGTTCGGTGACATCGTGCTCGACCCCGCCGGACACACCGTCACCCGCAAGGGTGAGTCGCTGGACCTCACGCCGCTGGAGTTCGACCTCCTGGCGTGCCTGCTCGGCAACCCCGAGCAGGTGTTCACCCGCGAGACCTTGCTGCAGAAGGTGTGGGGCTATCACCACCCGGGCGACACCAAGCTCGTCAATGTCCACATGACCCGGCTGCGGTCGAAGATCGAGGACGACGCGGACAATCCCCAGGTCATTCGCACGGTGCGCGGCGTCGGCTACCAGGCGATCGCACCCGCCGAGAGTTCAGCACAGTGACGCTGGGCGCCTGATGCGCAACCTGATGCGCCTGTGGCGCCGCTCGATCCAGACCAGAGTCGTCGCCAGCACCATCCTGCTCAGCGCACTCGTCATCGGCGCGACCGGGTGGGCCTTGCTCAGTGATGTCGCCGACGGGCTCGCCGACACAAGGCGCAAGGCCGCGATCGCCGAGGCCCGGTCGGGCTTCGAGGTCGCGCAGGCGCAGCTGGACGCGGCCGTGGAGTCAGAGCCCGAGACACAGGCGCAGGCGCTCACCCAGATGGTCGACTCGCTCACCGGTGTCCGGGGCGGCCGGCGCTCCTATGAGCTCGTGCTCGAAGGACCACTGGGTGGCGATGACACCCCGGTCCGCTCGTCGGCCGCGATCTCACCCGGCTCGTTGCCGTCGGACCTGCGACGTTCTGTCATCAAGTCGCCGGGCACGTACTGGAGCTTCTCCGGCCTCTCGGTGCTCGGCCAGGACGACGCCGAGCCCGCCGTCGCGGTCGGCAGCCGGCTTCGAGCGCCGCGCACCGGCGACTCGTACGCGATGTTCTACCTGTTCTCGATGAAGGAGCAGCAGGCCACGCTCGACCTGGTGCGGCAGGCACTCTTGTTCGGTGGCCTCGCCATGGTGCTCATGGTCGGTGGGGTGGCTTGGCTGGTCTCGCGCCAGGTGCTCAACCCGGTCCGGCTGGCCCGGCGCATTGCGGAGCGTTACGCGGCCGGCAGCCTCGAGCAGCGGATGCACGTGAGCGGTGAGGACGACATCGCCAGGCTGAGCACGTCGTTCAACCAGATGGCGGCCAGCCTGCAGAGCCAGATCCGCCGGCTGGAGAACCTGTCGCGTCTGCAGCAGCGGTTCGTCTCCGACGTCTCGCACGAGCTCCGCACGCCGCTCACCACGGTGCAGATGGCCAGCAGTGTGCTGTTCGAGGCTCGGGAGCGGTTCGACCAGCAGACCGCCCGATCCGCCGAGCTCCTCAAGAGCGAGCTGGACCGATTCGAGGAGCTGCTGTCGAACCTGCTCGACCTCAGCAGGTTCGACGCCGGCGCCGCGCGGCTCGAGCTGGACGCCGTCGACCTCGCAGCGATCGCCCGCGCCGCGGCGGACGACCCCCTGCTCCAGCGGGAGGGCATCGACGTGAGGCTGGTGGGCACCGACGAGCCTGCCGTCGTGGAGGCCGACATCCGGCGCATCGACAGGATCGTCCGCAACCTGCTGACCAACGCGGCCAAGTACAGCGGGTCGACCGTCGTCGAGATCGAGGTCGCCCAGGACGACGAGCACGTCTCGCTCGCGGTGCGCGACTTCGGGGTCGGCCTCACCGGTGATGAGAACCTGCGCGTGTTCGACCGGTTCTGGCGGGCCGACCCGGCTCGGACGCAGGGTGGCACCGGCCTCGGGTTGCCGATCTCGCGCGAGGACGCGGTGTTGCATGGCGGCTCCCTCCAGGCGTGGGGCCGTCCGGGCGAGGGGAGCGAGTTCGTGCTCACGCTTCCGAAGACCGTGCCCAGCGCCGACGAGCAGAAGGACACCACCGGCGGACCTCCTCCGCTGGTCCGCCCGGTCTTCGCATGATGATCGCCCCCCGGACCCCACGGAAGGCCGTCGCCATGGTTGCGGTCGCGGCAGTGCTCGCCGGGTGTGCCGGGATCCCGTCGTCCGGGCCGGTCGAGCGGGTCGCCGACGACGGCGGACCCGACCAGAGCACGGTCCGGTACGCGCCGGTGGGTCCTGCGCGAGGAGCCTCGCCGCAGCAGATCGTGCGCGGGTTCCTGGACGCGATGCTCGCGTACCCGGTCTCCACCGGTACCGCGGCGCTGTACCTGACGCCGGACGCCGCCAAGCGATGGCGGTCGTCCCAGGGTGTGACGGTGTACAGCTCGCCCGAGGTGAGCCTGTCCGGGACCGACGTGCTCGACGCCGAGCGTGAGTCGGTCATCGTTGATCTGCGGACCACCCCGGTCGCGCGGCTCGACCGGCAGGGCCACTTCACGTCCGGCGGCGACGAAAGGCCGCGCGAGTATGTCCTGGAGAAGGTCAAGGGCCGGTGGCGGATCAGCAACCCGCAGGACGGCGTCATGGTCACCCGCACCTACTACGACGACTACTTCCGTCCGTTCTCGCTGTACTTCTTCGACGCGCCGGGCGAACGTGTCGTGCCCGACCTCGTGCACCTCGCCGTCGGTGAGCAGCTGCCCACCGCGCTGGTGACCGCACTCGCCCGCGGGCCCGGCCGCACACCTGGCAACCTGCGAACCTTCGTGCCGGGTGTCGCGTCCTTGCGGCCGTCGGTCACGGTCGGTGACGAGAACGTCGCCGACGTCGAGTTCTCGGCGTCACTCACCAAGCTGTCCACGCGCGAGCAGGAACGTCTGGCGGCTCAGATCGTGTGGACGCTGCGTTCGGTGCCGGCGTTGTTCGGAGTCCGCATCTTCGGAGGCACGCCGATCCTGTCCTCGCGCGGAGATCGCGTGCATCCCGTCGATTCGTGGGAGGGCTTCGGACCGCCCACCGGAAACGCCAACACCTACGCCCTCGTCGACGACAAGCTGGTGGAGATCGACGGCGGATCGGTCCGTCCCGTCAAGGGTGCCTGGGGCCGCGACGCGAACGGCGCGGTGGAGGTCGCTGTGAGCGATGACTCCGTGGCCGCCGTACTGCCTGGCCGCGACCGTGTGCGGATCACCGACCGGGGTGGCGGCAGCCCGCTCGACGTCGACGGCTCCGGATTCATCGCGCCGCGGTTGGACCCGGACGACCGCCTCTGGCTCATCGATCGTCCGTCCGGTTCGACGCGGGTGCGCGTCGTCGACGGCGACAAGGTCCGTGACCTTTCCGCGCGCGGACTGCGCGGGTTGACGGTGCGATCCTTCGCCGTCTCACCGGATGGCGGCCGGTATGCGATCACCGGCACGGACGAAACGGGCACATCGGTTCTCGTGGGCCCGGTGCTTCGCAACACGGACGGTCAGCTCACGGCGCTCGGCGAACCCCACCGGCTGTCGACCGGGGTCGACAGTCCGCGTTCGGTCGGATGGGTCTCTACCACCCGGGTCGGGTTCCTCGGGGCGAGCGACGCCGGCGTGCAACGGTACGAGGTCGCCTTCGACGGCACCGACCTGACCGGCGGCGACACCGGCGGCGGTCCGCTGCTCCCGGACGTCGACGCCACCTCGCTGGCCGGCCGCACCGGCGAGAACGCGGCGCGCTGGGTCATCGACGCCCGGCGACGCCTCTGGTACCTGCCACCGGATGAGTCGTGGCAGCTGGTCGACGACCGGCGATTCTCCGGGCTGTCCACCGGCGACTGAGTGTCCGTCGAGGCGTCCACACAACCAGCCACGTCGCGGTCAGGACTGTGACGAGGCGTAGCACCCTGACCGGATGGACCTCGCCACCGCGGCCGCCGATCTTCTCCTCGGCGCGGCGTGCCCGGGATGCGGCCGACCCTCGCGGGCGCTGTGCCCGGTTTGCGCCGCCGCGATCGCCCCTCGTCCCACCGTGGTCCGGACCCGCCCGCTGCTCGTCGCGGCCTCGGGCGAGCACAGTGGCGTGCTGCGGCTGGCCATCGTGGCGTGGAAGGAGGAGGGCCGCACGGTGCTGTTGCGACCGCTGGCCCACCTTCTCGCGGCGTCGGTCGTGGAGGTGACACGTGGCGCGTCCGGCCCGATCGCGCTCGTGCCGGTGCCGACCACCTGGCGCAGCCGCCTGGCCCGGGGCGCCGACGTCGTCGACCAGCTCGCCCACGGCGCGGCCGGACTGCTGAGGGAGACCGGCGCCGACGCCTCGGCATGTCCGGCCCTGCGGGTGACGCGACGGACCGCCGACCAGTCGGGGCTCGGCGCCCGTGCCCGGGCCCGGAACCTCGCGGGAGCCTTCCAGCTGCGACACGGGCGAGCGCCTCGGCGGACGCGACCTCGTGGTGATCGACGACATCGTCACGACCGGGTCCACCCTCGGCGAGGCGGTCCGCGCCCTCACCTCCGCCGGCCACCGCCCCCGCGCCGCCGCCGTCGTGGCCCATCGGCCGCGCCGATGACGCCGTTCGGCGACCGACCGTCCCCATCTATGGAAAGTCAGACCCTCCCGGGCTACGGTCACAGATAAGGCATGAGCGAAGGTCCGGTCACGCGGTCAACGGTTCAGGGAGGCCCCATGGAAATCGTCGTCACAGGTCGGAACAGCGAGATCTCCGACCGGTTCCGGGAACACGTGCTCGAGAAGCTCCACCGGATCGACAAGTACGACCAGCGCCAGAAGATCCTCCGCGTCGAAGTGGAGGTCACCCACGAGAAGAACCACCGCCAGTACGACAAGGCCGCCCGTGTCGAGATGACCTTGCTCTCCAGGGGCCCGGCCGTGCGGGCCGAGGCCGAGTCCACCGACCAGCACTCCGCGCTCGACGCCGCCATCGACAAGCTCGAGTCGCGGCTGCGGCGCGCCACCGACCGTCGACGCATCAGTCACGGGCAGCACAAGCCCACCTCGCTCGCCGAGGCCACCGCCGACATCCCCGACGACCTCCTGGTGCCCGATGACGTCAAGGTACCCACGCACGTGGTCGGGGGCATGGAGGTCCAGGGCGACGACAGCCCGCTCGTCGTGCGCGAGAAGACGCACGCAGCCCCTCCGATGACGCTCGATCAGGCCCTTCACGAGATGGAGCTGGTGGGCCACGACTTCTTCCTCTTCATGGAGAAGGACTCGATGCGTCCGAGCGTTGTCTACCTGCGCAAGGGATACGACTACGGCGTCATCCATCTCGACGTCGAGGGCTGATACCGCCCATGCCGCGCAGGGTGTTCAGGGGGCTGTCGTGGCATGATCGGAAACGTGTCTGATCGGGATGTGAGTATCCGCGTCCTCCTGGTCGACGACCAAGAGCTTTTCCGGCGCGGGGTCACGATGGTGCTCAGCGCGGACGAGACCCTCGAGCTCGAAGAAGTCGACGACGGCGACAAGGCCATCGCGGCCGTGGAGCAGAATCCGCCCGATGTCGTGCTCCTCGACGTCCGCATGCCAGGTCGCAGTGGCGTCGACGTGTGCGCGGCGATCAAGGAGATCTCGCCGTCCACCGGCATCATCATGCTCACCGCCAGCGACGAGGAGACCGACCTCTACGAGTCGATCAAGAGTGGCGCGTCGGGTTACCTCCTCAAGGACGGCTCCACCTACGACCAGGTCGCCGAGGCGGTGCGGCTCGTCGCGAGCGGCCAGTCGCTGATCAGTCCGAGCATGGCCACCAAGCTGCTCGATGAGTTCGTCAGCATGACCAAGAGCCCCAGCCCGGCCGCGACGCTCACCGCCCGCGAGCTGCAGGTGCTGCGGCAGGTCGCCCACGGTCAGAGCAACCGCGAGATCGCCGAGGAGCTGTTCATCAGCGAGAACACGGTCAAGAACCACATCCGCAACATGCTGGAGAAGCTGCAGATGAAGTCGCGCATGGAGGCCGCCATGTTCGCCGTCCGCAGCAACCTGCTCGACGATCAGGGCTGACGCGGGCTGTCCGTGCCACCCGCCATGCTGGGGTCGTGATCTCGCTCAGCACCCTTCAGGCACGCCGCATCGCGCTCGGGGCACAGGGCTTCACCCGGGCCCGGCCTGCCGAGGTCACCAGCCGCCACCTCAACGGCACCATCGCCCGGCTCGGGTTCTTCCAGATCGATTCCGTCAACGTGTTGCAGCGCGCCCAGTACCTGCCGCTCTACTCGCGCATGGGCCCCTACGACGTCGGCCTGATCCACCGCGCCGCCGGTCGCGCGCCGCGGCGGCTGTTCGAGTACTGGGCGCACGAGGCGGCGTTCGTCGACGTCAATCTCTGGCCGGCGCTCCGGTTCCGGATGGACTCCGGCGCCCGCATGTGGGGTGGCATGGCCCGGATCATCGAGGAGAAGCCGGATCTCGTCGCGTGGGTCCTGGAGGAGGTCCACGCGAACGGGCCGCTCACGGCCCGGGAGATCGAGCACGACACTCCGCGCGCTAAGGACAACTGGGGCTGGAACTGGTCCGAGGTCAAGGTGGCGCTGGAGTACTTGTTCTACAAGGGCGAGGTCACGGCCGCGCGTCGCAACAGCCAGTTCGAGCGGGTCTACGACGTCCCCGACCGGGTTCTCCCGAGCCGGGTGTTGTCCCGGCCGCCGCTCGATGAGGACGCTGCGCACGTCGAGCTGGTGCGGCATGCGTCCAAGGCACTGGGCGTCGGCACGGCCCAGTGCCTCCGCGACTACTTCCGTCTCAGTCCGGAGCCGACGGCGAAGGCGATCGCCACCCTGGTCGGCACCGGAGAGCTGCTGCCGGCCGGCATCACCGGCTGGAAGCGGCCGGCGTTTCTTCACGCCGAGGCTGTGCGTCCGCGCACCGTGCGGGCACGGGCCCTGCTCAGCCCGTTCGACCCCCTCATCTTCGAGCGCACCCGCACCGAGGTGCTGTTCGACTTCCGCTACCGCATCGAGATCTACGTGCCCGCCCACAAGCGGGTGCACGGCTACTACGTGCTGCCGTTCCTGCTCGGTGACCGCCTGGTCGCCCGCGTCGACCTCAAGGCCGACCGGTCCGCCGGCGTGCTGCGGGTCCACAGCGCCTTCGCCGAGCCAGATGCGCCCGATGAGACTGCCGCCGAGCTGGCGGCCGAGCTGAGGCTGATGGCGGGCTGGCTGGGCCTGGACTCGGTGTCGGTGGCGCGGAAGGGCGACCTCTGCACCGCGCTGCGTACACAGTTCTGACTGCCGCCTTGCCCCTCGCCTAGACTGTTGCAGTCCGTCAGTTCGTCAGGAGTTCTCCGTGCCACCCAAGGTCATCGACAAGATTCTGCGCATGGGCGAAGGCAAGATCCTTCGCCAGCTCGAGGCGATTGCCAAGCAGGTGAACGGGCTGGAGGACGAGTTCGCGGCGATGAGCGACGACCAGCTGCGGGGCATGACGACGGAATTCCGCGAGCGTCTCGACGCGGGGGAGACCCTCGACGACCTGATGCCGGAGGCGTTCGCCGTCGTCCGTGAGGCGGCCAAGCGAGTGCTCGGCCAGCGCCATTTCGACGTCCAGATCATGGGCGGCGCCGCCCTCCACCTCGGCAACATCGCCGAGATGAAGACCGGGGAGGGCAAGACCCTCGTCGCCACGCTGCCGTGCTACCTCAACGGCTTGGCCGGCCAGGGCGTCCATGTCGTCACCGTCAACGACTACCTCGCCAAGTACCACGCGGAGTGGATGGGCCGGGTCTACCACTTCCTCGGACTGACCGTCGGCACCATCCTGGCGAGCATGCGCCCGGACGAGCGCCGCGAAGCGTACGCCGCCGACATCACCTACGGCACCAACAACGAGTTCGGCTTCGACTACCTGCGCGACAACATGGCCGACGACCTCTCCGCCTGCGTGCAGCGCGGTCACAGCTTCGCGATCGTCGACGAGGTCGACTCGATCCTCATCGACGAGGCCCGCACGCCGCTCATCATCTCCGGGCCCACCGAGGACGAGGTCAAGTGGTACGGCGAGTTCTCCCGGATCGTCGGCGGCATGACGATCGACACCCACTACGAGGTCGACGAGAAGAAGCGCACGATCGCGGTCACGGAGGAGGGCATCACGCGGGTCGAGGACCAGCTCGGCATCGACAACCTCTACGACGCCGTCAACACTCCACTCATCAGCTTCCTGAACAACGCCATCAAGGCCAAGGAGCTGTTCAAGCGCGACAAGGACTACGTCGTCATCGACGGCAACGTGCTCATCGTCGACGAGCACACCGGCCGCATGCTCGAGGGCCGGCGCTACAACGAGGGCCTGCACCAGGCCATCGAGGCGAAGGAGAACGTGCGGATCCGCGAGGAGTACCAGACGCTCGCCACGATCACCCTGCAGAACTACTTCCGCCTCTACGACAAGCTCGCCGGCATGACCGGCACCGCGCTCACCGAGGCGTCGGAGTTCGACAAGATCTACCACCTCGGCGTCGTGCCGATCCCCACCAACCAGCCGGTCGCCCGGGTCGACCAGCCCGACCTCGTCTATCGCACCGAGGACGCCAAGTTCGACGCCGTCGTCTCCGACATCGTCGAGCGGCACCAGAACGGCCAGCCGATCCTGGTCGGCACCACCAGCGTCGCGAAGAGCGAGCGCCTCTCCAAGCAGCTGCGCAAGCACGGCGTCCCGCACGAGGTCCTGAATGCCAAGCAGCACGAGCGTGAAGCCGCGATCGTCGCGATGGCCGGCCACAAGGGAGCCGTGACGGTCGCGACCAACATGGCCGGACGCGGCACCGACATCATGCTCGGCGGCAGCGTCGAGTTCCTCGCCGACCAGGCCCTGCGCGACAAGGGGCTCGACCCGCTGGAGGACTCCGAGGCGTACGAGGCGGCATGGCCGGACACGCTGAAGCAGATCGAGGCGCAGGTGGCCGCCGAGCACGATGAGGTCACCGCCGCCGGCGGCCTGGCCGTCATCGGCACCGAGCGGCACGAGTCGCGACGCATCGACAACCAGCTGCGCGGCCGGTCCGGACGCCAGGGCGACCCCGGTGAGACCCGCTTCTACCTGTCCCTCGAGGACGACCTGATGCGCCTGTTCAAGGCCGACTGGGTCAACTGGGTGCTGCAGACCATGAAGATCCCCGACGACGTGCCGATCGAGAACAAGCGCGTCACCGGCGCGATCGCCTCGGCGCAGGCCCAGGTCGAGGCCCAGAACTTCGACACCCGCAAGAACATCCTCAAGTACGACGACGTCATGAGCCGCCAGCGTGAGGTCATCTACACCGAGCGGCGCCAGGTGCTCGAGGGCCAGGACATGCAGGAGTGGGTCCAGGACATGATCGGCGAGGTCACCGGCGCGTACATCACCGGCGCCACCGAGGGCTTCCCGGAGGAGTGGGACCTCGATCAGCTCTGGACCGCCCTCGGCACGCTGTACCCGATCGGCCTCACCGTCGAAGGCGTCGAGGCCGAGGCCGGCGGTCGCGAGGGGCTGTCCCGCGAGTACCTCCAGGAGCTGGTCACGACGGACGCCCGGGCCGCCTACGCGCGCCGCGAGGAGGAGCTCGGCGCCCCCGTGATGCGCGAGCTGGAGCGACGCGTCGTCCTCAGCGTGCTCGATCGCAAGTGGCGCGAGCACCTGTACGAGATGGACTACCTGCGCGAGGGCATCGGGCTGCGGGCCTACTCGCAACGCGATCCGCTGGTGGAGTACCAGCGCGAGGGATTCGAGCTGTTCACTGCGATGATGGACGCGATCGCCGAGGAGTCGGTGGGCTTCCTGTTCAACCTCGACGTCGAGGTGGAGCCGGCCGAGGCGGCACCGGCGGAGTCCGTCGGCGCTCAGCCGCAGCTGCAGCTGCAGGCCAAGGGGCTGCAGGAGCCGAAGGCCGCCCAGAACCTGTCGTACTCGGCGCCGAGCGAGCAGGGTGAGGTGGAGGTCCGGGGCGAAGGCGGCAGCACCGAAGCGTCCGAGCGCGACCGTCAGCGCCAGGTGAAGACCAAGAGCAAGAACCGTCAGAAGGCCAAGCAGCAGCGCAAGTCCCGGAAGAAGAACCGCTAGCGCGGATTTCGGCGCCAGAGCGCGCTGCGCTAGACTCTCCGGGTTGCCTCGGCGAGGGCCGGGACCCAGTCCCAGGCCGTGATCGACAGGGTGCTCCGCTGGTGAGTTCCGTGTCGAGCGCCCCCATCCGAAGACACCGCCCGCCGATCCGACACCCGACCGAGAACCTCCGAGGAGCATCACCCCGTGGCCGAGATCAAGATCGCCGCCGAGAACCGCACCGAGTTCGGCAAGGGCGCCGCCCGCCGCATCCGGCGCGCCGACAAGGTGCCCGCCGTGCTGTACGGCTCGGGCATCGATCCGACGCACATCACCCTTCCGGGCCACGACCTCGCGCTCGCGCTGAAGAACTCCAATGCGCTGCTCTCGATCGCCCTGGGTTCCGACACGCATCTGTGCATTCCCAAGCAGGTCCAGCGCGACCCGCTGCGTGGCGTCATCGAGCACGCCGACCTGCTGCTGGTGAAGAAGGGCCAGAAGGTCACCGTCGACATCCGCGTCCACCTGGTGGGTGAGGCCTTGCCGGAGGCTCTCGTCGTCACCGAGAACTCGACCATCTCGGTCGAGGCCGAGGCCACGCACATCCCGGAATCGGTCGAGGTGTCCATCGAAGGCCTGGAGATCGGCTCGCAGATCCATGCCGCCGATCTCGACCTTCCGGCGGGCAGCACGCTGGCCATTCCCGAGGACTGGCTCATCGTCAACGTCATCGCCGCGCCCACCGCCGAGGAGATCGAGGCCGAGCTCGAGGAGGCCGAGGCCGAGGCCGGCATCGAGCACGAGCCGTCCGACGAGGAGCTCGAGGCCGCTGCCGCTGAGGGTGAGGGTGCCGAGGGTGAGGGTGCCGAGGGCGAGGCCCCCGAAGGTGCGCCCGCCGAGGGCGACGCCGCTGGTGGGGACTCCGAGGCCTAACCCCGATGACCTGGTTGGTCGTCGGGCTCGGCAACCCGGGCCCGACGTACGCCGCCACTCGGCACAACGTCGGCTATCTCGTGGCCGACGTCCTGGCCGCCCGCATGGGGGGTGCGTTCAAGGCGCACACGTCCAGGCGGGCCGACGTCGTCGAAGGACGGCTGGCCGGCGAGCGAGCGGTGCTCGGACGCTCCCGCTCCTACATGAACGAGAGCGGAGGCGCGGTCTCCACACTGGCGAAGTACTACGACGTCGACCCCGAGCGGCTGATCGTCGTGCAGGACGAGATCGATCTTCCGTTCGGGTCGTTGCGGGTCAAGTTCGGCGGCGGCGACAACGGCCACAACGGCTTGCGTGACATCCGCCGCGCGCTGGGCACCGGCGACTACTTCCGGGTCCGGCTCGGCGTCGGCCGCCCCGGTGGGCGCACCGCAGTGACCGACCACGTGCTCAAGACGTTCTCGTCATCTGAGCGCACGGAGCTCCTCGTCAACGTCGAGGAGGCGGCCGACGCGGTCGAGAGTCTGATGACCCGCGGCCTCGAGGCCACCCAGAGCACCTTCAACCGATGAGCACCTCCACCGCCGGAGTCGTCGCGCCGCTGGCGTCGCTCGCCGACCTCGTCGGGTCGGACCCGGGCGTCACTCGATTCGTCGACCGCGATGGTGCCGACGAGCTCACCGCGCGGGGCCCGGAGGCGCTTCGTCCCTTCGCCGCGGCCGCTCTGGCCCGCACCGGAACCGTGCTCGTGGTCACCCCGACCGCCCGGGAGGCTGAGGACCTCGTCGCCGAGCTGTCCGACCTCATCGGCTCCGACACGGTGGCCTTCTACCCGGCGTGGGAGACGCTGCCACACGAGCGGCTCTCCCCACGGTCGGACACGGTGGGTCGTCGTCTGGCGGTGCTGCGGCGGCTCGTCCATGCCGACCCGTCCCCGTTGGCCGTCGTCGTCGCCCCGGTGCGATCGATGCTGCAGCCCCAGGTCAAGGGGCTCGCCGACCTCGCTCCGGTGTCGGTCGCGACCGGTGACGACCACGGACTGGAGCTCCTCGTCAGCGACCTCGCCGCAGCTGCCTACATCCGCGTCGACCTGGTCGAGCGCCGGGGAGAGTTCGCGGTGCGTGGAGGCATCGTCGACGTCTTCCCGCCGACCGAGGAGCACCCACTGCGGGTGGAGTTCTGGGGCGACACCGTCGAGGAGATCCGCCGGTTCGCGGTCGCCGACCAGCGATCCCTCGACGCCGTTGACCAGCTCTGGGCGCCACCATGCCGTGAGCTGCTGCTCACCGACGACGTGCGACGCCGAGCCGCCGAGCTGGCCGCCGAGCATCCGTCCCTGAGGGACCTGTTCTCGAAGCTGGCCGAGGGTCATGCGGTCGAGGGCATGGAGTCGCTGGCCCCGGTGCTCGTCGGTGACATGGAGTTCGTCACCGACCTCCTGCCGACGTCGTCGACCGTGCTCCTGTGCGATCCCGAGCGGATCCGGGCTCGCGCCCACGACCTGGTCGCGACGAGCGAGGAGTTCCTGCAGGCGTCGTGGGCAGCCGCGGCCACGGGTGCGGAAGCGCCGATCGACCTCGGCCCGGCCGCGTTCCGCACGCTCGACGACGCCCACGACGACGCTCGCGCGCTCGGCCACGCCTGGCTGGGCCTGTCACCGTTCGGGCTCGACGAGGCATCGAGCGGCAGCGACGTCGAAGGAACGCCGGCCTACCGCGGCGACAACGAGGCGGCCGTCACCGACATCCGTGGCTGGCTCGCCCATGGTCGACGCGTCGTCATCGTCGTGCCAGGCCATGGCCAGGCGCAGCGCACCGTCGAGTGGCTGGCCGAGCACGACATCGCCGGATCGCTCGAGCCGGAAGCCGCACCGGGGGTCGTCCAGGTGCTCTGCGGAGAACTCGGTCACGGCCTTGTCCTGCCGTCCAGCGACCTTGTCGTGGTCACCCACGACGACCTCGTCGGACAGCGAACCGCCGAGCGGGTCGAGCGCAGCAGCATGCCGTCGCGACGCCGCAAACAGGTCGACCCGCTCGAGCTCACCCCAGGCGACCACGTCGTGCACGAGCAGCACGGCGTCGGACGCTACGTCGAGCTGGTCAACCGCACCGTGCACGGCTCGGCCCGCGAGTATCTGGTCATCGAGTATGCGCCGGGCAAGCGTGGCCAGCCGGGAGACCGCCTGTTCGTGCCGATGGATCAGCTCGACCAGATCAGCCGGTACGTCGGCGGCGAGCAGCCGAGTCTCGACAAGCTGGGTGGTTCCGACTGGGGCACCCGCAAGAACCGGGCCCGCAAGGCCGTACGCCAGATCGCCGGCGAGCTGATCAAGCTGTATGCCGCGCGTCAGGCCACCAAGGGTCACGCCTTCGGGCCGGACACTCCGTGGCAGGCCGAGCTCGAGGACGCGTTCGCGTTCGTCGAGACTCCCGATCAGCTCTCGACGGTCGACGAGGTCAAGCGCGACATGGAGCGCACGGTGC
Source organism: uncultured Actinomycetota bacterium (assembly GCA_963780275.1). Classification (GTDB taxonomy): domain Bacteria; phylum Actinomycetota; class Actinomycetes; order Propionibacteriales; family Nocardioidaceae; genus Aeromicrobium. Next base: position 204,639 of record CAWABE010000002.1, read on the forward strand.
CGATGGACCGGCTGGTCTGCGGCGACGTCGGCTACGGCAAGACCGAGATCGCGGTCCGCGCCGCCTTCAAGGCGATCCAGGACGGCAAGCAGGTCATCCTGCTCGTACCGACCACGCTGCTGGTCCAGCAGCACTTCGCCACGTTCGCCGAGCGGTTCGGCCAGTTCCCGATCAGCATCCGGCCGCTCTCGCGGTTCCAGAGCGACCGCGAGGCCAAGGAGACGTTGGCCGGGCTGGAGGACGGCACCGTCGATCTCGTCATCGGCACCCACCGGCTGCTGCAGCCGGGCATCCGCATCAAGGATCTCGGACTGGTGATCGTCGACGAGGAGCAGCGCTTCGGCGTCGAGCACAAGGAGGCTCTCAAGCACCTCCGGGCGGCTGTCGACGTGCTCAGCATGTCCGCGACCCCGATCCCGCGGACGCTCGAGATGGCGATCACCGGCATCCGCGAGATGTCGACCATCGCGACTCCGCCGGAGGAGCGCCACCCGGTGCTGAGCTTCGTCGGCGCCTACGACGAGAAGCAGGTCACCGCGGCGATCCGGCGCGAGCTGCTGCGCGAGGGTCAGGTGTTCTACATCCACAACCGGGTCCAGAGCATCGACAAGGCCGTGCGCCGGCTGCAGGAGCTGGTGCCGGAGGCTCGCATCGCGGCCGCACATGGCCAGATGGGCGAGCACCGGCTCGAGCAGGTGATGATCGACTTCTGGGAGAAGCGGTTCGACGTGCTGGTGTGCACGACGATCGTCGAGTCCGGACTCGATGTCTCCAACGCCAACACGATGATCATCGAGCGCGCCGACACGCTCGGACTCTCGCAGCTGCACCAGCTCCGCGGACGCGTCGGCCGCGGCCGCGAGCGGGCCTACGCCTATTTCCTCTTTCCGCCGGACAAGCCGCTCACCGAGACCGCCCACGACCGGTTGGCCACCATCGCGCAGCACTCCGAGCTGGGCGGAGGCATGCAGGTGGCCATGAAGGACCTGGAGATCCGCGGTGCCGGCAACCTGCTCGGCGGCGAGCAGTCCGGCCACATCGCCGAGGTCGGCTTCGACCTCTACGTCCGCCTGGTCGGCGAGGCGGTCGCGGAGTTTCGCGGCGAGGGCGCCCCGGAGCGAGAGATCAAGATCGAGCTGCCCATCGCCGCTCACCTGCCGCACGACTACGTGCCCAGCGAGCGGCTGCGCCTGGAGATATATCGCCGCCTGGCGGCGTCGATGTCCATGGCTGAGATCAAAGAGACGAGAGCCGAGCTGATCGATCGTTTCGGCGAGCCGCCCGCGGTCGTCGAGACGCTGCTCGATGTCGCCCGGCTGCGCGTCCGCATCCGTGAGGCCGGTCTGAGCGAGGTCACCACGGCCGGCTCGAACGTCCGGTTCGCCGGCATCGCGCTGCCGGAGTCGTCCCAGCTGCGGCTGCGGCGCATCCACCCCAAGAGCATCTACAAGCAGGCCGCGCAGATCGCGCTCGTGCCGCATCCCCGCACGGCGCCGGTCGGCGGCACGCCCTTGCGCGACCGCGAGCTGCTCGAGTGGACCAGCACCGTCGTCGACACCCTCGTCCCACCGGCCTGAGAGGGCAGCGACCGTGGGTATGGTGGCGCCCATGAAGTTGCCCGCCCTCCTCGTGGCCGCGACGGCGTTGGTGCTCGCGGGCTGCGGATCGGTCCATCCCGGCGCGGCGGCGGTCGTCGGCGACACCACCATCTCCATGGAGCGCGCCGACGAGGTCGCGTCGGTCTACTGCAAGCTTTCCGTGCTCTCGGCGGCCGAGGGCACGCCGATCGACAACGCCGACGTACGCCGCCAGGCGGTCACCGACCTGGTCGTCGGAGTCGTCGCGCGGGAGATGGCCGAGGACGCCAACGTCGAGGTCAACCCGACGTCGTACGAGATCACCCCGGCCCAGCGCCAGGAGATCGCGCAGTCGTTCCCCGACAACGAGGTCGACCTCGTGGTCCAGGCGATCAACGAGTCACAGCACACCTTCGCCATCGCCGAGCAGCTCGGCGGCCAGGCGGTCGACGATCCCGACGCCGAGGCCGAGCAGCTGAGGGATCGAGGCGTCCGGCTGATCCAGGCCGAGCTGGCCCGTCGCGACGTCCGGTTCGACCCGCGGTTCGGCATCAAGGGCGACGGCACGCAGAAGGCTGAGACCGGCTCGCTCTCGGTCCCGGTCAAGGCGGAGTCCGACCAGGAGGGTCGCCCGGCCACGCAGCAGTGCTCGGCCTGATGCGCATCCTGGTGGTCAGCCCTCGCGTTGCTCCCGGCATCCTGACGCTGGAGGCCTGGGACGCCCTCCGGGCGGCGGGTCGTGTGATCTCGGCCGAGGACGGTCCGCATGTCGAGGGAATCCGGTCGGCCGGTATCGATGTCGAGGTCTCGGCGGTCCGGCCGGCCAGTGCCGACGACGACGTCGTGTGGATCGCCCCGCCTGGCGACCTCGACTGGGCCCGCGACCTCGCCGACGCCATGGTCGCCCAGACCGATGCGCCGAGCGACGGGCCCACGATGGAGATCGTGCTCGGCTCGCACGACCTGCCCGGTGCCCGCCTGCTCGACCTCGTCGACGTGATGGGTCGCTTGCGGCGCGAGTGCCCGTGGACGAGCGTGCAGACCCACGAGTCGCTGGCTCCGTACGTGCTGGAGGAGGCGCAGGAGACGTTCGAGGCGCTCGAGTCCGGCGACACCGAGCATCTGCGCGAGGAGCTGGGTGACCTGCTGATGCAGGTCGTCTTCCATGCCGCGGTGGCCGCGGAGGGCACTCCCGAAGATCCGCAGGGCTGGGACGTCGACGACGTCGCCGCCGGCATCACCGCCAAGCTGGTGCGCCGAAACCCCCATGTGTTCGGCGATGCGGTCGTCACCTCCGCCGAGGACGTCGACGCCCAGTGGAACCGGATCAAGGCCGCCGAGCAGCGCGGTGAGGCCTGACGGACGGTTTGCAGGTTTCCCACGAGACCCTCGAATACTGGTGTTGATGACACGAAACTTCGTGTGATCACCGCAGGTTTTCGAGGGTCTCGTGGGAATCCTGGGACTCGTGGGACGCGATCACCCTGCGGCGGGCGAGGCGCGTCGGGCGGTCACCGCGGACGCATTAGGCTGAGCGGGTCCCTGATGACACGTCGAAGGAGCAGCCTGTCGTGGCCAGCATCGAAGCCGTCGGCGCCCGCGAGATCCTGGACTCGCGCGGCAACCCCACCGTCGAGGTCGAGGTCGCCCTCGACGACGGAACCATCGGACGTGCGGCCGTTCCGTCCGGCGCCTCAACCGGCCAGTTCGAGGCGGTCGAGCTGCGTGACGGCGGAAAGCGCTACCTCGGCAAGGGCGTGCGCAAGGCCTGTGACGCGGTCAACGGCCGGCTGGGCGATGCCCTCGTCGGCTTCGACGCCGACGACCAACGCGCCATCGACCTCGCGATGCTGGACGTCGACGGCACGCCGAACAAGGCGAAGGTCGGGGCGAACGCCATCCTGGGCGTGTCCCTGGCCGCGGCCAAGGCGGCCGCGGAGTCGGCCAGACTGCCGCTGTTCCGCTACGTCGGCGGCCCCAACGCACACGTGCTCCCGGTGCCGATGATGAACATCCTCAACGGTGGTGCGCACGCCGACTCCAACGTGGACGTCCAGGAGTTCATGATCGCCCCGATCGGCGCGCCGTCCTTCGCCGAGGCGCTGCGCCAGGGCGCCGAGGTGTACCACGCCCTCAAATCGGTCCTGAAGGCCGATGGCCTGTCCACGGGCCTGGGCGACGAGGGCGGATTCGCCCCCGACCTGCCGTCCAACCGGGCCGCACTGGATCTCATCGCCAAGGCGGTCGGCGAGGCAGGATTCACTCTCGGCACCGACATCGCGCTCGCCCTCGATGTCGCCGCGTCGGAGTTCTGCGACGGTGGCACCTACACGTTCGAGGGTGCGGCGAAGACGTCCGCCGAGATGGCCGACTACTACGCCGACCTGGTGGCCTCGTACCCCATCGTCTCCATCGAGGATCCGCTCGACGAGGAGGACTGGGACGGCTGGACCGCCCTCACCACGGCCATCGGCGACCAGGTGCAGATCGTCGGCGACGACCTGTTCGTCACGAACGTCGAGCGCCTCGGCCGCGGCATCAGCGAGGGCGCGGCGAACGCACTTTTGGTGAAGGTCAACCAGATCGGCTCCCTCACCGAGACCCTCGACTCCGTCGATCTCGCCCACCGGCACGGCTTCACCTGCATGATGAGCCACCGCTCCGGCGAGACCGAGGATGTCACCATCGCCGACCTCGCGGTGGCCACGAACTGCGGCCAGATCAAGACCGGCGCGCCGGCCCGGTCCGACCGTGTGGCCAAGTACAACCAGCTCCTGCGCATCGAGGAGCTGCTGGGCGGCTCGGCCGAGTACGCCGGCGCGTCAGCCTTTCCTCGATTGGTGCTTTAGGGCCATGCCCTCCTCGCGCGGTCCGGGCCGGTCGTCGTCGCGGCGACCGGCTGGGTCGTCGACGGCGAGCCGCCGCCCGTTCGGCGCCGGCACGGGCCGTCCGGCCACCCCACGGGGCCGCCAGGCGCCGCGGTTCACCACGCGGGCGGTGGTCCTGCTGTCGGTCGTCCTGCTCCTGGTCGCCTCGTACACGTCCGCCCTGCACGCCTGGTGGGAGCAGCGCGGCGAGATCCAGGCGGCGAAAGCCGAGATCGTGATGCGCCGCGATGCGATCGGCCAGCTCAAGGACACCAAGGCCCGGTTCAACGATCCCGCCTACATCAAGCAGCAGGCTCGCGCCCGGTTCGGCTGGGTGATGCCCGGGGAGGTCGGCTATCGGGTGATCGGCAGTGACGGGGCCGTGCAGGGCGACGTCCCGACGCTCGATGCGCCACCAACGGCCCAGGACCGGCCGTGGTACGACACGCTCTGGGGAAGCGTGGAGCAGGCCGGCAAGGAGCCGGAGAAGGCCCAGCCGGTCGAGGACCCGGACGAGGTGCTGAAGAAGCAGTGAGTGCTTCTCCCCACCCGGCCCCGTCCGATCTCGATGCGGTGACCGAGCAGCTCGGACGCCCAGCACGGGGCATCGTCGAGGTCTCCTCGCGCTGCCCGTCCGGACACCCGAATGTCGTCAAGACCGAGCCGCGGCTTCCCGATGGCACACCGTTCCCGACGTTGTACTACGTCACGTGCCCACGGCTGTCCGGCGCGATCGGCACGTTGGAGGCCTCCGGGCTGATGGCCGAGATGAGCGTCCGACTTGCGCAGGACTCGGCGTTGGCCGATGCCTACGCCAGGGCCCACGCCGCGTATCTCGCCGAACGGGAAGCGCTGGGACACGTGCCGGAGATCGAGGGCATCTCTGCCGGCGGGATGCCGAACCGGGTGAAGTGCCTGCACGTACTCGTGGGGCACAGCCTCGCCAAAGGGCAGGGCGTCAACCCGCTCGGCGACGAGACCGTGACGCTGCTCGGCGACTGGTGGTCCGGCTCGTCGTGCGAGTCGCCCTCGTGAAGGCTCCCGGCGACTACGCGGCAGACGCTGAGCTGGCCTCCCTCCCGCCCGGTGACGACGAGCGATTCGTCGGCTACGGCGTCATGGGCCAGCCGTTCCGGTCCGGTCACGTGCTCGCCCTGCGCCGGTTCCCGCGTACGTCGCTCGGGGCGGGCTACACGGCCGTCTGGCACTGCGACCCGGACGGTCGGTGGAGGATGTGGGCAGACGTTCCGCCCCTGCTCGCGTGCCCGCGCTACTTCGGACCGAGCCTCACCGCCACCGAGGAGCGCGACATCTCGGTCGAGTGGCCCGATCCGTGGACGCTCGACGTCCGCATCGACGGCATCCTCGACTGGCGCACCGAGCTCACCCGGACCCCGGCCACCACGGCGATGAGCGCGCTCGCCTCACGCCTGCCGGAATCCTGGTGGAACAGCGCCCTGGTCCTCGGGCTGATGGGGCGCGTGGCCGGGCCGCTGCTGCGGGCCGAGCAGATCCGGCTGCATGGCCTCGTGCCCAGCGAGCAGTGGTTCACGGTGAACCCGCTCCGCGTCTGGGCCACGACGAACGTCGAGGCCTCCCTACGCGGTGAGTCTTTGGGCGTGTCCGAGCCCGTGCCTCGCCAGCGTCGCCTCGGTGGCTTCCCGGTCCCCAATCGCGGCCTGTTCGCGGTCGGCCGCGCCACGTTCGAGACCTACCAGCCCGACCGCCACGTTCAGCAGGTCCCCGGGCCGGACTGACCGGACGGCGCAGGTCCATCGCTATTCTCGGGGCATGTCTCGCCGGGACCGGGTGGCCGCGATCGACTGCGGCACCAACTCGATCCGGCTGCTCGTCGCCGACCTCACCGATGGCGTGGCATCTGAGCTCGTGCGGGAGATGCGCATCGTCCGCCTCGGCCAGGATGTCGACGCCACCGGCCGCCTTGCCCCGGACGCGATCGAGCGCACCCTTCACGCCACCCGCGAGTACGCCGAGCTGATCGCGATGCTCGGCGCCGGCAACGTCCGCTTCTGCGCCACCTCGGCCGCCCGTGACGCGGAGAACGCCGACGACTTTGCATCCGCCGTCGAGTCGATCGTGGGCGTGCGCCCGCAGGTGCTCACCGGCCAGGAGGAGGCGCTCGCGTCGTTCGTCGGCGCCACCCGCGGCCTCGTGCCCGCCCGCACCCTCGTGGTCGACATCGGCGGTGGCTCGACCGAGCTCGTGCTGGGTGAGGGGTCGGACGTCGAGTGGTCGACGTCCCTCGACATCGGCTCGGTGCGGCTCACCGAGCGCCTGCTGCCGAGCGACCCGCCGCCGGTCGCCGAGATCACCACGGCCATGCACCATCTCGACTCAGTGCTCGGCCCGGCGCTCGACGGCCTGAAGCCGGTCACCTCGGTGGTCGGTGTCGCCGGCACGGTCACGACGGTGGCAGCGCACGCGATGGGGCTCCCGTCGTACGACCGCAAGACCATCCACGGCGCCCGGCTGCCGGTTGACCGGCTTCGGTCGGCGTGCCTGTCGCTGGCCCAGATGTCGGTCGCCGACCGGCGCGCCCTGCCGTTCATGCATCCCGGCCGCGCCGACGTCATCGGTGGCGGAGCGCTCGTCTTCGACCGGGTGCTCGAGCAGCTGCCGCTGGACACCGACGTCGTCTTGATCAGTGAGCACGACATCCTCGACGGCATCGCCTGGGGCGTCGCGGAGGACGGGCGATGACCATTCGCCTGAGCCTGCCCGACCAGCGAACCGAGGCCCGGTTCACCGACCTGGCGGACGTGCAGACCGTGGTCTGGGACTTCGCGAGTCCGCTACCCGGTGGTGGACCGATCGATCTCGCCGTCCGGCCGTACGTCCTGCAAGGCGACCTGAGCCTGCTCGACGCCGAGCGCGTGCGCGCCGTTCAGTCGCAGACGCTCGGTTACGACGACGCGGTCGGCCACGTTCCCGACGGCATCACCTGGTGCAACGCGGTCGGGGTCCACGAAGGTCCGGCTGCGGAGATCGCCGTGGGCCTGCTCATCGCCGCGCTGCGCGGCTTCGACGAGTTCGCGCGTGCCATGCCCGAAGGAAAGTGGGTGCGTGCGTGGCACCCCGGTTTGCTCGGATCTCGCGTCCTGTTGCTCGGTTACGGGGGCATCGGCACCGAGGTGCATGCGCGCCTCGCCGGATTCGGCGTCCACCTCCTGCGGGTGGCGCGCACCGCCCGCAGCGACGAGCACGGCGAGATCCACGGCATCGACGCGCTGCCGTCGCTGCTGCCTCTCGTCGATGCCGTCGTGGTGGCGGTTCCGTACGGCCCGCAGACCCACCACCTCGTCGACGACACCTTCTTGTCGGCGATGAAACCCGGTGCCCTGGTCGTCAACGTCGCACGAGGCAAGGTCGCCGACACCGACGCCCTCGCCCGCCAGGCCGCCACCGGTCACATCCGGGTCGCGTCAGACGTCTGGGAACCCGAGCCGCTGCCGCCCGATCATCCGCTCTGGACCACGCCCGGCGTGTTCATCTCGCCGCACGTCGGCGGCGCAGTGACCACCATGCACGACCGGGTCGAGGCGCTGGTGCGCGAGCAGGTCGGGCGCCTGCAGTCCGGCCGGCCGCTCATCAACGTCGTCGACGTCAGCGGACCGGCGGAAGCTTCCCGGTAGCGGGATCGCGATCGGTGACGCAGTACTCCATCCCCGCGGGGTCGCGCAGCACGGTCCAGTTGCGCGTCTCGTTGACGAGCTCGGCGTCCAGCGAGCGGTGCCGGACCACCTCGGCGACGCGGTCGGCGCTGGAGAGGTCGAAGTGGGCGCGCACCGGGCCGTCCTCGGAGTCCAGTCGCTGCAGGAGCAGCCGCAACGGCTGACCTTCGGGCCGTTCCAGATTGGTGAACTCCGGGAAGCGGCCCCGTGTGTGCTCCCAGCGTGTGATCCGCGTCCAGAACGCCGTCTCGACGTCGACCAACGGGGACGGGATGTCGAGGCAGACCTGGTCGAGGATGCTGGTGCCGCCCCACCACGGCACCGGGGACGGCAGCGTCTGGCCGGGTGGGTGCGGCACGACGCAGAAGGTGAATCCGCCCGGTGAGGCCATGACGACGTGGTCGCCGGGTTGCTTCACCCGGGCACCGTCGGCGATCGCGTGCTCGACGAATCCCGCCACGTCGTCGGTGTGCAGGTCGAGGTGAATGCGTGGCGGTCCATCCGCGATGCGCTGCACCTTGAGGTACGGGTCACCGTCGCGGGGAACGAGCGTGGCGAACTCGTCGTACTCCCCGCGGCTGGTCGAGAGCCCGCTGCCCGTGACCGCCCGCCAGAACGCCGTACCGGCGTCGAGCGTGGCGGCCGGGAGGTCGAGAAAGGCCGTCATCCACCGCAGCTCAGCCATGCACTCAGCCTAGGCTTGGCACGCTCCCGTAGCCCAATTGGCAGAGGCAGGCGGCTTAAAACCGCCAGAGTGTGGGTTCGAGTCCCACCGGGAGCACCAGCGGTTGAGTCCTCAGGCGTCAGAGAGCCTCGGCCCACGCGAGTGCGTAGTCGGCGACCTCTTCCCAACCGTCCTGACCGACCACATGGTGCGTGCGGCCGGGGAACTCCTTGACGTCGACGACGCCGGACCTGTAGCGCTTGGCGTTCTTGCGGTTCACCGACGCCGGCACGACGTGGTCCGCGCCGCCGGCCACGAACAGCAAGGGGGCGCGGTCCGGTCTCGCGTAGTCGATCCTGGACTCGCCGGTGTTCATGAACATGTGGGTCGCCGCCTGCCAGAGTGGCTTTCCCGGGGCCGGGATGACGGATTCCTCACGGACGCGGTCGGACTCGTCCTGCGTCAGCGTGTTGGTGAACGCGTAGCGGAACTGCGTGGGGGAGAGCAGCACGGTGCCGTTGACGGTCCACGGCTTGCCGAACACCGGCATCAGCCCCCGAAGCACGCTCCACGGGATGGCCGGGACGCCCGCGCTCTGGGCCGAGTGGACGGCCACGCCAGCGCGGCCGAGCCCGCGGTCGATCAACAGCTGGGTCATGAGACCTCCATAGGAGTGGCCCATGATGATCGGCGACTCGTCCAGCTCCTCGATGACGCGCGCGAGGTGGTCGGCGACCGTCGAGATGCGCAGGCCGTTCAGGGCGGACGGGTCGCGACGCATCCCTTCGACGTCGTCGCTCACGCCCGGCCACGCAGGGACGAGCACGGAGTATCCGGCCGCCTCGTAGCGCGCCTTCCAGCCGTTCCAGCTCTTCGGAGTCATCCAGAGGCCGTGGACCAGGACGATGGTGCCGCTCATGGTGCTCCTTCACGCAGGGGGCACGATCGTCCCACGCGATGATCGGCCCGGTCGCAGGAACCGGCTCAGAGCTGGCGCAGCCGCACCGCGGACCAGGTCTCGTCGAGCCGCACCTCGGGCCCGAGGGCCCACCCGTACTCGTCGACCAGGGAGACGAGGGCCTCGCGGTCGATCTCGCGGGGGTTTCCGGACGGGTAGGAGATCCAGGCCACCGGAGTCGAGCCCAGCGACGGGAGCACCTCGTCGAGCCGGCTCTCGAGCGACGCGAGGTTGTCGGTCAGCAGTACTGCCGCGTCCATGCGGTCACGCGGTTCGTCGACGGTCCGCGCGCCGTCGGGGAGCGGGTCGAGCAACGCGGTCTCCTCGACGGAGTCCGCGACGACCCAGACGACCGAGCCCTCGGTGATGCCGAGCGTCTCGGCATGCGTGGACTCGGTCATCAGGTCAGTGTAGGTCTGGCGGCGAGATCGTGGATGGTCCGACCGGCGGCGACGCCCTTGCTCTCGAACCGGGTGAGAGCGCGGCCTTCGTGACGAGGCACCGGACCCCCGTCGACGTACGGTGACGCGGCGAGCACGCCGGCAGCCACCTCGGCGTAGTCGTCCCAGTCGGTCGCGATCCGCCATGTGCCGCCCGGCTCGAGCACGCGCGCGACGAGCTGCGTGAACGGCACCGTGACGAGGCGGCGCTTGTGATGACGCTTCTTGTGCCACGGGTCGGGGAACCACGTCCACAGCTCGCGGACCGATGCCGGCGCCAGCATCGTGGCCAGCGCCTCGGTGGCGTTGACGACGGCCAGTCGCACATTGGTCACGCCCTGGTGCCGCATCGTCACCAGTGTTTGAGCGACGCCGGGCACGTAGACCTCCAGGCCGAGAAAGTCGTGGTGCGGATGCTCGGCCGCTGCGGCCACGAGGGCTTCGCCGCGCCCGCTGCCGATCTCGACGACCAGCGGCGCGCGTCGGCCGAACAGCGACGCAGTGTCCAGTCGGAAGTCCGGGTCGACCGATGTGCTCGGCCCGTGTCGCGGCACGTCGACCACGTGGCTGGCCTGAAGCTCGTCCCACGCTCTCTGCTGGCGCACGGTGAGGCGTCCACCGCGGCGGATGAACGAGACCGGTTCCGACCGCCACCTGGCGTGATCTCGTTGATCTTCGGCCGTCGTCTCCATGGATCGAAGCCTAACGATCTGCCACGCTGGCGCCATGGCCATCACCCCTGACACCAAGGACTGGACCTGGGTCCTGCGCGAGCCCTGCCCCGAGTGCGGTCTCGCGGCCGGCGACGTCGACCCCACCACGGTCGGCGACCGCGTCCGCGCCGCCCTGCCGCGATGGGAAGAGGCACTCGGACGCGACGACGCCCGCGAGCGCCCGGACGACACCACCTGGTCGCCCACCGAGTACGCGTGCCACGTGCGTGACGTGTTCCGGGTGTTCGCCGGTCGCGCCGGACGCATGCTCGTGGAGGAGGACCCGGAGTTCGAGAGCTGGGACCAGGACGAGACCGCCGAAGCCGACCACTACGACACCCAGGACCCCGCCGACGTCGCACCCCAGCTCGTCGAGGCGGGGGAGCGCGTTGCCGGCGTCTTCGACTCCGTGCCAGCCGACGCGTGGGCCCGAACCGGCCACCGCAGCGACGGCGCGAGCTTCACCGTCGCCACCTTGGCCCAGTACTTCCTTCACGACATCGAGCACCATCTGTACGACGTCAAGGCCTAGCCCGGCGGCAGGATGGGCCCATGAGCGACGTGCCGTGGGACGCCATCGTGCTCGCCGGCGGGCGCGCGGCGCGGCTCGGTGGCACGGCCAAGGCCGATCTCGTGGTCGACGGCCGCACCCTGCTCGACCGGACCCTCGATGCCGTGGCCGGTGCGACTCGCATCGTGGTGGTCGGTGACGCGGAGGCGCCCGGCGCGATCGTCGTCCAGGAGGAGCCGCGGTTCGGCGGGCCGGCCGCGGCCATCGGCGCCGGACTCGCCGAGGTCAGGTCGCCCTGGGTGCTCATCGCTGCCTGCGATCACCCCTTTGTCGCCGAAGCGGTCGACCCCCTGCTCGACGCTCGAACCGGTGACGGCGTGGTGGCCGTCGATGCCGGCGGCCGTCGGCAGCACCTGCTGTGTGTCGTGTCGACATCCGCCTTGCGCGACGCCGTGGCGGTCCAGGAACCGCTCACCGACCTCGCCGTCCATCGTCTGCTCGAACCGCTCGACCTCATCGAGATCGTCCTTCCGTCCCGCGCGACATTGGACGTCGACACGTGGCACGATCAGGAGGTGGCGGAGGGACGATCGGATGAATGACATCTCGCTCGACAACTGGGTGGCCGCGATGGCGGCCGAGCTGGGCCTCGAGGAGCTCGACCTGGACGTCGACCAGGTGCTCGACCTCGCCGCCGACGCTGCCCATGCGGTTGTTCGTCCGGCCGCGCCGCTCACCACGTTCATCGCCGGATTCGCGGCCGGCCGCGCGGGCGGCAAGGCCGAGGACATCCGTGAGGCGATCGATGCCGCCAGTGCTCTGTGCGTCCGCGTGGCCGAGGAGGCCTGAGTGGCCCGACGCCGCACTCGTCGTGTCAGGGTCGAGCGGTTCGATGCCGACCGGTCAGCGGTGCGGGAGGACGCCCTCGCCGTGGAGGAGCCGCTGGAGGTCCGCTTGGGCGGCTCGCCGTATGTCGTGACGATGCGCACCCCCGGCGACGACTTCGACCTGGTGGCCGGCTTCCTGGTGTCCGAGGGCGTCGTCTGGTCGGCCGACCAGATCGCGGCGATGCGCTACTGCGCCGGCACCGACGAGCAGGGACGGCAGACGTTCAACGTGGTGGAGGCCGTACTCGCCCCGGGTGTCGCGTTGCCGGACACGTCGCTGGAGCGGCACGTCTACACGTCGAGCTCGTGCGGCATCTGCGGCACGGCGTCGATCGAAGCGGTGCACAAGATCGCCCACGCGGCGGTGACCGACGACGACACGATGTTCAAGCGCGAGCTGGTCGCCGAGCTGCCCGACAGACTCCGTGAGCACCAGGCGGTGTTCGACCGCACTGGCGGGGTGCACGCGGCCGGCCTGTTCGACGTGAACGGCGAGCTGCTGTGTCTTCGCGAGGACGTCGGGCGCCACAATGCCGTCGACAAGGTCGTCGGATGGGCGCTGCGTGACGGGCGAGTTCCGCTGCGCGGCACGGTGCTCCAGGTGTCGGGTCGAGCGTCGTTCGAGCTCGCCCAGAAGGCGCATCTCGCCGGTATCGCGATGTTGTCCGCGGTCTCGGCTCCGTCGTCGCTGGCCGTGGAGCATGCGGCGTCTGCAGGGCTGACCCTGGTGGCCTTCAACCGGGACGGCCACTTCAACGCGTACGGCTCGACCCACCGCATCGCCTGATTCGTCAGGGACCACGCGATGTGCCCGCTGGCCAGAAGCCGCTGTTCCTGCCGGTTTTCGAGGTCGAGCCACCCGACAACATGGGGGATGAAATCAGGAGATTTCGGGAGCAAAACGGGTACGTCAGGACGTTGTATAGGGTGAAGTCAACGACGTCGTCCTGACGTCTGGATCCTCGGAGGAGCCATGCAGAGCAACAACCCGGTCTTCGCCCGCAACGACGGTTTCAACGGTCGGGGCGGCGCCGTCGCCACCAGCCCGTCGGAGTGGAAGATCGACCTCGACGGTGGTCAGGGCACGACATCCCCGACGCACACCGAGCGCGGCCAAGGCCGCATGACGATGGACACCGTGGTCGAGAAGACCGCGATCTCGCTCGGCCTGGTCATCGCGGCCGCGGCCGTCACCTGGTTCATGATCGGCGACCTGCTCGACCCGAACCCCACCGAGGCGCAGGCGGCCCAGGGCCTGGCGTACGGCCTCGCCATGGGTGGCGCGATCATCGGCCTGGTGCTGTCGCTGGTCAACTCGTTCAAGAAGGTCGTCAGCCCAGCTCTCGTCATCGCCTACGCGGTGGTCGAGGGTGTGTTCGTTGGCGCGTTCTCCAAGGTGGTCGCGTCGTTCGTCGGCGATCCGACGATCGTCTTCCAGGCGGTCCTGGCCACCATGGTGGCATTCGGCGGGACGCTGGCCGCCTACAAGTTCTTCAACATCCAGGTCACCGACAAGTTCCGCAAGGTCGTCACGATCGCGATCTTCAGCTTCGTCGGCGTCATGATCGTCAACTTCGTGCTGAGCCTCACCGGCGTCCTCGAGTCCGGCGGTCTGCGCGGCTTCAACACGCTCGGGTTGCTGGTCTCGGCCGTCGCGGTCGTGCTCGCCGTGCTGATGCTGATCCTCGATTTCGACTTCATCGAGCAGGGCGTCGCGGCCAGACTGCCCGAGCGCGAGGCATGGCGTGCGGCCTTCGGCCTCACGGTCACCCTGGTCTGGCTCTACATCGAGCTGCTGCGGATCCTCGCGATCCTGCGCGGCAACGACTGACGTCGGGACGCGGACGGCCGGTTTTCCCCCGAGGACCGGCCGTTCGTCTCAACTGGCGCGACGACGGCGCAGCGCGGTGACCCAGCGGCCCTGCTGCGACACCTCGGTGCCCGACTGGCGTCCGGCCCGCTCGGCAGCCTCGTCGAGCGACATCAGCTCGCTCGGCAGCCGGGTGACGCTGGCGGCTTCAACGGCACGCTCGCGCATCGCCGCGGCCATCGATGGCACGAGAACCGAGACCATGTTGGCGTAGCCGGTGGCGGACGGATGAAAGCGGTCGGCGCCGAACATCAGGTCGTACTTCTCGTCGAACACCGGGCCCAGGAGGTCGCCGAGCGATACGGCCCGTCCGCCGGCGGCCACGACGGCCATCATCTGCTTGCGCGCGAGGGCCCGGCTGCGGCGCCGGGCCACCCAGCGCAGCGGCTGCGGGATGGGTCGGACGGTGCCGAGGTCGGGACACGTGCCGACGACCACTTCGCAGCCGGCGGCGACGAGCCTGCGCACGGCGGCGCCGAGCAGCCGGGCCGAGTGCGGGCCGACCAGCTGGTGGGTGACGTCGTTCGTGCCGACGACGATGACCGCGATGTCCGGCTTGTAGGCCAGGCCGCGGTTGACCTGTTCGCGCAGATCCTCGGTCTGCGCTCCGACAGTCGCCATGCTGTGCACGTCGACCGGAGTGTCGAGCACGTGCGCGAGGCCGATGCCGATCAGCGCGGGCGGTGTCGCGTCGGCAGAGTCCATGCCGTAGCCGACGAGGGCGGAGTCGCCCAGCAGGATGCAGCGGATAGGAGCGCCGGGAAGGTCGTCGCCGTAGATGCCGTCGGCAGACGGTGGCCGGTCATCGGTCATGCCGATGGCTCTGCGCGCCAGAAGGCTCTCACCGATGAGGACACCGTAATAGCCCGTGACTGCCGCCCCGGCTCCGACGGCGGCTGAGACGGCCGGCTTGGGGAGCGGACGCATGCTCCCATTTTAGGTGGCCGACCCACGGAACGCCGGAGTTCACACACCTGTCATGCGACGTTGACCGGGAGGACGCGAGTGCGCTTTAGCGTGGATCTCGTGATGGGGAGCCAGCAGCTGATCCGGTTCGCGACCAGGCGCGCCACTCAGTGGTACGCCCACCTCGACCAGGCGTCCATCCGCAACGCCAGAGTCGCGAGCACGGCGCTCGCGCAGCGCCGCCTCGAGTACCTGGAGGTGGAGCAGTACCTGGCTCTCCATCAGCGACGGCACGAGCAGCGCCGGGGTGTCACCGTTCATCACCTCGTGCAGCGCACCGGCTGACCTGTCGTACAGCCCGCCTAGGATTGACGCGTGCCAGTCGATCTTCCCAACCTCCGCGACGTCGCGGGCCTCGTCGCCGCCGACGGCCGCCGCGTTCAGCCGGGCATCTTGTTGCGCAGCGCGCTGCCGGAGGCCGACGACGTCGTCCCGGACGATCTCGCCTGGCCACCGTCGGTCGTCATCGACCTCCGCTCGCCGTTCGAGCTGCGGAACGGGCACCCGCTCGCCCACCTCGAGGCGCGCCTGGTCAACCTCCCACTGCTCGACGCGCTGCATCCCGGCCGGAGCGCCGAGTCGCTCGTGGCGCTCTACGCCGTCGTGCTCGAGGACGCCGCCCACATGCTGGTCGACCTCGTCCACGAGGTCGCCGACGCCGACGGCCCCGTGCTCGTGCACTGCGCGGCCGGCAAGGACCGCACCGGCGTCGGCGTGGCTCTCGTGCTCCGCCTGCTCGGCGTCACCCACGAGGACGTGATGGCCGACTACGTGCTCTCCGACGCCTCCCGTGGTGCCGTCGACGCCCGGCTGCGGCGCGACGTCATCGAGCCCACCGTCCCGGTGTCGTTCTACCTCGTGGCGCCCGAAGCGCTCGAAGGCGTGCTCGAGGTCTGGGACGAGCACCCGGGCGGCGTCGAGGGATGGTTCCTCGACGCCGGCGGCGACGCCGACACGCTGAAACGCCTCCGCGACCGGATGCTCGCCTGAGTCCTACTTGGACAGGGCTGCGAACGGTGCGGCCGCCCCGTAGATCTTGTAGAGCGCGAACGGGCCGGCGTGGAACGTGCTGCACCGGTCCTCGAACAGGTTCGCCGCCCGGCCGTCCGACATGCCGGCGCCATACCCGATCGCCTTGGTGCCGTTGTCGGCCTTGCCGGTCGCGAACTCCCGGATCCGTTGCACCATCCCCAGTCGGTGCTCCTTGTCCGCCTTCCGCCACCAGCTGCAGGTGAAGCTTCCCAGCGGTCCTTCGGTCGGAGCGGGGTCGACGCCGGCGAGCGGGTTGGGAGCCTTTTCGGCCGAGGTCGCGGACTTGCTGCCGAAGCCGGCGAGCTTGGCCTGGAACGGCGCGCACAATCGCGTGGCCAACCCGTTGGCGCAGATGGCGGCCAGGCCGTCCTGCTGGGCAGCCGTGTCGGTCTTCAGAGCTGCGCTCCCGGGTCGAGGTGGTGTGACCGCCCACGAGCACAGGGTGTCGTCGCCCCTCGGATATCCGGCCACGGTGAACCCGGCGAAGCAGGCGACGAGCTCCGCCTCATTGAGCACGTCGCCGGTGCCGATGCTGGTCGCGGGCGCCGTGCCGCCCAGGCACCCGGGCAGATTGCTCGGAGCGCTGGTCACCTTCTTGCCGGGTGCGGCGGTGTTCGACCACCAGCAGTTGCCCGTGTTGAGCGGGAAGGAGTCCCACCAGAAATCGAGGCCGTTCGGCTTGACCCCGCCACTGGGACTGACGCCCATCTGGTTGTGGTGCAGGCGGTTGTCGAACGACGTCGTCGTCGCCAGCGGGTTGCAGCCCGGCACTGGTGTCGAGCTACCCACCGGGGGCGGGCCACAGACGAGCGCATCCGGCACCGCGAAGACCATCGCGCCGCGTCGCCAGTTGTCGAAGAAGCGGTTGTTCTTGACCTCGTTCGCGTTGCCGCCGGCGATCCACAGGCCGGTGCCGACCGGTGCCGGGATGAACGGCTGCACCTCCGAATCGGCGGTGAACGGGTTGAAGTTGTTGTCGTAGAAGTTGTTCTTCTCGACGACGTTGCCGTGCTGCGGGAAGCCCGGGTGACCGGGAGCGGTGAACACGTCGGTCGTGTAGCCAAGGGCGTTGTCGTAGAAGTTGTTCTCCGTGATCAGCGTGCCGTGGCTGTTGGTGCCGGAGAATCCACTCGTGTTGTGGTGACTGTCGCACCAGCGGACGACCTGGCTGAAGCGATACTCCGGGTAGAAGGGCAGGTACCGCTTGTCCGTGGTGGCCGCGCCGGAGCCGGGGTACAGGCCGGAGTCGCCGTTGCCGACGGCTTCACAGTTCTGCATGACGCCGTGGTCCTCGACGAACGTGAGCACGCCATAGGCACCGGCGTAGAACGTCTTGAACCTGTCGAGCAGGTAGCCGTCGGTCTCCAGGACGTAGATGTCGTGCTCGCGCGCGTGACGCACAGTGACGTTGCGCAGCACGAAGCCGTCGGCCCGGTCGACGAAGATGCCGACGTCCTTCTCGTGTCCGGCGGCGGACGGGCCACCGTTGCCAGCAGCGGCGTCACCCGCCTCGACGATCACGTCGTCGGCGCTGACCCCCGAGCCCTCCAGCTGGAGGTTGCACCGGATGCACGGACCCGGGTTCGGGATTCCGTGGCGGTTCTCCCGCGGCGCGGGAACCGGCGCGGTGTCGGGCCCGCGACCGATCACGGCAACCAGGTTGGCGTCGTTCGGACAGTGCACCTGGTAGTCGTGGCTCAGCGCACCGGGGTCGCCGCTCTCCGCCGGAATCTCGTACTGGTCGCAGGCCGGATCGAACGTCGGCTTCGACCGAGCGGTTGGCTCCTCGTAGAGCCCGGGCATCACCACGACGCGGTCGTTGTTGCCGGCTGCGGTC
The DNA here is from genome assembly GCA_963780275.1 of uncultured Actinomycetota bacterium. Classification (GTDB taxonomy): domain Bacteria; phylum Actinomycetota; class Actinomycetes; order Propionibacteriales; family Nocardioidaceae; genus Aeromicrobium. The sequence continues at coordinate 222,653 of CAWABE010000002.1, forward strand.
ACGGCGGCCTGGATCTCGTCGTACTCGCAACGCTGGAACAACGCCTTGTTGGTCTTGAGCAGCTGGGCGGCCTCGGACGCCGAGAACGACCGATGGTCCGTCGGCCGGATGTCATAGCCACCGGCTCGCGCCTTGGCGATCGCTTGACGCAGCCGGGTCATCGAGTCGTCCTGGCAGACCACCAGCGTCTCCCCGGGAGGTGCGTCGCTCAGGGCGGACTTGAGTGATCGGGCCGTCGGCACCTCTCCGCCGGCGCATGGAGAGATGCTGCAGTCCGGCTTCGGGTCCGGCCAATACGACGGGCGTTCGACGTGCGCCTGTGCGGGAATCGATGGCAAGAGCACCGCGAGCAGGGGAACCACCATCAACAGGACGACTCGGCGCATGCGGGCTCCTTGGGGCTCGGACTGTTGACGAGTAGAACGAGTTATAGCGCACGGCGTTACCCGCCGTCCACGTGCGGGCCGGCGGTGCGACGCCGCGTCAGGTGCCCAGGGACACCAATGCGGCGCCGCTGAGCCGGTAGGTGAGCCAGTCGTCGAGCGGTCGTCCGCCGAGGGTGTCGTAGAACGCGATCGCCTCGGTGTTCCAGCGCAGCACGTTCCACTCCAACCGTGTCCAGCCGTTCTTCACCACGATCCGGGCCAGTGCCGTCAGCAACGCCCGGCCGAGTCCGGATCCGCGCTCGCGCTCGGCGATGTAGAGGTCTTCGAGAAACAATCCGGGCACACCCTCCCAGGTCGAGAAGGTGCGGTACCACAGCGCGAAGCCCGCGGCCTCGCCCGAGTCGTCGAGGGCGATCAGCGCCGACGCCACCGCATCGGCTCCGAACAGGGCGTCGTGCAGCTGCGCGGACGTCGCCTTGACGGCGTCCGGCTCGCGTTCGAAATCGGCCAGCTCGCGGATCATCCGGCCGATCGCGGGAAGGTCGTCGGGCGTTGCGACGCGGATGTTCGGAGGCAGATCGGGGAAGTCCACGCCGAGACTCTACGACGCAGTGTCACCGATGGTGCGGCGTAGGCTGACGGCATGACTGGGGACCTCCTGCTCGAGCCCCGCGAGGTGCCCCTCGGCGGAGTTCGTGGCCTCACCGTCCACCGCACCCTGCCGCACCGAGACCTGCCGACCGTCGGAGCGTGGTGCTTCGTCGATCACTTCGGGCCCACGCGGGAGCCGATGACCGTGCTGCCGCATCCGCACACCGGGCTCCAGACCGTCACCTGGCCCCTGGCAGGGGACATCCGACACCGCGACAACCTGGGCAGTGACGTCGTCCTCAAACCGGGCGAGCTGAACCTCATGACGTCGGGCGACGGCGTCTCCCACTCGGAGTTCTCGGCAGGTAGTGGCGCGATGATGCACGGACTGCAGCTCTGGGTGGCGTTGCCCGACGACTCGCGGGCCGGTCCGGCGGCGTTCGAGCACCTGCCCGACCTCCCGCGCACGGGTGGTACCGGGTGGCGCGCCATCGTGCTCGTGGGCCGACTCGCCGACGCGGAGTCTCCGGCCACCACGTACTCGCCGATCGTCGGGGCCGAGCTGACGCTGGGCGCCACCGCCTCGGCCACCGTACCGCTCCGCCCGGAGTTCGAGCATGCCGTCCTGGCGGTCGATGGACCGGTACGCGTTGGTGGCTTCGACGTCGCCCCCCGCCAAATGCGCTACCTGGAGCCCGGACGCACGTCGGTCGACATGGGCTCGGCTCGCGACACGACGGTGCTGCTCATCGGCGGGGAGCCGTTCACGGAGTCGCTGGTCATGTGGTGGAACTTCATCGGCCGGAGCCACGAGGACATCGAGAAGGCGCGCGACGCCTGGGAGCAGGGCACCGACCGATTCGGCCACGTCGACGGCCACGAAGGCGAGGTCATTCCGGCGCCGCCGCTGCCGAAGGTCCGGCTCAGGCCGCGTCGTCGTCGAGTCTGAGACCACCGTCACACCGCTGGCGCAGGGCCCGGCGATCGGGTACGGTCAGTTTCGGATACTGTCGGTATCTGAAAGCCCGAGAGGACCGTCATGACCCATTTCACCGACAAGGTCGCCGTCGTCACCGGGGCCGGCTCCGGCATCGGCCGGGCCCTCGCCGTCGAGCTGGCCCGACGTGGCGCGAAGCTGGCGATCAGCGACGTCGACGACCAGGGGCTCGCGGAGACCCTCCACCTCGTCAAGGCGCAAGGTGCAGACGTCCGTAGCGACCATCTCGACGTCGCCGAGCGCGAGCTGGTCCTCGCCTACGCGGATGCGGTGGCCGAGCACTTCGGCCGCATCAACATGGTGTTCAACAACGCCGGCATCGCCTTCACCGGCAGTGTCGAGGAGATGTCGTTCAAGGACGTCGAGAAGGTGATGGACGTCGACTTCTGGGGCGTCGTGAACGGCACCAAGGCCTTCCTGCCGCACCTGATCGCATCCGGCGACGGTCACGTCATCAACATCTCGAGCGTGTTCGGCATCTTCGCCGTGCCGACGCAGAGCGCCTACAACGCGGCCAAGTTCGCTGTCCGCGGGTTCACCGAGGCACTGCGTCAGGAGATGCTCACCACGAAGCGTCCGGTGAAGGTCACCTGTGTGCACCCGGGCGGCATCAAGACGAACATCGCCCGCAATGCCGACCAGACCGAGGGACGCGACCACGAGGAGCTCTCGAAGGAGTTCGACAAGCTGGCGCACATGAGTCCGGAGAAGGCGGCGCGGATCATCCTGCGCGGCGTCGAGCGGGGCAAGGCCCGCGTCCTGATCGGCTGGGACGCCTATGCGCTCGATGCGTTCGTCCGGCTGGTCGGGTCGCGTTACCAGGGCATCTCCGCACGGTTCAGCAAGAGCAGGGGCCTCTAGAAGGAGCAGCACCATGACCGCACGCATCGACCTGCGCGGATCCCGCGCGCTCGTCACCGGAGCCACCGGCGGACTCGGCCAGGCCATCGCCCGGCGGCTGGCCGAGGACGGTGCTGATCTCGTGCTCAGTGGCCGGCGCACCGACGTGCTCGAGCCCTTCGCCAAGGAGCTCGGCGCCACGGCGATCGTCGCCGACCTCGAGGATCTCGCCGCCGCTGACCGGCTGATGGAGCAGGCGGGCCCGATCGACGTGCTGGTCGCGAATGCAGCCCTCCCGGCCAACGGAGACCTGCTCGAGTACACGCCGGAGCAGCTCACCCGAGCGCTCACCGTCAACCTGCATGCCCCGATCGCGATGTCACGCACGGCCGCCATCGCCATGGTGGAGCGGGGGAAAGGGCACATCGTCCTCATCGGCTCGATGTCGGGCAAGGTCGCGTCCATCGATTCCTCGCTCTACAACGCCACGAAGTTCGGTCTTCGCGGGTTCGCGCTCGGCTTCCGGCAGGACCTCGCCCGCCACGGTGTCGGCGTGTCCATCGTCGAGCCGGGGTTCGTCCGCGAGGCCGGCATGTTCGTCGAGTCCGGCGCCGAGCTACCCGGTGGTGCACGCACGGTCACCCCAGAGCAGGTGGCGAGCGGAGTCGCCAAGGCGATTCAGCGAGACAAGGCGGAGATCGTGGTCGCTCCGATCGAGCTGCGAGCCGGAGGCGCCGTGGGCGCCCTGCTGCCGGAGCTCGGGGCGAGGATCCAGGACCTGGCCGGTGGCGCGAAGCTGGCCCGCAGGATGGCCGAGGGCCAGCGGAGCAAGCGCTGAGACTCCGCCGCCCGGGCTAGGCCCGGCTGCTCTTGTCGTCCCCGAAGGCCTCGTCGCGCTCGCGGACGGCCTCGCGGAACCCGACGGTGGCAGCACGCTGTTGGAACGCGTAGCCCTCGCGGGTGTGGCGCGAGATGCCGTCGAAGACGGTGCTGACCATCCCGGACGTCGCGACGCCCTGGGCGAGCAGCGCGCTGTTGAGGGCGAGCTTGACCATCATCAGCTGATTGACCGGCAGCAGCGCGATCTTCTCGACGAGGGCCTCGGTGCGCTCGTCCAGCTCGTCGGCCGGCCACGACTCTACGGCCAGGCCCCATGCGGCGGCGGTGCGGCCGTCGATGCACTCGCCGGTGAACAGCATCCGCTTGGCGCGGGCATCGCCGACGCGGTGCGCCCACATCCCGGCAGCGGGAACTCCCCACACGCGGGTGGGCGGGTAGCCGATACGGACGTCGTCGGCGCAGATGATCTGGTCGGCGAACAACGCGATGTCGGACCCGCCGGCGACGGCGAACCCGTGCAGCTTCGCGACCGTGGGCTTGTTCGCGTGCATCAGGCTCGAGAAGCCGCGGTTGAACCGGCTCATCATCGCGTAGTCGAGCATCGGATCCCAGGTGGCGCCAGGCACATGGTTGGCCATCTGCACACCGGGATCGAGCACGGTTCCGGTCGTGTCCGGCGCGCCTTCGGGCGGATCGGCAGCGTTCTCGGCGAAGACCGACAAGTCGTAGCCGCCACAGAATCCCTTGCCCCGCCCGGACACGAGGATGACGTGAACACGCGGATCCAGATCGGCCCGTTCGACCGCACGGGCCAGGTCGATCGGGGTGTCGTTGGTGATGGCGTTGCCCTGGTCCGGACGGTTGAACGTGATGCGCGCGATTCGCCCGGTGACCTCGTAGGTCAGCGTCCGGTAGTCCGGGCCGGAGTCGGTCTGCTTTCGTCCGGCGTAGGGGGAGTCGTCGCCCTCCACTGCGCTCTCGCGCCACGTGGCAGGTCGCTCGCCGGCGTTCATGCGATGACTGCTTGCGTCTCGCCGGTGCCCTTGGGCGTGCACCGCTCGATGATCGGCGCGAGATCGAGTCCGGTCGGCAAGGTGCCGAAGACGTCGCCGCGGTCACGACCGAGGCGGCTGGCAGCGAAGGCGTCGGCCACGGCGGGATGTCCGTGCCGCAGCAGCAGCGAGCCCTGCAACGCGGTCGCCATGTCGCCGACCACGCGGCGGGCGCGGTACTGCATGCTCTCCAGGTCCGTGAAAGCCGTTCCCAGCTCGTCGACGAACGTGTCGTAACGTTGGTCGGCTCCACGGGCCTCGTTCAGCTCCTCCATGAAGACGGCCAGCGAGTCCGGCTGCTTGGCGGCGGCACGCAAGGTGTCGAGCGCAGCGACGTTGCCCGATCCCTCCCACACCGACATCAGCGGCGCCTCGCGGTAGAGCCGTGGCATCCGGGAGTCCTCGACGTAGCCGTTCCCGCCCAGGCACTCCAGGGCTTCGGCCGCATGGATCGGCGACCGCTTGCACACGTGGTACTTGCTGACGGCGAGGCTCACGCGCCGCAGCATCCCCGCGTGCTCGTCGCCGGCCTCGGCGCGATCAGTGAGGGCGGCCAGCCACAGTGCGACCGTGGTGGCTCCCTCCGCCTCGACCGCGAGGTCGGCGAGCACGTTGCGCATGAGTGGCTGGTCGATGAGCTGCGCGCCGAACACCTCGCGATGTGCGGCGTGGTGTGCCGCCTGCAGCGTGCCGGCCCGCATCGAGCTGGCCGAGCCGATGGTGCAGTCGAGCCGGGTCATGTTGACCATCTCGATGATGGTCCGGACGCCGCGGCCCTCGTCGCCGAGCCGCCAGCCGACGGCGTCGACGTACTCGACCTCGCTGCTGGCGTTGGAGTGGTTGCCGAGCTTGTCCTTGAGGCGTTGCAGCCGGATGCCGTTCGCGGTGCCGTCCGGCAGCACGCGTGGGACCACGAAACAGGTGAGCCCGTCCGGTGCCTGGGCGAGCACGAGCAGCATGTCCGACATGGGGGCCGACGTGAACCACTTGTGGCCGGTGATCCGGTAGGTGCCGTCGGCCTGCTCCTGCGCTCGGGTCGTGTTTGCGCGGACGTCTGAACCGCCCTGCTTCTCGGTCATCGACATGCCGGCGGTGAGGAACTGCTTGGCGGCCGGTGGGCGGAAGGACGGGTCGTAGCCGGCCGCCGTCAGCCCGGGCTCGTACTGCGCGGCCAGCGTCGGATCGACTCGTAGTGCCGGCACAGCGGCGTACGTCATGGAGATCGGGCACTGGTGCCCGGCGTCCACCGGACCCCAGGCGCTCAGCTTCGCGGCGCGCACCAGGTGGGCGTGCGGGTCGTCGGACGCCCATGGGGTGCCGTGCAGGCCGAACCCCGTCGAGATCTCCATCAGCTCGTGGTAGCTCGGGTCGTACGCCACCTGGTCGATGCGGTGGCCGTAGCGGTCGTGCGTGTGCAGCACCGGCGGATGCGCCTCGGCCTGGTCGCCGAGCGCGATGGAGTGCGCGGTGCCAGCCAGTCGGCCGACCTCGTGCAGCTCATCGAGTGCCGACGTGGCGCCTTCGCGGCGCAGGGTCTCTTCGAACACCGCATAGTCGGCCGTGTCGTGGCCGGTGAGCGGCGGGACCTGGTTGGTCACTTCATGAGTTGCCGTCATGACTCTCCTTCGGGTGGTCGCAGCCGCTTGAACTCGCTGCGGAAGTCTTCGTAGCCCTGACGCATCGCGGCGCCGGGCCAGTCGTCGGGCAGCAGCTCGTCGGGCAGCGACGGGTCGGTGCGCAGGTGACGGACGAGCGCGGCGGCCCCGGTGAACCGGTCCGCGAACGTCGCGCCGTGAACGGTGGCGTCGAGCAGCTCGCGCCCGGTCGCGGCCCACTGGGGCAGATCCCACAACCGGCCGACCAGGTCGGGGGAGTCATCGCTGTCGGCGAGAAGCCGGATCGTGTCGGGTTCGGGAGAGTCGTGGAGGGGGAGGTTGTCCGGTCGCATCCACACGCCCTCGCGCAGCATCGCCAGCCGGCGGGAGGCGAGACGGCGGCGCAGATCGGCCCGGCTGGCCGCGTCGCGTCCGGTCGACGTGACGACGATGGTCTCCCAGCGGCCGTCCCACGGTCGTCGGACAGGGTCCATCTCGGCATCCTGTGCGCGCTGTCGCTCCAGATGGCGCGGGCTGAGGGCGTAGACCGATCGCTCGCTGACGAGGTCGCCGGCCCGCACGAGTCGCGTGAGCGCCACGCGCACGGTGGCGGGCGCCAGCCCGAAGGCCTCGCCGGCGTCGAGGATGTCGCGCACCGGCAGGCGCGGCGGATGGGCACCGAGCAGCAGGCTCAGCACGACTGACCGCGCGGTGAGCGGTCGAACGAGCGTGGCGGTGGCGGGCACGTGGCTCCCGGGCATTACAGATTGAGAACGACTGTTGCCCTACTGTAATACCAGTCCGGCGGCGACGGCAACCTCGCGATAGGCCGCGGCCAACGTCGCGATGGTGGCGTGCGCGTTGAGCCCGCTCGGATTGGGCACGACCCAGAGCTCGGCATCGCCGATGGTGGCCTCCTGACGCCCGAGCCGGGCGCGACGCTCGCCGAACGCCGTGCGGTAGGCCGTGATGCCGGCGACCGCGATCACCCGCGGACGGTGCTCGCCGACGAATCGCTCGAGCCGCGTGCGACCGGCCCGCAGCTCGTCGTCGTCGAGCTCGTCGGCGCGTACGCTGGCCCGCTCCACCAGGTTCGTGATTCCCACACCGCGTGCGACCAACACCGGAGCCGCCTCGGCCGGAGTCGTGACGTCCGGCGGCAGGATCCCGGCCGCACGCAGTGCGGGGTAGAAGCGGTTGACGGGATGCGCGAAGTGGAACCCGGTCTCGGCGCTCATGATGCTCGGGTTGATGCCGACGAACAGCAGGCGCAGATTCGGACCGACGAGGTCAGCGACCGGCGATTCGTCCGACATGGACAGGGACCGTACGCCACCAGCACGACGAAGGCCCCGACCAACCCGGTTCTGCCGGGCCGGTCGGGGCCGATAGCGTCATCCCTCAGGTCAGTACGACGGCTGAGACTGCGGGTTCAGGCTGTCCATCGTGACGTTCGACTGAGCGGCCGGATCGGTGACCTTGAGCACGTCGAACCCCTTCTGGATGTCGTTGGAGTAGACGTACCCGTTGTAGTAGTACGCCGACCACGACCCGCCGAGAATCAGCCGCTCGTCGCTCAATGGACCACGGTCGAACCAGGCGATCTCCGTCGGGTTGGCGGAGTCGGTGAAGTCCATGACCGAGATGCCGCCCTGGTACCAGGCCTGGACCATGATGTCCTTCCCCGCGACCGGGATCAGCGAGCCGTTGTGGGCCACGCAGTTCTCGGTGTTGGAGTTGGTCCGCGGGATCTTGTAGTAGCTCTTGAACTCGAGCTGACCACCCTGGATGTCATAGATGCCGTTGGCACCCTTGTTCGGGCCGACCGTCGGGTTGCAGGTGGCCGCGCCTCCACCACCGAGCTCGTCGGTGTAGACGACCTTGGTGCCGGTGTTGTTGAACGTCGCCGAGTGCCAGAACGCGAAGTTCTCGGTGTCACGGGTCTGCTCGGTGACCACCGGGTTCTCCCGATCGGAGATGTCCATCAGGATGCCGTCACCCATGCAGGCGCCTGCGGCGATGTCCTTCTCCGGGTAGGCGGTGATGTCGTGGCAGCCGCTGGTCTCCCGCGAGTAGTTGCCGGCCGGGTTCCCGCCATCGGGGAACAGCACCGGGGTGTCGACGAGCTTGGCCGTCTCCGGCTTGCTCATCGAGACCTTCACCACGCTGATCAGGTCGTGCGGCGGCTGGCAGTCCGGGAACGTGGCGCTCGGGAAGTACGACGACACGTAGACCCACAGGTTCTTGCCGTTCTTGCTCGGCGCGAGGGTGTGCGTGTGCGATCCGCAGGGAGTCTCCACCGCGGCGATGTACTGCGGGTTGGTCGGGTCGCTGATGTCGAAGACCTTCAGTCCCTCCCACGAGTCCTTCACCGTGGCCGACTGGGCGGTGTTCGTACAGGTGTTGTTGTTGCGGCTCGAGTCCGTGGAGAGCACCAGTACGTCCTTGTACACGGAAACGTCGTTCTGCGAGCCCGGGCACACGACCTGCGCCACCTGCTCGGGGGCCTGGGGATTGCTCAGGTCGTAGACCGTGAATCCCTCGTAGTTGCCGGCGTAGGCGTACTTGCCCTTGAACGCCAGGTCGCTGTTGAACGCCGTCTCCGCCGCGAACGCGCCGTTCTTGGGGAGGTTCGTCAGCAGCTCCATGTCCTCGGCGGCGTGGTCGCCGGCGGGAAGATCTGCGGCGCTGTCGTTCATCCGCGCGAGGTTCTTGCCGGGTGCGCAGGCTTCGGAGAAGTTGTCCTTGGCCTTCTTCAGCTTCTTCTTCTCCGCCTCGGTGCAGTTCGGTGGAGCCTTGGAGGCCGGGGCCTCGTGCTCGTCGTCGTGTGCGGCGACAGGTGCGGCGACGATGGTCAACGCCAGTGCCAGGGCCGCTGTAGCGACCAGACCGACCGGTCGAGCGCGCAGAAATGATCGTTTGCGAAAGGAGTGCATCCCCCGAGACCTTTCATGAAAACGCTGTGGGGTTTCCACAGACGTCACTTACGTCGTATCGTGCTGGGAATCCCGAAGTAAAGACTTCGGGCCGGAAATCTTTCGAAATCGGGTTCTACTCGGGGAGACACTGCCGCATGCCCACGCTCGTCGTCCGACTGCTCCTTCCGGCCGTCCTGGCGGTGGCCCTCGGGGGGTGCAGCACCGACGCGGAACCGGACGGTCCGAGGGTGATCCAGCCCGGTGCCCCTGGCGAACCGAACAAGAGTGGCGACCCCAAGCCGGCCGAGCGGTCCGACGAGTGGAACCACACTGACGTCGCCTTCATACAGATGATGATCCCGCACCACCACCAGGCGCTGGAGATGTCCGCTCTGGCCGAGAAGCACGCCCGCAGCAAGGCCGTGCGCACGCTCGCGGAACGGATCAGAGGGGCTCAGGCTCCTGAGATCCAGGCCATGTCCGCCTGGCTGGACGAGCGCAACATCGAGGTCCCGCGAGCCGATGCGGACCCGACGAAATTCGACCACTCACAGCACGGCCACAACTCGATGATGGGCATGATGACACCGGCCCAGATGAAGGAGCTGTCGGCCGCCCGTGGTGAGCGGTTCGACCGGCTCTTTCTCCGGGGCATGATCCGGCACCACGCGGGCGCGGTCGACATGGCCGAGGATGCGGCGCAGGACGGCACCGACATGATCGTCAGCGAGATGAGCGCCGACGTCGCCGCCACCCAATCGGCCGAGATCGGCCGGATGGAGGACCTGCTCGCGCGCCGATAGAGAACGAGCCTCCGATCCGGTCACATCACGCGCCCTGGACTGTCCGGGCCGGCGTCTACGCTCGCGACCATGAACCGGATCGACCGGCTCTACGCGCTTGTCGAGGAACTGCGGGCAGCGAGGGGCAGGGGCCGCACGGCAGGGCAGCTGGCCGCACATTTCGAGGTCAGCGTCCGAACCATCGAACGCGACCTGAGCGCGTTGGGGCAGGCGAGTGTCCCGCTGGCGACGAAGCAGGGGCGTACGGGGGGCTATTCGCTTGACCGCTCGATGAGTCTGCCTCCGCTCAACTTCACCCCGCGCGAAGCGGCGGCCGTTGCCGTGGCGTTAAGCCGCAGCGAGCACGCGCTGTTCGCACGCGACATCCGCAGCGCCCTGCAGAAGATCGTGGCCGCGATGCCCGATCGGGCTCTGGAGGAGGCGCGCGCGACGGCCGAGAAGGTCAGGCTCTTCGTCCAGGCGGCGCCGGAGCCCGATGCCGAGATCGCCGAGACCATCTGGCGGGCCGTTCGCGACAACCACGTGTTGCGCATCCACTACATCGACATCGGCGGGGTCCAGACCGAGCGTGAGGTCGAGCCGCAGCAGGTCGTGGTCGGGCCCCATGGTTCCTACCTCACCGCCTGGTGCCGCCTGAGGGGCGGCGACCGGGTGTTCCGCATGGATCGCATCACCCAGGCCGTACGGATACCGTCACCGCTGCGCGAGCAGCGCGCCTTCGAGGAGGTGGTCGTCGACGGCTACGAGATGAGGCTGCCGGCCTCGGCGCTACGTCCCGAAGAATCGCAGCCAAACTCCGACATAGGGCTGTCGCCAGCTGCCGAAAGGGTGGGTGCATCCCGCCGCTCTGGTGGGTGATCCACCAGCAGAAGGAGAATCCCATGACCGATCCAGCTCCCGGCACCCTGGCATGGTTCGAGGTCGCGACGAGCGATCCCGACAGTGCCGCGAAGTTCTACGGCAGCCTGTTCGACTGGACGTTCGAGGCCGACGGCCCTGCTGCGTCCAGCGGGCAGGACTACCGCAACATCACGGCCACAGGCGCCGACGGGCCGATGGGCGGCATCTTCGGCACGGGCGGCCAGGTGCCGGACCACGCGGTGTTCTACATCCTTGTCGCCGATGTCGAGGCGAGCTGCGCCGACGCCGAGCAGCTCGGCGGCTCGGTGTTGAGCAAGCACCTCGATCCCGCCCCCGGCGCCCCGAAGTTCGCGTACCTGCGCGACCCGTCGGGCAATCAGTTCGGCGTCTTCAGCCCGCCGGCGGCCTGATGGCCCGAGATGCGAGCCGCTCGTCCCCGTCGGAGCCATCCGGCGGGGACGACGCTCGCAATCTCTACGACGAGCTCACCGACGACCTGCTCTACGACCCGGCCATCGGCCGCGCCACCATGATGGGCTACCCCTGCGTGCGGCTGGCCGGACGGTTCCTGGCGTCCTACGACGACAAGGCCCGCTGCCTGGTCGTGAAGCTGCCTCGCCAGCGAGTCACCGAGCTCGTCGGGAAAGGCGACGGCGACCCGTTCGCCCCGGCCGGCAGGGTCTTCCGTGAGTGGGTCTCCATCCCCAGCGTCGACCGCGAGCTGTGGCAGACACTGCTCGCCGAAGCCGTCGACTTCGCACGGCAGGGGCTGGCCACGTAGCTAGCCGTCGTACGCGACGCCGGTGGCATGCAGCGGGCAATAGCCGAACGGGTTCTTGACGAGGTACTGCTGGTGGTAGTCCTCGGCGTAGTAGTACTCCTCGAGCGGCTGGATGCTCGTGGTGATCTGGCCGTAGCCGGCGGCGGTCATCTTCTCCTGGTAGTGGTCGCGTGACTCCTCGGCCAGCTTCTGCTGGTCCGGGGTCGTGGTGAGGATGATCGAGCGGTACTGCGAGCCGCGGTCGTTGCCCTGCCGCATGCCCTGGGTGGGGTCGTGGTTCTCCCAGAACACCTGGAGCAGCTGCTGGAACGAGATCTTCTCGGGGTCGAAGATGATGCGCACGACCTCGGCGTGGCCGGTGCGGCCCGTGCACACTTCTTCGTACGTGGGGTTCGGGGTGATGCCGCCGGCGTAGCCCACGGACGTCGACCAGACCCCCGGCTGCTCCCAGAACGTCTTCTCCTCACCCCAGAAGCAGCCGAGGCCGACGACCACGGCCTCAAGACCTTCGGGCGGGTCGGTCTCGATCGGGTTGCCGAGGACCAGGTGCTGGTCGCCGACGGCGAAGGGACGGGTGTCGCGGCCGGGGAGGGCATCGCCGGCATCGGGAAGCTGGGTCTTGGACTTACCGAGAATCATGGTGGGACCACCTTTCGATCTCCAGCGTACGGACGTCGGGCACCCCACACCCGTGTGTGCGTGTGACGAGCCGATGACGGTTGGGCCCACTACGGTTAGGCTCCGAGTCGTGTCCGACGACGTGAAGCGCAGATACCAGGTGCCGGTCGGCGTGGACATCGCGGCCGGCTGGGCGTGGCGGCTGCTGCTGATCGCCGCCGCCGGCGGACTGCTCGTCTGGCTGATGCGCTACTTCTCCGAGATCACCGTGCCGATCGCGGTCGCGGTGCTCGGCACCGCGCTGACGATCGGTGCGGTCGACTGGCTCGAGGAGCGTCGCGTCCCACGGCTGCTCGCCACCTTCATCGTCGTCATCACCATGTTGGCGGCGTTCGTCGGCATGCTGGCGCTAGTCGGCCAGCAGCTGTCCACCCAGGTCGACGACCTCCGGGCCAACGTCGTCGAGGGCATCTCGCAGGTGCAGGACTGGGCGCGAACCGGACCGCTCGGGCTCAGCGATGCCCAGCTGCAGAGCTGGATCGACGGCGCCAAGGAGGCCATCTCCACGACCGACAGCTCCGTGATCACCCGCATCTCCGCGGTCGGGGCCACGATCACGCACGCCGTCGCCGGCTTCTTCATCGCGCTGTTCGCGGCGTTCTTCTTCCTCTACGAGGGCGATCGCATCTGGAGCTGGGTCGTCGCGCTGTTCCCGCGGGCCGCCCGCGAGCGCGCGCACTCGTCCGGCCAGACGGCGTGGCGCTCGCTCACCGCGTTCGTCCGCGCCACCGTCGTCGTGGCGCTGATCGACGCCCTGGGCATCGCGTTCGCGGCCTGGGTGCTGGGAGTGCCGCTCACGCTGGCGATCGGCGTCCTGGTCTTCCTCGGTGCCTTCGTGCCGATCATCGGTGCGCTGATCTCGGGCATGGTCGCGGTGCTGGTGGCCCTCGTCGCGCAGGGTCCGTGGACGGCCCTGTTCATGCTGCTGGCGGTCATCGCCGTGCAGCAGCTGGAGTCGCACGTGCTGCAGCCCTTCCTGATGGGCTCGCTCGTCTCCGTGCACCCGCTGGCGATCATCATCGCGATCACCGCCGGCGTCGTCGTGGCCGGCGTCGTGGGTGCCCTCATCGCGGTCCCACTGGCGGCATGCCTCAACGGCATCGTGCGGCACCTCGCCTCGACCGCCCAGGAGTTCCAGGCGAAACCTGAGCAGCTCCCTCCTGAGCCCGAACCGGCCTAGTGTGACGGGCGTGGACCTCTCCGACGTCGTCGCCGCACGCGGCGTGCTCGAAGGCGTCATCGAGGTGACGCCGTCCTTGCACTCGCGATGGCTCAGCACGCGGGTCGGGACGCCGGTCTACCTCAAGTGCGAGAACCTGCAGCGGGCCGGGTCGTTCAAGATTCGCGGCGGCTACCTGCGCATCTCCCGGCTGAGCTCTGAGGAGCGGGCCCGCGGTGTGGTGGCGGCGAGCGCCGGCAACCACGCACAGGGTGTGGCGTTGGCCGCATCGATGCTGGACACGAAAGCCACCATCTTCATGCCCGAGGGTGCCGCGCTGCCCAAGATCGCGGCTACGCAGGGCTACGGGGCCGAGATCGAGTTCGCGGGCAGCGGCGTCACGGAGGCGTTGGTGTCGGCACGGGAGTTCGCCGACCGCACCGGGGCCGTGCTGATCCACCCGTTCGACCACCCCGACATCGTCGCCGGCCAGGGGACCGTGGGGCTGGAGATCATGGAGCAGGTGCCCGACGTGCAGACGATCGTCGTGCCGATCGGCGGCGGCGGGCTGGCGGCGGGCATCGCGCTGCTGCGTGAACAGCATCCGCACGTGCACATCGTGGGCGTGCAGGCCGAGGACGCCGCGGCTTACCCGGGGTCGCTCGCTGAAGGACACCCGCTCGCGGCCGTGATGGGTGCGACGATGGCCGACGGCATCGCCGTGGCGATGCCCGGTGAGATCCCGTTCGAGATCGTCGCGAACCAGCTCGACCGCGTGATCACCGTCAGCGAGGAGTCGATGAGCCAGGCGCTGCTCGGCCTGCTCGAGCGCGGCAAGATGCTGGTCGAGCCGTCAGGGGCGGCCGGCGTGGCCGCGCTGCTCGACCGTCCCGATGAGTTCGACGGGCCGATCGTCTCGGTGCTGTCCGGCGGCAACATCGACGCACTCCTGCTGCTCGACGTCATCCGGCACGGGCTGGTGGCCGCCGGCCGGTTCATCCACCTGCGGGTGCGCATCTCCGATCGGCCGGGTGGCCTGATGCGCCTCTTGAGCGACCTCGCGAAGCTGCAGGTCAACGTCATCAACGTCACCCACGACCGCTCGATGGAAGGGATCGGCGTGCGTGAGGTGGACGTGGAGATCGAGGGCGCCACGCGCGGGCCCGATCACCGCGCCGAGGTCACCCGCAGGCTGCTCGAGATCGGCCACGCCGTCATCTGAGCATAGGGACCTCCACCCAGCCTCTCGGGAGAACATCCCGGTGAAGTCGGGAACCGCACCCCCTCCCTTGGACGGGAGCAGGCGGAACGCTGCAGGAGAACGCCCCGTCTCCTGGAGGTCCACCATGTCCCGAAACACACCAGCCGACCTGCGAGTCGCCGTCGACCTGCGCCAGGCGTCCCGCATCCTGGCCGCGCTCGTCCTGCCGATCGGGCCGCTCGCGGTCGCAGGCCTGCGCTACGTCCTGCCGTACTTCTCGGCCACCACGCCCCGTGGGACTGCGGCTGACGTCCTGGCGGCGCAGGGTCGGCAGTCGGCCGTGCTGTGGCTCGGCCTGGTCGCGACGTTCGCCCTCCTTCCCGGCGTGCTGGCCGTGGGGCGTCTGACGCGACGCGGTGCGCCCCGGCTGACGGCAGCCGCGATGCTGCTGGTCGTGCCCGGATATCTCGCGCTGACCTACATGATCGGCAGCGACCTGGTGCTCTGGACAGGTGCTCGCGCGGGACTCGACGTCTCGTCGCTTGCAGGTCTCGCGGAAACGATCCACCCGACGTCGAACATCGCCGTCGTCGTGTTCGTCCTCGGTCACGTGATCGGCACGGTGTTGCTCGGCCTCGCGCTACTGCGGTCGCGAACGGTGCCTGGCTGGGTGGGGGTCGTCACGATCATCGCGCAGCCGCTGCACTTCGTGGCGTTCGTGATCCTCGGGAGCCCGACGCTGGACTGCGCCGCCTGGACGGCGAACGGCGTCGCCTTCGCGATGGTGGGCTACGCGATCCTCAAGACCCCGGACGACGAGTGGGACCTGCCGCCGGCTCGCTCTGCCTGATCGTCAGAGAGGCCCTCAGAACGGAACAGCGTCGACGACCTCGACCGTGATGGTCGAGCCGTTGGGCGCCTCGTACGAGGCCTCGTCGCCGACCTTCTTGCCGAGGATGGCCGCGCCCAGGGGCGACGTGGGGGAGTAGACGTCGAGGTCGACGGCGCTGTCCATGCTGAGCAGCTCGCGCGAGCCGAGCAGGAACGTCTCGGTGTCGGAGTCGCCGGCGAAGCGGATGGTGACCTTCATGCCGGCCTCGACGAGGCCGTCGTCGGCGGGCTTGTCGCCGACCTCGGCGCGGCGCAGCCGGTCCTCGAGCTGACGGATGCGGGCCTCGTTCTTGCCCTGCTCCTCGCGGGCGGCGTGGTAGCCGCCGTTCTCGCTCAGGTCGCCCTCGTCGCGGGCGGCCGAGATCTTGGCGGTGATGTCGGCGCGCACGTCGCCCTTGAGGTGCTCCAGCTCCTGCTGCAGGCGGTTGTACGCCTCCTGCGTCACCCAGATGGTCTCGGTGTCGGTGGGCTGTGTCATGACCTCTCTCCCTCTACGTGCGGCACCCCAGGCACTGCCCGGGGTGAAACATCGAGATTACCACTCAATCCGCGCTTTCACACATGCGCAGAACGCCGTTGACGGCCCGTCGCTCGGTCTCCACCGAGATGTTCACGCGAACGTCCTCGCGGTCAGCGGCGGGCAGGGTGACGGTTTTCTCGCCGACGGTCGAGTGGTCGTCCGCCTGCGCGAACACGGTGCACTTCACGGCCAGCGGATCGGGTCGGTGGACGTCGAGGGTGATGTCGACCCGGTGGTCGTCGACGACTTCGTAGCCGTACAGCTGGGCCGACACCGGCTTGGGCTGGAACCCGACCCACGCGGCCCAGGCGATACCGATCAGTACGCCGACGGCGGCGATCGCCGGCCACACCCAACGCGGACGTCCACTCGTGCCGTAACGGTCGGAGAGGTCGGTCACGCCGCCCAGTGTGTCAGGGGCGGTCGGCGGTGACCGCGCGGCCGGTCGAGCGTCGCCAGCGCACACGAGGAGGACCTCAAGGTTCAGGACCAGTACGGCGTCAACGACAAGTCGTACTGGGTCGACGAGACCAACGGCAAGGCCTGGTGCCTGGTCGAGGCGCCGGACCCGGACGCCGCCGCCAAGGTGCACAAGGAGGCGCACGGGCTGCTTGCCGACCGCATCTACCCGGTCACGGAGGGAAGCTGAGCCTCAGGCGCTACGCATCACGCGGAGCACGAGCTTGTCGAAGGTCCGCGCAGGGATCAGCGTCGACGCGGCCGTCAACGCCTTGGCCTCCCGGCCCACCAGGTACTCAGCCTTCGGGCGCCGGGAGAACAGCGCGTGGTGAGCCGCGTCAGCCACCCGCGAGGGCGGGATGCCGGCGTCGTTCGCCCCGGCCACGATCTTCTGCATGGCCTGGATCGCCTGGCCGTACAGCTCCACGCCGCGCGGCGGGAGTCCTGCGCTCGCGTCCTCGACTTGGTCGGCGGCCTTGTCCCAGATGGGGGTGGAGACCGTCGCCGGCGCGAGCACCGACACGCGGAACCCCCACGGCAGCAGCTCGCGACGCAGCGACTCGGCCATCCCGTTCAGTGCATGCTTCGACCCGGCGTACGGACCGATGAACGGCGAGGCCACCCGACCTGCGATGGAGCTGGTGAACACGATGCGTGGATCCGCCGGTCCCCGGTCGCGCAGGATCGGCAGGAACGCCTGAGTCACCGCGATCTGGCCGATGACGTTGACCTCGAACTGGCGGCGCACTTCGTCGAGGTCGACGAACTCGATCGGTCCACCCACGGCGATGCCGGCGTTGTTGACGACGCCACGCAGCTTCCGGTCTCCGAGGCCTTCGCGCACGGTGTCGGCCGCGGCTCTGGCCTCGTCTGCCGACGTGACGTCCAGCCGCACGGCCGTCACGAACGGGTGCTCGTCGACCGTGGACAGGTCGCGGACGGCGGCGAACACCTGCGTGCCGTCCGCTGAGAGGCGTTCCACGATCGCCCGGCCGATGCCGGTCGAGGCGCCCGTCACGAGAACTGCGTCGGTTGAGGACATGCACCAAGGATCGCCGGTGGCCGCACCGGGCCGCATCGTTCCCAGGTAGGACCCGGATGCCAGGCGGTGTCGGGTTGATCACAGTGGAAGGATGGGCGCGTGGCCGATCAACCCCATTCACAGCTTCGCCTCATGCACGTGCACGCCCACCCCGATGACGAGTCGAGCAAGGGGGCGGCGTCCACGGCCAAGTACGTGGCCGAAGGGGTCGACGTCCACGTCGCGACCTGCACCGGCGGCGAGCGCGGCGACGTGCTCAACCCGAGCTTCGACCACCCGGGGATCATCGACAACCCGGCCCTCATCACCGAGATCCGCCGCGACGAGATGGCGCGGGCCCGCGACATCCTCGGCATCCGGCAGGACTGGCTGGGCTTCGTCGACTCGGGGTGGCCGGAGGGTGATCCCAAGCCGCCGCTGCCCGAAGGCTGCTTCGCGCTCGTGCCCGTGGAGGAGGCGGCTGAGCCGCTGGTGCGGTTGATCCGGTCGTTCCGGCCGCACGTCCTCACCACGTACGACGAGAACGGTGGCTACCCGCATCCCGACCACATCAAGTGCCACGAGGTGAGCGTCTACGCCTTCGAGGCCGCCGCCGACCCGGACCGGTACCCCGAAGCCGGCGAGCCGTGGCAGGTCTCCAAGCTCTACTACCACATGAGCTGGAGCTTCACCCGCATGCAAGCCATTGCGGCCGCCATGGAAGAACACGGCCTCCCCAACCCGTATGCCGAGCGGTTCGGAGATTGGAAGCGCGACGCCGATCACGAGGCCAGGCTCACCACTCGCGTCGAGTGTGCCGAGTACTTCCACGTGCGCGACGAAGCCCTGCTCGCCCACGCGACGCAGATCGACCCGGACGGCTGGTTCTTCACGGTCCCGCGTGAGATCCAGGCGGAGGCGTGGCCCACCGAGGACTTCCAGCTGGTCACCAGCCACGTCGAGACGTCGGTCCCCGAGGACGACCTCTTCGCCGGGCTGCGCTGACCCGACCTAGCCGGCGGTCTCCCAGAGCCCGGCCAGGTTGCCCTCGGAGTCGGTGAAGTAGGCCGCGAACCCCATGTCGCCGACCGGCTCCTTGCCCCGGACGGTCGACCCTCCGAGCTCGCCGATCGCGGTGAGCGTGGCGTCGATGTCCTCGACGTCGATGACGAGCACCGGCGACGTGATCGGGCTCTGGCGTTGGAGCATGCCGCCGTTGATGTAGCCGGGCTCGGTCGGGCCGGTCTCCTCAGACGACGGGCCGGTGGTCACCAGCGTGTAGCCCATGCCGGGCATCGACGCGAGCTGCCAGTCGAAGGCTCTCTCGTAGAACGCCTTGGCGCGGTCTTCGTCGTCGAACGGGATCTCGAAATGCACGAGGCGACCACTCATGTCCGGTCCTTCCGTTGCCTGACGTCACCGTAGGACGTCCTGCGGGCCGGTCGCCACCGACTGGTCAGAATTCACTGAATCCACAGGGTTTTCCACTGGTTCTCGAACAGGTGTTCTGGTAGGTTGGGAGCATGCTCGGGGGAGACGAAGCCACGATCACCGCGATGCGGGACGCGGCGCAGATCATGCGGTCGGTCACCGCGTCGACTGGTGATGAGATCAAGGCTTTGGCGGTCGCCCGCAATGCTGCGGACGCCGCATTGTGTGATCGGTTGGCGGCGATGGACGAGACGCGAGCCCATGAGGCTGAGGGTGCGTCGAGCATCGGCACGTGGGCGCGGCGGGAGCTGGGTCAAGATGCCGGGCTGACCCGTCAGATGGTGCGGGCCGCGGCCACGTTCCGAGAGTTGCCGGCGGTCGGTGAGGCCGCCCGGTCCGGGGAGATTTCGTTCGAGCACGTCACGTCGTTCACGTATGCACTCAGGCACGTCGGCATCGACGAGACCCGGTTGCTGGAGGAGCCGCTGCTGGAGGTCGCCAGGCATGCGGCGCCGAGTGAGTTCCACGCCAGGGTGCGGCAGATCCGGGCGGTGATGCATCCGGACGAGCTGGACCGGGCCTGGTTGAAGGGCATGGACCAGCGCGACATCCAGTTGGCGAAGACGTCGCAGGGTTGGCACGTCACCGGGTTCCTGGACGTCGAGACCGGCGCCAAGCTGGATCCGATCTTGCGGAACCTGTCGGTGCCGCGCGACGCCGACGACCAACGGTCACCGGCCGATCGGCGGATGGACGCGTTGGATCAGCTCTGCACCAGCGCACTGGAGCATGGGCTGCCGTCCGACAACGGCATCCGGCCACACATCAACGTCACCGTCGACGCGGACACGTTGCAGGCCATGGCGAACGACGAGGCCGGACGCAGTCTCGGCTTCCAGCCCGCCCCCGACCTGCAGCCGGCCGTCCTGCAGGGTTTCGGACCAATCGGACCCCAGCTGTTGGCCCACCTGCTCTGCGGTGCCGAGCTCACGCCGTTCCTGATCAAGCGAATCGACAAGAACATCGACGTGTTGGACGTCGGCCGCACCGAACGTCTCGCCACACCGAAACAAGCCAAAGCCATCTCACTGCGGCAGGGCGGCGTCTGCGCCGCACCCGCCTGCCGACATCCCATCGCCCACAACCACCACGTCACCTGGTGGTCCCACGGTGGCCGCACCGACCTGGACAACCTGATCGGCCTGTGCCGCAAATGCCACAGCCTCGTCCACGCCAGACGACTCGACCTCTCCCGCGCCTCCCCGCGCGGCCGAGCCGCCTGACCGCTGCAGATCTGGCGTTGGTCCGTGTCTAGGCTGGACCACATGCACGACATCCTCCTTGGCATCACCACGGCCGACGTCCCGCTGACTCCTGAGAACGTCCGGCCAGGCTGGCTCGCGATGCTGGTCGTGGGCATCCTCGTTCTGGCGACCGTCGTGCTGCTGCGCTCGTTCGTCAAGCACTCGAAGCGGGCCGCCGAGCCGTGGCCGGGCGAGAAGGACGACGAGCCTCCGTCCTGAGAACGGCATCGCAGATCTGCGGCCCGTCAGACTGCCCTCTACGTTGGAGGACATGGCCAACCGACTCGTCGACTCGACCAGTCCCTACCTCGTCCAGCACGCCGACAACCCCGTCGACTGGTGGGAGTGGGGCCCGGAAGCGCTGGCCGTCGCGAGGGAGCTCGACCGGCCGATCCTGCTGAGCGTCGGGTACGCGGCCTGCCACTGGTGCCACGTGATGGCGCACGAGTCGTTCGAGGACCCGGCCACCGCCACGTATATGAACGACCACTTCATCAACATCAAGGTCGACCGCGAGGAACGGCCGGACATCGACGCCGTCTACATGCGAGCCACCCAGGCGATGACGGGCCAGGGCGGCTGGCCGATGACGTGCGTCCTCACGCCCGACGGTGAGCCGTTCTTCGCCGGCACGTACTTCCCGGCCGAACCGCGGCAGGGGATGCCCGCGTTCACCCAGGTGCTGCAGGCCTTGGCGGACGCCTGGGAGAACCGGCGCGACGAGGTGAGCGCGGTCAGTGCCGACGTCATCAAGCACTTGCGTGAAGAGATCGACCACGGCGGTGACGCCCTCGGAGCGGACGACCTCGACGCCGCGGCGGCCACCCTCTCCACCCAGCACGACGACGAGGCGGGCGGATTCGGGGCCAGCCCGAAGTTCCCGCCGTCGATGGTGCTGGAGTTTCTGCTCCGCCAGCACGCTCGCACGGGCGACGAACGCTCGCTCGACATGGTCACCGCCACCTGCGACGCCATGGCCCGCGGCGGCATGTACGACCAGCTCGGTGGCGGCTTCGCCAGGTACGGCGTCGACCGGTTCTGGCGCGTGCCGCACTTCGAGAAGATGCTCTACGACAACGCCCAGCTGCTGCGTGTGTACCTGCATCTGTGGCGGCAGTCCGAGTCGCCGCTCGCGGAGCGGGTCGCCCGCGAGACGGCCCGGTTCATGCTCGACGAGCTCGGCACCGCCGAGGGCGGGCTGGCATCCGCGCTCGACGCGGACAGTGAGGGCCACGAGGGCACGTACTACGTCTGGAACCCGAATCAGCTGATGCGCGTTCTCGGCGCCCAGGACGGGGCGTGGGCGGCGAATCTGCTCGGCGTCACGGGCGAGGGAACGTTTGAGCGGGGCTTCTCCACCCTTCAGCTGCGAGAGGACCCCGACGACGCGGATCGCTGGGCCGACGTCAGATCCCGCCTGTTCGCGGCCCAGGCCGAGCGCATCCGGCCGGATCGCGACGACAAGGTCGTCGCAGCGTGGAACGGCCTTGCGATCACCGCGCTGGCCGAGGCGTCGGTGCTGCTCGACGACCGATCGCTCGGCGACGCCGCAGTCAGTGCCGCCAACCTGCTGGTGGACGTCCACGGTGCCGGAAGCGGCGAATTCGTGCGGGCGTCACGCGATGGTGTCGCCGGCCGCCACGCCGCCGTGCTCGAGGACCACGGATGCGTCGCCGAGGCCTTCATCGCGGTACTCGGCATCACCGGTGACCCGGTGTGGCTCGACCGGGCCAGGGTGCTCCTCGACGGTGTCCTCGAGCGCTTCGCGGCACCGGACGGCGGATTCTTCGACACCGCGGACGACGCCGAGGCGCTGGTGGTGCGGCCGCGGGACGTCTCGGACAACGCCTACCCGTCCGGCACGTCGTCCGCAGTGGCGGCACTGGTGGCGTTCGCCGCCGTCACCGGAGAGCACCGCTACCGTGACGCCGCGAGGGCCGGTCTGGAGTCGGCGGCGGCAGTCGCGCGCCAGGCACCCCGCTTCGCCGGCTGGAGCCTGGCCGCCGCCGAGGCGATGCTCGACGGTCCGGCCGAGATCGCCGTCGTCGGGCCACGCCCGCAGCGGGACCACCTGCACCGGGCCGCGCTACACCTCACGTCGCCCGGCGCCGTGGTGGTCGCCGGCGATGTGGGACTGCCGCTCGCCCTGTTCGAAGGACGCACGGAGGTGGACGGCAAACCGGCGGCCTACGTGTGCCGCGACTTCGTCTGCGCCGTCCCTGTGACCGATCCAGAGCGGCTGACCTGATCAGGCCGTTGTCGGGATGTGTTCGACGAGTCCCTTGATGAGGTCGACATACAGCACGTGGTCGATTCTCTGGGCGATCTCGAGCGCCAAACGTAGGTGCTCGGCGGCCTCCTCGATGTCGGCTGCGGACCCGCGTTCGAGCAGGGACACGGCGACAGCCTTCCGGACCCACATCTCATCGAGTGTCGAGCCCAGGTCCTCGGCGAGGGCGACCGCTCGGCGACCAGTCTCGATGCCCCGGTCGACTTCCCCCGAGGCCACCAGGGCAGATCCCAGGCCGCCGTGAATCAGTGAGAGCGCCTCTCGACCCGCGCCGCGCTCTTCGATCTCGGTCAGTGTGCGCGTGAACTCGACGACCGCTCGCTCGGCATCTCCCTCCACGAGAACGGCATGACCCAACCAGAAGTGGGCCCATGATCGTGAGAAGGCATCGCCCAGGCGTTCAGCGATCTCGAAGCAGGTCTGCGCATGATGGACGACCTCGTCGACGGCAATCTCGCCGCCCGAGAGGTGCACCGTTGCAGCGAACATGTGGGTCCACCCGAGTGTCTCCTGGCTCTCCGCCTCGGCGAGCCGGATCCCGTCGTCCAAGCCTTGTCGGCCTTCGTCCGGCCGGCCTAGGCAGTACAAGATCGTCCCTCGGACCGCCAGTGCCCAGGCCCGGGGGCTCCCGACGAGTTCCTTGAAGGGAATGTCTGGGTTGTCGGCGGTCAGCGCGAGCACCTCATCGAACATCGCGACCGCGTCCTGCAGCCGACCCTGATGCCACATGAGGTAGGGAAGAAAGGCTTTGCTCAGCACGCGGAGTCCCGGGTCGCCCAAGGCGTCCGCAAGGCGGTCGGCTTCGGTGGCGATGCGCAGGGACTGGTCAAGACGTCCCTCGCAGGTCAACGGAAACGCGGCGAATGCCGTGTGGAGGAGGGCGAGCACCGTCTCATTGCCCGTCCGCTCGGCGATGACCACGCCTTCCTCGTATGCCGTCCGGACGACCGCTGGTTCGGCGCCGACTCGCCAACCCATGGCAGCCACATAGAGCCGGGCGGTGAGTCGCATCATGTCTCCGTCGGCATCATCAGGGATGTCGTCGTCGAGATCGACGATCTGGAGGGCATGGCGGATCGAGGCCATCGGGTCGCGCAGGCCAGTCCAGGTGATGGCCCGCAGGTGCCACTCCCCGGCCTTCATCGCGTCACCGGCGCGCTCATAGTTCTGGGCGATCAAGCCGGCGTTCTCGTCAGCGCGTTCGGGATCGGTGGCCTGGAGGCCCATCGCGACGGCGGTGTGAGCCCGGGCGCGCGCGTGCGCCAGCTGGGAGCCGTAGGCGACCTCCTGGGTGAGTGGATGCCGAAAGGCCAGGATCTGCACGGGGTAGAGCGCAGCCTCATGCAGGAACTCGGTCTCGATGAGTGTCCGGATCGCCTGGTCAAGCGTCTCGCCATCGAGATCGACGACCTCGGCCAAGAGCTCGCGGCTGGTTTCGGTCCCGATCGCCGCGGCGGTCTGCAGCGTCACCTTCGCCTCGGTCGGGAGCCGGTCGATGCGGGCCGCCAGGATCGTCTGGACGGTGGGCGGCACCGGCAGCTCATCGATCTCTCGTGCCATCCGGTAGGCGCCACGCGCGCCGTCCAGGGTCCCGGACTCCGCCAGCTCGCGGACGATCTCCTCGACATAGAAGGGGTTGCCACCGGTGCGCTCGGCGATCATCTCGACCAGCCCGTCCAGGGACGGGTCTGGGCCGAGCAGCTCGCCGAGCAGGGACTCGAGGGCGTCGTGGGGGAGGGTCGTCAGGGGGATCTGGCGGTAGTGGGATCCCGACATCCACGATGCCCGGTAGTCGGGACGGAAGTTGGCGACGACGAGGCCACCGCTCGCGGGAATCGCATCGACGAGCGTCTCGAGGAACACCTCGCTGGCCGGGTCGATCCAGTGCAGGTCCTCGAGCAGCACGATGCTCGGCTCTCGGTTCGTCGCCTGGACGAGTCGGCGAACGAGGTCGCGCAGGGCCCTGTTCCTGGCGTCGCCCTTCATCGGGATCTCGGGCGCATCTGGATCCCGGACTCCAAGGAAGTCGAGAACCAGGTCGAGCTCCTCGACCGTGCCGACGTCAGGACCGAGGGCAGTCAGCTCCGAGATGATCTTGTCCTTCGCCTCGGCGTCCGTGTCGGCGGGCTCAATGCCGAACCTGGAGCGCATGAGCTCGAGGACGGGAACGAGCGGGATGTCCTGGGTGTGGGCCTCGCATTGCGCCTCGTAGACGCGGATGCCGCGATCGCGGCACTGGTCGGCGAACTCCCGGCACAGGCGACTCTTGCCGACGCCCGCAGGGGCGACGACGCCGATCACCTCACCCTCGCCGGCGAGGGAGCGAGCGAAGGCCGCTTGCAGCTCGGCCACCTCGTCTGCGCGACCGACGAAGCTGGAGAGTCCGCGCGTCCGGGACACGTCCAGGTGTCCATGCGCGGTGCCGCCTCCCTGGAGCTGGAAGACGTTCACCGGGCCGCTCGCGCCCTTGACCTTGCGCTCACCGAGGGGTGCCAGCTCGAAGAACCCCTCGACGAGCGCCGCCGTCCGTCCGGTCAGGTAGGCCGTGCCGGTCTCGGCGAGCGACTCCATCCGCTGGGCGAGTCCGACCGTGTGCCCGACGGCGGTGTACTCCATCTCGCCCTCGTCACCGATCGATCCGACGACCACTTCGCCGGAGTTGATGCCGATGCGGACCGCCAGGTCGATGCCTTCTCCGCTCACCTCGTCAGCGAGCTCGGCAACGTTGGCGATCATCTCCAGGGCGGCGCGGCAGGCGCACTGGGCGTGATCCTCGCGCGCGATGGGCGCGCCAAAGAGCGCCATGATCCCGTCGCCGGTGAACTTGTCGACCGTGCCGTCGGCGTGGTGGACGGCGTCGGCGAGCACCTGGAAGAAGCGGTTCATCAGCTCGCGCCACGACTCCGGGTCGAGCTTCTCGGCGAGCTCCATCGACCCCTGGACGTCGGCGAACAGGACGGTGATCTGCTTGCGCTCGCCCTCGACGGACTCCCGGCTGGCGTCGATCTTCCACGGCACGTCGTCGGGGACCGTGAGCGGAGCCTGTGGCAGTGCGGCGACAGGCGTGCCGCACTGGGTGCAGAACTTGGACGTGGGCGGGACCTGCTCGCCACACCCGGAGCAGACGATCTCGGCGGCGAGCGACTCGCCGCAGAGTCCACAGAATCGGGACCCTTCCGGGTTCCCGTGACCGCAGCTGCGGCAAACGATGCCGGGACCATCGTTCATGCGCTGATCGTATGCGCGTCATGCTGATATTGCAGGGCATTTGCAGTGCCCTAGCGCGTGTAGGCGAGGATGCTGACGCCGATGTAGTGCACGATGAACGCCGCGATCGTGAGGGAGTGGAACACCTCGTGGAAGCCGAACCACGTCGGCCACGGGTCGGGCTTCTTGAAGCCGTAGACGAAGGCGCCGAGCGTGTAGAGACCACCGCCGACGATCAGCAGCACCATCACCGCAGTGGGGGCCTCGCGGGAGAACTCCGGGAAGTAGAACACCGCGGCCCAGCCGAGCGCGAGGTACAGCGGGACGTACATCCACCGCGGAGCGGTGAGCCAGAAGACGCGGAAGAGCACGCCGACCAGCGCGCCACCCCACACCACGGAGAGCAGGGTGACCGCCTGCTCGGTCGAGAGCAGCATCAGCGAGAACGGCGTGTACGACCCCGCGATGAGCACGAAGATCGTGGCGTGGTCGACGCGTTTCCAGATGGTGCGGGCGCGGTCGCTCCATCGCCCGGTGTGGTAGACGGCGCTCACGCCGAACAAGGCCAGCGCGCTGAACATGAACACGGCGGCGCCGGCCCGGACGAGCACACTGTCGGAGAGCACGAGCAGGACCAGGAAAGAGAAGAACGCGAGCGGCCAGGTGGCGGCGTGCAGCCAGCCTCGAAGCCGCGGCTTGATCTCGTTGACGGCGTCACGAACAGCCTCAGTCGCCTCCTCGGTCAGCGAATCCGAGCCCTGCTTCGTCATGTGATGAGATTAGCGGCATGAACATGAGCGACCTCCTCTACAGCGCCTATGAGCGCCGGTTGCTCCGCCGCCTCGATCGCAGCCGCCTACCGCAGCACGTCGGAGCGATCATCGACGGCAACCGCCGGTGGGCCAAGGACACCCGGCAGGACCTCGAGAGCGGCTACCAGGCGGGTGCCGCGAAGGTCGATGAGTTCCTCGAGTGGTGTCACGAGCTCGGAGTCGGCACGGTCACCTTCTGGGTGCTCTCCACCGACAACCTGCACCGGTCCGCGGGCGAGCTCGCCAGCATTCTCGACGCCGTCGAGGCACTGGTCGACCGGCTCGCCGCCGACGGCCGGTGGCGGCTCACCCTGATGGGCAGCCTCGAGCTGCTTCCAGCTGAGTCGGCCGGACGTCTCAAGAGCGCGGCCGACGCCACCGCCGGCGTCGACGGTATGCGCGTCAACGTGTGCGTCGGCTACGGCGGACGCCAGGAGCTCACCGACGCGATGCGCTCGCTGCTGCTGGAGAAGGCCGCCGAGGGCTACGACCTCGCCGACGTCGCCAGCACGCTCGAGGTCGACCACATCGCCGAGCACCTGTACACCAAGGGCCAGCCCGACCCCGACCTCGTCATCCGCACGTCAGGGGAGCAGCGGCTCTCCGGGTTCCTGCTCTGGCAGAGCGTCCACTCCGAGTTCTACTTCTGCGACGCCCTCTGGCCGGCGTTTCGTCGCGTCGACCTCCTGCGCGCGATGCGCTCGTACGCGTCCCGCGAGCGCCGATTCGGCACGTGACCAAAACGCTGACGAGTCACTCCGTACCCAGCGACGAGTCATTCCGTCACCTAGGGCCTCGAAACGCATCGACTCCTCGCCGGGTACGGAGTGACTCGTCAGCGAGTGGCGTGTCGTGCCTGCTGAACGGCATGTCCGGACGTAGCGTCGAACTGTGTTGATGCTCGCCCCTGAGCCCAGCCGCCCCACTCGCACCGACGACTAAGGGCCGGCGCAGGGAAGCGCGCGGGCTCACCGAGGAGACAGCCGTGGCTGTGAAGAAGAGCGCGAGCACGAGTTCCACCACCTCCCGGAAGTGCCACACCTTCGTCCTGGACACCAGCGTCCTGCTCGCCGATCCGGCAGCGGTCACCCGGTTCCACGAGCACGAGGTCGTCATCCCCGTGGTCGTGATCACGGAGCTGGAGGCGAAGCGGCATCACCCCGAGCTCGGCTACTTCGCACGCACGGCGCTGCGGTTCCTCGACGATCTTCGCGTTCAGCACGGCACCCTCGACGTCGCTCTCCCGATCGGTGACGAGGGCGGCACGATCCGGGTCGAGCTCAACCACACCGACCCGGAGTCCCTCCCCGCCGGGTTCCGGCTCGGCGACAACGACACCCGCATCCTGTCGGTGGCCCGCAACCTCGCCAACGAGGGCAACGACGTCACGCTGGTCTCGAAGGATCTGCCGATGCGGGTCAAGGCGTCGGCCGTGGGTCTCACCGCCGAGGAGTACCGGGCCGAGCTCGCGCTGGAGTCCGGATGGACCGGGATGAGCGAGATCGACGTCGACAGCGCCGACCTCGACACGCTCTATGAGGCCGGGGAGCTCGACCTCCCCGAGGCGCGTGACCTGCCCTGTCACACCGGCCTGGTGCTCGTCTCGGACAAGGGCAGCGGGCTCGGTCGGGTGATGCCCGACAAGCACGTCCAGCTGGTGCGCGGCGACCGCGACGCCTTCGGCATCCACGGACGCTCGGCCGAACAGCGCGTCGCGCTCGACCTCCTGCTCGACCCGGAGGTCGGCATCGTCTCGCTCGGCGGCCGCGCCGGCACCGGCAAGTCGGCGCTGGCGATCTGCGCCGGACTCGAGGCGGTGATGGAGCGGAGCCAGCACAAGAAGGTCGTGGTCTTCCGCCCGCTCTATGCCGTCGGCGGCCAGGAGCTCGGCTACCTGCCGGGCAGCGAGTCCGAGAAGATGGGCCCCTGGGCGCAGGCCGTGTTCGACACCCTCGGCGCCGTCACCTCCACTCCCGTCATCGAGGAGATCCTCGACCGCGGCATGCTCGAGGTGCTGCCTCTGACGCATATCCGGGGACGCTCGCTGCACGACTCGTTCGTCATCGTCGACGAGGCCCAGTCGCTCGAGCGCAACGTCCTGCTCACCGTGCTGTCGCGCATCGGCGCCAACTCGAAGGTCGTCCTCACCCATGACGTCGCGCAGCGCGACAACCTGCGGGTCGGGCGGCACGACGGCGTCGTCGCGGTGGTCGAGAAGCTCAAGGGACATCCGCTGTTCGCGCACGTCACGCTCACCCGGTCCGAACGCTCGCCGGTGGCCGCACTGGTCACGGAAATGCTCGAGGACGTCACGCTCTGAAGTTCGCCAGCGGGACACCCCGCCTGTGGCAGAGTTGCGCCCGTGAGCAGGAGGGGAGTCGTCGGCGCCGTCCTCATCCTCGTGTCGCTGACGCTCACCGCCTGCGCCGACACCGATGCGTCGCCGCGAGTGCTGCAATGGTGGGTCGTACCTGACCGCGTCCCGGCTCGCTCGATCGCCGAGACGTGCAGCAGCACCGGCGACTATTCCATCCAGATCAAGCAGCTCCCGGCCGACATCGACGAGCGCCGCTCCGAGATCGTCCGACAGCTGGCCGCCGGCACCGACGCGATCGACATCCTGAGCCTCGACACGTCGCTGACCGCCGAGATCGCCGCCGCGGGCTATCTCGCCGCAGTGCCGTCAGGCGTCGAGCCGGAGCTGACCGATGGTGTGCTGCCCCGGGCCGTCGAGGCGGCCACCTACGGCGACCGGCTCGTCGCCGCGCCGTGGTGGATCGACGCGCAGCTGCTCTGGTATCGCGGCACCGCGGCCGAGCGGGCCGGCCTCGACACCACGAAGCCGATCAGCTGGGACGACCTGCTGGCCGGCGCCGAACGACTCGGCACGACGCTGCAGATCGACGACCCAGACGGCTCCGGCCTCGCCGACTGGGTGCGGACGCTCGTCGCCGGAGCCGGCGGCACCATGCTCGAGGGCGTGGGGCGTGAGCCCGAAGTGGGCCTGGCGACGGACGCCGGCAGGCTCGCGGCCGGCGTCGTGCAGTTCTACGCCGGCGCCGGCATCGGACCTGGCCCGTCCCCGGACGCTCGTGCCGAGTTCGCCGGTGCCCGCGGCGGTTTCCTCCTGGCGAGCAGCACGATCGTCACCGACCCGGCCGTCTCCACGGTGGTGTCCGACATGAAGGCCGCGCCCTATCCGGTGGTGCAGGAGGAGAGCATGGCGCCGCTGTCGGGTGTCTCGCTGGCTGTGCCGAAGGACGCGGCGGATCCCGACGTCGCCTACGACGCGGTCTCCTGCCTCACGTCGGCCGACTCACAGCGCGCGATGATGATCGGGTCAGGCCATGGAGCCACCCGGTCCGAGGTCTACGAGGCCGACGACGTCAAGAGTGCGATCGCGTCCAGCGAGGTCGCGCTCGAGGCGGTGTCGTCAGGGGTGAACGTCCCGTCGACGCCGTACTGGCAGCGGGTCCGGGCCGCCCTCCGCGACACCTGGCTGCCGATCACCGGCGTCAGCCCGTCGACGACGCCCGAAGACTCCCAGCGCGCGGTGACCGTCCTGGTCGGGGGCGGTCTGCCATGACCTCCCACGCCGCACGCCGTCGCCGGACCGCCAAGGGCGGCTGGCCCCTGCTCGCACCGGCGGTCATCGTGCTCGCCGTGGTGACCCTGTGGCCGTTCGGCCGGGCGGTGAAGACGTCCCTCTCCTCTGAGTCGCTCACCACTCCGGACGACACCGCGTTCGTCGGCGCGGACAATTACGTCGAGGTGGTGACCAGCCTCGACTGGTGGGTGGCCGTGGCCCTCACCCTCGTGTTCGTGGCTGCGGTCGTCGTCGTTCAGCTGCTGCTCGCGGCGGCGTTCGCTGCCGCGCTTCGGCGGATCACGATCATCGCCCCGTACACGCGCGTCCTGGTGCTCGTGCCGTTCGCGCTGATGGCCACCGTCGTCGCCTTCGTGTGGCGCGAAGGGATCACCGCCGGGTTCGCGCCGTCGTGGTTCCACTACACCGGAGACGGCCAGATCGCCGCGCTCGCGTCTGTCGCCGCCGGCGAGATCTGGCGGGGCACCGGGATCACCACCATCATCTTGTTGGCGGGCCTGTCGCGGGTGCCGCCGAGCCTGCTGGAGTCGGCGGTCGCCGACGGTGCGACACCGCGTCAGCGCCTCACCCGGATCGTGCTCCCGGCCGCGGCCCCGGCCGTCGCCGTGGCGGTCGTCTACCGGTCGCTGGATGCCTTCCGGGCGTTCGAGGGGCCGCTGCTGGCCGAGCCGTCGCTGCCGCGGCTCCGCACTGCTCCGCTGCTGTTGTGGGACACCACGTTCACGTCGTTCGAGATCGGGCTCGGGGCGGCGATGTCGGTCGTGCTGCTCGCCGTCGTCGGACTCCTCGGCGTCATGCTGATGCTGCTGCTTCGGGTCAGGAGAGTCCTGTGAACCCGTCCATCAGGTCCCGCGTCATTGCGTCGACCACCGCCTTCGTGCTCGGCTTCGTCGTCGCCAACTACGGCATCCTGCGGGTGCCCGGCCGCGATCGCTGGCTCTGGTTCGCGGTGGCCATCGTGCTGATGGTCACCAGCGTCATCGGGGTGCTGATCGCCGACTCGCGCCGCAAGGTGTCGATGTGGGCCGTCCTCGGGCTGGAGATGCTGGCCGTCTTCACCCTCTTGCCGCTGCTCTGGACGTTCACGCTCGCCACCTCCGCCGAGACGGTGACGACGCAGGCGCTGCTTCCCACCGACGTCCAATGGTCGGTGTTCCGGGACGTGCTCGGCAGTGACTCCCTCCGCCAGGCCGCCATCACGTCCGCACTGGTGAGCCTGATCTCCACCGTGGTGTCCATGCTGCTGGCGGTGCCCGCGGCGTACGCGCTGGTGCGTCGTCAGGTGCGGGCTCGCCGTGCCGTGTACTTCGTCGTCCTGGCCGTGCTGCTTGCTCCGCTCGTCGCACTGGCCGGCCCGTTCGGCGACCAGCTGCGGACGTTCGGGGTCTTCGGGTCCCGCTATGTGCTGGTGCTGCCGACCTTGCTGCTCACCCTGCCGCTCGCCATCTGGCTGTGCGTCACCTTGATGCGCGACCTCCCGTGGACGCTGCGCGATTCGGTCCGCGCCGACGGTGCCACCCGCGGCCAGACCTTCCGCGCCTTCGCCGTGCCGATGGTGGTGCCGGGCCTGCTCGCGGTCACGCTCGTCACCTTCATCGCGGCCTGCAACGACGCCGTCATCGGCGCGACGCTCTCAGCGAGCGAGGAGTCGCGCACGCTCCCGGCCACCCTCCTGCTCGCAGCGGACCAGCTCGAGCAGCCGTCCGCCGCGGTGGCGGCCACCGGGCTGCTCTGGCTGGTGCCGGCCGTGCTGGTGCTGCTCGCGGTGCCACGCCGGACGATCCGACTTCTGGGAAGGACGTACTGATGACCACGATCGAGGTCCGAAACGTCAGTCTCGACGCACCCGACGGGCAGCGGCTGCTCGACGACATCAGCCTGTCCGTCCCGTCCGGATCACGGTTCGCGGTCTGCGGTCCGGCCGGTGCCGGCAAGTCCGCGCTGATGCGGGTGCTCGTCGGGCTGGATGACCACACCGACGGCGACGTCATCCTCGACGGGACCGTGGTGAACGCGGTGAAGCCGCGCCAACGCGACCTGGCCATGGTGTTCTCGGACTTCGCCCTGCACCCGCACCTCGACGTCTACGACAACCTCGCGTTCGCCGCCCGGCTGCGGCGCACCAGCGACTCCGACGAGATCGACGACCGGGTGGAAGAGGTCGCGGAGCTGCTCGCCCTCACCCACGTGCTCGAGCTCAAGCCGGCCGACCTCGACGACAGCCAGCGGCAGCGTGTCGCGATCGGTCGCTCACTGGTGCGTGACGCTCTCGGCTACCTGTTCGACGAGCCGTTCACGGCGCAGGACCAGCGCGTGCGCACGCACGTCCGGTCCGTCACGACGGAGTGGCAGGCGGACCGCAACCGCACCTCCATCTTCACGACGTCCGACGCGCACGAGGCCCTCACCTTGGCCGACCAGATGGCGGTCATGCACCAGGGGATCGTGCACCAGGTGGGTTCGCCTCGCGATCTCTACGACCGTCCCGCCGACCTGTTCGTCGCCGCATTCCTCGGCGCCCCGGCCATGAACCTCATTCCAGCGGAGGTATCCGGCAACCAGCTGCTGATGCCGCTCGCCGCCATGCCGATCGACGAGACGTTGCGTCGACGCATCGGCGAGCGCCAGATGGTGGTCGTCGGCATCCGCCCAGAGCAGTGCCACGACGCCACGACACCCGAGGGGCGTGCCGTCGTGGACCGGGTGGACTTCACCACGCGCATCGACGACGTCGAGTGGCGGGGCAAGACCCAGCTCGTGTACCTCGGCTACGAGCTCGAGACGGAGGTCGAGGAGACCCTCACCGACATCGAGGACGCCCTCGACTTCGACCTGTTCGGCAACTTCGTCGTGGCCGAGCTTCCGGCGAGCTCGGAGCTGCGCGCCGGCATGACCGCGCGCATCGTGGTGCCGCGTGCGGCCATCCATGTGTTCGATGCACAGACCGGCGAGAACCTGATTCGCCACTGATGTCCCCGACCCGATGACGCAGCCCGGGATCGCTCGCTGGATCGCCGCGGCCTGGGCCGTGCTCTGCGGTGCGGCCTACTCGGCGCTGGCGCTGGTGCGATACGCGAGGTTCGAGGCGACGTCGTACGACAACGCCATCTTCGAGCAGGCGATCAGCCGTTACGCGCACCTGCAGGCCCCGATCGTCCCGATCAAAGCGCCGGACTTCAACCTGCTCGGCGACCACTTCTCGCCGATCATCGCCCTGGTCGCTCCCGTCTACCGAGTGTTTCCCGCGGCCACCACCCTGATGATCGCCCAGGCGGTCCTGATCGCCGTCTCGATCTACGTCGTCGCCTCGTTGGGGCTGCGCCGACTCGGGCTCTGGGCCGGCGGTGCCATCGCCTTGGCGTACGGGTTGTCATTCGGGCTCCAGTCGGCAGTGGTATCCAACTTCCACGAGATCGCGTTCGGCGTCCCGCTGCTGGCGCTGGCCGGTGCCGCCTACGTCGAGCGGCGGTACGGGCGGGTCGTCGCCTGGTCTCTGCCCCTGTTGCTCGTGAAGGAGGACCTCGGGATCACGATCGCCCTCATCGGCCTCGTCCTGTGGTTCGCCGGCGAGCGGCGTCGCGGCACCTGGCTGGCCGCTGCCGGCAGTGTCGGATTCCTCCTCGTGATCCTGGTGATCATCCCGGCGTTCAACCCATCCGGGGCCTACGCCTACACCGGCGCGGTGGGCGGCGACGCCGGCCTGCTCGACACCGTCCTCGACGACACCGGCCGCAAGGTGCTCACTGTCGTCATGACGTTCGCCGTCGCCGGGTTCGCCGCATTCGCCTCACCGTGGGCGCTGCTCGTCCTGCCGACATTCGCGTGGCGGTTCGCCGGCGACAACCCGTACTACTGGGGGGTCGACTTCCACTACTCGATCCTGCTGATGGTGATCGTCGCGGTGGCCGCGATCGATGCGATGGACCGGCGCCCGCAGCTGCGACCGATGGCGCTGGTCGCCGTGGTGTTCACCGGCGCGATGGTGGCGGGCTCGCCACTCGCCTCACTCGCCGACCCCGACACCTACGACCGCCCCGAGCGGGCCGACGCGGCCGAGCGCGTCCTCGCACTCATCCCGGACGGCGACAGCGTCGACACCGACATCGGCCTGATGACGCACCTGGCCGCCGACCATGACGTCACCTGGATCGGCACCCCCGGCAACGCGACCCCCGACTGGGTCCTCGTCGACGTCGGCTCCGGCTTCGGCTCGCCACCGGACCCCGTGGAGTACGCCGAAGAGAAGTACGACACCGCCTACACCCTCGTCGAGGACATCGACGGCTACCTCCTGGCCCGCCGCTCGCCGTGAGTCGGCATGGCCCGAACCCCCTCGGGAGCGGCGGTCCTTGAGCGAAGGTTTCCGCCCGCGAGGGAGGGCAGCCCCGGCCGCGAGAGATGACCTCGTGCGTCGCGATAGGCGCCTCAGACGCCCGCTCCTCGCGATGGGAGAACCTTACTCTCGCGCCCGGGGCTGCCCTCCCTCACGCGCGGCGCGGCTCCAGATGCGGATTGACACGGTTACGGGTGCGTCATCGACATGACGTCGAGCGCCGCGTCGAGGTCGGCCTCGGAGATGTCGCCGCGTTCGACGTAGCCCTCCTCGAGCACGACCTGACGAATCGTCTTGCGCTCCTTGACGGCCTTCTTGGCGATGGCGGCGGCGTTCTCGTAGCCGATGTGGCGATTGAGCGGCGTGACGACCGACGGGCTCGACTCCGCG
This sequence comes from uncultured Actinomycetota bacterium, assembly GCA_963780275.1. Classification (GTDB taxonomy): domain Bacteria; phylum Actinomycetota; class Actinomycetes; order Propionibacteriales; family Nocardioidaceae; genus Aeromicrobium. Next base: position 257,620 of record CAWABE010000002.1, read on the forward strand.
TACTCCTTGCAACGCTCGACGTCGGCTGTGATGCCGTCGATGCACCGGTCGGCGAGCGTGCGCGACGCGTTGGCGAGCAGGCGCATCGACTCGAGCAGGTTGCGTCCGATGACCGGCAGCATCACGTTGAGCTCGAACGCACCGGACGCGCCCGCTGTCGCGATCGTCGCGTCGTTGCCGATGACCTGGGCGGCCACCATCAGCGTCGCCTCCGGCAGTACCGGGTTGACCTTGCCGGGCATGATGCTCGAGCCGGGCTGGAGGTCGGGCAGGTGGATCTCGGCCAGGCCGGTGCGCGGTCCGGAGCCCATCCAGCGCACGTCGTTGCAGATCTTGGTGAGGCTGACCGCGATGGTGCGCAGCTGGCCGGACATCTCCACCAGGCCGTCGCGCGCGCCTTGCGCCTCGAAGTGGTCGACCGCCTCGGTGACCGGCAGACCGGTTCCCTCGGCGAGCAGCTCGATGACCCGCTGCGGGAAGCCGACGGGGGTGTTGATGCCGGTCCCCACGGCCGTGCCTCCGAGCGGCACTTCGGCGGTGCGGGGGAGGGACGACTCGACGCGCTCGATGCCGCGACGGATCTGCGCGGCGTACCCGCCGAACTCCTGACCGAGCGTCACCGGCGTCGCGTCCATCAGGTGGGTGCGGCCGGACTTGACCACCTCGGCGAACTCCTTGGCCTTGGCTTCCAGCGACTGCGCGAGGTGGTCGAGAGCCGGGACGAGCTCGTTCATGACCGACGCGGTGGCGGCGACGTGGATCGACGTCGGGAAGACGTCGTTCGACGACTGGCTGGCGTTCACGTGGTCGTTCGGGTGGACGTCGCGGCCGAGCGACGTCGTGGCCAGCGAGGCGAGCACCTCGTTGGTGTTCATGTTGCTCGACGTGCCCGAACCGGTCTGGAAGACGTCGATCGGGAACTGGTCGTCGTGTCGGCCGGTGGCGACCTCCTCCGCGGCGATGACGATGGCGTCGGCCATGTCCTGCTCGATGATGCCGAGCTCGGCGTTCGCCTTGGCGCACGCGGCCTTGATCTGGGCGAGGGCGCGGATCTGGGCCGACTCGATGGGGGTGCCGGAGATGGGGAAGTTCTCGACGGCTCGCTGGGTCTGCGCGCGCCAGAGGGCGTCGGCAGGCACCTTGATCTCGCCCATGGTGTCGCGCTCGATGCGGTATTCGGTCATGTCCCGAACGATAGCCGCGTGCGGATGTGCACCGGGATCGGGCGTCGCGATGGCACGATGTCGCCATGAACCCGGTCGGCATCTTCTTCGTCGTCGGTGGAGCCCTGTTCCTGCTCGTGGCTCTCTTCCTCCGAGAGCTGAGCAACGAGACCGCCCAGATCGTCGCCTTGACGTTCGGGCTGATCGGATTCTTCTGGATCGCCCCGCAGGCGATCATCTGGTACGTCCGACGGAACCGGCAGTAGCACAGCCAGAACTTGCCAGGCCTCGTCGCTACGATGCGCGACCTCGCTCACGGCATGCCGCGCCGATGTCGTGCGCGCTCCATGTCGTCGGCGAGCGCTGTGTCCTGGTAGTGGCCGGGCGCGCGCAGGTGGTCGATGACGCTCTGTCGGCTCACCGGGTCTTTGTCGAGACTCATCTTGATCTGGGTCTGGAACCGCGTGATCGGGATGCGCAGGCCGACCGTGCCGCGGGCGAGGCGGCGTCCAGGCTCGGGATCGAGATACATCGGGTCGTCGACGTGCTGCTCGAAGTGCGCCACCAGGCGGGTGAGGACGCGGAGGTTCTGCTCGGGATCGACGAACTCCGGCACGCCGTAGGCGTGGACGACGCTGAAGTTCCACGTGGGGGCGGGGGTCGTGCCGGGCGCGTACCAGCTGGGCGAGATGTAGCCGTGCCGTCCCTGGATGATCAGCAGCACCTCCGACCCGTCGAAGCGGTGGATCTTGTCGTCCGGCCGGCCGACGTGTGTCACGACCGCGAGATCCTCGGAGTCCTCATCGAGCAGCACCGGGTAGTGCGACGCCACCATCTCGCCGTCGTGGCTGCTGACGATGATCGCCCACGGGAACTCGCGAATCAGCGCCCGCACGGTGTCCGGGTCGTCGTCCTGGTGGAACGGGTTGCGGAGCACGCTCAGTCGACCTTCGCCCGTGCGGCCGTCTTGGCGATCGCGTCGATGAAGGTGTCGTACAGCTCGACGGGAAGGTCGTGACCCATGCCCGCGATCTCGAGGATCTCGGCACCGGGAATCGCCTTCGCTGTGGCGCGTCCGCCGGATCGGTGCACGAGCAGGTCGTCGAGCCCGTGCACGACGGTGACCGGCACGTCGATCTCGGCCAGGCGCTTGGTGCGGTCGGGCTGGGCGAGCACCGCCATCATGTGTCTGGCCACGCCACTCGCGCTCCAGCCGCGGTCGTAGGTCTCGTGTGCCCGGGCGAGTGACGCTGCGGGATCCACCGGGTAGCCGGGCGAGGCGATCGCCTCCGCCGAGCGGATCGCCCGCAGGGCGTAGGAGTCGCGGGTGCTGCCGGCCGAGCCCAGCAGCATCGGGAAGAGTCTCGGGTGGGTACGTCCGACGGTGCGGCGACCGGTGGTGGACATGATCGACGTCAGCGACAGCACCCGCTCGCGGTGGTCGATCGCCAGGGTCTGGCCGATCATCCCGCCCATCGACACTCCCACCACGTGGGCGCGGTCGATGCCGAGGTGGTCCAGCAGTCCGGTCGCGTCGACGGCCAGGTCGCCGATCGAGTACGGCGCCGGTTTCCGTCTGAGCGCGGCGCGGAGGATGTCGGTCTTGGTGACCCGGTGCTGGCGGAGCTTGGTCGATCGCCCGGTATCCCGATTGTCGTACCGGATGACCAGGAAGTCGCGAGCGGCCAGGCGCTCGCAGAACTCCGTCGCCCACCAGTTCATCGGGCCACCGAGTCCCATGACCAGCAGCACCGGTGGGTCGTCGGGGCTGCCGAACGTCTCGTAGCAGAGGTCGATGCCCGAGGACAGCGATGCGAACTGCTCGCCGGAGCCGATCACTGCTCGTAGTCGACGGTCGAGTACGCCTTCAGCTTGTGCAGCTGGTGCTCGCTGATGATCTTGCGGACGGTGCCGCTGCGCGAGCGCATCACGATGGACTCGGTGTACGCCCGCCCCGCGCCATACCGGACGCCGTCCATCAGCTCGCCGTCCGTGATGCCGGTGGCGACGAAGAAGCAGTCGTCGGTGCGCACGAGGTCGTCGGTGTCGAGCACCACGTCGAGCTCGAGCCCGGCGTCGACCGCCCGCTGACGCTCGTCGTCGTCGGTGGGCCAGAGCCGGCCCTGGATGATGCCGCCGACGCATTTCATCGCGCAGGCGGTGATGATGCCCTCGGGAGTGCCGCCCACGCCGACCAGCAGGTCGACGCCGGTGTCGGGGCGGGCCGCGGTGATGGCGCCGGCGACGTCGCCGTCCATGATGAACTTGATGCGAGCGCCGGTGGCGCGGATCTCGTCGACGAGATCGGCGTGGCGTGGCCGGTCGAGCACGCAGACGGTGACATCCCTGACCTGCACGCCCTTGGCCTTCGCCACGAGGGAGATGTTCTCGGCCACCGGTAGGCGGATGTCGACGACGTCGGCGGCCTCGGGGCCGGCCACGAGCTTCTCCATGTAGAACACCGCGGACGGGTCGTACATCGAGCCGCGCGGCGCGACCGCCATGACGGAGACGGCGTTGGGCATGCTCTTGGCCGCCAGTGTGGTGCCGTCGATCGGGTCGACGGCGACGTCGCAGTCGGGGCCGGTGCCGTCGCCGACCTGCTCACCGTTGAACAGCATGGGCGCGTGATCCTTCTCGCCCTCGCCGATGACGACGACGCCGTTCATCTGCACGGTGTTGATGAGAGTGCGCATGGCATTGACAGCGACGGCATCGGCGCCGTTCTTGTCGCCGCGTCCGACCCAGCGGCCAGCGGCCATGGCTCCGGCCTCGGTGACTCTCACCAGGTCGAGGGCGAGGTTGCGGTCCGGAGCTTGGGCGGCGGGCTGCATGCTGTCCACGAGGTCAGAGTACCTGCAGCTCTACTCCCACGGATTGGTCAACCACTTCTCCCGCAGCGCCGCGAGGACGATGATGCTGAGCGCCAGCAGGACGATGCTGAGGGCGATCGCCGGTTCCGGGTCCGTCTGCAGAGCGGTGTAGATCTCCAGCGGCATCGTCCGGGTGACGCCGGGGGCGTTCCCGGCGAACGTGATGGTGGCACCGAACTCACCGATCGCCCGCGCCCAGGCCAGCACGGCGCCGCTCAGGATGCCGGGCAGGGCGAGCGGGACGTTGATGCGGCGGAACGTCTGCCAGCGGCTCGCGCCGTCGATGGCCGCCTCCTCGTCGAGGGTGGGGTCGGCGATGCGGAACGAGCCCTCGACCGCGATGACCAGGAACGGCATCGCCACGAACACCTGGGCCAGCACGACCGCAGTGACCGAGAACGGGATCGTGACGCCGAAGACGTCACGCAGTGGAGCGCCGATGAAGCCCTGGCGTCCGAAGGCGGTGAGCAGCGCCACGCCGGCGACGACCGGTGGCAGCACCAGCGGCACGGTGACGAGCGCCCGGACGAACCGGCGGCCGGGGAAGGTGACGCGGGCCAGCACCCAGGCGAGCGGCACACCCACCAGAATGCAGATGACGGTCGCGACCGTGGCGGTGAGCACGCTCAGCCTGAGCGCGGACAGCAGCGAGTCGGAGGCGAGCAGTGCGGGCAGGTCGCCCCACGGTGCCCGGCCGAGCAGTGCGAGGAGAGGGACGACGAGCACCAGGGCGGCGAGTGCCGCCGGCACGGCTATCGCCGGGGGGAGGCGCCCGAGCCGGGAGTCAGGGGCGAGGCCCGAAGCCATGGTCCCTGAGCGCCTTCTGTCCCCGTGTGCCGGTGACGAGGTCGATCCAGTCCTTCGCTGCATCGGCGTTCTTGCTGCCTTTCACCGTCGCGATGGGATCGACGTTGACGACCTCGGACGCGTTGTCGGCCCTGACGACGTCGACCTTGTCCCCGGCGGCCGTCGCGTCGGAGGCGTACACGAGTCCGGCGTCGACCTCACCGGCCGTGACCTTCGTGAGCACGCTTCGGACGTTCTCCTCCTCGGTGGCCGGTTTGCCGGTGAACTGGTCGAGCTCGAACAGCCGCCGGGTGGCGTCGCCACACGGCGCAGCCGGCACGCACACGGCGAACGTCGAGTCGGCGAGGTCGTCGATGCCGGTGATCTCGGCAGGATTGCCGGCGGGGGTCACGATGACGAGCGTGTTGGTCGCGAATGGCCGGGGTGTTCCGGCGATGACACCGGCAGCGACGGCCTTGTCCATCGACGTCTCGTCCGCGGTCGCGAGCACGTCGCCCGCGAGTCCCTGCGACAGCTGCTCGACGAGGATGGCCGAGGAGTCGAACGAGAGCACGACGTCGATGTCGGGGTGGTCCTGCTCGTAGGTCTTCTCCAGCGCCGTGAACGAATCGGTGAGCGAGGATGCCGCGAGCACCGTGAGCTTGGACTCCTCGGCGCCGGAGTCGTGGTCCGTGCCGTCCGAGCCGCAGGCCGAGACGACCAGCGCGACCGTGAGGAGGAGGGGCAGGGCGAGCGTCGTGGTCATCGCTCTCCGGACGTGGTGTCGATCGAGACGTTCGTGGACTTGACGGTGGCCCAGGCGAGTGTGCCCGGTTCGAGCGCGAGGTCGTCGGCGGCCTCGCGGCTGATCAGGGAGACCACCCGAAACGGACCACAGCACATTTCGACCTGCGCCATGACGCCGTCCCTCGTGACCTTGGTGACGATGCCGCGCAGCCGGTTGCGGGCACTTGCCGCAGTCGGGCCGTGGTCCGGCGACTCCGACACCTCGACGGCGAGGCGCGCGAGCTCCTCGCCGGGGATCGCCGTCACGCCGGAACCGGTGGTCGTGGTCTCGAATCGTCCCTGCTGCTGCCAGCGTCGTAGGGTGTCATCGCTGACGCCCAGCAGGTCGGCGGCCTCGGCCATCCGGTACTCGGTCATGGCCACGACTCTATCCGCAGAATCGGGTGTTTGCAGGGCAGTCGACCGCATGTGCGGGTTCAGCACGCAGCAGGAGAGACGCATGAGTGAAGCCGGCAGAAGCCGCGGCAATCCGTCGATGGGCGACATCGCGCGGTCCATTGCCGTGCTCGGCGCCATCATCGTGGCGCTGTTCGCCCTCGGCCGGCTGTTCACGCTGACACCGGATGAGCCGACGCCCACCGTCGACTACCGCTCGGCCGTCGAGAGCAGCCGCACCGTCGCCGACTACGACGTGTTCGCCCCGAGGTCACTGCCCGAAGGCTGGCGAGCCACATCGGTGCGGTTCGAACAGGGTGAGTGGCACCTCGGCGTGGTGACCGACGACGACGACTATGTCGGCGTGGAGCAGGTGGCCGCGGGCCCCGCACGAGCGGTCCAGCGCTTCGCGAACGGCAGCCGCCGGTTCGGCGACACCGTCGTCGGCCGTGAGACCTGGTCGCTGCACACCGGGCCGCGCGACGACCTCACCTATGTGCGCCGGGATGCCGGCTCGACGATCGTCGTGACCGGTACCGCCCCGCGCCAGGTGATGGAGAACTACATCTCCTCGCTGTCACCCTCGTGATCCAGGGTCTGATCAGCCTGACCGGAAGCCTTCGCGAGACGCTCCTTGGCCCCGTCGAGCCACTGCTGGCAGATTCCGGCCAGCTTCTCGCCGCGCTCCCAGAGCGCCAACGCCTCCTCCAGACTGGTGCCGCCCGTCTCGAGCTTCTGGACGATCTCGATGAGCTCGTCGCGTGCCTGCTCGTAGGGAATCTCGGGGGTCTCAGGCATGCGGGATCTCCTTCGTTGACACCGTGCGGACAGCGACGCTGCCGTCGGACAGCCGGACGCCGAACTCGTCGGGCACCTGGTCGAGCGTGGCGATGACGCTGCCGTCGGACCGCTGCGCCACCGCGTAGCCACGCTCCAGGGTGGCGAGTGGAGACAGGCTGCGGACGCGGGCGAGCTGATGGCCCACGGCGTCGCTCTCGCGGTCGAGCCGGTGCCGGATGTCACGTCGCACCTGGGCGACGGCGTCGCGCACGATCGATTGCTGGGCGTCGACGACGGTGGCGGGGGTGGCCAGCACCGGGCGCGACCGCAGATGAGCGAGCGTCTGTGTCTCTCGTCCGAGCATCCTGTGCACAGCCTGCATGGCTCGCTCGCGCATGGCTGCCACGGCGGCCAGCTCGTCACCGACGTCGGGCACGATGCGCTTGGCGGCGTCGGTGGGCGTGGAGGCGCGCACGTCGGCGACCAGGTCGAGGAGCGGGGTGTCGGCCTCGTGGCCGATCGCACTGACGACCGGCAGCGAGCAGGCGTGCACCGCGCGGACCAGCGCCTCGTCGGAGAACGGCAGCAGGCTCTCGATCGACCCGCCGCCCCGAGCCACCACGATGACGTCGACGTGGCCGCCGGCCTCCAGCTCGCGGAGCGCGACGATGACGGCGCGGGAGGAGTCCGCGCCCTGCATCAGTGCGTGCCGCACCTCGAAGCGCACCGCCGGCCAGCGCAGGCGCGCGTTGCGGATCACGTCCTTCTCGGCGTCGGAGTCGCGGCCGGTGACGAGGCCGATGGCGCGCGGGAGCAGCGGCAGCCGCTTCTTGATGCGTGGGTCGAACAGTCCCTCGGCCGCCAGCAGCTGCTTGCGCCGCTCGAGCTGGGCCAGCAGCTCGCCTTCGCCGGCCGGCCGGATCTCGCGGATCTGCAGCGAGAGCTGGCCGTTGGGCTCGTAGAACGTCGGCTTGGCGTGCACCACGACGCGGGCACCCGGAGCGATGGGCGCCGGCGCCGCGTCGAGGATGCTCACGTGGCAGGTGGCCTGGATCGACAGGGTGGCCCGGAGGTCGCGCAGCACCAGGAAGCACTTGCCCGGACGGCGGTTGAGCGAGGCGACCTCGGCCTCGACCCAGACGGCACCGAGCCGGCCGACGTACTGCCCGATGAGGGTGGAGATCTGGCGCAGCGGGGCGGGGGAGTCCGCGCTCGTCTCGAGGGCCATGCCGGTCAGCCTACGGATGTTGGGGCTTCGGACGTGGTCGATAGACTCGACGGGTGACGACGCACATCAACCTCGGCATGCCCCCGGTGGGCGGCAGCGTGCTGCTCGCCGACCCGCGCGGCTACTGCGCGGGTGTCGATCGCGCGGTCATCACCGTCGAGAAGGCGCTCGACATCTACGGCGCCCCGGTGTACGTGCGCAAGCAGATCGTGCACAACAAGCACGTCGTCAACGACCTCGCCGCCCGCGGGGCGATCTTCGTCGAGGAGCTCGACGAGGTGCCCGAGGGCGCCACCGTCGTCTTCTCCGCCCACGGCGTCTCGCCGGCCGTGCACGCCCAGGCCGCCGAACGCGGACTCAAGACCATCGATGCCACCTGCCCGCTGGTCACGAAGGTGCACCACGAGGCCAAGCGGTTCGCCCGCGAGGGCAAGCACATCCTGCTCATCGGGCACGCCGGCCACGAGGAGGTCGAGGGCACCGCGGGCGAAGCGCCCGAGAGCATCACGCTGGTCGAGCATCCCGACGACGTCGACAGCCTGGAGTTCCCCGAGGATGCGCAGCTGTCCTGGTTGTCGCAGACGACGCTGAGCGTCGACGAGACGATGGAGACCGTCCGCCGCCTGCGCGAGAAGTTCCCGCAGCTGGAGGACCCTCCCAGCGACGACATCTGCTACGCCACCCAGAACCGGCAGGTCGCGGTCAAGGAGATCGCCCGTGAGTCCGACCTCGTCATCGTCGTCGGCTCGGCCAACTCCTCGAACTCGGTCCGCCTCGTCGAGGTGGCGCTCGAGGCGGGGGCGAAGGCGTCCTACCGCATCGACGACGTCAGCGAGCTCGACGACGCCTGGCTCGACGGTGTCGAGCGGGTCGGCGTCACCTCCGGGGCGTCCGTTCCCGACGATCTCGTGCAGGACGTGCTCGCCTACCTCGCCGAGCACGGCCACCCGGACGCCGACGCCGTCCGCACCGCCGAGGAGAGCCTGACGTTCTCGTTGCCGCCCGAGCTGCGACGCGACATGAAGGCCGCCGGCGTCTGAGGCTCGTCCTGCTTGAATAGCAGCGTGGAAGTCGCGCTGACGCTGGTGACGCTGATCGCGGTCGCCGTCGCCGTCAGCGCCGTGTCCGAGCGGTTCTCCGTCGCCGCTCCGCTGGGGCTCATCGTGGTCGGCTTTGCCGGCTCGTACCTGCCGTTCGTGCCCGAGTTCGAGCTCACGCCCGACCTCGTGCTCATCGGCCTGCTGCCGCCGTTGCTCTATGCCGCGGCCATCCGCACGTCGCTGGTCGACTTCCGCACGAACCGGCGGCCGATCGCGCTGCTCAGCGTCGGACTGGTGCTGTTCACCGCGGCCGGAGTGGCCGTCCTGGCTCACGCGGTGCTGCCGATCGGCTGGGCACCCGCGTTCGCCCTGGGTGCGGTGGTCGCGCCGCCGGACGCGGTCGCCGCCACCACGATCGCGCGCCGGGTCGGGATGCCGCGCCGCATCGTGACGATCCTGGAGGGCGAGAGCCTCGTCAACGATGCGACGGCGATCGTGGCTCTGCGGGTCTCCATCGCGGCGATCTCCGGCACGGTCACGGTCTGGGAGGTCGGGGATCGGCTTCGTCATCTCGGCCGTCGGAGGAGCGGCGGTCGGCGTCGTCGTGGCCCTCGTCGTCGGCAAGATCCGCCGACGCATCGACGACACCCTCACCGACGTCGCGTTCTCGCTGCTGACACCCTGGCTCGCCTACCTGCCGGCCGAGGAGATCCACGTGCCGGGCGTCGACACCCACCCCTCCGGCGTGCTCGCCGTCGTGGTGGCCGGTCTGCTGCTGGGTCACAAGTCGCATCTCATCCAGTCGGCGTCGTCGCGGATGTTCGAGCGCACCAACTGGGCCACCATCTCCTTCGTGCTCGAGAACATCGTCTTCCTGCTGATCGGGCTGCAGCTCCGCGACATCGTGAACGCGCTCGGCGACGACGAGCTGTCGGTGGGCCGGGTTGCTGTCGCGAGCGCCGTCGTGATGATCGGCGTCATCGTGTTGCGCCTCGTCTGGGTGTTCCCGGCCACGTACATTCCGCGGATGATTCCCGCGGTGCGTCGCGTCGACCCGAGCCCGCCGTGGACGTACCCCGCGGTGATCGGATGGGCCGGCATGCGGGGCGTGGTCACGCTGGCTGCGGTGTTCCTGCTGCCCGCGAACACCGAGCACCGGCCGGCGCTGGTGATGGTGGCGTTCGTCGTCACGGTCGGCACTCTGCTGATCCAGGGCCTCACGCTTCCGGTGCTCGTCCGATGGCTCGGGCTGCGCGCGCCGGACCCGCACGAGGACAATCTGGAGGAGGCGAAGGTGCACCAAGTGGCTTCGGACGCCGGATTGGCCTATCTGGAGGAGCACGAGGCGGGCCGCATCTCCGACGACGTGCGGCAGCGGCTGCGTCAGCGCGCCACCGATCGCACCCACGCCGTGTGGGAGCGGCTGGGCGGAGCCGAGACGCCGAGCGCGCAGTACTCGCGGGCGCGGGCGGCGATGCTCGCGGTCGAACGTGCCGAGGTGTTGCGGCTGCGCGACGAGACGTCGATCGACCAGAGCGTCCTGAAGCGGGTGCTCGACGCGCTCGACGTCGAGGAGTCGATTCTCGACCGGCTGTCGGAGGATGAGTCCACGGCCGAGCGTGAGACCGAGCTGCTGCCCCGCACCTCCGGCGACTGCGATCACCTGATGGCCGCGAGCACGACGCCGACGCCGCACACCCCGGAGGGATGCGAGGAGTGCCTGCGCGACGGCTTCACCGACTGGGTTCACCTGCGGATCTGCATGGAGTGCGGCCATGTGGGGTGCTGCGAGTCGTCGCCGTACGTGCACGCCACCCGGCACTTCGAGGAGACCGGTCACCCGGTGATGCGCAGCTTCGAGCCGGGCGAGGCGTGGCGCTGGTGCTTCGTCGACGGCCTCACTGGTTAGGCGCTGTCAGGGGCGGTGGCGACGCGCACGACGATGCCGGCAAGGGCGAGGACGTGCCCGACGACGAGCGCGATGCCGTGGTCGATGACGGCGGCGATGGTGCGGGCGAGCGTGCCGGCGTCGGCCGGGAGTCCGTCGACCACGATCGCGCCGGGGAAGAACAGCGCGACGTTCCAGAGCGCCACGATCAGGAGAACTGGCGGCATCACACCGGTGGTGAGCAGCGAGCGGACGTCGACGCTCATGGGCGCCGTGACCACGGCGAGCACGAAGCCCACCGAGAACAGGAGTCCGAGACGTCCGTCGGCGAGATCGAGGGCGGTGACGACGGTCAGCGAGATGACCGCCAGGGCGACGGCGCCCTGGGCCGTGAGGTCTCGGCGCACCAGAGCGCCCGGAGAACGTGCCGTCGTCGACGACATACCCCTGACGGTAGTCGCTCGGGATGCCGCGGAGCCGGTGCCGCGCTGGAGCGCCTTCATGCCCCCAGCGTGAGCGCGAGCACCGACACTTCTGGATCGTGGATGCTCAGCCGGGCTGGGAGCCGCCGGCGATCTCGTACGACCACACCTCACTGTGTGTCGACACCGGCTTCGGCGCCTCGCCGCCCGCCCGCTCGACCGCGGAGCGATGACCCTCGGCGAACGACGGCGACTCGACCCACGCCTGGAACGCGTCCTCGTCGCGCCATCGGGTGAGCACCAGCCACTGATCGCGGTCGTCGGTGGGCCTGAGCAGCTCGAAGCCCTCGAACCCCTCGGCGTCGTCGACGGCTCCGGCCCGCGCCGCGAACCGGTGGGCGAGCTCGTCACCGGCCCCGGCGGGCACGGTGATGGCGTTGATCTTGATGACGGTCATCTAACGGACGCTCTGCATTCTGAACACCGCCTCACCCTAGATGAACCACGACGTGAGGGGGACGGGACAGGTCATGGGAGCGACTCGCAGTAGGCCTTGAGTGCGGTCAGGGTTCGTCCACTTTCCCGAGTGGTCGTGCGAACGATGATGCGAGCTGCCGGCCGGAGGTATGCGGGAATGCCGACGACTGACACGCGCCGCACCAAGGTCGAATTGCCGAGCGGTTCAAGGGTGTAGCGCTGCACGAAGTCGATGCGTCCGAAAGGCCGCACGTTGAGGGGGTGGTGAAAGGTGATCCGCACCGGAGGTTCGAACTCGGTGACCTCGCCGTGCCTCACGCCTTGTGGAGACGGCTCGCGATACGTACTTCCGAGGCGCACCGGGTTGTCGGAGACGTCGACCGTTCCGCGGAACACGGTTGACCGGTCGAGCCAACGATCCTGTCCGTTCAGATCGGCGATCACCTCGAAGATCCGCTCGACAGAACACTGAACTTCGGCTTGTAGCGGGATCTCGACGATCATCGCGGTCCTCGGTCATGGGTCTGGCTGCATGACCTATTCATGTGCCACCGGAGACGTTCGTAGTGCAGCGAATCGCTCACGCAGGTGGAACCACGCATCGAGACCGGTCTTGAGGCCGCACAAGAGCGCGACGGGCACGACTGCGTCCGCCGCCACGTCCGGGAGCGCGAGCAGGAGGAAGAATGCGGCGAGGACCGACAGGTGCAAGACCACCATCCTCGGATAAGGCATCATCATCGCTTGACGAACGGACGTGCGATCGCGCTCATCCTGGCCGAACCAGTTGAGGCCGAGAGAGACGAGATGGCTGATCGTGATCGCGACCAACAGGATCGTCCAGGTTCGGGCATCACCGCTGAAACCGCCCGTCGCACGGGCAATCGTGAAGGAAAACACCCCGTGCACGAACGCGAACAGGCCGAAGTGGAACGCGAAGAATGCTGCGACGAGTAGCTTGGCGAACATCGTGTTGCCGAACAGTCGAGGGTTCGGGTCGGTCGATGGGCTTGGCCCTCGAGCGGTCAAGATCTTGATCGTGGTGGTGAACCACACGACGACGTTCTCGAACCAGTAGACGACGAAGACGTCCCCCAATCCGGCGGATCCACTCAGGACGGCCGCAAGCGGAAGCAGGTTCGCGGCGATGAGGATGATCGACGTCGCAGTGCGAGCCGTTCGACTGGGTAGGCGGGAGCCGACGTGGGCGAGCAGATTGAGCCCGAGAATGCGGAGCAAGACATTCACAGGGCTGAGCCTAGGGTTGTTGCTGATTTCACGGGGCTTTCCCGGCGGCCGGTCAACGTCGCTGGGGCTCCGCGGAAGCTAGCCTCGACCGAAGAGTCGACGCCAACGACCTGCGTCGCGCTCCGCCGGTGCGCGGTGACCGGGGCATCGTCTTTCGGGTGGGATCGCGGCCATGACCTCGTCCACGTGCCGGCCGCAGCCGCTCCACGTGGTCATGCCACAGGTCTTGCAGGTGGTCGCTCTACACATGTCTCTCCTTCTGGTTCACGCGGGTCGGCAACTGACATTTGGGTCAGGCGAGGGCCGGCACGGCCTGCAGCGCGGTGTAGACGCCGACCCCGACGATCACGGTGGTGAAAGCCGACCTCAGAGGGCGCGCGGCGACCCGGTCGACCAGCTTCGCGCCGACGATGCCTCCGACCACGGCCGCGGTGGTGAGCACGAAGACGGCGTTCCAGTCGAAGGAGAGGCCGGCTGCCAGTCGTGCGGCGAGTGCCGCCACGCTCGTCACCGCGATGACGACCAGCGAGGTTCCTGCGGCGTACTCGATCGGCATCGCCAACGCCAGCATCAGGACGGGCACGACCAGGAATCCACCGCCGACTCCGAAGAACCCCATGAGCAGGCCGACCACGGTGGCGGTGACCAGCACCATCACGGCTCGCGGGCACTGGCACGTCAAGGTGGGTCTGACGGTGATGATCGGGTCGTCGAGCGAGCTGCTGCTGCGATGTTCGCGGCCAGGGGAACCCGTGGTGCGGTGGGCTCGGATCTCACGGACGGTCATGACCGCTCCGACCACCAGGAGGAGCGCGGCGAAGCCGGCGAGGAGCATGGGCTGCGGCACCTGAGCGGAAGCCTGAGCCCCGGCAACGGCACCGCCGGTCGCCACGAGTCCGAAGGTGACGCCCCGCGAGAGCAGCACGTGTCCGGCGTGATGTGCGGTGACGGCGCCGATCAGCGCAGTCACACCCACGACCACCAGCGATCCGGTCATCGCCTGCGACGGGCTCTGACCGAGGAGGTGGATCAGGACGGGAACGGCCAGAATCGATCCGCCCCCGCCGAGCGCCCCGAGGCTGGCGCCGATCAGGATGCCTGCGACCACCGCGAGGACCAGGGTCACGCGTCGGAGCTCACGAGGTGCAGGGCCACCTTCTCGGCATTCTCGAACGAGTCGTCGATGGCGACAGGCGTCCTGCCCGCGGCGTCGATCAGTGATGCTGCGATCGACGCGCGGTAGCCGCTGGCGCAGTGAACCCACACTTCGCCGCTGGGAACGTCGGCGATCCTCGAGGGCAGCTCGTGGATGGGGATGTTGACCGCACCGTCGATGCGCGTGGAGCGATACTCGTCCTCGCGACGGACGTCCAGGATCACGACGGCGCGATGGTGGCGCACCTGGGCGAGCTCGGCGAAGGTCGCGGTCGGGAACGTCGACAGCTCGCCGATGGTCCAGTCCTCGGGGTCGCCGGTGGCGTGTGCCGCCAGGTGGTCGATGCCGATACGCACCAGCTCACGCTGCGCCTTGGCGACGTCCTCGGAACTCTCGCCGAGCAGGGTCACCGGCGTGCCCCACGTGATCAGCCAACCGACGTAGGTGGCCAGTGACCCATCCACGCCGAAGTTGAGCGCGCCGGGGGTGTGTCCGCTCGCGAACGCGGTCCGATGACGCAGATCGATCACCCACTCGCCGGCGTCGATTCGGCGGCGCAGCTCCTCCGCCTCGGCCAGAGCGGGCGGAGTCAAGTCGGGTTCGGACGGTCCGGCTTCGTTCACCGGGGCGATGTGGACGTAGTACGCCGGCCATGCGCCCAGTCCGTCGATCAGCTCCCGGACGTACGTCTCCTCGTCCTGCGTCAGGACCGGGTTGGTCTCCTTCTCGCGGCCGATCGTCGACTCGTCCACGTCGGACTGGCTGGATGAGCAGAATGACCCGAAGCCGTGTGTCGGCAAGACGTCGGCCCCATCCGGCAGGAGCTCGGCGAGCTTGTGAGCCGAGGCATGCTGATGACGGGCCAGCACATCGGTGTGATCCTCGCCGAGGAGATCCGGTCGCCCCGTCGTACCGAAGAGCAGGGAGCCGCCGGTGAACACGCCCAGGGAGGCGCTCACGTCGTCCTCTTGCGCGGCATCATGGAGCGCGTAGGACAGGTGGGTGAAGGTGTGGCCGGGGGTGGCGATCGCCGTCATGCGCATCCGCTCGCCGACGGCGATCGTGTCGCCGTCGCGGACCGGAACCCGGTCGAAGGAGACCTCGTCATCGGCACCCACGTGATACGCCGCACCGGTGTGCTCGGCAAGGGCCAGGCCGCCGGTGACGTAGTCGTTGTGGATGTGGGTCTCGAAAACGTGTGTCAGCCGGACGGCATGCTCGTCCAGAAGCGTCAGGATCCGGTCGATGTCGCGCTGGGGATCGACGACCAGACCGACGACGCCATCGTGGACGAGGTAGCTGCGGTCCCCCAAGGAGGGTGTGTCGATCGGCACGATGGTCAGGTCACGCTCGGTCACGGTGGTCCCTTCGTTGCGGTCGGTCATCGTGGCATCGGCGAAACGCGTCGTCCTGCGAGCACGGGCCCACTGGAGAGCAGCGGCGAAGCGCCCACTCTGATACCACCGGGGGTATACTCGAATCACGCTAACAGCCCCCGAAGCATCGGCAAATCGGCCGGAATCCCCCAGAGGCTGAGCTGCCAGCGACCTGGCCGACGAACCCGCCGTGAGCCTCACCGCTCGCATCCACTGCTTCGACCGAGGAGATCTGATGGAGCTAGTCCCCACCGAGATGAGAGCCGAGATCAATCGCATCAAGCGCGCTCAAGGTCAGCTGGCCGGCGTGCTCAGGATGCTGGAGGAGGGCCGGGAGTGTGAAGACGTCGTTCTTCAGCTGGCGGCCGTCTCCAAGGCTCTTGACCGAGCCGGCTTCGCGATCGTGGCCACTGGCCTCACGCGCTGTGTCACCGAAGGCGACGGGCTCGACAGCACCGACGTGAAGAAGCTGGAACGGCTGTTCCTCTCCCTGACGTGAGACGGACGTAGACGCGCTTCGCACGGAGCGGAGCGCGTCAGCGGTCCTCCAGCACCGCCTGCGCCGCGTTGTAGCCGGGGATGAACGTGATGCCGGGCCCGCCATAGCACCCGGCACTGCCGAGGTAGAGACCCGCGATGTCGTGCGGCTGGTCGACGTACCCGCGGGGACCGGGCCGGTAGGGGCCGAGCAGATCGGGGTGGATCAGGCCGTGGCAGTAGTCGCCGCCCGGGGCTCCGAACATCGTGCCCATGTGCTTGGGCGTGAACGTCGTGTGTTTGAGGATCAGGCTCTCGAAGTTCGGCGCGAACCGGGTGATGCGTTCGATCACTCGTTGGCCCATCTCCGCCTTGAGCCGGGCGTACTCGGACGGGTCCTCCTCGACCGGGAACCAGAGCGCGAACGCCGAGGCTGCGGCCTTGCCGGGAGGGGCGAGGTCGGGGTCGGAGGCGGAGGGGATCTGGAAGGCGACGGCCGGCGTCTCCGGAACGATGCCGCGCCGGCTGTCCTCGAACTGACGCTGCAGCTCCTCAGGGGTCGCGAAGAACCCGATCGCGCTCTGCATCTTCGGGTCGTTGAGGAACTCGTACGGCGCCGCGAACTCCGGCACGCCGTCGAGGGCGAAGTGCATCTGCACATAGCTGCCACGGTGGTCGATCCCGGACAGGCGGGTGCCGAGGCCGGCCTCCACCTCCCCGTCGGTGACGAGCGCGTTGAGGGTGAGGTCCGGAGCGACGGCGGAGACGACCGACGCTGCGTCGATCCGTTCGCCTCCGTCCAGGACGACACCGCTGACCCGTCCGTCGGCGACGACGATCTCGGCGACCGAGCTCTCGAGCCGGAGCTCGCCACCGGCCTCGGCGTACTGGTGTGCGAGATGCTCGGTGAGCACGCCGATGCCGCCCTTGAGCTTCTTGGTCAGCACGGTGTTCTCGTCGGGCACCGCCATGCCGAACGCCAGGCCGGCCGCGCTGCCGGGGTCGGACGGGCCACGGTAGGTCGAGTTCACCGCGAGGAAGGCGAGCATCCCGCGCAGCGCCGCGTGCTTCTGCCGGTCCGGGAGGTAGCGGTCCAGCACGGCGGTGGCGCTGCCGAAGAGCATCTCGGTGATGCTGGCCCGCTCGGCGTCGTTCGTCGCACAGGCGTACATCTCGTCCAGGCTCTTGGGCAGCGTGCCTGCCTCGAACCGGCCGAGCGCCCTGGTCGGCGCGGCGCTCCAGCCCATCATCTCGGCCATCCCGAGGACGACCTCGATGCCGTGCACCTCCTCCATGTGGACCGCGGCCTGGCCCAGGTCGGTGTAGTAGATCAACGGCTCGATGCCCTCGTCGATGAGCGACACCGACATGACCTCGAGGTCGACGTGGGGGAGGGTGTCGAGCCCGAGCTCCTTGCTCACGATCATCGATGTGGGCAGCTCGACCGATCCGGCGATCTCGAACTTGTAGCCGTCGAAGAGCTCGACGGTCGAGGCCATCCCGCCGGCGTAGCGCTTGGCCTCGAGACAGACCGTGCGCAGGCCGGCTCGTTGCAGCAGGAGTGCGGCGGTCAAGCCGTTGTGACCGGCTCCGACGATGACGGCGTCGTAGGTCGTGTCTGGATCAGGCATGGGTGCACGGTGGCACTTGACCCATAGTTTCGTCAATAGTGACGAAACATGCCGTCGTCACCGAGCCCGCTCTCGAGCGCGGTCAACGTGGCGTGACTGAGCTCGGCCAGGTCGGCGAGCGACCGTTTCTCCCGCAGCATCCACACTTCCATCGCTCCGAAGAGAGCGGCGGCGATGCAACGCGCCGTCACGACGATGTCGAGCGTCCGGTCCGGACTGTCGACGCGTCGGCGCAGGTGCTCGGTGATCGCGTCCCGGAGGTCCGACTCCACCCGCCGCATGTGCGCCACGATCCGGTCGGGGTCGAGCTCGGCGGCGCGGAAGGCGGCCATCTGGGTGATCGGCTGCACGTCGTACGGGAACGTGAAGATCGCGGCACGGACGGACTCGACGATCGGCTCCTCGGCGGGTCGGGCGGCGAGGGCCCCTCGAAACCACTGCAGGCCGGAGTCGTAGTCGGCGAAGAGCAGGTCGTGCTTGGAGGGAAAGTGGCGGTAGAAGGTCCGGAGCGTCACGCCGGCGTCCGAGGCGATCTGCTCGGCCGAGGTGGCCTCCACTCCCTGGGTCTGGAATCGGGCGAGTGCGGCCCGGCGCAGGGCGACGCGGGTGCGCTCGCTGCGGACGGTCTGCGGGTTCCGAGCCATGCGGGAAGTGTATTCGCAGTTACGTCAACATTGACAAAACACGCTGATGGCTCGACGGTGGATCCATGCTTTCGCTCACCGTGCACGCGCTCCTCGCCTTCGTGGTCATCGCGATCACCCTGCGCGCCAACCCGCAGATCTTCCGCCGCCCCGCCACCGGTCCCTTGCTGTCACCGTTCGAGCTCGCGCTCTACGGCGTGGGGATCGCGTCGATCATCGGCGGGTGGACGTTCAACGTCAGGTTCGTCGTGGAGAACACCGACGGCTGGCTGACCAATCCGCTGTGGGGTGACGGCTCGTGGGAGCAGTACATGCAGCTGATGTTCGACAACCCGGCGGCCGGCTCGGCGGGCATCGACTTCATCATCGCCAACGTGGTGATCCTCCCGCTGGTCGCGATCGTCGACGGGCGGCGGCGCGGCATCAACCAGCCCTGGATGTACTTCGTGGTGACCCTGTTCTCGAGCTTCACGTTCGGCTGGGCGTTCTACGTCGCCACGGTCGAACGCCAGCGGCGGCTGGCCAAGGAGAGTGGCGGCCGCGCACCCGGCTCATCCCAGGAAGCGGGATCGGAAGCCGTCGCCTGAGTCGAGGCCTCGTGGGTCCAGCATGATGGTCCTCATGACGACCGACCTGGACCTGACCAGCTTCACGGCGCTCAGCTTCGACTGCTACGGCACCCTGATCGACTGGGAGGCCGGACTCGTCGCCGTGCTCGTTCCATGGGCGCGCGAACAGGGACTCGACCGGACGGACGAGGAGCTGTTGTTCGCCTACTCAGCGCACGAAGCGCAGGTCCAGGAGGAGACGCCGACGGCGCTCTACCCGGACATCCTCGCCGCCGCTTTCCGCCGGACCGGCGACGGGCTTGGGCACCCGGTCAGCGAGGAGTGGGCGGAGCGGCTGGCCGGCTCCGTGCCGGACTGGCCGGCGTTCCCCGATTCGGCCGACGCCCTGGCCCGGCTGCGCCGGCACTACCAGCTGATCATCTTGTCCAACGTGCATCGCGCCGGCTTCGCAGGAAGCAACCGGCACCTGCACGGTGACTTCGCCGCCATCATCACGGCCGAGGACGTCGGTGCCTACAAGCCGGCCGAGAACCACTTCCGGGCACTCGACGCCACCCTCGGTGAGCTCGGGGTGGATCGCGGCGACCTCCTGCACGTCGCCCAGAGCCTGTTCCACGATCACGTCCCGGCCAAGCGCGAGGGCTTGCCGTCGGTGTGGATCAACCGACGTCACGATCGCGTCGGCTGGGGCGCGACCCCCGAACCGTCGGACGCCTGGTCGTACGACCTCGAGCTCCCCTCGATGGGTGAGTTCGCGGACGCCGTCGACCGGGCGTTCGCCAGCTGATCAGACCCACCAGCACCACAAGTGCGTCGGCGAGGTGTCTGACGTCACGCGTCAGGCCGAGGCGAACCAGGGATCGCGCAGGTCGAAGTACTTGAGGTCCTGCATCAGCGACTGCATCTCCTCCGGCGGACTGGAGTCCTGCTCGCCCTCGCGCGCGCTCGCCTCGTCGGTGAATGCGACGGTGTTGATGAAGGTCCCGTCGTCGGTGAGTGCGAAGGTGCCACCGATGATGTCCGGTCGCTGTCGGCGCATGTCGTCGTCGGGGACGTCGCCCATGACCTCCTTGAGCCGGTCCGGATCGTCGGTCCGGCCCTGGATGATCTGGACGAAGCCGGCATCGTCGGAGCCTCCTTCGAGCCACACGGTGACGTCGTCGCAGTCGTAGAAGGTCGGCGGGCTGTCCATCAGCTCGGCCATGCGCTGCGCCATGGCGTCCGTCTCGGGTCGTGCCGAGTTGGCCATGGCCTTCTCCCTGGACTCGAACCGGATGACGCCGAGGAAGTCGTCGTCGTCAGTGAACCCGTAGGTGGCACCGAGGAAGCCGGTCGATCCGTCGTCCGGCATCTCGGCCCACTCGTGCATCAGCCCGCGGACCTCGTCGTGGCGGCTGCTCGTCGACTGGATGACTTGGATGAACATGATGGGCCTCCTGGGGTGTGGTGTCGACGCTATTCCTCCGGGGCCACGCGGTCCATAGCGCTGCGGACCCAGCATCTAGGCTGGTTCCTCGTGGCACTCACCATCGGCATCGTCGGGCTCCCCAACGCGGGCAAGTCGACCCTCTTCAACGCCCTGACGCGCAACGACGTCCTCGCCGCGAACTACCCGTTCGCCACGATCGAGCCGAACATCGGCGTGGTCGGGGTGCCCGACGCACGTCTGCCCCGGCTGGCCGAGATCTTCGGGTCGGCCAGGATCCTGCCGGCCACGGTGCAGTTCGTCGACATCGCCGGCATCGTCCGTGGTGCGTCCGAGGGTGAGGGCATGGGCAACGCCTTCCTGTCGCACATCCGGGAGTCCGACGCGATCTGCCAGGTGACGCGGGTGTTCCGCGACGAGGACGTCACGCACGTCGACGGCAAGGTGTCGCCGGCCGACGACATCGAGACCATCTCCACCGAGCTCGTCCTGGCCGACCTGCAGACCGTCGAGAATGCCCTGCCGCGGCTGGAGAAGGAGGCCAGGCGCGACAAGTCGCTGGCCCCGCAGCTCGCCGAGACCGAGAAGGCGCAACAGGCGCTCGCCGCGGGAACCGGCATCTTCCAGTCCGGCCTCGACGCCGTGCTGCTGCGCGACCTGCACCTGTTGACCGCCAAGCGGCAACTGTTCGTCTTCAACTGTGACACCGCCGAGCTCGCCGACGAGGATCTCAAGGCGCGCATGCGGGAGATCGTCGCGCCCGCCGAGGCGATCTTCCTCGACGCCAAGAGCGAGGCCGAGCTGGCCGAGCTGGGCGATGACGAGGAGTCCGACGAGATCCGCGCCGAGATGCTGGCCGACATGGGCGTCGACGAGCCCGGCCTCGACGCACTGGCACGGGTCGGCTTCGACACCCTCGGCCTGCAGACCTACCTCACCGCCGGCCCCAAGGAGTCACGCGCCTGGACGATCCGCAAGGGCGCCACGGCGCCCGAGGCGGCCGGCGTCATCCACACCGACTTCCAGCGCGGCTTCATCAAGGCCGAGATCGTCTCCTTCGACGACCTCGTCGCCGCCGGCTCCATGAACGCCGCCAAGGCCGCCGGCAAGGTGCGCATGGAGGGCAAGGACTACGTCATGTCCGACGGCGACGTGGTGGAGTTCCGCTTCAACGTCTGACGGAACCCACGTTTCCGCACTGACACTGAGGCACGTCCGACGTGCCGCCACTACGCTGCCGGTCATGGACCCGGTGCCCACGCAGTACATCGATCGGGACGGTGCTGCGCTGGCGTACCAGGTGATCGGCGACGGTCCGCACGACGTCGTGCACTTCTACGAGTGCTTCCAGCACTTGGACCTGCAGCTGACGGATCCGGACATCAACTACAACGTCGAGCGGATGGCCCGATTTGCGCGCACGGTCTACTTCCAGCGTCGGGGCTTCGGACTCTCCGAGCACGTGCTGTACGCCCCAACCATCGAACAGCAGGCCGGTGACGTCCTCGCGATCATGGACGCGGTCGGAATGCGTCGTGCAGCGCTCGTCGGATGGTTGGGAACGTGCGGCCCGATGGCCTTGGTGGCAGCCAAGTGGCCCGACCGAGTCAGCTCCCTCAACTTCCTCCAACCCGTGGCGCAGGGCCTCGAGGTACCCGACCTCCACGGATGGACGGATGACGAGCGGGACCGAGGCGTCGAGGGCATCCGTCAGCTGTCCGATCGGTGGGGGTCGGGAGGCTTGCTCGAGATCCTGGACCCGGCACTCGACACGGCGTTCAACCGCCGATTGATGGCCGTGCTCGAGCGGTCCTCGGCTACGCCGGCGGCCATCCGGTCGTATTTCGACTGGTTGTTGCAGCTGGACATTCGAGAGATCCTGCGGGCGGTCAAAGCCCCGACGGGGGTGATCCACGTCCCCAACACCGTCATCCCGGAAGCCTCTACCCGGTACGTGGCCGAGCTCATCCCGAACAGCACGTTCCATGCCCTGCCAGCGACACCGCCCGGCTCGTCCATCGGCCAGGTTGCGCTTCCAGCGACCGACATTCTCGAGGAAATGGTCACCGGCTCGGCACATGTACCTGACTCCGACCGATCCCTGGGAACCGTACTGTTCACCGATCTGGTTGCGTCGACCGAGCTGCTCGAACGCGTCGGGGACGCTGCGTATCGCCAGCTGCGTGCCGATCACGAACGGTCCGTTCGACTCGCGGTTGAAATGGCCGGTGGCCGGTTGATGACCGTGACCGGCGACGGCACGTTCTGCGTGTTCGACAGTCCCACGAAGGCGGTCCGCTGCGCCGAGGCGATCTGTCGCGAGGCGGAGGGCGCCGGCATGACCGTCCGGGCCGGGATTCACACCGGTGAGCTCGAGCACGAGGCCATGAACGTCACCGGCCTGACCGTGCACATCGGGGCTCGTGTGGGAGCGGCCGCCGAGCCGGCGAGGTGCTCGTCTCACGGACCGTGCACGACCTCGTGGCGGGCTCCGGGCTCACGTTCGCGAGTCGCGGCGAGCACCTGCTCAAAGGCGTGTCAGGGGCGTGGGAGCTGTTCGAGGTGACGCACGCTGGTCAGCAGCCGGAGGATCTGCCCCGCGAAGAGTCCATGCAGACGCCGATGGACAAGATGGTGCTGCGGACCGCGCGGCGGGCCCCGCGGTTCGCACGGGCCGGTGTGCGGCTCGGCAACGCCATCCAGCGCCGACGCGCCAAGGCCGGTTAGCCGAAGAGCGGAAACGCGCGCTTGCGGGCGAGAGCGTCCATGCCGACCTGGATGGAGTCCTCGACCTCCTGGTACTTGCGCTGCACGTACTCGTCGTCGTCCGCGCGGGCGGGGTCGTGGTCGAGCTCGACGGGCGGCATCAGGCGGGTGCGGATCTTGGCGGGCAGCGGGAACTGCGGCAAACCGGCCGGTGCGATGCCCCACGGCAGTGAGAACGCGATCGGGAACACCTTCACACGCAGCGTCTTGTCCAGACGGAGCAGCCGAGCCAGCCGGTCGCCCCGGATGAGCACGGGCATCGCATCGGCGCCGCCGACGGTCGCGATCGGCACGATGGGGACGCCGGCGCGGATGGCCATCTTCACGAAGCCGGTGCGGCCGGCCAGGGTGGCCTGGTCGCGCTCGCTCCACGGCCGCAGCGAGTCGACCTCTCCGCCCGGCCAGAGCGCCACGTCGCGACCCTCGGCCAGCGCGGTCGCGATGGAGTCGGGCGCGGCGGGAAGAACGCCCATGGCCCGGAAGTAGCGCCCGACCAGCGGCGCCGCCATCAGCACATCGTGGGCCGTGCCGAGCATCGGGCGCTCGTCTCCGAACCGGCGCCACCACTGCACGCCGACCGTCCAGGCGTCCCACACGAACGGAGCTCCGGAGTGGATGCCGACGAGCAGGACCGGCGGCTCCGGCACGTTCTCCCAGCCGTCCATCTCCATCCGGAACCAATGGTCGAGCAGCGCGTTCCAGACGAACTTGTGTCGCTGAATCGTGGTCTCGTCGGGGCCCTCCGTCGACCACTCCCCGGTGCGGTCGGCCACCCAGCCACTGATGCCACCGCCCGCATCGGATCGTCGGTCGTCCATCTTCTCGCGGGCCTGCTCGGCTTGCTCATGGGCCTGGCGCTGGAGGCCGGCCGGTCTCGAGTCGCTCATGATCCGGACGCTACCCACGAGTCGGCGCCCTCGCGAGCCGGCGGCGTCTCATGCGCTGAACCACCCACGGTGCCCGTCACGAGCGACCTAAACTGGACCGTGTGACCGCGACCGGTACGAGTGCCTCGGGCGTCGAGGAGCTGGCGAGTGTCGTCATCCGCTTCGCCGGCGACTCCGGCGACGGCATGCAGCTCACCGGCGACCGGTTCTCCCAGGAATCCGCGGTGTTCGGCAACGACCTCGCGACCCTGCCGAACTTCCCGGCCGAGATCCGGGCACCGCAGGGCACGCTGCCTGGCGTTTCGTCGTTCCAGATCCACCTCGCCGACCACGACATCCTGACGCCGGGGGATGCACCTGACGTCCTCGTGGCGATGAATCCCGCGGCGCTCAAGGTCAACCTGCCCGACCTCAAGCGCGGTGGCACCATCATCGTCGACAGCCACGACTTCACCGACCGCAGCCTCGCGAAGGCCGGCTACGACAAGAACCCGCTCGAAGACGGCTCGCTCGATGACTACATCGTCCACGCCGTCGACCTCACCAGCGTCACCGTGGCGTCGGTCGAGGAGTTCGACCTGAAGCGCAAGGACGCCGCGCGGGCGAAGAACATGTTCGCGCTCGGGCTGGTGTCGTGGATGTACGGGCGCGACATCGAGACCACCGCGGCCTTCCTCACCCAGCGCTTCGCCGCGGCACCCGACCTGCGCGACTCGAACATCGCGGCCCTCACCGCCGGCTACAACTTCGGCGAGACCACCGAGGCGTTCGGCGTGCAGTTCGAGATCGGCCCGGCGCCGATGGAGGCCGGCACGTATCGCAGCATCACCGGCAACCTGGCCCTGGCGTACGGCATCGTCGCGGCCGGCGTCACCTCAGGGCTGCCCGTCTTCCTCGGCAGCTACCCGATCACGCCCGCGTCGGACATCCTGCACGAGCTCAGCAAGCACAAGCGGTTCGGCATCACCACCTTCCAGGCGGAGGACGAGATCGCCGGCATCGGCGCGGCGCTGGGAGCGGCGTTCGGCGGCGCGATCGGCGTCACCACGACGTCCGGACCCGGCATCTCGCTGAAGTCCGAGACCATCGGTCTCGGCGTGATGCTCGAGCTGCCGCTGTTGGTCATCGACGTCCAGCGCGGCGGCCCGTCCACCGGCCTGCCCACCAAGACCGAGCAGGCCGACCTGCTGCAGGCCATGTTCGGGCGCAACGGCGAGGCGCCGCTGCCGATCATCGCGCCCCGGTCGCCGGCCGACTGCTTCGACTCCGCCCTGGAGGCCGCCCGCATCGCGATCACCTACCGGACGCCGGTCATCCTGCTGTCGGACGGTTACCTCGCGAACGGCTCGGAGCCCTGGCTGCTTCCTGACGTCGCCGAGCTCGCGCCGATCGATCCCGGCTTCGCGGTCCCTGACGACGCGCCGTTCCAGCCGTACGAACGCGACGAGTCGACGCTCGCGAGGCCGTGGGCGATCCCCGGCGTCGCGGGGCTGGAGCACCGCATCGGCGGGCTCGAGAAGGCCGACATCTCCGGCGACATCTCCTACGACCCCGCCAACCACGACGCGATGGTCCGACTGCGACAGGCCAAGATCGACCGCATCGCCGACGACATCGGTCCCACCGAGGTCGACGACCCGGACGGCGACGCCCGGGTCCTCGTCATCGGGTGGGGGTCGAGCTTCGGGCCGATCGGCGCGGCGTGCAAGGGGGTGCGGCGGCAGGGGATCCCGGTCGCGCAGGCGCACCTGCGCCACCTCAACCCGTTCCCGCCCGACCTCGGCGCCATCCTGGAGCGCTACGACCGGGTGCTCGTCCCGGAGATGAATCTCGGCCAGCTGCGGATGCTGCTGCGGGCCCGCTACCTCGTCGACGCCGTCGGCCACAACCGCGTGCGCGGCATGCCGCTGCAGGTCGAGGACCTGATCGGCGCGATCGTCGACATCCACCGGACCGTCGAGGAGAACCGATGATCGAGCTCCCGCTCGGCCTGCACGGCGTCCCGACGTCCGAGGCCGACCAGACCGCCAAGGAGTACACCAGCGACCAGGAGGTCCGCTGGTGCCCCGGATGCGGCGACTACGCCGTGCTCAAGGCCGTGCAGGGCTTCCTGCCCGACCTGGGCCTGCGCCGCGAGAACATCGTCTTCATCTCCGGCATCGGCTGTGCGGCACGCTTCCCGTACTACCTCGACACCTACGGCATGCACTCCATCCACGGACGTGCACCGGCCATCGCCACCGGCATCGCCACCACCCGGCCCGACCTCTCGGTGTGGGTCGTCACCGGTGACGGCGACGCGTTGTCGATCGGCGGCAACCACCTGATCCATGCGATGCGGCGCAACGTCAACATGACGATCATGCTGTTCAACAACCGCATCTACGGCCTGACGAAGGGTCAGTACTCGCCCACGTCGGAGGCCGGCAAGGTCACCAAGTCCACCCCGATGGGGTCGGTCGACCATCCGTTCAACCCGGTCTCGCTGGCGCTCGGAGCCGAGGCGACGTTCGTGGCCCGCACCGTCGACTCCGACCGCAAGCACCTGACCACCGTGCTGTCCGCCGCTGCCGCGCACCGCGGCACCGCCCTCGTCGAGATCCTGCAGAACTGCCCGATCTTCAACGACGGCGCCTTCGACGCGATCAAGAAGCCGGACACCCGCGACGAGGCGATCATCCCCCTCGTCGACGGCGAGCCGGTCCGCTTCGGCACCGACGGCCGGCTCGGCGTCGTCCGTGACCCGGACGGGGGAGTGCGCGTCGTCGAGGTCAGTGAGGTCGGCGAGGAGGCGCTCCTGGTCCACCAGTCGACGACCGACGACCCGAGCACGGCCTTCGCGCTGTCCCGGCTCAGCGGCGCCGGAGTGCTGACCCGCACCCCGATCGGCATCTTCCGCCAGGTCGAGCGTCCGACCTACGACGACGACGCCCGCGCGCAGCTCGACACCGCTGGCGCCGGCGACGACGTCGGCAGGGAGGCCCTCGCCGGGCTGCTGACCAGCGGCGACACCTGGAGCGTCGGCTGAGCTATTGACGCTGCCAGGTCTGGCAGTACTCGGACGTGAAGTACTGGCCATCCTCGAGCGTGACGGTTCCGGGGCCGTCCGAGACCTCGCTGCTGATGATCTCCTCGCCCTCCTCGTCCTCCGAGACCCGGTACGTGCACGGCAGATCGGGGTCGTCGGAGCCCTCCGTGGCGTACACACCGGGCTCCGCGTCCACGCCGACCTCGAAGACGCCGTTCCCGATGGTGGCGTCGCCAGTATCCGTGCTCGACGGCTCCTCGAGCTCGCGCGCCGCGAGGTCCTCCTCACGTTGCTCGAGCTCGTTCTCCTTCGTCGTCAGGTCACCCTCGCGCGACTCGAGCTCCGCCTCGCGGCGGTCGAGATCCTCCACGGTGGCGCCTGACGATGCCGTCGCCTCCCCGACCACCGGTGTCTCCGGGTTGTTGCCGCTGCCGCCGATCCCCATGCCGAGGAAGAACGTGAGCAGCCCGACGACCGTCGCGGTGAGCACCGTCCTGCGCTGGTGCTCGGGCTCGGGATCGACGTCGGCGCGCACGGGGGACGTGGTCGAGCGAGTGGCCGGCATGACGGCGGTGGCCTCGGGATCACCGGCAGAGCTCCGGACGTGCTCGGTCCACTGGGTGCCGTCCCACCAGCGGATCGCGCCCTCGGAGTCGGTGTACCAGCCCTCGGCGATGTCGTCATCAGTCATGACATGGCGACTTTATGGCCGAGTCGAGCCCTGCAGGCACGATTTGGGCACTTTCACCCTGCGTCCTGCAGCGGCTTCGGCGCCATGAACACCGCGAGCGCGGTGGTGATCGGTACTGCCAGCACGAGGCCGATCGCGCCCACGAGCGTGCGGACGATCTCCTGACCGACCTCCTCGGTGGTGGCGATCTCGGCCAGCCCTCGCTGGTAGGCGGTGATGAGCAGCAACACGGTCATGGCCGACCCGGCGTACGCGAACACCAGCGTGTAGACGCTGGAGGCGATGTGGTCGCGGCCGATGCGCATGGCCGACGCGAACACAGCGAGGCGATCCGCGGCCGGTCGCAGGGCCCGGAGCTCCCACACGGCGCTCGCCTGGGTGACGGTGACGTCATTGAGCACGCCGAGACCGGCGATCACCATCGTCGCGGCCACGACACCGCTCAGGTCGAGCGCGGGAACCGTGGCGACCAGGGTCTGGTCGTCCTCGGTGCCGATGCCGCTGAGGTTCGACCAACCGGTGCCGAGGAGCCCGATCAGGGCCGTCAGGCCGATGCCGGCGAGCGTCCCGAACAGCGCCGACGTGGTGCGGATGCTCACGCCGTGGGCGAGGTACAGCACCGCGATCATGATGGCGGTCGAGCCCACGACGGCCACCTGGAGCGGCGACTCACCGGCGAGCATCGCCGGCAGCATGAACTTCGTGAGCGCGAGCAGCGTGACACCGATGCCGACCAGGGCGAACAGACCGCGCAGGCGAGCCACCAGCACGACCAGCAGGGCGAAGGCGACCGCGAGTGCCGTCAGCGGCAACCCGCGCTGGAAGTCCAGGAACTCGTACGACGCCGACTGGCCGGCCGGTTGGATGCGGACCATCCGCACGTCGTCGCCGACGTCGATGCCCGCGGCGTAGCGGCCCGGATCGAGGTTGAAGACCGCCCGGTCACCGTCGGTCGTGGCGGTCACCTTGCCGCAGTCGCCGGGAACGGAGGGCTGCTGGTCGGGACCTTCGCCTCCGGAGTTGCAGTCGAACGGCTCGACCTCGACGACCGTGCCCTCGACCGTGCTGACACCCTCACCGGCGTACGGGTTCTCACCCTTGGGCACGTCGTCCGGATCGGGCCAGAGGGCGACCATGCCGACGACTGCGGCCACGGCGATGGCGGCCACCACCATGGCCAGCACAGACCCGAGCGCGCGCCGCGGCTGGAAGGTGTCGAGGTCGGTGCCGGAGTGCGAGTGGGCCACGTCGCCAAGCCTGCCATGTCTGACACGATCGGAGGATGAGCGACGAGCCCGAGCATCTCCCCGGGAAGGTCGGAGGCGCCACCAGGATCGGCCGCACGGTGCGACGCCCGGCCGGGCCGTGGACGCCCGCCGTGCACGAGCTGCTCACCTACCTCGCCGAGCAGGGCCTCCGCGGAGTGCCGGATCTGCACGGCCTCGACGACCAGGGACGCGAGGTGCTCACCTACGTCGAGGGCCGAGGTGTGCCGGTCGACCGGGAAGTGGTGCTGGACACCGTCCTCACCGAGGCGGTTACCTGGCTGCGCGACTTCCACGACGTCGTCGAGGGGTTCCGGCCGGACGGACCGCGGGAGTGGCGTGGGGGAGTAGCCGAGCTCGAGCCCGGTCAGATCATCTGCCACCACGACCCGGGCGCCTACAACTGGATCATCCAGAGCGGGCACTTCGTCGCGATGGTCGACTGGGACATGGCCGGACCGGGCCGCCCGATCGACGATCTCGCCTTCCTCGCCTGGACCGGAGTCCCGCTGTACCGCGACGTCGGCCTCGACGAGACCGCCCGCCGGATCGACCTGCTCGTCGACGCCTACGCCGAGTGGGGCCCGATGACCGTGCTCGACGCTGTTGTCGCACGGATGACGACGGCGTGCGAGCGCATCGCCGCAGGTCAGGAACGCGGAGATCCCGGGTTCGTCAATCTCGGCCGGACGGGTGAGCCCGAGCTCACCCGCGGCCGGATCGACGCGCTCGTCGAGCGGATGGACGACCTGAAGAGCCTGATGTGACTCAGGCGGTCGCCGCCACCGCCTGACGCTCCTTCTTCGACTTGGCGAACCTCAGGTACAGCGACGGGATGATGAACAGGTTCACCAGGGTCGCCGTGAAGAGGCCGCCGAGGATGACGAGCGCCATCGGGTGCTCGATCTCGTGTCCGGGGATGCTGCCCGCGACCGCCAGGGGCACGATCGCGAGGCCGGTGGCCAGTGCGGTCATCATGATCGGCGCCAGCCGCTCCGATGCGCCGCGCATCACCAGCTCGCGCCCGAACTCCATGCCCTCTTCCTTCTCGAGGTGCTGGAAGTGGTTGATCATCAAGATGCCGTTGCGCGCGGCGATGCCGAACACGGTCAGGAACCCGATCAGCGAACCGAGCGACATGAGGCCGCCGCTGAAGAACACCGCGAGCACACCACCGACCAGCGCGACTGGCAGCAGGAGGAATGCCAGTGCGGCCAGTCGCAGGCTGCCGAAGGCCGCGTGCAACAGCAGGAAGATCACGATCAGGGCCGCGAGGCCGTACACCGCCAGCGTGTTCTGGGACTCGGAGAGCTCAGAAGACTCGCCGAGCACCTTGACGCTGTACTCCGGCGGCAGGTCCATGGCAGCGACCTGCTTCTCCACCTCGTCGACGACCGCGCCGAGGTCACCGCCCTCGGCGATGTTGCCCTCCACGTCGATGCGACGCGACTGGTCGTCGCGCAGAATCGCGTTCTGGGCCGGCGCGAACCGCACGTCGGCGACCTCGGACAGCTTCACCTTGTCGCCAGCGGGCGTGTCGATCGGCAGGTTCCTGATGTCCTGGAAGCTGTGCCGCACCTGGGGGATGGACCAGATGTGCACGTCGTAGGCCCGGCCACCGGCGAAGATGTCGGAGACCTCCTCGCCCGCGATGTACACCGACGACTGGCGCCGGATGTCTCCCGGCTTGAGGTCGTGCTGACGCGCCTTCTCGAGGTCCAGCTCGATCTCGATCTGCGGGATCTCCTTCTGCAGGTCCGCCGCCGTCTCGATGAGATCCGGAGTGTCGCCGATAGCCTTCACCGTCTTGTCGGCGAGCTCGGTGAGGGTGCGCGGGTCCGGCCCGAAGATGCGGACCACGACGGCACCGCTCGACCCGGTGAGAACCTCCTTGACTCGCTCGCGGAGGTAGGTCTGGACGTCACGCTGCATGCCCGGATAGCTGTCGACCGTGTCGGTGATCGTCTGGTACGTCTTGTCGTAGTCGACCTTGTCGGAGACGCTGACCCAGTTCTCACCGAAGTAGGCGCCGTACACCTCGTCGCTGAGCAGGGCCTGGCCGATGTGCGCACCACAGTTGCGCACCCCGGGAATCTCGCGCAGGTCCCGGCACGCGGCCACGGAGACCTTCTTCTCCTCCGTGATGGAGGTGGACGGCTCGGTGAGCCAGTGCATCAGGAAGTCGCGCTCCTTGAAGTTGGGCAGCAGCTGCGTACCCAGCGTCGGATAGACGATCACGCCGGACAGCGCGATCACCAAGGTGACGACCATCGCCGGGGCGGGCCGTCGAACGACCCGGTCCAGGAAGCTCGAGTACCCGTTCTTGAGCACCCGCAGCAGCGGCGCCTCCTTCTCGCGCAGCGAGCCACGGTTCAGCAGGAGCAGGCACAGCGCGGGAGTCACGGTCATCGCGACGAGCATCGAGACCAGCACGGCCAGGCCGTAGGACAGCACCAGCGGCTGGAAGAACGACCCGGACAGACCGCCGAGGAAGAGCACGGGCACGATCGCGACGACGTTGATGATCGTGGCGAACGTGATGGCGCTGCGGATCTCGACCGACGCATCGAGCACGATTCGGACCGTCGACTTGGCAGAGTTCTCCGCCCGTGCTTGTCGCAGTCGTCTGACGATGTTCTCGACGTCGATGATGGCGTCGTCCACCACCACCCCGATCGCGACCACCAGCCCCGCGAGAACCATCACGTTGATGGTGACGTTGCGTGCGTCGAGCACCAGATAGGCACCCAACAACGACAGCGGGATGGATATCAGGCTGATGAATGCGGTTCTGAACGTGTAGAGGAACGCGGAGATGATCACGATCACCAGCACCACGCCCAGCAACAGGGCGACGGTGAGGTTGTTGATCGACTCCTCGATGAACGTCGCCGGCCGGAAGATGGTGGTGTCGTACTCGATGGCCGGCAGGCCGGGGGCCATCTCCTTCATCGTCTCCTCGACGCCGTCAGTGACCTCCTTGGTGTTCGCGCCGCGGTACTTCTGGACGATCAGCATCAGGCCGTCGCCGTCGTTGATGACGCCCTCGCCCCACAGCTGCATGCTGTCCTGCTTGACGTCGCCCAGGTCGTCCATGCGCAGGACCTGGTCGCCACGTTTGGCCACCGGCACCTTCGCGAGATCCTCCGCGGTCTTGATCGGCTGGACGTTCTCGACGTTGAGCCGCTGGGTCGCGGTCTCGACGAATCCGCCTTGCCCGACGGTGAAGCTCTGCGCGTACTGGAGCACGCCGGCATCGAGTGCCTCCGAGCCGGACTCCATCACCTGCTCGATCGGGATGTCGTACTTCGCCAGCAGCTTCGGGTCGACCTGGACGTGGCGCTGCTTGAGACGCTCGCCGTAGATGTCGACGCCGGCCACGCCGGGAACGCGGAGCAGGTGCTGGCGGATCTTCCAGTACGAGATCGACGACAGCTCGATGAGATCGAGCTGTTCGGACGTGATGCCGATCTTCATGATCCGGCTGGTCGCCGACAGGGCCGGCATCATCCACGGGGGACTCGCCCAGGTGGGGATGTTGGGCAGCACCTGCGAGACGCGCTCCTGCACGAGCTGGCGGGCGCGGGCCTCGTTGGTGCCCTTCTTGAAGATGAGCCGGATCGACGACAGCTGCGCCACCGACTTCGAGCGCATCTCCTCGAGCCCGGGCAGGCCGTTCAGCGCCTCCTCGATGGGCACGGTGACCAGGGACTCGACCTCCTCCGTCGAGTTGCCCAGGGCGATGGTCTGGACCTCGACCTGAGGCGGCGCGAACTCCGGGAAGACGTCGACCTTCGACTCGGGGATCTTGGCGAGCGAGAACGCCATGAACGTGGCCGCCAGGAAGACGACGATCCAGCGGAAGTGGAGGCTCCGCGCGACGATCCAGCGCATGTCAGTAGGCCCCGAACTCGAGCTCGGCGCCGTGGACCTGCGGAACGCCCGCGGTCACCACCTCGGTGCCGTTGGGCGGTCCGGCGGCGAGGTCGACCATGTCGCCGTCGACGTTGTCGACGGTGACGTCCTCGCGGTGGAACGACAACCCCTTCGTGTTCACGAAGACATACGGTTGCCCGCCCGCCGCGTCATACAGGATGGCGGAGTAGGGGATCCGGTTCTTCTCGATCGGCGTCGTCTCCAGGCCGATCTGGTCCGCTCCGAGCTTCGTGAGCGTCACCACCGGGTGGCCCCCCTCCTCTTCGGACGGGGTGATCTTCGACGCCTGGTAGTGCGCGACCTCGGGCTCCTCCGCCTGCTTGCAGGCGGCCGGAGCCACGGCCAGGACGGAGGCGATGATCGCGGCTGCGACCTTGCGGTCGGCGGTGAGCTGGGCCGCGCTCATCGGGATCCTTCCGTCGTGGACTCGGCGCGTGCCGGCTCGAGGATCTCCTCATCCGGGTCCGGCTCAGGAGCGGGGAACGCCGCGCTCAGGGCCGGCAGGACGAACAGCGCGTGCAGCACGGTGGTGACCAGGCCGCCGAGCACCACAATCGCCATCGGCTGCAGGATCTCCAGGCCGACGCCCGACCCCAGGACGGCGAACGGCAGCATGATCGCCGCGATCGCGAGGCTGCTCGTCACCACCGGGGTGAACCGAGCGAGCGCGCTCGCGGACGCGTCGTCACCGCGCGTGGCCGCGTCGAGGCTCGTGAGCGTGTTGCGCACGGCCAGGACGAGGACCGCCAGCAAGCCGGCGCCTGTCGCAATGGTGAGGCCGTCTCCCAGCAGGAGCAGCGCCACCAGGCCGCCGAGCAACGCGGACGGAACGGCGAGGTAGGCCAGTCCGGCCAGACGCCAGCTGCGCATCGCCGCCTGCATGAGCAGCAGCACGGCAAGGGCCGCCGCGAGGGCGAACGCGATGCTCTGACCGCGGTTGATCTCTTCGGCCAGGCTCTTGTCGATGACCTTCGCGTGGTACTCCAGCGGCATCTCGACGTCCTGCAGCTTTTCCTCGATCTCCTCGGTCACGTCCTCGAGGTTCCGGCCGTCGACGTCCATCGTGATGTCGAGCTTGCGGGAGACTTCGTCGCGCTGGATGACCGTCGGCGACGAGCCTTCGCGGATGTCGGCGATGTCGCTGAGCCGCACGTGGCCGCCGTCAGGGCTGTCGATGAGCAGGTTCTTCACCGCGTCGGGGTCCTTCGCGATGTCCGGGTTGCCCTGGACGACGACGTCGAACACCTTCTGGTCGTCGAACACGCTGCCGACCAGGATGCCCTGGACGAGGATCGCCTCGGCGCGACGCGCGTCGCCGGGCTTGACGCCCGTCTTGCGGGCCTTCTCGAGGTCGACCTCGATCTCCAGCGTCGGCTGTACTTCAGGCTTCTCGACGGTGGCGTTCTTGACGCCCTCGACCTCGCCGACGATCTTGGCGATCTTGGTGGCCTCGTCCTCCAGCGCCTGCTGCTCCTGTCCGAACACACGGACCCGGAGCGGCTTGTCGGTGCCGAAGAAGACGTCCATCCCGTCGCCCTGGACCGTGTTCTGTCCGGACAGCAGTCCGCCGATGGTGCTGACCCGGTCGTCGAGGTACTTCGAGACCTTCACCTCGGCGCCTTGGACGTCGTCGGCCGCGATGCGGATCTCGTCGACGGTCTCGTCGTACTCGGCGTCCTGGTCGATGCTGACCATGATCTCGCCGGCGTTCACGTCGACGATGCGGTCGCCGGTGACAGCGCGTCCCACGGATGCGCCGACATTGTCGACGCCCTCGATGTCGCGGATCTTCGAGCTGAGGTCGGTGGCGATCTCGGTCATCTTCACGTTGGACGTCCCGCTCGGGCTCGCCAACCTGACCAGCACGGCGTTGTCGTCGAGATCGGGTACGACGGATCGCGACAGGAAGGGCGCGACCAGCAGGACGATCAGCGTGCCCACCAGCGCGGCACCGATCACCGGCGTGCCGGTGAACCGGGTGAGGAGGTTGCTGTAGCGCTGCTGCAGCTTGCCGTCCTCGGCATCGCGTTCCTTCGGCGGCAGCACCGTGCCGAGGGCAGGCGTCAGCGTCAGGGCGATGATGGTCGCGACCACCACGGCGATCAGGTAGGACACCGCCAGAGGCTCGATGAAGGCGCCGGGACGGCCTTCGAGCATGATCAGGGGAAGCATCACCAGGGCGGCGATGATGGCGGAGTACGCCATGGGTCGCCCGATGGCTTGCGTGGCGGCGCCGGCGTTGCGCGAGCGCGTGAGTGCGTCCGCACCGGTGACGGCGGCGTCGACCACGACGGTGAGCGCGATGGCCAGACCGGCGATCGAGATGGCGTTGAAGGTCTGGCCGGTCCAATGGACGACGAGTGCTGCGGCCACCAGGGAGGTCGGAATGGTGACGACCGAGATGAACACCTGCCGCCAGCGGCGGATGAAGGCGATCAAGGCCACGAGGAGCAGCAGGGCGCCGATGCCGCCGGCGACCCCGATGTTGTTCTGGGCCTCCTCCACGTAGTCAGCGGGACGGAAGATGGACGTGTCGGTCGTCATGCCTTCGAGGCCCGTCTCGAGGTTCTCGAGCTCCTCCTCAAGGGCCTCGGTGACCTCGGCCGTGTCCGTTCCGGGGAACTTCTCGATGACGAGGATGAGGCCCTCGCCGCCGTCGACGACGGCGTCGCCGATCAGCGGCTGGTGGGCTTCGACCACGTTGGCGACGTCGGTGAGCCGCAGGCGTCCACGGGTGTCCTCAACGGGCACCTTGCCGAGGTTCTCCGGGCTGGCGATGTTGTCGAAGACGTTGCGGATGGGCAGCCGCTGGGACGGGGTCTCGATGAATCCGCCGGTGCCGGGCACCGACGCCTCGAGGTAGCTGATCGGCGAGGCGATCTGGGCGTTGCCGGCGGTGCGGATGACCTGGTCAAGCGTGACGTCCTCGTCGCGCAGCTTCTCCGGGTCGACCTGCACCTGGATCTGCTGGTCGCGCATGCCCCACACGGCCACGTTCGCCACGCCCTGCACGCCCATCAGGCGGGGGCGAATGGTCCAGCGGGCGATGACCGACTGCTGGATCGGGGTCAGCTCGTCGGAGTTCAGGCCGATCATCATGACGCGGCTGGACGACGACAGCGGCGGCAGCATGGTGGCCGGCTTGGACACGTTCGGGAAGGCGGCGCCACCCAGCTGGGTGAGCCGTTCCTGCACGAGCTGGCGTCCCTTGTAGACGTCGAAGCCCTTCTCGAACACGAGCACGATGGAGGAGAGGCCCGGTGTCGAGGACGAGCGGATGACGTCGACGCCTTCGACACCGTTCAGGAGGTCGGCCTCGAGCGGCACCGTGATGAGCTGCTCGACCTCGGCAGCGGAGAGGCCCAGCGACTCGGTCTGGATCTCCACGTACGGCGGGGTGAACTCCGGGTACACGTCGGCCGGCGCGTCCGGAAGGGTCGCGATGCCGACGGCGAGGATGGTCGCGGCGAGGCCGATGACCAGTCCGCGCAGCTTCACTGAGCCGCTGACGAGCCCCCGGATCATCGAGCGTCCTGGGTCGCGGCGAGGGCCGTCGTGGGCATGGTGCAGCGGTGCGTCATGAAGTCTCCTGGAAGTGACGGGGCGGACCAGCCCGAGAGCGGTCGCGTAGTCGAAAGTTAGACCTAAACCGGGCACGGTGTTAAGAGAATCCTTAGAAATTTTCCAAGAATTCTTCGCCACCGCCTCAGGAACGAGGCGCAGATCACACCAATGGCGACTGGAGGAACCTCACCTGGAGGGTGGCCAGGTTCTCGGCCACCACCTCCTGCGATGCCATGTGGGTGACGCCGGAGAGCGGCAGCACCGAGTGCGCTCGTCCGGCTGCCAGGAGCGCCGACGACAGCTGCAAGGTGTGGGCGGCGAACACGTTGTCGTCGGCCAATCCGTGGATGAGCAGGAGCGGACGCTCGAGCTTCTCGGCCAGCGGCAGCAGCGAGTTGCGGTCGTAGACGTCCGGCTGCTCGTTCGGGTCGCCGAGATAGCGCTCGGTGTAGGCCGTGTCGTAGAGCCGCCACTCGGTGACCGGAGCGCCCGCGACGGCGACGTGGAAGACGTCGGGACGACGCAGCACGGCCAGAGCTGCGAGGTATCCGCCGTACGACCATCCGGTGATGCCGACCCGCGACGTGTCGACGTCGTCAGGGAACTGCTCGGCGACGGCGTCGAGGGCAGCGATCTGGTCGTCCAGGGTCACGGTGGCGAGGTCGTGCCGGACGGCTCGCTCCCAGGCGTGCCCACGGCCGGGCGTGCCGCGTCCGTCGGCGATCACGACGCAGAATCCCTGGTCGGCCAGCCACTGCGACTGCAGGAACATCCGCGACGAGGCCAGCACTCGCTGGGCGTGCGGGCCGCCGTACGGATCCATCAGCACGGGCACTTGGCGGGATCCGAGCGCATGGTCGCGAGGAAACAGCACGGCGGTGCGGAGCGCGTGCGGGCCGGCGTGCAGCAGCGTGATGCCGGGCTCGAACGGCGGCGGCTCGCTCGCCACCGTGATCTGGCGGGCCGTCTCGTCGCGATGGACGGTGACCGTGGTCGTCGGGTGGTCGAGGGCCGACCTCGTGATGACGGTGGTCGGCCCACCGACGACGGCACCATGCACAGCGGTGCCTGACGTGATGGGTTCGGCACTCCCGTCCAGCCCGAACCGGACGACCTGGATCTCGGTGGGCTCCTGCGATGCGGTGGCGATCACCGAGTCGGGGTGCGTGCTGACGATGCCGCGCACCTGCCAGGTGAGCTCGCTGATCGGGTCGCCGTCGACGACGACGCGACGCATGCCGTCGACGTCTTCAAGCGTCACCAGCCGGCCGCCCTCGGCGATGCGGGGCGGGCTGGTGACCTCCACCCAGGCGTCGTCGACGAGATCGCGGAGGACGCTGGTGGCTCCGGTGGCGACGTCGACGGACAGGACCTGAGCCCGTCGCTGGTCGCGGCTCATCACCTGGATCACCGGGTCGCCGTGCCGAGTCCAGCTGACGCTGACGAGGTACTCGAAGGTCTCGCGGTCCCAGGTGACCTCGGTGCGTGAGCCGTCCAGCGCGACATGCCACAACGTGACGATCGCGTTGGGCGTACCGGCAGCCGGATAACGCTGCGCAGCAGGCTCGCGATCGGGATGCTCCGGATCGGCGACATGCCACACGTGCACGGGTTCCTCGTCTGATCTCTCGACGAGCAGTGAGCCGCCGTTCGGCGCCCACCAGAAGCCCCGGAACCGGTCCAGCTCCTCGGCGGCGATGAACTCCGCGCGCCCCCATACCTCGGTGGACGACTCCGGCTCGACGAGTGCACGCTCGTCCCGGCCGGTGATGCCCATGACGCGGAGAGCTCCGCCGGAGGCGTAGGCGACGTGCCGGCCGGTCGGGTCGACGCGCGGATCGATCACCGATCCGACGGTCGGCAGCTGGGTGACCGCGCGGCCGGCGAGGTGCACCGCCCACGCACCACCGGACAGGGCGAACGTCGCCCATCGGCCGGTGTCGTCGACGGTGAAGTCGACCAGGCCGGTGCCCGATTCCCTGCTCCGCTCGCGGCGGGACCGTTCCTCGGCCGACAGCTCCTCGGCGTCACCCTGAAGAGTGGTCGGATCGGCCAGGACCGTCTCGGTGCCGGTGGCGACGTCGTGCTCCCACAACTGACCGGTGCGTGTCACGCCGTCCGGAGTGCGGATGTACCAGACCTTCGAGCCGTCCGGCGACACCGAGATGTTCCGCGGGATGCCGAAGGTGAACCGGCCCGTGCGCGCGGCCAGGCGGGGGAAGGAGACGGTCATGGAGCCATCTCACCACCCTGGGGAGCCGACGCGAGACTGCGGCCCCGGCCGCCGAGAGACCCGTGCAACCGATGGTCGACAGCGATCGAATGCTCTGGATTCAGTTCAATCGCAGTCTCTCGTCGCCCGGGGCCGAAGTCTCTCGTCGCCCGGGGCCGAAGTCTCACGTCACCACTCGGAGCTGAGGAGACCCTCCGCCCCCTGCCGACGAGAGACTGAGGTTGAACTTCATCCTGATGCTGCGGTGCCGGTTCACCTGACGGTGGTTCGGGTCTCTCGACGGCAGGGGGCGGAGGGTCTCGTCAGCGGGCCGTAACCTAGCGGCATGACCCTGGACGACCGCCGGATCCTGCTGGTACATGCCCATCCGGACGACGAGAGCATCAGCAACGGCGCCACCATGGCCCGCTACGTCGCGGAGGGTGCGCAGGTCACGCTC
This sequence comes from uncultured Actinomycetota bacterium, assembly GCA_963780275.1. Lineage (GTDB taxonomy): Bacteria > Actinomycetota > Actinomycetes > Propionibacteriales > Nocardioidaceae > Aeromicrobium. The sequence continues at coordinate 296,795 of CAWABE010000002.1, forward strand.
GTCACGTGCACCGCGGGCGAGGAGGGCGAGATCCTGATGCCCGAGATCGAGCACCTCGCCTCCGATCGTGAGGACGGCCTCGGGGCCCATCGCGTCGGCGAGCTCGAGGCCGCGATGAAGATCCTCGGCGTCACCGACCACCGCTTCCTCGGCGGCGCGTTCCATTACCGCGACTCCGGGATGCAGTGGGGACCTGACGGCCACGCCGCCCCGATGGACGAGACTCGCGAAGGCACGTTCTGGCACGCTGACCTGACCGAGGCGTCGAACCTGCTGATCGAGGTCATCCGCGAGGTGCGCCCGCAGGTGCTCGTCACGTACGACGAGTTCGGCGGATACGGCCATCCCGACCACATCCAGGCGCATCGCATCTCCACGTACGGCGCGGCGCTCGCCGCCATCTCGTCGTACCGCCGCGATCTCGGCGAGGCGTGGGACGTCCCGAAGATCTACTGGAGCGCGATGTCGGCCAGCGCGATGCGCGAGGGCTTGCGCGCGCTGCGCGACGCCGGCGACTCCACGACCTTCGAGGGCATGGACCCGGACAACCTGCCTCCGTTCGCCGTCGAGGACGAGGATCTCGACTCCATGATCGACGGCACGGAGTTCTTCGAGGCCAAGATGGACGCGATGCGGGCGCACTCGAGCCAGATCGCCACGGATGGGCCCTTCTTCGCCTTCTCGGACAATCACGGGCAACGGGTGTGGGGCCACGAGTTCTACCGCCTGGTGAAGGGGACGCCGGCGCCTCCGGAAGGCCGCGCGCTCGAGGACGACCTCTTCGCCGGGCTGTGATCATCCGCCTCGGACTGGTGCTGCTCGGGGCCTACGTCGCGCTGATCGGCGCCGTGGTCCATCGGCACCAGGTCGAGCTGCTGGGCGTCGACTGGCCGTGGGGTCTGGCGCTGGCGATCAGCGCGACCGTCGCCGTCGCCGTGGGGGCCGGGCGCGTCCGCCGGGTCCGGGTGGGCGAGACCTGGTTCGCTCTCGGATGGGCTGTGATCGTCCTCGGCCAGTCGATGGCTCCGACTGGCAGCTATCTGGTGGCCGACGACTGGCTCGGCTGGTCGTACTCGCTGCTCGGCATGGGGTCCCTCGGGGCCGTTATCGTCCGGAACTCTAGGCTTCAACGGTGACCGTCGACCCGAGCGCCTTCCGCGGAGCGCTCAGTCGATTCGCCAGCGGCGTCACGGTCGTCACGACCGTGGTCGACGGCGTCGACCACGCCATGACCGCCAGCGCCTTCACGTCTGTCTCGCTCGACCCGCCCCAGGTGCTGGTCTGCTCGCAGCGCGCGAGTCGCTTCCACGAGGCGGTGCTGGAGTCCGGCATCTGGGGCGTCTCGATCCTGAGCGACCGCGGGCGCGCAGCGTCGGCCTGGTTCGCCCACAAGGGCCGTGCCCTCGAGGGCCAGTTCGACGACGTGCCGCACCACCGCGGTGCACTCGGTGTGCCCCTGCTCGACGCTTCGCTCGCCTGGCTGGAGTGCCGAACGATCGGCGTCCACGACGGTGGCACGCACACCATCCTCGTCGGCGAGGTCGTCTGGGCGGGCGTGCAGGAGGGCGACGACGACCCCTTGCTCTACTACCGATCGCACTACGGCACCATCGTGCGGTCGCCGGAGAACGAGAAGACGTTCCGCGAGGCCGGCGAGGCCTGACGCGCCGGTCGGTCCGCACCCCGATTTCGAAAAGCTCGTGGTTCCTGCGACGATCGTGCGCGTGGCCGATGACGACCAGAAGGCTCCCGGGGGCGGCGAATCGCCCGATTCCGGCCCGGGCGAGGTGGATGCACCACAGCCCGAGGCGGGAGTGGTCGAGGAGAGCGACGAGCTCGACCTCGACGGCCTCGACGAGCCCCGACCCGATCCAAAATCCGAAGCCGGGCCGGAGCATGAATCGCCACCCGAGCCGGCCGTCGACGAGGCGAACGGCGTGCCGGACTTTTTCGGGTCCGAGCCCCCGGCGACGGAGGCGAAGGATGGCACCACCGGCGAGCTGCCGCCGCGTCGCCGTCAGCTGCGGCTGCTCCTGATCGGCGCGCTCGCGGTGCTCGGCGTGCTGTACATCCTCGGCTTCATCATGACCGGGCTGCGGATGCCCGCCAACGCCACCATCGGCGGCGTCGATGTCAGCGGCATGTCCCGCGACGACGCCCGCGAAGCCGTCGACGGGACGCTGAGCCCGCGGGTCGGCGAGGAGGTCGTCCTCCAGCACCAGGACAAGGAGTTCACCGTCGACCCGAAGGCGGCAGGGCTCAGGTTCGACCTCGATCGGAGCATCGACGAAGCCGGAGCCAACCACAGCTGGAACCCGCGCACGATGCTCGGCCTGGTGTTCGGCACCCACGAGTTCGCCCCGGTGGTCGACGCGAACGACAAGGAGCTCGCCGGCATCGTGGTCAAGATCGCGACCGCCGTCGACCGTGAAGTCGTCGAACCGCAGATCACGTTTCCGAAGAAGAAGCCCACGCCCCGCGAGCCGAAGGCCGGCCTGGTCGTCCGCAAGGCCGACGCGGTGCGGGCGGTCAAGAACGGCTATCTCGTGGCCCGCGGACCGATCGACGTTCCCACCGCCGTCGTCGAACCGACCGTCGACGCCGACGGGCTCGAGGAGGCCATGACCTCGATCGCCGAGCCTGCCGTCAGCGGTCCGGTCGTGATCAAGGTCGGCAAGAAGAGGGTGAACCTGCCGGTCAGCGCGTACGCGCCGGCGCTCGTGGTCCGCGTCAAGGATGACGAGCTCAAGCCGGAGATCGACCCGGAGAAGCTGGCCAAACCGCTCACCAGCTCCACCACCGGCATCGGCAAGAAGGCGGTCGATGCCACTGTGAGGATCAGGAATGGAAAGCCGGTCGTCGTTCCTGGGAAGGAGGGTGTCGGTCTGCAGCCCGAGGAGATGGCCGAGAAGCTGGTCCCCGCCATCACCGAGACCGGCGACGCCCGCAGCGTCGAGATCGACGCCAAGGTCGTCGACCCGGAGTTCACCACGGCCGACGCCAAGAAGCTGCGCATCAAGGAGCGCGTGAGCTCGTTCACCACGTACTTCCCGTACGCGCAGTACCGCAACACCAACCAGGGCCGCGCCGCCCAGCTCATCGATGGAACGATCCTCGAGCCGGGCGAGACGTTCAGCATGAACGAGACCGTCGGCGAGCGCACCACCGCGAACGGGTTCGTCACCGGCACGGTCATCAACGGAGGCGTGTTCCGCGAGGAGCTGGGAGGCGGGGTCTCGCAGGTCGCCACCACCACGTACAACGCGGCGTTCTTCGCCGGGATGGACGACGTCGAGCACCATCCGCACGCGTTCTACCTCGACCGGTACCCCATGGGCCGGGAGGCCACCTTGTACTACGGAAGCCTCGACCTGCGCTTCCGCAACTCCACCAAGTACGGGGTGCTCATCCGCGCCAACGTCACTCCGAGCACGCCCGGCAGGAGAGGCGTGATGCATGTGGAGATGTGGAGCACGAAGGTCTGGAACATCAAGGCCGGGCTGTCGAAGCAGCGCAACTTCCGCAAGCCGGGCAAGCAGTACGACGACACCGAGCGCTGCGTCCCGCAACAGCCGATCCAGGGGTTCGACGTCGACGTGTACCGGACGTTCATGCGTGGCGGCCAAGTGGTGAAGCGGGAGACCGACAGGGCCGTCTACCAGGCCGCCGACCACGTCATCTGCGGCAAGAAGCCCAGCGGCTAGGTGGCCTGCGGCTACACCTTGATCGTCAAGGCGATGCGCAGGCCCTTCTCGACCGAGCCGGTGACGTCGGCCGTCTGCAAATCGGCGCCGTCGGCGAACACCGGATCGGTCTCCAGCGTCATCTGCGCAAGGTGCGGCCGGCTCAGCGCGTAGTAGGTGGTGGCGTACACGTCGCGGCATGCCCGTTCCGGGAGCGCGATCTGCGACGTCCGGATCTTGCCCGGCCCCTTCGCGACGGCGTCCTGTGACTCGTAGACCTCGAAGTGGATGTGCGGCCAGCGCCTCGGGTACGCCGCCGGGAAGATCGACCGGAACTGCACCCGGCCCTTCGCGTCGGCCACCTGCAGGCCACGCAGGTAGTTCTGGGCCGAGACGGACCAGTCATACAGTGAGTAGCGGCCCTTGGCGTCGCAGTGCCACACGTAGACGGCCGCTCCACGATACGGCCTGGCCTTGCCGTCCTGGTGGTTCAGCACGGTGAGCGCGATGGTCGTGGGCACGCCCTTGGCGACGCCTCGGGGTCCGCCGAAGCTGCGGGTGATGTCGCTGCGGACGATGCCGCTGTCGTTGAGCACGTTGACGCCGTTGCTCCCGTCGGCAGGGAACGGACCACCGGTCTCCGGCGGCACCTCACCCTTCTCGACCTTCACCGTCGAGCCCGGCATCTCCGGGGGTATCCCACCGCCGACGCTCGGGGCTCCAGTGGGGTCGAGCGGGTCGGAGAACCTGCTGATTCCGCAGGCAGCCATGGCGGCCGCAAGGGCGGCGCCGCTCATCAGGCCGAGTGCGTGACGTCGGCTCAGCAGCGTGGGAAGGTCGTGGGCCAGCCCGAGGTCGTGTTGCTCGTTGCCGCCCGGGTGGCTCATGCGGATGAGCGTAGGCCAGTGTCCCGGGCGCCGACCACGACTTGGCGGGGTTGGAGGTACCGGTATTCGTGGTGATCGACGAACCCGTAGGACGCGTACAGCGCGATGGCCGCGGTGTTGTCCCGCATGGTCTGCAGGTACGCCTTGTCTGCACCGTGGTCGATCGCCCAGGCCAGCGCCGTGTCGACGACGCGACGGGCCAAGCCCTCCCGGCGGCGTTCGGGGACGACCTCGACGGCAGCCACGCCGGCCCACTCGCCGGTCACGACGACGCGGCCGATGGCGACCGCCGGGTCGCCGATGGAGATGAAGCCGACGGTCCTCGGGCCCTCGAGAACCGTCTTCGCGACGACCGGGTCCTCGGCGCGAGGGTAGAGACTGAGCCACGACGCGTCGGTCGTGGGCGACACCTGCGCATGCGGGTCGGCTCGATAGGTGTGGCGGAGATCGGCGACCTGCACGATCGCACCCGGTCGCGTCGACGTGCCCGGCGTCCAGTCGGCGTCGAGGAAGGCGCGCTCGTGGACCGAGCCGACGACCACCTGCGCTCGAGGTGTCGCCTTGCGCGCGTCGTAGAAGGCGACGACCGCGGCCAGCGCCTCGTCGAATGGCAGGCCTGGGTCGCCATGCGTCGCCACCGAGTTCGCGCGACCGGTGAAACCGCCGGAAGCCCGCAGCTCCCACTCACCGAGTGGCTCGCTGACCACGGCCGGCCACCCGCGCGACGTGATGCGCGACAGCTCGTCGGCGCTGAACGAGGACGCCGGGCGGGTCCGCCGCGGCCGGTCCGGCACCACCTTCCAGGTGACGACGTCGTCCATTGGCACGCGGGCCAGGCTGCCGTCGCGGCGCTCGATCGTGGCGTCTGTGTGCGTGACCTCGACCAGTCGGCCCACCACGTCGGTCATGGCCGGACCACCGCTCGGTCCGGACCCTCCGACGCGGAGCCGCACGACCACACGGCTACCCTGTGCGTCCGGGTCGATCGTCATGGGCTCGAGCCTGTCACGTCCGTGGGTGTCCATGAGATGGACCTGATGCACAGCCGGGTTGAGTGAGCCGGGATACTTGGGAGAGCCCGAGAGAAGGAGCTGTCGTGACCTACGTCATCGCCCAACCATGTGTGGACCTCAAGGACCTCGCCTGTGTGGACGAATGCCCCGTCGACTGCATCTACGAGGGCAAGCGGATGCTCTATATCCACCCCGACGAGTGTGTCGACTGTGGCGCCTGCGAGCCGGTGTGCCCGGTCGAGGCGATCTTCTACGAGGACGACACGCCCGCGGAGTGGAAGGAGTACTACGACGCGAACGTGCACTTCTTCGACGAGCTCGGGTCTCCCGGTGGTGCCGCCAAGACGGGTCCGATCGACGCCGACCACCCGATCATCGCCGCCCTTCCGCCGCAGAACCAGGAATGACCCCGCGGGGGTGCCGGGGTTGGGGCGGCAGGTGACGACACCGGTCTCGGCGCGGTTCCCGGAGTTTCCCTGGGACACCCTCGCCGTGGCGAAGGCCCGCGCGGCCGACCACCCCGACGGGCTCGTCGACCTCTCCATCGGCACGCCCGTCGACCCGACCCCGAACCTCGTCCAAACGGCACTCGCCGACGCAGCAGACGCCCCGGGCTATCCGACCGTGCTCGGTCCGGACGCGCTTCGGCAGTCGGCGGTCGACTGGCTGGAGCGCCGGTTCGGCATCACCGGTCTCGCCCCCGACCACGTGCTGACGACCATCGGGTCCAAGGAGCTGATCGCGAACCTGCCGACCCAGCTCGGCCTCGGACCCGACGACCTGGTCGTCATCCCGGAGATCGCCTACCCGACCTACGAGGTCGGAGCCCGGTACGCCGGTTGCCAGGTGGTGGCCTCGGACTCGACGGTCCGGCTCGGACCGGTGCGACCGGCCATCGTCTATCTCAACTCACCGGCCAACCCGCACGGACGCATCCTGGGCGCCGACCACTTGCGCAAGATGATCGCCTGGGCGCGCGAACGCGGCAGCCTGCTCGTGTCCGACGAGTGCTACCTGGAGTATGCGTGGGAGGGTGAGGCGACGTCGGTGCTGCACCCGGACATCAACGGCGGATCGTTGGACGGCGTGCTGGCCGTGCACTCGTTGTCGAAGCGGTCGTCCATGGCGGGCTACCGTGGAGCCTTCGTCGCCGGTGAGCCCGCCGTGATCTCCGAGCTTCTCGCCGTGCGCAAGCATCTCGGGTTCATGGTTCCCGCGCCCGTGCAGGCGGCCATGATCGCGGCGCTGGGCGACGACGAGCACGTCGACCAGCAGCGCGCCACGTATGGGTCCCGGCGCTCGATGTTGCGGACAGCCTTGGAGGGGGCGGGCTTCACGATCGAGCACTCGCAGGGCGCGCTCTACCTGTGGGCCACCCGCGGCGAAGCCTGCCGGGACACGATCGACTGGTTGGCCGAGCGCGGCATCCTCGCCGCCCCGGGCGACTTCTACGGAGCAGGCGGCCAGCAGCACGTCCGGGTCGCGTTCACGGCCACCGACGAGCGGATCGCCGCCGCCGCTTCCCGCCTGAGCGGCGACTAGCAGCTAGCCGACACCGATCACCACGAGGTCGCGTGGCGCACCGGAGGCTCGCGGCTCGACGACCCAGTCGTCCGGAGAGTCCTCGGCGGTCCACAGATGACCGTCGAAGGCGACCGAGGTGACCTCGAGCCGGGTGGCGTTGCCCACCGCGTAGTGGGCCAGACCCCAGCCACGGGCTTCCACGTCGGGCGGCCGTCCGGCGAGCGGGATGCGCACGGAGCGCTCTTCGACCTCGATCGGGATGTCGCCGAACGCGGACACGACGTCGCCGGCGACCTCGTCGGTGCGCCCGCCCGACGTGGGGTTGACGCGACAGCTGAACGCGGCCGGGCTGTAGCCGCGCAGGGACGAGGCGAGAGCCCGGGCGTAGTCCTCGTGCTGGGCGTAGGCGCCGGGAAATGCCGACCGCTGCACGCGCTGGGCCGCCTCGGTGATCGACATCGAGGTGTACCCCTTGACCTTGACCAGTCCGTCGTAGAAGCGGCCGATGGCGTGCCGCGGGTCGAGCACCTGCTCGCGCGTGCCCCAACCCTGTGACGGACGCTGCTGGAACAGGCCGACCGAGTCTCGGTCGCCGTAGTCGATGTTGTGGATCTTCGACTCCTGGAAGGCGGTCGCGATCGCGATCGTCGTGGCCCGCGGCGGCAACCCGCGACGCTGGGAGATGGCCGCCATCAGCGTCGTCCAGCGGGCCTGCTCGATGTCGATCTGTGCGCGGGTGTCGCCGACCTCGGCGACGCAGTACTCGCTGCGCATCGGCTCGCGGTCGACCACGACGGTGGCCACCAGCGCGGCGCAGGCGACCAGACCGGCGACCAGGACCCAGCGCAGCCTCATGGTGCGCCGAGTCAATTGGCGTGGAGGTCGGCGTTGAGCTCGATGCCACTCCGGTCGCCGCGGGGTCTCGCCTCGAGTGCTCCGGTCTCGGAGTTGGTGAGGAACAAGATGCCGTCCTGTCCGGAGAGCCGGGCCGCCTTGATCACGGTGCCGTCGGGCATCCGCACCTTGCTGCCCGCCGTGACGTAGGTGCCGGCGGCGACGACACAGTCGTTGCCGAGTGAGATGCCGATGCCGGCGTTGGCGCCGACGAGGCTGTTCTCACCGACGCTGACGACGGCCGTGCCGCCGCCTGAGAGCGTGCCCATGATGGACGCGCCGCCCCCGACGTCGGACCCGTTGCCGATAGTGACGCCCGCCGAGACGCGGCCCTCGATCATCGCGGTGCCGAGCGTGCCGGCGTTGAAGTTGACGAAGCCCTCGTGCATGACCGTGGTGCCTTCGGCCAGGTGTGCGCCGAGGCGGACCCGGTCGGCATCGCCGATCCGGACACCGCTGGGAACGACGTAGTCGGTCATGCGGGGGAACTTGTCGATGCTGGTGACCTGCACCTGGCGGCCGGCCGTGCGGGCTCTGGCTCGGACGTGCTCGAACCCCTGCACCGGGCACGGACCGATGGATGTCCAGACGACATTGGTGAGGATCCCGAAGATGCCGTCGAGGTTCAGTCCGTGCGGACGCACGAGCCGGTGCGAGAGGAGGTGAAGTCGCAGGTAGACGTCATACGCATCGTGCGGCGGCTGCTGGAGGTCGTCGATCACCGTGTGCACGACGACGGTGCGGACGTCGCGGATCCGGTCGTGGCCGGACAGCGCGGTGAGCTCCTCCGGCTCGTGCCCGCGTTCCGGCGCCGGGCCGACCCGCGGCTGCGGGTACCAGACGTCGAGCACGCGGCCGCTCTCGGGCGCGCCGTCGGCGAGGGTCGCGACGCCCCACGCGTGCGCACCGGGGTGTGACTGCTCCATCCCTCCACGGTATCGGGCCGCGTCTGGTCGAACGTCACCCCCGACTCATAGGCTGGACGGCATGAGCCTGGTGACCTTCAAGGACCTCTGCATCGACGTCAACGACCCCCGTCCGGCCTCGGAGTTCTGGGCCCGCACGCTCGGGCTGGAGATCATCGGGCCCGACGACTCGCCGGATGGGTTCAAGCTGGCCGGGCCCACGCCGCAGCACACCGTCTGGACGAACGTCGTGCCGGAACGGCACACCGTCAAGAACCGCGTCCACCTCGATGTCTTCGCGCCGGCGCTCGAGCCCTTCTCGGATCTCTCGCAGCTCAGCGAGCCCGGCCAGTTCCGCTGGAATGTCTTCGCCGATCCTGAGGACACCGGGTCGCCGGGGTGGGACGCCGCAGGATTCTGCGTCTTCGTGGTCGACGAGGTGCCCGACTACCGGCTCAAGGCGGTCGAGGTCGACAGCGCCGATCCTGCGGCGATGGCGCTGTGGTGGCAGAGCGTGTGGGGAGGGACGCTCGAAACGGACGAGAACGAGGAATGGCACTCGATCTCCGGCATCGACGGGGTGCCGTTCGAGGGCTTCGATTTCGCCCCGGTGCCCGAGCCCAAGACGGTCAAGAACCGGATCCACTGGGACGTCACCCTCAGCCCGGGTGTTGACGTCGCCGATCTCGAGGACGCCGGTGCCACCGTGCTGCGTCGCCCGGACCACGAGATCCGCTGGACGGTCATGGCCGACCCGGAGGGCAACGAGTTCTGCGTCTTCCAGCCGGAGTAGGCCCCTCTGGCCCCCGGAGCGATAGCGACCCTCTGGCCCCGGAGCGGTAGCGACCCTCTGGCCCCGGAGCGGTAGCGACCCTCTGGCACAGTGGGCGGCATGGCTCACCTCGACCTGTCGCGCGACGTGGTGTCGCTGACGGCCGACCTGGTCGACATCGCGTCGGAGAGCCTGGCGGAGCGGGAGATCTGCGACGCGATCGAGGGGGCTCTGGTCGCTCTGCCACATCTCGACGTAATCCGTGACGGACACACACTGGTGGCCCGCACGTCACGCGGCCGTTCCGAGCGCGTGGTGATCGCCGGGCATCTTGACACGGTGCCGGCCAACGCCAACTTCCCGTCGCGGCTCGACGGCGACGTGCTCTGGGGGCTCGGCACCTGCGACATGAAGGGCGGCGTGGCCATCGCCCTGCGCCTCGCCGCGCACGTGCCCGAGCCGACCCGCGACATCACCTTCGTGTTCTACGAGGGTGAGGAGATCGCCGCCGAGTTCAACGGCCTCGGCCGGGTGGCTCGCGAGCGGCCCGAGCTGCTGACCGCCGACTTCGCGATCCTGATGGAGCCCACCGCAGCGATCGTCGAGGCCGGCTGCCAGGGCACGCTGCGCGTCGACGTCATCACCCGCGGCGTGCGGGCGCATTCGGCACGCTCGTGGAACGGCAGCAACGCCGTGCACGCTGCGGCGGAGGTCCTGAACCGGCTCACCGGCTACACCCCGCGCGAGGTCGAGATCGACGGCCTGGTCTATCGCGAGGGCCTGAACGCCGTCGGCATCAGCGGCGGGGTCGCCGGCAACGTGGTGCCCGACGAGGCGCGGATCAGCGTCAACTACCGGTTCGCCCCGGACCTGGACGAGAAGCAGGCTCTCTCGCACGTCCGTGAGCTGTTCGAGGGTTTCGAGGTCGAGGTCACCGACTCCGCGCCCGGCGCGATGCCGGGCCTCGACCGCCCGGCGGCCGCCGCGTTCGTGCAGGCCATCGGCGTCGACGTGGGGCCCAAGTACGGATGGACCGACGTCGCCCAGTTCAGCCAGCTCGGCATCCCCGCGGTCAACTTCGGGCCGGGCGACCCGACGTTCGCCCACAAGGCCGACGAGCACGTGCCCGTCGCCCACCTGACCGGCGTGGAGGAGGCGATGACGGCATGGCTGACGACCTGAGCGAGCTGCCTCCCGAGCGCGAGTCTCACAAGGGCCCCGTGCGTCTGCGCGGGCGCCACCTGCAGAACAGCACCACCGACCAGCGGCTGCTGGACTCCCGCGGCCAGGGGGAGTGGGTCCATACCGATCCCTGGCGCGTGCTGCGCATCCAGGCCGAGTTCGTGGAGGGCTTCGGGGCGCTGGCCGAGCTCGGTCCGGCGGTCGCCGTGTTCGGCTCCGCGCGCATCAAGCCGCACGACCCGATGTACGAGACGACCCGCTTGATCGCCGAGAAGCTGGTCGCCCGCGGCTACGGCATCATCACCGGCGGCGGGCCGGGCGCGATGGAGGCCGCCAACCGCGGCGCCAGCGAGTGCGGCGGCGTCTCGGTCGGCCTCGGCATCGAGCTGCCGCACGAGCAGGGCCTCAACGACTGGGTCGACCTCGGCATCAACTTCCGCTACTTCTTCGTGCGCAAGACGATGTTCGTCAAGTACTCCCAGGGCTACGTCGTCATGCCCGGCGGCTTCGGCACCATGGACGAGCTGTTCGAGGCACTGACGCTGGCCCAGACCCAGAAGATCACCTCGTTCCCGATCGTCCTCTTCGGCACCGAGTACTGGCAGGGACTCATCGACTGGGTGCGCACCACGATGCTCGCCGACGGCAAGATCAACGAGCCCGACGCCGACCGCCTGATCCTCACCGACGACGTCGACGAGGCCGTCGACTTCTTCGACGAGATCGCGCCGGGCTAGGGGCGTCAGCGGTACCAGCAGAGCTGCTCGGTGGTCGCCAGCAGCGTGCCGTCGCGGCTCCAGAGTCGCGCCTGCTGCCCCGACGTCGAGTGCTCGGCCCGGGTGCCGGTGGCCTCGTTGAGGATGTAGCCGTCGCCCACCGCCGCGAGCTCGTCGTCGGTGGCGTGGAAGTACACCGACATGGTGATGGTGGCCGACAGCGCGGGCCCATCGCCCCACAAGAACGTCCGTGGCGCGTACTGGTCGGCGAGGTAGGCCAGCTGCAGGTGGTCGAGCGGCCGGCCGGACACGTCGCGCACCCACATGACGCCACGGCTGTCGCCGCTGCCGTACTCGCCGGACACCAAGCGGATCTCACTGTGATCGCCCTGGGGGCTCGGCGCGTAGATGCGCTCGAGGCCGTCAGGATCGGGGACGTCCGGCATCTGCAGCTGCAGGTGAGGCGTGCTCGGACGCCGGCTCGTCAGGGCGACGAGGGCGGTGGCGAGCACGGCATCGTCGCTCGTCGACCGCACGTCGGCACGCCAGTGGTTGATCGAGCGTCCGCCGCCGACGTGCTCGACGGACACGACGACGTCGTCGCCCGGTGAGATCGCGCCGAGGTAGCTGACGGTGATCGCGGAGGGCTTGGCCTCGCCCTCTGCGGACTGGCTGACGGCACCGAGCAGGACTCCGGCAGTCCAGCCGCCGAACATGCCGGTGATCGACTGATGGGCCGGGTCGGCGTGTGCCAGCCATCGAGCGTCGCCGTCAGGGCGTAGTGCCAGGGCTTCGCCGATCGTGGCCACGCGGACACGCTATCGCCCGGCACCGACGTCAGTCCGGTCCGCGGTCTCCCGGGGAGATCTCGGTGCGCAGGGCGGCGACCTCGGACCGCAGCGACTCGATGGCCGCGAGCACGTCGGCCTCGCTCTGCTCGACTTCGTGCTTGATCTCCTCGTCGCTCTCCTCGTGCTGCTTCTCCAGTGCCTCGACGGCGACGGCGATGAACAGGTTCAGCACGATGTAGGTGGAGACCAGGATGTAGAGGATGAAGAAGCTCCACGCGGCCGGGTGCTGGTCCGTCACCGGCTGGATGACCTTGGCCCAGTCGTCGCCGGTCATCACCTGGAACATCGAGAGCAGGGACGTGGGAAGGTCCCCGAAGTTCTCGGGGTCAGTGGCCGAGAACATCTGGGTGGCCATGACGCCGGCGACGTAGATCAGCATCACCAGCAGCGCCCCGATCGAGGTCATCCCCGGGATCGTGGCGGCCAGAGCGGCGACCACGCGGCGCATCGACCGGACGGCCGAGAGCAGGCGCAGCACCCGGAGCACCCGCAGCACCCGGAGCACGCTGAGCACTCCCGACGCCGGGATCAACGCCACCGCGACGACCACCAGGTCGAAAACGCCCCACGGGTCGCGGAAGAAGGAGCGGCCGTGGGCATAGATGCGCAGCGTGATCTCCACGACGAAGATCGCCACCGTCACCCATCCGAGCGGCGAGAGCCAGGGGAGGGCGTCGATCAGCCCCGGGGAGGTCTCCAGCCCGAGAACGAGCGAGTTGACGATGATCACGCCGATGATGAACCACTGGAACGACGACGAATCGACGAACGCGCGGACGCGCACGCGGGGATGGGCCACGGAACCTCCACGGATGGGGGAGGGCGTCATCGTAGCGAGCGCGGCCCAGCGTTCGGCCCGGGTGTCCGTCCTCGGTGGCACCATCGTGCCGTGAGCGAGAGCGACACGGTTCGAGGCGCGGACGGCTTCCTCAGATGCCCATGGGGCGCCGACGCGGCGATGCTCGACTACCACGATCGCGAGTGGGGTCACGAGCTGCGCGGCGACATCGCCCTCTACGAGCGGATGAGCCTCGAGGCGTTCCAGTCCGGCCTGTCGTGGGCGATCATCCTGCGCAAGCGTGAGGGCTTCCGGGCGGCGTTCGGCGGTTTCGATCCCCAGGTCGTCGCCGGGTACGGGCCCGGCGACGTCGAACGCCTGCTGGCCGACGCGGGCATCGTCCGCAACCGGCTCAAGATCGAGGCCACCATCCACAATGCCCGCACCCTCGTCGATCTCGACACCTCGTTCTCCGACCTCCTCTGGTCGTTCGCGCCCGACGACCGTCCGGCTCCACGGCGGCTGGCCGATGTGCCGGCCACCACGCCGGAGTCGATCGCCATGGCCAAGGAGCTCAAGCGCCGCGGGTTTCGGTTCGTCGGGCCCACCACGGCTTACGCGCTCATGCAGGCCACCGGGATGGTGAACGACCACCTCGCCGGGTGCGCATTCCGTCGCCCTCCTCCGTGACACGGCGCGGCACCCCGGCGCCGCATCCGGCCGCACGTACGCTGGGCCGCATGTCGACCCGAACCCCCCGCGAGTCCTCGTCCGCACCCATCCGTCGCGCCTCCCGGACGCGACGGTCCGTCATCGCCGTCGTGCTGCTGGCGACGGGAGCCGGGGCGGTCGGAGCGGCCGTGGTCGTCGACTCGACGCTGGCCCTCACCGCGGCGGGCGGGTACGCCGTCGTGACCGGCATCGTCGCCGCGGCGCTCCTGCAGAGCGCGACTCTCAGGGTTCGGCGCCTCTGGGCGCACGACCGCGCCCATCTCGCGGGCGCGTACCGCGACGAGGCTCGCACTCGTGCCGCGGAGCAGATCGCGTTCGCCGAGACCATGGCGGCCCGACTCGGTGAGCATCAGGCCCGCGTCGTCCGCCTCGAAGCGGAGATCCGGCGCGCCGAACGCCGACGCGAGGAGCTCGGCCACGCTCTCGCCGACGAGCAGGACCGGTCGAAGGAGCTGGCGGTCTCGCTCGAGCAGGTCCAGGCCGATCTCGTCCACCTGCGCGACGCGCTCACCGCCAGTGAGGCCGCCGAGAAGCGCGCCCGCGCCGAGCTGCTGGCCCAGGAGGCGGAGTCCCGGCAGCTCGCGTGAGCCTGCCGTCCCTTCGTTTCGACGATGGGCGATAATGGTTCGTGCGCGTCTCACCGTTCGGTGAGGCGTCCCCGCGCGGACAGCGCTCAGGTGGACGGACAGACGAGAGGGGAACCGATGGCGGCCATGAAGCCTCGGACCGGCGACGGACCGATGGAGGTCACCAAAGAAGGGCGGTGCATCGTCATGCGCGTCCCACTCGAAGGCGGCGGCCGCCTCGTGGTCGAGCTCAACAACGAGGAGGCGGCGACCCTGGGCGACGCCCTCAAGGCCGTCTGACGCTACTCCACGAGCTGGGCGACCAACATGCCGTCGCCCACGGGCAGCAGCACCGGGCGTAGCTGCTCGTCGTTGGCGACTCGCTGCAGCAGCTCGCGCACCGCGAGTGTCTCGGGGTCCCGCCGCTTCGCGTCGGCGACGCGGTCGTGCCACAGGGCGTTGTCGAACACGATCAACCCGCCGGGACGCACCAGGCGCAGTGCCTGGTCGAGGTACTCGCCGTACTCCACCTTGTCGCCGTCGAGGAACACGAGGTCGTAGCCGTCGTCGGTGAGCCGCGGCATGACGTCGAGTGCTGACCCGGTGATGAGCCGGAAGCGCTGGGACGCGATACCGGCCTCCGTGAATGTCTCGCGGGCGAGCCGCTGGTGCTCCGCCTCGAGGTCGACGCTGGTGAGCACGCCGTCCGGCGTCATGCCCCGCAGGAGCCAGAGGCCGGACACTCCCGTGCCGGTGCCGATCTCGGCCACCGCCCTGGCCTCGACGACCGAGGCCAGGAACCGCAGCGCAGCGCCGCCGCCCGATCCGATGGGCACGATGCCGACCTCGTCCGCGCGACGGCGACCGGCGGCGAGGTGCTCGTCCTCGCTCACGTAGCCCTCGGCGTACTGGAGGCTCTCTGCGCTGGTGATGGGTCCACTCCTTCTCGCGTGCTCCCGCTCAGCATAGTGACGGCTGAGCCTGCATCCGGGGATGCTGTGGCCGAAGTCGAGGCGGAATATGCTGGGGAACGGTCAGCCTGCTCTGGGCGTTCTCTCAGGGAGAAGGCCGACGATCAGTGACATGAAGGCAGATGACGTGGACATCGCGGCGGGAACCTGGGACGACATCGTGACGGAGCACTCCGCCCGGGTCTACCGGCTCGCCTACCGCCTCACCGGTAACCGGCAGGACGCCGAGGACCTCACCCAGGACGTGTTCATCCGCGTCTTCGGCTCGTTGCACAAGTACGAGCCCGGCAACTTCAACGGCTGGATCCACCGGATCACCACCAACCTGTTCCTCGACCGCGTGCGTCGCACGTCGCGGGTGCGCATGGACGGGTTCACCGACGGCGCCGAGGACCGGCTGCTCGGCGACGAGGTCGTCCCCGAGTCGGCCGTGCACGACGCCGGCTTCGATCCGGACATCGAGGCGGCTCTCGCCTCGCTCCCGGAGGAGTTCCGCGTCGCCGTCGTGCTCTGCGACGTCGAGGGGCTGTCGTACGAGGAGATCGCCTCGGTCCTCGGCATCAAGCTCGGCACGGTGCGATCGCGCATCCACCGTGGCCGCACCCAGCTGCGCGACGCACTCGCCCACCGGGCCCCGGGCCGTGGTCGCACCCGATTCCTGGGGCCGATCGGAGTCTGAGTCTGAGTGGCACATCTTGGTGACGACGTCGCAGCGTTCGTGGACGGGCAGCTTTCGCCCGGTGCCGCGCGCGCGGCCGAGTCGCACCTGGAGGGCTGCGAGCGATGCCGTCAGGCCGTCCTGCAGCAACGGCTGCTCAAGTCGCGCATGCGCGACGCGGCCGATCTCCAGCCTCCGCCGGGTCTCGTCGCTTCGCTGAGCACCCTGCCCCACGCGCCGCCGCGGCGGCACTCGTGGTGGTCGCGCCTGGGTGTGGGTGCCGTGTTGCTCGGCGCCTCGATGGCCGTGGTGGCCGTCGCCTACGCGGTCGGTCCGGCCGCTCCCGCCGTCGACGAGGTGGAGCCGCCGTTCGACGAGTACGCCGCCGAGTTCACCGGCGTTGAGCACCGTCCGTCCGAATCGCTGACCGTCGCGGCGATGGCCGAGCTCGACGAGTACGGCTGGCCGTGTCACGCCCGTCTCGGGGGTGGGCTGGAACGGGTGTCTGGCCAGTACCGCGACGGCACGGAGGCGGTGGCGCTCGTCTACAGCGACGGGGTCGACGCCCTCAACTTGTACGAGCAGAGCGGCGCACTGGCGCCTCAGGCGGTCGAGGAGTTCGACGAGCGCTGGCTCGCGCAGCGTGAGGTGTGGGTTCGAGACGGTCGTCCGCGCGTGATCACCTGGAACGCCGACGGTGTCGTCTACACCGTCATCACCGATCTCGGCGACGACCGGCTCGGTCAGGCGATCGCCGAGCTTCCGAGCGATCCGGCCCGACCCGACCCGGTCGAGCGCGTCGGCGACGGCCTCACCCGCATGACCACCTGGCTCGCCCAGTCCTAGCCGGACGTCAGGTGGCGTCGGGGTCGAACGGCGGTCGTTCGTCCGGCCGCAGCTCGCGTGTCGCCGGGCCCGGAGGTGAAACGTCGTCGTCCGCGTCGAGGATGTTCCGGCGCACCAGCTCGCGCGGGTCGAGGTCGCGCAGCTGCAGCCCGGAGAAGTCCTCGCCGATCTCGCGGCCGAGGTCGTTCTTCGCGTTCTCGGCCATCCGGCGCACGGTGCGGATGAACCGGCCGGCCTGCTTGGCGATGTCCGGCAGCTTGTCCGGCCCGAACACGATGACCCCGACCACGCCGATCATCAGGATCTCGGGCCAGCCCATCCCGAACACGGTGCGTCCTACTTGCCGGCAGGGGAGAGGCCGAGCTGCATGCCGGCCAGGCCGCGGGAGCGACCGCTCAGGCGGTCGGCGACCCCCCGAAGCACCTTGGCGGCCTCGGAGTCGGGGTCGGTGACCACGATCGGCTCGCCGACGTCGCCGCCCACGCGGAGCTTCTCGTCGAGCGGGATCTGCCCGATCACCGGGACGTCGTAGCCGAAGCGTCCGCTCAGCGTCTCGGCGACCGTGGCCGCGCCGCCGGAGCCGAAGATCTCCATGCGGTCGCCCGTCGGGGTGGTCAGGTAGGACATGTTCTCCACGATGCCGACGACACGCTGGTGCATCATCGACGCCATCGTGCCGGCCCGCTCGGCCACGCTGGCCGCGGCCGGCTGCGGTGTGGTGACGACCAGGACCTCGGCGTTGGGGAGGTGCTGGCCGAGGCTGATGGCCATGTCTCCGGTGCCCGGCGGGAGGTCGAGCAGCAGGACGTCGAGGTCGCCCCAGTAGACGTCGCTGAGCATCTGCACCAGGGCGCGGTCGAGCATCGGGCCGCGCCAGGCGACGACCTGGTTCTTGCGCTCCTTGAGCATGCCGATGCTGATGACCTGGATGCCCTTGACCGGCACCGGCATGATCATGTCCTCGACCTGGGTGGGGCGGAGGTCGCCGACACCGAGCATGTCGGGGATGGAGTGGCCGTAGATGTCGGCGTCGATGATGCCGACCTTCAGGTCGCGCTCGGCCATGGCCAGCGCCAGGTTGACCGTGACCGACGACTTGCCGACACCGCCCTTGCCCGACGCGATGGCGAAGATCTTGGTGAGCGAGCCGGGCTGCGCGAACGGGATCTCCCGCTCGGTGCGGTTGCCGCGGAGCTGCTGCTGCATGTCCTTGCGCTGCTCGTCGGACATCACGCCCATGTCGACGACCGCCTGGTGGTCGGGGGCGACCGTCGCGACCGCCGCGGTGATGTCGCGGTTCAGCGTGTCCTTGAGCGGACAGCCGGCCACGGTGAGCAGCAGGTGGACGGTGACGGTGTCGTCGTCGATGTCGACCGCATCGACCATGTTGAGCTCGGTGATCGGACGCTTGATCTCCGGGTCCTTGACGCTCGCGAGCGCCTCGCGGACCTGCTCTTCGGTGACGGCTGGCATACGGCCATCGTACGGGGCTGCCGCGAGACACCGGCGGCGCGGCGAAGGGTGATACAGTTAACTCAGAAGTTAACTCTTGTCAGGAGATGGGCACAGGCATGATTCCGCAGGATCTCGACCAGGTGCTGGAGGCTCTGGCCAACAAGCACCGGCGGGAGATGGTCTACGTGCTCGGCCTCCAGCCGTGCGCGATCAGCCAGCTCGCCGACATGCGCGACCTGTCGCTGCCGGCGATCCACAAGCACGTCAAGGTCCTGGAGAACGCCGGACTCGTGACGCGCAAGAAGACCGGACGCACGACGTTCCTCACGCTCGATCGCCGGGCGATGCGGGGCCTGCAGCAATGGCTGGCTCAGTTCCACACGTACTGGGGGAGCGACGACGAGTCGCTGGCCAACTACTCCGATTACCTCAACCGCACCACCCTCACGGAAAAGGAATGAAGATCATGAAGAAGTTCGTACTGCTCTACACCGGAACCCGCGACCAGGCACCGACCGACGAGAGCACGGCCGCCTGGATCGAGTGGTTCGGCTCGCTGGGCGACAAGGTCGTCGACGCCGGCAATCCGTTCGGTCAGGGCCGGGAGGTCTCCGCCAGCGACACCACCGAGCTGTTGCCAAGCGCGCACGGCGTCACCGGCTACACCCTGATCAACGCCCAGGACATCGACGAGGCGGAGAAGATCGCCCTGTCCCACCCGGTCGTCGGGAGCATCCAGGTGTACGAAGCGCTGCCGATGTAGCAGGCAGCTAGTCGCGCGGGTCTGGCTCGCTGCCGGACTGCTCGAGCGACTCGAGCAGTCCGCGCAGCTCGCCGCGGAGGAAGTCGCGGGTCGCGACCTCGCCGATGCCCAGGCGCAGGCTCGCGACCTCGCGGGCGAGGAACTCCATGTCGGCGTGCGACTGCGCGTTCGCGTCGCGGTCCTGCTCCTGCTGCACGCGGTCGCGCGACTCCTGCCGGTTCTGCGCGAGCAGGATCAGCGGGGCGGCGTAGGACGCCTGCAGCGACAGGATGAGCGTCAGGAAGATGAACGGGTACTCGTCCCAGCGCGGGCGGTCGGGGCCCCACGACGCGTTCCAGGTGACCCACACGGCGACCACGACGGTCATCCACGCGAGGAACGTGGCGGTGCCCATGAACCGCGCGAACCGCTCGGAGAAGCGGCCGAGGCGGTCACCGTCCGAGCGCGGACGGAACGAACGGCGGCGGCTGCTCGGCTGGTCGAGACGGGTGCGGGTGCGCTCAGCCACGGGCGGCCACCTCCCGCGCCTCGTCGTCGCGCTCGCGCCAGCCCTCGGGCAGCAGGTGGTCGAGCACGTCGTCGATCGTGACGACGCCGACCAGGTGCTGGCGGTCGTCGACGACCGGCAGGGCCACGAGGTCGTAGGAGGCCAGCAGGCTGGCCACCTGCTCCAGCGTGGCGTCCGGCCGCGGCCACTCGATGTCGTTGTCGGCCAGGGCGCCCACGAGCGTCGACGGCGGCTCGCGGAGCAGGGCCTGGAAGTAGACGACGCCCAGGAACCGCCCGGTGGGCGTCTCGATCGGTGGACGGCACACGTAGACCATCGAGGCGAGCGCCGGGCCGAGCTCGGGCTCACGCACACGGGCCAGGGCCTCGGCGAGCGTGGCGTCGGGGGGCAGGATGACGGGCTCGGTGGTCATCATGCCGCCGGCGGTGCGGTCCTCGTAGCGGAGCAGGCGACGGACGTCGTCGGCGTCCTCCTGCTCCATCAGCTGCAGCAGCTGCTCGGACGTGGGCTGCGGGAGCTCACCGAGCAGGTCCGCGGCGTCGTCGGGGTCCATCTCCTCCAGCACGTCGGCAGCCCGCTCCGGGTCGAGGATGCCGAGGATCTCGACCTGGATGGCGTCCGGAAGCTCCTCGAGGACGTCGGCCAGCCGCTCGTCGCCGAGCTCGGCCGCGACCTCGGTGCGCCGCTTGGGCGGCAGGTCCATGAGGGCGTTGGCGAGGTCGGCCGGTCGCATCTCGTCCATCGTGGCCAGCAAGTGGGTGGCGCCCTGGCCGGTCTCCTCGGTGGTCAGCCCGGTGACCTCGTCCCACTCGACCACGCGGGAGGGTCCGCGCCGCCCGAACCGCTTGCCACCCTCGTGCACCGCGACGTGGGCGAGGTGCCAGTCGTGGCGGGAGTCCTGCTCCATGGAGAGGTCGTAGACGGTGCCGCGGCGGCCGTCCGGCAGGATGACCGTGCGATCGAAGAGCTCGTGGATGGCCAGCGTCTCGGCCCGACGCTTCTCGAACTTGCGGACGTTGAGCACGCCAGTGGTGATGACCTGGCCGGTGTCGAGTGATGTGACGCGGGTGATCGGCAGGAACACCCGACGGCGTCCGAGCACCTCGACGACCAGCCCGACGACACGAGGCCGGCGACGGTCGGGCCGGACGGTGACGACGACGTCGCGGAGCTTGCCCACCTGGTCGCCCGCCGGGTCGAAGACCGCCTGCCCCGCGATGCGGGACAGGAAGATCCGACCGGGTGTTGCGCTCACGCTCAAACCCTACCGGCGGCCAGGCGGCCTGACGGGGAGGTGAGCGCCTGCTGGGTCACCAGCTGAGTCCGGGATTGCTGGGGTTGCGCAGGTCCGGGTCGGGTGTCCCGGACCACTCAGCGTGCCGGCTTGCGTACGGGGCTCCCGCACGCGTCTGAGGTAGCAATCGCCGGAGATAGGCCGGTCGACCGATGTCCGGTGCCTACCTCAGGGACGAGAGTCGGTGGTGTCGAAGGAGAGATCATGACCATCATCACCGACCACGCGGTCCGCACCGAAGCCCTGCAGTTCGAGCGTGAGCTCGTCGATCGTCTCGAGCAGCGCCGTCAGGTCGCCGAGCGGGGTGTCGAGAAGTACGGCAGCCGGCTCGCCTTCGCGGCCCACCTTGCTCGTGTCGGTCGCGCCGGTCGCTACGTCCGCGCGGCCTGAGCCCGCTCACCGACCGAGTTCGTCCTCGAGGAACCGTTCGCGGTTCACGGCAGCGCCGAACACGCCGATGAAGATGGCGCTCACCAGCAATATCGCCACCGGCACCGTCCAGGTGCCGGTGGCGTCATGCAGCACTCCGGTGCCGAGCGGCCCGAGTCCGGCGATCACATAGCCGATGCTCTGGGCGAAACCGGACAGGGCTGCGGTGCCATCTGGCGTGCGGGACCGCCGCCCGATCATCGTCAGCGTCCAGGTGAAGGCGCAGCCGCCGACACCCAGCAGGACGGCCCACAGCCAGGGAACGGTCGCGGGTGCGACGAGCACGCCGGCCCAGCCGATCATCGTGACCACGGTGAACAACCACGGCAGGATCGGACGGCTGCCGGCCCACGCGATGAGTGCCGGGAGCGCCAGGGTCACCGGGATGCCGACGGCGCTGAGCAGACCCTGCATGGCACCGGCAGCACTGGATGAAAGTCCGCCGTCGTGCAGGATCGCCGGGAACCAGCCGAACTGCGCGTACGCCTGGGCGGACTGGGCGCCGAAGCACAACGCCGTCGCCCACGCCAGTCGCGACCGCAGGAGTGCCCCCATCCGCAGCACTGATCGGTTCGGATCGACGTGCAGATCGTGGCCCAGGAATCTCAGCCATGGCAGCAGCGTGGCGAGTGCCAGCAGCGCCCAGGCGCCGATGCCGAATCGCCATCCGCCGTACGCGTCGGCCATCGGCACGGTGGCGACTGAGCCCAGCGCCGCACCGGTCATCAAAGCGGCGCCGTAGAGCGAGCTGATCAGTGGAATCCGGTCGGGAAAATGCACCTTCGCCAGCGCCGGGAGGATGACGTTGCCGACGGCGGCGCCCGCGAGGGAGAGGACGGAGAGCGCCATGAACGGTCCCGGGGCGTCGACCAGTGCGCGCAGCGCCAGACCGGCCCCCGTGACCACGAGCAGGAGGGCCGTGGTGCGGTGCAGTCCCACTCGGCGCACGACACCGTGTGAGCCGCTGCCGAAGAGCGCAAAGCACAGGACCGGCAGCGTCGTGAGCACGCCGGCGACGCTGACGCTCATGCCGAGGTCGGCCCGCAAGGCGTCGAGCACGACCCCGACGCTGCCCACCGCCACGCGGAGGTTCAGCGCCAGCAGCACGATCGCCGTTCCGATGAGCAGTCGACGATCAGGCACGGGCACCCGTCCATCCTCCACACATGCCGATCAGCGCCACGCGTCGGCCGTGGGTGTGCGTCGATACGTTGGGTCCCGATGAATGCATCGTTCCGACGCGGCGTCCGGCTCGGGCTCCCCTTCGCCGCAGCCGGCTTCTTGCTGTCGTTGTCGTTCGGGGTGCTCGCGCGGGAGGCCGGATTCTCGGCTCTGCAGGCGATCGTCACCTCGGCGATCGTCTTCGCCGGGTCGGCACAGTTCGCGGTGATCGCCATCCTGCTCGGCGGCGGTGGGATGGCGCCCGCGGTGGCGGCGGCCGGGCTGATGAACGCGCGCTTCCTGGCGATGGGCATCGCACTGGCGCCGTCGCTGCCGGGCGGACCGCTCAAGCGGGCGGCGCAGGGCCAGACGGTCGTCGACGCGTCCTGGGTGATGGCCAATCGCCGCGACGGAACGTTCGACCGCTGGCTGCTGTTCGGCGCCACGGCGCCGCAGTACGTCACGTGGTTCTGCGGCACGGCTGTGGGGGCGCTGGCCGCCGACGGCTTCTTCGATCCGGAGCGCCTCGGCCTGGACGCCATCTTCCCGGCGTTCTTCTTCGTGCTGTTGCTCGCGGAGCTCAAGGATCCGCACACCCGACTCGTGGCGTTGGTCGGCGCCGTCGTCGCCGTGGCGCTGGTGCCCTTCACACCACCGGGCATCCCCGTTCTCGCCGCCAGCGCGGCCGCCTTGATCGGGCTGGCCCGATGAACATCTGGCTCCTGATCGTCCTGGTGGCCGCCCTCACGGCAGCGATCAAGGCTGCGGGTCCGATCGCGCTCGGCGGCCGCGAGCTGCCGAGATGGTTCGCGTCGATCGTGACCGCGATGCCGGCCGCGGTGCTGGCCGCCCTCGTGGTCACCGCGGCACTGGCGAATGGGGACGAGCTCTCGATCGGACCCGACACCGCCGGCGTGGCCGCGGCTGGAGTCGTCGCCTGGCGCGGCGGCTCGGTGATCACGTGCGTCCTGGTGGCCGCCGCCGTCACCGCCGGCCTACGCGCCGTCTGAGGTCAGGGGCGCTCGGCGTCGCGTCGCGCGGGGCCACCATCTGGCCCGGGCCGGGGCTGCTTTCGCGCTGCCGGGCATGATCACGCTGCCGATGGGGGTCTTCAGGGGCGCCGACAGCGTCTGCAACAGCTCAGCGACTCGCTTCCCGCTGCTCCCGGCGTGGGCCGGGGCGAGATAGTCGTCCATGAAGGACGAGGTGCGCGCGTCGATGTCAGCTCCGTCCATCACCCAATCGATCATCTGCTGGGCGCTGTCGGCGTGCAGGCCGATCCGCTCGTGAAAGATGTGCGCCTCGGCCGACTGGCCGAGATGGCGCTTGATCCGGTCGCCGATCAGCCAGTGCGGAAAGATCACCGGTTTCCCCAGCGCCCACGCCTCGTACACGATCGTGCCGAAGTCGGAGATGACGTAGTCGCAGTCGAGCAGGCTGTCGTGAGTCGGCTTCTTGTTCTTGCGGTTGCGCGGATGCAGCGAGATCGACAGATCGACGTGCTTCTCCAGCATCGGGACGAACTCCAGCAGCTCCGGATAGCTGGAGTTGGAGTCGTTGTTCTCCCCGCGCCGCGCATAGTCGTGCGTCGGCGCCCACAGCACTCTCGGGCGGGTGCCGGGCGATCGCGGCGCCTCCGGCTTGGCCGCCTGCTCCGCAAGCAGGGCGTCCAGCCGCGGCCATCCGACGACGTGGATGCGCTCTGCGCCGACCGACAGGCCCGGCCACGCCAGCAGACGGCGCTTGAGCCATTCGCCGGGCACGAACAGGTGCTTCAGCCGGTTGCTGATGTGCTTGCCCTCAGTGTCCTTGCGCAGGAAGTAGTTCTTGTCGGCGAGGCCGTGCGACATCAGCACGTCCGTGGGCTGGAGGATGAACAGCGAGAAGTTCAGGCTGCCCGGCGCCAGCGTGCCGACGGAGGTCGAGACATCATCGGGCGGCAGGTGCCGCGTGATCGCGCCCAGGATCTGCTGCTGGACCCCTGCATAGTTCTTGCTGTCCGTGTGCACGAGGTTGATGCGTGCCGCCGAGCCTGTCGCGCCCGCATCAAGGTGTATCGCCATCGCCTCTCCCGACGTGAGCGCTCCGGGTAGCGCTCGAGGCTAGGTTAGTGCGCCAGGTCGGGCTTCGGTTGGAGGGTGGACATCTGTTTCGGTGTGGCCGAGCTGCGGGAGCGTGACCCATCAAAGTGGCATGAACGCCGCTCCCACTGGATAACGAAGGTCATCCGCCACAAGACCACCGCCGCACGCGTCGATCTCCGCAGGAACTCGCCTTGAACTCGGTCGTGGGCCGTATCGAGGCATGTGCCACGATCTCCCGGAGAGGGGACCTGCCGGGGAGGGGACATGGTCGCAAGGTCTGGCACACGGCTATGGGTGCTGCCGATGGTCTTTGCTTTGGTCGGGCTGTCCCTGCCGGTCCAGATTTACATCGCCGAAACGGTTGCGGAACCCTATCCGGGTCTGTTCCAGCCGGCTTTCTCGAACGTGCCTGACCAGGACGGCAAGACGTTCAAGTATCGGGATCTTGTGCTCAAGGTCGACGGTCGGAGGATCGACGACGATGTCCTGTTGCCGGGGTTGAACCGCGGAAGGCAGCGGAAGTTGCTCATGTCGATGTTCCCACCCCCTGGTGGATCCCCGGCCGTCGACGATGAGACGCGCTCGCGGTTCCGTTCCAGGCTGGCCGATGCCACGGCCACCGATCCACAGGTCCTGACAGCGGAGTGGCGGCGGCTTCGATTCAATCCCGACACGCGAAAGTCCTCCGTGATCAGGACTATGTCGCGGTACAGCATCGACCTGACCGCCGATGACCGATGAGTGCGATGCTTGAGCGAGTCGACGCCTGGTGTCGACGCGGCGACTTCACCGTCGAGGACCTCGCCCGGTACCGGATCATCTACGGCGTGCTGGCGCTGCTCGGACTTCGTGGGTACGGCGGCATCGCGAATCAGCCGGAGGCCCAGTTCGACCCTCCACCGGGGCCGATCATGCTGTTCGATTCCGTCCCGCCGCGGGCCGCGCTGGAAGTGCTGGAGATCCTCATCGCCGTACTCGTGGTCTTCCTCATCATGGGTTTCAAGACAAAGGCAGCATGCCTTCTGCTCGCCATCGCCATGATGACCGGAACGGGGCTCTCGTTCAGCTTTGGCAAGATCGACCACGGCATCTTCCTGATCTTGGTCCCCTTGGCGATGGCGTTTTCCGGCTGGGGCGGAGCGATGTCGGTCGACGCCTACCTGTCCGCACGCTCTGGACGGCCACGAATCGAGGCCTCTCAGTGGGCCATGCGCCTGCTCGCGTTCATGATCGGCCTGGCCTTCCTCACAGCGGGAACAGCCAAGGTGTGGGGCGGATGGCTCGACCTCCATACTCACGCTGCGCGTGGCTACTTCCTCCAGGGCTACGTCGTCGGCGACCAGGACGAGATCCTCGCACCGCTCCTCCTCCGCGTCCACGACGTCGGCATCCTGTGGGAGGCCCTGGACTGGTTCACCGTTGCCCTGGAGTGCGGGCTGGTCGTCGCAGTGCTGTGGTGGCGGACCTTCCGGATCGGTATCGCCGTCGCGGCCCTGTTCCACCTCGGCGTCCTGCTCATGCTGAACATCCAGTTCAGCCCCAACATCGTCGCCTACGGAGCATTCGTCCGCTGGAACGCGATCGCGCCGACCAGGGCAGCGTCGGGCATCCCACTGACTCAAGCGTTCGCCTGGGTGCTCGGGCTCGGTCTTGGATACGCCGCGTACAGCCTGAACAACAGCGAGTTCGAACGATTCATCCCATCCGTCGGCGGCGTGGAACTGCTCCTCATCGGAGCCGCCGTTGCTGTGACCTTCCTGGCATGGCAGGCCTGGTTCGGCCTACGCGTGCTGCGGCGACGGTTCGCGTCGTCTCCGGCTGGGTGAGGAGCTTTGCACTTCCGCTGTTGAGGTCGATGATCCGCCGGGCCACCGACCGGAGACTGCCGGACGCGTCCTCGGGAATCCGTTCGTTGAGCTGGCCGAACTTCGTTGATGTCACAAGGTCAGGGCAGGTCCGACAGAGGAAAACCGCAGAGCCGAGCTCGACGGCGTGCGGGATCACCGCCAAGACAGCCTGATACCTCTGCTCCGTCACTGAAATCTCCCGCATGCCAGGAGTGTGACCAATCAACCGACGTAGGTGAGACCCATCAGCCGAAGGCATGGGACACATCAACCGAAGACGAAACGGGACCAATCAGCCGAAGCAAGACAACTTCGAGTGTGCGCCATCAGGGACTCGAACCCCGAACCCGCTGATTACTCAGGCGTGTCTATTGAACGTCCTGCAGAAGCATCGACAACAGAGAAGTGCGAAGCGAGTGGGAGTAGTGGGAGTCGCTCGGTCGCATGCGCGAGCGTCGCTCACCGACCTCACTAAAAAAAAAAAAAAATGTGTAACGATCAGAGACATTGCCGACGGAACGTCGATCTCTGACGAGTCAAAGGTCGATCCGAACGACGCCGCGCCAGGCGCAGATTGTAGCGATCGGCGCTGACGTCGTCGATCCCGCCGCGATCGCGCTGCGCTCGTCGACATGACCGACGGCGATCTCGTAGCGCGCCGGAAGCGCGGCCGGGCGGCTCCGCGCCCGTGATGAGGCGCGGCACCGCCTGAGTGCGGACCAATGGGAGATCTCATCGAGCTCCTGATCAGCACCGGCCACCGGTCCGTGCCCGGCCGGTTGATTCCGATCGTCGGAAAAGAGTGACAGGGATCTGGGTGCCAACGGGGTCTCCGCGATGATGTCGCCGAACGCAACGGTCCTCGGCGAGAGAGGGAGGCTGCGAACGAGCGAGGCATCTGGTCGTCGTGTACATGGCGGCAGCGACCGCCGCGATCGCCGGAGTCGGTGCTTCGCATGGTTTGTGTGGAGCACGAGCCGGGCAAGCGGGTGGTCGGGACGTCGGAAGCTGCAACCGCAGCACAATAGTTCGCTGAGATAGAGGACGGGCGCCACTCGTCTGGCATCTCAAGTCGGATGTGATGCGGTATTCAAGCCCGCGCTTTCGTTAGAGCGCGTCCGGACTAACCTCGGGAAATGCGTGCCAAGCGCGATGAGCCACCACGCGAAAGACGGACCTTAAATTTTAATTAAATTTAAATATAAAATTTCGGCAGGACGTGTCTGATCGCTCTTGGCAAGTCAGCCACGGTCGGCCACCTGGGCCGTGTCGGCGCTGCTCATAACGTTGGCGCTCGCGCATCTGTCGTGTTGACTGCTTGGTCTTCGACTTCGCGACACAATCCTTCGCCAACACAGCTGAGGCGAACGGGCCGCCTAACAGCAGCAGGTACGCGTCCAGTCTCCCGAACGCGGCTTAACATCAAGATCAGAACACACATCCCGCTCAATAGGACCAGCGCGGAAGCGAACACAAGGTCACAACCACATGACCGCCTTCGACGTCGATGCGTACCGTCTGAGCGATCAGCACCTCAAGGTAGCATACGAGGCGCGCGTTCTATTGGGGTGTGTCTGAAACGAGTTTCCGTCAGTGCGACGAAGATGACGACGAAAGCGACAACGACCAGCATGACATTGCGAGGTCGAACTCGCGCTTACCTTATCAAATTCAGGCGACCGTCAGTAGTGGGGCAGCAACCAACGCAGCAGCGAGGATTTACACCTTTTGCCAATGCGACTGAACTTGAACGCATGGAGTAACCTGCCTAGCCGGCGGCAAGAACCGGCATAAGCATCGACTTCTATGATGCCGCAACATTGCATTCCACAAAGGCCGGTCAATGGACAAGCTTTCTGCGAATAACACGCCGTCCTGGCGCAACTGCAATGGACTTACCTGGGGTAACTCTGCGAGGCTTGGCCGCTCTGGACCAAGGCACGTCATCTCAACATGACGACGAGATGGCGGCCGGGTCTACTCTCTGAGCATGACTTTGGGTGAGGATGGCGGCGGACGGGCCGTGCTACGTACAACTACTTCGTTTGATCGTCGTCTGCCTGCGTTGTGGCTTCTGGTGTCGATAATCGTCGTGTCTTCTACCGGGGAGCGTACGACTCAATCAGCGATTACTCGGCGGTCATCCGGGACGTCTTTGTTGGGGGTCTCATGGCTGTGGTGTTTGCATGATTGCCTACAAGGGCATTCGAGGCTCGAGGACTACGCGCTCAACTTCGCCGGCCTCAACGCATTCTTCGTGGCACTAGTCGCCAACTCATTCAGAGTCTGCTCGATGACACACGCGCAGCGAGAAGACGACGATCGCGCACCGTCAGTGCGAACTGCTGTATAGCTTAGAACACTGTCTCCGTCTCCTCGTTGGCGTATTGGTCTTCATCTATGTGGACGCAAGTACCTAGGCGGACATGGTTCAAATGGCGTGACCAGACCGAACGGCAACGGCGCTCATAAGCGTGACTGTAATCGGGAGCTTGTCTGTTGGCGCTTGTGGCAACGATGCTCTCTTCGATGAGACCATCGCCGGTAAGTCTGTATTTTCGGTTGTTCACTTCTGGCGGCGACTCTGCTCATATTGAACCTATCGTTCGCGGCAGCCACTCAAGCCTTCGCGATCTCACAAGGAGGGAGGGGCCGATGGACCGGCTGATTCTAACTGAAGAGCGCCAACGTCGTCTCCTCTACTTTCGCATCGTTACCTCGGCGATGTGGCTTGGCTTCTTGTCGGCGGAGTGTGCATATGGAAAGACGTGCCATATGCCGTGCTTGTCACTGAGTTCTGGGAGATCGGCCTGTTCGTCCTCTTCTGGAACCGCGCCACACGGCACGAACTGGATGTCCCTACACCCCTGCTCATCAGGTGAGATCGCATCGTTTGAATCAAGCTCAACATGACGCTGCGATCCGTGCTCTTGTCGATTGCATGAGACGCGGACGAGAACGATGTTCTAGTCGAGCTGGCAGGGCACCCGCACCAAGTCGCCATGCTGGGCAGGGAGCGTCATTCCGCTAGCGACCGCGCTAGATGCTGTAGTTGAAGAACTTCGATAAGCCGAAGTCATAGATCGAAACATTCCGGCTCGTGACGGTCCCGCTGTAGTGCGTGCCCGTCGCGAAGTCGTAGCCAGTGATGCGTCCGTTCGACTCCAATTTCAGACTGACGTGCGCCGAACGCCCAAAGTCGTAGAGACTCAGTTGTTTGGCATTACCACTACCGGACACATGGCAATTCCGGTCAAAGTCGTAAACGTTGACGCGAGATTCGGACACGTTCCCCGTCATCATTCGATGTTTTCCGGCCTCGAAGTCATAGACGCTGTTGGCGTTGAGACCCGAGATCAGTCGCGCCGCGATGTAGGCGACCACATACCTTGTGTCTGCGTGCATCGGCTCTCCTACGGGGCCGCTGGCGGAAGGCTCGCGGCGACGTCGGCGAAGCGGTCGAATTCAACGTAGTGCGTTGAAGCGCCGATGGAAGACCGGAGGGTGCGTGCGATCCGAGTTCTGGCGACAGGGTCTGGGTTTGCGACACACAAGAAGTCCAACGGGCCCACATCCATGCGCAAAGTGGCCTGTGTGTAGACGTCTGTCTCCGTAAGGGAGTATCCGATGAGAAAGAGCGCCTTGACGCTCGACAGAGTCTTTCGCATCTCTCGCCAGACTGTCTGATACGGCTCGTCATCAAAGCTCTTTTGCCAGAGGGGAGGAACGATCACGAGTTCATCCTCTCCGCGTGGCTCGTACTCGTGGCGAAGCAAACCGACGTCCCCGCTGGCGCCCAAGGTCCAGTTCAGTGAGCCATGCGGCTTCAGGATGCGAATTGGATTGACTGGGTACCGACCGGTACCCGTGTGGTCGTGCCATTCGTCCGCACCCGTCGCCGCGTCGAAGCCGTATCCGGTCGAGGCATCCCAGCGTCGACCACCTTGCTTCATCACAGCTCGATCAAGCAGACAGTCGTAGTTGAACGAGATGAAGGTATCTCCGGGCTGCGCGGCTTGGGCAATCTGCTCGTGGAACCGGCATTCGAAACCCTCAAGTGAGGTAGCGAAGAGTTTCGGAATCAGCCGACGAAAGTACGTCAAGTTCCATTGGTACTGGCGACGCCGACCGCGTCCCCCTGTCGGGATATCCCGAATAAAGCGGTCGTAGAGGGCAGCTTGAGAGTAGAAGGTCTCCATGCCCACCTGCAGCGACCCGAACTCGCGTTCGACGAACTCCAAGAGCCGCCTCGCATCCGGATCGTTCCCCAATCCGCTTGTCCTCAACAAAGAGAAGAAGTCAGTATCCAAGGGCGGCCTGCAGACCGTCGCGGGAGTGACGAAATGTGCCCCTCGAGAGGCGCCAGCCCCCACAATGATTGCGACCTCGCGACGCTTCGGATAGTTGAAGGCAGAGAGGTCCATGCCCCGATACTGCCATCGTCTTTAATGCGACATGCTCCTCCAGACCACGGCACTATGTCCCCGGTGGAATGTGCCTTCCGCTACTTGACGCCGTTCTCGTCTTAGCCCATGCCGACCGTGTGGGCCGTCAGTTCGGCAGCGCATGATGGAGACGTGCAGACCCTTGACGGAGCTAAGCGATTGGCGAAGGAGTACCTCGCCGATCTTGGTGACCGCTGGGCCCACGTTCAGACTGTGGGGCACTTGGCGGAGGGTTTGCTCGACGACGAACTTGTGAGTGAAGAGGTCGCGTGTGCTGCGTGGCTGCACGATGTCGGCTACTCGCCCTCCGTGGACGTGACGGGCTTCCATCCTCTGGATGGGGCGCGCCTACTGGCTAGCCATGGATGGCCAGAGAACGTCGTGGGGCTTGTCGCGCATCACACGGGCGCCTCAGACGAGGCTATTGAAAGGAATCTCCTCTCGGAGTTTGAGGCTCTTCCAGTCCCAACTCCCGAACAACTAGACGAGATCACCTTGATCGACCTTTCAGTGGCGCCGGACGGTTCACTGACAACTCCGAAGGAGCGAATACGCGAGATCCTCGGACGGTATATGGAAGGCGATCCTGTTCATGCTGCGGTGACGCATTCAGGCGATCGTCTCTTAGTGTCAGCTGAGCGCGCGCGAAAGCGACTAGGTCTACCCGATGACTGGCCGCTCATTCGTTCCTAGCGCGTGGGCGATACGGAGGCGCATCGAGGGATGGAGATCTAAGCCGTCGATCTTGTCGGATTCGACCCACTCGACACGATCGCTTTCGGAGCTTGTGCGGGCCTCGCCCCCGACAAGCCGTGCCCTGAACGCGATCGAGAACTGTTGGCGTACCTCGCCGTCGTCGTACGCCATGACATGGCTGGGGTCCGTGTATGTGCCGGTGATGGTCTCGACTTCGACGTCGTAGCCGGTCTCCTCCTTGACCTCACGGACGACGGTGTCGGCTATGGACTCGCCTATCTCGTGGCCGCCGCCGGGCAAGGCCCACTTGTTGTTGTCGGTCTTGTGAATCATCAGTACGCGGCCTTGGTCGTCCTGGACGATCGCGACGACCGATGGCACGACGCTGTTGGCCTCAGGTGCATTCGGGTCGTTGACGTAGTCGACGCGAGCCATGGTTCGACCCTAGGCCGCAGCGGGGATGGCCGTGTCCCAGGTCCGCTCAAAGCCGGCCATGTAGTGAGCGAAGAGCCTGCCTCCGGCGATCTTCTGAAGATGAAGCACCGGCGAGTGGCTTGCAGCCGCGCCGTAGGTGTGTGGGTTGACCAGCACCGTGTCATCGAACCGGAAGATCGAGTTGTACATGGTCGCGGAATGCTGTCGGGCCTCGATTCCGGGAATGTCGAAGAGTTGCGAGCAGTAGTTCCACGTCAGCCGGCATCGGGCTGCAAGCAGGTCGCCGATTCCTTCCTCAGACCCTCGAAGCTCCACGGCCTCGGAATCCGGGTCACCGAACAGAAGTCGGACGCGAACGCCGTTTCGTGCCTTCTCGGCCAGCATCTCCGCGAAATCCGGGAGGCTGTCATGGAGGAAACTCGCAGCGAACGCGAGTAGGTCGATCTGGTCCGCTGCCCGCTTCGCGAGCCCGGTCCAGAGGTCGACGGGCACGGAGCCGCGGTTCGCGTAGAGACCGACGAACTCGGCTTCTGATGCGGCTTCCGTCCGCGGGTCGCTCTTCGTTGTGGGCCAGAGAAACGCGTCGTCTTCACCGAGCACGGCGGCGACGCGTAGTCGATTGGTGCGGTGTGGGACGCGGTCGGTTGTGATCCACCGTTCAACGGTCTTGGCATCGACCTCGGTCTGTTCACCAAGGTCGCTGTAGGTCAACCCTCTGCTGACTAGCGCACTGCGCAGGCGCTCGTTCGACATGCACCCTCCCGAGACATTAGGGGACGTTTAGAACCTCGCACAGACGTCCGACAACGTCCACCGATGCGGTGTTGGCGTCCCTTCTCGCCGCGATTCCGTGGGGTTGGGCCGAGTGGCCTGATGGACCGAGACAGGAGGAAGAGATGCCGAAGTATTCAGTTGACAGCGTGCGCCAGCCGATGACGGCGACGGGGATTGTCGATGCGATTCCGGAGTGGGAAGAGACGCCAGAGGGCAGGCGTCGTCCGTCGGATCGTCAGGCCCGCAACGAGGACACTGGGATGCCGCTGTGGGGTGTGGAGGTGTTGTACATCCAGACAGCCTTCGGGCGACGTTCTACCGTGACGTCGAAGGTCACCGTGGGGTCGCAGCAGGAACCGAAGCCGGCACCACTGACGGCGATCGGCTTCGAGAACCTGGGCGTGGAGGTCCGCACCAACAAGGTCGGTGGGCTGGTCGAGATCTGGTCGGCCGACGGCGTCATCGAGGCTCCGAAGTCGCAGCGTCAGTCCGCGGACAAGGCCGCCTGATGCGTGCCGCCAGCACGCGGGTGTCCGGCATGGGTCACTCGTCCTCGAACGACAGGTTGGTGGCGCCGGTCCTTCGGCCAACGCTGTTGACCGTCATCGCGCTCAACGTGTTTCGGCTGCTGCGTCGCGCGGCGAGGCTGGCGGCTCGTCATCCTGTCGGCACCGGCGTGCTGGTGTGCATCGTCGCCTTGGCTCGGCTGAGCGGCTTGGTGGGGCTCGTGCTGCCAGTCCTCGTGGCTGTGGCGGTGCTGTTCGGGTGGGCTCGGATTCATCCGTCCTCGTATCGCCGCGTCGTGGTGTCGCGTTGGCGATGGTTCTGGATCTACCGCTACAAGTGGCAGCCAGCGATGGTGACCTGCGGGCTGGCCGTGCACCTCAGCGACCGGGAGTACCTGCCGAAGATTCGCAAGGTGCTCTCCGATGAGTACCAGGATGCGGTGCAGGTGCGCATGCTGGTCGGCCAGTCGCCCGAGGAGTATGAGGCGCAGGTCGGCCAACTTGCGCACACCTTCGGTGCCCTTGGTTGCAGCGTTCGGGTCGATCGCCCGGGTCAGCTGTGGCTGGAGTTCGAGTACGGCGACCCGCTCGCGACGACCATCCCCGCCGTCCGACCACAGACGGAGCCGGATCTGGAGGCGCTCCGTTTGGGCACCAGGGCTGACGGCCAGCCGTGGATGCTGCGGCTGCTCGGCTCGCATGTGCTGGTCGCCGGCGCGACCGGGGCCGGGAAGGGCTCGGTGGTGTGGTCGCTCATCCGCGCGCTTGGCCCATGCGGTCCGCGATGGGTCGGTGCAGCTGTGGGCGGTCGACCCGAAGGGCGGCATGGAGCTCACTCCCGGGCGCCGGCCTGTTCACCCGGTTCGCCTACGAGCGACCCGGCCGTCGATGGTCGACCTGCTCGAGGACGCGGTGTCGTTCATGCGGGAGCGAAGCCGAACGGCTGCGCAGGCCGGGCAGCGCGTGCTCACCCCGTCCGTTGCGGATGCCGCTGGTCGTGGTCGTGGTCGACGAGCTGGCCGCGCTGACGGCCTACGTCGGAGACCGCGACCTGAAACGGCGTGCCGAAGCGGCGCTGCAGCTGCTGCTGTCCCAGGGCCGGCGCACCGGGTGTGCTGGTGGTCGCCGCGGTGCAGGACCCCGGCAAGGACGTGATCGCCTTCCGCGACCTGTTCCCGATCGCGGATCGCGCTGCGGCTGCTCGAGGACGTCCAGGTCGACATGGTGCTGGGCCGCTCGGCCCGCCAGCCATGGCGCCGAGCTGCGACGCGCATCTCGCCCGGCCTGCCCGGCGTCGGGTACGTCGATCGCTCGACGGCGTCCGTGAGCCGGTGCGGGTTCGCGCGCGCCTACGTCACCGATCGCGACCTGCGCTGCAGATGGTGTCGGACTACGCGCCTGCGACGTCGAGCACCGGATGCACGCTGCGTCGAGGACCGAGGACGTCGTGAACGACGGCACTGAACCGCGACGGGCTCGACTGGCGGCATGTTGGCCGAGGCGGGCGTTGGTGATGCGGAGAAGCGTGCGCGGAGGCTGCAGTCGCGCCCGGTCCGGCTCCGCGGGTCCACAGTCTCTCGTCGACACCAGAACCGGCGAGGTCACCACGGTCTACGACTCGGCCGACGAGCTGCGACGGCACGCACCTACGTGCCGCTGCGGCAACCGCCGAGCCTCGGTCTGCCCGCACCTGCAGCGCACGAATACAAGGGCGACGCCTGGCACCTGCTGATGTGCGGACTGGCCGGCGGCAAGGGCGATTCCGGCCGACCGTGGCCGACCACCCGTGCACCTTCGCCACGCTCACCGCGCCGTCCTTCGGCCCGGTGCACGGGATTCGCGCCAAGGGACCATGCCGAACGCGTCGAGACAAGCCGCTCTGCGCACACGGCCGCCCGCTGTGGTGCGGCAAACGGCACACGAGAAGGCGACTCGCAGGTCGGGTCAGCCGCTGTGCGGGGAGTGCTACGACTACACCGGCCAGGTGCTCTGGCAGTGGTACGCGCCCGAGCTGTGGCGCCGGTTCTCCATCGCGCTGCAGCGGGAGCTGGCCAAGAAGGTCGGGCTGAAGATCGGAGGCGTTCCGCAAGCGGTGCCGGATCTCGTACTCCAAGGTGGTCGAGTTCCAGGCCCGCGGCTGCCATCCACGTGCACGCCCCGATCCGGCTCGACGGCCCCGACGGACCAGACGGCCCTCCACGCGCGCTCGACATCTCGACACCGCCGACATGGAAGACGCAATCAAGACCGCGGCGCGCAAACGTTCAGGTCGACGCCGCTCCGCTACGAGACGGGTCTGTTGTACCGGCTTCGCTGGGGGAGGCAGGTCGACACTCGGACGATCGTCGACACCGCCGACCGCGACTCCGGACGGGCCGCTCGAGTTGTTCACCCTGAACAGGTGGCCGCATACCTCGCGAAGTACCTGACCAAGACCACGGAAGACTTCGGGCTCCCGACGCGAGTTCGCTCGGTGAGTCAGGCTCGCCGCGCTGGCGCCTCGCCCGCATGCGCTGAGGATCATCGAGACGGCGCTGAACTTGTCACGCGAAGGCGCCGACTACCGACGCCTGGGCGCGTGTCTCGGCACGCTCGGATACCGAGGACACCCAATCACCAAGTCACGCTGCTACTCGGTGACCTTCGGTCAGATCCGACGTTCCCGTCGCGCTTTCCGGAGCCGACCTGCCGGACTCGATCCGGACGCGGACATTCGGGAGATTCTCGACGACGAACCGCCTGAGGGATTCGAGATCGTCTCGTCGTTCGTCTACGTCGGTCAGGGGCTTCCTCGGCCTCGACCAAGCCGAGCAGGCAGTCAGGTCAGCGGCGAAGGCTCGATCGCGGTGAACGTCTGTGCCCGCGCCGATTCTTGTACTAGAGGGGATGGAAACTCATGAATGAAGTGCCCAGCAGATTCGAGCAGCTGTGGTCCATCGAGCAGACAGCGCGCTACCTGAGCATGGCCACGGCCACGCTCTACGGCTGGCGGTGCCG
Source organism: uncultured Actinomycetota bacterium (assembly GCA_963780275.1). Lineage (GTDB taxonomy): Bacteria > Actinomycetota > Actinomycetes > Propionibacteriales > Nocardioidaceae > Aeromicrobium. Next base: position 333,167 of record CAWABE010000002.1, read on the forward strand.
CAAGTACGGACCACCCAGCTATCGGCTTGGGAACAAGATCCGCTATCGGCCTGACGAGGTCCGATCGTGGGTCAGTCAGCAATCGCTGGCGTCGTAGGGGGGAGTCATGGGGCGAGCGCCACTTCCCATCGGCTCATGGGGTCTGATTCGAACCGAGCCGGTCGGCCGGGATGCAAAAGGTCGACCCAAGCGGCACCGCGCCCGCACCTACTACCGCGACTTCGACGGAGTCACTCGCCTCGTCGAGGCAAGCGGCCGTACGCCGACGATGGCGACGAACAACCTTCGTCAAAAGCTGCAGAACAGGACCCAAGCAGGGCGATACGGAGAACTGACGGCGATGAGTCGATTCTCCAACGCGGCTGAGCTGTGGTTTTCGAAGATCGAAGGGATGGTCACCGAGGGCCGTCGGTCGCCCGCAACGGCCGACACCTACCGTCGTCAACTCGAGAACCATGTGCTTCCTGCACTCGGGGCAGTGCGACTTGGCGAAGCAACGACTCCAATGGTCGACAAGGTGATCGGAGCCATCAAGGCTGACGTCAGTGCGGCGACTGCCAAGAGTTGTCGCAGTGTCATCTCGGGAGTGATGGGACTCGCCGTGCGGTACGGAGCGATCGTGGCCAATCCGGTGCGCGAGGTCGAGCGGATCGAGTCGAAGCCCAAGCGAGATCCGCGTGCGCTCAGCGTGGAGGAACGAGTCGCGCTCATTCACCAGCTTCAGGGGGATGAGAAGGCTCGGCGCCGGGACCTCCCGGATCTGGTCTTCTTCATGCTGGCGACCGGGGTTCGCATCGGGGAAGCGCTCGCTGCGGTGTGGTCGGAGGTCGACTTCGACACCGGGACGATTGAGATCACCAGCACGCTCGTTCGGGTCAAGGGGGCGGGGCTGCTGCGAAAGGGCACCAAGAGCCCGGCGGGAACGCGTACTCTCCCGCTTCCCGAGAGTGCGGTGGCAGTGCTTCGTCGTCGGTTCATGACGGGCGCGAGGCTTGACCAACCGATCTTCCCGGACGTTCTCGGAGGCTTTCGCGACCCTGCGAACGTTCGTCGCGACCTTCGTGAGGCGCGGGGGGACGAAGCCCTTGCATGGGTGACATCGCACAGCTTCCGCAAGACGGCCGCGACGATCCTTGACGAGGCTGCGCTGTCGGCTCGCCTCGTCGCAGACCAGCTTGGGCACTCGCGTCCGTCGATGACTCAGGACGTCTACATGGGCCGTCGCGCGGTCGATTCTCAGGCAGCGCTGGCCCTGGATGCTGCGCTCAGGAATCTGGCTGATCCGGCCGAAAACAATGGCAAAACAATGGCTAACGACGCAGGTCAGGAACCCAAAGGCTCCTGACCTGCGACTTTGTGCGCCATCAGGGACTCGAACCCCGAACCCGCTGATTAAGAGTCAGCTGCTCTGCCAATTGAGCTAATGGCGCGCGACGTGAAACCTTAGCAGCGCGGGACGGGCCCGGCGAAATCGAACGATGGCGGTGTTCAGCGGCCGAGGGTCTCGAGCAGGGCGTGGGCGGCGTGGTGGCCGGAGATGCCGCTGACGTTGCCGCCGCGACGGGCGCCGCTGCCGCACATCAGGACGCGCTCGTGGGCCGTCGAGACGCCCCAGCGCTCGGCCGGCGAGCGCGGCTTCTCGCCCTCCTCGAGCCACGGCCAGGCGATGCCGCCATGGAAGATGTTGCCGCCGGGCATGGCCAGCTCGGCCTCCACCTGGGCCGGCGTCTTGTGCTCGACGCCGAGGATGAGCGGCTCGATTGGTTCGGCGAGGTACGCGTCCAGCGAGGCGAGCACCTGGCGGTACGCGGCCTCGCCGGCAGCTTCGTCCGAAAGGTTCTCGTACGGGGTGTGCAGTCCGAAGTAGGTGAGAGTCTGCGCCTCGGTGTCGGCCAGCTCGGGGCCGAGGATCGAGCGGTCGGTCAGGGTGTGGCAGTAGATCTCGCCGGACGCGAACGGTGCCTCGCCCCGCGCCGCCGCCGCGTGCAGGTCCTCCAGCTGCGACATCGTCTCGTTGACGTGGAACGTGCCGGCGAACGCGAGGCTCGGGTCGTGGCCAGAGCGCAGACGAGGGAGCCGCGACACCAGCAGGTTGACCTTGAACTGCGAACCGGACGGTCGCGGCGGAAGCGGGTCCCCGAGCAGACCGGCCAGCACGTACGGTGCGACCCCGGACAGCACATGACCGGCGTCGACCTCGAAGCCGTCACCGATGACCCTGACACCGTCGCCCCGAACCTCGATCCCCTCGACGGTGCAGCCCGTCCGCAGCTCGGCGCCGGCGTCACGCGCGACCCGGGCGAGCTCGGCCGTCACCGCCCCCATGCCGCCGACGGGCACGCGCCACTCGCCGGTTCCGTTGCCCATCCGATGGAACAGGAAGCACCGGTTCTGGGCGAGCGACGGGTCGTGCAGGGACGCGAACGTGCCGATCAGCCCGTCGGTGCCGACCATCCCGCGCACGAGGTCGTGCGTGAGCCGGCGCTCCAGCGCGATGCCGAGGGGCTCCTCGACGACGTCGGACCACGTGACCATGTCGACGGCGTCTCGCAGGTCGCCGATGTGGGGGAGCGGCTCGAGCAGCGTGGCGGCCACGGCCCGGGTGAGGCGTTCCACGTCGCCGCCGAACGCCCGCCAGGCGTCGAACTCGGCATCCGAACCGGTCAGCGCCCGGAACGACGAGCGGGTCGCGTCACCAGGGTTGGTCTCGATCAGCAGGCCGCCGTCCTCGTACGGGGTGTACGAGGAGGTGGGCCGGGATCGCAGCTCGAGGTTCAGCCCGAGGTCGTCGATCAGGGCGTCCGGCATCAGGCTGACCAGATAGGAGTAGCGCGACAGCCGGGCGTCCAAGCCCGTCGAACGGCCGGACGCTCACCGCCGCTCCGCCGACGTGGTCGAGCCGTTCCAGCACGACGACGTCGAGGCCGGCGCGTGCCAGGTAGGTGGCCGCGACGAGGGCGTTGTGTCCGCCCCCGACGATCGCGACGTCGTGGTCAGCGGTCATACGTGACGACGGCCCGGCGTTCGACCCAAGCGGCCAGGGCGGCCAGGGCGACGTAGCTGAGGAGGGCGACCACCGCGAAGGCTTCGGGGGAGGGCGGCGTCGGACCGAGCTGGGAGCCGATCTGGAGGATCGCGAGCAGGCCGAAGAACCCCCAGACGAGGGCCTTGCCGCGGTCGGTGAACGTCGTGGAGCGCGTGTAGATCCACACTCCCAGAGCGAGGACGATCAGCTCCAGCGGCAGGGCGACGGCGGCGTGGTCCCACAGTCCGAGCCCGACCTTGGTGGAGTCGTCGTCGTACACCGGCAGGTCGGGCGTGTGCATGACCAGGTCGAGCAGCCAGTGGGAGAAGCTCGCGAGTGCCACGAGTCCGAACCCCAGGGGCCGCCGACCGGCCGGGAAAGCGACAGCCACGATCGCGGCGAAGATCACCGACATCACCAGGGCGCCCACCAGGCCGTGGGTGAACGGCATGTAGTAGAGGTCGAGGTCGTTCGACTCGGTGAAGCCCTCGGTGATGCGCACCTTCTCGACACCGGTGAGCACGAATGTCATGAAGCCGACATCGAGCCACTGCACAGCCACGAACCACACCCACAGCGGCAGCGACACGACGGTGCTCCTGGCCGCGAACGACACTGCGTAATGGCCGACGAACATGGCAGCACCCTAGCCGTCGCGGATCGGGCTACGGTCGGAACGGAGGACGCATGGCTGACGACGACACTGCGGCAACCTGGGTGCCGGACACCCGCTCGCTGCCGAGCCTGCGTGAGGCGGCCACGGAGTGCCGGGGCTGCGAGCTCAGAGGTGCTTGAGCGCCTCGCGGCGCGACAGCGGGCTGAGCTCGTGCTGGTCGACGAACGTTCGCACCCAGTCCGGGTCGACGCGCGCCGCCTCACGCAGAGCCCACCCGATGGCCTTGCGGATGAAGAACTCGGTGTCCGCCACGTTCGGCTCGATCAGGTCGGCCAGCAGGGCGAGATCGACGCGATTCCTGCGGCCGAGCTGGCCGAGGATCGCCAGCCGACGCAGCCACAGGTCGTCGGATGTGCTCCAGCCCCGAACCGCGGCCGCCGTCGGCCCGGGATGGGCGTCGTGGAGCGCGGCGATCCGGTGCGCGACCTCGTCGACGTGGTCCCACCACGCGCCGGTCACCGCCATGTGCTCGTAGAGAGGGAGGAGCTCCAGGCTTCCGCGGGCCATGGGCAGCGCGGTCAGCGCCGTGGCGGCGTACCGCTCCTCGCGGTGCGTCGCCTCGTCCCACAGCGTGCGAGCGGTGCGCTCGAGGTCGCCGACGTCCGACGGCGGATGCGCACGTGCCGCGGCCTTGGTGAGCCGACGGACCTCGGGAACCCGGACACCGAGGAAGGGCATCGACGACTTCATGTAGGCCTGCTGAGCAGGCGCTATGCCGGGATCGGCATGATCCCGCAGCGTCCGCCGCACGGAGGCCACCAGATCGTCCATGCGACGAGCCTAGGGCCGGAATATCGACGCTCGTTGAATGTTGAACTAATGTAGATCCGATCCGAAGGAGTCAGCATGCCCGCCGTCACAGTCCCCGACTGGAGCGTCCTCCCGCGCACGGTCGCAGCGCGCCCCGACGCCGAGGATCGCGCGGCGATCAGCGTCACCACCGCACCCCAGGGTTACGAGGGGGAGGGGTTCCCCGTCCGGCGCGCGTTCGCCGGCGTCGACCCGGCCCGCCTCGACCCGTTCATCCACATGGACCAGATGGGTGAGGTCGAGTACGCACCCGGCGAGCCCAAGGGCACGCCGTGGCACCCGCACCGCGGCTTCGAGACCGTCACCTACATGATCGACGGCGTCTTCGACCACCAGGACAGCCATGGCGGCGGCGGCTCGATCACCGACGGCGACACGCAGTGGATGACCGCCGGCAGCGGCCTGCTCCACATCGAGAGCCCGCCGGAGTGGCTGGTCGCCAAGGGCGGGCTGTTCCACGGGTTCCAGCTGTGGGTCAACCTGCCGCGCGACTCCAAGTGGCTGCCCCCGCACTACCAGGACATCCGGGCCGCCGACGTCGGTCTCGGCGCCTCGCACGACGCGGGCGCACTCATCCGCGTCATCGCCGGTGAGGTCGACGGCATCAAGGGCCCGGGCAGCACACACACGCCGATGACGATGGTGCACGCCACCGTCTCCGCCGGCGCCGAGATGACCCTGCCGTGGCGCACGGAGTTCAACGCCCTCGTCTACGTGATGAACGGCGACGGCTACGTCGGCCGCGACCGCCGCGCCATCCGCACCGGCCAGCTGGCCGTGCTCGGAGCCGGCGAGACCGTCACCGTCGGGGCCGACTCCAGGCAGGAGTCCCGCCACCCGGCTCTCGATGTCATCGTGCTCGGCGGGCAGCCGATCCGCGAGCCGATCGCCTGGGCCGGCCCGTTCGTCATGAACACCAAGGCCGAGGTGCTGCAGGCGTTCGAGGACTTCCAGAAGGGCAAGCTGGGCACCATCCCGTCGGTGCCGCATGCCGACGTCCACGGGGAGTACCGCGGGTCCTGACGCCGCGGCACTAACCTGTCGCGCATGGCTGAGTACGTGGGCGCGATCGACCAGGGCACGACGAGCACGCGATTCATGGTCTTCGACCACGACGGCGCCGAAGTGGGCCGCCACCAGCTCGAGCACGAGCAGATCCTGCCGCGGGCCGGCTGGGTCGAGCACGACGCCACCGAGATCTGGCAGCGCACCCAGGACGTCATCCGTGACGGGCTGCGAGCCGCCGGCATCGAAGCCACCGACCTCGCGGCGATCGGCATCACCAACCAGCGGGAGACGACCGTGGTCTGGGACGGCCGCACCGGCGAGCCGTACCACCACGCGATCGTCTGGCAGGACACGCGCACCGACGTCATCGCCAAGCAGCTGGAGCGGGACGGCCACGGCGACCTGATCCGCTCCCGCACCGGCCTGCCGCCGGCGTCGTACTTCGCCGGCGGCAAGCTGCGCTGGATCCTCGAGAACGTCGACGGGGTCAGGGCGGACGCCGAGGCCGGACATGCCCTCTTCGGCACGATGGACACCTGGGTGCTGTGGCAGCTCACCGGGCTGCACCTCACCGACGTCACCAACGCCAGCCGCACGATGCTGATGGACCTGGAGACGCTCGACTGGGACGACGAGCTGCTCGCGCTGTTCGGCGTGCCGCGCAAGATGCTTCCGGAGATCCGGTCCAGCTCGGAGGTGTACGGCTCCACCCGCGCCGACGGGCCGTTCGGGGCCGAGGTTCCCGTCGCGGGCGACCTCGGCGACCAGCACGCGGCCCTCGTCGGCCAGGTCTGCTTCGAGCCCGGCAGCCTCAAGAACACCTACGGCACCGGCAACTTCCTGGTGCTCAACACCGGCACCGAGATCGTGCGGTCCGAGCGCGGCCTGATCACCACCCTCGGCTACCGGTTCGGCGACGCCCCCGCCGTGTACGCCCTGGAGGGCTCGATCGCCGTCACCGGGTCGGCCGTCCAGTGGCTCCGCGACCAGCTCGGCATCATCGACGACGCCGCCGAGACCGAGACGCTCGCCGCCCGAGTCGACGACACCGGCGGCATGGCCTTCGTGCCCGCCTTCTCCGGCCTGTTCGCGCCCTACTGGCGCTCGGACGCCCGCGGCGCGATTGTCGGGCTGTCCCGGTTCAACACCAAGGAGCACCTCGCCCGGGCCGCCCTGGAGGCGATCTGCCACCAGAGCGCCGACGTCGTCGAGGCCATGGTCGCTGACGCGGACCTGACGCTGCCCGCGCTCAAGGTCGATGGCGGAGTCACCGCCAACGCGCTCTGCATGCAGATCCAGGCCGACATCCTGGGTGTCCCGGTGAGCCGCCCGGTGGTCGCCGAGACCACCTGCCTCGGCGCCGCCTACGCCGCCGGGCTGGCGGTCGGGTTCTGGTCCGGTACCGACGAGCTGGTCGACAACTGGGCCGAGGGCGCTCGCTGGGAGCCGGCATCGGACGAAGCGCAACGCAAGACCGCCCGGGCCCAGTGGGCCAAGGCGGTCGAGCGCACCCTCGACTGGGTCAGCGAGTGATGGTGCTCTTGCCGAACGCGAGCCCAGCGAAGGCGATCGCCATGAACGGCGGCGACACGACACCTGGGAAGCCGGGCAGCCCGGTGGCCACGGCGAACGCGCTCACGGCGAGCACGGGAACGAGGCAGACGACGCCGATCCAGCGGGACACCGTCCGGTCGCGGAACGCCATCCAGGCGATCGCACCAAGGGCGACGGTCACACCGAGCCAGCCGATGTAGCTGGCAAAGTCGTTCATCACGTACATGATGTACAGACCGTCGAGGTCGAAGCCCCCGGTCTTGCCGTTCAGGCCGCCGGGCAGGTAGACCGCCATGGCGCCCTTCCAGCCATAACCGAGCGTGAGGACGGCGGCGCTGATCAGCAGGCCGTGCGTCACCACGCGAGCGGCCGTGCTCGCGGCGACGCGGGGCTCGACGTGACGGCGCCACGTTGCCGCCAGCACGACGAGCAGGACGACGGTCAGATAGCCGACGACCAGGCTGGCATGCGCCTTCGTCCGGCTCATGTCGGCGATCACGTCAGCGGTGGCCTGCTTGGTGCCGATGTCGACGTGGATGTCGGTGATGAGAGTCGCGACGAAACCCATGATGCCGGTGAGCGTTCCGATCAGCGGCCAGCGGCTCCGCGAAGTCGGCGACGCGAGACGGTCGGCGGTGAGGCCGGCGGCCTCGGGATGGATGGTGCTCATGATCTTCCTCTTTCGGTGTGGGGTCACCCGGGTGTCGGGCATGACAGATGCTGGGCGGGGACGTGTCCCGGGCACGAGGGACACCGGCCCCCATTGCGCGGGAATCTCGCAGAGCAGGATCCCGGAAGGCTCGACCCGGGAGAGGATGTGCGCATGCCTCGACGAGTGCGCGCGGACCGAGCCCTGAGCGGTGTGGCCACCGGGCTTGCCGCGTTCTCAGTGGCCTGTTGCATCGCCACTGTCGTGTTGCACCCGCGGCTGCTCGGCCGCGCGGACGTCCCGGCGCTGGCGTGGAGCGATGTCGTTCTGGGCACGATCTATCCGCTGGCCGGAGCCGTGATCGTACGGTCGCGTCCTCGCAACGCAGTGGGCTGGGGTCTGCTCATCGCCTCGCTCATCGGGCCGTATCTGCTGGCAGCGACGATCGCGGGGTGGTCCGCCTTGGTCCGTCCCGAACCACTGTTCGGCACCGATGCCCTGCTGTGGTTCGCCGCGTGGGGATTCGTCCCGTACTTCTTCGTCCTGCCTTTTGTGCTGCTGCTGTTCCCTGACGGACGGCCGGCCACGCCTCGGTGGCGTCCGGTGGTCATCGGATTCGTGATCCTCGCTGGTGTCACGACGGTCGTCCGGATGTTCAGCCGTATCGAACCCGACATGGTGCCCGGCGTGATGAACCCGCTCGGTTTCCTCCGCGATCCGTGGCAGTACGTGACCGTCGTCGGCGAGCGAGCCGCAGGAGGCGCTGCAGCGCCTGGTCGATGCGCTGCGTGAGGCGCTCCGGCTGCCGTATGTCGGCTTCGACGGAGCACTGTCCGTCACGTCGGGCGAGGCCGTCGCCGGCTGGTACTCAGAGCCGGTCTTCGCCCTCGGCCAGCAGGTCGGGGAGCTGCACGCGGGGTTCCGCAGGTCCGGCGAGCGGTTCTCGGCCGAGGAGAAGGCTGCCATCGCCGAGGTCGGCAGCCGGGCGGGCACGCTCGCCTACGCGGCGTCGCTCGTCGAGGACGTCGCCCAGAGCCGTGCCCGCATTGTTCTCGCCCGCGAGGAGGAGCGTCGCCGGCTGCGCGCGGACCTGCACGACGGGGTCGGACCGGCGCTCGCCGGCACGGCGCACCAGATGGACGCCCTGGCGCGGCGGATGTCCGACGGTCCGCCCGAGCTGCATGATCGTGCCGTGGAGATCCGCGAACGTCTGCGTGAGGTCGTCGGCGACGTCCGGGCCGTCACCGTCGTCGCGGTGGCGCACGACGGCGAGGAGGCCCTTGCTGCGGTCCGCGAGCACGCTCCCGACGTCGTCCTGATGGACCTGCGGATGCCGGGCATGGACGGCCTCGAGGCGACCGCACGCGTCCGGACCGGCCATCCCGACACCCGTGTTCTCGTGCTGACGATGGACGAGGACGCCGACTCGGTCTTCGCGGCCCTGCGCATGGGCGCGAACGGCTACCTGCTCAAGGAGTCCGGCTCGGACGACCTGCATCGCGCCGTGCTGGCCGTCGCCCGCGGCGAGGCGGTGTTCGGCCCCCGCGTCGCCGAGCACGTCATGTCGTTCTTCGCCTCCGGCGGGCAAGCGGTCGGCTCGGCGGCCCCGTTCCCGCAGCTCACAGCGCGCGAGCGGGAGGTACTCGAGCTGCTCGCCCGTGGCCTCGACAACGCGTCGATCGCCCGCCGGCTCGTCCTCTCCCCGAAGACGGTGCGCAACCGGGTCAGCGACGTCCTGGCCAAGCTGCACGCGCGCACCCGTGCCGAGGCCGTATCGATGGCCCGTGACGCCGGAATCGGCGACAAGGACGCCTGGTTGACTAACCCCATGCGATCGGTCCCCCTGTCACCGCAGAACCGCGCGGCCGCCCTCGACGCGATGAGCTCACAGCAGCTCGACATCCTGGTCATCGGCGGTGGTGTGGTGGGCGGCGGTGCGGCCCTGGACGCGGCCACACGGGGACTCAGCGTCGGCCTGGTGGAGGCCCGCGACTTCGCCTCGGGCACGTCCAGCCGGTCCAGCAAGCTCATCCACGGCGGCCTGCGTTATCTGGAGATGCTCGACTTCCGCCTCGTCGCCGAGGCGCTGGGGGAGCGAAGCCTCCTGATCGAGCGGCTCGCGCCGCACCTGGTCCGGCCGGTGCCGTTCATCTACCCGCTCACCCATCGCATCTGGGAGCGCCTGTACGCCGGTTCGGGGGTGGCCCTCTACGACTCGATGGCGTTCCTCTCCGGACGGTCGCGCGGCGTCCCGCGGCACCGCCACCTCACTCGTCGGGGGGCACGTCGCATCATGCCGGCGCTCAGGAAGGAGGCCCTGATCGGCGCACTGCACTACTACGACGGCCAGGTCGACGACGCCCGCCACACGATGTTCCTGTCGCGGACAGCGGCCGCCTACGGTGCGCACGTGGCCAGCCGCACCCGCGTCGTCGCCCTGCTGCGCGAGGGCGATCGCGTCACCGGCGCGCGCGTGATCGACCTGGAGACCGGCGACGAGCACGACGTCGCCGCGCGGCAGGTCATCAACGCCACCGGGGTGTGGACCGACGAGACGCAGAGCCTGGCCGGCGAGCGCGGCCAGTTCCACGTGCGGGCGTCCAAGGGCATCCACCTGGTGGTGCCGCGGGACCGCATCCGTGGCGAGTCCGGACTGATCCTGCGCACCGAGACGTCGGTGTTGTTCGTGATCCCCTGGGGACACCACTGGATCATCGGCACCACCGACACCGACTGGGACCTCTCGAAGGACCACCCGGCCGCCAGCCGCTCGGACATCGACTACCTGCTCGAACACGTCAACCAGGTGCTCGTGCAGCCGCTCACCCGCGAGGACGTCCAGGGAGTGTTCGCCGGCCTGCGCCCGCTACTGGCCGGTGAGGACGCGGCGACCAGCAAGCTCTCCCGCGAGCACGCCGTCTCCACCAGCGTCACCGGACTCGTCGTCATCGCCGGCGGCAAGTACACGACGTATCGCATCATGGCCAAGGACGCCGTGGACGCGGCCGTGCAGTCGATGTCGACGATCCACGGCCGCAAGGTGCCCGAGTGCTGCACCGAGGACGTCCCGCTGCTTGGAGCCGACGGGTACGAGGCGGTCTGGAACCAGCGGCAGAAGATCGCAGCGGAGAGCGGACTCGGCATCGGCCGCATCGAGCACCTGCTCCGCCGCTACGGCTCGCTGGTCACCGAGCTGCTCGACCTGATCGCCGACCGGCCCGACCTGGGCGAGGCGCTCACCGGCGCCGACGACTACCTGCGCGCCGAGGTGGTCTACGCGGCGTCCCACGAGGGTGCCCGTCACCTCGACGACACCATCGCTCGCCGCACCCGCATCTCCATCGAGACGTTCGATCGGGGCACCAAGGTCGCCGCAGAGGTCGCCGATCTGATGGGCGACGTCCTGGGATGGAGTGCCGATCAGCGCGAGCGCGAGGTCGACCACTACCTCAAGCGGGTGGAGGCCGAGCGCGAGAGCCAGACGATGCCCGACGACGAGACCGCCGACGCGGCCCGCAAGGGTGCCGGCGATGTCGTGCCGATCTCCCAGGCCGGTGCCACAGCCTGATGTCCGAGCGCCGGCACCTGGAGCGCGACGACGGGCGCCCGCCGTCCGTCCGCACGCTCGTCACGGTGGTGGTGACGATCCTCGTCGTCGGTCTCGTCATCGGCGCAGTGGCGGTGGCCTCCCTGGCGTCGGGCAGCACCCGCACCGCCGCGAACCGTCTCGATGTCGGCGACGACCCGCAGCTCGCCATCCGGTCCACGGACGCCGACGTCCGCCTGATCGAGGGCGACAGCACCGACGTCGTGATCCGTGCCAAGGTGACGAGCGGCCTCCTCGACACGAGCTATGAGCTGCGTCGTCGCGGCAACGAGATCGAGGTCGTCGGCAGCTGCATCTCCTGGATCTCACCGGGCTGCGGTGTCGTCGTCACCGTGGCCGTTCCGCCCAAGCTGCCGGTGCTCGTCGCCACCGATTCGGCAGACGTGACCGTCGACGGGCTCCGCGATCGTGTCGTGACCATCGCCACGGGCAGCGGTGACGTGCGCGGCGGGGCGCTGCAGGTGCAGGAGTTCTCCGCCAGGACCGATGCCGGTGACATCATCGCGACCTTCGACGACCAGCCGTTCGCGTTCAAGGCCCGGACGGACAGCGGCGACGTCAGCGCACGCATCCCGTCCGGCGACATCGAGTACGCCGTCACGGTCAGGTCCAGGACCGGCGACGTCCAGTCGGGCCTCGAATCAGTCCCGGACGGAAAAGGAATCCTGCGGGTCGTCAGCGATTCCGGCGACATCAAGCTGGGGCCATGACCGGATCTCCGTCATGGAACGTCGCACGACGCGTCGAGTGTGGTCGACCGGGGCAGCGCCAGGCGGCAGCTTGAGTGGGAGAAACCCCCGCCACGAAATCTCGTGTGCAGGGGTCCCGTGGGGTGGACGACGGGACTTGAACCCGCGGCCACCGGCACCACAAGCCGGTGCTCTACCAACTGAGCTACGCCCACCACGCGTGCCGGGCATGCACCCCGCACGGCGTGGACGAGTGTAACGCAGCGAGGGAGCTGGTCAGGACGCGCCCGGCTCCTCGTCGAGCGTCCCATCGAGCACCTCTGCGGCGAGCGCCCGGGCAGCGTCGGTGTCGGGTCCGGGCGGGGGCACGAACACGGCTTTGCGGTAGTAGCGGAGCTCGTCGATGCTCTCGTTGATGTCGGTCAGCGCCCGGTGGTCGCCGGCCTTGTCGGGGGCCGCGAAGTAGGCCCGCGGGTACCACTGGCGGGTGAGCTCCTTGATGGAGGAGACGTCGATGACCCGGTAGTGCATCCACCCCTCGAGCGTCGGCATGTCGCGGGCGAGGAAGGCGCGATCGGTGCCGACCGTGTTGCCGGCGAGCGGCGCCTTGCGTGGCTCCGGCACGAATTCGCGCACGTAGGCGAGCACCTGCTCCTCCGCCTCGTGCAACGTGAGGCCAGTGTCCAGCTCATCGAGCAGGCCGGAGCTGGTGTGCATGCGCGTGACGACCTCGTTCATCTGCACGAGTGCTGCGTCCGGTGGCTTGATGACGAGATCGACGCCGTCGCCCAGCACGTTCAGATCGAAGTCCGTGACCAGTGCGGCCACCTCGATGAGAGCATCGTGCTCGAGGGAGAGCCCGGTCATCTCGCAGTCGATCCACACCAGCTTGTCGTTCACGTCGAGCCACCCTAGTACCCAGGGTTCCGGCGAGCCTTCGGGCGGTCGGTAGGCTCGCCAGCGTGAGCAACGAACGTCAGCAGCGTGCCGCCCGAGCCGAGCAGATGCGCAAGGAGCGCCAGAAGGCCGAGAAGCGTCAACGCAACCTCATCACGATCGGCATCGTCGTCATCGTCCTCGCTCTGGTCGCCGTGGGCGGGTACGCCGTCAAGTCCGCCAGCGACAAGACGTCCAAGGTCGACGAGGTGATCACCCCGAAGGGTGCCACCGACGACTACGGCATCAACTTCACCGCCGAGGACGCCGGGGGCAAGGCCGGCAGCGACCCCGTCAAGGTCGTGATCTACGAGGACTTCCAGTGCCCGGTCTGCAAGGCGTTCGAGCAGGCCAACGGTGCGTTCCTCGACGAGGCGGTCAAGAGCGGCGAGATCACCATCGAGTACCGCCTCCTCGCCTTCCTCGATCGCGCCAGCCCGAACCAGTACTCGAGCCGGGCGGGCTCCGCCGCCCTGTGCGCCTTCGAGTCCGGTGGGGGCGAGGCCTACAAGCAGGCCGCCAGCATGTTCTGGGCCAACCAGCCGGCCGAGCAGACGGCGGGCCCGGAGGATCCGGAGCTCGTCGAGCAGCTGAAGCAGGCGGGGGTCAGTGGAGACGCCGTCGAGTCGTGCGTGGTGAAGAACAAGTTCGTCCCATGGCTCGAGGAGGCCACCGAGGCCTCTCGCGACGCCGAGGTCACCGGCACGCCCACCGTGCGCATCGACGGCAAGAACGTGACCGGCGCCAACAAGGGTGTTCCGCAGGTTCCCGACCTGCAGAAGGCCATCGCTGCGGCGCGGGACGCGTGACGGGAGCGTTCTAGGTCAGAGCGTGCCGAGGGCATAGCCGGCCGAGGCTGCCGCGACGCACGCCACCAGCGCGCCGAGACCGTTGGCCGCCGCGGCCAGCGGTCGCCGGTCGAGCAGGAGCCCGGCGGTCTCCAGACTCGCGGTGCTGAACGTCGTGTAACCGCCGAGGAAGCCGATGCCGATGACGTCGTGCCAGCGGTCGCCGGCTCCGGTGCCGACCAGTAGCCCGAGCAAGAACGAGCCGGTGACGTTGATCAGGACGGTCGCCCACGGGAATGTCGACGGCACGCGGGGCCGGAGCAGGCCATCGACCACGAGCCGCGAGGCTGCGCCCAGCCCGCCCGCAACGGCGACCAGCAGCGGAATCATCGGGCCGCCGCCCGGGCACTGAGCACGCCGGCCAGCGAGGCGCACAGGCCGACGACGACGGTCGTGAGCACGTACGCCACGGCGAGGCCGGCGCGCCCGTCGCGGAGGAGAGTGTCCGCTTCGACGGCGAGTGCGCTGTAGGTGGTGAAGCCGCCGAGGAGTCCCGTGCCGAGCAGCAGGCGGGCGGCCCGGCGACGGCCGGCGTCGGTACCGCGCAGCGCGAGCACCTCGATGAGCGCGCCGAGCAGGAAGGCGCCGGCGAGGTTGACGCTGAGGGTGCCGACCGGGAGCCCGTCGCTCGGGCCGAGCAGCTGCTCGACGCCGTACCGCGCGATCGAACCGGCGGCACCACCCACCGCGACGAGGGCGATGAAGGCGGGCGTGAGGTGGACGGCGATGGGTGTGCCGTCGGCACGCTCGTCGACCTCGAGATCAGGATCGTGCGGGAGCGGACGTGGGAACGGATCACGGTCGGGCGTGGTCACGTGCGCCCGGCAGGATTCGAACCTGCGACCTAGAGATTAGAAGGCTCTTGCTCTGTCCAGCTGAGCTACGGGCGCTCGGGCGCGAGGCCCCTTCAAGGGTAGCGGCGGCCAACGGGCAATTCGCGCATCAGGGCGTGCCATAGGCTCGTCTCCGTGACCGACGTGACGACAGCGCCGATCCCGGCCCGGATGCCCAAGTATCGCGAGACGCCGCGCCAGCGCGGTCGCACACTGCTCCTCGTCGGGTTCATCGTCATCGCCCTCGTCGGGGTCGCGGGCGGGATCCTGATCTCCCTCAGCGCCGGCGACGCGCGGGGAGCACGGCTGTCCATCCTGTACGCGTTCATCCCGCTGCCGGCGCTGTGGCTGTCCTACTGGTGGCTCGACCGCTACGAGCCCGAGCCTCGCCGGTACAAGTTTGCCGCGTTCGTGTGGGGCGGTGTCGTGGCGGTCGCCATCGCGCTCGCGCTTCAGCTGTTCATCCAGGCCACGTGGGACCTCTCCGACGAGAACATGGCCTCGTTCGTGGCGCCGGCCACCGAGGAGCCGGCCAAGTGCATCTTCCTGCTGCTGACGTTCCTGCGTCTGCGCCGGGTCATCGACGGCTTCCTCGACGGACTCGTCTACGCCGGCCTCGTCGGCATCGGCTTCGCGTTCATCGAGAACATCGGCTACTACGCGTCCAGCTACCTCGGCTCGCCGGACATCGAGATGGCCGGCGCCGAGGGCGCCACCACGACGTTCATCGTGCGCGGCGTGTTCAGCCCGTTCGCCCACCCGCTGTTCACGTCGGCCTTCGGCATCGCCATCGGTATCGCCCTGGCGGTGCGGAGCCGCACGGCGAAGGCGGCCGTCATCACGCTCGGCCTCGCGGTCAGCATCGGCTTGCACGGCCTCTGGAACGGCTCATTGTCCTTCGGCGGAGGCACCGGCTTCGTGATCGTCTACCTGGCGCTCGGGGTGGTGCTGCTCGGGGTCGGCATCCTCGCGATCGTGGTGCGGATGCGGCAGGTGCGCATCCTGGAGCAGTCGCTGACGTACATCGCCGACCGCGGCTGGATCCATCCGGCCGAGATTCCCTACCTCTCCCGCTTCAGCTACCGCAAGGTCGCGCGCCGATATGCGAAGGAGCACCACGGCAAGGTGGCGGCGGGCATCGTCCGGCGCTACCAGACCCTGGCCACCGAGATGGCTTTCCTGCACCACGCCGTGATGTCGGGCCGCAGCAAGCCGCGCGGCATCGAGCGCACGTACGCCCTCCTCGACGCCATGTACGCGCTGCGCCCGATGTTGCGATTCCCTCCGCCGCTGCCGGCGCAGCGTGGGTGAGGGAGGCCGGATGAGACGGTCCGCGCCCGCGCTCGTCCTGGCGCTCGCTGTACTGCTCCTGGCGGCGTGCGGGGGCGACGATCCGGTGCCGAGGCCGCCGGCGTCATCGGATGCCGACAAGGCTCAGGCCGGAGAGGCCTTCGCGAAGGCATACGCCACGTTCCGTGCCGACTTCGCCGCGGGAACCGCGCTGGGCGACAAGGACGGTCTCAAGAACGCGACCAGGTCCGTCCGAGCGATTCGCGCGGCCTACTTCGACCTCGACGCCGCCACCCGTGAGATCGACATGCCCGACGACGTTCAGCCGCACGTCACGGTGATGCTCGCCGCGATCGGTGATCTCATCGCCGCCCTCGACAAGCAGGGCGCGGCCACGACGTCGGAGGACTTCGAGGCCGCCAGCCCTGCCTCGAGCTCCGCGCTGGAGAAGGCCGACGCCGCGATCCAGGTGGTCGTCGACAAGCTCGGAGTCGGCTCCAGCCCGGACGCGGGCGCCGGCACCAGCGGCGTCACGAAGCAGCGCAAGCTCGCCGTCGACTACGTGAGCGACGGAACCGTCGACGACGCCGACGCCTGGGTCGCCGACCTCCTCGCGGTCGGCGCCGACAACGCGAACCACGAGACGCCGTCGGAGGACATGGGCGTCGTGGTCGCCTGGCGCGCGGCGTTTCCCGAGGTGCTGGGTGACGCCGGGGTCGTCGGGTATGAGCGGGAGGCACCGCGAAACGGCGTCTCCGGGTTCGCCGTCCTGCCCGAGGACACCGGTCGAGCGGCGGGCCGGGCCAATCCGTACGTCCTCGCGTTCGCCGCTCGTGACGACCAGGGACGCTGCGCCGGCGGCGTCCTCTCCGGCTACCCGAATCCCACAGACGAACGCATCGTGCGACTGAAGCCGGGCAGCCGGTGCTCCGGTGCCGCGGTGGCCGCACGAGCCGGCTACTGAGCGGCGACACGCGTTCGCCTGTTTGGCCTGTTCGGACGGCCATTCAGGCGCTCACCGCCGACCGTCCCATCCTGCGCACTCCGGACACGCGTCGAGGCCCGGTCGACTAACCTGAAAGGCACCATCGGACGCCCGTCGAGCCCTGGAAGGAGTACCTGTGCCCAGCGAACAAACGGCGGTCGCACTGCTGGGTGCTCTGTCCAAGCTCCTCGCGGAGGTCTCGGCAGTGCCCCTGCGCCTCGACGTGCCCGGGGTCGACGATGTCCGCAAGCGTCAGGGAGCCGTCGTCGACCAGCTCTCCGACTACGTGATTCCGCGGCTCGTCCAGCTCGAGGCGCCGCTGCTCACCGTCGTGGGCGGGTCCACGGGGGCCGGCAAGTCGACTCTGGTCAACTCCATCTGCGGCGAACGCGTCACCGAGAGCGGCGTCCTCGGCCCACCACGCGGTCGCCCGTGCTCGTCCATCACCCCGACGACGCCGAGTGGTTTCAGCCCGAGCGCGTCCTGCCCGACCTCCCGCGCACCGACGTCCCCACCAACGAGGTCTACGCCCTTCGCGTCGCCACGTCGGTGCGAGTGCCGCGCGGCCTCGCCATCCTGGACGCGCCCGACGTCGACTCCATCGACCGCGGTAACCGTGAGCTCGCCACCCAGCTACTGGCCGCCGCCGACCTGTGGCTGTTCGTCACGTCCGCCTCGCGCTACTCCGACCAGGTGCCGTGGGACTATCTGCGGCAGGCCGCCGAGCGCAGCACGTCGGTGGCCGTCGTGCTCGACCGCACCCACGCCGACGCGGTCATCGAGGTTCGTGGCCACCTGGCCCGGATGATGACGTCGCGTGGCCTGTCCGACTCGCCGTTGTTCACCGTGCCCGAGTCGGGCACGGACACCGATGGCCTGTTGCCGCCGGAGGCGGTCGCACCGATCGTGGGCTGGCTGCATGATCTGGCAGCCGACCCGAAGGCGCGTCAGGCCGTCGTCTCGCAGACCCTCGACGGCGCCGTCCGGCACAACGTCCTGCGCACGCATGACATCGCCGACGCCCTCGACGCCCAGATCGAGGCCGCCGGCCATCTCTACGCCCAGGCCGAGGAGATCTATGCCGAGGCGGCCGCCTTCATCGCTCGCGAGTCCTCCGACGGCACCTTGCTGAGTGGTGAGGTCCTCGCGCAGTGGCAGGAGTTCGTCGGCACCGGTGAGATGGTGCGGTCGGTCGAGGAGCGCGTCACCCGCATCCGCGAACGCCTCGTCGAGGGCGTCACCGGCAAGCGCACCCGTTCGACCGAGGTGGCCGAGGCCGTCGAGTCCGGTCTGCAGTCCCTCGTCATCGGATATGCGGAATCGGCGGCCGAGGCGCTCTCCCGGTCCTGGGGCGCCGACGAGGCGGGCCGAGCGCTGCTGGCCTCCACCCGCGGACTCGATCGCGCTTCACACGAGCTGCGCACCCGCGCCGAACGCGTCATCCGTGACTGGCAGGCGGAGATCCTCGAGACCGTCCGCGTCGAGGGATCCGACAAGCGCATGACGGCCAAGTTCCTCGCGTTCGGCGTCAACGGCGTCGGGGCCACCTTGATGGTGGTCGTGCTCGAGCACGCGGTCGGACGCGGCGGGCACTCCGAGGTCGGATACCGGTTGCTCGAGGCCATCTTCGGAAGGGAGCGGCTGGAGGAGATGATTGCGTCCGCCCACTCCGACCTGCAGGCCAACGTCGGCCGCCTGCTGCAGGAGGAGCAGCAGCGCTTCCTCGACCTGCTCGACTCACCGGATACGGTGAGGGCCACCCAGGACACACTGCGTGACGCTGCGCGTCGGGCAGAATACGCACGGCACACCGACTTCCTAGACGGAGACACCAGTACATGAGCTCGACCATCCCCGCCGAGGCGCCCCCGACATCGGGCGCAGCCTTCGGCGGAGACCGCGGCGACGTCTCGACGCGGCTCGACGCTCTGGGGACGGCCGTCGAGGCGGCCCGAGGACGCATCGACGACCAGACGTTGGCTCCGTCCGCCGAGCTCGCCGAGCGGGCGTCCGAACGGCTGCGGCTCTCCGGCGAGCACACCATCGTCGCCCTTGCGGGAGCCACCGGATCGGGCAAGTCGTCGCTGTTCAACGCGCTCAGCGATCTCGAGCTGGCGGGCGTCGGCGTGCGCCGCCCCACCACCTCGTGGGCGCTGGCCTGCGCCTGGGGTCCCGACGGCGCTCAGGGGTTGCTGGAGTGGATGGGTATACCGGCGCGCCACCAGGTGTCTCGGCTCAGCATGCTCGACCGCTCGGCTGAGGACCAGAAGCTCGACGGCCTCGTGCTGCTCGACCTGCCCGATCACGACTCCACCGAGATCGAGCACCATCTCGAGATGGACCGCCTGGTCCAGTACGCCGACGTGCTCGTCTGGGTGCTCGACCCGCAGAAGTACGCCGACGCCGCCATTCACGACCGGTACATCCGGCCGATGGCCTCTTACCGCGACGTCACCTTGGTCGTGCTCAACCAGATCGACCGCATCCCGTTCGAGCAGCGCTCCCGAGCGCTCAGCGACGTCCGCCGCATCCTCGACGGCGAGGGGCTGGAGGGCGTCACGGTCATCGGCGCCTCCGCCACCCGCGGCGACGGCATCGACGAGCTGAAGCGAGAGCTCGCGAAACGCATCCGGGCCAAGGCGTCGGCCAAGAGCCGGCTGGTCTCCGACATCACCGCGGCGGCCGCGACTCTCGCGGACGTGGGCGGCAGCAGCCAGGTGCCCGGCATCGGTCCTGTCGATCGGGAGGCGCTCGACCTCGCGCTGCTCGACTGTGTCGGCGTTCCGCAGCTGGTCGAGGCGATCGGGGCGTCCACCCGACGCCGCGCCGCCCGGATGACCGGGTGGCCGGTCACGCGGTGGCTGGCCCGTCGCAGCGATCCGCTGCAGGAGCTGGGCATCGACCCCAACCGCTCGATCTCCCGGCTCGCGCGATCCGCCGAAGTACCCGGCGAGGCGAACGTGCAGCGCGCCCAGGCCGAGACCGCCGTACGTGACTTCGCCGAGAAGGCGTCGGTGGGCTTGGCGCGTCCGTGGCGAGATGCCGTCCGCGGAGTGTCCACGTCGAGGTCCGACGACATCGTCATCGCGCTCGACCGGGGGATCACCGGCGCGGACGTCGCCGTCGCCGGCACCCCGGTCTGGTGGCGCGTCGTCAACGTCCTGCAGTGGCTGGCCCTCTTCACCTTCGTCGTCGGACTCGGCTGGTCCGGCCTGCAGCTGCTGGCCGACAACACCGACGCGACGGTGCGGGACGCACCGGAGGTCGCGGGCTATCGGCTGCCGATGCTGCTGGCCGCCGGCGGTCTCGTCGCCGGCATCGGGCTGGCTGTCCTGTCCCGGGTGCTGGGCTGGCTGACCGCCCGGTTCCGTGCCCGGAGGGCCGAGCGCGCGCTCACCGAAGCCATCGAGGAAGTGGCCGACACCCGAGTGATCCAACCGGTCGAGGCCGAGCTCGAGGCGTACGACGTGTTCCGCACGAACATCCTCCGCGCCCGCGACTAGCCACGCGTCCGGCTGTCACGACCACGTCGTTAGGGTTGTCGAGTGGCCGACTACGTCTTCACCCTCCGCAACGTCCGCAAGGCCTTGGGCGACAAGGTCGTGCTCGACAACGTCACGTTGTCGTTCCTGCACGGCGCCAAGATCGGCGTCGTCGGGCCCAACGGCACCGGCAAGTCCACCTTGTTCAAGATCATGGCCGGGCTGGAGCAGCCCAGCAACGGCGACGCCATCAAGGATCCGGAGGCTTCGGTCGGCATCCTGCTGCAGGAGCCGCCCCTCACCGAGGGCAAGACCGTGCTCGAGAACGTCCAGGAAGCCGTCGCCGGCATCAAGGCCAAGATGGACCGCTTCAACGCCGTCAGTGAGGAGCTCGCCGATCCCGACGCTGACTACGACTCGCTGCTCGCCGAGATGGGCGAGCTGCAGACCGATCTCGACCATGCCAACGCCTGGGACCTCGACTCGCGTCTCGCCCAGGCCATGGACGCCCTGCGCTGCCCTCCGCCGGACGAGCCGGTCGACCATCTCTCCGGTGGTGAGCGACGCCGCGTCGCCCTGTGCAAGCTGCTGCTGGAGCAGCCCGACCTGCTGCTCCTCGACGAGCCGACCAACCACCTCGACGCCGAGAGCGTGGCCTGGCTGGAGGCACACCTGAAGGCGTACTCGGGTGCCGTTCTGGCCATCACCCACGACCGCTACTTCCTCGACAACGTCGCCGAGTGGATCCTGGAGCTCGACCGAGGCAAGACCCACCCTTACGAGGGCAACTACTCCACCTACTTGGAGACGAAGAAGCAGCGCCTGGTCGTCGAGGGCAAGAAGGATGCGAAGCGAGCGAAGATCCTGGAGAAGGAGCTGGAGTGGGTGCGCTCCAACCCCAAGGCCCGGCAGGCCAAGAGCCAGGCCCGCCTCAAGCGGTACGAGGAGATGGCCGTCGAGGCCGAGCGCAACCGCAAGCTCGACTTCGAGGAGATCAACATCCCGGCCGGTCCACGCCTCGGTGACCAGGTGCTCGACGCCACCGACCTGCACAAGAGCTTCGGCGAGCGTGAGCTGTTCGACGGCCTCTCCTTCAGCCTCCCCCGGGCCGGCATCGTCGGCGTCGTGGGCCCGAACGGCGTGGGCAAGTCGACCCTCTTCCGCATGATCGTGGGGGAGGAGAAGCCCGACGCGGGGTCGCTCGACGTCGGCCAGACGGTGCGCATCTCCTACGTCGACCAGAGCCGCGGAGGACTCGACCCGAAGAAGAACGTCTGGGAGACCGTGTCCGAAGGCCTCGACCACATCAAGGTCGCCAACTTCGAGGTGCCCAGCCGGGCCTACGTCGCGTCGTTCGGATTCAAGGGTCCCGACCAGCAGAAGGCCGCGGGAGTGCTGTCCGGTGGCGAGCGCAACCGGCTCAACCTCGCGCTCACGCTCAAGATGGGCGGCAATCTGCTGCTGCTCGACGAGCCCACCAACGATCTCGACGTCGAGACCCTCCAGTCACTCGAGGACGCGCTGCTCGACTTCCCGGGGTGCGCCGTGGTCGTCTCCCACGACCGGTGGTTCCTCGACCGCGTTGCCACCCATATTCTCGCCTGGGAGGGCGACGCCGACGATCCCGCTCGCTGGTTCTGGTTCGAGGGCAACTTCGAGGACTACGAGCGCAACAAGGTGCAACGCCTGGGCGAAGAGGCGGCCCGCCCGCATGCCGTCACGTACCGACGCCTCACTCGCGACTGACCCTGGGTCAGAAACGCTTGCCGTGGAGGGTCTTGAGGACGCGCTCCAGGACGCGGCCGACCACGTCGAACTCCTCGTCGGGTGCGTTCACGATGAGGTATTCGTTGACTCCACGGACGTGGGTGTGTGCGGCCTTCTCGAGCACGGAGAAACCGTGGTCGGTGAGCACGGCGCTGACGCCGCGACCGTCATCGGAGCAGGTGTCGCGCCGGACGATGCCGTCACGCTCCAGCCGGCTGATCGTGTGCGTGACCCGGCTGCGTGAGTGCGCGACCGCAGCGGCGAGCTCGGCCATGCGGATCGAGCGGTTCGGGGCCTCGGACAGGCGGACGAGAATCTCGTACTCGCCCAGTGACAGGTCGTGCTGGGTGCGCAGGTCGCGGTCGAGGTGGTCCATCAGCACTGTGACGCCGCCGATGAACGAGCGCCAGTTGCGCTGCTGCTCCTGACTCAGCCAGGGGGTGCCGGTCCGCGTGGTCATGTGACGCATCTTACGGACACCCGGGAATGTTGAACGTTCAATCACCGTTATGTACCGTGAACGTTGAACGCTCAACTATTAGACCACAGGGGAATGACATGACCACAGCTACAGCCATCACCACCGGCACCTGGGCGCTCGACCCGACCCACACCGAGATCGGGTTCACCGTCCGACACATCATGAGCAAGGTTCGAGGCAAGTTCGAGACGTTCGAAGGAACCGTCGTGACGGCCGGCGAGGTCAGCGACTCGCGAGTCGACGTCTCCGTCGACCTCAGCTCGATCAACACCGGCACCGTCGACCGCGACAACCACCTGCGGTCGAGCGACTTCTTCGAGGTCGAGAACCACCCGACGATGACCTTCGCGTCGACCGGCGTGGTCGAGAAGGCTGCGGGCGAGCTGGTCGTCCAGGGCGACCTGACGATCAAGGGCGTCACCAAGCCGCTCGAGCTTGCGGTCGAGATCCTCGGCGAGGGCAGCGACCCGTGGGGCGGCACCCGTATCGGCGTCGAGGCCACCGGCCTGATCAGCCGCAAGGACTTCGGGATCGACTTCAACATCCCGCTCGAGGGCGACAAGGTGATGATCGGCGACAAGATCTCGATCGTCATCAACGCCGAGGCCGTTCTGCAGGCCTGAACAGCCTCGACCTCACCCGGCCGGCCTCGAGTCCTCAGGACTCGAGGTCGGCCTTCAGTGTGGCGAGGGTCTTGGCGATGTTGCGCCGCTGGAACTCGGCGAACGACGTGCCGCCGGTGGCGACCTTGTCGAACGGATGGGCGATCGCGTCCGGCCAGCGACTGCGGCCGTCGGTCCACGTCTCGGTGACCCGGGTGCCGCCGTCGACCGCCTCGAACGCGTAGTCCCACGTCGCGATGCGGAACTTGAGCATGAGGATGCGCGGCCCGAACTGGAACACGTCGAAGGTGAAGCGTCGTCCCGGGTCCGACGCCGTGACCCGGCAGCGGGTCTGCCACCGGGCAGGCCCTCGCTGGTTGGTGCCGACGAAGGTGGTGCCGACGGTGGCCGGCGAGCCTGGCTCCGGCACGTCGGCGCCGATGTTCTCCGGGCTCCAGCGCGGCATCTGGCTCGGGTCGGCGATCAGGCGATAGACCGTCAGCGGGTCCGCGTCGACCACCACGCTGTCGCGGACGGTCATGGTGCGCCCCGTCATCAGCGGCTCCGTGGCAGCGTCATGCGCACGGCCAGGTCGGCATGAAGCTGGGCGATGTCGTCGGCCGAGTGGGAGCCGTGCGGCGAGAACCAGCGCACCAGGTCGATGCTCAGCGACAAGATGGCCCGCGTCGTGCCCGGGACGTCGACCACCTCGAAGACACCGTTCGCGACTCCTGCGGAGAGGACGTCCTGCATGACGCGCTCGATGCGACGCCGGTAAGCGGCGATCTCGGCCCGGTGCTCGGCCGTCAGGGCGTTGAACTCGTACTGGACGATGCGCCCCACCCGGCTGTTGACGGCGTGCCACGTGCTGAACTCGCGCACCATGCGTCGTAGACGGTCGACGTGGTCGCCCTCCACCGCAGCGGCCGTGCGGATCACGGCGAGTGCGGCCCGGTGCCCTTCGACGCTCACGGTGAAGAGCAGGCTCTCCTTGGTGTCGTGGTGCACGTAGACCGCCGCCGGGCTCATCCCCGCACGAAAGGCGATGTCCCGCGTGGTGGTGGCCGTGAAGCCCTGCTCCGCGAACGCCTCGACGGCAGCCTCGAGGAGTCGCTCCCGCGCTGTGACCCCTGGCGGGGATGCCGTGCCGCGGGCGGCCGATGTGGGAAATGTCATGGCCGTCCCTTCCTCGGTTGACAGCATGACGTAGGCGTCCGATGCTAAGCAAGCGCTTAGTCACCTTCCGTGAAGCGTATCCGAGGAGAGGTATCGAGATGCCCGAAGCAGTCATCGTTTCCACCGCTCGCTCGCCGATCGGCCGAGCCTTCAAGGGGTCGTTGACCGAGATGCGGGCCGACGACCTCACCGTGCAGATGGTGAAGGCCGCGCTCGAGAAGGTGCCCGAGCTCGACCCGAAGGACATCACCGACCTCATGCTCGGCTGCGGGCTGCCCGGCGGAGAGCAGGGCTTCAACATGGGCCGGGTCGTCGCGGTGCTCCTTGGATACGACCACCTGCCCGGCACCACGATCACCCGCTACTGCTCGTCGTCGCTCCAGACGAC
Source organism: uncultured Actinomycetota bacterium (assembly GCA_963780275.1). Classification (GTDB taxonomy): domain Bacteria; phylum Actinomycetota; class Actinomycetes; order Propionibacteriales; family Nocardioidaceae; genus Aeromicrobium. The sequence continues at coordinate 357,973 of CAWABE010000002.1, forward strand.
TCGCATGGCGTTTCATGCCATCAAGTCCGGTGAAGGCGACGCATTCATCTCCGCCGGCGTGGAGACGGTGAGCCGGCTCGGCAAGGGCAGCAGCGACGCGATCGAGGGCCAGGAGCTCAAGAACCCGCTGTTCGACGACGCCCGGCTGCGCACCGAGAAGTTCGCCCAGGGCGGACAGGAGTGGCAGGACCCGCGCGAGAGCGACACGGTGCCCGACGTGTACATCGCGATGGGCCAGACGGCGGAGAACGTCCAGCAGCTCATCGGCATGTCGCGACAGGAGCAGGACGAGTTCGGCGTCCGGAGCCAGAACCTCGCCGAGAAGGCCATCGACGACGGCTTCTGGGCGAAGGACATCACGCCCGTCACGCTGCCCGACGGCTCGACGCTCGCGGCCGACGACGGGCCGCGAGCGGGCGTCACGCTCGAGAAGGTCTCGCAGCTCGAGCCCGTGTTCCGCCCGGACGGCACGGTGACGGCCGGCAACTGCTGCGCCGCTCAACGACGGGGCTGCGGCCGTGATCGTGATGAGCGACACCAAGGCGAGGGAGCTGGGACTCACGCCGCTCGCGCGCATCGTCTCGACCGGCGTCACCGGCCTGTCGCCCGAGATCATGGGTCTCGGCCCGGTGGAGGCCACCCGCCAGGCCCTGCACCACGCGGGCATGACGATCGACGACATCGACCTGTTCGAGATCAACGAGGCGTTCGCGGTCCAGGCGTTGGGCTCGGCGCAGAAGCTCGGAATCCCGATCGACAAGCTGAACGTCAACGGCGGTGCCATCGCCGTCGGCCACCCGTTCGGGATGACCGGCGCGCGCATCACGAGCACGCTGATCAACTCGCTGCAGCATCACGACAAGACGTTCGGCGTCGAGACCATGTGCGTCGGCGGCGGCATGGGCATGGCGATGGTGCTCGAGCGACTCAACTGATGGGTCCCGCCGACGATTCGGCGCGGAGGCGCTTCGACGGCAGAGTCGCGATCGTCACCGGCGCGAGCCGGGGCATCGGGCTCGCCGTCGCCGAACGGCTGGTCGCCGACGGCGCCAAGGTCGTCATCACCGCGCGCAAGGAGGAGGCGCTCGCCGAGGCTGCGGCGTCGCTGGGCGAGGGGAACGCCGCCTGGGTGGCCGGCCACGCCGATGACGAGGCACACCAGGACGAGACGGTGTCGAGAGCGCTCGGCGAGTTCGGCCGGCTCGACATGCTGGTCAACAACACCGGGATCAACCCGGTCTACGGCCCGATGATCGACCTCGAGATGGGTGCGGCCGAGAAGATCCTCCGCGTCAACGTCCTCTCGGCGATCGCGTGGGCGCGGAAGGCGTATCACGCGGGGTTGAAGGACTGTGTACAAGAGACCGGGGGCGGCAGCATCGTCAACATCGCCTCGATCGGCGGGCTCAAGCCGGCGCCGAACCTCGGCATGTACGGCACGTCGAAGGCCGCCCTCATCCACGTCACCCAGGAGCTCGCCCTCGAGCTGGCGCCGGACATCCGCGTCAACGCCGTGGCGCCGGCCGTGGTCAAGACCAGGTTCGCGGGGGCGCTCTACGAGGGCCGGGAGGACGCGGTCGCCGCCACCTACCCGCTCCAGCGACTCGGGGTGCCCGGCGACGTCGGCTCGGTGGTGGCCTTCCTGCTGTCCGACGACGCGGCATGGGTCACCGGCCAGTGCATCGTGATCGACGGCGGGCTCACCCTCACCGGGGGAGTGTGACCCAGTCGATCGAAAAACATGAGGAAACCCTCGCATAAAAGTTGAGGTTCTCCTCATGTTTTGCGATGATGGCTGCATGACGACGATCGACACGACCCCGGCAGCCCCCACCACATCCGAGCGCCGCAAGGCCCTCGTCGACCGCATCGTCGACGGCACGCCGTACGCCGTCGCGTTCGGGGGGCAGGGCGTTACGTGGCTCGAACCGCTGGCCGAGCTGGTCCGCGACTTTGCGCTGGAAGCCGAGCTGGAGTCGCTCGTCGGCGAGGCCGACGAGCTCGTGGCACCCGTCGCTGCCGACCTCCTCCGGTCGGGCGTCCCGTTCACCCCGCTCGCGTGGGTCGACGTCGTGGCGACGGGAGAGTCCGCCCCCGCGGCGGAGAGCCGTCATGATGCAGATGAGGACGCTCCGGGCCTGCCGGCCGCCGAGCTGCTGGCCGCACCCGCCGCCTCGCTGCCCGGCATCCTCCTCACCCAGCTGGCCGGCGTCCGGGCGCTGAAGCGCCAGGGCCTCGACCCCCGCGACGTTCGACCGGTGTCGGTCATCGGCCACTCACAGGGTCTGATCGCCGCCCAGTCGCTGGCCGGGATCCCAGACGCCGAGCTCCTCGCCGTGACCCGTCTGATCGGTGCGGCGGCGCAGGTCGTCGCCCGCCGGCGCGGCCTGCTCGGCACCGGCATGCTGAGCGTCACCGGCGAGAGCCCTGAGCGCGTGGAGGCTGCTCTTGCCGACCTTCCCGCGTCGGCTCGCGTCGTCATGCACCTGCGCAACGGCCGGCGCAGTGTCGTCCTGTCCGGTCCCGAGGAGGGTCTGCGCCGAGCCACCGCACTGCTCGAGGACGTCGCCGACGCCGAGCGCGCCGAACGCGAACGGCGTACCACCGGCGGCGCCGCGTTCGCCCCAGTGCTCGAGCCGATTCAGGCCGGTGCTGCCTACCACCACCCGGACCTCGCCGAGGCCGCCGACCTCGTCGCCGCCTGGTCGGAGGCGTGCGGCCTCGACGCCGAGTGGGCCCGCTCCTTGACCGTTCGCGCCGTCATCGAGCCGGTCGACTGGGTGGAGTCCCTGGAGTCCGCCATGGATGCCGGCGCCCGCTGGGTCATCGACCTCGGCCCGTCCGACATCGCCACCAAGCTGTCCGCGCGCGAGCTGCGCATCCGAGGCGTCGGTGTCGTGCCGGCCACGACGCGCGAGGGCCACCGCTCGCTCACCGCGCCGGGCGCGATCCCGCGGCTCGCGACACCGTGGGCCGCGTACGCGCCCTCCGTGGTCACCTTGCCCGACGGCTCGCTGCGCGCCGAGACACGCTTCAGCCGGCTCACCGGCCGCTCGCCGATCCTGCTCGCCGGCATGACGCCGACCACCGTCGACCCGGCGATCGTCGCGGCAGCGGCGAACGCCGGATTCTGGTCCGAGCTCGCGGGCGGTGGCCAGGTCAGCGAGCCGATCTTCACCGAGAACGTCGCCCAGCTGGATGCCCTGCTCGAGCCGGGCCGCACCTACGCCTTCAACTCGCTCTTCCTCGACCCGTACCTGTGGAAGCTGCATCTCGGTGGCCAGCGCCTGGTGCAGCGGGCCCGCGCGGCCGGCTCCGCCGTCGACGCCGTGGTGGTCACGGCCGGCATCCCCGAGCTCGACGATGCCGTCGCGCTCGTCGACGAGCTGCGCGAGGTCGGCATCGAGCACATCGTGTTCAAGCCGGGCACCGTGAAGCAGATCCGCCAGGTCCTCGCGATCGCCGATGCCGTGGCGCCTCGGCCGCTGATCGTCCAGATCGAGGGCGGCAAGGCCGGCGGACACCATTCCTGGGAGGACCTCGACGAGCTCCTCCTGACCACCTACGCCGACCTGCGCGCGCACGACAACGTCGTCGTGGTCGTCGGTGGCGGCATCGGCACGCCCGAGGCCGCCTCGGCCTACATCGGCGGCACGTGGGCTCAGCGTCATGGCTACCCGGTGATGCCCCTCGACGGCGTCCTCGTCGCCACCGCGGCGATGGCGACGCTGGAGGCGACCACCGCGCCCGAGGTGAAGCAGCTCCTCGTCGACACCCCCGGCACGCCGGACTGGATCGGCGCCGGCACCGCAGTCGGCGGCATGGCCTCCAGCCGCAGCCAGCTCGGCGCGGACATCCACGAGATCGACAACACGGCGTCTCGTACGGGGCGTCTGCTCGACGAGGTCGCCGGCGACCCCGAAGCCATCGAGGCGCGCCGTGACGAGATCATCGAGGCGCTCAACCGCACGTCCAAGCCGTACTTCGGCGACGTCGCCGAGATGACCTACGCCCAGTGGCTGGGTCGCTTCCTCGAGCTGAGCGGCACCCCCACGTGGCTCGACGTCACCCTGCGCGACCGCTTCCACGCGATGCTTCAGCGCGCCGAGGCCCGTCTTCACGACGCCGACCACGGCGACGTGCCCACCCTTTTCGCAGCCTCCGCCGACGTCGAGTTCGGCGCCGTCGCGCTGGGCAAGCTGCTGGAGGCCTATCCCGCCGCGACCGACGTCGTGCTGCACCCGGCCGACGTCCCGTTCTTCGTCTCCGAGTGCAAGCGACTGGGCAAGCCGGTCAACTTCGTCCCGGTGATCGACGCCGACGTGCGTCGCTGGTGGCGCTCGGACTCCTTGTGGCAGGCGCACGAAGCCCGCTACGCCGCCGACGGCGTCTGCGTGATCCCCGGCCCCGTCTCGGTGGCCGGCATCACCCGCACCGACGAACCGGTCGCCGACCTGCTCACCCGCTTCGAGTCGACCGTCGTCGACGATGTCGTCGCCGGTGGCCGCGCGCCGCTCGAGGTGACCGGACGCCGTCGCGTCGAGGGCGTGTCCGAGGTCGTCTCGGCCGCGCTCTCCGCCCCTGACGTCGTCTGGGCGGGACGCACCGTCCGCAACCCGGTTCAGCGACTCGGCGACGGCTGGGTCGTCGTCGAGGCCGACCGTGCCGAGCACCCCGAGACCGGAGCCGTGATCGTCCCGGACGGCCGCACCGCGGTCCTGTCCGTTCCTCTCGCCCGCGACGGCGACACCCTGACTCTGCGTCTCGACATCGGCGAGCAGGCCGCCACTGGGGCGGCACCCGTCATCACGACGGACGACGCCGCGTCGGCGATGCGCTCGCTCACCGCGACGGCGGCCGCCGGGATCACCCCGTCGGTCCGGGCCGGCCGCGCCACGGTCGACGCAGTCTGGGACCCCGAGCTGGTGGCCGATCACGCCGGAGTCGTCGGCGTCGACGGATCCGCCCGGGTGCCGGACGTCCTCGTCGGCCTGGCCTGGCCTGCGGTGTTCGCCGCCGTCGCCGACGCGACGACGACCGAGGGTCACCCGGTCGTCGAGGGCATGCTCGACCTCGTCCACCTCGATCACGCCATCGACCTGACCGCCGGACTGCCGGAGACGACCAGGGAACTGACGATCACCGCCGCCACCGCCTCGGTGGACGACACCGACATGGGTCGCGTCGTCACCGTCGAGGTCGACGTCCAGGCCGAGGACGGACCGCTGGCCTCGCTGGTGGAGCGGTTCGCCGTGCGCGGCCGTCCAGGCGACGCGGAGCTCGACGACCCGGCTCGCGCCGGCGGCACACTGGAGGATCCGCGCGAGACGCCGCGCCGCTCGCGCGCCTTCGCCAGCCTGAACGCCCCCGACGACCTGCGGGCGTTCGCCGCGGTCACCGGTGATCACAACCCGATCCACACCAGCCTCGCCGCCGCCCGGCTGGCCGGGCTGGGCGAGCCGATCGTCCACGGCATGTGGATGTCCGCGGCCGCCCAGCGCGTGCTGGCGATCGAAAGTGGCCGCCGGGTCGCCGGCTGGACCGGCCGGTTCATGAGCCCGGTACGTCCCGGTGCGCGTGTCGACATCCGCGCCGACCGCGTCGGTCTCGACTCAGGCGACGAGGTCGTCGACGTGACCTGCCGCGTGGACGGCGAGGTCGTCATGGCCGCGTCGGCCCGCCTGGCCGCCCCGCGGACCGCCTACGTCTTCCCCGGTCAGGGCATACAGCACCAGGGCATGGGCATGGCCGGCTACCAGCGGAGCAAGGCCGCCCGTGCGATCTGGGACCGTGCCGACCGGCACACCCGCGACGCGCTCGGCTTCTCCATCCTGACCGTCGTCCGTGACAACCCGACGGAGATCATCGCCAACGGCACCTCTCATCGCCACCCGGACGGCGTCCTGTTCCTCACGCAGTTCACCCAGGTCGCGATGGCGGTGCTCGGGGCGGCCCAGATGGCCGAGCTGCGCGAGTCCGGCGCTTTCGTCGAGGGCTCGGTGCTGGCCGGCCACTCCGTGGGTGAGTACAACGCGCTCGCCGCGGTGTCCGGCGTCATCCCGCTGGAGGCCGTCGTCGAGGTCGTGTTCCAGCGCGGCTCCGTCATGCACACCCTGGTGCCACGTGACGCCGACGGCCGCAGCAACTACCGGCTCGCCGCGATCCGTCCGTCCCAGCTCGGCATCGCCGACGAGGACGTCGCGGCATTCGTCGAGGGCGTCTCCGAGCGGACCGGCGAGTTCCTCGAGATCGCCAACTTCAACCTCAAGGGTTCGCAGTACGCCATCGCCGGCACCGTCGCCGGGCTCGAGGCGCTCGAGGCCGAGATCGAGCAGCGACGTGCGGCGTTCGGCGGCAAGGCCGCCTTCATCCTCGTGCCGGGCATCGACGTGCCGTTCCACTCCCGCGTCCTGCGCGGCGGAGTGCCGGACTTCCGGGCCCGGCTGGAGGAGCTGCTGCCCGCATCGATCGATCCGGACACACTGGTCGGGCGATACGTGCCCAACCTCGTGCCGCGGCCGTTCAGCCTCGACCGCGACTTCCTCGCCGAGATCGCCGAGCTCGCTCCCGATGGCCCGCTCGACACCGTGTTGGCCGACTTCGACACCTGGGCACAGCGCCCGGGTGAGCTGTGCCGCCTCGTCCTGATCGAGCTGCTGGCCTGGCAGTTCGCCAGCCCGGTGCGCTGGATCGAGACCCAGGACCTGATGTTCAGGTCGCGTGCCGACAGTGTTGATGGGATGTGGGGCCTGGGCATCGAGCGCGTCGTCGAGATCGGCGTCGGCTCGGCTCCCACCGTCGCCAATCTGGCCACGTCGACGCTGAAGCTCCCGTCCGTCCAGCGGACCCTGGGCGGCCCCGTCCAGGTGTTGAACGCCGAGCGCGATGCCGGCGTGTTGTTCGGTACTGACGAAGAGCCGGTGGAGGACGACGAGCCGGCGGCCGAACCCACCGAGACTCCCGCCGAGCCGGCCGCCGAAGCTCCGAAGGCTGCCCCGGCCACCTCGGCCGGACCGCGCCCGGACGACCTGGCCTTCGGAGCCGCCGACGGCACCCGGCTGCTGATCGCCTGGTGGACCAAGCTGCGTCTCGACCAGATCGGCGCCGCCGACTCCATCGAGTCGCTCTGCGACGGCGTGTCGTCGCGCCGCAACCAGCTCCTCGTCGACCTCGGCGGCGAGCTCGGACTCGGCGCCATCGACGGTGCCGCCGAAGCCGACATCCCGACGCTGTCGACGCAGGTCACCGGCCTGGCCCGCAGCTACAAGCCGTTCGGCCCCGTGCTGAGCGAGGCGCTGGCCGACCACCTCAAGAAGGTGCTCGGCCCCACCGGCAGGAAGCAGGCCTCGATCGCCGAGCGCGTCACCGACACCTGGCAGCTCGGGCCCGGCTGGGCCAAGCACGTCATGGCCGAGCTCGCGCTCGCGACGCGCGACGGCTCCAGCGTGCGTGGCGGCGACCTCGGCACGCTGTCCGGCCTCTCGTCCGCCGCCGATGTCGACGCGGCCGTCGACGCCAGCGTGCAGGCGGTCGCCTCTCGCCACGGCATCACGGTCGACCTGCCGAGCACCGGTGGGGGAGAGGCGACCGTCGACGCCGCGGCCCTCGCCGAGATCACCGGCGAGATCACCGGTGCCGACGGCGTGCTTGCCAGCACAGCCCGTCACCTGCTCAGCCGGCTCGGCCTCGACGAGGCTCCAGCCACGATCGAGACAGCGAGCGACGATGCAGCAGTGCTCGCCCAGGTCGAGGCCGAGCTCGGCAGCGACTGGGTCGGCCTGACCGCGCCGGCGTTCGACGAGCGGCGCGCTCTGCTGATCGACGACCGCTGGGCCAGCGCCCGCGAGGACGTCGCCCGCATCGCCGCAGGCCACCAGGTCGAAGCCAGCTTCATCGGCTCCGGCGAGATCGTCGCCGGCCAGGCTGGTTGGTGGGCCTCTCGGACCGACGACCCCGCCATCCGCGAGCGCCTCGAGCGCATCGCCGCCGACGCGGTCAGCGACGAACCCGGCGCGCACGCCGGCGAGGTCGCCGTCGTCACCGGCGCGAGCCAAGGGTCCATCGCCGCCTCCGTGGTCGGTCGCCTGCTCGCCGGGGGAGCCACGGTCGTGGCCACCACGTCGAGCCTCGACGACGGCAAGATGCGTTTCTTCCGCGAGCTCTACCGTTCGAACGCCCGCGCCGGCGCGGCCCTGTGGGTGGTGCCCGCCAACATGGCGTCGTTCACCGATGTCGACGACCTCGCGCAGTGGATCACCTCCGCGCAGACCCGCACCGTCGGCAGCACCACCACGGTCGTCAAGCCCGCCTTGACGCCGACGGCGCTGTTCCCGTTCGCGGCCGGCCGGGTCACCGGCGACCTCACCGATGCCGGCAGCCGGGCCGAGATCGACACCCGCATCCTGCTGTGGTCGGTCGAGCGCCTGATCGGCACGCTGGCGGCGCAAGGACGCGACCACGACATCGCGGCCAGCCTGCACGTCGTGCTGCCCGGTTCGCCGAACCGCGGCATGTTCGGCGGCGACGGCGCGTATGGCGAGGCCAAGGCCGCGCTCGACGCGATCGTCGCCAAGTGGCGTGCCGAGCGCACCTGGGGCGCCCGCGTGACGCTGGTCCACGCCATCATCGGTTGGGTGCGAGGCACCGGCCTGATGGGCGGCAACGACCCGCTCGTCGAGGCCGTCGAGGCCGCCGGGGTCCGTACCTGGACGCCGGAGGACATGGCCGAGGCGCTGCTCGACACCTGCACGCCCGAGTCGCGCGTCGCCGCGGCCGAGCAACCGCTGACCGTCGACCTGACCGGCGGTCTCGCCGAGATCGATGTCGACCTCAAGGCCCTGGCGTCCGAGGTTGAGCCGCCGGCCGCCGAGACGGTGGAGGAGACCCCGGCCGTCGCGGCCCTGGCTCCGTCACCGGCCCAGCTGCCGGCCGCCGAGGTCCCTGAGTGGGGCGAGGTGACGGCGCGTCCCGAGGACATGGTCGTCATCGTGGGTGCCGGCGAGCTCGGCCCGTACGGCTCGGCACGCACCCGGTTCGAGATGGAGGTCGACGAGGAGCTCTCCGCGGCCGGCGTCCTCGAGCTGGCCTGGAGCACCGGCCTGGTGACCTGGGACGACAACGTCGGCGGCTGGTACGACACCGAGAGTGGCGACGCGATCGACGAGTCAGAGATCCACGAGCGCTACCACGACACCGTGGTCGAGCGCTGCGGCATCCGCACCTTCGCCGACGACGGCTCGATGCGGGACAACTCCGCGCCTCTGCTGACGTCGGTCTACCTGGACCAGGACCTCACGTTCAGCGTGGGCAGCGAGGCCGAGGCCCAGGCGATGCACGCCGCCGATCCCGAGCGCACCGCCATCGCGTCCAACGCCGAGGGCGACTGGACGGTCACCCGCAAGGCCGGCACGGAGATCCGCGTCCCACGCCGGATGAAGCTCTCTCGCACCGTCGGTGGCCAGATCCCGACCGGGTTCGACCCGGCGGTCTGGGGCATTCCGTCGGAGATGATCGAGGGCGCCGACCGCGTGGCGGTCTGGAACCTCGTGTGCACGGTCGACGCGTTCCTGTCCAGCGGTTTCACGCCGGCCGAGCTGATGCGCTGGGTGCACCCGGCGCTCGTGGCCAACACCCAGGGCACCGGGATGGGCGGCATGAGCTCCATGCAAGCGCTGTACATCAACACGCTGCTGGGCGAGAACAACCCGAACGACATCCTGCAGGAGGCGCTGCCGAACGTCATCGCCGCGCACGTCGTGCAGTCGTACGTCGGCAGCTATGGCGCGATGATCCACCCGGTCGGCGCTTGCGCCACCACGGCCGTCTCGGTCGAGGAGGGCGTCGACAAGATCCATCTCGGCAAGGCCGAGTTCGTCGTGGCCGGCGGCTTCGACGACCTCAGCACCGAGGGGATCGTCGGGTTCGCCGACATGTCCGCCACCGCCGACACCGGCGCCATGCGCGCCAAGGGCATCGACGAGCGCCGGTTCAGCCGGGCGAATGACCGTCGCCGCGGCGGGTTCGTGGAGTCGCAGGGTGGCGGCACGCTGCTGCTCGCCCGGGGTGACGTCGCGGCCCGCATGGGCCTGCCCGTCCTCGGCGTCGTCGCCTACGCGTCCTCGTTCGCCGACGGCGTGCACACGTCGATCCCGGCACCGGGTATCGGCGCCCTGGCGGCCGGTCTCGGCGGGCGCGAGTCGGCCCTGGCCCGCTCGCTCGCCGCGCTCGGCCTCACGGCCGACGACATCGGTGTGGTGAGCAAGCACGACACGTCGACGGACGCCAACGACCCGAATGAGTCCGAGCTGCACGAGCGGCTGGCGGCGGCGATCGGCCGCAGCCCAGGCAACCCGCTGTTCGTCGTCTCGCAGAAGTCGCTCACCGGACACTCCAAGGGCGGGGCGGCGGCGTTCCAGCTCGTCGGGCTCACGCAGGTGCTCGACCGTGGTGTCCTGCCGCCGAACCGCAGCCTCGACTGCGTCGACGACGTGCTCGCCGAGCACGAGCACCTGGTGTGGCTGCGCGAGCCGCTGGCCGCCGGACCGTTGAAGGCCGGCCTGGTCACCAGCCTCGGCTTCGGTCACGTGGCCGGGCTCATCGCGTTGGCGCATCCGCAGGCCTTCATCGAGGCGCTCGACCCGGACGACCGGACGCGCTATCTCGAAGCGTCGCGAGCCCGCACGATCGAGGGCCGCCTCCGGCTCGTCCGCACGATGTGCGGCGGTGCCCCGGCGTACCAGAAGCCGGCCGGACGGCGCTTGGGCACGAACGGTGTCAGGAGTCTCGAGGCGTCGATGCTGCTCGATCGCGACGCCCGTCTCGGCGCCGACGGCGTCTACTCGGCGACAGCGTGCCGGTGAGCGTGCTTGGAGTCGGGGTCGACCTGGTCCACGTCCCGTCGTTCGCGGACCAGCTCGACCAGCCCGGCTCGGAGTTCGGCGACGTCTTCACCCCGGGGGAGCGCCGGGATGCGAACGGACGCACCACCGACGCCGCCCGGCACCTCGCGGTCCGCTGGGCAGCCAAGGAGGCCGTCGTCAAGGCGTGGTCGGCATCGCTCTACGGCACCGCGCCGGTGATGGACGGCGCCAACAATGGGGAGGCGCTGCGCCTGATCGAGGTCGTCGCGGACGCCTGGGGGCGCCCACGCATCCGCCTCCACGGGGAGGTCGCCAAGCACCTCGAGGGCTGCGCGGTGGAGATCTCACTCAGCCACGACGGCGACTACGCAACCGCTTACGCCGTCTTGTCGGCTGACAGCAGGTAGGCGGCCAGCAGCCGCTTCAGCTCGACGACGGCTTCCTCGTGGCTCTGGCCGTCACGGATCGAGAAGTTGAGCATCGAGTACACGACGTGGACGATCACCTCGGCCATGATCGTGCGTCGTTCGCGCGGAGTGCCCGGGGTCAGCGGGCCCAGGACGTAGGCGACCTCGGAGGCGAGCTCGCGCTCGGTGACCGCGGCGGTGGCCCGGGTGGCCGGCGTCGACTGCACGGCATGCCACACGGCCCGGCGGGACGGATCGCTCACCCACAGCGCGGCCACGTGGTCGATGAGTCGGTCGAGGAACTTCAACCAGTCGAGCGACGGGATCTCACTGGCGAACTGCTCGAGCTCCTGCCGGACGGCCACCGCGTCGACCCGGTCGAGCTCGCAGACGATGACGTACTTGTTCTGGAAGAACTGGTAGAGCGTGCCGATCGGCAGGCCGGCGCGGTGCGCGACCTCCTCGCACGTGAACGACTCGAACCCGACCTCGAGCAGGAGCTCGCGTGACACCTCGAGCAGGTGGTCGAACTTCTTGTGGCTGCGCTCCTGTGTCGGGCGCCGCCGTGGTTCGAGGATCTCCGCGGTCACGCGCCGACTCTAACTCCGGTTTACAGTTCCTGCGTGCAGGCCCGCGGCGACCAGCGGCTCGATCAGGTCGCCGATGCCGTCGAAGCCGCTGCCGAGCGTCTGGCCGTGCGAGTGCCGGTAGTGGATGCCCTCGAGGATCACGGCGAGCTTGAAGTAGGCGAGGGCGAGGTGGAAGTCCAGGTCGCTGACGTCGCGCCCCGATTGCGTGTGGTAGCGCTCGAGCACCTCGTCAGTGGGCAGGTAGCCGGGGGCGAGCGGCGCGTCCGTGACCATGGACTGGACGGCACCAGCCGGCTTGCCAGGGTCCTGGAGAGCCTCGGCCAGCTGCTGGTAGGCCACCAGCACGGCGACGTCGGTGAGCGGGTCGCCGAGCGTGCTCATCTCCCAGTCGAGCACGGCGGTCACGACGTCGGCCCCACCATCTGGCCCAGCATCCGGAACCGCGTCGACGAGCAGGTTGTCGAGCCGGTAGTCACCGTGCACGATCGTGGAGTCGCCGCCGGTCGGGATGTCGCTCTCGAGGCGAGCGACGAGCTCGTCCATCCCGGCGATGTCCCGGCTGCGCGACGACTCGAGCTGCTTCTTCCAGCGCCGGACCTGACGCTCCAGGTATCCGTCGGGACGCCCGAAGTCCTCCAGGCCGACGTCAGCGGGGTCGACGGCATGCAGGGCCACGAGCGTGTCGATCATCCGCTCGGTGATGGCCCGGGTGCGATCGGGGCCGAGCGCCTCCAGCTGGGTGGCCCGGTTGTAGGGCGTCCCGGCGACTCGTTCCATCACGTAGAACGGCGCTCCGATGACGGACTCGTCGTCGCACAGGGCATACGTCTGCGGCACGGGCACGTCGGTTGGCCCGAGCGCGGAGATCACGCGGTGCTCGCGCACCATGTCGTGCGCGGTGGCGAGGACGTGCCCGAGCGGTGGCCGCCGGACGATGACGTCCGTGGATCCGTCGGTGACCGTGTAGGTGAGGTTCGACTTGCCGCCGGTGATCAGCGTCGCCTCGAGTCGGCCCGAGAGCAGGCCGGGACGCTCGGTTCCCAGCCAGTCGGCGAGTGCGTCGGTGTCGAGACCCTCGGCAGTGCTCATGGGATGGGGTCAGTCCTTCGGTCCGCCGGCGACGTAGATGACCTGGCCGGACACGAATCCTGCACCCTCGCTGACCAGGAAGGAGACCGTGTGCGCGATGTCCTCCGGCTGGCCCACGCGGCCGACCGGGATCTGGTCGGCGTTGAACTTCTTGAAGTCCTCGAAGTCGACGCCCAGACGCTCGGCGGTCGCGGCGGTCATCTCGGTCTCGATGAAGCCGGGCGCGATGGCGTTGGCGGTGATGCCGAACTTGCCGAGCTCGATGGCCAGGGTCTTGGTGAGGCCCTGGATGCCGGCCTTGGCGGCGGAGTAGTTGACCTGACCACGGTTGCCGAGGGCCGAGATGCTCGACAGGTTGACGATGCGGCCGAACTTCGCCTCGGTCATGTGCTGCTGGGCGGCCTTGGTCATCAGGAACGCCCCACGCAGGTGGACGGCGATCACGGCGTCCCAGTCGTCGACGGACATCTTGAACAGGAGGTTGTCGCGGGTGATGCCGGCATTGTTGACCAGGACGGTGGGAGGGCCGAGCTCGGAGACGATCCGGCCGACTGCCGACTCGACGCTCGACGGATCGCTGACGTCGGCGCCCACGCCCAGCGCGGATCCGCCGGCCGACGTGATGGCGTCGACGGTCGTCGAGCAGGCGGACTCGTCGAGGTCGATGACCGCCACCCGGAATCCGTCGGAGGCGAGGCGCTGGGCCACGCCGGCACCGATGCCGCGGGCGGCTCCGGTGACGATGGCGGTCCTGGGCTGTGCTGACGGGGGATTCTCGGCCACGACGGCTCCTTCACGGGAGAGGTAAGCGCTTGCTTAGGTCGGTGCACCAGACCGTAGCAGACCAGCCACCCGCTCAAACGTGAGGAAATCCTCATCTTAGGGTAGACTTGAGGAAAGCCTCATGTTTGACGGCCGCGACGCCGGACGGCACCCACCAACCCCAGGGAGATGACGTGACTCAGCTCGACATCGAACCGAGTGCGATCAAGCACCCAGAGCAGGATCATCGAAGCGTCCTCACGCAGCGACGCGATGAACAGCTCACCCGGGTCGAGCCGAAGGGAACGCGCGTCTACACCGCTCTCGAGCGGGCCGAGGCCCTCGTGGACCCGGGCACCTTCGTGCTCCTGACGCCTTTGCGCAAGGCGGGTCCCACGGGCGGCAGCGGCGTCGTCACCGGATGGGGCACCACGAGTGGCCACCCCGTCGTCGTGATCAGTCACGACGCGGCGGTGGGCGCCGGGGCGATCGGTGCGGTCTTCGCCGAGACGGTGATGGCCGCCCAGCGGCTCGCGATCGACAAGGGCTACCCGATCGTCTACATCAACGACTCCGGCGGTGCGCGCATCCACGACGGCATCCATGCCCTCCACGGCTGCGGCGGCATCTTCGCCAACAACGTCGAGGCCAGCCACAAGGTCCCGCAGATCTCCCTCATCCTCGGTCCGTGCGCGGGTGCGGCCGCCTACTCGCCGGCGCTCACCGACTGGACGATCATGGTCGCCGACCAGGCCCAGATGTTCCTGACCGGACCGGCGATCGTCAAGGCGGCCACCGGCGAGGACGCCTCGGCCGACGACATCGGCGGCTCGCGCATGCACACCACTGTCAGCGGCGTCGCGCACCTCGAGGTTCCCTCCGAGGACGCGGCGCTCGATGCGGCCCGCAGCCTGCTCTCGTTCCTGCCGGCGCACGTCGATGGAGCCCAGAAGCTGGTGGAGCCGCGCCCGGCCGATGCTGCCGCGGTCGAGCACCTGCCTTTCGTCGTGCCGGACAAGTCCAGCGTCGTCTTCGACATGAACGAGGTGCTCGACGCGGTGCTCGACGACCGTGAACGGCTCGAGCTCATGCCCACCCACGCGCCGAGCGTCCTCACCGTGTTCGGCCACCTCGACGGCCGGCCGGTCGGCGTCGTGGCCAACCAGCCGCAGGCCCGGGGAGGCATCCTCGACGCCAAGGCGTCGGTCAAGATCTCCCGATTCGTCGACTTCTGCGCGAAGTTCGGACTCCCGATCGTCACCTTCGTCGACGTGCCCGGCTTCCTGCCCGGCACGGTCGAGGAGGGCCGCGGCGTGATCACCCAGGGCGCCACGATGCTGCGTGCCTACGTCGAGGCGTCCTCGCCGGTGCTCACCGTCGTGGTCCGCAAGGCCTACGGCGGCGCGTACATCGCGATGGGAGCCAAGTCGCTCGGTGCCGACTTCACCTGGGCCTGGTCCGGGTCGGAGATCGCGGTCATGGGTCCCGGTGGTGCCGTGGCGCTCCTGCACCGTCGTGCGCTCCAGGAGGCGGAGCAGCCGGAGGTCCTGCGCGACCAGCTGGCCGCCGAGTACCGCGAGAACGTTGCGCGGCCCTATCTGGCCGCCGAGGCCGGTATCGTCGACGACGTGATCCTCCCCGAGGAGACCCGTGGACGCATGGTCGACGCCCTGCGGATGCTGACGCACGAATCCGCCGGCTGATGCACGAGGCCAAGGCCGAGATCGTCGCCAACGTCTGGAAGCTCGTCGCGTCGCCCGGCGACGAAGTCGGCGCCGGCGACGTCATCGCCGTGCTCGAGACGATGAAGATGGAGATCCCGGTCCTGGCACCGTCCGCCGGGACGATCGACGAGGTCCGAGTCACCGAGGGCCAGATCGTCCAGGAGGGCGACGTCATCGCAGTCATCGTCTGACTCATCGGTCCGACCTGTCATGATCTGCGCGTGCACGAGATCCACATCCCGATGCGCTGGGCCGACATCGACCAGCTGAACCACGTCAACAACGTCGTGTATGTCGACTACGCGATGGAGGCACGCGCCCAGATGATCGACGACGGGCGTCTCGGCGCGGGATTGCCGATCCGCCGGGTGCGTGTCGACTTCACCCGTCCCATGCTGCTCAGCAGCAAGCCGGCGGTGGTGCGGTCGACGATCGACGGCGACGTCGTGACCCACGAGGTGCGTTCACGGGACGGGTCGGCGGTCTTCTCCACGATCGTCACCGAGCACGGACAGCCCGAGCCGGTCGATGACGACCGTGGTCAATCGTTCGAGCTGCGCGTGCGTCGCGGTGACCTCGGCCCCGATGGCAACGTCACCCTGACCCACCTGTTCGAGCTCTTCCAGGAGGCACGCATCCAGGCGCTGGCCTCGATCATCCCGCACCGCGTGGCCGGACGATTCGTCGTCGGACGGGTCGAGCTCGATCTCGGCGAGCCCGTGCCGTGGCGCTCAGAGCCGTACCCCCTGCAGAGCCACATCTCGCATGTCAGCCGTTCGTCGTTCAGCTCGATGACGCGCATCGACGGCGGCCGGTTCGGGTCGGCCACCACCACGCATGTCGGCTTCGACCCGGCCGCCCAGACGTCCCGCCGGCTCGACGACGACGAGCGCGAGGCGCTCACCGCGGCCCTGCTTCCCGCGTAAACGGGCGCAGGACTACGCGTCGGCCGTGTTGACCATGAACGTCGCCGCGTGCTGGACGTAGTCCCAGAACTGGGCGTCCTGCTCGGGCGTCAGGTCGACGGCGTCGAGTCCCTCGCGGAAGTGGCGCAGCCAGTGGTCGCGGGCCTTCATCGTCACGGCGAACGGCGCGTGCCGCATGCGGAGCCGAGGATGGCCGCGCTGCGTGGAGTAGGTGGTGGGTCCGCCCCAGTACTGCACGAGGAACATGGTGAACCGGGCGGCCGCGGGCCGGAGGTCTTCCTCCGGGTACAGCGGACGCAGCACCTCGTCGGTGGCGACGCCCTCGTAGAAGACCTCGACGATCCGGGCGATCGTCTCGTGGCCGCCGATCTGCTCGTAGAAGGTCGGCTCGGTCATCGCGTCGCTCATGGCGCTTCTCCGGGCGGCTGGCCGGGGATGAACGACGTGGGGATCCGGATGCCGGCGGCGTCGAAGCGGGCCTTGATCCGCTGGCGAAGCGCCCGGGCCACCGGCCACTGCTGCAGCGGTGCGGTCTTGAGCACGACCCGGACGACCGCGCCATCTTTGTCGAAGCGCTCGACCCCCCACACCTCGGGCTCCTCGATGATGACCTCGTGGTACTGCTCGTCCTCGTACATCGCGGTGGCCTCTTCCTTCAGAAGCTGCTGCACCTGGTCGAGGTCTGACTCATAGGCCACGGTGATGTCGAGCACCGTGCGGGCCCAGTTCTGGCTCTGGTTGCCGACGCGCAGGATCTCGCCGTTGCGCACGTACCAGACGGTTCCGTCGACGTCGCGCAACCGCGTGACCCGGAGGCCGACGGCCTCGACGGTGCCGATGGCCTCGCCGAGGTCGACCGAGTCGCCGACGCCGTACTGGTCCTCCAGGATCATGAAGATGCCGCTCAGGAAGTCCTTGACCAGGTTCTGCGCGCCGAAGCCGAGGGCGATGCCGACGATGCCGGCGCTGGCGATGATCGGGGCGATGTTCACGCCGACCTGGTCGAGCACCATCACGATGACGATCGCGATGATCAGGCCGCCGGAGATGCTCTTGAGGATCGAGCCCATCGTCTGGGCGCGCTGCTGGCGGCGCTCGCCGGCGCCAGGGCGCAGGTCGGCGAGGACGGCGCCCGCCTTCGTGCCGGCGATCACGCCCGGCACGGTTCCCGCGCTGGCGCGCCGGACGACGCGGTCGATGGCGCGGTTGACGAACCATCGGAAGACGAGCCCGACGACGACGATGACCACGATCGCGGCGGGTGTGGCCACGTAATCGGGCAGCTTTCCGTCCCCGGGCAGGTTCCATTCCGCCGGAAGCAGCCAGTCGAGGTGGGACATGGCTCCAGCCTACGGGCGGCTACGATGACGGCCATGAAGGCTTCCGCTCGCGCTGTAGCGATTCTCACGTCTGCTGCCGTCCTGCTCGTCGCGTTGTCCGTCCCGGCTCTGGCCGACGCCCCGAGCACGTGGGAAGAGGGCGAGGCCCGCAGCGGGCTCGAGAACCTGATCTTCTTCGGAGGCTCCACGGTCGGGCTCATCGTCGTGATCACCTTGTTCGCACTGCTCACGGCGCGAAACAACTACGTGCCCCCGCCACCGAGCACTGACGTCGAGGTTTCCGACTCGCACTGACCCCGGTGAGCCGCCGTCCCTGCCCGAGTGGGTGCAGCTACTGGTCGGCCACCGAGATCGCCTGCGCGCGGAGGGCTCTGGCGAGGTCGTCGCGGCCCTCGGAGACGAAGCGGGTCGCGGCCGCATCGGCGGACGTCGACGCCAGCCACGCGTCGACCTTCTCGAGCGTCGACTGTGCCGGGTTGGCCAGCGGAAAGAGGTACACGAGGGCGACCTGGCCGATCCAGACGCCCATGTCGTCGACGATCGTCTCGGCCATCTCGAGGTAGCGGTCGACGTACGGCTCGAGCACGTCCGCCTGACCGGACACCTGGAAGGCCAGGGCGATCTGGCGTCGCGTCTCGTTCGGCGTGTCGGGGTCGACGGCGGCCCGCTGCCACGCCTCCGCCTTGGCCTCGGCCGTCGGTCGGATCGCGCGCGCGGCCGCGGCGCTCTCCTGGCCGGAGATCGTGTTGTCGCGCTCGAGCTCCGCGGCGATCTCGTCGGCGTCCGCGTCACCCAGGCGGGCGAGCGCGGACACCAGCGTCCAGCGCAGGTCCGTGTCGACGCTGAGGCCGTCCAGCGCCCCGTCGAGGATCTCGCGCAGACGGACCGGTCCGGAGGCGGCGGTGGCGTAGGCCCGGACCAGCGCGAGCTGGTGGTCGCTGCCGGGCTCGGCATCCTCCACCAGGGCCCGCAGGCCGGACTCCCAGCGCTCGGCCAGCTCGGGCCGCGCGGCGTCTGACGTGAACAGGTTGACCGCGCTCTGGCCCTGACGCAGCAGCGAGCCGACGGCGGTGAGGTCGGTCTCCGACCCGACGCCCGCGAGGACGAGGGCGACGAAGTCCGCGGACCGGAGCTCGGCGTCGCGGGTCATGTCCCAGGCCGAGCCCCAGCACAGCGCACGGGGGAGGGACTCGTCGAACGTGGCGATGCTCTCCAGCAGCGTCGCGAACGACCGCTCGTCCAACCGGATCTTGGCGTAGGTGAGGTCGTCGTCGTTGAGCAGCACCAGGTCGGGCTGACGGTGATCGAGCAGCTCGGGGATGGGTGTGGACGCCCCTCGGACATCGGTCTCGATGCGTTCGGTGCGCACCAGGCGTCCCTCGACCTGGTCGTACAGGCCGATGGCGATCCGGTGCCGGCGGAGCGTCGGGAACGCCTCGATCGCGGTCTGCTCGACCGAGAACGACGTGAAAGCGCCACGATCATCGGTGCTGAAATTCGCTCGAAGCGTGTTGACTCCCGATGTCTGCAGCCACTCCTGCGACCAGTCGTCCAGCTCACGACCGGAGGCTTCGGCGAGCTCGGCCAGCAGGTCGCTCAGCTCGGTGTTCGAGTACGCGTACTTGGTGAAGTAGGCCCGCAGGCCGGCGAAGAAGTCCTTCTCGCCGACCCACGCGACCAGCTGCTTGAGCGCCGACGCGCCCTTGGCGTAGGTGATGCCGTCGAAGTTCGCCTCGACGGCTCGCAGGTCGTAGTTGTCGGCGGCGATGGGGTGAGTGGAGGGCAGCTGGTCCTGTCGGTACGCCCAGTTCTTGCGGTTGTTGGTGAAGCCGGTCCAGGCGTCGGTGAAGCGGGTGGCCTCCACCGAGGAATGGTGCGCGGCGAACTCCGCGAACGACTCGTTGAGCCAGAGGTCGTCCCACCACCGCATGGTCACGAGGTCGCCGAACCACATGTGGGCCATCTCGTGCAGGATCGTGTTCGCCCGCTGCTCGTAGGCGGCCACGGTCTGGCGGCTGCGGAACAGGAGCTCGTCGCGGAACGTCACGGCTCCGGCGTTCTCCATCGCGCCCATGTTGTACTCCGGCACGAACAGCTGGTCGTACTTGCCGAACGGATAGGCCATCTCGAAGGCGCCTTCGAAGAATCCGAACCCCTGCTTGGTGATGGTGAAGATGTCGTCGGCGTCGAGATGCTCGACGAGCGACTGCCGGCAGAACAGGCCGAGCGGAATGTCATCGAACTGACCGTGATACACGTCGCGCACCACGTGGTACTCGCCGGCCACGAGCGCGGTGATGTACGTGGACATGCGCTTGGTCGGCGCGAATCGCCACACGGAGACACCGTCGCGCGCCGCTTCCGGCTGTGCTGGTTCGGGTTGGGGCGTCGGGGAGTTCGACACGACCTGCCAATGCGAGGGGGCGGTGACGTGGAACTCGTACGTCGCCTTGAGGTCGGGTTGCTCGAAGGTGGTGTACACGCGGCGGGCGTCGGGCACCTCGAACTGCGTGTACAGGTAGGGACGGCTGTCGACCGGGTCGACGAAGCGGTGCAGGCCCTCGCCGGAGTGCGAGTACGCACAGGTGGCCTCGACCCGCAGCTCGTTGTCGGCCGCGAGGCCGGTGAGCGGGATCCGGCTGTCGGCGTACACGGACGGGTCGATGGACTCACCGTTCAACGTGATCGAGGAGACCTCGCCGTCCACGAGGTCGACGAACGTGGACGAGCCCGGCGTGGCGCCGAAGCGGATCGTGGTCGTCGACCCGAAACGCGTGTCGCTGTCGAGGGAGAGGTCGAGCTCGACGAGGTACGTCTGGGTGGTGACGATCGCGGCCCGCTCCTGGGCTTCTTCACGGGTGAGGTTCGATCCAGGCATACGGCCACCCTTTCATGGCGCCCATGGGGCACGATGGACGCGTGAACATCCCGTTCGCGGAGTCACAGCGCTCGACCGTCGGCATCGAGTGGGAGCTGGCGCTGGTCGACGCCGACGACGGTGACCTGCGCCAAGTGGCCCAGACGGTGCTCGACGCCGTGGCCCCCGAGAGCGGCCGGGAGCACCCGTTGATCCGGCAGGAGCTGCTGCTCAACACCGTCGAGGTCGTCTCCAGCATCTGCCGAACGGTCGGCCAGGCCGGGGCGGACCTGGAACGCGCCATCGAGGAGATCCGGCGGGTCACCGACCCGCTGCGGGTCGAGCTGATGTGCGCCGGCACGCATCCGTTCGCGCGATGGACACACCAGAAGGTCACCGACAAGGAGCGCTACCAGACGCTGATCGACCGTACCCAGTGGTGGGGCCGCCAGATGCTGATCTACGGCGTGCACGTGCACGTCGGCATCGAGGACCGCGACAAGGTGCTCCCGATCAGCTCGGCGATGCTCTCGTACTACGGCCACCTGCAGGCGCTCAGCGCGTCGTCGCCGTTCTGGGGCGGCAAGGAGACCGGGTATGCGTCCAACCGCGCGCTGATGTTCCAGCAGCTGCCCACGGCCGGCCTGCCGTTCCACTTCCAGAAGTGGACCGAGTTCGAGGCCTACGTCGACGACATGCTCAAGACCGGCGTCATCGACGTGTTCGACGAGATCCGCTGGGACCTCCGGCCGTCCCCGAAGTTCGGCACGCTCGAGGTCCGCGTCTGCGACGGCATCCCGAACATGGCGGAGCTGCTCAGCATCTCGGCCATGACGCACTGCCTGGTCGAGCACTTCTCGTCCGAGCTCGACGCCGGCCGCGCGCTGCCGAACCTGCCGCCCTGGTTCGCGCAGGAGAACAAGTGGCGGTCGGCCCGCTACGGCATGGACGCGATCCTCATCCTCGACGAGCACGCCGAGGAGGAGCTGGTCACTACCGATCTCGACCGGCTCCTCACCCGGCTCGAGCCGGTGGCCGAGCGTCTCGGCTGTGCCGACGAGCTCGGTGGCATCCGCGACATCATGTCCGGCGGCGCGTCCTACCAGCGTCAGCGCGACGTGGCCGCGGCGAACGACGGCAATCTCGATGCCGTCGTGGCGTCGCTGGTGGCCGAGATGCGGGCGGGTCGTCCGCTGGCGGGGGCGTAGTCTGCCACCTCGGGCCGCTGGCCGGCGCGTTAGCCTGCGGCCATGGTGGTGAGTCCCGACAACGCCGAGCTGCTGCGCCAGATCGAGGCCGACGCCAGGGAGTCCGAGGGCCTGAGCATCGAGGCGGGCCGTGCGCGGGCTCGGGAGATCGCCCTGGCCGACGACGACCGGATCGGCCTCGACGACGTGCGCGACGTCGACGCCAACGGTGTCCCTTGCCGTGTCTACCGGCCCCGCATCGGAGCGCCCGTCGCGCTGTACGTGCATGGCGGCGGCTGGGTGCTGCACGACCTCGAGACGCATGACTCGTTCTGCCGCGAGCTGGCTCACCGTACCGGCTGGGCGCTGCTCGCCGTCGACTACCGCCGCGCGCCCGAGGACCCGTACCCGGCACCGCTCGACGACGTGGAGACCGCGGCGCGATGGCTGCGCGAGGAAGGGCGCGGACTGCGCCTCGGCACCGAGATGGTGGCCGGCATCGGCGACTCCTCCGGTGCCAACCTGCTGGCCGGCCTCACCGTGCGTGCGCCCGACCTGCTCGACGCGCTGGTGCTGATGTACCCACCGGTGCACGCAGCGGCGGCGTACGCCGACGAGGCCAACGCCGCCCTGGACGAGCCGGGCATGCGCGCCTTCTGGGAGGCCTACGCACCTGGTCCCGACGCCGAGAACCCGGAGGTGAGCCCCCTGTTGGCCGACCTCTCCGCGTTCCCGCCCACGCTCGTCGTCACCGCCGAGCACGACATCCTGCGCGACCAGGGCGAGGCGTTCGCCGCCGCTCTGATCGAGGCGGGAGTCGACGTCTCGGCCTGGCGGGCCCTCGGCACCGTGCACGGCTTCTGGCGGCATCCGACGGCGGTCGCCGCTTCCCGCGCCGCGGTCTTGAGTGCCGGCGCATTCCTGGAGTCGCGACGAGCCGGCCATCTCTGACTGGCAGACTTCCTGCATGCGCGTGCACCTCGGCTCCGACCATGCCGGCTTCGAGCTCAAGACCCACCTGATCGGCTGGCTCGGCGACCACGGCTACGAGCCGGTCGACCACGGCGCCCACGAGTACGACGCGGACGACGACTATCCACCGTTCTGCATCGCCGCCGCCGAGGCGGCCGTCGAGGAGCCCGGCTCCCTGGCCGTCGTCATCGGTGGATCCGGCAACGGTGAGCAGATCGCCGCCAACAAGGTGCATGGCGCCCGCGCAGCGCTGGCGTGGAGCACCGAGACGGCTGCCTTGGCACGTCAGCACAACAACGCCCAGGTGGTGGCCGTCGGCGCCCGTATGCACTCGACGGACGAAGCCACCGCGATCGTCGAGGCGTTCCTCACCACCGCGTGGAGCAGGGAGGAACGGCACCAGCGGCGCATCGACTTGTTGCTCGCCTACGAGGCGACCGGCGAGCAGGACTGAAAATCCGTTGTGCCATCGGGCGAACCTGCCCGCCGATAGGCTCGCGGAGTGAGTACGAGGCTGCGCAACGCGCAGACGAATCCGCTCGTCTACATCCGCGAGACGGCGCTGGCGTGGCGGCACGGGACGCAGCGCGGCCAGCTCTTCGCGATGGCAGCGATGGTCGTGATCACGGCGGTCATCTTCGTCGCGTCGCTCGTGGCCTACACCGTCGTGCCGGTGGCATCCTTCGTCCTGCCCCTGCTGCTCGGCAGCATCGCCCTCCGGTACAAGCCACTGCTCGTGCTCGTCGGCGTGGTTGCGGTGTGTGCGGCCATCACGGTCGCGAATGAGACGACGGCCAACGGGTGGAACCCTGCGCGGCTGAGCAACCTGGTCACCCTGGCCCTGGTGGCCGGCGTCATCTTGTACGCGGCCAGCCGCTATCAGAGCGGGCTCCCCGGCCCGCTGGGCGAGGCGATGCTCGTCGAGCTCAACGATCGGCTGCAGGTGCAGGGCATCGTGCCCCCGCTGCCCAACGGGTGGCGGTCGCAATCGGCGGTGTTGTCCGCCGGTGGCGCGAAGTTCGCCGGGGACTTCCTGGTCGCGAACCTCTCCGACGACCAGTCTCAGCTCGAGATGGTTCTCGTCGACGTCTGCGGCAAGGGAGTCGGTGCGGGGACCCAGTCACTGCAGTTCGCCGGCGCGCTGGGCGGGCTCATCGGGTCGCTTCCACCGCTCGGCCTGTTCTCCGCTGCCAACGACTTCCTGCTCCGCCAGCACTGGGACGAGGGTTTCGCCACCGCCGTCCACGTCCTCGTCAACCTTGACACCGGCGGGTACTCGATCATCAACGCGGGCCACCCACCGGCCATGCGATGGGTCGATCGTCAGAGCCTGTGGCTGGTGGACGGTGCTCGCGGCACGGCCCTCGGCGTCCTCGAACGCCCGGACTTCAACCGCAGTACCGGCGTGATCGAGCCGGGTGATGCCCTGATGTTCTACACCGACGGAGTCGTCGAGTCCCGTTCGCGAGACGTGCGGAGCGGTATCGACTGGCTGCGGGCGACTGCCGGTCAGGTCGTGCTGAAGGGCGGGTTCGACAACGCTCCCCGGCGGATCCTCGCGCACGTGGCCGGCGGCGACGACGACCGAGCCGTGCTCGTGCTGGACCGCAACCGACCCACGGTCGACTACAGCCGGCGGATGGTGCGCTGACCCGCTGTCACTGTCGGGGCTGCTCGAACGAGGCGCGCATCGCTCTGTCCCACATGCGGTCGGTCATGAGGCGGCGGCCGATGATCGACATGGTGGCTGACGGCGTCACCGTGTATCGCGTCCGCGGCCGACGGGCGGTGAGGGCCTTCTCGATGACCTTCGCCACCGCCTCGGGTGGACCGCCGAGACGCTTCATCGGTCCCTTGTAGGCGTCCTCGGTCGCGCTGGCCACCGTTCGGTTGAACTCGGCGTACGGCCCGCCGGCCTCCAGGTCCATGGATCCCACAGCCGCCTGGTCGAAGTTCGTGGTGATGAGCCCGGGCTCGATGATGATCACCTTGATCCCGAAGCCGGCGACCTCGAACCGCATCGCGTCCGAGAACGCCTCCACCGCGAACTTCGTCGCGTGGTAGGCGCCACCGCCGGGGAACACGATCTTCCCGCCCATCGAGGAGATGTTGACGATGCGTCCGTCGCCCTGGGACCGCATGGTCGGCAGGACCAGCTGACTGAGCCGCAGGAGTCCGAACACGTTGGTCTCGAACTGGCGGCGTACGTCGTCGAGGTCCAGGGTCTCGGTCGCGCCGGACTGCGAGTAACCGGCGTTGTTGACCAGGGCGTCGATGCGTCCGGACTCGGCGGTGACGGCGTCGACCGCGGCGACCATCGAAGCCTCGTCGGTGACGTCGAGTGCGAGCGTGCGGCAGCCGGCGCCCTCCAGCTCGGCGAGTGTCTCAGGACGTCGTGCCGTCGCGTAGACGGTCCAGTCGTCCCGCCGGCCCAACCGGGCCGCGGTCGCCTGCCCGATGCCGGACGAGCAGCCGGTGATGATGGCGGTCTTCATGGCGTGATCATGGCAGCAAACGGTGCAGCGCGGTGGAGCGGACGACGAGTCCCTTCACGGGCGCCTTCGGCGCATCGGAGGGGCCCATCGAGGTCGGGTCGTCCGCTGGCCGACGCCTCCGGCGTGCAGAGCGGACGACGATCCCTTCGGG
This sequence comes from uncultured Actinomycetota bacterium, assembly GCA_963780275.1. Classification (GTDB taxonomy): domain Bacteria; phylum Actinomycetota; class Actinomycetes; order Propionibacteriales; family Nocardioidaceae; genus Aeromicrobium. The sequence goes on from CAWABE010000002.1 coordinate 383,332, forward strand.
TGGCGCCTGCGGCGCGCGTGAGGGGCCCATGAGTGTCGACGTCCGGACGGACGCTTCGCGTGGAGCGGACGACGATCCCTTCGGGTGGCGCCTACGGCGCGCGTGAGGGGCCCATGAGTGTCGACGTCCGGACGGACGCTTCGCGTGGAGCGGACGACGATCCCTTCGGGTGGCGCCTACGGCGCGCGTGAGGGGCCCATGAGTGTCGACGTCCGGACGAACGCTTCGCGTGGAGCGGACGACGAGACTCGAACTCGCAACATTCTGCTTGGAAGGCAGAGACTCTAACCAATTGAGCTACGTCCGCATGCTGCGTGAGCAGCGCGTCCATGATGCCACAGCACCCCATGGCTACCGTGGACGTGTGGACGACCATGACACCGCGAGGGACCTGCTCGATCTCGAGCGTCGTGGCTGGGATTCATTGTGCGACGGCACGGGCCCGGCGTTCTACGGAGACCTGATGACCGAGGACGCCCTCATGGTGCTCGCGGACGGCTCGGTGATGGGTCGGGACGCAGTGGTCGCGTCGCTCGAGCAGGCGCCGCGGTGGCAGAGCTACGACATCGACGACCCCCGTGTCGTCGATGCCGGAGACGGTACGGCCGCCGTCGTCTACGTCGGGACCGGCTACCGCGACGGCGACCAGCCGGCGTTCGTCGGGGTCATGTCGAGCGTCTACGTCCACCGGGACGGGAGCTGGCGACTGGCGCTGTACCAGCAGACGCCGACGTCACCCTGAGCTGAGCCGGACGTCGGCCGCCGCCTTGGTCTGCTCGGTGGCGAACAGCAGGCGTTCCTGTGCCGCCCAGACGTCCCACCACGGCTCGAACACCTCGCCGTCGCGATCCATGGCCCGTTCGCGTCTGACGTCCGCAGGCGCGTCCACCCAGACCAGCAGGCTCAGGTAGGGCCGGATGATCCGCGACCCGCTGCCGCATCCGTCGAGGACGAGGAACCGCGGCGGCAGTACCGAGAGCAGCTCACCCGGGCGGTCGTCGAGCCAGTTCCAGCGGCGAACCGTGGCGGCCTCGCCGGCCGCGATCGGCGCGAGCAGGTCGCGGGCGACCACCGGGGGCATTGCCGCGAGCCCGCGCCAGCCCGGCACCAGCTCGTCGATGCGCAGCACCGTCGCCTCGAGCCGCCGGGCGAGGCGATCGGCCACCTCCGACTTGCCTGCCCCGCTCGGCCCGTCGACCGCCACAACGGTGGTGGCGCCGCAGGCCGGGAGCCGCCGCCGGACCGTGTCCGCGAGCTCGTCGTACCGGATTCGGGCCACCCCGCCAGTGTCCACTAGACTCGACAGTCGGCGACGGGATGTGGCGCAGCTTGGTAGCGCGTCCGCTTTGGGAGCGGAAGGCCGCAGGTTCAAATCCTGTCATCCCGACCAGTCGATCCCGTCATCCACTGCAGGAGTTCCCGTGAAAAGCAGCACCGAGTCCTTGAGCCCGACCCGGGTCAAGCTCACCATCGAGGTGCCGTTCGACGAGTTCGAGCCGAGCCTCAGCGAGGCCTACAAGACCATCGGCTCGCAGGTCACCGTGCCCGGCTTCCGCAAGGGCAAGGTCCCGGCCGCGGTCGTCGATCAGCGCGTGGGGCGCGGCGTGGTGCTCGACGAGGCCATCAACAACGTCCTGCCGCAGTGGTACAGCCAGGCCGTCCAGGAGCAGGAGATCCAGCCGCTGAGCCAGCCCGAGATCGACCTCACCAGGTTCAGCGACGGTGAGCCGATCGAGATCACCGCCGAGCTCGACATCCGCCCGGAGATCACCCTGCCCGACGTCTCGGCCATCACCGTCGAGGTCGCCGACGCCGAAGTCGGCGACGACGACGTCGAGGTGCAGATCGAGGCTCTGCGCGAACGCTTCGCCACGTTCACCGAGGTCGATCGCCCCGTCCAGGATGGTGACTCCCTCACCATCGATCTCGCCGCCACCGACACCGACGGCAACCCCATCGAGGGCGCCGAGGCCGAGGGCATGCCCTACACGGTCGGCCAGGGCGAGGTCCTCGACGGCCTCGACGAGGCTGTCACCGGCCTCGAGCGCGGCGGCACCGCGACGTTCTCCAGCCAGCTGGTCGGCGGGGAGCTCAAGGGCAAGGACGTCGAGGTCACCGTCACGGTCACCGACGTCAAGGAGCGGCACCTGCCCGAGCTCGACGACGAGTTCGCGCAGATGGCCTCGGAGTTCGACACCGTCGAGGAGCTGCGCGCCGACCTCCTCGAGCGCGTCACCCGCGGCAAGCGCATGGAGCAGGCCAACGAGGCCCGCGACCTCGTGCTCGACGAGATCATCGGTCAGGTCGATGTTCCGCTGCCCGAGGCGCTGGTCGCCGAGGAGCTCGCGTCACGGCGCGAGCAGGTCACCCAGCAGCTCGCCTTCGCCGGCACCAGCATGGAGGCCTACCTCGAGGACGAGGGGCAGACCGCCGAGGAGTTCGAGGCCGACCTCGAGCGCCGCGTGCGCGAGTCGATCGTGGCCCAGTTCGTGCTCGACCAGGTGGTGGCGGCCAACGAGTTCGGCATCGACGACGCCGAGCTGAGCTCGCACATCATGCGCCGCGCCCAGCAGTCCGGACAGGACCCGAACTCCTATATCCAGCACATCATGGAGCACAACCACGTGCCCGAGATGATGAGTGAGGTGCTGCGTGGCAAGGCGCTCGCGTCTCTGGTCGAGTCCGCCACCGTCAAGGACGCCTCCGGCAACGAGCTGGAGCTCTCCCGACTGCGCGCCGACGGCACGATCGCCACGGACGAGGAGCTCGCCGCCGAGGCAGCCGAGAAGGCCAAGGCGGCGACGGCCGGCATCGCGGACAGCACAGAGTGACCAACGACGCGCTGGTCTGAGGTTCCGATCCGGTCCCGATACCGGCAGTATGGGCGCATGCCCCCTAGCTCAGACGGGTATGGGCCCGCGCGGACGACCGACGTCGCCGCCCTCGCGCTCGACCACGTCGACCGTCTGATCGTCGGCACGATCCGCGAGATGCACCAGGCCGTCGCCACCCGTGCCTTCCGGGGGACTCGCGTCGTGGGCGGACAGGTCCCGCAATCGGTGCACGACGCCGCCGCCACCTCGATCTACGGCGCGATCTCCGGCTTCCTGCGCATCTCGAGCGGCAGCATCCGGGCGCTGGCGTCGCGCGGCGTCGGCCGTCACGTCGAGAGCACCCGCCGCGGACGCCGCATCGTCTCGGCCGTCAACGGCCTCATCGGCGACGAGCTGCGCATGCTCGACGACCCGCAGGCGATCGTGATGTCCGTCCGCAAGGACGGGCTCGACGTTCCCGCCACCGGCTGGCAGATCGCCGAGGCGTTCCGGGGCGGCACGAGCCACCTGGTCGTCTTCTTGCACGGCCTGTGCGAGGACGACGAGTCGTGGTCGCTCGGCGAGCGCGTCCGTGGCGCCACCTACGCGTCGCGCATCCAGGCGGAGACCGACGGAACGCCGGTGATGATCCGCTACAACACCGGCCTGCACGTCTCCGAGAACGGCAAGCACCTCGACGTCCTGCTGCGACAGCTCATCGCGGCGTGGCCGGTCGACGTCACCCGCATCACCCTCGTGGGGCACTCGATGGGCGGCCTCGTCGCCCGGGCCGCCACCAACCACGCCACGGCGTCCGGCCAGACCTGGCACCATCTGGTGCGCGACGTCGTGTGTCTCGGCACGCCGCACACCGGAGCCGTCCTGGAGAAGGCGGTTCACCTCGGGTCTCGGGCGCTCCGGTTTCTGCCGGAGACACGGCCGTTCAGCACCATCCTCGAGTCCCGCTCGGCGGGCATCGTCGACCTGAGGCACGGCTACATCAGCGACGACGAGTGGGACGGTCAGGACCTCACCGCCCAGTGGGGGCTCGATCGCATCGCTGCTGCGCCGCTGCCGCGCGCCCGCTACTACTTCGTCGCCTCCACGCTCGGCGCGTCCGAGCGACATCCGCTGAGCTCGGTGCTCGGCGACCTCCTCGTCCACGCCTCGTCGGCCACAGGCGTCACCCGGCAGGGCCTGATCGTCGACGGCGCACAATCTGCCTACGTGCCCAGCGCGCACCACTTCGCGCTGCTCAACCACCCGCGGATCGCCGACCTCCTGGTCGAGTGGCTCAACGCCCGGGCCGGCGACCCGCGCGAGCTGACGGCAGGAAAGGTCGAGAACCATGTCTGAGCGCGTCCCACCCCTCGAGGCGTCGATCCACATCGACGCGCCGCCGGCCCGCGTCTGGCAGATCGTGTCCGACCAGCGCCGCATGAACGAGTTCAGCCCGGAGACCTACCGGCAGAAGTTCTTCGGCGATGGGATCGGGCGGGGCACGGTGAGCATCAATCTCAACAAGCGCAAAGGGTTCTTCTGGCCCAGCGCAAGCCGCATCACCGAGTTCGAGCCCGAGCGCCGCCTCGCGTTCGACGTCTACGGCCCCGCCGACACCTGGTCGTACGACCTGACCCCGGACGGCGACGGCACCCTGGTCACCGAGCGGCGCGAGCTCAAGAACGGCAAGCGCTCCTTCCTGTCCAGGGTCACCGCCCGGTTCGCCCTGGGAGGCATCGAGTCGCACGACCTCGAGCTGAAGGCCGGTATGGAGACGACCCTGGCGCGGATCAAGGCCGAAGCCGAGCGCACCACGTAGGGGTGTCCCCGTCTGCCGTCAGCGAACAGGGGGTGTCATCGCGTGTGTCGTGCTCCCTCGCCGTCTAGGTTTGGGGGCGTGAACACAGTGAATCCCCAACCTGGCCAGCACCGCATGGATGCCGGCGACCTCGGCCCACAGGACCTCGACGGCCACATCTACCAACGGCTGCTGAAGGAACGCATCGTCTTCCTCGGCTCGGAGGTCAAGGACCAGAACGCCAACGCGATCTGCGCCCAGATGCTCCTGCTCAACGCCGAGGACGACAAGTCCGACATCTTCCTGTACATCAACTCACCGGGCGGCTCCGTCGACTCCGGCATGGCCATCTACGACACGATGCAGTTCATCCCGAACGACGTCGTCACCGTCGGCATGGGTCTCGCCGCCTCGATGGGCCAGTTCCTGCTCGCGGCCGGAACCAAGGGCAAGCGGTACGCCCTGCCCCACGCGCGCATCATGATGCACCAGCCGTCGGGCGGCATCGGCGGATCCGCGTCCGACATCAAGATCCAGGCCGAGCAGAGCCTGCTGCTCAAGAAGCAGCTCAACGAGCTGCAGGCCCACCACACCGGCCAGTCGCTCGAGCAGATCGAGATCGACTCCGACCGCGACCGGTGGTTCACGCCCCAGCAGGCGCAGGAGTACGGCTTCATCGACCATGTGGTCCTGAGCGCAGGAGACGTCAAATGAGCGAGCGTCAGCGAGCGAACCACAGGCACAGCGTGCGCGAATGCGCGTACCGAGCGAAGCGAGGTCGCAAGTGAGCTACTACATCCCCCAGTGGGAGGAGCGCACGTCCTACGGGTTCCGGCGCATCGACCCCTACGCCAAGCTCTTCGAGGACCGCATCATCTTCGTCGGCACGCCGATCAGCGACGACGTCGCCAACGCCGTCATGGCCCAGCTGCTGTGCCTGCAGCAGATGGACCCCGACCGAGACATCCAGCTGTACATCAACTCGCCGGGCGGCTCGTTCACGGCCATGACGGCCATCTACGACACCATGCGCTACCTCAAGCCCGACGTGCAGACCGTGTGCCTCGGCCAGGCCGCCTCGGCCGCCGCGGTGCTGCTGGCCGCGGGTGCTCCCGGCAAGCGGTACGCGCTGCCCAACAGCCGCATCCTCATCCACCAGCCCTACACCGAGGGCACCGGCGGACAGATCTCCGACCTGGAGATCCAGGCCAACGAGATCATCCGCATGCGCACCCTGCTGGAGGAGATGATCGCCAACGCGACCGGGCAGAGCACCGAGGACGTCAGCCGCGACATCGAGCGCGACAAGATCCTCACCGCCGAGCAGGCTGTGCAGTACGGGCTCATCGACCAGGTCTTCGACACGCTGAAGACTGCGGCCGTCTGACCCGCGACGATCGCCGGTGTGGCCGGTACTGTGAAGGGCGAAGATCCACGGCTGGGCTCCGGAAAGGACATGACACGTGGCACGCATTGGTGAGACCGCCGATCTGCTGAAGTGCTCTTTCTGCGGCAAGAGCCAGAAGCAGGTCAAGAAGCTCATCGCCGGCCCCGGCGTCTACATCTGCGACGAGTGCATCGACCTCTGCAACGAGATCATCGAGGAAGAGCTCGCCGAGGGCGCCGAGCTGAGCCTTGGCGAGCTGCCCAAGCCGCACGAGATCTTCGACTTCCTCGGCGGCTACGTCATCGGGCAGGACGCCGCCAAGAAGTCCCTCGCCGTCGCCGTCTACAACCACTACAAGCGTGTGCAGGCGCAGGCCTCCACCGGACGCAGCAAGGACGACGGCGTCGAGCTCGCGAAGTCGAACATCCTGCTCGTGGGGCCCACCGGCTGCGGCAAGACCTACCTCGCCCAGACACTCGCCCGCATGCTCAACGTGCCGTTCGCCATCGCCGACGCCACCGCCCTCACCGAGGCCGGCTATGTCGGCGAAGACGTCGAGAACATCCTGCTCAAGCTCATCCAGGCGGCCGACTACGACGTCAAGAAGGCCGAGACCGGCATCATCTACATCGACGAGGTCGACAAGATCTCCCGCAAGAGCGAGAACCCGTCCATCACCCGCGACGTCTCCGGTGAGGGTGTGCAGCAGGCCTTGCTGAAGATCCTCGAGGGCACCACGGCTTCGGTGCCGCCGCAGGGTGGGCGCAAGCATCCGCATCAGGAGTTCATCCAGATCGACACCACCAACGTGTTGTTCATCGTGGGCGGTGCGTTCGCCGGCCTCGAGGAGATCATCGAGCAGCGCAGCGGCAAGATGGGCCTCGGCTTCAACGTCGACCGCAGCGAGATCGCCAAGTCCGGTGAGCCGGAGAAGCTCTACTCGAAGGTGCTTCCGGAGGACCTCCTCAAGTTCGGCCTGATTCCGGAGTTCATCGGCCGCCTTCCGGTCATCGCGGCCGTCGACAAGCTCGACCAGGACGCCCTCGTCTCCATCCTCACCGAGCCCCGCAACGCCCTCACCAAGCAGTTCGAGCGGCTCTTCGAGATCGACGGCGTCGAGCTCGAGTTCACCCGCGAGTCGTGCGAGGCGATGGCCGAGCTGGCACTCGCCCGCGGCACCGGCGCCCGCGGCCTGCGCTCGATCATCGAGCACGTCCTCCAGCCGGTCATGTACGACATCCCGGGCCGCGACGACGTCGCCAAGGTGGTCGTCACCGCCGAGACGGTCCAGGGCTCCGACGGCCCCACCGTGCTCAGCCACGACGAGGTCGAGAAGAAGGCTTCCTAGTCCGAGGCCAAGGTCGCCGCGACCTCCAGCGCGTCGGCCGTACTGTCAGCCACGAGCTCGATGTCTCCGACCACGCGGCCGGCCGCCTTGACGTCGTCGAGAGCTTCGCCGAGCAGGTCCAGAGCCTCCTGAGTGGCGCGAACGGACATCGCGCTGACCTCGGTGCGCTGGCTGACCTTGGCCACCGACTTCGTGCCGCGGATGCCGGCGAGCGCCTGGGCGGCGGTGGCCAGCAGGGCGGGGTCGAACTCATCGGCGGCGAGGTCGACCGCCGGATCGGGCCACGGCGCGCGATGGATCGAGCCGTCCTGCCACCACGACCAGGCTTCCTCGGTGACGTACGGAAGGAACGGCGCGAGCAGCCGGAGCTGCACCGAGAGCGCGAGCACGAAGGCGGCGCGGGCGGACTCGCCGCCGGCATCCGTGCGCCGGGCTCGTTCCTTGACGAGCTCCAGGTAGTCGTCGCAGAAGTCCCAGAAGAACTTCTCGGTGACCTCCAGCGCCGAGGCGTAGTCGTAGTCGTCGAAGAACGCGGTGGCCGCCTCGGTGACCTGCCGGACCCGGTGCAGCATCGCGAGGTCGAGCGGCTCGGTGACCAGTGATGGGTCGAGCAGCGAGGCATCGGCGCCCAGCCCGTACTGCTCCTCGGAGGCGAGCACGAACTTGCTCGCGTTCAGGACCTTCATCGACAGCCGTCTGCCCACCTTCATCTGGGCCTCGTCGAACGGCGAGTCCGCACCCGGGCGGGCGCCGGCGGCACGCCAGCGAACGGCGTCCGCGCCGTACTTCTCCAGGATGTCGTCGGGCACGACCACGTTGCCCTTGGACTTGCTCATCTTCTTGCGGTCGGGGTCGACGACGAAGCCGGACAGCGCGGCGTGGCTCCACGGGACCCCGCCGAACTCCAGGTGGGCGCGCACGACCGACGAGAACAGCCAGGTGCGGATGATGTCGTGACCTTGCGGCCGCAGGTCCATCGGGTACGTCCTGGCGAAGAGGTCGTCGTCACGTCCCCAACCGCACACGATCTGCGGGGTGAGGGACGACGTGGCCCAGGTGTCGAAGATGTCGGGGTCGGCGACGAAGCCGCCCGGCTCGCCGCGCTGCGACTCATCAAACCCGGGGGGTGCCTGGGACGCCGGATCGACCGGCAGCGCTGAAGCATCGGCCAGGATCGGGTCGTCGTACTGGGGCTCGCCGTCGGCGTCGAGGCGATACCAGACCGGGATCGGGATGCCGAAGAAGCGCTGGCGGGAGATGAGCCAGTCGCTGTTCAGACCCTCGATCCAGTTGGTGAATCGCGACTGCATGTAGGTGGGGACCCAGGTGATCTCGTCGCCGCGGGCCACCAGGGCCGCTCGCAGGTCGGCGTTGCGACCGCCGTTGGCGATGTACCACTGCCGGGTCGAGACGATCTCGAGCGGCTTGTCGCCCTTCTCGTAGAAGTTCGCGACGCGCTGAGTCGGCTGCGGCTCGCCGTCGAGGTCTCCGGACGCGCGGAGTGCCTCGACCGACATCTCCCGGGCCGTGAACGTGGTCTTGCCGGAGAGCTCGGCGAATGCGGCACGCCCGGCTTCGTCGGTGATCCAGGGCGGAAGGTCACGCAGGATCCGGCCGTCGCGGCCGATGATCGTGCGGTTGGGCAGCTGCAGCTCGCGCCACCACTGGACGTCGGTGAGGTCGCCGAACGTGCAGCACATGGCAATGCCGGCACCCTTGTCCATCTCGGCGGCGTGGTGGGCGAGGACGGGCACCTCGACGCCGAACAGCGGGGAGCGGACGGTGGAGCCGAACAGGTGCTGATACCGCTCGTCGTCGGGATGGGCGATGAGGGCGACGCAGGCCGCGATCAGCTCGGGGCGGGTGGTCTCGACGTAGACCGGCATGTCGGCCCCATCGATGGTGCTGTGGTACGCCACCCGGTGGTAGGCGCCGGGGTAGTCACGGGCCTCGAGCTCCGCCTGGGCGACGGCGGTCTGGTAGGTGACGTCCCACAGGGTGGGGGCGTCCTGCTGATACGCCTCGCCGCGCGCCACGTTGCGCAGGAACGTGCGTTGCGAGACGGCCTGGGACTCGGCGCCGACGGTGGTGTACGTCTGGGTCCAGTCGACCGACAGCCCCAGCGTGCGCCAGAGCTGCTCGAAGACCTTCTCGTCCTCCACCACCAGCTCGTTGCACAGCTCGATGAAGTTGCGCCGGCTGATCGACACCTGACGCTTCGGGTCAGGGTCCGCCGGAGGGGTGAAGCCCGGCTCGTAGGGAAGGGTGGGGTCGCAGCGAACGCCGTAGAAGTTCTGCACCCGGCGCTCGGTGGGCAGTCCGTTGTCGTCCCAGCCCATCGGGTAGAACACCTCGCGACCGCGCATGCGCTGGTAGCGGGCGAGGAGGTCGGTGTGGGTGTAGGAGAACACATGGCCGACGTGCAGCGAGCCGGAGACGGTCGGCGGCGGCGTGTCGATCGAGTAGATCTCCTCGCGCGTCTTGCTGCGGTCGAAGCGGTACGTTCCCTGCTCCTCCCAGCGCTGCGACCACGTGGCCTCGAGCCCTTCGAGCGCGGGCTTGTCAGGGACGGCATTCACGAGGGAACAGTCTAGGACTGCCACCGGTGAGGCACGACGGCGCTACCTCGCGTGGGCGCCGACCCGCTCGTGCTCCACCTCGGGAATGTCGACGTCAGGCTTCTGCGCCAGCTCGGACGGCCACCACATCCAGCGCCCGATGTCGAGATTCAAGGCCGTGACCAGCACCGACCGCACGATCATCGTGTCGAGCAGGACGCCGACCGCCACCGCGAACCCGAGCTCGGCCATGAACACGATCGGCAGCGACCCGAGTGCGGCGAACGTGCCCGCCAGCACCAGCCCCGCGGACGTGATCACACCGCCGGTGGCCCCGATCCCGATGAGGGCGCCGCGCCGGGTACCGAACTTCAGCGCCTCCTCACGCACCCGGGTCATGAGGAAGATGTTGTAGTCGATGCCCAACGCCACGAGGAAGACGAACGCGAACAACGGGAAGGACGAGTCCGCGCCCTCGAAACCGAACACATTCCGGAACACGAAGCCACTGATGCCCAGCGCCGCCCCGAAGGAGAGCACGACCGTGGCGAGCAGCACCAAGGGTGCGGCGATGGCACGCAGCAGCACGGCGAGGATCAGCAGCACCGCGACGAGGATGATCGGGATGATCAGCCGGTTGTCGGCCGCAGAGGCATCCTGGACGTCGTGGTTCACCGCGGAGTTGCCGCCCACCTTGGTGTCGGCACCCTGGATCGCGTGCAGTGCGTCACGCACCCGGTCGACCGTGTCGAAGGCTGCGGTGGAGTCGGATGCCGCGGCGAGTGTGCCCTCCATGTAGACGCGGCCGTCCTTCTCGCCCTTCACCTCGACCGTGCCGGGTGCGATGCCTTGGATGCCCTGGAAGGTGGTGCGCACCTCGTCGGTGGCCTCGGAGTCGGCAAGAACGACGACCGGGTTGCCGGCTCCGGCCGGGAAGTGCTGGCGCACGGCCTTCTCGGCGGTCACCGAAGGTTGCTCGGTGGTGAAGCTCTGCTCGTTGGTGAGCCCGTCTGCGTCGAGCTGGAAGATCCCGAGGGTGAGGAACGCCAGGATCACCGTGGTGACCAGCCACGTGGCGCGCGGCGCCTTGGCGATCCGCCGGCCCACCCGTGCCCAGAAGCCCTGCTCGTTCGGCTCCGGGTCGCCGAAGTGCGGGATCATCGGCCAGAACGCCCAGCGTCCGACGATGAGGAGCAGTGCGGGCAGCAGCGTGAGCATGACGATGAGCGCGACCGTGATGCCGGCTGCGGTGACCGGACCGAGGCTGCTGGTCGAGTTCATCTGCGCGAACAGCAGGCAGAGCAGGCCGACGATGACGGTGGCGCCGCTGGCGATGATCGCCGGACCCGCACGGTGCAGGGCGTGCGCCATCGCGACATGACGGTCCTCGACGCGGCGCAGCTCCTCGCGGTACCGGGCGATGAGCAGCAAGGCGTAGTCGGTGCCGGCGCCGAACACCAGCACCGTGAGGATGCCGGCACTCTGGCCGTTGACGGTGATGCCACCCTCCTTGGCCAGCAAGTAGACGACGCCCTGGGCGATACCAAGGCTGGCGACGCCGCAGATCAGCGGGATCAGCCACAGGATCGGGCTGCGATAGGTGAGTAGCAGCATGACCACCACCACGCTCACGGCGGCGAGCAGCAGGATGCCGTCGATGCCGGCGAACGCCTCGGCCTGGTCGGCGCCGAACGCGGCCGGGCCGGCGATCTTGACGTCGAGGCCACCGCCCCCGGCCGAGTCCTTCAACGCGTCGACGAGGCCGGGCAGGATCTCCCAGCCGTCAGAGCCGATGCTGAAGGTGACGATGGTCTGCAGGGCTTTCCCGTCCTTGGACGGGATGGGTCCGATGACGTCGCTCTCCACCGCTTCGAGGCCGGCGAACTCCTTGGCGTCGGCACCGGCTCGTGCGACGTCGGCCCGGGTGATGCCGTCGAGGCGCTCGTAGAGCACGATCGCCGGCACGGCGTTCGGGTCGGCGAACTCGCTCGCCTCCTCGATGACCTGGGTGGACTCGGCGTCACCGGGGAGCCAGGCCGCGATGTCGTTCTCCTGGACCCCGGCGAGCTTGGATGACAGCGAGCCGAAGCCGGCCAGGAGGAGTAGGCCGACGACAAGGACGATCCACTTGGTCCAGTGGTGCGTGACCCATCCGGCGAAGGGCTGATCATGCTTCATGGCGTCCCGTTCCTCGGGTTCGTGCTGGTGGTGAGAACATCATGGCGCAAACCCCCGACAAGGCCGCCATCGGTGGTGGCCCTGAGCCGACCCTGACCAAGCGACCGCGATACTGGCGGTGATGAGACCTACATACGCCGCGGTCGAGCACTCGCTGCTCGGCCGGTGGCCCGAGACTCGCCTCGACCCGACCCTCGACCGCATCAGCGCGCTCTGCCGCCTGCTGGGCGATCCGCAGCGCGCCTACCCGGTCGTGCACCTCACCGGCACCAACGGCAAGACGTCCACGGCCCGCATGATCGACAACCTGCTGCGGGGCCTCGACCTGCGCACCGGCCGCTTCACCAGTCCCCACCTGCAGTCGATGACCGAGCGGATCTGCCTCGACGGCGAGCCGCTCACCGAGGACCAGTTCGTCGACGCCTTCTCGGACGTCGCGGCCTATGCGCAGATCGTGGACGACACCGCAGCGCGGGAGGGCGGCGGACCGCCGCTGTCGTTCTTCGAGATGACCGTCGCCATGGCCTTCGCCGCGTTCGCGGACGCCCCGGTCGACGCCGCCGTCGTCGAGGTCGGGATGGGCGGGGCCTGGGACGCCACCAACGTCGCCGACGGCCAGGTCGCCGTCGTCACCCCGATCGCCGTCGACCACGCGGCCTACCTCGGCGACCGCGCCGAGACGATCGCCGTGGAGAAGTCCGGGATCGTCAAGCCCGGCTCTCACCTCGTGCTGGCCGAGCAGGCGCCGGACGTGCTCGACGTCGTCCTGCGGCGTGCTGCCGAGGTCGGGGCCACGGTGCTTCGCGAGGGCGTCGACTTCGGCGTCTCCGATCGGCTCACCGCTCTGGGCGGACAGCAGATCACGCTGCAAGGGGTGGCCGGCAGCTACGACGAGATCTTCCTGCCGCTGCACGGCGCTCACCAGGCCCGCAACGCCGGGTACGCCCTGGCGGCCGTCGAGGCGTTCACCGGATCGCACGCGCTGGACGCCGACCTCGTGCGCGAGGCCTTCGCCGGCACGTCGTCGCCCGGACGGCTCGAGGTGGTGCGGCGGAGCCCCACGGTCCTGCTCGACGCCGCACACAACCCGCACGGCATCCAGGCAGCGCTCGAGGCCGTCCAGGACGCGTTCACGTTCAGCCCGCTCATCGGCGTGGTCGGAGTCATGGCCGACAAGGACGTCGACGAGATCGTGCGACTGCTCGAGCCGGTGCTCGCCGAGGTCGTCTGCACCCAGAACAGCACGCCTCGCGCGATGCCGGCCGCCGAGCTCGGAGAGATCGCCGAAGACGTGTTCGGCGCCGACCGCGTCACGGTGGTCCAGCGCCTGGACGACGCCATCGATCGTGCGATCGCGTACGCCGACGCCGGCGGCGAGGGCCACGAGGACGCGATCGGCAGCGGTGGAGTGCTGATCACCGGCTCTGTGGTCACGGTCGGGGAGGCCCGGTTGCTGTTCGGCGGCGAGCCGCAATGACGTCCCCGAAGCGGACGATGTGCGCTGCCATGTTGACGCTCGAGGCCGTCGTCCTGGCACTGAGCGTTCCGGTGATGATCTCCGTCGAGGACGTGGACACCGGCCTGGCGCTCGGCCTGGGCCTCGGGCTCGCGGCGCTGTGCGTCAGCACCGCCGGCCTGCTGCGGCGTCCCTGGGCGTTCGGCGTCGGGCACGCGGTGCAGGCGGGTGCGATCGCGCTGGGCTTCGTGGTGCCGATCATGTTCGCGGTCGGCGCGATGTTCGCCGCGCTCTGGGCGACCGCCTACCTGGTGGGTCGCCGCATCGAGGGCGATCGGGCTCGTTGGGCCGCGGAGGAAGCCGGCACCGACGCGGGGTGATCGGCCATCGGCGTTAGGCTCGAAGCATGGTCCGAGTGCTGGCCGTCGCCGATGAGGAAGTCCCCGCGATGCGGTCGCGGGTGCGCGACCTGCAAGTCGATCTCGTGCTTGCAGCCGGCGACCTCCCCTGGGAGTACCTCGAGACGCTCGTGTCGCTGCTCGAGGCGCCGGCGGCGTACGTGCCCGGCAATCACGACCCCAGTGCAGTCCCCGGCCCGCGTGGATTGATCGACGTCGACGGGCACGTCGTCACCGTCGGGGGCCTGCGCGTCGCCGGTCTCGGTGGATGCGTCCGCTACAACGACGGCCCGCACCAGTACACGCAGAGCGAGTACGACAAGCGTTCCAGGCAGCTGCTCCGCGAGGCCCGCGGCCGTGACGTCGACGTCCTCCTCACTCACGCGCCGCCGCTGGGACTCGGTGACGACGAGTCCGATCCGAGCCACCTCGGCATCTCGGCGCTGCACACGGTGATCGAGACGCTGCGCCCGACATGGCACCTGCACGGCCACATCCATCCGTATGGGATGCACAAGCCCGACCGGCAGCTCGGGTCCACGGTCATCCGCAACGTCATCCCGTGGCACGTGATGGACATCGAGCCGCGGTCAGCCGTGCGCCCGACAGCCGGTGCCGGGAGGAGGTCCTGACGTGGTCTACAGCTCCGGATCGCCTCGCGTCGACGCCGAGAGCGACTTCATGCGGGCACGGCGCCACCAGGTGCTGTCGGCACTCGCGGCCCGGCTGCGCAACGACACCGACGACGTCGTGCAGTCGATGTCGTTCGACGAGGTGGTGGAGGCGCTGGGCCGACGGGCCGAGAACTACCTCGGCACCAAGCTGATCCCGCTGGACGCGATCGTCGGGTCGGTCGACAAGGTGCGCGACTTCGACCGGCGGTTCCGGCCGACATCCGGACGCAGCCGGCAGCGCTGGGAACGGCTCGCCCGCGCCAGCCGCACCGGCGAGGAGATTCCGCCCATCGACGTCTTCCAGGTCGGTGACTACTACTTCGTCCAGGACGGCCACCATCGCGTCTCGGTCGCCCGCAGTCTCGGGCTCGACGTCATCGAGGCGCGCGTCACCGCAATCGAGACCTTTCTCACCCCGGTCGGCATCGGTGCCCGCTCCGACATCGAGCGCAAGTACTGGCGCCGGCTCATGCTGGAGCGCGTCCCGTTCTCGGGCGAGGCCCGGGCCGCCGTGGCGGTGGACGACCCGTTCGACTACGGCGTCATCGCCGAGACGGTCGAGGCCTGGGCGGCCCGCACGATGCACGCCGAGGGCGCGTACATGGACAAGGCGACGATGGCGGCGCGGTGGTACGCCGAGGAGTTCAAGCCGGTGGTCGACATGATCGAGGAGGCCGGCGTGCGTGGCGAGGCCGAGCGGCCGGCGGCGGCGTACCTGCGGGTGGCGTGCGAACGCTACCGGCTGATCCGCGACCACGAGTGGAACACCGAGGTCATGGGCGCCGTGACCCGCAAGGGCAAGAAGCGGCGCTGAGCCCGCGGCTCAGAGTCCGACGGTGAGGTTGTCGCCGGAGGTCGGGTCGAACAGGTGCATCTTCTCGGTGTCGATGAACAGCGTGGCGTCGTCGTCTTCCTTGACCGTGCTCGCCGCGTCGAGCGACACGACGAGCTGGGTGCGCAAGGAGTCGCTGTCGACCTCGCGGGCCAGCTCCTTGAGCTGGCTCTGCACCTCGGCCTCGGCCTCGTAGGGGACGTAGGCGTACTGCTGGTCGCCCAGCCACTCCCGGACGTCGATGTGGGCCTCGAAGGTCTGTGACGTGTCGACGGAGTCGCCCTCGATGACCGAGACGTCCTCGAAGTGCTCGGGCCGGATACCGGCCATCAGCAGTCCCTTGCCCGCTGTCTTCTCGGCCTTCGCGTCCGGGATCCTGAACGTGCCGAACGGCAGGCTGACCTCGTTGCCCTCGACCGTGGCCGGCAGGAAGTTCATCGGCGGTGACCCGATGAATCCGGCCACGAACAGGTTGACCGGCTGTTCGTACAGCTCTCGCGGCGTGGCCAGCTGCTGCAAGACGCCACGCTTCAGGACGGCGACCCGGTCGCCCAGCGTCATCGCCTCGGTCTGGTCGTGGGTGACGTAGACGGTGGTGATGCCGAGACGCTTCTGCAGGCGAGCGATCTCCGTGCGCATCTGGCCGCGCAGCTTGGCATCGAGGTTCGACAGCGGCTCGTCGAACAGGAAGGCCTTGGCGTCGCGGACGATCGCCCGTCCCATCGCCACGCGCTGCCGCTGGCCGCCGGAGAGGTTGGCGGGCTTGCGTTGGAGATGCTCGTCGAGCTCGAGCGTGCGGCTCGCCTCCCGGACCTTCTCGTCGATCTCCTTGTCGCTCTTCTTGGCCAGCCGCAGGGGGAACGCGATGTTCTCGTACACCGTGAGGTGCGGGTAGAGCGCGTAGTTCTGGAACACCATCGACAGGTTGCGTTCGCGCGGCGCCAGATCGTTGACGCGGTCGCCGTCGACGACCATGTCGCCGGACGTGATGTCCTCCAGGCCCACGATCATCCGGAGCAGCGTCGACTTGCCGCACCCGGACGGCCCGACGAGGATCATGAACTCCCCGTCGGCGACGTCGATGCTGACGTCGTTGACCGCAGGGAACCCGTCGCCGTACTGCTTGACGATGTTCTTCATCTCGATGGTGGCCATGGGATCAACCCTTCACTGCGCCGGAGGTCAGGCCGGCGACGATTCTGCGCTGGAAGAACAGGACGATGACGATGATCGGGATGGTGGCGATCACCGCGGCCGCCGCGAGGAGCGATGCCGGCCGGGTGAACGGATCAGGCCCGACGAAGAAGGCCAGCGATGCCGGGATCGGGCGTGCGTTCTCGGTCGACGTGAGCGAGATGCCGAACACGAAGTCGTTCCACGCGAAGAAGAACGTCAGGATCGCGGCGGTGAACACCCCGGGGGCTGCCAGCGGCACGATCACCCGCCGAAAGGCTTGCCACGCGGTGGCACCGTCGACCTGGGCGGCCTGCTCCATCTCCCACGGGATCTCGCGGAAGAACGCCGACAGCGTCCAGATCGCCAGCGGCAGCGTGAACGACATGTAGGGGATGATCAGCCCGGGCCAGGTGTCGTAGATGCCCAAGGCCCGCCACATGTCGAACAGCGGACCGACCAGCGCGACGACCGGGAACATCGCGATCGCGAGCGACATCGAGAGCACGAGGCGCTTGCCCCGGAACTCCAGTCGGGCGATCGCGTAGGCCGCGAGCGTGGCCACCATCACCGAGAGCACCGTGGCGATCAGGCTGATCCCGATCGAGTTGATGATCGCTCGCACGAACTGGTCGTTGTCCCACACCGCCTTGTAGTTGTCGAACCCGGCATTGGTGCCCTCGGAGGGGAAGAAGCCCGGGTTGCCGACGGTGATGGATGGCTCGGACTTGAACGACAGCGAGATGATCCAGACGACCGGCAGCAGGCACCACCCGAGGATCAAGAGGATGCCGACGACCATCCCGATCTTGGACTTCATCTCATGCCTCCTGCCGGGCCTGGGCCAGGTCGACCTTGAACAGCTTGACGATGAGATACGCCACCACGAGTACCGACAGGAACAACAGCACCGACAGCGCCGACCCCATGCCGAGCTGGAACTGCTCGATGGTCTGTCGATAGGTCAGGAAGCTGATCGACTCGGTCTTCTCGGCACCGTTGGTCATCACGAAGATGTTGTCGAAGATCCGGTAGGCGTCGAGGGCCCGGAACAGCACGGCCACCATGATCGCCGCCTTCATGTTCGGCAGGATCACCCGGAACAGTCTCTGCCACCAGCTGGCGCCGTCGACCTTCGCCGCCTCGATCATGTCCTCGGACACCTGGGCCAGGCCGGCGAGCAGCAGCAGCGACATGAACGGTGTGGTCTTCCAGATCTCCGACACGCAGATCGCGACCACCGCGGACGCGGTATCGCCGAACCAGTTGAAGTCGTCGCCGATGAACGGGAGCCAGCCGTTGACGAACCCGTTCTGGAAGGAGAAGGCGAACTGCCAGGCGAATCCGGAGACGACCGTGATGATGCCGTAGGGGACGAGGATCGAGGTGCGCACGATGCCTCGCGCGAAGATCAGCCGGTGCATCACCATCGCGAAGGCGAACCCGATGACGAGCTCGATCGCGACGGTGACCACCATGTAGAACACCGTGATGCCGGTGGTCTGCCAGAACAGCGGATCGGTCAGGGCAGTGAGGTAGTTCCCCAGCCCGACGAACTCGCGATCGTCCGGAGCGGTGAGCGAGTAGTTGTACACCGACAGCCAGATCGCGCGCAGCATCGGGAACGCGGTGACGATCAGCATCAGGACGATCGCGGGCGCGACCAGCTTCTGGCCGAGCCGGTTCTCGCCGCGGGATCGGTCGCTGGAGACGGCCTCGGGTCGGGTCGGTGCCGGTGCGGTCGCGGTGGTCACAGCAGCGCCTTTCCTTCGAGCACGGCTTGCAGATAGTCGGCCGATCGTTGCGGCGTCGTATCCGGATCCACCGAGTTGGGGGAGTGCCAGCGAGCCTGGATGGCGCTGGAGATCAGCCCGTAGAACGCGCTCTTCGGCCGCGGGCCGCCCTCGTCGACGCTGGCGCGCCACAGCTTCACCAGATCCGCGGGGTAGGAGCCGTCCTTGATGACGGCCTCGTAGGCGGAGTTCGTGGACGGCATCAGGCCGTCCGTCAGGGCGAGGTCGACCTGTGTCTCCTGGGAGGTGACGCATTCCGCCGCCTCCATGGCGAAATCGGGATGCTTGCTGAAGGCGCCGACCCCGATGTCGATGCCGCCGATCGGTGGCTTGGACGCCTCACCCTCGACGGTCGCCGGGTAGCGCGCCCAGCCGAGGTCCTTGAACTGCTCTTCGTCCTCGGGTCCGCCCGCCTTGCCGACCAGACCCTCGTAGTTCTTGTAGACGAACGTCCAGTTGGTCATGAACTCACCGGCCCCGTCCGCGGGGAACATCTGCCCGAGGCTGGTGCCCTCGTTCGACACCGAGAAGTCCGGTTGGGCGGCGGGGGAGTCCGCCAGCTTCTTGATGACCTCCGCAGCGGCGCGTCCGGCATCGGAGTCGATCTCGACCTCGGCGTCGTTGCCCGCTTCGGTGTTGGAGACGATGGCGCCGCCGGCACCTTGCACGAGCGCGTTGATCCACACGACGTAGGCCTCGTAGCGGTTGGCCTGGACGCCGACCGTCCCGTCGTTGTCGGCAGCGGCATCGATGACCTGGTCCCACGTCACCGGCTTGGTCATGTCGAGACCGGCCGCCTCGGCGAGCGAGCGCCGATACCAGAGCACCTGGGTGTTCGCCCACAGCGGGAAGGCGAAGACGCCGTCCTCCCAGGTGACCGTGTCGGCCGCACCCTTGAGGTAGTCGCCGTCGCCCTGGACGCTCGTCTTGACCTCGTCGGCGATGTCACCCTCGACCTCGGCCAGCCAGCCCGCGTTGGCGAACTCCGCCACGAAGACGGGGTCGAGGTTCATCAGGTCGGTGGTGGAGTCCTCGGCTGCCAGTCGTCGAGCCAGCTGCACTCGTTGGTCCGTCGCACTGGTGGGCAGCATCTGGATCTTGATGTCGTAGTCATCGGTGCTGCACTGCTCGGCCCACTTGATGAAGGTGTCGACCCCGTCGGGGTTGATGTACCAGTTGAGCGTCGCCTTGCCAGAGTCGCCACCACAGGCCGACAGCCCCGTGAGTGCCAAGACCGTGGCGGCGGCTGCCGCCACCACGCGCCGTGCGCGTCGCGACGGAAAGACCTCCGACATCTGACCACCCCCAAAGGACCTGTTGTGACTCGCGTCACGTCTGTCGAACGTATTGCCCAGACGGTCGCATCCGCAACCGGAGTCAGTCCACCGGGTCGATCTTCGCCCAGACCGCCGTGTCGATCGGCACACCGAGCTCCGAGTCACCCGGCGAGCTCGCCACCAGCACGCGTGCTCCGGCCGGCAGGGGGACCGGAGACGCCCCGAGATTGACCAGCACCAGAACGGCCGAGTCGTCAGCCGCGGAGTTCGTGAAGGCCAGGACGTCGTCGGATCCGATGTCGTGCCAGGTCAGCGACCCAGCGCCCAGACGCAGCTCGCGCCGCAACGAGAGCAGCTCGCGATAGAGCTCGAGGGTCGAGCCCTTCACGCCGCGCTGCCGGTCGACGGCGAGCGCGCCATACTCCGGCGGTTGCGGCAGCCAGCTCTCCGGGCCCGGCCCGAAACCGAGCGACGGAGTGCTGCCCTCCCACGGCATCGGCACGCGACATCCGTCCCGCCCGCGCTCGGTGTGGTTCGAGCGCTCCCACGTCGGATCCTGGCGGACGTCGTCGGGAAGCCGGGTCGCCTCCGGCAGTCCGAGCTCCTCGCCCTGGTACAGATACGCCGACCCGGGCAGCGCGAGCATGACTGTCGTCGCCGCCCGAGCTCGACGGAGACCGAGGGCGGCGTCGGGCTGCGGGTCGTCGGCACCGATGCCGCGCGGCTGCTTCTGACCGGGTGTCTGCTCGTAACCGAGCCGGGTGGCGTGCCGGACGACGTCGTGGTTGGAGAGTACCCACGTCTGCGGTGCACCGACGGACTCCGCCGCGGTGAGCGTCTCGGTGATGACGGTCTGCAGGTCGCGGGCGAGCCACGGCGTCATCAGGAACTCGAAGTTGAACGACTGGTGGAGCTCGTCGCCGCGCACGTAGCGGGCCAAGGCACCCGCGGGCTTCACCCAGGCCTCCGCGCAGAGGATGCGGTCGGCGTCCTCGCCGGGTCGCGCGTACTCCTCGGCGATCTGCCGCCAGCGCCGGTAGATGTCGTGCACGCCGGGCTGGTCCCACATCGGCGTCAGTGCCGTCGGGTCGGTGTCGAAGCTGTTCTGCACGCGAGCGTCGGGAAGTCCGTCCGTCTTGACCAGGCCGTGGGCCACGTCGATGCGAAAGCCGTCGACGCCACGGTCGAGCCAGAACCGCAGCACCGACTCCAGCTCGTCGCGCACGTCGTCATTCGTCCAGTCGAGATCGGGCTGGCTGGCGTCGAACAGGTGCAGGTACCACTGGCCCGGGCTGCCGTCGGGCTCGGTGATGCGCGTCCAGCCCGGCCCGCCAAACGTGCTAATCCAGTTGTTGGGCGGCTCGTCGCCGGTCGGGCCGCGACCGTCGCGGAACAGGTAGCGAGACCGCTCCGGGCTTCCCGGTGCGGCACGCAGGGCCTCGTGAAACCACGGGTGGTCGCTCGACGTGTGGTTGGGCACGAGGTCGACGATCACCCGGAGTCCGAGCTCGTGCGCGCGGGCGAGGAGGCCGTCGAAGTCGGCCAGGGTGCCGAATCGGGGGTCGACGTCGCGGTAGTCGCTGACGTCGTACCCGGCGTCGCGCTGTGGCGAGGTGTAGAACGGCGAGAGCCAGAGTGCGTCGACCCCGAGCCAGGTGAGGTGCTCGAGCCGTGCGGTGATGCCGGGAAGGTCGCCGATGCCGTCACCGTCGGAGTCGGCCCAGGAGCGCGGATAGACCTGGTAGATGACGGCGTCGCGCCACCACGGCGGGTCGGTCATGGATTCCCCTCCTCGGCATTCGTGCGCACGCTGCCGCTACGTTATCGAGCATGGAGAGAACGCTGGTCCTGCTGAAGCCCGACGCGGTCCGACGTGGCCTGGTGGGCCACGTGCTGTCCCGCTACGAGGCCAAGGGGCTCCGCATCGTCGCCATGGAGCAGCGGATGATCACCGGCGAGGTGGCAGACGCCCACTACGCCGAGCACGTCGACCGCGACTTCTACCCGCCGCTGCGCGAGTTCGCCACGTCCGGCCCGCTGGTGGCACTGGTGCTGGAGGGCGACGAGGCCATCGCCGTCGTCCGCGCCCTCACCGGCGCCACTGACGGGCGCAAGGCCGAACCCGGCACGATCCGCGGCGACCTCTCCCTGTCCAATCGCGAGAACCTGGTGCACGCCTCCGACTCCGCCGAGTCGGCCGAGCGCGAGATCGCCCTCTGGTTCCCGAAGCTGACATGACGGCCATCGGCGTGCTGGGCACCGGGATCGTCGGAAGAACCTTCGCGGCCCGGCTCGCCGGCCCGGACGTCGACGTCCTCGTGGGCGCCCGGTCGGCCGATTCGTCCAGCCTCGCGCCGTTCGCCGAACTCGGTGTGCGCACCGGCTCGTTCGCCGACGCGGCCGGTCACGCCGACCTGCTCGTCAACGCCACCAACGGCGTCAACTCGCTGACGGTTCTCGAGTCGATCGGGGCCGAGGCGCTCGCCGGCAAGACCGTCCTCGACCTGTCGAACGAGCTGGTCCCGACGGACCACGGCTTCCCGGTGCCGGCGGCATCCCTCGAGAACTCGGTCGGACGCCGCCTGCAGGAGGCCTTCCCCGAGACGTTCGTCGTCAAGAGCCTCAACACCATGAACTGCGCGGTGATGGTCGACCCGTCGACCGTGCCCGGCGACCACGTGGTGTTCCTGAGCGGTGACGACGACGGCGCGAAGGATCGAGTCCGCGCGTTCCTGGCGATGCTCGGCTGGCGCCCCGAGCAGATGGTCGACCTCGGCGGCATCGAGTCCGCGGCAGGACCCGAGATGATGATGAAGGTCTGGATGTCGGTCACCATCGTCCGTGGCCCGGACGCGCCGCGATTCAACTGGGCGATCAACTCGGCCTGACGACGTCAGACCAGCACCTGGGGAACCAGGTGGTGGACGACCTCATGGAACTGGCCGCGGACGTCCTCGGGCAGCCAGATGATGTCGTTCGACGCCGAAGCCATGTCGACGTCGTCCTGCAGGGTCACGACGTCGACGACCTGACGCGGGTAGTCCCGCACCCGTTCCTCGAACGCCAGGAGCGAGACTCGCAGCCGCACACCGAACGGATTGGGGTTGACGAGGCCGATGCCCCAGAACTCTGTGGGATCTGCCGTCGCCTTCTCCTGCAGGTCGATCATGACGGCGCGGGTGTCGGCCTCCAGTGCCGGGTGATCGCTCTCCGCGAGGTCGATCAGCTCGATGTCCACAGCCCTGACGTCTCGACCGCCGGGTCCGTCGAAGCGCAGGATGTCGTGTCCGGTCCCACCGGCCGGAAGGATCGGCAGCCCCCGGTCGGAGCCATGAACGGTCTGCGTCACGACGTGCGGAAGCTCTCGGTTCCAGATGTCGCGGGCCACGTAGCGGATGGTCGGAACCAGCGACACGTCGGTGTGATTGTGCATGGCGATCGTCTGGTCGATGCCGCCGTCGGCCGACTTGGGGACGAACCGGAACGAGAGCGGTGCCCGGCCCCGCGACTTCCTTTTCACGGACTCGACCCTAGGTCGTTACGCTGGAGGACATGCCCGTCGAGTCCGTCTTCGCGCGCCTGGAGCCCTTGCTCCCGGGTGTGAGCAAGCCGATCCAGTACGTCGGTGGCGAGCTCAACGCCACGGTCAAGGACTGGGACTCCGTGCAGGTGCGCTGGGCCCTGATGTATCCGGACGCCTACGAGGTCGGCCTGCCCAACCAGGGCGTGCAGATCCTGTACGAGGTGCTCAACGAGCGCGACTGGATCCTGGCCGAGCGCACGTACGCCGTGTTCGCCGACATGGAAGCGGTGATGCGCGAGCACGCCATCCCCCAGTTCACCGTCGATGCACACCGCCCGGTGGGCGACTTCGACTTGCTGGGGGTCTCCTTCGCCACCGAGCTCGGCTACACCAACCTGCTCACGGCGCTCGATCTCGCCGGCGTGCCGCTGCACGCCGCCGACCGCGGCGACGACGACCCCATCGTGCTGGCCGGCGGTCACTCCGCGTTCAACCCCGAGCCGATCGCCGACTTCATCGACGCCGCCGTGCTCGGCGACGGCGAGGAGGTCGTGCTGGCCATCAGCGACGTCGTGCGGGAGTGGAAGGACGACGGACGACCCAAGGGAAACCAGCAGAGTGGGCGCGACGAGCTGCTCATGCGCCTCGCGGTGTCCGGCGGCGTGTACGTGCCGAAGTTCTACGACGTCACGTACTTGCCCGACGGACGCATCCAGCGCGTGGTGCCGAACCGTCCAGGCGTCCCCTGGCGGGTCGCCAAGCACACACTGATGGACCTCGACTCCTGGCCGTATCCACGCAACCCGCTGGTCCCGCTGGCCGAGACGGTGCACGAGCGCTATTCCGTCGAGATCTTCCGCGGCTGCACCCGCGGGTGCCGGTTCTGCCAGGCCGGCATGATCACCCGGCCCGTGCGCGAGCGCTCGATCGAGGGCATCGGCGCGATGGTCGAGAACGGCCTCGCGAAGAGCGGACTGGACGAGGTGGGACTGCTCTCGCTCAGCAGTGCCGACCACTCCGAGATCGGCGAGATGGCCAAGCAGCTCGGCGACCGCTACGAGGGCACCAACACGTCGCTGTCGTTGCCGTCCACCCGTGTCGACGCCTTCAACGTCACCCTGGCCAACGAGTTCAGCCGCAACGGGCGCCGGTCGGGGCTCACGTTCGCGCCCGAGGGCGGCAGCGAGCGGTTGCGCAAGGTGATCAACAAGATGGTCACCGAGGACGACCTCATCCGCACCGTCTCGGCTGCGTACTCGCACGGCTGGCGGCAGGTGAAGCTCTACTTCATGTGCGGCCTGCCCACCGAGACCGACGAGGACGTGCTGCAGATCGGCGAGCTGGCCAAGAAGGTCATCGAGGTCGGACGCGAGGTGTCGGGGCGCAAGGACATCCGGTGCACCGTCTCGATCGGCGGATTCATCCCCAAGCCGCACACACCGTTCCAGTGGGCGAGCCAGCTCGACCACGAGACCACCGACGAGCGGCTGCGCAAGCTGCGCGCGTCCGTGCAGTCCGACAAGAGGTTCGGCCGGGCGATCGGATTCAGGTACCACGACGGCGAACCCGGCACGATCGAGGGACTGCTGTCGCGCGGCGATCGTCGCGTCGGCCGCATCATCGAGGCGGTGTGGCGCGACGGCGGCCGGTTCGACGGCTGGAGCGAGCACTTCTCCTACGAGCGGTGGGAGGCCAAGGCCGCCGAGGTCCTGGCGGACGAGCCCGTCGACCTCGACTGGTACACCACCCGCGAGCGCGAGTACGCCGAGGTGCTGCCCTGGGACCACCTCGACGCCGGTCTCGACCGCGACTGGCTGTGGGAGGACTGGCAGGACGCCATCGACCCCGACGGCGCCCGCGAGGTCGACGACTGCCGCTGGACGCCCTGCTTCGACTGCGGCGTCTGCCCCCAGATGGACACCGAGATCCAGATGGGACCCACCGGCAAGAAGCTGTTGCCGCTGTCCGTCGTCTGATCGTGCTCTCCAGGATGCGCCCTCGTTAGGGCGTGATCCATCCCTCACCGGGCAGGTACGGACGTCCACCGATGAGCAGCTCGCGGGGGCCCGGCCCGAACCGGAGCGCGTAGCCGGATCCGTCGATCACGTCGTTGAGGACGCGCGCCTGCGCCTGCTCCCACAGCTCACCGAGGCGGCGGTCGTCCTCGGGGCCGAAGTAGTTCGGTCCGCCCGGGCGCGGCGTGAGCTCGCCGAAGACCACGTCGCCGTCGTCGGCGAGGAGGTCGACGCGGACGAAGGCCCGGGGGACGTGCGCGGAGAGCCCGCGGCCGAGGTCAACGGCCTGGTGGAAGACCTCGGGAAGCTCGATGTTGTCGTCGTGCCAGCGATGGCGTGAGCCGGGACTCCCGTCCGGAAGGAATCGGCGCATTCTCGTGCCGGCGTTGTTGCCGTGGGTGGTGGCTCGGCGTACGTGCACCGCGCCGACCTCGCCGTAGAAGCTGTGGACGCGGATCTCCGTCGGCAGGGCATCGTCGCGACCCTCGCCGATGAGCTGCTGACCGATGAACGGTCCCTCGATGCGGCCCTCGCCGACCAGGCGGATGAGCCGATCGACGACGTCCGCCGGCTCGATGGGCTCAGGGCGCGTGACCATGAACCAGCGGTCGTCGACGCGCCGCAGCGGAAAGACGCCACGGCTGGATGCGCCGGTGTGGCTCTTGATCACGACGTGGTCCGGCAGGTCCTCCCACGGGATGTCCTCCGGTGCGTCCCAAAGTCCGACCATCGTCGGGATCCGGACGCCGTGTGACTGGGCGAAGGAGTACGCCCTGAGCTTGCGGGCGACCTGGTTGTCACGGCCCGGGCCGCTCCGTTCGCCCATGTAGGCGTTGATCCGTCGCTCCGCGAAGACGTAGCGGGCGAACGATGGGGGGTCGCTCGCAGCCGGCTGCGAGGGCTTCCGGGCTGCGGCGAGCTCTGCGGCGAGACGGCGGGTCTCCGCGCGTAGCTCGCGGATCCTGGCATCGCGCCAGGCCAATGGCGGCAGCTGCCGTGCGCGGGCTCGCACCCAACCGCCGTTCCTGCTCCTGGGCATCGTCGGATGCTATCGCGGTGCGCGAGACCGGATCGTCCCGCTCAGCGAGTGACCCGCCGGTCAGGTCCTCTGAGGTAGCCGCCCGAGGTCTGAGGTAGCCACTGCTCGGAGATAGGCCGGTCGACCGATGTCCGGTGCCTACCTCAGGGACGAGAGTCGGTGGTGTCGAAGGAGAGATCATGACCATCATCACCGACCACGCGGTCCACACCGAAGCCCTGCAGTTCGAGCGTGAGCTCGTCGATCGTCTCGAGCAGCGCCGTCAGGTCGCCGAGCGGGGTGTCGAGAAGTACGGCAGCCGGCTCGCCTTCGCGGCCCACCTTGCTCGCGTCGGTCGCGCCGGTCGCTACGTCCGCGCAGCCTGAACCACATCACCGCACACCGCCACCGGTCCCGCCCAGGGGCCGGTGGCGTCGCGTGTCCGGACGGTTGCGCTGCGTAGTCTCGCCTCGTGAGCACGTTGGAGGGCACGCCGAACCCCGAGGCGCCGAACCCGCAGCTGCCGATCGTGCAGAAGCTGCGGATCCGGTACGCCAAGCGGGGCCGCCTGCGCTTCACCAGCCACCGGGACTTCGCGCGCGCGTTCGAACGGGCGTTGCGGCGAGCCCGGGTGCCCATCGCGTACTCCTCCGGCTACAGCCCCCATCCCAAGATCTCCTACGCCAACGCCTCGCCCACGGGTGCCGCCACGGAGGCCGAGTACCTCGAGATCGGTCTCACCCGCGAGTGCGCTCCGGACTCCGTCCGCGCCGATCTCGACGCGTCACTCCCGCCCGGCCTCGACGTCGTGGAGGTCGTCGTCGCAGGTCAGGGCTCACTCGCCGACCGTCTGCAGGCGAGTGAGTGGTCGATCGCGCTCGTCGGGGTGGATGTGGCCACAGCGGCGGCAGCCGTCGACGCCTTCCTCGCCGCCGACGTGGTGGAGGTCGAACGGATGACGAAGCGCGGGATGCGCACGTTCGACGCCCGGGCCGACGTGGTCTCGCTCGAAGCCCGCGCGGGCGAGGACGATGACGTCCCGTGTGCGATACTGAGGGTGGTCATCCGACACGAAACACCGTCGGTACGACCGGACGACGTTCTCGCCGGACTCCGTTCTTGCGGAGGCCTGCACGTCGAGCAGACGCCAGTGGCGACCCGCTCGGCTCAGGGCCCGCTCGACCAGAGCACCGGCATGGTCGGCGATCCACTCGCCTTCGACCGCGACGCATCCTGACAGGTGCTGACCGCGGCGGCGGAGGGGTCACCGTGTGACAGGCCTTGACCGTCGCCGCCCCCGGTGCGCGTGGCGCGCCGGTAGACCGAAGGCTTCAGGCCCGCCCAGCGCAGGCCACAGACGTAACAGCCCCGGCCGGACCAGTTCCGGCACGCGGGCGAAGGAGAGCACATGCTCGACGACAACGACTCGAACGAGTCAACCGCCAGAACCTCCACCAGACGCCGCGCCGCCGGCCGGCCCGCGGGGCCACCGGCCGCGCTGAACACCGACATCTTCGCGCCGCCGGCCGAGTCGAAGGCCGGCAAGCCGGCCAAGAAGGCCGCCACGCCGGACGCCGACGGCGAGAGCGACCAGCCGGCCAAGAAGGCCCCGGCCAAGAAGACCGCTGCGAAGAAGACGGCCGCGAAGAAGGCGCCCGCGAAGAAGACCGCGGCCAAGCCTGAGTCGGACGCCTCCGACACCCCGGACGACGCCCCCCGGGGAAGCGTCATGTTCCAGCCGCCCGAGACCACCACCCTGCCCGCACGGCCCAAGCCCGCGTCGGAGGATCGCCGCGACGACGACGGCGATGACGACGGCGACGATGGCGACGGACCCCGGCGCCGCCGCCGCAGTCGGGGCGGACGCCGCCGTCGCAAGGGCGACGGTGACGACAGCAGCGACAGCGCCAGCACTCAGGACGACGACGACTCCGATGGTGGAGGTGACGGCGACGGCAACGCCACTCGTCGGCGCCGCCGCCGGGCCCGGTCCGGCGAGAATGCGTCGAGCTCACCTGACGACCCGGAGAACACCGTGGTCAAGGTGCGCGAGGGACGCAGCGCCGAGGACGAGATCACCGGCGTCACAGGATCCACGCGGCTCGAGGCAAAGAAGCAGCGTCGCCGCGAGGGCCGCGAGGCCGGCCGACGTCGTGCCCCGATCGTCTCCGAGGCCGAGTTCCTGGCCCGTCGCGAGTCGGTCAAGCGCGAGATGGTCGTGCGCCAGCGGGACGACTACACACAGATCGCCGTCCTGGAGGACTCCGTTCTCGTCGAGCACTATGTCGCCCGCGAGTCACAGACGTCGGTGATCGGCAACGTCTACCTCGGCAAGGTGCAGAACGTGCTGCCGAGCATGGAAGCCGCCTTCATCGACATCGGCGCCGGACGCAACGCCGTGCTCTACGCCGGCGAGGTCGACTGGAGCACCCTGGGCAACGGCAAGCAGCGCAAGATCGAGGACGCATTGACGCCCGGGCAGACGGTGCTCGTGCAGGCGACCAAGGACCCCATCGGCCAGAAGGGCGCCCGCCTCACCAGCCAGGTGAGCCTGCCCGGCCGCTTCCTCGTCTACGTTCCGCGCGGCCAGACCAGCGGCATCTCCCGCAAGCTTCCCGAGAACGAGCGGGGTCGCCTCAAGGCACTGCTCAAGGAGGTGCTGCCCGAGGACGCCGGCGTCATCGTCCGCACGGCCGCCGAAGGCGCCACCGAGGACCAGCTGACGCGTGACGTCGCCGCCCTCACGGCCCGGTGGCAGGACATCGAGAAGAAGGTCGAGGGCGGCAAGGCGCCTGAGCTGCTCTACGCCGAGCCCGACCTGATGATCAAGGTCGTCCGCGACCTCTTCAACGAGGACTTCGCCTCTCTCGTCGTCGAAGGCGACGACGCCTGGGACAACATCTCCGCCTACGTCAACCACGTCGCCCCCGACCTCGCCGACCGTGCCAAGCGCTGGGAACCGGACGGCGACGACGGCAAGGGCACCGACGCGTTCACCGCGCACCGCATCGACGAGCAGATCCACAAGGCGCTCGAGCGCAAGGTGTTCCTGCCCTCCGGCGGCTCGCTGGTCATCGACCGTACCGAGGCGATGACGGTCGTCGACGTCAACACCGGCAAGTTCACCGGCTCCGGGGGCAACCTCGAGGAGACGGTCACCAAGAACAACCTCGAGGCCGCCGAGGAGATGGTCCGCCAGCTCCGGCTGCGCGACATCGGCGGCATCATCGTCATCGACTTCATCGACATGGTGCTCGAGAGCAATCGCGACCTCGTGCTGCGCCGTCTCGTCGAATGCCTCGGCCGCGACCGCACACGCCATCAAGTCGCGGAGGTCACCTCACTCGGCCTGGTGCAGATGACCCGCAAGCGCATCGGCACCGGGTTGCTGGAGTCGTTCAGCCATGATTGCGAGCACTGCAAGGGTCGCGGCGTCGTCATCACGGCTGAACCGGTCGAGCCCAAGAAGGACGAGCAGCGCCGCGGCAACCGGCGCGGTGGCGGCGGGGGTGGCGGCAAGGACGCCAAGCCCGCCAAGAAGACCGCCGCGAAGAAGAAGGCCGCCGCGAGCAAGCCGAAGGACGAGAAGCCGAAGGACGAGAAGCCGAAGGACGAGAAGCCGAAGGACGAGCCCAAAGCCGATGACGCCCCCGTTTTGACCGACGAGGGCCAGGCTCCGTAGAATGGAACGTCGGCGCGACGTGCGCCGACCTCTTTCCGTAGTCCCCAGTGAGGATCCCGTGGTGTACGCAATCGTGCGCAGTGGTGGCACGCAGCAGAAGGTGGCCGTCGGCGACGTCGTCGAGATCGACAAGGTCACCCAGGGCGAGGGCGAGAAGCTCTCGCTGCCCGCGGTCCTGCTCGTCGACGGCGACGCGGTGACGAGCGACGCCACGGCGCTCGCCAAGGTCTCGGTCACCGCAGAGGTCTTGGGCCAGACCAAGGGCCCGAAGATCATCATCCAGAAGTACAAGAACAAGACCGGTTACAAGAAGCGCCAGGGTCATCGCCAGAAGTACACCCAGGTCAAGATCACCGGAATCACGAAGTAGGAGTCTGACCGATGGCACACAAGAAGGGCGCGGCGTCCACCCGTAACGGGCGCGACTCCAACTCCCAGCGGCTCGGCGTGAAGCGCTTCGGCGGTCAGATCGTCAGCGCCGGCGAGATCATCGTGCGGCAGCGCGGCACCCACTTCCACCCCGGCACCAACGTCGGCCGTGGCGGCGACGACACGCTGTTCGCGCTGTCCGACGGTGCCGTCGAGTTCGGCTCGCGTCGTGGTCGCAACGTCGTCAACATCGTCCCGGTCCCGGTGCCGGCCCAAGAAGTTCCGGCGCACTAACCGAGCGAACCATCTTCTTCGAGAAGGGGCGGTCCGCGTGAGCGGGCTGCCCCTTCTTCCTTTCCAAGGACGGGAGCAGTCGTGGCCATCCCCAGCTTCGTCGACCAGGTGACCCTGGAGGTCACGGCCGGCAACGGTGGGAACGGCGTCGCCTCGGTCCATCGGGAGAAGTTCAAGCCGCTCGGCGGGCCCGACGGCGGCAACGGCGGGAACGGCGGGGACGTCGTCCTTCGCGTCGACGCCGACGTCACGACGCTCGTCGACTATCACCACGAGCCGCATCGCAAGGCCGGCAACGGTCTGCCCGGGGCGGGCAGCAACAAGAGCGGCGGCAACGGCAACCACCTGGTGCTGCCGGTCCCCGACGGCACGGTGGTCCGCGACGAGCACGGCGAGGTGCTGGCCGATCTCGTCGGCCCCGGCACCGAGGTCGTCATCGCGGCCGGCGGTCGTGGTGGGCTGGGCAATGCCGCACTGGCCTCCAGCAAGCGCAAGGCCCCCGGCTTCGCGCTCAAGGGCGAGCCGGGCGAGCACCGCCTCATCACGCTCGAGCTGAAGGTCGTCGCCGACATCGGCCTGGTCGGCTTCCCCAGTGCCGGAAAGTCGAGCCTCATCGCCGCGCTCTCCCGTGCACGGCCGAAGATCGCCGACTACCCGTTCACCACGCTCGTGCCCAACCTGGGCGTGGTCACCGCCGGTGCTACCACGTTCACGGTCGCCGACGTCCCCGGACTCATCGAGGGAGCCAGCGAAGGGCGTGGCCTCGGCCACGACTTCCTGCGGCACGTCGAACGCTGCGCGGCACTGGTCCACGTCATCGACTGCGCCACCGCCGAGCCCGGTCGCGATCCGATCTCGGACCTCGACGTCATCGAGGCGGAGCTCGCCGCCTACGGGGGACTGGACGACCGTCCGCGGCTCGTCGCCCTCAACAAGGTCGACGTGCCTGACGCGCGCGAGATCGCCGGGTTCGTCCGACCTGACCTCGAGGCCCGGGGGCTGGACGTCTTCGAGGTCTCGGCGGCGAGCCACGACGGCCTGCGCGAGCTGTCGTTCGCGATGGCCGATGTCGTGGCAGCCAAGCGAGCCGCCGCGCCGCAGGCCGAGGCGACCCGGATCGTGCTCCGCCCGCGCGCCGAGTCCGGCGTCGGCGAGGAGTTCACCATCGTCGAGCGGAACGGCCAATGGGTCGTTCGCGGCGAGAAGCCGGCTCGATGGGTCCGCCAGACCGACTTCAGCAACGACGAGGCGGTCGGGTTCCTCGCCGACCGGCTCAACCGGCTCGGAGTCGAGGCGAAGCTGCTCGAGCTGGGTGCCACGGCCGGCGACGACGTCATCATCGGCGGCAGCGCCGATGGAATGGGGGATGACGCCGTGGTGTTCGACTTCGACCCGCAGATCGAGGCTGGTGCGGAGATGCTCGGACGTCGCGGTGAGGACCAGCGCCTCTACGACGGCGGCCGGCGCACCAATCCGCAGCGCCGCGACGAGCTTGCCGCCAAACGGGCGTTCGAGGCCGAGGCTCGTGCCGCCCGCGATGAGCAGGACGGTGCCGATGAGCCGCTCCGCGGCGGGGAGGACGACACCCCATGACGCGTTTCGTGGTGAAGGTCGGCTCCTCGTCGCTGACGACCGCATCGGGCGGCCTCGACGGCGAACGCCTGGACGCGCTCGTCGACGCAGTGGCCGGCGCGCGCGCACGCGGCGACGAGGTCGTGCTCGTGAGCTCCGGCGCCATCGCCGCCGGGCTGGCGCCGCTCGGCCTGGCCCACCGTCCGCGCGACCTCGCCAGCCAGCAGGCCGCCGCGAGCGTCGGCCAGGGTGCGCTCATGGCTCGCTACTCCGAGCGCTTCGCCACCCACGGGCTCGTCGTGGGGCAGGTGCTGCTCACTGTCGACGACGTCACCCGTCGCAGCCACTACCGCAACGCGTACCAGACCTTCGCGAAGCTGCGGGAGCTCGGCGTCGTGCCGGTGGTCAACGAGAACGACACGGTCGCCACCAGCGAGATCCGGTTCGGCGACAACGACCGACTGGCCGCGCTGGTCGCCCACCTCGTGCACGCCGACCTGCTCATGCTGCTGTCCGATGTCGACGGCCTGTACGACGGACCCCCGGACCGCGACGGCTCTTCCGTCGTGGCCGAGGTGGCCGGCGAAGGCGATCTCGCCGGCATCGACATCGTCCGGCCCAGTGCGTCCGCGATCGGCACCGGCGGCATGGTCACCAAGGTCGAGGCGGCTCGCATCGCCACTGGTGCAGGCATTCCGGTCGTGCTCACCGCGGCAGCACGTGCCGCGGAGGCCCTGGCCGGCGACGCTGTGGGCACGCGTTTCCTGCCCACCGGCCGGCGGCGTCCCACTCGGCTGCTGTGGCTCGCCCACGCCAGCGAGACCCAGGGAGCGCTCCACGTCGACGACGGCGCCGTCCGGGCCCTCACGATGCGCAAGGCATCCCTCCTGCCGGCCGGTATCACCGGTGTCACCGGCACGTTCACGGCCGGCGACCCGGTCGACGTGGTGGCCCACGACGGCACCGTCGTCGCCCGCGGCCTCGTCAACTACGACAGCACCGAGCTGCCCCAGCTGCTCGGCCGCTCCACCCGCGACCTCGCCGCCGAGCTGGGTGCCGACTACGAGCGGGAGGTCGTGCACCGCGACGACCTCGTGGTGATCGGGAAAATAGAATGAATCACATGAAGGAGCAGGTGCACGAGGCGGCTCGACGCGCTCGGCTGGCGGCCACCAGCCTGGCCATCCTGCCGCGCGCGGCCAAGGACGCCGCGCTCCTGGCGGCCGCCGACGCGCTCGTCGCCGCCACGGACGATCTTCTCGCCGCCAACGCCCTCGACATCGAGGCTGCACGAGGTGCCGGCACCCCCGAGCACGTGATCGACCGGCTCGCCCTCGACCCCGGTCGCGTCGCCTCGTTCGCCCAGGGCCTGCGCGACGTCGCCGCCCTGCCCGATCCGGTCGGAGAGGTCGTGCGCGGGTCGACGCTGCCCAACGGCCTGCGCATGCAGCAGATCCGGGTTCCGATCGGCGTCATCGCGATGATCTACGAGGGACGTCCCAACGTCACCGCTGACGCAGCCGGCATCTGCCTCAAGGCGGGTAACGCCGTGCTGCTGCGCGGCTCGTCGTCCGCGGCACGCTCGAACGCGGCGATCATCGCGGTGATGCGTGACGCCATCGCGGCAACGGGGCTGCCGTCCGACGCCGTCCAGCAGATTCCTGCCGACGACCGGTCGTCGGCCCAGCACCTCATGCAGGCTCGCGGGCTCGTCGACCTCGTCATACCGCGCGGCGGAGCGGGCCTGATCCAGACCGTGGTGGAGCAGTCCACCGTGCCGGTCATCGAGACGGGTGTCGGCAACTGCCACGTGTACGTCGATGCCGATGCCGACCTCGACATGGCTCTCGACATCGTCCTCAACTCCAAGACCCACCGCACCAGCGTCTGCAACGCGGCGGAGTCGCTGCTGGTCCACAAGGCCGTTGCCGACGTGTTCGTGCCCCGCGTCGTCGCCGCTCTGCGCGACGCCGGCGTCACCATCCACGGCGATCCCTCCTTCGTCGCCGCCGATCCCGCCGTGGTCCCGGTCACCGACGAGGACCACGCCACGGAGTATCTCGCCCTGGAGATCTCCGCAGCCGTCGTGGAGTCGGTCGATGACGCGGTGGCGCACATCCGCCGGTTCTCCTCGCATCACACCGAGGCGATCGTCACGTCATCGCTCGCTGCCGCCCAGGCGTTCACCGTCGGAGTCGACGCGGCAGCGGTGATGGTGAACGCCTCCACCCGGTTCACCGACGGTGGTGAGCTCGGGTTCGGAGCCGAGATCGGCATCTCCACCCAGAAGCTGCACGCACGAGGGCCGATGGGTCTGGCGGAGATGACGACCACCACCTATGTCGTCACCGGGTCCGGTCACACCCGCTGATAGATTGATGCCATGGTCACGATCCTCGCGGCGGCCGAGAACGGCGCCGAGCATCTGCGCGACATCGGCATCGATCCCTACGCCGTCGGAGGCATCGCCATGGCGATGCTTCACGCTGGCGATGCTCGTCCTGCTGTCGTTCGGCAAGGGTCGCGAGCACACCTGAGGCCGTCCGTGGCCGACACCGACTCACCCCGCCGACGCGTCGGCGTCATGGGTGGGACGTTCGACCCCATCCACCACGGGCACCTGGTGGCTGCCAGCGAGGTCCAGGCCTGGTTCGACCTCGACGAGGTCGTGTTCGTGCCGGCGGGGGAGCCGTGGCAGAAGAGCGAGCGGGAGGTCTCGCCGGCCGAGGACCGCTACCTCATGACGGTGGTCGCGACGGCGTCCAACCCGCGCTTCGAGGTGAGCCGCATCGAGATCGACCGCGCCGGTCCCACCTACACGATCGACACCCTGCGCGAGCTCGCCGCGGCCATGCCAGAGGCCGATCTGTACTTCATCACCGGCGCCGACGCGATGGCGGCCATCTTCACGTGGCGCGATCCCGAGGAGCTGTTCGAGCTCGCGCACTTCGTCGGCTGCACTCGGCCTGGCCACGAGCTGGACTCGAGCACGCTCGACGGCCTGCCGAGCGACCGCATCACGCTGGTGGAGATCCCCGCCCTGGCCATCTCGTCCACCGAGTGTCGTCACCGGGTCGAGCAAGGCGAGCCGGTCTGGTACCTCGTGCCCGACGGCGTCGTGCAGTACATCGCCAAGCACCATCTCTACCGGAAGGACGACAGATGAGCGCCGGCGAGCGGGCCCTCGAGCTCACGCGTGCCGCGGCCGAGGCCGCATCGGACAAGCTCGCGCAGAACCTCCTCGCGTTCGACGTCTCCGAGCAGCTCGTCATCACCGACGTCTTCCTGCTGTGCTCTGCGGCCAACCCGCGCCAGGTGCGCGCGGTCCAGGACGCGGTCGAGGAGAAGCTGCTCGAGCTCGACGCCAAGCCGGTGCGGCGGGAGGGGGAGCGCGAGGGCCGCTGGGTCCTGCTCGACTTCTCCGACCTCGTCGTGCACATCCAGCACTCCGACGAGCGCGCCTACTACGCCCTCGAGCGGCTGTGGAGCGACTGTCCGCTCGTCGACCTCGCGGCCACCGCATGAGCCGGCGCATCATCCTGTGGCGGCACGGGAGAACGGAGTGGAACGTCGCCGGCCGCGTCCAGGGCCAGACCGACGTGCCGCTCGACGACGTCGGCCGTGCCCAGGCGCGGGAGTCGGCGGCCCGGCTCGCCACGTTGGGCCCGTCGCGAATCCTGAGCTCTGACTTGAGGCGAGCGGCCGACACCGCCGCAGAGCTCAGCCAGCTCTGCGGCGTGCCCGTCGAGACCGACGCGCGGCTCCGTGAGCTGGAGTTCGGGGCACGCGAGGGTCTGACCTGGTCCGAGGCGTGGGAACGCATGCCCGACGGAATGCGAGCGTGGATGGACGGCGACGAGTCGAAGATCCCTGGCAGCGAGACTCATCAGCAGGCCGGTGAACGGTTCGCTCGTGCGTTGCGCGACCACGTCGAGGTCCTCGGAGAGGAGGAGACCCTGGTCGTCGTCGCGCACGGTGGCGTGGCGCGAGTCGGGGCGTGCTCGTTCCTGGGGCTTCCCGTGGACACATGGGGCTCATTCGGAGGCCTGAACAACTGCGCCTGGTCGGTGCTGCAGGAGGACGAGTTCCGCGGCCGACGGGGGTGGCGGATCGTCGAGTGGAACGCCGGCACCCTGCCCGAGCCGGTGATGTCCGATGACGAGCGCCCCGGATTGGGTCAGCCGTCCGCGAGCGGCTAAGATCGGTGACCGGTCTTCGGCCAGATGTACCACACAGCGAGCACGGGGCTATGGCGCAGTTGGTAGCGCGCTTCCATGGCATGGAAGAGGTCAGGGGTTCGAATCCCCTTAGCTCCACCACACGTGATTCCGGCCCCTCCCCGCTCAGTGATTCGGGGAGGAGCTTGCGACGGAGTCGCCTTGGCACCACCGTCTTGGTCTTTGAGCTACGCCCGCTTGAGCCCTCAGGTTCCAGAAAGGTGAATTCTTCAACAAAACTCCCCCGAGACCATTCCCCGTCAGGCTCGTTGTATGGTCTAGTGGTTGTAGTCGAACGAAACCGTGTGCCTCTCCCGGGGGCCAGGAATATATGGGAGCACGATGATCCGCAGGCTGTCCGTCCTCATCATGTCCACCGGCTTGGGCCTCGCGTTGGTGCTGGCACCGACTGCGACCTCCGCTGAAGACGAGCCTCAACCGAATCCGGTTGAAAAGGTCATCAAGCAGGTTCAGGATCTCGTGGCGCCGAAGAACGTCCAGACCGCCGTCGATGCGACCGACCCACCGGCATCCGACGACGACAGCCCGGGCAACGAGACGCAGAACCCCGTCGGTCCCGACCACGCGTCCACCCGCGGTACTGATGTAGCGCTCATCGAGACCGGACTCCTGGGCCTGAATCACGACAGCGCCACGGTCAACGACGACGACTCGAGCTCGGCGGACTCCACCTTGCTGAGCATCGGTGGCACCAAGGTCATCGGCACCCACGCGGACTCCAACGGAGACAACGAGGACTCGTTCAACATCCTCGCCCCCCTGTGCGTTGGTACCGGTGGTGCACTGTGCGCCGAGGCGCTCTACTCCGAGTCCTACGCCAGCAACGACGGCACCACGTCGTCGGCGACCGCGCGGAGCGGCATCCTCAACGCCTGCCTCGGGGGTACCGACACCGACCAGACGAACGGGTGTGACGGAGTGGTGGGTGCCGGCCTGACCCAGTCCGAAGCGAACGTCGAGCGCGACCTGGCGTCCGGTCAGACCACGGCAGGCGCGAGTTACTTCGGGGTGAGCGCCTGTCTCGTGGCGGAGACCGAAGGCTGCGGCGTGGGTGCTGCTGTCCTCGGGTCCTACGGTCAAGCGGATTCCGGAGGGCTGGCGCCGTCCGCCGACCGCGGGTCCTTCATCCTCGGCCTCGCCGTCGGTGGCGCTCCGAACGCCAACCCGCTCATCACCGAGCCGACCGACCTGTCCCTTCCGCCCGGTTGCCCGGACATCAGCCTCAGCTGCCTGTTCCTCAACCAGGGCGAGACGTACCTCGGCCCGGGCCTTCTCGCAGGAACCGCGCAGGATGCACTGCTGTTGTCGCTGCTGAAGTTCGAGGGATTCATGGCCGGGGGCGTCGGAGTCGGCCACACCGAGACCCTCGTCCACAACGACGGCCGCCAGACCGACGACGAGGACGGTCCCGGAAACGATGACGAGGACGGTCCCGGCAACGATGACGAGGACGGTCCCGGCAACGATGACGAGGACGGTCCCGGCAACGATGATGAGGACGGTCCCGGCGACGAGGACGAAGACGCCGACGAAGACGAGGACGCCGATGCTGACGACGATCGCGCACTGCCGGGTACGGGCGGACCGTCCTCCGCTCTGCTGGCGATCGGCATGCTCGGTGTCGGTCTCGGTGCCGGAACCATCGCCTACGGACGCCGTCCCCGCAAGATGGGCGCCAACTGAGGCTGATGTCAGCTGAGTGACAACGCGATCAGGGCCGGTGCCTACGCGCCGGCCCTGATCCCTGTGTCCTGGGAGAACCTGTGAACCTCCGGATGGTGATTCCTGTCGAGATCGCGGTCGTCGCGACGCTCGGCGCGATCTACTACGGCTATCACGCCGTGCAGGATGCGCAGCAGGAACCGGCGAAGCCCGCCGCGTCATCGTCGGTGACGCCGAGCACGGATCCACCAGCACCCCCGAAAGTGAAGACCACCCGCCTGGTCTCCAAGAAGGGCGGTTTCGCGGTCGGCGTTCCCGAGAGCGTCACGGCGAAGAAGGTCGGTCCCGCCGTCACGATGACCACCGCTGACAAGACCCTGAACGTCGCGATCGGTGCCGTTGTACCCGCGAAGCTGTCGGCGACCAGCGCCGCGCTCCTGCGCGACGTGAAGAAGACGTACACGAAGGTCCGCGTGACAAGGTCGCAGGCGCACGAGGTCGACGGACACAAGGCCAGGGCGACGTACGGTCGAGCGCGGAATGCCGACAAGGTGCAGATCAGCTTCGTGAGCGTCGTGGTCAAGAGCAAGACCCGGAACTACGTGATCAGCGCCTTCACCGCGGTCGATTCCGATCCACTGTTCATCGTGCCGCGCGTGAACGCGATCATCGACACCTTCGAGGTGATCAATTAGCCGTGTCCGACTCTGACTCGCGTCCGGTGTTCGCCGCGGTGGCAGCGACGCTCGTCGGCCTGCACATGCTCGCGGTGACCTTGGCGGCCGTGCCCACGAACCCGGTGTCGGACGCCTTCGACTCACAGCTGAACTACCTGCGACCCTTCTTCGGGCAGAGCTGGCGCCTCTTCGCTCCCAATCCCGTCGACGAGGACAAGGTTTTCCTGGTGCAGGGGTCCTACGTCGACCGCGAGGACAATCTTCGCGCGACGCCGTGGGTGAATTGGACGGAAGTCGAGCAGGACGTCATCGAGCACCGGCCGATCGGCGGCCGTGCCGGCTACATCACCACGAAGTTCCACGGCGCGCTCGACGAGGAGTTCCAGGAGCTCGAGTCGCCGGAGCAGAAGGCGCTCTCGGCGCGCACCAGTCCGCTGGGGCCCCCGTCGTGGGCAGTGCTGGAGGACTACCTGGCCCGCATCGGGCCCGACGACGACGACCTGGCCGACTACCTGCGCTACGACCGCGCGGCCACTCGCCTGGCCACCCATGTCATCGCGGCGCGATTCCCGACGCGGGACATCACCGCGGTGCGCTATGCCTTGCGCGAGCAGGGGGTCGTGCCGTACGAGGCCCGACACGGCACCAAGGCCGAGCGGCAGGCGGCGCGTCCGGCTCCGACCGTCCGTGTCGGCGGGTGGCGGTCCCCGACCTACGGCCCGAAGGCCGAAGGCCGTGGTGTCGCCGACTTCGACCGGCGGCACCGATGATGGAGCGCGCTCTCGCCTGGCTCACCGAGCGTGAGCGGTCGACCTATGGCGTGGCGGTCACCCGCATCATGATCGGGTTCGTCGTCTCGTCCCAGCTGCTCCTCAACTGGCCCGATCGCTCGTACACCTGGGGTGAGGGCAGCCGATGGAACGAGTCGGTGGCCGACGTCAAGGGCTATCCGGACTTCTTGGGTCTCTTCCGCGCGCTCGACGGTGTGGCATGGGATCTGGCGTATCTCCTGGTCGTCTTGAGCGGCATCGCGCTGATGGTGGGCGTCTTCACCAGATTCACGACCGTGACGACCGTGATCCTCTGGACGTCGGTCTACGTGGCCAATCCCTACGTGGGCTCCGGCGGCGATGCCGTGCTCCGGATGGTGCTCTTCTATCTGTGCTTCACCGACGCGGGTCAGAAGTGGTCGGTCGACGCCTGGCTGCGCGAACGTCGGGGATACCGGGTCCGGGTCGCGCCACCGTGGGTGTCGGCGACGTTGCACAACCTCGCCGTGGTCCTGATGATCCACCAGATCGTGATGGTCTACGTCGGATCGGCGCTGTGGAAGGTGCAGAGCGATGTCTGGATGAACGGGACGGCGGTGTACTTCCCGCTCCAGACCGAGGCGTACTCGCCGTGGAACGACGTCCTACAACCGGTGTTCGCCAACGCGTTGTTCATCTCGGGAGCGACCTGGACTGCGATCCTCGTCCAGCTGTTCTTTCCGGTGCTGTTGATCTACCGGCCCACCCGGATGGTCGCGCTGGTGGTCATCACCGGCATGCACCTCGGCATCGGCTTCCTCATGGGCATCATGTACTTCTCGCTCGCCATGATCGCGGTCGACATGATGCTGGTCAGCGACAAGACGTGGCGTTTCGCGGCGGACCTGGTTCAGCGGCAGTGGTCACGTCGCTTCCCGGCCAGGGTCAGAGCGCACTGACTGAGCCCTAGGGTCGTCTGCATGCCCCCGTTTGTCCCGACACGACATGCGACTGAGCTCCCGACGAGGGGACGCCTCGCGGTCGTGGCGACCATCGCCGTCCTGGCCGTGGTTCACTCGGTGCTGGTGACGGTGTGGGTCATGCCGACCAGCCCGATTCGCGACGCCATCGGTGCAGATCGCCTGGCCGGCTACATCAACAACGACATCGTCCCCTTCGAGCAGAGCTGGTCGGTATTCGCGCCGACTCCGCGCCGTGGCGGTGAGAACGTCCAGGTCCGAGCCTACGACGGCGAGACGGGCACGACCACCGAGTGGTTCGACATCACCGCGGACGAGGACGAGCGCATCCTCCATGTCCCGAACCCGTCGCGCATCCACGCCGTGACCCGGCGTCTCGGTGGTAGCGCGAACGAGGAGCTCGCGGATCTCACCGACGTCCAGGTGGACCTCGTCTCGACGGACGAACCGACGCGCCGGGAGATGCTCCGTCTGCTCCCGGACGACTACGTCGATCTCGAGGAGATGCTGATCCGGTTCGGCACCATGTACTCGATCGCTCGCTGGGGTAATAGCGTCACGATGGTGCAGATCAAGATCGGCCACCGCCGGGTCCCGGCGTTTGCGAACCGCGCACGTGCCGACTTCCTCAATGTCCCGTTCACCTACCGGACCCTCGGCTGGCGGAAGGCGTTGCGCGGCGATACCGAGGCGCAGGCGGCCTTCGACGGATATGTCGACCGGGCTTGGCGGACGGTCGGTGGTTGAGACATGCGCTGGCTTCTCGAGGACAAGCGAGCGCTGCACGGCGCCGCCGCCGCGCGCATCGTTTCCGGCTGCGCGGTGCTGGGCCTGCTGGTCAGCAACCTCGGGCATCGCGACGTGGTCTTCGGGCCCGGATCGGTGTGGGCATCACCGCTGCAGGACGGCGCGGGCGATGCGCCGCGCTACTGGCCGACCGAGCTGGTCGACTCGGTGGGCAGCACGACGTTCCTGGTCTACTACCTCGCGGTCATGGCCGTGGCGGTGCTGTGGACGCTCGGCTGGCAGACCAGGCCGGTCGGCCTGCTGATGCTGATCGGTGAGGTGTCGATCGTCGAACGGGCCCCGCTGGTGGGGGACCAGGGCGACAACATCCTCCGCGTCGGCCTCGTGCTGCTGCTGTTCATGCAGACCGATGAGTACTGGTCGCTCGCCGCCCGGCGCCGCGCGAGGCGGGGCCCCCGCGATCCCGTCCTGCCCCGGTGGTTCACCAACGGCATCCACAACATCGCTCTCGTC
Source organism: uncultured Actinomycetota bacterium (assembly GCA_963780275.1). GTDB lineage: Bacteria > Actinomycetota > Actinomycetes > Propionibacteriales > Nocardioidaceae > Aeromicrobium. Next base: position 425,056 of record CAWABE010000002.1, read on the forward strand.
ACGCTGGGGACCCAGGTGGTGGTCGTGTACTTCTCTGCCGGGATGGCCAAGGCGCGCGGCGACCTGTGGCAGCACGGCACGGCTCTGTACTACCCGTTGCAGCTGCAGGAGTTTCGCCCGTTTCCCCTCCTGAACGACCTGTTCTCGGAGCCCGGGCTCGTCGTCGGTGTCGCCACCTACGCCGTCATGCTCGTGGAGCTCGGCTTCGGGTTCGCCCTCCTGCATCCGCTCGCACGACGTGTTGCCATCGCCGCGGTGATCGTGCTGCACGTCTCGATCGCGGTGCTGATGGCGCTGCCATGGTTCTCACTGTCGATGCTCGCCTTCGTCGCGATCTTCGTGAGCACGAGCACGTACGTCGCGCTGGATGGTCGGCTACGGGCTCTCGTTCGGCGCGACGACCTGCGCCACGCGCCGGCCGGACAGCACGAGGGCGATGACCGGTAGCGTCAGGGCGCCCGCGGCCGCGGTGAGTGTCTCGAAGCCCTGCCAGGCGACGACCAGGCCGGCGAGCAGACCGCCGAACGCACCGGCCATGTTCATCGCCAGGTCATTGAGGCCCTGGACCGCCGGCCGGGCCGACGTCTCGACCGAGCGGGTGAGCATCGCGGCGCCGGCGATGACCGACGCCGACCAGCCGAGGCCGAGCAGGATCAGGCCGATGGTGATCTGCAGGTCGGAACCGCGGGACGTGCCGGCGACTGCCACGGCGGCGATGAGCGTGCACTGCCCGAGCAGGATCGTGCGAGCCGCGCCCCACCGGTCGCTCATCCAGCCCATGACCGGCGACAACGCGAACATCCCGGCGATGTGCAGGCTGACGGTGAGTCCGATGATCTGCAGCGAGGACCCGTGGTCTTCCATGTGCACCGGGGTGAGCGCCATGACCGCCACCATCACGGCGTGGGACGAGGCGATGGCGTACACCGCGACCGCCGTCGTGCCGCGCACGCGTGGCAGTGCAGCGCGAACTCCGGTGGGTGCCTTGGCCGCGTCCTCGAGGCGAACGAGTGGGTCGGGACGAAGGAACACGAAGGTCATCAGGGCGGCCAGCGCGAATGCCACGACCGAGAACAGCACGGGACCGGCGAGGTCGGGAACTCCCACCTGACGCGCGACGGATGCACCGGGCCCGGTGAGGTTCGGCCCGGCGACGGCTCCGATGGTCGTCGACCACACGACGAGCGACAGTGCCAGGCCGACCTGGGAGGGGTCGGCCCGGTCGGTGGCCGCGAAGCGGGACTGCAGGTTGGCGGCAGTACCCGAGCCGAACAGCAGGAGTCCGAGCAGGACGAGCGGCAGCGAGTCGAGCTCCGATCCGAACACGGTGAGGACGGCTCCGCCGGCTCCGAGCATCCACCCGAGGGTCAGTGCGGGGCGCCGGCCCGCGCGGACGGCGACGCCGGCCAGCGGCACGGTGACCGCCGCGGCGCCCAGCGTGAGCATCACCACCGCCATGCCGGCCCAGCCGGAGGAACCGGACACCTCCTTGACGACCAATGAGCTGATCGCGATGCCGGCGCCGTTGCCCAGCCCGCCCACGACCTGGGTGACCGAGAGAACCGTGACGATCCGACGCTGGATGCGAGTGCCCTCGGCCGTGGTGGTCACACCGGAGAGTACCGCCCAGCCATGGGTCGGGCGAAGCCCGACGGCCGGGCAGCGGCGAAGCCGCGACCGAGCGCGACGAAGGAGCGCGCCCCGGCCATTACCAGATCGTGACGCGTTGGCCGGGGTCGAGCCAGAGGCGGTCGTCGGGCTTGACGTCGAAGGCGTCATAGAAGGCGGCGATGTTGCGGACGACCTGGTTGCAGCGGAACTCCGGCGGAGAGTGCGGATCGATCGTCAGGCGGCGGACGGTCTCGGCCGGCCGCACCTTGGCCTGCCACGCCTGCGCCCAGGAGTAGAAGAAGCGCTGGTCGGCGGTGAGGCCGTCGATGGGCTCCGGCTCCTTCCCGTCGAGGGAGATGCGGAAAGCCTTGTAGGCGATGCCGAGCCCGCCGAGGTCGCCGATGTTCTCGCCGATCGTGAGCGAGCCGTTGACCGTCTGACCGTCGGCGCCCTCCGGGGACAGCTGGTCGTACTGGTCGATGAGGACCTTGGTGAGGGCGTCGAACGCGGCACGGTCCTCATCGGTCCACCAGTTGACCATCGCGCCGGTGCCGTCGTACTGCGAGCCCTGGTCGTCGAAGCCGTGCCCGATCTCGTGCCCGATGACCGCGCCGATCGCGCCGTAGTTGACCGGGTCGTCGGCGCCGGGGTGGAAGAATGGCGGCTGGAGAATGGCGGCCGGGAACACGATCTCGTTCATCGTCGGGTTGTAGTACGCGTTGACCGTCTGGGGCGTCATGTACCACTCGTCGCGGTCGATGGGGGAGCCGATCTTGGCCAGCTCTCGGTCCATCGCGACGGCCAGCGCACGGCGGGCGTTGCCGAGCAGGTCGGTGGGGTCGGTCTCGAGCGCCGAGTAGTCCTTGAACTCTTCCGGGTGCCCGATCTTCGGCGTGAACGACGCCAGCTTCTCCAGCGCCTTCTCCTTGGTGGCGTCGCTCATCCAGGACAGCGTGCTGATGCTCTCGCGGTAGGCCGCGATGAGGTTGTCGATCAGCTCGGCCATGCGCTCCTTGGCGGCCGGTGGGAACTCGGTGCGGACGTAGATCTTGCCGACCGCCTCACCCATCGAGCTCTCGACGAAGCCGACGCCGCGCTTCCAGCGGGGACGCAGCTCGTCGGTGCCACTGAGCGTGCGTCCGTAGAACTCGAAGTTGGCGTCGACGAAGGCGGACGAGAGATACGGCGCGGCGCTGTGCACGACGTTCCATCGCAGCCACTCGCGCCAGGCCGGCAGCTCGTCCTCGACCAGCAGGTCGGCCAGGCCCTGCAGGAAGGACGGCTGGGCCACCACGACCTCGGCCACCGCGGGTGCGGGGATCTTGGCAGCCGTCGACCAGGCGGTGAAGTCGAAGCTCGGCGCGAGCGCCTGAAGCTCGGAGGCGTCGACGAGGTTGTACGTCTTCTGGGTGTCGCGGCAGGCCACCCGGTCCCAGTGGTGGGAGGCCATGCGGGTCTCGAGATCCATCACCCGCTCGGCCCGCTCGGCCGGCTCGTCGAGGCCGGCCAGCTCGAGCATGGTGGCGACGTGGTCGACGTACGCCGTGCGGATGGCGGCGAAGTTCTCGTCGGTGTAGTACGACTCGTCAGGCAGGCCGAGACCGTCCTGGGACAGATGCGTGATGTAGCGGTCGGGCTTTCCGCGGTCGGGGGCGATGAACAGGCCGAAGACGCTGCCGACACCGACCCGCTCGAGGGTGCCGAGGGTCCGCACGAACGAGGCGACATCGGTGATCGCCTCGACCTGGCCGAGCTCGTCGGCCAGCGGCTGGGCGCCCAGCGTCTCGATGCGCTCCTCGTCCATGAAGCTGGCGTAGAGGTCGCCGATCTTGTTCACCTCGGGGTCGTCGGAGGATGCGTCTCGACAGGCCTCGATGATGGTCCGGACCTTCTTCTCCGCCTCGTCGAACAGCGTCATGAAGGCCCCGGCGGTGGCGCGATCGGCGGGGATGTCGGTGGTGCGCAGCCATGAGCCGTTCACGTGCCGGAAGAGGTCGTCCTGGACGCGGACGTCCGGATCGAGCGCGGCGATGTCGATGGCGGGCTTCGCGGGCGCGGAGTCGGCTGATGTCACGCCGCTAGGCTACACAGCGCCACCGCGTGATCTGATTCGGTTTCACGGTGACGGCTCGGTAACCTGAGGTCGCACCAGTTCAGCCTGAGGAGCCCCATGCGCGTCATCACCTACGGAACATTCGACCTGTTCCACGACGGGCATCGCCGCCTTCTCGAACGCGCCCGTGCCCTCGGCGACCACCTGATCGTCGCCGTCACCACCGAGAACTTCGACGACGCCCGGGGCAAGCTGAACGTCCAGCAGAGCCTGATGGACCGGATCCAGAACGTCCAGGAGAGCGGCCTGGCCGATGAGGTGATCATCGAGGAGTACGAGGGCCAGAAGATCAACGACATCCAGAAGCACCACGTCGACATCTTCGCGATCGGCTCGGACTGGCTCGGCAAGTTCGACTACCTGAAGGACTACTGCGAGGTCGTCTACCTCGAGCGCACCAAGGGCATCTCCAGCACCCAGCTGCGCAACGAGAAGGCCATGATGCGTCTGGGCATCGTCGGCACCGGGCGCATCGCCAACCGGTTCGTCGAGGAGGCGCACTACGTGAGCGGCGTCGACGTCGAGGGCGCCTGGTCCCGCGACCCGGCGAACGTCAAGACCTTCGTCGACCGGCACGACCTCGACCTGGCTGCCGGCTCGTACGAAGAGCTCCTCGACGAGGTCGACTCCGTCTACGTCGCCACGCCGCACCGCACCCACGTCGAGTACGCCCTCACCGCCATCGAGCGTGGCAAGCACGTGCTGTGCGAGAAGCCGATGACCCTCACCGAGGCCGACTGCGTGCGCCTCCAGGAGGCGGCCCGGCAGGCCGACGTCGTGTTGCTCGAGGCGGTCAAGACCGCGTACTCGCCGGGCTTCCAGCGCCTGGTCGCGGTGGCCCGGAGCGGCTCGATCGGCGACATCCGGTCGGTCGACGCCACGTTCACGAAGCTCACCACCGGCGATGTGCGCGAGCTCGACGTCGAGCAGGAGGGCGGCAGCCTGGCCGAGCTCGCCACCTACCCGCTGCTCGCCGTGCTCAAGCTGCTCGGTGAGGACTACACCGACATCCGCACGGCCTCCTTCAAGCCGGAGACCAGTCAGGTCGAGCTGTACTCGCGGATCGACTTCCAGTTTCCGCACGCGGTTGCGTCGGCGCGCACGGGTCTCGGTGTCAAGGCTGAGGGCGACCTGGTGATCGGGGGCACCCGGGGCTACATCTACGTGCCGGCGCCGTGGTGGAAGACCGAGTACTTCGAGGTGCGCTTCGAGAATCAGTCGGACAACAAGAAGTTCTACTACAAGTTCGACGGCGACGGCCTGCGTTACGAGATCGCCGAGTTCAGCTCGATGATCCGGCGTGAGGAGCGCGAGACCTTCCGCCTGCGCCCATCTGAGTCGCGGTGGATGGCCCGGGTGCTCGAGTCCGCGCGCACTGACGCGCACGTGTTCGGCTGAGCGCGGCATGGACCCCCAGACCCTGCTGCGGCGGGTTGCCAACCGGGCCCGGCTGTCTCCGAACCCGCGCGTCCGGCAAGTGTTCGGGTTCGTCCGGTCCACCTACCGGCTGATCGGTCGGTGGTTCCCGTTCCTGCACCTCGGCTGGATGGCCAACCTGCGGAGGGCGGTCTGGGACGGCGACGACCTGGTGCTGAATGCCTGGGCCTTCGTCCGCGGCGCCGATCAGGGCCCCCGACCGGAGTTCGAGGTGTGGCTGCACCGCCGGTTCAGTCGCGAGCGCATCCGGGTCGAGGTGGCTCCCATGGAGGATCTGGATGTCCTCGGCGCCGTGCCGCGCGCGGAGCTCAACTACCAGAACATGGCGTTCCAGGCCCGCATCCGAGGCGAGACGCTGGCAGCGCTACCCGAGCGGGGGAGCTGGCAGATCCGGGTCAGCGTCACCGGTGGCGGCCGGCGCACCTGGGGACCACTGCGTCGCGTCTATTCATTCGGCTCGGCTGCCGTCATGCAGATGCGTCCGCAGGGCGACCGTCTGGTCGGCCCCACCTTCCGCGAGCGACGCGGTGTGCTCATCGTCTCCCGCAAACCGGGCGTGCTCGTTCGCGACGTGGCCGTGACCGGACGAGAGATCAGCCTGCGCGTCGATGCCGGCGACAAGATCGGATCGGCCATGCTGACGGGGAAGGGGCAGGAGGACGTTCCGCTCGCGGCGATGCGCGACGTCGGGGGCATCCGGCTCGTGGGCGTGTTGCCACCCGGCACCATCGTCGTCGACGAGGAGTTCGGTGACCGCTATCCGCCGACCTGGACGGCTCACGTCCGTACCGGGCGCGGCAGCAAGCCGATGACGCTGCTCGATGACTCCCGCGGCCACCGCCCGGACGCCGCCGGCCCGCTGGTCGTGCGTGGCGATGCGAACCGCACCCTTCAGGTCGTCGACGTGCCGCACTTCGTCGAGGTCGACCACGTCGAGCGGGTCGACGACGACGAGCAGCCGCGCATGCGGCTCACCGGCACGATCGTGGGCGACCCCGACGCGTTCTCGCTGGTGATGTCCGCTCCGCGACTCGACCTGCCGGTCACGATCGACAGCGTCGAGGACGGCCGGTTCACGGCCACTCTTCCGCTGCGGATCAGCGTGTGGGGCGGACCAGAGCTGCCCCCGATGCGTGGCGCCTACTCGCTCGAGGGCCGGATCGGCGGTGAGCCGTTCAGCACCTTCGTCAGCCAGCAGCTGATCGACCGGCTGCCGATCGTCGACTCGAGGCCGGACCTTCGCCTCCGACTCGAGCTCGCCCGACGCGATGAGTTCCGCATCAACGTCACCCGGCCGCGACACGAGTCCGAGTACGGCTCCTACAACCAGACCATCCTGTTCGAGCGGTTCGGCTACGGCCGGCTGCCGGCCGTCGACGCCGTCTTCTTCGAGAGCTTCTTCGGTCGGAACGCCACGTGCAACCCCCGTGCGATCGACCGCGAGATCGCCTGCCGCCGTCCGGACCTGCCGAGGTACTGGTCGATCGACGACCACTCGATCGAGGTGCCCGAGGGCGCGACGCCGCTGATCATCGGCTCGCAGGAGTGGTGGCGGGTCCGGGAGACCGCGCGGTGGATCGTCACCAACGAGTGGCTGCGCACCCGCTTCGTCAAACGTGGCTTCCAGACGATTCTGCAGACCTGGCACGGCTCGATGTACAAGAAGATCGGTCTCGACCGGGACCTGAGCCGGACCCAGCTCCAGAAGGCGCGGCTGGAGCGCAGCAACTGGGACATGTTCATCTCCCAGAGCGCCGCCACCACGCCGATCATCCGCCGCGCGTACGACTTCGACGAGGGCATCGTGGAGTCCGGCTACCCGCGCAACGACGAGCTTCGCAATCCCGATCCATCCCGGGTCGCCGAGATCCGCGATCTGCTCGGCGTCCCGGAGGGCTCCACCGTCGTCATGTACGCGCCCACCTGGCGGGAGGAGGGCCAGGACGTCGAGCTGCTGAACGTCATCGAGCTGTCCGACCGGCTCGGCCCCGGATTCACCTTCCTGCAGCGCGGCCACGTGCGCACGCTCGACCTCGGCGCCGTCGTCCGGCACGACAACGTCATCGATGTGAGCACGTATCCGCAGATCAACGACCTCTACCTGGCTGCCGACCTGCTCATCACCGACTACTCGTCGATGATGTTCGACTACAGCGTCACGCGGCGGCCGATGATCTTCTTCACACCGGACATCGAGGAGTACACCGACCCCAAGGTGCGCGGCGTCTACTTCGACCTCGAGGAGATCGCCCCCGGTCCGGTGGTGCGGACGCCGGGTGACGTCGTCGACCTGCTCGCCTCGATGGACTCCTGGCTGCCGACCTACGACGAGCCATACCAGGCCTGGACCGACCGGTTCAACCACGCCGACGACGGCCGCGCGGCCGAGCGGGCGGTCGACGCGCTGTTCGCGTTCGACCCCGCGGAGCGGTCCCGCGCGCTGGTGGAGCGCTACGACCTCGAGGCCGGCACCGGCGAGGACGCCTAGCTAGGGCAGCCCGACCACGGCACGCAACATGTTGTGGTCCGACGGTGGCCCGCCGCGGAACCGGCCGGACGCGTCGAGGTCGACCACGGTCTCGTACTCGATCACCCGCATCGGGGTGGTGAAGATGTAGTCGATGAACGTGCCGTTCTGCGATGGGCCGACCTGGATGATCGGCCGCGAGCCGAAGTTGTTGAAGCTGTTGATATGGGTGTTGATCCGCTTCTCGACCGTGTCGTCCCCGACCCCGTGGGAGGCACGCTGGATGCCGAGTGGCTCGACGTATCCGGCTCCCTTGAGAGCTTCGTGCACGCCGTACACATGGAACTGTGACGCGTTCAGGTCACCGACGACGACGGCGGGCAGCTTGCCCCGCAGCTTCGCGGTGTCGGCGGCGAGCTGGCGTGCCTGCGCCAGCCGCACCGGGATCGACCGTGGATCGAGGTGGGTGTTGACGAACAGGAAGTTCTTGCCGGAGGACCGCTGGGTGAAGATCGCCCAGGTGTAGAAGCGTTGACGCGTCCATCGGCTGGTTTGCTGGCTGCCGTAGCGGGTCGCGCCGGCCTTGACGAGGCGCACCGCGCGGGTGTTGTAGATGGTGCGCACGCCGAGCGTGCCCGGGTTCCGCTGGTCGGTGATCTTCCAGCCGCCCTCGCGCGCGTTGAGCTGCCGTAGCAGGTCGGCGAACTGCGGCGCCCCCACGCCGCGCGGCGTCGATTGCTGGGCCTCCTGCAGTCCCACGACGTCGAGGCCGTGCGAGGCGATCGAGCCGGCGACCGCGGCGCGCCGGCTGACCCACGGCGGCCCACCGCAGCTGTGGCACCGGACGTTGTACGTGCCGACGGCGAGCGGCTGTGGGTCGTCCGGCTTGATCGTCCCGGTCCGCAGGACGTCCGTCCATCCGCTCTTGACCCCCTTCTCGCCGAGGGCCCGCACCCGTGCGACGAACGGCGTGGCCGCGTCGAGCCCCTTGAAGGTGGCCGCCGGCTCGTCGGTGACGATGACGCGAGGGGACTTGAACGTGTCCTTGGAGTCGAGCTGGACGCGGTAGCCGGTGGCCGTCTCGACCGAATCCCAGGCGAAGTCGAGCGAGGCGTTGCTCGCCGTGGTGACCTCCGGGTTCGCCGGCACCAGCAGCTCGGGCTTGTCGGTGGGGGCGGTACGGGTGAGAGTCGCGCCGGAGGCGGTGCTGCGCACCGGGTCGTCGTCCTTCAGCTGCCGGATCGCCCGGACCGCCACCGCGTAGTCCGTCGCGCGCGAGAGGTTCGGCACCTGAACCTCGGTGCCCTCGACCCGCAGCTTCTCGGTCTTCTTCGCGTGGGCGATCGTCACCTCGTAGAAGTCGGCGAACAGCACCGGCCGCCAGCTGACCCGCAGCATGGTGCCGGCGGTCTCGCTGACCCGCGGGGCGGCCGGCTTGGCCAGGCTGGGCGTCCCGGTGACGACCTTGGGTGCCAGGACGACGAGTCCCGCGACGGCGACGGTTCCGGCGAGGAAGCTCGCGACCAGGATCCGCGACAGGCTCCGACGGCGCGCGGCGCGTCGGCGACGTCGCGCCCGCGGGCGCGACGTCGTCTCACGAATACGGCGGCCGCTCGGCCGCTTGTTGGACAAGTCCTGCTCGGTTCCTGCTCCAGTAGGGTCGAGCGAAGTCTACAAAGGAGGGCGTCCATGCGCGTGGCAACGCTCGTACTCGCGGCAGGCACCTCGCAGCGATTCGGGCGGCCGAAGCAGCTGGAGACGCTGGGCGAGACGACGATCCTGCAGCATGCGGTGCGGGCGTTCACCGGCGTCGACGGTGTGGCGGAGGTCTGGGTGGTTACGTCCGAGGAGCACGAGGACTCCACCCGACTGCTGCTCGCCGACGAGAACGTCACCGGCTTCGTGCTCGGTGGCGACACGCGCGCCGCCTCGACGACCCGGGCGCTGGACGCCCTCGATCCCTCGGTGAGCCACGTGCTGGTGCACGACGCGGCCCGGCCACTGCTGCCGAGGGCCACGGTCGAACGGTGCCTGAACGCCCTTGCGTCCGCCGACGTCGTGGCCACCGTCGTTCCGTCGGCCGACACCGTGGTGGTGCTCGACGAGGCGGGGGAGAGGGTGGCCTCGATGCCCGACCGAGACCGGGTGCGGCTCCATCAGACGCCTCAGGGCTTCCGGCGTGAACTGCTGGCCGATGCATGGACTCGCCTCGCCGGTGAGCCGCCGTCGACTGACGACGTCACCGCCGTCCTGCGGGTCTTCCCGGACGCGAGCATTGCGTTCGTCGACGGCGACCGCCGCACGATGAAGGTCACCCACCCGGACGATCTGGCCGTCGTCAGGGCCCTTGCCGCCGACTGGGACGCGCATCCCGCCTGATGGGGCTTGATAATCTGATCCGATGGATCAGACGCCGGAACCTAGTTCCGGCGTCTCGTACGTGATGCCCGTCTACAACGAGGTCGACTACGTCGAAGCGGCCGTCTCGAGCATCCTCGCGCAGGACTACTCAGGACCCGTCGAGCTCGTCCTCGCCCTCGCGCCGTCGACCGACGGCACCGACAAGGTCGTGCGCCGGCTGGCGGCCGACGACGAGCGCATCACGGTGGTCGACAACCCGGACATGCACATTCCGATCGGTCTCAACCGGGCCATCGCGGTCGCCCGGCACCCGATCGTGGTCAGGGTCGACGCACACACGCAGCTCGAGCCCGACTACACCCGGCGCGGCGTCGTCGAGCTCGATGAGCGGGGTGCCGCCAACCTCGGCGGCATCATGGTGGCCACCGGCCGGCCCGGCTTCCAGGCCGCGGTCGCGCGCGCCTACAACAGCCGGCTCGGCCTCGGCGGCGCGTCGTACCACGCCGGGCACGCCGAACCTGGGCCCGCCGAGTCGGCGTACCTCGGCATCATGCGCGCCTCGGCCGTTCGCGGCATCGGCGGATTCGACGAGTCGCTGCGTCGCGGCGAGGACTGGGAGATGAACTTCCGCCTCCGCAAGGCCGGTCATCTCGTCTGGCTCGACCCCGGCCTGCGCGTCACGTACTGGCCCCGCGACACCTGGAACAAGCTGGCCCGCCAGTTCCTGTCCACCGGCATCTGGCGCGGCGAGCTCACCCGGCGCCTCGGCGCCAAGAACCCGCTGCGCTTCTTCGCCCCACCGGTGCTCGTCGTCAACCTCGTGCTGGCGCTGATGGTTGCGTTGCTGCAGGTCACCGGGGTGCTGGGCGGCACGATCGGCTGGATCGCTTCGGTGGTCTACGTCGGCCCGCTCACGTACGTCGGCGCACTCGCGGTCGCTGCGGTCACCGCCCAGGGCTCGTTGCTCGACCGGGTCCGCTACGTCGTCGTCCTGGCGACGATGCATGTCTGCTGGGGCGCCGGCTTCATCCTCGGAGCCCTGCGGGGCGGCGGCGAGTCCGTCGACACCTCCCGCGTCGACACCTGACGTCAGCGCCAGCCCAGGTCCGGCGCGACGAACCTGACGATGCTGTCCAGCAGGTGCGCGTTGTAGTCGACACCGAGCTGGTTGGGGATGGTCAGCAGCAGGGTGTCCGCGGCGGCGATCGCCTCGTCCTCGGCGAGGTCCTTGACGAGTCGCTCCGGCTCTCCGGCGTAGGTCTTGCCGAACCGTGCCGTGCCACCGTCGATGAACCCGACCTGGTCCTCGCTCCTCGACTCCGCGCCGAAGTACGCGCGGTCGGTGTCGTTGACGATCGGGAAGATGCTGCGGCTGACCGACACCCGCGGCTCCCGCTCGTGCCCGGCTCCTGCCCACGCGTCGCGGAACATCTGGATCTGCTCGGCCTGGAGCTGGTGGAACGGCACACCGGTGTCCTCGGTGAGCAGCGTCGAGCTCATCAGGTTCAGGCCCTGCTCCGCCGTCCAGACGGCCGTCTTGCGGGTGCCGGCGCCCCACCAGATCCGGTCACGCAGGCCGGGCGACTGCGGCTCGATGCCGAGCAGTCCGGGCGGGTTGGGGAACATCGGCCGCGGGTTAGGCTCCGCGAACCGCCGCCCGTCGATCACCTCGAGGAACACCCGGGCGTGCTCGCGCGCCATGTCGGCGTGGTCGTTGCCCTCACCCGGGTCGTAACCGAAGTACTTGTAGCCCTCGATCACCTGCTCCGGTGACCCCCGACTGATGCCGAGCTGCAGCCTGCCGCCGGCGATCAGGTCCGCGGCGCCGGCGTCCTCGGCCATGTAGAGAGGGTTCTCGTACCGCATGTCGATCACGCCGGTGCCGAGCTCGATGCGACTCGTCCTCGCGCCCGCCGCGGCAAGCAGCGGGAACGGCGAGGCGAGCTGCCGAGCGAAGTGGTGCACGCGGAAGTAGGCACCGTCCGCGCCGACCTCCTCGGCCGCGACCGCGAGGTCGATGGACTGCAGCAGCGCGTCGGACGCCGTTCGCGCCTGCGACTGGGGCGAGGGATTCCAATGGCCGAAGGACAGGAAGCCGATCTTCTTCATGCCTCAACAACCCGTATCGGCGCCGACGTGTTCCCGCAGCCCATGATGCGCGTCAGGCTAGCTGCTCGAACAGGGACACGATGATCCCCTCGGGCCCGCGGACGTAGGCCATTCGCACGCTGCCCCTGCACTCGCCGACGCCACCGACGAGGCGGGCATGATGGATGGCATGGAGGCTCTGACTAGCCGCGTTCTGCTGCGTCCGTGTCAGCCGGAGCGCAGCCGCCACTTCTATCGGGACACGTTGGGACTCGCCGTCTTTCGCGAGTTCGGCCCTCCCGATGCACCTGGGTTGGTCTTCTTCCTGGGAACCGGCCTCCTCGAGGTCAGTGGGCAGTCCGCAGAACCTCCCGGCGGCAACCTGGCCCTCTGGATCCAGGTTCGCGACATCGACGTTGAGCATCAACGGCTGGACGCAGCCGGAGTTCACATCGTCCGTGGCCCGCGCCAGGAACCATGGGGTCTGGTCGAAATGTGGATCGAGGATCCAGACGGCGTACCGATTGTGCTCGTCGAGGTACCTGCCGACCATCCCCTGCGACGCGATCAACGTGGGTCTGCAGCATCGGAGTCGGCTCCACCGGCCCCCGGGTCGTCAACGTAGCCGGGCATCGCCCAAAGTCAGGCGAGCTCCATCTGCTCGGCGGGGACGTGTCGTCCTGAGGGGAGGTGCCAGATGGGTTGGCCGGTGTGGTCGAGGGTGGTGGTGATGATGCCGGCGGTTTTCATGCGGTGGTGGTGTCGGCACAGGGTCCACAGGTTGTGGCCGGTGGTGGGTCCGTGGGGCCAGGGGACGCGGTGGTCTTTGTCGCATTGGTGAGCGTTGCGGGTGCAGGTGGGGAATTGGCAGGTGCCGTCGCGGATCTCGATGGCGTATTGCAGGTCGGCGGGCGCGTATCGGCCGAGCTTGGTGACGTCGAGGATCCCGCCGGTGGGGTCGGTGATCACTCGGTGGAAGAGGGTGTCGGGGCGGGCCGCGAGGTCGCGGACGATGGATGCGGGCAGAACCCAGCCTCCGTCGAGGCTGTTGCCCGGCTCGTCGGACAGGCCGGCCAGGGAGGTGGCCGGGATGGTGAGGGCGAGGGTGACGGTGACAGCCGGCTCGCCGTCGGCGTTGGTGAGGAGTCGGTGAGCGAGCTCGTCGGCGAGGTATTGGTCGCTGGTGCGCGTGTCGTCGGACGGCTTGGACAGCAGGGCTTGACCGAGGATGGTGTCGATGGCCGCGGCCTCGGCGGTGGGCAGCAGCGCCCACAGCTCGGAGACGCCGTCGTCGCGGTGCTCGATGTGCACTCGCCGGTCGTTGAGGGCGTCGCGGCTGCGTTGTTCGTGGTGTTCCGGTTCGAGGCGGGCGGTCAGCCGCTTCAGCCAGGCCCGGAGCTCGGTGGCGGTGTGGGTGACCGCGTAGTCGACGACCCGCTCGTCGAGGACGCCGTCGGACCGTGGGTCGTGAAGGCTGCCGAGGGCGTCGCTGATGATCCGGACCCGGTAGCCGTCAATGTCGCCGGCCAGGAACGCCGACCACGCCGACGGCGCCCGGCCGCGCACCATCCTGGCCGTATACAACCGGCTCTGCACCGACCGGACACTGAGCTGCAGCTCGACCGCCAGCTCGTGGGCGATCGAGGCCAGCTCCAGGTCCCGCCACTGCGTCCGCTCTGACGTCTCGTACTCGGCCCGTCGGGCGTCGGCGAACTCCAGCATCGCCGCCGTCGTCCGCGCCTCCGCCCGTGCCTGCTCCACGGCACGCCGACCCACCTGATCGAGCAGGAGGTCGGCGCGTGAGGTCATGACCTGAATCTACGGAGATCGGACCCCGAAATCGCGACCTGACCAGCAGCTTGTGGACAGCGCAGAACCGCCAGCGATCTGTGGAAACGCGTTCCTGTGTGCCGGACCTAGTCGAACCAACCAGCGTCGATCATGCGTTGCACGACTCGTCGTCCGGCCTGCCCGTCGTCTCGGGAGGTGAAGCGCTCCTGCCAGGCACGCAACCCGTCGGCGTGCTCGTCGCGGTGGTCTTCGGCGTGGAGGACGGCGTCGACGAGGTCGTCGGTGGTCTCGACGAGCGAACCGGGGGCTTCGCTCAGCAGGTCGGCGTAGAAGCCGCGCAGCTCGCCGCGGTAGCGCGACAGGTCCGGGACGAAGAAGACGATCGGCCGCCCGGTGGAGACCCAGTCGAACATCACCGAGGAGTAGTCGGTGACCAGCACGTCGGCCACCAGCAACAGGTCGGAGACGTCGGGATAGCCGGTGACATCGACGAGGCCGGGCGCGTCGTGGTCGTGGCCGTGCTCCCAGGTGCTGCTGTGGCCGCGCACCAGGAGCACATGCTCAGACCCGAGGGCGTGGGCGAACGTGGCGACGTCGAGGTGGTCGACCATCGCGGTGCGGTCCTCGCGCCAGGTGGGCGCGTAGAGCACGATGCGCTTCGCGTCGTCGAAGCCGAGTCGGGCGCGGACGTCCCCGGCCAGGCTCGGTTCGGCCAGCACGTCGTTGCGTGGGTAGCCCTCCACCCAAACGGGCCCTCGGAACGCATACGCCGAGGCGAGGTGCTCGGCGCTGAAGTCGTTCTGAACGAGCAGGGCGTCCCAGCGTCGGCCCTCCCGGGTGGCTGCGATCCGGGTGCGCAGGCCGGAATCGGGGCGGTCGCGGGCCAGGCGCTTGAGCGTCGAGCCGTGCCAGGTCTGCAGGACGTGCTGGTGGTCACGGCGGCGGAAGCGTTTGCGTAGCCAGTCGTTGACGATCAGGACGCGGGCCGATCCGCGGACGCGCCACCACTCCCGGCTGCCCTCGATCAGCCGAACCGACCCCTCCGGCACCGGCACCGAGCCGTCGACGACGCTCCAGTACTGACGGGTCGACGGCCGCATCTCGGCCAGGGCGCGGCCGATGCCGCGGGGGTTGCAGGCCGCCGACCGCCCGCGGTAGCTCTCCAGGAGGACCGCGTCCTCGACCTCGGGCGACCCACGGCGATACCCGCGTTCGAGCGCCTTCTGCGCGGCCGGACCGCGCTCGTCGTCCTCCAGAGGCGGCCGCACCTCGACGACGAGACCTCCGGCGTGCTCACGCACGGTGGCGTGGAACAGCTCGTGCCGGATCTCGATCGGCTCTGCGATGACATCGACCCGTGATGAACCGTCGGGCAAGAGGAGTCGGTAGGTGTCTGTCGGCAGGGCCAGAGGGCCGTCATCCCAGCGAGACGCGAGCAGGGCGAACGAGCCGTCGTCCCCCTCGACGCGAGCCCGCCGCCCGACCAGCGCAGACCCGGTCGGCACGTCGATCGACAGCGTGGCGATACCGGGTTCGCACGAGAGCGCGGTGACAGCGGGCCGATCGACGGTCGTGACGACACTCGACGGGCCGTTCGATGTCCGCGCGAGGATCTCGTCGAGCACCCGCTCGCCGGCTCGGCCGTCGAGGATGTCGAAGAACTCCTGGCGGAGGTGCCGGGCGTGGCGGTGAGCAGGGCCGTCCGGACCCTCGGCGAGCGCATCGTCCAGGCGGTCGAGCGTGGCCACCCAGGTGGTGACGGCCCGGCCGTCGGTGAACTCCTCGAACGGCAGGTAGTAGCCGCGCATCGAGGCGTACTCGGTGAGATCGGGGGCGAAGAACACCACCGGCCGCCCGACCAGCGCGAAGTCGAACACGATGGACGAGTAGTCGGTGATGACGGCGTCGACGGCCCAGAGCACCGGGTTGACGTCGCGCAGCAGGTCCGGGCCGAGGAGGCGGATGCGATCCGACCGGACCGGACCGTCGGCATAGGAGCCGCGTCCGAGCGGATGGGTGCGGACCAGCAGCACCGCGTCGTGCTGATCGAGCCGGGCGACGATCGCGTCCCACTCGTCAGCAGTCGGCACGGTCGGGTCGGCCTCGCCGTCCCGCCACGTGGGAGCGAACAGCACCACCCGGGACGACGGCGGCAGGTCCGGCACCACCGTCTCGAGCCGCGAACGGGCGTCGGCTCTCCGCGTCGCCTCGTCGCCGGCGAGCAGCACGTCGTCCCGTGGGTCGCCGGTGATCACGACGTTCCCGGGGGCGACGCCGAATCCACTGACGATGCTCGGCCGCACCCGTGCCGACGACACCGGGAACAGCGACAGCCCGCGCCCGGCCCGGCGGTAGCCGTGGCCGAGGATCCGGCGCACGACGCCGAGGTCGGGCAGGAACGACACCCGGTACGTCGACGGCGAGTCGAGGTGCAGGTGCTTGAACGGCAGGCCGTGCCACAGCTGCACCACGAAGCCGCCACGGACGCCGTAGCGGTTGGCGTCGCCGAAACCGTGGGTCACGACGATGACGCGGGCCCGCAGCGTCGTCCAGAATCCGCGGAGCCCGTCCTTGCGCACGGTGTCGAACCCGAGTGCTTTCGCCTCCTCGAGCTCCGCCGCGCTGCGCGCCATCCACACCAGACGGGTCGAGTCGTCCAGGCGCTGGCGGGCCAGACGGTAGAGCGGGAGCGCCCCCTCGCCGAGCCCGATGCCCGAACCGAAGACCCAGACGCGGTCCGAGCGCGGGACGATCAGGCCGATCACGGCCGAACACGCGTACACGGGGAGTCCGAGGAGCTTGCGGGCGTTGCCGGCTCCGAACGTGAAGCTCGCCATGATTGCCCCGATTCTCGCAGACACCTGCAGTACCGTCGGGACGTGCCACGACCGCGGCTGCCGAATGCCATCCTGCACCCGGTCCGTTTGCTCCCGCTCAGCTTCCTCGGCTTGATCGTGGTCGGAACGGGCGCGTTGCTGCTCCCGTTCGCCCGCGCCGGTGAGGGTTCGGCCAGCCTTCCGGCCGCGATCTTCACCTCGACGTCGGCGGTCACGGTGACCGGGCTGGCCACCGTCGACACCGCCACCTACTGGACGCCGGCGGGCCAAGGGATCATCGTCGTCCTCGCCGAGATCGGCGGGCTCGGCATCGTCGCACTCGCCACCGTGCTCGGCCTGTTCATCGGTGGCCGTCTCGGCCTCCGCACGAGCCTCGTCGCCCAGGCCGACATGCACGTGGTCAGCATCGGTGAGGTGCGGCCGTTGTTCCGACGCGTCGCCATCACGATGGCGTTCTTCCAGGTGGTCATCGCCGCCGTGCTCATGGTGAAGTACCGGGCCGACTACTACGACGACTGGGGCACCTCGATCTGGCATGCCGTCTTCGACTCGGTCATGGCGTTCAACAACGCCGGGTTCTCGCTGAACTCCGACAGCATCGTCCGGTACGCCGGCGACGTCGTCGTGATGCTGGCCATCGCCACCGGCGTGTTCGTGGGCGCACTGGGCTTCCCAGTCGCCGCGGAGCTCTTCCAGGGCTGGCGTCGTCCGTCTGAGTGGACCATCCATACCCGCCTGACCGTGTGGGGGTCCATCTTCTTGTTCATCGTCGCTGCGGCGCTGTTCCTCGTCTACGAGTGGAGCAACGCCGGGACGATCGGGAGCCTGTCATGGTCGGACAAGGTCCTGTCCGGGATCGAGGCCAGCGTCATGACCCGGTCCGGCGGGCTGAACAGCTTCGACTGGGGCGCCGTCCGGCCGGAGTCGCTCAACATCGCCACCGTGCTGATGTTCATCGGCGGCGGCAGCGCGAGCACGGCCGGCGGCATCAAGATCACGACCTTCCTGCTGCTGGGATTCGTGATCCTGGCCGAGCTGCGCGGCGACCCTGACGTGACGATCGGGCGACGGTCGATCAGCGCGGCCGTCATCCGCACGGCGCTCTCGATCGCCCTGATCGCGGTGATGCTCGTGATCGGCTCGACGTTCGTCGTGATGTCCATGACCGACTTCGCGTTCGACGAGGTGCTGTTCGAGTGCGCCTCCGCGTTCGGCACGGTCGGACTGAGCACCGGCCTGACCCCACAGCTGCCCGTCGACGCGCAGATGACCGTGGCGTTCTTGATGTTCGTGGGCAGAGTGGGCACGATTGCAGCGGCGTCCGCGTTCGTCCTGCGCCGTCGCACCACGCGGTACCACCTTCCCGAGGAGCAACCGATCATTGGCTAAGTCAGGCGGGAATCACGCACCGGTGCTGGTCATCGGCCTCGGTCGCTTCGGCTCGTCCGTCGCGCGATCGCTGGTCCAGCTCGGTCACGACGTCCTGGCCGTCGACGAGCGTGTCGACATCGTGCAGAAGTTCTCCAGCGACTTCACCCACGTCGTGGCGGCCGACTCCACCGACACCGAGGCCCTGCGCCAGGTCGGCGCCCAGCAGTTCGACCGTGCCGTCGTCGGGATCGGCACCGACATCGAGGCCAGCGTGCTCACGGTGCTCAGCGTCGTCGAGCTCGGCATCGAGGAGGTGTGGGCCAAGGCCATCAGCGCCAAGCATGCGCGCATTCTCGAGAGTGTCGGGGCCCACCACGTCATCCGGCCGGAGTCGGCCATGGGAGAGCGCGTGGCGCACATGGTCACCGGCGCGATGATCGACTACATCGAGTTCGACGACGGCTTCGCGATCGCCCGCACCCGTGCGCCGGAGATCTCCTGGGACCGCACCCTCGAGGAGACCGGCCTCAGGCGCAAGTTCGGAGTCACCGTCGTCGGTGTCAAGCGCCGCGGCGAGGATTTCACCTACGCGAGGCCGGAGACGTCGATCACGAAGTCCGACGAGCTCATCGTCTCCGGCCCCACCACGAAGGTCGAGTCCTTCTGCGCGCTCACGCACAGCTAGGCCCACGACATGACCGACCATCCGTGGCAGATCGACGAGCTCGACCTGGCGGGCTACCTGGCGAGGGTCGGCGTCGCCGAGCGCGAGCCCAGCCGGGAGGCCCTCGACGAGCTGCATGAGGCACACGTGCGCACCTTCACCTTCGACAACATCGACGTCCTGCTCGGCACGCATCCCGGTGTGACGCTCGAGGCGGTGCAGCGCAAGTTCGTCGGGCGCGGACGCGGCGGATACTGCTTCGAGCACGCGACCTTGTTCGCCGCGGCGCTGGAGCGCCTCGGCTATCACGTGCGGCGGCTGCTCGGTCGTGTCGGGCCACCGACCGGCTCACCGCGCACGCACTGCGTCGTCGAGGTGACGCTCGACGCAGAGCGGCTGCTGGCCGACCCGGGGTTCGGGATGAGCGTGCTGCGGCCGATCCCGCTGCAGGACGGCGCCGAGGACGACTTCCGGGGCTGGCGTCACCAGGTGCGACGCGCCGATCCTGCCGTGGCCGGACCGGGCTGGGAGCTGCACCGTCTGCGCGAGAGCGGCTGGGAGCTCATGCACACGACGGACGAGCTGCCCGTGCACCCGGTGGACGTGACGATGGGGCACCACTTCACCAGCACCTACCCGACGACCCACTTCAGGCACGGATTGATGCTGACCAAGCACGGTGCCGACCGGCACACCGCGGTGTCGACCGACGCGGTGACCATCCGACGCCCCGGTGAGCCGACCGAGCACCGCGACCTCCGCGACGGCGAGCTCGAGCAGCTGCTGCACGAGCTCGAGGTGCCACTGACTCCCCACGAGGAGCGGCGTCTGATCCAGGTGGTGGCGGGCTTCAGGCGTCCGGGTTGACGCCGTCGCCGCCGGCGCCCTGGCTCCAGGCCGGCAGCTCTTGCAGCGCCCAGTTGTTGCCGTCGGGATCGGCGAAGTAGACGAACCGGCCCCACGGCTGCTCGTCGACCTCGCTGGCGTCGACGCCGCGCCCGACCAGCTCGGCGCGGATCGCGTCGGCGTCCGACACCACGATCTGCAGGCCCTCGAGCGAGCCCGGCTCCATCTGGGTGAGGCCGGTGCCGATGCAGATCGAGCACGCCGACCCGGGCGGGGTGAGCTGCACGAACCGCAGCTCGTCGCTCACGACCTGGTCGTGGTCCGCGGCGAACCCGACCTTGTCGACGTAAAACTCCTTGGCCCGGTCGACATCGCTCACGGGGACGTTCACCAGCTCCAGTTTCATGTCCATGCCTCACAACGTAGCGGCGAGTGGGGACAGTAGAGTTCGGTCGGTGACCAGCCCCGACAGCCCGGCTTCCGAGGTCCCCGCGCACCGCTACACCAGCGGCCTCGCGGCGGACATCGAGCTGCGCTGGCAGGACCGGTGGGAGTCCGAGGGGACGTTCGAGACGCCGAACCCGGTCGGCGACCTCGCCGGGCCGACCGGCCCAGTCTCCGACGGCTCTGGGCTGCCGGCCGACAAGTACTTCATCATGGACATGTTCCCGTACCCGTCGGGAGCCGGACTCCACGTCGGCCACCCGCTCGGTTACATCGCCACGGATGTGGTGGGCCGCTACAAGCGGATGACCGGCGCGAACGTGCTGCACGCGCTCGGCTACGACGCCTTCGGCCTCCCCGCGGAGATCTACGCCGTCGAGACCGGCCGCCACCCGCGCGAGACCACGCTCGAGAACATGGTCACGATGAAGCGCCAGCTGCGGCGCCTCGGCCTCGCGCACGACCGGCGCCGCTCGTTCGCCACCATCGACCCGGACTTCGTGCGCTGGACGCAGTGGATCTTCCTGCAGCTGTTCAACTCCTGGTACGACGCCGAGCAGCAGCGGGCCCGCCCGATCTCCGAGCTGATCGAACAGCTGGGCACGGACGCCCCCGACGTCATCGACACGTACCGGCTGGCCTACATCAGCGACGCCCCGGTCAACTGGTGCCCCGGGCTCGGCACAGTGCTCTCCAACGAAGAGGTCACTGCCGACGGACGCAGCGAACGGGGCAACTTCCCGGTGTTCAAGCGCAACCTCCGGCAGTGGCAGATGCGCATCACCGCCTACGCCGACCGCCTCATCGACGACCTCGAGCGCGTCGACTGGCCCGAGCCGGTCATGATCATGCAGCGCAACTGGATCGGCCGCTCGCACGGCGCCACCGTCAGCTTCCCGATGGTCGGCTCAGATGTCGCGATCGACGTGTTCACGACGCGTCCCGACACCCTGTTCGGCGCGACCTACATGGTGGTCTCCCCGGAGTCCGACCTCGTCGACCAGATCGTCGCGAGCGAGTGGCCGGCCGACGTCGACCCTCGCTGGACCGGCGGTGCCGCGACACCCGCCGAAGCCGTGGCCGCCTACCGTGTGCAGGCGGCCACGAAGACCGACCTCGAACGCCAGGAGAACCGCGACAAGACCGGCGTGTTCACCGGCGCGTACGCCGTCAATCCCGTCAACGACGAGCAGATCCCGGTCTTCATCGCCGACTACGTGCTGGTCGGCTACGGCACCGGAGCGATCATGGCGGTTCCGGGTCAGGACGACCGCGACTGGGAGTTCGCCGAGGCGTTCGGGCTCCCGATCGTCCGCACGGTGCAGCCCCCCGAAGGCCACGAGGGCCCGTTCCTCGGCGAGGGTCCTGCCATCAACTCCGCGAACGACTCGATCAGCCTCGACGGGCTCGGTGTCGAGGACGCGAAGGCGACGATCATCGCCTGGCTCGAGCAGCAGGGCGCCGGCAGCGCCACCACCACCTACCGCCTTCGCGACTGGCTGTTCAGCC
Organism: uncultured Actinomycetota bacterium; assembly: GCA_963780275.1. Lineage (GTDB taxonomy): Bacteria > Actinomycetota > Actinomycetes > Propionibacteriales > Nocardioidaceae > Aeromicrobium. The sequence continues at coordinate 446,595 of CAWABE010000002.1, forward strand.
GCCAGCGCTACTGGGGCGAGCCGTTCCCGATCGTCTACGACGAGGGCGGCCACCCGATCGCCCTGCCCGACTCGATGCTGCCGGTCGACCTGCCGGAGGTCCCCGACTTCTCGCCGCGCACGTTCGAGCCCGACGACGTCACCAGTGAGCCGGAGCCGCCCCTGGGACGGGTCACCGATTGGGTGAACGTCGAGCTCGACCTCGGCGACGGACCGAAGATGTACCGCCGCGAGACGAACACGATGCCGAACTGGGCGGGATCGTCGTGGTACGAGCTGCGCTACACGGACCCGAACAACTCTGACGTGCTCGCCGATCCCGAGAACGAGCGCTACTGGCTCGGTCCTCGCGAGCCGGGCGACACCGGCGGCGTCGACCTCTACATCGGCGGCGTCGAGCATGCCGTCCTGCACCTGCTCTATGCACGCTTCTGGCACAAGGTGCTGTTCGACCTCGGGCACGTCTCCAGCGAGGAGCCGTTCCATCGCCTGCTCAACCAGGGCTACATCCAGGCTCCTGCCTTTGTCGACGAGCGCGGCAGCTACGTGCCCGCCGAGCTGGTCGAGCAGCAGGGGTCGGAGTGGACCTACGAGGGCCGTCCGGTCTTCCGTGAGTACGGCAAGATGGGCAAGAGCCTCAAGAACATCGTCACGCCTGATGAGATGTACGAGGCGTTCGGCGCCGACACGTTCCGTGTCTACGAGATGTCGATGGGTCCGATCGACATGTCCCGGCCCTGGGAGACCCGCGCCGTCGTCGGGTCCCAGCGCTTCCTGCAGCGCGTGTGGCGCCTGGTCGTCGACGAGGACTCCGGTCAGGTCGTGGTGGGCGATGACGAGCCGGATCTCGCGCTGCTTCGCGCCCTGCATCGCACGATCGACGGTGTCCATGCCGACCTGGAGGCGATGCGGTTCAACACGGCCATCGCGAAGCTGATCGAGCTCACCAACCTCGTCACGAAGGTCGAGTCACACCCCCGGGCGATCATCGAGCCTCTGGTGCTGATGCTGGCGCCGTTCGCCCCGCACCTGGCCGAGGAGCTGTGGTCACTGCTCGGCCACCAGGGGTCGCTGGCGTATGAGCCGTTCCCGCAGGCCGACCCCGAGATGCTCATCGAGGACTCCGTCACGTGCGTCGTGCAGGTGCAGGGCAAAGTACGCGCGAAGCTCGAGGTGTCGCCGTCGGCCACCGACGACGAGCTCAGCGCGCTGGCGCTGGCCGAGCCGAACGTCCAGCGGGCGATCGACGGCCGCGAGGTGCGCCGGGTGGTCGTCAAGGCTCCCAAGCTGGTCAACATCGTCGTCTAGTGACGTGCCTTAGTGCCGTCATGACCGTCATGACCGTCGCGATCGTCACGGACTCCACGGCGTCCCTCGATCCCGACGACGCGGCCCGCGAGCGCATCACGGTGGTCCCGCTCCAGGTCGTCATCGGGGCCGACGTCTACACCGAGGGCCAGGACGTCACGTCCGACATGATCGCCGAGGCGCTCGCCGCGTTCGTGCCGGTCAACACGTCGCGGCCGACGCCCGACGACTTCCTGGCCGTGTACGAGCGACTTGCCGCCGAGGGCGCGACGGCCGTCGTCTCGGTGCACCTGAGCGCCAAGATGTCGGGCACGCTCGACTCGGCCGTGCTCGCGTCCAAGCAGGCGTCCGTGCCGGTCGCCTGCGTCGACTCGATGCAGGTCGGCCTGGCCACCGGCTTCGCCGCAGGTCGGGCCGCGCGCGTCCGCGACGCCGGCGGCGACGCGCTCGCCGTTGCCGACGCCGCCCGGGTGGCAGGGGAGTCGTCCACGACGATGCTCTACGTCGACACGCTGGAGTACCTGAAGCGTGGAGGGCGGGTCGGCCCGGCCGCCGCCATGATCGGCTCCGCGCTGGCGGTCAAGCCGCTGCTCACGCTGCGCGACGGGCTGGTGGTGCCGCTGGAGCGGGTCCGCACCACGGCGAAGGCGCTGTCCCGGCTGGAGGCCCTCGCGGTCGAGGCCTGCGGTGCATGCTCCGGCGGATTCGACATCGGCGTCCAGCACCTGGCCAACGAGTCCGTCGCCACGTCGGTGGCCCAACGCCTGGGCACGACGCTCGGCCGGGACGCCTTGACCGTCGACGAAGTAGGCGCGGCGATCGGCGCCCACGTCGGGCCGGGCATGGTCTCGGTCACCATCACGCCCCGCGAGTAGCCGGACCGTCCACCGGCCGGGGTTGCCGGGGCGGTGTCCACAGGTCGCGGCCGACTCGCCGTCTCCGCATGACGTCGCCTCTAGCGTCGCGGTGTGAGACCGCTGCCGCACACCGATACCGGCGAGACCCGCGCCGAGATCGCTCGCCGTCGACTCGCCCAGCTGGCCGCATCCTTCGAGGCCGAGGTCCCCCGCGAGCCTGACGATGGTCCGATCGTGGCGCGGCGCCGGATCAGCAGCGCTCACGTACGCGTGCTGGTCACCATCGCGGTGGCGGCCGGCGTGCTGCTCACCTGGTGGCTCCTGTCCGAGCGTCCGCGCACCTCCTCGCCCGACGCCGTGTCCTTTTCCGGCCCGACTGCACCGGGGCCGGAGCGCGGGTCGCCGTCGCCGTCTGGCGAGCTGGTGGTCGACGTCGTGGGCAAGGTGAAGCACCCGGGAATCGTCACGCTCCCGGCCGGTTCGCGTGTGCACGAGGCGGTCGCCGAGGCCGGCGGTGTGCGCGGCCGGGTCGACACGTCCGCGCTCAACATGGCGCGCGTCCTCGCCGACGGTGAGCAGATCATCGTCGGGGCGCCTGCGCCGAGTGCGCCCGGCGGTGGGGCCGCGCCGACCGCCACCGGTGCCCGCATCAGCCTGGCCACCGCCACGCTCGAACAGCTCGACACGCTGCCCGGCATCGGCCCGGTCACGGCCCAGGCCATCCTCGACCACCGGGCCGAGCACGGTCCGTTCCGGTCGGTCGACGACCTGCTCGACGTGCGGGGCATCGGTGAGGCCACGCTCGCCGACCTCCGCGACCAGGTGACGCCCTGAGCCATGACCTCCGGCTCGCGGCGCCGACGCTCGTCGCGTGGGCCGTGGCGGCATCGGTCATCGGCGGCAGCTCGGTGGTGGCGCTCGCAGCGCGGTGGTGGCGGTGCTGGTCGCCGGCGTCACGGTGGGCCGGCCCGGTGTGCGTACCCTCGCGCTCGTCACCGTTTGCGTCGCGGCCGTCGCTGCCTCGTGCGCGTGGCGTCTGGGTCAGACGCAGCACTCGCCGCTGGGCGAGTGGGCCGATCAGCACCGGCTGGCGACCCTCGACGTCGAGGTGAGTCGTGACGCCCGCACGTTCACCCGCTTCGGCCACGACGCCGGCGTCGTCGGCGTCCGGGTGCTGAGGGCCACGGCGAAGGACTCGACCATCGCCACGCAGGATCTCGCCACCGCGTTCGTCGACGGCCGGACGGACGACCTCGTCGTGGGCCGCAGTCTCACGATGGTCGGCCGGCTCTCCCCGTCTTCGTCCACCAGCGAGGTTGCCACCGTCGACGTCGTCCGCCGGTCGCCGACCCGGCCTGCCTCCTGGTGGTGGGAGGCCTCCGAGCGCGTCCGGGCCGGCGTGCGGCATGCGGTCGCCCACACCGGAGAGGATCCTTCGGCGCTCGTCCCGGCACTCGTCGACGGCGACGACCAGCGGGTCTCCGACGAGGTGCAGGAGGACTTCCGGCGCAGTGGCTTGACGCATCTGCTCGCCGTGTCGGGGACGAACCTCACGATCGTGCTGGCCGTGGTGCTCGTGCTGGCGCGCACCATGGGTGCCCCGCGACGCGTGCTGGTCGTCCTGGGGCTGGTGTCGGTGGCCGGGTTCGTGCTGCTGGCCAGGCCGGACCCGAGCGTCGTCCGGGCGGCCGCGATGGGCGTCGTCGGGCTCGCCGCGCTCGGGCTGGGCAGTCGCGGCGGCATCCGTGCCCTGTCGGTGGCGATCGTGACGCTGTTGTTCGTCGACCCCTGGCTGTCGCGATCGTTGGGCTTCGTCCTGTCGGTGTGCGCCACCGCGGGGATCCTGATCGCGGCGCCGGTCCTCACCCGGCGGCTGGAGCGATGGATGCCCCGGTGGTGTGCGCTCGCCGTCGCCGTGCCCGTGGCCGCCCAGCTCGCGTGCACGCCCGCGATCGCCGCGATATCCGGGGAGGTGTCGCTCGTGGCCGTGTTCGCGAACGTCCTCGCCGGGCCGATGGTGGCGCCGGCGACGGTGGCCGGCCTGGCGGGCGGCCTCCTCGACCTGGTCAGCGCCCCGGCTGCGAGGGCGCCGGGAACGATCGCCGGGTGGTGCGTCACCTGGATCCTCGCCGTCGGTCACCACGCGGCGTCTCTGGCCGGCGCCTCACTCGGCTGGCGGGCGCCCTGGTGGCTGCTGATCGTCCTGGTCCCGCTGGCCTTCGCCGTCATGTGGCGGCTGGCCCGGCATCCCGCGGTGGTGGTCGGCCTCGCGCTCGGCGTGGGTCTCGGCATGTGGCGCCCGCCGCAGGTCGGCTGGCCTCCCGCCGGCTGGGTGATGGTCTCCTGCGACGTCGGCCAGGGCGACGCCACCGCTCTTGCCACCGGCGAGGGGTCGGCCATGCTCGTGGACGTCGGTCCGGAACCGGCCTCGGTCGACCGCTGCCTCGACCGCCTTCGGATCGACCGCCTGCCCGTCGTCGCGATCACCCACGCGCACGCCGACCACGTGGACGGCTGGGCCGGCGCGGCGTCAGGACGCGAGGTCGGCCTCGTCCTGGCCGGTCCGACGGGCGGGCCGCGTGCCGCCGAGGTGAGACCCCGGCTGGTCGGCGCGGGGCAGCGGTTCGGCATCGGGCGGTTGTCGGTCGAGATCCTGTGGCCGGCTGCCACGGCGGCGCTCCCGGGCGGTAGTGAGGGATCGGCGATGAACAACGCCAGCCTGGTCATGCGGGTCACCCTGGTCGGCGATCCATCGGTGCGGCTGCTGCTCACCGGCGACGTGGAGCCGGACGCTCAGGAGGCCTTGCTGCGCCTGCACCCCGACGTCGCCGCTGACGTCATCAAGATGCCGCATCACGGCAGCGGCCGGCAGTCCGACCGGTTCTTCGCCGCCGTGGGTGCGCGGGTCGCGACCATCAGCTCCGGTGACGACAACGACTACGGCCATCCCGCCGCCGCGGCGCTGCGACTCCTGCGTGAGCACCACGTCGCGTGGTGGCGCACCGACACCGACGGCGACATCGCGGTGGTGATCCGCGACGGGGAGCTGGCGGTCGTGACCCGCCACTAGTCTGACCGTGTGACCGTGTTCGGCAAGATCCTGCTCATCAGCGGCAATGCGGAGTTCCTGGCCGACCGCACGCGGGCGCGCGCGGTCGCGGCCGTCGCCGAGGAACAGGCGGAGTGTGAGATCGCCACTGCCGTCGCAGGCGGCCTGGCACCCGGAGAGCTGGCCGGTCTCATCAGCCCGTCGCTGTTCAGCAACGCGAGCGCGCTCGTGCTCACCGAGCTGGACAACCTCCCGGAGGCCGCGCAGGACGAGCTGATCGCGTACGCCACCGCGCCCTCACCCGACGTCGCGGTCGTGCTCGTCCACGGCGGTAGTCAGAAGGGCAAGAAGCTGCTTGACCAGCTGCGCAGCCGGCCGAGCGTCACCGAGGTCAAGGTCGAGTCACCCAAGTACGAGCGCGAGTTCGTGGCATGGGTCCGCACCGAGCTGCGCGACCTGGGCGCGACCATCGACGAGGAGGCCGCCTCGCTGCTCGTCTCCTCCGTCGGCCAGGATCTCCGAGCGCTGGCCGGTGCGGCCGACCAGCTCGCCTCGACGATCGGGAAGGGCGACGTCGTCACGGTCGAGGTGGTGCGCCGGTACTTCGGCGGCCGCGCCGACGTGCGCGGGTTCGACATCGCCGACGCCGCGATCGACGGACGCATCAACGTCGCGCTCGAGCAGGCTCGCTGGGCCGAGGCCGCCCGGGTCGCACCAGTGCTCATCACGAGCGCCTTCGCGAGCGGACTACGGTCTCTCGCGAAGCTGGCCGATGCCCCGGAGGGGCTGTCCGAGGCCGAGCTGGCACGTCACGTCGGGGCGCCGCCGTTCAAGATCCGCATCCTGCGCCGGCAGCTGCGCGCGTGGGACACCTCGTCACTCGCCGCTGCGCTCATGGCCGTCGCCCATGCGGACACCGACGTCAAGACCGGTGAGGCCGACGCGGCGTACGCCGTGGAGCGCATGGTGCTGCAGGTGGCGGCCGCGCGCCGGGCATGAAAAACGCCCCGGGGTGACCCGGGGCGTATCAACGGCCACCCTCAGAGTGAGGCGGCCTTCTTCGCGATGGCCGACTTGCGGTTGGCGGCCTGGTTCTGGTGGATGACGCCCTTGGAGACGGCCTTGTCGAGCTTGCGGCTCGCGTCGGCGGCGAGCGTCCTGGCGTCGTCGGCCTGGCCGGCGTCGACGGCCTCGTGGAAGCGGCGCACGGCCGTCTTCAGCGCGGAGCGCACGGCCTTGTTGCGCTCGCGAGCCGCCTCGTTCTGACGGTTGCGCTTGATCTGCGACTTGATGTTCGCCACGGGTGACCTGCTTCTTTCAGGATTCGAATGAGGATGAGGAGTGTGGGCATGCGAAGCACGCTGAGTCATGACTGCTCTGGCACGCGACCACTGACGATACCAGCGGCGCGCGCCTGCTCCCAAATCCATGGGCTCACGGTCGGACTGGAAGAATGACACCACCATGACGGTTCCCCAGCCCGGCTCGACGCCTCCTCAGCTGCTGCGCAACTTCTGCATCATCGCGCACATCGACCACGGGAAGTCGACGCTCGCCGACCGGATGCTGCAGCACACCGGCGTCGTCGACGGCCGGGCGATGCGAGCCCAGTATCTCGACCGGATGGACATCGAGCGCGAGCGCGGCATCACCATCAAGAGCCAGGCGGTCCGGGTCCCCTTCGCCGCGACGGACGGTCAGACCTACATCCTGAACCTCATCGACACCCCGGGCCACGTCGACTTCACCTACGAAGTCAGCCGCAGCCTCGAGGCGTGCGAAGGGGCCGTGCTGCTGGTCGATGCCGCCCAGGGCATCGAGGCCCAGACGCTGGCCAACCTCTATCTCGCGATCGAGGCCGACCTGCACGTCATCCCCGTGCTCAACAAGATCGACCTGCCGGGCGCCCAGCCGGAGAAGTACGCCGCCGAGATCGCGCACATCCTCGGCGGCGACCCGGACGACGTGCTGCGGGTCTCCGCGAAGACCGGCGAGGGCGTGGAGACGCTGCTCAACACCATCGTCGACGAAGTCGACCCGCCCACCGGCGATGCTGACGCACCGGCGCGGGCGCTGATCTTCGACTCGGTCTACGACACCTATCGCGGTGTCGTCACCTACGTCCGCGTCGTCGACGGCTCGCTCACCCACCGCGACCGCATCAAGATGATGTCCACCGGCGCCGTGCACGAGATGCTCGAGGTCGGGGTGATCTCGCCCGAGCCGGTGAAGGCCGGCAAGATCGGTGTCGGCGAGGTCGGCTACCTCATCACCGGCGTCAAGGAGGTTCGTCAGAGCCGCGTCGGCGACACGGTGACATCGAGCGTCCATGGCGCCACGGAGCCGCTCGGCGGCTACCGGCACCCGAACCCGATGGTCTTCGCCGGCCTGTACCCGATCGACGGTGACGACTACCCGGGCCTGCGCGACGCCCTCGAGAAGCTCCAGCTCAACGACGCCGCGCTGTCCTACGAGCCCGAGTCGTCCGGTGCCCTCGGCTTCGGCTTCCGGATCGGCTTCCTCGGCCTGCTGCACCTGGAGATCGTGCGTGAGCGGCTGGAGCGCGAGTTCGACCTCGACCTCATCTCCACCGCGCCCAACGTCGTCTACCGCGTCGAGATGGAGGACGGCACCGAGGTGGTCGTCACGAACCCGAGCGAGTACCCGACCGGAAAGATCGCGAGGGTCTTCGAACCGATGGTCAAGGCCACGGTGCTCAGCCCGTCGGAGCACATCGGCGCGATCATGGAGCTCTGCCAGGCGCGGCGCGGCCAGCTGCAGGGTATGGACTACCTGTCCGAGGACCGCGTCGAGATCCGCTACACGCTGCCGATGGGCGAGATCATGTTCGACTTCTTCGACGCCCTCAAAAGCCGCACCAAGGGTTACGCCTCGCTCGACTACGAGCCCACCGGCGAGCAGGAGTCCGATCTCGTCAAGGTCGACATCCTGCTGCAGGGCGAGGCGGTCGACGCGTTCAGCGCGATCGTGCACCGCGATCACGCCTACGCCTACGGTGTCGCCCTCGCCGGCCGGCTCAAGGAGCTCATCCCGCGCCAGCAGTTCGAGGTGCCGATCCAGGCCGCCATCGGGGCGCGCATCATCGCCCGCGAGAACATCCGCGCCCTGCGCAAGGACGTCCTCGCCAAGTGCTACGGCGGCGACATCAGCCGCAAGCGCAAGCTGCTCGAGAAGCAGAAGGAGGGCAAGAAGCGGATGAAGATGGTGGGACGGGTCGAGGTCCCGCAGGAGGCCTTCATCGCCGCCCTCTCCACCGGCGACAAGGTGGGTTAGGGTGATCGGCACCACATTCCTTCCGTATGTCGCGAAAAGGGAAGCCACATGAGTTCTGTCGTTGCCACTCCCGAGCAGCTCGAAGTCATCGAGAACCGCTCTCCGAGCGTGGCCCGGATGTTCTACGACCGGGTCGAGAAGTCGGCCAACCGGGAGGCTTACCGCTTCCCCGATGCGGACGAGGTCTGGCACTCCATGACCTGGGCCGAGACCGGTGAGCACGTCACGCGCCTCGCCGCCGGGCTCGTCGCGCTCGGCATCCAGCCCGAGGAGCGGGTGGCGATCGCCTCCGGCACCCGGTACGAGTGGATCTTCGCCGACCTCGCCGTCAACGCCGCCGCGGCGGCCACCACCACGGTCTACCCCTCCACGGCCGCCGAGGACGTCGCCTACATCCTGGCCGATTCCGGCAGCCGCATCGTGTTCGCCGAGGACGACGAGCAGATCAAGAAGCTCATCGAGAAGCGTTCCGAGCTGCCCGACGTGATGAAGGTCGTCACCTTCGACGGTCAGGTTGACGGCGACTGGATCATCGGTTTCGACGATCTCGAGGCGCTCGGTGTCGAGCTGCTCGAGAAGGACCCCAAGGTCATCGAGCAGCGCGTCGCCGCCATCGAGCCGGGCGACCTCGCCACCCTCATCTACACGTCGGGCACCACCGGCCGCCCCAAGGGTGTCCGGCTCAGCCACGGCGGGTGGACGTTCGAGGGCGCCGCGCTGGAGGCCGGCGGGTTCCTGGGCGAGGACGACCTGGAGTTCCGCTGGCTGCCGATGGCCCACTCGTTCGGCAAGGTCTTGCTGACCGCCCAGCTCGCCGAGGGCTTCGCCTGCGCCATCGACGGTCGCGTGCCGAAGATCGTCGAGAACCTGGCCATCGTCAAGCCGACGTTCATGGGCGCCGCTCCGCGCATCTTCGAGAAGGCGTACGGCCGGATCATCAGCATGGTGGAGGAGGAGGGTGGCGCGAAGCTGAAGATCTTCCGCTGGGCCGAGGGCGTCGGACGTGAGTACTCGCGCGCCGTTCGCTCCGGCAAGCCCATCTCTCCGGTGCTGAAGGCCAAGTACGCCGTGGCCGACCGGCTGGTCTTCGGCAAGGTCCGGGAGCGCTTCGGCGGGCGGATCAAGTTCTTCATCTCCGGCGCCGCGGCGCTGTCACAAGACATCGCCGAGTGGTTCCACGGCGCCGGCATCCTCATCCTCGAGGGCTACGGACTCACCGAGACGTCGGCGGGCGCGTTCGTCAACCGTCCGGACGCCTACAAGCTGGGCACGGTCGGCCTCCCGTTGCCGGGTACCGAGGTGAAGATCGCCGAGGACGGCGAGGTCCTGCTCAAGGGGCCCAACATCATGAAGGGTTACCACAACCTGGAGTCCGAGAGCTCGTCCGCGCTGCTGGGCGACGGCTGGCTCGCGTCCGGTGACATCGGCGAGATCGACGACGAGGGCTTCCTCCGCATCACTGACCGCAAGAAGGACCTCTTCAAGACGTCCGGCGGCAAGTACGTCGCCCCCTCGTACGTCGAGGGCGTGTTCAAGGGCGTCTGCTCGCTCGCCAGTCAGATGGTGGTGCACGGCAACGACCGCAACTTCTGCAGCGCGCTCATCACGCTCGACGCCGATGCCGTCGCCGCGTGGGCCGAGTCGCACGGCATGTCCGGCAAGTCGTACTCGGAGGTCGTCTCGTCGCCGGAGATGAACGAGGTCATCAGCAAGGACGTCGACGAGCTCAACGCCAAGCTGAACCGCTGGGAGACGATCAAGAAGTTCGCGATCCTCGACCACGACCTCAGCGTCGAGTCCGGCGAGCTGACGCCGAGCCTCAAGCTCAAGCGCAAGGTCGTCGAGGAGAACTACCGCGACATCCTCGACGGCTTCTACAGTGACTAGGTGACGGAAGGACTGCTCGTCCCGCCGGTCGAAGGGCCGTTCGGCGTGTACGTGCACGTCCCGTTCTGCTCGGTGCGCTGCGGCTACTGCGACTTCAACACGTACACGGCCGACGAGCTCGGTGACGGTGCCACCCGGGAGTCGTACGCCGACACCGCCATCGCCGAGATCGAGCTGGCCGCGCGAACGGTGGTCCACAGCGGCGGCCTGCCCGTGGTCGAGACGGTGTTCTTCGGCGGCGGCACACCGACCCAGCTGCCGTCGGCCGACCTCGTCCGGATGCTCGACGCCCTGCGCTCGACGTTCGGCCTCGATCCGGAGGCGGAGGTGACCACGGAGGCGAACCCCGACAGCGTCACGCCCGACTCGCTCGCGGAGCTGCGCGATGGCGGCTTCACCCGCATCTCCTTCGGCGTCCAGTCGGCCGTGCCGCACGTGCTGGCCACCCTCGACCGCACGCACGACCCGGCCCGCGTGCCGGAGGCGGTGCGGTGGGCCCGCGAGGCCGGGTTCGGGCAGGTCAGCGTCGACCTCATCTACGGCACCCCGGGGGAGTCGATCGACGACTGGGCGGCCAGCCTCGACCACGCGCTCGGCCTCGAGCCCGACCACGTGAGCGCCTATGCCCTCATCGTCGAACCGGGGACGGCGCTCGCGCGACGTGTCGCGCGCGGTGAGATCGCGCCTCCCGACGACGACACCATGGCCGACATGTACCTGATGGCCGACGAGGTGCTCACGTCCGCCGGCTTCGGCTGGTACGAGCTGTCGAACTGGGCCCGAGACGACGCGGCCCGGTGCCGGCACAACCTCCTGTACTGGCACAGTGCCGACTGGCTCGGCATCGGGCCGGGCGCGCACTCGCACATCGGCGGCGTGCGCTGGTGGAACGTGAAGCACCCGGCCGCCTACGCCAGGCGTCTGACGGCGGGGGAGTCGCCGATGCAGGACCACGAGGTGCTCGATGCGTCCACCTCGGTGATGGAGCGGGTGATGCTCGAGGCCCGGCTGCGCGAAGGCCTGCCGCTCGGCATCCTCGAAGACGGGCGCGCCGCGGTGCCGTCGCTGGCCGAGCGGGGCCTGGTGAAGGTGGCCGGCGACCATCTCGTCCTCACGCGCGAAGGCCGGCTGCTCGCCGATGCCGTGGTGCGCGACCTCACTGGGTGACGAAGTCGATGAGCTCCTCCACGCGACCGAGGAACGACGGCTCGAGGTCGGCGTAGGAGTCGACGCGGCCCAGGATGTAGGCCCAGGCGCGGGCGATGTCGGCCTGGTCGTCGTGCGGCCAGCCGAGCGCCTCGCACACGCCGTGCTTCCAGTCCGTGCTCCGCGGCACCACCGGCCAGGCCGTCGAGACCGATGCGGTGCGGCTTGATCGACTGCCACACGTCGACGTACGGGTGGCCGACCACGAGCACGTGCGCACGTCCGGACAGCTGCTGGGCGATGCGGGTCTCCTTCGAGCCGGGCACGAAGTGGTCGACGAGGACGCCCAGCCGCCGATCGGCAGTCGGGGGCGAACTCCTCGACGACGGCGACCAGGTCGTCGATGCCGCCGAGGTACTCGACGGCGACGCCCTCGACCCGCAGGTCGTCGCCCCAGACCTTCTCGACGAGCTCGGCGTCGTGTCGTCCCTCGACGTAGATGCGGCTCGGCAGCGCGACCCTGGCGCGGACGCCGTCGACCGCGCGGGAGCCGGACGCGGTTCGGGCGGGCCGCGACGGCGCGGCACCGGACGGCGCGACGAGCACGACCGGCCGGCCCTCGATCAGGAATCCCGGTCCGAGCGGGAACACCTTGCGGACGAGGTGGCGGTCCTCGAGCTCGACCGTGCCGAGGTCGCGCTCGACCCGCATGATCTCGCCGCAGAAGCCGGTGACGGCCTCCTCGACGACGAGGCCGCGCTCGGCGACGGCGTCCTCGGACCGTCCGCGCGGAGGCTTCCGCCAGTCGCTGGACAGCACGTCTCTGTCTCCGGTCCGCGAGCAGAACCGGGGCCGTGACGGTCAGCCATGCAGCACCCCGAGCAGTCGTTGGTGAAAGTCCTCCAGCTCGTCGCGCGTGATGACGCCGCTGGAGGTGAGCACGTGCGAGCCGGACGGGTCAGGCCGATGGCGAGGTCGACGGCTACCGGTCCACTCGGCGGTCGGCCGCCGCCGTCGGGCTCGTCGCTGGCGAGGTCGCCCAGCGACGACCGACGTCGGCGTCGGGCACGACGAGCACCAGCTCGCCGCCTTCCGGGTCCGTGCCCGAGGTGCACGACCTCGACGTACCGGCCGCCCAGGTCGCTGGCCCAGACCGCGCTCAGCGACCCGCCACGCGACTCGTGCTCGATCGTCGTGCCGTCGGAGAGCGCGACCAGCCGTGGACGGTAGGTGAGGGTGCGTTCGTCGCCGGTGACGACGACCGTGTCACCCTCGGCACGATTCCCTCCATCTCGGTAGACTGGCACTTGCCCCTGGTGAGTGCCAGACGCGACGCGCAGAGAGAAGAGTGGCCATGTCGGACGACCGACGGCTCGACGTCCTGCGCGCGATCGTCGAGGACTACGTCGCGACGCAGGAACCGGTCGGCTCGAAGGCTCTGGTCGAACGCCACCATCTCGGCGTGTCCTCGGCCACCATCCGCAACGACATGGCCGTGCTCGAGGACGAGGGCTACATCGCGCAGCCGCACACGAGCGCCGGCCGGGTGCCCACCGACAAGGGCTACCGCATGTTCGTCGACCGTCTCGCCACGGTCAAGGCGCTCTCGGCGGCCGAGCGCCGGGCCATCGAGACGTTCCTCACCGGCGCTGTCGACGTCGACGACGTCGTGCAGCGCAGCGTCCGCGTGCTGGCGCAGCTCACCAACCAGGTCGCGATCGTCCAGTACCCGTCGCTCACGCGCTCGACCGTGCGCCACGTCGAGATCGTCGCCCTCGAGAATGCCCGGGTGCTGCTGGTGGTGATCACCAGCAGCGGACGCGTCGAGCAGCGCATCGTCGAGCTGGTCGAGACGCCGTCGGAGCAGCTCATCCTGCAGCTCCGCAGCCATCTCACCGGTGCCACCGTGGGTGAACGGCTGCCGGAGGCGTCGCTGCGGCTCGCCGAGCTGCTCGAGACCTTCGCCCCCGACGACCGGCCGATCGTCACGTCGATCGTCACGACGCTCACGCACGTCTTCTCGAACGAGCACTCCGACGAGCGCATCGCGGTCGGCGGCACCGCCAACCTGGCCCGATTCGGCTCCGACTTCGACACCGCCATCCGGCCGGTGCTCGAGGCCCTCGAGGAGCAGGTCGTGCTGCTGAAGCTGCTCGGCGAGGCGACCGCCGGCACTCACGTGAGCTTCGGCGCCGAAGCCGGCGGAGAGAACCTGGCCGGCACCGCCGTCGTCTCATCTCCGTACGGGTCCGAGGGCCAGGCGCTGGCGACGCTCGGCACACTGGGTCCCACCCGCATGGACTACCCCGGAACCATGGCCGCCGTCGGCGCCGTCGCCCGCTACGTCGGCCGACTGCTCTCGGACGGCTGACGAACCAGAGGATCAATGGCCCAGGACTATTACGAGCTGCTCGGTGTCGGACGCGACGCCGGTGCCGACGAGCTGAAGCGGGCCTACCGCCGGTTGGCCCGCCAGCTCCACCCGGACGTCAACGACGCGCCCGACGCGGCCGACCGCTTCAAGGAGGTCACCGTTGCCTACGAGGTGTTGTCGGACCCGCAGAAGCGCTCGATCTACGACCGCGGTGGCAATCCGCTCGGCGGCGCCCACCACGGGTTCGGCCAGGGCTTCAGCTTCGACGACATCATGGACGCCTTCTTCGGCCAGGGCGCGTCCCGTGGTCCCCGCTCGCGCACGCAGCGCGGGCAGGACGCCCTGCTCCGCCTGACCATCGACCTCGCGGAGGCGGCGTTCGGCGTCACCCACGACCTCAAGGTCGACACCGCCGTGGTGTGCACCACCTGCGACGGCACCGGCGCCCGCGAGGGATCCGAGCCGGTCACCTGCGGCACCTGCCACGGGCACGGTGACGTGCAGCACGTGCAGCGCTCGCTGCTCGGCGACATCCGCACCTCGCGTCCGTGCCCCACCTGTCATGGCTTCGGCACCGTCATTCCCGACCCGTGCCACGAGTGCGGAGGAGACGGGCGGGTCCGCTCACGCCGCTCCCTCACGGTCACCATCCCTCCGGGCGTCGACCAGGGCACCCGCATCCAGCTCTCCGGCGAGGGTGAGGTCGGCCCGGGCGGTGGCCCGGCCGGCGATCTCTACGTCGAGATCGACGTCAGCCGCCATCCGGTCTACTCGCGCAAGGGCGACCAGCTGCGGTGCCAGGTCACCGTGCCGATGACCGCGGCTGCCCTCGGCACCCATCTCGACCTGCCGACCCTCGAGTCCGACCTCTCCGACCACGACGCCCAGGAGGACGGGTACGACGCCACCGTCGGGGTCGACATCGCGCCCGGCACCCAGTCCGGCGACGTCGTCACCGTGCGGGGCCAGGGCGTGCCGCGCCTGCGCGGCCCCGGCCGAGGCGACCTCATCGTGCAGGTGCTGGTCGAGACGCCCGAGCAGCTCGACGACGAGCAGCGTGACCTGCTGCAGAAGCTCGCCTCCCTCCGCGACGAGGAGCGACCCGAAGCCCGGCTCGGTGCGTCCCACAAGACCGTGTTCGGCCGCATCAAGGACGCGTTCCGGTAGGAAGGAATCATGACCACCCCAGAAAACCGCTCGCAGAGCTCGCGCTTTCCCGGGGACCCCGGATGAGCGACGACTGCCTGTTCTGCTCGATCGTGGCCGGTGACGTGCCCAGCGACATCGTGGCCGAGACCGACCACTCCGTGGCGTTCCGCGACGTCAATCCGCAGGCGCCCACGCACGTCCTGGTGGTGCCGCGGGTGCACCAGCCCGACATCGGCAGCCTGGCCGCGGCCGAGCCGGAGGCCACCATCGACCTGCTCGGGCTGGCCCGGCGCATCGCCGACGACGTCGGAGGTCAGTACCGGCTGGTGTTCAACACCGGTGCCGAGGCGGGTCAGTCGGTCTTCCACTGCCACGCGCACGTGCTGGCCGGTCGGGCATTGGGCTGGCCACCCGGGTGACCGATAGAATCGGTTCTCTATGACCGAAGAGATCACACCGGCGCACACCTTCACCGTGCCCGCGAGCGTCGACGCCGTGGCCCTCTTCGGGCCGGCCGACGAGTTCCTCCGCCTCATCGAATCGTCGTTCGAGGCGCGCATCCACGCGCGCGGCAACGTCATCACCGTCACCGGCGCCACCGGCGAAGCGGCTCTGGTCGAGCGTCTCCTCGACGAGCTCGTCGCCATCATCCGCACCGGCCAGGGGCTCAGTCGAGAGCTGGTCGAGCGCAGCATCTCGATGCTCCGCGCCGAGACGCAGGAGCGGCCGGCCGAGGTGCTCAGCCTCAACATCTTGTCGAACCGCGGTCGCACCATCCGCCCGAAGACGCTCAACCAGAAGCGCTACGTCGACGCCATCGACAAGCACACCGTCGTGTTCAGCATCGGCCCGGCCGGAACCGGCAAGACCTACCTCGCCATGGCCAAGGCCGTCCAGGCCCTGCAGGCCAAGGAGATCACCCGCATCATCCTCACCCGCCCGGCCGTCGAGGCGGGGGAGCGGCTCGGCTACCTGCCCGGCACGCTGAGCGAGAAGATCGACCCCTATCTGCGACCGCTCTACGACGCCCTGCACGACATGATCGACCCCGAGTCGATCCCCAAGCTGCTCACGAACGGCACCATCGAGGTCGCGCCGTTGGCCTTCATGCGGGGTCGCACGCTCAACGACTCGTTCATCATCCTCGACGAGGCGCAGAACACGACTCAGGAACAGATGAAGATGTTCCTCACGCGTCTGGGCTTCGGATCCAAGATGGTGGTCACCGGCGACGTCACCCAGGTCGACCTGCCGACCGGGGCCAAGAGCGGCCTGCGGGTGGTGCGCGACATCCTCGACGGTGTGCACGACATCCACTTCTCCACGCTGACGTCGCACGACGTCGTCCGGCACAAGCTGGTCGGGCGCATCGTCGCCGCCTATGACACGTTCGAGGCGGGTGGCCCCGCACGCACCGAGACCGGTCATGAACGTCGACGTTCTCGATGAATCGGGCAGCGACTCCGACGTCGTCGCCCTGACCCGGCTCTGCCGGTTCGTGATGCGCCGGATGCGGCTGCACCCGGCCACCGAGCTCACCGTCCGGCTGGTCGACGCCGACACCATGGCGGTGCTGAACAAGCAGTGGATGGGTCAGGACGGCCCCACCGATGTGCTCTCGTTCCCGATGGACGAGCTCACGCCCGGAGCAGACGACGCCGTCGACGACCAGGCGTCCGGCTACCTCGGCGACATCGCCGTCTGCCCGCAGGTCGCGGAGCAGCAGGCGCCGGCGGCCGGCCACAGCACGTCCGACGAGCTCGAGCTGCTGATCGTGCACGGCATCCTGCACCTGCTCGGCTACGACCACGCCTCACCGGATGAGCACCGCGAGATGTTCGGCGTCCAGGGTCGGCTGCTCCTGGAGTGGCAGCGCGGCGGCGATCCGGAGCCGAACGGCTCCGGTGACCCTGAACCCGCTCCCGCGAGCACGCCGTGATCGTCCCGCTCGTCGTCCTGTCCGTCCTGCTGGCCGTGGCGGCGGGTGTGCTGGCCAGCATCGATGCCGCCGTGTCGTCGTTCTCCCGGGCCCGGGCGCACGAGCTCACCGAGGAGAGTCGTGGGGGAGCGGAGCGGCTCGGACGCATTCTCGACGACCCAGCCCCCTACCTCAACACCGTGCTGCTGCTCCGGGTGCTGTGCGAGACGGCGAGCGTGGTGCTGGTCGCGCTCGTGGTGGCCAGCCAGATCGACGGACTCTGGACGCGGATCGCCGTCGCCGTCGTGATCATGGTCGTCGTCAGCTACGTGCTGATCGGCGTGGGACCGCGCACGCTGGGTCGCCAGAACGCCGAGCGGATCGCCCTCGTCTCGGCGCTCCCGGTGATCGCCGCGACCCGGTTGCTCGGGCCGATCCCGCAGTTGCTCATCGTGGTCGGCAACGCGCTCACCCCCGGCAAGGGGTTCCGCGAGGGGCCGTTCGCCTCCGAGGTCGAGGTCCGTGAGCTCGTCGACCTGGCCGCGGCGAGCTCGCTCATCGAGTCCGACGAGTCGCGGATGATCCAGTCGGTGTTCGACCTGAACGACACCGTGGTCCGCGAGGTGATGGTGCCGCGCACCGACCTCGTCTACATCGAGGCCACCAAGACGCTGCGCCAGGCGATGTCGCTGTGCCTGCGCAGCGGCTACTCGCGGATCCCGGTCATCGACGACAACGACCTCGACGACGTTCTCGGCATGGCGTACCTGAAGGACATCACCAAGCGGATCTTCGACAATCGCTCGGCGGAGTCCACCGAGCACGTCGACTCGATCATGCGGCCCTGCCTGTTCGTGCCCGACACGAAGGTCGCCGACGACCTGCTCAAGGAGATGCAGGCCCAGCGCACTCACGTCGCGATCGTGGTCGATGAGTACGGCGGCACGGCCGGCATGGTCACGATCGAGGACATCCTGGAGGAGATCGTCGGCGAGATCACCGACGAGTACGACTCCGAGCCCGACCAGCTGGAGTCGCTGGCCGACGGTTCCTACCGGTTGAGCCCGCGCTACGACGTCGACGACCTGGCCGAGCTGTTCGGCGTCCGCATCGATGACGACGACGTCGACTCGGTCGGCGGCCTGCTGGCCAAGCACCTCGGCAAGGTGCCGATCCCGGGTAGCTCGGTCGAGGTCGCCGGGCTGAACCTGCGAGCGGAGGCGCCCATCGGACGCCGCAACCGCATCGGTCGTGTGCACGTCAGCCGCGTGGTCGACGAGGTCGAGTCGGTAGCCTCCGTGCATGGAGACTCAGCGAATGGACCGGGGCATGAACGTGACGCCTGATGACGAGAAGCTGGTCACGCTGGCCCGGTCCTCCCGCGCCCGCATCCAGGCGGCCGGGGGAGCGGCCGTCCGCGACCTCGACGGCCGCACGTATGTCGCGACGTCGGTGTCTCTGCCGTCGCTGGAGCTCAGCGCGCTCGACCTCGCTGTCGCCATGGCGATCTCTTCGGGTGCCACCGGACTGGAGGCGGGAGCCGTGGTGACGAGCCGCGACGGCGCCATCATCGACCTCAGCACCGTGCGTGAGCTGGCCGGACGGGACGTCCCGGTCTATGTCGCCGACGATGACGGGACGATCGTGTCCGTGCGCGCCTCGTGACGGAGCCTGACGCGAGTCCGTTCCGCTCGGGCTTCGCCTGCTTCGTCGGCCGGCCCAACACCGGCAAGTCGACGCTGACCAACGCCATCGTGGGCGGCAAGATCGCCATCACGTCGTCGAAGCCGCAGACCACGCGGCACGCCATCCGCGGGCTCGTGCACCGCGCCGACGCCCAGCTGGTGCTCGTCGACACTCCGGGACTGCACAAGCCGCGCACAACGTTGGGCGAACGGCTCAACGACCTGGTCCGCGCCACCTGGTCCGAGGTCGACACCGTCGGCCTGTGCTTGCCGGCCGACGAACGGATCGGTCCGGGCGATCGATTCCTGATCCGCGAGATCGCCCGGCTGCGTCGCAAGCCGGTGCTGGCCGTCGCCACCAAGACCGACCTCGTCTCGCCGAACCGGGTCGCCGAGCACCTGATGGCCATCCAGAAGGCCGGTGACGAGGCCGGTCTGGAGTGGCGCGAGGTGGTGCCGGTCTCGGCGGTCGCCGGCGACCAGGTGCAGCTGCTCGCCGACCTGCTGGTCGACACCCTCCCGGAGGGCCCGCCGCTCTACCCGGAGGGACGGCTCACCGACGAGCCGGAGGAGACCCTGGTCGCCGAGGTCATCCGCGAGGCCGCGCTGGAGGGGATGCACGACGAGCTGCCCCACTCGCTGGCCGTCGTGGTCGAGGAGATGGAGTCCGACTCGCGCAGGCCCAAGGGTCGGCCGATGGTTGTGGTCCGTGCATCCGTGTACGTCGAACGTGAGAGTCAGAAGGGCATCATCATCGGCCACCGCGGCTCGCGGCTCCGCGAGATCGGCACGGCGTCGCGCGCGCAGATCGAGCGCATCCTCGGCAGCCCGGTCTTCCTCGATCTGCACGTCAAGGTCGCGAAGGACTGGCAGCGCGACCCCAAGCAGCTGCGCAAGCTCGGGTTCTAGCGAGTCCGAAAGCCCTGCTCGCCGATGGGCTCCTCGTCGGTGACGTCGACGCCCTGGACCTGGGCCTGCGGCGGACCGCTGTGGCACCACGCGATCATGCCCTCGACGGCACCCTCGTCGCCCTCGAACACCGCGTGCACCGTGCCGTCCGGCTCGTTCGAGATCCACCCGGACACGCCGAGCTCGCGCGCGGCGTCGCGGCACGAGGCCCGGAAGAACACCCCTTGCACCTGGCCGCTCACGACGACTTGTCTGCGGATCATGCCGGTACCGCGAACCGGGTCGGGCCGTCGAGGACGTCGTCGACGTGCTGACGGAACCGCGGGCACGTGGTGACGTCGTGGGCGCGGCATCTCAAGGCGTGCTCGGTCATGTCCCGGGAGCGCTGGAGCTCCACCATGCGCCGGTCCAGCTCGGCCACGTGGGCGGACAGGACGGCGTGGCGATCCCGCGCCTCCTGGTCGAGCAGGACGCCGATCTGCTCCAGGCTCATGCCTGCGGCCTTGTTGCGAAGAATGACGGCGATGCGGACGACGTCGTCGGGACCGTAGAGACGCCGGTTCGCTCCGTCGCGTTCGGGGTGGATCAGGCCGACGTCCTCCCAATGCCGGAGGGCGTGCGTGGGCAGGTCGAACCGGGCGGCCGTGTCGCCGATCGACCAGAGACTTGACTTCATGTTGACATGAACTCACATGATGGCGGGACAGGCAACCAGAGGAGATCCCATGGACGACGTCATCGTGATCGGCGGCGGGCCCGCCGGCCTCCAGGCAGCGCTCACTCTCGGCCGGGTCCACCGGGACGTGCTGCTGCTCGATTCCGGTCAGTACCGCAACGCCACGGTGGGACACCTGCACAACTTCATCGGACGCGACGGCACCCCGCCGGCCGAGCTTCGCGCCATCGCCCGCCAGGAGCTCGCAGCCTACGAGACGGTCGACGTCCGCGATGTCGTCGCCACCTCGGTCGAGCCCGGCGGCGACGGATTCCTCGTCTCGACGAACGATGGGACGCTCTCGGCTCGCGCGCTGGTCCTGGCGACCGGTGTGCGCGACACGCTGCCCGGCACTCCCGGACTCGCGGAGCTGTGGGGACGCGAGGCGGCGCACTGCCCGTTCTGCCACGGCCACGAGGTGGCCGGGCGGGATGTCGGCATTCTCGGCACTGGTCCGCACACCAGTTCCCTGGGAGCACTCCTCTCGCGCATCGCGTCGTCGGTCGTGGTGTTCGCCGATGGAGCCGAGCTCGCCGACGAGGACGCCGCACGGCTCGCGAGTCTCGGCATCGACGTCCGACCTGAACCCGTGTCCGGGCTGCGCCGCACGGCGGACGGTCTCGTCGTGATTCTCGACGGCGGTGGCGAGCTGCCGCTGGGTGGCATCTTCGTCGCGCCGGCCATGAGCCAGTCGGCTCCCTTCGCCGAGCAGCTCGGCCTGGCGATGCTGCCGTCGGGATGCATCGAGATCGACGCACTCGGACGCACCAGCCTGCCCGGCGTCTACGCGGCCGGCGACCTCGCGCACCAGGCGGTGCTACCGAAGCCGCTGACATCGGTGCTGAACGCCGCCGCCGCCGGTTTGACGGCGGGCTCGGCCTGCGCGCACGATCTCCTCTGGACGCGGGTGGAGGAAGCGACGCCGCCGGGGCGGGCTACCGCTTCCTGACCCGTGGGGCCGGACGCACGACGAGGACCGGGCACGGTGCATAGCTCTGCACGCGCTGGGCCGTGCTGCCCACGAGAACCGCATCACTCAGGCCACGGCCGCCGGACGCGACCACGATCAGTCCTGCCGAGAGCTGCTTGGCAGCCTTGATCAGCTCGTTGGCCGGGGATCCACTGCGGATCCGCGTGTGCACCTTCGGGCCCCACTCCTCGAACTCGCCGGCGACCACGTCGACGGCGTTCTTCGCGGCTTCCCGGAAGCTGCCGGTCTCGGTGGCCGCCCTGCGCTTGTCGGTGGACGACAGCTCGTCGGCGAACGCGACGGAGGCCAGGGGGCGGACGACGGCGATCACCGAGACGTCACTGATCTTCTGCGGATCGGCGTACGACTTCAGGTGCTTGGCTGCGGCCAGGGACTGGCGCGAGCCGTCGGTGGCGACGATGACGTGCATTCAGGGTCCCCCCTGTTCTGATGACGGAGACGGGTCATCGGCGTCGGACCGGTCACGGGTGGGATCAGGTTCACCGCGCTCGATCCCCGACGACCGGTCCCGGGTGCCGAAGAAGTACTCGAGCAGGAACAGCGCCACGCCGAGAGCCACGAGGGCGGCACACCAGAGCAACGCGGTGGGATCGTCGTAGACCGACCAGCCGAGAATTGCGGCGTTGCCGAGCAGGCCGACGTACAGCAACCCGGTATTGGCCCGGAACGTCTGCTCGGTCTCGTCCCTGCCTCGCAGCTTCAGCGCAGCCACGATGACCAGACCGTAGATGAACAGCAGGAACAGCACGGTGACCAGCGCGAGTCGGGCCACGAGGTCGAGGCCGGCTCCGGCCTCGGTGAGCAGGGTCCCGACCACCAACATGACGCAGACGACGGTGCCGCTGAAGAGCAGCCCGACCCATGGGCTGCGACGAGTGGCATGGATCCTGGCAAACACTCCCGGGACGACGTCCTCGTTCGCCATCCCGTAGAGGATCCGCGGCTGGGTGACGATCGCCACCAGCGTCGTGTTGGTGATCGCGATCATCGCGATCACCGCGAACAAGTCGACCATGAAGCCGGTGTCGAGCGGGAGGATTCCCGTCTGGACGACCTCCAGCAGCGCGGCCGGCGAGTCGGCGAGAGTCTGCGTGTCCACCGTCAGGGCTGCTGCCATGGAGACCAGCACGTAGATGACGCCCGCCACGGCCATGCCGCCGATCAGGGAGCGCGGGAACGAGCGATGCGGATCGATGGTCTCCTCCGCGACGTTCGCGGTGTTCTCGAATCCGGTCATCGCGAAGAACGACAGAGCCACGCCCGCGACGATGGCCAGAGCCGGGCTCCCCTCGGCATTGAAGTCCGTCAGCCTGCCGAAATCGGCGTCGCCCTCGGCGATGTACCAGATGCCGATGATCACGACGACGACCAGCCCGATGATCTCGACGAATGCCATCAGCATGTTGACCACGACCGACTCGGTGATGCCGATGAAGTTCACGATCGACAGCAGCACGATGAACAGCAGCGTGACCAGCAAGGCCGGTGGACCGGACCACAGCTGGGCGAAGTACTGGGCGAAGCCGGTGGCCAGCGAACCGGCAGCGGCGAAGCTGGCCGACAGGAACGACACGGTGATCAGGAACGTCAGCACCTTGTTGCCGAACGCCTTGTTGATGTAGAGCGCGGCACCGGCGGCCTGCGGGTACTTCGTGACCAGCTCCGCGTACGCCGTGCCGGTGATGGCCGCGATCGAGACGCCCACCGCGAACGCGATCCAGAACGCGCCACCCACCGCCGCGGCGACCAGCCCGATCAGCACATAGATGCCGGAACCGAGCACGTCGCCCAAGGTGTAGAAGAACAGCTGCCGCCCGGTGATGGACCTCTTCAGCTCGGGGTGGTCCGCGTCGTCCTCCGCGGGTCGTGCGCCCGACTCGACCATGACAGTGCCTCGCTCCCCGTCCGGTGCACCGAAGCTGTGGTGATGCGCCAACATGGAAGCATGGATCCGGTCGAGGCGCTCGGGGAGATCGCGTTCTGGCTGGAGCGGGAACGGGCGAAGACCTACCGGGTGGAGGCGTTCCGCAACGCGGCCACCGCGATCGCCGGCCTGAGCCTCGACGAGCTCGCCGCACGGCGCGCGTCGCTGACATCGATGCACGGCATCGGCCCGCGCACGGCGGAAGTGATCACCCAGGTGCTCGACGGCGCGGTTCCCGGATACCTGACCGATCTCCGGGAACGCGGCGCGGGTCCGCTCGTCCCCGGTGGCGAGGAGGTCCGCTCGAAGCTGCTCGGCGACCTGCACACCCATTCCGACTGGTCCGACGGCGGCTCGCCGATCGGCGAGATGGCCGCCACGGCCCGACGACTCGGCCACCAGTACATGGCGCTCACCGACCACTCGCCGCGGCTGACCATCGCCAACGGCCTGAGCTCGAAGCGCCTCACCGAGCAGCTCGAGGTCATGGCCGAGCTCGACGACTCGCTCGGAGACTTCCGGCTGCTACGCGGCATCGAGGTCGACATCAACGAGGACGGCACGCTCGACCAGACGCCGGACATGCTGGCCAGGCTCGACGTCGTGGTGGCCAGCGTCCACTCCAAGCTCCGGATGGACCGCATCGGCATGACCCGCCGGATGCTGAAGGCGGTCGCCGACCCCGCCACGAACGTGCTCGGCCACTGCACCGGACGCCTGATCGAGGGATCCCGCGGCAAGCGCCCGGAGTCCCAGTTCGATGCGAAGCGGGTGTTCGCCGCCTGCGCCGAGAATGACGTCGCGGTCGAGATCAACGCCCGGCCCGAAAGACGCGACCCTCCCGACCAGCTCATCGCCCTTGCCCTCGACGCCGGCTGCCTGTTCAGCATCGACTCCGACGCGCATGCCCCAGGGCAGCTCGACTTCCTCGACCATGGGGCCGCCCGCGCGCAGCAGCTGGGCCTGCCGCTCGACCGCATTGTCACGACCTGGCCGGTCGACCGGCTGCTCGCGTGGTCCCGCGCGAAGCGATGATGCAGACAGGGGCGCCATGACCACCCATGTGCTTACCATCGAGCATGGATCTCGAGGCGGCGGCCACTGCGATCGTCGACAACATCGGGCAGGTCATCGATGGGAAGGCCGAGGTCGCCGAAACGGCGCTGGTCGTCCTGCTCGCCGAGGGCCACCTCCTGATCGAGGACGTGCCCGGAGTCGGCAAGACCGTGCTCGCGAAGGCGCTCGCGCGGTCGGTGAGCTGCTCGGTACGGCGCATCCAGTTCACCCCCGACCTGCTGCCGTCCGACATCACCGGCGTCTCCGTCTTCAACGTCCGTGAGCGCGAGTTCGAGTTCAAGCCGGGAGCGGTGTTCGCGAACATCGTCATCGGCGACGAGATCAACCGCGCCTCGCCCAAGACCCAGTCGGCCCTCCTCGAGGCGATGGAGGAGCGTCAGGTCACCGTCGACGGCACCACGTACGGGCTCGGCTCGCCGTTCACGGTGGTCGCCACCCAGAACCCGTACGAGATGGAGGGCACCTACGCGCTCCCGGAAGCCCAGCGTGACCGGTTCATGGCGCGCATCTCGATGGGCTACCCGGACTCCGCGGCGGAGCTGGAGATGGTGCGCGGGCGTGACGAGTCCAACCCGTTCGACGACCTTCAGGCCGTGGCCTCGATCGAAGAGCTGCACGCGATGATCGCGGCGGCCAGGGCGGTGTTCGTGTCCCCGGTCGTCGAGCGCTATGCCATCGACATCGTGCGCGCCACCCGCGCCGACCCGGAGCTCCGCCTCGGCGCGAGCCCGCGAGCCACGCTCCAGCTCGTTCGTGCCAGCAAGGCGCTCGCCGCCGCGCACGGTCGCGACTACGTGCTCCCCGACGATGTGGACACCCTCGTGTCATCGGTCTTGCCGCACCGGCTCATCGCGCACCGCGGGGCCGCCGGCGCCGACGACATCGTGTCTCGCATCGTCGCCGAGACACCGGTGCCCGAAGGAGCGATCAGGCCGTCATGACGACGGTGCGCTCGCTGGCGCTCACCCGGCGTGGCGGGTGGTGCCTGCTGGTCGCCGTGATCTGCTTCGTCCTGGCCGCCGCGGTGTCGCTGCCGGCTCTGCTCGATGCGACCGGACTGCTGGTCGGGCTCGTCGTCCTCGCCATCGCCTACGTCCTGGTCGCTGTGCCGCGGGCCAGAGTCACCCGGACCTTCGCGCCACCGGTCCTCGAGCCCGACGTGGGAGGCCATGTCACGTTGCGGTTCCTCAACCTCGCGCGGCTGCCGCTGCCGGCCGCCCGGTGGCACGACCACCTCCCGGCCGGACTGTCCGGGACGGCGACCGGCCACCTGCCCACGCTGCCGCGGATGCGACGCGGACGCGGCGGTCTGGTGCTGTCCTACGAGCTGCACGCGCAGCGGCGCGGCCGCCATCTGATCGGGCCCCTCGAGCTCGAGGCTGTCGATCCGTTCGAGCTGGTGCGCCGGCGGCACCGGCTTGCCGGCAGGAGCCCGGTGATCGTGCTGCCGCGCCGTCGGGAGCTCGCCGCGCTCGGTTCGCTCGGCCTGTCGGACGACGGCTCCGGGCACCCGGCTCCGCAGCATGCCGGCAATGGGGCGGACGACGTCATCGCCCGGTCGTACCTGCCCGGCGACGCCGTGAAGCGACTGAACTGGAAGGCCACCGCGCACCGGGGCGAGCTGATGGTCCGGCAGGAGGAACGCCAGGTCAATCCTCGCGCCGCGGTGTATCTCGACTGTGACCCGTCCACGCTGGGAACCGCCCGCGACCGCGTCGGCGCATGGGAGCACTCACCGATGCTGGAGTGGAGCGTCGTGGCGGCCGCCTCGGTCATGACCCACCTCGTGGGTGAGGGATGCATCGTGGCGCTGCGCTCCAGTGACCGGGCGATCGACCGCCGGGTCGGCGACGGGCACGACACCCTGTCTGACGCGATGCTCGACCTTGCCGTCGTCGAGCCGGGAGAGCACGACGACGGCGCCGTGGAGCCGCCCGAGCGATCCGTCGTGCTCGTCACCGGGCACCTCGACGCCGAACGCGCCGAGCACTGGATCCGGGTGCTCGGTCACGCCAGCACGGTGCACGCGTTCGTCGCGGAAGCGACGAGACCCGAGGCGCTCGCCCGCCTCGACGGAACGCGGTGGAGCGTCGTCACGTACCGCGTCCAGGACGATCAGGCCGAGCGATGGCTGGCCTTCGACCGGGTGGTGAGCCGTGCTCTGGGCTGACCCGCGCAACCGGCCGGCCAAGTCTCGTGCCGCGGCAGATGCGTCACGATGGCTGGACCGGGGGCTCATCGCCGCCAGTCTGCTGATCCTGACAGCCGGCTATCGCGTGGTGGTGGAGGGCAGTGACTGGTGGATCACCACGATCCTCGTGACACTCGTGGCCGTCCTCACCTGCGCGGTGCTGCGGGGCCTCGGCGTCCGGCTGGTGGCACCCGTCGCGGCGATCGTCCTGTTCATCACGGTGGCCTGGGTCTTCGTCCCGGGCACGCTTGCAGGCGGCTTCCCGACGCCAGGGTCGCTGGGCGCGCTGTCGGACATGGTCGGCGACGCCCGTCAGGTCATCGTGGAGGAGCAGGCACCGGTCGCGGCCGCGCGCGGCATCGTGCTGCTGCTCGCCGTCGCCTTCGGCGCCCTCGTCGTGGTGGCCGACGCCCTGCTCGAGATGCGGCGCGCCGCGGCCTGGATCGGCCTCCTCCTCCTCGGCGTCTTCGCGGTCCCGGCGATGGTGTCCGGCCGGACCCCGGGGTTCTGGCTGTTCGTCGTCGCTGCCGTGCCGTGGCTCGTGATGTTGCGCAGCACGACGTCGACGACCGCCTCGATCCGTCGTCGTCTCGCCATGCGAGCGCCCGGCGTGGTCCTGGCGGTCGCGGCGCTCGGATGTGCACTGGTGCTGCCCGCCATCGCCCCGGACATCCGGGCCGCCGCGGCCGCGTGGGGCGAGCCACCGCCGAGCGTCTTCGGTCGGGGCATCAACCCGATCCTCGAGCTCGGTCAGAACCTGCGCCGCAACTCCACGAACATCGCGCTGACGTACACGACCACCGCCGACGACCCGCCGTACCTGAAGGTCGCGACCCTGCGCGACTTCACTGGTCGGACCTGGCGTCCCGGTGCCTCGCTCCCCGGCGACCGATTCGAGGGGAATCTCGGCCTGCGCGAAGGGATCGAGACGAAGCTGGACACCACCCGCATCACCATCGAGGGCCTGGACAGCCCGATGCTGCCGGTGCCATACGTGACCCAGGACACCGATGGGCTGGAGGGCGCGTGGCGCTATGAGCGCACGGGCATGACCGTGCGCTCGGAGTCCACAGACACCCGCGGCCAGACGTACTCCGTCAGCAGCCTGACGATCACCCCCACCGCAGAGCAGATGCGGCAGCTGAGCACGGTGATCGGTCCGAGCCTCAGCCCGTTCATCTCGCTGCCGGCGGATGTGCCGGACACCATCGCCGACACGGCCCGCGACGTCACGGCATCGGAGCCCACCGAATACGACAAGGCTCTGGCCCTGCAGGACTTCCTGCGCAACGGCGACTTCCGCTACTCCGAGACCGCGCCGGTCGCCGACGACTACGACGGCAACGGGCTCGGCGTCGTGGCGGAGTTCCTGGAGAGGAAGGCCGGGTATTGCGTCCACTTCGCCTCGGCGATGGCGGTGATGGCGCGGACGATCGACATCCCGTCCCGCATCGCGGTGGGGTACGCGCCAGGGCGGATCACCGGGACCAAGGACGGGGAGACCGTCTATGCGAACACGTCCGACGACCTGCACGCGTGGACGGAGCTGTTCTTCGAAGGCGCTGGATGGGTGCGGTTCGATCCGACGACGACGGTCGGGTCGGCGACGCGGTTCGTGGAGCCGGACACGGGCGCGACGGAGGAGTCCACCGACGAGAGCACGGGTCAGACGAACACACGCGAACGCACCGACAGCACGGGCACGACCGGCGACGCGACGTCATCCAGCGGAACGGCACCGCGCACATTTGCGGTGACCGGCGCCGTCGTGCTGCTTCTCATGGCCGCGCCAGGAGTTCTGCGTGAGCTCCGGCGGCGACACCGCTTGAGGTCTCGCTCGCCAGTGCGTATCTGGCACGAGGTCGAGGACGTCGCCCTCGACCTCGGTCTGGACGTGCCGGGCACCGACACCCCGCGCGGGTTCGCCGCACGTCTCGGCGAACGACCCGGCGTCGACCCGGAGGCCCTGGAACGCCTGTTGCACCGGGTCGAGCTCGCGCGGTTCGCACGGGCATCGGGCCCGCCGGACCCCGACGACGTTCGCGACGCCATGAGCCTGGCGTCGGCCCTGCGCGCCGGCAGCCCGCGTCCGGATCGCTGGCGGGCCCGGCTGCTGCCACGGTCGCTCGGACCGCGCCCGGCGACCGCGCGTCCCGTGGACGCCGACGAGCTCGTCTCCGTCTGACCGGTCGAGAATTTCGGCGAACCTCAGCGCTAAACGCCAAACCGGGCTACAGTCCCTTCAGCCACTCTTGTCACTTCTGTCACACCTTCCCCGGGGGGCTCCATGCGCTCGCTCACGCGCCCAGCCGTCGCCATCTGCGCCGCTGCGCTGGTGGTCGGCCTCGCCACCCCGGCCGCCGGCGCCGACTGGCCCTCCGCCACTCCGTCAGGCCTCACCCAGACCGCAGCGGCGTCCGGCAGCGTCACGATGACCTGGAAGCCGGTGTCGCGGGCCGAGAAGTACCGGCTGCAGATCAGCGCGAGCGAGACGATGTCGAACCCCACCTACCAGAGGTCGGCTGACGCGGTGGATGTCGTCGACGGGCTCGAGCCCGGACGCGGCTACTTCATCAAGGTCCGCGTCATCACCGCCGACGGCGTGAACCGCAGCGCGTACTCCGCCGCCGTCCGGGTGTGGACGTCGTACGCCGTGCCCACCGGTCTCAAGTCCACCGAGCGTGGCGCGACGTCGGTGACGTTCGACTGGGCCGGTGTGCCGGGGGCACCGGGCTACCGGATCCGGGTGGCGGACAACGCGTCCATGGCGGGCTCGACCTTTCACCGTTTCACCGCGTCCGACGGCACGGTCAACGATCTGGATGGCGCGAAGACCTACTACGCGCAGGTCCGCGTCATCAGCCCCGACGGGCTCAACCTGAGCAGCTACTCACCGACCGTGACGGTCAAGCCGGCGGACAGCGGTGGCGAGGAGCCGATCCCGCCCCCGAGCGGATCGAAGCCGCTCACCATCGCCTCGTTCAACGTCCGATGCGCCAACTGCTACAAGAGACAGAACCTCGAGCGTCCTTGGTCGGAGCGCCGTGGAGTCGTGGTGTCCAGCATCCTCGAGGAGAAGCCGGACGTGATCGGCATCCAGGAGGCGTCGCAGGGCTGGCTCGTGTCGGGCGGCAGGAAGATCGACCTGTCGCAGTTCGAGGACCTGCGGAACCGGCTGCGATCCGGCGGGACGCCGTATGAGATCACGAACCCGCATCGCAACAACTGCGTGAACTCCAGGACGCCGAGTGGCTGCCGCTACCAGGACCGCGGAGCGTCGAAGGGCACGAAGATCTTCTTCAACACCGACACCGTGAAGCTCGAGTCCCAGGGCTCCAAGAAGCTGCCGCAGTGCTCGGGCTGCAACGAGCGGTACGTGGCCTGGGCGGTGCTCGAGCAGAAGTCCACCGGCAAGCAGTTCTTCTTTGCCGAGACCCACATCGAGCACGGGTCGAACTACTACAACCTCCGCAAGGCGCAGACCGCGGCGATGATGGCCGAGGTCGACCGGCGGCGCCCGGCCAAGATCCCGGCCGTCGTCGTCGGTGACTTCAACTCCACTCGCTACGCGACTCCGGCCAATGCGCCCTATGACGAGGTGATCTCGCACGGCTTCGTCGACCCGCTCGGACACACGTACAAGTCGCCCAGGGTCTCGTCGAAGGCCACGGCCGAGAAGCGCATCCGGGCGCACTACAACTCGCACAACAACTTCATCCGCACGGTGCCGCACTTCCAGCCGAACGAGAACGGCAGCAACCTCGACTACATCTTCACCACGCCCATGCGGACGCTGGAGTGGGAGACGGTGCTCGACCTCGACGCGAGCGGCAAGATCGCCGGCACCATCCCGTCGGATCACAACATGATCCGGGCGAAGGTACTCCTGCCTTAGGGAGTGTCCCGTCGCAGCCGCAGGTAGCCGCGCGGGCTGAGCTCGACCTGGACCGGGCCATCACTGGAGCGGACGGGATCCGTGCCGCGCCAGGCGACGTCGCGCCAACGACCGTCGACCCTCGCCCGGACCTTCCAGACGCCCTGATCGGAGACGGTCAACCGGTGCTTCCCGTCCGGCAGGCGATCGGCCTCGATCGACCGGCTGCCGTCCAGACCGGCGGCTTCGACGACCTCCACCCCGGCGCCATCCAGCAGAGGTGCAAGGTCGAGAAGCACCTGGTCGGACGACGCGTCGATCGACGCCGACACGTGCGGCGCGGCAGTGACCAGTCGCAGGCCGCTGCGCCGGGCCGGGATGAGCACCGGTCTCGCACGCGAGACGGGTGGCAGCGGCAACCATGCGGGCGCATCCGACGGCGGTTGGGGTGTGTCGAGGACGTCGATCTCCCCGAGCCGGGCGCGGAGCATGACCACGTGGTCGGACGGCTGCTCGGCCGTGGACGGGTCGAGGGTGATGCGAAGGAGCGTCGCGTGCTCCGCCGAGGGATCGGGTCCGAGCGTCTCGACCGCAGGTGGGGCGCACCTGCTGCCGGTCGGCCGGTGGATCAGCTCGACGTCGACCTGAGGCTCACCGCTGCGTTCGCCCGCCCCGGCCAGGGCGCACGACACGTCGACGGTGGCGACCGCGTGCTCGTCCCAGGTGACGTCGGTGATCGTGGCCTCCAGCCGGCAGTCGGCGAACCGGTGCAGGCCGGCGACGCGTTCGAGGTCCCTGATCTGCTCCAGGGATGGCTCGGGGCTTCCGGCTCGGGCCCGGGCCCGAGCGGCGGCGGACTCGAGGACCTGAGACCAGCGCGGGAGCACGGCTGAGGGGAGGAAGTCTGCCGCTCGACGACGCGCGGCCTTGCGCATGCGACGAAGCCGCCGTCGCGACACGCCGGCCACCTCGGCGACCTGTCCGGCGAGCGCCTCCTCGTCGCCCCGTGGCACCAGGAAGCCGTCGACGCCGTGGGTGATGATGTCGGCCGGTCCGTACTCGACGTCGTAGGCGATCGGCAGGCAGCCGGCGGCCATGGCTTCGACCAGTACCAGCCCGAATCCCTCATGACTGCTGGTGAGCAGCATGTACGAGGAGTCCGCGAAGGCACCGGCCGGATCGGACGTGTATCCCTCCAGCCGGGCCGGTGCCTGCAGCCGGTCGATCTCGGCCAGCACCGCATCGTGCTCGGACCCGCGTCCGTAGATGTTCAGCTCCACGGACGGGGTCGTGCGTGCGGCTTCGGCGACGGCACGGACGGCGTGCGGGATGCGCTTGCGGCTGTCGAGGTTCGCCATGACGATGCCGCGTCCGGCCGGGCGCTTGCGCTTGGGGTCGTCGGATGTCGGCTCCATGGCGTGGGGGACGACGTGGCCGTTGTCCTGGGATCCGAAGAGCAGGTCCATGTGCCGGAGCTGGGCATGGGTGAGGTAGACGACCGCGTCGAACCGGTGAGCGCGGACGATCGTGAAGGAGCGCCACCGCGCCAGTCGCCCGTACGGCGCCTCGCGGGCGCCCGATACGTGGCTGTTGTGAACGACGTACGTGGTGGGGATGTCGGCCAGCGGCGCAGCGGCGAAGCAGTCGGCGACGTTGGCGCTGTCGACCACCAGGTGCGCCGGCCTCGGCAGCACGCGGTCCAGCCACCAGCGCCAGAGCGGCCACACGCCGTGCCAGCCGCCACGGAACGTGCCGGCGCGGTCCCAGATCTCCGTGCGGATGACCTCGTCGCCGCGGCGCGTCAGCGTGCTGGACTCGCCGAGCGTCTGCCACTGCTGCCGGGCGAGCACGGTGCCGTCCGGACGGAGGATCTCGGCGACGTCGTCGGCCAAGGCGACCGGTCCGGCCACCTCGAGTGCCGGCTCGGCGATGCCCGGGTCGAAGGGTGCGGTCGCCCAGACGTCGTCGTCGGCCTGCCCGAGCTCCTCCCACAGGTTGAGGATCGAGACGCCGTCGACCAGGAGCCCCCGTTCGCGCAGAGAGTCCCGCTCGGCGTCGAGATTGGTTTGTGCGGCGAGGGTGATGACCACGATCTCGCGCCCGGACGCGGTGGCGAGCTGGCACGAGCGTTGCAGCAGGGACTTGGTGAGGCCACCGAACTGCTGCGGGATCGACCAGGTGAGCGCGCAGAGGGTTCCCTCGGGCAGGATGAGCGGTTCGCTCATGCGCGACGCTTCGACGCGAGCGCCTTCTCCATGACGGTGGCCCACTTCTCGGTGACGGACTCGTCGTTGAACTCCAGCGCACGGCGATAGGCGGCCTCGCGGATCGGCGCGAGCTCGGCGTTCGTCGCCCGGACGATGCGCCGGATCTCGGTGGCGAGGCCGGAGATGTCGTCCGTCGGCACCAGGAAGCCGTTAACGCCGTGGGTGATGATCTCCGACGGTCCGTACGGCATGGCGTAGCTGATCGGGATGCAGCCATGCCCCATGCTTTCGACCAGAACCAGGCCGAACGCCTCGTTGTTGCTGGTGAGCAGCGAGAAGGACGCCTTGTCGAACTCCTGCCACGCATCGTCGGAGTATCCGCGCAGCTCGACGGGGGCATCGCTCTTCTCGATGGCCTTGCGGAGCCGCTCCTCCTCGGGGCCCTGGCCCCACACGTCGAGCGTCGGGCGTCGCATGCCGACGCGGCCGACACGAGTCATGGCCTTGATCGCGTGAGTGATCTGCTTGCGCTTGTTGAGGCTCGTGAGCATCACGCCGTGCCGGCTCGCGCGCTTGAGGTTCGGCGGCTCCTTCGGCACGAACCGGCCGTGCGGGATGACGTGGCGGTTGTCGCCCGGTCCGAGAAGGGCGTCGACCTCGCTGAGCTGCTCCTGAGTCAGGAAGACGACGCCGTCCCATTGGTCGAGGTTCTCCATGATGTGCCGCCGGCTTTCCCGGAGCACACCCATCGGTCGTCCGCTCTCGGGCTCGAGGTGCGAGCCGTGGACGACGTGCAGGGTGACGACGTCGTCGCGGTGGTAGTGGGTCAGGTGCTTGGCGCTCGTCTTGGAGTCCGCGATCATCCAGGCGATCGGGTCACGCGGGAGCGAGTCGAGCCAGCACCAGTAGAGCCCCCAGATACCGCGCCAGCCGCCGAGTGGCGCGCCCGAGGTGTCGCAGAGCACGAACGCCCGCGGCTCGTCACCGGGCAGGTCGCGCCTGTCGGAGGCGAGCAGCGACCCGTCGGGGCGGAAGTAGTCGGCCTGGAGGATGCTCCCGTCGCGGTCTTTCAGGACGTGCAACAGCGGGTTGGAGTGGTCGCCGCGATCTCCGAGGGGTTCGAACGTCGACTCGACGCCCGGATCGAACGAGGACCCGGCGTGCTTCATCTGCACGTCGTCCCAGCTGCGGAGGTGCTCCCACAGGTTGGCGAGGTGGACGCCGTCGTTCAGTGAGCCTCGTTCCCGTAGGCGCCGCCGTACGACGTCGTAGTCGTCGCGATGCTCGTAGGTGAGGATGGTGACCTCGGTGTCGGCGAGCTTCACGAACGCTCGCGACCGGTGCAGCATCGAGTTCGTCATACCGGCGTAGTTGTCGGGGATTCCCCACATCACGGCGTAGTGATGCCCCCGGGGGAGTGCGATCTCTGCCACGCGGATCATCCTAGGTGAGGCGGTGGCGGAGACCGTGAACGGTCAGGAAAGCGTCGATGACGGATCCAGGCCCCCCGCGACGGCATTCCCGGCCGCCTGACAGCGCGTGCTGCTATTCTTGCCGCATCATGCGGATCGCGAGCCTGCTCCTTCGCTGCCGCGTCGAGGCCCTCTAGGCCGGGCCCCTCGACGCGGAGTTCGTCACGACCGGCCGCATTCAGCCCCCAGACGAACTGGCAGAGCACCTCGCGAGGATCCCATGCAGAACAACGCCGTATCACCCCAGCAGCCGTCCGGCATGCCGTTCGAGCGCTATCGCGCCTTCCCCCCGATCGACCTGCCCGACCGCACCTGGCCGTCCGCCGTCATCACCAAGCCGCCGCGCTGGCTGTCGACCGACCTGCGCGACGGCAACCAGGCCCTGATCGATCCCATGACCCAGGTGCGCAAGCGCCGCATGTTCGACCTCCTTGTGCGCATGGGCTACAAGGAGATCGAGGTCGGCTTCCCGTCCGCCAGCGAGACCGACTTCGCGTTCGTGCGCTCGCTGATCGACGATGACCTCGTCCCCGACGACGTCACCATCTCGGTGCTCACGCAGGCGCGCGAAGACCTCATCGAGCGCACCGTGCAGTCGCTCATCGGGGCTCCGCGAGCCAACGTGCACCTCTACAACGCCTTGGCGCCGATGTTCCGTCGGGTGGTCTTCAACGCCTCGCGCGACGACATCCGGTCCATCGCCACCCGCGGAACCGAGATGGTGATGAAGTACGCCGAGGAGATGCTGCCCGACACCCGGTTCGGCTACCAGTACAGTCCGGAGATCTTCACCGGCACCGAGCTCGACTTCTCCGTCGAGGTCTGCAACGCCGTCATGGACGTCTGGCAGCCCGAGGACGGTCGCGAGATCATCCTCAACCTGCCCGCCACGGTCGAGATGGCGACGCCGAACGTGTACGCCGACCAGATCGAGTGGTTCAGCCGGCACGTCAACCACCGTGAGCACGTCGCGGTGTCACTGCACCCGCACAACGACCGCGGCACCGCAGTCGCCGCCACCGAGCTGGCGATGATGGCCGGCGCCGACCGGGTCGAAGGCTGCCTGTTCGGTCACGGCGAGCGCACCGGCAACGTCGACCTGGTGACACTGGGCCTCAACCTGTTCAGCCAGGGCATCGACCCGCTGATCGACTTCACAGCACAAGGGGTTGGCATCGACGAGATCCGGCGCACGGTCGAGTACTGCACCAACCTGCCCGTGCACCCGCGGCATCCGTATGCGGGTGACCTCGTCTACACGGCGTTCTCCGGCTCGCACCAGGACGCCATCAAGAAGGGCCTGGAGGACCTCGAGCGCCGGGCCGACGAGCGCGGCATCGACGTCCGCGACATCGAGTGGGAGGCCCCTTACCTGCCGATCGATCCGCACGACGTCGGCCGCACCTACGAGGCCGTCATCCGGGTCAACAGCCAGTCCGGCAAGGGCGGGGTGGCCTACATCCTGAAGGCGGAGCACCAGCTCGACCTGCCGCGTCGTCTGCAGATCGAGTTCAGCCGGGTCGTCCAGACGATGACCGAAGGTGAGGCCGGCGAGGTCGAGCCGGACGTCATCTGGACGGCGTTCGAGAAGGAGTACCTCACGCGCGAGGAGCCCTACTCGCTCGTGACGTTCAGCTCGTCCACGTCACCGGACGGCCACGACCAGCAGGTCGTCGATCTGCTGGTGCGAGGCGAGCACCAGTCCTTCAAGGGCGAGGGCAACGGCCCGGTCGATGCGTTCGTCGACGGGATGCGCCAGGCGGGCGCGGACATCCGGGTGCTCGACTACAGCGAGCACGCGCTCTCGGCCGGCGGCGACGCGCTGGCTGCCGCGTACGTCGAGTGCGAGATCGCCGGCGAGATCGTGTGGGGCGTGGGCATCCACGCCAACATCGTGATGGCGTCCCTTCGGGCCGTCGTGTCGGCCGCCAATCGGGCCGAGGCCACCACGATCCCGGATGCCTGAGGCGCCCATCTGACTGAACCGGCCAGCCGGTACAGGAGGCGATCCCGGCCGCGATAGGATCGTCGTGACGCCGATCACCCTTCGGCACACGTCGAGCCGCCGTGCGATCCCCACCGTCGATCGCACTGCGGACGAGGAGGTTTCGTGGCGCGCATCATCCACCAGGTGGCGGTGTTCGGGCTCGGCAAGGTCGGCGAGCTCGTGGCGCTGCTGCTGGCCGACGCCGGCTTCAAGGTCGTCGGGCTCGATGCCGAGCCGCGGCCGCTGGTGACGGCCGACGGAGTCGAGCTGGAGGTCAGGCCCCTCGACGTCACCGACGACGCGGGGCTGCGGGAGTCGCTGCGCGGCGTCGACGCGGTCGTCTCCTGCCTGCCGTACCACCGCAACATCATGGTGGCCGAGGCCGCTCACGACGCCGGCGTGCACTACTTCGACCTCACCGAGGACGTGCCGACGACCCAGCGGGTCCTCGAGCTGTCCGAATCCGGCCCGGACTCCGCGTTCGCGCCGCAATGCGGGCTCGCGCCCGGGCTGATCGGCATCGTGGGCGCATCCCTGGCCGAGCAGTTCGACGAGATCCGGTCCATCGAGCTCAAGGTCGGCGCCCTGCCGCAGAACCCCACCGGGCTGCTCGGCTATGCGTTCAACTGGTCCGCCGAGGGCGTCGTGAACGAGTACCTCAACGACTGCGAGGTGCTGCGGTCCGGACGCCGCCAGATGGTGCCGGCGATGACCGAGAAGGAGCGGGTGCTCATCGGCGGCATCGAGCTGGAGGCGGCTCTGACGTCGGGCGGGCTCGGCACGATGTGCGCCACCTACGAGGGCCGCGTCAACCGGCTCGACTACAAGACCATGCGCTACCCGGGACACTTCCGGCAGATGCACTTCTTGTTCGACGAGCTCAACCTGCGCGACCAGCGCGAGCTCATCGGCCGCCTGCTCGTCGACGCCAAGCCACCGGTCAACGACGACATCGTCTACCTGCATGCGGCCGTCGAGGGCGTCAAGGCAGCCCAGCCGTTCCGCGAGAACTACGTGCGCGGCTACCTGCCGATCGAGATCGGTGGCCGTCTGTGGCGCGCCATCTCCTGGACGACGGCAGCGTCGGCGGTCGCCGTCGTCGAGCTCGTCGCCGACGGACGCCTGCCCGGAGCCGGCTTCATCAAGCAGGAGGACATCGCCCTGGCCGACCTCCTCGACACCCGCGCCGGCCGGCTGTTCGACCACTCCACGATCACCCAGTCCGAAAGGGCCCACTAGAAGGGCAGAGCCATGACCGACATCACCGCCCGCACCCGCGACATCCTGGAGCGCCTCGGCGTCGGCGACCCGTTCGACGCTGACGGAGACCTCGCCTGCCACTCGCCGATCGACGGCCACGAGATCGGCCGGCTCCGGACCCACACCGCGGGTGAGGTCGCCGACGTGGTGGGTCGCTCCCAGTCGGCGTTCGAGCAGTGGCGCACCGTGCCGGCGCCGGTGCGTGGGGCGCTGGTGCGTGAGCTGGGCGAGCTGCTCCGCCAGCACAAGGACGATCTCGGCGCGCTGGTGTCCATCGAGGCCGGGAAGATCGTCTCCGAGGGCCTGGGCGAAGTTCAGGAGATGATCGACATCTGCGACCTCGCCGTCGGCCTCTCCCGGCAGCTGCACGGCCTCACCATCGCCACCGAGCGCCCCGGTCACCGGATGATGGAGCAGTGGCACCCGCTCGGGGTCGTCGCCGTCATCTCGGCGTTCAACTTCCCGGTCGCGGTGTGGTCGTGGAACAGCACGCTCGCCTTCGTGTGTGGCGACAGCGTCGTCTGGAAGCCGTCGGAGAAGACGGTGCTCACCGCTCTCGCCTGCCAGGCCCTCCTCTCCGAGGCGGCGCGCCGCGTCGGCGCTCCCGAGCACCTGTCCAGCGTGATCATCGGCGAGCGCACGGTGGGCGAGCCGCTCGTCGACGACCCGCGGGTCGCTCTCGTCTCGGCCACCGGCTCGACGCGGATGGGCAAGGAGGTCGCGCCGCGCGTGGCCGCCCGCCTGGGTCGTTCGCTGCTCGAGCTCGGCGGCAACAACGCCGCCATCGTGGCGCCCAGCGCCGACCTCGACCTCGCGGTGCGGGGCATCGTGTTCTCCGCGGTCGGCACCGCCGGCCAGCGGTGCACTTCACTGCGTCGCGTGATCGCGCACGAGTCGATTCGCGACGATCTCGTCGCACGCCTCCGCACCGCGTACGAGACCCTGCCCATCGGCTCGCCGCTGGAGCCGTCCACGCTGGTCGGGCCGTTGATCGACGAGAACGCCTTGCGGGCGTTCGGCTCGGCGATCTCGCAGGCCCAGGCCGACGGCGGCACGCTCGTCACCGGTGGCACCCAGGCGGTCGAGGCGAGCGACGCGATCGGAGGTGGCTACTACGTGCACCCGGCGATCGTCGACATGCCCAAGCAGACCGAGATCGTCAAGGCCGAGACGTTCGCGCCGATCCTCTACGTGCTCTCCTACCAGGACCTCGACGAGGCGATCGCCCTGCACAACGACGTGGCCCAGGGTCTGTCGTCGTCGATCTTCACGCTCGACGTGCGCGAGGCCGAGACATTCGTGTCCGCCGTCGGCTCAGACTGCGGCATCGCCAACGTCAACCTCGGCCCGTCCGGGGCCGAGATCGGGGGAGCGTTCGGCGGCGA
The DNA here is from genome assembly GCA_963780275.1 of uncultured Actinomycetota bacterium. Classification (GTDB taxonomy): domain Bacteria; phylum Actinomycetota; class Actinomycetes; order Propionibacteriales; family Nocardioidaceae; genus Aeromicrobium. The sequence goes on from CAWABE010000002.1 coordinate 485,253, forward strand.
GAAGGACACCGGCGGGGGACGCGAGTCCGGGTCGGACGCGTGGCGCTCCTACATGCGTCGCGCCACCAACACGATCAACTACTCCACCGAGCTCCCGCTCGCCCAGGGCGTCGAATTCGTCTGATCGCCCGGGCAGGTTGGGCACCGCTACCGGATAGAGGCGACCCGGCGAGGACCGAAGGCAACGAGTTCTGTCTCGATCAACCCTGGTCGCTCAGCGCGTCCTGGATCGCCTTCTTGGAGATGCGTCCCGTGCGGTTCTCCTTGCGCCAGACGATCTTGAGGCCTGACCAGTCGTCGTCGATCGCCGCGACCTTGACGTCGACCATCCCGACGGCGAGCGCGGCGTCCCGGATGGCGTTCTCGTCGACCTGACTGTCGTGCCCGGCGGCCTTGCGCGGCCAGGCCACCCAGACCGCTCCCGACGGGTAGACCAGCTCGCCCCAGCGGACCACTGCGTCGAGCTCCACGAGTGCTCGGACGAAGACGAGCGCGACGTCGCACGGCCCGTCGTCGTGCACGTCGACACCCTCGAGCGGCTCCGCGAACGTCCATTCCGGATCGGCTCCCAGGATGCGCAGCCGCACACCGGGGTCGATACCGAGCTTCGTGAGCTGGGGGGTACCCGAGTATCCAGCGTGCGTCATGGCAAGAGGATACGGCGGAGTGTGGGTCCCATGCGGCACCATGGACGGGTGAGCCTCTATCGGGATGCCGGTGTGGTGCTGCGCACCCACAAGCTGGGTGAGGCCGACCGCATCATCACCTTGCTCACGCGCGAGCGGGGTCTGGTCCGTGCCGCGGCCAAGGGGATCCGCAAGACCACGTCGCGCTTCGGTGGCCGGCTCGAGCCGTTCATGTACGTCGACCTGCAGCTCGCCGAGGGCCGCAGCCTCGACATCATCACCCAGGTCGAGACGATCTCGGCCTTCGCCCGCGATCTCGGTGGTGACTATCCGGCCTACACCGCCGGCACCGCGATGCTCGAGACCGCCGAGCGGCTGGTGCACGACGACGGCGAGCCGGCCGTCCAGCAGCTCCAGCTGCTGGTCGGCGCACTGAAGGCCCTCACCAGCGGCGATGACCGTTCGCCGGGACTGATCCTCGACTCCTACCAGCTGCGCGCCCTGGCCGTGGCCGGCTATGCCCCGACCTTCGACACCTGTGCCCGGTGCGGCCGCGAGGGCCCGCACCGCGACTTCCACGCTCCGTCCGGTGGCATGCTCTGTCACACCTGCCGGGTGCCCGGCTCCGCCGCACCCTCGCCGTTCACGGTCTCGCTCCTGGCCTCGCTGCTCGTCGGCGACTGGACCGCGGCCGCCACCGCCGACGACCGGTCGCGCCGCGAGGCGAGCAGCATCGTCGCCGCCTACCTCTCGTGGCACCTCGAGCGCGGGCTGCGCTCACTCAGCCACGTCGACCGTTGACACCCCGAGCACCGCGGCCGCATCCATCGGGGGCTACGCCACCGGACATTTCGCGCGATCGCGTGCCTCGGCATGTCGCGATCGTCATGGACGGCAACGGTCGGTGGGCCGAGGCACGAGGACTCCCGCGCACCGCCGGCCACGAGCGCGGAGAGGCCGCGCTGTTCGACGTCGTCGAGGGCGCCATCGAGCTCGGCATCGGTGCGGTGTCGGCCTATGCGTTCTCCACCGAGAACTGGAAGCGCTCGCCCGACGAGGTGCGCTTTCTCATGGGCTTCAACCGTGACGTCATCCGCCGTCGCCGCGACGAGATGCACGAGCTCGGCGTGCGGGTGCGCTGGGCCGGACGCCGTCCGCGGTTGTGGCGCAGCGTCATCAAGGAGCTGCAGATCGCCGAGGAGATGACCCGGCACAACGACGTCCTCACCCTCACGATGTGCGTCAACTACGGCGGCCGGGCCGAGATCGCCGACGCGGCCGCGGCCCTGGCCCGTGACGCCGCCGCAGGCCGCGTCGATCCGGCCCGGATCACCGCGCGCACGTTCGCGCGCTATCTCGACGAGCCCGACATGCCCGACGTCGACCTGTTCTGGCGCACGTCCGGGGAGCTGCGCACCAGCAACTTCCTGATCTGGCAGGCCGCCTACGCCGAGCTGGTCTTCAGCGACGTCGCCTGGCCCGACGTCGACCGCCGCACGCTGTGGGCCGCCGTCGAGGAGTACGCCCGGCGCACCCGTCGATACGGCACCGCCTAGGCTGGCGCACGTGCGCATTGCGAGGTTCGCGGGGGACGACGACCCGCAGTTCGGTGTCATCGGCGACGAGGACGGGGTCGACACCGTCGCGGTACTCAAGGGCGATCCGCTCTACGCCGGGCTCGAGCTCACCGGCCGCAAAGTGCCGCTCGACGACGTGCGCCTGCTCGCACCGGTCATCCCGCGCAGCAAGGTCGTGTGCGTCGGCAAGAACTACCTGCGTCATGCCGCCGAGATGGGCGGCGAGGTGCCCGACGAGCCGCTGATCTTCCTCAAGCCCAACACCAGCGTCATCGGGCCGGGCGAGCCGATCCTCTACCCGACGCAGAGCTCCGACGTGCACTACGAAGGCGAGCTCGCGGTGGTCATCGGACGGATCTGCCGCGATGTCTCCGCCGAGGACGCCCCGAAGGTGATCTTCGGCTACACCGTCGCCAACGACGTCACCGCCCGCGACCTGCAGGCCAAGGACGGGCAGTGGTCCCGGGCCAAGGGCTTCGACACGTTCTGCCCGCTCGGCCCCTGGATCGAGACCTCGCTCGACCCGTCGAACCTCGCGCTCACCACCGTGCTCGAGGACGAGACCAAGCAGGACGGCCGTACGTCCGACATGGTCTTCTCGGTGCCAGACATCGTCGAGTACGTCTCGAGCTTCATGACGCTGCTTCCCGGCGACGTGATCCTCACCGGTACGCCGGATGGCGTGGGGCCGATGAGCGTCGGCGACACCGTCAGCGTCACCGTCGAGGGCATCGGCACGCTCACCAACCGGGTGATGGCTTATGACTGATGTTGGGTCGCCTTCCTCCAAGCCTGTCGTGACCCGCTTCTGTCCCTCTCCCACCGGCAACCCGCACGTCGGCATGGCCCGCACTGCGCTGTTCAGCTGGGCGTTCGCCCGCCATCACGGCGGCCGGTTCGTGTTCCGCATCGAGGACACCGACGCGACGCGCGACACCGAGGAGTCCTACGGCCTGCTGGTCGACGTCATGCACTGGCTCGGCCTCGACTGGGACGAGGGCCCCGAAGTGGGCGGTCCGAACGGGCCCTACCGGCAGTCCGAGCGCATGGACATCTACGCCGATGTCGCCCAGCAGCTGCTCGACACCGGCCTCGCCTACCAGGCGTACGACACCGCCGAGGAGCTCGAGGAGCGCCGCGAGAAGGCACGTGCGGAGGGTCGCCCGAGCGGCTACGACGGTCTGCACCGCGATCTCACGCCCGAACAGCGGGCCGCGTTCGAGGCCGAGGGTCGCCAGCCGGTCATCCGCTTCAAGATGCCGCATCGCGACTGGACGTTCACCGACCTCGTCCGCGGCGACATCACCTTCGGCGCCGAGAACGTGCAGGACTTCGTCATCGTCCGCGCCAACGGCCAGCCGCTCTACACGCTCACCAATCCGACGGACGACGCCCTGATGGGCGTCACCCACGTGCTCCGCGGCGAGGACCTGCTCAGCTCGACGCCTCGCCAGATCGCGCTGTACGAGGCGTTCGCCCAGATCGGCGTCGGCGACGGTGCCACGCCGGAGTTCGGCCACCTCCCGTACGTCACCGGCGCCGGCAACCGCAAGCTGTCCAAGCGCGACCCGGAGTCGAGCCTGCTCGGCTACCGCGACCAGGGCTTCCTCCCCGAAGGGCTGCTCAACTACCTGGCGCTGCTCGGCTGGTCCATCGCCGACGACCGGGACATCTTCACCCTCGACGAGATGGTCGAGGCGTTCGAGATCAGTCGGGTGAACCCCAACCCGGCGCGGTTCGACCTGCAGAAGTGCGAGGCGGTCAACGGGTCTCACGTCCGCCTTCTCCCGATCGACGAGATCCGCCAGCGCCTCGTGCCATACCTGCGTTCCGCGGGCCTCGTGAGTGAGCCGTTGACACCCCAGCAGTCGGCCACGCTCGAGGCGGCGGTGCCGCTCGTCCACGAGCGGATGACGCTGCTGACCGAGGCCGTCGACATGCTGCGCTTCCTGTTCGTCTCCGACGACGACTTCGCCATCGACGAGAGCGACCGTGCCAAGCAGCTCGACGATGCCGGGCTCGCGGTCGTTCGTTCCGCACACGGGGCGTTGCAGGAGCTGGGGGAGTGGACGACCGAGTCCATCGAGTCCGCCCTACGGGCCGCCCTGGTCGACGACCTCGGGCTCAAGCCGCGGGTCGCGTTCGGCCCGGTGCGCGTCGCCGTCACCGGCAGCCGCATCTCGCCGCCGTTGTTCGAGTCGCTGGAGCTGCTGGGCCGCGAGACGACCCTCGCCCGTTTGGGCGCCGCGTCGGGCGTCCGGTAAAGTCGGCACTCGGTTTCGGAGACGCTCCAAACCGTTGGGGTATGGTGTAATTGGCAACACAGCGGCTTCTGGTGCCGTCGTTCTAGGTTCGAGTCCTAGTACCCCAGCGAAGCATCAAACCAGCACAGCGAAACCCTCTTCGGCGTCACTTCTGTGTGCTCTGATACGGTTTCACCCGGTCGATTCCGGCCACCTGGCCCCGTTGTGTAGTGGCCTAGCACGCCGCCCTCTCAAGGCGGTAGCGCGGGTTCGAATCCCGTCGGGGCTACAAATACGAGAATTGCCTCTGACCAGCGGAAACGCCGGTCAGAGGCAATTTCGCGTGTCGGTCCGGAACGCCCTCGGGCATCACTCGGCAACAGCGCCCCGAAATTGCACCGCGAGTTCACGCCGACGTCGCCGTCACGGCGCGAGCCAGCCATGGTCGGGCAGGTACTGCCGGTGGCCGATGACCAGCTCGCTCGGGCCGTCGCCGAACTTGAGCGAGTAGTCCGATCCGTCGATCACGTCATTGAGCACCCGAGCCTCGGCTCGTTCCCAGAGCTCTCCGAGACGTGCGTCGTCCTCAGGGCCGAAGTAGTTGGACCCGCCCGGACGGGGCGTGAGCTCGCCGAACACCACGTCGCCGTCGTCGTCGAGGAAGTCGATGCGCACGAACGGTCGAGGGATATGAGCCGAGAGGTGTCGACCGATCTCGACCGCCGTCTCAAAGCTGCCGGGTGGATCGGTGTCGTCGGGTTGGAAGTGGAGATGATGCCGAGGTCCGGGCGAACCATCCTCGAGGTATCGGGTACTCCGCGTTCCGGCATTGCTCCCATGCATAGCGCGCCGGAGGACGTTCGCCATGCCGACCTCGCCGTAGAAGCCGAAGACACGGATCTCGGCCGGCAGGGCGTTGTCGCGGCCCGCGCCGATGAGTTCCTGGCCGAAGATCGGCCCGCCGATGCGTCCGTCTCGGATGAGGCCCGAAAGCTTGGCGACGATCTCCGTGGGTTCCATGGGCTCGTCTCGGGTGACCACCGACCAGCGGTTTTTGTCGACGCGTCGCAGGGGAAAGACACCGCGACTGGCTGCGCCGGTGTGACTCTTCAAGACGAACTGGTCCGGCAGCTGGTCCCACGGGATGTCCGCCGGGTTCGCCCAGAGCCCGAGCAGCGTCGGGATCCGGACACCGTGCGACTGGGCGAACGAGTACGACTTGAGCTTGCGAGCAATCTGGTGGCCGCGATCCGGAACGTTCCGTCTGCCCAGGTGCGCGTTGATCCGGCGATCGGCGTACACGTGGCGGGCGAACGAAGGAGCGTCAGCTTCCGCTGGCTGGACGAGCTTCTCGGCTGCAGAGAGCGCTGCGTCGAGCCGGCGGTTCTTCGAGCTCAGGATGTGAATCTTCTCGTCCCGGCGCGCCACCGGAGGTAGGCGCCGCACCAAGTAACGCGCCCACCGACGCGCCCTGCTGCTCGGCATCGTCGGATGTTATCGCGGTGGCCCGCGCCGTCGAGTCGTCTTGGCGAATCGAGCGTTCGGCGCCTCGATGCCGTTGGTGGCGGGGTCTGCCGAGCGCACATCTCGCCGGCGCAGTCGACCAGCGGACTACTCGTCTTTGAGGACGCCGTACGAGGACCTCTCCGGGTCGAGGGCACGCATCACGTACTCGTCGCGCTGTGGGAGCCATACCTCGAGCAGTTCACGCAGCTCGCCGAGCGGCTCCTCGCTCCAATCCACCCGCAGGTCAGTCACGGGCCACGGCACGTCGCGCACGACCGCCAGGCCTGCCGAGCGGATCGGCTCAGCCTCGCCACCGGCCTCGAGACCGGCGAGTAGCGCAGCGAGCAGACGTCCCTCCAGGTCGCCAGTCGAGGCGGCGAAGTCCTCGACGAGCGCATCGACGACCGTAGTCGCCGCAAGCGCATTGCCCGCGGCGACCACGCCCGGACCAACGCGTTCGTGGTGCACGCCGAGAACCCCCGTTCCGGCGAAGGCTGCACCCTCACCGTTGACTCCAAGGACAGCGAGCTGGCGGTAGTTGATCAGCTCACGACCCTCGACGACTCGGGCCATCGCGTCTTGCGCGCTGAGGCCGGCCTGGATGAAGTCCATGAGTTCAGTCCCCAGGCGTGGGTCGGTGATGTTCTGCGAGGCGGCAGCTCCCACACCTGTACGCAGGTGGATGCACCGCGCAGCAACGGCAGGGGTGGAGGAGGTGACGGCCATGCCGACGGCGCCGGTGCCGTCGGTGGCGAGAACCGAGAACGTCACTGCGCTTCTCCTGGTGTCGCGATCACTGTAGGTGGCGAAGGCGGCCGGCGTCTTCAATCCGAGCCAGCGACCGGGTCAGGCGGGCGCGGTTCGAGCGGGCCGCCGACTGGCGATGTATTCCGGTGGAGTTCCCGGGCCGGGCTCGAAAGCGACCTCGCTCAGCGGCACGTCGCCGTGCGTCTCGCACCGGGCGTGTAGCTCCGCCGCTTCGCCGCAGCCTGCGTGCCGGAAGAATCCGGGTTCTCCATCTGGCGCGTGCCAGCGGTTGCCCCACTCGTTGAAGGCCATCAACACCGGGTGCAGCTCGCGACCCTTCTCGGTCAGGCGGTAGTCACCGCTGTCGTCGCGCTCCATCAGTCCTGACGCGACGAACCCGTCGAGCCGCGTGGTCAGCACGTTGGTGGCGATGCCGAGGTTGTGCTGGAAGTCGCTGAAGCGGGTGATCCCGGCGAGCAGGGCCTCGCGCAGGATCAGCAGGCTCCACCGCTCGCCGACGATCTCGAGCGATCGGGCGATCGAGCAGTACTGGCCGTCATACATCCGTCCGAGCATGGACGAAGTCTAGCCGAGCCACTTGCATGATGAAAGTGCGTATGCCAGAGTGTCGCTTGCATGAAGCAATCACTTCTTCGAAAGGCTTGATCATGGGCGACCTGACCCACTCCTTCACCGTCGATGCGACGCCGCAGCAGGCTTACGAGGCCATCACCGATGTCCGGTCGTGGTGGTCGGACACCATCGTCGGCCGGACCGACCGGGTGGGGGACGACTGGTTCTACCTCGTTCCCGACATCCACTTCTCCAAGCAGCGCACCGTCGAGCTCGTGCCGGGCGAGCGCGTCGTCTGGGAGTTCCCCGACGGCTATCTCGACTTCATCGACAACAAGGGGGAGTGGATCGGGACGACCGCTCGCTTCGACATCGGGCAGGAGGACGGGAAGACGCGCGTCACGTTCACCCACGAGGGACTGGCGTCGGCAGACGAGTGCTTCGACGTCTGCTACGACGCGTGGCGGCACTACATCACGGTGAGCCTGCGCGAACGGATCGAGTCGGGTGCCGGCACGTTCCGCTCGCGCGAGGAGGACCGCGCCGCCGTCGGTCGTTAGCTCCGACTGCTCCTGATGGCCGTCGCGGGTGTATATGGTCAGGCCATGGACGAGCTCTCGATACTCGGCGTCATCCTGGCTTCGTTGGCCTTCTTCTTCCTCGGCGCACTCTGGTACACGGTTCTGTTCGGCAAGGCGTGGCGTGCCGAGATGGGCATCGCCGAGGACCAGGTGGGTTCGCCGCAGCCACTCATGTTCATCGGGTCACTCATCTGCGGGCTCGTCATCGCCGTCACCCTCGGCCTGCTGATCGGCGACCGCGGCACCGCGTGCGGCCTCAAGATCGGCGCGGGCACGGGCTTCGGCATCGGCGCGGCGGTCATGGCGCAGAACGCGATCTACGAGTCGAAGTCGGTGCGGTTCTGGGCGATCAACTCCGCCTACGTCGTGATCGGCCTCGCGGCGATGGGAGCCATTCTGGGAGCCCTCCAGGCGCCCTGACGAGCATGTCCGATTTCCGCTAGATAGTGTCGGCGGCCGTCGTCATGATGGAGACATGATCGATGACCACGAACGGTGCTACCGGGCGGTCAAGTCGCGCGACGCACGCTTCGACGGCGTCTTCTACACCGCGGTGAGGACGACCGGCATCTACTGCCGTCCGTCCTGTCCCGCCAGGACGCCGCACCAGCGCAACGTGCAGTTCTTTGCGAGCGCCGCGGCGGCCCAGGACGCCGGATTCCGCGCCTGCCGCCGATGCCGGCCCGACACCACGCCCGGCTCGCCGGAGTGGAACGTCCGCGCCGACGCCGTGGCTCGAGCCATGCGGCTCATCGGCGACGGCGTAGTGGAGCGTGATGGTGTCGACGGCCTCGCATCGCGGCTGGGCTTCAGCACCCGGCACGTCAACCGGATGGTCACCGATGAGCTGGGCGCAGGTCCGCTCGCCCTGGCCCGCAGCCGCCGGGCCCAGTCGGCTCGGGTGCTCATCGAGACGACCGACATGTCGATGACCGACATCGCCTTCGCGGCCGGGTTCGCCTCCATCCGCCAGTTCAACGACTCGATCAGGCACGTCTACGCGATGTCACCCACGCAGATGAGAGGACGCCGCAGGGCGAAGAAGTCCGGCCGCCTCACCGTTCGTCTGGCAGTTCGACAGCCATTCGACTGGTCCGGGTTGCTGGAGTTCCTCGGCGACCGAGCGATCGCCAAGGTCGAGCACGTGACCGACGAGGTTTACGCGCGGATCCTCCGCTTGCCGCACGGCTTCGGCGCCGTCAGGCTCAGCCCACGCGACGACCGCGTGATCGCCGAGCTCGAGCTCGACGACTTGCGCGACACCGCGGTCGCCGTGGAGCGGTGCCGGCGGCTGCTCGACCTCGATGCCGACCCGATCGCGATCGGCGAGGTGCTCGGCGCCGACCCGCTGCTCGCGCCGCTCGTGCGCGCGGTGCCGGGGATGCGGCTGCCCGGGCAGGTCGACGGGTTCGAGGTGGCCGTGCGGGCGATCGTCGGGCAGCAGGTCTCGGTCGCGGGAGCACGGACGATCCTCGGCCGGATCGCGGCCACGTTCGGCACGCCGGCCGAGTTCGACCTCGCCGCCGAGCACGGCCTGACGCATGCCTTCGCGACGGCAGACTCGATGGCAGCCGCCGGCGATATCGCACTGAGCATGCCGCGGTCCCGCGCCCGAGCGCTGACCGGCGTCGCGCAGGCTGTGACCGCCGGAGAGCTCGACCTCGACCCCGGCGCCGACCGCGACGACACCCACCAGCGCCTCCTCGCGCAACCTGGCATCGGGCCGTGGACGGCCGACTACCTCGTCATGCGAGCCTTCGGGCATCCGGACGTGATGATCGAGACCGACCTCTACATCCGGCGCATGCTCGACCGGCACGGCATCGACGCCGACCGCACCGCCGCCTGGCAACCGTGGCGCTCCTACGCCGCACTCCACCTCTGGCGCTTGGCCCAGAACCAGGCAGCACAGCCCGAAAGGATCCCGACATGACCACACGATGGATGGACTCGCCGATCGGCGGCCTCCGGCTGCACGCCAGCGCAGGCCTGATCACCGCCATCGACTTCGACGCCCGCCCGCGACGCACCAAGGTCGCCGACCCGCTCCTCGACGAGGCGGAGCGCCAGCTGACCGAGTACTTCGCCGGCCAGCGTGAGTCGTTCGACCTGCCGCTGGCGAGCGAGGGGAGTGAGTTCCAGAAGAAGGTCTGGGGGGAGCTCCAGCGCATCCCGTTCGGCGAGACCGCGAGCTATGGCGACGTCGCTCGACGCCTCGGCTACGAGCCGGTGATCTCCCGCGCGGTCGGTGCCGCCAACGGCGCGAACCCGATCCCGATCCTGGTGCCGTGTCACCGCGTCATCGGCGCCGACGGAACGCTCACCGGATACGCCGGGGGAATCGAGCGCAAGAAGGTCCTCCTCGCGTTGGAGCAACCCGGCCTGTTCTGAGCAGTATCAGTTGGTGCTGAGCGCGGCGGCCAGCTCGTCGCGGGACTGGATGTCGAGCTTGCGGTAGACGTGGGTCAGGTGGACCTCTACGGTCCGTCGCGTCACGAACAGCGCCTGCGCGATCTCCGGATTGCTGCGCCCCTCGGCGGCCATCCGCGCGACGCGAAGCTCGCTGGCCGTGAGCGAGTCGGGGCCGGTCAGACGTTCGCGGCGCGGCCGTGCACCGGCAGCGATCAGCTCGTCGCGCGCCCGTGCCACCGTGGCCAGGCTTCCGCAGCGACTCGCCAGGTCGAGACCCGACCGCAGCCGGTCTTGAGCGTCCGAGCGTCGCCCGGATCGGCGCAGCGCCGCACCCAGCTCGACCAGCGACTTGGCGTGCTCGAGCTCTGCCTCCGACGGTGCCAGGACGTCGACGGAGTCGGCGAGGAGGTCCAAGCCTGGCGCGCCACCTTCGGCCAGGCCGGACGTCCGCAAGGCCATCCCGAGCTCTCGCGGCGCCCCGAAAGCGCGCGAGAGAGCAAGATCCTCCGCCGCCACCTCGCGAGCGGATTCGCGCTCACCCACAGCCAAGCGGGCCAGCGTCAGGTCGGTTCGCCACTCAACGAACACTGGGGCCGGCACACCGGCATTCGTGACCAGGTCACGGCATTGCTCGAGGTCGGCGATCGCGTCCCGTGGCCGAGCGAGCGCGCCACGTAGGCGACCCCGGATGCAGAACAGGGATGCGGCGCCCGCGGTCGTGCAGCTCGGTGGTGGTGTCGAGGCCGTGCTCGGTGAGAACTTTCGCCCCTTCATCAGGGGACCCGTGCTCGATCAAGGCGAGGACGACTGCCGCCACCGCCCAGGGAAGGTCGAGGAAGCCGTCGACGGCCACCGGAAGCCCGGCGTTGGCGTCTGCCTCGAGCTCCCGGATTCGACCGGCTCGATATGCCATGAAGCTACGAGTCAGCGAGACGAAGCCGTACTGAACCACGTCTCCCATCTGTTGGGTCGTCTCGATGGCACGGTCGAGCAGTCTGAGGGCATCGCCCGCGGCGCCGCTCATCGTCAGGCCGGCGGCCGCCAGTTGGAGCAGTGCGGGTGGGTCGGTCTCGTCGGCGGGTGCGACACCTGATCGGGCGAGTCTGGCGACCTCCTCGGCCGTGCCGGTGCCGGTAGTAGCGGCGACGTAGGAGTAGAAGCTGCGCACCAGCCGATCTGGCAGCGAGGGCCGATCGGCACGCTCTGCAACGGCCGCGAAGCGGTCGATCCACCCCTTCGCGGGAAGCCCCATGTGACTCGCGAACGCGATCTCCCCTTCCAGGGACGCTTCCTCATCGTGGTGACCGGCGGGCAGGGCACTGACGGCTTGGTCGAGTACGGTCACCGCCTCGGCGGACCGTCCGGCGAGTCGGTGGACCCGGCCGAGCTCCAACGCGATGCCGGCCCGCGCCACCGGATCGTCCACCTTGTCGAGAGCTTGCTGCATGGCCAGCGCGGCACGGTCGAGATCGCCGTCGCGCGCCAGGGCCCGACCGAGATCGAGCCGCAGTGACGAACGCTCGTCCTCGGCCGGCGGCTCCGCGAGTGCCCGGAGGAGCATGGCCGCCGCCGATGCCGGCGTGCCGTTGGAGAGCGCTGCGGTGGCGGCGGTTCGCAGACGCTCGACCACCCAGGGGTCGCCCAGAGGCTCACCGGACAGCAGGTGAGGCGCCACTCGGTCGGTCACGCCGTCCGCGTCGAGCATTCGAGCCGCGCGCAGATGGGCCAAGGCCCGTTCGGACGGCGGGATGTCCTCGTACACGGCGGTCTGGACGAGAGGGTGGATGAAGGCCAGGCGGTCCGCAACGGCCAGGATCCCTTCGCGGCGTAGTCCGGCAATGGCGTCGGAGGTCGCCTCGTGGCTCAGTCCCGCCAGCCCCGCCACGTGGCGGAGCTCAAGATCAGTGCTGAGGACGGCCACCGCTGAGGCTACCCGGCTCGCCGCAGGCCCCAGCCGCGAGATCCGTGCCACCAGCGAGCGCGTGATCGTGTCGGGCCTGAGATCATCGATCCTCGCCGCCTCGATGGCCGTCGGGGCGACGCCTTCGTCACGGAGGGCGGCGAGCTCCTCCACCAGCAGGAAGGGGTTGCCGCCTGACGCTTGCATGCAAGCCGCTGAGAACTCTGGCGCAGCCCTGGCCGAGAGCATCTCTCCGACCAACCGAGTCACGCCGTCGTCGCTCAGCGCTCGCGGGCGCAGCACGTCACCGGCCTCTGCGCTGAGAGCGGTGAGGACGCGGCTCGATGCCTCGTGCTCGACCGGCCGTGTCGTGACGCAGACAACCATGGGCAGCTCGGCGACGCGCCGTGCCAGGTAGGTGAGGAAGAGCAACGAGGGCTCGTCGGACCAATGCAGGTCGTCGATCGCGAGGAGCATCGGTCCCCGATCGGCGAGGTTGGCGGTGAGCCAGTAGAGCCCGTGGATCGCCGGGGCGAGCTCGACGGGGGCCGCGTCCGCATCCGGCAGGCCGAGCGGTCCTGCCGCGAGGCGGGCGGCGCCGTCAAGCACGGTGTGCCGCTCGGCGACCGACCACGCCCGCAGGACCGGTTCGAACGTATCGCGGACCACCGCGAAGCCGAGACCGCGCTCGAGCTCGATGGCGCGAGTCGAGAACACCCGAAGATCGGCAGCGGCGGCGATGTCACGGGTCGCATCGAGAAGTGCGGTCTTGCCAATCCCGGGCACACCCTCGATCACGATCGTCGTGCCGCGGCCTGCCTTCGCCTCGGAGATGGCGTCGTGCAGGCGCCCGGTCTCGTCGTCTCGCTCGATCAGTGCAGCCATTCGCGCTCCTTGCCACGCGTTTCGTGAGTCTAGGCCGAAATCCTTTCGGTGGGCTCCGCAATGCGCCAGGTGATGGGCCGGGCTGACGATCGATGCAGGTGGGCGCCATCCCGGAGCTCCCCGGGAGGTGCGTCATGAGAATCTCGGCCAGGCACGCGGTGACGGTGGGTGCCGTTGCCGGAATCATGATCGGCTCGGTGGCGATGACCCAGGCTTCGATGGCCGCGACGTCACCGACGGGCCCCGACAGCGGAGACCTGTCCACGTCACCAACGTCCTTCTTCGTGGATGACACGATCACGATCACCGCCAACTTCGCGGACAGCCAGAGCGGCAAGGTCATCACGTTCTACAAGGAGACGTCCCCGGGTTCCGAGCCAGTACGACTCGATCGGGACCAAGACGGCCAACTCCTCGGGCAACGGCACCCTCACGGGCTACACGATCAACTCGACCCAGAAGGTCTTCGCCCGCACCAGCGCGGGCAAGGAGACTGAGGTCGACACGCTGACACCCAGCGAGATCCCGGGTGGCGAGGTCGCCATCAAGGCTTGTTTCGATGTCGACGACGGCGAGCTTCGCGTCGCCTTCGCGCCGTTCAAGCTGTGCACGTCGTCGCAGCGGGCGCTGACCTGGAATGCCAAGGGCGTCAAGGGTGAGCAGGGCGACGTGGGCCCCCAGGGTCCCCAGGGCGAAACCGGACCCGCTGGAACCGCGGGCCCCGACGGACCCAAGGGTGACAAGGGCGACGCCGGACCGGCCGGGCCTGCGGGGCCGGCGGGCGTGCCGGCCATCTACACCGAGTCTGTCAATGGCATCGGCGACGGCGGCGACAATTTCGTAAGCGCGTCGTGTCGGGACACGAACGACCGCGTGCTCGGCGGGGGAGTCGCTCCGAGCGGGATCGGCGACGACGTCGAGTTGACCACTCCAAGCATCCCGGGCCTTGGCGCCCAGGGCTGGATGGGAAGGGCGGATGCCGAAAACCTCACGGTCACCGCAATCTGCATGGCTGTTCCCTAGGCCGGAATGACGCTGATGCTAATCAGCCGGCGCGGCGCAGCCCCTGGCTGAGCCGCTCGGCGGCGGCGGCGACGGCCGGGGCGTGCATGCGTCCCGGCTGGCGGGTGAGGCGCTCGAGCGGGCCGGACACTGACACCGCGGCGACGACCTTCCCGGAGGGGGAGCGGACGGGCGCGGACACCGATCCGACGCCGGTCTCGCGCTCGCCGATGCTCTGCGCCCAGCCACGACGCCGCACGGCCGACAGCTCGGCGGCTGAGAACGTCGACTTGAGCAGTCCCTTGTTCATCCGCTCCGGGTCCTCCCAGGCGAGGAGCACCTGGGCCGCGGAGCCGGCGCTCATCGTCAGCTGGCTGCCGACCGGGATGGAGTCGCGGAGGCCAGTGGGGCGGTCGGCTGCGGCGACGCAGACGCGGAAGTCGCCCTGCCGCCGGAACAGCTGGGCCGATTCGCCGGTGATGTCGCGCAGGCGTGCGAGCACGGGGCCGGCGGCGGCGAGCAGTCGGTCCTCGCCGGCGGCGGCCGCCAGCTCGCTGAGCCGGGGGCCGAGGGTGAAGCGGCCCTGCATGTCGCGGGCGACCAGGCGATGGTGCTCGAGGGCGACGGCGAGACGGTGCGCCGTGGGCCGGGCGAGGCCGGTGCTCGCGACCAGGCCGGCGAGCGTCGCCGGGCCCGGTTCGAGCGCGGCGAGCACGAGCGCGGCCTTGTCGAGCACGCCGACGCCGCTGGTGGTGTCCATAGACTGATACTGCCATATCGCATCCTGAGACACCAGTGTTATCGTCGGGCACATGGGTAAGACGCTTGCTGAGAAGATCTGGGACGACCATGTCGTCCGGCATGGCTCTGCTGACAGTGGGGGCGAGCCGGACCTGCTGTTCATCGACCTCCACCTCATCCACGAGGTCACCAGCCCACAGGCGTTCGACGGGCTGCGGCTCGCCGGCAGGCAGGTGCGTCGGCCCGACCTGACGCTCGCCACCGAGGACCACAACATCCCGACGACCGACCTCGACAAGCCGATCGCCGACCCGGTCTCACGCACCCAGGTGGAGACACTGCGCCGCAACGCCGAGGAGTTCGGCGTCCGGATCTACCCGATGGGCGACCTCGACCAGGGCATCGTGCACATCATCGGCCCGCAGCTCGGCCTCACCCAGCCGGGCATGACGATCGTGTGCGGCGACTCGCACACGTCCACCCACGGCGCGTTCGGCTCCATCGCGTTCGGCATCGGCACCAGTGAGGTCGAGCACGTGCTCGCCACCCAGTCGCTGTCGCAGGCCCGGCCCAGGACGATGGCGGTCGAGGTGGTGGGTGAGCTGCCCGAGGGATCCACCGCCAAGGACCTCATCCTCACGCTCATCACGCAGGAGACCACCGGCGGTGGCCAGGGCTACATCGTGGAGTACCGCGGCGAGGCCATCCGGAAGCTGTCGATGGAAGCCCGCATGACGATCTGCAACATGTCGATCGAGTGGGGCGCCAAGGCCGGCCTCATCGCTCCGGACCAGACGACGTTCGACTACATCCAGGGTCGTCCGCACGCGCCGCAGGGTGAAGCCTGGGACGAGGCGGTCGCCTACTGGTCGAGCCTGGTCACCGACGACGACGCCGAGTTCGACAAGGTCGTCACGCTCGACGCCTCCAAGGTCGCGCCGTTCGTCACCTGGGGCACCAACCCCGGCCAGGGCGTGCCGCTGTCCGGCTCCGTGCCCGACCCCGCGTCGTTCGAGGACGACAACGAACGGGTCTCCGCCGAGCGTGCGCTGGAGTACATGGGCCTGACCGCCGGCACGCCGATGCGCGAGATCGACGTCGACACCGTCTTCATCGGCTCGTGCACCAACGGGCGGATGGAAGACCTCCGCACCGCGGCGTCCCTGATCAAGGGACGGCACGTCGCCGACGACACCCGCATCCTGGTGGTGCCGGGCTCGGTGCGCGTACGTCTGCAGGCCGAGGAAGAGGGGCTCGACGTCATCTTCAAGGAGGCCGGCGCCGAGTGGCGCGGCGCGGGGTGCTCGATGTGCCTCGGCATGAACCCCGACCAGCTCATGGTCGGTGAACGGGCCGCCTCGACGTCCAACCGCAACTTCGAGGGACGACAGGGCAAGGGTGGCCGCACCCACCTCGTGTCGCCCGAGGTCGCCGTGGCGACCGGCGTCCTCGGACACCTCGCCGGCCCCGAACGACCTGCCCCCTGCGGAGGCCTGACATGGACAAGTTCACCAGCCACACCGGCGTCGGCGCCCCGCTGCGTCGCGGCAACGTCGACACCGACCAGATCATCCCGGCCGTCTACCTCAAGCGCGTCACCCGCACGGGGTTCGAGGACGGGTTGTTCGCCGCGTGGCGCAACGACGCGTCGTTCGTGCTCAACCAGGACGCGTACAAGGACGCCACCGTGCTCGTCGCCGGGCCCGACTTCGGCACCGGGTCGTCACGCGAGCACGCGGTGTGGGCGCTGCAGAACTACGGCTTCCGGGCGGTCATCAGCTCGCGATTCGGCGACATCTTCCGCAGCAACGCCGGCAAGTCCGGCCTCCTCACCGCTCAGGTGGACGAGAAGGTCGTGCAGCGGCTCTGGGACCTGATGGAGACCGAACCGGGTGCGCAGATCACCGTCGACCTGGAGTCGCGCACCGTCAAGGCGGGGGAGGGCGTCGACGCGATCGAGGACTCCTTCACGATCGACGACTACACCCGGTGGCGGCTGCTCGAGGGCCTCGACGACATCGCCATCACGCTGTCGCACGCCGACGACATCGACGCCTACGAGCGTCAGCGACTCCCGTTCAAGCCCGCGACCATCTGACCCGATGACCGCCAGGGTCGTGGAGCAGACCTCCGACGTCGCGGCTCCGATCGACCAGGTGTGGGCTCGGGTCGTCTCGCCGGAGGGCATCAACGACGAGATGCGGCCGTGGATGACGATGAGCATGCCGCGCGGCTCCGACGACCTGACGATCGACTCCATCGAGCTCGGCGTGCCCCTCGGGCGGGCGTGGATCCGGCTGTTCGGCCTGCTCCCGATCGACTACGACCACCTGAGCATCGTCGCCCTCGAGCCGGGCCGGTCGTTCCACGAGAAGTCGACCATGCTCAGCATGCGGTCCTGGCAGCACGAGCGGTCGCTGACGCCGGTCACCGATGGTGTGACCCGCGTGCACGACCGGGTCACGTTCGAGCCGCGGTGGTTCATGCGGCTCTCGGCCGGGCTGCTGCGCCGGCTCCTTGCGGCGTTCTTCGCACACCGCCACCGGCGGCTGGCCCGGCACTTCGGCTGAGGTGGTCAGCCCTTCGCGACGGCTTGGTGCACGTCGTCGAGCTGCTGGACGAGGTGCGGCACCTGGTCGAGCAGGTCGAGCTTCGAGTCGAGCTGCTCGAGGAGGCCCTTCACCTCGGCGAGCGTCGCCTTCGTCTCGTCGAGGGTCGTCCGTGTCTCGGTGAGCGTCTTCTCGACCGTGGTGAGGGTCGCGCTGACGTCCGACAAGGTGCCGTCGACCGTGGTCAGCGTCCCGTCGACGGAGCTGAGTGTGCCGTCGACGCGGCCGAGCGTGCCGTCGACGGTGCCGAGCACCTTGTCGGCGCGATTCAAAATGGTGGCCGGATTTCCGGGGATCAAACCCATGAGGTTCCTCCAGGTCGTGAGGTGCTTCGCTGCGTCGATGTCGAGGTCGGTCTGTCGGCATCTGTGCGCATCACCACAATCGGATGTTCGTGATCCCCTGATCGTCGGCTTCGACGTGCACCCGCTGGCCGAGGCGGAGGTGCCGGATGTGCTCGGCGAGGGTGTCGCCTTCGAAGCGCAGGCGTAGGCCGTCGTCGGTGAGGAGGTCGCCGGATCGGGAGACCGGGTCGTAGTTGGCGACGGTGCCCTGCATGCGGTCAGAGTACTGCCGCGCACGTCGGGCGTGCTTGTCGGTTCGGGGCCGTAGAGTCTCCGACAGCATGCCGCTGATCCTGCACCGCGCCACCCGGGCCGACCTTCTCGCCGACGCACTTGCCGATCTCTTGCGCACGCCACAGGACGACCCGTTCGCCCGGGAGCTGGTCATCGTCCCGGCCCGCGGCATCGAGCGGTGGCTCAGCCAGCGACTCTCGCACCACCTCGGCGCAGAGCACGGTGACGACGGTGTCTGCGCGGCCGTGGAGTTCCGGACGCCGCGCTCGCTCGTCGCCGAGCTCACCGGCGTCGGCGACGGCGACCCGTGGTCGCCGGACATCCTGGTCTGGTCGGTGCTGGACGTGCTCGACGCCCACGCGGGCGAGCCCTGGTGCGCCACCCTCGACGCCCACCTCGGGCGCGACATCGACGGGGAGGAAGGGGAGCTGCGCCGTGGTCGCCGCTACGCCGTGGCTCGACGCCTCGCCGGCCTGTTCAACTCCTACGCCACCCAGCGGCCGATGCTGCTCACCGCCTGGGCCGAGGGTCGCGACGAGGACGGCGACGGCCGCGAGATCGCCCCCGATCTACGGTGGCAGCCCGAGCTGTGGCGGCATCTGCTCGCCGCCACCGACGCCCCTTCGCCGGCCGACCGCCATGCCCGCGTCGTCGCAGCACTTCGTGACGGACAGGGGGCCGAGGGCCTGCCGCCTCGGCTCTCGCTGTTCGGCCACACGCGCATCGCGGTCACCGAGGCCGAGCTGCTCGGCGCGCTCGGGAGCCACCTCGACGTCCACATCTGGCTGCCGCACCCGTCCGAGGCACAGTGGGACGCGCTGGTCGACCTGACCGGTGCGGTGCCGCGCCGCGACGACACGTCTCATCAGCGCGTCCGCCATCCGCTGCTGGCGTCGCTGGGTCGAGACGTCCGCGAGCTGGAGCGGACGCTCACGCCGTTCCTCGACGTCGACGACCCGGTTGGTTCCAGACTCGAGCGCCCGGCCACGTTGCTCGGCTGGCTCCAGCACGACCTGGCCACCGACACGCCTCCCGAGGCGGAACGCATCCTCGACCCCGCCGATCGCAGCGTCCAGGTGCACGCGTGTCACGGTGCCGCCCGTCAGGTCGAGGTGCTGCGTGAGGTGATCCTCGGCCTGCTCGCCGGCGATCCCACGCTCGAGCCGCGCGACATCCTGGTGATGTGTCCCGACATCGAGGCGTACGCCCCGCTGGTCGAGGCGGCGTTCGGCCTCGCCGGCACCGCCCACGGCGGGTGGCATCCCGGTCATCGGCTCGAGGTGCGTCTCGCCGACCGAGCCCTCGCGCAGACCAACCCCCTGCTCGCCGTCGTCGACAGCCTGCTCGGCATCGCCGGAGGACGAGCCGAAGCCAGCCGGGTGCTCGACCTCTGCGCCGCGGGGCCGGTACGCCGTCGGTTCGGATTCAGCGACGACGACATCAAGACGATCGGCTCGTGGGTCGAGGCCGCGGGCATCCGCTGGGCGTTCGACGCCGACCACCGCGGACCGTTCGGCCTGGAGCGCTACGTGCAGAACACGTGGCGCTTCGGCCTCGACCGTGTGCTGGCCGGGGTGGCCGTCTCCGACGACGCCAATCGGTGGATCGGCACCACGTTGCCGCTCGACGACGTCGGGTCCACGAGCATCGACCTCGCCGGCCGGCTGGCCGAGCTGGTCGATCGCCTGCGCGACGTCACGGATCGCATGGTCGGCAGTCATCCGGTCGCGCACTGGGTCGACGCTCTGCTCGACGGCGTCGCGACGCTCACCGCAGTCGGGTGGGGTGAGGAGTGGCAGAACGGGCAGGTCCAGCGCGAGCTGGCCGCGCTCGGTGACGACGCCGGCGGACGCACCGAGCTGCGGCTCCCCGACATCCGGGCGCTGCTGGCCGGCCGCCTGGCGGGCCGGCCGACGCGGGCCAACTTCCGCAGCGGCTCGCTCACCGTCTGCACGATGGTGCCGATGCGCTCGGTACCGCACCGCGTCGTCTGCCTGCTCGGCCTCGACGACGGCGTCTTCCCGCGCAACACCATCGTCGACGGCGACGACGCGCTGGCCCGGACGCCGTTCACCGGTGAGCGCGACCCGCGCAGCGAGGACCGTCAGCTGCTGCTCGACGCCGTGATGGCGGCGTCGGAGCACCTCGTCGTCACGTATGCCGGCGCCCAGGAGACCACTGGCCTCGTACGCCCGCCCGCCGTTCCGCTCGGCGAGCTGCTCGACGCGCTCGACGCGACCGTGCCCGATGGCCGGCGTCACGCCGTCGTCCGTCATCCGTTGCAGCCGTTCGACCAGCGCAACCTGCAGCCCGGGCTGCTCGGCACCCGCGCTCCCTTCTCCTTCGATCCGGCGGCGCTCGCCGGCGCACGCGCCGCCGCGGGTGAGCGTCGACCGGCTCCCGGATTCACCGAGCTGCCCGCCGCACCCGTCGAGGACGTCGAGCTCGACATGCTCGGAGCCTTCCTGCGCCACCCGGTCCGGGCGTTCCTCACCCAGCGGATCGGCATCAGCCTGCCCGAGGAGGGTGACGAGATCCTCGACGTGCTCCCGGTCGACCTCGACGGGCTGGCGCTGTGGAGCGTCGGCGACCGCCTGCTGCACGACGTCCTCCGTGGGTCCGATCTCGATGTGGCCCGGCAGAAGGAATGGCGACGCGGGAGCATGCCACCAGGGCAGCTGGGATGGCGGCAGCTCAAGACAGTCGCCGAGAACGTCGAACCGCTCGCCGCAAAGGTCCAGGCTGTGCGGGGTGGCCTCCCCGGCACGTCGATCGACGTCGACATCGACCTCGGCGACGGTCGGCGGCTGCGAGGCACGGTCCCCGACGTCTTCGGCCACCGCCGGGTCGGAGCCACCTACTCGCGGCTCAACCCCCGCCACCACCTCGACGCCTGGCTGCCGGTGCTCGCGTTGTGCGCGAACGACCCGGACGGCGACTGGAGCTCCGGCATGGTCACGCGGCCGTCCCGTGGCGACGATGCGGTCACCCTGGTCTTCGGCCGGGTCGCCGATCCGATGCCGATCCTGCGCGACCTGGTGGCCATGTACGACGCCGGCCGCCGTGGCCCGCTCCCGTTGCCGCTCAAGACCGGTCACGCGTGGGCGTCGAAGGAGCGCGACACCACGGCCCGGTTCGCTGCGCTCAAGGCCTGGACCACCACCGATCTGTTCTGGCCGAAGGAGGACGCCGACCCGTTCCACGTCCGCGTCTGGGGTGAGAGTGCCCCGCTCGAGCTGCTGCTCGAGGCGGCACCCGGCCCGGGCGAGCCCTACGCGGACGAGACGACGCGGCTCGGGGCCCTCGCACGTCGGCTGTGGCAGCCGATGCTCGACCGGGCGGTGATCAGCTGATGCAGCCGTTCGACCTGCTCGGTCCGCTGCCCACCGGTACGACCGTGCTCGAGGCCAGCGCCGGCACGGGCAAGACGTTCACCGTGGGAGCCCTGGTCACCCGCTACGTCGCCGAAGGCGTCGCGAGGCTCGACGAGATGCTGGTCATCACGTTCGGCCGGATGGCGAGCCAGGAGCTGCGGGAGCGGGTCCGCGAGCAGCTGGTCGAGGCCCAGCGGGTGCTCGCCGACCCGGCGTCCGCGAGGGACGCCGGTGGGTTGCTGGCGCACCTCGCCCAGGGCGACGACGCCGAGGTGGCTGCTCGACGCGGACGCATCACCGACGCCCTCGTGGGCTTCGACGCCGCGACCATCGCCACCACCCACCAGTTCTGCCAGCTCGTGCTGCGCTCGCTCGGCGTCGCGGGCGACTCCGACTCCGGGGTGGAGCTGGTCGAGGACCTGGACGAGCTGGTGGAGGAGGTCGTCGGCGACCTCTACCTCCGGGCCTTCGGCGAGCTCGAGGACCCTCCACCGTTCACGGCCGCGACGGCGCTGACCATCGGGCGGGCAGCCGTCGGCGATCCCCAGGCGCATCTCGCGCCCACGGACGCCGCCCCGGACTCCGTGCCCGGGCAGCGCGTCGCCTTCGCCGCGGACGTTCGCGCCGAGATCGAGCGTCGCAAGCAGCGGCTCGGCATCCTGTCGTACGACGACCTGCTCAGCCGCCTCGCCACCGCCCTCCAGGCCGACGACGCACCCGCACGCGACCGCATGCGCCAGCGGTGGGACATCGTGCTCGTCGACGAGTTCCAGGACACCGACCCCGTTCAGTGGGAGGTCCTCGACCGCGCGTTCTCGGGCCACGCCACCCTGGTGCTGATCGGCGACCCCAAGCAGGCGATCTACGCGTTCCGCGGCGGCGACGTGGTCACCTATCTGGAGGCCGCCGGCACGGCAGGGGAGGCGCGGACACTGGCGGTCAACCACCGCTCCGACGCTCCGCTCGTCGATGCCCTGCAGGTGCTCACTCGCGGGGCCGAGCTCGGCGACGAGCGCATCACGGTGCACGACGTCGGCGCGCAGCACGCCGGCAGCCGTCTGGCCGGCGCTCCGAACCCGCACCCGTTCCGGCTCCGGGTGTTGAAGGGGGGCGATGAGGGCAAGGCTCCACCGATCGCCGCGCTGCGAGCGCGCATCGCCACCGACCTCGCCGACGACGTCGCCGGGCTCATTGCGTCCGGCGCGACGTTCGACGACGGCGACGAGCGGCACCCGGTGCGACCGGGTGACGTGGCGGTCCTGATGCGGACGCGAACCGGCGTCGACCTGTTCCGGGCGGCGCTGTCGGCGCGCGGTATCGCGAGCGTGGTCACCGGCGGTGACAGCGTGCTGCTGAGTCCCGCCGCCGAGGAGTGGCTCACGGTGTTGGAGGCGCTGGAGCGGCAGACGTCGCGGCGGGTGCGCGCGGTCGCGCTGTCGTCCTTCGTGGGGGAGAGCCCGGCCTCGCTGGACGCCGGGGGAGAGGTGCTGGCCGACGATGTCGCCGAGCAGGTGCGGCACTGGCTCGACCTGTTCCGTGCCCAGGGCATCGCGGCCGTGCACGAGGCGGCCACGTCCGGCGGGCTGGCCGAGCGGGTGCTCGCGCGTCCCGGCGGCGAGCGTCATCTCACCGACCTGCATCACATCGGCCAGATGCTGCACGACGTCGCGCATCGTGAGCGACTCGGCCTGGCCGCACTGCTGGAGTGGCTGCGCCGCGAACGACGCCGCGATCGCGGCAGCAGCGAGCGGCCGCGGCGGCTGGAGAGCGACGCCGAGGCGGTGCAGATCGTCACCATCCACGGGAGCAAGGGTCTGCAGTACCCGGTGGTCTACCTGCCGATGCATTTCGACTGCTACGTCCGCGACGAAGAGGTCCCGCTGTTCCACGACGGCAGCACGCGCATGCGGAACGTCGGCGGGGACGCGTCGCCCGAGGTCACCGCGGCCGTCCGGGCCGAGGTGGCCGCCGAGGAGCTGCGGCTCACCTACGTCGCCCTCACGCGGGCTCAGTCGCAGATGGTGGCCTGGTGGGCGCCCAGCCACAACGCCGGACGGTCCGGTCTCACCCGGCTGCTGCTCGGGCGAGGGCCGGGCGAGGCCGCGGTTCCGCAGAGCCTGGCCACGCCGACGCCCGCCGAGGTCGCCATGAAGCTCGCCGCCTGGGAGTCAGCCGGAGCGATCCAGGTGGAGGAGGTCGGCCCGGTCAGCGACGCCACGGTCACGCCGCAGATTCCGACGTCGCCAGACCTGCAGATCAGCACACTCGACCGGCCGATCGACACGGCATGGCGACGCACGTCGTACTCCGGACTGATCCGCGCCGAGCAGGCCGTCGTCCTCCCGGTCACCGAGCCGGAGGAGCCCGGCACCGTCGACGAGCTTCAGCCCGACGACGCCGAACCGTTGGCCCCACCCGTTCCGTCGGCGGACCCCGGCGGACCGCCCTCTCCGATGGCCGACCTGCCCTCCGGAGCCGAGTTCGGATCACTCGTCCACGCCGTGCTCGAGCACGCCGACGTCACCGTGCCCGACGTCGAGGCTGAGCTGCTCCGTCACGTCACCGAGCAGCTGCGCTGGTGGTCGGTCGACGTCCCGCCCGCCGACCTCGCCCGGGCACTCGTGCCGATGCAGCACACGTCGCTCGGCCCGCTCGCCGACGGACATCGGCTGAGCGACCTGGGGTCGTCCGAGCGGCTCCGCGAGCTCGACTTCGAGCTGCCTCTCGCGGGAGGCGACCGACCCGGAACCCGTGCCTCGGTTCTGGGCGGCGTCGCCGACTCGATGCGGCGCCACCTTGCCGACGACGACCCCATGCTGGCCTATGCCGACCGACTCGAGGTGCCGTCGCTCGGGGAGCAGGTGCTGCGCGGTTACCTCGGCGGCTCCATCGACGTCGTGCTGCGCGTGCCCGACCCGGCGCCTGGCGGGGGTGCCGGGGTTGGGGCGGCAAACGGCACAGCTCATCGCCACCTCGTCGTCGACTACAAGACCAACCTGCTGGGCGAGCCGGAGGTTCCGCTCACGGCACTCGACTACACGCCTGAGCACATGGCCGAGGCGATGCTGCACTCGCACTACCCGTTGCAGGCGATGCTCTATTCGGTCGTCCTGCACCGTTACCTGCGCTGGCGGGTCCCGGGCTACGATCCCGAGCGGCATCTCGGCGGCGTCCTCTATCTCTATGTCCGCGGCATGTGCGGGCCCGACACCCCGGTGGTCGACGGCATCCCGTGCGGGGTGTTCTCCTGGCGTCCTCCGGCCGCCCTCGTGACCGATCTGTCCGCGCTGCTGGCCGGCGTCCCGGCGGAGGTGACGTCGTGATCGACGACCGCCACGACCGCCGGATCGCGCTCGGTGCCACCGGACCGCTCGCGAGCTTCAACGCCGCAGACATCCTCGTCGCGGCTGACGTCCACGTCGCCACCCGCCTCGCCGCTGCGGTCGGCGAGACCGAGCCCGACGTGCTGCTCGCCGCGGCGCTGGCCGTGCGGGCGGTGCGACACGGGTCGGTGTGCCTGGACCTCGCCACCGCCCACGAGCTGCCGCTCGAGGAGGAGGTCTCCCTCGTCTGGCCCGAGCCCGCGGCATGGGTGCGCCGGGTCGCGTCGAGCCCTCTCGTCGGTGAGCAGATCTTCCGGCTGGAGGACTCGCGGCTCTACCTCGACCGCTACTGGCGCGAGGAGCGCGCCGTCTGTGACGACATCGTGTCCCGGCTCGATCACGCAGCGCTGAATGTCGACGAGGTCGCTCTCGCGGCCAGTCTCGACCGCCTCTTCGACGATCCCGACTACGCCGAGCAGCGGGTCGCCGCCGAGGCGGCCGTCGGTCGGTGGACGACCGTGCTCACCGGAGGTCCGGGCACCGGCAAGACCACCACGGTCGCGCGCCTGCTGGCCCTCGTCGCCGAGCAGCACGAGATCGCCACCGGACTGCCCCCGCGCATCGCGATGTGTGCCCCCACCGCCAAGGCGGCCGCACGCCTGCAGGACGCCACCGCGGCCGCCACCGCCGAGCTTCCTGAGAGCGACCGAGCGCGGCTCGGCACCCTGCGCGCCTCGACCCTGCACCGCCTGCTCGGCTATCGCGGCAGCAACGTCCGCTTCCGGCACGACGCGCACCGCCGGCTGCCGCACGACGTGGTGGTCGTCGACGAGACGTCGATGGTCTCGCTCACGCACATGGCCCGCCTGCTCGAGGCGGTGCGTCCCGACGCCCGCCTGGTCCTGGTCGGCGACGCCGACCAGCTCGCATCGGTGGAGGCGGGGGCGGTGCTGGCCGACCTCGTCGCGGGGTTGGAGCAGCATCCTGCCCGCCCGGTATCCCGGCTGACCCGGTCACACCGGTTCGGCGACGAGATCGGCGAGCTCGCCTCCCTCGTGCGCCTCGGCGACGCCGACGGAGCGATCGCGCTGCTGCGCGAGGGCCATGCCGAGATCGAGCTCGTCGATCCCTCCGACGTTGCTGCCACGGATGCCCTGCGGACCAGGCTGCGTGACGCCGGCCGCGCGCTGCGCATCGCCGGCGAGCGGAACGATGCGGCGGCGGCGATGTCGGTCCTCGACGAACACCGGCTGCTGTGTGCGCACCGCGAGGGCCGCTTCGGTGTCCAGGGGTGGAACCGCGAGGTCGAGCGGATGGTGTCCGAAGCCACCGGGGTCATCCACTACGACCTCTGGTACCCGGGACGACCGGTGCTCGTCACCGCCAACGACCGCGAGCTGGAGGTCTACAACGGCGACGTCGGCGTCACCCTGCGCCGACCGGACGGGTCGCTCGTCGTCGCTCTCGCGCGCGGCACCGAAGCGCCACGATTGCTTGCCCCCACCCGTCTGCCTGACGTCGAGACGATGCACGCCATGACCGTGCACAAGTCCCAGGGGTCGCAGGCCAGGGAGGTCACGGTCATCATGCCTCCGCCCGAGTCGCGACTGCTCACCCGTGAGCTCTTCTACACCGCGGTCACCCGCGCGCAGGAGAAGGTGCGCATCGTCGGCGACGAGACGGCGATCCGCGACGCCATCGGCCGCCAGGTGCAGCGCGCGTCCGGGCTGGCTGAGCGGCTGCGGACGAGCGGTCCGGTGGTTGACTAGGCTCCCCCCTATGAGCAGTCGCGCGTTCCTGCCTCGCACCACGCGAGTCATCGTGGCCATCCTCAGACCGTTGCTGATGCTCGTCACCAAGCGCGACTGGCAGGGCGCGGAGAAGCTCCCGCAAGGCACGGGGTACGTGCTGGCGCCGAACCACATCTCGCACCTCGATCCCTTCCTGATCTCGCACTTCATGGTCGACCACGGCATCACCCCGCGGTTCCTGGCCAAGGACTCGCTGATGTCCGCTCCGGTCGCCGGGGCCATCCTCCGTTCAGCCGAGCAGATCCCGGTTCGACGCCGCACGGCGAACGCGAAAGACTCACTCGGCCCGGCCGAGGCGGCCGTGCGTGACGGGAAGGTCGTCACCATCTACCCCGAAGGCACCATCACGCGCGATCCCGCCGCCTGGCCGATGAGTGGCTACACCGGCGCGGTCCGCGTCGCGCTGTCCACCGGCACGCCGCTGGTGCCACTCATGCAGTGGGGTCCGCAGGAGATCCTCTGGCCGTACAGCAAGCGATTGCGGCTGCTGCCCCGCAAGACGATCCACATCCGCATCGGCGACCCGGTCGATCTCTCCGACCTCACCGACCAGGAGCTCACCGAGAAGCTGCTGCGGACGGCCACCGATCGACTGATGGACACCCTGACCGCGATGATGGCCGAGGTCCGCGGCGAGCTTCCGTCGACGCCGCGCATCGACGTGCATACGGTGGGCAAGCACCAGACGAAGCCAGGTGTGGGTTCCGGGCCACGGGCGGATGACGACAAGAAGGAGCTGTGATGGCGCGCATCGCTGTGATGGGAGCCGGGTCGTGGGGCACGGCATTCGCCCTCGTGCTGGCCGACGCCGACAACGACGTGCATCTGTGGGGTCGTCGACCCGAGCTCTGCCGGGCGATCAACGCGACGCACGAGAACGCCGACTACCTCCCGGGCATCGTCCTTCCCGACGCGATCACGGCCCATGCCGACCCCGCCGCGGCGCTGGAGGGCGCGGAGGTGGTCGTGCTGGCGGTCCCGTCGCAACAGCTGCGGGTCAACCTGGAGACGTGGAGCGAATCGATCCCGTCTGACGCGGTGATGGTCAGCCTGATGAAGGGCATCGAGGTCGGCACCCACAAGCGGATGAGTGAGGTGATCGGCGAGCTCACCGGCGCAGGACCCGACCGGATCGCGGTGCTCACCGGACCCAACCTGGCGCGTGAGATCGCGGCCCGGGAGCCGGCCGCGAGCGTCGTGGCCTGCGAGGACGTCTCCGTCGCCGAGCGACTGCAGAAGCTGTGCCACACCGGGTCGTTCCGTCCGTACACCAACACCGACGTCATCGGCTGCGAGCTCGGAGGAACCACCAAGAACATCATCGGCCTGGCCGTCGGCGTGTGCATCGGCCTCGGCTTCGGCGACAACAGCAAGGCCACCGTCATCACCCGCGGGCTCGCCGAGACCGCCCGGCTCGGCGCGGCCATCGGAGCCGACCCCCAGACGTTCTCCGGCCTGGCCGGCATGGGCGACCTCGTGGCGACGTGCTCGTCACCGTTGTCCCGCAACCGCACGTTCGGCGAGAAGCTCGGCCAGGGGATGAGCGTCGACGAGGTCACGGCGCAGACCCGTCAGGTGGCCGAAGGCGTCAAGTCGTGCGCGTCCGTCTACGAGCTGGCTCAGCTGCACGGGGTCGACATGCCGATCGTGGAGCACGTGACCGCCCTCATCGAGGGCCGGATGGACCCGGAGTCGCTGGTGAAGGCCCTCATCTCCCGCGAGGCGAAGCCCGAGGTCACCTAGGTACTAGCGCCGGCTCACCGCCGCCAGTGCGCGCTCGATGTCGGACCAGATGTCCTCGACGTCCTCGATGCCGACCGAGAGCCGGATGAGTCCGTCCGGCACCGACGTCGGCTCGGCTGCATGGCGACGGCGCCGCTCCCACGTCGACTCCACACCGCCCAGACTCGTGGAGTAGGCGATGACCTGGCTCTGCTCGGTGAGCTTCTGGGCGATCTCCGCGCCGCCGACCACCTCGAACGCGATGATCGTGCCGAACCCCGGGTATCGCGAGTACTGCACGTCATGTGAGTCGGTCAGGCGCCGGTGCAGCTCGCGCGCGTTCGACTCGGCGCGGTCGAGCCGGACGTGCAAGGTGCGCATTCCGCGCGTGGCCAGCCAGCACTCCATCGCGCCCGGGATCGCTCCGAGGTTGGTGCGGCGGACGTTGATGGCCCGCAGCGCCCGGTTGCTGTTGGTGACGACGGCGCCGAGCACCACGTCGCTGTGTCCGGAGAGCAGCTTGGATGCCGAGTGCACGACGAAGTCGGCTCCGAGGTCGAGCGGACGCTGCCGCAGAGGCGTCGCGAACGTGTTGTCGACGGCCACCGCGGTGCCTGCCTCGGCGGCGGAGTGGCTGATCGCCTCGATGTCGGCGATCTCGAGCATGGGGTTTGTGGGCGACTCGATCCAGACCAGGGCGGCGTCGTCGGCGGCGTCGAGGACTTCGCGGGTGTCGTCGATGTCGACGAGCCGCAGGTCGATTAGTCCGCGCCGCGCGCGCTCGCGCAGCTGGGTGAGGGTGCCGGAATAGGCGTGCCGCGGCGCCACGACGGCAGCCTTGGCCGGCACGAGGTCGAACACCGCGGTGGCCGCGGCGATGCCGGACGCGAACGCCAGTGCCTGGCCGCCCTCGAGCTCGCCGAGCACGGTCTCGAACGCCTCCCACGCCGGATTGCCGTGACGGGCGTACTCCGACGTACCGCCGGGAGCCATGGTCGAGGCCAGCGTGAGCGGCGCGTTGAACGGGGCACCCGGCACCCGTTCAGGGCGTCCGGCTCCTACGGCGATAGTTGAGGGGGACAATCGTCCGTGCATGGGGTCATTGTGCCCTGAACGGTAAGGTGCTCCGCAATGAGCCTCCCTTCGACTTCCCGGCTTCGCCTGGCCGTCGTCTTCGGCGGGCGTTCGAGTGAACACGGCGTGTCGTGTCTGACCGCGGCAAACGTCCTGCAGGTGGTCGATCGGGACCGGTTCGACGTCACGCCGGTGGGCATCACGTCGCACGGAGACTGGGTGCGCGAGACGGCGTCCTGGCCCGAGCTGGCGCCGGGCACCTTGCCGGCCGTCCGGCCAGAGCTTCCGCCGTTCGCGTGGGACGACCTTCGTGGGTTCGACGTCGTGCTGCCGCTGCTGCACGGGCCGTGGGGCGAGGACGGCACGATCCAGGGCCTGTTCGAGATGGCCGGAGTGCGCTACGTCGGCGCCGGAGTGCTGGCCAGCTCGGTGGCCATGGACAAGCCGTTCACCAAGACGGTGTTCGCGGCCTCCGGCCTGCCGCAGGTCCCGTACGTCACGGTGGAACCGCGCGTGTGGGCCCACGACCGCGACCGCGTGCTCGACCGCGTCAAGGCCCTCGGCCTGCCGGTGTTCGTCAAGCCGGCCCGGGCCGGGTCGAGCTCCGGCGTGGTGAAGGTCGACGCACCGGACGAGGTGGAGCCGGCGATCGCCAAGGCGCAGGACTTCGATCCGAAGGTGCTGGTCGAGGCTGCCGTCCAGGGACGCGAGCTGGAGTGCGGCGTCATCCAGGAGCTCGACGGCTCCGCGGTCGCCAGCGTGGTCGGCGAGATCGTCGTGCGGGAGGACTCACCGCACGAGTTCTACGACTTCGAGGCCAAGTATCTGGACGGCACCAGCACCAACATCGTGCCGGCCGACATTCCCGAGGTTGTCTCCGACCGCATCCGTGCCTACGCCGTTCAGGCCTTCGACGCGATCGGGTGCGAGGGCCTGGCCAGGGTCGACTTCTTCCTGGGCAACGACGGCGACCTCGTCGTCAACGAGATCAACACCATGCCGGGCTTCACGCCCTACTCGATGTTCCCGCTGTTGTGGGAGGCGAGCGGCCTCAGCTATACCGAGCTCGTCGACCGGTTGCTGAAGCTGGCGCTGAACCGCCCGCTCGGACTGCGTTAGACGCAGGGCTCCTTCTCCGGGTCGTGCTTCTTGACCGATGACGCGAGGTCGGCCAGCGCGTCGGCCGCCGGGTCGTACGTCTTCGGGACCTCGACGCTCACGTGGAACGCCCGCCCGATGGTGGTGAACAGGTAGCCGTCGGCGGTCGTCTCGGCGAACCAGCCGACGTCGCTCACCTCGAAGCAGCGCGAGCTGGGCACCAGCGCTTCCGGCTTCTCCACTCCGCAACGCAGGATGATCGCCGGGTCGCCCCACGCGGCCGCGACCCGGCCGGGGACGTCGACGTTCTGCTGGTCCGCCACGCTTCGCGGGACGTCGGCGAGGAGCGCTTTGCAGTCGACGTCGGTGCCCTTCACGGTGGGGTACTCGTCGACGTGGACGCCGCCGGCGCAGCTGGACAGGAGAAGGGCGAGGAGGAGGCCGCCGCCGGTCAGAACGTGACGATGGGACACGTGAGCGTTCGGGTGATGCCCGGGACGGTCTGGATGTTCGAGACCACGAGGGCACCGAGCTCGTCGACCGAGGGTCCCTCGGCCCGGACGATGACGTCGTAGGGGCCGGTGACGTCCTCAGCCAGAGTCACGCCCTTGATCGCGGCGATCGCCTTCGCGACCTCGGCCGCCTTGCCCACCTCGGTCTGGACGAGGACGTATGCCTGGACGACCATCACGACTCCTTGCAGTGCCCGCGGGTATGGAGGAAACCGGGTGACACGCTACCTGACGGTGTGCTTCGACGCCGTCGTGCCTGCGCGATGATGGACCCGTGCAAACAGATCAGCGGACGGTCGGCGAGGTCGGCGAGTTCGCGCTGATCGATCTCGTGCGTCAACGGGCCGGCTCGAACCGCCAGACGCTCATCGGACCCGGCGACGACGCCGCCCAGGTCCAGACCCGCGACGGCACGTTCGTCGTCTCGACCGACCTGCTGATCGAGGGCCGCCACTTCCGCCGCGACTGGTCGTCCGCCATGGAGGTCGGGCGCAAGGCGGCCGCGGCCAACCTCTCCGACATCAACGCGATGGGTGGCGTCGCGACCGCGCTCACGGTGGCCCTCGGACTGCCGGCGGACCTGCCGGTCACCTGGGTTCTCGAGCTCGCCGAGGGCTTCGAGGCCGAATGTGCGCTCGTCGGTGCCCACGTCGTGGGCGGCGACGTCACCGCGTCCGATCAGATCGTGATCGCGGTCGCCGCGATGGGCGACTCCCCGCGGCCGGTACGACGTGACGGCGCAGCGCCCGGAGACATCGTCGCGTTCGCCGGGACGCTCGGCCTGGCCGGTGCCGGATTCGCTGCGCTGAGTCGCGGTTTCCGGTCTCCGAAGGCGGCCGTCGACGCGCACCGCGTCCCGCAGCCTCCGTACTCGGCCGGACCGCAGGCTGCCGATGCCGGAGCCACCGCCATGGTCGACGTCAGCGACGGTCTGCTCGCCGACGTCGGTCACATCGCCCTCGCCAGCGGTGTCGTCATCGACCTCGAGACCGCGGCGTTCACCATCCCCGAGGCCGTCTCCACCGTGGCCGACGCGCTCGGCACCGACCCGATCCGCTTCGTCCTCACCGGAGGCGACGACTACGCGCTCGTCGCCACGTTCAGCTCCGCCACCGACCTCCCGTCCGGCTGGACCCGAGTCGGATCTGTCCGCGACGGCGAGCATCCGGGCGTCCTCGTCGACGGCTCCGCGTTCGACGGCCCCACGGGACACCGCCATTTTGACTGAACCTCGCGAAGCGAGTCAGTCCTGGATCCGGGCGAAAGGCCGCGCGTCCTCGAGCTCGTAGGAGAGCTCGAGCAGGGTGCGTTCGTCGCCGTGCAGGCCGCACAGGTGCACGCCGATGGGCAGTCCGTCCAACGTGCGCCCGAGGGGAAGCGAGACCGCGGGGGCGCCGGAGGCGTTGTGCAGCGGGGTGAAGGCGGCGTAGCGGACGAGGCGCTCGAACATCTCCGGGAACGGCACGGTGGGGGAGAGGTGTCCGAGGCGCGGTGTGGTGTGTGAGAGCACCGGCGTGAGGTGGACGTCGACTCCGTGCGCGGCGAACGACTGCTGGTAGACCGTCTCCGAGCGCTTGAGGCCACGGATGGCCGACGGAGTGCGCCAGGCCTGGCGGATGAAGCGTCGAGCGAGAAAGCGGGTGAGCGGATCGGTCTTGGACTTGTCGAAGTCCGGGCCGACGGTGCGCTTGCCGAAGTGGTGGGTGGAGAAGCCCAGCAAGGCCCAGTAGTGGGTGAAGTCGGCGATGAACTTCTCGGTCACTTCCAGCGGCACCTCGACGACGGTGTGACCGAGCTTCTCGAGCAGGGTCGCCGTGTCCTGGACGGCCGCCCGCGTTTCGTCGTCCGTGACCGCCTTGATCGAGTCGAGGATGAGGCCGACTCGCAGTCTGCGGTCGGCGGGGCCCTGGACGAGCCCGATCGGGGGTAGCCCGGTCGCCGGGCGAACCGACTCGGCGGCCGCGAGGAAGTGCGCGGTGTCGCGCACCGTCCGGGTGACGACGCCGTTGCTGAGGATGTTCACCGGCAGCTGCGCCGCTTCGGCCATTTCCGCTGTGCGGCCGCGGGTGGGTTTGAGTCCGACGAGACCGCACGCGGCGGCGGGAATGCGGATGGATCCTCCGCCGTCGTTGGCGTGGGCGATGGGCACGACGCCGGCGGCGACGAGAGCCGCCGAGCCGCCGGAGGACGCGCCGGCGGAGTAGTCGGTGTTCCAGGGGTTGCGCGTGGGCGGGAGGTTCGCGAACTCGGTGCTGGCGTTGAAGCCGAACTCCGGCATCGTCGACTTGCCCAGGACGACGACGCCAGTGCCGCGCATCTGGGTGGTGAACTCGGCGTCCGCCGGGGCGGGTCGCTCGGGGATGGCTTCGGAACCCTGGCGGGTCGGCAGACCGGCGACGTCGGTGTTGTCCTTGACGACCGTGGGCACGCCGGCGAACGGGCCGCTCCCAGGAGCGGATGCCTGGTCGAGTGCCCGCTCGAAGTCGCGGACGACCAGCGCGTTCAAGGCCGGTTCGACCCGCTCCGCGCGTGCGATCGCGGCCTCAGTGGCTTCACGGGCGCTGATGTCACCGGAACGAATGAAAGCGGCGACCCCGACAGCGTCGAGGTCGCCGAGTGCATCGTCGGTGAAGGCATGAACGCGGACGGAGTCGGTCATGCCGGAGAACTCTAGCGGGAGACCTTGCCGGCCTTGAGGCAGGACGTGCAGACGTTCAGCCGCTTGGGGGTGCCGTCGACGACCGCGCGCACACGCTGGATGTTGGGGTCGAAACGACGCTTCGTGCGTCGGTGCGAGTGCGAGACGTTGTGGCCGAAGCCCGGTCCCTTTCCGCACACATCACAGACCGCTGCCACGGCGACCACTCCTGAGGAAATCAATATCTGGAACGAATGGGCCTGCAGCACGGCGTCATGGGTATTGGCACGTCGGCAGGCAACCGCTCAAGGATAGCCGACGGTGCTCGATCGACGCGAATCGCCCGGTAGCCTCGCCCCATGCCTCTGACGCTTCGCGCCGACGCGTTCCGCACCTGGACGCAGCTGTGCGTCGCGGCGCTGTCGGAGGCACGCGCCGAGATCGATGCCCTCAACGTCTTCCCGGTTCCCGACAGCGACACCGGAACCAACGCGTACCTGACGTTCGTCGCCGGCGTCGACGCCGTTGAGTCCGCCGGCGACGTCGACCTCCCGGTGCTGGTCAAGGCGTACACCGACGGTCTTCTCCTCGGCGCCAAGGGCAACTGCGGCGTCATCATGTCCCAGCTGGTGCGGGCCTGCTTCGGCAGCCTCGACGTCGCGGCCGACCTGACCGCGGCCGACGTCGCCCGGTCGTTCCGGGCGGCGTCCGACGCCGCGTATGCGGCGGTGGGACGCCCCGTCGAGGGCACCATCCTGTCCGTGGCCGCTGCCGCCGCCAGTGGGGCCGAGGCCGCCGCCGCCGACGATGCGGACGGGCGCGCCGCCTTCGCCCGCGCCGGACGAGCGGCCCGCGAGGCGCTCGCACGCACGCCGATGCAGATGGAGCGCCTCGCCAAGGCCGGTGTCGTCGACGCCGGTGGGCGAGCCCTCGTGGTCGTGCTCGACGCCACCGAGCAGGCGTTCACCGGACGCGTCCCCGAGCGAGTCGTGCAGCAGGTACCCGTACCGACCGCTGCCGGGGACGACCTCGTCGAGGGCGGCCCGGCGTACGAGGTGATGTTCCTCCTGGAGGCCGACGACGAGCAGGTGCCTCCGATGCGCACCACGCTCGACGGTCTGGGCGACTCCTTGGTCGTCGTCGGCGGCGACCGGCTGTGGAACGTCCATGTGCACGTCGACGACGTCGGCGCGGCGATCGAAGCCGGCCTGGCCGCCGGCCGTCCGTACCGGATCGCCGTCACCCATTTCGCCGACCAGATCGCCCGGCAGAGACCGGTGCTGCGCTCACGGGTCGTGGTGGCGGCCACGACCGGCAACGGACTTGCCGATCTGTGCCGCGAAGCGGGAGCCGAGGTGCTCGAGTTCACCCGTTCCGAGCCGCTCGGCGTGGACCGACTGCGCACTGCCCTCCTCGGCGCCGGCACCGACGAGGTCGTGGTCCTCCCGAACAACTCCCGCTACATCGGGCTGTTCGAGGCAGCCGCCAAGGAGGTGCGTCAGGACGGCATCCGGGTGGCGGTCATTCCCACCACCGCCCAGGTCCAGGGCCTGGCCGCGTTGGCCGTGCACGACCCGGGCCTCGGCTTCGACGAGGATGTCGTCGCGATGTCGAGCGCTGCGGCGCACACGCAGCACGGCGCGGTCACCGTGGCCACCGAGCCCGGCATGACGATGGCCGGCCCATGCGAGACCGGCGACGTGCTCGGCGTCGTGGCGGGTGACTTCGCCTTCGTCGGATCCGATCTCGACCAGGTGTCCCGCGACGTCGTCGACCGGCTGCTGTCGCCGGGCGTCGAGATGCTCACGCTCGTCACTGGGGCGGACACCGATCCGGGCCTTGCCGAGCGGGTGGCCCAGCACGTCCGCGACCAGCGGGTCGACGTCGAGGTCGTCGTCTACGACGGGGGACAGGAGCACTACCCCTTGTTCGTCGCGGTGGAGTGATGGTCGAGCCGTCCACCAGACTGCGGTCCGTCGTCGGCGACAAGACCGCGAAGGTGCTGGAGTCCGCGTTCGGGATGACCGTCGTGGACGACCTGCTGCGTCACTACCCGCGTCGCTACGCTGACATCGGCCAGCTCACCGACCTCTCCGACCTGCGGGTCGGGCAGCACGTCACGATCATGGCCAGGGTGGTGTCGGCGAAGAACTACTCGTTCGGACCAGGCGGACGTCGCACCCGCACCGAGGTCATCGTCACCGACGGCACCGGACGCCTCACGCTGACGTTCTTCCAGCAGGGGTGGCGGCTGAAGTCCTTGACCGAGGGCATGGTTGGCCTGTTCGCCGGCGAGGTGGGTCAGTTCCGCGGCAGCCTGCAGCTCACGCATCCCGACTTCGAGCCGGTCGACGGATCCGGAGAGATCGGCGAGGACTCACGGCTCGGCCGCGGCATCATCCCGATCTACCCGGCCACGGCGAAGCTGGCGTCGTGGCGCATCGAGCAGGCGGTTGCTCTGTGCCTCGACGGGCTGACCCCACTCGACGACCCCCTGCCGGACGACGTGCGCGAGCAGCGCGGCCTCACGGACCTGCGCACGGCGCTGGAGGAGATCCATCGTCCTCGCGCGAAGGAGCAGTGGCAGCGAGCCCGCGACCGGTTTCGGTTCGAGGAGGCGTTCGTCCTGCAGACGGTGTTCGCGCAGCGCCGTCACGCACTCGAGCGAGATCCGGCCACAGCGCGTCCGGCCGTCGCCGCCGGTCTGCGTGAACGGTTCGCCGACCGTCTGCCGTTCGTCCTCACCGACGGGCAGAAGGAGGTGGCCGCCGCCATCGAGGCCGATCTCGAGCGCAGCCACCCCATGCACCGACTCCTGCAGGGCGAGGTGGGGTCGGGCAAGACCGTCGTCGCCCTTCTCGCGATGCTGCAGGTCGTCGACGCCGGCGGCCAGGCCGCGCTGCTCGCGCCCACTGAGGTGCTCGCCTCCCAGCACCACCGCGCCATCACCGGGCTGCTGGGTGACCTCGCACAGGGCGGCATGCTCGGGGGAGCCGACGGCGCCACGCGGGTCCAGCTGCTGACCGGCTCACTCGGCGCCAAGGCGCGCAAGGAGGCGCTGGACGACGCCGCATCCGGCGAAGCCGGCATCGTCGTCGGCACGCACGCCCTGATCCAGGAACACGTGCAGTTCGCCGACCTCGGGCTCCTCGTCGTCGACGAGCAGCACCGGTTCGGGGTCGAGCAGCGCTCGGCGCTCGTCGACCGCTCCGAGGTGAAGCCGCACGTGCTGGTCATGACCGCGACGCCGATCCCGCGCACCGTGGCGATGACGGTGTTCGGCGACCTGGAGACGTCCACGCTGCGGGAGCTGCCGGCCGGCCGCAAGCCCATCCAGACGACGGTCGTCCCCGCCGCCGAACGTCCGGCGTGGATGGACCGGGCCTGGGAACGGGTGCGCGAGGAGGTCGACGGCGGACGGCAGGCCTACGTCGTGGTCTCCCGCATCGGTACCGCACCTGGCGGGGGTGCCGGGCCACGAGCGGCGGATGACACCGAGGAGGCGGAGAAGGACACCAGATCGCTGCTCGACGTCCACGCCGAGCTGGAGTCCGGGCCGCTCTCCGGATTGCGACTCGGCGTGCTGCACGGACGCCTCCCATCCGACGAGAAGGACGCCACCATGAACGCGTTCGCCGCCGGCGACCTCGACGTTCTCGTGGCCACCACCGTCGTCGAGGTCGGCGTCGACGTCCCGAACGCCACCGTCATGGTGGTCATGGACGCCGACCGCTTCGGCGTGTCCCAGCTGCACCAGCTGCGCGGTCGGGTCGGCCGCGGCTCGGAGCCGGGGCTGTGTCTGCTGGTCACCGCGAGCGACCCGGACTCGCCGGCCCGCGAGCGCCTGGCCGCCGTGGCCGCCTCCACCGACGGGTTCGAGCTGTCCCGCCTCGACGTCGAGATGCGGCACGAGGGCGACGTGCTGGGGGCGCGGCAGTCGGGCGTGCGGTCGAGCCTGCGGCTGCTGTCAGTGGTCCGGCACGAGGACGTCATCGTCGACGCGCGGGACGCCTCGCAGGAGGTCGTCTCGGCCGATCCGACTCTGGCCGACCACCCGGCGCTCGCGTCCGCAGTGCGTGCCCTGGAGGAGACCGAGCAGGCCGACTACCTGGAACGCACGTGACCCGCATCGTGGCCGGCGTCTGGGGCGGCCGCCGGCTCGAGACACCCAAGGGCGAAGGCACGCGCCCCACGTCTGACCGGGTGCGCGAGGCGATGTTCTCGACCTTGGAATCGGAGATGGGCGGCTTCGAGCCGACGCGCGGGTCCTCGACCTCTACGCCGGCTCGGGGGCGCTCGGCATCGAAGCACTGTCGCGAGGCGCGAACACCGCCGTCTTCGTGGAGTCGGACCGGCGCGCTGCGGCGGTGATCAACCGCAATCTCGCCAGCATGGGAACCGACCATGGCGCGGTGCTGCGCATGCCCGTCGAGCGGTTTCTGGAGGGGATGGACCACTTCGATCTGGCGTTCGTGGATCCTCCGTACGCGCTTCCCGCAGCGCGACTCACGCGGTTGCTCGGCAAGCTCGCCGACATGCGTGAGCCGGACGCGATCATCGTGGTCGAGCGCTCGAACCGCTCGGGGTTCGCCTGGCCAGACGCCCTGAGGGGCTTCCGAGACAAGGTCTATGGCGAGACGCACCTTTGGTACGGTCGCTGACATGACGAAGGTCGTGTGCCCCGGTTCCTTCGACCCCGTCACCAACGGACACCTCGACATCGTCGGGCGGGCGTCCCGGCTCTTCGACGAGGTCGTCGTCGCCGTCCTGGTCAACGAGAGCAAGGCGAGCCTTTTCACGCTCGACGAGCGGCTCGACATGCTGAGCCGGGCGACGTCGGACCTGCCCAACGTGACGGTCGCGTCGTTCCGGGGTCTGCTCGTGGACTTCTGCAGCGCGAATGGCGTCCAGGCGATCGTCAAGGGCTTGCGCGCAGTCTCCGACTTCGACTACGAGCTGCAGATGGCCCAGATGAACGGCATGCTCACGAACGTCGACACCGTGTTCATCCCCACCAGCCCGGAGTACTCCTTCCTCGCGTCCAGCCTGGTCAAGGAAGTCGCGAAAGGCGGCGGCGACGTCAGCCCGCTGGTGCCAGATTTCGTCCTCGACTTGATGAAGGAACGATTTGCCGGGTGATCGGTCGCCACGAGGCTGGTGCCGGGGAAGCAATCGGGTCTAGCGTCCCGGATAGGGAGCCGCGCCACAGGCGTGGACGCGAGACAAGGGAGTCGGCTCATGCCGTATGGGATCACGTATCACTTTGCAGGCGGTACCCAAGAGCAGTACGAGAAGACGATCGAGGCCGTTCATGGTGGTCCCGGCCTCGCTCACCTGCCGGACGGGCAGATCTTCCACGCCGCCGGTCCCATCGACGGTGGATGGAGGATCTTCGCCGTCCACGACACCAAGGAGAGCTGGGAGCGCTTCCGCGACGACATCCTCATGCCCACGGTGCACGCCGGGATCGACGGAGCGTTCGCGGGGCGGCCCGAGGAGACGTTCTGGGAACTGCAAACTCTCCTGCCGTAGAAGTTCGCTAGTCGGGCAGGATCGGCATCGCCGGACGCTCTGCTCGGCCCACCTGCACGGCACGGCGCACCGCTGAGGTGCCGTACTTGTCGCGGACGGCGTCGACGGCTTCGTCGAGCTCCCCATCTCGATGAACAGAGCCGCTCGGCGTGCTGAAGGGAAGGGTCAGCTGCGCCGGGTTGTCGTCGAGCCCGGACACCGCGAGCCCGACGAGGGTGCAGCCCTTCGTCTCGATGTCGGGCATGCGCGAGAACAGCAGCCGGCGGGCGATGTCGAGCACCAGGTTCGTGCTCATGGTCGGCCGCGACAGCGTGTGGGACACGGTGGAGCGAGTGAAGTCGTCGAACCTCAGCCGCACCGTGACAGTACTGCCCGGACGCTCCGCAGCGCGCATGCGCCGGGTGACGCGGTCGACGACGCCGAGGAGCACGCGGTCGAGGTCGGCGGGAGTGTGCGGGCCGCGGCCGATGGCGCTCTGCGAGCCGATCGAGCGCCGGCGGCGTCCGGTCTCGACCCTGCGGGGGTCGCGGTTGTTGGCGAGCGCGTGCAGGTGCCGGCCGGCGGCCGGTCCGAGCAGCTGCACGAGCTCGCGCTGTTCGAGTGCCGCCACCTGGCCGACCGTGTGCAGGCGGACGGCGTGCAGCTTCTCCGACGTGACCGGCCCGACGCCCCACAGCCGCTCGACCGCGAGCGCGTGCAGGAAGCGCAGCTCGTCCTCGATGGGGACGACGAGGAGCCCGTCGGGCTTGCACAGCGCACTGGACACCTTGGCGAGGTACTTCGTGCGGGCGACGCCGACCGAGATGGGCAGGCCGACCCGCGACCTCACGTCGGCGCGCAGCTGCTGCGCGATGGTGGACGGAGCACCGCGGATGCGTCGCAGGCCGCCCACCTCGAGGAAGGCCTCGTCGATCGAGAGGCCCTCGACCAGCGGAGTGGTGTCGTCGAACACGGCGAAGACGTCACGGCTGGCCTGGCTGTAGGCCTCCATGCGCGGCGAGACGACGGCGGCGTCCGGGCACAGACGCAGCGCTTGGCGTCCGCCCATGGCGGTGCGCACGCCGTGGGCCTTCGCCTCGTAGCTGCAGGCCAGGACGACGCCGCCGCCGACGATGACCGGGCGTCCCTCGCAGGCTGGGGTCGTCGCGCTGCTCGACCGACGCGAAGAACGAGTCGAGGTCGGCGTGCAGCACGGTCCCTTCGGTCATGTGTTCGATTGTTCCACGAACGGCGGACGCGGTGCAGAACCAGAGGATTAGGGATTGCGTGAGCCCAGCGGATACCATGATCGTCGGCCTGTTTTGCGCAGGCCGATGTGTCGTGTACGTCGATGGATGGACGAAAAGTGCAGTCGGGACCTCTGGTCGTTGATACCCACGAGCTGGGACGTCGGCCGGGCAACGAACGCACGGTCAGTCTCTCCGTCGCCGCACCGGCCGACCTGGGCAGTGTCGTCTACGGCGTGCCCGAGGGTTCGGACATCGCCATCGAGCTCAGGCTCGAGGCGGTCATGGACGGGGTCCTCGCAACGGGAACCGCCTCGGCGCAGGTCAAGGGCGAATGTGTCCGGTGCCTGGACGACCTCGACGACGACCTCGCCGTGGACTTCCAGGAGCTGTATCTGTACGAAGGCGCGGGAGAGGACGACCTCTCGCTCGAGGGCGACTTGCTCGACCTCGAACCCGTGCTGCGGGACGCGGTGGTGCTCGCACTGCCGTTCAAGCCCGTGTGTGATCCGGAGTGTCCGGGATTGTGCCCCGAGTGCGGGGCCCGACTCGCGGACGATCCAGACCACACACACGGCGACGCGATCGACCCACGATGGGCGAAGCTGAGCCAGATGATCGACCCAGACATTCACGCAGACATCAAGGAGTAATCGTGGCAGTACCGAAGCGGAAGTTGTCGCGCAGCAACACGCGCCACCGCCGGTCGCAGTGGAAGGCGACGGCCACCCAGCTGGTCGACTGTGCCAACCCCTCGTGCGACTCCAAGGTCGTGCCTCACCGTGCGTGCCCGGAGTGCGGCCAGTACGGCCCCCGCGGCGAGCGTCGTCAGGTCCTCTGACCAGCGAGCTGCGCCAGGTCCTCGGGGTCCCCGATCTCGATCCCGAGCTGCTCGAGCACGCCCTCACGCATCGCTCATACGCGTACGAGAACGGGCAGGTGCCCAACAACGAGCGCCTCGAGTTCCTCGGTGACTCGGTGCTCGGACTCGTCGTCACCGACACCCTGTTCACGAACCACCCCGACCTGCCCGAAGGCCAGCTGGCCAAGCTCCGGGCTGCGGTGGTCAGCGCCAAGGCGCTCGCCGTGGTGGCTCGCACGCTCGGCGTCGGCGACCATGTCCGGCTCGGCCGCGGCGAGGAGGCGACCGGCGGACGCGACAAGGCCTCGATCCTGTCCGACACCGTCGAGGCCATCCTCGGCGCGATCTACGTGCAGTTCGGCATCGAGCGCGCGTCCGAGGTCATCCACACGATCTTCGACCCGGTGATCGCCGACGCCGCCCAGCTCGGAGCGGGCCTCGACTGGAAGACGTCGCTGCAGGAGATCACTGCCACGAACGACCTCGGCGTCCCGCGCTACGTTCTCGAGAGCGAGGGGCCCGACCACGACAAGCGGTTCACCGCGGAGGTCCACGTCGGCGACCGGGTGTTCCCCGGCGGTTCCGGTCGCTCCAAGAAGGAAGCCGAGCAGGAGGTCGCGGAGATCGCGTGGCGGGCCATCACCGCCGACCCTGATGCCTGAGCTGCCCGAGGTCGAGGTCGTCCGGATGGGTCTGGCCGAGCACGTCGTCGGCCGGCGCATCGAGAGCGTCACTGTCCACCACCCGCGGTCGGTCCGGCGGCACGAGGCGGGCCCGACCGACTTCGCCGACCGGCTCGCCGGGGCGACCGTGGTTGGGGCGGAACGGAGGGGCAAGTACCTCTGGCTGCCGATCGACGGTGGTGACGCCATCCTGGCTC
The DNA here is from genome assembly GCA_963780275.1 of uncultured Actinomycetota bacterium. Lineage (GTDB taxonomy): Bacteria > Actinomycetota > Actinomycetes > Propionibacteriales > Nocardioidaceae > Aeromicrobium. The sequence goes on from CAWABE010000002.1 coordinate 527,285, forward strand.
ACCTCGGGATGAGCGGACAGATGCTCATCGCCGGCCCTGGCGTCGACGAACCACGTCACCTGCGCATCACGTTCGACCTCGACGACGGCAACCGGCTGCTGTTCGCCGACCAGCGCATCTTCGGAGGGATGGCGGTGAGTGACGACTCCGTCATACAGGACGGGGCCGAGCTGCCGGCGGAGATCGCGCACATCGCCCGCGACCCGCTGGACGCGCTGTTCGACCCGTCCGACTTTCGAGCCCGGCTGCGTCGGCGTGAGACCGGCGTCAAGCGAGCCCTGCTCGACCAGACGCTCATCTCCGGTGTCGGCAACATCTACGCTGACGAGGCGCTCTGGCGCACCCCGCTGCACTACGCGCGCAACACCCGGCACCTGCGAACCCGCGAGGTCGACGACCTGCTCCGGCACATCAGCGCCGTGATGATCGAAGCGCTGGCCCAGGGCGGCACGACGTTCGACACCCTCTACGTCGACATCAACGGACAGAGCGGATACTTCGAGCGGTCGCTCGCGGTGTACGGGCAGGAGGGGAAGGCCTGTCGTCGCTGCGGCACCGCGATCCGACGTGACTCGTTCATGAACCGGTCGTCGTTCACCTGCCCGACGTGCCAGCCGCGCCCGCGGAAAGGCCGTTGGTGACGGTCGTCAGGTGAGCTCGTACGGGTCGGCGATCGTGTCGATCGTCGTCACGAGGTCGACGAGCGCTATCGCGATCAGCGCGATGAACGCCGCCCGCGCGATCCACGGGATCGCAGCCGGGACCCTCGACCAGACGCTCGGCTTATCGCCGAGCCAACGGTCGGCCAGTGCAGACACCATCAGCGTGTAGACGAATGGCACCGCGAGCGTCAGGGAGACGGCCAGCCACCACGGCTGGAGCAGCGTGAAGTCGACGCCGTCACTGTGCACGAGCAGAGAGCCCACGACGATTGTGACGCCGACCGGCATGCTCAGCACGCGGAACCAGGGCGGTCCGAAGCGCAGCCCGCGCACGGCCAGGAAGACGAGCCCTCCGATGACGCCGATGACCGTCGTGATGATGAGCAGGTTGAGCGTGCCGGAGAGGGTGAACTGACCCATCTCGAACCCGTCGTCCGTCTTGACGCCGGCCTCCTCCGGATTCAGCTGAGCGAGCACGTACATGAACAGCCGGCCGCCGAGGCCACCGACGACGAGTCCGCTGATCGCTCCGGCCAGGACGGCGACTCCGAGTCTTCGCACAGCAGATGATGACACGCAGCCCCCACTGCTGGAGTCCGATCGGGATAACCTGCGACCGATGAACGATCCGTACGGCATCGAGGCGCGCGCCCGCTTCGTGGCCGAGCCGCCGAAGCGGGCGGGTCGCACGCCGTTCGAGCGCGACCGGGCCCGGGTCGTGCACTCGGCCGCGCTCCGCCGGCTGTCGGCCAAGACCCAGGTTCTCGGCGCCGGCAGCGACGACTTCATCCGCAACCGGCTGACCCACTCGCTCGAGGTCGCCCAGGTCGCCCGGGAGCTCGGCGCGTCCCTGGGCTGCGACCCGGACATCGTCGACTCGGCCGCGCTCGCCCATGACCTCGGCCACCCGCCGTTCGGACACAACGGTGAGGTGGCGCTCGACGAGGTCGCGGCCGCGTGCGGCGGATTCGAGGGCAACGCTCAGACGCTGCGCCTGCTCAGCCGCCTCGAGGCCAAGACGTTCGCGCCGGACGGCCGCAGCGTCGGCCTCAACCTCACCCGGGCCACGCTGGCGGCCTGCGTGAAGTACCCGTGGGCTCGCGGCGAGGCGCCCGACGGCAGCGACAAGTTCGGCATCTACGCCGACGACGCCGGGATGTTCGACTGGGTTCGCGCAGATGCCGAGCCACGCCGACGTCCGATCGAGGCCCAGGTCATGGACCTCTCCGACGACATCGCCTACTCGGTGCATGACGTCGAGGACGGGGTGGTCGGCGGTTGGTTCACGCTCGACCTCCACTCCCTCGACGAGTCGGCCGTGCATCTCGTCGCGCGCGACTGGTACGACGCCGGCCTCGACGGCGACCGGCTCTCGTCTGCACTCGAGCGGCTGGAGGCCATGGCGGAGTGGCCCCGGAAGCCGCTCGACCAGAGTCGCGCTTCGCGCGCCGTGCTGAAGAGCCTCACCAGCGCGCTGATCGGCCGTTTCGTGGTCGCGGCCGAGTCGGCCACGGTGCAGCGGTGGGGTGGCGGGCCGCTGGTGCGGTACGACGCCGACCTCGAGGTTCCGGACGCGACGCGCGATGAGATCACGGTCCTGAAGTCGGTGGCCGCGCACTACGTGATGCGGTCGGATGATCGCGCCCGAGCACCTCGGGTCGCAGCGTGACCTGCTGCAGAGCCTGGTCAAGGCTCTGGTCGCCTCGGAGGGCCGGGACCTCGAGCCGGACATCCGCGCCGACCACGATGCCGCCACCGACGACGCCGGCCGGCTGCGGGCCGTCATCGACCAGGTCTCCGGCCTCACGGACATCTCCGCACCCCTCTGGGCAGACCGCCTCGGACTGTAGGGACCAACGCCTAGGATTCGGTTCATGGCCGGGCTCATCAAGGACGAGGACATCCAGCTCGTCCGCGAGCGAGCCAAGATCGACGAAGTCGTCGAGCAGTACGTCACGCTCCGCAACGCCGGCGGCGGCTCGCGCAAGGGCCTGTGCCCGTTCCACGACGAGAAGTCACCGTCGTTCAACGTGCGTCCCGCCCAGGGCTACTACCACTGCTTCGGATGCGGCGTCGGGGGCGACTCGATCAAGTTCCTCATGGAGATCGAGGGCTTGACCTTCGTGGAGTCGGTCGAGCGGCTGGCGTCCAAGTACGGTGTCCAGCTGCGCTACGAGGAGGGCGAGCCCACCGGGCCACGACGCGACCCGCGTCAGCGCCAGCGGCTGCTCGAGGCGCATCGGCTGGCCGGGGAGTTCTACGCCTCGGTGCTCACCACCTCGCCGGACGCGCAGGTCGGCCGTCAGTTCATCACCGACCGCGGCTTCGACCAGTCCGCAGCCGAGACGTTCGGCATGGGGTTCGCGCCGCGCGGGGGAGAGGCGCTGGTCGCCCATCTCAAGGGCAAGGGCTTCACCGACGACGAGCTGCTGGTCGGCGGACTCGCCTCACGTGGTCAGCGCGGCCTGTACGACCGGTTCCGCGGCCGTCTGCTGTGGCCGATCCGCGAGCTGACCGGCGAGATCATCGGCTTCGGCGCTCGCCGGATGTTCGACGACGATCGCGTCGAGGCCAAGTACCTCAACACCTCCGAGACTCCCATCTACAAGAAGAGCCAGGTGCTGTACGGCCTCGACCTCGCCCGCAAGCACATCTCGTCGTCCAGCCAGGCGGTGGTCGTCGAGGGCTACACCGATGTGATGGCCTGCCACCAGGCCGGTGTTCGCACGGCGGTCGCCACCAGCGGCACGACCTTCGGCGAGGAGCATGCTCGGGTCCTGCGCCGGGTCCTGCTCGACCACGACGCCTTCCACGGCGAGATCGTGTTCACCTTCGACGGCGACGAGGCCGGCCAGCGCGCGGCGATGAAGGCGTTCGCCGGCGACCAGCAGTTCGTCGCGCAGACGTATGTCGCCGTCGAGCCGCGCGGCATGGACCCGTGCGACCTCCGCCTCGCCGACGGCGACGCCGCGGTGCGCGAGCTGGTGGCCTCGCGCATCCCGTTGTACCGGTTCGTCCTGGAGAACATCCTGGGACGCTACGACCTCGACCGCGGTGACCAACGGGTCGACGCGGTGCGTGAGGCGGTGGGTCTCGCGACGGCCATCCGCGACAAGAGCAAGGTCGAGGAGTTCTTCCGCGAGATCGCCACCAAGGTCGGCGTCGACATCGACCAGGTCCGCAACGAGTTCCGGCGTCGCAAGGCCGCACCGGCGAAGGAGCGACCCCAGAACGCGCCGGCATCGTCTGAACCCGAGGCCGGGCCCGCGCCGTTCGTGAGCTTCGGCGACCCGCAGTTCGCCGACGAGCGAGAGACGCTCAAGGCGCTCGCTCAGTATCCGCACCTCGCGCGCGATCACGTGGGCGACGTGCACGAGAACGACTTCACCCATCCCGTCGCACAGGAGATCTGGCGCCACCTCAGCGGCCAGGAGTGGCCGACTGCTCCCGACCCGTCGTGGGTGCCGCGGATCTCCGATGCTCTCCCGTCCGACGATCTCCGTCATGTGCTGTCGGTCGCCGCCGTGGAGCCACTGCAGGCCCGTGAGTCGTCCATGAAGGAGGTGGTGGCGGCCACGATCGCGAAGCTTCAGGCCCTCACGCTCGCCCGCCGCATCTCCGAGCTGAAGTCCAAGCTCCAGCGCACCAACCCGGTCGAGCAGACCGAGAGCTACAACCGCATGTTCGGTGAGCTCATCGCCCTGGAGCAGCAACACCGCATCATGCGCGGCCGCGCCATCGGCGTCTGATTTCGTCCCCAGCCCGGGCCTGTCCACAGTCGTGCCGTGAATCAGCGCGACCGGTCCGGCCCGGGTCGACGCTGGTCAGGTGGATTCCCTCGCGCGTCGCCTGCTGTCCCAACCGCCCCTCGAGGCCGAGCGTGAACACGCGTTGGCGCGCGCAGCACGCGCCGGAGACCGCCAGGCGAGGGGAGATCTGATCCGTGCCAGCCTGCGGCTCGTGGCGTTGCGTGCGCACCATCTCGGTCTGCACGGCGACGCCCTCGACGAGGCGATGCAGTCCGGCACGCTTGGCCTGATCGCGGCTGTCGACCGGTTCGATCCCGATCGCGGCTTCCGTCTCGCCACCTATGCCTGGCCGTGGATCACGGCCGCCATCCGGGTTCGCGCGCGCATCGAGTCACCGCTGGGTGACGTGGACGTCCCCGCTCCCCACGTAGCGGGCGATGCGCCCGACGACGTCCACCCGGCTGTTGAACATCTGCCGCTGCGGCTCGCCGCCGTCATCCGGCTGCGCTACCGCCTGGGCGAGCAGCCCGGCCCGCCCCGATCCCGCAAGGACGTGGCCGTGCGACTCGGTCTGACGGTCGCCCAGGTGCGCGCGGACGAGGCTCGGGCGATGGCGCACCTACGGGCCCGTCTTGCTAAGGTTGGTGGCCGCGCTCCTCGCAGCCTCGCTGATGGAGGAGTCGATCCCCTGTAGCTCAATTGGCAGAGCATTCGGCTGTTAACCGGAGGGTTGTTGGTTCGAGTCCAACCGGGGGAGCCCGCTATTCGCCGTACGCCATCGAGAAGACCTCGAAGGCTGTCCCGTAGGTGACGCCGAGCCGGGTCCCGGCCGGCCGGGAGACACCCTCCAGGAACTCGACCGGGTCGAAGTTGGCCCAGCTGCCGCCGAGCCCGTCGATGTAGGCCCGGTGAGCCTTCAGGGACTCCACGCCGCGGTCGAACGTGTCGGTGGTGTCGACTCCATGGGCTGAGTCGGGTGAGCTGGCCGCCCACACCTGACGCACGTCGCCCCACGGCTCGATTCCGTCGGTGAGCTGCTCGGCGAACACCCAGCGGTTACCCGCGTCGCGAACGGCGTCGATGGCGGCCCGGCCGACGGCGATGTGATCGGACTGGTTCGGGAAGGTGCCACCCCACGACTCGCGGAAGTTGTTGGTGATGACGATGTCCGGCCGGTGCTTGCGGATGACCTCGGCGATGGCGCGACGCAACGGCAACCCGTACTCGACGATGCCGTCGGGCATGCCGAGGAACTCCACCGTCTCGACCCCGACGACGCGCGCGGAAGCGATCTGCTCCCCGATACGCACCTCTCGGGCCTCCTCCGGAGTCATGCCGTCGATGCCCGCCTCGCCGCTGGTGACGAGGCAGTAGACGACCGACTTGCCCTGGTCGGTCCAGCGGGCCACCGCCGCGGCCGCGCCGAACTCGACGTCGTCGGGGTGCGCCACCACGACCAGCGCGGACTCCCACGACTCGTCCACGGGCTCAAGGGGTTCAGGGTCCATGTGACTAGGCTATTCCCAGCCCGGGGAGGTAGCTCAGCCGGTCAGAGCAGAGGACTCATAATCCTTGGGTCGTGGGTTCGAGCCCCACCCTCCCCACCAGATGTGCGTGTGGCGTCGGCGGTGCCTGAACGGGACGCGCCGCTCAGGCACTTGCGGCCCTGCGGCGATCCCTCCCAGAGTTCCGGCGTTTCTGAGACACCGCGGGTCAACATGCGCCACTCTGGTAACTCTGACACCAGCGCTCCAACTGCATCTCGGGAGATCGCCAGGGGTGACCCGCATGGCTCTGCAAGCCCGGCCTCGTCTTCGGCATGCCGCCGCGGTTGCGTTCGCTGTGGCTGCCGGCGTCGTGGTGGGTAGCAACGCCGCAACCTCGGACACGACCGACTGGATCGCGAATCCGACCTTCGCCACGGACGTCAAGGGATGGACGGTCTCGGACCGGGGTCGTCTCGAGCGCGTCGTCATGAACGGGTACACGGCCGGCAAGATCAGCTCCCGCGAGGGCACGCGAACCGTGCACATGACCTCCGACCTCTCGGACGCCGCCATGGTCGAGGGCTCGACCCTGTCCGTCAGGGTGAAGGTCCAGGCCATCCGTCCGACGGTGCGGATCGGCGTCGAGGCCCGCGAGATCGGTGACGACGGCGAGGTGGTCGCGCAGAGCACGTGGTCAGGCTCCAGGAGCACGAGCGAGTGGCGCTGGGTGGACCTCAAGCTCACGACGGTGAGCGCAGGTGATCACTTCTCGCTGCGCGTGATCGGCTACTCCCTGAGCGGTTCGAAGGCCGTCAAGGTCAAGCAGGCCAGTGTGGTCGCCAGCGCGCCCTTGCCCTCCCCGAGTCCATCACCCACGGATACGTCAGTGCCCACGCCGAGCCCGTCGCCCACACAGACGCCGAACACTGCTCCGGCGCCGGGCCCGACATTCGGCAGTGCGGACGTCAGGCCCTGCACGTCGACCCAGCTCGAGCAGCTCGACTACAGCCGCTCGGGCCAAGGCAACCTCGCCTGGTCGGACGAGTTCGAGGGAACCAGCGTCGACACGAATCGGTGGCGCGTCAGGAACGAGACGACGCTGTCGTTCGACCAGGCGCGCATCATGGCCCGGAACGTCGACGTGCACGACGGTCTGCTGTCGATCACGGCGCGACGCGAGACCGTCAGCGGCCGCGACTACACGACCGGATATCTCGACACCATCGGAAAGTTCTCGCGCAAGTACGGTCGCTGGGAGATGAGGGCCAAGCTGCCGACGGCTCCGGACATCTCCCGTGGTCTCTGGCCCGCCTTCTGGCTCCGCGCCGACCAGCAGTATGGAGAGATCGACGTGATGGAAGCCTGGGGTGACCCGGCGGCTCGCGACTACGCCCCGCTCACCACCTCCTACTCATGGACACTGCACGAGAACACCAACAGTCCGTCGGGTAGTCAGCGATATGGCGGTTGGGGACGACTGGCCGTGCCCATCGCCGAGGCGTTCCATGTGTGGGCCGTCGATTGGTCGCCCGACTGCCTGGAGTTCAGCATGGACGGCGTGACGACCGGGTCGGTCGCGATGTCCAGCGCGCCGTGGCTCGTGTCGGCACTCTCAGGCCCGGTCAACATCCGGCTGAACATGCAGGTCGGCAGCAGCTACTGGGGGTTCGCGGACGCCTCGAAGCCGGAAGACACCCGACTGCCGGCCACCTACCTCGTCGACTACATCCGCGTCTACCAACCGCTCAGCTGACGAAGCCTGCACGTCCTGGGTGTGCCGCCCACGCGCTGGCGACGGTCTGCCGGTGTAGCCGGCGCCACCGGTGCGAGCAGTCGGACACACCGGGCCCCGTCAGTTCACCTTCGCCTTGGTGGACGCGGGTCGCGTCTCGTGGTCGCCGCTGTAGGACACCCGCACCTTGGTGACTCGCGGCATGTCGCCGTCGGTGAACGTGATGTACGCCTGGCCGTCGACGAGCGCCGCGATGATGTGGTCGGAGTTCTTGGTCGAGAGCTCGACCTCACCCGTGGCGGGCGCACCAGTGGCGCGGTGAGTCACTCGCACGACGACCTCGGTCTTGCGCTCCCCTGCAGTGGCCTCGACGTCGATCTGCGCGGTGGAACGCAGCACGACGTCGATTCCGTCCACGGGGCGCCCGGCTACGACCATGAAGGAATCGGCCGAATGAAGCTTCCGTCCGCCGAACCACGACTTCTCGAAGTCTCCGTCGACGTCGTCGAACGCTCGCAGAAAGTAGTCTCCGGGCGGAACGTCGTCGACGATGAAACGACCGCCGTCCGTCGTCCTGGTCGATGCCACGGCGGTCTTGTCGGACGAGACGATCTCGACGCGCATCCCCCGGAGACCGCGTCCGTGGACGTTCGTGACGGACCCGTGCACCCGACCGGAGAGGCGGCGGCTGACCTCCATCGGCTCCGGCTCCGGCTCCGGTTCCGGCTGGGGCTGGGGCTGGGTCTGTCAGGCTGGTGGAGGTCAGCCTCGGGAGCATCGTTCCCGGACTCGGCGGCAGGAGGCTTCAGGACGTACAAGGCCGGCTTGCGGGCCTCCTCGACCTCAGGCTTCGGCGCAGCGCGGTCAGGCTGATAGGCGACCCGCGCCACCGCAACCGGCTCCGGCCCGAAGGAGTGATAGACGGGAACGGGCTCGAGGGCCGCCTCACGGTCACCGCGCTCATCCTGGCGGACGACGTCCGGCCGTTCGTCCGGCTCTGCGATGGAATCATCCTCGACCGCATCGACGGAGCGGCGCGCCGGGTCGGCTGATGCGCGACACCGCGGCGGCCGCGACGAATGTGGCGGCGACCTGCACGGTCGGGCGGAGGAGATGTCGCATGACCTTCCTTTCGTCGCTGCCCTCTGTCGGTGGGGCTCTCGGAAGGAAAGAGGTCGCACTCAACGATTCCTGACGAAATTCACATCCGATGCATCGGATTCCGTCATAACCGCGCCGTTCGGGGCTCATTCAGAGAGAACCCGTCCGCGAACGGGTTCAACGACGTGACCGCCCCGACCGAAGGATTCGCGTGCGAGCTCCACGACTCAGGACACTTCGGCACGGACTCATTGTCGTGCTGATCGGCGCGTTCTCGGCGTCTGCGCTGGTCGGGTCCCCGGCGCACTCAGCCGTCACGCTCGACGGTTCGGCGGCTCATCGCGCCGCGGCGTCATGCTGGGAGATCAAGCAGAACCAGCCGGGTGCCCCGGACGGCCGCTACTGGCTGATCACCCCTCAGCTGCAGGCGCCGTCGCAGTACTACTGCGACATGACGACCGATGGGGGTGGCTGGGTCCTCGTGGGCCGGGGCCGCGACGGCTGGATGTGGGACGGAAACGGCAAGGGGACGATCGACCAGGTCTCCTCCACGGTCACGGGTACGACGGCCTTCTCGCCTCGTCAGCTGCCCAGCTCCACCATCGACGGTCTGCTGGGGGGCCGTCGCCTCGACTCACTCTCCGACGGCGTACGACTGCGGCGGGCCACGAACACGGCCGGCTCCAGCTGGCAGGAGGTGCGCTTCACGTTCAAGTCCCGCGACCGCTGGTCGTGGGCGTTCGGTGCCGGACACCCGATCGCCTCGTTCAGCATGAGCGGCTCCAGCGGCTCCAACACGAGCACCCGCGACTTCGGGACCAACTCGGCCTACAACCGGGTCAGGACGATGGAGACGTCCGCCAACAACTTCATTCGCGGCTTCACCTTCGGCTCGGGCGGCACCGGAACCAACGACGCGAACAGCTACGTCTACTCCACCGTCGGTGGCTATGGCGCACCGTTCACCCAGGTGTTCATCCGGCCGAGGACCACCACCGCCGACATGGCCTACGCCGCCATCCCGGGCTCGGGAACGTCGGCCCAGACGGCGCTGCCGGTGGCGAAGAACGGAGCCCTGCCCGCGACGTGGGGTGTGACCGGGACCGGAGCGGGCGGCAGCGGCGAGCTTGCCACCGAGGTTCAGGCATTCGCGCAGGTGGGCAACACGATGTACGTCGGCGGCAACTTCACCACGGTCCAGAAGGGCGCCGGCGCCACCGGCGCCGACAAGGTCGACCAGCCCTACCTGGCCGCGTTCGACGCCACGACCGGCGACTGGATCAGCTCCTTCAGGCCGACCTTCAACAACCAGGTCAAGGCCCTCGCGGCGCTGCCCGGCAACAAGCTCGCTGTCGGCGGCACCTTCACCAGCGTCAACAGCACCGCGCGTACCGGTCTCGCCGTGCTGAACCTCTCGACGGGTGCCCTTGACCCGATGTGGGACTCGAACGTCGAGAACAGGGTCAGCGGCGGGGACGCGATCTCGGTGCGCGGGCTCGACGCGAGCGGCACGCACCTCTACGCCGCCGGAAGCTTCTCGCACTTCGTGCGTGGCACGTCGGCCGTCTTCGCCCGCAACGGAGCCAGGCTGTCCCTGGCGACCGGTCGCGCGGATGGGGGCTGGAATCCCAACTTCAATGGCACAGCCACCGGGGTCGACGTCGACGACGACGGATCTCGCGCGTACTTCTCCGGCTACTTCACCAAGTCGGGGAGTGCTACTGCCGATCGTGGTGCGGCCGTCGGCACGGGAGCGACGGCGTCGCTCGTGAGTCCGCCATGGCAGCCGACGCACAGCACGGCCGGTTCGGCCAAGTACCAGCAGGCGGTCAAGCAGGTCGCCGACAAGGTCTGGCTCGGTGGCTCGCAGCACAACATGTTCTCCTACGACACGTCCACGTTCGCCCTGAAGAGTGCCTGGGTGAGCAGGTCGGGTGGCGACATCCAGGCGATCGACGGCGACGACGATGTCGTCTACAGCGGGTGCCACTGTGGCGACTGGAACTTCGCCACCACCCAGTACGACGGGCTCAGCCCGGGCCAGTCGACAGTGACGTGGACGCAGGCGGAGAAGATCAGCCTGGTCGGCGCCTACCGCGCCGACACCGGCGCGTACGTCCCCGAGTTCGCGCCGCAGTGGAAGTCGCGCGGCGGCTTCGGCGCGTGGTCGCTGAAGGTCGCGTCGGACGGGACGCTGTGGGCCGGTGGATCCTTCGAGTCCGCGGTGCGCGAGAACGGTGCCAATCAGTGGGTGGGCGGATTCGTCCGCTTCGACCAGCGCCCGCACACCGCTCCGGACAAGCCGACGGCGCTGGCGGTCCAGCTCACGGACGACGTCGCCAAGGTGTCGTGGACGCGGGGATCGACGTCGGGTGCGACCTATGAGGTGATCCGCAACGATCGTGTCGTGGCCGTGACGACCGGATCGTCGGCCGACGTGCCGGACTCTGCGCCGGGTGACAGATTCTTCGTCCGGGCATCCGACGGAGCCGGCAACCGATCGGCATCGACCTCGGCCGTTCAGCCAGGCGGGGGAGCGAACACGACGGTGCTGGCGGCCGGGAGCACGTGGCGGTACCTGTTCGACAACAACGTCACCGTCGACGCGTCGTGGAAGCAGCCCTCGTTCGACCACGGCTCCTGGCAGTCGGGCCCCGCTCCGCTCGGCTGGGGCAGCGGGCCCATCGCCACGAACATCGACGTGCCGGCCGGGCAGACGCGTGCCATCACGTCGTACCACCGCACGACGTTCACGGTCGCCAATCCGGGCTCGTACCAGGGATTCAGGCTGACGACGCGGGCCGATGACGGGCTCGTCGTGTACATCAACGGCACCGAGGTGGGTCGCGCGAACATGCCGTCCGGCACGATCACGCGGGCGACGTACGCGACGGCGGCGCCGTCGACGTCCACGGCGGTCGCCAATCCGGTCGTCGTGCAGATCCCGACCAACCTGATCCAGTCCGGCTCGAACACGATCGCCGTCGAGGTGCACTCGAACTACCGGTCCACGCCGAGCTCGAGCATCGACGCCAGGATCGAGGCGCAGCAGTAGGGCCATGAACCTCGTGACCGACGTCCGCGCGTCGTACGCCCGGCTCGCTGCCGCGCAGAAGCCCGCAGCCGGTGTGCCGTTCTACATGCGTGCGGTCAACCGTCGGCTCGGCCGGCTGATCGCGGCCGTGGCGGCGCGGCTCGGGCGGAGCCCGAACGAGATGACCGCGGTCAGCGCGTCGTTCTTCCTGGGAGGCATGGCCGTCCTCGTGGGGTTCGACCCCTCCGTGCTCGTCGCCCTGTCGGTCACCGTCCTCCTCCAGCTCGGGTTCGCCTTCGACGCGGCCGACGGCCAGCTGGCCCGCCTCACGGGAACCGGATCGCCGGCCGGTGAGTGGCTCGACCACGTGGTCGACGCGGCCCGGATCCTGGTCCTGCATCTCGGGGTGGCCGTCTGTCTTCACCTGCACACGGACGTGGACACGGCCTGGCTGCTGGTGCCGCTGGGATTCGCCGTCGTCGCCTCGGTGCGGTTCTTCGCCCAGCTCCTGGCCGATCAGCTGAGCCCGGCGACAGACCCGGCGGTGCCCGGACGGCACGGTGGCTGGATCCAGACCCCGGCGGATGCCGGCGTCGTGAATGCCGTCTTCCTGCTGTGGCCCTGGACATCGGCGTTCCTGATCGGCTACGCGGTGCTCGCCGCCGGGAACACGCTGCTGCTGCTCGCGACGCTGCGCCGGCGGCATCGTTCTTTGCGCTCCGGGCCGGCGACATGACCTCGGAGTTCACCGACGTCCGCGCGACGAGGGTCACCGGCGAGAATCTCCCCGCGTGGCCGATCCTCGTCATGCTGTGGGGCTTCCCCGCCATGTGGCTGCTCGGCATGACGGTCGTCCCGGCGGCCGTGACGATGACCGGCGTCATGATCGCCTTCCTGGCCCGCCAGCGCGACATCCCGGTGGTTCCGGGGATGGGCGCGTTCGTGGCGTTCGCGATGTGGGTTCTCGCCTCGGGCGTGATGCTCGACAGCATGCCGCGAGCCTTGGGGTTCGCCTACAGGTTCGCCATCATCGTGTTCGCGCTCGTGGCGTTCGTGTACACGGTGAGCGCCCGACGTCACCTCACACTCAGATCGGTCGTCAACGCGCTGACCTTCGTCTGGCTGTTCACGATCGCCGGCGGCATCCTCGGCATGCTCTTCCCGGACTCCCGCCTGTCCACACCGGTCGGGCTGGTGCTGCCCTCGTCGCTCACGTCGAACGAGTACGTGCGTGACCTCTTCTTCCCGCCGCTGGCCGAGGTGCAGCATCCCTGGGGCTCACCGTTCGTCTTCGTCCGACCGTCCGCGCCGTTTCCGTACGCCAACAGCTGGGGGGTGGCGGTTCTGGTCCTCACGCCGGTGGCGGTGGCCGCCTTCCTTCTGGCACGGACGTGGATCGCGCGGCTCGGTCTGATCGTCGCCGCGGTCGCTTTCGTTCCGCCGGCCATGGCGACGTCCAACCGCGGCATGTTCGCCGGGCTGTGCCTGGCCGTGACGTACATCGTCGTGCGCCTGGCGGTGCGGAACCGGGCCGGCCCGGTGCTCGGGCTCGGGGCAGTGGGGCTGTCCGCGGTGCTGTTCATGGTGTCGCGGGGCCTGCTCGACCACATCGCGGCGAGGCAGCAGTACGGACAATCGGACGGCGCTCGCTTCTCGCTCTACGCCGAGACGATCCAGCGAGCGCTGGAGCACCCGCTGCTGGGGCACGGAGCGCCGCGCCCGTCGTACGTGCAGGAGCTCTCGGTCGGCACGCAGGGATACGTCTGGACCCTGATGTTCAGCCACGGGTTCGTCGGCCTCGCCCTCTTCCTGTTGTTCCTCTGGGGCACGACGCTGCGGACGTGGCGTGCCCCGACCGACGTCGAGCTCGTCCTGCACAGCGTCCTCGTGGTCATCAGCGTCGCCGTCATCGTCTACGGACTCGACTTCATGCAGATGGTGGCGGTCGTGCTGGTCGCCGCGATCCTGCTGCGGCGCCGGTACGGACTGGACGAGGATGCCGATCCCTAGGGCGCGTCTCCCCAGCCCGCACTCCCGCGGCATGGGTGGAGCCGCCGCGCTGAACCTTGTCGCCGGGATCGTGGGCGCCGCGGTGGGCCTCGTGATCGCTGCCCTCGTGGGACGGCACCTGGGAGTCGACGGCGCCGGAACCTACTTTCTGGTCGTCGCGGCCTTCCTGATCGCTGCGAACACCGTCGAGCTGGGTGCCGATACCGGACTCGTGCGCTTCGTCTCGGCCGCGCGAGCGGTCGGACGAACGGAGGAGATCCCGGTTCTGGTGCGGTCGGCACTGCGCCCGGTCGTGGCGGCCGTGGGTCTGCTCGTCGCGGCGACCGCTGCAGTCGCCCTGGTCGTCGACCCCGTGCACGGCGTTTCTCCGTGGTTGCTGACGGTGGCGTCCGCCGTGGCGAGCGTCCTCGCGATGACGGCCGTCCTGCTCGGCGTCAGCCGCGGCTTCGGCGACTCCTGCACGTATCCGCTGGTCCAGAACCTGCTCCTCCCGCTGGGGCGACTCGCGGCCGTCGGCGTCGCGGTGCTCGCCGGTTGGGGCGTCTCCGGGGTGCTGGGGGCCTGGCTTGCGCCGGTCCCGCTCGCCCTCGTCGTCGCGGCCGCCGTGGCGCTGCGCATCGTGCGCCGTGGCACCATGGGGCGGCCGACCGTCGTGCCGTCCGCGCAGCGAGAGCTGGGCGTGAGGTTCTGGGGGTTCAGCGCGACCCGAGGCGTCACCGCGTGTGTCGAGATCCTGCTGGAGTGGATCGACGTCCTCCTCGTGGGCGCGCTGGCGTCGCCAGCGGAGGCTGGTGTGTACGCCGTCGTGACGCGATGTGTCCGGGCCGGTGAGGTGGTGCAGCAAGCCGGCCGCATCGTGGTCGGTCCCCGCATCAGCGCCGTGCTCGCCCGAGGAGACACCGAGGCAGCGGGGGAGATCTATGGCGTCGTGACCGCGGCGATGATCTGGGTCGCGTGGCCGTTCTTCATCCTTCTCGCGGTGTTCGCCGACCAGGTGCTGCGGGTCTTCGGTCCAGGGTTCGGCGCCGGCGCGACGTCCATGACCGTGCTCGCCGTTGCCATGGCTCTCGCAACGGCTGCAGGGACGGTGCAGACGGTCCTGCTCATGGGTGGCCGGAGCCGGTGGCAGCTCGCCGACAAGAGTGGTGCCCTGGCCCTGGACGTGCTCCTCTGCCTCCTGCTCATCCCGTCGTGGGGGATCATCGGTGCGGCGATCGCCTGGGCGGTCACGATCATCGTCGACACGGCTGTCGTCGTCTGGCAGGTGCAACGGCTCATGGCGGTCCGGCCGCCAAGCCGCCACCTCCGCTACGCGATCGCTCAGGCGCTGGTCGTCGTGGCCATACCAGCGCTTGCCGTTCGGACCGTGCTCGGTTCTTCGGGTCCCATCGTGATCGCCACCATGGCGGTTCTCGCGGCGGTCTATCTGGTCGTCGGCTGGGTCACACGAGACTCCTTGGGCCTGACCAGCCTGTTCACTCGCCCAGGACGATGTACTCCGGACGGGGCGGGAGCAGCACCGTGAGGTCGATGTCCACCCCCTTGGAGTGGAACAGCCCGACCAGGCGGCGCAACGCGCCGGCATCGTCGGTGACGGATCGAGCGACGACCACCGATTCGGTCCTCGTGGCGAGCGCGACCTTGCGGGCGTCGGAGGCGACATTCGTCGTGTCGATGACCACGACCTCGCCGGCCCAGGACTTGCGCTTCCGATCGGTCGGCCAGCCCCGGCTGATCTTCCCCTCGTTGATCTCTCCGGCGTCGACGAACCGGGCCGGCCGGCCACGCCGCGACAGCGCGTCGACCAGCTCCTGGCCCGGTGCCTGACGGCCGTCCGCCGGCTCGGAGTCGACCATGATCGTGAACGTCCCGTCGGCGTTCATGTTCTGGGGGACCTTCAACATGAACGATGCGATGTCCCAGGTCTCCGCACGGTCGGTGTCCTTCGTACCGTCGAGCACCATCTCGTTCTCGGCGACCGTCAATCCCTCGACCCCGCCGATCTGACTGTTTTCCTCCTTGCGAGTCAGCGCCACGGGGACGCCGACGAAGAGCCCGAGGACCAGACCGGCGATCCCCAGCGGTATCACCCCGGGCGTCGACCGTTGACCGGGAGGTGTGGCCGAACTGACGATCCGACCCGGATCGAGATCGAGACTGGCGAGCTCAGCCAGCTTGGCACCGAGCGTGTCGACCTGGATGCGCCACGCCCGTTCGGTCAGGCCTGCAGCTGCCGACGATTCCTCCGCGGACTTGGCGGACTTCTGCGCGAGCGCGGACAGCGTGTCCACCTGCTTCTGGGCCTTGGCCTCGAGTCGCTCGACCTGGTCCGCTGCCGCGTCATGACGTGCGTCGAGGTACGCGCGCGCGACGGCGTTCGATCCGTCCGCCGACTGGCCCTTGCTGGCGCCGGAGAACCGGATGTTGAGCACCTGGGAGTCCTGAACGGTCTCGGCGGTGGTGGCGTCCTGGACGTCCTCCGCGCTCAGGTCGTGACGCGCTCCCAGCAGCTGGGCCGCCATGGCCGCCACCGACCGACACTCCGCGAGCTGCCGCTCGGTGGCCATGTTGACGGCCCGGGAGCTGTCCGCCGACGTGTTCAGGGGATCGGTCGTCATCGGATTCACGGCAACCGACGTGGTGGCCGAGTACCGGCCAGGGACGACCAGACCTGCCAGGGCGCCGATCACGAGGCCGATGAGCATGAGCGCGACGACGATCCCCCAGTGACGGCGAAGCGCGCCGAAAAGGTCCGAGAGCTGGGCGGGTTGGGTATGGATCGACATGACATCCCTTGGTTGGGCGTGGGGGTGCTCCTCTCAACAGAGCTGCGACCGGGACAACCATGACGCCATGGCCCGGATTGGAACCGATGAACGGGCGCGCGGCGGAAACCACGACACATCTGCCCCATGTGCACCAATTTCGGAAGAATCAGTGACATAGGCAACGGAATTGGTCAAGAGTGTGAATCAGAGTTGCACCATCGCAAAGCCCCAGACCCTGGCGTGCTGGCTCTCTGACGATAGAAGAAGCCCATGAGCAGGACATCTGTGGAGGCCGTCTTCCCGCCGTTGTTCGACGCACGACTTCTCGTCGACGACTTCGACGAGCTCGAGGACGGGCAGCTGCTCGGTTTCGTGCGCATGGGCAGTCGCGAGGCCTATGCCGTGCTGTTCTCGCGGTACCGCGTGGCGGGGTTCCGATTTGCCAGGTACCTGTCGAACTCGGTCGAGGCCAAGGACATCGTCTCGGAGACGTTCGCCCAGATCTTGCACCAGCTCCGGGAGGGCCGTGGGCCCGATGCGTCATTCCGCAGCTACTTGTTCACCTGCATTCGTCGCGAGGCCGGCCGACGGGCCAAGCTGGTCCGCCGGGTCAGCCCGACCGACGACGTCGTCATGATGGATCGCTCGGTCTCCATGTTCGATGGTGGAGTCGACGGGTTCGAGCGGGACATCGTCCGAGCGGCGTTCGAGTCCCTGCCCGAGCGATGGCAGAACGTGCTCTGGCGCATGGAGGTCGACGGCCTCAAGCCACACGAGATCGCACCCGCGCTGAGCATGACGCCCAACGGCGTCTCGGCACTGGCGTGGCGAGCCCGGGAAGGATTGCGCCGGGCCTATCTTCATCAGCATCTCGCGTCCCTGCCCGAGGATCAGCCCGACTCGGCCTGCGACGAGACCCGCCGTCGGCTGGCCGCCTTCGTCCGCGGAACCGCCACGACGCGTGACTGGAGCCTGGTCGACTCCCACCTCGAGTCGTGTGCCGCCTGTGCGGCCGTGCATCTCGAGCTCGAAGGTGTCAACGCCCACCTCGGTGCGGTGGCCACGGCGATTGCCGTCGCGTTCGCAGCGCCGGCCTCGGGTGTCCTGGGCGGACTTGTCGCCAAGACGGCCGTCCTGGCGAAGTCCATGGCTGCTACCGTCGGGTCGACCGCGGCCGTCGTCGCCACGACGGTCACCGTCGCGCAGATCCCAGCCATACCTCCGGCGGCCGCCACGAGCGTCCACGCGCGTCCGCACCCATCGATCCAGCTCGAGACCGACCGGACCCAGGGACCTGCCGCCGACCATGGCACGGCACCGCGCGCCGACGCGGAGCGGCCATCTCGCGAGTCGCAGAGCACGGGCCGCGCGCCCGCAACCCCGACGTCGACATCGGGGCCTGTGTCGGCGCAGATCGACGACCGCGGCATTCAGACGTCCGCGGGCGAGGTCAGTGCCTCGATCGACAGGAGCGGCCTCAGTGGGTCATGGGGCGAGGTCAACGCCTCGATCGACCAGGGCGGCGTCAAGGCGTCCGTGGGCGAGATCGAGGTCACGGTGCCCGCCAACAAGTCCGCGAAGAGTGTCACGAACGAGCCCGCCAAGGAAACACGCGCGAGCAAGCCCGCGGCACGCTCCGAGAAGCCCACCGACACCGCCAGTGACGCCGTCGAGAAGGAGTGAGCTTCTTCGGCCAAGCCGGTGGGTGCCGATTCTCGTGCTGTTCGTGGGTGTGGGCGCCGTGGTAGCGCTGTCGACAGGCTCCGAGCGGTCAACCGGGGATCGGACCAGCACGAGGTGCGATGTGGCCGAGCACGACGGTCTGGACCACTCACGCGCGGGTCACGGCGAGCTCGCGTGGGCCGACGAGTTCGAGGGCGATGCCGTGGACACGCGACGCTGGAGGGTCCGCAACCGCACGAAGCTGTCCTTCGACCAGGCCATCATCCGGTCCCGCAACGTGTCCGTCCGAGACGGCAGCCTGAAGATCGAGGCGCGGCGGGAGACCACACGCGGTCGCGACTTCACCACGGGCTACCTGGACACGATCGGGCGGTTCTCGCAACGGCACGGACGGTGGGAGATCCGGGCCCGGCTGCCGGTCGATGAGGGAACGTCACGCGGGATGTGGCCCGCGTTCTGGCTGCGTGCCGACGACGCGCCGGGCGAGATCGACGTCATGGAAGCCTGGGGCACACCAGCGGACCATCCGCGCACGGGACCGGCGAGGTATGCATGGAACGTGCACGAGGACACCCACCGGCCCCCGGGCGCCGGAGGCGGGCGGATGAACGGGTGGGGCACCGCTGCGGGCCGGGCCTCGCTGGCCGACGACTTCCACGTGTTCGCCGTTGACTGGTCTGCGACCTGTCTCCGGTTCAGCCTCGACGGGCAGACGACCGGTTCCGTCGCGATGAGCTCGAGGCCGTGGCTGGCCGGTTCGCTGCGGGGGACCGTGAACATCCGGCTCAACCTCCAGGTCGGTAGCCCGTTCTGGGGACGGGTCGATGCCGATCGGACTGGCCGGACCCGCTTGCCGGCGGCCCTGGTCGTGGACTACGTGCGCGTCTATCGGACGACGAAATGAGTCGCATCCGGCCGAATCGGGGACGAGAATCGGCGGATCGTCACGGATTTCGAACGTCACACCCGGAGTTCGGACGATTTCGGCCCGGATTGGCGTCACGATGAACCTGCCCGGGACTCTTCTCCAGCGGGGGTTCGACCCGAACCAGGAGTGAGTGTGCAGACGCACAGGACGTACGGAGTCGGATACGCGAGCGGCGTGTTCGACATGTTCCATGTCGGTCACCTCAACCTGCTTCGTCGCGCCCGGAACCGCTGTCGGCATCTGGTCGTCGGCGTGGCCAGCGACGAGTACGTCGATGAGATCAAGGGCCAGCCGGCGGTCGTCCCGTGTGACGAGCGGATTGACATCATCTCCTCGCTCGGCATCGTCGACGAGGTCGTCATCGACCGCTCCGAGGACAAGACCCTGGTCTGGCAGCAGGTCCCGTTCGACGTCATCTTCAAGGGCACCGACTGGCAGGGCACACCGAAGGGTTACCGACTCGAGCGGGCGATGAAGGCTGTGGGCGCCGACGTCATCTACTTCCCCTACACGCGACAGACATCCAGCACCATGCTGCGGACCTACCTCGGGGACACCGAGCTGGGGGGCGGGCCATGAGCGCGCTGACCGCGGCATCGGTGACGACTCTGCCTCCGGTGACCGCAGTGGTGCCCACTCACCGGCGGCCGGAGCTCCTGCGGCAGGCCGTACAGAGCGTCGTCGACCAGGACTATCCCGGGCAGATCGAGATCATCGTCGTCTTCGACGCTTGCGAGCCCGACCTCCCCGATGTGGAGACCGGACCCAACCGGACGCTGCGCGCCCTGGTCAACGAACGTGTTCGCGGCCTCGCCGGCGCGCGCAACTCCGGCATCCTGGCGGCGACTCACGACTTCGTCGCGTTCCTGGATGACGACGACACCTGGCTTCCGGGCAAGCTGTCAGCGCAGATGCCGCTGTTCGAGCGACACCCGGACGTCCGCCTGGTGGGCTCGGCGATGCGGGTCGACGACGGTCGCCAGACCCGCGATCGTCTGGTCCCGTCCGACGTGGTGACCCGCGACGATCTGGTCCGCAATCGCCTGGCGGGACTGCATTCCAGCAGCTTCGTCTTCCGCCGCGGGTCCCTGCTCGGGGAGATCGGCCTCATGGACGAGCATCTCCCGGGCGCCTACGGCGAGGACTACGACGTCTTGCTCACCACGGCAGGCCTCGGACCGATCCGTCTGGTCAATCGACCTCTGGTCTGTGTCCGGTGGCAGGGGCAGTCGTACTTCTTCGGACGGTGGGCCGCCTACGCGGAGGCTCTCACCTACCTGCTCGCCAAGCACGATGACATCGCCGACGACCCGGACGGACTAGCGCGCATCCGCTCACAGATCGCGTTCGCCCTGGCCGCCGGCGATCGCCGTCGAGAAGCCCGGCGACTCGCCCGGCAGGCACTGCGGCACGATCGCCTGAACATGCGTGCCTGGCTGGCCCTGGTCGTCTCGTCGGGCCTGGTCTCCGCCGACACCGTCGGTCGATGGGCGAACCGGTTCGGGAAGGGCATCTGATGAAGATCCTCATCGCCTGCTCGTCCGGTGGGCACCTCGCCCAGGCGCTCGCGCTCAAGGGTTGGTGGGGAGAGCACGACCGACTGTGGGTCACCGGGCCGACGTCGGACGCCAGGATGAAGCTGAAGGGCGAGCAGGCCATCGCGTGTCATTGGCCGACCCAGCGCAGCATCCCGAACCTCCTGCGCAACACCCGACTGGCCCGCCGCGTGCTGCGCGACTACCGCCCCGACATCGTGTTCAGCACGGGAGCCGCCGTCGCCGTGCCGTTCATGTGGCTGGCCCACGGTGTGGGCGCCAGGTCGATCTTTCTCGAGACCGTCGACCGCATCGAGAAGCCCTCGATCAGCGGACGACTGGTGTACCCCGTGGTCGATCAATACCTCACCCAGTGGGACCAGCTCGGCGACCGCATGCCACGTTCGAAGCCGGTGGGCCTGGTCCTGTGAGTGACTCGTTCACGGTCGTCGCCAGCGTCGGCACCTATCATCACCCGTTCGACCGTTTCGTCCAGTGGCTGGAGCCCTGGACGACGCGAAACCGGGCCACGGTGGTGTTCCAGCACGGCGCCACCCGTCCGATGAGGAACTCGCAGAACCATGAGGTGCTCTCGCACCGAGAGCTTCTCGAGCAGTACCGGGCGGCCGACGCCATCGTGCTCCAGGGTGGAGCGGGCGGCGTGATGGATGCCCGGAAGGTCGGCCGGATCCCGATCGTCGTGCCGCGCCTGCCCGTGAACCAGGAGGTGGTGGACGACCACCAGGTGATCCTGTGCCGGCGACTCGCGGACCTCGGCGTCGTGCACGTGGCGGAGTCGGCGGAAGATCTGGCCCGCCTGCTCGACGGGACACGAGCCGGGACGGTCTCGACGCGGTTGGACAAGCGGCGGAAGTCACAAGGCGTGCGCGAAGCCGTCAGGCTGCTGGCCTCGGGCCAGGACCCCTACCGGCTGGAACGGGGCGAGATCGTGCTGCGTCCCCGACTTCGCCGCCGGACCTCGCTGCGCAATCACCTCTCGCGTCTCGTCCATCGTGGCGCACTCGGCTACTTCCTGGCGTTCGCGTGCGCTGCCTTCCTGATCGACCGCTTCGAACCGACCGCCTCCTACCGCGCCATCACCCTCGTCGGGGTCGGAGCGTGGCTGGCCGCGAGCTTCGCCGTTCTCCCAGCCTACGAGCGCGCCAGGTCATGGCGACCGGTGCTCTGGCTCGTCGCGTTGCTCGGAGTCGGACTGGTGGTGGCTTTGCTTCTCGGTGCCGAGATGTCGGTCCATGTGCGTCGGGGACTGATCACCGGCCTGGGGTCGGCCGTCACACTCGCCACTGTCGCCCTGGCCAACCGCGTCGCGTTCCGGCGCATGCCGACCGTTCTCGTCGGGGACGAGCCGTCCGTGCGACGGGTCGCGATCCGATGGCAGGATCGCCAGGACGTCAAGGTCGTGGCCACATGTGCATGGCGGGGGAACAAGCCGGACATCCCGTCCGGGTCCTTGTCGGAGCTGATCCCGCAGGTCCTCGGCGCGGTCGACCAGGAACCATGCCCGCTCCGTCGTCGTCGCGTCGAAGCGATCTCTCTCCACGCCCATGCTGCGTGACCTCGCCTGGGCACTCCAGCGCGCGGGCGTCGACTGCGTGGTGCTGGCCGATGACCACGAGAAGGGCGACAACATCCGCGCCCGTCAGCTGGTCGACCAGATGGCGTTGACCACGCGGCCGCCTTCGGAGCACCTCCTCGCCCTCGCGGTCAAGGCCTTCGTCGATCGTGCCGCCGCTGCCGCCGCCCTGTTGATGCTTGCGCCGCTGCTGATCGTGGTCGCGGTCATGGTTCGAGTCACGACCCGCAGTCCAGCCATCCTCCGGCAAGCGCGCACCGGACGTGACGGCGAGACGTACGTGATGTACACCTTCCGGACGACGATCTCCCGGCCCGGAGCCGAGCCCAGGATCTCGCGACTCGGTCGCGTCCTCCGTCAGACCTCGATCGACGAGCTTCCGCGTCTCGTCAACGTCCTCAAGGGCGACATGGCGCTCGTGGGCCCGAGGCCGTCGCCCCCGGAGGAAACCGTGAAGTACACGGACCGGATGTGGCGGCGGCTGTCGGTCCGACCGGGAGTCACCGGGCTGAGCCAGGTCAGCGGCCGCTCGCGGCTGTCACCGGAGGAGACGATCCACATCGACCTGCAGTACGTCGATCACTGGAACCTTCGGCTCGACGCGCGCATCCTGGCCCGAACGCTGGGCGTGGCGCTGTCCCGTGACGTCACGCGCTGAGGACCTCGAGTTGGTCGAGACGCGGCCACGACCCGGGGGAGGGTCAGACCGACCAGTGGGCGAAGTCCTGGCCGACGAGGGCGCGGAAGCGGTCGATGTCGGGCCGCAGATGATCGGCGATGGCCTGGTGCTGGCGCTCGGTGAGGGCGGGACGGTCCGACGACTCGCCGGCCCGCTCCATCTTGGCCGTCGTCACGTGTCGGTCGATCGTGAACTTGGGTGAGGTGAACCCGGAGTCGACGCCGAGGAAGGAGAACACGCGCTTGAGGGCCGCGGCCCGATCGTCGCGCAGGTCTTCGGACGCCATGACCAGGATGCGATCCAGCCCGTAGGCCTGGACGAAGGGCTCGAGCTGGAAGTCGTAGCGGCTGGTGAGCAGGGCGGGGTTGTCGAGGTCGTCGAAGTAGGAGGAGAAGTCGGCGCGCTTCACTCGACCCTTCGCGACGTTGTGCAGGAAGTTCGACACCGCCCGATCGATCGGGTCGCGAACCAGGTAGATGAGGCGGATGTCGGGCAGCACCGGCTTCATGCGCTCGACGACACCGTCGAACATGTGGCGCTTGGTGTAGTTGGGCGAGGACTCACCGAACTGCGGGCCGGATCCACTGAAGAGGCCCCGGTACCAGGCGAGATCGTGTCCGTCGTGGTCGGCCCGGCAGAAGAAGTTGGTCTCCTTCGGGTCCGACATCCCGATCTCGGGGTGTTCCTTCAGGTAGCTGTGCAGAGCACTGGTGCCACCCTTCATCGAGCCGATCGTGATGAAGGTCGGGAGTGGACCTTCGGTGGGCTCGTCGGACGGGGAGGGCGTGGCACGGCGGAACACGCGATCCATCAGTGAAGGCGCCATCTGGCTAGGCTATCTCCCCATGAGGGACGCAGTGATCGCCGACCTCGACGGCACGCTGTGCGACGTGTCGAGCATCCTTCACCATGTCGTGGGCGATGACCGTGACTACGCGGCGTTCCATGCCGCATCGGCCGGCTGCCCGCCGCACGGCGCTGTCGTGGAGGCTGTCCGGGCCGCCCATGACTCAGGTCAGGCGGTTCTCGTCGTCACCGGGCGCGAGTTCATCTGGCGCGATCTCACCCTCGACTGGCTGGCCGCCCACGAGATCCCCTACGACGAGCTCGTCATGCGCATCGTCGGCGACTACCGGCCCGACGACGTCGTGAAAGCCGAGATGCTCGACCAGCTGGAGGCCGACGGCTGGCACGTCACCGACGCCTGGGAGGACAGCGACGACATCATCGCCCTGTGGGAGTCGCGCGGCATCACGGTGCACGCGGTCTGAGTCCGCCCACTAGGATTCGGTAGGCAGCGGACCCCAGTTCCGCGGCGCATCCGCAAGGGGGTTGGGCATGTCGAGCAGGTCGCGTACCGCGACATCACCCCTGCGCGACCTCGCCGTCCACATCGGCAAGAGCCCCCTCACCGTCGCCGACGAGTGCATGCGATTCCGGTTCGAGGAGTCGCCCGATCTGTTGGCTCTGATGGCGAGCAAGGGCGAGATGGACTACCGGCGGGTGCTGGAGATGGCCCACGACATCGTCGACGGTCACGTCTCGGTGCGCGCGGCCCGTGCCGCGCTCGATCCGTACGCCCTGTCGGCGCTGGCTCGCCTGATGGCCGGCCTCGGCATCCCGACCGGTGACTACGCCGACGCGGCGATCATCAGTCGGGCCGTGCGGTTGATCAAGGGCTCGGTGCGATTGAGCCGGGACGCACCCCGGATCGACGGCCAGACGAACATCGCGGTCGGCGAGTTCGACGCCGTGAAGGAGCTTCTCGACGGTGAGCTCGACCCGGACTCCCGATGGATCCTCCGGGCCGAGTACGAGCATCCCGCGCACGGACGACCCGGCGCCAGTCACGAGGCGTGGCTCGAGGCGTTCAACCAGGTCTTTCACGACCAGGGACTTCTCCCGGTCCGGATCGCCGAGGGTCCCGGCGCTCCGTTCGACCGGCTGGCCGTGGACGTCCCCGGCGACCTGGTCGTCGACGACCCGGACGCGCCGCTGGTCACCGTGGTCATGTCGACGTTCAAGCCGGATCACAGCTTCCCGACCGCCGTCGGCTCTCTGGTCGCCCAGACGTGGCGGAACCTCGAGATCCTCGTCGTCGACGACTGCTCGCCGCCGGAGTTCGACGACCTGCTCGAGTCGGTCGTCGCGTCGGATCCGCGCATCCGGCTGATCCGCATGCCCGAGAACGGCGGCACCTACCGGATCCGCAACCACGCCATCGCGCAGAGCCGTGGCGCGTTCATCGCCTTCCAGGACTCCGACGACTGGGCGCACCCTGAACGCATCGCCCGCCAGGTCGGTCCCATGCTCGATCGATCCGACCTGGTGGCCACCAGCGCTCGGGCGTTACGCGTCCACGGTGACATGACGAGTCTGCGAGTCGGGAGCAACTCCTTTCGTCGCGGCGAGGCGTCGCTGACGTTCCGCAAGGACGTCGTCATCGATGCCTTGGGTGGGTTCGACGAGGTGCGCAAGTCCGCCGACACCGAGTTCTTCGAACGCCTCAATCTGGTGTTCGGTGAGGATGCGTTCTCGTACATCACCAACGTCCTGGTGATGACCCAGCTCACCGAGGGGTCGTTGTCTCGAGACGAGCTGAAGTTCGGATGGCACCACGGCTCGCGCAGCCTCTACTCCGAGTCCCGCCGGTTCTGGCACCGGGAGATCGCCGCGGGCCGGGAGTCCCCACGGCTGGAGCCCGGTGCGCCCCGGAGGATTCCGGCACCGTCACGCATCCTGTTCGGCCGCGATCCCGCCCCGTCATCGTGCGACGTCGTCATCGTCTCCGACTGGCGTGAAGAGCTCGGCCGGTACGAGGGCGCCAGCTCCTTGGTCGATGCGCTCGCGCAAGCGGGACTGTCGACCGTCGTGGCCCAGGCCACGGCGGCCCGTCACTCTCACCGTGAACGCGTCCCGATCAGCGACGAGATCCTGAGGCTCGAGGCGGACGGGATCACCCGGTTCACGGTCTGGGACGATCCGCTCCACGCCCGCCTCCTGCTCGTGACGGATCCAGAGATCCTGACGCTCACCCGGCCCCCGGACACGGTGGGACTCACCACCGACCGGCTGGTGGTGGCGGCGGGACATCCGCCGCCGGCCCCCGAGGGTGGCTGGTTGACCTACGAGCCGGTGTCCGTGGAACGAAATGCCAAACGGATGTTCGGTGCCGACCTCGCGTGGCTCCCGGCCACCGAGAGCATCGCGAGCGATCTCCTGGCCGCCGGCGCGACCTGCGAGACCCTGTCGCCCGGCCAGCTGCGCATCGCGCCCACCGCTCAGCCGCGGCCCTACACCGGCCTGCGGGGCGGCTCGCGACTCATCGTCGGCACCACGGCCATCGAGCGGCTGAGTCGCGACCGCCCGACATGGGGTTCGCTGCGCCGGCTGCTTCCCCAGGACGACGACTACGACGTGCGGCTTCGTGCCGACCCGGAGGTGGTCCGCACCGTCCTGAAGGGTCGCCCTGCCCCGTCCGGATGGCTGGTGATGGACGAGACGATCCCGTTGCGCGGCTTCCTGCGCCAGCTCGACGCCTTTGTGGCGGTGCCGTCCCGTTCGTGGGGTCCCGACCTGCCCTGGAGCGTCATCGCCGCACTCGCCGAGGGTGCGGTGGTGGTCATCGATCCGGCGTATCAACCACATCTGCGAGGCGCCGCGGTGTACGCGGCCGCCGTCGACGTGCGTGAGACGCTCAAGGCGCTCGCGGCCGATCCCGACCGCGTGGCCGAACAGCGCGAGCGTGGCTACGCGTTCTGCCGCGAGGTGCTGTCCGCGGAAGCGGTGGTGAACGGGATCCGTGGCCTCGCCCAACTCGAGAGGACGACACATGAAGCTCACCCGTAGGGAGACGGCGGCTGCAGCGGCCGTAGGCATGGTGGCGGTCGGCCTCACCCTCGCCCTCCTGCTGGACACCTGGCGCTGGTCGATCGCCTTCGTCGGCGCACTCGTCGTGCTGCTCTCCGCCGTCGTCCTGATGACCCTGCGACGCCAGGGCGCGGCGCTCGGCGCCGACCTGGAGCGCATCGAGAACAAGATCGACAACCTGGCCGTTCGGGTCGTCACCGAGTCGCAGGCCACGCACCGTGAGCTCAGCGGGCTCATCGAGGAGCTCGGCAGTGCTCTTCACCGGACCCAGGCGCCCAAGCCGTAGCATGTCGCCGAACGCCGGTGCCGGGCGCCGTGAACCACTAGGATCCGAGTCGCGCGCTCGACCCGATCGACATCCGCAACGACGCCAGCGAGAGGTGCCCATGTCAGCCAGTACCGGGGCTGCGGCATCCTCGTTGCGCGACCTCGCCCTGCACGTGCGGAAGAGCAGCCTGACCGTCGCGTACGAGTGCGCGCGGTACCGCTACGAAGAATCACCCGATCTGCTCGCGTTGATGGCCAGCCGCGGCGAGATGGGCTACGACGAGGTGCTGGCGACGGTCCGCGACATCCTCGCCGGCCGGATCACCCCGGCGCAGGCGCGTGAAGTGCTCGATCCCTATCGGCTGTCCTCGTTGGCGCGGCTGATGGCCGCGCTGTCAACTCCCCGGCAGGACTTCATCGAGACCGCGGAGATCACCAGGGCCGTGCGGATGATCCGTACGTCGTCCGACTCACTGGCTCGGGATGCGCACCGGATCGAGGCACAGGCGAACCTTGCCGCCGGCCAGTTCGATCACGTCCAGCGTCTTCTCGATGAGGACCAGCTCCCGCACGACTCGCGCTGGATGGCCGAGGTCGAGCTCGCCCACCCGACGCGGGGCCGGCCCGGGAGCACGTGGGACCGGTGGCTGGCGGCGCTGAACGGCCCGCTTGTCGGCCTCGGGCGTCTGCCGGTCACCTTGACGGATCGGCCGGGCGCGAACTTCGACCGACTGTCCGCCGACGTGCCAGCCGACGCGTTCGTCGACGATCCCGAGGCACCCCTCGTCACGGTCATCATGTCGACGTTCAAGCCCGACGAGAGCTTCCGCACGGCGGTGACCTCGCTGGTGGCACAGACGTGGCGCAACCTCGAGATCCTCGTCGTCGACGACCACTCGCCGAAGCAGTACGACGACCTGCTCGAATCCGTCACCTCGATGGACCCGCGGATCACGCTCATGCGCATGCCGCAGAACGGCGGCACGTACAAGATCCGCAACCATGCGATCGCCCGGAGCCGCGGCATGTTCGTCACGTTCCAGGACTCCGACGACTGGGCCCACCCCGAACGCATCGAGCGCCAGGTCGCGCCACTGCTCGAGCCGACCGGGCTGCTGGCCACGCACGCCCGATCGGCGCGAATGTTCCCTGACCTCAGCGTCGTCAAGGTCGGCTACAGCGCGTTCCGCGTCGCCGCGGCGTCGTTGATGTTCCGCAAGAACGAAGTCCTGAGGGCCCTGGGCGCCTTCGATGAGACGCGCAAGGCCGCGGACACCGAGTTCGCCGAACGCATCATGTCCGTCTTCGGCGACGACGCGGTGCTCGACCTTCAGGACGTGCTGGTGTTCACCCAGCTGACGGAGGGCTCGCTGTCGCGCACCGACTTCCAGTTCGGCTGGCACCACGGATCCCGCGTCGTCTACGCCGACGCCCACCGCTACTGGCACCGCGAGATCGAGGCGGGCCGTGTCTCGGCGAAGCTGGAGCCGGGTGGACCACGACACTTCCCCGCCCCGGAGCGATTCGTCACCGGCCGCATGCCGACGCCGGAGACGTGCGACGTTCTGTGGATCTCCGACTGGCGCACTGGCATCTGGCGCTACGACGGCGCGAGCGCCCAGGTGGAGGCCGTCGCCCGGGCCGGCATGTCCACGGTCGTGGCGCATGCCACGTCGGTGCGGCACGCCGACCGTGATCGTCTCCACAAGGACGACGGCATCATGCGATTGGCGGCCGACGGGCTGACCCGCTTCGCCATCTGGGCGGAGCCCCTGCATGCCCGCGTCATGATCGTCACCGATCCCGAGCTGCTGTCGCTGTCGCGGCCGCCGGCCTCGGTGGAGATGTCGGCCGACCGGATCGTCATCGTCGCGGGGTTCTCACCCGCGAAGCCCCATGGTCGGTGGCTCACGTTCGATCCTGCGTCGATCGAGCAGAACGCCGAGCGGATGTTCGGGTCGCGGCCGGAGTGGCTGCCGGCGCACGACGGCATCGCCGACGACCTGCGTGCACGGGGAGCGACCGGCACGATCCTGCCGTCGCGTCAGTTCCGGGTCGTACCGGAGGTCAGGAGGCGGCCGTACACGGGCGCGCGGGGCGGGTCGCGGCTGATCGTCGGCACCACGGCGCTCGAGCTGCCGCGCCGCGACCGTCCCTCCTGGGCGGCGTTGCGCAAGCGCCTGCCGCGCGACGACGCCTACGACGTCCGGATGCGCGCCGATCCGGAGGTCATCAGCACGGTGCTGGCCCATCGCCGGATTCCGCCGGGCTGGTTGATCATGGACGAGTCGACGCCCCTGCGGGCCTTCCTGCGCCAGCTCGACGTCTTCGTGGCGATCCCGCCGCGGTCGTTGGGTCCGGTGCTTCCGTGGTCGGCCGTGGCGGCGATGGCGGAGGGTGCCGTCGTGGTCATCAACCCGGCATTCGAGCCACACCTCGGTGACGCGGCGCTGTACGTCCGGCGTGCCGACGTGCACGACGAGCTCAAGGCCCTGGCAGCCGACCCGGAACGCCTGTCCGAGCAGCGCGAGCGTGGGTATGCCTTCTGTCGCGACGTGCTCTCCGAAGAAGCCACGGTGAATCTGGTCACCGAGCTCGCCGGACTGTCGCCGGCGAAGCGCTGACCGCCGGTCCTATACCCCGAAGGAGGCTCGCTCGGATTCCGGCACCAGCTCGGCGAGATCCGGGTGCTCACGCATGACCTTGGGCACGAACGAGCAGTACGGCAGCACCGTGCCCCGACGCTCGCGGATGGTCTCCAGCGCATGCACGACGAGCTGGGCGCCGTAGCCGTTTCCCTCGTACTGGGAGAAGACCCGGGTGTGCGGGATCGCGTATTCGCCCTCGTTCTCCCGGTAGTCGAGGTAGCCGACCAGCTCGTCGTCGACGCTGATCTCGAAGCGTGAGGCCGCGGGATTGTCCTGGACTGCCGTGGTCATGCCTCCATTTTCCCACGGCGCGCAACCCGCGGCATGGCGTGGTTCCTGGTGGCGGTGGGACGAATGAGGCAGAATGAAGGCGCGCGAGGTCACCGCTTCGGTGCCCGGGTGACGAGAGACGTTGGGGAAGACGGATTCTCGAACCACCAGGAGGCACCATGAGCACCCCGACCCGTGGCGTCCTGTACGTCCACTCCGCGCCGTCTGCGCTGTGCCCGCATGTCGAGTGGGCCGCCTCCGGCGTGCTCGGCGCCTCCGTCGACGTCGACTGGGTGGCCCAGCCGGCCGAGAGCGGCACGTACCGCACCGAGATCTCCTGGCAGGCCCAGGTCGGATCAGCCGCCGCGCTCGCCTCCGCTCTGCGCGGGTGGGAGCGGCTCAGGTTCGAGGTCACCGAGGAACCCACCGCGACATCGGAGGGTGCCCGGTACAGCTACACGCCCGATCTCGGCATCTTCCACGCCATGACCGGGCTGCACGGTGACGTCCTCATCCCGGAGGACCGCATCAAGGCGTTCCGTGTGAAGGCCGCGCTGGGGGAGATCTCCATGGACCAGGCCCTCGACGGGCTCCTGGGCGTGGCGTGGGACGCCGAGCTCGAGCCGTTCCGTCATGCCGGCGACGGTGCCCCGGTGCGCTGGCTCCACCAGGTGATCTAGAGGCAGGCTGCCAAGGAGACACGCCCTAGCCGATCGCCACCTTGACGGCCGGCGTGGTCGTGTCCGACGCGAGGTGGGCCATGCGGAACTCCCGCTCGCCGGTGCGCGAGGTGTAGATCTGCGTGCGGTACGCCCCGCCGCGACGCGTCGTGGTGGTGACCGGGAACTCGTCCCATGACTCGCCCGGGTCCTTGACCTGGACCTGCAGCTTCTCCCCGTTCCCCAGGCCCGGGAACTCGCCCTCGAGGGTGAACCTCTCGCCGGGCTTCACCTGGGTGTCCGGGATGGTCAGCGTCGGGTCGGGGTTGGTCGTCTCCTCCGGATCCGGCGTCGCCGTCGCCGTGGCGGTGGGAGTCGCAGTGGTGGGTGCCGGCGTGGTCGGCACGGTGAGCGGAGGAAGCGTCGTGGAGCCGAGGCCGGTGGCCCCGATGAGCCCAGCCATGCCGAGACCCAGCACGATGCCGACTGCGGCACCCACACCGGCGAACCAGTACGCCAGACGTCGCAGCGCATTGCGGCGCTCCTCCGGATCGACCTTCGGCGGTGCGGTCGCCACGGTCGGAGTCGCGTCGTCGATCGGCGGGCCGGCGGGTGGCGCGGCGTCGTACGTGGTGCTGCGCGGTGGGTGGGCGCCGTCGTGCTTCACCACAGCCGCGACGGCATCGGCGACCGTGCGCATCTCGTTGACCGTCTCATCGGCCAGATAGATGTCGAATCGACGGCCCAGCTCGTCGGCCATCTCCACGATGGCCAGGGAGTCGACGCCGAGCTGCTTGAGCTCGGCGCGATCGACGACGTCGTCCGGGGCGCAGCCGACGAGCTGGACTAGGATGTCGGCCAGCTCATCGCGAACGTCGTCGGGCTCGGGCACTCGATGAGTCTACCGGCCTGGCACTGCCCTACGATGTGGTGATGACCAGCCACGACGAGCTGCAGTACGTGGTGGTCCACGGCTATCGACGCGCCTACCGACGACTCGGATCGGGGCCAGCGCTCCTCCTCATCCACGGCTTGGCCTGCGACTCGACGACGTGGGACGCGGTCATCGCCCCACTCGCCGAGCGGTTCACCATCATCGCTCCCGACCTGCTCGGGCATGGTGCCTCGGACAAGCCGAACGCCGACTACTCGCTCGGCGGGTACGCCAACGGCATGCGTGACCTGCTCACCGTCCTCGGCATCGACAGGGTCACTGTCGTCGGGCACAGCTTCGGCGGCGGTGTCGCCATGCAGTTCGCCTACCAGTTCCCCGAGCGCACCGAGCGCATCGTGCTGATCTCGACCGGAGGCCTCGGGCGTGAAGTCACCCGGGTCATCCGGTTCCTGACGGTTCCTGGCAGCGGCGCGATCACGTCGGTGGCGACGCTGCGTCCCTGGCGCTCACTGGTTGCCGGTGGCCTGCGGGCGCTGTCTCGAACCGGACTTGCCGCCGCGCGCGACCTCGACGAGGTCTCAGACATCTACACCGCGTTCGCCGACCCGGCTCACCGGCGGGCGGTGCAACGCGTCACCAGCCACGTGCTCAACTGGCGCGGCCAGTACGTGACCATGACCGATCGCTCCTATCTCGCGCGGGTGCTTCCCGTGCTGGTGGTCTGGGGTGCCGACGACCGGGTCATCCCTGTCACGCACACCGAGGCGGTCCGCATGAACGCCTGGGCCGATGTGCACGTGCTGGCGGATGCCGGTCACTTCCCGCACAAGGACCATCCCGAGGAGTTCGTACGGCTGGTCGACGAGTTCGTCGCGGCGCACGAGCCCGCCCGCTATCACCGTGGGCGCTGGCGCTCCATGATGCGTCGTGGCGATCAGGTGACGCTGGGAACAGCGTCACCTGAGTCGGTGCCGGCGATCGGTGCCGGCGTCGAAGTCGCGGGCTGATCGTCCGCGAGTCGTCGCTTGCGGCGACCGCGGTTGCCGGTGGCCCAGGCGCCGATCGACACCGCCGCCCAACCGATGATCGCGCCGGCGACGTCGTCGGCGATGTAGTGCCAGCCGAAGTAGACGGTGGCCAGCAGCGTCATCGCCAGGAACGCCCAGCCGGCGATGCGAATCGCGGCACGCTGGCCGGTGCGTTCGAAGAACAGGCAGGCGGTGACGACGACCGATACGTGCAGCGACGCGAAACCGGCGATGCCGTAGATGTCGGGCCCGGTGGGGTCGGCCTTGAACATCTCGCCGTTCTGGAACAACGAGTTCTGCAGCGCCGAGACACCGGAGTCGGGCAGCGAGGCGAACATCGACGGCTGGAAGAACGCCGGGCCGAGCGTGGGCAGGAGGTAATAGCTGACGGTGCCGAGCACCCAATTGAGGCTCAGCGCCGTGGCATACCAGGCGCCGAGCGAGACGTTGCGGCTCCAGGTGAGGACGAGGCCCAGCGTGAGCGGGATGAGCGGCAGGTAGGCGAGGTAGGACGTCGCGAGCACCTGCGCGACCCAGCCGGTGCCCATCCAGTCGTGCAACAACGGCGCGGGATTGTTGCCGAACATCAGGAAGTGGTCGAGCTGCAACAGGTCGTGGTCGTACAGGATGTCGTCGCGGACGATGGGCAGGTAGCTCTTCAGGTTCCGGTAGCTGACGTAGCAGATGTAAAACGAGATCAGGCCGACCGCGATGTTGCCCACCCGGCCCCAGGTCCACTCCTCCCGCACGATCAAGCGGATCGTCCTGACAGCGTGACGCCACCCGCTGCGACGGATGGCCTGCGGGATGATGCCCGCGGCGAAGAACAGCAGGCCGATCACGGGGAGCCGGATGTAGGCGGGACCGAGAAAGCCGTCCGGATCGCGCAACGGCACGCCAAGCCGTTGCGACGCGACGATGGCTGTCACTCCCACGACGGCAGACAGGACCACCGCGAAGGTGTACGGCCATCGACGCATGGCGAACATCCTATGGCCGGCGTCTAAACGCCTCCTGAGAGCCCGACGTGTGGACGATCACCCTCTGGCCTGCGGCGGGACACCTGAAAGTCAGGCGTCGGTTCCCTCTTGTGCGACGCCGACGACGGCCGTCGGATCGTCGATCCGCAACGACGTGAACGCCTCCCGGACGACGGCCGGATCGACCTTCGACTGCTGGGCGAGCGTCTGCAGCACGGCGACGACGATCGACTCGGCGTCCACCTGGAAGGTGCGGCGTGCGGCAGCCCGGGTGTCGGCGAAACCGAAGCCGTCGGTGCCGAGCGACTGCCAGGGGCCGGGCACCCAGCGGGCGATCTGGTCGGGAACGGCTCGCATGTAGTCGCTCACCGCGACGGTGACCGAAGCACGGTCCATCAGCTTCGAGGTGATCCACGGCACGCGGGTGTATTCGCCGGGGTGGTTGAGGTTCCACCGTTCGGCCTCCAC
The DNA here is from genome assembly GCA_963780275.1 of uncultured Actinomycetota bacterium. Classification (GTDB taxonomy): domain Bacteria; phylum Actinomycetota; class Actinomycetes; order Propionibacteriales; family Nocardioidaceae; genus Aeromicrobium. The sequence goes on from CAWABE010000002.1 coordinate 561,332, forward strand.
CGCGTCGCGGGCCAGCTCGTTCCACGACGTGACCGACCAGACGTCGGCGCCGATGTCGTACTTCTCGGCCAGGATCTCCTGCGCCTTGAGTGCCCATGGCACCGCGACGCCGGAGGCCATGATGCGCGCGCTGATCGACCTGGCCTCGGCCGGTTTGAGCAGGTGGGCCCCCATCAGCACGCCCTCGACGTCGAGGTCGTCCGGCTCGACCGGCTGGCTGATCGGCTCGTTGTAGACCGTGAGGTAGTAGATGACGTCTTCACCGTGCGGGAACTCATCGGTGGAGCCATACATCCGGGCCAGGCCGTCCTTGACGATGTGGCTGATCTCGAAACCGTAGGCCGGGTCGTAGTGCACGACCGCCGGGTTGGTCTGGGCGAGCAGCGGCGAGTGGCCGTCGGCGTGCTGCAAACCCTCGCCGGTGAGGGTGGTGCGGCCGGCCGTTGCCCCGATGAGGAAGCCGCGGGCCAGCTGGTCGGCCATCGACCAGATCGAGTCGCCGGTGCGCTGGAACCCGAACATCGAGTAGAAGATGTAGACCGGGATCATCGGCTCGCCCTGGGTGGCGTACGAGCTGCCGGCCGCGATCGCCGAGGCCATCGCGCCGGCCTCGCTGATGCCCTCGTGCAGGAGCTGCCCGTTGGTGGACTCCTTGTAGGCCAGCAGCAGCTTGCGGTCGACCGACTCGTACGTCTGCCCGTGCGGGCTGTAGATCTTCGCGGACGGGAACATCGAGTCCATGCCGAACGTGCGGTACTCGTCAGGCGCGATCGGCACGATGCGGGGGCCGATCTCGGGATCCTTCATCAGGTCGCGCAACAACCGGACGAACGCCATCGTGGTGGCGATCTGCTGCTTGCCCGAGCCCTGCTTGAGGGGGGCGTAGACGTCGTCGCCGGGCAGCTTGAGCGGGGTGGGGTCGACCTTGCGCACTGGCATCGATCCGCCGAGCGCGTCACGGCGGCCCTTCATGTACTGGATCTCCTCGCTGTCGTTGCCGGGGTGGTAGAACGGCGCGAGGTCGTCGCCGTCGATCTGCTCGTCGGAGATCGGGATGTACAGCCGGTCGCGGAACTGCTTGAGGTCGTCCTTGGTGAGCTTCTTCATCTGGTGGGTCGCGTTGCGGCCCTGGAACGACTCGAGCAGCCAGCCCTTGATGGTGTGGGCGAGGATGACGGTCGGCTGCCCGGTGTGCTCCACGGCGGCGTCGAACGCGGAGTAGACCTTGCGGTAGTCGTGCCCGCCGCGGGGGAGTCGCTCGATCTGCTCATCGGTGAGGTGCTCGACCATCTTCGCCAGGCGCGGGTCGGCACCGAAGAAGTGCTCACGGTTGTAGGCGCCGGACTCCACCGACAGGGTCTGGAACTCACCGTCGGGTGTGCGGTTCATCTGGTTGACCAGCACGCCGTCGGTGTCGCGGGCGAGGAGGTCGTCCCACTGGCGTCCCCACACGACCTTGATGACGTTCCAGCCGGCGCCTCGGAAGTACGACTCCAGCTCCTGGATGATCTTGCCGTTGCCGCGGACCGGCCCGTCGAGCTGCTGCAGATTGCAGTTGATGACGAAGGTGAGGTTGTCCAGCTCTTCACGCGCGGCCAGGCCGATGGCGCCCAACGACTCCGGCTCGCCCATCTCGCCGTCGCCCAGGAAGCACCACACTCGCTGCCCACTGGTGTCCTTGATGCCGCGGTGGTGGAGATAGCGGTTGAACCGGGCCTGGTAGATGGAGTTGATCGCGGCGAGCCCCATCGAGACCGTCGGGAACTCCCAGTAGTGCGGCATGAGCCGCGGGTGCGGGTACGACGACAGCCCGTTTCCGGGACCGTGCGAGCGCTCCTGACGGAACCGGTCGAGCTGCTCCTCGGTGAGGCGTCCCTCGAGGTAGGACCGGGCGTAGATGCCGGGCGCGGCATGACCCTGGAAGTAGATCTGGTCGCCACCGCCGGGGTGGCCCTTGCCGCGGAAGAAGTGGTTGAAGCCGACTTCGTAGAGGCTGGCCGCCGACTGGTACGTGGCGATGTGGCCGCCGACGCCGAGACCGGGCCGGTTGGCGCGCGACACCATCACCGCGGCGTTCCAGCGGATGAACGCGCGGATGCGGCGCTCGATGGCCTCGTTGCCGGGGAACCAGGGCTCACGCTCCGGCGGAATGGTGTTGATGAAGTCGGTGCTGCGCAGCGCCGGCACACCGACCTGCTTCTCGCGGGCGCGCTCGAGAAGGCGCAGCATCACGTAGCGGGCGCGAGCGCGTCCTCGCTCGTCGACCATCTGGTCGAGCGAGCCGACCCATTCGGCCGTCTCCTCCGGGTCGATGTCGGGGAGCTGGGTGGGCAGGCCCTCGTGGATGACGGGTGGGCGCTCGGCGCCCTGCGGTGTGCTTCCGGAGGTCTGTGGGCCGGTGGGCATGAATGACTCCTGACGCGTCTCGTGGACCCGTCCATCTTCCCACGCGGCATTCGCTACTGTGAGACCGGCAACAGCGCCCCAGGGCTACTTCCGGGTAGCCGTTCGACGACGTCAGAGGAGGAACCGTTGGACGCCGGCAGGTTGGGCTTTGCCCCCGACACCGTCATCCAGGAGCTCGGGTGGGACGAAGACGTCGACGACGAACTCCGTGAGGCCATCGAGGCCCACAGCGGCAACAAGCTGGTCGAAGGCGATGTCGCCGACGTGGTCGACGGCGTCATCCTCTGGTGGCGCGACGGCGACGGCGATCTCGTCGACGCGCTGGTCGATGCGCTGCAGGATCTCGCCGACGGCGGGTCGGTGTGGCTGCTCACGCCGAAGGTGGGGCGCTCCGGCTACGTGTCCGGCGCCGACATCGTCGAAGCGGCGCCGATCGCCGGGCTCTCGACCACCACCACCTCATCCGCGTCTCCGGAGTGGTCGGCCACCAGGCTCTCCACCCACAAGCACTAGCGCCTGCCGGCGATGGTCGACGTCGGTGACCTCGCTCCTGACTTCACGCTGAAGAACCAGCATGGCGAGGACGTCACCCTGTCGTCGTTCCGCGGCACCCCGGTGGTGCTGGTGTTCTTCCCGTTCGCGTTCAGCGGCATCTGCACCGGTGAGTTCGCCGAGATCCGCGACCATGGGCTCGAAGGGGCGGAGGTGCTCGCCATCTCGTGCGACCACTTCTTCGCCAACCGCGCCTTCGCCGACGCCCTGGAGCTGAGGTTCTCGCTGGTGAGCGACTTCTGGCCCCATGGCGAAGTGTGCCGTGCCTACGGCGTCTTCGACGAGGACGTGGGTGTCGCCGAACGAGGAACGTACCTGCTCGACGGGCAAGGAATCGTGCGCTGGAAAGTCGAGCATGGTATCGGAGAAGCGCGTGATCTGCGGGCATATCGCGAGGCTCTCGATGCGCTGAGGTGAGGAGCGCCTCAGTTTGTGAAAAAGCCCGCCATCGTGGTGCGAGATACGCTTTGATTGAGCTGCCGCAGCCGCCCGGGACCCGAGACCCTGGCGGCTGCGGTCTTTCTCTCCGGCCCCGATTCGCTGCGATAGTGTGCGTGGGTCCCGGGCGAATAGCTCAGCTGGTCAGAGCATCCGGTTTACACCCGGAAGGTCGGGGGTTCGAGCCCCTCTTCGCCCACCCGGCATCGACTGGGGTGCACGTCATTCGATGCGTGTCCGCAGACGCTGACACGATGACCGCATGAGCACTCCTTCGGTCGCCGCGGACACCGAGACGAACGCGCTGGAAGCGTTGCGTCGTCTGACCGGGCTGCCCGATGCCGTGTTCCACGAGGGACAGCTCGAGGCCATCAGTGCGCTGGTCGACGACCACCGTCGGGCGCTCGTGGTGCAGCGCACCGGATGGGGCAAGTCCGCGGTCTACTTCATCGCCACAGCCCTGCTCCGCCAGCAAGGTGCCGGCCCGACGCTGCTGGTCTCGCCGCTGATCGCGCTCATGCGCGACCAGGTGGCCGCGGCCGAGCGTGCCGGGGTGCGGGCCGTGGCCATCAACTCGGCCAACGCGCACGAGTGGGACGACGTGCGGGCACGTCTGGCCGCCGACGACGTCGACGTCCTGCTGGTCTCGCCCGAGCGGCTCACCAACCCGCGGTTTCGTGAGGAGCAGCTGCCGGTGCTGCGCGAGCGGATGGGCCTGCTCGTGGTCGACGAGGCGCACTGCATCTCCGACTGGGGGCACGACTTCCGGCCCGACTATCGCCGCCTCGCCGACCTCATCGCCTCGATGCCCGACGGCGTCCCCGTCCTGGCCACCACGGCCACCGCGAACGCACGAGTCGTCACCGACGTGGCGGAACAACTTGCCGGCGGGCAGCTCGGCGTCGGCGGCACGGACGACGATGTCCTGACGCTGCGCGGCTCGCTGGCACGCAGCTCTTTGCGGCTCGGCTCGCTGACCTTGCCCACGTCGCGCGAACGGCTCGGCTGGCTGCTCAGCCATCTGCCCGACCTGCCCGGCAGCGGCATCATCTACGCGCTCACCGTCTCGGCCGCCGAAGACACTGCCCGTTTGCTCGCCGAGGCGGGTCATGCAGTGCGGGCGTACACCGGGCGCACCGATCCCGACGAGCGGATCCGGCTGGAGGAGATGCTCAAGAACGACGACCTGAAGGCGCTCGTCGCGACGAGCGCGCTGGGCATGGGGTTCGACAAGCCCAACCTCGGCTTCGTCGTGCACCTGGGCGCACCGTCGTCGCCGGTGGCCTACTACCAGCAGGTCGGCCGCGCCGGCCGCGCCACCGAGAGCGCCGACGTCCTGCTCATGCCCGGGCACGAGGACGCCGACATCTGGCACTACTTCGCCACCGCGTCGATGCCGAGCCCGTCGAAGGCATCGGCCGTGCTCAGCGCCCTGGGCGACGAACCGCTGTCCACGCCGGCGCTCGAGTCGCGGGTCGACATCCGCCGCACTCCGCTCGAGCTGCTGCTGAAGGTGCTCGACGTCGATGGCTCGGTCAGGCGAGTGCAGGGCGGTTGGGTCGCCACCGGGCAGCCCTGGACCTACGACGAGGCGCGGTACGAGCGGATCGCCGAGGCCCGTCGGGCGGAGCAGGAGTCGATGCTGGCGTACGAACGCGGAGAGAGCTGCCGCATGGAGCTGCTGCAACGTGAGCTCGACGACCCCACCGCGGCGCCCTGTGGACGCTGCGACGTCTGCGCCGGACCGTGGTATCCCACCGACGCGACACCGGATGCTGTGGCCGCAGCGTCGGGCGCCCTCGACCGGGTCGGCGTTCCGATCGAGGCGCGCAGCCAGTGGCCCACGGGTGCCGGACGCCTGGGGGTGGAGGCCGACGGCAAGCCGGTCGCCGGCAAGATCGCGCCGGACGAGCGTCCGGAGACCGGTCGGGTGGTCGCTCGGCTCACCGATCTCGGGTGGGGCGGAGTTCTGCGTGAGCTGTTCGCGGCCGGCGCACCAGATGCACCGGTGAGTGACGACCTGCTCGGCGGCTGCGTCCGGGTGCTGCGCGACTGGGACTGGGCGCAGCGTCCGGTCGGCGTCGTCGCCGTTCCGTCCGTGACGCGGCCACAGCTGGTCGGCTCCGTGGCCGAGGGCATCGCCCGCCTCGGCCGGTTGACGATGCTCGGGCAGCTCGAGCTCGCCGATGGAGCACCCGCCGAAACGGCCGGTGGCAACAGCGCGTACCGGCTGGCCGGAGTGTGGGGGCGGTTTCACGTCGGACCCGACCTTGCCGCCGTCCTGATCCAGACAGCCGGACCGGTGCTGCTCGTCGACGACCTCGTCGACTCCCGGTGGACGCTCACCGTCGCCGCTCGCGAGCTGCGGCGCCATGGTGCCGACTCCGTGCTGCCATTCGCTCTGGGTGCCGTCGCCTGAGCCGTCCCATTAGGCTCGGGCCCATGCCTGCGCTGCGCGACGTCGTTGCCGTCCTGGACGAGCTGTACGACCCGGCTTGGGCTGCTGAGTGGGACTCCGTCGGCACCGCGGTCGGCCAGTCCGAGGCCGATGTCTCGCGCATCCTGTTCGCCGTCGATCCCGTCCAGGCCGTCGTCGACGAGGCGATCGCCTGGGGGGCCGACCTGCTGGTCACGCACCATCCGCTCTTCCTCACCGGAGTCACATCCGTGGCAGCGTCGACGCCGAAGGGCCGGGTCGTGCACGACCTCATCTCGCACGGGATCGCGCTGCACACGTGCCACACCAACGCCGACAGCCCGCCGCTGGGCGTCTCGGAGTCGATGGCCCTGGCGCTCGGGCTCACTGACATCCGGCCGCTCGAGGCGGATCCGGAGGCGACCGACACCTGGGTCGTCTTCGTGCCAGATGGAGACGCCGATGCGGTCGCCTCCGCCATGCACGACGCGGGCGCCGGAGCGATCGGCGACTACGACCGCGCGATGTTCCAGTCGTCCGGCACCGGATCCTTCCGGCCGCTCGACGGGGCGAGGCCGGCCATCGGCCAGGTCGGCGAAGTCGAGAGAGTGGCCGAGACCCGCCTGGAGATGGTCGCCGCTCCGGCCGTCCGGGAGTCGGTGCGCGCGGCGATGTGGCAGGCGCATCCGTACGAAGAGGTCGCCTACTCGGTCACGGCCTCCGCCCCGCGGCCGGCGGGGAGGGGGAGTGGACGAATCGGGCAGCTGACAGAGTCGATGACCCTGGCCGACTTTGCCGGGTACGTCGCCGACCGACTGCCGGCACATCACAGCGCCACCCGCGTCGCCGGCGACCCGGACCGCGAGGTGAACACGGTCGCACTGTGCGGTGGTTCCGGCGACTTCCTGCTCGGTGCGGCCGACGCGTCCGCGGCGGACGTGTACGTGACCTCCGATCTTCGCCATCACCCGGTGAGTGAGCACGCCGAGCGGCCGGGGGCGTGCGCCGTCGTCGACGTGCCGCACTGGGCCGCGGAGTGGACGTGGCTGCCGGTCGCAGCGCGCGAAGTCACTGCGCGGTGTGGAGATACGGTGGAGACGAGAGTGTCGACGATCGTCACCGACCCGTGGACGCTCGCGGTCGTCCCGAGCACGAGGAGCACACGCTGAACGCCGAACCGTCCGCCCAGCTGACCCTGCTCGACCTGCAGGCCCAGGACTCCGCCCTCGCTCAGCTCCAGCATCGCCGCACGTCCCTGCCCGAGCACGCCCGCATCGCCGAGCTCCAGGCCCGGGCCGACGAGCTCGACGGACTCCGCATCGAGGCCGACACCGAGGTCGGCGATCTCACCCGCGCCCAGGCGAAGGCGGACCGGGAGGTCGAGACCGTCAAGGCCCGCCGTGTCCGCGACGAGGAGCGGCTCGGCTCGGGGGCGATCACGAATCCGAAGGATCTGGAAAGCCTCCAGCACGAGCTCGGCGCCCTCGAGCGGCGGATCTCCACGCTGGAGGACGAGGAGCTCGAGGTGATGGAGAAGCTCGAGGACGCGCAGAAGCGACTCAGCGCGGTCACGGCCGACCTCGGCCGGGTCAACGACGAGCTCGAGCAGGTGACGGCCTCACGCGACACCGCGATGGAGGCCATCGACGCCGAGACCGCGACGATCACCGGCGAGCGCGAGCGCGTCGTCGGGCAGGTGCCGGACGACCTGCTGGCGCTGTACGAGAAGGTGCAGGCGCAGTACGGCGGCTTGGCGGCCGCTGCGCTGCGAGCGCGGCGATGCGAGGGCTGCCGGCTCGAGATCAACGGGGCCGACCTCCGCGAGATCGCCGCCAAGCCCGACGACGAGGTGCTCCGCTGCCCCGAGTGCAGCCGCATCCTCGTACGCACAGCCGAGTCCGGCCTGTGACGCAAAGCGTCATCGTCGAGGCGGACGGCGGCTCGCGGGGCAATCCCGGTCCCGCTGCCTACGGCGCCCTGATCCGCGACGCCGACACCGGCGAGGTGATCGCCGAGGTCGGCGAGGCCATCGGCACGGCCACCAACAACGTCGCGGAGTATCGCGGCCTCATCGCCGGGCTCGAGCTCGTGCGCGAGCACGCCCCTGATGCCGAGGTCGAGGTGCGGATGGACTCCAAGCTCGTCATCGAGCAGATGGCCGGACGCTGGAAGATCAAGCACGTCGACATGAAGCCGCTCGCCCTCCAGGCTCAGCGGCTGGTCGCGGGAAGCATCACCTGGACGTGGGTTCCCCGCGCGTCGAACAAGGCGGCCGACGCCCTGGTGAACGAGGCGCTGGACAACGCGACCGGCTCGGTGCAGCGCGTCGGCGGAACGGGCCCGGTCACCGAGCGTCCGACCCTCGACGAGCTCAGTGCCAGCTGGCGCAGGCGCGAGGCAGAGAAGCCCACCACCGTGATCATGCTGAGGCACGGCGTCACCAAGCACACCGTCAACAAGGTGTTCAGCGGACTGGGCGGCGACGACCCCGCGCTCACCGACCTCGGCCGTGAGCAGGCGAAACGCGCAGCGGCCAGGCTGGCCAGGCGTGGACCGATCGATGCGATCGTGTCGTCCCCGCTGCTGCGCACCCGCGAGACGGCCGAGATCGTGGCCGAGGAGCTCGGCCTCGACGTGCAGATCGAGCCCGGGTTCGCCGAGATGGCCTTCGGGGAGTGGGACGGCCTCGCCTTCTTCGACATCATGGAGCGCTGGCCCGACGACATCCGGGGGTGGCTCGACTCCCCGGACATCGCGCCACCGGGCGGAGAGTCCTTCGACGCCGTGCACCGGCGCGTCGACGAAGCACGCCAGCGTCTGCTCACGGACTTCGAAGGTCAGACCGTGGTGGTGGTCAGCCACGTCACGCCGATCAAGACGATGCTGCGCCTGGCCCTCGACGCCGAGATGGAGCTCGTCCAGCACTTCGAGCTGGCTCCCGCGTCGATCACCACCATCCAGTGGTGGACGGAAGGATGGCCCGTCGTGAAAGAGGTCTCCGTCGTCCCCGACTAGAGACTCGTCACGACGACGTCGAGCCGGTTGCCGTCGCGCTCGACCGTCCAGCCGAGGTCGCCCAGGGCGTCGCGCAGATCTCCGACGTCGGCGGGCCGGGCATCGCACTCGAGGAGCTGTCGCACCATCCGGCCCTTCGTCGCCTTGTTGAAGTGGCTGACGACCTTGCGGACGCCGTCCTGTTCGTGGAGCACACGGATGGTGGCGGTGCGGGACGCGAGCTCGCCGTCCGGACGGTGCAGGTTCACGTAGCTGCCCGAGCGCAGGTCCATCAGCAGGCCATCACTGGTCAGCCGCTCCAGCGCCGGCCCGAGCCGCGGCCGCCAGATGCCGGCAACCGTGCCCAGGCGCGGGAGCGTCACCGTGCCCGACAACCGGTATGCGGGGATGTGGTCGCCGGGCCGGACCAGCCCGAACAGGGCGCTCGCCACGGCGACGGACTCGTCGGCGCGCTTGCGTGCATCCGTGCTGAGTGTCGTCGGGTCCCATGACGCGTACAGGACGCCGGTGTACACCTCGTCGGCGCGGGCCGTCGGCTGGTCGAGCAGCCTGGCGTTGCGCTCGACCGCCTCGGCCTGCGTGTGTCCGAGACCGAGTCGTCTCATCGCACGGCTCCGGTTGCCCTGGCACACCGACACCAGCGCCCGGAGCAACCGTTCCCGCGTCGGGGTGAGCTCCGGCAGGTCGAGTGAGTCCAGCCGCAGGGGTTCGCCAGTTGTCGGTGGCTTCTTGGTCTCCGACGGCGGCAGCAGGATCAGCACGCGGGCGAGCCTACCGATCGACACCGGCTCACCGGACGAGTGACGTCCAGGCCCAGAGCACGGTCGTGCAGAGGACGACGATCGCCGGGGTCGTCACCAGGCCGATCGCGTGGAACGCACGCCATGAGGTGACGTCGCCTGGACCGCCCTCACGCCAGAGCAGGTTCGCGAGGGAGCCGATGGCGGTGAGGTTGGCGCCGACATTGAGCCCGATGAGCAGTGCCAGCACGGTGACCGGCCCGGCCGCGGCGGCCGCTGGAAGCAGGAGCAGGGCCGCAGGCATGTTGGAGATGACGTTGGCGGCGATCATGCCGACGACGGCCGTGGTCACCAACGCCACGATGCTGCCGCTGGACGGGACGAGCCGGTCGATCCCCTCGCCGGCTCGAGTGCCGCCCAGCCACACGACGACCAGTGCCCACACCAGGACGAGAGCGGCGAGCGGCAGGTTGGCCGCCTCGAACAGGTCGTGACTGGTCGTCGTCCGCCTGGCCAGGGCGTAGCCGGCGAGCAGGATCGCCCCGGCGGTGGCCGGCAACCACAGGTCCACACCGCCGGTGAGGGCGATCAGTACCGCGACGACGATCGCGGCGGGGAACAGCGGCACTCCCGGCGCCTCGGCCACCTCCGGCGCGGGATCGTCACGGAAGTCGCGCCGGAACCACCAGCGCAGCACCGCAAGCTCGGCCGCCACCCCGACCGCCCAGACCGGCAGCATCAGCCACGCGAACTCCACGAAGGCGAGTCCGGTGCCCGCGAAGGCCAGCAGGTTCGTGACGTTGGAGATCGGCAGCAGAGTCGAACCGGTGTTGGCGACGCGTACGGCGGCGAGACCGGTGGCTCGGCGTGCGCTCCGGGCCGCCACGAGGAGCACCGGCAGCAGGAGCACCACGGTCGCGTGGAGGCTGAGGACGGCGGTCACCACGGCGATCAGCGCGACCACCAGGGCGAACCGGCGGCTCGGCGAGCGAGTCGTCGCTCTCGCGATGACCGCGGCCCAGGCCTCGAACAGGTCCTCGTCCGCAGACGCCCTCGCCAGCACCATGATCGCGACCAGGAACCCGACGACGGCCGTCAGCGAGTACAGATCCTGGCTCACGCGGCGAACCTATCCGACCAGCAGCAGCACGCCCACGATCGCGAACAGGGCTGCCGACACCAGGTGCACCAGCCGGAGCGGCATGACGGTCAGGAGGGTGCGGCCGACCAGCACGGCGAGCACGATGGACACGAGCATCCCGATGGTGCTCCCGATCCAGACCAGCAGCCAGTGGTACTGCGTGGCCAGGGTCATCGTGGCGAGCATCGTCTTGTCACCGACCTCGGACAGCGTGAATGCCACGGCCACCGCGACGACGGCACGTCCGCCTCGTGCCCGCGGTCGCGGCTCGTCGTCCCGCTGGGAGTCGCGCAACGCCAGGATCGCGAAGACCAGGAACAGCAGGCCGCCCGCGATGCGCACGGCGTCGCGGGGGAGGGTGTCCCCGATGACGTCTCCGGCCAGGGCCGAGGCGAGGTCGATGGCAGCCGTCGCCAGTCCGGCCCCGAGGATGACGGTGCGGGCGCGGTAGCGGGTCGCGAACGTCATCGACAGCAGCTGGCTCTTGTCGCCGAGCTCGGCGACGAACACGAGCACCGCGCTCAACAGGACCGCATACATGCGAAAGGCTCCTCGTCACCCGGACGAGGAGCCTGATCTTGGAGACCTCGACCGGGATCGTCGTATGACAATTCGGTCGAAAGTCTCGTCCGCCAGATGACTCTGGCCTGCTGCACCGGACCCGCACCCGGAGGTGAGGGGCAGTATGTCGACGCAGCCGTTGGGGACTACTCCCTTTCGCAGTCGACTGTACCGGACGGCTAGAATTGACCCGAATGAGTCGGCCGGGCGGTCGCGGCGGGTCCACCGTCGAGGAAAGTCCGGACTCCACAGAGCACGGTGGTGGCCAACAGCCACCCACGGTGACGTGCGGGACAGTGCCACAGAAAACAGACCGCCAGCGGCCCTCAGCTCCTCGGAGCCAAGGGTGCGGGTAAGGGTGAAACGGTGAGGTAAGAGCTCACCAGCGCCCCGGGTGACCGGGACGGCTCGGTAAACCCCACCGGGAGCAAGACCAAGAGGGCACTTCGGTGCCTGCGCTGACGGGCTGCTCGCCCGATGTCAGCGGGTAGGTCGCACGAGGCGCGCAGCGATGCGCGTCCCAGATGGATGATCGCCCCTCACCTCGGTGAGGACAGAATCCGGCTTACAGGCCGGCTCATTCACCCTCAGCCCGTCATGCGTGAGCGCTGGACAGCGGCGTGTGGTGCCGGTTCCACGTGATGCTCGGGGAACCAGCCCTGACGCAGGATCTTGTCGTCGTCCATGTAGACGACCTTCGCCGAGCGCCTGGAGAAGCCGTCGGATCCACGTTTGACGCGCCACTCGAACAGGACACCGGGGTACGAGCGGTGGTCGTGATGCACGACCACGAACTCGGGGCGCTGGGCCTCCTCGGTCCAGCGGATCTGGTTCAGTCGCCGAAGTGACTCCACGAGAACCTCCGTCCAGTGCTGGCAGCACTGCCGGGGTCTCGGGCAGCGAGTTCATTCTCCCCTCGATGGTGAACCCGTCTCACCTCGATGTAAAGACCTCAAGTGCGCCGCCCAGGGGTCGAGGGAGCGAGCCTGGGCGGCGTCTTCGGGTGGGATGCCGTCCTGTTCCTGAGGACCGCCGACGGTGCGTGACACCCACCCTTGCCAGTCACGTACCCGGATGGGTCGGCGTCATGCAGCCATCATGCTGCCATGCACCGGTGGTACTGCGGGTGCCAGATCACGGCGCGAGCGTCAAGATCTCCGCGCCGTGCGGGGTCACCAGCAGGGTGTGCTCGAACTGGGCCGTGCGTGACCCGTCGCGGGTCGTCGCCGTCCATCCGTCGTCCCACAGGTCCCACTCGACCGTTCCGAGGGTGAGCATCGGCTCGATGGTGAACGTCATGCCCGCCTCGATGACGGTGTCTGCATCGGGGTCGTCGACGTGCGGAATGATCAATCCGTCATGAAAGGCCGGGCCGACACCGTGGCCGGTGAAATCACGCACGACGCCGTAGCCGAATCGTCGCGCGTAGGACTCGATCACCCGGCCGATGACGTTGACCTGTCTTCCGGGACGCACGGCGCCGATGCCTCGCATCATCGCCTCGCGGGTTCGATCGACCAGGAGGCGCGACTCGTCGTCGACGTCGCCGACCGAGAACGTCTTGTTGGTGTCACCGTGGACGCCGCCCACGTAGGCGGTGATGTCGATGTTGACGATGTCGCCGTCCGCGAGCGGCCGGTCGTCGGGGATGCCGTGGCAGATGACCTCGTTGACGCTGCTGCACAGCGACTTGGGGAAGCCGCGATAGCCGAGCGTGGACGGGTAGGCGCCGTGGTCGACGAGGAACTCATGGCCGACCCGGTCGAGCTCGTCGGTGGTCACGCCGGGCGCGACGACCTCACCCACCGCGTCGAGCGCCTGCGCGGCGATGCGGCCGGCCACCCGCATGGCGGCGACGGTCTCCGCGGATCGCACCATCGGCCCGCGATAGGGGAGCGGTCCCGCCTGTCCGACGTACTCGGGCTCGTCGATGTGATCGGGCACGAGGCGCCTGGGCGAGGGCCGGCCGGCGGTCAGGACAGTCACGCCGCGATCGTATCTGGGGGATGATGAGGTCATGAGTGACGAACGGTTCTGGTTCTGCCTCAAGCATCACGCCGTCGAGGGAGCGGACGGCTGCAGCCCGTCCGATCGCCTCGGCCCCTACCCCAGCGAGGCCGAGGCCGCGCGTGCCCTGGAGAAGGTGCAGGAGCGGAACGAGGCGTGGGACAACGATCCCGACTGGAACGACGAAGGTCCGGGATCCGGGCCCAGCTTCCGGTGAACCTCAACCTGGAGAGGTCCGGTCCGTGGATCGGCGTTGCCGGCCTCGCTGTCGTGTTGTGGCTGGTCATCGTCTCGTCGGTGTTCTTCCTGCCGTGGTGGGGAGTCATCCTCCAGCTGATCGTCCTGGGTCTGTTCGTGCCGCTCCTGCGGTCGTGGGCGCAGACGGCACCGGCCCGATGCACCTGGATCCCGGCCTACGCGTTCCTCGCCTACTTCGCGATCAACGTGATCGGCGTCCTCGTGTTCGGCTGGGACGTGCGGTAGGCGTCAGTCCTCGAAACCGTGCTCGGGCGCCGGGAACACGCCGCCCGCCACCTCGTCGGCGTAGGTCCGGGCGGCGTCGAGCATGATGTCGTGCAGCTCGGCGTAGCGCTTGACGAAGCGCGGTGCGTTGCCGGTGCGCAGCCCCATCATGTCCTGCCAGACGAGCACCTGGGCGTCGCAGTCGGGGCCGGCGCCGATGCCGATGGTGGGGATGCTGACCGACTTGGTGACCTCGGCCGCCACCGCTGACGGCACCATCTCCATGACCACCGCGAACGCGCCGGCCTGCTCGAGCGCGACTGCCTCGCCGACCAGCCGCTCGGCGGCGTCGCCGCGACCTTGCACGCGATAGCCGCCGAGGTTGTGCTCGGCCTGCGGGGTGAAGCCGATGTGCGCCATCACCGGGATGCCGGCGTCGGTGAGCAGCTCGACCTGGGGCACCATCGCGTGGCCGCCCTCGAGCTTGACGGCCTGGGCGTTCGCCTCCTTCATGAACCGCACCGAGGTGTCGAACGCCTGCTCCGGGGAGCCCTGGTACGAGCCGAACGGCAGGTCGGCGACCACCAGGGCGCGGTGGGCCGAGCGGGTGACGGCGCGCACCAGCGGGATCAGCTCGTCGACGGTGACCGGCAGTGACGTCTCGTTGCCATAGACGTTGTTGGACGCCGAGTCGCCGACGAGCAGCACAGGAATGCCGGCCTCGTCGAAGACCTGCGCCGCGTACTGGTCGTAGGCGGTGAGCATGGCCCACTTCTCACCGTCGCGCTTCCATTGCTGAAGATGATGGGTTCGTACGCGTTTGATCTCCGGCGAAGTCGTGGGCCCGGACCCGATGGCTGGGTTGTCGGGCAGTGAGCCGTCAGGCCCATAGGGAGGCGTTTCTTCGTCAGCCACGATCAAGCTCCTCATCTCGCGGCCCCGGTCGGGGTCCACGGACACGTCAAGCCTGCCAGAAATCTCCGGACATGCGCTGTGAGGCTGGTTACAGGTCCTCGCGCCAGCGGTTGGTGATCGGCACGCGACGGTCGCGCCCGAAGTTGCGTTTGGAGATCTTGGGGCCGGGTGGGTACTGCCGGCGCTTGTACTCGGCCTTGTCGACGAGGGTGACGACCTTCTCGACCAGGGCGGGGTCGAATCCCTCGGCGACGACCTCCGCCGAGCCGAGGTCGCGTTCGACGTAGGCGTCGAGCACGGCGTCGAGCAGCTCGTACGGCGGCAGCGAGTCGGAGTCGAGCTGACCGGGTCGCAGCTCGGCCGACGGTGCCTTGCTGATCGTGTTCTCGGGGATCGGCGGCGTCTCGCCGTGCCGCTCGGCCCAGGCGTTGCGCCAGCGGGCGAGCTCCCAGACCAGCGTCTTCGGGACGTCCTTGATCGGCGCGTACCCGCCGACCGCGTCGCCGTAGATGGTGGAGTAGCCAGTGGCCAGCTCGGACTTGTTGCCGCAGGCGAGCACGAGGTGGCCGTGCTGGTTCGACAGCCCCATCCAGATGACCGCGCGGATGCGGGCCTGCAGGTTCTCCTCGGCGAGCCCGTCGAGCTTGAGGGCGTCCTGGTAGGCGTCGAACATGGGCGCGATCGGGATGGTGTCGAGTCGCAGTCCGGTGCGTTCGGCGAGCTCGGCGGCGTCGGAGCGTGAGTGCTCGCTCGACCACTCGCTCGGGTTGGAGACGCCGTGGACCTGGCCGGCGCCGAGCGCGTCGACGGCGATGGCGGCGACGAGGGTGGAGTCGATACCTCCGGACAGGCCCATCAGCACGCTGGAGAAGCCGTTCTTGACGACGTAGTCGCGCAGCCCGATCACGAGAGCCTGGTAGCGCTCGCCGAGGTCGTCCCAGCGTTCGGCGATGCTCGCCTCGACCGCGTCGTACGGCGAGAACGGTTCGGATGAGATCACCGTGCGCTCCACCTGCAGGCCGTTGAACCGGGTACCGGGCTCCGGCATGCCCGCGGTGGCGGCGGGGAGGTCGAGGTCGACGATCAGCAGCTCGGGCTCGAACTGGGCGGCACGGGCCACCAGCTCACCGTCGGCGTCCACGACCAGTGAGTCGCCGTCGAACACCAGCTCGTCCTGCCCGCCCACCAGGTTGACGTAGGCGAGTGCGCACGCCCCGTCGCGCGCACGGCGTGCGCACAGCTCGAACCGCTCATCGTCCTTGGCGGCCTCGTACGGGGAGCCGTTGAGCACCAGGAGCAGTCCGGCCTCGGCGGCGTGGGCGGCTGCCGAGGGCCCGTCCTGCCAGATGTCCTCGCAGATCGCGATCGCGACGTCGACGCCGCCGACCTGCACGATCTGGGTCTCGTCGCCCGGCACGAAGTGACGGAACTCGTCGAAGACGCCGTAGTTGGGCAAGTGATGCTTGTCGTAGCGCGTGACGCTGCGGCCGGCGTGGATGACGGACGCGGAGTTGGTGGGAGCGTTCTTGGGGGTGCCGAGCTTGTCCGGACTCCGCTGGAGGGATGCGGGCTTGGCGCTGTCGAGGTGGCCGACGATGACGACGAGATCGCCGAGTCCGTCGTCGTCGAGGCGCGTCGCGAGCTCGGCCACCGCCTGCTGTGACGCGGCGATGAAGGAGGCGCGGTAGGCCATGTCCTCGATCGGGTAGCCCGTGAGCACCATCTCCGGCAGCACGACCAGGTGCGCGTCGCGGTCGGCAGCCTCCCGGCACGACGCCAGGACCATCTCGGCATTGCCCTCCAGGTCACCCACGCGGGCGTTGACCTGGGCGAGGGCGAGGCGCAGCTGAGGCACGCGGCCAGCGTATCCGTCCGATGTGCCTGAAACACTTCCGTAACATTCGGCGTGCGAGACTGAGCCCATGGGTAAGCAGGAAGACTTCGTCCTTCGTGCGCTCGAGGAACGCGACGTTCGTTTCGTCCGCCTGTGGTTCACCGACGTGCTCGGCTCGCTGAAGTCCGTCGCCATCGCGCCGGCCGAGCTGGAGGGCGCGTTCAGCGAGGGCATCGGCTTCGACGGGTCGTCGATCGAGGGCTTCGCCCGGGTGCACGAGTCCGACATGCTGGCCAAGCCCGATCCGTCGACGTTCCAGATCCTGCCGTGGCGCGGCGAGACACCCTCCACCGCCCGGATGTTCTGCGACATCCTCATGCCCGACGGCACGCCGTCGTTCGCCGATCCCCGGTACGTCCTCAAGCGGGCGCTGTTGCAGGCGTCCGACGCCGGCTTCACGTACTACACGCACCCAGAGATCGAGTTCTACGTCTTCCAGGGCAAGCCCGACAAGGGTGGACGCCCGATTCCGGTCGACGACAGTGGCTACTTCGACCACACCGCCCAGGGTGGCGGCCAGGACTTCCGCCGCGAGGTCATCACGATGCTCGAGAACATGGGCATCTCGGTGGAGTTCAGCCATCACGAGGCCGGTCCCGGCCAGCAGGAGATCGACCTGCGCTACGCCGACGCCCTGTCGACGGCCGACAACATCATGACGTTCCGCACCGTGGTGCGGGAGGTGGCGCTGAGCCAGGGCAAGTGGGCGTCGTTCATGCCCAAGGCGTTCACCGAGCACCCCGGTTCGGGGATGCACACCCACGTCTCGCTGTTCGAGGGCGACGAGAACGCCTTCTACGAGGCGGGCGCGGAGTATCAGCTCTCCCAGACGGGGCGGGCGTTCATCGCCGGCATCCTGCACCACACGCCGGAGATCACCGCCATCACGAACCAGTGGGTGAACTCCTACAAGCGGCTGGCCGGCGGGGGCGAGGCGCCGAACTACGTGTGCTGGGGCCACAACAACCGCTCGGCCCTGATCCGGGTGCCGATGTACAAGCCGCAGAAGAGTGCGTCGGCCCGCATCGAGCATCGCGGGCTGGACTCCGGCTGCAACCCTTACCTCGCGTTCGCCATCGTGCTGGCGGCCGGCATGAAGGGTGTGGAGGAGAAGTACGACCTGCCGCCGGAGGCCGAGGACAACGTCTGGTCGCTCAGCGAGAACGAGCGCCGGGCGATGGGGCTGGCACCGCTTCCGCGCAACCTCGACGAAGCCATCCGCACGATGGAGGACAGCGACCTGGTCGCCGAGACCCTCGGCGAGCACGTCTTCGAGTTCTTCCTGCGCAACAAGCGAGCCGAGTGGCAGGGCTACCGCTCCCAGGTGACCCAGTTCGAGATCGATCGGCTGATGCCGGTGCTCTGAGCGGTCAGCTCGGCACCGTGTCCGGCGGACGCCCGAACGTGACCGCTGTGCGCACCTCCTCCGGTGCGGCCTCGGCCGCCTGGGCGTCGGGTGCGGCGCCGAGGGCATCGTTCACCGTCGAGAACGCGAGCCGGAACGCGATGTGCGCCGTGGCCTCGAAGATGGCGCGCTCGCTGAGCCCGACGTCGCGCAGGCCCTGGACGTCCGCCGTGGTCGTGGCGTTGGGGTCGGTCACGACCTGCCTGGCCCACGTCGTCAGCGCGCGGGCGCGATCGCCGAGGCCGTCAAGACCGCCGGCCACCACGGATCCGGCCGCCTCGGGTCCGATGTGCTTGGCCAGCCGCCGCCCCCAGGCGAGCGAGCAGTACGAGTCCTCCCGCGCGGCCGCCGTGGCCGCGACGAGCAATGCCACCTCGGGCGGTGTCAGCTCGCAGTCGCCGAGCAACGCATCGCGGGTATCGCCGAACGCGTCGGCCACGTCGGGACGCCAGCACCAGAGGCGGGTGAGGTTCATGACGTAGCCGTCGGACTCGAGGTCGCTGGCGAAGGTGCGGTCGACCGACGCCGACGGCGGAGGATGGTCGAGGAACATGAGCTCATCCTGCCCGCTCAGCAGGCCGTTCGGGTCCGTTGTCGTAACCTGCAGAGGTGGCCTCGGAGACGCTCGAACTGGCGCTGGCTCGGCGGGGTTTCCGCAACGGCCAGAACGCGGCCGCCGATCTCGAGCGGCTGCCGGACATCTCCGACCCATTGGTCGAGCAGATCGCCGGCGTGGCCGACCCCGACACCGCCCTGCACTCACTCGCCGCCATCGCGGAGTCATGGGGCCACGCGAAGCTGCTCACCACGCTGGAGCGTGACGACGTCCTGCGTCAGCGACTGCTCGTCGTGCTCGGCACCAGCGAGGCGTTCGGCTCCTTCCTCGCCCAGCATCCTGACTTCATCGACGATCTCGGCGGCGACACGCTGTCGCCGACGCCGCCGCCGCTGCGCGAGCGGCAAAAGGTCCTGGAGACGGCCGGCACGGCCGACGAGCTCCGCGTCGCCTATCGCCGCATGCTCGTGTGCGTCGCCGTTCGCGACCTCACTGCCCTCACGTCGTTCGAGGATTCGTCGGCCGAGCTGGCCGACCTCGCCGTCGCCACGCTGGGAGCCGCGCTGCGCATCGCCGGCTCGAACGAGCTGGACTCCGATCTCTGCCGGCTCGCCATCATCGCGATGGGCAAGACCGGTGGACGCGAGCTCAACTATCACAGCGACGTCGACGTCGTGTTCGTGCACGAGCCCGTCGAGGGCGCCGACGAACAGAAGGCCATGGAGGCCGCCACCCGCCTCGCGGCAGCGACCATGCGGCTGTGCAGCGAGCACACCGCGGAGGGCGTGATCTGGGAGGTCGACGCCAACCTGCGTCCGGAGGGACGCGACGGAGCGCTCGTGCGCACGCTCGCGAGCCACGTGTCGTACTACGAGCGGTGGGCCGCAACCTGGGAGTTCCAGGCGCTGCTGAAGGCCCGGTTCGCCGCTGGTGACGAGCGGCTCGGCCAGGCCTACCTCGAGGCCCTCGCACCGATGGTGTGGGAAGTCAGCACCCGCGAGAACTTCGTGCCGGACGTCCGGGCCATGCGCCGCCGGGTCGTCGAGAACATCCCGTCGCGGCACCGCGACCGCGAGCTGAAGCTCGGTACCGGTGGCTTGCGCGACGTCGAGTTCGCGGTTCAGCTCCTGCAGCTCGTGCACGGCCGCCGCGACGAGTCGCTGCGCAGCCCCACCACGCTGCGCGCCTTGCAGGCGCTCATCGACGGCGGCTATGTCGGGCGGCGCGACGGTGCGGCGATGGAGGAGGCGTATGAGTTCCTCCGGACGCTCGAGCACCGCATCCAGCTGCACCGCCTGCGGCGCACGCACATCGTGCCCGATGACCCCGAAGACCTCCGGCGCCTGGGTCGCAGCATGGGTTTTCGCCACAACCCTGCCGAGTCACTGGAGAAGGAGTGGCAGGCACAGAAGCGCGTGGTGCGACGCCTGCACGAGAAGCTCTTCTACCAGCCCCTGCTGGAGGCGGTGACCGCCATTCCGACCGACCGCCTGCGGCTCACACCGGAGGCGGCCGAGCAGCGGCTCACCGCCCTCGGCTTCGTCGACCCGAGCGGAGCGCTCGCGCACATCCGCGCGCTCACGTCCGGCGTCTCGCGACGCGCGTCGATCCAGCGCTCGCTGCTGCCGGCCATGCTCGAGTGGTTCGCCCAGTCACCCGACCCGGACGCCGCGCTGCTTGCCTTCCGGAAGATCTCCGAGGGCCTGGGCGAAACCCACTGGTATCTGCGCAAGCTCCGCGACGAGGGGGCGGGGGCCGAGCAGCTTTCACAGATCGTGGGGTCAAGCAGATACGTCACCGACCTCATCCTGCGCGCTCCGGACTCGGTGGCGCTGCTGGGCGATGACGCCGAGCTGGTGCCCCGTGACGCCGAGCGCCTCGACTCGGAGATGGAGCTCGCGGCGCGCCGTCACCGCAGGCCCGACGATGCCATCCGGGCAGTGCGGCGAGTCCGGCGTCGCGAGCTTTCGCGGGTCGGCATCGCCGACGTGCTGGGACGGCTCGACATCGTCGAGGTGGGGGCCGCTCTGTCCGACATCACGACCGCCACACTCGCGAGCGCGCTGGTGGCGTCGACGGCCGCAGTCGAGGCGGAGCGAGGCGAGCTTCCGACCCGGATGGCCATCGTGCTGATGGGCCGGCTCGGCGGCCACGAGTCCGGCTACGGTTCGGACGCCGACGTGATGTTCGTGCACGATCCCGTCGAGGGGGCCGACGAGGACGACGCCGCCAAGGCCGCCACCGCAGTGGCCACCGGTCTGCGGACCATGCTCGCCGCGCCGTCGGACGACCCTCCGCTCGAGGTCGACGCCGATCTCCGGCCGGACGGCCGCAACGGTCCGCTGGTGCGCACCTTCGGGGCCTACCGGTCGTACTACGAGAAGTACTCGGCCGTGTGGGAGGCTCAGGCGCTGCTACGGGCTCGGCCGGTCGTCGGCGATGCTGACCTCTGCTCCCGGTTCACCGAGCTGATCAATCCGAAGCGCTGGCCAGAGAATGGCATGAGCGACGCCGAGATCCGTGAGATCCGCCGGATCAAGGCCCGTGTCGATTCAGAGCGGCTGCCCCGCAACGCCAACCCGAACACCCACCTCAAGCTCGGCCGCGGCGGTCTGGCCGACGTCGAGTGGACGGTGCAGCTGCTCCAGATGTGTCACGCGCACGAGGTGCCGGCCCTGAGAACCACTCGCACCCTTGACGCTCTCCGTGCGGCGTCAGAGGCCGATCTGTTGTCCCCCGACGATGCCGGCCTCCTCGAGTCGTCATGGCGGCTGGTGAGCCGCATCCGCAACGCCGTGGTGCTCATGCGCGGCAAGCCCGCGGAGTCGATGGTCGAGCAAGCCTACGACCGCGCAGGTGTCGCCCACCTGCTCGGTTACGGCATGGACGGCAGCGAGCACATGATCGACGACTACCTCCGCACGACGCGTCTCGCCCGCCGCGTCGTCGAGCGCGTCTTCTGGGCGTGACTGTCCGAGCGAGCTCTGCGAGCGAACGGCGGGCCGGGTCGAGTGTGTGCGCCGAAGGCGCCCGGCGTATCGAGACCGCGTGAGACTCAAGGCTTGCGCAAGGAGTGGTTTCGATACGCGCCTCGTTCCTCGGCGCTGCTCAACCATCGAGGACTGGCGTTACCCCGCCGCGCGGAGGAGGTGTTCGCGCTCGGTGACATTGAGGCCGCCCCAGACGCCGTAGGGCTCGCGGACCTCAAGGGCGTGGCGCAGGCACTGGGAGACGACCGGACAACGGCCACACAGCTCCTTCGCCGCGGCTTCCCGGGCGCGGCGGCGCGGCCCGCGCTCGTGCTCGGGGGAGAAGAAGGTCTCCGGGTCGACTTCGCGGCAGGCGCTGAGGTACTGCCATTCGTATGACGCCTGGACCGGTACCGGGAGACGCGAGAGGGAGGCCATCAAAACCTCACACGGTCTCGGCCGGGCGCTGCATCTGCATCTGCACGACGTCGAGGTAGCCGGTGGAGAACCCGGCCTCGCAGTACGCCAGATAGAACTCCCACATCCGGCGGAACGTCTCGTCGAAACCCTGGGCGTTGATGGCCGGCCAGTTCGTGGTGAACCGGTCCCGCCACATCCGCAGCGTGCGGGCGTAGTGCCGGCCCAGCGGGCGACGTTCGGTGACGGCGAGGCCGGTGTGCTGGGCGAGGGTGCGGTCGATCGCCTCAGGTGACGGGAGAAGTCCGCCCGGGAAGATGTACTTCTGGATCCAGCCGTAGGAGTTCCGCGTGGCGAGGTAGCGGTGATGTTCCATGACGATGGCCTGGATGGAGACCCTGCCGCCAGGTGCGAGGTGCTGGTCGATGGTGCGGAAGTAGGTCGGCCAGAACTCCTCGCCGACGGCCTCGACCATCTCGACGCTGACGATCGCGTCGTACGTGCCAGTGACCTCGCGGTAGTCGAGGAGCTGCAGGTCGATCCGCGACTCGACGTCCGGCCCGGCCGCCGCGAATCTGTCGCGCGCCAGCGCTGCCTGCTCCTGGGAGATCGTGATCGTGGTGACGTGGGCACCGCGCTGCGCGGCACGGACGGCGAGCGACCCCCAGCCGCTGCCGATCTCCAGCATCCGGGTGCCCGGCCCGACGCCGGCCTGGTCGAGGATGCCGTCCATCTTGCGTTCCTGTGCGCTCTCCAGTGACTCGATGGCTCCTTCGAGCCCTGGGGCGAACCAGGCCGACGAGTACGTCATCGACGGGTCGAGGAACTCGGCGAACAGCTCGTTGGAGAGGTCGTAGTGACGTTCGATGTTGGCGCGCGATCCTTCGATCGAGTTGCGCTCGTGGTGGGGGAGCCGGTCGTCGACCAGGCCGCGCAGCTTCTGCAGCGGCTTCGGCACCAGGTGGGCCAGACGCTCGGCGAACGGGGTGAGCAGGTGGGCGAGATCGGTTCCCGGGCCGGTGGTCCAGTCGCCGGCCATGTAGGCCTCGCCGAAGCCGATCTTGGTGTCGCGGCCGATGCGGGCGAAGAACGCCTTCGGGCGGGTGATCGCCATCTCGGGGGCATGCGCGCCGCCGGTGCCCCAGACGGTTCCGTCCGGGAAGGTCAGCCGCACGGGAACGTGCTTGGCGGCCGGCTTGACGATCATCTTGGCCACGCGGGCCTTCAGGGGAGTGCGTGGCGTGTGGGCCACACCGGGCCACCGGGCCTCGACAGCTTCACTCATTGCCTGACCTCCTGGGTCGAGTGCGCCTGGCGGGGGACGACCGGCAGGCGGCGCAGCCAGAGCCACACACCATGCATTCGGATCAGCAGACTGGTGCGATGGGTCATGAGCGGCATGGAAATCAGAAGCCGCACGAGCCGTCCCGGGCTCGCCGGCCTCGGCTCGCCCCTGAATGTCGCGCTGAAGACCGCCTGACCGTCCTGCTTGAGCACCACCGTGGACGCCACGACGTCCGGCGTGAGCTCGAACTGCAGGTCGTAACGCCCGTCAACGGTGAAGAACGGTGACACGTAGAACGCCTTGTCGACCTGGCTGCGGCCCTTGGCGTCGGTCTGTACCAGGTAGGCGTGCCGTTCGCCGTAGGTGTTGTGCACCTCGGCGACGATGCACGTCAGCGACCCGTCGGGCGCGATCGCCCAGAAGACGCTGAGCGGGTCGAACGTGTGCCCGAGCACGCGGGCGTTGGCCAGCATCAGGATGCGGTGGCCAGTGACGTCGACGCCCTCGGCGGCGCACCATCGTTCGATGTTGGTGCGGATGTCCGATCGCGGGTCGCCGATGTGGTCAGCGGCCCGGAACGTCGAGAACGGCCGCAACCAGCGGGGGAGGCTGTGCCCATGTTCGTTGGGCAGGTCGTCGAGGTCGACGAGCCACTGGTAGACGCGATAGCGGAAGCGGTGCTTCATCGGTGTACGCCGCGTGTGCGCCACCCGTCCCGTCACCAGGGCGGGAAGGACGGGGAGGCTCGGCGCGCTCACCAGTCGACTCCCAGCGCCGCCGCGGCCTGCACGCCGGAGCGGCAGCCGTCCTCGTGGAAGCCCCAGCCGTGGTAGGCACCGGCGAACGCGGTACGCCCGGTCGACAGCGACGACAGCTCGCGCTGGGCGGTGACCGACTCCGTCGTGTAGATCGGGTGGGTGTACTGCATCGTGGCGATGACGGTATCGGCGTCGATACGGGCGGTGGAGTTCAAGGTGACCACGAACGGCCGGTCGCTCTCCAGGCCCTGCAAGCGGTTCATCCAGTAGCTGACGGTCGTGGCGTCGCGTCGACTGCCGCAGTCGTCCATCCGGTAGTTCCAGGACGACCGTGCCGGCGCGGCCACCGGCAGCAGGTCGGCATCGCGGTGCAGCACGGTCTCGTTGCGGGAGTACTCGAACGCGCCGAGGACCCGCCGTTCGTCGTCCGTGGCATCAGTGAGCAGGGCGAGGGCGTCGTCGGCATGCGTGGCGATGACGACATCGTCGGTGCGATGCAGCGTGCCATGCGCGTCGAGCAGCTCCACTCCGTCGGGTTTGCGCGAGACGGCGCGGATGGGCGTCGATGATCGGACGTCGCCAACGGCGTCGGTGACCTTGCGGACGTAGGACTGGGAGCCGCCGCGGACGGTGAACCACTGCGGCGAGCCGGAGACGGACAAGAACCCGTGGTGGTTCAGGAACTCGAACAGGTACCGGGCCGGATAGCCGAGCGCGGTCTCGTGCCCGGACGACCACACGCACGAGACGACCGGGATCGCATAGTGGGCGACGAAATGATCGGAGAACCCGTGCAGCCGCAGGAAGTCGCCGTAGGTCTGCGGATCGTCGACCGACTCCTGCCGTTCGAGGAGGGCGAGCGCCAGGCGCTGGTACCGCTTGATCGAGGCCAGGAGGCGAAGGAACCGGGGATCGCCCAACCGTCGCCGCTGAGCGAAGATCCCGGTCGCGCCGCGCCCACCCGCGTACTCCAGGCCGCACCCGTCGCAACGGATGCTCATGCTCATCTCGGTGGGACGCACCTCGACATCGAGCTCGTCGAACAGGCGGCGCAGCAGGGGATAGGTGCGGTCGTTGTGCACGATGAAGCCGCTGTCGACCGCATGCTCGTCAACCTGGTGGGTGTGCGCATGACCCCCGAAGCGGTCATCGGCCTCGAAGAGGGTGACCTTCCGACTGCGGCCCAGGACGTAGGCAGCCGTGAGGCCGGCGACGCCCGACCCGACGACCGCGACGGTGCGCATGTCGGGCTCGGTCATGTGAGTGATTCGCGCTCAGGCGTCACCGGGATGGGTGGCGGGCCCGAGATTCTCGTCGGACTCCGTGGCCTTGCGGCTGGCCTCGGCGATCTCGAAGACCTCCGTACCGAAGGCTCCCAGCTCGCTGGTGATGCGCCGGGCCGCGTCGAAGAAGATCGCGGCGACCTGGCCGGCCGTGGCCAACGCGGCTTCAGCTCCCTGCTGGGCGACGTCCTTGGCGATCTCGCGTCGGCTCAGTGCCATGGACGTCGCTCCTCTCTGAGGCTCGAGGGTCGCTAGGCCGCCATTCTTGCAGCCTCGGCGGCTTCGGCGCGACGGGCTGCTTCCTCGCGCTTGGCCCGGCGCAAGGCCCGGGCCTCCGGGCTCTTGCCCACGAGGTACGGATCGCTCGGCTTGCGGCCGTACGCGGCGAGCTGGCGGGCGACGCTTGCCAGCTGCCGGCCGAACCGGCCGGTGTTGTACGGCAGGCCGTACTTGTCGGCCAGGTTGCGGACCTCCGGCGCGATGTGCGGATAGCGCCGCGCCGGGATGTCCGGGAAGAGGTGGTGCTCGATCTGGTGGCTGAGGTTGCCGCTCATGACGTGGAACAGTCGGCTGCCGGAGATGTTGGCCGAGCCGAGCATCTGGCGCAGGTACCACTGGCCGCGGTTCTCGCCCTTGGCGTCCTCCTCCTCGAAGGTCTGGACGTCGGCAGGGAAGTGGCCGCAGAAGATGATCAGGAACGACCAGATGTTGCGCATGACATTCGCGACCAGGTTGGCACCGATCACCGCTAGCGGCGCCCACCAGCCGACGAACGGGACGAGCACGAGGGCAAGGGCCGGGTAGGCGACGAAGTCCTTGACCACCTGGCGCCTGATCTTGCGCCACGCGCGCTGCTTCTGTCCGATGAACTCCTCCTCGGAGATGCGCCCGGCGCGATAGTCGCCGTACTCGACACCGTGCGACATGACGCCCCACTCGAAGATCAGCATCAGGAAGAACGCCAGCGGCAGGTTGAACCGGTGGTTCGGGTACCACGACTGACCGTCGTCGATGCGCAGCAGGTCGTAGCCGATGTCGCGGTCCATCCCGTGGATGTTCGTGTAGGTGTGGTGGACGTAGTTGTGGCTGCGCTTCCAGTCCTGGGCGGGGGCGACGATGTCCCACTCGTAGGTCTTGCCGTCAATGGCCGGGTCGTTCATCCAGTCGTACTGGCCGTGCATGACGTTGTGGCCGATCTCCATGTTCTCGAGGATCTTGGCGAGTCCGAGGAGAACGATCCCCGCGATGAAGGCCGGCAGGAAGAACGGCATGAAGATGCCGATGCGGCCGAGCACCTCGAAGGCCCGGTGCACCCGGATGACGCGGCGGATGTAGTCGGCGTCGGCCTGACCGAGGTCGTCGAGCACGCGCTGGCGCAGCCCGTCCATCTCGCGGCCGAACCCCTCGAGCTCGTCTCGTGACATGTACTCCAGGCCGATGTTCGACTGGTGGTCGGAGTCGTCCGACGTGAGGGGCAGCGGCGCCGCGTTGTGGTTGCTGGCGCTCAGCGGCTCGATCGGAGCATAGGTGCGCTTGCGTGACATGCGGATCTCTCCTTTAGAGGGCGACGCTGACGTCCCCGACGGGAACGTGAACGCAGATCTTGAGGGTCTGGTCGGTGTCGGCCTGGACTTCACGGCTGACGACGTGGCGGGCGGCGCCGTGCAGCTTCTTGACGGCGCAGGTGTTGCAGACGCCCATGCGGCACCCGAAGGCCGGCTCGAGGCCGGCGGCCTCGGCCTGCTCGAGGATGGTGGCGCCGGTGTTGTCGGCGCTGGTGCCGCTGGCGTCGAACGTGAGGGTTCCCGTGGCCTCGGCCGCACTCTGCTCGAACAGGCTGGGGTCGACCGTCGGCACCTTGAAGTACTCCACGCGCAGTTGGTCGCCCGCGGCGAGGTCGTCGTAGGTGTCGCGGACCGACGCGATGAGGCCGGCCGGGCCGCAGGCGTAGGTGAGGGTGTCGGAGGCGTCGATCCCGAGGTGCTTGAGGTGGTCGACGGCGAAGCGGCCCTGGAGTTCAGCATCGCTGGCGGGTACGCGGGTGTAGACGCGCTCGACTCTGAAGTTTGTCTCGGCGGCGAGGGCGTCGAGCTCGTCGCTGAACATCTCGTCGGCGCGGGAGCGCGCGTAGTGCAGGAACGTGACGTCGCCGGTGTGCTTGCGGTCGCGCAACGTGCGGATCATGGACATCACCGGTGTGATGCCGGAGCCGCCGCTGAGCATCAGCACGTGGTCGGGCAGCTCGGCGGGAAGCACGAACTCACCCTCGGCCTGCGAGAGATGGACGATCGTGCGCGGCGTGAGCTCGTGGTGCAGGAACTGTGACACGTAGCCGTCCGGGTGAGCCTTGACCGAGACGCTGAACGTGCCGTCGCGATTCGTCTGCGAGCTGGAGACCGAGAACACCCGGACCCGACGCTTGCCGTCGACCTCGATGCCGAACTGCACGTGCTGGCCGGGCACGAACCCGCGCCAGGCGCCGTTGGGCCGTAGCACGACGGTGCTGGCGTCACCGGTCTCATGGACGACGTCGACGACACGGGCGCGCACCTCGTCGACAGTGAGGAGCGGATGGATCTGCTCGAGGTAGTGGTCGACCGTGCGCGGCGACGTCAGCGACGCGACGGTGCGTGAGCCGAGCGCGCGACGGATGATGCCCATATCGACCCTCCTCATCAAGTCAGTGAACGTTTGTACACTCAAATACTGTCACGATCCCACGCGCATGTGCAACCGCTCCCCGCGTGACCTCGGGCACGCCGTACACAGGTGTTCACCGAAATGCGCACTACACTGGCCCGGTGTCCCAACCCGTGCCTTCACGACAGGCTCAGAAGGAGCGCACGCGAGAGGCGATTCTCGACGCAGCGCTCGGACTGAGCCACGGTCACGGGTTCGCGCAGCTCAGCCTGCGTCAGGTCACCCGGGCGGCCGGGGTGGTGCCGACGGCGTTCTACCGGCACTTCGACTCGATGGACGAGGTCGGGCTCGCGCTGGTCGAGCAGTCGTTCACGACGCTGCGAGCGATGATCCGCGACGCCCAGCAGGACCCCAGCATCGTCGACAACCTGATCGACGCGTCGGCCGACGTCCTCGGCGCCGCCGTCAAGCAGAACCGCGGACACTTCGCGTTCGTCTCCCGCGAGCGGCTCGGAGGGTCGGCGGCCGTCCGGGCTGCGATCCAGCATGAGCTCGAGCTGTTCATCAGCGAGCTGGCGGTCTTCCTGGCCCGTATCCCGCAGCTGGCGCGATGGAGCACCGACGACGTCAAGATGATCTCCGGCGTCTTCGTCCGCAACATGGTCTATCGGGCCGAGCAGGTCGTGGAGACGCCGGAAGGTCGCCACGACCTCGAGGAGGAGATCAAGCGCAAGGCCCGGCGCGAGATGCGCATGATCGTCTTGGGGTTCAAGGCCTGGAGGTCCGATGTCTGACCGGAGGGTCGTCGTCGGCTCGGGTGCGATCGGACGGCGGAAGGTCAGTCGGCGACGCCCATGAGCGACCACATCTGGAGCGCCGTCTCCCAGCCGAGCGACCGGTAGAGCCCTTCGCCGTCGGCCGATGCGGCCAGCAGGCCAGTGGTCGCCCCATGATCGTTGGCCCACGTGCTCAGCGCGATCATGACGTGGCGACCCAGCCCGAGTCGACGGTGCGCGGGCGAGGTCTCCACGGCGTCGATCACGGCGTCCGTCCCGAGCACACCGACGGTTCCCTCCGCGGCCACCCGCTCGTCGGCGTCGAGGGAGTAGACGGCGCGAGGCCCGGCGACGAACCAGCGTGCGGCGAATCCGACGGGCACGTCGACCGGAGATGGCCCGAGCGTCGACGTCATGAACACCTCGTCGTCGCGGTCGACGCGCAGGCCCGACGGCAGGGGAGCGGCCCGATACGCGGTGAGGTCGCGGCCGAACACGGTGAGCATCGCCCGCGGGTCCTGCGCCGTGAGCTGCGCGAGTCGCTCGAACGCGGATGGTCCCGGATCGACGCAGACGATCTCGGTGTCGCGCGACGGACCGCGCACGTGCACGAGAGGCCAACCCTCCACCTGCTCGACCTCGAGGCGCCGAACGTGAGCCCACGCCCGGACCCACCGCATCACGAGATCTCGATCGCCCACGTGGTCATCCTGCCGTCTACGGCGAAACCATCCTGAACATCGTTCTGACCGGTCATGATGGCCGGAGCGATGGGAGCACGACATGACCACCGAGCAGTGGGTGGAGCTGCGCGTTCACGGGGTGAGCGGTACGCCGCCGGAAGAGTTGCTCGATCGCCCGCACGTCCTGCAGGTCGACGGTGACGAGCGGTCCCGGTTCTTCCACGCGGTCGACTCGGCCGGCCGCGTCCAGGCCGCCGACGATGGTCACGCCGTCGAGGGGTTCCACTGGGGCCGGTACACGTCCGGCTCGTGGGTCAAGGCGTTCTGGCTCATCCTGCTGCCGTTCGGTCTGATCAACGCCTCGGCCTTCATGCTGCCGGCCCCTCACGATCTTCAGAGCAACTCGATCCGATTCGCCGGGGGGTTCCGCCTCGCCGCACTCGCGGCGTTGCGCTTCATGGCGCTGTTGCTGACGGTCCTGCTGAGCTTCGCCACGAGCCTCACCGTGATCGTCATCGTGGGCGAGCGATGGGCGCCAGACCAGGGATTCTTGCCGGCATGGCTCCAGACAGCGATGCCGTCGCTCATGGTCGCCCTGTCGGGAATCGTCGTCCTGCTCCTGGGAGGGGTCGTGCTGGTCGGACGCCTGTTCGGCCGACGAAGCAGCGAGCCGGAGCAGGCAACCGCTGCTGGAAAAACGGGCATCCCGATGACGCCGTTCGCTGGCTCCGACTTCTACCTCGGCGATCCGGACACGCTCACGCTCCGGGGCCTGCATGTCGCGGCCGGTCTCTCGGTCCCCGCCTACATCGGGCTGAGCTTCGCCGGGGAGCGGACCGCGGGAGCCGCGGGTTCAGGGCTGCTCCTCGCGGTGACGATAGCGACCACGGTGCTGCTCGGTGATCCGGAGCAAGCGGCCACCACGGGACTCGATGATGAGCGACCCGGAAGAGTGGGTCGATGGCATCGGTGGGCTTCGAGGCTCTCGATCGTCTCCGTCGTGGCCGGGGTGGCACTGGTCGGCTGGGCGTCGTGGTCGGTCCGGGGCATACAGCGCCCGGAGCATGGAGTCGGTCGTTTCCTCAAGCGGTTCGACCAGTTCGACGAGCTGTCCGTCGCGCTGTTGTACGCCGGGGCGGCAGGACTCGGCGTTCTGGCGGTCACGGTCGGCGGCCTGGCTTGGGTCACGCGCCGGGAGCGGGCATCCAGCGGACCTGCGTCGTTCTTCCGCCCATACAGCAAGGGAATGACCACGCTGCCCATTGCCGGCATGGCGCTGTTCCTCGGCGTGGGCTACTCGGCGGCAGTCGTCGTCGGGGTCGCGACCCTGCTGAACCAGCGGACCGTCAGCGGAGCGGTCGAGCCCGGCATCACCTTGATGCTCGATCGGGTGGCCTACGCGTGGGGTCTGGCGCTGTTCCCGCTGGTCTTGATCCTGGTCGTCCTCGCCGTGCGCCGACGGATGAGTCGCCAGGGCATGGCCGAGCACGCACTGATCGGCTATCCCGACGGATTGCCATTGCCGCCTGTTCGTCTGGCTGCGTGGCGATCGAAGCTGGGCAGCACGGTTTGGTTCTCACGAGTGAAGAACGGCGTCGAGGCGATGCTTTGGACGCTGGTCGTTTCGGGTGTGATTCTCTCCTCCGCGATCGTGGTGGAGATGTCCGAAGACGAGTCCGCGGACTCCTGGGGCTTGCTCAGCGAGCGCCCCTCCGACGGAGCTGCTGCGGCAGCTTTCACGCAGTTCGGTGCTTGGGTGCTGATCGGCCTGATGTTCGGCCTGGTGTTCCTGGCGCGTGGAGCCTTCCGGGACGCGTCCGTGCAACGCAGCGTCAACATCGTCTGGGACGTCGTCGCGTTCTGGCCGCACGCGGTGCACCCGTTTATCCCGACCCCGTACTCCCAGAGGACGGTCGCTGACCTCGCTGACCGCATCCGCCATCATGCCGACCGCGTGGACAGCACCGACGGTCGCGACATCGTCGTGTGCGGCCACAGCCAGGGCAGCCTGGTGAGCTTCGCGGCGATGAACATGCTCAGCCGGGGCGAGTGTGACCGGGTCGGGCTGCTCACCTACGGTTCACAGCTGAGGCTGATCTTCGCCCGGGCGTTCCCGATGTACGTCAACTACGACGCGATCCGCCGGATGCACGAGCGACTGAGCGGTGCCTGGATCAACCTCTACCGGGACACCGATCCGTTGGCGGGCCCGGTGCTGTCGTGGAACCACCGGAACGAGGGCGCGGTCGCCACGTCCGGTCATTTCCCCGACCCGGACGAGAGCGAGCGGCCCGACGAGACGTTCGGCCCGTACCGGACTCGTCGCTGTGGTGACGACTGGCGGCTCGTCGACCCGGTGCCGCGGGTGCGCGAGTACCAGGCCGCGCCGGTCAACGCCCTGCACGGGCACAGCAACTACTGGTCGAACCCCGAGTGGGCGGCTGCGCTCACCGAGATCCGCTCCCGCTGACGACCCTCAGTGGCTGGCCTTGCCGCCCTTGCGTCCGGCCTTCTTCTTTTGCGCTGACGTGCCGCCCTGGCTGCTGTCGCCGCCCTTGCCGCTGCTCTTGCCGCCACGCTTCGACGCGCCGGGGGAGTTGGCGATCTTCGCCGCCCGCTCCTTCGACATGCCCTTGTCCTTGAGCGCCTCGTACTGCTTCTCGTTCTTCACGTTCGCCTTCTTGCCACCAGGCATGGCTGCCTCCTGCGTCTCGCCTGACCCATGCGTACCCGGCCCCGGGAAACTCAATCGGACGACATGGTCCGCTCGGGTAGCGCAGTTCTGGGGACGGTGCAAAGATCTGCCCATGGCTCTCGGCTCAGACGACCTCAGCGTGCTCGATCTCGGGCCCCTGACCCTTCTCGACGAGCTGGCCAAGGCCCGCGACGCCGCCCGCGATCTGGTCGACGGTCCGGTCGCCTCCGCGGTGGCCCGCGCGCTCGAAGCCGGAGTCTCGTGGGGCACGATCGCCGCGGTGTTGCGCGGAGAATAGACCCGATGCCCGGGCGCACGCTGATCCTGTTCCGGCACGCGAAGTCGGACCAGTCGAGCTCCGAGGCCGACATCGATCGGCCGCTGAACCCTCGTGGTGAGCGTCAGGCGCCGGAGGCCGGACGATGGCTGGCCGGGAACATCGACGAGATCGACCTGGCCGTCGTCTCGCCCGCGCGCCGGGCCCGCGCGACCTGGGAGCTAGCCTCGGCGGAGCTCGACCGGCAACCGGAGACCCGGATCGACGAGCGCGTCTACGGAGCGTCCGACCTGCTCGGCGTCGTCCGTGACCTACCTGACGACGCTCACACCGTCGTGATGGTCGGCCACAACCCCGGGTTCGAGGACCTGGCGTCGTTCCTCACGGACCGAGCCGTGTCGTTGCCCACCTCCGCCATCGCCATCCTCGAGTCCGACGCGGAATGGTCGTCCGCCGGTGAGTCGTGGGCGTCTCTGCGTGCAGCGGGACGACCACCGGTCTGACCGTCACAGCCGTGCTGCAAGGATCCAGGTGCAGAAGCGTTCGGACCGAAGAGGTGTGCGATGGATCCCGATGAGCTGGTCTTTCACCCGTGGATGATGCAAGGGCCGCGGACCGTGCCGATGATGGTCGGTGGCTCGGGAAGCCACGTCATCGACGCCGATGGCCGGCGCTATCTGGACTTCAGCTCGCAGCTCGTGTTCACCAACCTCGGTCATCAGCACCCGCGCATCGTCGCGGCGATCAAGGAGCAGGCCGACCAGCTGTGCACCATCGCCCCCGGCTACGCCTCGGACATCCGGAACGAGGCGGCGCGACTGATCGTCGACATCGCCCCGCAGGGGCTCGGGCACGTCCTGTTCACCACCGGCGGTACGGAGGCCATCGAGCATGCGGTGCGGATGGCCCGACTGCACACCGGGCGGCCCAAGGTGCTGGCCGCCTACCGGTCGTACCACGGCTCCACCTCGACCTCGATCCACCTCACGGGTGATCCGCGCCGCTGGGCGTCAGACACCGGTGCGGCGGGCGTCGCGCACTTCTTCGGCCCGTTCCTGTACCGCTCGGGCTTCGGATCGAGCACGCCCGAGGAGGAGTGCGAACGAGCGCTCGACCATCTCGAGCAGATGATCCTGCTCGAAGGCCCGTCGACCATCGCCGCCCTGATCCTGGAGCCGGTGATCGGGAGCTCGGGCGTCATCGTGCCGCCGGTGGGTTACCTGCGCGGAGTGCGGGAGCTGTGCACGCGGCACGGCATCGTGTTCATCGCCGATGAGGTCCTCGTCGGTTTCTGCCGCACCGGTGCCTGGTTCGCCGTCGAGCACGAGGGAGTGGCGCCGGACCTGATGGTCTTCGCGAAGGGCGTGAACTCCGGTTACGTGCCGCTGGGTGGGGTTCTGGTCGGCGACGCGATCTACGAGACGTTCACCCAGCGCGTCTACCCGGCGGGCATGACCTACAGCGGTCACCCGCTGGCCTGCGCGTCCGCGGTGGGCGCCATCGGTGCCATGCAGGACGAGGGCACGGCGGAGGCCGCCGCCCGTCTCGGCACGGACATCCTCGGGCCCGGACTCACCAAGCTCGTCGAGAACCATCCGTCCGTCGGGGACGTCCGCGGCATCGGCGGTCTCTGGGCCATCGAGCTGGTGCGCGACCGGCAGACCAAGGAGCCGATCGTCCCGGTTGGTGCCACCGGCGACGCGAACGCGCCGATGGCCGCGTTCGTCAAGGCCTGCCTCGCGCGCGATCTGCTCCCGCTCGTCCTGGCCAATCGGATCCACGTCGTGCCACCGCTCAACGTGAGTGCCGAGGACGCCGCCACCGGCCTCGCTGTCCTGGACGAGGCCTTGACCGAGGTCGACGGATTCGTGTGACTCCCCGCGGATGTCGCGCGGGTCGAAGATCTCGGCGGGTCACCCGGCGTTCTGCGTAAGCCCGTGTGACCCGCTTGACTGCGAGGTTAGATCCTTCGGCGCGAGCCGCAAGTCGAGCGCCGGAGCCTCGTGCTCACGTGGAACCCGCCCCTGTGCCCGCCTGATGCAGACGGTGGTCCAGAATCATCGACGTCTGCAGAAGGAGTGACGAGGTGAGCGGTACCAAGCTCGTCATGGGGGCCAGCGGCTTCCTCGGATCGCACGTGACCCGCCAGCTCGTCGAGCGCGGCGACCAGGTCCGGGTGTGGATCCGGGAGTCCAGCTCGACGGTGGGGTTCGACGGCCTCGATGTCGAACGCCACTACGGCAGCCTCGACGACGACGCCGCGATGCGCACGGCGATGAAGGACGTCGACACCGTCTTCTACTGCATCGTCGACGCCCGCGCGTGGCTCCGCGACCCGTCGCCGCTCTACGCCACCAATGTCGAGGGCCTGCGCCATGTGCTGGACGCCGCGGTCGAGGTCGGCGTGCCGAGGTTCGTGTTCTGCAGCAGCGTCGTCACGATCGCCGTCGACAAGACCGGGCCGGCGGACGAGACGATGGCGCACAACTGGCGACACCTGGGCGGCGCCTACATCGACAGCCGGATCCAGGCCGAGGAACTGGTGCTGCGGTCCCACCGGGAGAAGGGCCTTCCCGCCGTGGTGCTCAACGTCGGGACGACGTACGGCCCGCGCGACCACGGACCGACCCCGCACGGCAAGCTGATCCGTGCCGCCGCCCGGGGCCGGGTGCCCGCATACGCGAAGGGCGCCTCGATGGAGGTGATCGGCATCGAGGACGCGGCCCGGGCGTTCCTCCTCGCCGAGGAGCATGGCCGGCCGGGCGAGCGGTACATCATCTCCGAGCGGTACCTGCCGATCAAGGAGCTCTTCGACATCGCGGCCGACGAGGCCGGCGTGGCACCACCGAGGATCGGCATCCCGCTCCCGATGATGCGCGTCATCGGATTCGTCGGAGGAGCGTTCTCCCGGATGATGCGCACGGACACCGTCGTGACGTCGACGAGCGTCCGCTTGATGCACGTCCAGACGCCGCTCGATCACGGCAAGGCCACCCGGGAGCTCGGCTGGGAGCCGGCGCCGACGGAGAAGGCGATCCGTGCGGGCGTGCGATGGTTCCTGGACGAACGCTGATCAGAGCTTGGTCGGAATCTGGGTGACGGTGCCGCCGTCCATGACGAACTCGGCTCCGGTCGCGAACGATGACTCGTCGCTGGCGAGGAACACGACGAAGGTCGCCACTTCCTCGGGCTGACCCGCACGGCCGAGGGGGATGGGGATCATGTCGTCGGGCATGGCATCCGTGGCCGGGGTGCTGATGCGTCCGGGATGCAGCGAGTTGACGCGGATCCCCTGCGGAGCGAGCTCCAGGGCCACCGACTTCGTCAGGCCACGCAGCCCCCATTTGGAGGCGACGTACCCGTGTGCCCACGGGGTCCCGCGCAGGCCCTCGATCGAGGACGTGTTGATGATCGAGCCACCGCCGGCAGCGATCATGGCGTCGGTCGCCGCTCGCATGCCGAGGAAGGCGCCGGTCAGATTCACGTCGAGCATCTCCTGCCAGAGCTCGGACTTGTAGCGCTGGAGCTGGCCGCCGTTGAAGATCCCCGCGTTGTTGAAGAGCACGTCGAGCTTGCCGAACTCGTCGACCGTGAGCTCGACCGCCCGGCGCCAGTCGTCGTCGCTGGTGACATCGAGGTGGACGTAGCGGGCGCTGTCACCCAGCTCCTCGGCGAGGGCGGTGCCTTCGTCGTCAAGCAGGTCACCGATCACGACCTTGGCGCCTTCGGCGACCAGCATCCTGGCACTGGCCCCACCGATGTTGCGCGCTCCGCCGCTGATCAGGGCGACCTTGCCGTCGACACGTCCCATGCGCGGGACGGTAGCACCGATCCGCGTCGTGGTAGAACACGTTCTATGACGATTCGCGTCGCCCAGGTCGGCACCGGCAACGCCGGGAGCTTGACTCTGCGGCAACTCATTCAGGACGAGAGGTTCGATCTCGTGGCGGTCGGCGTCTCGACGCCGGAGAAGGCCGGCCAGGATGCCGGTGAGCTCGCCGGCCTCGACATCCGCACCGGGGTGAAGGCGGTGATGGATCTCGACGCCGTCGCCGCGTCCGGGCCCGAGTGCGTCGTCTACTGCTCGATGGGCGACACCCGCCCGGTCGAGGCCACCAAGGACGTGTGCACATTCCTCGAGGCCGGCATCGACGTGGTCGGCTCGTCGCCGGGCACGCTGCAGTTCCCGTGGGGCACCATGCCGGATCAGGTGACCGAGAAGGTCGAGACCGCCGCTCGGGCCGGCAACGCGTCGGTCTACATCACCGGCGTCGATCCCGGCTTCGCGAGCGACCTGATCCCGCTCACCCTGGCCAGCACCTGCCAGCGGGTCGAGCAGATCAGGTGCTACGAGCTGGCCGACTACGCCACGTACGACGGCGCCGAGGTGATGTTCGACCTGATGGGCTTCGGCAAGCCGCTCACCCAGACGCCGCTGCTGTTCTTGCCAGGCGTCCTCGGCCTCGCCTGGGGGACCGCGATCCGGATGATGGCCTCGGGTCTGGGCATCACGGTGGACGAGATCATCGAGCACTGGGAGGCCGAGCCGGCTCCGGAGTCGTATGACATCGCGGCCGGCCGGATCGACAAAGGCACCATCGCCGCGCTGAAGTTCTCGATCACCGGCCTGGTGGCCGGACACCCGGCGATCGTGATCGAGCACGTCACCAGGACGCGCGACGATCTTCGCCCCGACTGGGCCCGGCCTGCCGCCGGCGGTGGCTCCTACCGGGTCGAGATCACCGGTGAGCCCAGCTACGTGGTCGACGTCGTGCCCAGCAGCTCGCACGGTGATCACAACCACGCCGCCATCGTGGCCGCGTGCGGGCGGATCGTGAACGCCATCCCCGATCTCCTCGCCGCGCCACCGGGCATCCGCACGACGCTCGACCTGCCGCTACCCACCGGCCGCGGAACCTTCGCCCCGCCGGTCGACGCGTCTGGGAGGGTTCGATCGTGAGTCGATGGAGCCGGGATGAGCTCGAGGCGGCGTTCGCGCACTACGGCGCGGAGGTGCGCGCGGCCAGCGCGACCAACGACTGGGGCCGCTTCGCCGACCTCTTCACCGAGGACGCCACCTACGACGAGCACCTCTATGGGCTGTTCCGCGGTCGTGAAGAGATCCGCGCCTGGATCATCAAGACGATGACCACGATGCCGGGGTGCTGGATGCCCGACTATCCGGCCAGCTGGTACGTGATCGACGAGGAGCGCGGCCGCATCGTGTGCGAGATCCTCAACCGGATGCAGGACCCGGGCGACGGCTCGATCCACGAGGCGGCCAACATCACGATCCTGACCTACGCCGGCGGCAACCTGTTCTCCAAGGAGGAGGACGTGTACAACCCGGCCAAGTTCACCGCCGTGATCACCGGCTGGGCCAGAGTCGCCCATGCGCACGGAACCCTGACCACCGAGGGCGAGGCATGGATGGATGCCGCTCTGCCCGGCTGGCGGGGCTTTGACCAGCGCGAGCGTTCGACCTAGTAGCCACCGGTACCGCCGGTGCCCGCACCTCCGCCGCCCGATCCGGGATCGAGACCGAAGAGGAGGCCGAGCAGGACGATCACAGCGATGACGATGAGGACGATGACGATCGCGCGCCTGGTGTTCATCCAGCCATTCTTCATCTCGCGTCGGAGTTTCACCCCCCAGGGCATCTTCTTGCGTCCCGGATAGTTCCAGCGAGTCATTTTCGGCACTCGGTCCGCCCATTTCGTGCTTTCGTCATCTCATTTCCCGCAGGCGCTTCTTATGCTTCCGGAGTCGCGCAGCCAGGTGACTGCGCGCCGACCCGAACCAACCAGCACTTCTCGCCGATGGGGAAATCTCGGATGTTCAAGAAGCGAAACACTCGCACGGCTCCGTCGGAGCCTGTCCCGCCATCGACGGCGGCCCCTCATCCTCAGCCGCTGGTGAGAACGCGGCCCGATGTCCATGCGGGGCGAGCGTCCGCGATCGCGTCGGTCCTGGAGTCGAGGCTCCAGTCGCCGTTCGGCTGAGCCCATGCCGGCTCGGTCCGTGATCCCGGCGTCAGCAGGTTCACCTGGCGGAGGACCCGCCGTCCGGTAAAATTTCGCCGCGGTCCAGAGAACGGCCGTCACGTCGCGGTTGACCCCCGGAGCCCGAAATGACCGTTGCTCTCATTGTCATGTTTGCCAGCCTTGCGGTGTGCGCGCTCATCGGCTGGGGAGTCGTGCGCGCCCTGGGCGCCGTCGCCAGGAGCATGCGGCGCCAGCCCCAGCCTCCGGCCCGTCGAGCGAGCAACCCGACCATCGTCCTGCGGGGCGCCACCACAGAGGAGCTCGCCGAGAAGGCGGAGCTCAACGGCGAGACCCGGCTCAAGCGGCACGTCGAGACCTACTTCGAGAACGGTCGCTGGAAGAACAAGGTCCAGGGCAACTCTCGTGCGTCACACGTCCATGAGTCGAGAGATGCGGCCATCAGCACCGGCCGTGAGATGGCCCGCAAGCGCAACGTCGAGCACATCATCCTGAGTCGGGGCGGCAACGTTCAGAGACGAGACAGCTACGGACGTGACCCTCGGCCGGTCGGCCGCTGAGCCGACCATGCCCAGCGACGTCATCTGCCCGGTGAATCGCAGCGACTTCTCTCGAGCCGCGCCTGGCTACGGGCGGGTCGCGCGAAGGGCCGACCGCCTGTGCTTCTCAACCGGCCGACCCCGACGCCGAAGCGCCTGCGGTTCCGAAACAGGTGCACCCACTTCGCAACGGCCTCACCGTACCCAACGCTGACGGAGCCAGACACGCATGAGCGGGTCAAATCCCTCAGGAACGTGGGACGATGGGGAAAGGCGCAAACTGACTTCGTCGTTCCGAGCAGCAGCGGCCGAGCCACCCTGGGGAAGGCACGCCGTGGATCATCTCAACAAGTTGCTGTCGCAGATGGCGCTGGATCTCGCAGAGTGCTCCGGGCCCTTGACGACTCCACGGCGGCGGTGTCTGCCGCGGTGCCGGGGCAGTGGTTATCCTGGGCAGGAGAGCAGCACATCGCGATGGACAACGCCCCGGACTGGTTCGCCGTGGGCTTCCTGGAAGGGGGCCGTCTGTGATGACGGTGAACCCCGACGCCTTCACCCGGTTCGAGCACGACGGCTGGTCGCAGGCAGCCGAGGGCTACCACCACTTCTTCTCCCCGGTGACCAGCTCGGTGGTCGAGCCGCTGCTGGACGCCGCCCACGTTACCGGTGGATCCGCCGTCCTGGACGTGGCCACCGGGACCGGTGCAATGGCGGCCGGTGCGGCCGCCCGAGGCGCGGCGGTGGTCGGCGTGGACATCGCCGAACCCATGGTTGCGCTCGCGGCGCGGTTCAATCCGGGCTTGGACTTCCGACGTGCGGACGCGCACGACCTCCCTTTCGAAGACGGAGCCTTCAGCGCGGTGGTGGCGAACTTCTTGCTCCCACATCTTGGGAACCACCATGTAGCGGTCGGGGAGATGACCCGCGTCCTGCGGAGAGGAGGCTGGCTTGCGCTGTCCACATGGGACCTCCCCGAGCGGTCTGCCGTCCTCGGGCTCGTCGTGGCCGCGGTAGCCGAGGCGGGCGCCGCCGTGCCGGCAGATCTCCCTGCCGGACCACCGTTTTCCGCATTCTCCACCGACGAGGCCATGACCGGCCTGCTGCGCGGCGCCGGCCTGCGCGACGTGGACGTCCAGTGCCTGTCGTTCACCCACCAGGTGCCCACCGCTCAAGCCCTGTGGGACGGCGTACTGGAGGGGACCGTACGAACCTCGGCGTTGGTGAGAAGTCAGTCGCCGGAAGTACGACGGCGAATTCGCGCCAACTTCGACCGCCTCGCCGCCGACCACGCAACAGATGACGGTCTAGAACTGCCGGTGTCGGTCAAGATCGGCCGCGGCCGGAAACCGGGTGTTGAGCGACTCCCCGGTTGAGCGGCGTCAGGGGTCTTCGCGTCGTCGGCGATGACGACGTTGCTTGGGCGTGCGGGTTGGAGGGCTGGTCGCGTCAGCCGCGCTCATCGAGGGATACCAGAACAGGGAACCCGTTCCGGCGCCTGTCGAACGGTCCGGCCGAACCGGCGTCGGCGTTCCGCGGGGGATCCCTCACGGGGACGCGCTGAACCAGATGAGTGCGTTCGTCGGGCAGCGGAACGGCTCAGCACCCGCGTCAATCGTGGCGATAAGACGCGACTCTGATGGCGTGAGGAGCAGTGGAAGCAGACCGGCCCTTGGCCTACGGGATTGCGTGCGGTGCGAGTCCGGTGCACCGTAGAGGGCGACGTTGCGGGGTCTGGAGTCGGACAGGTCCGCGGGACGTTCGACGCCCGCTCGCGCCAGCGACCTGTGACGATCCCGCAGATATTTCGGCATCCGAAAGGGGCTCGATCTTCGTCGGCGTCAGTGAGGGCTCGCGGAAGCCGTCGCCAGTATTAGGTCTTGATCGTCCAACCGACCGGATGCTCGGGGGCGTAGCAGCAATACCGGCCGGTGCGGATCGAGTTGGTCAGGTGCAGTGCCAGTGAGGGGTGCTCCTTGCCGATGCGCGCGATGGCACTGCGGATCCGCTTGGCCACGGTGGTTCGGGCCCGTTCGATTGGGTCGTTGCCGCGGCGAGCCCTGCCGGCGAGCCCGTACGCGGTCGTGAGCTGCTCGACCAGGATGTCTCGTTCAGCCTGCGCGCGGTCGCCCTGTCCGACGTCCCCGCTCAGCGCCGCGTCGTCGATCTCGGCCTCCAGTTCATCGAGCCGACGCCGATAGGCCTGACGTGCCTGGGCGTCGATCACCTCCCCGGTGTCGCCGGACCTCACCGTTCGGACCGCCGCATCCTCCGAGACCAAGTCCAGGACATGGAATTCACGGCCAGGCTGGGCGAGAAGCTGGCCCAGCACGGCCATTCCCTTGATGTTCGCCACGTGGACGTCGCGGTCTTGGTAGGCCACCATCCACACGTCGCCATCACGACGGAACACGGCGGCCGCACTGCTTCCTTCCTGTCCCGGCATGTCCCAGTGGTCCAAGCCGAGCTGTCGATAAGCGTCGTGGGCAGCAACGAGCATGTCATTTGCAACAGCACCGTCGTCGGGTCCGCCCCGGTCGTGAAGAAGGTCGGCGTGCTGTCGTTGAGTGTGGGCGACGAGCAGCGTCGCGCCTGCCCGCCGGTTGGCTTGCAACGCCTGGTGGAAGTGTTCGTCCGCCCTGTCGAGCTCGCCGGCGCAATGCGCCAACAGGCCGGCATGCCGGTGCATCGAACCGAAGCAGATCGCACCCGTTCCTCCAGTGGCGAAGCGGTCGGCGTACGGGGCGATGATCGGCAGCAACTGCCGAGCCGCGTTCTGGTCGCCCACCTCGACGCAGGCCTCGGCGACACTGGCGATCACCTCGAGCCAGGCGGCATCCATGACCAGGTCGAAGTCTCTGGCTGCCAGTCGATCGATCACGGCGCTTGCCTCGGCTCGTCGCCCCATCCGCACGAGCGGCAGGGCTCGCCACGCCGCCGCGTTCGGACCGCCCTCGGGATCGTCGAGGAACGGGCGAAGGACCTCGTAGGCCTCGCGGGCGCGTCCTTGTTCCAGCAGCAGCTGGAGCCGTTGCACGGCGGCGACGATCCCGGCGTTCACGCTTCCTCCGCGCCGCCCGATGTTCTCGACCTCACGGATTAGCTTCTCGACCTCGCCGACGCGGCCGTCGACGAGAGCAAGTGTTCCCGCGCCAGAGCAGCGGATACCACTGGACCAACGCCCAGCCCAGCTGCTCGGCGGCCAAGGCGAAGGCGTCGGCCTCGGCCTCGACGCTGGCGAGATCACCAGACTCCATCAACGCGACAGCGCGGAACCTGCGTCCGAGCAGCTCGCTCTTGAGATCGTGGGCGTCAACGCCCAGGCGCACCATCTCGTCGGCGAGCATCAACCGCTCTTCGGTGTGATCAGGTCCCGCGATCGCGTCACAATAGCTGCTCAGCGCGTAGGACAGGAGGTTTCGGGTTGCCCGCGCGGCGAGCCTCCTCGACCGCCTGCCGGCTCCGCCTGACCCGGACCACCTCATCCGAAATGAACGACTCGGCGACCGACAGACGAGCGAGTACCCAGGTTCGGAGCTCCGAGTCGGATTCGCCCAGCTCGTGAAGTGCTTCCCGCAGGAGGTCGAGCTGGCGCTGGTCGAACAACCGCACCTCGAATCCGCTCAGTCCGGCGCCGAGGCCAAGGGCAGCGCGAGCCAGCTCCTCGGGGCGGTTCCGGCGCCGCGCCGACATCGCCACCTGCTCGTAGGCGTCGACCGCCCCCGGCCAGTCTCCGGCCCGCAGTCCGGGCGTCACCGAGGTCGAGCAAGACCTCGACGCGCACGGACTCGTCAACATGGGCGGTCGCTGCGACCTCAACGGCCGTGGCGAAGCGCCGCGCCGCCTCCTCGAACGCGAGCATGTCCAGGCTTCTGCTGCCCGCTCTGCGCAGGTACTGCAAAGCGCGCAGGTCGTCGGCATCCGGCAGGGCCAGCGTGTAATGATCGGTGAGCTCATCGAGATGCTCATCGATGCTTTGCTCGTACAGGTCCTCGATCGCTTCGGCCACGAGACGGTGACGCGTTCGGCGTATTCCGATCGGGACACCCGCATACAGGACGTCGTGGATGAGTGCGTGCATGAAGCCGAACCCGGCGGGAGCAGGCAACGGCTGGACGAGCCCTGCCCTGACGGCTTCGTCCAGGAGATCAGCGATCCTGCCTAGCGGCTCGCTCATCACCTGCGCGAGAACGGGAAGCGTGAACACCTGACCGACCACCGAAGCTTGAGCCAGCACGTCAAGGGTGTCGCCGCTGATGTAGCCCAGCCGATGCGCGATCACCTGTTGAACGGTCGAGGGGATCGGGAAGCGCTCGATGTC
Source organism: uncultured Actinomycetota bacterium (assembly GCA_963780275.1). Classification (GTDB taxonomy): domain Bacteria; phylum Actinomycetota; class Actinomycetes; order Propionibacteriales; family Nocardioidaceae; genus Aeromicrobium. The sequence goes on from CAWABE010000002.1 coordinate 604,482, forward strand.
GGTCGATGCCCGCGAAGCGAGCAGTTTCGCGAACTCCACCACGAACAGCGGGTTCCCGCCGGTGTGATCTCGAATGCGGGCGGCAAGGTGACCGTGCGGGGCATGGCCCGTCGTGGCGTGGATCAGATCACCGACCTCGTCCTCGTCGAGTCCCAGCAAGGGGACCGAGCGCGCGACGCGCAACACCTCCGCCAAGACGTCGGCCAGCGGCAGGCCCGGATCCAGATCGGGATAGCGGTAGGTGCCCACGAAGGCGATCGCCTTGTCGCGCTGCGATGTTGCCAGAAATCGCAGGAGGTCCAGCGATGCGGCATCAGCAAAGTGAAGATCCTCCAGCACGATCACGATCGGCCGCGATGCTGCGGCTGCGGTCAAGAAGGCCGCGACGCGCTCGAAGAGGCGCAGTCGGAGCTGGTGGTCGGGCTCGTCGATCACCTCCGCGCGCCCGAAGAGGGGGGCGAGATCATCACCGATCTTGAGACCAACTGGCGGCGGCGCAGTCGCGTAGACACGGTGGTCCACGGCAAGAACGGAGGCGTTCCTGGGTCGTTCCAGCTCGTGCCCCTCAGGAGTGAGTGCCGCGAGGGTGCTGGTGAGCTCGTCGACGAGCCGTGTCTTGCCGATTCCGGCCTCACCCGTGACTACTACGAGCCCACCAGAGCCCGCCAGGCGGCATCGATCAGTTTCCTGAGTCTGCACTGGCTGGCGCTGCCGTCCGACCAGCGTCCCGATCGACGGTGGGTCTCTGCTCGTCCATGGTGCGCGTCCGTTCAGCTCTTCACGATGTGACGCCGATTCTCACGCCTTGTCAATGTGAGCGACCCGCTACGGGTCGGACGATCTAGGAGGAACGATATGAACACGCTACCGAGCGCAGCAGCAGCGCTTCTTGGACGGACTCCGCACCGGCGACTGGGAGGGGATGGAGCAACATTTCACCCCCGATGCGATCCACGACGGTTCCATGCCGGGCTGGCGGGTGCAGTACGCGGGTCCGCAGCACATCGTGCAGGCGTACCGCGACGAGTGGACGGTGCAGGGTACTTGGTCGATTCCGGAACCGAGGGTGACCCGAGCTGGCGACATCGTCATCGTCGAGCTTGAAGGCACGCATCGAGGTACGCCCGGCGAGTCCCTTGCTGTGCCGGATCGTGAACTTCTTCCACCTGCGCGAGCGGCAGGATCGCTGAACACCGCTACTACTGCTGCGGTGAGTGGGACGAGGAAACCGTGCCACCACATCGAGGCTCATGCGCCCAACCTCGAGCGTCAGCAGGCGCTGACATGAGCACCGTCGTCGAACGGGATCTGGTCAGGGTGGCCAACGTCCGTCGGCCCGAGCTGCGGGCCGGAGCGCATCGCTCGGACGCCAGACGGTCGACTTCCCGCGGAGTCGGTGAACGCACATGCGAGACGCCGGGCTTCTTCCGCTTGTACGTGCCCCGCTCCCTGGGTGGGCTGCAAGCCGATCCGGTGACCCATGCACTCGTGCAGGAAGAACTCGCGCGTCACGACAGCGCGGCGGCATGGATGCTGCAGGCGACGTCCTCCTCGGCATGGTGGTGCTCACGGCTGCCGAGCGAGACCGCGGAGGAGATATACGGCGAGACCCTGACCAGGTCATCGCCGTCTCGTTCGCCGATTCCCTTCGAGGGTGAGCGGGTCGACGGAGGGCTGCGACTGTCGGGGCAGCGAGCCTTCGCCTCCAACGTCTCTGATGCGAGCTGGATCTGGGTCACGTCGCTGACCGTGGACAACGGAGAACCCGATATGGTCGACGGCGCTCCGTTGGTGCGGGCGGCGTTCTTCCCTGCTCACGAAGCCACCGTCGTCAGGACGTGGGACACGCTCGGCATGCGCGGCACCGACTCGAACGACGTGTCGGCTCAGAATCTGGTCGTGCCAGATCGGCGAACCTTCAGGATCGGCATCGACCACACCCCGGGTCCGCTCTACGACGACCCGCTCTACCGGGCACCGGCGATGGTGCTGGTCGGGTCCTACATCCCGGGTGTTGCGCTTGGCATCGCCCGGGACGCGATCGACGAGTTCGTCGCGCTCGCTGAGGGCAAGACGCCATTCGCGTCGGCGACTACTTGCGGGAACGGGCGACGGCGCAGGCCAAACTGGGCCGGGCCGAGGGCCTGCTGCGGTCGGCTCGCGAGCTTCCTCCTCGACAGACTCGCGTGGGGCTGGGAGCAGCACCGTCGCTGGCGGAAGAGCTGACGCCTGCGAGCAACGGGCGGAGGTCCTGCTCGCCTGCGTGCAGGCCATCGCGGCCAGCGCGCAGGCGGTAGATCTGGTGTACTCCGCAGCCGGGAACGAATGCCATCTTAAGCGCGGCCGCATCGAGCAGCACTTCCGGGACGTCAATGTGCTACGCCAGCAGGGATTTCGTCTCCGAGGGTCGCTTCGAGACCGTTGGGCAGGTCGAGCTGGGCCTGCCTCCCGACCTGGGCTTCGTCGCACTCTGACTACTTCCCGGCGGTAGACGACGTGTCTCCTGCCGTGGTCGGGCGGTCCTCCAGCCGTGGTTCGGTTCCAGCCGTTGATCAACAGACACTGGGGAGTGGGATGTTGGTTGGTCGGGATCGCGAGCTCGCTGACGTCGATACGGCGCTGGGTTCCACGGCTGACGGCTGCGGCCGACTGATCGTCCGGTCACTGGCGAACCGGGGACACCGCACGAGGCTGAGCCGCTCCGCTGAGGGATCCGCATGCGGGTGGCCCTGACTAGGACGGAACGCGGCGAAATGACGCACCTGGACCGTCGATTTGCTCGCGGCATGTCCGGATGGACTAAACGAAACTCAGGCTAGTCGATCAGACTGATTCGATGAGTGGTCGCACCGATCGCTCGCGGTGGTGACCACGGCAGACTTCGACGCCCGCGGGGGCTAATCAGAGTGCGTTGAATGAGCACGATCAGGTTCGTATCAACCCATCCCAGGTACTGGCCAACACCGACGTTGTTCTTTCGCAGCCACAGAGCCAGTAGGGCCACACGCCAATGCAAAACGACGGCTGACCATGAGACCCACCGAAAGGTGTTTCTGCAGGTCAGCCGCCGTTCACGGCAACTATTGGAAGGGCACAAAGCCCGGCGTGCTAGATGTCGTAGTACAGCTCGAACTCGTGCGGGTGTGGGCGGAGCTGGACCGGAGCGATCTCCTCGGTGCGCTTGAAGTCGATCCACGTTTCGATCAGGTCGGGCGTGAAGACGTCGCCGGCGGTGAGGAACTCGTGGTCGGCCTCGAGCGAGTCGAGCACCGCGTTGAGAGAGGTCGGCACGTGGTCGATCTGTGCGTACTCCTCCGGCGGCAGCTCGTAGATGTTCTTGTCGACCGGGGCCGGCGGCTCGATCTTGTTCTGGATGCCGTCGAGGCCGGCCAGCAGCAGCGCCGAGAAGGCGAGGTAGGGGTTGCTGGACGGGTCGGGGCAGCGGAACTCGATGCGCTTGGCCTTCGGGTTCGAGCCGGTGATCGGGATGCGGACGCACGCCGAGCGGTTCCGCGCGGAGTAGACCAGCGCGATCGGCGCCTCGAAGCCGGGAACCAGACGGTGGTAGCTGTTCACCGACGGGTTCGTGAACGCCAGCAGCGACGGCGCGTGCTTCAAGATGCCGCCGATGTAATGGCGTGCGGTGTCGGACAGTCCGCCGTAGCCGGCCTCGTCGTAGAACAGGGGCTCGCCCTCGTTCCAGATCGACTGGTGCACGTGCATGCCGGAGCCGTTGTCGCCGAAGATCGGCTTCGGCATGAAGGTGACGGTCTTGTCGTTGGCCCACGCGGTGTTGCGGACGACGTACTTGAACTTCATGAGGTCGTCGGCGGCCTTGAGCAGGGTGTCGAACCGGTAGTTGATCTCGGCCTGGCCGGACGTGCCCACCTCGTGGTGGCCGCGCTCGAGCACCAGCCCGGCGTTCTGCAGGTTGGTCATCATGTCGTTGCGCAGGTCGGCGAGCTTGTCGGTGGGTGCGACCGGGAAGTAGCCGCCCTTGTAGCGGACCTTGTAGCCGCGGTTGTCGGTGATGTCGTCGCCGGTCGACCAGGCGGCCTCGGCCGAGGTGATCTCGTAGAACGACTTGTTGGCGCTGGTGCCGTAGTTGACCCGGTCGAAGATGTAGAACTCGGCCTCGGGGGCGAAGAAGGCAGTGTCGCCGATGCCGGTGGTGGCGAGGTACGCCTCGGCCTTGCGGGCGATGTTGCGCGGGTCGCGCGAGTAGGCCTCACCGGTGATCGGGTCATGGACGAAGAAGTCCATCGCGATCGTCTTACGCGTCTTGAACGGATCGAGGTAGGCCGTCTTCACGTCCGGGTACAACACCATGTCCGACTGGTCGATGGTCTGGAATCCGCGAACCGAGGAGCCGTCGAAGGCCACGCCGTTGGACACCATGTCGGCATCGAACGTCGACGCCGGCAGCGTGAGTTGCTGCTGGATGCCCGGCAAGTCGGTGAATCGGACGTCCAGGTACTCGACACCTTCGTCCTTGATGAACTTGAACAGATCGTCGGCGTTGCCGAACATGGGGCCTCCTCAGCCGCACTCACCGCGGCCATCGCTTGGTAACCCAACGCTATGGTCAGGCAGTTTCCCGACCGTCAACGGATTGTTTCGGGCATGTTACAAGGCTCGGCGATGGGCCCGGCCACTGGCTGGGCACCGGATGCGTACCCTCGTGCAGGTGCAGACCGTCTCCTTGGGCCGACGTTTCGTCGCCCTGGGCATCGACTGGGTCGTCGCCCTCCTGAGCGCCGCAGTGATCGCTCCCGATGCCGGCCAGCCTCAGCGGTTCGTCGAGACGATGATCGTTCCGGGCGTGTTCGTCGTCGAGGTCGGCCTGCTCACGGGCCTGCTGGGCTTCTCGATCGGGAAGCGTCTGGCGGGGCTGAGGGTCGAGGGCCCCGACGGTCGTCCGATCGGCGTGCCGAGGGCGCTGCTGCGGACCGTCCTGCTCGCCCTCGTCATCCCGGCCATCGTGATGAACGACGAGCGGCGGGGTCTGCACGAAGTGGCGACCACCTCGCGCGTGATCAGAGGCTGACCGTCAGCCCTTCATCATCTTGCGGGCGCCCTTCATGCTCGTGGGCATCGGGCCACGAGGCATCGGGGCGGCCGGACGCATGGCGTCGAGGGCCTTGAGCTTGTTCATCAGGGCCGTCTGCTCGCCCGGCTTGATGGACTTCTTCATCTTCTGGACGTGCTTGTTGAGCTTGGTGAGCTTGATCTCGCCCTCGCCGTCGCCCACCACGATCTCGTGGACGGGGATCTCCTCGCCGCCGATGCGGACGTGCTTCTTGCGCTCGGCGCTGAGCAGGCCACGGACACGGGCCGGGTTGCCCTCGCCGACGAGGATGATGCCCGGACGTCCGACGACGCGATGCACGACGTCCTGGTTCTTCGTGAACGAGATGGCCGGCTTGACGTTCCAGCCACGCTTCAGCATCTGCAACGCACCCGCGGCTGCGCCCGCCTGACCCTCGACCTGGGCGTAGGCCGCCCGCTCGGCGCGACGGCCGAACACGATCAGCAGGGCGAGCAGGCCGGTGAGCAGGCCGAACAGGGCTGCGGTGGTGATGCCGAGCCAGCCCCGTCCGAAGAAGACCATCGCGGCCATCGCCGCGATGCCGCCGACCAGCAGGAACCACAGCAGCAGGATGAGACCGATGTTCTTGTCGGTGCGCTTGGTGATCTTGTAGGCCTGGCGCATCTGGCGGATGCGTCCCTTGGGCGGCTCCGGGGTGGCGTTGGACATGGGGTCGAGTCTACTGGCCGACGACCGGATCGCCCGCGTGGGAGCGGGCGGCCACCGCCTGCTGGTAGAGGCGGCCGGCGCGGTACGACGAGCGCACCAGCGGGCCGGACATCACCCCGGCGAAGCCGATGTCGTCGGCCTCCTGCTTGAGCTCGACGAACTCCTCGGGCTTGACCCACCGCTCCACCGGATGGTGGCGCTTGGACGGGCGCAGGTACTGGGTGATGGTGAGCAGGTCGCAGCCGGCGTCGTGCAGGTCGCGCATGGCCTGGCTGACCTCCTCGCGGGTCTCACCCATGCCGAGGATGAGGTTGCTCTTGGTGACCAGGCCGTAGGTGCGGGCCTGGGTGAGAACGTCGAGCGAGCGGTCGTAGCGGAAGGCCGGACGGATGCGCTTGAAGATCCGCGGCACGGTCTCGACGTTGTGGGCCAGCACCTCCGGCCGGGAGTCGAAGACCTGCTCGAGCAGCTCCGGGATGCCGTTGAAGTCGGGAATCAGGTTCTCGACGCCGGTGCCGGGGTTGAGCTCGTGGATCTGCCGGACGGTCTCGGCGTAGAGCCAGGCGCCGCCGTCGGCGAGGTCGTCGCGAGCGACGCCGGTGATGGTGGAGTAGCGCAGCTGCATCTTCTTGACGCTCTCGGCCACCCGGCGCGGCTCGTCGCGGTCGAGCGGCGCCGGCTTGCCGGTGTCGATCTGGCAGAAGTCGCAGCGCCGGGTGCACTGGCCGCCGCCGATGAGGAAGGTGGCTTCGCGGTCCTCCCAGCACTCGAAGATGTTGGGGCAGCCGGCCTCCTGGCAGACCGTGTGCAGGCCCTCGCCCTTGACGAGGTTCATCAGCTCGTTGTACTCCGGGCCCATCTTCGCCCGGGTCTTGATCCACTCGGGCTTCTTCTCGATGGGGGTCTCGGCGTTGCGGACCTCGAGGCGCAGCATCTTGCGGCCTTCTGGAGCTATGGTCACGCCGACCACCCTACGTGGCCGACGGGAACGCTCAGCGCGCCTCCCGGCGGGACCGAGGTGACGTCCGGGGACGGGGTGTAGTCGTCCCACCGCAGCAACTCATGCAGATGTGGTGCGACGGCGTCGGCGGCCTCGGGCACCGTGACCCGACGACCGAGCTCGACGCTCAACGAGGTGACTCCGGCGTCGGAGATGCCGCACGGCACGAACCGGTCGTACCACGACAGGTCGACGTCGGCGTTGAGTGAGAACCCGTGCATCGTGACGCCGCGCGAGACGCGGATGCCGATGGCGGCGATCTTCCGCTCGATCCGTTCGTCGTCGGCGGGAAGCCACACGCCCGAGCGTCCGGACACCCGCCCGGCGCCGACGCCGAGGTCGGCCACGGCACGGATGAGCGCCTCCTCGAGGCGACGGACGTAGTCGACGACCAGCACGTGCGAGGGAAGCTTGGTGATGGGGTAGCCGACGAGCTGACCCGGGCCGTGGAACGTGATCTTGCCGCCACGGTCGACGTCGACGACCGGGGTGCCGTCGAGCGGACGCTCGTGCGGCTCGGTGCGCTTGCCGGCGGTGTAGACGGGCGGGTGCTCCAGGAAGAGTGCCGTGTCGCCGATCAGGTCGTCGGCGCGCTCGGCGAGGAGCTGGCGCTGGAGCTCCCAGGCCTCGACATAGGGGAGCGCGCGATCGCCGTACCAGCCGTCGATGATGCGCATGGCACCCAGCGTACTTCGGTTGTGGATGACGGCCCGTGCCGGCGAACGACGTCCGGCGACACTGGCCGGATGGATGCGCTGATGAGCCTGTTCTGGCTGCTCGCGGCCTGGCTGGGTGGCGCCGACCGCGACACCGAGTGCCTGCTGCTCGGCGGCCTGGACATGGTGCGCACCGAGGCGTTCGTCATGGGCGACGTGCACCGCCTGCGCGACGTCTACGTGGACGAACGGGCCGCCCGCGCCGATGCCGACATCCTCCGCTCGTACCGCGAGCGCGGACTGCGTCTGGACGGCATGGTGCTCGTCCGGGACTCGTGCCGAGTCATTGCGTCGTCGAGGCAGCGCGTCGAGCTCGACGTCGTCGACCACCTCGGTCCGACGTCGGTGTGGTCTGCCGACGGTCATCGTCACGACCTGCCACACGACCGCCCGACGCGGCGAACGGTCGTGCTCGAGCGGGTCGGCGGCGTGTGGCGAGTCGGTGCCGTCAGGTCAGGCGAGAGCGGGCTGGAGCGCTGATCGGACGTCGGCGTGCTCGAACATGAAGCCGGCGTCGCGCAGTGCGGCCGACTCGACCTGCAGCGAGCCGAGCAGGTCGTCGGCCACTGATCCGAGCGCCGTCTTGAGGACGACGGTCGGCGCCACCAGCACGGTCGGACGGTTGAGCGCCTCACCCAGCGCCTCGGTGAACTCGGCGTTGGTGGGCGGTTGCGGCATCGCGATGTTGAACGGGCCAGAGGCCGTCGGGTGCTCGGCCAGGAACGCCACCGCGCGGAGCCAGTCGCTCATGGCCACCATCGCCATGTACTGCTGTCCCGATCCGAGGCGAGCGCCGAGGCCCAGCTTGAACATCGGAACCAGCGGGCCCAGGAGGCCGCCGCTGTGGTGGAGGGGGAGCGTGGTGCGCAGCCAGCACAGCCGCGCACCGGCATCTGCAGCCGGCTCTGCTGCCAGCTCCCACCGCTGCACGAGCTCGGACAGGAAACCCGAGCCGAGCTGGCTCGACTCCGTCAGGATCTCGTCGCCGCGATCAGGCCCGTAGATGCCCATGGCCGAGCCGGAGAGCAGGGCCGGCTTGCTGTCCGACGCCGCCACCGCCCGGGCCAGCGTGGTGGTGGCGTCGATGCGCGATGAAAGCAGCTCGCGGCGGACGCGGCCGGTCCGCGGCCACCGTCCGACCGACGACCCGGACAGGCTGACGATCGCGTCGGCGCGGTCGATGACCACCTGGTCGATGCGGCCGGTGCGCGGGTCCCACTGCGACGCGTCGGGCGACGGATCGTCCGTGCGCACCAGACGCGTGACCTGGTGCCCCTGCTCGCGCAGGTGGGTGGTCAGCGCGGTGCCGAGGAACCCCGACGCCCCTCCGATGACGACGTGCATACCCGCGATCAGGACCCCAGCTCGGCCTCGAGAGACCCGTTCTCGAGACGTTCCTTGACGGCCGTGAGGAACCGGCCGGCATCGGCACCGTCGATGATGCGGTGATCGTAGGTGAGCGCGAGATACGCCATGCTGCGCACCGCGATGCTCTCGCCGCCCCGGTCGTCGGTCATGACGACCGGCCGCTTCACGACGGCACCGACACCCAGGATCGCCACCTGCGGCTGGTTGATGATCGGGGTGTCGAACAGCGCACCGTTGCTGCCGAGGTTGGTCACTGTGAACGTCGCCCCGGAGATTTCATCCGGCGAGATCTTGTTCGTGCGGGTCCGCTCGGCCACGTCCGCGATCTTGCGAGCGAGCCCGGCGATCGACAGGTCACCCGCGTCGCGGATGGTGGGGACGAGCAGACCGCGCTCGGTGTCGACGGCCACGCCGAGGTGTTCGCCGTCGGGGTAGGTGACGGTGCCTTCCTCGGCGTTGAGCGCGGCGTTGACCTTGGGATGCGCCTTGAGCGCCTCGACCGCGGCCTTGGCGAAGAACGGCAGGAAGGTCAGCTTGACGCCCTCACGCTCGAGGAAGGCGTCCTTCTGCCTCGCTCGCAGACGGGCGATGTCGGTGACGTCGACCTCGTGCACCTGGGTGAGCTGTGCCGAGACCTGCAGCGACTCGATCATCCGGGTGGCGATGGTCTTGCGCAGGCGACTCAGCTTCTCGGTCTTGCCGCGCAGAGGAGACGGTTCACCCGTGGCGGCCGGCGTCGGAGTGGCTGATGGTTGCGGAGCCTTCTCGGCCGCGTCGAGGACGTCCTGCTTGCGGATGCGGCCACCGACACCGGTGCCGGTGACGGCGGCGAGGTCGACGCCGTGCTGCTTGGCCAGCTTGCGCACGATCGGGGTGACGTAGGTGTCGCCACCGCTCTGGGTGCCAGCACCGGACGCGCCGGCGTCGCCGGACGTCCCGGACGAGGGCTGCGGCGGGGGAGTGGGCGCCTGCTCCGGTGCCGGCGGCTTTGAGGATGTGGAAGCGGGCTCGGACTCAGGCTCGGTGACCTCTTCCTTCTCCTTCTCGGCTTCGGCCTCGACCTCCTTCTCCGCCTCGGCCTTCTCCTCGGGCTCGGGCTTCTTTTCCGGCTCCGGTTCCTTCTCGGGCTCGGCCTTCGCCTCTGGCTCGTCCTCTTTCTCTGCCGGGGCCGGGGATCCGGCCTCGCCGATGATGGCCAGCTCGGCGCCGACCTCGACCGTCTCGTCCTCGTCGGCCTTGATCGCCACGAGCGTGCCGGCCACGGGGGAGGGGATCTCGGTGTCGACCTTGTCGGTGGAGATCTCCAGCAGTGGCTCGTCGACGGCGACGTCGTCGCCGACCTGCTTGAGCCAGCGGGTGACGGTGCCCTCGGTGACGCTCTCGCCGAGCTCGGGCAGCACGACCGCCGTGCCCTCGCCGGTCTGCTTGGTGTCGAGGTGTGGTTCCTGGTCTCCGGCGGGTTCGGGCTCCGGCTCCTTCTCTGGCTCCGGTTCCGGCTCGGGCTCGGGTTCCTTCTCGGCTTCCGGTTCCGGCTCGGGCTCGGGTTCCTTCTCGGCTTCCGGTTCCGGCTCGGGCTCGGGTTCCTTCTCGGCTTCCGGTTCCGGCTCGGGCTCGGCCTCCTTCTCGGCGGTCGCCTCGTCGGCTCCACCCTCGTCGCCTCCTGCTGACTCTCCGGATTCACCGATCACCGCGAGCTCGGCGCCGACCTCGACGGTCTCGTCCTCGGCCACCTTCTGCTCGAGCAACGTTCCGGCGGCCGGTGAGGGGATCTCGGTGTCGACCTTGTCGGTGGAGATCTCCAGCAGCGGCTCGTCGACGGCGACCTCGTCGCCGACCTCCTTCAACCAGCGGGTGACGGTGCCCTCGGTGACGCTCTCGCCGAGTTCGGGAAGGGTGACAGACGTGGCCATGATGTCCTCAGATCCGGGTTCAGGCGTGGGCGTGGAGGGGCTTGCCGGCCAGGGCCAGTGACGCTTCCCCGAGGGCTTCGTTCTGGGTGGGATGGGCCGAGATGAACTGGGCGACGTCCTCGGGGAAGGCCTCCCAGTTGACGATGAGGGAAGCCCCGCCGACTTGCTCGCCGAAGCGGGCGCCGATCATGTGGACGCCGACGATGGGCCCGTCTTTCTCGCGGACCAGCTTGACGATGCCGGCCGTCTGCAGGATCTGGCTCTTGCCGTTGCCGCCGAGGTTGTACTCGTAGGTGTCGACGTCGCCGTACTTGTCGCGCGCCTGCGGCTCGGTGAGGCCGACCGATGCCACCTCGGGCTCGCAGTAGGTGACGCGCGGGATGCCGGAGTCGATCACCGGCTGCGGGGCGAGGCCGGCGATCTCCTCGGCCACGAAGATGCCGTGCGCGAAGCCGCGGTGGGCCAGCTGCAGGCCGGGCACGAGGTCGCCGACGGCGTACACGCCCTCGACGTTCGTGTGCAGCCGCTCGTCGGTGGGCACCCAGCCACGATCGACGGTGATACCGGCCTCCTCGAAGCCGAGGCCCTCGGTACGAGGCCCGCGGCCGACGGCCACGAGAACCAGGTCGGTCTTGAGGGTGTCGCCGTTCTCGAGCGACACCGTGACGCCGCCCTCGGACTGCTCGACGCCGCTGAACTTGACGCCGGTCTTGAAGTTGATCTTGCGCTTGCGGAACGCCCGCTCGAGCTGCTTGGAGAGCGCCGGGTCCTCCAGGGGCACCAGCGTGGGGAGTGCCTCGACGATCGTGACCTTGGCCCCGAACGACTTCCAGACCGATGCGAACTCCACGCCGATGACGCTGCCGCCGATGATGACGACGTCGTCCGGGACTTCGCTCATGGTCAGCGCCTCGTCGCTGGTGACCACCCGGCCGCCGATCTCGAGGCCGGGGAGCGTGCGCGCGTACGAGCCGGTGGCGAGCACCAGGTTCTTGCCGGTGTAGCGGGTGCCGTCGACCTCGACGGTGCGGTCGCCGACGACCTTGCCCTCACCCTCGACGACGGTGATGCCGGCGGCCTTGATCATGCCCTGCAGGCCCTTGTAGAGGCGGCCGACGACACCTTCCTTGTACTGGTTGACCTGGGGCATGTCGATGCCGTCGAAGGTGCTGTTGACGCCGAAGGCGGTGCCTTCGCGGGCACTGTCGGCGACCTCGGCGGCGTGCAGGAGGGCCTTGGTGGGGATGCAGCCGTAGTGGAGGCACGTGCCCCCGAGCTTGTCCTTCTCGACGAGGGCGACCGACAAGCCGAGCTGCACCGCTCGAAGGGCACACGCGTAACCGCCACTGCCGCCCCCGAGCACCACGATGTCGAAGTTGTTGGTGTCCGCAGGGGTGTCGGCCACTGTCGCCTCCCGGTTCGAGTCCTTCGGATTGTCATCTTGTCACCACACTGGTGGGCGCTGCCACCGGGGTGAGTCGGCCTTCGGCGCACCAGTGGGGGCGGTCGGGCACACTGGAGCCATGGGTCTGTTCAGCCGTCGCGGCGGCACGAAGGGCGGCCGGAAGGCCACCAAGGACGACCTTGCCCAGCTGCGCGAGTGGTCCGCCGAGCGATCCGGGGTCGAGGCCTTCGTCGAGCCGCAGACGTCGGTCACCCAGACCACGCTCCTGCTGGTCGCCGGCGACGGTGAGTTCACCCGGCGACGGGTGGCGTCGCCGCAAGCCGCCGCCGAATTCGCCCGCAAGGTCGGCATTCCCGTGTACGACACGAACCGTGTGGGCTACCCCCAGCGGATGCGCGACTACTCCGTGCGTGTCTCCGGGCGTGGCGCCGGTGAAGACGGTGCCACTTCGCCGCCGGCCTCGACGGCCCGTTCGGCCGGCCAGCGCGCCGCCATCGCGGCGCTCGAGGCGATCGCCGGCGTCGGCCAGACCACCGGAGAACCCGACGAGGAGGAGCTGCGCCGCATCTGGCGGCTGGCACGCTCCCGCGCCCATCCCGATCGCCGCGGGGGCGACCGCACTGCCTGGGACGAGGTCGAGATCGCCGCCCGCACGCTGGGCTTGCAGGGGGAACGGCGCTAGTCGGCCAGCTCGGGCGGCCACACGACGACGAATCGCTCGAACACGCACATCAGTGAGCCGATCCCGTCGGGCGCCGGGATGCCGCGACGCCGGACTTCGCGCTCGAAGTAGCGGCCGTGGTCGTCCAGCCAGGAGGCACGCGTGCGGTCGCCTTCGCCCTCGTCGAACGCGAACGCGTCGTCGACACTGTCGACCGGTCCGATCCTGACCTCTGTCGTGCGCAGCACGATCCGCTCGGTGCCCGAGCCGTCGGTCACCACCCAGTGCGCACCGACGGTCGGGATGTCCTCGCCGTCCATCTCGTAGCCGACGACGAGACCCGCAGTGGCCCGCTTCGTTCCGGTGCGGACCAGGTCGAGCAGCTCGTCGGCCAGGGCGTGGGAGTCGCCGAACTGCTCGACCGGCGGTTGTTCGTCCTGGAACTCAGGGTGCGCGGCGACGTACTCCTGCCAGAGGTCAGGGGGTGTCACGAACCGGCGAGCTCGGTGGCGATCTGGACCAGCGTCCGGACGCCCACGCCCGTGCCGCCCCGGGGCGTGTAGTCGCGCGGGGAGTCGTCGTTGAACGACGGGCCGGCGATGTCGAGATGGGCCCACGAGGTGTCGCCGACGAACTCGCGGAGGAACGCCGCGGCGAACAGCGTGCCACCGGCGGGCTTGGGGTTGTGCTGCCGCAGGTCGGCCACGTGGGACGAGGTGACCTTCTCCTTCATCTCCTCGACGATCGGCAGCGGCCACATGGACTCGCCGCTCGTCTTCGACGCGGCAACCACGAGGTCGCGGAAGTCGTCGTCGTTGCCGAGCACTCCGGTCGTGCGCTCGCCGAGCGCCACGACACAGGCGCCGGTGAGAGTCGCGACGTCGACGATGTGGTCGGGCTTGCCCTCCGCGGCGAGGGCGAGGCCGTCGCCCAGCACGAGTCGTCCCTCGGCGTCGGTGTTGAGGATCTCCACGGTTGCACCGTTGCGCAGGCTGAGGACGTCGCCGGGTCGCAGGGCGTGCCCGCTCGGCATGTTCTCGGCGATGCAGGCGAACGTCGTCACTTTGATCGGCAGCCCGAGCTCGGCGATCGCCACCGTCGCCGCGACGACGGCCGCGGCGCCGGCCATGTCGAGCTTCATCGTCTGCATCGACGATCCGGGCTTGATGGAGAGCCCGCCGGAGTCGAACGTGATGCCCTTGCCGACCAGGGCGAGATGGGCGTTGGCCTTCGGCGGCTCGTAGGTGAGGCTCACCAGGCGCGGCGGTGCGTCCGAGCCCGCCCCGACTCCGAGGATGCCTCCGCAGTGCTCCTTGGCCAGCCGCTTCTCGTCCCAGATGGTGACCTTCACGGTGTCCCCGGCGTGTGCGTCGATCGCCTCGGCGAACGCCGGCGGGCGGAGGTCGCCCGGGGGCGTGTTCGTCCAGTCGCGAGCGGCGTTCACGGCCCGGGCGACGGTGGCGGCGCGTTCGACCGTGCGGGTCGCCGTGGCCTGGCGGGCGAACGGGCCGAGCACCACGGCGGATGTGAGCTTGACGTCCTTCTTCTTCTTCTTCTTCTTGCTCGTGGCTCGTCCGGCGCCACGCTTGTACATGTCGTAGGCATACGTGCCGAGCAGGATGCCCTCGGCGATCGCCCCCACCTCGTCGACGTCAGCCGGATGCAGCGCGACGGCGACGGACGTCGCGGACACCTTGCTCGCGGCCCGGACGCCGTCGCCTGCGGCGCGTCGCAGCTGCTCGGCCGTCGGCTCGTCGGGCAGCGCCACGGCGATGACGACGCGCGCGCGGGTGACGTCGCCGCCGGGGAAGGCGACGACCTGGCCCTTCTCGCCGGTGAAGCCGACGGCCTCGAGGCTGGGCGCGAAGACATCGCGGTCGTCATCGTTCCTGACACCGAGGATGAGAGCGTCTGCCCGGGCGGTGGTCGGCTTGGACGTGCTCAGGGTGACGGAGACCATGGCGTCACTGTAGGTGAGGCCCCGAAGGGCCCCGCGATAGGTTTGCGGCCATGGATCTGCTCCACTCGCCGCTGCACGACCGACACGTCGCCCTGGGTGCGAAGTTCGCCGAGTTCAGTGGATGGAGCATGCCGCTGGAGTACGCCGGCGGGGGAGTCCTGGCCGAGCACGCCGCAGTGCGCAGCGCCGTCGGCCTGTTCGACGTGAGCCACTTGGGCAAGGCGCTCGTGCGCGGGGCGGGAGCGACGGCCTTCCTCGACTCGTGTCTCACCAACGACCTCGGGCGCATCCAGCCGGGCCAGGCGCAGTACACCCTGTGCTGTGACGACGACGGAGGCACCGTCGACGACATCATCGTCTACCTGCGCAGTGAGTTCGAGGTGTTCCTCGTGCCGAACGCGGCCAACACCGCGGCCGTCGTCGAGCGGCTGAGCGCAGCGGCGCCTGACGGCGTCGAGGTGACCGACCAGCACCGTCAACACGCCGTTCTGGCCGTGCAGGGCACGCTCAGCGACGAGGTGCTCACCGCCCTCGACCTGCCCGTCGACCACGACTACATGACGTTCGCCGACGGCAAGATCGCCGGCCACGAGCTCACCGTCTGCCGCACCGGCTACACCGGTGAGCGGGGGTGCGAGCTGATCGTGTCGTCCGAGGGCGCGCTCGACGTCTGGGACGCCCTGATCGAGGCCGGCGAGCCGCGCGGCATCCGGGCCTGCGGTCTCGGTGCCCGCGACACGCTGCGCACCGAGATGGGCTATCGCCTGCACGGGCACGAGCTGTCGGCCGAGATCAGTCCGGTCATGGCCGGCGCCGGCTGGGCGGTGGGATGGGACAAGCCCGCGTTCTGGGGCAAGGAAGCCCTCGAACGTCAGCGCGCCGAGAAGACGGTGCCGACGATCCGCGGGCTCCTGGCTCAGGGGCGGGGCATCCCTCGTCCCGGCATGACCGTCGTCTCGGAGACGGGCACGGCGCTCGGCGAGGTCACGTCGGGCACGTTCTCGCCGTCACTTCGTCAGGGCATCGGCCTTGCGTTGCTCGACCGGTCGGTCGAGGACGGCTCGACCGTGCTGGTCGACGTCCGAGGACGACGAGAGGCCTTCACCATCACCAAGCCGCCTTTCGTCGAGCCCAAGACGCGTGAAGCCTGAGGGTGGCGGCAGCCGCCGCCCGAGCACCTGACAGGCTCGTGCCCATGTCGTTGGCCATGTTCACGCTCGAGGACGACCAGCTCGTCCCGACGGACATCGCCCGGAGCATGTGGAGCCACGACCAGATGCACGGCGTCGCATCGAGCGGCGCGATGGCCCGGGCTCTCGAGATGCGGCTGGCCGAGCTGGGTCGCGGCGACCTACAACCCGCCCGCTACACCGTCGACCTGTTCCAGCCGGCCCGGATGTCGCCGTGCACGGTGGCGACCGAGGTCGTCCGGGAGGGCAAGCGCATCTGCCTGATCGACGCCTTCCTCCTCCAGGACGGTGTGCGCGTGGCCCAAGCCAGCTGCACCTTCCTGCTGCCCACGGAGTCCCCGAGCGGCAAGGTGTGGACCCCGGACGACCATCCCGAGCCGCCGCCGGTCGACCTGGTTCCGTCGAGCGAGGAGCCACGCGTGCCGTACTTCGCCAGCGATGAGCCGTGGTCCCAGTCCTTCCCCGATCACCAGAACGGCGGACGCAAGCAGACCTGGCAGGCGGGCCTGCCGGTCGTGGACGGCGAGAAGGGGACCCCGTTCCAGTCGGTGGCGAGCATCGCCGATGCGACCAGCATGGTCGTCAACTGGGGGACCGAGGGCGTGCAGTACATCAACACCGACATCACCCTCACGCTCGCCCGGCAGCCGGTGAGCCGCGAGATCGGGCTGTCGGCGACCGATCGGGTGGAGTACGAGGGCATCGCGGTCGGCACGGTGGAGGTCTTCGACCGCGCCGGACCGCTGGGCACGTCCATGGTCACGGCGCTGGCCAACGCGGCCCGCCCGGTCGACTTCGAGAACGTCGAGTTCGACGACGAGGGTGGACGACGCGCGCGGTGACGCGAAAAGGCTGACCGCTTGCGGCGCCGGCGTCCCACAATGAGGGAGACTCGACGTGCCGACAGGAGGTCTCGCGATCCTTACCCAGCCGAAGACCAAGTACGCGCGCGCGGGTGACGTGTCCATCGCCTACCAAGTCGTCGGCGACGGCCCCATCGACATCGTCTACGTGCCGGGCTTCGTCTCGCACGTCGAGCTCATCTGGGACTCTGCCCCCTGCGGTCCACCTGATCGAGCGTGTGGCGTCGTTCGCGCGGTCTGATCCTGTTCGACAAGCGCGGCACCGGGACTGTCCGACCCTGTCGTCGGCGCGCCCACCCTGGAGGAGCGGATGGACGACGTCCGCGCCGTCATGGAGGCGGCCGGCTCGGAACGGGCCGTCCTGCTCGGGGTGTCCGAGGGCGTGCCGATGTCGATCCTGTTCGCGGCGACCTACCCGGAGCTGACGACCGCCCTCGTCCTGTACGGCGGCATGGCCCGGTCGACGTGGGCGCCGGACTACCCCTGGGCCACGCCGGCGGACGCACTGATCGAGTCGTCGCTCGAGATGGCGCCGTACATGTTCGAGGGCGCCGCCATCGAGATCATGGCACCGAGCATGGCCGACGACCCGGCCGCCCGGGAGTCGTTCGCCCGCTTCCAGCGGTATGCCGCGACGCCGGCGATGCTCGAGCAGGTCTTCATGATGTTCCTGGACATCGACATCCGCCCGATCCTCCCGACCGTCGACGTGCCCACCCTGGTCCTGCACCGGCGCGGCGACTTCGCGGTCAACTACCGCGGATCGGAGTGGATGGCGTCGCAGATCCCGGGCGCCAAGTACGTGGAGCTCAAGGGCATCGACCACGCGGTGTACGCCGGCGACTCCGATGCCGTCGTCGACGAGATCGAGGAGTTCCTGACGGGAGCCCGCCGGGCGACCGAGATCGACCGGGTCCTGGCGACGGTGATGTTCACCGACATCGTCGACTCGACCAAGCGGGCCTCGGCGATGGGCGACCGTCCGTGGCGCGACCTGCTCGAGTCGTGCAACGACGCGATCCGGCGCGAGCTCACCCGCTTCAGCGGTCGCGAGATCAAGACCCTGGGCGACGGCATGCTCGCCACCTTCGACGGTCCGGCGCGGGCCATCCGTTGCGCCCTCGCGGTGACCGACGCCGTCAAGCCGCTGGGGATCGAGGTGCGGGTCGGTCTGCACACCGGCGAGGTCGAGCTGGTCGGTGACGACGTCGCCGGCATCGCCGTGCACATCGCCGCACGGGTCGGGGCGCTGGCGGAGACCGGCGAGGTCCTGGTGTCGGGGACGGTCAAGGACCTGGTCGCCGGATCGGGCATCGTCTTCTCCGAGCGAGGCGAGCACGTTCTCAAGGGTGTCCCCGACACGTGGCGCCTGTTCGCGGTCGATCGCTGATGGCCACGCCGTGGCCGGCGGGCGTCATCGACCCGCACATCCACCTGTGGGACCCGCTGAAGACCCGTCGGCACACGACGACGCTGGCCCGCGTCTTTCGTCCGCTCCCGCGCATCCCGCGGGCGATGCGGTGGATCGCTCCCCGCACCGATCGGGAGTTCATCGGGCACCCCCACCACGTTCTCAAGCCCTATCTGCCGCTGGACCATCGCGCCGACGCGGCCGAGATCCCGGTCGCCACGGTGGTGCACATCGAGGCCGACTGGCCCCGGGACGAACATCGTGACTCGGTGGAGGAGACCCGCTGGCTGGCCACGCTGCCGTTCGGCCGCGACGGCGCTCCTGAGCTCGGGGCGATCATCGTTCACGCCGACCCGCGCTTCGATGACGTCGGCGCGGTGCTCGACGAGCACCTCGAGGTCAGCCCGCTCGTCCGCGGCGTGCGGTGCATCGCCGCACACCACTCGGATCCCGGAATCCGGGACTTCGCCGACCAGCCGCAGCTGCTTCGCGACCCGGGATTCCTGAAGGGCTTCACCGCCATCGCCGAGCGTGGCCTGACCTTCGACATCTGGTGCTTCGCGCATCAGCTTCCCGACGCGCTCGTGCTGGCCCGGGAGTACCCCGAGACGACCTTCGTCCTCGATCACTACGCCACCCCGGTCGGCCTGCTCGGCCCGCGCGGCAAGACCACCGGGCGCACCGACGGCGAGCGAACCGCTCTCGTCTCGACCTGGCGCGATGACATCGCCGCGCTCGGAGCCCTGCCGAACGTCGTCGCGAAGCACTCCGGCCTCGGCATGCCGCTGCTGGGCAGCAACCGGTCGCGACCGCTGGCCGCCGATGCCGTGTCGGTGATGACCGACCGGGTCGCCCCACTGGTCCGGCACGTCCACGAGACGTTCGGGTCCGACCGCACGATGTGGGCTTCGAACTTCCCGATCGACAAGGCGGAGCTAACGCTTCCCGCGACGCTGCGGCTGATCACCGACGTGCTTGGATCGGAAGCCGACCTGACCAAGCTGGTGCGCGACGTCGCCCGTCGCGTGTACAGCATCCCTGACGAAGGAGAACCGACGTGAGCTGGACCTGGAGACTGGAGACCGCGGACGATGAGACGGTCGGGACGTCCGAGGCGTTCGACAGCCGCAGCGACGCCGAGTCGTGGGTGGGCGAGTCGTTCGGCGAGCTGATCGAGCAGGGCGTCGACCAGGTTCGCCTCTTCGACGGCGACACCGAGGTCTACGGCCCGATGTCGCTGCACCCGGAGAGCTGAGTCAGTACCGCTCTGGCAAGGGAGCGCCGCGTTCGATCTGGGCCCTCGGCAGGCGCCAGCGGCGTAGCTGGGTGCTGCGGAGCAGCGTGTACAGGGTGAGTCCCTTCGCGCTCTCGTCGGGGAAGCGACGGGCCACTTCCTTCTTCAAGCGGCGCACGAGGATGAACTCGTCGACGATGGTGAGCAGCGTCGTGCCGACCCAGAGGAGCAGGCCGATGCCCGCCCACGGTGGAGGCAGCGTGGTGACGATGAACGCGAGGACGAGGATCGGCAGCAGGTACTCGGCCACCAGGCGTCGCCGGTCGATGAAGTCGCGGGCGAACCGTCGCACCCGTCCCCGGTCACGTACCGGAAGGAACTTCTCATCGCCGGACTTCAGCGCCTCCTGCTGACGCTCGCGGATCATCGCGCGCGCGTCACGCTCCCGCTTCATCTGCTCCTTGCGGGTCATCGGCGTCTTCATCGCCTTCTTGCGAGCAGCCTCCGCCTCCTTGCGACTGGGCGTCGGTCTCCCCTTGTCTCCGGCTTTGGCGCTCTGGGTGTTCTCGTCCACGCGGTCACCCTACCCGGGCCCGCCGTAGGCTGAGCCCATGGGAATCGGACGCCGGATCGCGCAGATCTTCCGCTCTCGCCGGGCAGGCGGCGAGGACGTCGAGGCGCTCGCCGAACGGCTCGACGAGACGTACCGCTCCCAGCTGAGCCACTTGCAGAAGGTGCGCCGCGGCGTCGCCGACGTCGCCACCAGCCGCAAGCGGGTCGAGGTCCAGCTGTCGCGGCTGGCCCAGGAGGCCGCAACGCTCGACGCCGAGGCGCAGGCCGCCGTCGGCCGGGGTGACGACGACGCCGCCCGAGCCGTCCTGACCCGCAAGGTCACCCTCGAGCAGGCCGCGGACGACCTGCGCGAGCGGCATGGCCTCCTGCACGCCGAGGAGCAGAAGCTCACCCAGACGGCCGACGACCTCGAGCAGCGCATCGAGGACTTCCGCCGCCGCAAGGACACCCTGTCCGCACGGCACTCGGCGGCCGCGGCTCGGGCCGAGATCACCGGAGCCGGCGGCGGCATCGCGTCGTCGATGAGCGACGTCAACCAGGCGATGGAGTCGGCCGAACGGCACACCCGCGAGCTCGAAGCGAAGGCCGACGCCGTCGACGAGCTGGTGGACAGCGGCATCATCAGTGCACCGGGGGAGAGTGCCGACGACGCCGAGCAGCGCCGGTTCGATACCGCGCTCGGAGAGCGTCATGACCCAGAGCTGGAAGACTCCAGGCCCGAAGGAGGGGGAGATGGCCCGCAGCAGATTTCGCAGTGACCGCGGGCTGACCCTGCGCATGGGTGGCGTGGGCCTCGGGCTCGGCGCGCTCTACGTCGCGTTCGGTGCGGTCCTCATCTTCTACTCCGGCAACTGGGTCTTCGGCCTCATCATCACGCTGGGGATGGCCTGGGGTCAGTGGTACTTCTCCGACCGGCTGGCGCTGAAGTCGATCGGCGGCCGCGAGGTCACCCCCGAGCAGGCGCCCGAGCTCCACGCGATGATCGACCGCCTGTGCGTCCTCGCCGACATGCCCAAGCCGCGCGTCGCCGTCGCCGTCACCGACATGCCGAACGCGTTCGCCACCGGACGCACGCCGAGCCACTCGGTCGTCTGCGTCACCACCGGCATCATGCAGCGGCTGGACGCCGACGAGCTCGAGGGCGTGCTGTCGCACGAGCTGGCGCACGTCGCCAACCGCGACGTCTCGGTGATGACGGTCGCGTCCTCGCTCGGCCTGCTGGCCGGGTTCATCACCCGGTGGGGGATGTACATCGGGGGCGGGCGCAATCGCAACGGTGGCGGCGTGCCGTTCATCGTGGTGTTCCTGGTCAGCCTCGCCGTCTACTTCATCAGCTTCCTGCTCACCCGCGCCCTGTCGCGCTACCGCGAGCTCAGCGCCGACCGCAGCGGCGCCTACCTCACCGGACGTCCGTCCAAGCTGGCGTCCGCGTTGGTCAAGATCTCCGGTGAGATGAGCCGCATCCCCAACAAGGACCTCCGGGACGCCCAGGCGCTCAGCGCCTTCTTCTTCGCCCCCGCCATCAACCGCGAGTCGATCGGCGCCATGATGTCGACGCACCCGCCGCTGCAGCAGCGTCTCGACCAGCTCGCCAGGGTGGGCGCCGAGCTCGCGGAACCAGCATGATCGGGCCGGCCTGACCCCATGGGCTTCCTCGACTCCATCCTCGGCCGATCGACCCCGCCCGCGGCCGACCTCGACGTGCTGTTCTCGGTTCCGCAGGCGGCACTGTCCCTCGAGGTGGCCGGCTTCGCCGCCACCGGACAGGGCTCGGTGTGCTTCCGGGACTCCGAGGGCCAGGTCGACGACCGCGTGGTTGCCGATGCCCGGCAGCTCATCAGCACCGACACCTCCGCCGCGGTCGACCTCACCGACGATGCGCACGGCTTCCGCTGGCTCACCGTCACCCGTGCGGCCGGTGACGTCACCGGCCTGGTCACCGACCTGCATGCGGCCAACTCCTCGCTCGTCGATGCGGGCTTCGGCGGCGGGCTGCTCTGCTCGACGGTGGTGTTCGCGGCGCCCACCGGTGGTCCGTGCGCGCTCGTCTACCTGTTCAAGCAGGGCACGTTCTACCCGTTCGTCCCGATGGCCGGTCAGCCCAGCCCCGGCCCGCAGCGCGACAACGCCCTCGAGCTGCAGGTGCGGGGACTCGTCGGCGAGGACGTCCCGGTGGAGCCCAAGCTCGACCGCTGGCTCGCGCTGTGGGGTGCCCCGGGTCTCGATCCGGGCGGGCAGGCACCGGGCTAGATTGGGATCGTGACGTTCGAATCCCTCTCCGGCGACGAGGTCCAGGCCCTCCACGACGAGCAGCTGGCCGCCTACCGCACCCTCCAGAAGGAGGAGCTGAAGCTCGATCTCACCCGCGGCAAGCCGTCGCCGGAACAGCTCGATCTCTCCATCGAGCTCCTGTCGATGCCGGGCCAGGACTACACGGACTCGCAAGGCACCGACACCCGCAACTACGGCGGGTTGACCGGTCTGCCCGAGCTGCGGGCGATCTTCGCCGACATCATGCAGGTGCCGGTCGACCAGGTCGTCGCCGGCGACAACGCGAGCCTCGCGATGATGCACGACACGCTCGTCTTCTCCTTGCTCCGGGGCACGCCCGACTCGCCACGTCCGTGGGTCGAGGAGGATGAGGTCACGTTCATCTGCCCCGTGCCCGGCTACGACCGTCACTTCGCCCTCACCGAGCGGTACGGCGTGACCATGGTGCCGGTCGAGATGCGCGACGACGGCCCCGACATGGCCGCCGTCCGCGAGCTGGCCGCCGACCCGTCGGTCAAGGGCATGTGGCTGGTGCCCACGTACGGCAACCCGTCCGGCGCCGTGGTGAGCGAGGCGGTGGCCGCCGAGCTCGCCGCGCTCGACACCGCCGCCCCCGACTTCCGGATCTTCTGGGACAACGCCTACGCCGTGCACCACCTCACCGAGCAGCACGCCAAGACCGCCGACATCCTCGGGCTCTGCGCCGCCTCCGGACACCCGAACCGCCCCATCGTGTTCGCCTCGACGTCCAAGATCACCTTCGCCGGCGCCGGTGTGTGCTTCCTCGGCAGCTCGCCGGAGAACATCGAGTGGTACCTCGGCAACCTGGCCAAGCGAACCATCGGTCCCGACAAGGTCAACCAGCTGCGGCACGCGCGCTACCTCGGCGACGTCGACGGCGTGCATCGGCTGATGGACCAGCACCGGGCGATCCTCGCGCCGAAGTTCGAGGCTGTGCTGGAGATCCTGCGCCGCCGTCTCGGCCCGCACGACATCGCCACCTGGTCCGAGCCCAAGGGCGGCTACTTCGTGAGCCTCGACGTCGCGGACGGCACGGCCTCGCGCGTGGTGGAGCTGTGCAAGGACGCGGGCATCGCGCTG
Source organism: uncultured Actinomycetota bacterium (assembly GCA_963780275.1). Lineage (GTDB taxonomy): Bacteria > Actinomycetota > Actinomycetes > Propionibacteriales > Nocardioidaceae > Aeromicrobium. Next base: position 627,903 of record CAWABE010000002.1, read on the forward strand.
ACGCCCGCCGGTTCGTCCTTCCCCTATGGCCACGACCCACGCGACCGCAACATCCGCATCGCCCCCTCGTACCCGTCCATCGACGAGCTCCGCACGGCGATGGACGGGCTGGCCACCTGCGTCCTGCTCGCCGCCGCCGAGCAGCGCCTCCGCTCCTGAGGTGCCGATGAGGGTGCTGGTGGCACCGGACGCGTTCGCCGGCACGCTCACCGCTCCCGAGGCGGCGCGCGCGATCGCCGCAGGGTGGGCCCGCCAGGCGCCGGACGATCAGCTCACGACGCTGCCGATGGCCGACGGCGGTCCGGGCTTCGTCGACGTCCTGCACGACGCGCTCGGCGGCCACCTCGACGTCGTCACCGTCTCCGGACCGCTGGGCCACCCGACTCCGATCGCCCTGCTGCTTGTGGACGACACCGCGTACGTCGAGTCGGCGCAGGCGTGCGGACATCCGTTGCTCGACGAGCCCGATGCCTGGAACTCCACGACCGCCGGGGTCGGTGAGGCCATCGCCGCTGCCGTCGACGCCGGGGCCACGACCGTCGTGGTCGGGCTGGGCGGCAGCGCCACCAACGACGGCGGAGCCGGCCTGCTCGGAGCGCTCGGCGCCACGGCCGACGTCCCGCTCGATGAGGGAGCAGCCGGCCTGCGTGGCATCACCCACGTCGACCTCGTTCCTGCGCGCAAGCGGCTCGACGGCGTGACCGTGGTCGCCGCCATCGACGTCGACACCCCACTGCTCGGCATGTTCGGTGCCACCAAGACCTTCGGGCCGCAGAAGGGCTTGACCGAGGACGAGATCCTGGTCGTCGACCGCATCCTCGACGAGCTGGTCGTGGCAGCGTGCGGCTCGGCCCCGGCCGACCGGAGAGTTGCCGATCAGCCCGGGGCGGGTGCAGCCGGCGGGCAGGGCTTCGCCCTGATGCTGCTCGGTGCGACCACCCGGCACGGAGTCGACTTCGTGGCCGACGCGGTCAGCTTGCCCACCGCGTGCGCCGAGCACGACCTCGTCGTCACCGGCGAGGGCACCTACGACCACTCCTCCCGCAGCGGCAAGGTCGTGCACGGCGTGGCCACCAGTGCGGCCGCGGCCGCCCGGCCCTGCATCGTGCTGGCCGGCCAGGTCACGGTCGGGGCCCGTGAGATGCGGGCCATGGGCGTGGAGTCCGCCTACGCGGCCGCAGACCTGGTCGGCATCGAGCGCGCCATCGACGACCCGCACGACTCGCTCTCCGCGCTCGCCCAGCGCGTCGCCCGGACCTGGTCGCCCCGCCGTTCATGAGCTGCCGTCAGGCGCCGGCACCCTCGCCGCCGCGGCCCTCGCCGCCGGCGAAGCGTGCGGCACCGAGCACGCCGGTGACGACCGACTGACGGCCGAGCCGCTCCTCCAGCGCCAGACCCTCGTCCAGGGCCAGCCCGGCGCCGTCGAGCGCAGCGAGCCGGTCCGAGAGCATCGTCGGCTGCGGGAACGAGGCGAGCGCCTCGGCGATCTCCAGCGCGCGATCGAGATGGGCGCCCTCGGCCACGACCTCGTTGGCCAGACCCCAGTCATGGGCCTCGGCCGCGTCGATGATCCGACCGGTGAGGATCAGCTCGAGCGCCCTGCCCATGCCGACGATCAGCGGCAGTCGTTGCGTGCCGCCGTCGATCAGCGGGACGCCCCAGCGACGCTCGGGGTACCCGAACCTGCCGCTCGATGTGGTGATCCGCAGGTCACACCACAACGCCAGCTCGAGCCCTCCCGCCAGGCACCAGCCCGACACCGCGGCGATCGTCGGCTTGGTCGCGGTGAGCCGGGTGAAGCCCATCGGCCCGTCCGGCACCGTGTCCAGCCACTCGTCCACGGCGGACTGCGGGTCGTCGCCGTCGAAGGCCGCGCCGCGCTCGGCCACCGCCTTCAGGTCGGCACCGGCGCAGAACGCCTCCGGCCCGTCGCCGGTGAGGATGAGCACGCGAGCCTCGTCGTCGGACTCGAACCGGCGGTAGGCGTCCAGCAGCTCGGCGGCCGTGTCGGCGTCGACCGCGTTCCGGCGCTCGGGCCGGGTGATGGTGAGGACGGCGGCCGCTCCCGCTCGCTCGTAGGTCGTGTTGGCCATTTCGGCACTCTAGGGCGTGTCTCACCGTGCTGGGACGTTCATCGCGAGAAGACCTCTGTACCATGGAATGAGCACCGCACGACCTGCGTTGGAACTTCTGACGCGACCCCCGATCTGGGAGATGAGATGACTGTCGACAGCACCAGCACTGCGCCGAGCACCGAGGCACCGACCGAGGGCGTGATCCTCAGCGACGGAGCCGCGGCCAAGGTCAAGAGCCTGCTCGACCAAGAGGGTCGTGACGACCTCGCGCTGCGCATCGCCGTCCAACCCGGCGGGTGCTCCGGTCTTCGTTACCAGCTGTTCTTCGACGAGCGCACGCTCGACGGCGACGAGATCAAGGAGTTCGACGGCGTCAACGTCGTCGTCGACCGCATGAGCCTGCCGTACCTCCACGGCGCACAGATCGACTTCGTCGACACCATCGAGAAGCAGGGCTTCACCATCGACAACCCGATGGCCACCGGATCCTGCGCCTGCGGCGACTCGTTCCACTGATCCGCTGACGAGTCACTCCGTACCCGCCGAGGAGTCATTCCGTACCTGACCTCGGGGTGACCCATCGACTCTTCGGCGGGTACGGAGTGACTCGTCAGCGATGTTGTCTATCCTGTGCGGGTGCGCCTCGCCATCTGCGGTTCCATCGCGACCGACCACCTGATGACCTTTGCCGGCAAGTTCAACGACTCGCTCGTGCCGGAGGAGCTCGACAAGATCTCGTTGTCGTTCCTCGTGGACGACCTCGACGTCCGGCGGGGCGGGTGCGCAGCCAACATCGCGTTCGCGCTCGCCAGGCTCGGTCACCGGCCGCTGCTGGTCGGCGCGGTCGGTCGCGACTTCGACGTGGAGTACCGCGGCTGGCTCGACGACGCCGGCGTCGACACGTCGGGGGTCCTCGTCTCCGACGTCCGACACACGGCGCGGTTCGTGTGCACCACCGACTCGACCCTCGCCCAGATCGCCACGTTCTACACCGGCGCGATGGCGGAGGCGCGCGACATCGACCTCGGCACGCTCGGCGACTTCGATCTCGTGCTCGTCGGCCCGGACGACCCCGAGGGCATGCACCGTCACACGCACAGCTGCCGCGACCGGGGAATCCCCTTCGCGGCCGACCCGTCCCAGCAGCTCGCCTGGGCCGACGGTGAGCTCATCCGCGACCTCATCGACGGTGCCGCCTACCTGTTCAGCAACGACTACGAGGCGGCGCTCATCGAGCAGAAGACCGGGTGGACGTCGGCCGACGTCCAGGCCCACGTCAGCACCCGCGTGGTCACCCGCGGCAAGGACGGTGTCTCGGTCTACCCGGCCGACGGTCCGGCCGTCGAGGTGAAGGCCATCGAGGGCATCGTCGCGGTCGATCCCACCGGTGTCGGCGACAGCTTCCGGGCCGGGTTCCTGGCCGGCGTCGCCGCCGGTCTCGACCTCGAGCGGTCGGCCCAGATCGGCTGCACGATCGCCGCCAGCGTGGTCGAGACCAAGGGCACGCAGGAGTACGAACTCACCCACGACGGGTTCCTCAAGCGCCTCGGTGCGGCCTACGGCGACACGGCTGCCGCCGACGTCGATGCCGCGCTCAAACTGGGCTGATCGCTGCAGTAAGGTGCTCATGTCATCGCAGGATTGGCATGGACGAGGAAGGCATCCCGTGGGTCGGATGAAGCTGACGGCGCTGGTCGCCGCCGTGCTCGTGCTGAGCGGCTGTTCTCCCGTCGACGACCACGACGTGAAGCGGCTGGCCCTCCCGGTGGCGGGCAGCGATCGCACCGACCCGATGTGGGACCTGTGGCTCGGCGCCTGGATCGCTGTGCTCGTGGTCTTCGTGCTCGTCTTCGGCGGCATGGTCTACGCGATGGTCCGGTACCGCCGCCGCAGCGACGACGAGGTGCCGCCGCAGGTGCGCTACAACCTGCCGATCGAGGCGCTGTACACGATCGCTCCGATCATCGTCGTCGCCGTCTTCTTCTTCCACACGGTCGTGGCGCAGAACGACATGCTCGAGGAGGTCAAGAACCCCGACCACACGATCACCGTCGTCGGCAGCAAGTGGCAGTGGGGTTTCAACTACCTCGGCGAGACCGCCACGCAGGGCGACGACGTCTTCGAGGTCGGCACGCCGGCCGATCCCGCCGAGCTGTGGCTGCCGGCCGATGAGTCGGTGCGCTTCGAGCTGCGCTCGCCCGATGTCATCCACTCCTTCTGGATCCCGGAGTTCTACTTCAAGATGGACGTCGTGCCCGGGCGCGACAACTCCTTCGACCTCACGCCCACGCGTGAGGGCACCTTCACCGGTCGCTGCGCGGAGCTGTGCGGGCTCTACCACTCGCGCATGCTCTTCGAGGTCCACGTCGTGCCGCGCGCCGAGTACGACCAGCACCTGGCCGAGCTCAAGGCCGCCGGCGACGTCGGCGCGCCCGAGGGAGCGGCCGAGGCCAACACCATCGCCGGCCTCGAGAACGGAGACGAGAACTGATGGCCACCACCGCCGCCTTCGACGAGGGCTCGGACCGCGCCGCCGTCCGGGAGCGCACCCTCGGCCAGAAGATCGTCCTGGTGATCACCACCACCGATCACAAGATCATCGGCAACCTGTACCTGGTCACCTCGTTCCTGTTCTTCCTCTTCGGCGGTGTTCTCGCCCTGATCATCCGCGCGAACCTGGCCCAGCCGGGCTCCAAGGTGGTCAGCGACGACACGTACAACCAGCTGTTCACGATGCACGGCACGATCATGCTGCTGCTGTTCGCGACGCCGTTGTTCTTCGGGTTCGGAAACGCGGTCATGCCGTTGCAGATCGGTGCACCCGACGTCGCCTTCCCGCGCCTGAACATGTTCAGCTACTGGCTCTTCCTGTTCGGTGGGCTCATGGTCGTGAGCGGGTTCATCGCGCCAGGTGGTGCCGCCAGCTTCGGCTGGTTCGCCTATACGCCGCTGAGTGACTCGGTCAACTCGCCCGGCATGGGTGGAGACCTCTGGGTGATGGGGCTGTGGATGGCGGGCCTCGGCACGATCCTCGGCGCCGTCAACTTCGTCACCACGATCTTCACCATGCGCGCTCCCGGCATGACGATGTTCCGGATGCCGATCTTCTGCTGGAACACGCTGGTCACGAGCATGCTGGTGCTGATCGCGTTCCCGATCTTCGCGGCGGCACTGCTCGCGCTCGCGGCCGACCGCATGCTCGGTGCCCACGTGTTCGATGCCGCGAACGGCGGACCGATCCTGTGGCAGCACCTGTTCTGGTTCTTCGGCCACCCCGAGGTCTACATCATCGCGTTGCCGTTCTTCGGCATCATCACCGAAGTCCTGCCGGTCTTCAGTCGCAAGCCCATCTTCGGCTACATCGGCCTGGTCGGCGCAACCCTCACCATCGCGGTGCTCTCCGTGGCGGTGTGGGCGCACCACATGTTCGTCACCGGCGCCGTCGACCTCGCATTCTTCTCCTTCATGACGTTCCTCATCGCCGTGCCCACGGGGGTGAAGTTCTTCAACTGGATCGGCACCATGTGGGGCGGAAGTGTGTCCTTCGACACCCCGATGATCTTCTCGCTCGGGTTCTTGGTGACCTTCCTCTTCGGCGGCCTCACCGGCATCATCCTCGCGTCGCCCCCGCTGGACTTCCAGCTGTCCGACTCCTACTTCGTGGTCGCGCACTTCCACTACGTCGTGTTCGGCACGGTGGTGTTCGCGATGTTCGCCGGGTTCTACTTCTGGTGGCCCAAGCTCACCGGCCGCATGCTCGATGAGAAGCTGGGCAAGATCCACTTCTGGCTGCTGTTCATCGGCTTCCACATGACCTTCCTGGTGCAGCACTGGGTGGGCGTGGAGGGCATGCCACGTCGCTACGCCGACTACGGCGCGAACGACGGGTTCACGACCCTCAACGAGATCTCCTCGATCGGTGCCTTCCTGCTCGGCGCGTCCACGCTGCCCTTCCTACTCAACGTCTGGCAGTCGCGCAAGAACCCGCTGGTGAAGCTGGACGACCCGTGGGGCTGGGGGCGTTCGCTGGAGTGGGCCACCACCTCGCCGCCGCCGCGCCACAACTTCGCCGCGCTACCACGCATCCGGTCGGAGAGCCCGGCCTTCGATCTGCACCACCCGGAGATCGCCGAGCTCGAGCTGCTGCAAAACCCGGAGGAGGGCGAGTCCGGAGCGTTCGCGGACGCTCCCGATGTCGAGGGTCGCAGCGAGGCCATCGACGACGCAAGGGGTGACGACGACCGATGAAGGCCGAGTACTGGACCATCGCCGGCTGTGCGGTGTTCTTCGCGATCACCGCGCCGATCTACTGGTGGCTGACGTACGACCCCACCGGCACCACGGCGCTCGTGATGACCTTCCTGCTGTGCGGGCTTCTGGGCTTCTACCTGGGCGTGGTCGCCAAGCAGATCCCGGAGCGCCCGGAGGACCGCAGCGACGGCGAGATCGCCGAGGGCGCGGGGGAGCAGGGCTTCTTCCCTCCCTACAGCTGGTGGCCGATGTTCTGCGCGATGGCCCTCGCCATCATCGTCATCGGCGTGGTCATCGGCTGGTGGTTGTTCATCATCGGCGTCGGCCTCGGGGCGCTGACGGTCGCCGGCTGGATCTACGAGTACTACCGCGGCGTGCACGCCCACTGACCTGCGAAGGCGTGTCCGACGGCACGCTCCGGCGATTCTGATCCATGGACTCGCCCCCGTACGATGTGGTGGTGAACTTCCGTACGATCATCGCCGCCACCGCCGCGGCACTGCTCCTGACGAGCTGCTCGCCCGACAAGGTCAAGCAGGCCGCCACTCCCGAGGACCCCATTGCGCTCTCGGCCAGCGTCAAGGATGGGGCCAAGGGCGTCACCGTCGACACCATCGTCACCGCCGACGCCGAGCACGGGTCCATCACGAAGGCGTCGCTCGTCTCATCGGACGGCAAGTCCAAGGTCTCCGGCCGAGTGACCGGCCAGCAGTGGGTCGCGTCCGAACGGCTCGAGCCGGCCACGACCTACAAGCTCACCGTCACCGGCACCGGCGACGACAAGAAGGAAGACACCCTCGAGCGCACGTTCACCACGCATGCGCTCAGCCTCCAGCAGCAGACCTACCCGTCCGTCGCGCCGCTCAGGAACGAGACGGTCGGCGTCGGGATGCCCGTCATCGTCACCTTCGACCTCCCGGTCAAGAACAAGGCGCTGTTCGAGCGCAACATGCAGGTCACGACCAACAAGGACGTCGAGGGTTCCTGGTCGTGGATCGGCAACAGCGTGGCCCACTACCGGCCGAAGAACTTCTGGCCGGCCGGAACGAAGGTCACGGTCAACCTGCGGCTCAATGGTCTGCCGGCCGGCAACGGCATCTACGGCCAGCAGGACCAGAAGGTGCCGTTCAAGATCGGCCGCAAGGTGATCAGCACGGTCGACGTCGCCGGATCCCGCCTCGTCGTCCGCATCGACGGCCGGGCCGCGCGCACGATCCCGGTCTCGACCGGCGACGCCGGGCACCGCACCCGGCGAGGCACCAAGGTCATCATGGAGAAGTTCCCCAAGGTCGACATGGACGCCGCCACCACGGGCGTCGACTCCGAGGACCCCGACTACTACGACATCGAGGACGTCAAGTGGGCCATGCGAGTCACCAACTCCGGTGAGTTCCTGCACGCGGCACCCTGGTCCGCGGCATCGCACGGCCGGGCGAACGTCAGCCACGGGTGCACCGGCATGAGCACCGCGAACGCGAGCTGGCTGTACCAGAACTCCCGGCGCGGCGACGTCGTGAAGTTCATCAACAGCCCCCGCGGCATGGAGGACCAGAACGGCTGGACCGACTGGAACGTGTCGTGGGACGACTGGAAGGCCGGCTCCGCGCTGACCTAGTGCGAGCGGGGGACGCCGGTCTCTGAGACGCCCTGGAAGTCCTCGCCGAGCTCGACCGGGTGGCCGTTGTGCTCGGCCAGGTGCTCGGCCGCGTGCTCGACGTCGTGAGTGGTGGGCTTGTCGACGGCACCGTGGTAGTAGAACCTGCCGGAACCGGGCGCGCAGCTTCTCCTTGCGCCCGTTCGGCGCGGGAATGCCGTTGGCGTCGACGGTCTGGGGCTCTTCGAGCTCCGGCAGCCGGTCGTGCGTGGTGAGCACGAACTGGCTGGGCACCGGCAAAGGAGCGTGCCGCTCGGAGTAGCCGCCGTCGGGTGTGCGCTCGATGATGCCGGTCTCGTAGCCGTGCAGGATGCGGTTGGCGTCGGCGCGCTGCAGGCCGATGCAGATCCGCTTGGTGATGATGAACGCCAGGATCGGCAGGGCGAACACGCCGATCCGCACGAACCAGGTGATGTCGTAGATGTCGAGGTTGAACTTCACCGCGATGATGTCGTTGCCGCCGCCGATCCAGAACACCCCGTAGGCCGTCATGCCGGCGACACCGAGGGCGGTGCGCACCGGGGCGTTGCGCGGGCGCTCCAGCAAGTGGTGCTCCCGCTTGTCACCGGTGATCCACTGCTCCACGAACGGCCAGGCGCCGAGCACGGTGAACAGCAGGCCCATCAGCAGCACAGCGGGGATGAAGACGTTCATCGACCAGGTGTAGCCGATGAGCGGATCGGTGAACTCCCAGGCCGGCATGACGCGCACGGCACCCTCGACGAATCCCATGTACCAGTCGGGCTGCGATCCGGCCGTGACCTCGGACGGGTTGTACGGGCCGTACAGCCAGATCGGGTTGATCTGCAGCGTCGCGCCCATCAGGGCGGTGAAGCCGAAGACCACCATGAAGAAACCGCCGGCCTTCGCCGCGTACTGCGGGAGCAGCGGGTAGCCCACGACGTTGTTCTCGGTGCGTCCGGGCCCGGGCCACTGGGTGTGCTTCTGGTAGACGAGCAGCACCATGTGCGCGCCGATGAGGGCCAGCAGGATGGCCGGAATCAGCAGGATGTGCGCCATGTAGAGGCGCGGGATGATGATGTCGCCGGGGAACTCGCCGCCGAAGATGAAGAACTCCAGATAGGAGCCGACGAGCGGGATGGAGCGGATGAGCCCGTCGACGAAGCGGAGGCCGGTGCCGGACAGCAGGTCGTCGGGGAGCGAGTAACCCGCGAACCCCTCGACCAGCCCGATCGAGAGCAGGCCGACGCCGACGAGCCAGTTGACCTCGCGCGGCTTGCGGTACGCACCGGTGAAGAAGATGCGCAGCATGTGCACGATCATCGCGGCGACGAAGATCGCGGCCGCCCAGTGGTGGATCTGACGGATCAGCAGCCCGCCGCGCACGTCGAAGGAGATCTCGAGCGTCGAGGCGAACGCCTTCGACATCTCCAGTCCGCGCAGCGGGGCGTAGGAGCCGTCGTAGACGGTCTCGGCCATGCTCGGGTCGTACCAGAAGGTCAGGAAGACGCCGGTGAGGAGGAGGACGATGAAGGACCACAGGGCGATCTCACCGAGCATGAACGACCAGTGCTCGGGGAAGACCTTGCGCACCGGAAGGAGCTTCTTGCCGGCGGCCGCGAGACCGAGACGATCATCGAGCCAGCCGACCGGACCGGCCGCCTTCTTGCCCACCGGGGTCTTCTCGATGTCGGTGTAGCCGTCACTCATAGCGCTCATCCAACTTCTTCTGGTCCCGCGACAGCTCCGGATAGCTCGGCGCGATGACGTCCTGGAAGTCGCTCATCGCGATCAGGTACCCCTCTGAGTCTACGCCGAGCGGCAGCTGGGGGAGCGGACGGGCGGCGGGGCCGAAGACGACCTTGCCGGCGTCGGCGAGGTCGAATGTCGACTGGTGGCAGGGGCACAGCACGTTGTGCGTCTGCTGCTCCCACAGGCTGATCGGACACCCCACATGGGTGCAGATCTTGGAGTAGCAGAGGATGCCGTTGATGCCCCAGTTCTCCCGCCCCTCGGCGGGCGTGATGTCCTGCGGCCGCATGCGCACGAGGATGACGGCGGCCTTGGACTTGGCCTGGAGGGCCTCGGCGCCGTGGATGATGCGATGGCCGTGTTCATCCTCAGCGAACAGTGCGGCCGGCTCGGCGTTGACGAGCTGGCCGACCTCCAGCTCACCCGGCTTGATCGGCGCGCCGGAGACGTCGTTGACGACCCGCATGCCCTTCTCCCAGACCGTGAGGCTCTGATCCTTGGGAAGCGGACCCAGGTCGCGCAGCATGACGATCGGCGGGCCGATGGCGAGCACGCTGATCGCTCCGAGGAGGCTGTTGCGGATCATCGGCCGCCGGGCGATGCCGGATTCGTCGAGGCCGGCGTTGACGTCGACCATCACGTCGGCGCGGTCCTCGTCGGACGACCGGACCGGGTGCCGTGGCTCGACGATCTCGTGGTCGCCCATCAGCTTCTTGGCCCACTCGATGATGCCGGCGCCGATCAGCAGGAGCGCTCCGCCGAGGCTTGCGCCGAGGGAGAAGTTCAGCGCCGACCAGCCGAGGAACGTCTGCTCGGGCTCGACGGCGAAGTAGGCGACGCAGAACAGCAGCAGCAGGAGCGTCGCGAGTCCGAACATCCCGGAGATGTACAGCTCGGCGCGACGCTCGAGCTTCTGGTCGACATCGGTGGGACGCCACTGGTGCGCCTCGAGGCCGGGATCGTCGATGGGCTCGAGACTCTGGCGGGGGAGGTCGGCGCTGATGCCCGACTCTCCGTGCCCCGGGGCGGGGACGTTCTGCGAGCCGCTGTCTGACGTGGTCATCGCTGCTTCTTCACTCTCGCTCCGTGGGCACCGATCCAGACGGCGAAACCGACCAGGGCGCCGATACCGATGATGAAGGTGAACATCCCGTCGACCACCGGTCCGTATCCGCCGCCGCCGAGGCCGCCGTACGTGGGCTGTTCCTCGAGCGTCTTGACGTAGGCGATGACGTTGCGCTTGTCCTCCGGCGTGATGACGGCGTCGGAGAAGAGCGGCATCTGCTGCGGCCCGGTGAGCATGGCCTCGTAGATGTGCTTGGGATCGACGCCCCTGATGTCCGGTGCGTAGCGGCCGTCGGGCAGCGCGCCGCCCGCGCCGACGGAGTTGTGGCAGGCCGTGCAGTTGGTGCGGAAGAACTCGCCGCCTTCCTTGACGTCCTCGGTGCTGGCCGCCCGCCAGTCGAGGTACTCGTCCTCCGGGATGGCGGGCCCGGGACCCAGGGTGGCGACGTAGGCCGCGAGCTGGCGGGTTTCTTCCTCGGTGTACTCCGGATCCTTGCGATCGGCCTGGGGTCCGGACTCGGCCATCGGCATGCGCCCGGTGCCGACCTGGAAGTCGACCGCTGCCGCTCCGACCCCGATCAGCGACGGACCGAGGTTGCCACCCGACTTGGTGGTGATGCCGGTGGCGTCCTTGCCGTGGCAGCTGGCGCACCCGACGAGGAACAGCTGCCGACCCGCCTCGACGTCGCGCGACGACGCTTCCTGTGCGGTGGCGGCCTTCGGAGCGAACGCTGCATACAGGCCGCCGGCCACGACGAGCCCCATGACGAGGACGACGAGACCGGCGAGTGGGTGCCGGCGACGGGTGGAGAGTTTCCGCACCGAGAACCTCATTCCTGGTTGGTCGACTCAGAGTACCGAGGGAGGCTCCGCGTCGGAGATGTTAGGTGGACCTTGCTACCGGAGGATGTAGATGGTGAAGAACAGGCCGACCCACACGATGTCGACGAAGTGCCAGTAGTACGAGACCACGATGGCCGAGATGGCTTGCTCGTGAGTGAATCGGCGCGCCAGGAACGTGCGTCCGATGACGAGGAGGAAGGCGATCAGCCCGCCGATGACGTGCAGGCCGTGGAACCCGGTGGCCAGGTAGAACACCGAGCCGTAGGGCGACGACGAGATGGTGGTGTGCTCGGTGACCAGGGACGCGTACTCGGTGGCCTGGCCGGCGATGAAGAACGCGCCCATGAAGTACGTGAGCACGAACCACTCGCGCATGCCCCACTGGCCGAACTGCCACAGCGTGCCGGTGCGGCCGGCCCGGCCGCGCTCGGCGGCGAACACGCCGTACTGGCAGGTGATCGACGACAGCACGAGCACTGTGGTGTTGATCGTCGCGAACGGGATGTCGAGCTTCGCGGTCTCCTGCGACCACAGTTCCGGGGAGACGTTGCGGATCGTGAAGTAGGCGGCGAACAGCCCGGCGAAGAACAGCAGGTCGCTGGAGAGCCACACGATGGTGCCCACGGCGGTCATCGAGGGACGCCCCTCGGTGCCATGGAGTCGGGACGCGGGAATCACGGAGGTAGTCGCCACGCGCTCATTATGTACGATTCGATCGTGAGCGAGCACAAGCCCCTGCGTGTCCTGGTCTACAGCGACGACCGGGACGTCCGCGCGACGGTCCTGTCAGCGCTGGGGGCCCGTCCGCACCCCGACCTCCCGCCCTTCGAGTACGTCGAGTGCGCCACCGAGCCGGTGGTCTGGCGGCACCTCGACGAGGGGGGATTCGACCTCGTCATCCTCGACGGCGAGGCGGTCCCGGCCGGCGGTCTCGGCATCGCCCGGCAGATGAAGGACGAGATCTACCAGGCCCCGCCGGTGCTCGTGCTCACCGGACGGCCGCAGGACGCCTGGCTCGCCACCTGGTCGCGCGCGGAGGCCGCGCTGCCGCACCCCATCGACCCGTTGCGCCTGGCCGAGACCGTCATCGATCTCGCCCGGGGCGTGTTGCAGTCGGCGTAGCCATGTCCGAGACATGGCCAGACGTCCTGGCCACGCTGGTCGCCGGACGCGACCTCGACTCCGCGTCCACCTCGTGGGCGATGGACGAGATCCTCTCCGGCAACGCCACGTCCGCCCAGATCGCGGGCTTCGCCGTGGCGTTGCGCAGCAAGGGCGAGACCCTCGATGAGATGCAGGGCCTCGTCGACGCGATGTACAGGCACGCCGAGCCGATGACGGTGGAGGGCCGGGTCGTCGACATCGTCGGCACCGGAGGCGACCGCGCGCGCACCGTGAACATCTCCACGATGTCGGCGGTCGCGATCGCCGGCGCCGGTGTGCCGGTGGTCAAGCACGGCAACCGGGCCGCCTCGAGCGCCAGCGGATCGGCCGACGTCCTGGAGCAGCTCGGTGTCCGGCTCGACGTACCGCCGCCCAGGCTCGTCGACGTCCTCGAGACGGTCGGCATCACGTTCTGCTTCGCTCCGGTCTTTCACGCCTCCTTCCGGTTCGCCGCGGCGCCACGTCGCGAGCTCGGCATCCCCACGCCCTTCAACTTCCTCGGGCCGCTGGTCAACCCGGCACGCCCGGACGCGATGGCCGTTGGCGTCGCGGATGCCCGGATGGCGCCGATCATGGCCGGCGTGCTCGCGGCTCGCGGCGCGGACGCCCTGGTGTTCCGCGGCGACGACGGGCTCGACGAGATCACGACCACGACCACGTCCACCGTGTGGGTGGGCGACCCCACCGGTCAGGTGAGCGAAGGCGTGCTCGATCCGCAGCGTCTCGGGTTCGACGTGTCGGAGCCGGCTGCGCTGACCGGTGGCGACGCGGCCTTCAACGCCGCCGTCTTCGAGCGCGTCGTCGACGGTGAGAAGTCGGCTGTGCGCGACGCGGTGCTGCTCAACGCCGGCGCCGGAATCGCAGCACACGAGGGCGGCGACGGTGCCCTCGAGGACCGTGTGGCCGCCGGTGTCGAACGTGCCCGGGAGTCGCTCGACTCCGGCGAGGCCCGCCGCGTCCTCGATCTGTGGGCGAGCACGACGCAGTCGCTGGCCTGACTCACAAGCCGATGCTGAACGCCTCTTCGAGGTCGTGGTGACTGAAGGTGCGGAAGGCGATCTGGGTCTGCGTCGACAGCACGCCGTCGACCTTGTTCAGCTGGTCGGCGACGACGTCGGAGATCTCGTCGTGCGTACGGACGCGCACCATCGCGAGGAGGTCGAGGTCGCCGGTGACGGAGTAGACCTCGCTGACGCCGGAGATGTCGGCGATGCTCTCGGCGATCTCGGAGAGACGGGACACGTCGGCCTGAATGTAGACGATCGCGGTGATCACGACGTCAGCGTAGTCGCCCTGGCTCGCGACGCCACGGTGGTGAGCTGCTCCAGGTGGCGTGCCGCGCCGGCGAGAGGGGCCCGCCAGGCACCGCGGACCATGCGCAGCCCCGGGGTGTCGAGCCAGCGCAAGAGGCACTCGGTCTCTTCGGCCGTGGCCGCGGGAATCGGGCCGTAGCCGGCGTCGACCGACTCCGCCGTGGCCAGCAGGGCGTCGACCCAGCCGGACGGATGGGTGCCTCGCGGCATGATGCCGGCAGCGGCCAGCCGGCCATGGCGAATCGCATGGATCTCCCATCCGTTCGGATGCGGGGCCGCGGCGACCAGCTCGGGGACGGCGGTCAGCTCGGCCAGCCGCTGCGTGCGCACGACCGCGCGCAGCAGGGCCGTGAGTCGGTCGCGCCAGCGCGCGGCGTCCTCGAACCGCTCGTGCTCGGCGAGGTCGCCCATGCGGCGTCGGATGGCATCCACGAGCTCGACCGGATCGGCGGTCATGGCTCGCTGCACGCGATGCACCTCCGCGGCGTAGGTCGCCGGCTCGACCGAGCCGTCGCACGGGGAGAGGCAGTGGCCGAGCTCGGCGAGTGCGCAGGCCGCGCGACGGGACCGCTTGGCGAGCTTGGTGGTGCACTGACGGATGCGGAAGACGTCGTGCAAGGCGGCGAGCGCGTCGTCGGCCGAGCCACGGCTGCCGAACGGGCCGATGTAGTCGGCGTCGTCGTCGAGGATGCGCTTGACGACCGACAGGCGGGGCCACGGCTCGCGGGTGAGCTTGAGCCAGGACAGTCGGTCGGGGAACTTGGATCGCCGGTTGTACGGCGGCCGGTGGCGGGCGATCAGGCGGAGCTCGCGGACCTGGGCCTCCAGGGTGCTGGCGCAGACGATGCCCTCGACGCGCTGGGCCAGCATGATCATCTCGCCCATGCGCGAGCGCGTCTCGGACTCGGTGAAGTACGTGTGCACCCGCTGGCGAACGTTGCGTGACATCCCCACGTACAGGACGTCGTCGCGGGCATCGCGGAAGAGATAGACGCCGGGAGCCTGGGGGAGGCGCTCGGCCAGGTGGCGCTTCTTGCGCTGGGCCGGGGTGACCCGTGCCGTGAAGGTGGCGACCTCCTCGAGCGAAGTGACGCCCAGCGGGCCGAGCCTCTCGAACAACCCGTGCAGGACGTCCACCGTCGCGCGGGCATCGGACAGCGCCCGGTGGTTGGGGGTGGTCGAGGCGTGGAAGACGTGGGCCAGGGTGGCGAGCCGGCAGTTGGGCACCTCGTCGCGCAGCAGGGTGCGCCGTGCCAGCACCGCGGTGTCGAGTACCTCGAAGCGGGGCCAGGGGATGCCCAGCTCCCGGCTGTAGTGCTTGAGGAATCCGGTGTCGAACGGCGCGTTGTGCGCCACCAGAACGGTGCCGCGGGCGAACTCCAGGAAGCTGGGCAGCACTTCGGCGATGCGGGGCTTGTCGATGACCATGGCCTGGGTGATGCCGGTGAGCACGGTGATGAAGGCCGGGATTGTCTCGTCGGGGTTGACCAGGGTCTGGAACTCGCCGAGGATCTCGCCTCCGCGCACCTTGACCGCGCCGACCTCGGTGATCTTCGAGCCCGCCTTGGCCGAACCGCCGGTGGTCTCGAGGTCGACCACGCAGAACGTGACGTCGGACAGCGGTCGGCCGAGGTCGTCGAACGAGGACTGGACTGCTTCCACGCATCGAACACTAGTTCGATCATCCGACAGACGCGAGTGACTGGTGTGACTGGAGTTTCTGTCGGTGGAACCCTCTAGCGTCAATGACATCAGCCAGGAGGTGCTTCCATGACCGATCCCACCGAGCCCGTCGTCGTCGACTGCGACCGTTGCCTCGTCCGCAGCCCGGGCGCGTGCGGCGACTGCGTCGTCACCGTCCTGCTGGGGGCGCCGCCCGAAGGCATCGAGCTGGACGGCGACGACGTCGCGGCCCTCGAGGCCCTCGCCGACGGCGGCCTGGTGCCGCCGCTCAGGTTGGTGATCCCGCTCACGGGGCCCGACACGCATGCCGTCGGAAGTTGATAGACCCTTCATCCGCCCCTAGAGTGGGCGCTTGTGCGTCCGGAGTATGCGCGGCCGACCTGGTCGACATCGGGTGCACCGCCGAGATGTTGCGGGTGTGGGGAAGACAGCCGCGATGTGCCGGGGAACCACGTGTGTGGGGTGAATCGGCTCGCACGTGAGCCGTAGGGCGTCCTTGGCCCGAACCCGTCAGCTCACCCGGTAGGCGTCGAGGAATGTAGGAGTAGTGCGTGCGCCTTTCGCGTATCCGTACGGTCAATCGAGCCGCCCTGGCCGCCGTCTGTGTGTCTGTCGTGACCATCAGCCTCATCGGGGGCGCGCAGGCCGAGCCGAAGATCACTCCGAAGGACGTGGAGCAGGCGTTCCATGAGGCCGAGGCGGCCAACGAGCAGGTCAATCAGCTGTCGGTCCAGATCAAGCAGACCAACCAGGAGATCTCCGACCTCTCCGGCGACATCGACCGCCAGATGGTCGGCTACCGCGAGCAGAAGGACGCCTTGAGCTCGGCCATCGTGCAACAGCACATGGACGCACCGCTCGGCCCCACCGTCAGCCTGCTCGGCAGCGGTGACCCGGAGCAGTTCCTCGACGGACTCGGCGCCGTGCAGGCCCTCAACAGCACCCGCGCCGACCAGCTCGAGAAGTTCGGCAAGGTCGCCCAGCAGCTGCAGAATCGTCGCGACCAGCTCGAGGACCGTCAGACATCGCTGGCCGCCGACAAGAAGGATCTGGCGACGGAGCGCGACAAGATCCGCGCGAAGCATGCCGAGGCCAAGCGCAAGCTCGCCCTGCTGAGCAGTGCAGAGCAGGCCGCGTTCAACAGCAGCAACACCGACATTAACTTCGACATCTCGGCCAGCGGCCGTGCCGCGAAAGCCATCGCCTTCGCCAAGGCCCAGCTCGGCGACCCCTACGTCTACGGCGGAACGGGACCGAACGGATGGGACTGCTCCGGTCTGATGCAGGCGTCCTGGCGTGCCGCCGGCGTGGCCCTGCCGCGGGTGGTCGGACCTCAGTACGGTGCTTCGAAGCCGATCTCGATGGGACAGCTCCAGCCCGGCGACCTGGTGTTCTACGGCGACATGTCCCATGACGGCATGTACCTCGGCAACGGCAAGGTCATCCACGCACCACGCCCAGGCAAGAGCGTCGAGATCACCGGGCTCGGCGGGTACAGCAGAGCCGGACGGGTTGGCTGACTCCCGCCGGCTGTCGCCCAACCTGACTGCCGGAGCGCTGCTGATCGTGCTCTCCGTCGCGCTGCTCCTGTGGCAGCGTCCCTGGCAGTCCCCGACGTCCGACGACGTCGTCCCGGTGCCAGACGACGCCGGGTCGCTGATCGCCGACCAGTTCCGCGCGCTAGGCAGCGCTGAGACCCGGCAGGAGTTCGTCGACGCGGCCGGGCCGGGCGGCGCAGCGCGGACGTTCGCCACCGATGCGTGGGATGCCAGGGCGGTGCTCGACGTCGCCGGGGTCGAGATGCGGTACCTGCGTGGCGGGGAGGTGGCCGACCGCGCCGACGGGTCGACGCTGGCCGAGGTCTCGGTGTCGTGGCGGGCCGGTGGCGACTCCGCCGTCGCCGGCACCTCGGTGAGCGACGCCACGGTGGAGTTCCGGCTCGACCCGCGGCCGGACGGCGGGTTCGCTGTTCGGTCGGCCTCGGCCCACGAGGAACCCCTGCCGTTGTGGCTCGCCGGACGGGTCGAGGTCGAGCGAGCCCCCGGTGTCCGGGTCATCACCGTCGACGGCGGCGTGCCCGACATCGACAGCCTCGTGATGGCACGAGTGGCCCGCGACCACGTGCGCGACGTCGTGCCGGGCGTCGACGACGACCTGACGATCATCGCGCCTCGAACCCGAGCGCTCGCTGCGGGCCTGGTGGGTCGACCACAGAAGGAGATCACGCCGATCGCGGCGGTCACGACCACGGTCGACGGACGAACGGACTCCGCCCGAGTCATCGTGCTCAATCCCGCGCAGTTCGCCACGATGGACGCGCGAGCATCCCGGGTGGTCGTCAGCCACGAGGCGGCGCACCTGCTCACCGGGGCAGTGGGCACGAACGCCGAGGCATGGGTCGCCGAGGGGTTCGCCGACTTCGTGGCGTTGCACGACGACACCGCACCGCTCTCGCTGAGCGCGGGCCAGATCCTGAACCAGGTCAGAGAGGACGGAGCACCGAAGGCGCTGCCGTCGCGGGACGACTTCGGCGGGGGCAGCCACGGCCTCGGAGCCGTCTACGAGTCGGCCTGGATGATCTTCCGAATGCTCGGCGAAAGCCACGGCGACGCGACCATCCTGCGGTTCTACCGCGACGTGCTCGCGGGCACCGACGTCGACACCGCGGTGCGCGGGGCCTTCGACCTGTCTGTCGGGGAGCTCACCGCGCAGTGGCGCGACTACCTGACGAAGAGCGCCTCGACCGTGTCGTGAAAGTCCCGCAACACCGCGTTGCGCTTCACCTTGAACGACGGCGTCAGGTAGCCGTTCTGCTCGGTCCAGTCGTCGGGCAGGATCACGAACTTCTTGATCGCCTCGGCCTGGGAGACCTGGGCGTTCGCGTCGTCGATCGCCTCCTGAACCGCCGACTCCAGCGCCGGGTCGTCGAGGGACCCGGTCCAGGCTTCGGTGTCGATGGTGACCAGCGCGGCGACGAACGGCTTGCCGTCGCCGACCACCAGGCACTGACTCACGTACGGGTGCGCTCGCACGCGGTCCTCGAGCACGGCTGGCGCGACGTTCTTGCCGCCGGCGGTCACGAGGATCTCCTTCTTGCGTCCGGTGACCCGGATGAAGCCGTCGTCGTCGACGTCGCCGAGGTCGCCGGTGGAGAACCACCCGTCGGCGTCGAGCGCCTCGGCCGTGGCCTCCGGGTTCTTCCAGTAGCCGGTGAACACCTGGGGCCCGCGGAACCGCAGCTCGCCGTCGGAGGCGACGGCGACCTCGGTGTCGGGGAAGACCCGGCCGACCGATCCGATCCGCTGGCTCCCCGGGGTGTTGACGCACAGCGCAGCCGTGGTCTCGGTGAGGCCGTACCCCTCGAGCACGGTGATGCCGATGCCCCGGTAGAAGTGCGCGAGCCGCTCACCCAACGGCGCGCCGCCGGAGATCGCCCACTCGGTGCGGCCGCCGAGGGCCTCCCGCAGCTTGCCGTAGACGAGCCGGTCGAAGACCCCGTGTCGGGCGCGCAGGGCGACGCCCGGCCTGCCGGTGTCCTGCGCACGGCTGTAGGAGATCGCGGTCTGGACCGCGCGGTCGAAGATCTTGCCCCGGCCGTCGGCGTAGGCCTTGCTGCTGGCGGTGTTGAAGACCTTCTCGAACACGCGCGGGACAGCGAGCACGAACGTCGGCTCGAACTCCCCGAGGTGCCGCACGAGGTCCTTGATGTCGGCGGTGTGACCGAGCTTCGCTCCGGCCCGGATGGCTCCCACCTGGATGACGCGGGCGAAGACGTGGGCCAGTGGCAGGAACAACAGCGTGGAGGCTCCGTCGCGCTCGAACAGCTCCGGAAGCCGCTCCAGGGCTCCGGCCAGCTCGCCGCGGAAGTTGCCGTGGGTGAGCTGGCAGCCCTTGGGCCGGCCGGTGGTGCCGGACGTGTAGATGAGCGTCGCGAGCGAGTCGGGACCGAGCGCCTTGCGGCGGCCGTCGAGCGCGTTGTCGGCGATCTCGGCGCCTCTGGCCGTGATGACCGTGACGGCGCCGCCGTCGACCGTCTCATCGATGGTGAAGACGGGGCCGAGCTCCGGCGCCTCCCGGGTCGCCTCAGCGACGCGGTCGGCATGTTCTTCGGATTCCACGACGGCGGCAACGGCACCGGAGTCCGCCAGGATCCAGGCGATCTGGGCCGCCGACGACGTCTCGTAGACCGGCACCGTGACCGCGCCGGCCCACCAGATCGCATAGTCGAACAGCGTCCACTCGTACCGGGTCTTCGACAGCAGGATGACCCGGTCGCCGGGCTCGACCCCGGAGGCCATCAGGCCTTTGGCGAGCGCGGTGACCTCCCGGTGGAACTCGCCGATCGTGACATCGCGCCACTTCCCGTCCACGCGTCGCGCCAGGGCCACGGCATCGGGGTCGAGCGCAAGCCGGTCGAGAACGTCGTCGGTGAGGTTGCCGTCTACGGTCGGGTACGACCCTGCGATCGGATTCTGGGCCACGTACGGCAGGCTACCCGCACCGCTCGGAGGCACGGACCGCCACTACGATGGACCAGACCGAGGAGGAGGATCGCTGATGGCCCGCACGACCAGCGACATCGTCATCGCTGAATCCCCGAGCCGCATCATGGACGTGATCGCCGACTTCGACGACTATCCCTCGTGGGCCACGGGCGTCCGGGTGGCCGAAGTGGTGAAGTCGTCGGGCGACCGTCCAGAGCAGGTGCACTTCGTACTGGAGGCAGCGCCCATCCGCGATCAGTACGACCTCGGCTATGTCTGGGACGACGATCGTTCGGTCACCTGGCACCTGGTCGAGCGCGGCTCGATGCTCACGTCGATGGACGGCAGCTACGAGCTCGAGCCGGTCGGCGACGACAGCACCCGGGTCACCTATCAGCTGTCCGTCGACGTCTCCATCCCCATGCTCGGCATGCTCAAACGGAAGGCGGAGAAGGTCATCATCGACACCGCCCTCAAGGGGTTGAAGAAGCACGTCGAGGCCACTCGTGGCTGAGGCTGAGGCGGCCGGGCAGGACAGCGTCGGATCTCTCGCCGAGGAGACCGCCCGGCTGTTGCACGCGCTGGCCGCCGAAGCACGCCGCAGCCCGACCGACGGCGTATCGGCCGAGGCCACCGGTCATGTGTGCACCACCGGCTGGTGCCCGATCTGCAACGTCGTCGGCTACGTCCACGACAACCCCGAGGTGGTCGAGCAGGTCACCGACGCCGCCGTGCAGTTCGGCCGCACGATGCGCGACGCGCTGGAGCGCGCCCTGTCTCCCACATCGCCGTCCACGGACGAGGTATGAGCCCCGCTCCCACCAGCACTGCTCCCACCAGCACTGCTCCCACCAGCACTGCTCCGACCAGTAGCGCGCACGGCATCGGTGTCGACATCGGTGGAACCAAGATCGCGGCTGGTCTCGTCGCGTCCGACGGCCGCATCATCCTGGCGGCCAGCGAGCCCACCCCGGACGACGCCACCGACATCGCGGCCGTGGTGGCCACGCTCGTCGAGCGGCTCCTCGAACAGCGGGACGACGACCTGGAGGTGGGCGGCATCGGGATCGGCGCGGCCGGCTTCGTCGACCGCGACCGTGCCACGGTGCGCTTCGCCCCGAACATCGACTGGATCGACGAGCCGCTCGCCGAAGCCGTCGGCAAGCTCGTCGACCTCCCGGTCGTCGTCGAGAACGACGCGAACGCCGCGGCCTGGGGCGAGTACCGCTTCGGCGCAGGCGAGGACACCGACGACCTGCTGTTCGTCACGGTCGGCACCGGCGTGGGCGGTGGCATCGTCCACCGCGGCGTCGTGTTCCGGGGCGGTTTCGGCGCCGCGGCCGAGATCGGTCACCTCCGGGTGGTGCCCGACGGTCGGCTGTGCGGATGCGGCCAGCGAGGCTGCTTCGAGCAGTACGCCAGCGGACGTGCGCTCGTGCGCGACGCCCGGTCCCGGGTCGAGTCGAACGACCCGCAGGCCCAACCGCTGCTGACGGTCGCCGGTGACAGCGGATCCATCACCGGTCAGATGGTCACTGCACTGGCCCGGCAGGGCGACCCGATGTGTCTCGATCTGCTCCGCGACGTGGGCCGGTGGGTCGGCGAGGGCATCGCGACTCTCGCCGCCGTGCTCGACCCGAGCGTGATCGCGATCGGCGGCGGCGTCGCTGACGCGGGCGATCTCCTGCTCGACCCGGTGCGTCGGGCGTTCGAGGAGCACCTGCCGGCTCGCGAGCACCGCCGGATCGCCGAGCTTCGTCTCGCGGCACTGGGCAACGAGGCGGGCATCATCGGCGCGGCGGACCTCGCCCGTACCGGCGGCTGACCGTGGCCGGCACCCTGGCGATCGGCATCGACATCGGCGGCACCAAGATCGCCGCCGGCGTCGTCGACGAGGCCGGTCGCGTGCTCGCCCGGCAGGACGCCGACACCCCGGCCACCGACCCGGCGGCCGTCCTGGCGGCGATCGGCGACATCGTCGAGCGGCTCCGCCTCGATCACGACGACAGTGCTGGGGAGATCAGGGCACTCGGGATCGGGGCGGCCGGGTTCGTCGACGCGTCCGGGTCGAGGGTGCTGTTCGCGCCGCATCTCGCCTGGCGGGACGAGCCGCTTCGAGACGCGGTGGCTCGACGCACCGGCCTGCCGGTCGTCGTCGAGAACGACGCGAACGCCAGCGGCTGGGCCGAGTGGCGCTTCGGCGCGGTCCAGGGTGAGGCGCATGTCGTGCTCGTGACGCTGGGTACGGGCATCGGCGGCGCGATCGTCATCGACGGCGTGCCCTACCGCGGTGGCCACGGCATCGCCGGTGAGTTCGGGCACATGCAGGTGGTGCCCGACGGGCTGGCGTGCGACTGCGGCAACCGGGGCTGCTGGGAGCAGTATGCGAGTGGCCGGGTGCTCACCCGTCGCGGCCGGGCCGCTGCCGAGTCGGGCACACCGCTCGGCGGCCGCCTCCTGGAGGCGGCCGGTGGGTCGGTGGATCAGATCCGCGGTCTGCACGTCACCGCGGCCGCCCGGGACGGCGACGACGAGGCGAGGGCCTGGCTGGCCGAGGTGGGCGATTGGCTCGGTGTCGGGGTGGCCAACCTCGCGGCGGCGCTCGACCCGAGCGTGGTCGTCGTCGGTGGTGGGCTCTGCGACGCCGGCGACCTGTTGCTCGAGCCGGCCAGGGCGGCGTTCTCACGCTCTCTGACCGGGCGCGGCCACCGTCCGCAGGCGCGCATCGTGGCCGCCGGGCTCGGCTCCGACGCCGGCCTCATCGGTGCGGGCGACCTGGCGAGAGTCCGGAACGGCTAGAGGGCTGCGCCGTCGTCCGGCCAGTCGGGACGAGCAGGCCCGTACTCGGGCAGCTGGGAGATCAAGTAGATGGCGGCCGCGACGAAGGTGAGCCCGATGCCGAGCAGCACCGACTTCGGCAGCCAGACGTGCGCAAAGGTGGCCAGGACGATCGCCAGCGGTGACCCCAGGACGGCGGCCCAGGCGAGCGTGCGGCCCCGGTGCCTCGGCCGCATCGGTGCGGGCTGGACCTGCCGATAGAACGGTTCGTCCGGCGAGTCGTCGAACGACTGCGGCTGCTCGGCCTCCGCCTCGGAGTGGTCGGGTCGCCGGTGATGTCGCACGCTCGGGTGCTGGGGCTGGCGGGGTTCATCGGGGAAGGAGAGATCGAGATCGAGGTTCTGCACGATCTCGTCGAAGTCGTCCGACTGGTCAGCCATCGGCAACCCTTGCGTGCTCGGCGATGAAGGCGGCCGAACGCTCGAAGATGATGGGAGCATCGTGGTCGAGCGTGGCCACGTGGTAGCTGTTCTCCAGTGTCACGTACTCGGTGACCGTTGACGACACCCCGGCCCGGATGAGGCCGAGACTCGTGGCGTCGACCACGTGGTCGTCAGTGGCGCGGAACACCAGCAACGGCGCGGTGATCTTGTCGAGATCGGCGCGGATCTCGCGCCAGCCGGCGATCTGCGAAGCGAGCGCCTTGAGCGGGGTTCGGTCGTAGCCGACCTCGTCGCCACCGGGCTTCTTGATGTCGTTGCCGATGCCGGGCGTCGCCGGAACGAGCCACTTGAGAGCGGGGAGAAGCCTGAGCTGCCAGTTCTTGACGCCGACGACCGGGTTGACGAGCACCAGAGCGTCGATGTCATCCGGACGAAGCTGGGCGAGCCGCATGGCGAGCGCTCCGCCCATCGACAGCCCGCACACCGCGACGCGGTCGCACCGCGCGGTCAGCTCGGAGAGGGCGTCGTCGACCGTGGAGTACCAGTCCTGCCAGCGGGTGCGGTTCATCTCCCGCCAGGTCGTGCCGTGTCCGGGCAGCCTCGGGGCTCGCACCGTGTGTCCGCGGTCGGCGAGGTGCTGCGCCCACGGCGTCATCGATGCCGGTGAACCGGTGAAACCGTGGCACAGGAGCACGCCGACCGGGCCGCCGTCATGGCTGAACGGCTCGGCTCCGGGGACGACGGTGACGGTCTCGGTCATGTCTCCATCTTCGCGCATGGGACGGTCTGCGTGCAGGGGAGTTCCCAGGTCCCGCCTCCCTAGTAGAGTCGCCGCAGGTCGAGCGGATCCGTCCAGCGCTGAAGGAGGCGACGTGTTCTATTGGTTCCTCAAGTTCCTGGCGCTGGGTCCGCTGATCAAGCTGATCTTCCGGCCATGGGCCGAAGGAACTGAGAACGTCCCCAAGGAGGGTCCGGCCATCCTGGCCAGCAACCACCTCTCCTACAGCGACTGGTTGTTCATGCCCGTCGTCATCCCGCGGCGGGTCACGTTCGTGGCGAAGGCGGAGTATTTCGAGACACCCGGCATCAAGGGATGGTTCCAGAAGACGTTCTTCTCCGGTGCCGGACAGGTGCCCATCGATCGCAGCAGCGGCAGCGCCGCCGCGGGCGCCATCGCCGCGCAGCTGAAGCTGCTCCAGGAGGGTGAGCTCTGCGGCATCTACCCGGAAGGCACGCGGTCCCACGACGGCAAGCTCTACCGAGGCCGCACCGGCGTCGCCCGCATCGCGCTGGAGGCTGGGGTGCCGGTGATCCCGGTCGCCGTCATCAACTCCGACATCATCGCCCCGCCCGGCAAGGTGTTCGGCACGATGGCCCGACCCGGCGTCCGGTTCGGCAAGCCGCTCGACTTCAGCCGGTACGAGGGACTGCAGGACGACCGCTACATCCTCCGCGCCATCACCGACGAGATCATGTACGAGATCATGCGGCTCTCCGGTCAGGAGTACGTCGACCTCTACGCGCAGGACGCGAAGAAGCGCGACCGGGATGCCGAGCGGGAACAGGCCAAAGTGGCAGCCCGCGCGGAGGCCGACGAGGTCTGGGACGAGATCAAGCCCGACTGAACCTCCGACCGCCGGCGGCCGTAGCGTTCTCACCAGGACCAGAAGACGGAGGTATGAGATGCGAGTCGGCATGCTCACCGGTGGCGGCGACTGCCCCGGCCTGAACGCGGTGATCCGCGGTGCGGTGCGCAAGGGCGTCAAGGCCCACGGCCACGAGTTCGTGGGCTTCCGCGACGGATGGCGCGGCCCGCTCGAGAACGAGACCATGCCGCTGGGAGTCGCCGAGGTGCGCGGCATCCTGCCGCGAGGCGGCACCATCCTCGGGTCGTCCCGCACCAATCCGTTCGCGATCGAGGGCGGGGTCGAGCGCATCAAGGACAACCTCGCCGCGCACGGCTGTGACGCCCTGATCGCCATCGGCGGCGAGGACACGCTCGGCGTCGCCACCAAGCTCTCCGACCTGGGTGTCAACGTCGTTGGCGTGCCCAAGACGATCGACAACGACCTCTCCGGCACCGACTTCACGTTCGGGTTCGACACCGCCGTCAACGTCGCGATGGAAGCCATCGACCGGCTGCACACCACGGCCGAGTCGCACCACCGTGCGCTGGTCGTCGAGGTGATGGGGCGCCACGCCGGATGGATCGCCCTGCACAGTGGCATGGCCGGTGGCGCGAACATCATCCTCATCCCGGAGCGGCCGTTCGACATCGAGAAGGTCTGCGACCAGGTCGAGAGCCGGTTCGCCACCCACTACTCGCCGATCATCGTCGTCGCCGAGGGCGCCACGCCGGCCCAGGGCACGATGGAGCTCGTCAGCGGTGAGAAGGACGAGTTCGGTCACGTGCGGCTCGGCGGCATCGGCGACCGGCTCGCCCATGAGATCGAGGAGCGCACCGGCCGGGAGGCGCGCGCCGTGGTGCTCGGCCACATCCAGCGCGGCGGCACTCCGACCGCCTTCGACCGCTGGTTGGCCACCCGGTTCGGTCTGCACGCGATCCAGGCCGTCACCGACAACGACTTCGGCACGATGGTCGCTCTGCGTGGCACCGAGATCGTCCGCGTGCCGCTGGCGGAGGGCACCAGCGAGCTCAAGGTCGTCCGGCCGGAGCTCTACGACGAGGTCGAGGTCCTGTTCGGCTGAGGCCCGCGTGGGCGGGCCGACGACGCCCGGCCGGTATCCTCAGGGGGTGACGATCCCCAGTCTCGCTGACCTCCATGCGATGGGTGCTGCCCAGCAGCCGTCGTATGCCGACGATGCCGCCCGTGACCGGGCGGTCGAGAAGCTGCGCCGAATGCCGCCGCTGGTCTTCGCCGGCGAGTGCGACGACCTCCGCGACCGCCTCGCGGCGGTTGGCCGAGGCGAGGCCTTCCTGCTCCAGGGCGGCGATTGCGCCGAGACGTTCGAAGGCGTCACCGCCGAGAACGTCCGCAACAAGCTGCGGGTGCTGCTCTCGATGGCGGTGGTCCTCACCTACGCGGCGAGCGTTCCGGTGGTCAAGGTCGGACGTCTGGCCGGCCAGTACGCCAAGCCGCGCACCAGCGACACCGAGACCCGCGACGGCGTCACGCTTCCGGCGTACCGGGGCGACGCGGTCAACGGATTCGACTTCACCCCGGAGTCACGCGTGCACGACCCGCAACGGCTCGTCGACGTCTACCACGCGTCGTCGGCCACGCTGAACCTCGCACGCGCCTTCACCACCGGCGGTTACGCCGACCTGCGCCAGATGCACGCGTGGAACACCGACTTCGTCAAGCGCAGCCCGGTAGGCGTGAGCTACGAGCGCATCGGAGCCGAGATCGACCGCGCCCTCGCGTTCATGGACGCCATCGGGGTCGACCCCGATGAGTTCCACTCGGTCGACTTCTACTCCTCGCACGAGGCGCTCATCCTGGAGTACGAGCACTCACTGACCCGCATCGACTCGCGCACCGACCGCCCGTACGACGTGTCCGGCCACTTCGTCTGGGTGGGCGAGCGCACCCGTCAGCTCGACGGCGCGCATGTCGAGCTGCTGAGCCACATCGCCAACCCGATCGGCGTGAAGCTCGGCCCCACCACGACGCCCGACGACGCCATCGCCCTGTACGAGAAGCTCAATCCCGAGCGCACGCCGGGACGCATCACCTTCATCACCCGGTTCGGGTCGGGCAAGATCCGCGACCTGTTGCCCAACCTCGTCGAAAAGGTCACTGCGGCCGGACTCGAGGTCGCCTGGGTGTGCGATCCCATGCACGGCAACACGTTCGAGGCCAGCAACGGCTACAAGACCCGTGAGTTCGACGACGTCATCGACGAGGTGCGTGGCTTCTTCGAGGTGCACCGCTCGCTCGGCACCTGGCCGGGCGGCCTGCACGTCGAGCTCACCGGCGACGACGTCACCGAGTGCGTCGGTGGGGGAGCGAAGCTCTCGGCGGAGGACCTGTCGCACCGCTACGAGACGCTGTGCGACCCGCGCCTCAACCGCGAGCAGTCACTGGAGCTGGCGTTCCTCGTCGCCGAGATGCTCAGCGGCCGCTGACGGCGGATCACTCGGGCTGCACGCGCAGCGTCATCAGCGTGGTGGCCAGCGCGTCGTACTGACCGCAGAGCATGAGCAGCTCGATGGTCTCGGCCTCGTCCAGGTGAGGCCGGAGGGCCGCCCAGGTGGGGTCGTCGACGTCGCGCTCGCGCACGAGCTGGGTGGTCGCCGCGAGCAGCGCGCGCTCGCGGTCGCTCCACCCGTCCCAGGCGTCCTCGCCGGCGTGCGCGATCTGCTCCGGCGTGAGGCCGACCCGGCGGCCGATCCGCTCATGATGACGTCGCTCGTACTCGCAGTCGCGCAGGGTGGCGATGTGCAGGATGACCAGCTCGGTCTCGCGGCGGGGGAGCCGCCCGCCGGGCATCATCTTCGCGCTGTACCAGAGCCAGGCCCGGAACAGCCCACGCTGGCGACCGAGCGTGGTGAACACGTTCGGCCGCGGTCCGCCGAGCACACGTCCGGCGACCGTGCTGATCAGGTGGTTGACGACGCCGAGCTCGCGTAGGCCGCCGGGAGAGATCCGGGGGGTGGTCATGGCGTCAGGCTAGCGAGGGTCAGAATCCGGCGAGGGTGACCGTGCTGCCGACCTTGGCCTTCGAGTTCGCGTTCGGTGTCTGGGCACGGACGGTGAAGTTGCCCGGGCCGAAGGCGCGCACCTCGAACCCTTCGTCCTCGAGGATCCTGGTCGCCTCGTTCCGGGGCTTCCCGACGACATCGGGGACCTCGATCGCCTCCGGACCCCTCGACACGACGATCCGGATGGTGTCGTTCTTGAAGCCGGTGCCGTCGTTCGGCGACTGGCTGATGACGCGGCCCTTGCGCACCTCATCGGAGTAGGCCCGGCCGATGTCCACCCTGAATCCGGCCTTCTGGAGCCCGGCCTCGGCCTCGGAACCCCGCTCCCCGGTGTAGTCGGTGATGTCGATGGGCTTGCGGCCCTTGCTCACCACGAGGTCGACCGTCGTACCGCGCTTCACCTGGGTGCCGACCCGGAAGTCCTCGGCCTTGATCACCTCGTTCTTGTCGATCTTCTCGCTGTACTCCGTGCTGATGTCGCCGACCTCGAGGGTGAGCTTGTCCAGGGTGGTCTCCGCCTCGTCGAGCGTCCTGCCCTTGAGGTCCGGGATCGCGTAGCGCTCCTTGCCCTTGGAGATCACCGCCTCGATCCTGTCGCCCGGGAGGATGCGATCACCCGCCTCCGGATTCGTGCTGATCACGGTGCCCAGCGCCTTGGTCTCGTGGAACTCGCGCTTGTCGACGGTGAACGCGAACCCGGCCTTCTCGGCCACACTCTTCGCCTGCGCTTCGGCCATGCCCTCGAGGCGTGGGGCTTCGGCATAGCGACCGATCCCGACGTACCAGCCCAGGGCGACCGCCAACGCGGTCGCGACGATGACGCCGATGAGCATCCACCGTCCTCGACGGCTCGGCGTTTCACCCTGACGACTCTCGCGGTACTGCTCGACGGTCATCGGCGGATGCAGACCACGCGGTACGGGATCAGGTTCCGCGCCGCCGCCCCACTGCACGGTGTGCTCCGGTGGGCCGTCGCCGCCGGCTCGGTCGACCTTCTCGGTGAGAGCGTCGCTCAGCGCGGTGGACGCGCTCGCGGCCGCGACCGCCGCCATCGATGAGCCCGCGGCGATCGCGCCGGCCGGCACCTTGACCTGCTGGGTGTCCTCATCGACTCCGGCCGGCTCGTGGTGCGTGGGCGCCGGCATCAGGTCGGCGGTGAGGTCGGGATCATCCTCGAGGCCCTCCTCGAGCGCGCGCTGTACGAGGCGCACCTGCTGGAGGAGCACTCGGGCGTCGGTGGAGCGCTGGTCGCGATCGCGGCAGGTGGCGCGGGCGACGAGCGCGTCGAGGTACGGCGGAAGACCGGGCCGGACCTTCGACGGTGGCCCGATGTCCTCGTGCACGTGCTTGTAGGCGACTTGGATGGGGGACTCCCCAGTGTGCGGCTTCTCGCCGGTGAGCATCTCGTAGAGCATGGCGCCGCAGGCGTAGACGTCGGAGCGTGCGTCGGCGCCCTCGTTGACGACGATCTCCGGGGCGAGGTAGGAGACGGTGCCGATCAGCGTGCCGCCGGTGGCGGTGGTGGCCGCGCTGACCGCGCGAGCCAGGCCGAAGTCGGCGACCTTGACCTCGCCGTCCGGGGTGATCAGCACATTCTCCGGCTTGATGTCGCGGTGGATGAGATGGGCCGCGTGGGCCGCCGACAGGGCGACCAGCACCTGGCCGAGCAGCTCGAGCGCCCGGGCCGGCTTCATCGGCGACTCGTCCCGCATGAGGTCGCGGAGGGTGCGACCCGGCACGTACTCCATCACGAGGTACGTGATCTCGCCGTCGGTTCCCTGGTCGAAGACCGATACGACGTGCCGGTGATTCAGCTGCGCCGCGGACTGGGCCTCGCGCTCGAATCGCTGGGTGAAGGTGGGCTCGTCGCCGAGGCCGTGGTGCATGACCTTGACGGCCACCTCGCGGCCGAGCCGCTGGTCGGTGGCCTTGAAGACGCTGGCCATGCCGCCGCGGGCGATGCGCTCACCGACGAGGTAACGGCCGTCGAGGACGCGCCCCACCAGAGCGTCGTCGCCCATGACTGCCACGAGTCCTCCTCGGCCGCCTCGGGGGTGGGGCCTTGTGCCGATTGTAGGTACCCGGGTGCACCATGACGCAGTCAGCAGGGCCGGACGGCGATGCGTGTCACGGCCATTTCCTGACGTTCGACGCCGCGTGCGTCAGCGCGATCGACGGGTTGCCGTGAGCAGCAGCGGCTCCAGCACGCCGCGACCCGCGGCCGGCAGGGCGCCGAGCGCGGCGTCGGCCTGACGCTCCAGGCGATCGATGTCCGCCTCGACGGTGGCCAGGGCTCCGGTGCGCTCCACGAGGTCACGCAGCTCGTCGACACCGTCGCCGGTGCCGAGTGCCCTGGCCAGCAGCTCGCGGTCGGTGTCGGTGCCGAGCTCGGCCGCGCGTGCCACGAGCACGGTGCGCTTGCCGTCGCGCAGGTCGTCGCCGGCCGGCTTGCCGGTGACGCCCGGATCGCCGAAGACGCCCAGGACGTCGTCACGCAGCTGAAAGGCCTCGCCGAGGGGAAGGGCGACGTCGGTGAGCGCGGAGATCAAGGCCTCGTCTGCTCCCGCCAGCGCGGCTCCGAGATGCAGCGGACGCTCGACGGTGTACTTCGCGGACTTGTAGCGCACGACCCGCATCGCCTCCTCGACGTCGACCGACAGCCGGGTCTGGGCGAGCACGTCCAGGTACTGGCCGGCCACCACCTCCGTCTTGCACAGGTCGAGGTAGCGCAGCGCCTCCGTGGTGCGGGGGAGGCCGCTGGAGCGGAACTGCTCGTCCGCCCAGGAGAGCATCAGGTCGCCGAGCAGGATGGCGACGGACTCGCCGTGCCGGGCGGGATCGCCCGCCAAGCCCGCCTCGCGGTGCTTGCGCTCGAAGTCGCGATGGATGCTCGGGCGCCCGCGTCGCGTGTCGGACTCGTCCATGAGGTCGTCATGCACGAGCGCGCTGCCCTGCAGCCACTCGAGCGCCGCGGCCGCGTGGTCGAGGCGCGGATCGTCCGGGTCGCCCCCCGCGACGAGCCATCCGGCACGGCAGAACAACGGTCGTAGCCGCTTGCCGCCGCGCACGAACTCCGTGGCCGCGTCGATGAATCCGTCGAGGTCAGGCCCCAAGTCGGCGAGCAGCACCCGTTGCCGTGCGACGAACTCGGCGAGGGCCGCGTCGACGCGTGTCCGGAATGCGTCATCGCCTGCGACCGTCACGATCTGGACGATACCGTTGACCCATGCCCGACCTCGATCACTCCCTCGCCGAGCACCTGGGTGCCCGGCGACCGAGCTATTCGTTCGAGTTCTTCCCTCCGAAGGACGACGAGGGCGAGGAGGTCCTCTGGCGCACGATCTCCGAGCTCGAGCCGCTCGACCCGACGTTCGTGTCGGTCACCTACGGGGCGGGCGGCACCAGCCAGGAGCGCACCGTGCGGATCACCGCCCGCATCGCCGAGCAGACGAACATGCGGGCCATCGGCCACCTCACGCTGGTCGGGCAGAGCAAGGGCGAGATCGAGTCGGTGCTCAAGCAGTACGCCGCTGCCGGCATCGACCATGTGCTCGCGCTGCGTGGCGACCCGAAGGGCGGTCCGCGGGCGCCATGGGAGCCGTACCCCGACGGGATGAACTACGCGATCGACCTCGTCGAGCTCGCCGGCGACCTCGGCGGGTTCTGCGTGGGCGTGGCCGCGTTCCCCGAAGGGCATCCGGACGCCGAGAGCATCGACGCCGATGCCGAGGTGCTCGTCGCCAAGGCACGTGCCGGTGCCGAGTACGCCATCACCCAGCTGTTCTTCCGTTCCGCCGACTATTTCGCCCTCGTCGACCGCGTCCGTGCGCTGGGCTGCGACATCCCGATCATCCCGGGCATCATGCCGATCCTGAACTTCAAGCAGGTGGCGCGCATGGCCGAGCTGTCCGGCGCGGAGATCCCGCGGGAAGTGCTCGACGAGATCGAGCCGATCGCCGATGACAAGGACGCCGTGCGAGCCAAGGGCATCGAGCTGGCGACGCAGCTGTGCCGCGACCTCCTCGAGGGCGGGGCTCCCGGGCTGCACTTCATCACGCTGAACCGCTCCAAGGCGACTCGGGAGATCTTCGAGGCCTTGCGGGTCGAAGGCCGCGTCTAACGAGGAGCCGGCCCGATCGCCTCGGCGATCGTGGCGGTGGCCGACCCGATCTCCTCGATCGTGCCGCCGGGATGGGCGTGCGCACCGGCCATGAACAAGGTGCCGCCGAACCGCAGGTCTTCGCCGACACCGGGACGGTCGTACAGCGTCGTCCAGCCCTGCCACGTCCAGCCCCAGTGCCCGAGCCGGACGAGGTCGGACGGGGAGAGGTCGTGCCGGTCGAGCAGGTGATCCCGGATGTCGACGCCGACACGGGCGAGCGCGATCACCGGGTCCTCGGCGTTGTGATGAGCCAGAGTCCACTGACGCGAGCCGTCGCTCCAGGCTCGAACCGGTGGGTCGCTGTGTGCGAGCAGGTCGAGGGGTAGGGCCGGTGCGGCCTCGTCGAGGGTGAGCAGAGTGCGGCTGGCCGGGATGGCCGGAATACCCGGGGGGTCAGGCAGCGGTGAAGGCCAGGTCGGCGCGCACCAGACGACGACATCCGCGTCGACGCTCTCGTCCTGGGTGACGACTCCCGAGACACGACCGACGGTCACCACGACCTCGTGCGCGCGCTGCCCAAGGCGGACGTCGACCTTGCGCTCCTCGAGCCGGCTGACGAGGCCGTCGGCCAGGGCAGGGAGGCCACCGTCGACCCGCCATCGTCCGAAGGTTCGCTCGACGTAGTGCTGGACCGCGACGAAGGCCGGCGTCCCTGCCGGGCGGTGGCCGTCGAGCCGAACGTCGTCGAGCACGATCGCGCGCACACGGTCGTCGACCAGGTCCTTGCGAGCGACGCGGGTCAATGGACGCCGCACGGCGAGGGCACGGCGGGTCGATCGGTCGAGCTCGTCGCGGTCGAGGAGGCGCTCGAGCACCGAGCGGCGCAGGGTGTCCCACGGATCGGCCAGTGTGTCGACCCACGGAGACCAGGTGTCAGCGCCCAGAGCCTCCTCGACGGCCTCGTGCTGGTCGCCCCGGTTGCCGAGCGGGAGGTCGAGGTACGACCGGTCGACGAAGACATGCCGCCGACCGCCGACCTGAACGAGGTCGAGGACCCGCTCGATCGGCCGCCCGGACTTGCGGAACAGGTCGCGCAGCACTCCGGGGAGGGTCACGGTGTCCGGACTCAGCTGCCAGGTGTGTCCGTCGATCGTGTGGCCGCGCAGTCGTCCGCCCAGCTCGGTGCCGGCCTCGAGCAGCGTCACCTCATGGCGCAGCTTGGCCAGACGCGCGGCCGCCGACATCCCGGCGAAGCCGCCTCCGACCACCACGACCCGCGCCATGCGCGCACACTACTGTGACGTGCATGGGACCGGTCCGCACCGAGGTCATGTGGCAGGCGGTGCTCGATGCCGTCGAGGCCGCATCCACCGGAGAAGGTGGTCTGGACGTGCTCGATCTCGGCGGTGGCACAGGCCACGACGCCGTCCGGCTGGCCGCCCTCGGCCACCGCGTCACGGTCGTCGATCCGAGCCCGGACGCGCTGGCCTCGCTCGACCGGCGTGCGGCCGAGACCGACCTCGACCCCGCCGGTCGGGTCACAGGGGTCCTGGGGGACACCACCGACCTCACCGAGCACGTCGAGCCGGCATCGTTCGACCTCGTCGTCTGTCACGACGTGCTCGAGTACGTCGACGATCCCGGCCAGGCCCTCGACGCCACCTCGGCGGCGCTGCGACCGGACGGCTGCGTGAGCGTCGTGGTCGCCGGCAGGTTCGCCGCGGTCCTGGCGCGGGCCCTGGCCGGTGACTTCGCCGAAGCGACGATGTTGTTCGAGTCCGACGCCACGTCGTGGGACCTGCGCGCCTCCGGACCACGACGATTCGTGGTCGGAGAGGTCGTCGCCCTGCTCAGGGAGCACCGGTTCATTCCGGTGCAGACGAACGCGCTGCGGGTGTTCACCGATCTGGTGCCGAGTGCCATGGTCGACGTCGAGCCCGGCGCGCGGGACCGATTGTTCGCGCTCGAGCGCCTGGTGAGGACTGCTCCGGACCTGACCGCGCTTTCCGCTGGTCTCCAGTGCATCGCCCGCCTAGACTTGCGCGTAGAACCGTCCGATCGAGGAGGCCTTCGTGCCACTGTCTGAGGAAGAGGCACGACTGCTCCACCAGCTCGAGCAGTCGCTGGCCGCGGAGGATCCTGACTTCGCGTCCACCTTGCGCGGATCCAAGTTCCTGGCGCACAACCGACGCGTGGCGATCCTGGCCGTGCTCGGGTTCTTCGCCGGCATCGCCCTGCTCTTCGGCGGCGCCGTCTCGGCCATGACGTGGCTGGGCGTGCTCGGCTTCGTCGTCATGCTCGGATCCGCCTACGTCTTCGTCACCGCGTGGCGCCGGGGCATCGGCCAGGCCGAGGACGGCACTGAGGAGGCGCCCCAGAAGCCGTCGGGCTCGTTCGTCGACCGGCTCGAGGAGCGCTGGCAGCGCCGGCAAGACGGGGACGACCTCTAGACCCCCTCCACCTCGCACCACCGTCACCATGACCGCTCCGTAGGGGCGGTCATTTTGCTGCGCTTGCACGTCTGATCCGCCCTCCATCGTGCTCGGCTCCGTGGCGACACCCGGACCCGATCGACGTCAAAACGATGTCAACGTGG
Source organism: uncultured Actinomycetota bacterium (assembly GCA_963780275.1). Lineage (GTDB taxonomy): Bacteria > Actinomycetota > Actinomycetes > Propionibacteriales > Nocardioidaceae > Aeromicrobium. The sequence continues at coordinate 662,733 of CAWABE010000002.1, forward strand.
AGGATCGTGGAGTACGGTGGGGCGAAGTGGAGGAACGGGCCCAGGCCGTGGGGCCACCACGTCAGCGAGGAGGAGTGGGGTGAACCTGGATGTCAACAACTTCTTCGGCACCTACACGCCGCGCCTGGACGACAAGTTCCGGCTGTTCCTCCCGGCCCCGTTCCGGCCCCGCCTCGAGGCCGGTGTTGCCCTCATGCCTGGGCAGGAGCACTGCATCTTCGGCTGGACTCCCGAGGCCTACACCGCCATCGCCGACCGCATGCGAGCCATGCCGTTCACCAACCGAGACGCTCGCAAGTTCGTGCGCATGGTCTCCGCCGGCACCAAGGTCGTCGTCCCCGACAAGCAGGGACGCATCTCCATCCCCCCGGTGCTCCGCGAGTGGGCCTCGCTCGAGCGCGAGGTCACGGTCATCGGCGCGATGGACCGCATCGAGATCTGGGACTCCACCCGCTGGGCGGAGTTCCTCGCCAGCGAAGAGGAACCCTTCGCCGACATGTCCGATGAGGTGATGCCCGGCCTCTACTGACCGTCACCGCTTGGCCCGATACCCGCCCGTCTGGATCTGACATCACTTCCCCGGTGTCAGAACTGTACGGGCGGGGTTCGGGCCACACGGCGAGCAGCAGCACCGACACCGACCGGGCGACACCAACAAGGAGAACCATGGAGACCACGAGACGGGTGCGGCACGACGTCGCCGACGCCGTCGTGCTCATGGTGTTCTCACTGGTTGTCTCGATCGGCCTGGCCTTGGCCATCGCCCTCCTGACGAGGCTGCGATGACTGGGCCGACGACTGGGCCATCGCCGGAGTCCCGCCACGTCCCGGTGCTGCTCGAGCGCGTGCTCGAGCTGCTCGGACCGTCCTTCGCCCACCAGCGCCCGGTCGTCGTGGATGCGACCCTCGGGCTCGGCGGCCACGCCGAGGCGATGCTGGCACGGTTCGACGACCTGCACCTCATCGGCATCGATCGCGACCCGGAGGCGCTGGCCCGGGCCGGGCGCCGGCTCGAGCCGTTCGCCGATCGGGTCACGCTCGTCCACGCGGTGTACGACGAGGTGGCCGACGTGGTGAGGAACGCCGGCTTCGACGCCGTGTCCGGGGTGCTGTTCGACCTCGGCGTGTCCTCGATGCAGCTCGACCTCGCCGAGCGTGGCTTCGCCTACGCCCAGGACGCGCCCCTCGACATGCGCATGGATCCCAGCGAAGGACCGACCGCCGCCGACGTGCTCAACACCTACCCGGTCTCCGAGCTCGCGCGCATATTGCACGAGTACGGGGAGGAACGCTTCGCCCGGCGCATCGCTCGAGCGGTTGTCGCGGGGCGTGCCGAGGAGCCGTTCACGACGAGCGCCCGCCTCGTCGATCTCATCCGTACCTCGATCCCGGCGGCCGCTCGCCGGACCGGGGGCAACCCGGCGAAGCGGACGTTTCAAGCTCTCCGCATCGAGGTGAACGACGAGCTGGGCGCGTACGAGCGTGCGCTGCCGGCCGCACTCGACGTCGTCGAACCCGGTGGTCGGGTCGTCGTGCTGGCCTACCACTCGCTGGAGGACCGTCTCACCAAGCGCCTGTTCGCCCAGGTCACCACCTCCGACGTCCCGCGGGACGTGCCGTTCGTCCCCGAAGGACACGAGCCGGCGTTCCGCCTGCTGACCAGAGGGTCGGAGCAGGCCTCCGACGCCGAGACGGAGACGAACCCGCGAGCCCGCTCGGTCCGTCTACGTGCAGTCGAACGGGTGGCCGCATGAACGGCACCCCACGAACCCGCTCGCTCTGCTCGCAGAGCTCGTCACGCTCGCGCTTTCGCGGGGACCCCGCCGCGTGGTCAGGTCGCAACCGGCAGGTCCAGAGGGCTGAAGCGCCGTGAACGCCCTCCAGCACATCGCCACGCCGCGGCTGCGACCGCAGAAGCCGCAGCCCCGGAACCGCGCCCTCCGCCTGGTCGCGCCGGTCAGCAGCCGGGCCCGGAAGGCGCCGTTCGTCGTGGTCGTGCTGACCCTGGTCGGAATGGGACTGGTCGGGCTGATCCTGATGAGCACCGTGCTCCAGGCGCAGTCGTTCGAGGTCGCCCAGCTCAACCAGGAGGTGGATGCGCTCGAGACCCGGCAGCAGGCACTGAGCCGAGAGGTCCACCGGCTCCAGAGCCCGTCAAGCCTCGCGTCGAAGGCGCTCTGGCTCGGCATGGTGCCGAACGCCAACCCGGTGTTCCTGCGACTGTCCGACGGCGAAGTGGTCGGCAAGGCCAAGCCCGCGGCGCCGCGCAGCAACTTCCGGCAGGTGACCCGGTGACGCGTCCCAGAAATCGGCACAGCCTGTCCAGGCGCCGGACGCGCGTCTGCCTCGGGGTGGTGGTCGCCCTCTTCGTCGTCTTCGGGCTGCGGCTGTTCCAGATCCAGGGGCTCGACACCAAGGCGTACGCGGCGATGGCCGTCGAAGCCGGCACGGCGAAGAACCTCGTTCCGGCTCCGCGCGGTGAGATCCTCGACCGCAACGGCAAGGGACTGGCCACCAGCGTCGACGGCATGACGATCACGGCCGACCCGAGCATGACCGCGAAGAACGCCCCACGTATCGCCCGCATCCTGGTGGAGAAGCTCGGGTCCGATCGGGTCGACTACTTCGACACCATCGACAAGCTGCGCAAGCCCGACACGAGGTTCATCTACCTGGAGAAGAGTGTGCCCGCCTGGACGGCGAAGAAGACGGTGGCGGCGGTGCGAAAGGCCGGCTTCACCGGGGTCTTCAGTACCGAGGAGTCGCTGCGGACGTACCCCGGCGGCTCCCTGGCGGCCAACCTGATCGGCTACGTCGACGGCAGCGGCAAGGGCGTCCAGGGTCTCGAGCGGCAGTACGACAGCCAGCTCAAGGGGGTGGACGGATCCAGCACGTTCGAGGTCTCACCCACCGGGCAGCGCATCCCGATGGCCGACAGCACGGTCAAGGAGATGGTGCCCGGAGGAGATGTGCTCTCCACGATCGACCGCGACCTGCAGTGGTACGGCGACCAGCGACTCGCCGACGCCGTCCGCACCTCGCGCTCGGACTGGGGTCTGGCCATCACGATGGACGTCCGGACCGGCCAGATCGTGCAGATGTCCCAGGCGCCGACGTTCAACCCGGACACCAAGACAGGCATGCAGGACTACAACACCGTCTCGCGCGCGGTGCAGAACGTCTATGAGCCAGGCTCGGTGATGAAGACGGTCACCATGGCGTCGCTGGCCGACCGGGGCAAGATCACGCCCGAGACGCCGATCGTCGTGCCGTCGAAGATGACGATCGACAGGTTCAGGATCGGCGACTACTGGAAGCACGGTGTCCTGCACCTGACGGCCGGCGGAGTCCTCGCGAAGTCGTCGAACCTCGGCACCATCGTGGCCTCCCAGCAGATGAGCGACCGGGAGATGTACAGCTCCTTCCGCAAGTTCGGCTTCGGCACGGAGTCCGGTGTCGAGCTGCCCGGAGAGTCGCAGGGCATCTTCAAACCTGGCTCGGAGTGGAGCAAGGCGAACCACGCGACGATCTCGTTCGGCCAGGGCGTCTCCGTCACGGCAGTGCAGATGGTGCGCGCGGTCGGTGCCATCGCCAACGGCGGTGTGATGGTCGACCCCACGGTGGTCGAGGGCTTCGTGTCGCCGGACGGCAAGCGGACGGACGCCGAGCCGACCAAGACGCGGCGGGTGGTGTCGAAGAAGGCCGCGGCGATCGTCACCCGCATGATGGAGGCGGTCACCGCGAAGAACGGCACGGCGCCGGCGGCGGCGATCCCCGGCTACCGCGTGGCCGGCAAGACGGGTACGGCGTGGCGGGTCAACCCCGTCACCGGCCGATATGTCCGGGGCCAGAACACGGTGTCCTTCATCGGTTTTGCTCCCGCCGACAAGCCGCGGTTCCTCACCTACGTCGTGCTCGACAAGCCGTATGCGAGCGCCGGCGGCGGTTCGACCGCGGGGCCGGTGTTCCACGACATCATGTCCATGGCGCTGGAGCGCTTCGGTGTCGTCCCCACCGGCTCGAAGAAGGCGAAGGTCAAGCAGACCTGGTGACGGCGAGCTCGACGGACGAGGCCGCATCGGACCCCTCCACGCGGCGCCCGGGCGACGACCCAGCCGGGCGCGGATGCCGCCCGGCCGCTCGCGCGAACGGACAGGCACCGCCTAGGGTCGAACCGTGGTGGACGTGATGCGGGTGAGGCCGGCCGACCCGCCTCATCACACCGTGGCTGAGGTCGCCGACCGGTTGGGCGTGGCCAACGGCACCGACGACGACCTGACCGGCATCAGCCTCAGCACGGACCACGTCGAACCCGGTGACCTGTACGCAGCTCTGCCCGGGTCCCGCACCCACGGCGCCGATCATGCCGCCGCGGCCGTCGCGGCCGGCGCCGCGGCGATCCTCACCGATGCCGACGGCGCCGCTCGCGTGGAGACACTCGACGTGCCCACCCTCGTGGTGGAAGAGCCGCGGGCGCGGCTGGCCGACCTGAGCGCCTGGTTCCACGGGCACCCGGCCGACGCGTTCACGACGATCGGCGTCACCGGTACGCAAGGCAAGACCACCACCACGTACCTCGCCGAAGCGGCCTTGGGCCCGCGACGCTCGGCCGTGGTCGGCACGATCGGCACCCGCATCACCGGTCTGCCGGCCTCCTCGTCGCTGACCACACCGGAAGCGCCGGCCCTCCAGGCACTGTTCGCGGTGATGCGCGAGGAGGCGGTCGAGGTGTGCGTCATGGAGGTCTCCAGCCACGCCATGGTGCAAGGGCGGGTCGACGGCTTCGCCTTCGACGTCGCGGTGTTCCTCAACCTCGGGCGCGACCACCTCGACTTCCATCACAGCCTCGATGAGTACTTCCTCGCCAAGGCCGCGCTGTTCACTCCGGAGCACGCCCGGAGGGCGGTCGTGAACGTCGACGACGCGCACGGACGGCGACTGCTGGAGCTCACCCCGCTTCCCGTCACCACGTTCTCTACGGAGGGAAACGCCGCCGACTGGCGCGCGTTGAACATCCGTCCGCACCGGCTCGGAACCGACCTGCAGGTGCTGGGTCCCGCCGGAGAGGAGGTCGAGCTCTCGGTGCCACTGCCCGGCGTCTTCAACGTCTCCAACGCCCTCGCCGTCGTGGCCGCGCTGTCGTCTGCCGGACTCGACGCGTCCGAGCTGGCCGCCGGCATCGCCACCAGTCCCGGTGTGCCGGGCCGGATGGAGCGGGTCGAGGCGGGTCAGGAGTTCACCGCGATCGTCGACTACGCGCACAAGCCGGACGCGGTCACCGCCGTGCTCACCGCACTTCGCCCGGTGACCCCCGGCCGGCTGATCATCGTGATCGGCGCCGGTGGCGACCGCGACCACGGCAAGCGTCCGCTCATGGGCGAGGCCGCGGCACAGTACGCCGATCTCGTCGTCGTCACCGACGACAACCCGCGCAGCGAGGACCCCGCAGCCATCCGGGCCGACCTGGTCGGGGGCGCGTCCGCCGGCCCCGGTGTCGCCGTCGAGGTGGCCGGCCGTCGCGGTGCCATCGCGCACGCGGTGGCACTCGCGCATCGCGGCGACACGATTGTGGTGGCCGGCAAGGGGCACGAGCAGGGTCAGGACATCGACGGCGTCGTGCATCCGTTCGACGACCGCACGGTCCTCCGGGAGCTGATCGAGGAGGCCGGCGCGTGATCGTGATGAGCGTCGCCGACGTGGGCGATGTGGTCGGAGGCCAGGTTCACGGCGAGGGGACGACGCCGATCACCGGCCCGGTCACCATCGACTCGCGCGACGTGCAGACCGGTGGACTGTTCGCGGCGCTCGCGGGCGAGCACGTCGACGGGCACGACTTCGCCGCGCAGGCGCTCACGATGGGCGCGGCGGCCGTCCTCGCCGCCCGGCCGGTCGCCGAGCCGTGCATCGTGGTCGACGACGTCACACGGGCGCTCGCGCAGCTCGCCACGCACGTGCTGGGCCGGCTCGATCCTGTTGTCATCGCGGTCACTGGGTCGCAGGGCAAGACCAGCGTCAAGGACATGCTCGCCGACGTGCTCGAGCCGATGGGACCCACCATCGCCCCGCAGGGCTCGTTCAACAACGACCTCGGCGTGCCGCTCACCGTGCTCCGTGCCGACTCCGAGACCAGGTACCTCGTGATCGAGATGGGCGCACGTGGCGTCGGCCACATCGCCAGCCTGTGCCGCATCGCGCCGCCGGACGTCGCAGTCGTGCTCAACGTCGGTCGTGCCCACGTCGGGGAGTTCGGCTCGCCCGACGTGACCGCGCGGGCCAAGGGCGAGATCGTCGAAGCGCTCCAGCCGGGCGGGACCGCGGTGCTCAACGCGGACGACCCCCGCGTGGCGGCGATGGCGTCCCTCACGTCGGAACGGGTGCTCACCTTCGGCGTCCACGGCGACATCGTCCTCGGAGACGTTCGGCTGGAGGACGGCGAGCCGTGGTTCTCGCTCGCGCACGCCGGGGTCTCGGTCGAGTTCCACGTACCGCAGATCGGCGAGCACCATGCACTCAACGCGGCCGCCGCGGCCACCACGGCGCTCGCGCTGGGGCTGGACCTGCCCATGGTGGCCGAGCGGCTCGATCACGCTCGCCCCCGCTCGCCGATGCGGATGGCGCGGCACGTGCGCGACGACGGTCTCGTCGTGATCGACGATGCGTACAACGCCAACCCGGAATCCATGGCAGCCGCTCTGCACGCCCTGGCCGGGATCGGTGAGGCCAGGCGCGTCGCCGTCCTCGGGGAGATGCTGGAGCTCGGCGACGGCAGCCACGACGCCCATGTCGAGGTCGGACACCTGGCCGCCGAGCTCGGCGTCGATCTCGTCGTCGTGATCGGCGTCGGGGCCGCTGGCATCGCCGAGGGTGCCGGCGAGCGGGCCAGGGCGGTCGACGACGTCGACGACGCCGTAAATGTGCTATCCGCGTGGCTGACCCCGTCCGACGTGGTCCTCGTGAAAGCATCGAGAGGCGTGCGTCTGGAGCGGGTCACCGAGGCGTTGCTCGGGCACTGACGGCATACTCGACCAAGGTTTTCCACCCCCCGTCCGCACCGACGGAAAGGATCCGTAGCGCGATGTTGGCCATCCTGATCGCGGGCGCGATAGCGCTCCTCGGAACGCTGATCGGTACGCGTTTCGCGATCAAGGTGCTCGTCCACCGGGGATACGGCCAGCTCATCCGCGACGACGGTCCGACGTCGCACCACACCAAGCGCGGCACGCCGACGATGGGCGGGCTCGTCATCATCGTCTCGGTGCTCGTGGCCTATGTGCTCGCCAAGGTGGCGACCGGGTTCACGTCGTACGACACCGGGCCACCGAGCGCGTCGGCGATCCTCCTGATCCTGCTGTTCTGCGGCCTCGGCGCCATCGGCTTCCTGGACGACTACATCAAGATCTCCAAGCAGCGCAGCCTCGGGCTACGAAGCAAGGCCAAGATGATCGGTCAGATCGTCGTCGGGCTCGCCTTCGCGATTGCGGCGATCAACTGGGAGGACGACAGCGGGCGCACCGTCATCACGCACGGGATCTCGTTCACCCGCGACCTCGGTGGCCTGGAGCTGCCCACGGTGCTGCTCCTCGCCTGGGTGCTGGTGATGATCGCGGGCACCTCGAACGGGGTGAACCTCACCGACGGACTCGACGGGCTGGCCACCGGCGCCGCCACGATGGTCTTCGGGGCCTACGTCTTCATCAACATCTGGCAGAGCAACCAGAACTGTCAGAACAACCCCGGCCCGAAGTGCTACGAGGTGCGCGACCCGCTCGATCTCGCCATCATCGCGTCAGCGCTCACCGGTGCCTGCTTCGGCTTCCTGTGGTGGAACGCCTCGCCGGCGAAGATCTTCATGGGTGACACCGGGTCCCTCAGCATCGGCGGCGTCATCGCCGGTTTTGCGCTGATGACGCGGACGGAGCTGCTGCTCGTCGTGGTCGGTGGCCTGTTCGTCGCGATCACCGCATCGGTGATCCTGCAGGTGGCCTACTTCAAGCTCACGAAGGGTAAACGCATCTTCCGGATGGCCCCGTTGCAGCACCACTTCGAGTTGCTCGGGTGGGCCGAGATCACGATCGTCGTCCGGTTCTGGATCATCGGCGGCCTGGCCGTCATCACCGGGCTCGGCATCTTCTACTGGGAGTGGGTCGCCGGCATATGAGCACCCCGCGCTGGGAGCAGACCCGCGCGGTGGTGTGCGGGTTCGGCGTGAGCGGGTTCGCGGCCGCCGACACTCTCGTGCATCTCGGCGCCTCGGTCACGGTGCTGGACGAGAAGGTGCCGGAGGACGACCAGAACGCTCGGCTGCTGGAGTTCCTCGGGGCCGAGCTCCGGCTCGGGTCGGGCTCCACCGACGTGCTGCCGGACGCCGACCTCGTCGTCACGTCTCCGGGTTGGCCGCCGTCCGCGCCCCTGCTCGTCGAGGCGGCCGAGCGCGGCCTGCCGGTCTGGGGTGAGGTCGAGCTGGCCTGGCGGCTGCGCGGTGACCACCCGGCCCCGTGGCTGTGCGTCACCGGCACGAACGGCAAGACCACCACGGTGCAGATGCTCGACGCGATGCTGGCCGCCGAGGGCCTGAGGTCGGCCGCCGTCGGGAACGTCGGCCGCCCGGTGCTCGAGGCCGTGATGGATCCGGAGGGACCCGAGGTGCTCGCGGTCGAGCTGTCCAGCTACCAGCTGCACTGGAGCTCGTCCCTCGCGGCGGAGTCCGCGGCGGTGCTCAACGTCGCGCCGGATCATCTCGACTGGCACGGGAGCGCCGAGGCCTACGCCGCCGCCAAGGGCCGGATCTACCAGAACGTGGAGCGGGCCTGCGTCTACAACGTGCAGGACCCGTGGACCGAGCGGTTGGTCCGCGAGGCCGACGTGGTCGAGGGCGCCCGCGCGGTCGGTTTCACCCTCGGGCCTCCTGAGCCCGGCATGGTCGGGGTCGTCGACGACGTCCTCGCCGACCGCGCCTTCGTGGACGACCGCCGAGCCACCGCAGCCGAGCTCGGGTCAATCCACGATCTCGACGATCCCGCGCCCCACGTGGTGGCGAACGCACTGGCGGCCGCAGCCCTCGCTCGGTCGCACGGGGTGAAGGCCAGCTCGGTGCGGGACGGTCTCCGGGCCTTCCGCAGCGGTCCGCACCGGATCTCCCTCGTCGCCGAGATCGGCGACGTGCGCTACGTCGACGATTCCAAGGCCACCAACCCGCACGCAGCGTTGGCGTCCTTGCTCGGCGTCGACTCGGCGGTCTGGATCGCCGGCGGACTCGCCAAGGGAGCGACGTTCGACGACCTCGTGGCCACCGCCCGCGACCGGCTGCGCGGCGTGGTGCTGATCGGGGCCGACCGCGCGGTGGTGGCCCAGGCGCTCGGTCGACACGCGCCGGATGTGCCGGTGGTCGAGGTCCTGACCGGGGATGATGACCTCATGGATCGCGTCGTGGAGTCCGCGACGACCATGGCACGGCCGGGGGACACCGTGCTGCTGGCTCCGGGATGCGCGTCCATGGACCAGTTCCGCGACTACGCAGCTCGCGGTGACGCCTTCGCCGAGGCGGTACGACGCCTCGGCCACCGATCCTGAAGGGCGGACACATGAGCTTCCCGGCCGCCAACGGTCGAGGGCAGAGCCGCACGCCTGCCGTCGTCGAGGCGACGCGTCGCACCCTCGATCGTCCGCTCGCGTCGTACCAGCTCGTGCTGGGGACGTCGGCGCTGCTGCTCGGCCTCGGACTGATCATGGTGCTCAGCGCCAGCTCGGTGCTCGCGTACAACCTCTACGACAAGAACTCCTTCGCGATCGTCGAGCGGCAGGCGCTGTTCGCCGTGATCGGGCTGGCCGGCGCGGTGATCGCTGCCCGGATGCCGTTGTCGGTGCTGCGCAAGCTGATCCGGCCCTTCCTGATCTTCTCGGTGCTGTTGATCCTGGCCACGTACATCCCGAGCGTCGGCCTGGAGGTCAACGGCAATCGCAACTGGCTGCCGCTGCCTGGTCCGCTGCAGCTGCAGCCGTCGGAGTTCGCCAAGCTCGCGGTCGTTCTCTGGATCGCCGACCTCTACGCCCGCCGCCACCGCAAGCTGGGTTCGGCCCGGTCGATCCTCGTGCCCATGGTGCCGATCACCGGCGGTGTCGCAGCACTCGTGGTGGGCCAGCGCGACCTCGGCACCGCCTTGGTGCTGTTCGCCGTCATCGTCGGGATGCTGTGGGTGGTCGGGCTGCCCGGCCGGCCGATGGCCGCGGTCGTCGCGGCCGTCGCCGTGGTGTGCGTGTTCTTCGTGGCCATCGAGCAGGAACGCGTCACCCGGATGCTGAGCTTCCTCAACCCGATGGCCGACCCCGACCGGGCCGGCTACCAGTCCATCCACAGCATGATGGGCTTCGCCCGCGGAGGCTTCTGGGGCGTCGGTCTCGGCGGCAGCAGGCAGAAGTGGGGTGCTCTGCCCGAGGCGCACACCGACTTCATCCTCGCGGTCATCGGCGAGGAGCTCGGCCTGATCGGCAGCTTCGTCGTCCTGATCCTGTTCGCGCTGTTCGCCGTGGCCGGCATCCGCACGGCGACCCGCACCGGCGACGCCTTCGTTCGCTACACCGCGGCCGGCATCGTCATCTGGATGATGTCGCAGGCGATCATCAACATCGGCATGGTGCTGGGCCTGCTCCCGGTCATCGGCATCCCACTGCCCCTGCTGTCGTACGGCGGGTCCAGTCTGCTGGTCACGTTGGTGGCCTGCGGCATCCTGCTCAACTGCGCCACCACCGAGCCGGGTGCCCGGCGCGCGCTCGACGCCGGCAAGGTCCGCCGCCAGCGTGGACGAGCCGCCCGGAGACGATGATGCGAGCCCTCCTCGCCGGCGGAGGCACCGCGGGCCACACCTCGCCGCTGCTGGCCACCGCGGTGGTCCTGCGTGAGCGCGGCGTCGACGTCACGTGCCTGGGTACGCCGCGCGGACTCGAGGTCACCCTGGTGCCGGAGGCGGGCTTCCCCCTCGAGCTGGTACCGCCGGTACCGCTGCCGCGCCGCCCCGGCAAGGCCCTCGCCCAGGTGCCGGTCAAGCTGGGCAAGGCGGCCCGGGCCACCGCCAAGGTCTTCGACCGCGTCCGCCCCGACGTCGTGGTCGGATTCGGGGGCTACGTCTCCGTGCCGGCCTACCTCGTGGCCCGCCGCCGTCACGTGCCCATCGTGGTGCACGAGGGCAACGCCATCCCTGGTGTCGCCAACAAGCTGGGAGCGCGGCTCACCGAGCACGTCGCCACCAGCTTTCCCGGCACCGACCTGCCTCACGCCACCTACATCGGGCTGCCGATCCGCCGGCAGATCTCCACGCTCGACCGGGCGGCCGTGCGCGACGAAGCCCGCGAGTACTTCGGCCTCGAGGCCGACCGTCCAACCCTTCTGGTCACGGGCGGCTCGCAGGGCGCCCGCCGCATCAACCTCGCGATGGCGTCCGCATCGCACGACCTCGCCGACGCCGGCGTCCAGGTGCTGCACGCCGCCGGCCGTCCCGAAGAGGTCGTGGTCGAGCGGCGGCCCGGCGATCCGGTGTACGTGGTCGAGCGGTACATCGACCGGATCGACCTCGCCTACGCCGCGGCCGACCTCATCGTGTGCCGGGCCGGCGCCAACACCGTCACCGAGGTCGCCGCGGTGGGCCTGCCCGCGGCATTCGTCCCGTTGCCGATCGGCAACGGCGAGCAGGCTCACAACGCGCATCCCGTCGTCCGGGCCGGGGGTGCGCTGCTCATCGACGACGAGGCCCTGACGCCCACGTGGATCGACCGGGTGCTCGTGCCGCTGGTCACCGATCCCGACCGCCTGGCCGTGATGTCGAGCGCCGCGTCCGACCTGGTGCCGCGCGACGCCGACGTCCGCCTGGCCGACATCGCGATGAACTCTGTGAAAAACGGCTCTCCGCCATGGGCCACGTGAGAATCCCGATCCCCGAGGACATCCCCCCGGTCGACCGGCTCGGCAACGTGCACTTCATCGGCATCGGGGGAGCTGCCCTGTCCGGGATCGCCCGGCTGATGACTCAGCAGGACGTCCGCGTGAGCGGCAGCGACGCGGTCGACTCGGCGGTCCTCGGCGCACTGAGGAACGAGGGCATCACCTGCTTCGTCGGCCACGCGGCCGGGCACCTCAACGGCGTGGACACCGTCATCGCCTCCACCGCGGTCCGGGAGGACAATCCCGAGGTCGTGGAAGCCCAGCGACGCGGCCTGCGTCTCTGGCCGCGCTCAGCCGGGCTGCGGTCGGTCATGGAGGGTCGGCGCACGGTGGCGGTCGCCGGCACGCACGGCAAGACCACCACCACGGCGATGCTCACCTGTGCTCTCGTCTCCGCGGGCGCGGATCCGTCCTTCGCGATCGGTGCGGAGGTGGCCGGGCTGGGAACGAACGCGCGTCTGGGAGGCAGCGACCTGCTGATCGCCGAGGCGGACGAGAGCGACGGCGCGTTCCTCGTCTACGAGCCGGAAGGCGCCGTCGTCACGAACGTCGACGTCGACCACCTCGACATCTGGGGCACCGAAGAGGCCTATGCCCAGGCCTTCGACGCCTTCATCGCCACCGTCGGCCGGTTCGTGGTCCTCGGCGTCGACGATCCCGGTGCACGGGCGCTGGTTCCGGTCGCCCGCGACCGTGGACTGAAGGTCATCACCACGGGTCTGGTCGAGGACGCCGAGGTGAGGGCCGTCGATCTGGTCGTGCAGGCGGATCGCACCACGTTCTCCGTGCTGCGCGACGGCGTGCCGCTGGTCGACGTCGCGCTCGCCGTGCCGGGAGCCCACTACGCCCAGGACGCCCTGCTCGCCCTGGCCACCGGACTGGTCCTCGGGCACGACCCCGGGGGCCTCGCGGCCGGGCTGTCCACCTACGGCGGCGCGGACCGGCGCATGCAGCATCTCGGCGACGCAGCCGGCATCCGGGTCTATGACTCCTACGCCCACCATCCCACCGAGATCAGGGCTGATCTCGCGGCCGCGCGAGCGCTCGCCGCCGGCGGGCGCCTGGTGGTCGCCTACCAGCCTCATCTGGTCAGCCGCACTCGCGTGTTCGGTGCCGCGATGGGTCGTGAGCTGTCATCGGCCGACCGGGTGGTGGTCGCCGATCTCTACCTCGCCCGGGAGGATCCCGACCCTGCCGTCACGTCTCAGCTCGTGGTCGACGCGGTCGACGGACCGCCGGCCACCCTGGGGGGTCCGGTCGAGTCGCTCGCGGCGGTTCTGGTGCCGGAGCTGCGAGCCGGCGACCTGCTCCTCACCCTCGGCGCCGGCGACATCACCACCGTCGGGCCCGAGGTGCTTGCCCTGCTGGAGACGGCGTGACGGAAGAGCTGTTCGTCGAGCGTCGCCGGGCCGGGCGCCGGCGCCGGGTGCTGCGCGTGCTCCTCGGCCTGCTCGCGGCGGGCGTGGTCGCGGCGCTCGTGTGGATGATCTGGTTCTCGCAGCTGCTCGCGGTCGGCCGGGTCCAGGTCGAGGGCACCACCACGCTCAGGCCGTCGGACATCCGCACGCAGGCGGCGGTCCGGCTCGGCGAGCCGCTCGTCCGCGTCGACACGGTGGCGATCGAGTCACGGGTGGCCGCGATGGAACGGATCGACCAGGTCGAGGTCACCCGTCAGTGGCCCCGCACGATCCGCGTCGAGGTCGTCGAGCGCAAGCCGGTCGGCTGGGTGCTGTCCGCCGGCGCCATCCGCGCACTCGACCGCTACGGCGTCGACTTCCGATCGCTGCGCACCGAGCCCAAACACCTCACCGAAGTCCAGGTCGAGGCGATCACCGCCCGCAAGCGTCAGCAGGCGCTGGAGGGCGCCGCGGCCGTCCTGGAGCTGCTGCGGACCGAAGATCCGGGACTGCTGAAGAAGGTGCAGTACGTCCGGGTGGCCTCCAAGGACTCGATCCAGCTGGTGCTCGGCAAGAACCGGACGGTCACGTGGGGGAGCGCGTCCAAGGGCAAGCAGAAGCTGACGGTGCTGCGGTCGCTGCTGAGGATCAAGGCTCGCGGCTACGACGTCAGCGCACCCGAGCAACCGACGACACGTCGCTAGTGGTTCCGGCGTGTCGTCGCCGATGAGCCGTCGGGCGACCGTAACGTCATCTCCAACACCAGGTTGACATAACTATAAACCTCCACCTCAGGGTTAGAGTTCGCCCCCATCAACACCAGCCCCATCAGAAGCAACAGAGCGAAGGGACGCACCATGGCGGTTCAGAACTATCTCGCCGTGATCAAGGTCGTCGGCATCGGTGGCGGCGGCGTCAACGCCGTCAACCGGATGATCGAGGTCGGGCTGAAGGGCGTCGAGTTCATCGCGATCAACACCGACGCGCAGGCCCTGCTGATGAGCGACGCCGACGTCAAGCTCGACGTCGGACGCGACTCGACCCGCGGCCTCGGCGCCGGGGCGAACCCCGACATCGGCAAGCGTGCCGCCGAGGACCACGCCGAGGAGATCGAGGCAGCCATCAAGGGCGCCGACATGGTCTTCGTCACCGCCGGCGAGGGCGGTGGAACCGGCACCGGCGGAGCACCGGTCGTGGCCCGCATCGCCCGATCACTCGGCGCCCTCACGATCGGCGTCGTCACCCGCCCGTTCACCTTCGAGGGACGCAACCGTTCGGCCCAGGCCGACACCGGCATTCAGAGCCTGCGCGAAGAGGTCGACACCCTGATCGTCATCCCGAACGACCGGTTGCTCTCGATCAGCGATCCCAACGTGAGCCTGCTCGACTCCTTCCGCCAGGCCGACCAGGTGCTCCACCAGGGGGTGTCGGGCATCACCGACCTGATCACCACCCCGGGCCTGATCAACCTCGACTTCGCCGACGTCAAGTCGGTGATGTCCGACGCCGGCTCGGCGCTCATGGGCATCGGCTCGGCACGTGGCGACCACCGGGCCGCGGTGGCCGCCGAGATGGCGGTGTCCAGCCCGCTGCTCGAGGCGTCGATCGAGGGTGCTCGCGGCGTGCTGCTCTCGATCGCCGGCGGATCCGACCTCGGCCTGTTCGAGATCAACGAGGCCGCCGGACTCGTGGCCGACGCCGTGCACGAGGACGCCAACATCATCTTCGGCGCGGTCATCGACGACGCACTCGGCGACGAAGTGCGGGTCACCGTCATCGCCGCCGGGTTCGACGGCGGTGAGCCCAAGGTGCGCGACGCGTCGCAGCCGGCCTTGCTCAAGGAGACGCCCGCCGAGGGCCCGCCCACGGCAGAGTCGTACCTGTCCTCCGACCCGCTGCTCGACGGCGAGCACCAGCCGGTCACCGTTCCGGCGGACCCGCCGCCCACCGAGTACGGCGACGACCTCGACATCCCTGACTTCTTGCGCTGAGTTGTTCCCGGGCGGCCGGTAGCGTCTGGGTGTGTTCTTCCTGCGCGACGAGTGCGGCCCGATCGAGCTCGCGTTCACCGACCGTTCGATCGACTTGAGCACCGCAGCGGTCGATCACACGCTGGCCGAGGTCGCGCGTGCTGCCGGCGTCGACTCCGTGGCCACGATGCACCAGGTGCACGGCAGCGACGTCGCCTGGGTCGATGTGGCCGGAACGCAGCCCGATGCCGACGCGCTGATCACCGATGTCGTCGGCCTGGGTCTGCTGGTCCGGGTCGCCGACTGCGTCCCCGTGGTCCTGGCGATGCCTGACGAGCCGATGGTCGGAGTCGTGCACAGCGGTCGTCAGGGACTCGTCTCCGGCGTCGTTCCGGCGGCACTCGACGCGGTGCGCGACCGGGGCGCCACCCGCATCGAGGCGTGGGTGGGCCCGCGGGTCTGCGGCCGCTGCTACGAGCTTCCCGCCGCCATGGCCGACGAGGTGGCTGCCGCGGTACCGGAGGCCAGGTCCACCACGTCGTGGGGAACCCCGGCCGCCGACATCGGCGCCGGCGTCGTGGCGCAGCTCTCGGCCGATGGCGTCGTCGTCCATGACGTGGGTGCCGACCTCTGCACGGTGGAGGACGAGCGGTTCTTCTCCTTCCGGCGCGAGGGTGACGTCAGTGGGCGTTTCGCCGCCTTCGCCGTGTTGCGAGCCAGCGGATGAGCCGGCGCGAGGAGCTGGCCGCCAACCTCGAGGCGGTCGAGGCTCGCATCGCCGACGCCTGCGTGGCGGCCGGCCGCACCCGCGACGAGATCACGCTCGTGGTCGTCACCAAGACCTATCCGGCGTCGGACGTCGACCTGCTGGCCGAGCTCGGCGTCACGGACGTCGGCGAGAACCGCCACCCCGAGGCCCAGGACAAGTGGGCCGAGGTCCGGCACCCGATCCGCCGCCATTTCGTCGGCGGCCTGCAGACCAACAAGGCCGGCGCGGTGGCCCGCTACGCCGATATCGTTCACAGCGTCGACCGGCTCAAGCTCGCGCGGTCGCTGTCGCGTGGGGCCGAAGCCGCCGGGCGCGAGCTGGGGTGCCTCGTGCAGGTCGACTTCGACGGCGACTCCGAGGGACGCTCCGGAGCTCGGCCCGGCGACGTGGCCGCCCTCGCCGACGAGATCGAGACCATGCCCGGGCTGCGCCTCGACGGCGTCATGACCGTCGCTCCGCTGGGCGCTGACCCGCGCCCGGTCTTCGATGAGCTGGTCGCGACGTCGGCGCGACTGCGCGCCGGCCACCCCGGCGCCCGCATCGTCTCCGCGGGCATGAGCGACGACTTCGAGGCGGCTGTTCAGGCCGGTGCGACACACCTTCGGCTCGGGCGTTCGATCCTCGGGGAGCGCCCTGTGCTCCGGTAGTGTCACAGGTGTCACATCTGACCCGGATCGGACGACGGAGAACCCCATGGCTGGCGCAATGCGAAAAGTAGGCGAATACCTCGGCCTGGTCGAGCAGGCCGACTTCGACGACGAGTTCGACGACGAGCCCTCGATGCCCGTGCCGGTCAAGCGCGAGCGCGATCCCGAGCGGCGCCCGGCGGTCGTCCGGCCCACCACGGTCTCGAACATCGAGGAGCACCGCCGTCCCCGGTCGGCCTCGTCCGAGCCGAGCTCCGACCTCTACCGCATCGAGACGGTGACGCCCCGCACCTACAACGACGCGCGCACCGTCGGCGAGCACTACCGCTCCGGGGTGCCCGTCATCATGAACCTTTCCGAGATCGACGACGACGACGCCAAGCGCCTGGTCGACTTCGCCGCCGGGCTCGTCTTCGCCGTGCACGGCTCGATCAACCGCGTCACCGCGAAGGTGTTCCTCCTGTCGCCGGCCAACGTGGAGGTCACCGACGAAGACCGGCAGCGCATCGCTGCGGGCGGCTTCTACAACCAGAGCTGACGCATGGCGGTTGTCGGCGAGGTCATCTGGTTCGTGCTGTGGGTGGCCATCGTCCTGTTGCTTGCGCGGTTCGTGCTCGACTGGGTGCAGCTGCTGGCCCGCTCCTGGCGGCCGAAGGGCTTCGTCGCGGCGCTCTGCGAGGCCTTGTACTCGGTCACCGATCCGCCGCTGCGGGCGGTGCGTGGCGTCATCCCACCGATCCGCCTCGGTGGTGCCGCCCTCGACCTGTCCCCGATGATCCTGCTGATCGGGATCTACATCCTGATGCAGGTCGTCACCTTGGTGATGCTCTAGACGACTGGGGCCGCTCGACCCAGGGCAGCAAATGCGCCGGGCGTGCGGATTCTCACTGCCAGATGGGGACGTATGTGGCAGAAGTAAATCGGCACGGAGTACCGTGGGCCCCTACAGAGTCTCTGACTACCCGATATCACGAGGTGTACTCATGCCGCTGACGCCCGAAGACGTGCGCAACAAGCGCTTCACTCCGGTCCGTCTCCGCGAGGGTTACGACATGGGCGAGGTCGACCAGTTCCTCGACGAGGTCGAGGCCGAGCTCGAGCGACTGACCGTCGAGAACGACGAGCTCCGCGCCAAGGTTGCCGCGGCATCCACCGGCGAGCCGACCGGTCTGATTCCCGTCCAGCACCAGCCCGCCCCCCAGCCTGCCGTCCAGGCGCAGCCAGAGCCGGAGCCCGAGCCGGAGCCGGAGCCGGAGCCGTACCGCGCGCCTGAACCGTCCATCCCGACGCTGTCGTCGGTTCCCGACGCCGCGACGAGCACCAGCCCGACGATGGGCGACGCGTCCGTCGCGGCCGCCCGTCTGCTCGAGATCGCGTCGTCCAACGCCGACCAGCTGATGGACCAGGCGAAGGAAGAGGCCGACCGCATCGTCGGCGAGGCCCGCGCGAAGGCCGAGCGCATCACGAACGAGTCGCGAGGCAAGGCCGACCGTCTCGAGACCGACGCCCGCATCCGTGCGCAGAAGCTGGACGACGAGACCAACGAGCGGCGTCAGCAGGCCGTCGCCACGATCGAGCGCGAGCGCTACGAGCTCCAGCGCGAGGTCGAGCACCTGCGTGCCTACGAGCGCGAGTACCGGGCCCGGCTCAAGAACTACTTCCAGAGCCAGCTCGACCAGCTCGCGGCCAACGAGAACACCAACGCCACGTCTGCGGCGCAGGCGCCGGCCGACGCCTCACCGCGTCGCCTCCGGTCGCTGCTCGGCGACGAGGACACGGGTTCGATCTAGAGCATCAGCAAGCTCCGGAAGAGCCGTCACCGACTGGTGGCGGCTCTTTCGTGTCTCAGGCCTTGGCGAGCGAGAAGCTCAGGCCGAGGTCGTCGTCACTGAACTGATGTGCGGAGGGGCCGGCAGCGGTCTCGTCCTCGGTGACCTCGACCGCGAGCACGTCATCGGCGATCTCGTCGGCATGCTTGCGCAGAGCGGCAGCGACGTCGTCGCCACCGGCCCACCGCACCGAGATGCGATCGGTGATCTCCAAACCCGACGCCTTCCTGGCCTCCTGGATCGCCCGGACGATCTCGCGGGCCAGGCCGGCGCGGCGCAGGTCGTCATCGAGCTCGAGGTCCAAGGCCACCGTCTCGCCCTGGTCGTTGACGACCGACCAACCTTCGCGCGGGCGCTCGGAGATGATGACGTCGTCTGGACCCAGCTCGACGGCCGTGCCTTCCACATCGACCGTGGCCCGGCCGCTTGCGCTGAGCGACGCCGCCAGGGCGGCCGCGTCGGCCGCAGCGATGGCGCCGGCGACCTTCGGCGTCTCCGTGCCGAAGCGCTTGCCGAGATTGCGGAAGTTGCCCTTCGCACTGTGGTCGACCAGGTCCGAGCCGGCATCGCCGATCGACTCGAGGACGCCGATGTTGAGCTCTTCGCACACTTCGACCCGAAGCTCCTCACCCAGCGCGGACCAGGCGGCCGAGCCGATCAGGGCGCGGCGCAGCGGCTGCCGGGTCTTGACACCGCTCTCCGCACGCGCCGCCCGGCCCAGCTCGACGAGTCGACGGGCCGCCGCCATCTGGTCGCACAGGGAGTCGTCCACTCCGGCGGGGTCGACGCGCGGCCACCGGGCCAGGTGGACGGAGTCGGGAAGGTCGGGTGAGGTCGGACGGAAGAGGTCCTGCCACACCCGCTCGGTGATGAACGGGATGATCGGTGCCATCAGCAAGGTGACGATGTACAGGCACTCGTGCAGGGTCGCGAGTGCGGCCGGATCGCCCTTCCAGAACCGGCGGCGGGAGCGACGGACGTACCAGTTGGAGAGGTCGTCGACATAGCCGGCCAGCAGCCGCCCGGCGCGCTGGGTGTCGAAGTCGTCCAGCGCGGACTCCACGGCCGGTGCCAGTCGGTGGGCCTCGGACAGCGCCCAGCGGTCGAGGATGGGGCGTTGGGCGACCGGGGGCGCGGGGGTCTCGCCCGGGCCGAAGTCCGCCGCGCGGGCATACAAGGACTGGAAGGCGACCGTGTTCCAGTAGGTGAGGAGCACCTTGCGGACGATCTCCGACAGCGCGGTGTGGCCGATGCGCCGGGACTGCCAGGGCGAACCCGAACAGGCCATGAACCAGCGCAGAGCGTCGGCGCCGTGCTCGTCCATCAACGGCATCGGCAGCAGGATGTTGCCGAGGTGCTTGCTCATCTTGCGGCCGTCCTCGGCCAGGATGTGCCCCAGGCACACCACCGACTCGTACGAATTCCGCTCGAACACCAGGGTGCCGACCGCCATCAGGGAGTAGAACCAACCTCGGGTCTGGTCGATCGCCTCGCAGATGTACTGGGCCGGGAAGGCCCGCTCGAACTTCTCCTGCGAGCCCGGGACGTGCGGGTATCCCCATTGCGCGAACGGCATGGAGCCGGAGTCGAACCAGGCGTCGATGACTTCGGGCACCCGGCGGTAGGTGCCCGTCTCGCCGTCGACCTCGAACGTCACGTCGTCGATGAACGGGCGGTGTGGGTCGAGGTCGGACAGGTCGCGACCGGTGAGCTCGGACAGCCGGGCCAGCGAGTCGATGCAGATCATCCTCGACGGGTCCTCGTCGTTGCGCCAGATCGGCAGCGGCGTACCCCAGTAGCGGTTGCGCGAGAGTGCCCAGTCGATGTTGTTGTCCAGCCAGTCTCCGTAGCGTCCGTGCTTGATGGTGGCCGGGTACCAGTCGGTGGCCTCGTTCTGCGCCAGCAACTCGTCCTTGCGAGCCGTGGTGCGGATGTACCAGGCGGGGAGTGCGTAGTACAGCAGCGGCGTGTGGCACCGCCAGCAGTGTGGATACGAGTGTTCGTACGGCAGCTGGTGGAACAGCAGACCGCGGTGGGTGAGGTCGGTGAGCAGGGCATCGTTGGCGTCGCGGAAGAAGTCGCCGCCCACGACGTCGAGGCCTTCCTCGAAGTGACCGGCCTCGTCGATGGGATTGACCATCGCGATGCCGTTGCGGCGTACCGAGGCGAAGTCGTCCTCACCGAAGGCCGGCGACTGGTGCACCAGCCCGGTGCCGTCGGTGGTGGTGACGTAGTCCTCGGTGACGACGAAGTGCGCTCGGGGTTCCGCCGGCCCCGCGGCATCATGATGCGCCTCCGGCGCGGGCCGGTCGGGCCACTCGACGATCTCGAACGGCCGCTGATAGGTCCAGCCGACCATGTCCGCGCCGGTGAAGGCGTCCTGCACCGTCCACCCGTCCCCGAGCGCCTGACCGACGAGCTGTTCGGCGACGACGAGCGTCTCGGTGCCGTTGGTGGCGGTGACGTAGGTGACGTCGTCCTTGGCGGCGACGAGCGCATTGGAGACCAGCGTCCAGGGCGTGGTCGTCCAGATCAGCAGCGAGGCCTTCCCGGCGTATGGCCCGGATGTGAGCGGGAAGCGCACGTAGATCGAGGGGTCCGTGATGGTCTCGTAGCCCTGGGCGAGCTCGTGGTCGGACAGGGTGGTGCCGCAGCGCGGGCAGTAGGGGGCGACCCGGAAGTCCTCGACCAGCAGTCCCTGGTCGAAGATCTGCTTCAGGCCCCACCAGACGCTCTCGACGTAGGGGGCGTCCATCGTGCGGTACGGGTCGGACATGTCGACCCAGTAGCCCATGCGGTCGGTCATCTCGGCGAACAGGTCGACGTTGCGCAGCACCGCCTCGCGGCACCGGGCGTTGAACTCGGCGATGCCGAACGCCTCGATGTCGGGCTTGCCGTTGAAGCCGAGCTCTTTCTCGACGGCGATCTCGACGGGCAGGCCGTGGCAGTCCCAGCCCGCCTTCCGCTCGACGTGCAGGCCTTGCATGGTCTTGAAGCGCGGGAAGACATCCTTGAACACGCGGGCCTCGACGTGGTGGGTGCCCGGGGTGCCGTTGGCCGTCGGTGGACCCTCGTAGAACGTCCACCGCTCGGCGCCCTCGGTGGCCTTCAGGGTGGCCTCGAACGTGCCCTGCTCCTCCCACAGCGCGATGATCTCGCGCTCGAGCTGGGGGAGGTCGACATGGGCCGGGACGGGGCGGTACGCGGGTCGCGCGCCATCGGTCGAGGTCACAGCCGGAAGTCTACGGCGGCGCAACTGAGCGGGGCGGCGGGGCGAGTTGCCATTCCCCCGGGGGCGGTCTACTGTCCCGGCATGCCGAAGACCACCCTGGCCGTGCGCGCGAACGAGAAGCCCTGGACCGCCGCAGAGAAGAAGGCCGTCCGAACGGAGCTGGAGGACGACCTCGTTCGGCTGCGCAAGGAGCTCGATCTGTCCGCGAAGGAGCTGCAGGATCTCCTGCGTGACGGCGTCGACGGTGCAGGCAACGACCAGGCCGACGTCGGCTCCACCAGCCTCGAGCGCGATGCGGAGATGTCGCTCGCCGCGAATCAGCGCGAGCTGCTGCTGCAGACCGAGAAGGCGCTGGACCGGCTCGAGCGCGGCACCTATGGCCACTGTGAGTCGTGTGGCGAGCCCATCGGCAAGGGTCGCCTGATGGCTTTCCCCCGCGCGACGCTCTGCATGACGTGCAAGCAGCGCGAGGAGCGTCGCTGAGCCCCGAGCCCGAACAGGTCCGTACGTCCGGCGCTGCCGTGGGTCTCTTCGGGATCGCTGCCGCGTCCGTCTGGGTGCTGGATCAGCTCACCAAGGTCGCCGCCGTGGCCTGGCTCGACGACGAGACGGTCACCCTCATCCCGCACGTCTTCGGGCTGACGCTCACCCGCAACGCCGGCGCCGCCTTCAGCACCGGCACCGGGTTCACCCTGGTGCTCAGCATCATCGCCGTCGCGGTGGTCGTCATCGTCCTGCGGCTCGCCACCAGGCTTCGTGACCGCTGGTGGGGGCTCGGTCTCGGGCTGCTGCTCGGTGGAGCGCTCGGCAACCTGACCGACCGGATCCTGCGTGAGCCGGCTCCGTTGCGGGGCCACGTGGTCGACTTCCTGCACCTGAACCACTGGCCGGTCTTCAACGTCGCGGACATCGCCCTGACGTTCGCCGCGATCACGATCATCCTGCGCACCTGGCGCGGCGTCTCCCTGGATGGCTCGCGCGGTGAATGAGGCACTCGACCACAAGGTGCTCTCGGTGCCCGAGGGGCTGGCCGGCGAGCGGGTCGACGTCGCGCTGGCCCGGCTGCTCGGCCTTTCGCGCACCCGCGCCAGCGAGCTGGTGGCCGACGGTCTCGTGACGCTGGACGGGCGCTCGCCGCAGAAGTCCGAACGGGTCGAATCGGGCGCCATCTTGGAGGCGTCCATCCCGGTACCGCGCTCGGTCGCCGTGGTGGCTGAGCAGGTCGAGGGAATGGCCATCGTGTACCAGGACGACGACATCGTGGTCGTCGACAAGCCGGTGGGCGTCGCGGCGCATCCCGGCGTCGGGTGGACGGGGCCGACCGTGGTCGGGCATCTTGCCGGCGCGGGGGTGCGCATTTCCACGTCCGGCGCGCCCGAGCGGCAGGGGATCGTGCAGCGGCTCGACGTCGGCACCAGCGGCCTGATGACCGTCGCCAAGTCCGAGCATGCGTACACGGTGCTCAAGCAGGCGTTTCGGACGCGCTCGGTCGAGAAGACCTATCACGCGCTCGTGCAAGGCCATCCGGACCCGCACACCGGCACCATCGACGCGCCGATCGCCCGTCATCCCAAGCACGACTTCAAGTTCACCGTGCGAGCCGACGGCAGACAGAGCATCACGCACTACGACACGCTCGAGGCGCACCGCTTCGCCAGCCTGCTCACCATCAAGCTGGAGAGCGGACGCACCCACCAGATCCGCGTGCACATGAGCGCCCTGAAGCACCCGTGCGTCGGCGACCTGCAGTACGGCGCCGACCCGACCCTGGCCGAGCGACTCGGCCTGGAGCGGCAGTGGCTGCACGCTGTGCACCTGGCCTTCGAGCATCCGCGCACGGGCGACCGGGTGGAGTTCGAGTCGGCGTACCCCGACGACCTTCAGCACGCCCTCGATGTCGTCCGGGGGATGGACTGATGGGAGTCTTCACGGTCGGACGGCTGACGTCGGCGCCCGTGGCCTCCGCGCGAGACCTCGTCGCAGCTCCCACCTGGTCCGCGCTGGAACGACTCGGCCTGCTCGACGACGTCGGGGTGGTGGAGATCGATCCCGAGCTGTCCGACACCGCCCGCAACCAGGAGGCGTACGACCTCCCGGCCGAGACGCTCGCCAACTGCGTGGTCGTCGCCGGCAAGCGAGAGGGCGTGGAGAAGGTGGCCGCATGCCTGGTGCTGTCCTCGACGCGCGCCGACGTCAACAACGTCGTGCGGCGGCGTCTCGACGTGCGCAAGGCCACGTTCTTGGCCCGTGAGGACGCCGTCGAACGCACCGGCATGGAGTACGGCGGCATCACCCCGATCGGACTGCCCGACGACTGGCCGGTGCTCGTGGACGCCGCGGTGGCGGCACAGCCGGTGCTGGTGATCGGATCCGGCGTCCGCCGCTCCAAGCTGATGTTGCCAGGCGCCGTGCTCGCCGCCCTCCCGAGCGCCGAGACCGTGGAGTCGCTCGGTCGCTGAGGTCGGTCTGGGAGAATGTGGGCATGTCCACGCCGGATCGCCAGCCAGTGCAACAGTCGGGGAAGCTGCGCGATGTCCTGTACGACATCCGCGGGCCCGTCAGTGCGCGAGCGGCCGCCCTGGAGGCGGAAGGGCACCGCATCCTCAAGCTGAACATCGGCAACCCGGCGCCGTTCGGGTTCGACGCCCCGGCCGAGATCCTGCAGGACGTCATCGCCGGATTGCCCACCGCCCAGGGCTACTCCGACTCACGCGGCATCCAGTCGGCGCGACGAGCCGTGGTGCACCACTACCAGCTGCAGGACGGTTTTCCGTCGATCGAGATCGACGACGTCTGGCTGGGCAACGGTGTCTCCGAGCTGATCTCTCTCGCGCTCCAGGCACTGCTCGACAACGGCGACGAGGTGCTCATCCCGATCCCCGACTACCCGTTGTGGACGGCCGTCACCAACCTCGCCGGCGGAGTGCCGGTGCACTACCGCTGCGACGAGTCGAACGACTGGAACCCGGACCTCGAGGACCTCGAGTCGAAGATCACCGACCGCACCAAGGTGATCGTCGTCATCAACCCGAATAACCCCACCGGCGCGGTCTACTCCCGCGAGACCCTGGTCGGCATCGCCGATTTGGCACGTCGCCACGATCTCGTGCTGATGGCCGACGAGATCTACGACAAGGTGCTCTACGACGACGCCGTCCACATCCCGTTGGCCAGCGTCGCCGAGGACGTGCTGACGCTGACGTTCAACGGGCTCTCCAAGGCGTACCGGGTCTGTGGCTACCGGGCCGGATGGCTCGTGGTCACCGGCCCCCTGGAGAACGCCCGCGACTATCTCGAGGGCATCACGCTGCTGGCGTCGATGCGGTTGTGCCCCAACGTCCCCGCGCAGAACGCCATCCAGGTGGCGCTGGGCGGCTACCAGAGCATCAAGGAGCTGATCCTGCCCGGCGGCCGGCTGCTCGAGCAGCGCGACACGGCGGTGGCCGAGCTGCGCAAGATCCCCGGCGTCAGCGTCGTCGAGCCGAAGGGCGCGCTCTACGTGTTCCCCCGGCTCGACCCGGAGGTCTACCCGATCAAGGACGACCAGCAGCTCGTGCTCGATCTGCTGCTGAGCGAGAAGATCCTGCTCACACAGGGCACCGGGTTCAACTGGCCCGACCCCGACCATCTGCGTATCGTCACCCTGCCGTGGGCGCGCGACCTCGCCGAGGCCATCCAGCGCCTGGGCACGTTCTTGAGTACGTACCAGCAGACCTAGGTCAGCGGACCCGGGGGAGGTCCGCTTCCTCGGTGGGTGCCGGCTGACTGTCGATCGCGACGCAGGCGAGCACCTCGACCGGCTCGGTCTTCCCCTTCATCTCGACCGTGCCACGCGACTCCAGCTCGACGGGATGCTTGAGCGCCTGCTGGGTGGCCTGGGTGACGAGGAGGTCGTCGCCGGTGTCACGGGTGGCGGCCTCGACCCGGGCGGCGATGTTGACGGCGTCGCCGATCACGCTGAAGTTCAGCCGGCCAGCCCCGCCGATCGAGCCGGCCACCACCGAACCGGTGTTGATGCCGACCCCGACGCGCAGGGCACCGAAGTGATTGACGGCCTGGACGATCTCGAGGCCGGCAGCAACAGCTCGGTCCGCGTGGTCGACGTAGCCCTCAGGTGGCCCGAAGATGGCGAGCAGCCCGTCACCGAGGAACTTGTCGACGTGGCCGCCGTGGTTCGAGACGATCGGCACGATGGTCTCGAACAGCTCATTGAGAGCCGCGACGACCTCGGTGGCCTCGGACCGCTCCGCGAACGTCGTGAAGCCGCGGACGTCGACGAACATGATGGACACCGTGACCTCGACCCCGTCCTTGGGGTATCGACCGGACAGGATCAGCTGGACGATGTCCTGGTCGAGGTACGTGCCGAACGCCTCCCGCATCCGCTCGCGCTCCTGCAGGCCGGCCGCCATTCCGTTGAACTCGTAGGAGAGCTCGCCGAGCTCGTCGCTGGTGACCACCGGCACCCGGGTGTCGTAGTCGCCCTCGCGGACGGCTGCGACCCCACGACGGAGTGCGGCGATGGGTTCGGTCACCGAGCGCGACAGCAGGACTGTCAGCTCGAATGAGAAGAGCATGCCGACGCCGAACGCGGCGAGGACGCTCATGGCGAGCGTCCGTGTGCCACCCGTGCCGGTCATCAGTGCCACGGCGACGAACCCGACCCAGGTGGTGAACACCGGGAGGAGGATCTTGAGCCGCTTGCGGATCAGCAGGCCGTTCGGCTCGAACCCGAAGTCGTCCGGGAGCTCGTTGGCGATGTCCTCGACCACCGGGCGCATGATGACCTCGGCGACGAAGTAGTTCAGGACCGTCGCATACGCGACGGGGGCCAGGATCGCGGCGAGCAGCACGGGAACAGCGGTCCAGGGCAGGTCGAGACGCACCTGCAGCAGCACGATCACCGGCAGGGCCGCGATCGAGCCGACGGTGAGGGAGTTCGCCCGGAAGCTGCGGATCGGGAAGTTCGTCGCGGCATCCCAGGCAGCGGCCGACTCCTCGACCGTCGGCGACGGATTCTGCTGCCAGGCGACCACGCGAGCGAGATACGGCGTCCCGCGCCACAGCGCCCAGCCCACAGCGACGAAGGTGAAGATCCAGCCGGCGACGAGGAGGAACATGAGGTCGGACGTCGACGGCTCGTAGTACGACGCGATCAGGTACACGGCCATCGTCGCGACGAGGAGGGCACCGATCTCCTCGGTGAGCAGGAAGATCAGGCGATAACGGTGGCCCAGCCGCTCGTAGATGGTGCGGGCCAGACGGTCGAGCACGGTGCCTCCCAAGGGACGACGGCGCTGCCTTCACTCGATGATACGAGCCGGGCCGCCGGATCAGCGGCGCGCCGCCCTCGGACGTCAGGCGGCTCGACTACGCTGAAGTATCTTCCCCTGGACGTCTGAGGAGGCCCCGCGTCGTGTCGAGCGATTCGTCCTTCGTGCACCTGCACGTGCACACCGAATACTCGATGCTCGACGGAGCCGCGCTCCTCGGACCTCTCTTCGATCGCACCGCCGAGCTCGGCATGCCGGCCATCGCGATGACCGACCACGGCAACGTCCACGGCGCCCACGGCTTCTACGCCAAGGCCCGCGAGGTGGGAGTCAAGCCCATCATCGGGATGGAGGCCTATCTCACGCCCGGCACCCACCGCACGGAGAAGAAGCGGGTGCAGTGGAACAAGGGCGGCGAGGACGACGTCTCCGGTGGCGGCGCCTACACGCACATGACCCTGCTCGCGGAGTCCACCGAGGGTATGCACAACCTCTTCCGGCTCTCGTCCCGCTCCAGTCTCGAGGGCTACTACTACAAGCCCCGCGCCGACCGGGAGCTGCTGCGCGAGTACTCCAAGGGCCTCATCGGCACCACCGGGTGCCCGTCCGGTGAGATCCAGACCTGGCTGCGCATCGGCAGCTACGAGAAGGCCCGGGAGTCGGCGGCGGAGTTCCAGGACATCTTCGGCAAGGAGAACTTCTTCCTCGAGCTGATGGACCACGGCCTCGAGATCGAGAAGCGCGTGCGCGACGGTCTGCTCGAGCTCAAGAAGGACCTCGGCCTCCCGGTCATCGCCACCAACGACTCGCACTACGTGCACGCCAACGACCGCGACGCGCACGACGCGCTGCTGTGCGTCGGCCTGGGCACCAGCATCTCCGACCCGAACCGGATGAAGTTCGAGGGCGACGGCTACTACATCAAGTCCGCCGAGGAGATGCGCTCGCTCTGGGAGGACAAGCACGACCTCAAGGAGGCGTGCGACAACACCCTGCTCATCGCCGAGCGGTGCGAGGTGGAGTTCGCCGAGTCCGACGGCGGCTACATGGCGCGGGCCGATGTGCCGGCCGGCCACACCGAGGAGTCCTGGTTCGTCGAGGAGGTCTGGCGCGGCATCGAGCACCGGTACGGTGCGTCCCCGTCGGAGGAGGTGCGGGCGCGCACCGAGATGGAGCTCCAGGTCATCCGCGACAAGGGCTACTGCGGCTACTACCTGGTGGTGGCCGACTTCATCAACTGGGCCAAGGAGCACGGCATCCGGGTCGGTCCGGGCCGCGGATCCGGCGCGGGCTCCATCGCCGCGTACGCCTTGCGCATCACCGACCTCTGCCCGCTTCAGCACGGCCTGATCTTCGAGCGCTTCCTCAACCCGGAGCGACCGTCGATGCCCGACTTCGACATCGACTTCGACGAGCGCCGGCGCGGCGAGGTCATCCAGTACGTCAGCGACAAGTACGGCTCCGACCGCGTCGCGCAGATCGCCACGTTCGGGCGGCTCAAGTCCAAGGCCGCCATCAAGGACGCCAACCGCGTGCTCGACTACCCGTTCGCCACGGGGGAGCGCATCACCAAGGCGTTGCCCGCCGACGTCATGGGCAAGGGCGTCGCCCTCAAGGAGCTGTTCGACCCCGAGCACAAGCGCTACAACGACGGACGCGACTTCCGCGAGCTGCACGAGAGCGACGCCGAGGTGCGCAAGATCTACGACACCGCGGTCGGACTCGAAGGACAGATCCGCCAATGGGGGGTGCACGCTGCCGGCGTCATCATGAGCAGCGAGCCGCTGCTCGACATCGTGCCGATCATGAAGCGAGAGCAGGACGGCGCGATCATCACCCAGTTCGACTACCCGATGTGCGAGGCGCTCGGGCTGGTCAAGATGGACTTCCTGGGCCTGCGCAACCTCACCGTGCTCGACGACGCCGTCGACAACATCAAGGCCAACCGCGGCGTCGACCTCGTGCTCGAGGAGCTCCCGTTCGACGACGCCGACACGTACGCCCTGCTCGGCCGGGGCGACACCCTCGGCGTGTTCCAGCTCGACGGCGGCCCGATGCGCCAGCTGCTGCGCGCCATGCAGCCCGACAACTTCGAGGACATCTCGGCGGTCATCGCGCTCTACCGGCCCGGCCCGATGGGCGCCGACAGCCACACCAACTACGCCAAGCGCAAGACCGGCAAGCAGGAGATCACGCCGATCCATCCCGAGCTGGCCGAGCCGCTGGACGCGATCCTCGGCACCACCTATGGCCTGATCGTGTACCAGGAGCAGGTCATGCAGATCGCCCAAGAGCTCGCCGGGTTCACGCTCGGTCAGGCCGACAACCTGCGGCGGGCCATGGGCAAGAAGAAGGCCGAGATCCTGCAGAAGGAGTTCGTGCCCTTCTCCGAGGGCATGGCGGCGCACGGCTACTCCCCGCAGGCCAGCAAGGCGCTGTGGGACATCCTCGTGCCGTTTGCCGACTACGCCTTCAACAAGGCGCACTCGGCCTCGTACGGGGTGCTGTCGTACTGGACCGCCTATCTCAAGGCCAACTACCCGGCCGAGTTCATGGCCGCACTCCTCACCAGCGTCAAGGGCGACAAGGACAAGTCCGCCATCTACCTCAACGAGTGCCGGCGGCTCGGCATCCAGGTGCTGCCACCGGACGTCAACGAGTCGTCGTCCAACTTCACCTCGGTCGGTGACGACATTCGCTTCGGCCTGTCCGCCATCCGCAACGTCGGCGACAACGTGGTGGCCGGCGTCGTGGCCGGACGTGAGGAGGGTGGCGCCTACACCGACTTTCCCGATTTCCTCGACAAGGTGCCGGCCCACGTCTGCAACAAGCGGGTTCTCGACTCGCTCATCAAGGCCGGCGCGTTCGACTCGCTCGGCCACCAGCGTCGGGCGCTGGCGACGATCGCCGAGGACGCGGTCGACGTCTACATCGACCTCAAGCGCAACGCCGCGATCGGCCAGGACTCCCTGTTCGGCGGCCTCGACGACGGCATCACCGGCGTCGCGGTCACGGTGCCGACGATGCCGGAGTGGGAGAAGACCCAGCTGCTGGCGTTCGAGCGCGACATGCTCGGCCTCTACGTCTCCGACCACCCGTTGCTCGGGCTGGAGCACGTGCTCAAGGCCAGCAGCGACTGCACCATCGGCCAGCTGATCACCGACACCGAACGCCCCGACGGCAGCACGCTGCGCATCTGCGGCCTCATCACCTCGGTGCAGCGCAAGGTCAGCCGCAAGGGCGACACCTGGGCCACGGTCACGGTCGAGGACCTCGAAGGCGCGCTCGACGTGCTGGTGTTCCCCGCGGCCTACCAGCTCGCCGCGCCGGCGCTGGTGCCCGACACCGTCGTGGTCATCAAGGGACGCCTGCGCCGCACCGACGACGGACTCGACGTCACCGCCCTCGAGGTCACCGCGCCGGCCATGGGCACCGGCGCGGCCGATGCGCCGGTCGTCGTCAGCCTTCCCGTCACCCGTTGCACGAGCGACGTGGTCAACCGGTTCAAGCAGGTCCTCGCCGCCCATCCGGGCGTCACGGAGGTCCACTTGCGGCTGGTCGGCAACGACGGCACCAAGGTCATGCGGCTCGACGACTCGCTGCGAGTCAAGCCCTCCTCGGCCTTGATCGCCGATCTCAAGGAGCTGCTGGGGCCCCATTGTCTGGCGTGAAACGAATCCTGGCATGGTCGCTGGGCATGCTTCTCGTAGGTGCAGTAGGGGGCATCCTTTGGTTCTGGCTGGCCGAACCAGCGGTCTGGGTGGTCAGCGATCGCGGCATCGGCGTCAGTGAGAGTGCGTCTCGAGCACAATTCGGGGTCGTGGTCACCTTCGTGACCATCGGCGCCGCAATCTGCCTCATGTGGGGATGGGCAGCCGGTTTTGCCTTGCGTGACATCGGGTGGTTGCTGGTGCCGGTCTTTGCAGTCGTGGCCGGGCTCGCCGCTCTGATCGCCTGGAGGGTGGGCTTCACACTCGGGCCGACCAATCCCCGTGACATTCGAACGATGGCCGGCCTGTCTGTCGGCGACCGACTGCCGGCCCCCCACGACATAGACGCTGTAGCGCCGTTCTTGGTCTGGCCAATGTTCGCACTGGTCGGCCTTTTGTTCGCGACCTGGCTCGATCGTAGCGAGGACGACAGGCACGTCGACGCCTGACTGAGGTCATCTGCGGCGTCCGTAGACTACGGCCGTGATCCGACGACTCGATCTGCGCCGCGACGACGGGGTGCTTCCACGCGCCCAGCTCGACGTCGAGCATGCCCTCGACGTCGTCGTGCCGGTGTGCGAGGACGTCCGCAAGCGCGGCGAGGAAGCCGTGCTCGAGTACGGCGAGCGGTTCGACCGGGTGCGCCCGGCCTCGTTGCGCGTCGACCCGGGCGAGCTGACGCGAGCCCTGGAGGCCCTGGACGCCGATACCCGTGCGGGGCTCGAGACGTCCATCGACCGGCTGCAGCGCACCTGCGAGGCCGAGCTCGAGCCGAACGTGGTCACCGAGGTGTCCGACGGCGCCACCATCGAACGGCGCATCGTGCCGATGTCGCGCGTCGGCCTGTACGTGCCGGGGGGCCTCGCGCCGCTGGTCAGCACCGTCGTGATGAACGCCGTGCCCGCCCAGGTCGCCGGAGTGGGGTCGATCGCGCTCGCCTCGCCCCCGCAGGCCGACACGAACGGCCTGCCGCACCCCACCATCCTCGCCGCGTGTGCGCTGCTCGGCATCGACGAGGTCTACGCGGCCGGCGGCGCCCAGGCGCTGGCGATGCTGGCGTACGGAACCACGGCCACCGGCGGCTCGGTCGAGCCGGTCGACCTCATCACCGGGCCGGGCAACATCTACGTCGCCGCGGCCAAGCGCCATCTGCAGGGAACGGTGGCGATCGACAGCGAAGCCGGACCCACCGAGATCGCGATCATCGCCGACGAGTCCGCCGACGCCGTCTACGTGGCATCCGACCTGATCAGTCAGGCCGAGCACGACCCGATGGCGGCCAGCGTCCTGATCACCGACAGCGACCCGTTGGCCGACGCGGTGACGACCGAGCTCGAGCGCCAGGTGCCGGCCGCGAAGCATGCCGAGCGGATCCGGACCGCGCTCGGCGGCCAGCAGTCGGCCATCGTCCTCGTGCGCGACGTCGATCAGGCCGTCGAGGTGGCCAACGGCTACGCCGCCGAGCACCTCGAGATCCACACGGTCGACGCTGCCGACATCGCCACCCGCATCGTCAACGCCGGCGCGATCTTCGTCGGCCCGCACACGCCGGTCTCGCTCGGAGACTACGTCGCGGGCTCCAACCACGTGCTGCCCACCGGCGGCAGTGCGCGTCGCTCGTCCGGCCTCTCGGTGCGGGCGTTCTGCAGGAACATCCAGGTGGTGACCTACACCGAGGAGGCCCTGCGTGACGTCGGCGCGCACGTCGTCGACCTGGCGGCGGCCGAGGACCTCCCGTCGCACGGCGACGCCGTCACTGCTCGCACCGTGGGGCGCACCGCGGGGCGCATCGATCGAGCAGGGGAGTAGTCCATGGGCCTCCCCGACTGGGTGCCCGTACGCGACGAGCTCCGCGAGCTCGAACCGTACGGCGCGCCGCAGATCCGCGACCTGATCAACCTCAACGTCAACGAGAACCCGTACCCACCGGGGCCCGACGTCATCGACGACATCGCCCGCTCCGTCGCCGACGCCGCGGCGAGCCTCAACCGGTACCCCGACCGCGAGGCGATGGACCTCCGGGCGGCCCTGGCCGAGTACCTGGGCCACGGACTGAGCGCCGAGCGCATCTGGGCGGCCAACGGGTCCAACGAGGTGATGCTGCACGTCCTGCAGGCGTTCGGCGGGCCCGGACGCACCGCGGTGTCGTTCGCCCCGACGTACTCGATGTATCCGGAGTACGCGCGCGACACCCACACTCGCTGGGTCACCGGCCAGCGGAACGACGATTTCACCGTCGACGTCGATCGCGCCGTGGCCCTGATCGACGAGGAGCAGCCGGAGGTCGTCCTGCTGGCGTCGCCGAACAACCCCACCGGCACGGCGCTCCCGCCGGACACGGTGAACGCCGTGCTCGACGTCGCGCCCGGCGTCGTCGTGGTGGACGAGGCGTATGCCGAGTTCCGGCGCGCAGGCACGCCCACTGCCCTCGAGCTGCTCGCCGACCACCCGCGACTTCTCGTTTCGCGCACGATGAGCAAGGCGTTCGCCCTGGCGGGCGGACGGCTGGGCTATGTCGCCGCCGACGCTGCGATCATCGATGCCCTGCGCATCGTGCGACTTCCGTACCACCTGTCCGCGGTGTCCCAGGCCACCGCGCTCGCGGCGCTCCGGCACAGCGACGCGCTGCTGGCCCGGGTCGACGAGCTGCGCTCGGCTCGAGACGATCTCGCGGCCCGGTTGAGGGTCCGTGGGTTCGACGTCGCCGACTCGGACGCGAACTTCGTGCTGTTCGGTCGATTCCCCGACCGCCACGCCGTCTGGCAGGGGCTGGTCGACCGGGGAGTCCTGATACGGGAGACTGGTCCGGAAGGTTGGTTGCGCGTGTCCGTGGGCACGCCTGATGAAATGGTCCTGTTCCACCGTGCACTCGAGGAGGTTTTGGCATGACGAGAACGTCTCGCATCGAGCGGAAGACGTCGGAATCGCACGTCGTCGTCGAGCTGGACCTCGACGGCACGGGCACGCACGACATCTCCACGGGCGTCGGCTTCTACGACCACATGCTCACCGCACTGTCGCGCCACTCACTCATCGACCTCACCGTCCGGGCCGAGGGCGACTTGCACATCGACGCGCACCACACCGTCGAGGACACCGCGATCTGCATCGGCGAGGCGCTGCGTGAGGCGCTCGGCGACAAGGTCGGCATCCGTCGGTACGGCGACGCGGTCGTGCCGCTGGACGAGGCGGTCGCGCAGGCGGTCGTCGACGTGTCGGGTCGGCCGTACTTCGTCCACTCCGGTGAGCCGGACCGCCAGATCACCGCGATCATCGGCGGGCAGTACTCCGGCTCGCTGACCGGCCATGTCCTGGAGTCGATCGCGCACCACGCCGCCATCACGCTGCACGTCCGCCTGCTGGAGGGTCGCGACCCGCACCACATCGCGGAGGCGCAGTTCAAGGCCGTGGCCCGCGCGCTGCGTGACGCCGTGGCCATCGACCCGCGCGAGTCCGGCATCCCGTCCACGAAGGGTGCGCTGTAGTGGCTCGACCGCGCGTCGCGGTCCTCGACTACGGGTCTGGCAACCTTCGCTCGGCCGTGCGTGCGGTCGAGCGTGCCGGGGCCGAGGTGACGCTCACGTCCGACCCGTCGGTGGCCGAGAACGCCGACGGACTCGTCGTGCCCGGAGTCGGCGCGTACGAAGCCTGCATGCGCGGACTGCTGTCGGTGGCCGGTGACCGCATCGTGGAGCGCCGGCTCATCGCGTCGCGGCCGGTGCTGGGCATCTGCGTGGGCATGCAGGTGTTGTTCGCCGAGGGCATCGAACATGGTGTCCGGACGGAGGGCTGCGGTGAGTGGCCGGGCACGGTCGAGCGGCTCCGGGCGCCGATCGTGCCGCACATGGGCTGGAACACCGTCGACGCTCCCGTGGACACGCGGATGTTCGCCGGGATCGCCGACGAGACGGTTCTACTTCGTGCACTCCTATGGCGTGCGCGACTGGGTGCTGCAGGCGACCGCGCCGTTCCCGGTGCCTCAGGTGACCTGGACCGACTACGAGGCCGACCGGTTCGTGTCGGCCGTGGAGCACGGGCCGCTGTGGGCGACGCAGTTTCACCCCGAGAAGTCCGGTGATGCGGGACGCCGGCTTCTCGAGAACTGGATCGCGACGCTCTAGACGGCGTCGAGGATCGCCTGGGCCAGCTCGGCCGGCTTGGTGAACTGTGGCCAGTGGCTGGTGGGCAGCTCGACGATCGTGACGTCGGCGGTCTTCGGGACCTCGGAGAAGTACGGCACGTCCGCGGCGATCGCTCCCTCGATCTCATCGCGCGTGAACGTGGTGGAGATCAGGGTGATCGGCACGCCGTACCGGCGTTCGTCCTTGAGCACCTGAGGGTCGCGGGCCACGCCGACCGGGATGGGGATGGCCCGTGTGCGGAACGCGTCGAGCTGCTCATCGGTGAAGTCGGTGAGGTCACGGGCGCCGTCCTGGCGGAACAGGTCCCACTCCGGCAGCGGCACCTCGCCGGCCTCGACCGGAAGCGCCGGGTTGATGGCCACACCGTCGGGCAACGGCCCGCTGTCGACGTAGACGGCACGGGTGACCCGGTCAGGTCGCTGGTCGACTGCGGCGTGGACGACGGCGCCTCCACCGCTGTGCCCGACGAGGACGACCGGCTCGTCGGCCGCATCGACCGCCTCGACGACCGCTGTCACGTGGTCGGCCAGACCGAGCGAGGATCGGTCGGCGTCGCGCGACTCCAGTCCGGGCAGGGTGAGAGGGCGGACGTCGTGTCCGGCCGCCTCGAGCGCAGGCGTCACCTCGCTCCACGAGGACGCGTCGAGCCAGAAACCGGGGACCAGGATGAGTGTCGTCATGCTGCGACGCTAGTCGCGCGTGGTGACAGATACGATCGCTCCCGTGACCCTCGAGCTGCTCCCCGCCGTCGACGTCGCCGCTGGTCAGGCGGTTCGCCTCGTCCAGGGTGAGCTTGGCAGCGAGACGACGTACGGATCGCCGCTCGACGCGGCGCTGCAGTGGCAGTCCGACGGCGCCGAGTGGGTGCACCTCGTCGATCTCGACGCCGCTTTCGGCACGGGATCCAACCGCGAGCTGCTCGCGGAGGTGGTCGGCCGCCTGGACGTCCAGGTCGAGCTCTCCGGCGGCATCCGCGACGACGCCTCGCTGACGGCCGCCCTCGCCACCGGATGCACCCGGGTCAACCTCGGCACCGCGGCGTTGGAGAACCCGGACTGGTGCGCGAAGGTCGTCGGCCGAGCACGGTGACCAGATCGCGGTCGGCCTCGACGTCCGCGGCCGCACCTTGGCCGCCCGCGGCTGGACACAGGAGGGCGGCGATCTGTTCGACGTGCTCGAACGGCTGGAGCGCGACGGCTGCGCCCGCTACGTCGTCACCGACGTCACCAAGGACGGCACCCTCCAGGGGCCCAACCTCGACTTGCTTCGTCAGGTGTGCGGCGTCACCGAGAAGCCGGTCGTCGCCTCCGGCGGCGTCTCGAGCCTCGACGACCTCCGCGCCATCGCGGGCCTCACCGACATCGGTGTCGAGGGCGCCATCGTCGGCAAGGCCCTCTACGCCGGAGCGTTCACACTGCCCGAGGCCCTCGCCGCCGTCCGCTAGTCAGCAGCCGGAGCGGATGAGGTCGGGCTTGTCGCCCACCGTCACCTCGATGAAGCTGATCTTCGACGACCCCTTGATGTCCGACACGGTGGCGTCGCCGAAGAGGAAGCCGATGAACTCGTCGTCGGTGAACTCGTAGGCCCCGGCCTGGTTGAAGCCGGCGTCCACGACGGGGGAGAGGTTGGGGTAGGCCTTCGTGACGTCGTCGAGCGTGCTGCCGTAGCCGATGCCCTTGCTGGTCTTCGGCCCGCCCTTGGAGATACCGATGGAGCTGATCGACCCGTCGTCACGTGTCAGCACGTCGAGGCCCTTGTACTTCTTCTTCCACTGCAGCGGGTACGGCGGGCACCCCTCCACCGGCGGCGGGACGTCCGCGTTGAACAGCCCGGTCTTCAGGGCGTCCGACTTCGACATCCCGGCCACCGCCGGGCCGACGCGGCCCGGTTCGATGACGAGCTTCGCCGGCTCGGAGGGCGCTGCAGTGGTGGGCTCGGCCGTGGGGCTCTGGTCCGCCGATGGCGAGCTGGTCTTCTCCGGCTCCTTCGGGTCGTCCGACCCGCAGCCACCGAGGATGAGGACGGAGGCAACGGCCACGACCAGCGTGCGCATCATCATGAGCCGATCCTGCCGCACACGTGTGGCCGTCCGCGTGGGAACCGAAAGATAGGCTCGACGGGTGAGCCTGGCCGTGCGCGTGATCCCATGCCTCGACGTCGACGCCGGCCGCGTGGTCAAGGGCGTCAACTTCGTCGACCTGCGCGACGCCGGCGACCCCGTCGAGATGGCGAAGGTCTACGACGCCGAGGGCGCCGACGAGCTCACCTTCCTCGACATCACGGCGTCGAGCGCCGCCCGGGAGACCACGTACGAGGTCGTCGGCGAGACCGCCGAGCAGGTGTTCATCCCGCTCACCGTCGGCGGTGGTGTCCGCTCGGCCGACGACGTCGACCGGCTGCTGCGCGCCGGAGCCGACAAGGTCGGCATCAACACCGGCGCGATCGCGAGGCCCGAGGTGATCGGTGACATCGCCCGCCGGTTCGGCAACCAGGTACTGGTGCTGAGTGTCGATGCCCGACGCAGCCCACGATCTGGTGACGGAGCGCAGCCGAGCGGCTTCGAAGTCACCACCCATGGCGGCCGGGAATCCGCCGACCTCGACGCCGTGGCGTGGGTCCGGCAGGCGGGCGAGCTGGGCGTGGGGGAGGTCCTGCTCAACTCCATGGACGCCGACGGCACCAAGAACGGCTTCGACCTGGAAATGATTCGGGCGGTCCGCGACGTTATCCAGGTACCGCTCGTCGCGAGCGGTGGCGCCGGCCGGCTCGAGCACTTCGTCGAGGCCGTGGAGGCTGGCGCCGACGCCGTGCTCGCCGCGAGTGTGTTCCACTTCGGCGAATTGACCATCGGAGACGTGAAGACCACCTTGAGAGCGGCCGGCCACAGTGTCCGATAGCCCAGCCCCCGACGAGCTGCGCACCGACACCGACCGCGTGATGCGGCGGGGCTTCGGCCTGCTCGGCCGCGGCATCTCCGAACAACGCTTGCTGTTCACGATCTCGGTGGTCGGCAGCGTCGTGTTCGGCGCCACCACGGTCGCCGACGCCTGGGTGCTCGGCTGGGCCACCGACCACGTCATCCGTCCATCCTTCGAGCGCGGCGACGTCGTCGAAGGCTCTCTCGCGGTGGCCGTGCTGCTGTTCATGACGGTCGCGATCCTGCGCGCGCTCGGCGTCATCGCCCGAAGGCTCGTGGGCGGTGTGGTCTACTACCGGCTCGTCGCCGACTACCGCCGCCGGGTCACCCGGCGCTACCTGGCCCTGCCGATGGCGTGGCACCACCGCCATCCCACCGGTCAGCTGCTGTCCAACGCGAATGCCGACGTCGAGGCTGCCTGGGCGGTGTTCATGCCGCTGCCGATGGCCATCGGCGTCATCGCCATGCTCGTCGCTGCCATCGTCGCGATGCTGCTGGCCGACGTCGTGCTCACGATCGTCGGGCTCATCGTGTTCCCGGCGCTGTTCGGTATCAACGTGTTCTACCAGCGCTGGCTGTCGCCCAAGGTCGCGTATGCCCAGTCGCTGCGCGGCGACGTCAGCGCCGTCGCGCACGAGTCGTTCGACGGCGCGCTCGTGGTCAAGTCGCTCGGCCGTGAGAGCGACGAGACCCAGCGGTTCGCCCGCCACGCCGAGAAGCTGCGCGACGCGAACATCGCCGTCGGACGCATTCGCAGCATCTTCGATCCGCTGCTCGAAGCCCTGCCCAGCCTCGGCGTCCTGGCGGTCATCCTGCTCGGCATCGAGAGAGTCGCATCCGGTGCCGCCGGCGCCGGTGACGTCGTCCAGGTCGCCTATCTGTTCACGGTGGTCGCCTTCCCGGTCCGGGCCATCGGCTGGGTGCTCGGCGAGCTGCCCCGCAGCGTCGTCGGCTGGGACCGCGTCGGTCGCGTGCTCGACGCCACCGGCGAGATGACGTATGGACATGGCGCGTTGCCCGGCGCCGACGCCGCGCATCTCTCGCTGCACGACATCCACTACGCCTACGAGGACGGGCCGGAGGTGCTGCGCGGAGTCGACCTCGACGTCCGACCCGGGCGAGTCGTCGCGGTCGTCGGCGCGACTGGAGCCGGCAAGAGCACGCTCACCCAGCTCTTGACGCGGCTGGTCGACCCGACGTCCGGGTCGGTGAGCATCGACGGCGTCGACGTCCGCGAGGTCACTCACTCTGCGCTCACCGATGCCGTCGCGGTGGTGCCGCAGTCGACGTTCCTGTTCGACGACACGGTGCGCGAGAACGTCACACTCGGCGAGGACGTACCCGACGCCGACATCTGGGCTGCCCTTCGCACCGTGCAGGCCGAAGGTTTCGTCTCGGCGCTGCCGAGGGGTCTCGACACCCAGCTCGGCGAGCGCGGCACCACGCTCTCCGGCGGTCAGCGCCAGCGGCTCGCCCTGGCACGGGCCCTCGTGCGGCGGCCGCGGTTGCTCGTCATGGACGACGCCACCAGCGCGGTCGACCCCGAGGTCGAGCAGCGCATCCTCGGCGCCCTCGCGGCCCACACGTCGGACGCGGACGGGCCGTCGGTCGTCGTGGTCGCCTATCGCAAGGCCACCATCGCCCTGGCCGACGAGGTCGTCTTCATCGCCGACGGCAAGGTGGCCGATCGCGGCACCCACGCCGAGCTCATCGCCCGCTCCGACGACTACCGGCTCCTCGTCGACGCCTACGACACAGCTCGAGAGGCGAAGTGATGACCGCCGACGTCGAGGTGGACGACCCGACGACGGGCGACCGGGCGGTCGATCCGCTCGACCTCCAGGAGGCCCGGTCGGCCCGACTCTCGGGCACCGACATCATCCGGCGTGGACTGTCGCTGTCGCCGGCGATCAAGGACGGCCTCGGCATCACGCTGCTGCTGGCCGTGCTCAGCACGGTCGGTGGCGCGACGGTGCCCATCGTCATCCAGGTGGCGATCGACGCCGGTCTCGGCGGGGGCGGCGACATCGACCGGGCAGTGGTCACGCGCTGGATCGTGGTGGCGCTCGTGCTGATCGCGGCGACGGCGGTCTGCGCCTACGCCATGCGCGTGCGGCTGTACGTCGCCAGCGAGCGCGGTCTCACCCAGCTGCGGGTCGAGGCCTTCCGCCACGTCCACGACCTGTCGATGCTGACGCAGAACTCCGAGCGGCGCGGCGTGCTGGTCTCCCGGGTCACCTCCGACGTCGACCAGGTGTCGATGTTCCTGCAGTTCACCGGCATCTTCATGATCATCAGCGTCGGCCAGATGATCGTCGCCACCGCCGTGATGGCCTGGTACTCGTGGCAGCTCACCATCGTGGTGCTCCTGTGCTTTCTGCCGCTGATCATCAGCCTGCGCTGGTTCGCGAGCCGGCTGAGCCGCGCCTACGACACCGTGCGCCGAACCGTCGGCGAGATGCTCGCCGTGATCGCCGAGCCGGTCGTGGGCGCCTCGGTGGTCCGGTCACACGCCATCGAGGAGCGCACCCAGCGTCGGGTCGACCACGGCATCGACACCAACCTGCGGGCCAACGTCCGTGCGCAGACGCTCGTGGCGGTCACGTTCGCGTCCGCGGGTGTTGCCGGCGGTCTGGCCAACGGTGGAGCGATCGTCGCCGGCGTCATGCTGGGAGTCGCCGGCGACCTGTCCATGGGCACCGTCATCGCGTTCGCCTTCCTGGTCGGGCTGCTGGTCGGGCCGGTGCAGATGGCCACCCAGGTGCTCACCGAGGCGCAGAACGCGATCGCCTCGTGGCGACGTGTCATCGACCTGCTCGATACCCAGGCCGACGTCGTCGACCCCGGTTCGGCCGGCAGCGCCCTGCCCGAGGGTGTACTGGGCGCCCAGTTCGACCACGTCACCTTCGCCTACCCGGGCGGGCCGGACGTGCTGCACGACGTCACGGTCGAGATCGCCCCACGTCAGCGAGTCGCGATCGTCGGCGAGACGGGTTCGGGCAAGACGACGTTCGCCAAGCTGCTCACCCGGCTGATGGACCCGTCGGCGGGCACCGTGCGGCTCGGTGGCGTCGACATCTCCGAGGTGTCCTTCGACGAGCTGCGCCGGCACGTGCTGATGGTTCCGCAGGAGGGATTCCTGTTCGACGCCTCGTTGCGCGAGAACCTGCGCTACGGACTTCCGGGCGCCGACGACGTCGCCTTGATGGCCGCCGTCGACGGCATCGGTCTCGCCGACTGGTTCGCCACGCTGCCGGCCGGGCTCGACACGCAGGTCGGGCAGCGCGGCGAGTCGCTGTCGGCAGGGGAGCGGCAGCTGGTGGCGCTGCTGCGCTCCGCGCTCGCCGATCCCGACTTCCTCGTGCTCGACGAGGCCACCAGCGCGGTCGACCCCCAGACCGAGCTTCGAGCCACTCGCGCCCTCGGTCGTCTGCTGGACGGACGCACCAGTGTCACCATCGCGCACCGCCTCACCACGGCCGAGAATGCCGACCGGGTGCTGGTGTTCGACGCCGGCCGTCTGGTCGAGGACGGCACGCACACCGAGCTCGTCGGATCCGGCGGTGTGTATTCGCGGCTGCACGCGAGCTGGGTCGCCCAGTCGCGACTCGGCGGCACCTGACACTCCGATCGCCTGAGACACTGGTGGGCGTGAGCTCCCTCGATCCTGCCGTGGCCGCCCGCCTCAAGCGCGACGCCGACGGCCTCGTGACAGCCGTCGTCCAGGACGCCGCCAGCCGCGACGTCCTGATGGTCGGATGGATGGACGACGAGGCGCTGCATCGCACGCTCACGTCCGGTCGCAGCACGTTCTGGAGCCGCAGCCGGCAGGACTACTGGGTCAAGGGCGAGACGTCCGGTCACGTCCAGGACGTCCGCGAGGTGCGGCTCGACTGCGACGGCGACACCGTGCTCGTGCTCGTGGACCCACACGGGCCGGCCTGCCACACCGGCGACCGCAGCTGCTTCGACGCGGACCGCCTGTTGTGATCTCGCGGCGTCTCTACGCTCCGGTCGTGCTGGCGTTGCTCGCCGCTGGAGGCCTCGCGTTCTTCGCCGCATCCCGGACCTGGATCGAGGCGACGGTTCGAGCCAAGGGCCTCCCGCCGGACACGATCGCCGTCTCCGGCACGGACGCCCAGCCCCTGGTTCCGGCACTCGCGCTCGTCGTCGTCACCGGAGCTCTCGCGGTGCTCGCCGCGTCGATGCGTGTTCGATGGGTCGTGGGCGTCCTGATGGTTGTGGTCGGACTCGGTGCCGCGATCCTTGTGGCCACCAGTGGGTCCGCCCTCGACGAAGCACTCGACGATGCGGTGCGCATCTCCACAGCGTTCACCGGGACGAATGCTCCCGACGGCCGGCTCGTCGTCGTCTGGCCGGTGCTCACCGGCGCGTCGTACGTGCTCGCTGCCGGGCTCGGCCTGATCGTCGTCCGCAACGCCGGAACCTGGCCCACGATGGGCCGCCGGTATGAGTCACCCGCGGCGCCCATGGAGACCGAGGACGACCTCTGGTCGGCACTCGACGAAGGACGCGATCCCACCGAGTAGGCTGACGCCGATCAACCACGACCCCCGAGGAGAGCCCGCATGTCGCACGGATCGTCACCCGCGGCCTGGACAGCCGTCCTGGTCTGTCTCCTCGGCATCACCATCGGCGGTCTTGCTCTGATCCCCGACCCGAACTGGACGTTGTTCTGGGTGGGCGTCGCGATCACGGTCCTCTCCGGACTCATCGGCCGTGTGATGGCCGCCGCCGGTCTCGGTCTCGATCAGCCTGAGCTCTGATCCGAGATGAGCTCGGACGGGCCGCAGTACCCGCAGTACCCGGGCGAGGAACAACCCGACCGGCCGCCGTCGGCCAGTCCGCCCCCGCCCCCGCCCCCGCCGCCTCCGCCCCCGTCGGCGTCCACACCGCCGCCGCCGGCCGGCCAGACACCTCCGCCAGGTGTGCCTTCCTACGGCCCGCCGAACCCGACCAACCCAAAGGCCACGTGGGCGATGATCCTCGGCATCGTCGGCACGCTGCTCTGTTGTCTGTTGGCCGGTGTGCCGGCGATCATCCTGGGCGTCATGGCCCGCAAGGAGATCGACGCGTCCAGCGGCACACAGGCGGGACGTGGCATGGCGACAGCCGGGATCGTTCTCGGCATCGTGGGCGTCGTGTTCTCGGTCCTGGCGATGATCTTCTTCGGGTTCGTGGTCACCAGCCCTGAGTTCCAGGAGGGATTTCAGGAGGGATACCAGGAAGGACCCGGGTGACCGCAGCGGCCACACTGCGCACGCGGGCCGAGCTGTTGCGAGGCCCGGCACTCGTCGGTGCCGCAGGCCTGTCGTCCGCGGCCATCCTCTACGCGCGTGATCCGCACGAGCAAGGCGCGTACGGCTACTGCCCTTTCCTGCTCCTGACCGGCCGGCCGTGCCCTGGATGTGGCGGTCTCCGTGCTGTCAATGATCTCGCCCATGGCGACGTCGTGGCTGCCATCAGCAGCAACGCCCTCGTCGTCGCCCTTGCAGGGATCGCGGGCATCCTGTGGCTGATCTGGACGATCCGGCGGTCACGCGGGCATGACCGACCGATGATCCGGATCACCGAACGCACCGGCGTGGTCGTGATCGCCGTGGCCGTCGTGTTCGGGTTCGTCCGCAACATGCCCTGGGGATCCTGGTTCGCACCCTGACGGCTGTGTTCAGAACTCCGTGTTGGAGAACTCGCCACTCGAGAACACCGATGCGAAGACCGCTACGTAGATGATGAAGCCCACGACGCTGAGCACCGTACCGATGATGCCCATGATGAAGCCGGCCTGGGCCATGCCACGTCCGGTCTGCCCGGGATCGAGATCGATCTCCTTCTTGCCCATGTGGCCGAGGATGATGGCCGGGATGGCGGTGAAGAGCCCACAGCACACCAGACCCAGGATCCCGAGGATCATCGACCAAAGGGCCTTCTGGTTCTGCTGACCGCCGCCTCCGTAGGCACCGACCGGCTGCTGGTAGCCGGGTGGGGGAGGACTGTAGCCGGGCGGGCCTGGTGGTGGCTGCGGCGGCTGCTCAGGCGGCTGCGGCCAGCCAGGTGCTGCCGGTTCCTGTCCCGGGTAGGACGGGCCGCCCTCCTCTCCGTCCGGGCGTGGATGGGTCGGTGGCTCGTTCGACGACATGGGTCACACCCTAGGGTCGACGTGGTCGATCGCGACGGTCAGGCTGCGACCGGCTGGCCTCGGAACCTGCGGTACGCGTACGCGCTCGCCAGCGCCGTGACCGGGTAGGCCACGACCAGGCCCACGAGAAGAGCGATGGCACCGGCGATCAGCACGAGGACGTTGAGCAGGGCGAGCAACAGCGAGTCGCCGACGTTGTTGCCGATCAGCTTCACGCTGTCGCTGATGGCCTTCGTGGGCGACTCTGCGTCGTCGTCGACGACGAAGAGCGTCGTGAAGTAGGTGAGGAACAGGGCGACGAGGCCGGGAATCACCAGGAGGATGAAGCCGATCGTGACGAGGATCGACACGAGGACCGACGCGATGAGCACGTT
Source organism: uncultured Actinomycetota bacterium (assembly GCA_963780275.1). Taxonomy (GTDB): domain Bacteria; phylum Actinomycetota; class Actinomycetes; order Propionibacteriales; family Nocardioidaceae; genus Aeromicrobium. The sequence goes on from CAWABE010000002.1 coordinate 707,085, forward strand.
GACGATGTTGATCCGCCCGAAGGCCCCCATGAAGTCGAACGGTCGTCCGTCCACCACATCGAGACAGGCGCGGGCGAAGACCGCGCCGAGGAGGACGCTGATCGCTGTCGAGACCAGATCGGCGAGGAGGCCGGCGACGCTGAAGTCCATCGCACCAGGACTGAACGGGTTTCCGCCACCACCGGAGACGATCGCAGCCAGGATGCTCACGACGATCGAGACCGCGATCACGATCGCGACGCCGAGCAGGATCGGTCCGACGTTCTCGGTGAACTTGCGCCAGCCCCACCCGATGGCCTCGGGGGCATTGAAGCCCTCAGCCGAGCCGCCGGGCGCTGGCGGCGGTGGGGGTGGCGGAACGCCGCCCTCGGGCGGAGGCGTCGAGCCGTAGCTCGGTGGGCCCGCGGGGCCGGAGTCGCCGGTTCCCGACAGAGGCTGGTCGCCGCCGGGTGTCGAATCCTCCGGCTGCGAAGGAGGCTCGTTGGTGGTCATGCCCAGACTGTAGTGAAGCCAGAACCGATCCGGCACCCCCTCAGACGGTGCATTCCGGCGGGTCTACTCTTGAAGCGATCCGACACTCGACGAGGGAGGGAAACCATGAGCGTCTTGGCGGAGATCCTCGCCGGCGTCGCCGCCGACCTCGAGCAGCGCATGGCCAAGACCTCGCTCGACGACCTCAAGGCGCAGGCCGATCGCCAGCATCCCGCCCTCGACCCGATGCCCGGGTTCCGAGCAGATGGCGTGTCGGTGATCGCCGAGGTCAAGCGGGCCAGTCCCAGCATGGGCACCTTGGCCGCGATCAAGGATCCGGCCGGACTGGCCGCCGACTACGCCGCCGGTGGCGCGGCCGCGATCAGCGTGGTCACCGAGGAGCGTCGGTTCGGTGGAACGCTCGACGACCTTCGCGCCGTCCGCGCCCAGGTCGACGTGCCGGTGCTCCGCAAGGACTTCATCACCACCTCCTACGAGCTCTGGGAGGCCCGCGCGGCCGGTGCCGACATGGCGCTGCTGATCGTCGCTGCCCTCGAGCAGAATGCCCTCGAGAGCCTCATCGAACGGGCCCGGTCGATCGGCCTCACCCCGTTGGTCGAGGTGCACGATGAGGCCGAGGTCGATCGCGCCACCGAGGCGGGCGCCGACCTCATCGGCGTCAACGCCCGGGACCTGCGCACCCTCGAGGTCGACCGCACCACCTTCGAGCGGTTGTCGCCGCTCATCCCCGACGGTGTCGTCAAGGTCGCCGAGTCCGGTGTCCGTGGCCCGCACGACGTCTTCGAGTACGCCAAGTCCGGCGCGCACGTCGTGCTGGTCGGCGAGACACTCGTCCGAGACAACGACCCCCGCGCCAGTGTGGCGGACCTCGTGGCCGCGGGCGCACACCCGGCTCTGCAGCATCGATGGTAGTTCCGAGCATTTCGAGCAGCTCGACTTCGACCACCAGCCTTCGATCGAACCCCGGACATCACCATGACTTACGCCCAGCCTGACGCGTCAGGACACTTCGGCCGCTTCGGCGGTCGGTTCATGCCCGAGGCGCTCGTCGCGCCACTCGACGAGCTCGACCGAGGATGGACCGAGGCGAGGGCCGACCCGGAGTTCATGGCCGAGCTCGACCGGATGCTCCGCGAGTACGCCGGCGTCCCCAGCCTGCTGTACGACGCCACGCGCTTCTCCGAGGCCGCCGGTGCGCGCATTCTGCTGAAGCGGGAAGACCTCAATCACACCGGGGCCCACAAGATCCGCAACGTCCTCGGCCAGGCGCTGCTCGCCAAGCGCATCGGCAAGCCTCGCGCGATCGCTGAGACCGGCGCCGGCCAGCACGGCGTCGCCGCCGCCACGGCCTGCGCCTACCTCGACCTCGAGTGCACCGTCTACATGGGCGAGATCGACACCGAGCGCCAGGCGCTCAACGTCGCGCGCATGCGGATGCTCGGTGCCGAGGTCGTGCCGGTCACGACCGGCAGCCGCACCCTGAAGGACGCGATCAACGAGGCGCTGCGCGACTGGGTGGCCAGCGTCGACCACACGTCCTACCTGTTCGGCACGGCGGCCGGGCCGCACCCGTTCCCGTCGATGGTGCGCGACCTCACCCGCGGCATCGGTGACGAGGCCCGTGCGCAGTGCTTCGAGCTCACCGGCGCCCTGCCCGACGTCGCCGTCGCCTGCGTGGGTGGCGGCTCGAACGCGATCGGCCTGTTCACCGCTTTCCTGGACGACGACGTGCGACTCGTCGGCATCGAGGCGGGCGGCGAAGGCTTTCCCGACGGGAAGCACGCCGCCACGATCTCGTCCGGTGATGTCGGCGTCCTGCATGGCGCCCGCTCGTACCTGTTGCAGGACGAAGACGGCCAGACGATCGAGTCGCACTCGATCTCGGCCGGCCTGGACTACCCCGGCGTCGGTCCCGAGCACGCGCATCTCGCGGCCACCGGCCGGGCCGAGTACGTGCCGGCCACCGACACCGAGGCGATGGCGGCCTTCGACCTGCTCTGCAAGACCGAAGGGATCATCCCCGCGATCGAGTCGGCACACGCTCTGGCCGGCGCGCTCGTCCTGGCCAAGGAGCTCGGACCGGACGCCACCATCCTGGTCAACCTCTCCGGACGTGGCGACAAGGACGTCCACACCGCCGCCGACTGGTTCGGACTGCTCGACGGCCCGGTCGTCCTGGAAGAAGGCGTCGAAGAATGAGCCCCATCGACGAGCTCTTCGCCACGACGCGTGCGGAGGACCGGGCCGCCCTGGTCGGCTACCTGCCGGCCGGCTTTCCCGACCTGAAGACGTCGATCGCGGCGATCGAGGCCATGGTCGACGGTGGTGTCGACCTGGTGGAAGTCGGACTGCCGTACAGCGACCCGGTCATGGACGGCCCGGTCATCCAGGCCGCGGCCGACCGGGCGTTGGCCGGTGGCACCCGCACCGCCGACGTCCTCGACGTCGTGCGGGCGGCGGCCGGCACCGGCGCTCCGACCGTCGTCATGACGTACTGGAACCCGGTCGAACGCCATGGCGTCGACCGGTTCGCCGGCGATCTGGCCGGGGCCGGGGGAGCGGGTCTCATCACGCCCGATCTGACGCCCGACGAGGCCGGGGAGTGGATGGACGCGTCCGACACCTACGGGCTCGACCGGATCTTCCTGGTGGCCCCATCGTCCACGGACGCGCGGCTGGCCATGACGGCCGAGGCGTCCCGCGGCTTCGTCTACGCCACCTCCGTCATGGGCGTCACCGGCCAGCGGGAGCAGACCAGCTCACTCGCACCCACGCTGGTCGAACGGCTACGAGGTGTCACCGACAAGCCGGTCGGCGTCGGGCTCGGCGTGAGCAACCGGGCGCAGGCCCACGAGGTAGCCGCATTCGCCGACGCGGTCATCGTCGGCTCCGCCCTCGTGCGGTGCCTGCTCGACGCGCCGAGCACCGCGAGCGGCATCGACGCGGTGAAGGACCTCGCCGTCGAGCTGCGTGATGGGATGGCCCGATGACATCCCTGGTCGCGGCCATCCCGAGCCCGGAGTCCGGAGTGTGGCACATCGGTCCGCTGCCGCTGCGCGCGTATGCACTCGGCATCATCATCGGTGCGCTGCTGGCGCTCTGGATCGGCGAGAAGCGGTTCGTCGCGCGCGGCGGACGGAGCGGACTGATCGGCGACGTGGCGATCTGGGCCGTACCGTTCGGCATCGTCGGTGCGCGCATCTACCACGTGGCCACTGATCCCGAGCTGTACTTCGGCGAGGGCCGCGACGCGATCGACGCGCTCTACATCTGGGAGGGCGGCCTGGGCATCTGGGGCGCGATCTCCGGTGGTGCCCTGGGAGCCTGGATCGCGTGCCGACGCTACGACGTCTCGTTCGCGTCGGTGGCCGACGCGCTCGCACCGGGTCTGCTCGTCGCCCAGGCGGTGGGACGGCTGGGCAACTACTTCAACCAGGAGCTGTTCGGCAAGCCCACCGAGCGACCATGGGGCCTGGAGATCGACGCCGTCCACCGTCCGCCGGGATACGAGCAGTTCGCCACCTTCCATCCCACGTTCCTGTACGAGATGCTGTGGAACCTGGCCGCCGCGGCCCTGCTCATCGCGATCGACCGGCGGGTCAGGCTCACCGGCGGCCGGGCCTTCGCGCTCTACGTGATGCTCTACACGGCCGGGCGGGGCTGGATCGAGACCTTGCGCATCGACACGGTCAATTACCTCGGCCCGTTCCGGCTCAACGTCTGGACGTCGATCATCCTGTTCGTGCTGGCCACCGCGTTCTTCGTGGCCACCCGGCGACGCGCGCAGACGGTTGAGGCGAGCCAAACCTTCGATGACGGATCAGCGGACCGGCAGTAGTTTCGCGGTGTGACCGAACCCAGGCTCGACCCCCCCTATCCCGACAGCACCGGGATCGACCACGAGCACCCCGACGTCACCGGCGGCTGGCTACGCCCGGCCGTGTTCGGCGCGATGGACGGACTGGTGTCCAACTTCGCCCTCGTCATGGGCGTTACCGGTGGCAGCGACGACACCAAGCCGGTGTTGCTCGCCGGGCTGGCCGGACTCGCCGCCGGAGCGCTGTCGATGGCCGCGGGGGAGTACACGTCAGTGGCCAGCCAGTCGGAGTTCGCGCTCGCCCAGATCGACATCGAACGGCGCGAGATCGAGCGCAACGGGGCGGCCGAACAGGCCGAGCTCGCCGCGATGTACGTCGACAAGGGCGTGGAGGAGGACACCGCTCGCGATGCTGCGGCCCAGATCCACCGCGACGTCGAGAACGCCGTCGAGGTGCATGCACGCGAGGAGTTCGGCGTCGACGCCACCGATCTCGCGTCACCGCGGCTCGCTGCCGCCTCGTCGTTCGTCGCGTTCGCCCTCGGCGCCTTCGTACCGCTGATCCCGCTTCTGCTGGGCATGGAGTCGGTCTGGCCGATCGTCGCGCTCTCGCTGGCGGGCCTGTTCGCGTGCGGCGCGCTGGTCACCAACCTGACCAGCCGGTCGTGGTGGTACGGCGGGATGCGCCAGCTCGTGCTCGGTGGCGCGGCCGCGGCCGTGACGTATCTCATCGGCGACCTCGTCGGGGCCAGCCTCGGCTGACCCTGTAGCCTTGAGGGGCTGACTAGGGCCAACGTCGTCCCCGGTTTCTGATCCGTTCGACGCATCCAAGGGGCCAGCAGTGCACACTCCTCCAGCGCAAGGCCTGTACGACCCGCAGTACGAGCACGACTCCTGCGGCGTCGCCATCGTCGCGACCCTCACCGGCGTCGCGAGCAACGAGATCATCGCGCACGGCCTCACCGCACTGCGCAACCTCGACCACCGGGGGGCTGTCGGCGCCGAGCCCGACACCGGCGACGGCGCGGGCATGCTCATGCAGGTGCCGGACCGCTTTCTTCGCGAGGTCGCTCGGGGCGAAGGTGTCGAGCTTCCCGAGGCCGGCACGTACGCCGTCGGCATGGCGTTCCTGCCGCTCGACGCCGGCGAGGCCGCAGCATCGAAGGCCACCATCGAGACACTCGCCGGCGAGGAAGGTCTCACCGTTCTCGGCTGGCGCGAGGTGCCCGTGCACCCCGAGATCCTCGGATCGATGTCCCGCGGCGCGATGCCGTCCTTCGAGCTCGTGTTCATCACCTCCTCCGGTGAGCCGTGCAGCGGGATCGACCTCGACCGCCTCGCGTTCTGCCTGCGCAAGCGCGCCGAGCACGAGGCCGGCGTCTACTTCCCGTCGCTGTCTGCCCGCACTCTGGTCTACAAGGGCATGCTCACCACCTCGCAGCTGGACGAGTTCTTCCCCGACCTGCGCGACGAGCGCGTCGAGTCGGCCATGTGCATCGTGCACAGCCGGTTCTCGACGAACACGTTCCCGAGCTGGCCGCTGGCGCACCCGTTCCGCTTCATCGCGCACAACGGCGAGATCAACACCGCCCGCGGCAACCGCAACTGGATGCGGGCCCGCGAGGAGACGCTGGAGAGCGACCTGATCCCCGGCGACCTCAACCGGCTGTTCCCGATCTGCGACCCCGAGGGCAGCGACACCGCCTCGTTCGACGAGGTGCTCGAGCTGCTCCACCTCGGCGGCCGCGAGCTGCCCCACGCCGTCATGATGATGATTCCCGAGGCGTGGGAGAACGACGACGTCATGGACCCGGCACGCCGGGCGTTCTACGAGTTCCACTCCTCGGTCATGGAACCCTGGGACGGGCCGGCCTGCGTGGCCTTCTCCGACGGCAACAAGGCCGGCGCCGTGCTCGACCGCAACGGCCTGCGGCCGGGCCGCTTCTGGATCACCGAGGACGGCCTCGTCGTGCTCGCGTCCGAAGCCGGTGTGCTCGACATCGACCAGAAGACCATCACCCGCAAGGGACGCCTCGAGCCGGGTCGGATGTTCCTGATCGACCTGACCGAGCACCGTGTCATCGAGGACGAGGAGATCAAGTCCACGCTGGCCGCCGAACATCCGTACGACGAGTGGCTGTACTCCGGCCTCGTGCGCTTCGACGACCTGCCCGACCTCGAGCACATCGTGCACACGCACGCATCGGTCACCCGCCGTCAGCAGGTGTTCGGTTACACCGAAGAGGAGCTGCGCATCCTGATGGCGCCGATCGCCCGAACCGGCGCCGAGGCGATCGGGTCGATGGGCACCGACACGCCGATCGCGGCTCTGTCGGACCGGCCGCGGCTGCTGTTCGACTACTTCAGCCAGCAGTTCGCCCAGGTCACGAACCCGCCGCTCGACGCGATCCGTGAGGAGGTCGTCACCTCGCTGGCCGGCACGATGGGCCCGGAGACCAACCTGCTCGCCCCGAGCCCGGCGTCCTGCCGCATGCTCCAGCTGCCGTTCCCGGTGATCGACAACGACGAGCTCGCCAAGATCCGGCACATGAACCGCGACGGCGACATGCCCGGTTTCGCGGTGCACGTGGTGCGCGGCCTCTACGACGTCCACGGCGGCGGCGCTGCGCTCAAGGCCAAGCTCGACGAGATCTTCGCCGACGTGTCGCGCGCGGTGGCCGACGGCGCCCGCATCATCGTGCTGTCGGACCGGCACTCCGACGCCGACCTCGCCCCCATCCCGTCGCTGCTGCTCACCGGTGCGGTTCATCACCACATGGTGCGCGAGAAGCTGCGCTCGCAGGCCGGCCTCCTGGTCGAGGCCGGCGACGTCCGCGAGGTTCACCACGTCGCCCTGCTGATCGGGTACGGCGCCACCGCGGTCAACCCGTACCTCGCCCTCGAGTCGGCGGAGGACCTCGCGCGTGAGGGCAACTTCGTGCAGGACATGGAGCCCGGCCAGGCACTGCGCAACCTCGTGCACGGGCTCGGCAAGGGCGTGCTGAAGGTCATGAGCAAGATGGGCGTCTCCACGGTCGCCTCCTACACCGGCGCCCAGATCTTCGAGGCCGTCGGCCTGTCGCAGGAGCTGATCGACGCCTACTTCACCGGCACGTCTAGCCGGCTCGGCGGAGTCGGGCTCGACGTGATCGCGCAGGAGGTCGCGTCGCGGCACGCCAAGGCGTACCCGACGCACGGCATCGTCGGCGCCCGCCGGCACCTCGAGGTCGGCGGCGAGTACCAATGGCGTCGCTACGGCCCGGAGCATCTGTTCGACCCGGAGACGATCTTCCGCCTGCAGCACTCCACCCGTGCGGGCCGGTACGACATCTTCAAGCAGTACACGTCGCGGGTCGACGAGCAGGCCGAGCGGCTCATGACGCTGCGTGGCCTGTTCGGGTTCAAGGAGGGTGTGCGCCCGCCGGTGCCGATCGACGAGGTCGAGCCCGTCTCGGAGATCGTCAAGCGGTTCAACACCGGCGCGATGTCGTACGGCTCGATCAGCCAGGAGGCGCACGAAACCCTGGCCATCGCGATGAACCGGATCGGCGGACGGTCGAACACCGGCGAGGGTGGCGAGGACGCCGATCGCCTGTACGATCCCGAGCGTCGCTCGGCCATCAAACAGGTGGCGTCCGGACGCTTCGGCGTCACCAGCGAGTACCTCACCAACGCCGACGACCTGCAGATCAAGATGGCGCAGGGCGCGAAGCCGGGCGAGGGCGGCCAGCTGCCCGGCCCGAAGGTCTACCCGTGGATCGCCAAGACGCGCTACTCCACGCCCGGCGTCGGTCTCATCTCGCCGCCGCCCCACCACGACATCTACTCGATCGAGGACCTCAAGCAGCTCATCCACGACCTCAAGAACGCCAACCCGTCGGCGCGCATCCACGTGAAGCTCGTCGCCGAGATCGGCGTCGGCACCGTCGCTGCCGGTGTGTCCAAGGCGAAGGCCGACGTGGTGCTCATCTCCGGTCACGACGGCGGCACGGGCGCGTCGCCGCTCACCTCGCTCAAGCACGCCGGCGGGCCGTGGGAGCTCGGCCTCGCCGAGACCCAGCAGACGCTGCTGCTCAACGGGCTGCGCGACCGCATCGTCGTCCAGACCGATGGCCAGCTGAAGACGGGACGCGACGTCATCGTCGCTGCACTGCTCGGCGCCGACGAGTACGGCTTCGCCACGGCGCCGCTGGTGGTCAGCGGTTGCATCATGATGCGGGTCTGTCACCTCGACACCTGCCCGGTTGGCGTCGCGACCCAGAACAAGACGCTGCGCGAGAAGTACACCGGCAAGGCCGAGCACGTCGTGAACTTCTTCGAGTTCATCGCCGAGGAAGTGCGCGAGTACCTGGCGGCGCTCGGGTTCCGGAGCCTCGACGAGGCCATCGGCCACGCCGAGGTTCTGGAGACCCGGTCGGCCGTCGACCACTGGAAGGCGGACGGGCTCGACCTCACGCCGATCTTCCACGTGCCCGAGCTTCCGTCAGGTGCGGTCATGCACCAGACGGTCGGCCAGGACCACGCCCTCGACAAGGCGCTCGACATGGAGCTGATCGCGCTCTCGAAGGACGCCCTCGAGAACGGCGAGCCGGTGCGCGCCCAGCTGGAGGTCCGCAACGTCAACCGCACGGTCGGCACGATGCTCGGCCACGAGCTGACCAAGCGGTATCGCGGCGAGGGGCTGCCCGAGAACACCATCGACCTGACGTTCCTCGGCTCGGCCGGCCAGTCCTTCGGCGCCTTCCTGCCGCGCGGCATCACGCTTCGCCTCGAGGGTGACGGCAACGACTACGTCGGCAAGGGACTGTCCGGCGGGCGCATCGTCGTGCGGCCGCCGCGCGAAGCACAGTTCACGCCGGAGGCGCAGATCGTGGCCGGCAACGTCATCTGCTTCGGCGCGACCAGCGGCGAGATCTTCCTGCGCGGCAGGGTCGGCGAGCGGTTCTGCGTCCGCAACTCCGGCGTGCACGCCGTTGTCGAGGGCACCGGCGACCACGCCTGTGAGTACATGACGGGCGGCCGGGTCGTCATCCTCGGTCCGACCGGGCGCAACGTCGCCGCCGGCATGAGCGGCGGCACGGCGTACGTGCTCGACCTCGACCACTCCCTCGTGAACCAGGAGATGGTGGAACTGCGGTCTCTGGCGCGACCGGACGAATCAGGCCTCAGGGAGACGGCTGAGATCCTGCATGACCTGGTTCGGAAGCATCAGCAAGAGACCGGCTCGGCCGTGGCCGAGCAGCTGCTCGACCACTGGGAGCAGTCGCTCGAGCGGTTCACCGAGATCATGCCGGTCAACTACCGCAAGGTCCTCGAGGCACAGCAGCAGGCCGAGTCCGAGGGACTCTCCGATGAGGACACCACCGCACGGATGATGGAGGTGGCCGCCCGTGGCTGACCCACGCGGATTCATGACGACACCGCGCGAGACGGCGCCGAAGCGGCCGGTCGAGGAGCGCGTCAATGACTGGAAGGAGGTCTACCCCGGGGGACTGGGGCGGGCTCTCCTGCCGATCATCTCCGAGCAGGCGGGTCGCTGCATGGACTGCGGCATCCCGTTCTGCCACGACGGCTGCCCGCTGGGCAACCTCATCCCGGAGTGGAACGACCTCGTCTGGCGCGACGACTGGGACGAGGCCATCGACCGGCTGCACGCCACCAACAACTTTCCGGAGTTCACCGGGCGACTCTGTCCGGCACCATGCGAGCCGGCCTGCGTCGTCGCGATCAATCGTGACGCCGTGACCATCAAGAACGTCGAGGTGTCGATCATCGACATGGCCTGGGAGCGGCACAACGTGCGCCCAGAGCCGCCGGAGTGGCTCACCGGTCGCACCGTCGCCGTCGTCGGGTCCGGCCCGGCCGGGCTCGCCGCCGCTCAGCAGCTCACCCGCGCCGGTCACACGGTCGCCGTGTACGAGCGCGACGACAAGCCCGGCGGCCTGCTCCGCTACGGCATCCCCGAGTTCAAGATGGAGAAGATCCAGGTCGACCGGCGCATCGACCAGATGCGTCGCGAGGGCACCGTCTTCCGTAGCGGCATCGAGGTCGGTGGCGAGCTCACCGGCACGCAGCTGCGCGACCGCTACGACGCCGTCGTGCTGGCGATCGGTGCCACCGTCCGTCGCGACCTGCCGGCGCCGGGCCGCGAGCTCGCCGGCATCCATCAGGCCATGGACTTCCTGCCGCAGGCCAACCGGGCGGCACTGGGCGAAGAGGTCGAGGACCAGATTCTCGCGACCGACAAGGATGTCGTCATCATCGGCGGCGGCGACACCGGCGCCGACTGCCTCGGCACGGTCATCCGTCAGGGTGCCCGCTCGGTCACCAGTCTGGAGATCCTGCCGCAGCCCGGGGACGACCGCCCGGAGAACCAGCCATGGCCGACGTACCCGATGATCTTCCGCACCGCTTCGGCCCACGAGGAGGGCGGCGAGCGGGTCTACTCGGTCTCCACCAAGGAGTTCGTCGGGAAGGACGGCCAGCTGACCGGCCTGCGCATCTCCGAGGTGGAGATGAAGGACGGATCGTTCGTCGACGTCCCGGGCACCGAGCGCACCATCCCCGCTCAGCTCGTGCTCTTCGCGATGGGCTTCACCGGGCCGGAGCAAGAGGGTCTCGTCGAGCAGCTCGGCGTCGACCTCGACGAACGCGGGAACATCGTCCGCGACGAGAACTACATGTCCAGCGTGAACGGTGTGTTCGTCGCCGGCGACGCCGGACGGGGTCAGTCGCTGATCGTCTGGGCGATCGCGGAGGGCCGGGCCGCGGCTGCCGGAGTCGACGCCTTCCTGTCCGGCTCGACCACCCTGCCGTCGCCCATCCCGCCCACCGCGCGACCGCTGGTGGTGTGACTCGCGGGTAATCGACGCGCGTCGCTACGCTTGGGTAGTGCGTAGAGCCAAAATCGTCTGCACCCTCGGACCAGCCACCGACACCTACGAGCGAGTGCGCGAGCTGGCCGAAGCCGGCATGGACTGCGCCCGGCTCAACATGAGCCACGGCACGCGTGCCGATCACGAGAAGGTCTACGAGCACGTGCGGCAGGCCAGCGAGGACGTCGGCAAGGCCATCGCCATCCTGGCCGATCTCCAGGGCCCGAAGATCCGGCTCGGGACGTTCGCCGACGGACCGGTGGTGCTGGCCGACGGTGACGAGTTCACCATCACCACGGATGCCGTCGACGGCGACTCCCGTCGGTGCTCCACCACGTACGCCGGCCTCACCGGTGACGTGAACGCCGGCGACGAGATCCTCATCGATGACGGGCGGGTCCGGCTGCGGGCCACGCAGGTCACCGACACCGAGGTCACCACCCGGGTGGAGATCGGCGGCCAGGTCAGCAACCACAAGGGCATCAACCTGCCGGGCGTGCACGTGAGCGTGCCCGCGATGAGCGACAAGGACATCGACGACCTGCGCTGGGCCCTGCGTCAGGGCGTCGACTTCATCGCTCTGTCGTTCGTGCGGTCGGCCAAGGACGCCGAGGACGTGCGCGACGTCATGCGCGAGGAGGACATCCTCCGGCCGCTCATCGCCAAGATCGAGAAGCCGCAGGCGGTCGAGAACCTCGACGAGGTCATGGACGCCTTCGACGGCGTGATGGTCGCCCGCGGCGACCTCGGCGTCGAGCTGCCCCTGGAGGAAGTGCCGATCGTCCAGAAGCTCATCGTCGAGAAGGCCCGCCGCAACGCCAAGCCGGTGATCGTGGCCACCCAGATGCTGGAGTCGATGATCTCGGCACCGCGCCCCACCCGCGCCGAGGCGTCCGACGTCGCGAACGCGGTGCTCGACGGCACCGACGCGGTGATGCTCTCCGGCGAGACCAGCGTCGGCGCGTATCCGATCGAGACGGTCCGCACGATGTCCCGCATCATCAGGTCGACCGAGGAGCACGGCCTGCCACGGATGGCGTCGCTGACCTGGAAGCCCAAGACGAAGAGCGGGGTCATCTGCCGGGCCGCCGCCGACGTCGCGGAGGCCATCGACGCCAGGTACCTCGTCGCGTTCACCACGTCCGGTGACTCCGCCCGGCGGATGACCCGCTACCGGTCGCCGGTGCCGGTCATCGCCTTCACCCCCGATCCCGTGGTGCGGTCGCAGCTGGCGCTCAGCTGGGGCGTCGAGACGTTCGCGGTGCCGTACGTCAAGCACACCGACGACATGGTGCTGCAGGTCGACAAGGCGCTGCTCGAGATCGGCCGCTGCGACGAGGGCCACCAGGTCGTCATCGTGGCCGGCAGCCCTCCGGGCATCGCCGGCTCCACCAACGCGCTGCGCATCCACAACATGGGTGATGCCATCAACCGCGTCTCGCCGGCGTACCACGATCCAGAGCTCGACGAGAACGACATGCTCGGCGACGCGCTGCGCAAGCCCTGACCTCCGGCGCCTGACTACGTGGCCCGCGCCGGGAATGCCGGCGACGTCTCGAACGGTTGGACATGGGCAAGGGGGAAGCCGATGACCGAGGCCCGCGATCGATCGACGGCCGTGCTGAGCGTGCTCGTGCCGGGCACCGCCATGATCGCCGTCACCTTCGGCCTGGCGCGCTACGGGTACGGGCTCCTGCTGCCGGACATGCGGGCCGAGATCGGGATGACCGCCGGCACAGCCGGTCTGGTGTCGTCGGCGGCCTACGCGTCCTACCTGATCGCCAACATCGGCGTCGTGGAGCTGACCTCCCGCTGGGGACCGCGGCTCGCCGTCGGCGGTGCGGCCGGCCTGGCCGCGGTCGGGATGCTCGCCATCGCGCTGGCGGACGGCGTGGTGCTCCTGGCCGTCGGCGTCCTGGTGGCCGGTGCCGCTGCCGGCATGGCCTTCCCGCCCTACGCCGACATCGTCGATCGCGAAGTGGCACCATCGCGTCGCGACGTCGTGTGGTCCACCATCAGCTCGGGAACCGGTTGGGGCGTCGCGCTGGCCGGTCCGATCGCCATCGTGGCCGGTGACCAGTGGAGAACTGCATGGGCCGCGTTCGTCGTGCTGGCCGTGGCGGTGGGAGTCATGGCGACGATTCAGGCGCCGGCTCGTGACGGTGACCGGCTGCGGCGCCCCCAGCTGAGCGTGAGCTGGTTCTTCTGTCCGAGGTCGCGGCCGCTGCTCGTGTCGGCCGTGCTGGTCGGTGGCGGCAGCTCGACCTGGTGGGCCTTCAGCGTCGACGCGATGCGGAACGCCGGCCTGGACGCCACCTCGGCCCGGATCGTGTACGCGGTCTGTGGTGCGGCGATGCTTCTCGCGTCGGTCAGCGGTGTCGTCTTCGAGCGCCGTGGGCTGCGGCCCAGCTACCTGGGCTCGACGACGTTGCTGGCCGCGTCCCTGGCCCTCTTGGCCTTCGCCACGTCGAGCGTGGTGGCCGTGCTGATCGCGGCAGTCCTGTTCGGCGCCTTCTACGCCACCGTCATCGCCGCGCACGGCATCTGGAGCGCACGGGTGTTCGCCGGGCATCCTGCTGCCGGCCTCGCCGCCGTCAGCACCGCCCTCACCATCGGCACGCTCGCCGGTCCCGTGCTGGCCGGCGTCGCGATCCAGTACGCCGGCTACGCGCCCGCGCTGATCGGCGCGGCAGCCGTCACCATCCTGGCGATCCCGTTCTGCCCGCCGACCGCCGAGCGCCGCAAGGTCCTCGCCGCCCACGAGGAGGAGTGCACCGCCGCGCCGGTGAAGCCCTGAGGCTGGCGCAGGCCGTCCTCGGGTACGGTGGTCGACGCTTCGTCCCGGTAGCCCAACGGCAGAGGCAGTCGGCTCAAAACCGGCCCAGTGTGGGTTCGAATCCCACCCGGGACACTCCTTCGCCTTCCGATGCGACGACTCGCTAGCCTGCGCTTGTGGAAGCCGCCCGGAAACGCGTCGTGATCGCCGAGGACGAGGCGCTGATCAGGCTCGATCTGGCCGAGATGCTCACCGAGGCCGGATACGACGTCGTCGCCCAGGCGGGTGACGGCGAAGAGGCGGTGGCGCTCACGATCGAGCACCGGCCCGACCTCGTCGTGATGGACGTCAAGATGCCGCGTCTGGACGGCATTGCCGCTGCCGCACAGATCGCCCGCGACCGCGTGGCGCCGGTCGTGATGCTCACCGCGTTCAGCCAGCGCGAGCTGGTCGAACGCGCGCGCGAGTCCGGCGCGATGGCCTACCTGGTCAAGCCGTTCAGCATCACCGACCTGGTTCCGGCGATCGAGATGGCGGTGAGCCGGTTCGCCGAGATCACCGGGCTGGAACGCGAAGTCGAGGACCTCGCCGAGCGGCTGGAGGCACGCAAGGCGGTCGAGCGAGCCAAGTCCACTCTTCAGGAGGCCCTCGGTATCACCGAGCCCGAGGCGTTCGGATGGATCCAGCGGACGGCCATGGACCTGCGCCTTTCCATGCACGAGGTGGCTCGGAAGGTCATCGAGCAGGGCCCAGACGTCGGCAACGGCCGCTGAACGGCCCGATCCGGTTACAAAAGGGCTACGAAACGAGTCATTCGCACGGGGGATACCCATCTGACCCCGGAGACGACTACGTTCGGGCATATCTGTTCCTCGGCCCGCCCCGGGCCGATCGACCGACCATCCGGAGGATCAATGAAGCGCAGTACCAAGACCATGCGTCTTGCCGCTGTCTCCGCTGCTGGCGCACTAGTGCTGGCCGCGTGTGGCGGAGGCGACGGCGACGGAGGCGGAGAAGGCGACAAGGCTGCCGCAAAGGCCGACGGAACCCTGACCGTGGGTAGCCTGCTGCCCGCAACCGGTGACCTCGCGTACCTCGGCCCGCCAGAGTTCGCGGGCGTCGATCTCGCCGTCCAGGACATGAACGAGGCCGGAGGTGTGCTCGGCAAGGACGTCGTAGCCACCAAGGCCGACTCCGGCGACGGAACGCCGAAGATCGCACCGGGCTCGACCGACAAGCTGCTCAAGGCCAACGTCGACGTGATCATCGGGACGGCCAGCTCGAACGTGTCGTTGAGCGTGATCGACAAGATCGTCGGCGCCGGCGTTGTGATGTTCTCCCCGGCCAACACCTCTCCGCTGTTCGACACCTACGACGACAAGGGCCTCTACTTCCGTACTGCGCCGTCAGATAAGTTGCAGGGCAACGTGCTCGGCAACCTGGTGCTCCAGGGGGGCGCCAAGAACGTGGCGATCATGGCGCGACAGGAAGCGTATGGAACGGAGCTGGCCAAGATCGTCGAGCAGACCATCAAGGACCAAGGCGGCACCGTGGCGGCCAAGGTGCTCTACAACGTTGACGCGACGTCGTACACATCGGAGGTCCAGAAGGTCAAGGACGCCAAGCCCGACGCGATCGTGCTGATCTCGTTCGACGAGGCGACCAAGATCATCCCGGCGTTCGAGTCTGCCGGCATCGGTCCAAAAGACGTCCAGACCTACTTCACTGATGGCAACACCGCCGACTACAGCAAGGACCTACCGAAGGGCACCCTGACCGGTGTCGTCGGCACGTTCCCAGGTCCCGAGCTGGCTGGCGAGTTCAAGAAGCAGATTCTCGAGTTCAGGGACAGGTTGAAGGAGATCGATCCGAAGCTTAAGGACTTCACCTACGGTCCGGAGAGCTACGACGCAACCATCATGACGGGTCTGGCGGCTGAGCAGGCGAAGAGCGACGCCCCTGAAGCGATCGCGGCCGAGTTGATCAAGGTTTCGATCGACGGCGAGAAGTGCAGGAGCTTCGCAGACTGCGTCGAGCTGATCAAGGCCGGCAAGGATATCGATTACGAAGGTGCCTCTGGTCCTGTCGACCTCAACGACACGGGATCACTGTCGAGGGGGACGATCACCGTCAATGAGTACGGTGATGACAACAAGTACAAGCCGACTGACTACATCAGCGGCGTTGTCGAGTGATTCAGTAGTTCGAACGAAGGGCCCCAGCTTCGGCCGGGGCCCTTCGTCTGATCTGCCACGGGCTATTGTGCACTCGGCGAATTGCGCAGCCGCCAATCCTCGCGGGGCCGTCTGCCGCGGGCGCGACGGCAATGGCGCCACCTCAGCTCCGCAGCGGGCCGGTCGTCACGCCTTGGCGAGCGTGCCGAGGTAGAGCTCGATGACCTTGGGGTCGTTCATGAGGTGTTCGCCGGTGTCGGTGTAGGCGTCCTTGCCCTGGTCGAGCACGTAGCCCCGGTCGCAGATCTGCAGACAGCGGCGCGCGTTCTGCTCGACCATCACCACCGAGACGCCGGCGGCGTTGACGTGTTTGGTTTGGAGGAACACTTCATCTTGAAGCGCGGGGGAGAGGCCGGCCGACGGCTCGTCGAGAAGCAGGATGGAGGGGTCCATCATCAGTGCTCGACCCATGGCGACCATCTGTCGCTCACCCCCGGACAGCGAACCGGCGCGCTGGTCCTTCCGCTCGGCCAGCCGCGGGAAGATGCCGGCCACATAATCGAAGCGCTCGTTGAACTTCTTCGGAGCGAGGTAGACGCCCATCTCGAGATTCTCGCTGATCGAGAGCGACGGGAAGACGTTGTTCGTCTGGGGGACGTAACCGATGCCCGAGGCAACGAGCTTGTCGGCCCGCTCGTTGGTGATGCCCTCACCGTTGAGCGTCACCGTGCCTTCGTGGATCTTGACGAGTCCGAACATGGCCTTGAGCAGGGTGGACTTACCCGCACCGTTCGGGCCGATGATGCCGACCAGCTCACCGTCGTGACAGTGCAGGCTCGCACCGTTCAGGATGTTGACGCCCGGGAGGTAGCCGGCGACCAGGTTGTCGGCGCGCAGCAACGCGCCCTCGGGCGAAGAAGTGTCGGCAGAGGAGGTGGAACCGGTGTCGGGTGCAGCATCGGACTCGGTCATCATTTCTCCTCAGTTGCCTGGATCTCGGCTTGGAGCTCCGCCTCGGCCTCGGCGGCGATCTTCGCCGCGTCCTCGAACGACAGCTCGGAGTCGTGGTGAGCGCCCAGGTAGGCGTCGATGACGGCAGGGTCGGCCATGACGTCGTCGGGCGGGCCCTCGGCCACGATCTTGCCCTGGGCCATGACGACCACCCAGTCGGAGATGTCCCGGACCATGTCCATGTCGTGCTCAACGAACAGCACGGTGCGGCCCTCGTCTCGCAGCGACTTGACGTGTCCGAGGAGTGACTGCTTGAGGGCCGGGTTGACGCCGGCCATCGGCTCGTCGAGCATGATCAGTTCGGGGTCGACCATCAGGGCACGAGACATCTCCAGCAGCTTGCGCTGACCGCCTGACAGCGATCCTGCGAAGTCGTCGCGCTTCTTGTCGAGCGTGAACCGTCCGAGGAGCTCCTCGGCGCGCTGGGTGTTGGAGGACTCCTGGTCATTCCACAGGAACTTGAACAAGCTCGCGATAAGCTTCTCGCCTCGCTGGCCGGTGGCGCCGAGCCGCATGTTCTCGATCACGGTGAGGCGCGAGAGCACCTTGGTGAGCTGGAAGGTGCGCACCATGCCTTTGCGGGCCACCTTGTACGGCGGCACGCCGTCCAGGCTCTCACCGTTGAACGTCCACTCCCCGGTGTCGGGGCGGTCGAAACCAGTGAGCAGGTTGAAGAAAGTGGTTTTGCCTGCTCCGTTCGGCCCGATGAGTGCGGTGATCTTGCCGCGCTCAATCTCGAAGTGGTCGACGTCCACCGCACGCAGTCCGCCGAACGCCCGGACGACGTTGTCGGCGACGAGGATGGCGTCGTTCTTGGTCTGCCCGGGGGCAGTGGTCTTCTCGGTCTCAACGGCCATCGATCGCCAACTCCCTTCTGTCTCCGAAGATGCCTTGCGGCCGGTAGATCATCAACAGCATCAGCACAAGGCCCAGGACGATGAGTCGCATCAGGCTCGCCTGGTTCGAGCTCATGATGGCGTCGGGGATGATGTCGTCGCCGGTGGCCTTGTCGAAGAACAGATCGAGTCCGTTCAAAAAGAACCAGAAGATGAGGGCGCCCGCGACGGGTCCGAACACGCGTGCTGCGCCGCCGATCAGAAGCACGGTGTAGACGAAGAAGGTCGTGTCGGTCGCGAAGTCGGACGGCGCGACGTTGTCAGTGGCGACGCCGGACAGGATTCCGGCCATCGCACCGATCACACCGCCGAGGATCAGCGCCTGCATCTTGTAGGCGTAGACATTCTTTCCGAGGCTGCGGACCGCGTCCTCGTCCTCGCGGATGCTCTTGAGCACGCGGCCCCAGGGGCTGCGCATGAGCAGAAAGACGAGCCCACAGAGCGCCAGCGCCAAAGACCAGCCGAGGATCATGATGAAGAAGTCGTAACTCCGCCATGCGACGAAGCCGAAGTCGGCACCGCCTTGGGGTAACGGGTTGAGTGCCTTCAGCGAGTCGGCGAAGCCGAAGCGGCCATCCTGGCCGCCGAACTGGTCGTTCAGGCTTGCTGCGCCGAGAACCTGGCGGATCACCTCGGCGGCGGCGATGGTCGCGATCGCCAGGTAGTCGGCGCGGAGCCGGAGGGTTGGCACACCCAGCACGAGCGCGAGAAGCACGGCAGCGAAAAGGCCCACGAGCATGCTGAGCCACAGGTTCTGTCCCCACGTCTGCACGAGCGCGCCGACGGCATAGCCACCGACCATCATGAACGCGGCCTGGCCGAAGTTCAGCAGACCGGTGTAGCCGAAGTGGATGTTGAGGCCGATCGCGGCCAGGCAGTAGATGATCGCCTGAGGGCCGAGCGCTTGCTCGATGGCCCCGCTGAGGACGTCCAACCAGCTCATCGTCGTCTCCCTTCCCTCAGCCGACCCTCTGGGCGCGGCCCAGAATGCCTTGCGGTCGTACCAGCAACACCAGGATCAGCACCACGAGTGCAGTGACGTACTTGAGCTCGGGCGGGAGGACAAGCGAGGACATTTCGACTAGCACTCCCACGAGCACGCTGCCCACCATGGTGCCCCAGACGGTGCCGAGACCACCGAGGGTGACACCGGCGAACACCAGGAGCAGGATCTTGAAGCCGACTTGGTAGTCGAAGCCGTAGTTCATGCCCCACAAAATTCCCGACATCCCGGCGAGGGCGCCGCCGACGACCCAGATGGTGAGGATCACCCGGTCGACGTCGATGCCAGACGACGCCGCCAGCGCCGGGTTGTCCGAGACGGCGCGGGTGGCCTTGCCGAGGCGGGTGCGTTGGACTGCGATGGACACCAGGATCAGCACCACCGAGCAGATGACTGCGCTCCAGAAGGTGCGCGCCGAGACGTCGATGGGGCCAAGCTCCCACGGCCGGCGCTGGATGGGAACGTCGCGGAAGTTGTTGTTGCCGGCCCCGAAAAAGTATTGATAGAGGTTCCGCAAGAAGATCGCCAGACCGATGCTGACGATCATCATGGCGATGAGCCCGGTGCCGCGTCCGCGAAGTGGTTTCCAGAGGAGCTTGTCGTTGGCGTACCCGAACACGCCCGCCAGCACCACGGCGAGCAGCGCCGCCGGGATGAATGCCCAGCCCCACCGGTCCTGGAACATAAATGCGATCAACGCACCGAAGGTGATCAGCTCGCCGTGGGAGAAGTTCGTCAACCCCGTGGTGCCGAAGACCAGGGAAAGCCCGAGCGCAGCAAGGGCGAGGAGCAGTCCGAGGAAGACGCCGTTCACCAAGCTTTGTGTGGCCTTGCGAAGGATCTCGCTGCTCTCGTCGACCTTGGGGCCGATGCGGTAGCCGATCGGGATGTCGAAGTTGGTCTTGATGGTGACGGTGCGGGTGGTGTTCTTCTCGTCGGTGAGTGTCGTGCCCGGCGGAAGGGTCGCGGTGTCGAGCTTGACCACGATCTTCTCGCCGACCAGCTCGTCGGGGGTTCCGGGCAACGGGACGGAGTAGCGGCCCTCGGCGTCCGACGTGCCACTGGCGACTTCCTGGCCGTCGATCTCGACGCTGATGGTGACGTCGGGTACCGGCTTCGGCGGATCGCTCCGGGTGTCGACGAGGGTGCCAGTGACGTCGAGAACGTCATCGCCGGGCTCGGCCTGCGCCGGGGTGTTGGCGCCGAGCAACGAGATGAAGACGAGCAGTGGAAGCAGTGCCACCAGTCGCAGTCGCACGCAGTACTCCTGAGGGTTGGGGGAGTGGGATCGCGTTCGTTCTTCGAGAGCATAGTCACATCGGAGAGTCATCCGTGTTCCAAAGGTCGTGGACGGATGCGAAGGTCGTTGAGGACGTCAACTTCCGGGCATCGGAGTCAATGAATTGCGACAGCGATCTGCGTGAGGACCGGGGCGAAGATCAGGGCAGGGAGCAGGTCGGCGACCGGGATCGGCTTGAGGTCGAGCAGCCGCACGGCGACGCCGATCAGCACGAGCCCGCCCGTGGCGGTGAGCGCGAACAGATGCGGTTCCGGCACGGCGTTGCCCAGCAGCACGCCGATGCCGGTCAACGTTCCCTGGATCACGGCGACCGACAACGCGGAGGCCATCACGCCGACGCCGAACGACGCGGCGAAGGCCAGCGAGGCGAACCCGTCGAGCACCGCCTTGAGCATGAGCTGATCGGCGCCGCGGCCCAGTCCCTCGTTGATGGCACCCAGGATCGTCAGCGGCCCGACGCAGAACACCAATGAGCTGAGCACGAAGCCCTCGATGAACCGTTCTCTGGTCTCGCCGGCTCCGGACGGGGAGAGGCGGTTCTGCATCCAGCCGCCGAACCGCTCGAGACGTGCCTCGAGTCGCATCCACGAGCCGGCGATGCCACCCAGCACCAAAGAACCGAGCACGACCAGCGTCGGTGCTGAGCTGCCGATCGCGTCGACCAGCTCTGGGGCGGCGACGTCGGCGGCCGCCTGCGCCGCGATGAGCAGGGTCACCAGGCCGAGGGCGGTGGTGACCGTCGAGCGCACCCGGGCCGGCAGCCGGTGTCCGATGAGCATGCCCAGGCCCGACCCGATCAGGATGGCCACCACGTTCGTGAGCGTGCCTGCACCGATGAACATGGGTCCTCTTCCGGCTGGTCAAGTGGTCATCGACGACCTCGTCCGGGGGTAGTCTGTCATCTCACCTGACCCCAGAGCCCCAGCTCCACCGAGACAGGACGCCCATGTCGAGTCGCCACCCGATCGTGCTGCGCGACGCGGACCGCGAGGACGCGGCAGCCCTGATCGCGCTGTGGGCGGAGTGCGCGGCGGCGAGTCGGGACGAGGGCTCGGAGGCATTCACGCAGCAGATGCTGTGGCGCGAGCCGAGCGTCGCCGAGGGCGCGGACGCCCTCGAGTTCGCCCTGCGCAGCCCGGACAGGCGCATCATCGTGGCCCTCGTCGACGGCGACGTCGTCGGGGCGACCGTGTGCGACCTCCGCACCCTGACGCCGGTCACGATGGACATGGTGCTGGTGGTCACCGAGATCCAGGTCTCGCCGCGTCATCGTCGTCGTGCCGTGGCGTCCACCTTGCTGTCCGCGGCCGCGTCGTACGGGGAGGAGCGGGGCTGCGAGTTGGTCATCGCGTCGATCCCCGCGCATGCGCGCGAGCCCAACCGCTACCTCACCAAGATCGGGTTCAACCAGATCGCCGTGCTCCGCGCGATCCAGGCCAGCAAGCTGCGGTCACGCCTCACCTCGCGGGCCACCAACTCGCGCGGCACCGGAAAGCTGATCGCGGTCCGGCGCACCCTGCGCCGTCGTCAGGGCGAGCGGCGCTTGCGTCCGCGCGGGTAACGCTTCCGTCGCTGCGTATAAGTAGAGTCGGTCAGGTGGACCGCCTGCTGCTGATCGATGGCCATTCCGTCGCCTATCGCGCCTTCTTCGCGCTCCCGGTCGAGAACTTCTCCACCACCACGGGGCAGCACACGAATGCCGTGTTCGGGTTCACGTCGATGCTCATCAACGTGCTGCGCGACGAGCAGCCCACACATGTCGGTGTGGCGTTCGACGTCTCCCGAAAGACGTTCCGCAGCGAGGAGTACACCGAGTACAAGGCCAACCGCAGCAAGTCACCGCAGGAGTTCACCGGCCAGATCTCACTCATCCAGGACGTCCTCGCGGCGCTCGGCGTCACCACCTTCGAGAAGGACGGGTTCGAGGCCGACGACATCATCGGCACCCTCACCACCCAGGCCACGGCGCAAGGCATGGAAGTGCTCATCTGCACCGGCGACCGCGACGCCTTCCAGCTCGTCAGCGACACCACCACCGTGCTCTATCCCCGCAAGGGCGTCTCCGATCTCGTCCGCATGACACCCGCGGCCATCGAGGACAAGTACGGCGTCGGCCCCGACCACTATCCCGACATCGCCGCCCTGGTGGGCGAGACCAGCGACAACCTGCCGGGCGTGCCCGGCGTCGGTCCCAAGACCGCCGCGAAGTGGATCAACGCCTACGGCACGCTCGACGCGCTCGTGGCCGACGTCGACGCGATCCCGGGCAAGGCGGGCGAGTCCTTGCGCGAACACATCGACGACGTGCTGCGCAACCGGCGCATCAACGCCCTCATCTGCGACCTCGACCTTCCGGCCCGCCCCCACGACCTGGCGTTCACCACCGAGTGGAACCGCAACGCCATCCACGAGGTGTTCGACGCGCTCGAGTTCGCGGCGCTTCGGGAGCGGCTGTTCGACTATCTGGGCGGTGGCGACGAGTCCGCCACCCCGGACGCAGCGGCCGATCTCGCCCTGACCCACGTCGCACCTGGGGAGCTTTCGGCGTGGCTCGCCGAACATGCCAAGGACGTGCCGGTCGGTCTGGAGGTCGTCGGCGTCACGCGCCCGGTGGACGCTCGTGCGGAGCATCTCGCTCTGGCCACCCCCAGCGGCACGGCCGCGTGGGTCACCGTCGGCCAGCTCGACCCCGACGACGACAAGGCCCTGGGCAGCTGGCTGTCCGACGCCGACCAGCCCAAGGTGCTGCACGACGCCAAGGGCCAGGCCCACGCTCTCGCCGCCCAGGGGTGGGCGCTCTCGGGAGTCGTGGCCGACACGGCGCTGGCCACGTACCTGATCAAGCCCGACCAGCGCGCCTACGACCTCGCCGACCTGTCGGTCCGCTACCTGCACCGCGAGCTGCAGTCCGCGGGCGAGGAGTCCGGTCAGCTGACCTTCGACGACGACGGCGGCGCGGAGGTCGCCGTGCAGCGAGCCAATGCCGCGCTCGACCTGTGGGGAGTCCTGGAGACGGAGCTGGAGACGCAGGCCTCGCTCACGCTGCTGCGCGACGTCGAGCTGCCCCTCGTCGACGTCCTGCTGGGCATGGAGGCCGACGGCATCGCCGCCGACACCGAGCACCTCGACACGTTGCACGCCGAGTTCACCGAGCGGATGCTCGCGGCCGCCCAGGACGCGTACGACGTCATCGGCAAGGAGGTCAACCTCGGCTCACCCAAGCAGCTGCAGGTCGTGCTGTTCGACGAGCTCGGCATGCCCAAGACGAAGCGCACCAAGACCGGCTACACCACCGACGCTGACTCGCTGGCGGCCCTGTTCGCCAAGACCGAGCACCCGTTCCTCGCCCACCTGCTGTCCCACCGCGACGTCACCCGGCTCCGGCAGACCGTCGAAGGGCTGCAGAAGACCGTCGCACCCGACGGCCGCATCCACACCACCTACTTCCAGACGATCGCCGCGACCGGGCGGCTCAGCTCGGCCGACCCCAACCTGCAGAACATCCCCATCCGCACCGAATCGGGCCGGCGCATCCGTGAGGCGTTCACCGTCGGCGACGGCTTCGAGACCCTGCTCACCGCCGACTACAGCCAGATCGAGATGCGCATCATGGCGCACCTGTCGGAGGACGACGCGCTCATCGAGGCGTTCAAGTCCGGCCACGACTTCCACACCGTCATGGCGGCGAAGGTCTTCGAGCGCGACCCCGACGACATCGACGGCGGCCTCCGCGCCCGCATCAAGGCGATGAACTACGGGCTCGCCTACGGTCTGTCGTCGTACGGGCTCAGTCAGCAGCTGGGCATCGGCACCAGCGAGGCGCAGGCTCTGATGGACGACTACTTCGAGACGTTCGGGGGAGTGCGCGACTACCTGCGTGGCCTCGTGGCCGAGGCGCGAGGCACGGGGTTCACCGCCACGATCCTCGGCCGGCGCCGCTACCTTCCCGATCTGCTCAGCGACAACCGGCAGCGCCGCGAGATGGCCGAGCGCATGGCGCTGAATGCGCCCATCCAGGGCTCGGCCGCCGACATCATCAAGGTGGCGATGCTCGACGTCGCGCGGGCGCTGCGCGAGTCGTCCATGGCTTCACGGATGCTGCTCCAGGTGCACGACGAGCTGGTGTTCGAGGTCGCCGATGGCGAGCGCGACGCTCTCGAGGCACTCGTCCGCGAGCAGATGGCCGGCGCGGCCGACCTCTCGGTGCCGCTCGACGTCTCCGTGGGCATCGGCCGCACGTGGCACGAAGCCGGGCACTGACCGTCAGGCCGATCGCTCCCGCCGCGTCAGCAGGGGAGCGGCGCCCACCAGGGCGGCGAGTGCCCCGGTCACCACGATGACCACCAGCACCAGCCCCGTGATACCCACGTCGAGTCCGTAGGCGGCGACGAGGACAGCCGCCACTGCACCCCAGATCATCATGAGGATGCGGTGATCGTGGCGGGCGAGAGCGTCGAACACCAACAGGAAGACGAGGGCGAGCAGAGACCCGGCCAGGGCGAACAGCCAGAGCCGGCCGCGGACGGCCTCGTACTCGTCTCCACCCACCAGGACGAGCGCCAATCCAGGGAGAGTCGCCGTGCCGGCGACGGTGAGCGCGCCGAGCAGGGCGACGAGCGACCCCGCGCGCAGCCGGGCGTGGTGCGAGGTGGCGCGGGCGAGATCGGGGAAGAGCACGACGCTGACGAACTGCGGCAGGAAGAACGCGGCCTTCGCGAGAATCAGCCCGGACGCGTACAGGCCGCTGTCGTTCGGGTCGAGCAGGTTGCGGGCGACGAGGGCGTCCAGGTTGCTCAGGACGAAGAAGGCGAGCAGCACGGCCGTCGACAACATCGCCTCGCGCACCATCGAGGTGGGTGGACGGAGTCCCCTTGCCGGGCGGCGCCCGAACAGCATCGGGGCGCCGGCCAGTACGGGCGTCCAGGCACCGATCGCGAGGCCGACCATCGCGGCGGTGGGCGTGGGGGAGATGAGGAGCGCGATGGTGCCGCCGCCCAGCCGGCCGAGCCCGTTGCCGATGTAGATGGCGGTGAGGAAGCCCCACCGTGCCGTGCCTTGGGCCACCCCCGACTGGGCGCCCATCACCGTCATCGGCACGAGCGTCGCGCCGCAGAGGATGACCGGCCAGTAGCTGTCGAGCTTGAGCGCCGGGGTCATCACGACGGTGGACGCCGCGACGGCGAGGCCCACCGCCGACGCGGCCAGCGCCGTGACCCGGATCGTGGCGGCGACGATCTCCGGCCGGGCTTCCGGCGCGACCGCGAGGCGTCGGGCGGTGACGGCCTGCAGCCCCAGCTGGGCGACCGTGCCGACCAGGATGATGCCGAACAGCGCCGTGAGGGCGCCGAACTCGCGCGGAACGAGCAGCCGGGCGGCCAGCACGTTGAAGGCGTAGACGGTGACGTTCATCGTCATCATCCCGGCGGCGACGAGCGTGCCGCCGGTCACCGTGGCCTGCGTGGTCTTCACCCGCGAACCCTAGGACACGATTCTTGCCGGCGCGTGTCATAGGCTCCGCTGCATGAATCGAGCCGCCGCGGACGACCTGCTGCGCTTCGTCGACGCGTCACCGTCTCCGTTCCATGTCTGCCGCACGGTCGCGGGCGCGCTGGAAGCGGCGGGCTCGACCCGCCTCGACGAGCGCGACGCGTGGCCCGCCGCTGCGGGGCGGTACCACGTCGTGCGCGGCGGATCGCTGGTCGCCTGGACGGCCTCGGGCTCGGCCGCGGACGGCTTCCGAGTGGTCGGCGGCCACACCGACAGTCCGAACCTGCGGATCAAGCAGCATCACGACATCGAGCACGGGGGAACGTCGGTGCTGGCGCTCGAGCCGTACGGCGGCCCCCTGGTCGGCACCTGGCTCGACCGCGATCTCGGCGTCGCCGGACACCTCGTGCTTCGCGACGGCACCGAACACCTCGTCCACGTCGAGGAGCCGGTGCTGAGGGTGCCGCACCTCGCGATCCACCTCGACCGTGAGTCGAAGGGCGGCGACATCGACCCCCAGCGGCACCTGAACGCCGTGTGGGCCGTCGGTTCGGACATCTCGTTCCTGTCCTGGCTGTGTGAGCGCGAGGGCCTGCGGGTCGACGACGTGCTCGGCTTCGAGCTGATGACCCATGACGTCCAGCCCAGCGCCCTCATGGGTGCCAACGGTGAGCTGGTGTCCGCCCCCCGGCTCGACAACCAGGCCACCTGCTTCGCCGGGCTGCAGGCGCTCCTCGCCGCGGAGGCCGTCGACGGCGTCCGGCCGGTACTCGCACTCTTCGACCATGAGGAGGTGGGCAGCACCAGCCAGCGAGGGGCGCAGTCCGACCTGCTGGCGACGGTGCTCGAACGCGTGGTGCTGGCGGCCGGGGGCACCCGCGACGACTACCACCGGGCAGTCGCGGCGTCGATGTGCGTGTCGGGCGACATGGCGCACGCGACGCACCCCAACCACGCCGACAAGCACGAACCGCTGCATCACATCACGCTGGGCGGCGGTCCGGTGCTGAAGGTGAACCAGAACCTGCGGTACGCCTCAGAGCCACATGGCACAGCCGCCTTCGCTCTGGCCTGCGAGCAGGCCGGCGTGCCGATGCAGCGGTACGTGCACCGCGCTGACCTGCCGTGCGGCTCGACCATCGGCCCGCTCAGCGCCGCCCGCACCGGGATGACCACCGTCGACGTCGGTGCCCCGCAGCTGGCGATGCACTCCGCGCGCGAGGTGATGGCCGCCGCAGACGTCGACCTCTACGGGCGGGCGCTCGCCGCGTTCCTCTCCCCGCAGGGCCGCCTTTCCGCCTGACGCGGCGATCCCGTACCCTAGGAAGGCGCTGGTGGCCTGCGCGTTCCTCAGACGGAGCAGGGCCGTGCTCGTGCCCCGTGTCGGGCCCATCTCCTCGACATCCTCACGATCCAAGGGCTGCCACCCGCCCAACTCAATTCCATCCATCCATCGGAGTCCATCCCTTTATGAGCAGTGGCATCGCAACTCCTTCTGCGGCACCGCAGGTTGCGGTCAACGACATCGGCAACGAGGACGACTTCCTCGCCGCCATCGACTCGACCATCAAGTACTTCAACGACGGCGACATCGTCGACGGCACGATCGTCAAGGTCGACCGTGACGAGGTCCTCCTCGACATCGGCTACAAGACCGAGGGCGTCATCCCCTCCCGCGAGCTGAGCATTAAGCACGACGTCGACCCCAACGACGTCGTCTCTGTCGGCGACACCGTCGAAGCCCTCGTCCTCCAGAAGGAGGACAAGGAAGGCCGTCTGATCCTGTCCAAGAAGCGCGCCCAGTACGAGCGCGCCTGGGGTGACATCGAGAAGATCAAGGCCGA
The DNA here is from genome assembly GCA_963780275.1 of uncultured Actinomycetota bacterium. GTDB lineage: Bacteria > Actinomycetota > Actinomycetes > Propionibacteriales > Nocardioidaceae > Aeromicrobium. The sequence goes on from CAWABE010000002.1 coordinate 734,760, forward strand.
GGACGGTGTCGTCGAAGGCACCGTCATCGAGGTCGTCAAGGGCGGCCTCATCATGGACATCGGACTCCGGGGGTTCCTGCCGGCCTCACTGGTCGAGATGCGTCGCGTCCGCGACCTCGACCCGTACATCGGTCAGAAGATCGAGGCCAAGATCATCGAGCTCGACAAGAACCGCAACAACGTGGTCCTGTCGCGGCGCGCCTGGCTCGAGCAGACCCAGTCGGCGGTCCGCCAGAAGTTCCTCGACGAGCTCCAGAAGGGCCAGATCCGCACCGGCGTCATCTCCTCGATCGTCAACTTCGGTGCATTCGTCGACCTCGGCGGCGTCGACGGCCTCGTCCACGTCTCCGAGCTGTCCTGGAAGCACATCGACCACCCGAACGAGGTCGTGCAGGTCGGCGACGAGGTCACCGTCGAGGTGCTCGACGTCGACATGGAGCGCGAGCGCGTGTCGCTGTCGCTCAAGGCGACGCAGGAAGACCCGTGGCAGCACTTCGCCCGGACGCACCAGATCGGTCAGATCGTGCCGGGCAAGGTCACCAAGCTCGTCCCGTTCGGCGCGTTCGTCCGCGTCGAGGAGGGTATCGAGGGCCTGGTGCACATCTCCGAGCTGGCCGAGCGCCACGTCGAGATCCCCGAGCAGGTCGTGCAGATCGGCGACGCCGTGATGGTCAAGATCATCGACATCGATCTCGAGCGCCGTCGCATCTCGCTCTCGCTCAAGCAGGCGAACGAGACCGAGGCCGCCGAGGGCGACGACTTCGACCCGACGCTCTACGGCATGACGTCGTCCTACGACGAGGCGGGCAACTACATCTATCCCGAAGGCTTCGACCCCGAGACGGGCGAGTGGCAGGAGGGGTACGACGAGGCCCGGGCGACCTGGGAGAAGCAGTACGCCGAGGCGCACGAGCGCTGGGAAGCCCACAAGAAGCAGATCGAGGACTCCGAGAAGGGCGGCACGGAGGCCGGCGAGACCGGCAGCTACTCCGCGGGCTCTGAGGAGCAGTCCGACGACGAGTCCGGATCGCTCGCCTCGGACGAGGCGCTGCAGGCGCTCCGCGAGAAGCTCACGGGCAACGAGAACGAGTAGTCGACGAGCACGAAGCGAGACCCCCGGTCCTGTGGGCCGGGGGTCTCGTCGTCTTGCGGTGTCAGCCGACGCGCATGTGCGGATCGAACGGATCGAAGTGACTGCGGGGCGGGGGGCGTGTGCCGTACCCGTCTTGGGGGATGACCAGGAGGCCGACCCCGGCTGCGAGAACCAGGAGGACGATGGCTACGGTGAACATGGCACTAATTCTGCTCTCGGTGCATTTCTGCCACCAGTGGCAGAAATGACACACTTCATTGATTTGCTGCCACTCCTGTGTGATGCTGGCGTGCATGAAGAACGTCGCCGTGGTCGTGCAGGACGGAGCCGAACCCTTCGGCCTGGGATCCATCTGTGAGGTCTGGGCCGAGCCCTACCATCCCGATGACGACAACCCGGTCTTCAACTTCACCGTGTGCACCGCCGAGCCCGGGCGCATCAAGGGAGCCTCCGGATTCGACCTGTTCGTCGAGCACGGGCTCGAGGCGCTCGAGACGGCCGATCTGGTGTGCATCGTCCCCAAGCGCGATTTCCCGCACAACGATCCCCGGGTGGTCGATGCCGTGCGCCAGGCCGCCGACCGGGGCGCCATCGTCTCCGCCCACTGCACCGCCGCGTGGTTGCTCGGTGATGCCGGCCTCCTCGACGGCCGCGACTGCACCACCCACTGGCGGTATGCCGGCCGCCTCGCCGAGGCCTTCCCGAAGGCCCGCGTCACTCCCGACGTTCTGTACGTGTTCGACGGCAACATCCTCACCGGCGCCGGCGCGGCTGGGGGCATCGATGCCGCACTGCACCTGATGCGGCGCACGTTCGGCGCCCGAACCGCCGCCACCACCGCCCGCCGGATGGTCGTCCCGCCGCACCGCGACGGTGGGCAGGCCCAGTTCGTGCGCACTCCGATGGGCCAGACCGAGGCGGACACGCTCGCACCGTTGCTGGCCTGGGCGTCCGAGCGGCTCGACGAGCCGCTGCCGGTCGAGCGTCTGGCGGCCGAGGCACACATGTCGCCGCGCACGTTCGCCCGGCGCTTCCGAGACGAGACCGGCACCACGCCGCTGCAGTGGCTCACCGGCCAGCGGCTCGCACTCGCCGAGGAGCTGCTGGAGAACTCGACGCTGTCGGTCGAGCAGATCGCCGCACGGGTCGGATTCGGCAACGCGGCGACGCTGCGCCACCACTTCACCGCGTCGCGCGGCACCACCCCGCAGGCGTACCGCAAGACGTTCACCTGCCTGGAGGATGCGATCGCTTAGAGGTCGGTCCTTCGCACCTTGCCGGTCGCCGTCCGGGGCAGCTCGTCGACGCGGACGTACTCCTTCGGTCGCTTGGGTGGGGCCAGCCGCTCGCTCGCCCGGCCGCGCAGCGCCTGCTCGTCGACGTCGCCGACGTAGGCGGCGCAGACCCGTTGACCCCAACGCTCGTCCGGACGACCGAAGACGGCGATGTCTTCGAGGCCGGGCACACCGGTGAGGGCGGCTTCGACCTCGGCCGGGTAGACGTTGACGCCGCCGGAGATGATCAAGTCCGTCCGTCGTGCGTCCAGCCACACCAGGCCGTCCTCGACGCGCCCGAGGTCGCCGACGGTGAACGCGGGGCCGTCGTCGGTGTCTTTCCATGCCGCAGCGGTCTTCTCGGGGTCACGCCAGTACGAGAACGCCGCCCAGGGCGGGACCGCGCACCAGAGCTGGTCGTCCTCGTCGGCGGTGATGACGCGGCCCGGCCGCGCTCGCCCGAGCGTCCCCGGGTGGTCCACCCACAGCGGAGCCGGGCACGCGGTGAACTGACCCTCCGTGGAGCCGTAGAACTCCCAGACGACGTCGAGGCCGAACAGCTCGTGGGTCCGGCGCCGGATCGCGTCGGGACAGGGTGCACCGGCGTGGGCGAGGAGTCGGAACGACGACGTGTCGAGGGTCGTGCCGGTCTCGTCGAGCCACGCGAACAACCGCTGCAGGTGCGCCGGGACGCAGAACATGGACGTCGGACGCACCTCATGCACGGCCGTGACGAAGGCTTCCGGGTCGAATCGCGGGAGGATCGCGACCGATCCGCCCGCGAGCAGCGTTCCTGTCGCGAACCGCAGCGGTGCAGAGTGATGGATCGGTGAGACGACGAGGTCCACGTCGTCCGGGACGAACTCCCAGAGGTCACGCTCCTCACGCACGAGCTGCTCGGCGTCGGCGTGCCGCCAGCAGTCCCGACCAGACACCCTTCGAGCGTCCGGTGGTGCCGGACGTGAAGTGCATCGGACGGCAGCGAGGCCACGGGTCGATCTCGGCCTCGGGCCCCTCCTGCAGTGCCCGGAGTGCCTCGGGGGAGTCGATCACCAGCGACGGCTCGACCTCCGCGAGGATCGCGTCGCGCTCGTGCGGCGTCAGGCGAGGGTCGATCGGCACCGGGACGACACCGGTACGAGAGGCGCCGAGCACGGCGCTCACGTAGTCGCCCGATCCGGCCGTCACCAGCACGAGCCGGTCGCCCTCGCCCAGTCCGCGCGCGTCCAGGGAGCCTGCGACACGCCGTTGGGCCATGTCGCTCTCGTCGGCACCGAGGACGTGCAGCGTCACGAAACCTCCTGGTGAGAGTTGCGTCACCTCACGCCGCGTGGATCGTTGACCTGGGTACGGGTGATTTGGCGACGAGGGCGCCTAGTATGCTTCACTCGGCCGTTGGACGTTCCCCAACCCCGCACGTAGGTGATCATCGGTGGCAGCCAGCCACAAGCACGCACGAGCACACGGCCACAACCATGCGCGATCGCACGCCCATTCGGGGGCACCGGCGCCGCCACCTCGCGCGACTGGCGCTACCGGCGGCCGGACTGCTGACGCTCGTCGGTGTCTCGACGGCCGTCGTCCTCAACCACGCCGCCGGTCCCGCGGTCAGCCAGGCCTCGGCCGGCAACCAAGGCGACCTCATCACCGCCGCCCTGCAGGACGGCCGCAAGGTCAGTCGTAGTGCCGAGCGCGCCCCGCTGCCGAACGAGGCTGCTGCGGAGGAGATGGTGAGCGGCCACATGTACGTCATCGAGACCGATGCCGTCGACGTCTTCGCCAACGCCGACGACACGTCGCCCGTCCTCGCCATCCTGGCGCCGGGTGACAAGGTCGACGTCACGGGCAAGAAGAAGCGTGGCTGGACGCAGATCATGCACAAGGACGCTCCCCGGTGGGTGAAGTCCTCTGGTCTGACCAAGGAGCAGGAGCTCAGCACCAAGCCGTGTGCCAAGGAGCCCGACGAGGGCGGACTGCAGCCCGACACGGTGCGCGTCCTCCGCGCCGTGTGCGCCAAGTTCCCGGCCGTCCGCAGCTATGGCGGAACCCGCGGCGGCGGTGGCGATCACGCCACCGGCCGAGCGCTCGACATCATGGTGGATCCGGCGACCGGCGACCAGATCGCCGCATTCCTGCAGAAGCATCGGTCCGAGCTCGGGATCCACTACCTCATCTGGGAGCAGCGGATCTGGCGGCCGGCCACGTCGGGCAGCTGGCGAGGCATGAGCAACCGGGGCAGCGCCACCGCGAACCACATGGACCACGTGCACGCCTCCACGTACGGCAACAGCGGCTCCGCCTGACGGGCTGCGTCCTTGTTCCGTCTTGGCCTGACCGGCGGCATCGGCTCGGGCAAGAGCACCGTCAGCGCCCGCCTGGCCGAGCACGGGGCGGTGGTCGTCGACTACGACAGGCTCGCGCGTGATGCCGTCGAGCTCGGTACGCCGGCACTTGCCGCGATCGCCGAACGTTTCGGCCCGGACGTCATCGCCGCCGACGGCACCCTCAACCGTGAAGCGCTCGGGGCGGTCGTCTTCGGCGACGACGCCGCCCGCGCCGACCTGGAGGCCATCACCCACCCGGCGATCATCGAGCTGGCCGTGGCGCTCGAGTCGACGGTCCCCGAGGACGGAGTGGTCGTCCACGACCATCCGCTGCTGGTCGAGATGGGCATGGCGTCGTTCTGCGACCTCGTGGTCGTCGTCGACGTCCCCGAGGACGTGCAGGTGGAGCGGCTCGTGCAGCTGCGGGGGATGACCGAGGACGACGCGCGGGCCAGGATGGCGGCGCAAGCGTCGCGCGAGGAACGTCGTGCCGCGGCCGATGTCGTGCTCGAGAACACCGGATCGATCGCCGACCTCGAGGCGCGGGTCGACCGTCTCTGGAACCAGAGCATCCGCCCCTGACGACATGACGAACCCGCCCCGCTCGGGGGAGGGCGGGACGGGTTCGAATCGGGAGGCTAAGCAGCCAGGTCGGGATCGGCGATGCGCCGCAGCGTCATGAGCGCCTGGCGCTCGAGCTGACGTACGCGCTCGGCGGAGATTCCGTGGCGCTTGCCGATGTCGGCCAGCTTCTGCTGGCGACCGTCGAGCAGGCCGTACCGGGCCCGCACGATGTCGGCCTCGCGCTCGTCGAGGTGGTCGATGAGCGTGGAGATCAGGTCGCGGGTCTCGTCGTCGATGACGGCGAGGTCGGGGCCGGGCAGCGTCTCGCGGGCGATGAGGTCGCCCAGGGAGGTGTCGCCGTCGTCGTCGACCGGGGTGTCGAGGCTGACGTGGTCGCGGCCCCACGACAGCAGGTCGATGACTCGATCGACGTCCATGTCGAGCTCGGCGGCGATCTCGTGCGGCTCGGGCTCGTAGCCGAGCTGGCGCTCGAGGTTGCGGCGCGCAGCCGTGACCTGGTTGAGCTCCTCGACGACGTGCACCGGCAGCCGGACCACGCGCGCCTGCTGCGCGATGCCGCGGGTGATGGCCTGGCGGACCCACCAGGTGGCGTAGGTCGAGAACTTGAAGCCCTTGACGTAGTCGAACTTCTCCACGGCGCGGATCAGGCCGGTGTTGCCCTCCTGCACGAGGTCGAGCATCGGCATCGCGGAGCGGCCGTACTTGCGGGCGATGGAGACGACCAGGCGCAGGTTGGCCTGGACGAACTCCTGCTGCGCACGGTCGCCTTCTTCGGCGAGCCAGCGCAGCTCCTCCTCGGTGGCACGCTTGGGTGCGCCGCCCTTCGCACGGCCGACGCGGCCTTCGGCGAGCAGGTGACGGGCGTACAGGCCGGCCTCGATGGTCTTGCTGAGCTCGACCTCCCGGGCAGCGTCGAGCAGGGGGGTGCGAGCGATCTCGGCCAGGTACATGCCGACGCTGTCCTTGCCCTCGATGCTCTCGCTCTTCGTGACGGTCATGAAACGCCTCCCAATGGTGTTCGTACTGGTGCAACGCGGCGGGAGGCGCGGTGATTCCGCTCTCAGTGTGTTCTTAGTTGCACTGGTGTCACTTGATCGATCGCGTGGCTGTGTCGATGATCCAGGCGAGCTCCCAAGCGCGTTCCTTCCAGGCCGCGTAGCGTCCGCTGACGCCGCCGTGGCCGGCCTTCATCTCGGTCTTGAGGAGCAGGGGAGCGTCGCCGGTTGCGGTGGCCCGCAGACGGGCCACCCACTTCGCCGGCTCGACGAACAACACCCGGGTGTCGTGCAGGCTGGTGACGGCCAGGATGGCGGGGTAGTCGCGGGCCGCCACGTTCTCGTACGGGGTGTACGACTTCATGTAGGCGTAGACGTCGGGATCGTGCAGCGGGTCGCCCCACTCGTCCCACTCGATGACGGTGAGCGGCAGCGACGGATCCAGGATCGACGTGAGGGCGTCGACGAACGGCACGCTGGCCACGACGCCGGCGAACGCGTCCGGTGCGAGGTTGACTGCCGCGCCGACCAGCAGACCACCCGCGCTGCCGCCCTCCGCGACCAGGCGGTCGGCCGATGTCCAGCCCTCGTCGACGAGGTGACGCGCCGCTGCGACGAAGTCGGTGAACGTGTTCTTCTTGTGCAGCAGCTTGCCCTGCTCGTACCAGCTGCGACCGAGCTCGCCGCCGCCCCGCACATGGGCGATGGCGAAGACGAAACCCCGGTCGAGCAGCGACAGCCGTGGCACCGAGAGGCCCGGGTCCATGCTCGCCTCGTACGAGCCGTACCCGTAGATCAGAGCGGGGGAGGACCCGTCGCGTTTGGTGCCGGCCCGGCAGACGATCGACACCGGGATCTTCGTGCCGTCGTCGGCGGTGGCCCAGCTGCGGTGCTGCTCGTAGTCGGCGGGGTCGTATCCGCCGAGCACTGGAGCCTGCTTGCGCAAGATCAGCTCGCCGGTGGCCACCACATAGTCGTACACCGTCGCTGGAGTGACGAAGGAACCGAAGCCGATGCGGATCAACGGCTGGTCCCACTCGGCGTTGGCTCCGACGCCGGAGGTGAACAGCTCCTCGCCGAAGTCGATCTCCCGCGGTTCGGCCAGCCCTGTCGGTGCGTCGTCGTCGAGCAGGATCACCGCGATGCGGGCGATGGCGTCGCGCCGATAGGAGACGACGATCTGGCCGGCGAACACGTCGACGTCCTCCAGCCGGACGTCGTCGCGATGGCCGATCAGGACCTCGGGATCGTCGTACGGGCCGCCGGCCGGCACCTGGACCAGCTCGAAGTTGAGGGCGTTGCGGTTGTGCAGCATCAGGAACACGTCCTCGCCGCGGATTCGGGCGTGCTCCAGCGAGTACTCGACACCGCTCTCGCGCGGCCGCACGACGCGGAACTCGCCCTCGGGATCGTCGGCCTCGAGCACCCGTACTTCGCTGGTGACCTTCGACGAGGAGCCGATGACGAGATAGCGCTCGGACTGCGTGCGCCCGACGCCGGTGAAGAATCGCTCGTCGGTCTCCTCGTGGACCAGGAGGTCTTCGCCGGTACTGCCGAGCTCGTGCCGCCACACCCGGAACGGGCGCCACGCATCGTCCACGGTCGTGTAGAAGAAGTGGGTTCCCTGCGCCGACCAGGTGATGCCGCCGCTCGTGCCCCGCACCGTGTCGGGCAGGATCTCGCCGGTGCGCAGGTCCTTGACCCGGATCGTGTAGCGCTCGTCACCCACGACGTCGACCGACCAGGCGAGCAGGGTGTCGTCGTCGTTGAGGCTGAAGCCACCCAGGGAGAAGAAGTCGTGGTCGGCCGCCTCGACGTTGGAGTCGAGCAGCACCTGCTCGCCCTCTGTTCCGGCGCTGCCGATGTCCGTGCCGGCCTCGAGCACCGGGGGGTCCCATGAATCGGGGTCGCCGATCGGGCAGCGGCACCGGATCGAGTACTGCTGGCCCTCGACGGTGCGGGCGTAGTACCACCAGTCGCCGTGGCGCACCGGCACCGAGAGGTCGGTCTCCAGCGTCCGTGACTTGATCTCGTTGAACACCGCTTCGCGCATCTCGGCCAGGTGGGCGGTCTGCTGCTCGGCCCAGGCGTTCTCGGCCTCGAGGTAGGCGATGGTGTCGGGGTCCTTGGCGTCGCGGAGCCATTCGTACTCGTCGACCACCTCGTCGCCGTGGTGGCGACGGACGATGGGACGGCGCGGTGCTTCAGGAGGTTGGTTCACGGCTCGACCGTATCCGGGGGCTCGGCATCGGGATCGCCGTGTCCGGGCGTCAGACCGGCGTCGTCCTCGGCGAAGGTGTGCACCGGACCCGGAGGAGTCTCCCGTGTCTCGAACCGCACGGTGACGCGGCCGAGTCCTGCGCCCCACACCCACCCGTCGCCGTGCTCGGCGTGATGGACGTCCTGGCCGGGGTACCACCGAACCTCGCGCCGCCGCGGGCGCAGTTCCGGCTCGGCCGTTCCGATCTCGTCCGGGTCCTCCGGCTCGGTGAACAGATCGTCCTGCACCCAGTCGGCGAGACCGCTCACCCCGACACCCAGCAGGCGGAGTCCGCCGGCGAGGTCGACGCCGTCAAGGAGGGTCCGAGCGGTCTCGGCCAGCACCCGCGGGCTGTCGGTGGGCCCGCGCAGCGTGCTCGACCGGGTGTGCGTCTCGAAGTCGTGGTGCCGCACCTTGAGAGTGACGGTTCGGCCGGACATGCCGCCTCGGCGCAGGCGGTCGGCCACCGCCCGTGACATCCGCTCGACCTCGCCCGTCAGCAACGCCCGGTCGGTGATGTCGTGCTCGAAGGTGTCCTCGATGCTCACCGACTTCGCCTCCCGCTCCGCCACCACGGGCCGGTCGTCGATCGCGCGGGCCAGACGCCAGAACGACGCTCCCGCCGACGCACCGAGCAGGCGGACCAGCTCGTCCTCGCTGGAGGTGCGGAGCTGCTCCACCGTGCTGATGCCCACGCGGCGCAGCCGCTCCGCCGTCGCCGGGCCGACACCGGGGAGCGCGGTGGCCTGCATCGGTCCGAGCACGTCCGCCTCGGTGCCGGGGACCACCACGAACACCCCGTTCGGCTTGTTGACCTCGCTGGCGATCTTCGCCATCAGCTTCGAGGAGGCGACGCCGACCGACGCGGTGAGCCCATGGGTGAGCTCGGCGATGTCGGCGCGGATCCGCTCCACGACCTCGACCACGCGGTCGGGATCGAAGGTGGGGGAGGCGGCGAGGTCGACGAAGGCCTCGTCGAGCGAGAGCGGCTCGACCAGCTCGGACTCCTCGCGCAAGCGCTCCATGACGAGCCGGCTCGCCGCGCGGTACGCCTCGAAGCGTCCGCCGAGGAAAGCTGCGTGCGGGCACCGAGCCCGTGCTTCGGCCGTCCGCATCGCCGATCGCACCCCGTGCACACGGGCCTCGTACGACGCGGTCGCCACCACGCCGCGCGGGCCGATGCCGCCGACGATGACCGGCTTGCCGCGGAGCGACGGCTTGTCGCGCTGCTCGACCGACGCGAAGAAGGCGTCGAGATCGAGATGCATGATCGACGCCGTGGATCGCATGGCGTCATTGTGGCTTGCGTCCACATTCGGCCCTCGCATCGCCGTCGTCCACACCCCGCGTCGAAGCCGAGCCGGGGCCGTCAGGAGCCGGCGATCGTGGCGTGATGACCGACGACATCCCGGTGTTCACGGCTCACGACGTTCCCGACCTGATCAACACCCTTCCGACGCTGTTCGGCTTCATGCCCGAGGACTCGATCGTCGCGATCGCCACCTTCGGGCCACGCAACCGCTTCGGCTTCCGGCTGCGCATGGACATGCCGGCTCCGGAGCACGTCGGCCAGGCCGCGGCGGCGATCGTCGCCCATCTCGCGCATCAGCGTGCGGAGGGTGCGATCGTCATCGCCGTCACCGACCGCACGGAGGTGGCCGAGCTGCTGGTGACGCAGGTCGAGCAACGACTCGGGGCGATCCGGCCCGTGGTCGCGGTGTGGGCGGACGGCACGCGCTACTGGACCACGTTCGACGACAGCGATCCAGAGGGCCACCCGTACCAGACGTCGGATCATCATCTGGCCGTCGTGCAGGCCGTCGCCGGCGGCCAGGAGATCCTGCCGAACCGGGCGGCCCTCGCTGCGAAGCTCGATCCGGAGCCGTCCCCGCGACGCGAATGGCTCGACCTCGCCACCGCGACCGTCATCGACCAGATCGTGGCCGCGCTCGCCCGCAGTGACGACGCCACGATGGTCGACATCGGCATGACCGACGTCGCGTCGGCCCTCGAGACCGGACTCGCGCGGCGCAGACTCACTGACGATCAGGCGTTGCGCCTCGCCGTCTGGGCCACGATCCTGCCGGTGCGTGATGCCCTGTGGGCGCTCATCACTCCCGACAACGCCCGGGACATGGTGGGCCTGTGGTGCCACGTGGTCCGCTGCGCGCCACCGCCGTTGTCGGCACCGTCGTTGTGTCTGGCCGGATTCGGTTCGTGGCTGTCCGGCGACGGCGCCTTGGCGCTCATCGCGGGCGAGCGCGCCATCGCCGTGGATCCGCACTACACGCTGGCGGGGCTGCTCCTGAAGCTGCTCGAAGGAGGCGTGCCGCCGTCGGCATGGCGTCCGCTCGACGGAACCGAGCGCGCCATGGCCTGAAACGCGCCCTAGGCTTCATGCATGGGCCAGGACGTCGACGACCGTGCCTTCACCCGCGAGGACCGCACGCGGTACCGCACCAAGGTCCGCCGGTGCCTCGACGTGTTCGCCCGGATGCTCAGCGAGCACGACTTCTCGGTGGAGCACCCGCACGTCGGAGTGGAGATCGAGTTCAATCTGGTCGACGACGCCGGCGACCCGGCCATGAAGAGCGCCGAAGCGCTCGAAGCGATCGCCGACGACGACTTCCAGACCGAGCTCGGGCTGTTCAACATCGAGATCAACGTGCCGCCGAGCCGCGCTGCCGGAGCCGGCCTGACCGCGCTCGAGGAGGCCGTGCGCGAAGACCTGAACATCGCCCAGACGCGGGCCCAGGGCGTCGGTGCGAACCTCATCATGATCGGCATCCTGCCCACCCTGCGTTCCGAGCACCTGGCCCGCGAGACGTTTGCGCCGAACCCGCGGTACCACTTGCTCTCCGAGCAGATCCTGGCTGCCCGAGGCGAAGACATCGAGATCGTCATCGACGGCGTCGACCGGCTGGACACGACCGCCGACACGATCATCCCGGAGGCGGCCTGCACGAGCACGCAGCTGCACCTCCAGGTCGAGCCAGACGACTTCGCGCCGATGTGGAACGCCGCGCAGGTCATCGCCGGCGTGCAGGTGGCGGTCGGTGCCAACTCGCCGTTCCTGCTGGGCCGCCAGCTCTGGCACGAGACGCGCATCCCCCTGTTCGAGCAGGCCACCGACACTCGCAGCGACGAGCTGAAGGTCCAGGGCGTTCGGCCGCGGGTCTGGTTCGGCGAACGGTGGATCACGTCGGTGTTCGACCTGTTCGAGGAGAACGTGCGCTTCTACCCGGCGCTGCTGCCGATCGTCGACGAGGAGGACCCGGTCGAGGAGTTCGAGGCCGGCCGGGTGCCGAACCTGCCAGAGCTGCGCCTGCACAACGGCACGATCTACCGCTGGAACCGGCCCATCTACGACACGGCAGGCGGGCGCCCGCATCTGCGGATCGAGAACCGACTGCTGCCCGCCGGCCCGACCGTGGTCGACACGATGGCGAACGCTGCGCTGTTCTACGGACTGGTGACGGTCATCGGCACCAGCGATCGGCCGCTGTGGTCACAGATGTCGTTCCGCGCCGCCGAGGACAACTTCCACCAGGCCGCCCGGACCGGGTTGGAGACCGAGCTCTACTGGCCGTCGGTCGGCACGGTGCCGGTGCCCGAGCTGGTGCTGCGCCACCTGCTGCCGCTCGCTCACTCGGGTCTGGAGCAGATGGGCGTCGACGTCGAGGTCCGCGACCGGCTGCTCGGCATCGTCGAGCAGCGGTGCATCAGCGGCCGCAACGGCGCCACGTGGCTGATCGACGACTTCGAGCACCGGATGGAGGCTTCCGGCGGCGACCGCCTCGCCGCCATGAAGGCCACGACCAGGCGCTACCAGGAGCTGATGCACCTCAACGAGCCGGTGCACGGGTGGCCGACTGGAGGAAAGGACGGCTGAGCCAGAGGGTCGTGCCGGGGCGTGTGGTCGCGCATGGCACACTTGAGCGAGAGGTTGACCACAGGCCTCATTGTTGCGCCCTTCTACCGGAATGTGAGGTTGATTCGTGCCGGTGAATCCTGCCACTGGATCTCCCCTTCGCGCGATCACACGCCGCCTCCCCGGCGGGAAGAACGGCGACGACAAGAAGGCCCCGCACTCCCCGAAGAAGACCTCCGTGACCAAGGCGTCACCGGCCAAGAAGAAGACCACCGCGAAAACAGAAAAGACCGTGACCACGTCCTCATCTGCGAAGGCCGCCAAGAAGTCCACCGCGACCCCGGCCGCCAAGAAGTCATCCGCCAAGAAGGCCACCGCGACCGCCAAGAAGGCTCCGGCCGCGAAGAAGTCCGCTCCGGCGAAGAAGGCTCCGGCCGCGAAGAAGTCCGCTCCGGCGAAGAAGGCTCCGGCCGCGAAGAAGTCCGCGCCGGCGAAGAAGGCCCCGGCTGCGAAGAAGTCCGCGCCGGCGAAGAAGTCCCGCCGCGAAGAAGGCCCCGGCTGCGAAGAAGTCCACGCCGGCGAAGAAGGCCCCCGCGAAGAAGGCCCCGGGCAAGAAGGCCGCTGGGAAGGACTCCAAGCCCGACGTCGCGGCCGCCGTGGCCGCTGTCGACATCGCCGAGGTGCTCGAAGTGCCCCCGGCCGACGGGGACACGCCCCTGGTCGACGCCCAGGGCAAGAAGGTCCTGCCGGACATCCCGGACGAGGAGTTCGAGAAGGACCTCAAGAACGACCCCACGCTGAAGGAGGACGAGGAGTCCAGCTTCACGCTGTCGGCCGCCGACGAGAGCGACGAGCCGGTGCAGCAGGTGCTCGTCGCCGGAGCGACGGCGGACCCCGTCAAGGACTACCTCAAGCAGATCGGCAAGGTCTCCCTGCTCACGGCGGGGGAGGAGGTCGAGCTGGCCAAGCGCATCGAGGCCGGCCTGTTCTCTGAGGAGAAGCTCGCCAAGGGCGGCCGCATCTCCGCGAAGATGAGCGAAGAGCTCGAGTGGATCGTCATCGATGGTCGCCGCGCCAAGAATCACCTGCTCGAAGCCAACCTCCGGCTGGTCGTCTCACTGGCCAAGCGCTACACCGGCCGCGGCATGCTGTTCCTCGACCTCATTCAGGAGGGCAACCTCGGCCTCATCCGTGCGGTCGAGAAGTTCGACTACACCAAGGGCTTCAAGTTCTCCACCTACGCCACCTGGTGGATCCGTCAGGCCATCACGCGCGCCATGGCCGATCAGGCCCGCACCATCCGCATCCCGGTGCACATGGTCGAGGTCATCAACAAGCTCGCGCGCGTCCAGCGGCAGATGCTGCAGGACCTCGGCCGGGAGCCCACGCCGGAGGAGCTGGCGATCGAGCTCGACATGACACCCGAGAAGGTCGTCGAGGTGCAGAAGTACGGTCGCGAGCCGATCAGCCTGCACACGCCGCTCGGCGAGGACGGCGACTCCGAGTTCGGCGACCTGATCGAGGACTCCGAGGCCATCGTCCCCGCGGACGCCGTCTCGTTCACGCTCCTGCAGGAGCAGCTGCACGCCGTCCTCGACACCCTGTCCGAGCGGGAGTCCGGTGTCGTCTCGATGCGGTTCGGCCTCACCGACGGCCAGCCCAAGACGCTCGACGAGATCGGCAAGGTCTACGGAGTCACGCGTGAGCGCATCCGCCAGATCGAGTCCAAGACGATGAGCAAGCTGCGCCACCCGTCTCGGTCACAGGTCTTGCGCGACTACCTCGACTGACATCGCCGCAGCGCCACGACCTCAACGATGGAGCGCCCGTGTCCGCATCTGGCAACGTCCACTTCACATCGGAACCGACCGCGTTTCTTTCCGGCGGCACCAAGTGTGCGGCCAGCGTGTTTCGTCCAGAAACCTCCACGGAGCTGCCGATACCGGTGATCGTGATGGCGCACGGCTTCGGGTCTCCGCGCGCCTTGCGCCTTTATGCGTACGCGGAGCGTTTTGCAGCGGCTGGCTACGCGGTAGTGGTGTTCGACTATCGAGGGTTCGGCGATAGCGAAGGTGAACCTCGCCAGGTTCTGGACGTCTCCATGCAGCACGACGATTGGAAGGCGGCACTGGAGTTTGCTCGTTCGCTTCCTGGGATTGATGCGGACAAGATCGTGGCGTGGGGAACGTCATTCGGTGGCGGACACGTCCTCAGCGTCGCCGGGAGGGGAGAGGCACTGGCCGCCGTCATCGCCCAAGTGCCGCATGTCAGTGGTCCTGCGGCTGTGCGGGCGACCGGATTCGCCGCCTCGAGAAGAATCGCCCCTTACGCCATACGCGACCAGATCAATGCGGTCTTGGGACGAAAGCCGGTGTACATACCGCTCGTGGGCCGGCCCGGTGATCTTGGGATCATGACGACACCCGATGCCTTGCCAGGGTTGGAGCAGCTCCTCACCCATTCCGGCCTTGCACCAGACGCCTATCGGCAAGACGTTGCCGCGCGGATCGGCCTCAAGATCGGTCTGTATTCACCACAGCGGGTCATGTCGAACATCGAATGTCCCACCCTGATCCAGATCGCAAGACACGACGCCATCACCCCGTGCGCCGTCGCAGAGAAGGCTGCTCGACAAATCCCACACGCGACGGTCCGGATCTACGAGTGCAGCCATTTCGACCCCTACGTCGACCCCGCGTTCACCAACATCGTCGCGGACCAACTTGCGTTCCTGCGGGAGAACGTCCCAGCGCAGTAGGAGCACACCAGCGACCGCCCTCGCGCACTCGGGGGAGAGATGCGCCGGGCGGTCACTCCTTGACTGGCGACGACTGTTCCAAGTTGGCGTTGAGCTCATGAATCGCTGTGGCGATTGCCTCGAGGCGTTCTGAGTTGGTTTCTTTGAGTTCGGCCAGGACTTCAGTGAGCAGTTCGTTGGTTCTGGCGAGGGAGTCCTGGAGGCCTCCGACCCCAGACAAGTCCTTGAGCATGCCGTATCTCTTTCGCTGGGAAGGAGCTGGGCCGCACACGATGCGTCCAGCGAGCAGGGAGCCAGCGTAGAGGAGACCACTTCGCGAACAGAGAACCGCCCCGCGCACTCTGGGGAGATGCGCCTGCGCTGGAGGAAAGCGGCAGATGTGCGCCTGGAGACGCCTAGTCTCTAATCGTCTCAAAAACTGCCCTGCCCTCTCGGGCCATTTCAATGGAGCGCACATGACTGAGAAGCCGCCAGCGGGCTGGTACCCGGACGGCAGCGGCAACACACGTTGGTGGGATGGAGAGCAGTGGACGGAGCATTTCGCCCCGCCCCCGCCCTCAGGTCAGAGCGGTCCTGTTAGCCGCGATACGTCACCGTCAGTGCAGCCTGCGTCCGCCCAAACCTCAGCTGGACCAATCCGACCTGAGTATCCCGGGCCATCCGGGCAAGAGATGGAAGCAGGTCGGCCTTGGTACAAGAAGAAGAGATTCATCATTCCTGCGCTACTTCTTCTTTTGATCATCGTCGTTGCTCTGATTCCCGCGCCGACTGAGGCAGGGGATTCGAACCAGACGACTTCCGGTGGTGAGGGTTCAGACTCAGGGTCAGACGCACAGGACCGTTCAACCTACGAGTCGATCAAGCCCCGAGAGTTCAAGCTCTTCGTGAAGGACCCGGACGCGCACGCCGGTGAGCGGTACATCCTCTTCGGCAACATCACGCAGTTTGACGCGGCTACGGGCGATGCGTCCTTCCTCGCCGACAGCGGTCCGAAGAAGCAGAGTGATCCCTACGCCTACCTGGAAAGCATCTGGGTGAGTGCCGACGATCCAGAAATACTTTCGGACGTTGTTCAGGGCGACGTGGTCAAGATGTTCGTCGAGGTCGACGGCTCGTATTCATACGACACCCAAATCGGCGGAAACACGACCGTTCCGAGTGTCCGAGTCAACATCATCAAGGTGATTGGATCCAGCGAATAGAACCTCGGGAACCGGAAGCGCGTCGACCAAGCGACGGACGTTGCATGATGAGCGTCGTCGAGACGATCTCATTGACAGAGGACCAACCGTTCAGTCGGGGACACTTCATTGCACAGCGCTTGCCGTGGTTGTCGATATCTACGGAGATTTCAGGATCTCGCACAGCGTTCAGGCGTCCCTAGTGCGCGACTACCTCGACTGACTTCTGGCGCTCGAGCCGCGCGGTTTGACAGCGCCCGAGAGCTCTGGCGATCCTCAATGGGTCGCTGCCCCTGAGTGATACGTCGTGCCGACCGGACCCTCGTGGCCGGCTCAGCCGAAGAGGTTCAGCTCCTCCGGCTCCACCCCCGTCAACTCATACGTTGCTCCTTTGACAGGCCGCCCCGCGTACAGCCGCACCAGCGTGGGCCCGTCCCCGACGAAGCGGGCCAGAGGTCGCTCGTCATCCGTCTTGCCGAGCCGCAGTGGTTCGTCACGGTCGTCGAGGTCGGCCTCGAGTGGTGCGTAATCTCCCCATTCGCGAGTAGCCCGCGTGAGCAGGGTGAGCGCGTCCGACAGCCCGGAGCCGCCGTATGCCTCCGGCTCTCCCAGGGCTTCGCGTACGTCCCCGGCATGCACCCACTCTCCGAAAGCGACGCCGTCCCACATTCCGCCGGAGTCGGCGAGCACGGGCCCGGCTTCTGTCATTCCCCGCTCGAGTTCGTCCAGAACCTGAGCGTTGGTCCAGTCGGATCGTTCGGCGATGTCTCGGTCATTCGACTCGGGCGTGAAGACGTCCGAATCCATCCGACCTTCCGTCACCCGGGTGAGCGCGGCCGAGCAGTGCGCGACCACGTCTCGCACCGTCCAGCCGGGACACGCTGCCACCGGCCGGTCAAAGTCCTCGTCGGGCCGGCCCCTCAGCAGAGGAATCAGTGCGTCACGCTCGGTTGTCAGCAATCGCCCTGGCAGCTCAGGGTCCCGGGCGTCCTGCACATGTTCGGGAGTCGTCATGCATGACACGGTAAGCCGGTCCCACCGAGATGCGCGAGAGACGACCCGGCCTTTCATGCTTGTGGCTGCGATGGGCGAGGTAGGCCTACCGGCAAAGCCAAGCTCACGGGTGAACGAGGTCGCAAGTGTTCGTTCGCTTCCACGGCCCGTGGTCGGCTACTGGGTTTGTGTGGGCCGGGCCCGAGACGTGCGGCGCCGACCTCGACCGACGTCGCACGCAGCGCTCGTCGTCAGGCGAGCATGCCCTCCGCGTCGGTCGCGTCGTCGTCGGGCTCCTCGATGAGGTCGAGAAGCTCGATGAAGCGGTCGAGGGTGAGATTCGTGTTCACGTGGATGTTTCCCCGTCGTCGGCCCCGAAGGTTTTCAGTGGATGACCGCCCTGCAGCACTGGTCAGTCTGGACAGCGCAACAGGGTGGTCAGGGATCAATCTTCACGGCCAACCGCCACGAGGCGTCGACGCGTCGGTGTGTGTCGGGTGAATGACCCGTGAACGCTCAGTGCCGCCCAGCCCGAGGCGGCGCTCAGGCGGCCCCGAACACCGGAGATCCGGTCCAGCGACGGGCGGCCTCGACGGCGTCCTCCACGAGGTCGGTGTCGGCTCCGGCCAGGACGAGCAGCGTCCCGGCGAGCAGGTGGTAGGGATCGGCGCTCCGGGGCGACGCCAGGTAGGTGCCGATCTGCGATCCGGCAGCGCTCGCCAGCAGGTCCGCATGGCCGTCGGCCATCTCGCGGAGCTCGGCGACGGCGGCGCCGATCGACGTCTCGAGGTCGGTCAGGAGCTGCGCGCGGCTGATCAGCGCCAGCTCCTTCTGGATGTCTTGGCGGGGTTCACGACTGAACATGGCCTCAGCCTAGGTTCGGAAGATGACGTGCGAGAGACGTGACGATGACGACTCGACTCCGACGAGGCGCGAACGTCGTCAGACAGCCGGTGCGGAGTAGCGGGGGTGTTCAGCCTTCGCGTGTGAGCCACTGTCTGGCTCGGCTTGCCGGCGTTCCTCGGGTTGGCGATCGACAGGTTGGGCGAGCAGATAGGCATACACCGCGTAGGCGGTTGCGAGGGCATCCTCGTAGTGCTCGGCGAGGTCGTGCCCGGCGAATCGTGGCTGACCGTTCTCCCGGACGGTGCGCGCCTCAGACTGAAGCCGAGCGCCGTACTTCAAGTACAGCGACTCGAGACGTCCGTGCTCGTCTGGGTCGTAGGGCATCGCGAGGGTAGGGTACCCCCGGATCGGCTCCCAGGTTCGCCGTTTCGCGGATTTGCTAAGGGTCGCCTGACTTGTTGAGGGCACGGACCAGCAAGGAGCGTGCCAGGGCCGAAACCGGGAGCTGCTCCTGGTCTGCCAGCCGGGTGATCTGGGCCAGTTCGTCGTCGCTGAGCCGCACGTCGAGGACATGAGTCGGCTTCTGCAGAGCTTCGGTCGGTTCCGTGAGCGCCGATGCATCCGGCGCTGCCGCCTTGCTGGCTGCCTTCGCTTCCTGGGCGGCCTTCCCGGCCTTGGACTTCGCTGTCTTGGCTGCCTTGGCTGCCTTGGCAGCCTTCGTCGCTGTCGTCGCCTTGGCCTTCTTCGCAACCCGGGCCAATTGGGCCGCCTCGGCGGCCTTGGTCGCCTCGACGGCATGGGCGGCCGCGTCAGCCGCTGCTTCAGCCGCTTCCTCGACCTTGTCCTCGATGCGGACCAGTGCCTCCAGGCGCTTCCGTCTCCGCTCGGTGGGGGGCTCAGTCGTCTCGGCCATAGCCAAGTCTCACATCAACGACACGATGCTGCGCCTCGGGGCGGGCCGGCCGGAGAGCGAACGAACGCCCCGTTCGATGAACGGGGCGCTCGGACGGGCGATCGTGGCGGGTCAGACCTCGTCGAGTGGAGCCGTGGCCGGGACGTCGGCCAGCTTCTCGGTCTCGTCGTGGATGGTGACCGCGACCTCGCGGAGCTTGTCCTCGTGCTGACGTGCGTGGTGGGCGCAGAAGAGCAGCTCGGCGTTGCCGGCCAGCTCGACGCGGACGTAGGCCTGGGCGCCGCAACGATCGCAACGATCGATGGCTGACAGACCAGACAGCTGGGCGAGTGCCGTCACGATGACCTCAATTCATTGCTGGCGATGACATCCGGAACAACATCCTTTCATGGAGTGCTATTCCTCGCGTCCGGAAGGTTCATACGACATACATACTCCCCACCAGGACCAAACCGACGCAGGCGCACCGGCGTCGAGCACCGATTGGCTCTGCGTGTCCGGACTGGTCGTCGGGGTCGCGCCGATATCCTGAGGCGGACCACCCACCCTGGAAAGGCCCCGCCCTCGATGTCGACCTACGACGCCCGCAACCTCCTCGTCCTGGAGGGGCTGGAGGCGGTGCGCAAGCGTCCCGGCATGTACGTCGGGTCCACCGACACCCGCGGCCTGATGCACTGCCTGTGGGAGATCATCGACAACGCCGTCGACGAGGCGCTGGGCGGCCACTGCACGAACATTCTGGTCGTGCTGCGGGCCGACGGGTCGGTCGAGGTGACCGACGACGGCCGCGGCATCCCGGTCGACCTGGAGAAGAAGACCGGACTGTCCGGCGTCGAGGTCGTGTTCACGAAGCTGCACGCCGGCGGCAAGTTCGGGGGCGGCTCGTACGTCGCCACCGGAGGCCTTCATGGCGTGGGCGCCTCGGTCGTCAACGCACTGTCAGCACGCCTCGACGTCGAGGTCGACAAGGACGGCGCCACCTGGGCCATGTCGTTCCGTCGCGGCGCGCCGGGGGAGTTCATCGGTGACGGCCCCGATGCCGACTTCGTCGCCGGCAACGACCTCCGCAAGCTGGGCAAGGTCAAGAAGGGCGTCAGCGGCACCCGGATCCGCTACTGGGCCGATCCGCAGGTCTTCATCAAGGGCGCGTCGTACAGCTACGACGAGCTGGTCATCCGGGCCCGTCAGACGTCCTTCCTGGTGCCCGGTCTTGAACTGGTCATCCGCGACGAGCGGGGCGAGGAGGTCTTGGAGGAGACGTTCCGCCATGACGGCGGCATCACCGAGTTCTGCGACTTCCTGGCCCCCGACGAACCGGTCACCGACGTCATCCGGCTGCAGGGTGACGACTCGTTCACCGAGACCGTTCCGCTGCTCGACGACAAGGGGCACATGACTCCGCAGGAGGTCACCCGCGACCTCGCGGTCGACATCGCCCTTCGGTGGGGCACCGGATACGACACCGAGATGCGCTCGTTCGTCAACATCATCGCGACGCCCAAGGGCGGAACGCACGTGCAGGGTTTCGAGCGCGGCCTCACCAAGACGTTCAACGAAGTGCTCCGCGCGAGCCGCCAGCTCAAGCAGGCCGACGACGACGTCATCAAGGACGACGTCCTGGAGGGCATGACCGCCGTCGTCACCGTTCGCCTCGCCGAGCCGCAGTTCGAGGGACAGACCAAGGAGGTGCTCGGCACTCCGCCGGTCGCGCGCTTGGTCAACAAGGTGGTCGGTCGCGAGCTCAAGGCCTTCCTGACGTCCACGAAGGCGGCGCAGAAGTCGAAGGCGAAGCTCGTCATGGAGAAGGTGGTGAGTGCCAGTCGCACCCGCATCATGGCGCGGCAGCAGCGAGACACCCAGCGCCGCAAGAACGCGCTGGAGTCGAGCGCCCTGCCGGCCAAGCTCGCCGATTGCCGATCGTCCGACGTCGACCGGAGCGAGCTGTTCATCGTCGAGGGTGACTCCGCCCTCGGGACCGCCAAGTCGGCTCGTGACTCGGAGTTCCAGGCGCTGCTGCCCATCCGCGGCAAGATCCTCAACGTCCAGAAGGCCAGCGTCGGCGACATGCTCAAGAACGTCGAGTGTTCGTCGATCATCCAGGTGGTCGGCGCGGGGTCGGGCCGCACGTTCGACATCGACACGGCGCGGTACGGCCGCATCATCTTCATGGCCGACGCCGACTCCGACGGCGCCCACATCCGTTGCCTGCTCGCGACGCTCTTCTACCGCTACATGACGCCACTGGTCGACGCGGGCCGGGTGTTCACGGCCGTCCCGCCGCTGCACCGCATCGAGCTGGTGAATCCCAAGAAGGGTCAAGAGAAGTACGTCTACACGTACTCCGACCCCGAGCTGCAGCGCACGCTCGCCGACCTCAAGCGCCGCAACGTCCGCTGGAAGGATCCGGTCCAGCGTTACAAGGGCCTGGGCGAGATGGATGCCAACCAGCTGGCCGAGACCACGATGGACCCACGCCACCGCACGCTGCGCCGCCTCACCGTCGACGACGCCGAGCGCGCCACCGACATGTTCGAGCTGCTGATGGGCAACGAGGTCGCCCCCCGCAAGGAGTTCCTCGTCTCGACCGGACCGCAGACGACCGACGATCTCGATTTCTGATCCCTCGTGTGGCCCGAGTCATACGGGTTGAGTGGTCTGTGTCATAGGGGCCGCCATGCCGTGAGGTTCACACTGAAGCGGCGACCTCGGGGCGCTCGACGCAAGGAGCGATCATGATTCTGACCTTCGTGATCATCTTCGTGGTGGCATCAGTGTGGGACGTCACGCATGTCAACCGCGTGCTCGACAACGCGATCAACCCCGGCCGGAAACAGTTTCAGTACAAGTGATGCTCAGGGCAGGTGATCAGGGCTTGGCGTGGCCCCGGGTCACCAGCACGTACTCGCCGACGAGGTTGCCGAGCAGGGCGCCGGCTCCGACATCGCTGGGCAGCTCGAGGCCGGCGTACAGCGCGGCAAGATCGACCTGCTTCTCCATCCAGGCGTACTGGTCGTAGCGGTAAGGCGAGAGCTTGCCGAGGTACGTGCGCGCGGCGGCGCTCATGGTGGCCTGCGTCGACGGGTAGTTGCACGAGCAGTCCGACCGCGCCGGTTTGGTGGCACCGCTGCACGGCTTCGGCTGACTGGCCGCCGGACTGCCCGAGCGGTCCTGCGCGGCCGAGGCGACGTCGGAGGCGAGCTTGAGCACCGTCTTGATCTCCTTGTCGCTCGGCTCGTCGTCCGTGGTGGAGCGCAGCGACGAGCTGCTCGGCGGTGAACGAGATCCAGACGTCCTGGCAGCCATGCTGGTTGAGCCAGTCGGCGGCCTTGTTGCCGGCGGGGTCGCGCGACGCCTTGAGCTGCTTGACGGTGGTCTGCTCGCTCTGGCGCTGGATGGTGGTGGGCTCGGCGGGAAGCTGCGCTGCGGCCCAGGAGACGAATCCCTCGTCGGCCGTGCCGGTACCGTTCTCGGCCCACCAGCGCTTGATCAAGGTTCTCGCCGGCTTCCTCTGGTCGCCGATCACGCCGCTGACGGTGCGGAGGTCGCCGGCGTCGAGCAGCGGCGGCGCCGGGTCGGACGTCAGCGGGTTCTTCGAGGCCTGCGCGGACGGCTTCGCGGAGGCGGTGGGCGCCGGCGTGGTGGACGTGTTGACCGGGTCCTCCTGGACGTTGATCGGCAGGTACTTGTCGCCGGTGAACCCCACCGCCATCGCGATCAGCGCGAGGATCGAGATGAAGACATACCGAACCGAACGAGTCCGTGCGTCAGAATCCATTGGGTCAGAATCCCACAGCGCGGTTGTGCAGGACACGCCCCTGCAGCGAACGGACGTCGTTGTCGGCGATTCCGGTGTTCATCGTGGAGGCCGCCGCGACGTACTTGCTGAAGGACCTCGGTCGGGTGCCGAGCCGGTTGAGGGCACGGTCTGCCACGCCCGGCGTGGACGGACCCTTGGTCTCGATCAGCGCGTAGCTGTCGTCCATCCAGACGTCACCGGTCTCGAGGTGGCAGACCAGCTTCCAGTCGATCGTGACACGGGTGCCGGCGCCGATGTCGGACAGCGTGGCCCGCGTGTAGCAGACCTCGGCGGCCGGGACGAGCTCGTCGACCCGCACCTCGGGGTGGCTGGCGAGATGGAACGCGACGAAGTCGGCCTCCTCGCCCTCCAGGTAGCCGTAGCGGGCGGGATCGCTCATGCCCATGACCTTCTGGGTCTCGCCCCGATTGTCCTTGGTCTTGACCTCGATGCGGCACAGGCCGTCCTCGACGTACAGGCGGCTGCGCACCTTCCAGCGGCGGCGCCGCTTCTGGACGTGCGAGCGGGCGGCTTCGAACCCGAGGGTGTCGAAGTACAGCGTGCGATACGTCGTGTAGTGCCGGCCCTTGATCTCGAGCACCCGGTGGGTGTCGGCGAGGTCGGCGACGAGCGCGCGCACGGTGTCGAGGGGGGCGATGTACTTGCGATCGGTGCGGTGCATGAGGGCCGCGTGCTCGACGAGCTCCTCCAGGCCGACGGGACGCAGGCCGTCGACACCGAGCAGATGCGCTCGGCCGACGTCGGACGTCAGGACGGGCTGGAGCGTGGTGACGGTGTCGCCGCTGTGTGGCTCGGTGGCGAGCGCGGTCATGGCCGCATCACCCCTCCGTCAGCTTGGACCTGCTCGGCGCTGGCGCGGCCCCAGGCCTCGTCGACCACGTAGGAGATGGTGAGGTTGGTGGTCTCGCGGACGAAGTCGATGTCCTCGATGACGATGCTGGTGACCTTGACGGCGAGCTTCTGCTCGAGAACGCTGCGCACCTCGGAGGGGTCGGAGTAGGCGTGCTCGAGGACCAGCCGCATGACGCGGGTCGGCGAGTCGCCCCGCGAGTTGTCGGTGACGGCGACGACCAGCAGGATGCCGACGTTGACGATGATGAGCAGCGTGATGGGTCGGTCGGGCAGCCCGTTGATGAGACCGAAGATCAACGCCAGGAACGTGTAGGCGACGTCCTTGATGGTGAACGCGGCGCTGCGCAGGCGCAGCATGGACAGCAGGCCGAACAGGCCGAACCCGATGGCCGCGTTGAAGGTGCCGGCCGTGATGGCCGCGAGCGCGCCGAACAGACCGAAGTTGAGAGCCGACAGCACGAGAGGCATCGACGGCACGCTCTGCTGGCTGCGATACAGCACGCCGACCAGGATGAGCATGGAAAGGATGTCGATACCGAAGCGACCCAGCAGGTCGAGGTTGTCGGCTGAAATGTTCATGTGGGGAATCCCGAGCTTCTGACTCATAGAACGAGACGGCCGGGGCCGTCGGGGGCGGACGCAGGGAGGACGCGTTCACTTTACAGAGATTTCGCAGCTGTTTGCGGTCTGATTCGAAACGATGGCCGGAGATGCACGTCACGTGGTCTGACCCGGTGAGGATACCGTCACGACCGCGCAGGACATCGCATTTGACCTGCAGCGATTGTCGCAAACTGCACCCATTCCACAACTCGGCGTCGATACGATCTCGGCGTGAGTGACATCAGCGATCCGGGCCGGGCCGGGCGGCGTGATCGCCAGCGTGCGCAGAAGCTCATCGACGCTGCGTTCGCGGCCGGCAGGCTCACCGCAGCGGACCGTGCGTTGCGCACCCAACGAGTGGACTCAGCACACACCAAGGGCGATCTGGCCGTGCTCGTCCGCGACCTGAAACGAGCCGGTGGTGCCGCGCCGGCCGCGGCGGCCGCCGCCGCCGTCGCTCCGCCTATCGACCCGAGCGCGGGACCTGGTACGAAGTCGCTCGGATCGGCGATCCCGCCGGATCAGCTGAGCGCGATGTCGAAGCGCAGGGCAGGTTCGGCGGCGACGATCCGCATGAGCGAGTCGATGCGCTCGTCGCTCTCCGGCGACACCGTCCGGACGGTGCGCCGCGTGGTCCTGATCACCGTGATCGGGTTCCTGCTGCTGTGCGGGCTCGGCGCCGGCGCCATCGTGTACGCGATCTTCAACGGAGTCGACGACATCGGCGGCTCGCCCAGCGGCCCGACTCCGAGCGTGAACTTGCAGACCGCGGATGGCTGGTCGCAGCTGGTCGCGGCCGTCGACGAAGAGACAGGCACGAGCCGCGTGTACGACGCCGTCGTCTATCCGGAGTACGCCTCGATCAACGCGGTCGTGGATGACGGAGCGATGCGGTACGTCTACCGCGACGGAGCCTTCCAGCTGTTCAACAGCCCGGTGACGGCGGCGACGCACGGTCCGGTCGATCTCGCCGACATCGACGCCGACCTGGTCGAAGGCCTGCCCGACCGGACGGCGAAACGGCAGGGCATGCCCGACTACGACTCCGCCTACTTCATCGTCAACCGGCAGGGCGGTGAGCCGGCGATCATGGTGTACCTCCAGCAGCAGGGCAAGCTGTCGCGCTGGTCGATCTACGACCTGGACGGCAAGGTCATCGGCGGCACGCCCGACTAGCTAGACGACCTGGTCGAGCAGTCCGGTGTCGACGTCGTAGAGGAAGCCGCCGACCATGACGTAGTCGCCGATCAGCGGATGCGACAGCACCTTCTGGACGTCTCCGCGCACGGTGCTCTGCTGGTCGCCGATCACGCCGAGGGACATCCACGATGCGTCGACTCCGGAGCTCTTGCTCACCTTGGCGCGCAGCTCGTCCTCCGTTGCCGACGCCATCGCGCAGCGGGTGTGCTCGACCACGAGGATGCGCTCGACGTCCAGCAGGTGAACCCCGAGCACCAGGGCAACGAGCGCCTGATCGGTGACCCGGCCACCCGGGTTCCGCAGGATCTTCGCGTCGCCGGGGGAGAGGCCGATCATCCCCAGCGGGTCGATGCGGGAGTCCATGCAGGTGACCATCGCGACGCCCGCGTGGGCCACGCCGTCGAATCCTGACAACGTGAACTGGTCCGCGAACTCGCGGTTGGCGGCGAGGAGATCGTCGAAGGCGCCCATGGTCCGAGCCTAGTGGTGGGCGTCCGAGGTGGCTCGGGCCGCAGTGGGGCGGAGGAGGCCGAAAGCAAGCACCGCTGCCGCCACCGCGCACGCCGCAGCACCGACGAACACCGCGTGCAGCTGGGCGATGCCGGCGTCGCGCACGGCGTCGCGGTAGGCCTGGCACGCGGTGGCGGCCCCGTCGCAGAGCTCGGCGGCCGGGGGGATCGCGGCGGAGGCGTCGTAGAACGCATGCAGGCCGATCGTGGTGAGCGCGGAGATGCCGAGCAGCATGCCGACCATGCGAGCGACGATCAGCAGCGCACTGGCGACGCCGTGCACCGCGGCATCGGTGTGCTCGAGCAGCGCGGCGTTCACCGGCGCGATCGCCAGCCCGAAGCCCAGCCCGCCCAGGACGAGTGAGAGCGTCTCGCTTTGATGCCTCAGCGACTCGGAGTCCCAGGTGGCCATGTGCGCGAACGCGAGCGCGCTGAGGATCATCGCGACGGCGGTGAGCACATGGGCCGGCACTCGCCGCAGCAGCCAGCCGCCCAGTACGGCTCCGACCGGCAGAGCGATGAGGAACCGGAGCAGCACCAGTGCGGCGTCGAGCTGGGACTCCCGGTGAACCGTCAGGCGGGCGAAGAACGGGATGTCGACCAGGGCCGCGATGAGGCTCGCTCCGACGAAGAACGACACCACCAGCGCACCCCAGGCCGGACGCGACGCGAGGGCGCCGCGCGGCACCAGCGGCCGGGTCGCGGTGCGCTGGCGCCACCAGAATCCGGCGAAGGCCACCGCGGCAAGCGGGAGCAGCCACGGCGCGCTCGATGAGAGCGCTGCGCTCTCCGGTTCGGCCGACGCGAAAGCGACGATGACCGCTCCCAAGCCGACGGTGAGCATCAGCGCGCCGCGCAGGTCGGTCTCCCGGCCGAGGTCGGTCCAGCTGCCCCAGTCGAGCAGGGGTCGCCGGGCGGTGGCCTCCCGGGCGACGAACAACGCGGCGAGGCCGAACGTCGTCAGCGCCAGGGGGCTGAGCCACCGGGTCTCGCCGGCCACCGGCAGGAACGCCAGGCCGCTGGTGACGCCGGTGACGAGCGCGTCCGGTTCGAGCATCACGAGGGTGAGACCGGCGAGGGAGAGCAACCCGAGCCCGAGCCCGACCATGTCGAGGCGTCCGGGCCGGTCGGGTGCGCGTCGATCGGTGTCGCGCATCCGCACCATCGCAGCGGCGAGCACGAGGCCGGCCGCGCAGTTCAGCCAGAAGATGTCGCGCCACGAACCGAACGAGAGGACCACCGCCCCGTAGAGCGGCCCGACGACGCTGCCCAGCTCCTGCACCGCTCCGACGATGCCGAGAGGGAGGCCGCGACGTGCGGGGGACCACAGGTCGGCCACCAGCGCCAGAGTCGGCGGGATCAGGCCGCCGCCGCCGATGCCCTGGACGAGCCGGCCGGTGACGATGCTGGGCAGGTCGTAGGCGGCCGCGGTGATGACGGAGCCGACCGCGAAGACGAACAGGCAGCCGAGCAGGACGGGTACTCGTCCGCGCAGGTCGGAGACCCGTCCGATGAGCGGCAGCACGGCGACGTAGCCGAGCAGGAATCCGGACACGATCGGTGCCGCCCGTTGGAGCTGGTCGAGGTCCAGACCGACCGTGGTCATCATGTCCGGCAGCGCCAGCACGACGACATAGGTGTCGGCGGCTGCGAACATGATCGCGACCGCCGCGAGCCCGAGCAGGACGCGTGGCGCGGTCTGCTGCATGCCCTTAGGGAACCTTGATCGTGACGGGCTGGTCGGACGTCGTGAGCTTGACCGTGTAGGTGACGTTGCCGCCCTGGGGATAGAAGGGTCCGGTCAGCGTGGCGTCGTGCAGCTTGTCGTCCTCGGTGAGGCGGTAGGTGACGGTGAACGACTTCGCCTCGTCCGCGGACGGGATGATCGTGCTGACGACAGTGCCGGGCAACGAGCCGGTGATCGTGGTGAGGACGTCCGAGCCGTCTCGCGACTTCTCGCCCTCCTCGAGGCTCGTGGTCTGCTCGAGGATCCAGGTGACGCCGGTTTCGGCGTCGAGGAGCGCGGCGGGGTCGGGAGCGCCCAGCGACTGGGGATCGATCTCCAGGTAGAGCGGCGAGAAGCTCGTCTTGGCCTTGAGCGTGCCCTCGGCGGAGACGACGTCGGCGGTGAGCGTCGAACCGCCGGTGACGACCTTGACCTCGCCCTTGAACGCGGGTGAGTGGTTGCCCTGGCCGGTGGCCGACAGCACACCGGTGACCCCGTCCGGCAGCGACTTCGCGGCCAGCGAGACATCGACGGTCTCCGCCTCGTCGATCGTGGCGCGGGCCGCGGAGAGCCGCTTCTGCAGCTCACTGGTGTCGACCTTGCCGCCGCCGGAATCGCCTTGGCACCCGGTGATGAGGAGCACCACGGACAGCAACGTCAGGAGTCGGGTACGCACGGAGTCAGTGTGACACGCCGGGAAGCGACGAAACCGGGCCGGCGACGGCCAGCAACGGCTGCGCGGCCGGGACCCCGGAGGCGTCGCGGCGCTCGGTGGGTGCGGGCAGCTCGACCGGTGACCCACTGGTGGCGCAGCCGATCGGCGACCCGTCGCCGACCCACGCGAGGATGAGCCCGTCCTCGCCCTTCAGCAGTCGCTGGCAACGCACACCTCCGGTGGCGCGTCCCTTGGCCGGGTAGATGCCGAGTGGGCTGACCTTGACGCTGCCGGTCTGGGTACCGGGCAGAGCGTCGCCGGATCCGGCCACGCTGACGATGTGGGCGGTGTCGACGTCGCGCACCACCCCGAACGCCACGACCTTGGCCCCGTCAGCGAGCTTGACTCCGGCGACGCCGCCCCCGGAGCGCCCCTGCGCGCGAACCAGCGAGGCATCGAAGCGCAGCACCTGGGCGTCGGAGGTGACGAACGCGAGCTGCTCGTCGCCGGTGGTGAGCGGTGCGGCTCCGACCACCTCGTCGCCGTCGGCCAGCGAGATGAGATCCCACTCGTCACGGTTGCTCAGGTGGTCGGGCTTGACCCGCTTCACCACCCCGGTGCGGGTGCCGAGCGCCAGGCCCGGGCCGTCGTCGAACGTCATCAGGGTGAGCGGTCGGTCGTCGAGGTGCATCAGCTCACGGAGCGGGACACCGCCCTGCAGATGAGGAGCCGACGAGGTGGGCGGTATCGACGGGATCTCGACGACACTGAGCCGGCGCACGCGGCCGCCGGACGTGACGAGTCCGACCTGCCCGCGGGCGGTGGCACGCACGGCGGCGACGATCGTGTCGTGCTTGGAGCGGCGGCCGACCTCGCCCAAGGGTGCGTCATCGGTGGTGCGGGCGAGCAGACCCGTGGCCGACAGCAGCACCCAGCACGGGTCGTCGGCGACCTCGAGCGGGGTGGCAGCGGTGGCCACCGCCTGCCCGGCACCCTCGAGCAGCACCGTGCGCCGCGGCGTGCCGAACTGCTGGGCCATCTCGTCCAGCTCGTCGCCCACCACCGAGCGCAGCAGGGCGTCGTCGGCCAGGATGGCGTCCAGCTCGTCGATGGTGGCGCGGAGCTGCTCGGCCTCCCGATCCAGCTCGAGGCGGGAGAACTTGGTGAGTCGCCCCAGCTGGAGGTCGAGGATGTAGTCGGCCTGCAGGTCGCTGAGGTCGAAGACGCTGATGAGCCGGCTGCGCGCCTCGCTCCGGTCGTCGCTGCTGCGGATGAGCTGGATGACCTCGTCGAGGTCGAGGATCGCGACGAGCAGGCCGTCGACGAGGTGCAGCCGTTCGGCGGCTTTGCGCCGTCGGAACGCGGTGCGGCGGCGGACGACGTCGAAGCGGTGCTCCAGGAAGACGGTGAGCATCTCCTGAAGTCCGAGGGTGCGTGGCTGGCCGTCGACGAGTGCCACCGCGTTGATGCCGAACGACGTCTCCATCGGCGTGTGTCGGTAGAGCTGGTCGAGCAGGACGTCCGGGTTGATCGAGCTCTTCACCTCGATCACGAGGTGCAGCCCCTTGTGGCGGTCGGTGAGGTTCTTGAGGTCGGAGATGCCCTGCAGCTTCTTGGTCTGCACGAGCTTCTTGATGGCTTCGATGACCTTCTCCGGCCCGACGTTGTAGGGCAGCTCGGTGACGACGATGCCGCGACGCCGCGGGGTGATGTTCTCGATCCGGGCGGTCGCACGCATGCGGAAGGAGCCGTTGCCCGTGGCATAGGCGTCGCGGATGCCGTCGAGGCCGACGATCTTGCCACCGGTGGGCAGGTCGGGGCCGGGCACGAACTTCATCAGGTCGTCGAGGTCGGCCGCGGGGTGGTCGATGAGGTGCCGGAGCGCCTGGACGACCTCGATGAGGTTGTGCGGCGCGATGTTGGTGGCCATGCCGACGGCGATGCCGGACGCGCCGTTGACCAACAGGTTCGGCAGCGCCGCCGGCAGCACGACCGGCTCGGTCTCGCGGCCGTCGTAGTTGGCCCGGAAGTCGACGGTGTCCTCGTCGAGGGAGGCGGTCATCGCCTCGGCGGCCGGGTCCATGCGGCACTCGGTGTAGCGCATCGCCGCGGGAGGGTCGTCGGGTGAACCGAAGTTGCCGTGCCCGTCGACGAGAGGGAGCCGCATCGACCACGGCTGCACGAGCCGCACGAGGGCGTCGTAGATGGCGCCGTCGCCGTGCGGGTGCAGGCGACCCATGACATCACCGACGACGCGGGCGCTCTTGACGTGACCGCGGTCGGACCGCAGGTTCATGTCGTCCATCGTGTAGAGCGTGCGGCGCTGCACCGGCTTGAGGCCGTCGCGAGCGTCGGGGATGGCGCGGGAGTAGATCACCGAGTAGGCGTACTCGATGTAGCTCGAGCTCATCTCGTCACTGATGTCGGTGTCGATGATGTGCTCGTCGAACTCCTCCACCGGAGCCGATGTCTTGCGTGCCATGCGTCCTCTCCTAGGACTCTGTTCGAACCCTCATTCTCCCTTGTGTGATGCCCCGCTCACTCCTGCCACGCCGTGCCGGCTCCGCCCTCCGAACCGATAGATTGTGGCCGTGAGCGACGCCCCCGCCGACGACCCGCAGTGGGACGCCGACGTCCTGCTCAAGGACGGCAGTGTCGCCCAGATCCGGCCCATCGTGCCCGATGACGCCGATCGCCTGGTCGAGTTCTACTCGCGCGTCTCCGACGAGTCGAAGTACATGCGATTCTTCGCTCCGTACCCGAAGCTCTCGGCGCAGGACGTCGAGCGCTTCACCCATGTCGACCTCGACCGCCGGGTGGCGTTCGTGGTCACGCTCCACGATCTCATCATCGGGGTCGGACGCTACGACGCGGTCCCTGAGCCTGGCGGGGGTGCCGGGGCTGGGGCGGCGGAAACCAGCACAGTGGCAGAAGTGGCCTTCCTGGTCGAGGACGCACACCAGGGCCGGGGAGTCGGCCAGCTGCTGCTCGAGCACCTCGCCCAGGCCGGCCGCGAACGCGGGATCAGGCGGTTCGTCGCGGAGATCCTGCCCGCCAACACCCGGATGCTGCAGATCTTCCGAGAGATGGGTTACCGGGTCGAGGGCTCGGTCGAGGAGGGTGTGCAGCGGCTGGAGTTCACGATCCAGTCCACCGACACCGCGATCGGCGTCATGCGGGCCCGCGAGCAACGCGCCGAGGCCGCATCCATCGAGCGCATCTTCTCCGCCCGCAACATCGCTGTCGTCGGGGCGAGTCGTCGGCCCGACTCGATCGGCCAGGCCATGGTGCGAAACCTCGTGCTCGGCGACTACCAGGGCAGCGTCTACGCGGTGAACTCCCAGGCCGAGGCGGTGTCCGGCCTGCCGGCCTACAAGACCGTGCAGGACGTGCCCGACGAGATCGACCTGGCCATCGTCGCCGTGCCGGCGGAGTCCGTCACCGACGTGGTGCTCGACTGCGCGGCCAAGGGCGTGCACGGCCTCGTGGTCATCTCGGCCGGTTTCGCCGAGGAGGGTTCGGAGGGTCGTCAGCGACAGCGCGCCCTGGTGAACCTGAGCCGCAGCTACGGACTGCGTCTCATTGGTCCCAACTGCCTGGGCGTGATCAACACCTCGCCCGACCTGAAGCTCAACGCGTCGCTCGCCCCGACGATGCCTCCGCCTGGCCGGGTCGGGTTCTTCTGTCAGTCGGGCGCGTTGGGCACGGCCATCCTGGAGTCGGTCTCGCGCCGGGGGCTCGGCCTTTCCACGTTCGTCTCGGCCGGCAACCGTGCCGACGTCTCCGGCAACGATCTGCTGCAGTACTGGCAGGAGGACGCTGCCACCGAGGTCGTGCTGCTGTACCTCGAGTCGATCGGCAACCCTCGCAAGTTCTCCCGCATCGCCCGACGGGTGTCGCAGTCCAAGCCGATCGTCGCGGTCAAGTCAGGGCGTTCGACGCAGGGTGTGCCGGTCGGTCACGCGGTCAAGCGCAGTGCGGCGCCGCAGGCCGCCGTCGACGCGATGTTCCGCCAGGCCGGCGTCATCCAGGTCGGCAACCTCGATGAGATGTTCGACGTCGCCCAGCTGCTCGCGCATCAGCCGCTGCCGTCCGGCAACCGGGTCGCCGTCGTCGGCAACTCCGATGCGATGGCGCTCCTGGTCACCGATGCCGCCACTGAGGCCGGTCTGCAGGTCGCCGAGCCGGTGTCGCTGGGCGCCGATGCCGGTGCCGACGACTTCGAGGTGGCGCTCGAGACGGCGCTCGCCAGCCCGGACGTCGACGCGCTGATGACCGTCTACGTGCCGCCGATCAACACCAGCGGCGAGGAGGTGGCCGGAGTGCTCGCGGCGGTGGGGGAGCAGTCCGACAAGCCCATCGTCTCGACGTTCCTGGGCAGCCAGGGTGTCCCGGAGCTGCTGCGCGTCACCGACGTTCAGGGCGGTGCCGCCGGCCGCGGCTCGGTGCCGTCGTACGCGGCGCCGGAGTCGGCCGTGCGAGCACTGGCCCGGGTGGTCAACTACGCCGAGTGGTGCTCCCGCGACCACGGCACGTTCCAGGTCGGACTCGACCACCGCACCGGTGACGCCAGGGCCATCGTCCGTGAGGTGCTGGCCGCAGCCCCGCGCGGCGCGATCCTGTCCACCGAGCAGGTGCACGACCTGCTGGCCTGCTACGGCATCGACCTGTGGCGCTGGATCAACGTGCACACGCGTGACGAAGCCATCGCGGCCGGTGAAGAGCTCGGGTGGGACGTCGTGCTCAAAGCCGGCAGCGAGCACCTGCGCGCCCGGCCCGACCTGATCCACATCTGGCGCGACGTCAACGACGCCGCCCACATGGGCGAGGCCTGGGACCAGCTCACCAGCTGGACCGGCATGCGTTCGGACACCCGCTTCTTCGTGCAGAAGTCGGCGCCGGACGGCATACCGGTGTCGTTCTCGGTCACCGAGGACCCGCTGTTCGGGCCATTGGTCTCGTTCGGTCTGGCCGGGGCGCCGAGCGAGCTGCTGGGCGACTGCTCGTACGGCATCCCGCCTCTCACCGACAGCGACGCCGCCGCGATGATCGCCGATCTGAGGTCTTCGCCCCTGCTGTTCGGATACCGCGGCTCCGACCCGGTCGACGTCGACGCAGTCCAGGACGTCATCCTGCGGCTCGCCTCCATGAAGGACGACCTCCCCGAGATCGCCGAGCTCGACCTCGAGCCGGTGCTCGCGGGGCACTCCGGTCTCACCGCCCTGAGCGCCCGGGCCAAGGTCGTGCCGTCGGCAGATCGGCGGGGCGACTGGTACGTCCGCCGGCTCAGCAAGCAGGTGGTGACGGGAGATACGCTGGCGTGATGAGCAGCCATCGGACGCCCCCAGCCGCAGAAGCGGTGAACGACGCCGTGTTCGACGAGATCTCCCGCAGCGGCTATTACCCCGAGATCGTGGCCGAAGGCCTCCGCGACGCCCTGGCCGACGAGTCCGTCCTCGCTTACGTCCTGCACCACGAGCCCACGTTCGACCGTGACGAGATCCGTCGGCACATGACGGTGCTCGCGCTCACCCCGAGCCGCGTGGTCCTGGTGCACACCGACGAGCACCCGCCCGACGATCTGCTGCCCAACCCGTACACGTCCACCACGAGCGAGGCGGTGCCGGTCTCGCAGGTACGGTCGGTCGTCGTCACCCGCATGGTGTCGGCGTCGTCGAAGAAGCTCGAGGAGGTCGTGCTCACCGTCGGGTGGGGCGCCGTCTCCCGCATCGACGTCGAGCCGGCGGCGTGCGACGACCCCGAGTGCGAAGCCGACCACGGCTACACCGGCAGTCTCACCGGCGACGACTTCTCGCTGCGGCTGAGCACCGCTGCCGACGGCGGCGAGGCCGTGCGGCGACTCCTCGACTTCGCCCGCACGCTGTCCGGGGCCACCACCCAGGCCACCCACTCTTGATGGCCCGGTCCTGATGCCGCCGCCCGGTCCGCTGGCGTCGTCATACGGTCCTCAGGGCCGGCACACGCTGGACGAGCTGCTGCCGTCGGTCGCCGGAGCGCTCGGTGTGCCAGGGTTCACCGACGCCCTGGGCCTGCCCGAGGCGCCGCGTTTCGTGGTGTTGGTCGTCGACGGCCTGGGCACGTCGCTGCTCCGGGAGAACGCGGCGTCGGCGCCGTTCATGTCGGCCTTGGCGGGCATCGACGACGTGGTGTGTGGGGTGCCTTCCACCACGGCCACCAGCCTCACCTCACTCGGCACCGGCCTGCGGGCCGGCGAGCACGGCATGGTCGGCTACACGAGCCGGGTTCCCGCCACCGGAGAGCGCCTCAACTCCCTCACCTGGGACCAGCCGGTCGTGCCGGAGCAGTGGCAGCCGCACCGCACCGTGCTCGAGCTGATCCAGGACGCCGGCGTGGCGGCGTCGTCGGTCAATGACGCCAAGTTCGCGGCGTCCGGGCTCACCCTGTGCAGCCAGCGGGGCGTGCCGTTCCACGGCGTCAAGTCCACCTGGGAGCGCCTCGACGTGGTGGTCGAGGTCATCGAGGCGGCACCACGCGGTGTCGTCTACGCCTACGAGTCGAGGCTCGACCACACCGGCCACGCCAAGGGATGCACGTCCGAGGAGTGGCGCGAGGCGCTCTCCGCGGTCGACACGGACGTGGCGGAGATGCGGGCCGCGCTGCCGGCCGACACCGTGCTGCTGGTCACCGCCGACCACGGCATGATCGACCTCCCACAGACCGACCGGTTCGACCTCGACACCCACCCGAGCCTGCGCGAGGACGTCGTCTTGGTGGCCGGCGAGGCCCGGTTCCGTCACCTGTACACCCGCAGCGGCGCCGAGAACGCCGTCGCCGACCGCTGGCGCCGGCTGGTGGGTGAGCGAGCCGTCGTCGCCACCCAGGACGGTCTCGACGACTGGTTCGGCCCGATCGCCCCGGAGGTGCGCGGCCGCATCGGCGATGTCGTGGTGGCGTCGCTCGGCGACTTCGCCGTCTTCTCCTC
This sequence comes from uncultured Actinomycetota bacterium, assembly GCA_963780275.1. GTDB lineage: Bacteria > Actinomycetota > Actinomycetes > Propionibacteriales > Nocardioidaceae > Aeromicrobium. The sequence continues at coordinate 770,179 of CAWABE010000002.1, forward strand.
GGCCGACTTCGCGATCGAGATGATGATGTTCGGCTTCCACGGATCGGTCACCGAGGCCGAGCTGGGCATCCCGCTGCTCATCTCCGACTAGCCATGGGGTCTGGGAGGATGGCGTCGTGGCAGAGCTGAACTTCTACTCCGGCACCATGGACTGCGGCAAGAGCACTCTGGCCCTGCAGATGGACCACACCCACCGGTCGCGAGGCCGCGTCGGCCGGGTCTTCACCTCGCGGGACCGCGCGGGCGAGGCCACCGTCTCGAGCCGCCTCGGGCTCGAGGCTCCGGCCATCGAGGTCACGCCCGAGCTGCATTTCTGGCACTACCTCGTCGACGAGCTCACCCACGGCGGGCGCATCGACTACCTCGTCTGCGACGAAGCGCAGTTCTACACCCGCGAGCACGTCGACCAGCTGGCCAAGGTCGTCGACGAGCTCTCGATCGACGTCTACGCGTTCGGCATCCTCACCGACTTCCGCTCCCGACTGTTCGAGGGATCGGCCCGGCTCGTCGAGCTCGCCGACCGCGTGCACACGCTCCAGGTCGAGTCGTTGTGCTGGTGCGGGAAACGCGCCACCCACAACGCCCGCACCGAGAACGGCGACATGGTCACCGAGGGTGAGGTGATCGTCGTCGGCGACACCGACGACGACGACCGTCCGGCGCCGACGATCGGCTACGAGGTCCTCTGCCGCCGCCACCACCGGCGCCGCATGACCGCCGCGGCCGCTCGCGCAGCCGCGTTGTCACCTGACGTGCTCCCGTTTGGTTAGACCACCGCTCCGTCGCTGGGACGGTCGGTGATGTGCGCGTACGGGTCCACCGTGCGGTTCTTCGGGGCGGTCGGGTCGTACGGCCACCGCTCCTCGAGCACCACCGCGAGGGCGGACGCGGTGAAGATGGTCGACAGGATGCCGATCCCGAGCCCCAGCAGCAGCGCGATCGCGAAGTCGGTGAGCGAGCTGCCGCCGAGCACGGCCAGCGCGGCGAGGATGAACATCGCACCCAGGCCGGTGTTCACCGTGCGCGGAACGGTCTGCAGGATCGCCTCGTTCACGACCTCGCGCAGTGGTCTCTTGCGGTTCTCGCGAGTGTGCTCGCGGATGCGGTCGAACACGACGATGGTGTCGTTGACGGCCAGGCCGATGATCGACAGCACGGCGGCGAGGAACACCCCGTCGATCGGCTTGCCCAGCCAGGCGAACACACCCACCACCGTCAGCACGACCGACGACATCGACAGCACCGCGGCGGCCGCGAACGTCCATCGGAACCGCCACGCGAGGTAGATCATCTGGGCGGCGATCGCCACCGCGAAGGCGATGAGCGCCTTGTTGCGCAGCTCCTCGCCGAGGCTGGGGCCGATCAGCTCGTCGCGCTCCTTGGTCACGTCGTCGGCCACCGTGCCCAGCGCCTGCTCGATCTCGAACGCCTCGTCGTTCGTCAGCTTGCTGCTGCGGACGGTGACGTTCTCGGACGCTCCGTCGCCGGAGGACGACTGCACGACCGCCGTCGGGTAGCCGGCGTCGCTGACGGCTTCGCGCGCGGTCTCGGGATCGAGCGTTGACGACGTCGAGAACTCCAGCAGGCGGCCGCCGGTGAACTCCACGCCGAGGTCGAGCCCGCGGCCGACGATGCCGATCACCGACATCACGCCGATGAGCACGGTGACCGCGATCCACGTGCCCGACCGGCGCATCAGGTTGGGCCCGCTCTCGGTGAGCCACCGGCGGAGGCGACCAGCGCCGGCCAGACCACTGACGCCGGGCCGGGCCTTCACCTGTCGCCGCTTCACGGCCCATTCCGCCAGCACGCGGGCGACGACGAGAGCGGAGAACATGGACGCCAGCACACCGATCGACAGCGTCACACCGAAGCCCTTCACCGGACCGGACGCCAGGAAGAACAGCAGGGCGGCGGACAGCAACGTCGTCACGTTCGAGTCCAGGATCGCCGACCACGCCTTGGAGAACCCGGTCGACAGCGCGGGCGGCAGACCCGACGTCTGCCGCGCGGCGTACTCCTCCCTGGCTCGCTCGAAGACCAGCACGTTCGCGTCGATCGCGAGCCCGATCGCCAGCACGAAACCGGCCAACCCGGGCAGGGTGAGCGTCGCGCCGAGCCACACGAGCAGGCCGTAGGCGATCACGGCATAGCAGGCGAGCGCGATCGTCGCCATCAGCCCGACCAGCCGGTAGACGAACAAGATGAACAAGCCGGTGAGCGCGATGCCGATGATCGCGGCCTCGATCGACGCGTCGATGGCCGCCTCGCCGAGCGTCGGGCCCACGGTGCGCTGCTCGATGACCTCGACGGGCACGGGGAGCGCGCCACCCTTGATGAGCACGGCCAGGTCCTTGGCGGACTGCTGGGTGAAGCTGCCGCTGATCTGGGTTGATGCCCCGCCGCCGGAGGCGCACAGCTCAGGCACGACGCCGGGGGAGGAGATCACCTCGTCGTCGAGCAGGATCGCCACCCGTTGGCCGGCTTCCGGGTTGGCGCAGGCGTCGGACACCAGCTGGCGCCAGCCGCCACGACCCTCGCCGTTGAAGTCGACGTTGACGACCCACTGGCCGAGGCCCTGCTGCTCGGTCGTGGCGAGGGCGTCGGAGACACCGTTGCCGTCGAGGAGCGGCTTGCCGATGACGATCGGGCTGCCGCTCTCGTCCTCGACGACCTGCTCGCCCTCCTTCGGCTCCTCGTCCGGCTGGGCGTCGGGCGGCGGCATGCGGAGCACTTCGTGGAAGGTCAGCTGGGCGGTGCGCCCGATGACCTCGGCGGCCTCCCGTGGATCCTGCAGGCCCGGGAGCTCGATGATGATCCGCTTCTCACCGGAGCGGGCCAGGGTCGGCTCGGCCACGCCGAGTGCGTCGACGCGGCCGCGCAGCACCTCCAGCGCGCGGTCGGTGGACTCGGCGTCGGCCTTCACCCGGTCGGTGCTCTGGGTCTCGAGCACGATCTGGGTGCCGCCGCGCAGGTCGAGTCCCAGCTTGGCGGAGCTGGTGAGCGCGAGGGCGAGCGAGGCGGCGACCACCGCGAACGCGGCGATCGCTCGCCACACGGCAGGCCTGACGGTCATGGGCCCGAGTGTAGGCAGCGGCTCGGAGGCGTCCGTAGGCTGGTCACATGAGCAGCGCGCACCGCACGCTCGGGTCCAGCGACCTCGCCGTCCCGGTCGTCGGCATCGGCTGCAACGCGTTCGGGTCGCGGATCGATGCCGACCAGGTGCAGGCCGTCGTCGACGCGGCTCTCGAGCACGGCGCCACGTTCTTCGACACCGCCGACACCTACGGGCTCGGCGCCAGTGAGGAGCTGCTCGGCCGTGCGCTGGACTCGCGTCGTGGCGATGTCGTGATCGCCACCAAGTTCGGCATGGACATGCAGGGCCTCAGCGGGGACGACGGCGGACGCCGCGGTTCGGCGTCGTACGTGCGCAGGTCGGTCGAGGGCAGTCTGCGCCGGCTCGGCACCGACCACATCGACCTCTACCAGCTGCACGTGCCGGACCCGCACACGCCGATCGAGGAGACCCTCGAAGCCCTGGACGCCCTGGTCACCGCGGGCTCGGTGCGGGCCATCGGGTGCTCGAACCTGCAGGCCTGGCAACTGGTCGAGGCGGCGTGGACCTCGCGCACCCGCGGCCTGGCCTCGTTCGTCACCGCTCAGAACGAGTACTCGATGTACAACCGCACGGCCGAGGTGGAGCTGACCCCCGCCTGCCTCGAGCTCGGGGTCGGCATCCTGCCGTACTTCCCGCTGGCCTACGGACTGCTGACCGGCAAGTACCGGCGCGGGGAGGAGGCACCGGCCGGCACCCGGCTGGCGTTGTCCTCACAGGCGCGGCGCCTGGCCGCGGCTGACTGGGACCGGATCGAAAAGCTCGAGGCGTTCGCCGAGCAGCATGAGGTCTCGCTGCTGGAGCTGGCCATCGGCGGGCTGGCTGCCCAGCCGGCCGTCGCCAGCGTCATCACCGGGGTGACCAGTGCCGAGCAGGTGAAGTCGAACGTCGAGGCCGCCCGCTGGGAGCCCTCCCACGACGTCCTCGCCGAGCTGGCCGAGCTCGGCCGGCCCGCGCAGTCGTACACGACCTACGCCGACTGACGCCCGGGGAGAGGTACTGCGTCGGGCCGGGAAGCGCCTCACGGCGCGTGGCCGCTCGTAGCGGCTGATGTTGGGACCCGGGGCTGCCACGGCCCGACGCCCGACAAGCCTAACCGAGGCCGGTGCCCAGACAAGGCACGTGCGGACTTTGTGTCAGTGCAATGTTCCTTGGCGCTCGAGTGTCGCGGCCCGGCGCAGGTGCGTGGCCATGTCGACGAGCCGGGCGGCGCTGGCGGCATCGCAGTTCTCGAGCTGGGAACGGCCCACGCCGACGATGTGGGCGAAAGCGGCCGCGCGGTCGAGAGTGACGTCGAAGTCCTCGCCGACGATGCCGCGCACGACGGTGTCGACCAGGGTCAGCACCTCGTCGGGCCCCGGTGGATCGACCACCCCGGCCAGCACTTCGTGGACCGGCGCGAAGGCCTTGCCGGCCGCGAACTCCCGGGCCGCCTGCTCGGGCTCACCATGGACCCACGTCCGCAACAGGTAGAGGCGCCAGAGTGCTCCCGCGACCGTGTCGGGCCTGGCGTGTGACCACAGGTCGGCGATCACGCCGAGGCCCTCCTCGTCGGCGAGATGCAGGACGCGAGAGACGAGGCCGGCGTCGGCAGCGTCGTGGGGTCCACGTACCAGGAGGTGGGCAATGCGGTGGCCGGCGGCGGCGAGCTCCGCCGGGTCGGCCACTTCGGCCTGGGCCTCGAAGATCTGGGGGCCGGGCATGGCCGGCCGGCGATAGCCGGTCATGATCGCCTTCCCGCTCCCTCGCTCATGGGAACACGGTAGTCCGCGCTTGGTCGAACTGGTCATCTCACTCGCGTGAGGAGGGCGTCTCGTCGGCGGACAGCGCGGCGGCCAGCGGTTCGGATGCCACGTCGATCTGCCATCGTCGAGCGCCGCCGGCGGCCAGCACCTCTCCGACCGACTCGGCGGAGAGCGGTGCGGGTGGCTCCCAGGCGACTGCACGGACCAGCGGGGGGCTGAGCAGGTTCTCTGCGGGAAGGTCGAGCTCCTCGGCCAGCGCCGTGACGGCATCGCGGCTTCGGCTGAGGCGCCCCGCGGCCTCGGGGAACTTCTCCGCCCACGCCCGCGGGGGCGGGGGACCGTCCCGTCGGGGTGACGCGTACGGCAGGTCCGCTTCGGGCATGGCGAGGGCCCGTTCGATGGCCTGGTGCCACTGGCTGATGAACCGGCGCGGACCGCGGTTGCGCATCACCTTCATCTCTCTGAGCTCGTCGACGGTCGACGGGGGCGTGCGCGCCATGTCCAGGATGGACCCGTCCGGAAGGATGCGACCGGGGGTGACGTCGCGCTCGGCCGCGATGGCGTCGCGGGTCTGCCAGATCTCGCGGACCAGGGCGAGGGCTCGGCGGCCACGGGCCTGATGGATGCCGGACGTCCGACGCCACGGCTCCTCCCGCGCGGGTGCGCCGGTGAACGAGAGCAGCGCCTCGAAGTCCTGGGCTGCCCACTCCGACTTGCCGGCCTTCTCCAGGTCGGCGGCGATCAGGTCGCGAAGCTCGATGAGCACCTCGACGTCGAGGGCTGCGTAGACGAGCCACGGCTCGGGCAGCGGCCTGGTGGACCAGTCGGCGGCCGAGTGCTCCTTCGCCAGGCTGCGGCCGAGGTAGTGCTCGACCAGCGAGGCGAGACCGACGCGCGGCAGATTGAGCAGTCGGCCGGCGTGTTCGGTGTCGAAGAGTCGGCGCGGCCGCAGCCCGACCTCGGCGAGGCAGGCGAGGTCCTGCGTGGCCGCGTGCAGGATCCACTCGGTGTCGCCGATCGCCGCGTCGAGCGACGAGAGGTCGCCGCCGACGGCGATCGGGTCGATGAGCGCCGTGCCGGCACCCTCGCGGCGCACCTGCACGAGGTAGGCGCGCTGGGAGTAGCGGTAGCCGGATGCGCGTTCGGCGTCGAGGGCGACGGGACCGGAGCCGGCGACGACCGCCTCGCAGTACTCATCGAGCGCTGCGACATCCTCGATGACGGGCGGGAGAGAGTCGCGCAGCGTCAGCCGCGCGGCGGGCGGGGCGGCTTCCTCAGCCGTCAACGGGTACCACGCCGGCGCTGCAACGGGATGACGCCTGGCGCCAGCGGAGGGAGCCCGGCGATGGCGCACAGGAGGTCGGACCAGGCGCTGATGTGTGCGCCCATGTCGGACGTCGGTGTCCAGGAGGCGCGCACCTCGATCTGGGCGTCGGCTCCATCGGCGGCCATCTCGCCGAAGCCCTCGGTGTGCACGACGGTGACGCTGCCGCTGGCCGCGATGTGGTCGCCGCCGTGGGAGTCGAGCGCGTCGGTGAGCCAGCTCCAGCCGACTGTTGGCAGGGACGGGTCGGCGGCCATCTCCGGCTCGACGTCGGCGCGGGCGAACGTGACGCATCGGAACGTGCCGCCCCAGGCGTCGTTGCCGGCCGGGTCGTGCAGCAGGATGAACCGCCCGGTGCCGATCTCATCGTCGTCGGCGCCCGGGCGTCCGCCGCCGGGGGTGATGACGTCACCGCTCACGGCGTGCGCGAATGGGGCGATGCGTTGCGGGGCGGGCATGGTGTCGACCACGACCTCGGGGCGCAACACGGCGCGGCCCACCTGCTCGACTGCAGCGGTGAAAGCCGGGGGAGTGCGATCGATCTCGCTTCTGACACCCACCCTGTGATCGTAGGCGTGCCGGCGGTCATGCGGGTATCGACACTCCGCCCACCTGCACACATGTGCCTGACACAATCGACAGCGTGACCCTTGCTGACAGCACCTTCCTGAGGGCGTGCCGCGGCGAACCCACGGACCACGTTCCGGTCTGGTTCATGCGCCAGGCCGGCCGATCGTTGCCGGAGTATCTCGCCATCCGCGACAGCGTGCCGATGCTGGAGTCGTGCTTCCGCACCGACCTCGTCGTCGAGATCACGATGCAGCCGGTCCGCAGGTACGGCGTCGACGCGGCGATCTTCTTCTCCGACATCGTGGTGCCGCTCAAGGCCGTCGGCGTCGACCTCGACATCGTGCCGGGAACCGGACCCGTCATGGCCGAGCCGATCCGCAGCCGCGACCAGCTCGACCAGCTCCGCGCCCTCGAGCCTGACGACGTCGCGAGCATCACCGACGCCGCCAAGGCCCTGGTGGGCGAGCTCGGTGGCACTCCGCTGATCGGATTCGCCGGTGCGCCGTTCACCCTCGCCTCATACCTGGTGGAGGGCGGCCCCTCGCGCGACCATCGGCTCACCAAGGAGCTGATGTACACCCAGCCGGAGCTCTGGCACGACCTGCTCTCGCGCCTGGCCACCATCGCCGGGCAGTACCTGCGGCTTCAGGTCGAGGCGGGTGCCTCGGCCATCCAGCTGTTCGACTCCTGGGCCGGTGCACTGTCGCTCGCGGACTACCTGGAGTACGTCGCGCCGCACTCCGCCGACGTGCTCGCCGCGGTGGCCGACCTCGACGTCCCACGCATCCACTTCGGCGTCGGCACCGGCGAGCTGCTCGGAGCCATGGGTGACGTGGGTGCCGACGTCGTGGGCGTCGACTGGCGGGTGCCGCTCGACGAGGCGGTGCGCCGGGTCGGTCCCGACAAGGCCGTGCAGGGCAATCTCGACCCGACGCTGCTGTTCGCCCCGACCGAGCTCGTGCACACGCGGGCCGCCGAGGTCATCGCCGCCGGCCGGACGGCCCGCGGCCACATCTTCAACCTCGGGCACGGTGTGCTGCCGGCCACCGACCCGGACGCGCTGGCGAGGCTCGTCGACTTCGTGCACGGGTCCTGATGCGCGTTGCGGTGGTGGGGGCCGGGATCGGTGGCCTGGCCGCCGCGTACGGGCTCGAGTCCCATGGGGGGCCCGGAGTCTCCGTCGACGTGTTCGAGGGGTCGGACCGGGCGGGTGGCAAGCTGCGGCTGGAGACCGTCGGCGACGTGACGCTCGACGTCGGCGCGGAGGCGATGCTGGCCCGCCGCCCGGAGGCGATCGAGCTGGCCGAGCACCTCGGCCTGGGCGACCAGCGAGTGCACCCGGAGACCGCACGGGCATCGATCTGGACGCGCGGGGAACTTCGACCCTTGCCACGCACCGTCCTGGGAATTCCGACCGACGTCGCCGAAGCAGTCGATTCCGGCATCCTCAGGGAGCCACCGGTCGGCCGGGCGGTCCCCTTGCCGACCCGCGACGTCTCGGTCGCCGCGTACGTCCGGGAGCGCGCTGGCGACGAGGTGCTCGAGCGCCTTGTGGAGCCCCTGCTGTGCGGCGTCTACGCCGGGCACGCCGACCGCCTGTCGCTCGCGGCCGCGGGAGAGCAGCTCAAGCTGCTCGGCCCCGATCCGCTCGCCACCGCGGCACAGGTCCCTCCGGTCGGCGGTCACGTCTTCGCGGGGCTGATCGGTGGGATCGGCCGGCTGCCGGTCGCCCTGGTGGAGCGACTCCAAGCCGACGTCCGTCTCAACGCCGTCGTCCGCGGGCTCGAACGCGATGGGTCGGCGTGGGTGCTTCACACCGACCGAGGTGATCAGCGCTACGACGCGGTCGTTCTCGCCACGCCGGCGCCGGCGACGTCGCGGCTGCTCGCCGATGTGGCTCCGCGGGCGTCCTTCGCGCTGGCCGACGTGGAGGTTGCGAGCGTCGCCATCGTCACGTTCGTGTTCGACGACGACATCGAGCTGACGGGGTCGGGCTTCCTGGTGCCTCCGGTCGACGGCACGTCGATCAAGGCCGCCACGTTCTCCTCGAACAAGTGGGGGTGGCTCGCGGAGCCGGGACGGACGGTGCTCCGCGCCTCCGTCGGGCGGGCCGGTGACACCACGCTGCTGCATCACGACGACACCACCGTGGCCGACGCCGCGCTCGCCGACCTCCGGAGCGCACTCGGCCGGTTGCCGGAGCCGGCCGCGTGGCACGTGCAGCGCTGGGGCGGCGCACTGCCGCAGTACGACGTCGGCCACCTCGAGCGACTCGACACCATCGACGCCGAGCTCGCGACGCTGCGGGAACTGGAGGTCTGTGGCGCCACCTATCGCGGGGTGGGGATCCCGGCCGTCATCGCGTCGGCGGACGCCGCCGTGCAGCGGTTGCTCGCCGACTTGGGAGAATAGTGCCCAGAGAGAAGGTGCAGTGTGGAGAACAAGGGGAAGCTGGCCAAAGAGATCAACGACACGATCCGCTACACGATGTGGTCGGTCTTCAAGCTCGAGCGCGTGCTCGGCGACGCCGACCGTCAAGCCGAGGCGGCCGAGGTCGACGCCCTGATCGAGAAGCTCGCCGGCGACGACGTCGTCGTGCGCGGCACCTACGACGTCAGTGGTCTACGGGCCGACGCCGACCTGATGATCTGGTGGCACTCCGCCACATCCGAGGCCCTGCAGACGGCCTACAACGACTTCCGCCGCACCGCCCTCGGGTCGCGGATGGCTCCGGTGTGGTCACAGATGGCGGTGCATCGCCCGGCCGAGTTCAACAAGTCTCACGTCCCGGCGTTCATGGCCGACGAGCCCGGCTACCCCTTCGTGTGCGTGTACCCGTTCGTGCGCTCGTACGAGTGGTACCTGCTGCCCGATGAGGAGCGGCGCGACATGCTGAAGGAGCACGGCATGCAGGCCCGCGACTACCCGGACGTCCGCGCCAACACCGTGCCGGCCTTCGGGCTGGGCGACTACGAGTGGATCTTGGCGTTCGAGGCCGACATGCTGCACCGCATCGTCGACCTGATGCGCGCACTGCGAGCCAGCCGGGCCAGGCGCCACGTGCGCGAGGAGATCCCGTTCTACACCGGGCGCGCGCACTCGATGACCGAGCTCACCAGCCTGTGGCCGTGAGCCTCACGAACCTGTGGCCGCGGCGTCGTCCGGGACCTGGGTCAGGCTGATGCCGTTGATGCAGTAGCGCTGGTCGGTGGGGGTGTCGAAGCCCTCGCCCCCGAACACGTGGCCCAGATGTGAACCGCAGTTGGCGCATCGCACCTCGGTGCGGGTCTGGAACAGTGACTTGTCTTCGATGTACTCGACCCGGTCCTCGGCCAGCGGCGAGTAGAACGCGGGCCAGCCGCAGTGAGCGTCGAACTTCGTCTCGCTGCGGAACAGCTCGGCGCCGCAGGCGCGGCAGGCATACACGCCCACCGTCGGGTCGGTCTCGTAGGAGCTGCTGAACGGCTGCTCGGTGCCGGCTTCGCGCAGCACGTGATACTCGGCTGCGCTCAGCTCGGAGCGCCACTCGTCCTCGGTCTTCTCCACCTCATAGGCCATGACTCAAGGCTACTGTCGCGAACCGGAGATCGTGAGCGCCGAGCGATGACGTGCTGGTGACGGCTCAGGGCGCCTGAGCCGAGAACGGCACGTGCTCGAGCAGGTGGAGCGTTGGCACGTCGAGCTTGCGTTTCGCCCGCGACGTCCAGTCGAGGTGCAGGAACTCACGCACGACGTGGGGCTCGGTGAGGATGATCGCCTCTGACGACGACGTCGTGGCCACGAGCTCCGCGAACGCGGCGATCGGGTCGTCCTCGGTGAGGGTGGACGTGACCTGCTGGCCGCGGGCGGTGAGCAAGGCGGCACTCGCCTCCAGCTCCGCCTGGCCGGCCGCGGACAGCTCGTGCTGCACGTCGGCGATGACGTCGGCGTCGGCGATCGTCACGATCTGGCCACCGCCCAACGCACTCATCGACGACGCCAGCATGGACGCGGACGTGTCGACCGGCAGCAGCAGGTGGTATCGGACCGTGTCGTCCAGGCCTTCGTGCAGCGCGACGACCTGGTCGGCGTCGAGATCGGTGAGCTGACGCTCGATGAGCAGGGCCACGTCGTACATGTCGGCTCCCTTCAGGGATATTTTACGCCCGATCGCGCAACCACCGCGTGAGCAGGACGTCGCCTACGGGCACCGCGTGCCCGAGCCGCATCCCTCGCGTGACCGGGTGCCGGCTGTGCGCGATCCGTGGTGCGTCGCCGGCGGTCAGGGTGGGTGCCACGGTCAGGCAGACTTCGTCCACGAGGTCGAGCGTGACGAGATCGCCGTGCAGTGTCGGCCCGCCCTCGCAGAGGAGGTGCCGCCATCCCTTGGCGTCGAACTCGCCGATCACCTCCGCCCAGTCGACCTCGATCTCGCCGCGCGCCATCACCTCGACGCCGGCGGACCGCAAGGCTCCCAGCCGGTTGGCCGGCGCGTCCGTGGTGGTGATGACGATCAGGTCGGGACCGACGAGGTGGTCGGGGATGTCGAGCCGCCGGCTGACGACGGCCAGCGGCGTCTTCGAGGCCCGGTACTTCTCGATGCGGGCGGTGCCGGCGCCGACCATGACGACGTCGGCGAGACGGCGCAGCAGCTGGAAGACCTCCTGGTCGGCGTCCCCGCCCAGCGAGGCGGTGACGCCGCTGGTGTCGTGGGCGCCGCCGTCGACCGTGCAGACGAAGTTCGTGCGCAGCCATGGCCGGTCGGTGTCCGGGTAGGCGTACAGGTCCGGGTCCATGACGACGAGACTAGGGCGACGTCGTGCATACTGCCGGGCATGGCGTCCCTCAGTGAGCTGCTGACTGGGGTCACGACGCTCTCCGACGTCGACTCGCGGTCGACGCCCGGATTCGACGGCGGCAAGAAGGACGCCAAGAAGGCGCTGGCTGCACTCGGTGACGAGCTCGCCGATCTCCAGAGGCGGCTCTACGCGAACGGCACTGGTGATGATCCTCGGTCGATGCTGCTTGTTCTTCAGGGGATGGACACCTCTGGTAAGGGTGGAGTGATCCGAAAGGCGGTCGGGCTGGTGGATCCGCTCGGACTGCGCATCACATCGTTCAAGCAGCCGACTGCTGAGGAGCTGGAGCACGATTTCCTGTGGCGGGTCGAGAAGGCACTACCCCAACCGGGTGTCATTGGGGTCTTCGACCGGTCGCAGTACGAAGACGTGCTGATCGCCCGCGTTCGCGAGCTCGCCCCGGCGGATGAGATCGAGCGGCGATACGGCGCGATCAACGACTTCGAGCAGGCCTACGTCGACGGCGGCGGCACCATCGTCAAGTGTCTGCTGCACATCTCCGCCGACGATCAGAAGGAGCGGCTGTTCGCGCGGCTGGACGATCCGACCAAGCACTGGAAGTACAACCCCGGCGACGTCGACGAGCGCGCCCTCTGGGCCGACTACCAGCAGGCCTACGAGCTGGCCGTCGAGCGTTGCTCGACCGACACCGCACCGTGGTTCGTGGTGCCGAGCGGACGGAAGTGGTACCGCAACTGGGCCGTCGCGACCCTCCTGCTGGAGCACCTCCGCGCGCTCGACCTCACGTGGCCCGAACCCGACTTCGACGTCGACGCCGAGAAGGCCCGCGTCGCGGCCTCCTGAATAAAAGGTTTCCCACGAGACCCGTCGTTTCCTGCGTTGATGACACGAAACTTCGTGTCATCAACGCACGTTTCCGAGGGTCTCGTGGGAAACCTGTGACCCGTGGCCTGCTCAGCTGAAGACGGGCTCCAGCGGGACGAGGTCGACGGCGCCCACGGCGTAGCGGGCGAGGATCACCTCGGCGACCTCGGTGTCGGCACCGAGCGGTTCGGCCACCGCCACCGCACCGGCCTCGAGGGCGAGCTCGGCGACCCGGTCGCTGAGGAAGCCGGGCGCGAGGAACAGCATGCCCACGGCGATGTGGCGCCGTCCGTCCGCGCGATGCGTGCGGACGGCCTCACCGGCTGCCGGGGGAGCGCTCGAAGCGAACGCGGCGATCGTCGGCAGCTTGTGGCGAGATCCCCAGGCCCGGGCGGCTCGGGCGATGGCAGCGTTCGCCACCGGGTCGGACGAACCCGCGCCGGCGAGCACGAGCGCGTCGAGCTCGCGCACACGGTTCTTCGAGAGCGCCTCGCGCAACCGCCGGTCGAGCACGTGGAAGAGCGTCTGCTCGACGCCGAGCACCTTGGTGATCGCGATCTTCACATCCGGGTGACGACGCAGCGCCGCGTCGACGACGTCCGGGACGTCGACCGAGGCGTGGTAGGCCTCGGAGATCAGCAGCGGCACCACGACGATCTCGCCGTGGCCCTCGCTCACCAGCCGGTCGACGACCTCGTCGAAGGACGGCTCGACCAGGTCGAGGAAGGCTGGCTCGATGCGGAGGTCGGGACGCATGCACGACACGACCTCCGTCAGGGCAGTGATCGTCTGGGCAGAGCGCGGGTCGCGGCTGCCGTGAGCCAGCGCGATGAGAGCTGGTGCGGTCATGATGCGTCCCTCCTTCCGGGGGTGGTGTCGTGATGGTTGGGGTTGAGGATGCCGATGAAGCCGAGCTTGAAGGCCCGTTGACACGAGCGACACTCCCACTCGCCGTGGGTCTCGCCGTGCGGTCGCAGGTCCTCGTCGCCGCAGTAGGGGCAGTGGAACGGAACCGCGCGTGCGCCAGTGGTCATCGGAGGATCTCCTCGTCGGCGCGGGCCACCCAGGTGGCGAAGTTCTCGCCGTCGGTGCGGTCCTGGAGGAAGTGCCGGACGACCTTCTCGACGTAGTCGGTGAGGTGTTCCGTGGTCACCTTGTGCGCACGCAGCTTGCGACCGAATCCTGCGTCGTGGCCGAGTGCTCCGCCGAGGTGGACCTGGAAGCCCTCGACCTGGGCACCGTTCTCGTCGAGCACGAGCATGCCCTTGAGGCCGATGTCCGCGGTCTGGATGCGGGCACAGGAGTTGGGGCACCCGTTGACGTTGACGGTGATCGGCGTGTCGAGCTCCGGCACCCGCTCCTCGAGCTCGGTGACGAGCTCGGCCGCGCGCTGCTTGGTCTCGACGATGGCGAGCTTGCAGTACTCGATGCCCGTGCACGCCATGGTGTTGCGCCGCCACTGCGAAGGACGCGCGCGCAGGCCGAGCTCGTCGAGCGCGGCGATGAGCGACTCGACCCGGTCCTCCTCGACATCGAGGACGAGGAGCTTCTGCATCGGCGTCGTGCGCACCCGCGTCGACCCGTGAGCCTCGACCACGTCGGCGATCTGGTTCAGCAGGGTGCCGGACACGCGGCCGACGCTCGGAGCAGCGCCGACGATGTAGCGGCCGTCCTTCTGGCGGAACACCCCCACGTGGTCGACGGGGGTCTCGGGCGCCTCGGGCGCGTCGAGGTCGATGAGCTTGCGGTCGAGGTACTCGGTCTCCAGCACGTCGCGGAACTTCTCGATGCCCCAGTCGGCGATCAGGAACTTCAGGCGGGCCCGGGAACGGAGCCGGCGATAGCCGTAGTCACGGAAGACGCTGGTGATGCCTTCCCAAACCTCGGGCACCTCGTCGAGCGGCACCCAGGCGCCCAGACGCTTCGCGAGCATCGGGTTGGTCGACAGCCCTCCGCCGACCCACACGTCGAACCCGGGACCGTGCTCGGGGTGAACCGCACCGATGAAGGCGATGTCGTTCGTCTGGGGGACGACATCGTGGCCGGGGTGTCCACTGATGGCCGTCTTGTACTTGCGCGGCAGGTTGGAGAACGCCTTGTCGCCGATGTAGGTGGCCTCGATGGCCTCGATCGCAGGCGTGGCGTCGATGATCTCGTCCTCGGAGACGCCGGCGACCGGGCTGCCGAGGATGACGCGCGGGCAGTCGCCGCACGCCTCCTGGGTCGAGAGTCCGACCGACTCGAGCCGCTCCCAGATGTCCGGCACGCTGCGAACGTCGATCCAGTGGAGCTGGATGTTCTGGCGGTCGGTCAGGTCGGCGGTGTCGCGCGCATGCTCGACGGAGATGTCGGCGATGGTGCGTAGCTGCTCGAGGTCGAGCTGACCGCCGTCGATGCGAACGCGGAGCATGAAGTAGCGGTCGTCGAGCTCCTCCGGTTCCAGGGTCGCCGTCTTGCCGCCGTCGATCCCGGGCCGGCGTTGGGTGTACAGGCCCCACCAGCGGAACCGTCCGCGCATGTCGCCGGGGTCGATGGAGTCGAAGCCCCGGACCGAGTAGATGTTCTCGATCCGGGCGCGGACGTTGAGCGGGTTGTCGTCCTTTTTGGACTGCTCGTTGGGATTGAGCGGCTCGCGGTAGCCCAGCGCCCACTGACCCTCGCCGCGCTTCTGTCGCGGCCGCCCAGAAGCGCGCACAGTGCGGCCCGGGGTCTCGGTGTCGGTGCTCGGTGCCATGAGCTTCCTCGGATTCGGGGGAGGGCACACGGCGACGCGTCAGAAAGCGGGCTCGCCGCGCGCCTGGGATCGGTTGCTGGTCGGATGCGCGCGAGGGTTCAGCGACACATCATCGTGCGGGCGCGACCGAGGTCGACGTGGAGTCGCTCCACGAGCCAGAGGGTCTGCGCTGTCAGCATGCAGACAGTCTGGGGAGTGCAGACCCCTCCGGACAAACGCGTGTCTCGATATACGGGACATGCATCCACGATGCGAGACACCGACCTGCACGTGAGCGGGGCGGTGTGGCTTGGGTCACTCCGCCGGCGTGACCAGGGTGATCGCGAAGGCGCCGACGGCAGACGCGACCAGACCGGCGCCGGCGACGATGCCGGCGGTGGTCCACGACAGGAGCCCGGCCGTCGCCAGACCCAGGACGGCGGCCGGGTTGAGCGCCACCGCGAGCCCGACACCGAGGGAGGCACCGGCGATCACCGGAGGTACCGCGGCCCAGGCGGCGTGCTCGCCGCCGTCGATCGCGAGGAGCACCCAGGCGGCGAGGATCGCCAGCACTGCGACGACGACACCGGTGACGACCCGGGTCGGTTCGGCCCACACCAGCGACCCGCCGAGCCGGTTGTCGAGGCCGAGCGCGGCCAGCCCGCCCAGGACGGCACCGACGACCTGAGCGGCGATGATCGGCATCAGGAACCCGGCGCTGCGCCGACCCACCAGTGCCAGCGTCACTGCGGCCGCCGGGCTGGAGAGGGCGAGACCCGACTCGTCCTCGGTGGTGTTCAACGTGGCGACCCACGTGGTGAGCACGGCGACGGCGGCGACGGCCAGCACGGCCAGGGTGGCGTCGGGCGCCCGCAGCGCGAGAGATGCGACGAAGGTGGTGATGGCGGCGAGGAGTGCCGCCACGGTCAGGGATCGCATCGGGACTCTTCTCAGTCGAGGTGGCGTGTGGTGCGGGCGACGATGCCCGCGAGGTGGAGGGCGCGGGGGAGTGTGCCGAAGGTACCGGCCCAGTCGCCGGCGAAGCGGGAGGCGCAGAACGCGTCGACGCTGTCGAGGAGTGCCTGATCAGCCGCGGCGACGTCGTAGTCGACCAGCGGCACCGACGGGTTGATCGGTGCACGCTGCAGCGGATCCATGTCGCTACCGTATGGCCATGGCGGTGGAACCGGTAGATCAACCGGGCGCGCCGGAAGAACGTCGCGATCACACCGTCGACGTCGCCCGTCGCCTGCTCGCGAGGACGGTGAGCAGCTGCTTCCGGTACCGCGTCACCGGCCTCGCCGCCGAGGCCGCCTTCTTCGCCATCTTGTCGCTCCCGCCGCTGGTGTTCGGACTCGCGGGCACGATCGGCTACATCGCCCGGCAGTTCGACGTGACCCAGGTCGGCGTGCTCAAGAACCGGGTCATCGACCTCGCTTCCCAAGCGCTCACGCCGGACACGGTGGACAAGGTCATCACGCCGACCATGGACGACGTCCTGCAGGGCGGGCGACTGGACGTCGTCTCGATCGGATTCGTGCTCGCACTCTGGTCCGGGTCGCGTGCCCTCAACGTGTTCATCGACACCATCTCGATCATGTACGGGTTCGGTGGCCATCGCGGCATCGTCAAGACGCGCGCGCTGTCGTTCACGCTCTACGTGGTGGCGTTGCTGATCGGCATCGTGCTGGTGCCGCTGGTGCTGGCCGGCCCGGACGTGGTGGCCGATGTCATTCCGGAGCGGCTGGCGTTGCTGCGCAAGGCGTACTGGCCGTCGGTGCTCGTGCTCTCGGTGGGCTTCATGACGTCGCTGTACCACCTGTCCGTGCCGGCGAAGAAGACGTGGCGGTCGGGCGTCCCCGGCGCCGTGTTCACGCTGACGCTGTGGATCCTGGGCAGCTACTTCGTGCGCTGGGCTCTGGGGTTCTCCGCCGGCGGGACGTCGATCTACGGTCCGCTCGCGGCGCCGATCGCGGTGCTGCTCTGGCTGTACGTCCTGTCGATCTCGGTGCTGATCGGCGCCGCCATCAACGCGGCGATCGACGTCGAACGGCACCCGCGAGCCGGCGAGGACCTCGAACCCGGGCCAGGCTGACGACCGCACGTTCGATGCCGTCGACGACCGGGGTCGACAGCCGGTGGTAGGCGAGCCCGACCGCAATGGAGGAGAGCGTGGCGAGAAGCGGGTAGTCCATCTCCAGGTGCGGGTAGACCTGCCAGTGCGTCAGGTAGATCGACAGCGAGGCCGCTGCCAGGGCGCCACAGATCGTGGCGAGCCTCGCGGGGAGCCGCAGTGGCGGCAGCCAGACCAGGACGGTGATTCCGGCGACGACGAGCAGCTCGCGCCAGACATCACCGAAGAAGCCGACGGTCAGCAGCAGGGCGAGTGACGTGACCAGGCCACGCTGAACCACGGTCCGCGCACGAGCGGCGGCCCAACCGAGGGCGAAGCACCACAGGACGATCGTCCCGGTGTAGCGCTCGGTCGGCCCGGCCTCGACTCCGACGAGCGAGTAGCGCAGGACAGCCGCCACCGCGACGAGCGCCAGCACCCACGCGAACGGGGCGCGGTGCTCCAGCCGGCGCACCGCAGGAATGGCGATCAGTGCGGCCAGCCCGAGCGACGTCCAGACGATGGCCTCGAGGAACCAGAACTGCCAGTCGAGCGTCCAGTCGTCGGACCCGACGAATCCGTTCGCCATCAGCGCGGTGGCCGGACGGTAGTCCGAGGTGAGCAGGGCGACGGCGGCGATCCACAGGCCGCTCGGCAGGGCGATCCGCCAGGCCGTGCGCGCGAGCCGACGGGCGGCCAGGCCGCGCTCCGGCAGGAACCTGGCGGCGTTGTATCCCGCGACGGCCAGCAGTGCGTGTGCGCCGCCGACGACGGTCAACAGGTTGGCGTGGGTGGCGACGATCAGCAGGATCGTCAACGCACGCAGGATCACGCTCGGGTCGGTGCTGGTGCCGCGGCGCGGTGGCCGCCCGGTGGTCGAGGCGAGCTCGGCGATGGTGCGCAGGTGCCAGTCGCGAGGAAGCCGGTCCAGTCGCTCACCCAGCCGGACGGACAGCTCGACGTAGGACAGGGAGTCGGCGCCGAGGCCGACGAAGCTGTCGGCCGGAATCACCCGCTCTCGACCGAGCAGACCGGCGTAGAGGTCGCAGAGGTCGTCCGCGGTTGCGCCGCCGGCACCTCGTGGGGCCTGACGCACCACCGTGGCGGCGAGCTCGCCGACCGCACGATGGTCGGTCTTGCCGGACTCGGTGGAGGGGATCTCACCGTGGGTCGCATGGACGATCCAGACCGGAATCCCACATAAATCGGCCACCGCCCGGCGGGCTCGTGCGACGTGTCGGCGCCGCTCGACGATGACCGCCAGCGACCCGTCGACCTCGGCGCACGCCGCCGGCAGGTCCGCCGATGCCAGGTGTCGCTCGATCTCGTCGAGGTCGAGCCGCAGGCCGAACACCTTCGCGAACCGGCTGCGCCGACCGACGACCTCGAGCAGTCCGTCCGGCAGGACGCGGCCCAGGTCACCGGTACGGAGCTCGGTGAGCTCCGGCCCCCGGGCGAGGTCCTCCGGCGTGCTCGCGTAGCCCATCATCACGTTCGGTCCGCGGTAGACGATCTCGCTGGTCACCGGGTCGAGCCGCAGGTCGCCGCCCGGAATGGGCACGCCGACGGCCGATGGATGGCGTTCGGCGATCTCGGTCGGCAGGAAGGCCATCCGGGCGGTTGCCTCGGTCTGGCCGTACATGACGATGAAGTCCCAGCCGCGACGCTGACCCAGCTGCAGGTACTGCGTCACCCGCTCCGGAGACAGCTTGCCACCCGCCTGGGTGACGTAGCGGAGCCTGCTCAGCTGACGGTCGGCGAACCCGGAGGCGTCGAGCAGGTCGAACGTGTGCGGGACGCCGGCGAACCCGGTGACGCCGTGCGCCTCCACCAGGTCCCAGAAGCACGTGTCGACCACCGACCGGTCGGTGACGACGACGCCGGCGCCGACGCTGAGGTGGCTGTTGAGCACCGACAGCCCGTAGCAGTAGTGCAGCGGGAGGTTGAGCACGCCGCGATCCGTGGCGCCCAGGCCGAGGTAGGTGGCGATGGCGTCCGCGTTGGACGTCAGATTGCTGTGGGACAGGCGGACCAGCCGCGGCGAGCCGGTCGAGCCTGAGGTGGTGAGCAGCAGCGCAAGGTCCGGGTGGAGCACGTGGGTGCTCGCCGATCGCCGGAGGTCGACGCGTAGTCCGTCCCCGTGGTCAGCATGGTCGGCGTCGATGACGATGTCCGGGTCGTGGGTCGTCAGCCACGGGTCGGGCCGGTCCGGCCGTGCAGCCGGCGTGAGGATGACCGGATGGCCGGCCTGCAGCGCGGCGAGGTAGGCCACCACTGCGTCGACCGAGCTGCCGCCGCGGACGAGCACCAGACGCCGCGTGCCTCCGAGCTGTGCGGCGAGCCCGTCCACCCGGTCGGCCAGATGCTCGAACGTGATCACGGCATCGTCGGTGAGCAGTGCCGGCCGGTCGCCATGGCGTCGCAGGTCGCCGAACGGGGCACGGACGATGCGCTCGTGCTCGATCGAGGTCATGCCGAACCCCGTTCGAAGACGAGGACCGGGCCGTACAGCTTCACGCCGAACCGCTGGCCGACCTGGGGCATCCGCGACGCCGGCACGCGGGCCATGATCACCTCGCGCGATCCTTCGTCGATCAGGCGGACGACCGCCTCGTGCCCGTGGAACGCGACCGCCGTGACGAGCGATCCGCCGTCGAGCACCGGGATCACGACGACCTGCTCGGGCCGGATGAAGAGGAGCACGTCGGGACCCAGCGACGAGTCCTCGACGGTGACCGCCCCGAACGAGCAGACCGCCCGGTCGCCCTCCATCCGGGCGGGCAGCAGCGAGCCGTCTCCGACGAAGGACGCGACGAAGGGACTCTCCGGCCGCGCATAGACCGAGCTCGGTGCGTCCGCCTGCAACAAGCGCCCCCGGTCCATCACGCCGACCTGGTCGGCGAGCGACAGTGCCTCGTCCTGGTCGTGCGTGACGAGGACGGCGGTGGCCTTGTGGGCCCGGATGGCGTTCATGACCGCGCGTCCGGTGCTGATCCGCAAGGCCGCGTCGAGGGAGGAGAACGGCTCGTCGAGCAGCAGCACGGTGGGCTCGGGTGCGAGTGCTCGTGCGACGGCCACCCGCTGCTGCTGTCCGCCGGAGAGCTCGGACGGGCGCCGATCGGCGAGATCGCGCGGCAGCTCGACGAGGTCGAGCAGCTCGGCCACCCGCGGGCCGCGGCGCTCGTGGCGCGGCAGTCCGAACGAGATGTTGGCGGCGACGTCGAGATGCGGGAAGAGCGCGCCCTCCTGCGGGACGAGTCCCACCTTGCGTCGCTGCGTGGGGACGACGTAGGAGCGGTCGGCGACGACCTTCCCGTCGATCGACACCGTGCCTTCGTCGGGGGTGAGGAAGCCGGCGATGAGGCGCAGGAGCGTGGTCTTGCCGCACCCGGACGGGCCGAGCACGGCCATGATCGATCCGTCCTCGACGTCGAGGTCGAGCCCGTCGAGTGCCACGACGTCGCCGAACCGCTTCACCAGCGCATGGGTGCTCAACGAGCTCATGTCGTCCTCACCGCCATGCGGCCGAGCAGGAACGTCGCCGGGATGGACAGCAGCACGAGCAGCAGAGCGTAGGGCGCGGCGGCGCCGTAGGACAGCGAGGACGACTCGGACCAGAACTGGGTGGCCAGGGTGCGCGTGCCGATGGGTGCGAGCAGGAGGGTCGCGGTCAGCTCGGTGGCGATGGCGATGAACACCAGGGCGGCACCGGCGCCGACGCCGGGGGCCACCAGCGGCAGCGTGACCCGCCGGAACGTGGCCCAGGATCCCTGCCCGAGCGCGCCGGCCACGTCCTCCAGCACCGGCGGTGCGTGGTCGAGGGCGGCCCGCACGCCGACCACGGCGCGAGAGGCGAACATGATGACGTACGCAGCGATCAGGACGAGTGTCGTCTGGTAGAGGAGCGGCGTGAACTGGAGCGAGAGGCTCACCAGGGCCAGGGCGATGACGATGCCGGGAAGCGCGCTCGCGGTGAACGTGCTGCGTTCGACCAGGGTCGACGATCGCGACGTATGCCGGACGACGAGCAGCGCCACCGGGATGGCCAGCACGGTGGCAGCGGTGGCACCGGCGGCCGCGAGTCCGAGCGTCGTCATCGTCGTGCTGGCGAGGTCGGCCACCGGGAATGCCGTCGACGCCCCGACGGCCATCCAGCGCACCAGGCTCGCGATCGGGACGCCGAGCGCCAGGGCGATCACCCCGAGCAGCAGGCCGATCGACGGCGTACGGGCCCGTCCGAGCCGCACGCGAACCGCCCGACGGGGCGCTCCGCCACCGATGCGCGCGAGTGTCGTCCGTCCGCGCAGCCTCAGCTCGACGAGCAGGACGACGAGGCACAGCAGCGCCAGTGCGCTGGCGGTGAGGTTGGCGGCCGGTCCGTTGAACGTCGACCCGAACTGTTCGTAGATCGCCGTGGTGAACGTCGGGAAGCGCAGCATCTGCAGTGCGCCGAACTCCGCCAGCAGGTGCAGCGCGACAAGGAGTCCGCCGCCGAGCAGAGCCGGCCGCAGCTGTGGCAGCACGATCCGCGTGAACGCGGCTGCGCGCCCGAGTCCCAGGGTGCGGGCGGTTTCCTCGAACGCCGGGTCGATGCGCTGCAGGGACGCGGTGACGGGCAGATAGATGAACGGGAAGTACGACAGGGAGACGATGAGGACCGCCCCGGCGAATCCTTCGACGGCGTGGGTGAGTGACACCCAGGCGTACCCGTTGACGAATGCCGGCACGGCGAGCGGCGCCACCAGCAGGGCACGCCACAGGCGGGGGAGCGGGACGTCGGTGCGCTCCACGAGCCAGGCGCAGGCGGTCGCGATGACGGCGCTCAGCGCCACGCCGGCGATCATCAGCGTCACGGTGTTGACGAGCAGCGAGCCGATCCGCGGCCGGATGAGCTGCTCGCGGGCCACGTCGAGACCCACGTCGGTCGCGTAGAACACGACGTGCGCGAGTGGCAGCAGCGTGAAGGCCGCCACGAGCGCTCCGGCGATGAGAAGCCCGGCCGGACGTCGTTCGCGCCCGTGCCTGGCTGTCGACCGCCGGAGCGTGACGGTGCTCAGAGCAGTCCGGCCTTCTGCATCATCGCGATCACCTTCGGCCCGTTGAGATCGGACGCGTCGACCCTTGGCGGCTCGAGCTCGGAGAGCGGTTTGACCGGCGGCTCCAGCTCGACCTCGGGGTTGAGCGGGTACTCCAGCGCGTAGCTGTCGGCGAGCGCCTGCTGGCCGCCGACGTCGGTGAGGTAGTCGACGAAGCGCTGCGCGTCCTTCTGCTTCGTGCTGGCCTTGAGGACACCGGCACCGGAGACGCTGACGAAGGCGCCAGGGTCGCCGTTCCTGAAGAAGTGCAGGCTCGAGTCGTTGCTGTTCTCGCCGGCTTCCTTCTGGTCGCGGTACCAGTAGTAGTGATAGATGATCCCGGTGTCGACCTGGCCGTCGTTGACGGAGTTCATCACGACGTTGTTGCCTTGGTAGACCGTGCCGTTCTCGGCGATGCCCTCGAGCCATTGCTCGGTGGCCTTCTCGCCCTTCAGCTGCAGGACGGCGCTGACGATCGCCTGGAAGTCGGCACCTGAGGGGCTGAACGACGTGCGTCCCTTCCACTCCGGCTCCGCCAGGTCGAGGATCGAGTCGGGCAGATCGGCTTCGGTGACGGCGGACTTGTCGTACACCAGGACCGTGGAGCGGGCGACGAAGCCGGTCCAGACTCCGCTGGCAGGGCGGAACTGCTCGGGGATGCGGTCGAGGGTCGTCTGGTCGAGCTTCGCGAACAGGCCCTTGCTCTCCACCAGCGACATCGCGGGGGAGTTCTCGGTGAGGAACACGTCGGCCGGCGTCCGCGCACCCTCCTGGACGAGCTGGTTGCCGAGCTCGAAGTCCTTGCCGTGGCGGAGCTTGACGTCGATGCCCGTCTCCTCGGTGAACTTCGGCGCCAGTTCTGCGAGCAGCTCCTCGTGCTGGGCGTTGTAGACCGTGATGAATCGGTCGGACCCTCCGGAGTCGTCGCCGCACGCGGTGAGCGTCGAGGCGGCCAGGGCGGCGAGGGCGGTTGCGGCGAGGAGGCGCAGTCGCATCTCTCGTCCTTCCATACGGGGGCTAAGGCTTGGCTTACCTTAACGCCCGGAGGAACGTCCACGCGAGTGGGCCTGACCCCGGATCCACTGACCGAGTCTGGCGAATCTGTCATCGGCGCGGCGGAACGCGCCCTAGGGTCGACCCATGGTCGTCGAGAGCCGCAGCGCGGCGAACGCGCGTCGGCGTAGACGCCGGCGGCAGCGCCGACGGCGCCTGGCTCTGGTCGGTGGACCTGCGCTGGTCGTCGCCGCGCTCGTCCTGCTCGCGTTCATGTACCCGCCGTCGTTCCTGTCGGCGACGTCGGAGAAGCCGAAACCCTCGACGCGATCGGGGGAACCGGTGCCCGCCGTCGTCGACGAGCCGTTGGCTCGGCTGGCGATCACCGGCGACACCGGCATGCGCAACAACGCCGTGGAGGCCACCGCGAAGCAGATGCAGCTCGAGTCCGAGCGCGAGGGCGAGCCTTACGACGCGCTCGTCATCCTCGGCGACATGATCTACCCCGACGGCGACGCCGATCTGACCGAGGCGTCGATCACCGAGCCGTTCGCCCGCATCCTGGAGGATGCCGTGCTCGTCCCTGTGCTGGGCAACCATGACGTCCAGAGCGGGGAAGGACGCCAGATCATGAGCCGACTGGGCCGCGACACCGACTGGTTCGTGGAGAAGATCGGTCCGGTCCGGATGATCGTGCTGGACTCCAACCGCGTCGGCAACAAGGCCCAGAAGGCCTGGCTCCGTCGGGTGCTCGCCGAGAAGCAGCCTCCCGGCACCTGGACGATGGCCGCGATGCACCACCCGCCGTACTCCGCCGGTGAGCACGGCTCGTCCATGAACGTCCGCCGTGCATGGGTGCCGCTGTTCGAGGCGGCGGACGTGCCTCTCGTCCTCGCCGGCCACGACCACGACTATCAGCGTTCGAAGTCGCAGAACGACATCACCTACCTGATCTCCGGCGGCGGCTCGAAACTGCGAGACACGGGAAGTGAAGACTTCACCGCGGTGAGCGCGTCGATCCTGCACTACGTCGATCTGCTGGTCTACGACGACCGGCTCGAGGGTCGCGCGATCGACCACGACGGCGAGCTCATCGACAGCTTCACCATCCGCCGGTGACTTGTCGGGCAGCGAGCAGAAGATGCCGGGCCACGACCGAGGGCACCTTCAGACGGTCAGGGCGACCTTGGGCTTGAGCAGGAACGCCACCAGGTAGATGAGCGCGACGACGATGAGCAGGTTGCCGTAACCGGTGATCAGTGCGGAGTACTCCAGGCAACCGCCCACCATCGCGCCCAGCAGGTTGATGGCGAACGCCGACTGGGAGTCCGCGGATTCCGCGAACCGTTTGGCGAACGCGATGTTCGCCAGGTAGATCGGGATGAAGGCGAGGAGCACGGCGGCGATCAACCGCGGTGCGAAGCTCAGCTGGAGCAGCCACTCGGGCTTGACGACATACGCCAGCGCCAGCGACGCGGCGATCAGGCCGAACACCACCGGCAGCGGAGGCGTCCGGAATCTTCGCGTCGTCTCCACGGCGGCCAGGACGATCACGAGCACCCCCGCGAACACCATGGCGTTCACGATCCACGTCGTGCCGAACAGCAAGGCGAACGTCGCGATGTTCTTGGTCTCCAGCAACAGGAACGCCGCACCCATGAAGAAGAGGTCGGCGTACGGCCGCATCTGGCGGAACGGGCCACCCAGGATCCGCACCACGATCAACGACATCAGGAGGATGCCGCCCAGCGCCCACAGGTAGATCGACGGCACCATGCCGCCGGAGTAGTAGAGGAACGGTGCGTCGTCGTGGGCCGGCTCGACGTACGACTCGGGCAGCTCGTGGTTCTCTGGTCCGCACTTCTGGTTGGCGGGGTCCTTCGCTGCGGACACGATGGCCGTGGCTCCGCCGAACAGGTCGATGCACGGCTCGTGGCCGAAGGCAGCGGCGACCGTGCCTCCCAGCCGGTCGACCAGCCAGCCCTCGCGGTAGTAGTTGTACATCGCGAACACGCCGTCGTCGGTGAGGTGCTTCTGAGCCGATCGCAGGGCCTCCTCGGTGAAGAGGAACGACTCGAGGCGAATCTGGGAGGCGCCGCTCACCAGCGACAGCGAGTCGGGCAACGCGAACAGGATCAGGTCGTACTTCTCGTCGGTGCCCTGCAGGAAGGCGCGCCCGTCGTTGATGTGCCGGGTGACGCGAGGATCCCGGTAAGCGCCGTCCGGATTGCGCTCCACGCCGATGTCGACGATGCGCGGATCGATGTCGACCGCGTCGACACGCTCGGCTCCCTTGGACAGCGCGATGGCGACATCGGAGCCCGAGCCGGCACCGACGACGAGCACGTTCGCGAGCGGCGCGTCGTCACGTCGAACATAGGGCGCTCCGTAGATCTCCGAGGCCCGGGAGAGCTTCCACGCCACCGGTGACATCGACTGGTGCGGCACCCCGTTCACCGAGATGTAGACCCGGGTGCCGAACTGATCGTCCTGCACGTCGCGCGTCGAGACCTTGTAGTACGGCGACCACGAGACGCCTGGCGCGGCCGACTCGATCACGAGGCTGACGACGATGCCGACGCCTGCCAGCACCGCGAGCCAGCGCTGCCAGTCGCGGATCAGGACGACGAAGGCGACGGCGACGATCGAGCCCCAGACGTACGACGGTGCCGACGCCAGCGACAGCATCGAGAACAGGCCGATACCGATCAGCGACCCCACCAGGTCCCACCGGTATGCCGTCAGCGGGGGCAGCTGACCGAAGCAGCGGCCGACGACCTCCGCCGGTCCGGCGAGGATGAAGGCACACAGGGCGAACACGAGCGGGAGCATCATCCAGGCGGGCGGGCCGGTGGTGTCCAGACCGGTGAAGAAGATGACGTCGCGGCCCGAGCGGTCGACGGACACCGGGAAGAGCAGCACCGTGATCACGAGCGCGGCCAACACCACGGGCGTCCACGGCAGCACCGACCAGCTCTTGCGGGAGATGAGGAACCCGACACCGATGCCGAGGAACGACCCGAGCAGGACGAAGTTGGTGAAGTACGACAGGTGGACGATGTTCGCCCCGAGCCATCTGATCAGCGCCAGCTCGACGAAGAGCATCAGCGCGCTGCCCAGAATCAGGCGGGGGACCGGCCCGCTCATCCGCGTCGTGAAGGCATCACCGACCGGCGGCCTGATCTCAGTGTTGCTGACCATCAACACTCCCGAATGGGGATGCTCGCCGGCGAGGAATCCTCGATCACTACCAAGGACCTAGCCGCTGGCCCGGTCCCGTCCTCTACCTCACCACAGGGCTGGATTCAGCGCGAGCGCTGGCTCCGCGACCGAGGTTCGGGGGCTCAGCCGAAGAAGTTCAACTCGCTGACCTCCACCCCGTCCAGCTCGGTGGTCAGCAGCCGGTCTGGCAGTTCTCGCGCTAGTCCCGGCCCAGGTCGGTCGGATCGGCCCGAGGGTCGCGACCGATGCCGTCTCGATTCTCGATGATCTGTTCGGCGATCTTGGCGAGCTTGACGTTCTGGTGCTGGGAGAGCCGTTGAAGATAGGCGAATGCCTGGTCCTCGTTGATGCCGAAGGCACGCATGAGGACACCTTCAGCCTGGCCGATCAGGGTGCGGTTGCCCAGGGCAGCGCGGAGTCCCGCCCTTTCGTTGGCTGCCGCCATCGCAACCGATGCGTGTGTGGCCAGCCATTTCACCGTCTCCGCGTCGCTCTTGGTGAAGGCGTCGGGGCGGTGGGCGTAGAGGTTCAGGGAGCCGATCCTTCGGGCGCGGGTCTCGAGGCTGGCGCCGATGGCGCTGAAGAATCCGAGGTCGGCCGCGGCCGGCCCCCATTGGGGCCATCGAGGGTCCGCCTGGGTATTGGTGACGAGGTAGGTGTCGTCGCCGCCTTTGATGGCGTCCAGGCATGGCCCCTCGTCGAACTTGGCCTGCAGCTGGTGGGCCTCATCCACGATGGAGCCAGTTGCCGCCGGTGTGTCGAGTCGCCCTTTTGCCTGCACGATCAGGATTCCGGCCTCGTCGGCATCGACGGCGATACGCCCGTACTCGGAGATGGTCTCAGCCGTGGCGGCCGGGGTCTCTGCGTCCTGAAGCTCAAGCGCCATGTTCGAGAGCAGTTCGATGAGATCCACAGTCGACCCTTCCGCCGGCAGTTCCCGGGGAGCCAGTTCACTCCCTTCTTACAGTCCCAGATGGCGAGCGCAGGGGGGAGCGATCGCACGAATCCTCGACAATACGTGTCGGAAAAGTCGTCCGGGAAGCTTGGTGCGAATGTTGCGACCTCGGTGCACCGTTTCGAGATCGCGGGCGCCTTGCGCGCCCGGAGTCGGCCCGTTGCGGCCTCAGCACCTCGGTTCTGAGACAAGGGAGTTGAGATGACTGGGACGCCACTGATCTGGCGGTCGGTTGGCTGGCTTCTCGGCTCGGCCGTCGGCGGACTGGTGGTCGCGCTTCCAGACTCGGGCGAGCGGGTCTTCTCGTTCAGTGAGACGCATGGCCCGTCGCCGCTGGATCTCGTCGGCGTGGTCGTTCTCGTGGGCTCGTGGCTTCCGTTCGCGGTTCTCCTGCCATCCCTCTGGCGTATCGCGAAACGTGGTATCGCTTGGGCGGCCGGCGTGCTTGCCGTGCTCGGCATGGTCGCCCTCGTCGTCACGATCGGTGCTGACCTGGGATGGTGGTGGCTCGCCGCGGTGGCGATGCTCGTCGCTGCCCAGCTCGTCTTGCTCACCGCCGGATGGCGCGCCGTTCCGGCTGGGCCTGACCGGCGGTGACATCGACTCGACGAGCACGTCCACCCGGTGCATCGACAGAGCGCGCCTCGAGTCGCGCAACGGTTTCCTCTGTGTGACGTTGGGGTTCTAGCACGTCCCGCACGACATCCAGGCTGCAGTTCGCAGGGGAGCCCTGGCCGCACCCAGAGGACTCCCATGTGGCGCTACGAGTCGCTGATACTCCTCTATGCGTTCGCGGGTCTTGCGGTCTGGACGTACGTCATCCGCAACCACCACCCGCGTGCCAGACAGCGGGCCCGGGGGGCGAAGAGCCTTCGGCGACACCGACGCCAGGTGGAGGCCATGGGTGTCGTGAGCA
The DNA here is from genome assembly GCA_963780275.1 of uncultured Actinomycetota bacterium. Lineage (GTDB taxonomy): Bacteria > Actinomycetota > Actinomycetes > Propionibacteriales > Nocardioidaceae > Aeromicrobium. The sequence continues at coordinate 798,583 of CAWABE010000002.1, forward strand.
TCACGACCGTTGCGCTCCTGGCAGCAGCAGGCGGCTTCGTCGATGCCAGCGGAATCATCCTGGCGGTCGCCGTGATGGTGGGATGCGCCCAACTGTCGCTCGTCTGGGCGTTCAGCCAGCGAGAAGGCTTGAAGCGGACGTCCTAGTTCTCCAAACAGCCACAAAAGCCTGCGATATCAGCAGTGGAAGGTTTACGGTGATGTCGGGTGGGAGCCCAAGGGGAGCCATGAAACCCACTGATCGGAGAGACATGTCCGACCCGACGGGCATCGACGATCCCGCGTTCGTCGCCGACTGCATGGCACTCACGAAGCGGCCGGCTGCGCCCCTCTTTCCCGGCGGGAACGTGAGGCCTGAGACGGCTCGAGTCGAGGCTGGCCCACGAGCGGCGCGCTCCGATCCCGAACACGCCATGCGGGCCACGGCCACGCGACCCAGTCCTGCCGATCACTCCGATCACACCGAACTTCAGGGCACCGTCCGCCGGCTCAGGACGCATATCGAGGAGCTTCGCGTGGCGCTCACGGAGTCCCAGGCTCAGAACGAGGCATGTTCGGCGACCGAGCGTGAGAACGAGGTCCTCCGCCAGGCCCTCATACAAGCTCGCGAGCAACGCGCATCCAACGTGAGTGCGATCGAGGATCTGGTGCGCCAGGTGGCCGCCGCACAGAGCGAACTCGAGACCATGGGTCAAACACTCAGCACGACGACGGCCGAACGCGGAGTTGAGATGGCAGATCTCAGGGAAGCCAGGCGTCGCGAAGCCGAGGTTCGCGACCAGCTCGCCACCGCGATGACGGCGATCTCCGACCACGACGCCGAAGTCGAACGGTTGCGCCAGGTCATCGCGAACCGGGACCTGGAAATCGGGGAGCTGCGACAGCGTCTACTGGAAGCCGAGGAGGCCCGCGCCGCCGACGCTGCCGCCTTCCTCGACTCACTCAACCAGCGCACGACGTGAGGGCCAGCCAGGACCAGCTCGGACCCGGCCTGCGCATCTCCTTCCTGGGCGCTCGGAGCAGTCGCTGAACCGCTGAGTCGGCTCAGACGGGGGAGCAACGTGATTCAGGCCACATTCACGCCCGTCCGACGTTCGCTCCGCTACGAACCCCTCGCAGAGGCCGCGCCGCGGCCAGATCTGGAGGACCCATGAAGAAGACACTCGCCACACTCTTCGTCACCGGCTTCGCCGCCACCATGCTGACACTCACCGGCAGCCCGGCTTCCGCTGCTCACTGCACCGACCGAGGTGGCCCGGGCAACTCCGACTTCGCCGCGCACGTGAAGGCCAGCAACGGGCCCGGCGGTCACAACGAGGGCGACCACCAGGGCTGGAGCTCCTGCGAGCCCCAGGCGAAGAGCGGCGGTCGCTGACCAGCGCGTCCTCTGGCCAGCCGCCCCGCGTATGCCCCGATGCGCGGGGCGGCTTCATGTTCGCTTCGACTTGGTACTCGCAGGTGGTTGCGCGGCGTTGGTCGAGATTTCTATGCCGGCGGTGCCGCGTCGTCGTCGGGACCACCATCGGGCTCCGTGGGCGGTTCGTCATCGTGGACCGGACCCTCTGGTCCGATGTCCGGCTGTTCGGGCGGTGATTCGGTCATCATCCCTCCTCGAATGTCGACCTCAATGTCCGATCCGTACCCGAATCGCGGACGCGCACACCGCGAAAAGTCGACCGCCTGTGATGTTCAACCGGCCGACCCCGGCGCCGAGCGCCTGCGGTTCCGGACCAGGTGCACCTACTCCGCAACACTCCTGATGTACCCGCCGATCGGTCCTTGATTCGTCACAGGACGCAAAGACCGCCTCACGAGCGACTGCGTGAGGCGGTCTCCGACCTGGCTACTGGCTCAGCTCAAGGCGTCCTTCACGTTGTCCTTGGCGTCCTTCACGTTCTCCTTGGCGTCGTTGAGGCTCGACTTCGTCTGGTCCTTCTTGCCCTTGGCCTCGAGCTCTTCGTCATCGGTGGCCTTGCCGGTCGCTTCCTTGGCCTTGCCCTTGAGATCGTCGGCCTTGTTCTCGATCTTGTCGTCGAGTCCCATGTGGAACGTCCTTCCGGTTGAGGGTGTCACTCGCTACACCCTTCCCGGCCCGCTGCCGGCTGCAACTTGACGGCGCGTGATTCGGATCACCCAGTCGCCGACGTCTTGAGGAACTCGTTCCTGAGTGCGCGACGGGCCCCAACTCTGATCGACATGCGGTCTCGCGAACGTGGGCATAGCCTTCAGTCGCCCTGAACTCCCGTGGGTCCCGACGAGAGGTGGACGTATGTACTTCGGTGGAGCTATCGCCATGATCGCGATCGGCGCGGTCCTGTCATTCGCAGTTCGCGACGCTGTGCCCGGCGTGAATCTGACCACGGTCGGCTACATCCTGATGGTGGTCGGCGCTCTCGGCATCGTGCTGACGATGGCGATGACCGGTCGTCGTGAACCGCGCGACCCGCGGCGAGATGACGCCCCGCCACCGGCGGCCTAGGCACAGAAACGTACCGGGCTGGGGTCATGACTGGGGTTCAAAGCTCGCGCCGTGCTGCGGTACTCGCACGGCGGCTTCGCGCTTTGAACGAGCGCCGACACGCCGACGCCGAAGAGGAATGAATGCGTCCGAATTGGGCACTTGAGGAATCGTGACGAATCGACTCGCCCAGTGGCCGTCGGTGACCGACACATTCCTCGAGGTTGACGGCCGCCAGGTCCGAATCCTGAAGGCGCCGGGTCGGCACCGGTCCCGACGACAGCCACAGCTGCTGGTGCACGGGCTCGGGGGCTCGTCGGTCACCTGGATCGAGGTCATGACCGGCCTGTCGGAGCACGGACCGGTGGTGGCGGTCGACCTGCCGGGCTTTGGCCGGACGCCGATCGAGGACAGCGACCCGCTCACCATGCGGGGGTACGTCGACTTCGTGCTCTCGGTCGCCGACACGCTGGGCTGGGACACCTTCACGCTCCACGGCAACTCGATGGGAGGCCTGATCGGGACCCTGGTCGCCGCCCGGCACCCGCACCGCATCGAGCGGCTGGTCCTCGTGTCGCCAGCACTGCCGCCGCGCTCGCCCCTCGGTTTCCTCCGGCCCAGCCGGGCGACGATCGACGGGATGGTGCCCCTCGCCCTCTCGTCGCTCGGTGCGGCGGCGTTGGGGGCTGTCGGGTTCGCCGGTCCCGAGCTGGATGCCCGCCGCAACCGGGCGATGCTCAGGCTGATCTACCCCGACCCGGACGGCGTCGACCGGGCGGTGCTGGGACTGATGGCGGCCGACTTCGCAGAAGGCGTCGAGGGAGTCGACCGCCGGCGCGCCCTGCTGTCCGCCACCCGCTCGATCTCTTCGCTGTGGGCGGACCCGCGCCGGGTGTGGCGCGCCGTTCGCCGGGTGCAGGCCCCGACCTTGCTGCTCGGCGGCACCCAGGATGCGCTGGTGCCGGCGAAGGTGCTGCGTTCGGTGCTCGCCGTCCGTCCCGACTGGGAAGGCCACGTCCTGGACGACCGGCGGCACGCGCTGATGCTCGAGGACGCCGAGAGCTATCTGCGGATCTTCGACGGCTGGCACGCCGGCGCGGCGGCGGCTTAGCTCCTCATACATGAAGCCCAAACGTTGCGAAAACCTGCTGCGGTCGTGGACCGAAATGCGGCACCACGGAGACACGGGGACGCGTACTCTGGACCTTGCGATGTCAGACTGCTCGCTCATGGCCCGCCGTCCGCCAGAGGTTCTCCCGCATGAATGCCCATCGATATCCTGGATCCAGTTCACGCTCCCCGAGAGCGTTGGAGCGTCCTCTCGACGAGGAGGAGTTCCTCGACGCCTGCCTGGCCCTCGCCAAGGGGCCTCATTGGCTGCGATTGAACGATCCACAGGGGCCGCCTGACGAGGCTCCGGTCGTGGCCAGTCCACGAGTGAGGCAGTCTGCCGCCGAGCATGTTGAAGACTCCGCGACCCGGCCGAATCCTGCCGACATGGACGAGCATCAACGAGTCATTCGCCGGCTCGAGGCGCATATCGAGGAACTTCGCGAGGCGCTCACGGAGTCCCAGGCTCGAATCAGGGAGAGCTCAGAGATCTCGCGGCAGAATGAGATGCTCCGACAGGCACTCGCGCAAGCCAACGAGCAACGCTCAGCCGATGCGAACGTGCTGTCTCGGGAAGCCCAAGTTCGCGCCGAACTCGAAACGCTTCGGGAAGAACTCGACAACGTGAGAACGCGGCACAAAGACACCATCGAGGCTCTCGATGCGGCGATTCAACGCGGCCACGAAGCTCGTGCCAAGGCCGCGGCCGCTATGACACTGGTCTTGGATCACGACTCGGAAGTCGCACGATTGCGTCATTCCATCACCGAGCGGGATCGACAGATCGACGATCTACGGCGGCGTCTGCTGGAGGCCGAGCAGGCCCGCGCCGCCGACGCTGCCGCTTTCCTCGATTCACTCAGGGAGCAGTGAACGTTCAAGCGCAGCGAGCTCGCTCTCAGGGCCGGGCCGGCAACTCACTTTCGATGTCGATCGATGCCCAGCTTGCGCCGGTACTTGCGTCGAACTTCGCCGCGACTCATGCCCAGCTGCGCGCCGATTTGTTTCCACGACAATCCAGCGTCCACCGCTCCGCGAACTGCCTCGTCAATTCTCATCTCAGGAGTCCGGGGCTGGGGCGGTGGTTCGTCGTCGGCGGTCATGACAGCAGCGTAAGTCCGAGGCATTCACTGCCGTCGCGAAAGACTTCGTTGGCCCGGACGAGCACAGCGCCAGTGACCCCTTGAGGTGGCCTCGTGCAGCCGACCGCCCTGCGCCCGGCCTTGGCAGCGTGCGGCGGTCGCTCGTCCCGAAGACTGGGCAACCGAACTAGGTGTGTCGCCTCAAGTCCTCAGCCTGTACCCGCACAAACCCAGTCGCCGACTGAGGGGCCATGGACGTCGCAGGGTCAGCCCTGGCGCTGGGGAAGCCATGGTGATCCTGATGGGGTCAGCGGCCGATCTCCATCGCCGTGCACACCGCTGCTTGAAAAGAAGAGCGCCAGAATCCCGGGTCAAATCCGTGGTGGGCGATACCGGGTGTGAACCAGTGACCTCTTCCGTGTCAGGCAAGGGAACTGGGTTCGTTGCCGTCCGGGGGTATCCGATTTCCCTGCAATTGCAGGTACCTAAACAGCCGCGAACGTCCACGAACACCCCCGGATCGAGCCTGGTGGGGGTACGGGTGGGGGTACGAAGCCGCTGAGCGTCGCCTCGCCGACGCTCGTTTGGCAACGTCTGCCATAGCGCTGGCGATGTTAGGAAGTTCCGGGACTTCTCACGCACAGAGAATCGTCTTACTCGTCGGAGCCGGTGCGTTTGATGATGTTCACATCGAACTGCGGAACCGTCGTTGCTCCGCCCTCCTGAGTCTCATAGTCGTAGGCTCCGACAACGCTGACGTGCATTGTGACGAGGTCGCCTTCGACGATGTTCTTCAGCAGTTTCGAGTCATCGGCTACGAGCGCAGCTCTTTGGGTGTAGCCGTACTGGTCGTATTTGCGTTTGGGTCCGACGTCGGCCAAGAAGCCATCCGGTCCGGTCGCGGCATCGAACTGGAAGACCCAGCCGTACACCTTGTAACGCTTTCCTGCATAACTGTCGGGGTCCTTGACGAGGAGCGCGAACTTTCGGCTGGACAATGCCTTGTAGGTCGACTTCTTCAACTCGTCCGAGACGGGCTCCGGTTCTGGGTCAGCCTCCGGTTCGCTGGTCACTTCCTCTTCGGAGGGTGCAGTCGGCTCATCAGAGGCTTCCGTGCTTGAGTTCTGCGACGCGGTCTCCATCATTCCCCCGATCAGACCCAAGGCGAGGAAGACGATAAGGAGACCGCCAGCGATTGAGAGAATCTTGTGTCTTGCGAACCAGGATCGCTCGGAGTCTGCGCTTCTTTCTGCGGTTGCCCCAGTGGCAGCAGACGTTGCCGGATATGAAGGAGTCGTCGTTGGCATTTCGGCTGTCGGCGTTTCTGTCGTCGGCGGGGGCGGGGGCGTGTGGTCGGTCCATTGCTCACCGTCCCACCAGCGCATCGAACCGCTGCCGTCTGGATACCAACCAGCTGGTGGTTTCTCGGACACGGGAGTCCCCCTAAGGGATGTCGATGGTTTGCACCATAGGGCTTCAGCGCGGTGGCTGGCTACGGTGCCATCCTTCATCGACCGCCTGCGCATCTCCGCCGAGTGCGCGGGGCGGCCTCACTACCTCGTAGAGCCGATCTACTTGCCTCGTGGCTAGGCTCTCCACCGTGCAGCTCGGTGAATTTCTTAGAGAGTTTGCTGTCTCTGACAGCTGCCACATCCAGTCGTCCAACTCGACGTGGGGGACTGTGCCCCAGTGGATCGGTGGCGTGGCCACGTTTCTCGCGCTGGGTTGGGCGGTGTTTCTTTACCGGCGGTCACTGCGGGAAAGGCGCGCCGACGGGCCAAGGCGCGTCTATGCGGTCCGTTTTAATAAGCCGTTCGCATTCAAGGCGGGTTTCAACCTCAACTGGCATCTACAAGTCCACAGCCCCAACCTCACGTACAGCGAAGTCGCAGTGGCTGAGTCTTCGGCCTTGTACGGACAAGGGCCGGACGACCTGCTCGCGTATCCTGCGACGCAGGACGGGGTCGCTCTAGATTTTCGGGTTGTGAATGGCTCTGAGGAGGTGATCACGGATATTCGGGTTGGCGTATGGAACCAAGCCAAGTCACCCGACTTGCGTGGAATCTTCCTGGCGAGAGGTTTCCTGGGGCCCGGTGAATCATTCTTGGCACAGGTGAGGGTCGGGACAAGCGAAGGCGAGAATCCAGAGGAACTGCTTCCCTGCATCGAGTTTGTCGACGCATCGGGCATCCGCTGGTCACACAAGACCGGCGAGCCTTTGCGTGAGGGACGGAAGTTGGCCTGATCAGTTCGCGAGGGCTCGTATCGTGCTTACCGAATGACGGGGTCAGCAATCTCGGACGGCCGGGTCAACCCAGGGAGTCCCTTTGAGACTGCCCGATGTCGACCCGTTGTTGTAGAACGCATCTGCCGACACGTAGTAGTTGTTGCTCCAAGGCGCTTGCGCTATTCGGTACCACCAACGGTTGCCGTTGGCCACTGCGAACCCTTGCAGCTTGCAGGCGATCTGGACCGTTGTCCCGCCCGGTATAGACGGACACTTCCGTACCCCCTGCGTTCTGAGGGTTGGTCCATGTACGTGCGACTCCGCCAGCGGTCTCGCCCCAAGTCTGAGTCGGTGGAGGAGCGCCTTCCGAAACGCCAGGGCCACTTTCGGAACCGAGGCCGCCATCGGGGATCCCTGGACCGCTACCTCCACCGGTCCCGCTACCTCCACCCGTTGTTCCGGACGAGCCCGGCGGCCCCCAGCACTTGCCCGCGTCGCATGGTTTCGACCAGTCGCCGCCCTTAAGTCGCACAATGGACCAGGACCACTCTGCTTCCGTGTGGCAAAGTCCTAGGTTCACGAACTGGTACCACGCGCCGAACTTCTGGTCACACACCTTGTGCATTTCTCTCAGAAAGTGATTGTCGATTCTGAGCTGCATCTCCTCGCTTCGCTCGTTCTAGACCGTTTCCAAGGTTGCGATAGCCGAAGTCATGCAACCGGCAAGGCTCGTTGAACAAGTCGCGATATACGTTTGAAACTCCCTTGCCGAAGATCCAGGCCTCCTCTCGCCCGCTGCAGCCGTCATCGGTCCAATCAAACGAATCGTAGGGAGCTGGCTTGTTGCAGTGAACGTCCGCGCCCCGTGCATCGGGCCCGCCGGGCGGCGACCCGCAATTGTGCCTTCTGAAGTCCGCCTGCCGGCGGACGTAGTCCTCATTGCTCTGGGGATCGATGGCAGGGAGGAACGCGGTTTCCACTGCGTACCTGTGCCGCTCGCGGTCATGCGAATCTGCTGCCCCACCAAGAGAGGGTCGTGCCACGACCATCAACGTCGTGAGCACGAGTGCAGCCAAGATCCGAACGGCTGCGCCCGATTGACGTTTCCGCGACCTGAGTCGGTTGACCATGGTGGGAGTTCTCTCGGATTGCAGCCCCGAACAAGTGAGCGGCATCGTGCCAGACATCTGGCCCTACCGGCTAGCATTCCGCGAAGTAGACGTCGCCGTGCTTGACCTACCGCCTTGTGCGCAGATTCGCGGACAAGTTAGTCCTAGAGGGCAGCTGTCAGCGCCGCATCGAGCCGTCAGCCGACAGCCGCCGCGCGCGGTCGACGTGCTCGACGATGAGGTCAGCGTCAGCGCCGGCCAAGATGAGCAGCGCCACAGCATAGACCGCCTGAGGGTGACTCATGCCCGGCCGCGACAGATACCCGCCGAGGATCGAACCGGCTGCTGCTGCGAGCAGGTCCGCACGTCCGGCCGCCAGCTTCTCGAAGCTCGGCCACCGCTTCCCCCAACGGAACTCTTGCGTGCGCGAGTCGAGTTGCCGTGCCGTTCAGCCTGACACTGAGCCGGACGTCGGGGCTTATACCGCGGCCTTGTGACATAACACCCTGATTAGAACATATGACCGATTTAGTGACAGGTGTCAGCTAGATGATGCCGAGACCCAGGGCGATGGCTGTCTCTATCTCCCGCATCCGCGCCATTCCCAGAGTTGTCCAAAACTCGCCGAGGTGCAGCACGTCATCTTTCCGGATCGTGAAAACGAACCGACAGTCAAAGACCGTCTGAACTACGAAGCCCTCTTCTGTTTCTACGAGCACGTCCGTGCCGGCCAGATCTCGGTCATCTCGGTAGGTCGAGCCGATCACAAACGAGATGTCCCCTGATATGTGTGTGTCGTGGTCATGGAGCAGGAGGATCAACTTCCGCTGGGTAATGTTGCCCTCTTGCGCATACCGATCAGGAAGGGAGACATCGGTTAGCCATACATCGCCTCTTTGGAGATGTCTGTAGTCCGCTACTCCGCTAGCCACGTGTCAGTGCGGAACTGGAGATAGTAGAGCTCTCCGATATCGGCATCTTCTTCAGCGTTCGACTCGTCGCCGAACGCTTGCCGCCGCGACGCAGCCCTGGCACGGAGTCGGGCCATTCGTTCCGATGGCGATTGTGCGGCTTCGGGGTCTCTCGTAGTCGCCACGATGAAAACGCCTACTTCCTGAGATGCCGGCTCAGCGAACAAGGTTGGCAAGAAAAGGACGGTTCCCTCGTCGGTACTTGCGCTTTCAGGAGCAGCGATACTCATTTCGCGGCTTCCTCGAGTTTCTGCGCGAACCCACTCAAAACATCGGCGAAGATGCGCAAGCGAGCAGGACTGATAACGATCTTGGTTACAACCTCAATGGGCAACGATGAGATGGCAGCGAGGGCCGCTTGCTGGTCTTCGGGGGTGCCACTCACATTGGGGGCTTCTACGCGCCCAAAGAGGATCGCAATGGCCTCGAGACCACCGTCCGCGCCGGGGAGCACCTTCATAAGCATTTCGTTTACATAGGAAGCAGGCACGGAAGAGCCTTCGTCCCAAACTGTCTGAATCTGGACGGGGTTTTCCTTCTTCTCAGGCACGGCAGTAATTGGTCGGCTCTCCATCTGCTGATCGGAGTCCCAAGTGAACCACTTGAGCGGTTCCATCGGAACGACACAATTGTCACTCTCCATTCCCGTCCGCGTGGAGACTTTGGCTGCGGGACCTTGATGATCAGAAAATGCAGACTTGAACGCATGCTGGATTCGTCTTGGTATACGAACCGGTGAAACTCAGGTCGGGACCCACCCCCACAGAACCTCCAGACCCGTACACGGGAGTTTCCATCTCCCCCGCGGTCCTCGTGACATGCGGGTTTGGGGTCCACCCCCACCCTGCCAGCGCGATTCGCCGACCCGAAAAAACAGAGTCGAGCGCACGCTGGATTCGTCGCGGTATACGACCCGGTCCAAATGAGGGGCCGGAACGGGGCACCCATCCCCAGGGGCCTACCGCCTTGCACGGTCGAACTCGCTGGCGTTGCGTGCTTCTGCTTCTGCGTTCTTCTCGCGTTCCTGCATGAGTTGTGCCTGATCGGCTCGGAGGTGGTCGGGGTTGGCGAGCACTTCGAGGATGCGAGCGAGTGCGTCGGTCGCTTCTTGGGGTACTGCGCCCTCGGGGTCGTAGTCGGATACCGCGCCACCGAACAGGTGGGCGGTGGTCAAAATGCGGAGCACCTGCCAGGGGGCGGCCCATTCTTTGAGCGCATCCTCGAGGTCGGTGACCGTTCGGCGGACCTTGGCGGCCGCGGTCTCGAGCTGCTTGTCGACTTCCGTGAAGGCGCGTGGTGCGGCGGCCTGGATGAGCTGACCGAGTTCGCGGCCGTTGCGCACGGCCGCGCCGTTCGCGCGGTCGAGTAGGGCCTGGTGTTCGACGATCTGGGCGTCGAGTCCGGGGACCTTGTTCTTGATTGGGCTGGTGTCTTTGCCGGCTGCCTGCGCCTTGCCGATTTCGTGACGGTGCGCCTCGGCGGCTTCGGTTGACTCGCGGTGCAGTCGGCGAATCTCGCTGGTGTGGTGGGCGGCGGCTTTGAGCAGTCTGGCTTGCTGGTCGTAGGCCGCGAGAACGTCCCGTTGTCCTTTGAACGTCTCGCGCGGAAGCAGGTGTGAGTTCGCCCGCGCGTATGGCTCGCTGACTCGTTGGCCGCGAGAGAAGAACCTGAGGCTGCGGCGCTGGGTGACGTTGGCGGTCTGGAAGGTCATGGCTGGTCCTTATCGTTGTCGAGGTTGATGCGGTTCTCTTCGTGTGCTCGGACGATGAGGTCTTCGCGTCCGGCGCGGCGCAGTGCGGTGATGTCGTCGGGGCCGAGAACTCCGGCCGCGCGTTCGACGAGCGCGACGTACTCGGCGCCGCGTCCGAGCACGAGGTCGAACTGGCCGGCGTCGTGCGCGTCGCTGATTTCCTGGGGCGACATTCCGGCCATGTCTTGTCTGGTGCGTTGGGTCATGGTGTGGCTGCTTTCGTATGGCCCGGCGCGGGTGCGTCGGGAGCTTGAGGTGCTGGGACCGTCATGACGCGGCCTCCAGGTCTGCGGCGCTGGGCTGGTGGTCGCAGACCGCGCAGCACACGTCGCCGGTTGCGATCCAGATGGCGACGCAGCCGCCGTGGGCGACCTTGCAGCGGGTGCATGGCACGCGGGGCGGTGCGCATGTTGCGCCGGGGCCTTCGCGCGGGTTCGTCGTCATGCCGCTTCTCGCTTCTGTGTGGGTTTCGGACGGGCGCCTCGGTCGACGGCCGCCCACACGCCGTGACGCTCCTGGTTGGTGTCGGCGAACCGTCCGCACGGACCCATCGCGGGGCACCATCCGCACGCTTCGGCGGCGTCAGCTCGAACCGCTAGTGGCGCGTCCGGGCTCCAGTCGTCCGGGCTCGACTCACAGACTGGTCGGCGGTGGTCGTTGGCCAGTTCGCCCAGCGCGTGGGTAAGGCTGAGCCACGCTGGCATCGCTGCGGGCTTGATGCCGAACGGCTCGCGGTCGGTCATGAGACCGTCTCGATGGAGAGAACGTGGTGGCGGTTGTGGCGTGGCAGGCTGCATTCGGCACAGTCGGGGCCGGTGTCGTCATGGACGAAGTGGTGACGGTCGGTGTCGCCGAGTGGTGGGGGCGCAGCGTTAGCGGAGCGCCCACCACTTCTACCCACCCCTCCCTTACGGTCGGGTTGGGTAGTGGTGGGGTTGGGTAGGGGTGTCGTTCCCGCACGCGTTTCGGAACGCGTTCCAGCAAGGAATGGGCAGAAGTCGGGGCTGCATAGGTCGTGGTCTCCGGCCGCATGAGCCCTCTCTCGCTTCTCCTTCTTGGCGTTCCAACGGGCTTTGCGCTCTCTGCCTTGGGCAGCGAGCTCCTCGAGTCGTGCCGCGGTGCGCTGGTGCTTCCAATCAAGGACGATCACATGGCCGTCCATGGAGATATCCCGGTCGTGTTCAAGAAGCTCGTCAAGGTCGCGCTGGGGATCGTCTGAGTCTGTGAGCCGGCGCAGCTTGGCAATGGGGATTCGGCCGTCTCGGCCCGTCAGGTTGGCGTAGACGTACAGCTCGACGTGCAACAGCCTGGCGCTGCGCGTGCAGTCGTCCAGGTCGTGCCTGTCGTTGAAGTCGTCGGGAATGGAAGTGAACGTCACGCAGCTCGCCTCCGCCCGCGAGCTTGTTCGCGGCGGGCCGCATGGATTTGAACCCAGCGGCGCCGACGTTCCTCCTGCGCGATGGCCCTCGGGTCCACGTAACTCGCGAGGAAGGCGGCGGCGCATTGCACGCCGATGCGGTGCGGCCGGCCGTCATCGATGCACACCCCGCAGGGGTGGTATTTGCGGGCGCGATAGTCGCTAGTGTTGTGCTGTGGGGCCATTGTGGGGCTCCTCGGGAATGTCGAAGCACCCCCGACCCGTGAGGTCGGGGGGTGCTTCGTTGAAGGTCGGGATCAGGCGCTGGCGGCGGCCTGCCGATTGGCCTCGATGAATCGGTCGATCGAATCCGAGGGAATTAGCACGCGGCGTCCGATGTGGACGGTTTCGATTTCGCCGGCCTTGATCATTGTGTAGAGGGTGGATCGTCCGACCCCGAGTCGCTGAAGGGCCTCGGGGAGCTGGTGCAGGGTTACTGATGTCATTGTCTTGGCCTTTCAGGCGTGCTCGTGCGCCAGGGCATCGAGCGGATGGGACGCCGGGATCGATAGTCGATCGGGTTGGCGTACTTGCGTTTCGGCCTGACATACAGGCCGTCGTGAACCACTGACTTTCGAATCTGCCGAGCCAGGTTGAGGGCGGCGGTCGTGTCGGCGGTGTGGAGTTCTTCTTGAAGTGCGAGCGCGATTCGTCGTCGATTGGCTCGGCCCATGACCGGCTGGTCGTGGGCGTCGATGATCTGCGCGATACGAACTCGCGCGGTGTCATCCATTGAGAACTCCGTCTCTGTTTGGGGGCGTCCCAACTGCTTGCCCAGAAACTTCGGCGATTTCTTGTGTCATACGTTCGCCTAGGTCTATCGTAGGTCACATGGACGCCTGCGGACCAAGGACGATGACGAGACAACTTCGTATGACGACTTGGCCGGGCATCGGTCGGTCCCGCTGCCGGAAGTCCGGTCGATACGCGATCGAAGTCGCGCGACTCGATCCGGGGACATGGTTCGTCTGCGCGGATTCAAACCGCCGGCATCGCAGCCGTTGCCGGTCGACTTCTACCTGCGGGAGCCGCGGAGGTTCCGCCCGATGGAACGGACACCGGGGAACCGGAGTACGCGCTCGAGGACCTGGCAGGGTTCGTGCGCGAGTGGGGCCGATTTTCGGACCGCGAGGGAGCGGGACCTGGAGCCGTCCGACGACGTCGACCGATACCGAGCGATGTCGGCCAAGACGGCCGGTTGGCTGGCGGATGGCTTTGACACGCTGCGCAGCGGCCGCGAGCAGGCGCTTGTCGAGCTTCGGCATCGTCCCAGCGAAGGCGATCAAGCCGGGCGGCGGCCTTGCCCACGCACTGAACTGGTTGAGCATCGTAAGTCAGGCTTCCGATCGCCTCGTTCACCCCGTTGAGGTCGTGGATCGTTTGTGGCGTGCCCAGGCGATCGGACGAGACGTTCAGGATTACCTGGTGGGCAAGGACGCGTCGATCGACCCCGGGGCCATCGACGACATCAACTACGCGTTGACGCCGATGAGTGTTCGGATCATCCAAGAGAAGGAGCGGGCACTCTCCGCCTACACAGTGATGGCGCTGCAGATTGTGAATGACCTGGTCGACCGAGCAGAGACGCGAACCTGCCGGAACGAGAAGTGCGGACGGGTGTTCACTCGGCAACGTGGTCGCTCCCAATACGGAGAACACCGGACCAAAGGGGTGCAGTTCTGCTCTAAGTCCTGCGCCCTCGCACAGACACAGCGGGAACGCAGACGACGACTGAAGGCAGAAAAGGTGCAGTCCAATGGCTAAGCGACGACTGAGTGGCGAGGGGACCGTCAGGCAGCGCGCCAACGGTCGATGGGAAGTCCGCCTCCGCTACGAGGATCCGGTGACGGGAGTTCGCAAGCGCGCGTCGTTCTACGGGCCAACTGCGAAGGAGGCCCGCGATGCGATGAAGAAGGCGGTCGAGCGACTGAGCGGAGGGTAAGCCCGTTCGTGACGCTTCGGCGACGCTGGCGGAGGTCGTGCGGGACTGGCGAATCAAGACGCTCGTTGCATCCAGCCGCAAGGAGACCACCAAGGCGCTGTACGCCGGCCTTCTGAAGACTCACGTCGAGTCATCCCCGATCGCAGCGAAGCCGCTAGACAGGTTCCGAGCTTCAGATGTTGACTCGCTCATCGTCGAACTACGAGGTAAGACGAAAACCGTCGATGGGGTTCAAGTACGCGCGCTCTCGGAATCGACGATCGAGAAGGTCATCCGGGTTCTGCGCCTGGCGCTCGACGGTGCGGTGCGCGACCAGCTACTCGCGCGCAACCCCGTGGACGCCTCTGAGCGCGTCACGGTGCCGCGGCCCGAAGTGTCCATCTGCCCGCGACCGAAGTCGCCAAGGTGCTCGCGGCGGCGGCTGGGACCAGGTATCTGCCGATCTTGACCGTCATCGCGACGACTGGCCTCCGCAAGGGCGAGGCCCTGGCCCTGAAGTGGACGGACGTCGACCTCGATGGGGGAGTGCTGCGCGTGCGCGGCACGCTCTCACGGATCAATGGACGGTTGGTCATCACAGAACCGAAGACCGACAAGTCGCGCCGGAGGCTGCCGCTTCGCGGGACTGCCGCCGCGGTGCTCCGTGAGCATCGCGCGGCCCAGCTCGAGGAGCGCATGAAGGCTGCGAACGTCTGGACCGACACCGGGCATGTATTCACGACGGAGACCGGGCAGCCAATGGACCCACGAAACGTACTGCGGGCGATCACGACGGCGGCGAAGAAGGCGGGCGTCGTCGGGGTCAACGTCCACACGCTGCGCCACAGCGCCGCGACTCACTGGCTGGAGAACGGCATCCATCTTCGTGCGGTGTCGGATCTGCTCGGACACTCATCGACGCGCATCACCGGCGACGTATACGCGCACACGAGCGACGATGCAGCCAACCTGGCTATGGACGTGCTCGGGGAGGCGTTGGGCAAATGAGTGCGCATGATGGTGGGGGTACCGGTGGGGGTAATCAGCCGGGATCTGGCATCCGACGCATTGGACGCAGAAATGGAGAAAAGCCTCCGATTGGAGGCTTAATCCGTGGTGGGCGATACTGGGTTTGAACCAGTGACCTCTTCCGTGTCAGGGAAGCGCGCTACCGCTGCGCCAATCGCCCGTGTTCAGGTGCGTATTCAATTGTCGGTGTTGAGGTGGGTACGGGATTTGAACCCGTGTAAACGGATTTGCAGTCCGTTGCCTCGCCTCTCGGCCAACCCACCGCTGGATGGGCCGCGACCCTCCGAGCGGACGACGGGATTCGAACCCGCGACCCTCACCTTGGCAAGGTGATGCTCTACCACTGAGCCACGTCCGCGCTGCCTCATGCCGTGCTTCTTTGGGGCGACACGAAACCTTAGCCGATTCGCGCGAGCGAACCCAAACCGGGGCGAGTGGCTGCAGGGGTACCGTGACGACATGTTGGCATGGCTTGACGGACAGCTGTTGGAATCACCCGAACAACCCGCGATCGGGGTGCTCGACCACGGGATCATCGTCGGTGACGGCGTGTTCGAGACGATCAAGATCGAGGACGGTTCGCCGTTCGCCGTGACCCGCCATCTCGACCGCCTGGTGCGCTCGGCGGAGGGGCTCGGCATCGGCAAGCCCGACGTCCCCGCGATCCGCGAAGGCATCGCCGCGACGATGGAGGGGCAGGACCTTCCGTTCGGGCGCATCCGCGTCACGGTGACGTCCGGTCCGGGCCCGTTGGGATCGCCACGAGGAGGCCACGGGCTCACGACCGTCGTCATCACCGAGCCGAGCGAGCGGCCGCCATCGGTCAGCTCCATCATCACCGTTCCCTGGCCGCGCAACGAGCGAGGGGCGCTCTCCGGGTTGAAGACCACCTCATACGCCGAGAACGCCAAGATGGTCGAGGCGGCGATCGCCAAGGGCGCGTCCGAGGCGGTCATGCCCAACACCGCCGGGCTGCTGTGCGAGGGCACCGGCTCGAACATCATGTACGTCGTCGGCGGGCAGCTGATCACGCCGACACTCGACTCGGGCTGCCTGGCCGGCGTCACCCGCGCGCTCGTGCTCGAGTGGTGCGCCGGCGAGCTCGACGTCGTCGAGAGGGACGCGCCGATCGAGGTCCTGCGCGACGCCGACGAAGTCCTCCTCGTCGGCACCACCCGTGATGTGCAGGGGATCGAGCGGGTCGACGACCGCGACGTGGCCGCCCCCGGACCGGTCACTGCGAAGGCGCAGGAGATCTGGGCGCGCGAGGCTGCGAAGGACGTCGACCCTTAGAAATTCCTTGAATCCACAGGGTTTTCCACTGGTCGGCGAACGTCTGTTCGACTAGAATGGTGGCATGGATTCGGGGGAGACCATCGGGCGGATGCGAGACGCCGCGCGTGCCCTGAAATCCGGCGACACACGCACCAGACTGCGCACGATCCAGGCGGTCCAGGATGCGTTGGACGCGGTGAAGGCCGAAGAGCTGGCGGCGCTGCAGGAGTCCAAGGACTACGAGCTCGACGGCGCTTCGAGCGTGACAACCTGGGCGCGCACCGAGCTGCGGCTCGACGCCCGCGAGACCAAGCAGCTGATCCGAGCCGCGGCCACGATTCGTGACCTGCCGATGGTGGCCGCTGCCGCCTCTTCTGGTCGGATCCGGCTCGACCATCTGGCGGTGTTCTCCTACGGCCTCAAGCACATCGGAGCCGACATCGTCCGCGAGTCCGAAGCCTGGCTGCTCGACGTGGCCACCACCCATGAGCCGGCCGCACTCAGGCAGACCATCAGGTCGCTGCGCGAAGCCGTCTATCCGGACTCACTCGACGCGGCCTGGATCGACGGGATGGACCGACAAGACATCCAGGTCAACCCGGTGCCGGACGGTTGGCACGTCAACGGCTTCCTCAACCCGGTCACCGGCGCCAAGCTGAAGACCGTTCTCGACACCCTGGGCGCACCCCGCGATGCCGACGACCAACGCCCCGGCGCCGAACGCCGCGTCGACGCCCTCGACCAGTTGCTCACCGGCATGCTGGAAGCCGGCCTGCCGTCTGACAAGGGCATCCGCCCGCAGCTGTCGATCCTGGTCGACGCGAACGGGCCGTCCGCCGAGCTGGCCGGATTCGGATCCATCGGCCCGAAGCTGCTCGACCACCTCACCTGCCTGTCCGACCTCACCACCATCACCACCAGCGGCGGACAAGCGCAGATCTTGAACGTCGGCCGCACCAGACGGCACGCGAACCGGCAGCAACGCCGCGCCATCATCGCCCGCCAACACGGCATCTGCGCCGCACCCGGTTGCCGCAACACCCACCTGGAGATCCACCACGTCACCTGGTGGTCCCGCGGCGGCACCACCGACCTCGACCAGATGATCGGCCTGTGCGTCCGCTGCCACCACCTCGTCCACCGCGAACGACTCACCGTCACCGCCGACGGCATCGGCGGCTTCGACTTCACCACCCAACACGGCAAACCCCTCGAACGCCGACCACGACCACGCCGCAGCTATCTCCCACCCAGCGCGGTCCGTCGAACTGACCGACGGGTGCCGTCACGGACCTGAGTCGAGATGCGGAGACGTACTCAACGCCCCTCGATGCCACAGCCCGACGACGTGTGCTGCGCGGGTCAGTGCGGGCTGCGCCACCGCATTCGTGACGGTCACGCCGGGTAGGTTAGTGTTTCTCCGTCGCCGGGCGATTGGCGCAGTGGTAGCGCGCTTCGTTCACACCGAAGAGGTCACTGGTTCGAACCCAGTATCGCCCACCAGAAGAACCCCTGACATTCCAGCAACCATTGCGGATAGTCACGAGTCCATGCCCGTCCGTGGCCGCGAAAAATACACGCAGAGTACACATCTCCGTGCACTGGAGCCGATGCAAATGTCAATGCTTGTGAACAAAGCGGCCTGGGCCCAGACGGGGGGCTGAACGGGCGTTGAGAGTCCGTCTCTTGCTTGCGCCAAGAGGCTGAACGAGAGGTCTTCGGGTTCGGGTCTGGATGCAGCGGCCCCAGCGTCTTGCCTTAGGCAGCAGAACTCTGCTCCTGGGAATATGCTGCGGCTACCTAGAAGGGGGGCGGTGACCACAACCTTGCCAATAGCAACAGTTCACGATTCCGAAGCTGCTCGCATGGCTGCAGTGCGTCGCTACGACGTGCTGGATACGCCCCCCGACGGTGCCTTCGATCGGATCACCCAACTCGCCGCTCGTTTTCTGGATGTGCCGATCTCCATCGTGAGCATCGTCGATACCGACCGAATCTGGTTCAAGTCGCATGAAGGCATAGATGCTGAAGAGACTGGCCGGGATCCGGGGCTTTGTGCGTCGGCGATCCTGCAAGATGGCGCCTATGTCGTCACCGACGCCAAGAACGATCCGCGGACACTGGCCAACCCGCTGGTGGCTGGTTCGCTCGGCCTGCAGTTCTATGCCGGAATCCCGCTAGTCACCCAAGATGGTTACAAGCTCGGCACCTTGTGCGCCATCGACGTCCGACCGCGCGACGTTTCCGAAAGCGAGATAGGGACGTTGACTGACTTGGCGGCCATTGTGATGGACGAGCTCGAACTTCGACTCTCCGCCCGGCGACTGCACGAACTGGAATCCGCGCAGACCGAGAGTTTCCAGAAGCTGGCCGAGAGCCTGAAAGCCGGGCTACTGAGTAATCGCGAGATCGGGAAGGCCCTCGGCCTCATCATGGCCAACTACGACCTCACCGATGCCGAAGCCTTCGAGAAGCTGAAGCACCACTCGCAAGACCTCAACATGAAGCTCCAGGCCATTGCCGACGAGGTCGTCGCCAACCACAACCGTGCCTGATACCTGGGCCGAGCTGCGAATCTAACCCGAATGGCGGCGTGACTCTTCTCATGCTGCAGTGAGACGAAGCAGAAGGAGCCGACCATGACCGACGTACCCCCGGAGCCGGACGAGTCCCCCAACACTGACCCCGACGTGCAGCCGTCCTCCGACCCGGACGGGACCGGTGGCGGCCCGCAAATCGTCATCGATCCGGGTAGCGACGCGGTGGGTACCGAGGCGAGCGAATAGCCCAATTCCGAATGCTGGCCGGCTCCGGACCCCGCCGGATTCAGCAGTCGTACTGGTTGCAGAGGTTGCTCGCGGTGGACCTGGGCCTCTCCTGCCGCGTGCGTGGGGGCGTCGCTTGACCAGGCCGGTTACCCATCCACCCGCATGAGTGCCTCGTAGTCCGCTCTGTCCTTTGCGTTCTCTGCAGAGCCCTGGCGCGGTACCGATTTTCCGTTCCTCAACCAAGCCAGCGGGATAGTCCGTGTCGCGACACCTTGTAGTTCGCGTCTTTCGTCGCCGAGGGGCTCTGCCGACACGACGACGGGATGCTCCGGTACCGGGAGAATCACGTGCTCGACGAGTTCAACGCCACTTCAAGAAGCTAGGCGTGCGGCGTCGCAGATCTGGGGCCACCGTTCAATGCTCACATTCGGAATTCTCTAGCTGTTCGGAGCAGTGCCGCCGATCTCCGGCTCGAAGCTGGCCAGCAGTTCTTGCAGTGCCTGCTGGTCTGGACCAACGAACTCTGGGCCGTTCGGCGCGGCTTCGACGTGGGAGAAGAGCACGTCGTTGATGCCAGTGGCGGGCGGCAGATGGGAACTCAGAATCACGGAAGGGTCCAGCTGCCGAATCGGCTCGACGGTGGCGCTGAACTTCACTGGGTCGACCATGCGCGCCCACGGACTGTCGATAGCCGCCCAGAGCATCATGGACGACTCCAGGTCCGGCGCCTCGCGAGCATCGTCCCCCTGAGCGATGTCCGCCGTTGGCATCGGGCCTCCGAAGCAGTCGGAGGAGAAAAAGGCTCCACTCTTGCTTTCCTGGAAGCCGACCGTGGCCGGGTTGTCGAAGAGGGGAGGCCTGTAGCCGGTCAGTATGCGGTCGCCAACGTCGAGGGACTGCCCGGGATTGAGGAAGTACGCACGGTCGAGCGGGACTTCCCACTCGGTTGACATGATGCCGGCACCGATGAACGTGGTGATCAGACGCGCTTGGGGTGCGGCTTCGAGCAGCTTGAAGAGGCCACCGGTGTGGTCTCGGTCCGGGTGGGTCAACCAGATCCATCGCACATCGGCAGGGTCGATGACCGCCGACAAGTCAGCGACGAAGTCCTTGTCCGCGTTGCTCAGGCCGGTGTCGATGACCACCGGCTGCTCGGCGTGTAGGACGAAGCTGTTGACAGGGAGGAAGCCGATGCCTGGAACTTCTGCGCAGTCGCTCAGCAGCGTCACATCGGACGAAATCGAATGAACCTCCATGGGCGCTCCTTGCTGCCACGGGGGAGATGGACTCCTTCGAAACAGTAGAACCGCACCACGCGTCGTGCAGGAAAATGGCTCAGAGGCCTCTTCCACGCGCGAACATTCGTCCCGAGACCGCGTCCACGCCCGCTCGACGTGCTCGACGATGAGGTCGGACGTCAGCCGGCGGCGGGGCCGAGCTGCAGTGCGATGTGAATTGGGGGTCGTCGGGAGTTCGGGGATGACTGTGGCGCTGTTCGATTCCAGGTCCCTCTCCATGAAGATGGCACCGGTACACCAGTCGAAGTGGTCGTGGGTCTCGAACTACGGACATCAACGAGATGGAGAACGCCATGACAGATCCGATGCAACTTGCGGTACGCGCAGCACATCGGACGCTTCGCGGCCGCCTGGATCTGGCCTCCGCCGCGATGGCTGATCGCGCCCACACTCATGAGATCCGTCAGAAGACCGATGCGTTCCTGGTCAACAACTGCCGGCACACAGCGGCAATGTGCGACCTTGTTCTCCCTGCTGCACGCCTGTACCTCCCGAACAGCCGGGCGCGTACACGTGAGTACGTACGCCAATGCCGACGTGTCGAGCGCGTGATCGGCACAGCAAAGCAGCGCATGTATGGCCAGGCTCACGCGATTGATCGGTCATGGAGCCACGTCTGGGCCTCCGTTGTCGAAGAAGTTCCCCTCCTGTACTCGCTCGAACAAGAGCTGGTATCGGACCTCGCCGACGTTCCCGACGTCCGCCGCCACCCGGATCTTTCCCTGCTGCTCAAATCGGTCACGAGCAGCTCACCGACCAGACCTCACCCCAACTTTCCGCACACGGGTGCATTCGCACACGGCATCCGGCGTATGTGGGCGCGGGCCGACCGATTCTGGGACGCCGCCGAAGGCAGGACCTTGTCAGACTGGGCCGTCGTGGTCGAGCCCGAGCGCCTGGCGGCCTAGCAGCGGGGAGCCATGCTAGTCGCCGCACCCGGTCGATCTGCTTGACGACGACGTCGACGTCAGCGTGGCCGCTCAGACGGAGCGAGGCAGATTCTGAAGTCAATTCGACTCACGCTGGTGACAGAAGTTGCTCGCCGTCTTCCTGTGCAGGGTGACAGCGATGGCAGTACACACGTGTAGTGGCGACAGGCAGTGAACTTTCGTCCTGAAACGCCAAGCCTTTCTGACCATCAAGTAGGCAAGACATCTGCAATGGTGGCAGTTCTTTGACCGTGACGATCCATGATCGCCCGCTCCGCCAGGCACTCGCGGACGTTTCCACCGCGCTCGCGTCAGGGCCCGCCCGTCCGGACCAGGTAGGGGACGACCGGCTCGGCAATGCCTTTCACCTCCCGCGCGTCGCGCGCCTCGACTTCCCACAGGTCCCCGAGGCGCGAGGCCAGCACCGGCTCTGCAAGCACTTCCCCGGGCAAGGCCAGTTCGAGCAGCCGCGAGGCGAGGTTCACCGCCGGGCCGAAGTAGTCGCCGGCTCGGACGACGACGTCGCCGGCGGCCATGCCTGCTCGCACGGGCAGGGACACCTCGAGTTCCGCCATCCGAGCGATGAGGCCGTGTGATGCCAGAGCGAGACCGTGCGGCGACGCACCCACGAACATCGCGGCGTCCCCGATGAGCTTCACGCAACGAACTCCCGCCGCCGCCGCCTCGTCGTGCGCCACACTTTCGAAGACGCCGAGCAACTCGTGCAACGCACGTGCATCGAACCGCTCGGTCGCCGCCGTGAAACCGGACAGATCGGCAAAACCGATGCACCACGGGACACCTTGAAGGCCGAATCCCGCAGGCGCCTGCGCCTGCTCGAAGTGACGTGTTGCTGCCAGTAGGTGGTGGCGGAACATCATCTCGGCCAAGCGCACAACCTGTGGCATGAGTGAGGCCGCTGCGGCGAAAGCGTGCGAGGTCGCGAGCTCGTCGGAGCTGTTCAGCAGGTCGATCTCGGGTATGGCTTCGATCATCGTCGTAGCCACGGCTTCACCCATGCGCGAAGCCGTGGATCCGTGCACTCGGGCCAGGGTCAGCGCCTGACGCTCACCAACGAGCTCCGCGATGAGTGGCCACACCGCGAGGGCGGCGGCCTCCTCCTCCGTGGCCACCGGCTCATCGGCCACCGGCTCGTCGAGCCCCAGTGCTCGCCACAACTGCGCCGTTGCGGCCGGTTCCTGACCCAATCGCGAAGCCAGTTCAGCGATGGTCAGCACCGGGGCGCCGGGCCGAATGAGCTGGTCGCCTTCGAGAGCGTAGAGCCGGCCGCGTTCGGCCGCTTGAACCAGCAGCTGCTCGTCGAAACCTGCAGCTCGCAGGTGCGCCACCAGCGCCTGCCGGACCGCGATGTCTGGTGCACCCGCCAGCAGATCGTCATCCTCCATGCACAGCACCCTGCCGGACGGACATCGCCGTCGGCAACGACTCCGATGAACCCAGGGCCGCACAGTGCGAGGTCAGAGCTCGATCAGCATGAAGCTCGCCGAGTAGATCGAACGCGCGCGGAACATCGACACCTCTGTGCTTCGACTGCAAGGCACCACTGAGATGAAACCACCCCACCGGGGCGCCGGGCCGTGTACATTCTCAGCGTTCCCGCCGCCTGCCAACATGTCCGCGGGAGGACGGGAAAGAGGTACAGGATGAAGTTGCGAACAATCGTTGTGGTCATCGCGCTGCTGTTCGTGGGCGCCTGCGGAAGCTCCGACGAAGCCACGGAAGAGCCCAGTGCGTCCTCGCCCTCGCCTAGTGACCCGGCCGCGGAGAAGCTGGTCGCTTCGCCCGGTGCGATCGGGCCGGTAGCAGTGGGGATGACGGAGGACGAGGCACGTGCCACCGGGCTGTTCGAACCCCGTGAGGTCGACGAGGACGATCCGTGTGTGGACGAGTACGCGGACATTCAATGGAAGGCGCCGAACACCGCTGCACTGATGGTCGACGTCCAAGGCGGCGAGGTTTCGCTCCTGGGGATCCGGGACACGGTGAAGACAGCAGCCGGTATCGGCGTGGGTTCGACGTGGGACGAGGTCCAGGTGGCCTACGGAGGCGCCAAGCTGGAAGAGTCTCAGGCCAACGGTTCCGTCGTCTACCTCAAGGATGGTGACAAGTGGCTGGGTATCGCGTTCGCTGAGCAGCCCACTGATGTGAAGGACGCCTCCAAGGTCACCTTCATGGAGGCGGCCATCGGCGGAAAGCCGGCGACCTTCCTCAGCGGGTGCGGCTATTAGGACGCGGGGCCCTTCTGACGGGTCGGAGCCTGAAACCAAGAGGTTGAACAAACCATGGGCTGAGCGGCCCCGTACTGCCACCGCTTCCGCCATGACGATCACTCGACTTCCAGCGGCTGCCTTCCTGGTCGTTGTGCTGCTGATCAGCACGTCCTGTAGCTCAAGCGAGCCTGACGAGGCTGCCACGTCGTCACCGGAGCCTGCGCACCAGCTCATCGAGTACGACCAGGACGAGTCCGTCGGCATGAACCTCACCCAGGCATCCGACGTCAAGAAGCTCGAAGGTGCACCATCGGACTTCAAGCAGTTCATCGCCGGAATCATCGAGGCCTCCGCATCCGGTGCCGGCGACGACTGCACGGTGGAGGTCGGCGTCAGAAAGGTCGACACATCCGGGTTCGCCGCCGGAAGCATTCGATCGTGCGGTGGCGCGGTCTACATCTGGGCCAAGCGCGACGGCGTCTGGCAGGAGATCTGGAGTGGACAGGAGCTCCCACAGTGT
Source organism: uncultured Actinomycetota bacterium (assembly GCA_963780275.1). GTDB lineage: Bacteria > Actinomycetota > Actinomycetes > Propionibacteriales > Nocardioidaceae > Aeromicrobium. The sequence goes on from CAWABE010000002.1 coordinate 822,677, forward strand.
GCCGACATGGAGAGGTTCTCGGTGCCGAGGCCGATCGCGGGAGACCGGTGCTATGAGGGAACTGACGAAGTCGAATACGCCGAATGAGGACGATCAAGAACGCTCGGTAGGCCCAGCAGTGACGAAGGCGTCAGGCAGCCCTCAACTGGATGGCCCGCTGCGCTCGGTCCATCGAGCGCGATGCACGAGAGCGCTGCACGGACGAGACTGCCCGCGACCGGTCAGAATGTCCCATGCCCACCTGGCTCGGCTTAGGCGCCTTTCTCGTCATGCTGCTCCGGCGCCCGATCCTCAGTTGGGTGTTCGGATTGTTCAAGCGGGAGTTCGCATTCCTGATGCAGGTGCCCGCTGAGGAACGTCTTCAAAGGGAGGCAGCCGCTGCGAGGAAGGCCGCCGCACAGCCGGTGCCGGTCGCGGATCGGGTTGGCGTTGTCAACACAAATGGCGGTCGGCGGAACGCGCCGGCGGCTGGTCCACCTGCCGAACGATGAGGTCGACGTCAGCGCCGCCCTACACCCGAGCCCGACGGCTAGGGTTCGGTGCATGCTCGATCTGCAGACGATCTCCGACCGCATCGAGATCGACGACCTGATCACGACGTACACGCGATCAGTGGACACGCTCGACTGGGCGCGTTTCGACACGGTCTTCACGCCGGACGCGACGATCGACTACACGGCGAGCGGCGGGATCAAGGGCACGCGTGATGAGGTGCGTGACTGGCTGGCCGAGTCGCTGCCGATGTTCTCGACGATGCAGCACTACGTGTGCCAGAAGGAGGTCACGCTCGACGGCGACAGTGCCGAGGTCCGCGTCTACCTGATGAACCCGATGGCGATCGCCCAGCCGGACGGCGGCACGTGGCGCATGGAAGTCGGTGGCTACTACGTCCACCAGCTCGTTCGCACGTCGGATGGCTGGCGCAGCCGTGAGCTCGTGGAGGAGCTCGCCTGGGACCGCAAGGACTAGCTGCATGCATCAGAACGTCAGATACCGTTGGCGCATGCCTCGGACCTCCCGTCACACGATCCTGTTCGGACTGCTCGCCGCGCTTCTCGCCGTCGCCATGACGGCGTGCGGAGGAGACGACCCGGCCTTCGAGGACGGAGACTCCACGAACTCGACATCAGCAGACGGATCGAACGGGCCCGAGCCGAAGGCCTCCAACGCGTCGAAGAGCTGTCAGGCGATCGTCGGCTCCGGTGCGGTCGAGGACATCCAGGCGGTGTTCGACAAGTACAAGAACAACTCCAAGCCGTTCACCACCGCGGATGCCCAGACGATGCGTGACGCACTCGACCGGCTCGCCAAGGCCGGCGACAACGCGTCGCCGAAGATTCGCGAGGACGTCGTCGAGCTGGTGGCCGACGCCGGCTCCATCATCGACTCGCGCGCCCAGCTCGAGGGCGTCGGCCAGGTCGCGACCCCGGAAGAGGTTCAGCGCGAGATCGACGCCCTCTGCCGGTGAGTCAGGACGTCACGCGCGCTCGCCGAGCGCGATGATGTTCCCTTCACTGTCGTTGAACCACGCCGTCCGCGTGCCACCCAGCTCGACGACACCGTCGACGGTCTTGATGCCGGGCAGGTCGTACTCGTGGAACTGCACGCCCTTGGCCTTGAGCTCGGCCATGTCGCGGTCGAAGTCGGCGGAGTCGATGCCCAGCGCGGTGTTCTGCGCCGTGCCGGCGAACTGCGTCTCGTACACCAGGACCCTGGTGCCGCCGATGTCGAACATCTCGGCGTCGTCTTCGTCGAATCCGTCGTCGACCGGGGCGATGCCGAACGTCTCGTGCCAGAACGCGCGGGCGCGGGCGAGGTCGGAGGCCGGCAGGACGGCGAAGCATGATGCGTTCTCGAACATGGAATCACCTCCACTTTCGAGCGAACCTACTCCGACGAGGCGCGTGCCGCAGTAACGTCATGGCGGTCGAGAGGACCGATGATGCCCGAGGAACCGAGCCGCGGTTACACGCTCGCGCTGAGCGAGCCCGAGCGCATGCGCTACCGGATGATGGCCGGCCTGGCCCGCGAGAACGAGGCCGACCTCTGGGAGTACGCCGGCATCGTGCCGGGAGCCAGGGTGGCGGACGTGGGTTGTGGCCCCGGCGCAGTGCTGACGGAGATCGCGCAGATCGTCGGGCCCGAGGGCACGGTGGTGGGCGTGGAGCCGGGGCAACCGGCCCGGGAGGCCGCGCGTGAGGAGCTGGATTCGTTCGGGCTCGAGCACGTCGAGGTGCGTGCGGGCGACGGCGAGGCCACGGGCCTGGATCCGGGTGCCTGGGACTGCGTGATGATGCGGCACGTCCTCACCCACACCGGCGACGCGGCTGAGCGCATCGTCGCCCACCTCGCCACGCTGCTCGCTCCAGGCGGCCATCTGTATCTGGTCGACGTCGACCTCGACGCGACGAGGTCCAGCCCGGTCGATCCGGACATCCAGCATCAGTTCGAGCGCTATGCCGTGTTCCATCGTGGTCTGGGAAACGACGTCCGGATGGGCGCTCGGCTGGGAGCACTGATGCGCGCGGCCGGCCTCGAGGTCGCCGAGCACCGCGGCACCTTCCAGCGCATCCCAGCCATGCTCCTGACCGAGGGTGGGCCGCTGGTCTCCGCCCAGGACGCGATGATCGCGGAGGGCATCCTTCCGGCCGACGAGGTCGATGCCTGGGATGCGGCACGCCAGCGGTTCGCGGCACAACCCGACGCCGAGATGTGGTTCGCCAGCTTCATCGCCATCGGACGCAAGCCCGGCGAGCGGTAGCTCAGGCCCAGGCGAACTCGGCCGGTTCAAGGGTCCGGGTGCGTCGCGCGAACGGCAGTGTGGCGCCCGGCCAGTTCGACGTGATGCGGCCGGATGGGTGCCGGTACCAGTTCTCGCAGCTCGCCCACACCGATCGCTCCAGCTTCTCGGTCAGGTCCCGGTCGTAGGCCGCCTCGGTCGCGGTTGTCACCTGGACGCTGTCGTACGTGCCGGCCTCGAGTCGATCCACGACCTGCCGCATGTGTCGCGCCTGGGCTTCCAGCATGTAGATGATCGAACCGCCGCCGAGGTTCGTGTTGGGGCCGTAGGTCACGAACAGGTTCGGGAAGCCGGGGACGTACATGCCGAGGTAGGCGCGGGCACCGTCGGCCCAGCGCGTCGCCAGCTTCTCGCCGTCGGCACCGGTGACATCGATGGAGTCGAGGAAGTCCTGGGAGTCGAAGCCGGTGGCGTACACCACGGCGTCAACCGGGTGCTCACGGCCGGAGGCGTCGACGACGGCGTGCGGACGCACCTCGGTGACCGCCTCCGTCACGACCTCGACGGTCGGCTGCGCCAGGGCCGGATAGAACTCGTTGCTGAACAGGATGCGCTTGCAGCCGATCGGGTAGTCCGGGGTCAGCTTGGCCCGCAGCTCAGGGTCCTTGACCTGGGAGTGCAAGTGGCGCAGGGCGACCGCCCGGTTGATCTTGCCCACCGGAGATGCAGCGTCGAGGCCCCGCGCGAACTGCTCCAGGAACGTCCAGATGCCGCCGCGTTCGGCCCGCTGCGTCACCGGCAGACGATGGAACAGGGCGGAGTGCCAGGCCTTGTACGGCATGTCGGGCTTGGGCAGCAGGTAGTTGGGCGACCGCTGGAAGAGGACGACCCGTTCGCCGTCGCGGACCAGGTGTGGCACGAGCTGGACGGCACTGGCGCCCGACCCGACCACCGCGACCGTGCGGCCGCGGAGGTCAGCGGAGTGGTCCCAGCGTGCCGAGTGGAACGACGGGCCCGCGAAGGTCTCGATGCCCGGGATGGCCGGAAGGACCGGCTCGGACAGCTGGCCGACCGCGCTCACCAGGACGTCGACCGACTCGGCCGATCCGTCGGCGAAGCTGACCGTCCACTCGCTCGTCTCGGACTCCCACGTCGCGGCGGTGACCTCGCGACCGTAGGAGATGCGCGGGGTCACCCCGTACTTGTCGGCGACGCCGCGGAGGTACGTGTGGATCTCCTGCTGCAGCGCGTACCGGCGGGTCCAGTTCGGGTTGGGCTCGTACGAGAAGGAGTACAGCGGCGACGGCACGTCACAGCCGGCGCCCGGGTAGGTGTTGTCGCGCCAGACCCCACCGAGGTCGTCGCCGCGCTCCCACAGGCGGACGTCGTCGTGACCACCGCGCAGCATCTCCACCGCCACGGCGACACCGCCGAACCCGGAGCCGATGATGCCGATCGATGCCATGTGCCGTCCTTCGTGACCGTCGTTCGTGGTGGAACTCTAGCCGGTCAGTCCGCTGGGACAGCGGTCTCGGTTCGGCTCAGGAACGAGCTCGAGATCAGGGCCAGGGTGAGCACCACGGCCGCGATCCACGCCAGGTGGACGTCGAGCGGGTACGACCGGAACATCGTCACACCGACGCCGAGGAGGGTGACGCCGAGCAGGACGAGGGCCGGCCACGTGATCCGGCTGAACGCCAGCATCAGACCCGCCGCCGGCAACCAGTACGCCCACTCGCTCGCGGTCCCCAGCGCCCGGACCGGATCGCCGAGAGCACGTCCGCCCGGCAGCGCGTCGGTCCATGGTGCGAAGAACATCGCACCGCAGTGGAACACCAGGGCCAGCACGCACACCGCGGCGAGGGTCAGCTCGGCTCGACCGATGACGACAGCCCGCCGCGGCAGGTACGGCCGCCCGATCGCCAGCCGGAGCATCATGACGAGCAACGTCGCGCCTGCGAGGATGCTCCAGAAGACAGGCTGGCCCATGGCTCAAGGATCCCAGACCATGACCGCCCGCGCCGATGGCGACCAGGCCTGCACGCGGCGAGGCACCCGATCGGCTCGGCTAAGGTGGCTCGCAAGCAGAACGCGCCACTCGTAGGGCGCGTCGTCGAAGCGAGGTTGCCGTGTCCGAGATCAACGTCCGGGTCAGCTCCGAGGAGCGATCGGTCGACGCGGGAACCAAGGCCTGGCAGCTGTTCGCCGACGAGCCCGACGTCATCGCCGCCCGCATCGGCGGCGACCTGCGCGACCTCGCCCACGAGCTGAGCGACGGCGACGCCGTCGAGCCGGTCGCCATCGACTCTCCCGACGGTCTCGACATCCTGCGGCACTCCACCGCTCACGTGATGGCCCAGGCCGTGCAGGAGCTGTTCCCGGAGGCGAAGCTCGGCATCGGGCCCCCGATCACCGACGGCTTCTACTACGACTTCGACGTGCCGGAGCCGTTCACCCCGGACGACCTCGCAGCCATCGAGACGCGGATGCGCAAGATCGTCAAGGAAGGGCAGAAGTTCGCCCGGCGCGAGGTCTCCGACGACGACGCACGTGAGGAGCTGGCTGACGAGCCGTACAAGCTCGAGCTGATCGGTCTCAAGTCGAGCGCGGGAGATGCCGCCGAGGGCGCGAGCGTCGAGGTCGGCGAGGGGGGCCTCTCCATCTACGACAACCTGAAGCGCGACGGGTCGCTGGCCTGGAAGGACCTCTGCCGCGGTCCGCACCTGCCCACCACGAAGCGCATCCCGACGTTCCGGCTGATGCGGAGCGCGGCCGCCTACTGGCGTGGCGACGAGAAGAACAAGCAGCTGCAGAGAATCTACGGAACTGCTTGGCCAGACAAAGAAGCCTTGGATGCCTATTTGCATCGGATCGAGGAGGCGCAGCGTCGCGACCACCGCCGGCTCGGCCAGGAGCTCGACCTCTTCAGCTTCCCCGACGAGCTCGGCTCGGGTCTCGCGGTCTTCCACCCCAAGGGCGGCGTCATCAAGCGCGAGATGGAGGACTACGTCCGGCAGCGGCACATCGAGGAGGGATTCGAGTACGTCGGCACACCGCACATCTCCAAGGAGGGACTGTTCCACACGTCGGGGCACCTCCCGTACTACGCCGACACCATGTTCCCGCCGATGGATTTCGAGAACAGCAAGTACTACCTCAAGGCCATGAACTGCCCGATGCACAACCTGATCTTCCGGGCCCGCCAGCGGTCGTACCGCGAGCTGCCACTGCGCCTGTTCGAGTTCGGCGGCGTCTACCGGTACGAGAAGTCGGGGGTGGTGCACGGGCTCACCCGGGTGCGGGGGATGACTCAGGACGACTCGCACTCCTACGTCACGCCCGAGCAGGCTCCGGACGAGATCAAGCACCTGCTCGAGTTCTGTCTGAGCCTGTTCCGCGACTTCGGGCTCGACGACTTCTACCTCGAGCTGTCCACTCGCGACGACTCCAGGCCCGACAAGTTCGTCGGCTCGGAACAGGAGTGGGCCACCGCGACCCAGGTGCTCGAGAAGGTCGGGCGGGATTCCGGGCCTCGAGCTGGTGCCCGACCCCGGCGGTGCCGCGTTCTACGGCCCGAAGATCTCCGTCCAGGCACGCGATGCCATCGGCCGGACGTGGCAGATGTCGACCATCCAGTACGACTTCAATCAGCCCAAGGGCTTCGGGCTCGAGTACGTCGCGGCTGACGGATCGCGGCAGCAGCCGGTGATGATCCACTCGGCGAAGTTCGGATCGATCGAGCGGTTCTTCGGACTGTTGGTCGAGCACTATGCCGGCGCGTTCCCACCGTGGCTCGCCCCCGTGCAGGTCGTCGGCATCCCCGTCGCCGAGCGTCACGCCGACTACCTCGACGACGTCGGCGAAACGGCTCAAGGCACGCGGCATCCGGGTCGAGGTCGACCACTCCGACGAGCGGATGCAGAAGAAGATCCGCAACGCGCAGACGCAGAAGGTGCCGTACATGGTCATCGTCGGCGACCACGACATCGACGCCGGCGCCGTGTCGTTCCGCTATCGCAGCGGCGACCAGGACAACGGTGTGCCGGTCGACGAGGCGATCGAGCGCATCGTCGAATCGATCGAGAAACGGTTACAGGTCTGACTCGTTTCGGCACGCACCATTGACAACGCGGTGATTCCGGTTCAGGTTTTGCCGAAGGGCTTTTCCTTTTTCACGTTCGGGGGAACGAATGCGTCGTCTGTCGTTGTCAATCCTTGCCGTCCTGGCGCTGGTCGCCGGATTGTTGAGCACCAGCGCTTCGGTCGCCGCACCGCCGGACGACCATTTCGATGTGTATGTCGGCGATCTGGCCGCCGGTCAGGTGGCCGAGCTCGTCGACCTCGGCGTCGACCGTCATGACCTGCAGCTGAGCAAGATCTCCGGCGAGCGCGGCAAGAAGGCGCAGGTGCGGGTGGAGGCGATCCTCAGTGCGGGCCAGGCGAAGAAGCTGGCCAAGCAGGGCGTCCAGATGAAGCCGAGGAAGGTGGACGGCAAGACCGCGTCCGAGCAGGCCAACGCGCTGGCGGCCGACGGCTACGAGGTCTACAAGAAGTACTCCGGCGAGAACGGCATCAAGGCGGAGTACGAGCAGGCCGCGGCCGACCATCCGTCCATCGCCAAGACCGTCTCCATCGGCAAGACCGTCAACGGCCAGGACATCCTGGCGATGAAGGTCAGCAAGAACGCGCGCAAGGATAAGGACGGCAAGAAGCCGTCGGTGCTGTACGCAGGTGCGCAGCATGCCCGCGAGTGGATCACTCCGGAGATGAACCGGCGGCTGATGCACCACGTGATCGACAGCTACGGCAGCGACCCGAAGATCACCCGTCTGGTCGACAAGAACGAGCTGTGGTTCGTCCCGGTGGCCAACCCGGACGGCTACGACTTCACCTTCGAGCCCGACCAGCGGTTGTGGCGCAAGAACCTGCGCGACAACAACAACGACGGCCAGATCGCCCCCGGTGACGGCGTCGACCCCAACCGCAACTTCGCGACGAAGTGGGGCTACGACAACGAAGGCTCCTCGCCCAACGCCGGCAGCGAGACCTACCGTGGTCCGTCGCCGGCTTCGGAGCCGGAGACCAAGGCCCTGGATGCCTTCGTCGGCCGGGTCGGCTTCGAGTTCTTCGTGAACTACCACTCCGCCGCCCAGCTCCTGCTGTACGGCACCGGGTGGCAGGTCGCCACACCGACGCCGGACGACGTCATCTACGAGGCGATGGCCGGCGACGACCAGGAGCCGGCGGTGCCGGGGTACGACCCGGACATCTCCGCCGAGCTCTACACCACCAACGGCGACACCGACACCCACCTCACCGAGGCTCACGGCACGCTCGGATTCACCCCGGAGATGTCCACCTGCGAGGCGGCGTCCGAATCGGTGCCCGACGACGAGTGGGAGGCGGCCGACTGCCAGAGCGGCTTCAACTTCCCGGACGACGAGCAGCTGATCCAGGCCGAGTTCGAGAAGAACATCCCGTTCGCGCTCTCGGTCGCGGAGTCTGCCGGCGACCCGGACGACCCGGCATCGGTGGTGGACCGCAAGGCCGCCGACTTCGTGCCCGACACCTTCGACGTGTCGTACGGCGACCCGCAGACGGTGGCGACGGTGGCCAAGCGAGCCCTGCGCGACAAGCGCATGACCTATCGGATCAATGGTGGGTCGGCGAAGACGACCAGTGTCCGGGAGTGGGGCGGCGGCGAGCGCTACGGCGACGAGAACGACGACTACTACGCCGAGTACCGCGGTCAGGTGAAGGGTGCCAAGGCCGGCGACAAGGTCGAGGTGCAGTTCACCGGGGTGAAGCCGGGCAGGGGCCCGGTCAAGAGCAAGCCGTTCACGTACTCGGTGGCCTCGGACACCGGTAGCGACGTGCTCGTGCTGGCCGACGAGGACTACACCGGCGTGAATCCGGACTACCCGGCCTCCGTCGACGCGCCGAAGTATGCGTCGGACTACGAGCAGGCCATCAACGACGCCGGCTACTCGACCGACGTCTGGGACATCGACAAGCGCGGAGTTCCGCACGACCTCGGCGTCCTGGACCACTACGACGCGGTCGTCTGGTACCTCGGTGACAACCGCCTCACCCAGGACCCGGAGGACGAGACCATCTCCACGCCGTTCGGCCAGCTGCCGGACATCGCGGTGGCCGAGAAGGAGCAGTACACGACGATGGCCGTCCGCGACTATCTCAACGACGGCGGAAAGCTGGTCCACGCGGGGGAGACCGCACAGTACTCCGGCCTGCCCGGCATCGGCGACGCGGTCGGCGGCCTGTTCTACGGGCTCAACGGCGATCCCGAGGCCGAATGTGTGGTGGGCTCCGTCCCCGGCTTCTTCGAGGACTGCCTGATCATGGCCGACGACTTCCGGCAGTACTACCTCGGTGGCTACACCCGCACCGACAACGCCAACCCGGAGAGCGTGGTCGGCACGGCCGCTCCGATCGACGGGTTCGAGGGGACGTTCGGCGGACCCGTGGTCGAGGGCGACAACCCGCTCGACGAGGCCGGCGTCTTCCAGCCGACCAGCGACGTGCTCCCGGTCAGTGAGTTCCCGCAGTTCGCCAGCAAGGGCGCGGCGGAGTACTCCTCCAGCGGACAGGACCCGTACGCCCCGGTGGAGGGCAGCAAGTACGCCGGCGCACTGCATCAGGACTCGTCCTACATGCGGCTGTCCAAGACGGTCGACCTGACGAGTGCGTCCGCCGCCGAGCTGGCCTTCCAGCTGTCCACCAGCACGGAGAGTGGTTACGACCACGTGATCGTGGAGGCGCACACGGTCGGCCAGGACAACTGGACGACGTTGGCCGAGCGCAACGGCGCGACGTCGACGGAACCGCCGACAGAGTGCGAGCCGGGCGGGTTCCTGCTCCAGCTGCATCCGTTCCTCGACCACTATCTCGGGGGCCCGGGCTGTGCTTCCGGCGGCTCCAGCGGTGAATGGAACTCCTTCACCGGCTCGACCGACGGCTGGAAGCAGGTGGCGTTCGACCTCGCACCGTTCCTCGGCGACGAGGTGGAGGTGTCGATCACCTACGTGACCGACCCGGCCACGGGCGGCATCGGCGCGTTCGTCGACGACACCAAGGTCACGGTCGACGGCACCACCGATGCCGACGGGTTCGAGGGCGACACCAGCTGGACGGTCGGCGGCCCGCCCGCGGGCAGCCCGCCGAACGCCGGCAACTGGAAGATCGCCGAGAAGCTGGTCACGGCGTACGGCGGCGTCTCGACGAAGGACTCGTTGCTCCTCGGCTTCGGCCTGGAGCAGCTGTCCGACGACGCGTCCCGCAAGAACCTGATCGACCAGGCGCTGACGGGGCTGATCGAGTAGGGCGTGGCCAGGTCAGCTCAAGTACCCCTTGGGGTTCTGGCTCTGCCACGCCCAGGTGTCGGCGCAGATGTCGTTGATGCTGCGCGTGGCCTGCCAACCGAGCTCAGCCGTGGCGCGCGACGGGTCGCACCAGTAGGCGGCAAGGTCACCGGCTCGTCGCCCGACCACCTCGTGCGGGAGGTCGTGCCCCACCGCGCCCTCGAAGGCGTGCAGCATCTGCAGCACGGAGGTCGCCTGGCCGGTGCCCAGGTTCCAGGCGCGGCTCCCCGGCTCGCGGGTGGCCAGGGCATCGAGCGCGGCGAGGTGACCCGCGGCGAGGTCGTCGACATGGAGGTAGTCGCGCTCACAGGTGCCGTCGGCGGTCGGGTAGTCGTTGCCGAAGATAGACAGCTTCTCGCGTCGTCCGCCGGCGACCTGGGCCAGGAACGGCATCAGGTTGTTCGGAATGCCGCGCGGGTCCTCGCCGATCAGGCCGGACGGGTGGGCGCCGACCGGATTGAAGTAGCGCAGCAGCGCGATTCGCCACCGCGGGTCGGCCTCCGCCACGTCGACGAGCATGCGCTCGATCATGAGCTTCGTCCGCCCGTACGGGTTCACCGGGCTGAGGGGTTCGTAGTCCTCCTGGTACGGCAGGGGAGCGCGCGGCCCGTACACCGTGGCCGACGACGAGAACAGCAGAGTGTGCACGTCGTGGCGCCGCATCGCATCCACGAGCGAGTACGCGCATCCGAGGTTGGTCGCGTAGTACTCCAGCGGCTTGGCCACGCTCTCGGCGGCCGCCTTCAGCCCGGCGAAGTGGATCACCGCGTCGAAGTCACCGTCGGCGAAGACCCGTTCCAGCCCTTCGCCGTCGCGCAGGTCGAGCTCGACGATCGGAACCGACATCCCGGTGATCTGCTCCAGGCGATCGCCCACGACCGGATGACTGTTGCTGAAGTCGTCGACGACCACGACGTCGTGGCCGGCCGAGACGAGCGCGACGACCGTGTGTGACCCGATGTAGCCGGCTCCGCCGGTGACGAGAAGGCGCATGCGCTAGTTCCGACATCCTGCGAACTGGATGGATGGAGTCACGAGGTCGCCGCTCAGGAGATGAAAACCCCGCGAGCTCACTACGACGAGTGCTGCAACGAAATCGAAAACTACGGCTGCGTCGAGCAGCGCCACCTTCGTCGGAGTCCTCACGAGAGCGATCCTAGGGGGACGCATCCGAGCGCGCGTCGTCCGCAGATGGTCAACAACTACAGTTGCGGCGTGACTGAGTTCCAGGCCGGTGTGGGGGAGCCGGACGCGTTCGATCGCCTCTGGACTCCGCACCGCATCCTGTACATCAAGGGCGAGAATCGCCCGGAGTCGGACGAGGAGGGCGACTGCCCGTTCTGCCGGATCCCGCAGCTGGACGACGCCGAGGGACTGGTGGTGCACCGCGGTGAGGTGGCGTACGCGGTGCTGAACCTCTATCCCTACAACGCGGGGCACCTGCTCATCTGCCCGTTCCGCCACGTGGCCGACTACACCGACCTCACCGACGACGAGACCGCCGAGGTGGCGCTGCTCACCAAGCAGGCGATGACCGCCATGCGAGCGCTGACCAACCCCCACGGATTCAACCTGGGTGCCAACCAGGGCAACATCGCCGGCGCCGGCATCGCCGCGCACTTCCACCAGCACGTCGTGCCGCGGTGGGGTGGCGACTCGAACTTCCTGCCCGTCATCGGCCGCACCAAGACCATGCCGCAGCTGCTCGACGAGACCCGCGCCCTGCTGGCGGACGCCTGGGCCGGCCTGGGTAGTGCCGATGTCGAGAGGGAAGAGTAGTGCTCGAACGCTTCCGTCAGTTCTGGACCAACGTGTGGGCGCCATTGGCCGACCTGTTGCTGCGCCTCGGGGTCAAGCCCGACCACGTGACGATCGTCAGCACCATCGGCGTCAGTGCCGGGGCGCTGTGGTTCTTTCCCCGCGGGCAGTTCTTCGTCGGGGTCCTGGTGGTCACCGCGTTCGTCTTCGGCGACATCATGGACGGCTACATGGCCCGCAAGACCGGGCAGTCGTCGACCTGGGGAGCGTTTCTCGACTCGACCCTCGACCGGTTCGGCGACGCGGCGATCTTCGGCGGGCTGGTGTTGTACTACGCGCAGTCCGACGCGACGACCGATCTCGGCGGGCCGACCCTCTACCTGTTCCTCAGCCTGGCGTGTCTGGTGCTCGGCAACATCACCTCATACGCCCGGGCGCGCGCCGAGAGCCTCGGCATGACGGCCAAGGGCGGTATCGCCGAACGAGCCGACCGCCTGGTCGCCATCCTGGTGATGACCGGCTTGAACGGCCTGTTCAACCTGCCGATCCTCACCGAGATCACGCTGTGGGTCCTCACCGCCGCGAGCGCCGTGACGATCGTCCAGCGCATGGTGATGGTGCACGGACAGGCCGTGGGGAAGCCCCTGGCCGGCGAGTAGACTGGCCCCATACATGAAAGCCAATTCCGAAGGACGCATCGTGAGCAACGACGAGACCACGGTCGGCACCTCTCGCGTCAAGCGCGGCATGGCCGAGATGCTCAAGGGCGGCGTCATCATGGACGTCGTCGACGCCGAGCAGGCGAAGATCGCCGAGGACGCCGGCGCCGTCGCGGTGATGGCGCTCGAGCGTGTACCCGCCGACATCCGTGCGCAGGGCGGCGTGGCCCGGATGAGCGACCCCGACCTGATCGACGGCATCATCGAGGCGGTCTCCATCCCGGTGATGGCCAAGGCACGCATCGGCCACTTCGTGGAGGCGCAGGTGCTGCAGAGCCTGGGCGTCGACTACGTCGACGAGTCCGAGGTGCTCACCCCCGCCGACTACGCCAACCACATCGACAAGTGGCAGTTCACCGTGCCGTTCGTCTGCGGCGCCACCAACCTCGGCGAGGCGCTGCGCCGCATCACCGAGGGCGCGGCGATGATCCGCTCCAAGGGCGAAGCCGGCACCGGTGACGTCTCCAACGCCACCACGCACATGCGTCAGATCCGTGCCGAGATCCGCCGCCTGCAGACCCTCGCCGACGACGAGCTCTACGTCGCGGCCAAGGAGCTCCAGGCGCCGATCGAGCTGGTCCGTGAGGTCGCCGAGCTGGGCAAGCTCCCGGTGGTGCTGTTCACCGCCGGCGGTATCGCCACTCCGGCCGACGCCGCGATGATGATGCAGCTGGGCGCCGAGGGCGTCTTCGTCGGCTCGGGCATCTTCAAGTCCGGCAACCCAGCCCAGCGCGCCGAGGCGATCGTCAAGGCCACCACCTTCCACGACGATCCGGACGTCATCGCCAAGTTCTCCCGCGGCCTCGGCGAGGCCATGGTCGGCATCAACGTCGACGACGTCCCGGAACCGCATCGGCTGTCCGAGCGCGGCTGGTAGTTCCCTCTCGGAATCTCAGCGGAATTTCAAGCGATTTCGCCTGTGGCGGTTATTGGTGGGGCCGTATGCTGATGTCAGCGTCACGGCTGACGGAGCCGGGAGTCTCCGCGTGACGCCCCGCGAGGGAGTTGCCACGTCTGCGGATGGCGCAGGTGCTCCCTCACCCATCCCGATCGGGAGGGAACCGAGAGGGAGCGACGGCGGTGGTCAAGGCCCACCCCAAAGCCACCGCCGTCGTCACGGGTAGTGCCCCGACCCTCACTAGGCTGGTCGTATGAGCCCCCCGTCGATCGGCGTCTTCGCGCTGCAAGGTGACGTTCGTGAGCACCTCGTCGCGCTGTCGTCGCTCGGCGTCGAGGCGTTCCCCGTCCGCCGGCTCGACGAGCTCGAACGGTGCGACGCACTCGTCATCCCTGGCGGGGAGTCCACCACGATGGTCAAGCTGGCCCGCGCTTTCGACGTCTTCGACGCGTTCGCCGACCGGATCAAGACCGGCATGCCGGTCCTCGGCACGTGTGCCGGGATGATCATGCTTGCCGACCGCGTTCGCGACGGCATCCCCGGGCAGGAGACGTTCGGCGGGCTCGACGTCACCGTGCGACGCAACGCGTTCGGCCGCCAGGTCGACTCCTTCGAGGGTGACGTCGACTTCACGATCTTCGACGACCCCGTCCACGCGGTGTTCATCCGCGCACCGTGGGTGGAGGACGCGGGCCCCGGCGTCGAGGTGCTCGCGAGCGTGGCTGTTCCCCATAGTCAGTACGGCGTCGGGGATAGGATCGTGGCGGTCCAGCAGGGTCCGGTCATGGCGACGTCCTTCCACCCCGAGGTGAGCGACGACTTGCGCATCCACCGGTACTTCCTGGACCTCGTGACCAAGGCGTAGGGAAGGGATCCGGGATGTCAGGCCACTCCAAGTGGGCGACGACCAAGCACAAGAAGGCGGCGATCGACGCCAAGCGCGGCAAGATGTTCGCCAAGCTGACCAAGAACATCGAGGTGGCCGCCCGCACTGGCGGGCCCGACCCGGCCGGCAACCCGACGCTCTACGACGCGATCCAGAAGGCCAAGAAGTCGTCGGTTCCCAACGACAACATCGACCGAGCGGTCAAGCGCGGCGGCGGGCTCGACGCCGGGGGAGTCGACTACCAGACGATCATGTACGAGGGCTATGCGCCCGGAGGCGTCGCACTGCTCGTGGAGTGCCTCACCGACAACCGCAACCGGGCCGCCATGGAAGTCCGCACGGCCATGACCCGCAGCGGCGGCACCATGGCCGACCCCGGCTCGGTGTCCTACCTGTTCAACCGCAAGGGCGTCATCCTGGTCCCCGCCGAGAACACCACCGAGGACGACGTTCTGATGGCCGTGCTCGATGCCGGCGCCGAGGAGGTCAACGACCTCGACGGCTCCTTCGAGGTCATCTGCGAGTCCACCGACCTGGTGCCGGTGCGCACGGCTCTGCAGGACGCCGGCCTCGACTACGACTCCGCCGAGGCGTCGTTCGTTCCCTCGGTCACCGTCGAGGTCGACGTCGGCGCCGCCACCAAGATCCTGCGGCTCGTCGACGCGCTTGAGGACCTCGACGACGTGCAGAACGTCTTCAGCAATCTCGACGCGCCAGATGAGGTCATGGCGCAGGCCATGGAGCAGGTCTGACCCCGGCGCGTCGCCCGCACCCGGAGGGTCGGTCCGACTAACCTGTCGAACATGCGTTCGCAGACGGTGAGGGTGCTCGGCGTCGACCCGGGCCTCACTCGGTGTGGTGTCGGCATCGTCGACGGCAGTGTCGGGTCGCCGCTCACGCTCGTCGACGTGGGCGTCGTCCGCACGCCGGCCGATCTCGACATCGCCCGTCGCCTCCATCTGCTGGAGCAGGGGATCGAGGCTGCGATCATCGAGCACCGGCCCGAGGTCGTCGCGGTGGAGCGGGTGTTCAGCCAGCACAACGTCCGCACCGTCATGGGCACGGCCCAGGCCAGTGGCGTCGCCATGGCCGTCGCGGCACGCCATGGCATCGAGGTGCGCCTGCACACTCCGAGCGAGGTGAAGGCGGCGGTCACCGGTAACGGTCGCGCCGACAAGGCGCAGGTTGCGCAGATGGTCACGCGGCTGCTCCGGCTCGCGGCGGCGCCCAGGCCGGCCGACGCCTCCGATGCGCTTGCGCTGGCCATCTGCCAGGTCTGGCGCGGTGGCGCCACCGCCCGCCTCGACGCCGCGATGAAGAAAGTGGGCGCCCGATGATCGCGTTCGTGCGTGGCCGCGTCGCCGCCCTCACCCTGAACGCCGCGGTCGTCGACGTCGGGGGAGTGGGTTACCACGTCTTCTGCACGCCCGGCACCCTCGCCGGCCTCCGACTCGGCACCGACACGCAGCTCGCCACCTCGATGGTCGTCCGCGAGGACTCCACCACGCTCTACGGATTCGCCGACGTCGACGAGCGCGACATGTTCGAGCTCGTCCAGACCGCCAGCGGGGTCGGCCCGAAGGTGGCGCAGGCGATGCTCGCGGTGCTTCCGCCGGACCGTCTCCGGCAGGCCATCTCCGGCGCCGACCACGCGGCCCTCACGGCCGTGCCCGGCATCGGGCGCAAGGGCGCGGAGCGGATCGTCGTCGAGCTCAAGGACAGGGTCGGGTCGCCGGTCGCGGCCGTCGTCAGCGGCGGCACGGGCTGGCGCGACCAGGTGCGAGACGCCCTGCAGGGCCTCGGCTGGTCGGTCCGAGATGCCGATCGGGCCGTCGACACCGTAGCCGCCGACACCCGCCCAGAGGCCGAGCCCGACGTCCCGACCCTGCTGCGCGCCGCCCTGCGCACGCTCTCGAAGGCCTGATGATGGACGACGACCTCGACCTCGAACTCGACGCGGGCCCGGTCATGGGTGAGGCCACTCCCGAGGAGCGCGCGTTCGAAGCCGCGCTCCGGCCGCGCACGCTCGACGAGCTGATCGGCCAGGAACGGGTGCGCGAGCAGCTGTCGCTGATGCTCGAGGCGGCGGTCGCGCGAGGCCGCACGCCCGACCATGTGCTGATGTCGGGTCCGCCGGGCCTGGGCAAGACCACGATCGCGATGATCATCGCCCACCAGCTCGGCGCGCCGCTGCGGGTCACCAGCGGTCCGGCCATCCAGCACGCCGGCGACCTCGCGGCCATCCTGTCCGGCATCAACGAGCACGATGTCCTGTTCATCGACGAGATCCACCGCATGTCCAGGCCGGCCGAGGAGCTGCTCTACATGGCCATGGAGGACTTCCGGGTCGACGTCATCGTCGGCAAGGGCCCGGGTGCCACGGCCATCCCGCTGGAGATCCCGCCGTTCACGGTCGTCGGCGCCACCACCCGCGCCGGGCTTTTGCCGAGCCCGCTGCGCGACCGGTTCGGCTTCACCGCCCAGCTCGACTACTACGCGAGCGACGAGCTGCACCGCATCGTCGACCGGTCGGCCGGACTGCTCGAGCTCGATGTCACCGCCGACGGCGGCCGCGAGATCGCCTCTCGCTCGCGCGGCACCCCGCGCATCGCCAACCGGCTGCTCCGGAGGGTGCGCGACTTCGCGGAGGTGCGGGCCGACGGCACGGTCGACCTGGCGACGGCCCAGTCGGCGCTGGCGCTCTACGAGGTCGACGACCTCGGCCTCGACCGCCTCGACCGGGCGGTGCTGTCGGCGTTGTGCGAGAGCTTCGGTGGCGGCCCGGTGGGCGTCGCGACGCTCGCCGTCGCCGTCGGCGAGGAACGGGAGACGGTCGAGGAGCTGGCCGAACCGTTCCTGGTGCGCCTCGGTTTCCTGGCCCGCACTCCTCGCGGACGCGTGGCCACCCCGCCGGCGTGGCGCCATCTCGGTCTCGCCCCACCCACCTCCGGGCAGCTGCCGTTCGACGATCCGGACGCCACCGACTGAGGCATTTCACCTCTCGTAGGTCGGCTGGCTAGACTACCCGTTGGCCCTCGGCCAATCCGTCGTCACTCGGCGCGATCCCCACGCTTTCGGGAGCACCCACCGTGAACAACTGGGTCCAGTACCTGCCCCTGTTGCTGATCGTCTTCGCCTTCTGGCTGCTCGTCCTGCGTCCGGCACGCAACCGGCAGCGGGAGTTCATGGCGACGCAGCGCTCGCTGGAGACCGGTGTGCGCGTGATGCTGGCCAGTGGCATCTTCGGCGAGCTGGTCGCGGTTCGCGACAACGAGGTCGAGATCCGGGTCGCCCCCGACGTCGTCCTCACGGTCGCCCGTCAGGCCGTCGCCAAGGTGATCGTGCCCGAGGATGCGCCGCCGGCCGACGAACCCACCGATCCGCCCCGGGCCACCGACTGATGGCGGGTCCGCCGAGCCGGCGCGACCTCCCGAAGCCCCGCCGTACGTTGCTGCTGTTCCTGGCGGCCGTGGTCGGCATGTTCGGCTTGCTGGCCGCCCTGGGCGCCAACGCGTCGGCGAAGGACCCGAACGTCTGGAAGCCGAACCTCGGGCTCGACCTGCAGGGCGGCACGCGCATCACCCTGCAGGCCAAGGCGACCTCCGGAGACGTCACGGACGCCAAGCTGCGTCAGGCACGCTCGATCATCGACCAGCGCGTCAACGCCTCCGGCATCACCGAGGGTGAGGTCACGACCCAGGGTGGCAACCAGGTCATCATCGAGATCCCCGGTCAGGACGAGAGCGACATCGTCGACCAGGTCGGTCGTACGGCACAGCTGCGGTTCCGGCTGGTGTGGGCCTCGGCCCAGAGCGCCGAGAAGCCCGCCGACCCGGCCGAGACGAAGAAGCAGAACGAAGCCATCGCCAAGGTCGACTGGTCGAAGCTCACCCTCGACCAGATCATCCAGGCCGAGACCCAGGGCGTGCAGTCCCTCCCGAAGGAGTACATCCCCGGGTTGAACGCCTTGAACGATCAAGCGAAGAACTTCGTCTGCTCCAAGCGGACCATCCCGCAAGAGGATCGCGCCGATCGTCCGCTGGTCACGTGCGACACCACGACCGGCGAGGTCGCGGTGCTGAGCCCGTCCGTCATCGAGGGCACCGACGTCAAGAGCGCCAGCGCCGTCGTCCCGCAGGGCCAGGTCTCCTGGGTCGTCGCCCTCCAGATGAAGGGTGAGGGCACGAAGACCTTCGACAAGGTCACCGAGGCGCTCTACCAGCAGCAGCAACAGGGCAGCGACCAGACGAGCCGGTTCGCCATCGTGCTCGACGGCGAGGTCATCAGCGCTCCCACCACGAACGGGCACTTCACCGACGGGTCGTCACAGATCTCCGGCAACTTCACGGCCACCTCGTCGAAGGCCCTCGCCAACCAGCTCAAGTACGGCGCACTGCCCCTGACGTTCGAGCTGAACGGCAGCTCGTTCGAGGGACCGACGCTCGCCGGCACCCAGTTGAAGGCCGGCCTGGTCGCCGGCGCCGTCGGGCTCGTGCTGGTGGTCGTCTACCTGCTGTTCTACTACCGCGGTCTCGGCCTGGTCGCGATCAGCTCGTTGATCGTGGCCGCGGCGGTCACGTACGGGATGGTGCTCTTGCTCGGCAAAGGGGTCGGCTTCACGCTGACGCTGCCCGGGATCGCCGGACTCATCGTGGCGATCGGCATCACCGCCGACTCCTTCATCGTGTTCTTCGAGCGCCTGCGCGATGAGGTCCGTGACGGCAAGTCGCTGCGGCTGGCGGTCGAAAGCGGCTGGAAGCGCGCTCGAGGGACGATCCTGGCGGCCGACGCGGTGTCGATCATGGCGGCGCTCATCCTGTTCATCTTCGCGATCGGCGTGGTGCGCGGCTTCGCGTTCGCGCTCGGCCTGACGACGCTGATCGACATCCTGGTCGTGTTCTGCTTCACCAAGCCGCTGGTGACGCTTCTCGCCCGTACGGAGTTCTTCGGGCAGGGGCACCGCTTGTCCGGACTCGACGCTGCTCACCTGGGCATCAGCGGCCGCAAGGTCACCGAGATCGGCCGATCATCAGTGCCGACGAGCCGCGCGGCGGGGGAGGCTGAGGCCTGATGGGACGCATCAGCACGTTCGGCCAGCACCTGTACTCCGGCAAGGTGTCGTTCGACTTCGTCGGCCGCCGCAAGCTCTGGTACTCGATCTCGGCGGTCATCGTCGTGCTCTGCGCGGTTGGCTTCATGGTCCGACCGTTCAACCTGGGCATCGAGTTCAAGGGTGGCGTCGAGTTCACGGCTCAGGTGCAGGAAGCCGACGCCGCTGCCGTCGACGACATGACCACGGCAGTGGAGGAGTCCGGCGTCACGGAGGCCGGCGACCCGATCGTCAACACGTCCGGCAGCAGTTCCGTGCGGATCCAGGTGGGCGCGCTCAGCCAGCAGCAAGCCACCACCATCGAGCGGTCCCTCACCGAGGCCGGCGCCACCGAGGTGAGTCAGAACCTCATCGGTCCGTCCTGGGGCAGCCAGGTCGCCCAACGGGCGTTCACCGGCCTGGGCGTGTTCCTCGTGCTCGTGGTGCTCTTCATCTGGGCATACTTCCGCGAGTGGAAGATGTCGGTCGCCGCCCTGGTGGCACTGGCCCACGACCTGCTCATCACCGCCGGCGTGTATGCCTGGTCCGGATTCGAGGTCACGCCCGCCACCGTCACCGGCCTGCTCACGATCCTGGGCTACTCCCTCTACGACACCGTGGTGGTCTTCGACAAGGTGCGCGAGAACACCAGGAACGTTCTGGAGACCAAGACGCGGACGTACGCCGAGCGAGCCAACCTCGCGGTCAACCAGACGCTGGTGCGGTCCATCAACACCTCCATCACGGCGCTGCTCCCGGTCGCGGCCTTGCTCCTGGTCGGGGCCGCGGTGCTCGGCACCGGACCGCTCAAGGACCTCGCGCTGGCCCTGTTCGTGGGCATGGCTGCCGGCACCTACTCGTCGATCTGCATCGCGACGCCGCTGGCGGTGCAGCTCAAGGATCGCGATCCGGCGGTCAAGGCGCACACGGCGCGGGTGCTGTCCAGGCGCGGCCCGGAACCGAAGGTCACGCCGTCCGGCGAGCAGCAGGCCGAGCCGGTCAAGGTACCGGCCGCTGCGGCGCCGACGCGTCAGGTGACCTCCTCGGGCTCGGCCAAGCGCAACCAGCCCACTCGCACGTCGCGGGCCAAACGACCCAAGGGCCGGTGACCCCACCCACCGGCGTGACATGCTGGTGCCACCCGCGCCGCCGTCGACACGCGGCAACGCCGATCAAGGAGATTGCATGAAGACCCCTCTCGCGTTCGCCTCGGCCGCTCTGCTGGCCGCGACCCTCGCCGGCTGTGGGGGCAGCGATGACGGCCCGGACAGCGAATACTGCAAGGACTTGAAGGCCGCGGCGTCGAACGTCAACTCCGTCGCCACCAGCGACGTCACCCAGCTCGATCAAGCGTTTGAGGATTTCCACACGTTGGCCGGTGAGGCACCCGACGCAGTCAAGGACGACTGGAAGGTGCTGGACGACGGCATGAGGACCTTCCAGAAGGGGCTCAAGGACGCCGGAATGGAAGCCTCGGACTTCGCGGAGCTTCAGCAAGGCAAGATGCCCGAAGGTGTGAACGTCGACAAGTTGCGTGAACTCAGCACCGAGGTCCAGAAGATGTCGGGACCTGAGTTCCAGAAGGCCAACGACGCTGTTGCCAAGCATGCGAAGGACGTCTGCAAGATCGATCTCTCGAAGAAGTGACCCAGGCTGACGTCGGTTCGCTGATCGAGACGTGGGTGCGGCCCATCCCCGACTGGCCGGAGCCTGGAGTCACGTTCCGCGACATCACGCCTCTGCTCGCCCAGCCGGACGCGTTCGCGTCGGTCGTCGACGCGCTCGCTTCCGCCGGCGCCGAGCTCGGTCCGGTCGACGCCGTGCTGGGCATCGAGGCTCGCGGATTCATCGTCGGTGCACCGGTCGCGCTCCAGCTGGGCGCGGGATTCGTGCCGGTCCGCAAGGAGGGCAAGCTGCCCGCCGAGACCTTGTCGGTCTCCTACGCGCTCGAGTACGGCCAGGCGACCGTGCAGATCCACGCCGACGCGTTGCAGCCGGGCGACCGGGTGCTCGTCGTCGACGACGTCCTGGCCACCGGCGGCACACTCGAAGCCGCCGCCGCCCTCGTCGCCCAGGCCGGTGCGACCGTCACCGGCTACGTCGTGGCCATCGAGCTCCCGGCCCTCGGCGGGCGGTCGCGGCTGGGCGACGTCCCGCTACGATCGCTCGCCACGTTCTGACCCGTCCGCACCCAGGAGTTTCATGAATCCCCATCAGGTACGCGTCGTCGCGCTGGTGCTCGTCGCCGTGCTGGTCCTCGCCGCCGCGGCCACCCTGCTCGACCAGCTCGTCTGACGTCTTCGCAGGTGGGATCGGCCATCCCAGTCCCTGACCTACCATGGAGTCAGGACAGGAGTAGCCGTGGCTGAACGCACCGACGTGGGCTCTCAGGCGTCCGAGTCGACGGTCGAACCGAAGCCGGCCGACTCGGCGCCGGCTTCGCAGCGCGTTCGCAGCCGACTGGCCCGCATCGGCCGCGGGTCGTCGATCAATCCGGTGCTCGACCCGCTCCTGAAGGTCTACCGCGAGACGCATCCCAAGGGTGACGTCGACGCCATCGAGAAGGCCTACGCGATCGCCGAGCAGATGCACGAGGGCCAGCTCCGCAAGAGCGGCGACCCGTACATCACCCATCCGCTCGCGGTCGCCACCATTCTGGCCGAGCTCGGCATGACGGCACCGACGCTGTGCGCGGCGCTCCTGCACGACACCGTCGAGGACACGCCCTACACCCTGGACCGACTGCGTGAGGACTTCGGCGACGAGGTGGTCCAGCTCGTCGACGGCGTGACCAAGCTGGACAAGGTCAAGTACGGCGAGACCGCGCAGTCCGAGACGATCCGCAAGATGGTCGTGGCCATGAGCCGCGACATCCGCGTGCTCGTCATCAAGCTCGCCGACCGGCTGCACAACATGCGCACCCTCCGCTACCTGCCGCAGGACAAGCAGGAACGCATCGCCCGCGAGACCCTCGAGATCTTCGCGCCGCTGGCCCACCGGCTCGGCATGAACACGATCAAGTGGGAGCTGGAGGATCTCTCGTTCGCGACCCTGCACCCGAAGGTCTACGACGAGATCGTGCGGCTGGTCGCCGACCGTGCGCCGTCACGGGAGCAGTTCCTCGAGAGGGTCATCGGCGACGTCGAGTCCGACCTGCGGCACGCCAAGCTCAAGGCCCAGGTGAGGGGCCGGCCCAAGCACTACTACTCGATCTACCAGAAGATGCTGGTCCGTGGCCGCGACTTCACCGACATCTTCGACCTCGTCGGCGTGCGCATCCTGGTCGACTCGGTGGCCGACTGCTACGGGGTGCTCGGCGTGCTGCACGCGCGGTGGAACCCGATCCCGGGCCGGTTCAAGGACTACATCTCGGTGCCGAAGTTCAACATGTACCAGTCGCTGCACACCACCGTGATCGGACCGCAGGGCAAGGCCGTCGAGCTGCAGATCCGCACGTTCGCCATGCACCGACGCGCCGAGTACGGCGTCGCGGCGCACTGGAAGTACAAGGAGGACGGCCAGGCCGGCCGCAAGGACGGCAAGGCGCCGAACAGCCAGGACATGGCCTGGCTGCGCGAGCTGATCGACTGGCAGTCCGAGACCGAGGACTCGGTCGACTTCCTCGACTCGCTCCGGTTCGAGATGAACAATGCCGGCGTCTACGCGTACACGCCGCGCGGCGACGTCATCCAGCTGCCGGCCGCGGCCACGCCGGTCGACTTCGCGTACGCGGTGCACACGGAGGTGGGCCATGCCTGCATCGGTGCCCGTGTGAACGGACGGCTGGTGTCGCTGGAGTCGGAGCTGCAGACCGGCGACGTGGTCGAGATCTTCACCTCGAAGGCGCCCGATGCCGGTCCGAGCCGCGACTGGCTGGAGTTCGTCAAGAGCCCACGTGCGCGCAACAAGATCCGGCAGTGGTTCACCAAGGAGCGGCGCGAGGAGGCCATCGAGCGCGGCCGCGACAGCATCGCCAAGCAGATGCGCAAGGAGAACCTCCCGCTGCACCGGCTGTTCAACCACGACACACTCGACGCCGTCGCCAAGGACCTCCACCTGGCCGACGTGTCCGCGCTCTACGCGGCGGTGGGGGAGGGCAACGTCGGTGCGCAGAACGTGGTCGAGCGGGTCATCAACGTCGCCGGTGGACGTGAGGGGGCGGAGGAGGATCTCGCCGAAGCCACGTCGATGCCGGGCGTCGGGCGACGCAGCCGGCCGGCCACCGGTGACGCGGGAGTGGTGGTCGAGGGCGTCGACGGCGAGCTGCTGGTCAAGCTGGCCCGATGCTGCACTCCGGTGCCCGGCGACGAGATCCAGGGGTTCGTGACACGCGGATCAGGTGTCTCCGTGCACCGAGTTGACTGCACCAATCTGGAGGAGCTGCGCAACCAGCCCGAGCGGCTGGTGGCGGTGCACTGGGCACCCACGGGCAAGAGCACCTTCATGGTGGCCATCCAGGTGGAGGCGCTCGACCGCCCGCGCCTGCTGAGCGACATCACCCGGATCATCTCCGACCAGCACGTCAACATCCTGTCCGCGTCGCTCAGCACCAGCCGTGACAGCGTGGCGAAGTCGAAGTTCACCTTCGAGATGGCCGACGCCAAGCACCTCGGCCACGTCCTGTCCGCCGTGCGCACCATCGACGGCGTCTTCGACGTCTACCGGGTCACCCAGTAACCGCTGAGGAGTCACTCCGTCGCGGCTGAGGAGTCACTTTGTCGCGGCTGAGGAGTCACGGCGTCTCCGCTGAGGAGTCACTCCATTCGGTCCGGTGAGTCAGCGGGTACCCCATCGGCGGGGAAGGATCGGAGCAATGCCGAGCAACTCGCCCAGTTCCAGCTCGAAGGTCGGCTCCGGCCCGAAGAGGCGGGCGCGATTCGCATTAACCCATCGCCAACCGAACTGTTCCGTCAAATCTGCGCGGCGCAGTTCGTCGCGGGCACGGTCGGCGTCCCGCGAATGGAACTCGCGTCCGTCGTACTCAGATCCGATGAGGATCTCCGGATAGGCGAGGTCGAGCCGCCTTGGTGATCCGCGACTGTCCACGACCTCGAACTGAGGAACGGGCGGTGGGAACCCGGCGTCGTGGATGCGCAGCCGCTGCCAGGATTCACCCGGTGACTCCGCGCGACTGTCGATGAGTATCGCCAACGCACGTGCCTGCACAATCCAGCGGTAGCCCTTGAGCCGGTGGACGTAGTCGATGACCTCAGGAACGTCGATGAGCCCGGCGCGTGCGAACGCATCGGCTGACGCGAGGGCGTACGGCCGGTACAAGCCGCGCAAGAGATCAGACACCGTTCGCAGTGCCGTCGTCGTCAGGACGTCATCAACCGACGTGATGTCCGTCGCGGGAAGAATGGCCTGGCGACAGCGGACGCCGGGCCGCCTGAGACGGCTCGTGGCATGCGGCACGACGAAGGATGGCGCCATGAGGTGCCGCTCCGATGGTCTGAATGCATCAATGCCGAACAGAAAGGCGGCCGTCTCGTTGCAGGCAATCGCTGCCGGAGGGCGGACCAGATCGATCGACTGGATTCGAAGGCGTCGAGAATCTGGAACACGAGCGTCGACATGACATCCGCGGTAGACCGCGCGGAGCAGCCCATTGGTGGCGGCTTCGTACAGCTGCCCTCGCGTCATTCCCAGTTGGTGGTGGTCCTGGGCCAAGAACGGGCGTCCGTCGTTGATGAGCGAAGTCACAAGGACACGGAAGCCGCCCGCGGGGTCGACGTCGATTCATCCGTCCACAGCCTGACGGAATGACTCGTCGAGGGGACGGAGTGACTCCTCGGCGGGGACGGAGTGACTCCTCGGCGGAGACGGAGTGACTCCTCGGCGGGTCAGGAGAAGTCGGCCTGGGCCTTCTCGGCCATCTCGAGGAAGCTCTGGCGGGAGGCGAGGTCGTCCTGGAGCTTCTTGACCTTCTTCGCATCCCCGGCCGCTTCGGCCTTCTCGAGGTCGGCGCGGGTGTCGTCGATCGCCTTCTGCAACTTGCCGATCATGTCGTCGGCGCGGGCGGACTTCTCCGGGTCGGTGCTGTTCCACGCCTGGTCGCTGGCCTCGCGGATGGCCTGCTCGACGGCCCGAAGCCGACCCTCCATCTCCTTGACCCGCCCGCGCGGCACCTTGCCCGCGGCCTCCCAGCGGTCGGCGATCTCGAGCCAGGCGCGCCGCGCGGCGTCCAGGTCGGTGATCGGCAGCAGCTTCTCCGCGTCGGCCAGGATGGCCTCCTTGACGACGGCGTTCTCCTCGTACTCCTTGTCGAGCGCGGCGTTCGCCTCGTCCCGCGCGGTGAAGAAGACGTCCTGCGCAGCACGGAAACGCTTCCAGAGCTTGTCCTCGACGTTGCGCGGCGCCGACCCGGCGGCCTTCCAGCGGGACATGAGGTCGCGGTACTTGCCGGACGTCGGACCCCAGTCGGTCGACGACGACAGCTCCTCGGCCTCGGCGATCAGCTTCTCCTTGATCGACTGGGCCGCCTCGCGCTGCACGTTCTGCTCGGCGAAGTGCGCCTTGCGCCGGCGGGTGTACGCGGTGCGCGCCGAGCTGAACCGGTGCCACAGCTCGTCGTCGGTCTTGCGGTCGAGCCGGGCCAGGGTCTTCCATTCGTCGAGCAGCGCGCGCAGGGCGTCGGCGCCGCCGCGCCAGTCCGAGCCGGCGGCGATCTTCTCGGCATCTTCGGCGATGCGGGTCTTGGCGGTGAGCGCCTCGGCGGTCTTGGCCGCCCGCGCCGCCTTGCGCTCTTCGCGCTGCTGGGCGATGACCGGTGCGAGTGCGTCGAGGCGCTTCAGCAGGGAGTCGAGGTCGCCCAGGGCCTGGGCGTCGGTCACCTGCTCACGCACGGTGGCGACGGCCTTGTCGGCGTCGTCCGGCCCGAGCGTGCCGCCGGCCAGCCGCTTCTCCAGCAGGTCGACCTCGATCTCCAGGCCCTCGAACCGCCGCACGTACAGCGCCATGGCCTCCTGGGGGTCGCCACCCGGCCACTGGCCGATGACGCGCTCGCCGTCGGCCGTGCGGACGTAGACCGTTCCCTCGGCGTCGACGCGGCCCCAAGGGTGCTCGGCGGCGGATGTCATGCCCTTCAGCATAGGAGGACGGGGCGGTTGGCCGGACGTTGCGCTCGCGTACCCTGTCGGTCGTGCTCCTCACCTCGTTCCCGGCCGGCCCGCTGCAGGCCAACTGTTACGTGGTCTCGCGGGGACCAGGAGCTGGGTGCGCTCTCATCGACCCCGGTATGGATGCGATGGAGGGGGTCCACGCGGTGGTGGGCGAGCACAACCTCACCCCGCAGGCCGTGCTGGTCACCCACGGTCACTTCGACCACATGTGGTGCGTCCAGGACGTCGCCCGCGAGTACGACTGCCCGGTGTGGATCCACCCGGCCGATCGCCACCTCCTGGCCGACCCGATGGCCGCGATCTCCGGCGAGTCGGCCGCGATGCTGCGCATGCAGCTGGGCATGGCCGACACGCCGGAGTTCACCGAGCCGGACGACGTCCGCGACGCCTCCGACGGTGCCTCGATCGAGGTCGACGGGCTCACGTTCACGGTCGACCATGTTCCTGGCCACACCCCGGGCACCGTCGTCTACCGGATCCCCTACGACGGGCCGGAAGAGGTCTCCGAGCTGATGTTCTCCGGCGACTTCCTGTTCGCCGGCTCGATCGGCCGCACCGACCTCACCGGTGGATCGCACCCGCAGATGCAGGACAGCCTGCGTGATCGCGTGCTGCCGCTGGCCGACGACATCGTCGTGCTGCCCGGGCACGGGCCGCAGACGTCGATCGGCCGGGAGCGCGCCACCAATCCGTTCCTCGCGGAGCTCGCGGTATGAGAGGGCTCAGTGGGTTCCCCGAGCTCCTGCCCGCGGAGCGCAACGTCGAGCTGCACGTCCTCGACCACCTCCGCCGGGTGTTCGAGCTGCACGGCTTCGCCAGCGTCGAGACCCGTGCGGTCGAGACGACCGACACGCTGCTGACGAAGGGCGAGATCGACAAGGAGATCTACGGGCTGAGACGTCTCCACGCGATCGATGGAGATGACGCAACCATTGATCTTGGTTTGCACTACGACCTGACCGTGCCGTTCGCGCGCTACGTGCTCGAGAACGCCGGGCGACTGGAGTTCCCGTTCCGGCGCTATCAGATCCAGCGGGTCTGGCGCGGTGAGCGACCCCAGCAGGGACGGTTCCGCGAGTTCACCCAGGCCGACATCGACGTCGTGGCCCAGGACGAGCTGCCGTTCCACTTCGACGTCGAGGTCGCACAGGTCATGGCCGAGGCACTCGGCGGCCTGCCCGTCCCGCAGCTGACGATGCAGATCAGCAACCGGAAGGTGCTCGACGGGTTCTATCGCGGGCTGGGCATCGCGGAACCGACGGCCGTCATGCAGGTGGTCGACAAGCTCGACAAGATGTCGCCGGATGCCATCGCCGCCCAGCTCGCCGAGCTGGGGCTCACCGAGGAGCAGGCGAGCTCGGTCCTGGCGCTCGCGGAGATCAGTACCCCCGACACGTCCTTCGTCGAGCGGGTCCGTGAGCTCGGCGTCTCGCACGAGCTGCTCGACACCGGCCTCGCCGAGCTGGCGCAGGTCGTCGGATCGGTCCGGTCGGTCGACGGCGTCACCGTGCTCGCCGACCTGCGCATCGCCCGCGGCCTCGACTATTACACCGGAACCGTGTTCGAGACCCGGATGGCCGGCTACGACCAGCTGGGTTCCATCTGCTCGGGCGGACGCTACGACCAGCTCGCCTCCGACGGGCGGCACACCTACCCGGGCACCGGCATCTCCCTGGGCATCTCCCGTCTGCTCATCCCGCTGCTGGCCGACGGCCTGACCAGCGACCGCTCGGTGCCGTCCACGGTGCTCGTCGCCCTGGTCGACGAGGATTCACGCGACATCAGCGACGAGGTCGCGGCCCGGCTGCGAGCGCGGGGCATCCCCACAGAGGTCGCGGCCACCGCCCAGAAGTTCGGCAAACAGATCCGCTACGCCGAGCGCCGGGGCATCCCGTTCGTCTGGTTCCCCGGCGCGGAGCACGAGGTCAAGGACATCCGCTCCGGCGACCAGGTCCCCGCCGATCCGGACGAGTGGAACCCGCCCGTCGAAGACCTCACGCCCCGCACCAAGGAGCCGTCCCCGTGATCCGTACCCACGACGCCGGACGCCTGCGCGCCGAGAACATCGGCGACCGGGTCACCCTCGCCGGTTGGGTGGCGCGGCGACGCGATCACGGCGGCGTCGCGTTCATCGACTTGCGGGAGGCCTCCGGCGTCGTGCAAGTGGTGGTGCGCGAGGACGTCGCCCACCAGCTGCGCTCGGAGTACTGCCTGCAGGTGACCGGCACCGTCGAGAAGCGTCCCGAGGGCAACGAGAACACCGGTATCCCCACCGGCGACATCGAGGTGATCGCCGACGACGTCGAGATCCTCAGCGCCTCAGCGCCGCTGCCGTTCCCCATCGACGAACACGTGGAGGTGGGGGAGGAGGTGCGGCTCAAGTACCGCTACCTCGATCTGCGTCGCCCAGAGCCGGCTGCGGCGATCCGCCTGCGCAGCAAGGTCAACCGCGCCGCTCGTGACGTGCTCGACGCGCACGACTTCGTGGAGATCGAGACGCCGACGCTCACGCGGTCGACGCCCGAAGGCGCCCGCGACTTCGTGGTGCCCGCTCGGCTCAGGCCGGGCAGCTGGTACGCGCTGCCGCAGAGCCCGCAGCTGTTCAAGCAGCTGCTGATGGTTGCCGGCATGGAGCGGTACTACCAGATCGCCCGCTGCTACCGCGACGAGGACTTCCGCGCCGACCGCCAGCCGGAGTTCACCCAGCTGGACGTCGAGATGAGCTTCGTCGAGCAGGATGACGTCCTCGAGGTCTCCGAGGAGATCATCGCCGCGCTCTGGCGACTGATCGGCGTCGACGTCCCCACTCCGCTGCCACGGCTGACCTACGCCGAGGCGATGCGGCGCTTCGGCACCGACAAGCCCGACCTGCGCATGGGCCAGGAGCTGGTCGAGTGCACCGAGTACTTCGCGGACACCCCGTTCCGTGTCTTCCAGGCGCCGTACGTCGGGGCGGTGGTGATGCCCGGCGGTGCGTCGCAGCCGCGCCGCCAGCTGGACGCCTGGCAGGACTGGGCCAAGCAGCGCGGCGCCAAGGGACTCGCCTACGTGCTGGTCCAGGAGGATGGCGAGCTCGGCGGGCCGGTCGCCAAGAACCTCACCGACGAGGAGCGGGCCGGACTGGCCGCCCATGTGGGCGCGCAACCCGGCGATTGCGTCTTCTTCGGTGCGGGTCCGGTCAAGACGACGCGCGCATTGCTCGGGGCGGCCCGCCTCGAGATCGGCCGCCGGTGCGACCTCATCGACGAGTCGGCCTGGAGCTTCCTCTGGGTGGTCGACGCTCCATTGTTCGAGCCCGCGTCGGAGGCAGCTGCCGCCGGCGATGTCGCCGTCGGGTCGGGCGCGTGGACGGCCGTGCACCATGCGTTCACCTCGCCGCAGGACCCCGACACGTTCGACACCGATCCCGGCAACGCACTGGCCTGGGCCTACGACATCGTCTGCAACGGCAACGAGATCGGCGGCGGCTCGATCCGTATCCACCGCGAGGACGTCCAGAAGCGCGTCTTCGCGATCATGGGCCTGGGCGAGGAGGAGGCGCAGGAGAAGTTCGGGTTCCTGCTCGACGCCTTCAAGTACGGCGCGCCGCCGCACGGGGGCATCGCGTTCGGCTGGGACCGCATCTGCGCCCTGCTGAGCGGAGCGGAGTCGATCCGCGACGTCATCGCCTTCCCCAAGTCCGGCGGGGGCTACGACCCGCTCACCTCCGCGCCGGCGCCGATCACCGCCGCCCAGCGCAAGGAAGCCGGCGTCGACGCCAAACCGGACCCCACCGAGGCCACCCTGCCGGCACCGGGAGACGTCCCCACCGAGCACTAGGCTCGACCCATGGGTTCCGACGGGTTGTTCGACCTGCCGGACGCCCCCGTGCCCGCACCGAGTGGCGGCAGCCTGGATGGCAGCGATCACGCGTCGGCACCACTGGCGGTCCGGATGCGGCCGCGCACGCTCGATGAGCTCGTCGGGCAAGAGCACCTCTTGGCGCCCGGGTCGCCGCTGAGGCAGGTCATCGACGGCGACCAGCCGCTCACATTGCTGCTGTGGGGGCCACCGGGCACCGGCAAGACCACCATCGCGTCCCTGATCAGCCGGCACACGAACCGTCGCTTCGTCGAGATCTCGGCGGTGTCGGCCGGCGTCAAGGAGGTGCGCGACGTCATCGCCGGTGCCCGTCGAGCGCTGGCGCAGAGCGGCATGGAGACGGTGCTGTTCGTCGACGAGGTGCACCGGTTCAGCAAGACCCAGCAGGACGCGCTGCTGCCCGGCGTCGAGAACCGCTGGGTGTCGCTCGTGGGAGCGACCACCGAGAACCCGCACTTCAGCGTCATCTCGCCGCTGCTCAGCCGATCGTTGCTGCTCACCCTCGGCTCGCTGTCCGACGACGACGTCCGCGTGCTGCTCGAGCGGGCCCTCACCGAGGAGCGTGGTCTGGCCGGGGCCGTCACCCTCACCGACGAGGCCAAGGAGCACCTGGTCCGGCTGGCCGGGGGAGACGGTCGTCGCGTGCTCACCTACCTGGAGGCCGCGGCCGGTGCCGCCACCGCACAGGGTCGCCAGGAGGTCACCGTCGAGGACGCTGCCCTCGCGGTCGACCGGGCTGCCGTGCGCTACGACCGGCAGGGCGACCAGCACTACGACGTCATCAGCGCGTTCATCAAGTCCATCCGCGGCTCCGACGTCGACGCGGCACTGCACTATCTGGCCCGGATGATCGAGGCAGGGGAGGACCCGCGCTTCATCGCCCGACGCCTGATGATCCTGGCGAGCGAGGACATCGGGCTCGCCGATCCCACCGCCCTGCCGACGGCGGTCGCCGCAGCGCAGGCCGTTGCACTCATCGGGTTCCCCGAGGCGCGACTCACGTTGGCGCAGGCGGTCATCGCGCTCGCCACCGCGCCCAAGTCGAATGCCGTCATCGCCGCCATCGACGCGGCCCAGGCCGACGTCCAGGCCGGCAAGGTCGGCGCCGTGCCGCCGGCACTGCGCGATGCGCACTACGCCGGGGCGAAGCAGCTCGGTCATGGCCACGACTACCTGTACGCGCACAGCGACCCGCGCGGTGTGGTCGGCCAGCAGTACGCGCCCGACGACGTCGATGGAGCCGTCTACTACCGGCCCGGCGAGCACGGCGCGGAGGCCACGATCGGGGAGCGGCTCGAGCGCATCCGGGCGATCCTGCGCGACCGCCCCGGCGCCCCAAGGCCCGATGAACGCCCGAAGCGCGACGAGTAACCTCGTACCGTGCCCACCGACGTCGTGATGCTCTCCGTGACCGCCGTGCTCGCGGTGGTGGCGCTCGCGGCCGCCGTCGTGGCGGTTCGAGCGGCGCGCCGCAGCGCTTCCGTCGAGGCTCCCGAGGCAGCATCGTCCGTGGCGCCGGCTGCGCCCGAACGGCTTCCGCACACCACCGCCCTGGTGCCTCTCGACACCGCGGAGCGTGCGGTCGGCGTCCCGGCACCCCGCCGCGTCGAGGGCCGGGTCATCGTGCCGCCCACCGGGCAGCAGGTCGTCGGCGCCGCGTTGAGCCGTCCGCACGTCCGGGTCGCGATCCTCATCCACGGGCTCACCTACGCGCTGCGCCCGGAGAGCCGCGACCGCATCACCGCGATGATGCGGCGGGAGTACCGTCGCCGGCGGCGCGAACGCCTCGCCGCGGGACGCCGTGCGGTCCGCGCCGCGCGGCCCTCCACGGACGCCTGGACGGCGGAGTCGTGGATCGGCGAGCTGCCTGCCGCGCCGCATTCCTCGAGCCGGGTGGAGTCATGAGGGGGCGCACGATCTGGTTCGTCGCGGGCACCGCGGCCGGCGTGTACGCCACCGCGAAGGCCCGCCGGGCCGCCTACCGTCTGTCGATGCCCGGGCTGGTCGACCAGGCAGCAGCAGCCGGGCTCGGGTGGCGTGCGTTCGCCGGCGAGCTGCGTCACGGCATGATCCAGTACGAGCGTGAGGTCGCCGACCGCCTCGACGCCCACCTGACCACGCCGACGGAGAGCGACGCCCCCTGATGGAGACCGCGGAGATCCGCCGACGATTCCTCGCGCACTTCGAGAACGCCGGCCACACGGTGGTGCCGTCGGCGCCGTTGCTGTTCGACGACCCCAACCTGCTGTTCGTCAACGCCGGCATGGTGCCGTTCAAGCCGTACTTCCTGCAGCAGGAGACACCCCCGTTCGACCGGGCGGTCAGTGTGCAGAAGTGCGTGCGCACCCTCGACATCGAGGAGGTCGGCAAGACCACGCGGCACGGCACGTTCTTCCAGATGAACGGCAACTTCTCCTTCGGCGACTACTTCAAGGAAGGCGCCATCGAGCACGCGTGGAACCTGGTCACCGGGTCGCTCGACGACGGCGGCTACGGCTTCGAGCCCGACTCGGTCTGGGTCACCGTCCTCGAGGACGACGACGAGGCACGGCAGATCTGGAAGCGGCTCATCGGCCTGCCCGACGAGCGCATCCAAGGTCGCGGCCTGCTCGACAACTACTGGCACATGGGCGTCCCGGGCCCGGGCGGACCGTGCAGTGAGATCTACATCGACCGCGGCGCCGAGTTCGGTCCCGACGGCGGGCCCGTCGTCGATGAGGACCGGTTCCTCGAGATCTGGAACCTGGTGTTCATGCAGGAGGAGATCACCAACGTCCGTGCCAAGGACGACTTCGACCTCGTCGCACCGCTGCCCAGCAAGAACATCGACACCGGCATGGGGCTCGAGCGGGTCGCGTACCTGCTGCAGGACAAGCACAACCTCTATGACATCGACGAGGTCTTCCCGGTCATCGAGAAGGCGTCCGAGCTCAGTGGCCGGCGCTACGGCGCCGACCACCACGACGACGTGCGGTTCCGGGTCATCGCCGACCACGTCCGCAGCGGGCTGATGCTGATCGGCGACGGCGTCACGCCCGGCAACGAGAGCCGCGGCTACGTCCTGCGCCGGCTGCTGCGGCGCGCCGTCCGCTCGATGCGGCTGCTCGGCTACGACGACCCGGCGCTGCCCGAGCTGCTGCCGGTGAGCCTCGGCCGGATGAAGGCGTCCTACCCCGAGCTCGAGCGCGACTTCGCCCGCATCTCGCAGGTCGCGTACGCCGAGGAGGAGGCGTTCCGCCAGACGCTCGACAAGGGCACCACGATCTTCGATCTCGAGGCGGCGAAAGCGCAGAGCGCAGGTGCGGACAACGCGCGCATGGGCCTGTCCGGCGAGGCCGCGTTCACTTTGCACGACACCTACGGATTCCCGATCGACCTGACGCTGGAGATGGCGGCCGAGCAGGACCTCAGCGTCGACGAGGAGGGCTTCCGCGCGCTGATGGCCGAGCAGCGGGCCCGGGCCAAGGCCGACGCCCGGTCCAAGAAGGGGCACCACGCCGATACCAGCGTGTATCGCGCGACGCTCGACAGCCACGGACCCACCGACTGGCAGGCGTACAACACCCTCACCACCGAGTCGCGCGTCCTGGCGCTGCTCGCCGAGGGCGCAACTGCGCAGGCGATCACCGCAGGCACGATCGGCGAGGTCGTGCTCGACCGCACGCCGTTCTACGCCGAGTCCGGCGGTCAGAACGCCGATGCCGGCACGATCATCTGGGACGGCGGCAGTGCTGGTCAGGGGAGGGCCGAGGTTCTGGACGTCCAGCGACCGGTTCGTGGCCTCGTCGTCCACCAGGTCCGGGTGCTCGACGGCGAGCTCACCCTCGACGCCACCGTCGAGGCGCAGGTCGACCCGGAGTGGCGGCGCGGTGCCCGCCAGGCGCACTCCGGAACCCACGTCGTCCACGCCGCGCTGCGCGAGGTGCTCGGCCCCACGGCGCTGCAATCCGGCTCGTACAACCGTCCCGGCTACCTGCGGCTCGACTTCGGGTGGTCCGGCAGTCTGTCGCGCGAGCAGTTCCACGACGTCGAGGAAGTATCCAATCGCGCGCTGCGCGAGGACCTCCCGGTGTCGGCCGAGGTCATGCCGCTCGAGCGAGCCAAACAGATCGGCGCACTCGCCCTGTTCGGCGAGACGTACGGCGAAGACGTCCGGGTGGTCGAGATCGGCGGTCCGTGGTCGCGCGAGCTGTGCGGTGGCACCCACGTCGAGCGGTCTTCGCAGATCGGCACGGTCGTGCTCACCTCCGACAGCTCCGTGGGTGCGGGCAATCGCCGCGTCGAGGCGGTCGTCGGGCTGGAGGGCTTCAACTATCTGGCCCGTGAGCGAGACATCGTGCAGCAGCTCAGTGCCATGCTGAAGGCGAGCCCCACCGACGTGCCGGCCCAGGTGCAGAAGCTCGTCGACCGCGTCCGCGCGGCCGAGAAGGAGCTGGAGCGGCTGCGGGCGGCCGAACTCGTCGGTGCAGCGGCCGATCTCGCCGACGGCGCCGTCGAGGTCGACGGCATCGCCTACGTGGGTCATCGGGCCGAAGACGCCGGTGGCGGCGACGTCCGTTCGATCGCGCTCGACGTCCGCGGTCGTCTGCAGGGCCGACCGGCCGTGGTCGTCGTCATCGGCACCGGCGGCGGCAAGCCGTCCGCGGTGGTCGCCGTCAACGACGCGGCGCAGGAGCGCGGCATCGCGGCCAACGAGCTCATCGGCGTCGTCGGCGAGCACATCGGAGGACGCGGAGGCGGCAAGGCCGACGTGGCCCAGGGCGGCGGCACCGATGTCGGCGGCATCGAGGCCGCGCTCACCGCGGTGCAGGCCCGGCTCGCGAGGTCCTGACGTGCGGCTCCACTCGTGAGGCAGGGCCGGCGGGTCGCCGTCGACGTGGGCGACGTCCGGATCGGTGTCGCCGTGAGCGATCCCGCCGGGATGCTCGCCACCCCACTGGAGACCGTTCCTGCAGGTCCGGGCGCGGTGAGCCGACTCGCTGAGATCGTCGCCGAGCACGAGGCGCTCGAATGCGTGGTCGGTCTCCCGCTGTCCCTGTCCGGACGTGAGGGCCCTGCGGCCGTCAAGGTCCGCGCCTTCGCCGCCGGCCTGCGCGAGGCGATCGCCCCCGTGCCCGTTCGGCTCGTCGACGAACGCATGTCTACGATGACTGCTGACGGTCAGCTGCGGGAGAGCGGACGGTCTGGAGCAAGCAAGCGCGCAATCATCGACCAGGCCGCGGCCACGGTGATTCTCCAAGCAGCACTCGACGCCGAGCGCACGCGCGGGACCGCCCCGGGCGAGATCTGGTGAGGACGCGATGAGCCACAGCGGAATCGACATGGTGAGCGGCGGCGGTACCGGCCGCCCCGGTGCGGGTCGCCGCAAGGCTCCGCGCGGCCCTTCCCGGGTCGCTCGCCTGTTCCGGACTTTTTTGCTCCTTCTCGTCATCGCCGCGCTGGTGTTCGCCTTCGTCAAGGTCAAGGACATGCTCGGCGGCCCGGACGACTACTCCGGAACCGGCACGGGCAAGGTCGTCATCGAGGTCCCGGCGGGGGCGAACGGACAGCAGATCGCCGAGGTCCTGGCATCCAAGGACGTCGTCAAGAGTGCCGAAGCGTTCTATCAGCTGTCCTTGGATGATCCCCGCGCCCAGTCGATCCAGCCCGGCTTCTACCAGGTGCGCAAGCAGATGTCGGCCAAGGCCGCCCTGGGTGCCCTGGTCGACCGGAAGAACCGCGTCGAGGGCAGGGTCGCGGTGCCCGAGGGTGCGAACGTCGACCAGATCGTCAAGCTCATCGCCCAGGGCAGCGAGATCGCCGAGAAGGACGTGGTCGCGGCGCTGGAGAAGCCGAGGTCGCTCGGGCTGCCCCAGGAGGCCGGGGGCAATCCCGAGGGCTATCTGTTCCCGGCCACGTACACGGTCGAGCCGGGCACGTCCGCCACGGACCTGCTCAAGCAGATGGTCGGGAAGGCCGTCGACGTCTACGGGTCGCTGAACATCGACAGCCGGGCCCAGGAGCTCGGCCAGTCGGGCGCGGAGATCATCACCGTGGCGAGCCTGCTCGAGCGTGAGGCCCAGCGCGATGAGGACTTCCCGAAGGTGGCGCGCGTCCTCTACAACCGCCTGGACGAGGGCATGCCACTGCAGCTCGACTCCACGGTCCAGTACGTGAGCAAGCGCAAGGGTGACGTGTTCACCACGCCGGAGGAGCGCGCGGACCCGTCGGCGTACAACACCTACAAGCATCCCGGCCTGCCGCCCGGACCGATCGGCTCGCCGGGGGAGAAGACCATCGAGGCGGCCCTCAACCCGGCCGAGGGCACCTGGCTGTACTTCGTCACCGTCAACCTCGAGACCGGCGAGACGGTCTTCTCCAACTCCAACAACGAGCACAGCCAGGCTGTCGCGAGGCTGCAGGAGTACTGCCGGGGCACGGACATCTGCTGATGTCTCGCTGTGCTGTCCTGGGATCGCCGATCGCGCACTCGCTGTCGCCCACGCTGCACAGGGCGGCTTACGCCGAGCTCGGGCTGGACTGGACGTACGAGGCCATC
Source organism: uncultured Actinomycetota bacterium (assembly GCA_963780275.1). Classification (GTDB taxonomy): domain Bacteria; phylum Actinomycetota; class Actinomycetes; order Propionibacteriales; family Nocardioidaceae; genus Aeromicrobium. The sequence continues at coordinate 859,666 of CAWABE010000002.1, forward strand.
GAGGTCGAGGAGGACGGACTCGCGGAATTTCTCACCGGCCTGGGCGACGACTGGCGCGGGCTCTCCTTGACGATGCCGCTCAAGCGGGCCGCGATGGAGCTGGTCGAACGGTGCAGCGACATCGCAACCGTGGTCGGGTCGGTGAACACCATCCTGCTCGGGCCGGACGAAGGCCGCGGCTTCGGCGACAACACCGACGTGCCCGGAGCGGTCGCCGCTCTGCGTGAACGCGGTCTCGACGAGGTGCGCACGGCGCGCATCATCGGCGGAGGCGCCACGGCGACATCGATCGCCCACGCCCTTGCGTCGCTCGGAGTGACCGACCTCGAGATCGTCGTCCGCGACGCCTCACGGGCCGAGGTCGCCGTGCGCGTGGCTCGCGACTCCGGAGCCGACGTGACCGTGCTGCCGTTCGACCATCCGTTCCTTCAGAAGGTCGACCTGCTCGTCTCGACCGTTCCCGCCGACGTCGTCGGTGGGCGGGCGGCCGAGCTGGTCGCGACGTCGCGGGCCGTCTTCGACGTCGCCTACCATCCCTGGCCCACACCGGTGATCGCCGCTGCGGAGCGGACTGGTCTCGAGGTCGTCTCGGGACTAGACCTGCTCGTCCACCAGGCCGCCATCCAGGTGGAGCTGATGACGGGGAGCCGCATCGACCCGGACGTGCTGCACACGGCCGCTCGCACGGCACTACCGTCGTGACCGCGGTGACCGCCGCCATCGCGGCGCTCGGGGGAGCGCTCATCGGTGCCGGCGGGCCGTTCGCCATCGCGCGCCTGCCCGAGCCGCGCGAGGCCGATGGCGACAAGGTCGCCTACGCCGAGCTCGCGCGGGCCCGGAGGCTCGCGCTGTGGTTCGCGGTCTCCGCGGCGGTGATGGCCGGCGTCGCGGCGTGGCAGCTCACTCCGGCGCTGGTGCCCGTGTGGGTGCTGTTCGCCGGCGTCGGGAGCTGGCTCGCCTACGTCGACTGGCGCACCCGGTTGCTGCCGTTCCTGTTCGTGGCCCCGTTGTACGTCGCGACGCTGCTGCTGGTGACGCTCGGCGCATGGCTGCTCGACGACTGGAGTGTCCTCGTGAACGCCCTGATCGGCAACGTGGCTGTATTCGTCGCGTTCTGGATCGTCTACCGGGTCGGCCGGCTGTTCGGCGGGGGAGCGTTCGGCTACGGGGACGTGCGGCTGTCTGGCGTCGTCGGTCTCGCCCTCGGCGCGCTCGGTGCAGCGGAGACGCTGACCGGGACCTACGGCGGCTTCGCGCTCGGCGCGGTCGGCGGGCTCGCCTTCTCGCGGCTCGGCTGGGTCGACAGGAACGGCTTCGCGTTCGGCCCGTACATGGTGGTCGGCGCGATCGTCGGTGCGGCCTGGGGTCCGGTGATCTGGCCGGCCTGAGGGCAGCACTTGGGGACGTCCTCGCCGATCCCGACGGTCATGAGATCTCGATGATGCGGCCGAAGACCACGCTGGTGAGTTGACTCGGCCGCACGTGGGAGAATCGACGACATGCTCCGTTGGCTGACCGCCGGTGAATCACACGGCCCTGCACTCGTCGCCGTCCTCGAGGGACTGCCGGCGGGGGTCCGCGTGACCAGCAAGGACATCCAGGCGGCTCTCGCCCGGCGCCGCCTCGGCTACGGACGTGGGGCCCGGATGAGCTTCGAGGCCGACGACCTGGAGATCATCGGCGGCATCCGCCACGGCTCCACCCTCGGCAGCCCGATTGCGCTGCGCATCGGCAACAGCGAGTGGCCCAAGTGGGAGCAGGTCATGGCGGCCGACCCCGTCGATGCCGACGTCCTCGCCGGCCTCAAGCGGGGCGCACCGCTCACCCGGCCGCGGCCCGGGCACGCCGACCTGGTCGGCATGCAGAAGTACGGGTTCGACGAGGCCCGCCCGGTGCTCGAGCGGGCCAGCGCTCGCGAGACCGCCGCTCGCGTCGCGCTCGGTGAGATCGCCGCCCAGTTCGTGGAGCAGACCACCGGCGCCACGCTCGTCTCCCACGTGGTGGAGCTCGGCACCGTGCGCGCACCGGCCGGCCAGGTGCCGCTGCGATCAGACCTCGAAGCGCTGGACGCCGACCCGGTCCGGTGCTTCGATGCCGAAACCAGCGCGGCGATGGTGGCCGAGATCGACGCTGCCCACAAGGACGGCGACACCCTCGGCGGCGTCGTCGAGGTCGTCGTGGACGGTCTTCCACCCGGGCTCGGCTCGCACACCCACTGGGACCGCCGGCTCGACTCCCGCCTGGCCGGCGCGCTGATGGGCATCCAGGCCATCAAGGGCGTCGAGATGGGCGACGGGTTCGAGCTGGCCCGCACCCGCGGCTCGCTCGCGCACGACGAGATCGTGCCGACGGACGAGGGCATCCGGCGGGTCTCCGGTCGCTCCGGGGGCACCGAGGGCGGCATGTCCACCGGCGAGATCCTGCGTGTCCGAGCGGCGATGAAGCCGATCTCCACGGTTCCGCGCGCGCTCCGCACCGTCGACCTGGACACCGGCGAGGCGGCGACGGCGCATCATCAGCGCTCTGACGTCTGCGCCGTGCCCGCCGCCGGCATCGTGGCGGAGGCGATGGTGGCGCTCGTGCTCGCCGAGGCGGTGGTCGAGAAGTTCGGCGGCGACTCCGTGCCCGAGACCCGCCGCAACGTCGAGGGGTACCTCGCGAACCTCAAGCCCCCGGCGAAGCCGAGAAAGTGACGGAGCTGAAGCCGCTGCTGGTCCTCGTCGGTCCACCTGGTGCCGGCAAGTCCACAGTGGCCGAGGAGCTCTCGGCCCGGCTCGGTGTCTCCGCGCGTGACACGGACGCCGACATCGAGACGAGCGCCGGGAGCACCATCCAGGACATCTTCATCGACCAGGGCGAGGCCGCGTTCCGCGCGCTCGAGGAGGAGGCCGTCGCGCGGGCTCTCGAGGAGCACGATGGCGTGGTCGCCCTCGGCGGCGGCGCCGTGCTCAGTGACCGCACCCGGCAGCGGCTCCGCGACCACCGGGTGGTCTTCCTCGACGTCGGCTTGTCCGCGGCGGTTCGGCGGGTCGGCCTCGGCTCCGGCCGGCCGTTGCTGCTGGGCAACGTCCGCGCGCAGCTCAAGCAGCTCATGGACGCCCGCACCGTCCTCTATCGTGAGGTCGCCGACCTGACGGTGCTGACCGACGATCTCGATCCCTCGGAGGTTGCCGACCAGGCGCTGGCCTTCATTCAGGAGGACCGATGACCACCCGGCTCACGGTGCACACCGCGTCGCCGTACGACGTCGTCGTCGGCCACGGCGTCACCGACGAGACGCGCACGCTGGTCGGTGCCGACGCACGCCGGGTGGCCATCGTCCACCCGCCGACGCTGATCGATCGAGCCGCGAACCTGCGCGACGTCCTGAGCGACCTCGACGTGCTCCTCATCGAGGTGCCCGATGGCGAGGAAGCCAAGTCGGCCGAGGTGCTGAAGCGTTGCTGGGACGCACTCGGCGATGCCGGCTTCACCCGTTCCGACGTGGTCATCGGGCTGGGCGGAGGCGCGACCACCGACCTGGCCGGATTCGTCGCCGCGAGCTGGCTGCGTGGCGTGCGGTTCGTGAACCTGCCGACGACGGTGCTCGGCATGGTGGACGCGGCGGTCGGCGGCAAGACCGGCATCAACACAGCGTCCGGCAAGAACCTGGTCGGCGCCTTCCACGAGCCGGCCGGCGTCCTGTGCGATCTCGACGCCCTCGCGTCGCTGCCTGCTGCGGAGCTGCGCAGCGGGATGGCCGAGGTCGTGAAGTGCGGGTTCATCGCCGATCCGAAGATCCTCGAGCTCGTCGAGGCGGCGCCCGACAGCGTGCTGGATCCCGCGTCGAGCCTCCTCGCCGAGCTGATCTCGAAGGGCATCGCCGTGAAGGCCGCGACCGTCGAGGCCGACCTGCACGAGACCGGCGCCGGCGGCGGGATCGGCCGGGAAGCTCTCAACTACGGCCACACCCTCGGGCACGCGCTCGAGCGGGTCCACCGCTTCGGCCTGCGCCACGGCGAGGCGATCTCCGTGGGCATGGTGTTCGCCGCCGAGCTGGCCCACCGCTCTGACCGGATCGACGCCGACCTGCTGGCCCGGCACCGGACGATCCTCGCCACGATGGGCCTGCCGACCACCGACGACACGCCGTTCGACGAGCTGCTGGCGGCCATGCGGCTCGATAAGAAGACCAGGGGCAGCCAGCTCCGGTTCGTGGTGCTCGACGGCCTGGCCCGGCCGGCCATCCTCGCCGACCCGGATGAGCAACTCCTGCGCGACGGCCACCAAGCCCTGAAATCATGAGCAAGCCGACGGCCGAGCAGCTCGCCGACCGGCGGCGCCGGGCCGCCGAGGCCTTCGTCGGGCTCGGCGCCGAAGGCCTGCTGGTGACGACGCTCGTCAACGTCCGGTACCTCACCGGGTTCACCGGCTCGAACGGGGCCTTGCTGCTGGCTGCCGACGGCTCCGGCAGCTTCCTCACCGACGGCCGCTACCGCGACCAGGCTCTCGACGAAGTCCCGGGCCTCGACCACGTCATCACCCGCGACCTGCTCGGCGAGGCTGCCGGACGCATGTCCGGAGCATGGGCCTGTGAGACGCACACCCTCAGCGTCGACGCCCACACCACGCTCATCGAGGCCGGAGTGTCGACGCTGGCGGCGGAGCGCGTCGTCGAAGGTCTTCGGGAGGTCAAGGACGACGGCGAGATCGACGCGCTGCGACGTGCCTGCCAGATCTCCGTCGAGGCGTTGCAAGGCCTGCTGAGCGGGCCGCTCGCCGGCCGCACCGAGCGGGAGGTCGCCCGTGACCTCGAGTGGCGGATGCTCGAGCTGGGGGCCGAGGCCATCGCGTTCGAGACGATCCTCGCGTCCGGCCCGAACTCGGCGATCCCGCACCACAGGCCCACCGATCGCGTCCTGACGGCCGGCGACCTCGTGAAGGCCGACTTCGGCGCCCGGGTCGACGGCTACCACGCCGACTGCACCCGCACTGTCGTGCTGGGCCGGGCCGACGAGTGGCAGAAGGAGGTCCACGCCGCCGTCCAGGCATCGCAGTCTGCCGGCGTGGACGCCGTGCGGCAAGGCACGCTGCTGCCGTCGCTCGACCAGGCCGCCCGTGCGGTGCTCGACGACGCGGGATGGCTCGAGCACTTCACCACCGGCCTCGGGCATGGCGTCGGGCTGGAGATCCACGAGGACCCGTTCATCAGCCATCGGCACGCCGGTAGACTGGCCCGTCGCACCACCTTGACGATCGAGCCGGGCGTCTACGTGCCGGGACGCGGCGGGGTGCGCATCGAAGACACCGTGCTCGTCACCTCAGATGTTCCGGAGGTGCTCACCACGATGACCACCGACCTGTTGGAGATCGCCTGATGGCCACCACGAACGACCTCAAGAACGGCATGGTTCTCAACCTCGACGGACAGCTCTGGTCCGTCGTGTGGTTCCAGCACCACAAGCCGGGCAAGGGTGGCGCCGTCGTGCGCACCAAGCTCAAGAGCGTCCTGTCGGGCAAGGTCGTCGACCGCACGTTCAACGCCGACGTCAAGGTCGACATCGCGCAGGTCGACAAGCGCGACGTCCAGTACCTGTACCACGACGGCAGCTCCTACGTGTTCATGGACACCGCCACCTACGACCAGCTCCCGCTCAGCGAAGACGTGGTCGGCGATGCCAAGGACTATTTGCTCGACAACGGCGAGGCGATGGTCGCCGTCAACGACGGGCAGCCGCTGTACATCGAGCTGCCGGCCTCGGTCGAGCTCACCGTCGAGTACACCGAGCCGGGGCTGCAGGGCGACCGTTCCAGCGGCGGCACCAAGCCGGCCCGGCTGGAGACGGGCAAGCAGATCCAGGTGCCGCTGTTCATCACGTCCGGCGAGAAGGTCAAGGTCGACACCCGCGACGGCAGCTATCTCGGTCGCGTGTCCAGCTGATGTCGGCTCGCACCAAGTCCCGCAAGCGCGCCCTCGACATCCTCTTCGAGTCCGAGCTGCAGGGACTGGGCCCCGGCGGCACGCTCGCCGGGCGCCGCGAGCTGAACGATCCGCCGGTCAACGAGTACACGGTCCAGCTGGTCGAGGGAGTCGTGGCCGAGCAGGAGCGCATCGACGCGATGCTGTCCGAGCACGCCCGCGGCTGGACGCTCGACCGGATGCCCGGCGTCGACCGCAACCTGCTGCGGATCGCCGCCTACGAGATTCTCTGCGTCGACGACGTGCCGGACGCGGTGGCCATCAGCGAGGCGGTCGAGCTCGCCCGCGATCTCTCCACCGACGAGTCACCCGGCTTCGTCAACGGGCTGCTGAGCGCCATCGTCCAGACGAAGGCCGCGGCCGCGCCCGGAGACACCTGAGGCCCGCTAGGTTCGATCTCCACGCCGACGGCGAGACTCACCGCTAGCCTTGTCGCGCGGAACGGAGGGCGCGTGCCATGACCAGGGCTGGGCCGACCCGGTGGGCCGTGATGAATCGAGCGCCTGACGATCACGTGCGCACCGTCGACATCCATCCGGTCTCGCTTCGATTCGCCGACGCCGAACTGGATCGCGAGTTTCGCGAGCAAGATGACCAGGCCGCACTTCCCCAGGCAGTACTCGCGGGCGTCCTGGCGATCGGCCTGTACGGCGCATTCGGCATCCTGGATGCCTTCGTCGTGCGTGGCGACCTGACGTGGCTGTTCGTGATCCGTTTCGGTGTCGTCTGTCCGATCATCCTCGGCGTCGTCGCGTTCGCCTACCTCAGCGAGCGAGCCGCCGGACTGCTGCAACCGACAGTGTGCTGCGTGGTCGTCGTCGCGGCGTTCGGACTCGACGTGATGCCATTCGTCGCGAGCGTCCCGATCGACTACTCCCGTACGGGGTCGCTTCTGATCTTGATGTTCCTGTTCGCCTTCACGCGCGTGCGATTCCTGTGGGCGATGGCGACGACCGTGGTCGTGGTTGCGGGCTACGAGGCAGCGACCATCGGGCAACAGGTCGCTTGGGACGATGCCATCTACAACAACTTCTTCCTGCTGGGATTCATCGTCGTCGGCGCCTCGACCTCCTACAGCCTGGAGCGGCTTCGCCGGAGCGAGTTCCTGCGCGAGCGCGCGCTGGAACAGGAGCGAGCACGGTCGGACGCGCTGCTGCACAACATCCTTCCGGAGGAGATCGCCACCCGACTGCGCGAACAGCCGGGCACCATCGCCTCGTCCGTCGAGGAGGTCACCGTGCTGTTCGCCGACATCGTCGGCTTCACCCCGTTCGCCGAGACCCTGCCACCGGACGAGCTCGTCGACCTGTTGGACGGACTCTTCACGCTCTTCGACGATCTTTGCGCACGGCATGGAGTCGAGAAGATCAAGACCATCGGGGACGCCTACATGGCCGTGGCGGGCGTCCCCAGGCCCGAGGCCGATCACGCGGGTTCGATCGCCGAGTTCGCTCTGGACATGCAGGACGCGGCTGCGCTCTACGCCGTGCACTGGCCCGGCAGGCTCGCTTTGCGCATCGGAGTTGCCTCAGGCCCCGTCGTCGCCGGAGTGATCGGGCATCGCAAGTTCGCCTACGATCTCTGGGGCGACACGGTCAACACGGCCAGCCGACTGGAGTCCCATGCTGCCGCTGGCCGCATCCATGTCGACACCGCCACCCGTCGACTCCTCGCCGGTCGCTACACCTTCAGTGGCCCCCAGCAGAGCAACATCAAGGGCAAAGGCGTTCTCGAGACGTTCTACCTGCGGGGCCGGCCGATCGACGGTCGCGAGGACGGCGAGCTGGCGCTGGACACGCCGAGCTGACGGCTACACCGGCGTGGCGAACCAGATCGTACGGTGAGTCCAGTTGCCCGGCCCGAGCCGCTGGCCCGAGCAGACGAGCAAGGCGAGCTGCGGCGGGCCCTCGCGGTCGTAGTATTCGGGGAATCCGTTGGCGGCGAGTACCTCGACCTCCCGGTCGACCTCGTAGCAGAGCGTCTTGCCCTGGCCCCGCACGATGATCCGGTCGCCCCTCCCGAGCTTGTCGAGGAGCAGGTTGCCAAGGGCCGAGCCGTCGGGCCAGGTGTGCGCGTTGAGCAGCACGTTGCCCTTCTTCGATCCCGGCTTCAATCCTGGTGGCCGGTCCCAGGCCACCTGCCTCTTGGCAGACGTCGGCGGCACGGACGGGATGTCGTTGCTGTCGCGGGGGAGGGCGAGCACCTTCAGGTTGCGGGCGATGCCCGGAAAGGCGATGCGGGCGGGGGTGATGGGCCCGGTGGCCGGGTCGTCGCACGGTGACGGCTTGGCGGTCGGGCTCGGCGACGGTGTCGGCGTCGCCGAGGGGGTGGGACGGGACGCGGCAGGGGCGTCGGGCGACGGGCGGAGCAGCCAGATGGCCAAGGCCACCAGCAGCAGGGCCACGACCACGCCGGCGGCCAGGCGGACGTGGTGGGTCCGCCTGGACGGCCGTGTGGAAGAACCACCGTCTGTCATGGGTCCAAGGGTAGGGACTGCGCTGGTAGTGTGACCGGTGAACGACCATCGGCATCCTTTAACGGCCGTCCCGTGAGGCGGAGAAGGAGGTCAGCATGGCTGCGTCTGCCGGCGCGTCCCCATCTGACGAGCGCAGTCCTGGCGAGCACAGCGATCCGCAGGCGTCCCGCACCGTCCTCGACGAGGACGACATCGCCCGGGCCCTGACGCGCATCACCCACGAGATCCTGGAGCGCAACCGCGGCTCCTCCGACGTCCTCCTGCTCGGGATCCCCACCCGCGGCGTGCACCTGGCCCGCCGGGTCGCGACTCGCATGGGCGAGGTCGAGGGTCGCGAGATCAGCGCCGGGGCCCTCGACGTCACGATGTACCGCGACGACCTGCGCCTCAAGCCCGCCCGCGCTCTCGAGCACACCGACATCCCTGATGACGTCGACGACAAGGTCGTCGTGCTCATCGACGACGTGCTCTATTCCGGCCGCACCATCCGGGCGGCCCTCGACGCGCTCAACGAGCTGGGCCGGCCGCGCGCGGTGCAGCTCGCCGTCCTGGTCGACCGCGGCCACCGGGAACTGCCGATCCGCGCCGACTTCGTCGGCAAGAACCTGCCCACGTCCCTGGCCGAGAAGGTTCGGGTGAGCCTGGAGGAGATCGACGGCGCCGACGGCGTCACCATCGTCGGAGGTGCGCCATGAGCTTCTCCCACCTGCTGAGTGCCGGCGACCTCGACCGCGACGACGCGGTCCGCATCCTCGACACCGCCGAGGAGCTGCTGTCGGTCGCCAGCCGCCCGATCAAGAAGCTGCCCACGTTGCGCGGCCGCACCGTGGTCAACCTCTTCTTCGAGGACTCCACCCGCACGCGCATCTCGTTCGAGGCCGCGGCCAAGCGGCTGTCGGCCGACGTCATCAACTTCTCGGCCAAGGGCTCGAGCGTCTCCAAGGGCGAGAGCCTGAAGGACACCGCGCTCACACTGCAGGCCATGGGCGCCGACGCGGTGATCGTGCGGCACCAGAACTCCGGCGCGCCGCACCGGCTGGCCCATGCCAAGTGGACTCGGGGCGCGGTCATCAATGCCGGCGACGGCACTCACGAGCATCCGACCCAGGCCCTGCTCGATGCGTTCACCATGCGGCGACACCTGGGCGAGATCGAGGGCCGCAACGTCACGATCGTGGGCGACGTCCTGCACAGCCGGGTCGCCCGCTCGAACGCGCTGCTGCTCGACACCCTCGGCGCGAACGTCACGCTGGTCGCCCCGCCGACCCTGCTGCCGGTCGGGGTGGAGCACTGGCCGGTCGAGACGTCGTACGACCTCGACGCGGTCATGGAGAAGTCCGACGCGGTCATGATGCTGCGGGTGCAGCGGGAGCGCATGAACGCGGCGTTCTTCCCGACCACCCGCGAGTACAGCCGCCGCTACGGGCTCGACGTGGCCCGCATGAACCGGCTGCCCGACCACGCCATCGTCATGCACCCGGGCCCGATGAACCGCGGCATGGAGATCAGCGCCGACGTCGCCGACCACGCGCGATCGGTGATCGTCGAGCAGGTCACCAACGGCGTGGCCGTCCGGATGGCCGTGCTCTACCTGCTGCTCGGCGGTGCTGCTGAGGATGGGGCCGCCGAGGACATCGAGACCACCGACGAGGAGACCGCATGAGCACCCTGATCCGCCGGGCCCGCCTGCTCGGCGAGGAGGTCGTCGACCTGGTCATCGAGGACGGCCTGATCACCGCCGTCGGCGCCGATCAGGACGCCCCGGCCGACGCTGACGTCGTGGAGGCTGACGGGCTCGTCGCCCTGCCCGGCCTCGTCGACCTGCACACGCACATGCGCGAGCCCGGCCGGGAGGATGCCGAGACGGTGCTCACCGGTTCGCGGGCCGCGGCCCGGGGCGGCTTCACCTGCGTGCACGCCATGGCCAACACGGACCCGGTCGCCGACACCGCCGGCGTCGTCGAGCAGGTCTGGCGGCTCGGCCGCGAGGGCGGCTACTGCGACGTGCAGCCGGTCGGAGCGGTCACGGTCGGCCTCGGCGGCGATCACCTGGCTGAGCTCGGCGCCATGGCCGACTCCGCCGCCGGGGTCCGGGTGTTCTCCGACGACGGCATCTGCGTCTCCGACGCCGTGCTGATGCGGCGGGCCCTGGAGTACGTCAAGGCGTTCGACGGCGTCATCGCCCAGCACGCGCAGGAGCCGCGTCTCACCGAGGGCGCCCAGATGAACGAGGGCCCGCTCTCCGGCGAGCTCGGGCTCACCGGCTGGCCGGCGGTCGCGGAGGAGGCGATCATCGCGCGCGACGTCCTGCTCGCCGAGCACGTCGGGTCGCGCCTGCACGTCTGCCACGTGTCGACCCGCGGGTCGGTCGAGATCATCCGCTGGGCCAAGAGTCGCGGCATCAACGTCACGGCCGAGGTCACGCCGCACCACCTGCTGCTCACCGACGACCTCGTCCGCAGCTACGACCCGATCTACAAGGTCAACCCGCCCCTGCGCTCGGCCGACGACGTGCAGGCCGTGCGGGAAGCGCTGGTCGACGGCACCATCGACGTCGTGGCCACCGATCATGCTCCGCACCCCATGGAGGACAAGGAGTGCGAGTGGGCGGCGGCCGCGTTCGGCATGCTCGGCCTGGAGACGGCACTCTCGGTGGTCCAGCAGACGATGGTCGACCCCGGGCTGCTCACCTGGGCACAGGTCGCCGAGCGGATGTCGTCCCGCCCGGCCGAGATCGGCCGCGTGAGCGGCCAGGGGAGGCCGGTTGCCGTGGGGGAACCAGCGAACCTCACCCTCGTCGACGCCGGTGCGTCCCGAGTCGTCGATGCATCCGCCACGGCATCGTTGTCGCGGAACACGCCCTATGCGGGCCTCACCGTCCCCGGACGGGTCGTGGCCACCTTCCTGCGCGGCCGGGCCACGGTGCTCGACGGCGAGCTACAGGGAGTGCTGGTATGACGGGCGCCGTGCTGGTGCTCGAGGACGGGCGCACGTTCCACGGCGAGGCGTACGGAGCCGCCGGCACCACCATCGCCGAGGTGGTCTTCGCCACCGGCATGACCGGCTACCAGGAGACCCTCACGGACCCGTCGTACCGAGGCCAGATCGTGGTCATGACGGCCCCGCACGTCGGCAACACCGGCGCCAACGACGAGGACTTCGAGTCTCGGCAGGTGTGGGTCGAGGGCTATGTCGTCCGTGATCCCGCCCGGGTGCCCAGCAGCTGGCGGTCGCAGCGGTCGCTCGACGAGCTCCTCACGGAGCAGGGCGTGGTCGGGATCAGTGGCATCGACACGCGCGCCCTCACCCGGCACCTGCGCGAACGAGGCTCCATGCGGGCAGCCGTCAGCTCGGAGTCGTCCGACGTCGACGAGCTGCTGGCCAAGGTCAATGCGGCGCCGGAGATGGCCGGGTCCAACTTCCTCGCCGACGTCACGACGCCAGAGCCCTACGTCGTGCCGGCGATCGGCGACAAGCGGTTCACGGTCGCCGCGATCGACCTCGGCATCAAGGGCATGACTCCGCGCCGGATGGCCGAGCGGGGCATGGAGGTGCACGTGCTGCCGGCCACGTCCACGCTCGACGACGTGATTGCGGTCCGGCCCGACGGCGTCTTCATGTCGAACGGACCGGGCGACCCAGCCACGGCCGACCATGCCGTGGACGTGCTGCAAGGCGTGCTCGAGCAGAAGATCCCGTACTTCGGAATCTGCCTCGGCAACCAGATCTTCGGCCGGGCGCTCGGCCGTGGCACCTACAAGCTCGTCTACGGACATCGCGGCATCAACCAGCCGGTGCAGGACCGCACCACCGGCAAGGTGGAGGTCACCGCGCACAACCACGGCTTCGCGGTCGACGCGCCGCTGGACGAGACGTTCGACACTCCGTTCGGGCCGGCCCGTGTCACGCACGTCTGTCTCAACGACGACGTCGTGGAAGGGCTGGCGTTGCTCGAGCAGCCCGCGTTCAGCGTCCAGTACCACCCGGAGGCCGCGGCCGGACCGCACGACGCCGCCTATCTGTTCGACCGGTTCGCCGACCTGATGAAGAGCAAAGAACATCCGGCTGCGGAAGCGAGGGACTGACGTTGCCGAAACGCGAGGACATCGAGTCGGTCCTGGTCATCGGCTCCGGGCCGATCGTCATCGGCCAGGCCTGCGAGTTCGACTACTCCGGCACCCAGGCCTGCCGCGTGCTGCGGGACGAGGGCATCCGGGTCGTGCTGGTCAACTCCAACCCGGCGACGATCATGACCGACCCGGAGTTCGCCGACGCCACGTACGTCGAGCCGATCACGCCGGAGTTCGTCGAGAAGGTCATCGCCAAGGAGCGACCGGACGCCCTGCTCGCCACGCTGGGTGGCCAGACGGCGCTCAACGCCGCGATCCGTCTCGCCGAGGACGGGGTGCTCGAGCGGTACGGCGTCGAGCTGATCGGCGCGTCGATCGACGCGATCCAGAAGGGCGAGAACCGCGAGTCGTTCAAGGCCGTCGTCGAGAGCCTGCCGGACGCGTGGGGCGCCGAGGTCGCGCAGTCCACCATCTGCCACTCGATGGACGACTGCCTCGCCGCGGTCAAGGACCTCGGCTATCCGGTGGTGGTTCGGCCGTCTTTCACCATGGGTGGGAGCGGTTCAGGGCTCGCCTTCGATGAGTCGGACCTCCATCGCATCGCCGGCTCCGGCCTCGCGCTCAGCCCGACCACCGAGGTGCTCCTCGAGGAGTCCATCCTCGGCTGGAAGGAGTACGAGCTCGAGGTCATGCGCGACACCGCCGACAACGTGGTGATCGTGTGCTCCATCGAGAACCTCGACCCCATGGGCGTGCACACCGGCGACTCCATCACCGTCGCTCCGGCGATGACGCTCACCGACGTGGAGTTCCAGCGGCTGCGCGACATCGCCATCGGCGTGATCCGTGAGGTCGGCGTCGACACCGGTGGCTGCAACATCCAGTTCGCGGTGAACCCGGACGACGGGCGCATCGTGGTCATCGAGATGAATCCCCGGGTGTCGAGGTCGTCGGCGCTGGCGTCCAAGGCGACCGGGTTCCCCATCGCCAAGATCGCCGCGAAGGTCGCGATCGGCTACACCCTCGACGAGATCCCGAACGACATCACGCGTGAGACGCCGGCGAGCTTCGAGCCGACCCTCGACTACGTCGTGGTGAAGGTCCCGCGGTTCGCGTTCGAGAAGTTCCCGGCAGCCGACGCCACGCTCACCACGCACATGAAGTCCGTGGGCGAGGCGATGGCGATCGGCCGCAACTTCACCGAGGCGCTCCAGAAGGCGCTGCGCAGCCTGGAGAGCCCGTCGGCCCCGTTCGACTGGAGCCGCCAGTGGGTCGACCTCGACAAGGACGCCCTGCTCGAGCAGGTCCGGGTCCCGCACGACGGACGCCTCAAGAAGGTCATGGACGCCCTGCGGGCCGGCGCGACCCTGAAGGAGATCTTCGACGCCACCGCCATCGATCCGTGGTTCATCGACCAGCTCCTGCTGATCAACGAGATCGCCATGGAGATCCTCGACGCCGACGAGCTGACGGTGGGCCTGCTGCGACGGGCGAAACGCCACGGGTTCTCCGACGAGCAGATCGGCAAGCTGCGCGACATGAGCGCCGAGGTGGTGCGCGGCGTACGGCACGCGCTGGGCATCCGCCCGGTCTACAAGACGGTCGACACCTGCGCCGCCGAGTTCGCCGCCCGCACGCCGTACCACTACTCCACGTACGACGAGGAGACCGAGGTCGAGCCGCGCGAGCTGCCGGCTGTCCTGATCCTGGGCAGCGGCCCCAATCGCATCGGCCAAGGCATCGAGTTCGACTACTCGTGCGTGCACGCCGCCCTCGCGCTATCGGCGTCCAGGAACGGCGGTGTCGGCTACGAGACGATCATGGTCAACTGCAACCCCGAGACCGTGTCCACCGACTACGACACCTCCGACCGGCTCTACTTCGAGCCGTTGACGCTCGAGGACGTCCTGGAGGTCGTGCACGCCGAGCAACAAGCCGGCCCGGTCGCCGGTGTCATCGTCCAGCTCGGCGGGCAGACGCCGCTCGGTCTCGCCGCCGGGCTGGAGGACGCCGGGGTGCCGATCGTCGGCACGTCGCCCGCCGCCATCCACCTGGCGGAGGAGCGCGGGGCGTTCGGCAGCGTGCTCGACGACGCCGGCCTCCCGTCGCCCAAGCACGGCATGGCCACCACCTTCGACGCCGCCAAGCGGATCGCCGACGACATCGGCTATCCGGTGCTCGTGCGACCCTCCTACGTGCTGGGCGGCCGGGGGATGGAGATCGTCTACGACGAGCCGACCTTGAAGGACTACATCGGTCGCGCCACCGAGATCTCACCAGCCCATCCGGTGCTGGTCGACCGCTTCCTCGACGACGCGGTCGAGATCGACGTCGACGCGCTGTACGACGGCACCGAGCTGTTCCTCGGCGGTGTGATGGAGCACATCGAGGAGGCCGGCGTCCACTCCGGCGACTCGGCCTGCGCGCTGCCGCCCATCACCCTCGGCGGCGAGGAGATCGAGCGCATCCGGGCGTCCACGCTCGCGATCGCCGAGGGCGTCGGCGTGCTCGGCCTCATCAACATCCAGTACGCGTTGACGTCCGACACGCTGTTCGTGCTGGAAGCCAACCCGCGGGCGTCGCGCACCGTGCCGTTCGTGTCCAAGGCCACCGCCACTCCGCTGGCCAAGGCGGCCGCTCGGATCATGCTGGGGGAGTCGATCGCCGATCTGCGCGCCGCCGGCGTGCTGCCGGCCACCGGTGACGGCGGAGTGCTCCCCGATGCCGCCCCGGTGGCGGTCAAGGAGGCGGTGATGCCCTTCAACCGCTTCCGCACCTACGAGGGCCGGTACGTCGACACCGTGCTCGGGCCGGAGATGCGCTCGACCGGCGAGGTCATGGGCATCGATGCCGGCTTCGGCATCGCGTTCGCCAAGAGCCAGGCCGGCGCGCAGAACGGGCTTCCGACGTCCGGCACGGTGTTCGTGTCGGTGGCCAACCGCGACAAGCGGCACATGATCTTCCCGGTCAAGCGTCTGGCCGACCTCGGCTTCGAGATCCTGGCCACGAGCGGCACGGCCTCCGTGCTCAGGCGCAACGGGGTCGAGGCCACCATGATCCGCAAGCTGCACGAGAGGCAGGAATCCGGCCTTGCGGAGGCATCCACCAGCATCGTCGACAAGATCCAGTCCGGGAACGTCCAGCTGATCATCAACACGCCGCACGGCACGACCGCGGGCGGCAGTCCACGCGTCGACGGCAACGAGATCCGCACAGCCGCCGTCGCCGAAGGCATACCGTGCATCACCACGGTCCAGGGTCTGGGCGCAGCAGTGCAGGGCATCGAGGCGCTCATCGAGCAGCGGGTCGAGGTGGCCTCGCTCCAGGAGTGGGCCGAGATCGTCCGCAAGGGGCGCGGCGAGTCATGATCACCCCAGAAAGGCCCTCCCCACGCAGCGTTGGTCCTGGCAGACCTCCCATCGAGGGGTCGCGCTTTCCCGGGGGACCCCGAATGACCTTCGGCTCCCGGGTGCGGGCGGCGATGGACGTGTACGGCCCGGCGTGCGTGGGCATCGACCCCCACGCCGCCCTGCTCGAGGACTGGCAGCTGCCGGACTCCGTGGACGGGCTCGAGCGGTTCGCCGCCATCTGTGTCGAGGCGTTCGCCGGCCAGGTCGGTTTCGTCAAGCCGCAATCGGCCTTCTTCGAGCGTTTCGGCTCGCGCGGGGTGACCGTGCTCGAACGGACGATCCAGGACCTGCGCCACACCGGCACGCTGGTGATCCTCGACGTGAAGCGCGGCGACATCGGCAGCACCGCAGCCGCGTACGCGCAGGCATACCTCGACGAGGACAGCCCGATGTGCGCCGACGCCGTCACGGTCAGCCCCTACCTGGGGTTCGGCTCGCTCGAGCCCTTCTTCGAGGTCGCCGAAGCGAACGACGGCGGCGTCTTCGTGCTCGCCCTCACGTCGAACCAGGAAGGCCCCGAGGTTCAGACAGCCGTCCGCGATGGTGCCACCGTCGCCGGTCGGATCCTCTCCGAGCTCACGGCGCTGAACGGTCAGCAGGCACCCATGGGACCGTTCGGCGCGGTCGTCGGAGCCACCATCGGGTCCACCGAGGAGGACCTCGCGATCAACGGACCACTGCTGGCTCCGGGCCTCGGTGCCCAGGGCGGCACCGTCGACGATGTCGTCAGGCTGTTCGGCGCGGTCGCCGATCATGTGCTTCCGTCCACGTCACGAGGGGTTTTGGGCGCCGGACCGGACGTGGCGGCACTCCGCGATTCTGCTGCCCAGGTCAACGCGCAACTTGTACGCTCGCTGGAGATGAACAGTTCGTCCAGGAGTCCTCAATGATGCGTGCCGTCACCGGCGTGGTCACGACGGTCGTCGTGTTCACCCTGCTGGCGGCGTGTGCCGGCGACGACCCCTACTGCACCGCTGTCAAGGACCAGAAGTCCACACTCAACTCGCTCGGGGAGAAGCGCACCACCGCCGCTTATCGGTCGTACGCGCGAGCGTTCCGGTCCGTCGCCAAGGTCTCGCCTGCTGCCGTCAAGAAGGACTGGACGGAACTGGCCGAGGTCACCGCATCCGTGCTGAACGCCCAGGACAAGGCCGGCATCAAGCTGGAAGACATGACCGACCAGTCCAAGGTCAGAAAGCTCGGCACGGAGCAGCTCAAGACCCTCAACAACGCGTATGAGGCGTTCAACAAGACGACCCCGCAACGCCGGGCCGTCGTGAAGAATGTCAAGGAGGAGTGCGAGATCACTCTCTCGTGATCGCGGGCTCCTCACCAACAGAGAGGTGAAGTTGTGGCACTCCCCATCTTGACGCCGGAGCAACGTCAGGCAGCGCTCGAGAAGGCTGCACAAGCTCGACGGCTGCGAGCCGAGGTGAAGAACCGCCTCAAGAACTCCGGAGCCACGCTCGCCGAGGTCATCCAGGAGTCCAAGGCCAACGAGATCATCGCCAAGCTGAGAGTCCGCGACCTCCTGCAGTCCATGCCGGGTGTCGGCAAGGTCCGCGCGAAGGAGATCATGGATCGCATCGGTATCGCCGACAGCCGGCGGCTGCGCGGCTTGGGCGCCAACCAGATCCAGGCGCTCCTGAAGGAGTTCGGCGGCGGCAGGGGAGGCAAGACGGGTGCCTGACGGGTCCACCCCGCCATCCCCCCGAAATCCTCCGCCAGAGCTCCGCTCCCGCCTCGTCGTCCTTGCCGGCCCCACCGCGGTCGGCAAGGGGACGGTGGCGGACTGCGTGCGCCGGAACCACCCCGACATCTGGATCTCCGTCTCGGTCACGACGCGGCGTCCACGTCCCGGTGAGATCGACGGACTGCACTATCACTTCATCGACGACGACGAGTTCGACCGGCTGGTCGCCGACGACGGTCTGCTCGAGTGGGCCTTCGTGCACCGTACGGCTCGCTATGGCACGCCACGAGCCCCCGTGGAAGAGACGCTCGGGGCTGGACGCCCGGCGCTCCTCGAGATCGACCTGCAGGGAGCCCGGCAGGTGCGTGAGCGGATGCCGGGGGCACTGATGGTCTTCCTCGCCCCGCCGAGCCAGGCCGAGCTCGAGCGCAGACTGCGTGGACGCGGCACCGAGGGCGCCGAGGAGATGGCTCGCCGGCTCGAGACCGCTCGCGAGGAGATGGCCGCGGAGTCCGAGTTCGACGTCACCATCGTCAACACCGATGTCGCGACGGCCTGCGCAACCTTGGTAGACTTGGTCCGTTCTGGCAGTCTGCCGTGAACGCATCCTCGAACCAACCCAACCTTTGTGAGGCTTTGTGACCACCACGCGCTCCGTCGCCGAGGGCATCACCAACCCCCCGATCGACGACCTGCTGGAGAAGTCGGACTCCAAGTACAAGCTCGTGTTGTACAGCGCCAAGCGCGCCCGTCAGATCAATGCCTACTACTCCCAGCTCGGCGAGGGCCTGCTCGAGTACGTCGGCCCGCTGCTGGAGACGCACGTGCAGGAGAAGCCGCTCTCCATCGCCCTGCGCGAGATCAACGGCGACCTGCTGACCGTCGAGGACATCGACCCGTCCGAGGACGCCAAAGAGGCCTGATCCTCCCGGCCGAACCATCGAGCGGAGGCACGGATGAGTGAAGTCGTCGTGGGTGTGTCCGGTGGGATCGCCGCGTACAAGGCCGCCTCGCTGGTGCGCCTCTTCACCGAGTCCGGCCACCAGGTCACGGTCGTCCCGACCGAGTCCGCCCTGAAGTTCGTCGGTGCGCCCACCTGGGAGGCCCTGTCGGGTCGCCCCGTGCACACCGGCGTGTTCGAGGACGTCCACGAGGTGCCGCACGTCCGCCTCGGCCAGCACGCCGACCTCGTCGTCGTCGCCCCGGCCACCGCCAACCTGCTCGCCAAGGCCGCGCACGGGCTGGCCGACGACCTGCTCACCAACACGCTGCTCACCGCGCGCTGTCCCGTGATCGTGGCGCCGGCGATGCACACGGAGATGTGGCTGCACGCCGCCACCCAGGCGAACGTCGCCACGCTGCGCGACCGGGGAGTGATCGTGCTGGATCCTGCGTCCGGTCGCCTCACCGGCGCCGACACCGGGCCCGGCCGCCTGCCAGAGCCGGACGAGATCTTCGCCGCCTGCCTGAACGTCCTGGAGCAACGGCCCCGCGACCTCCTCGGCAAGCACGTGGTCGTCTCCGCGGGAGGGACTCGCGAGTACCTCGACCCCGTCCGCTTCCTCGGCAACCGCTCCTCCGGACGGCAGGGCTACGCGCTCGCTGAAGCAGCGGTGGCCCGCGGTGCCACGGTCACGGTGGTGGCGGCCAACGTGGCGTTGCCCGACCCAGCCGGTGCCACGATCGTCCGGGCCGAGAGCACCGAGGACCTCCGTCGCGAGGTGCTGCTCGCCGCTGCCGACGCCGACGCCGTGGTGATGGCGGCCGCTCCTGCCGACTTCCGTCCAGCCGCCAGGGTCGAGTCCAAGATCAAGAAGTCCCACGACGGCGACACTCCGACCATCGATCTCGTCGAGAACCCCGACATCCTGGTCGAGCTGGTCAGCACTCGGGTCAGCAAGCGTCCGGTTGTCGTCGGGTTTGCCGCCGAGACCGGCGATGAGAACGGGTCGGTGCTCGACCACGCCCGGGCCAAGCTCGAGCGCAAGGGCTGCGACCTGCTCGTCGTCAACGACGTCAGCGGCGAACGCGTGTTCGGCCGCGACGACAACGAGGCCGTCATCCTCGGATCCGACGGCTCGGTCACTCCCGTCGCGCTCGGCCCCAAGATCGCGCTGGCTCACGCGATCTGGGACGCGGTCGCCGCCCTGACCGAGTAAAGGGAACCGCGGCGTTCGATATGCGGACCTTTGCTCCAGCATCCGGACGTTCCGTCTAGACTGCCTTGCATCCAGTGCTGACCGGCCGGCGGTTCGTCGGCATCGATTTCGTCTCCAGGAGAACTTGAGTGAGCCGCTTCTTCACGTCCGAGTCCGTGACCGAGGGTCACCCGGACAAGATTGCCGACCAGATCAGCGACAGCGTCCTCGACGCCCTGCTCGCCCAGGACCCGAAGAGCCGGGTCGCCTGCGAGACCTTCGTCACCACCGGCATGGTGCTGGTCGGCGGTGAGGTCACCACCGAGGCGTACGTCGACATCGCCCGCGTCGCACGCGACCGCGTGCTGGAGATCGGCTACGACTCGTCGGTGAAGGGCTTCGACGGTGAGTCCTGCGCCGTGCAGATCACGCTCGACGCCCAGTCGCCCGACATCGCCCAAGGTGTCGACCGCGCCGAGGAAGCTCGCCTCGACGGGTCGGTCGACCCGCTCGACCTGCAGGGTGCGGGCGACCAGGGCCTGATGTTCGGCTTCGCCTGCGACGAGACCCCCGAGCTCATGCCGTTGCCGGTCACGATCGCCCATCGTCTCGCCGAGCAGCTCACCGCGGTGCGCAAGGACGGCACGCTGCCGTACCTCCGCCCGGACGGCAAGACCCAGGTGACGATCGAGTACAGCGACGACAACAAGCCCCTTCGCGTCGAGGCGATCGTCATCTCCACGCAGCACGAGGACGGTGTCGACCTGGAGGCTCAGCTCACGCCCGACCTGAAGAAGCACGTCATCGACTCGGTGCTCGCGAACTACGACATCGACTCCTCCGACTACAAGTCCCACATCAACCCCACGGGCAAGTTCGTCATCGGTGGCCCGATGGGCGACGCCGGCCTCACCGGCCGCAAGATCATCGTCGACACGTACGGCGGCTACGCCCGCCATGGTGGCGGCGCGTTCTCCGGCAAGGACCCCAGCAAGGTCGACCGGTCCGCGGCCTACGCGATGCGCTGGGTGGCCAAGAACATCGTCGCGGCCGGCCTGGCCACGAAGGCCGAGGTCCAGGTGGCGTACGCCATCGGTGTCTCGCACCCGGTCGGGTTCTACGTGGAGACGTTCGGCACCGAGACGGTGCCGGTCGAGTCCATCCGCACCGCGGTGCTCGAGGTCTTCGATCTGCGTCCGGCCGCCATCGTGCGCGACCTCGACCTGATGCGCCCGATCTACGCCCAGACCGCCGCCTACGGCCACTTCGGTCGCGAGCTCCCCGACCTCACCTGGGAGAAGACCGATCGTGCTGACGCGCTGAGGGCCGCGGCCAACGCCTGAGCCGCTCACGCGCGAGCGTGTCCTGCGGGGCTGGTAGAACAGCCACGTGGATGACGACGGGCAGCTCGAGCTGGTGCCGGCTGCCCAAGCCCGCAAGCGCGGCGGTCGTCAGCGACCCGTACCGCCGAAACCCGAAGCCGCCGGCGTGCTCCCGGTGGCCCGGGTGGTCGTCGACTCGCCGCTGGCTCATCTCGACCGCCCGTTCGACTACCTGGTCCCCTCCTCGCTCGACGCCGACGTGGTGCCGGGCTGCCGTGCTCGTGTCCGGTTCGCCGGGCGCCTCACCGATGCGTTCGTCATCGACCGGGTCGAGAGCAGCGACCACGAGGGCGACCTGGCGTTCCTGAGCAAGGTCGTCTCGCCGGAGCCGGTGCTGTCGGCCGCCGTCCTCGGGCTCTGCCGCGCAGTGGCCGATCGCTGGGCCGGCACGCTCAGCGACGTCCTGCGCTTGGCGGTGCCGCCGCGGCACGCCCGCGCGGAGGCGCAGCCGTCCGGCGCGGTCGACGCCCCCTTGCCGGATGTCAGCGACGACGCCTGGGTGTCGTGGCCTCACGCCGGATCCCTCATCCGATCGCTGGCGGCCGGGGAGCGGCCGCGGGCGTCCTGGGCGGCGCTGCCGGCCCACGACCCGGCCACCGCAGTCGCCGAGGCGGTGCTGGCCACGCTGCACTCGGGGCGCGGCAGCATCGTGTGCGTGCCCGACGTCCGCGATGTCGCCCGCTGGCACGAGACATTCGACTCGGTGCTGGGGGAGGGCCGGCACGTCGTCCTCACCGGGTCGCAGAAGCCGGCCGAGCGGTACAAGGCCTTCCTGGCCGTGTCCCGCGGTGCCGTCCGCGTCGTGCTGGGCACCCGTGGCGCCGCGTTCGCGCCGGTGGCCGATCTCGGCCTGGTCGCGATCTTCGACGACGGCGACGACCTCTTCGCCGAGCCGCGTGCGCCGTACCCGCACACCCGGGAGATCCTCCTCACCCGGGCGACCCGCGAAGGAACCGCCGTGCTCATCGGCGGTCACGCGCGTTCCGCCGAGAGCCAGGCGCTGGTCGAGAGCGGCTGGTGCACGGACCTGGTCGCCGAGCCGGTCACCCGCCGGCGACGCTGGCCGACGGTCGAGATCACCGACGGGTCGGTCGACGGTGGGGCACCCGCCCGGCTGCCGCACGCCGTGTTCACGGCCATCCGGGCGAGCGATGGTCCGGTCCTGGTCCAGGTGCCGAGGCGCGGCTATCGACCATCCCTCGCGTGCCAGCGCTGCCGCGCGCCGGCCCGGTGCGGGGAGTGCAGCGGACCGCTCGGCCAGGGTGGCGCAGGTCAGCCCGTCACGTGTCGCTGGTGCGACACCGCCGTCTCGTCATGGACCTGTTCGGAGTGCGGCGACGAGCGGTTGCGTTCGCCGGTCATCGGCCAGCTACGGACGGCCGAGGAGTACGCGAAGGCGTTCCCGGACCACGACGTCGTCACGTCCGGTGGCGACGCGGTGCTGGACACCGTCGATCCGGGCCAGGTCATCGTCCTGGCCACACCAGGGGCCGAGCCACGAACCCGTGACGGCTACGCCCTCGTCGTCCTGATGGACACCTGGTTGATGCTCGCCCGCGACGACGTCCGCGTCGTCGAGGAGTCGCACCGGCGATGGTTCAACGCCCTCGCGCTGGCCCGTGAGGTCGCCGCCGCAGTGGCCGTCGGCGACTCGGTGAACCTGCAGGCGCTGGTGCGGGCCGACCCGATCGGACTGGCCTCGCGCGAGCTGGCCACCCGCGCCGCGACCCACATGCCCCCGATCGGCCGGCTCGCCACCGTCGACGGACCCGACGACGTCATCGGGTCGTTGGCCGCCCGCCCGTGGACGCTCAACACCGAGGTCCTCGGCCCGGTGCTCCACGACGACGGACACCGGCTGATCCTGCGGGCGCCGCGCCGCGAAGGGGCCGCGCTGGCGTCTGCGCTGCACGAGGTGCAGGCCGAACGCAGCGCCGCCAAGCTGCCACCCGTGCGCGTCCGCATCGATCCCGTCGCGTTCTGACCTCCCGGACGCCGCCTAGACTCGGGCGCGTGAGGATCGTGTTCGCCGGTACGCCCGAGACCGCCATCCCGACCCTCGAGGCGATCCTCGCCAGCCGGCACGAGGTTGCCGCGGTGCTCACCCGTCCCGATGCGCCCGCCGGCCGAGGACGCACGCTGCTGCCGTCGCCGGTCGCCGAGCATGCCGCCGCGCAGGGTATCGAGGTGCTGACGCCCACAACGCCGTCTGAACCGGAGTTCCTCGAACGACTGCGCGTCATCGACCCGGCCTGCTGCCCGATCGTGGCGTACGGCGCCCTGCTGAGACGCGACGCGCTCGACATTCCGGAGAACGGCTGGATCAACCTGCACTTCTCGGTGCTGCCGGCCTGGCGCGGTGCCGCCCCGGTGCAGCGCTCGATCATGGCCGGCGACGAGGTGACCGGAGCCACGGTCTTCAGCCTGGTCGAAGCGCTCGACGCCGGCCCGGTGCTCGGCACGATCACCGAGCGCATCCGCGACGACGACACCGCCGGCACGCTTCTCGATCGGCTGGCCAGGGAGGGTGCGGCGCTGATGGTCGACGCGCTCGACCACATCGAGGACGGCGACATCGCGGCCCATCCGCAGCCGGAGGACGGCGTGTCCTACGCGGCCAAGCTGACCACCGACGACGCGCACGTCGACTGGAACCGGCCCGCATTCGCCGTCGACCGGCAGATCCGCGGCTGCACGCCCGACCCGGGCGCCTGGACGATGGTCGGGGACGAGCGGCTCAAGCTCGGACCGGTCCGCCCGGCCGACTCGTCGACGCTGGAGGCGGGGCGGCTGGACGTCGGCAAGCGTGAGGTGCGGGTGGGCACCGCAACGACCGACGTCGTGCTCGGTGACGTGCAGTCGTTCGGCCGCAAACGGATGCCGGCCGCCGACTGGGCCCGCGGCACGACGTTCGCCGACGCACCGGCGTTCTCGTGACCGACCGGGTCCGGCTGGCGGCGTACGACGTGCTGCGTGCCGTCGCCGATCGGGACGCCTACGTCAATCTGGTGCTCCCGGCGATGCTGACCGAGCGGAACATCACCGGTCGCGACGCGGCATTCGCCACCGAGCTCGTCCATGGGGCGGTCCGGCGTCAGGGCACCTACGACGCGGTGATCGGTCATGTGGCGGCCAAGGGCCTCGACTCGATCGACCCTCCGGTGCTGGATGCCTTGCGACTCGGCGCGCACCAGCTGCTCAGCATGCGGGTTCCGGCGCACGCCGCCGTGTCGACCACGGTCGACGTCGTCCGTCGCGAGATCGGCCACAAGCCCGTCCACTTCGCGAATGCGCTGCTGCGCGCGATCGGCAAGCGCGACCTCAACGGGTGGCTCGACGTCGTCACCGCCGGGCTCGACGACGATGCGGCGATCTCCGTCCGGACGTCGCACCCGGTCTGGATCGTGCAGGCGTTTCGTGAAGCCTTGGGGTCGGACGGCGACCTGATGAGCCTGCTCGAGGCGGACAACGCGCCTCCACGCGTGACCCTCGTCGCCAGGCCCGGCTTGAGCGATCCCGACGAGCTGCCCGGCGAGCCCGGTCGGCTCTCGCCCTACGCGCGGATCCTCACCAGTGGCGATCCTGGCGAGATCCCGGCTGTACGAGACGGCCGGGCCGGCGTCCAGGACGAAGGCTCCCAGCTGGTGGCCATCTCGCTCGCCGAAGCCGACGTCGACGGGCCGGATGCCCGCTGGCTCGACCTGTGCGCCGGTCCCGGCGGCAAGGCGGCGCTCCTCGGCGCGCTCGCCGCGGAGCGCGGAGCGACGCTCGTCGCCAACGAGGTGCAGCCGCATCGCGCCGAGCTCGTGCGCCAGACGACCCGCGGCCTCATCAACGTGGAGATCACCGAGCACGACGGCCGACAGGGGCCCTGGGAGGATGCATCCTTCGATCGCGTCCTCGTCGATGCTCCGTGTACCGGTCTGGGTGCGCTTCGCCGACGTCCTGAGGCGCGATGGCGGCGGAGCCCTGCGGACCTGGCGACCCTGGTACCGCTGCAGCGCGAGCTCCTGACCCGGGCGCTGGGCCTGGTCCGGCCGGGCGGCGTCGTCGTCTACGCCACCTGCTCACCGCACGTGGTAGAAACCCGCGCCGTCCTCACCGCGGTCACCGACGGCCGGGACGACGTGACCGTCGAGTCCACGCGCCAGCTGTGGCCGCACCTCGACGGCACGGACGCGATGTTCTTCGCGACCCTGCGCCGCTCGTCTCGCTAGGCTGCGCACCATGGCCATCCAGATCGCCCCGAGCCTGCTGGCTGCGGACTTCGCGAACCTCGAGACCGAGGCGGCCCGGGTCGCAGGGGCCGACTGGCTGCACGTCGACGTCATGGACAACCATTTCGTGCCCAACCTGACGATCGGCGTCCCAGTGGTCGAGGCGTTGGCGAAGGTCGCCCGTCAGCCGATCGACGCCCACCTGATGATCACCGAGCCTGATCGCTGGGCTCCCGACTACGTCGAGGCGGGTGCGCAGAGCGTCACGTTCCACGTCGAGGCCGCCCAGGCGCCGGTCCGGCTGGCCCGTGAGATCCGGGCCAAGGGTGCGCGGGCCTCGATGGCCCTTCGTCCGGCGACTCCGATCGAGCCCTACGAGGACCTGCTGTCCGAGCTCGACATGGTGCTTCTGATGACCGTCGAGCCCGGCTTCGGCGGCCAGGCGTTCCTCGACGTCTGCCTGCCCAAGATCCGCCGCACGCGTGAGCTGCTCGACAAGCATGGTGGCGACATCTGGCTGCAGGTCGACGGCGGCGTCGCCGCCGACACCATCGACCGCTGCGCCGAGGCGGGCGCGGACGTCTTCGTGGCAGGATCCGCCGTGTTCGGCGCCGACGACCCCGACGCCATGGTGGCCCAGCTGCGCTCGAGTGCCGAACGACACAGCCACGACTGAGTCACGGCTCGGCTAGAATGGCCCTGACGAGCTGAACGCTCGCGTGCTCCGGGGTCGGTGAAATTCCGAGCCGGCGGTCATAGTCCGCGACCCGGGTCCTGCAGTCTGGGACTCGGTTGAACCGGTGGAACTCCGGTACCGACGGTGAAAGTCCGGATGGGAGGCGCACGCCGGTTTCGCTCCGTGTGCGCACGGTGCGTCATCTGTCACCCCCGGAATGCGCCGAGTGTCTGAGAGCACCGGACCGGAGGAGCAGATGGCGAAGAGCACCATCTCCGTCGAGCGCATCCGCGAAGCCATGCGGATCGCGATCGATGCCGCGCGTTCGGTGCCCCGTACGCTGCCCAACCCCCGCGTGGGCTGCGTCCTGCTGCGTCCGGACGGCACCGAGATCGCTGTGGGGGTCCACCGTGGTGCCGGCTCGCCGCATGCCGAGATCGAGGCACTCGTCCGGGCCGGCGACGAGGCGAAGGGCGCCACCGCGGTCGTCTCGCTCGAGCCCTGCACGCACACCGGGCGCACCGGGCCGTGCACCCAGGCGCTGATCGACGCCGGTGTCGCGCGGGTCGTGCATGCCCAGTCCGACCCGGACCCCGTGGCGGCCGGGGGAGCCGGGGTCCTTCGCGACGCCGGAATCGACGTGGAGTCCGGCGTTCTCGCCGGCGAGGCCCAGGACCTGAACATCGAGTGGACGTTCGCCGTCACCCACGGTCGTCCGTTCGTCACCTGGAAGTACGCCGCCACGATGGACGGCCTGAGCGCCGCGCCCGACGGCAGCAGCAAGTGGATCACCAGCGAGGAGGCGCGCCGCGACGTGCACGTCTTCCGGGCCGAGGCCGACGCCGTCATGGCCGGCACCGGCACGGTCCTGGCCGACGACCCGCGCCTCTCCGTGCGCGACGACGACGACCTGCCCGTGCCGTACGAGGAGCAGCCGCTGCGTGTCGTCGTCGGCGAGACCCCGATCCCGGACTACTACCGGGTCCTCGATCACGTCGCCCCGACCTTGCTGGTGCAGAACCGCGATCCGGAGGCCGTTCTCACGACCATGGCCGAGCGTGGCATCCGGCACGTGTGGCTCGAGGGGGGCCCGCGGCTGGCCGGCGCGTTCTGGAGCGCGGGATACGTCGACAGGGTCATCGGCTACATCGCACCGGCGATGCTCGGCTCGGGCCGGGCCGCACTGGAGGGGGAGGCCACCACACTGGCCGACCTTCGCCACATCCACATCGACGACCTGCGCCGGGTCGGTCCGGACATCCGGATCATCGGCACGCCTGGCGCTGCGCAGCGGGAGGAGTCGCCCTGATGTTCACCGGAATCGTCGAGGAGAAGGGGACGATCGTTGCGCTGGAGCAGCTCGGCGACGCGGTGCGCCTGACCATCCGCGGACCGGTGGTCACCTCCGATGCCGCTCATGGCGACTCGATCTCGGTCAACGGCTGCTGCCTCACCGTGGCCCAGCTGGACGACGACACCTTCGCGGCCGACGTGATGGCCGAGTCCCTCACGCGCACGTCCCTCGGCGACCTCGAACAGGGAGCCGAGGTCAACCTGGAGCGAGCGCTGGCTGCGGGCGCTCGGATGGGTGGTCACATCGTGCAGGGCCACGTCGACGGCACGGCGCGCTTGATCGACCGCACGGCCAGTGAGCACTGGGAGCTCGTGCGCTTCGCCCTTCCGGACGGCTTGGCGCGCTACCTGGTCGAGAAGGGCTCCATCACCGTCGACGGAGTCTCTCTCACGGTCGTGGAGGTCGTCGACGATCCGGACGGCTCGTGGTTCTCGGTCTCCCTCATCCCCACCACGCTCGCCGACACCACCCTCGGCAGCCGTCGGCCCGGCGACCGCGTCAATCTCGAGGTCGACGTCCTCGCCAAGTACGTAGAGCGGTTGATGGCCGCGGACAAAGGAGATCAGCCATGACGGTCCGGCTCGACAGCATCGAACGCGCCATCGCGGACATCCGCGAGGGGAAGGTCGTCGTCGTGGTCGACGACGAGGACCGCGAGAACGAGGGCGACCTGATCTTCGCCGCGAGCAAGGCCACGCCGGAGCTGATGGGATTCCTCGTGCGCCACTCCAGCGGATACGTCTGCGCGCCGATCACCGGCGAGACCCTCGACCGGCTCGGCATCCCGCTGATGACCCCGCACAACCGCGAGCGGATGCGCACCGCCTACACGATCTCGATCGACGCCCGCGACGGCATCACCACCGGGATCTCCGCCGCCGACCGCGCCCGCACCTGCCGCGTGCTGGCCGACTCGGCGACCGAGCCGTTCGAGCTGGTTCAGCCCGGCCACGTGCTGCCCCTGCGGGCCGAGGAGGGTGGAGTGCTCGCCCGGCCAGGCCATACCGAGGCCGCGGTCGACCTGACCCGTCTGGCCGGACTCACCGCGGCCGGCGTCATCGGCGAGGTCGTGCACGACGACGGCACGCTGATGCGGGCTCCGGCCCTGCGCGAGTTCGCCGACGAGCACGGACTGGCGCTGGTCTCCATCGCCGACCTGCAGGTGTACCGCCGACTTCACGAGTCGCAGGTCGAACGGCTCGCCGAGACCCGTCTGCCCACCGAGTTCGGCGAGTTCACCGCGCTCGGCTATCGCGACGTCATCGACGGCTCGGAGCACATCGCCCTCGTGCATGGCGATGCCGGTCACGACGGGGTGCTGGTCCGGCTGCACTCGGAGTGCCTCACCGGCGACGTCCTGGGCTCGCGGCGGTGCGACTGCGGCCCGCAGCTGCAGGCGTCCATGGCGGCGATCACCGCCGAGGGCGCCGGCATCGTGGTGTACCTGCGCGGTCACGAGGGGCGCGGCATCGGCCTGCTCAGCAAGCTGAAGGCGTACGCGCTCCAGGACGGGGGCCGCGACACCGTGGACGCCAACCTCGACCTCGGGTTCGGCGAGGACGACCGCGACTACGCCGCGGGGGCCCAGATCCTGCGCGACCTCGGCGTCAGCTCGGTGCGACTGCTGACCAACAATCCCGACAAGGCGACTGGCCTGGAGATGTACGGCGTCAAGGTGGCCGAGCGCCTGCCACTGGCCGTGGAGCCGACGACCGACAACCTGAGGTACTTGCAGACCAAGGCCCGCCGCATGGGACACGACCTGCCCGAGCTGGCCCACGACACCGAGGAGGAGAACGCATGAGCGGCCATGGTGCACCGCAGCTGCAGGTCGATGGATCGGAAGCTCGCGTTGCCGTCGTCGCATCCAGCTGGCACCAGCCGGTGATGGACGGATTGCTCGCGGGCGCCCAGCGCGCCCTCGATGACGCCGGCGTCACCGATGTCACCGTGCTGCGCGCGCCGGGATCGTTCGAGCTGCCACTGCTGGCGCAGGCGTGCGCGGTCGACGGTTTCGACGCGATCGTGTGCCTGGGTGTCATCATCCGCGGCGGCACGCCGCACTTCGAGTACGTCTCGGCCGCGGCCACCGACGGGCTGGCCAGGGTGGCGCTCGACACCGGCGTCCCGGTCGGCTTCGGCCTGCTCACCTGTGACGACGAGCAGCAGGCGCTCGACCGGGCCGGACTGCCTGACAGCACGGAGGACAAGGGTCGCGAGGCCGCCGAGGCCGCGTTGTCGACCTGGAGCGTCCTGCGGGGGCTTCGTCAGGCCTGACCTGCCTCCCACTGCCGCTCGAGCTGCCGCGTGAGCGCCGGGTAGACGATCCAGTGGCGGAACGGCTTGATGAAGGCCATGTAGGCCGTGCCGAAGGCGCCACGCGGCTTGACGTAGACGGCCATCTGGCCCTGGTAGCGACCTCCTCCCTGGTCGGCCCAGGCCAGGTGCATCACTCCGTGCACGGTCTTGTTCGAGACCTCCGCGGCCGCCTCGGTGTCCGTGCGGTACAGCGGCCGGAACGGCAGGGAACCGAAGTCGTGGTGCCATGGTGAGCTGCGGAGGTCGTCGGGGAGCCTCTCAGCCAAGGATCCTTGCTCTGTACCGGGGATCGGGAGTGTCGTCCGACCGCCGTCCGGCT
Source organism: uncultured Actinomycetota bacterium (assembly GCA_963780275.1). Classification (GTDB taxonomy): domain Bacteria; phylum Actinomycetota; class Actinomycetes; order Propionibacteriales; family Nocardioidaceae; genus Aeromicrobium. The sequence goes on from CAWABE010000002.1 coordinate 889,679, forward strand.
CGGAGATCCGTCCGAGGTCGAACCACGCGCCGAGCCGGTCGCGGAGGCGCCAGAGGGTGCGGGCCGGCATGGAGTCCGCGTTAGCCGGATCGAGGCTGGTCGCCAGCTGGATCATCTTCGGGAAGTCGTCGGGTCCGCCCTCCGCCGGGAGCGCCCACACATCCTCGAGGGTGAAGTCAGGCACGATCTCGCGGATCCGCCACGGACCCGACTCGTGTGCTTCGTTCGGAAGTCTCATGATCGGGCCCCTGATCCGGCTGTTGCCGTCAGGATGCCATGAAGGACGCCGTGCGATGCGGCCGGAGGCCGCCCGGCTTCCGCCGATCAGCCTTCAGATGACTCGGGTGAGCCGCGGCAAGGGCGCACGCCCTAGACTGGCTTGCGCCATGAAGACCTTCGACCAGCTGTTCGCCGAGCTCGCCGACAAGGCCGGCACGCGCCCCGAGGGCTCGCGCACCGTCGCCGAGCTCGACGCCGGCATGCACGCGATCGGCAAGAAGCTGATCGAGGAGGCGGCCGAGTCGTGGATGGCGGCCGAGCACGAAAGCGCCGAACGTGCGGCCGAGGAGATCAGCCAGCTGCTCTACCACGCGCAGGTCATGATGCTCGCGAAGGGGATCGGACTCGAAGACGTCTACGCGCATCTGTGACGGGTGGACCTCAGGTCCATCCGTGCCCCCGTCGTCAGCACAGCCGCCCGCCCGTCACACAGTCTGAGAAGAGAAACCATGCTCACCGTTGCCGTCCCCAACAAGGGCGCCCTCGCCGAGTCCGCCGCCCAGATGCTCGCGGAGGCCGGTTATCGCCAACGCCGCAGCACCAAGGACCTCGTCACGATCGACGTCGACAACGACGTCGAGTTCTTCTACCTGCGTCCGCGTGACATCGCGATCTACGTGGGGGAGGGGACGCTCGACGTCGGCATCACCGGTCGTGACCTGCTGCTCGACTCCGGCGCGCACGCCGCCGAGGCGATGTCGCTCGGCTTCGGCGCGTCGACCTTCCGCTTCGCCGCGCCGTCCGGTCGCATGAGCGACATCGCCGACCTCACCGGTGCGCGCATCGCCACGTCCTACCAGGGCATCGTCGAGGCCTACCTCGCCGATCGCGGCATCGACGCAACGGTGGTGCGGCTCGACGGCGCCGTCGAGTCGTCGGTACGTCTCGGTGTCGCGGACGCCATCGCCGACGTCGTCGAGACCGGTGGCACGCTGCGCCAGGCGGACCTGGAAGTCTTCGGAGACCCGATCCTGTCGTCCGAGGCGGTGCTCATCCACACCGATCGCGAGCAGCCGGCCGATGGCTACGAGGTGTTCAAGCGGCGCCTTGACGGCGTCATCGTCGCCCGCACCTACGTGATGATGGAGTACGACATCCCGGTCGAGCAGGTCGAGCGAGCGGTGGAGCTCACGCCCGGCATCGACTCGCCCACCATCTCGCCGCTGCGACGCGAGGGCTGGGTCGAAGTGCGATCGATGGTGCCGCGCGACGGTGCCCAGAAGATCATGGACGGGCTCTTCGAGGTCGGAGCCCGCGGCATCCTGGTGACGGACATCCTGGCGTGCCGGCTGTGACGACGTACCGTCCGATGGGCGCCCGAGTGGTCGCCTATGGAGGGTGCGTCGCGCTCATCGCCGTCGCCATCGTCGTCGGCATCGCCCTGCCGCCGACGATCACGTTCACGCCGTTCGAGCTCCTCACTCTCGGCCTCAGCCTGCTCACGATGCTGGCCATCCTGCACGGGATCGGACGCAGCTACGTGCGCGTGGAGGACGACTACGGACTCGAGGTGCTCAACGGCTACCGGCGGCGGCGCATCCCGTGGGGGGTGATGCGCGGCATCTCCATGAACCGCGGCGCGCCGTGGCCCACTCTGGTCCTGCACGACGACGAACGGGTGATGCTCTTCGCGATCCAGGGCAGCGACGGGCATGCAGCCAGCGACGCCGTGCAGGACCTCGTGCGGAGGATCTCGTGAGCCACCGTCCTTCGCTCGCCGAGCCGGCCTTTCCCGACGACGATGGCTCCGTCTACCCCGCGCTCGCCGAGGCCTTTGGTGACGAGACGCGAGTGCTTGCAGTGCTCGGCGGTGTCCGGGTCTTCGTCCCGGTCGTGGCATTGCTGGGCGAAAGCCCGGCGGGCACCGACAAGGAGGCCGACATGGCGGCCGTCCTCATGACGGGTGCGGATGGACGAACGGCGCTGCTCGCGTTCAGCAGCGTCGCTGCGATGACGACGTGGAACGCCGAGGCCCGTCCGGTGCCGGTGTGGGGCCACGAGGCCGCCCGTGCCGCTCTCGACGAGAACGCGTCGGCACTGTTGGTCGACCTGGCCAGCTCGACCTTCACCGTGGTGGAGACGCCCGATCTGGAACATCTGGCCGCCGGTCACCGGATGGTGAGCACCGACGCCGGGCCGGCCTGGCTGGCGTGATCGCTCAGCCGGCGTCGAGGGCACGTACTGCCGACAGCGGCACCGTGATGTGCACCGCTTCGTCGTGACGCTCGACCCGCGCGACGAACCCGGCGGCGCCGACGGCGCGCAGCATCCGGTCGCTGGCCCCGGCGGCGACGAAGGTGAGCCGCTCTGCACCGAACGACTTCGCTCGCCCGGCCGCGTGCTTCACGAGCATCGTCGCGATGCCGCGGCCCTGCCATGCGTCCTCGATGAGCAGCTGGAACGTCCAGTCGCCGCCTTCGGTCCGCTCGAGGACGCCATGGCCGACGACGTCGAGCCCGACCTGCGCAACGAGGGCGGCGCCCGATCGTGGTGTCACCAGGCGACGCGCCATCCGGGTCGTCAACGGCGTGCGCAGAGGTGCCTGGTAGCGGTCGTACAGGGTGTCGATGCTGCAGCGTTCGTGGAGCGCTGCCACCGCGTCCTGGTCGGCGGGTGACGCGGCACGGACGATGGGCACGGCCTTCACGAAGGTGGGCGCGATGGGAGCCGCACCCGCACCGGTGTCTCCCACGAGGGACACCAGGGCCTGGGCCCGCGCCCGTTCGGACGGCGTGAAGGGCACGGCGCGGCTGATCCGCAGCCGGCTCCCGTTGCGACGAGTCAGCTCGAGCACATCGTGACCGGCATAGTCGGCGACGTCCGGGGTCGCGACGTCCAACAGTTCGGTCAGGACCTCCTCCACGTCGCGTCCCTTCTCGAAGACCTCCTCAACGGCCGCCAGGTACCGCAGCGGCGGATCAGCCAGTGACTCCTCATCTGCCCGGGTGACGGCGAGGTCCCGGCCTCCGGCGGACTCGAACAGCGTGGCGACCCCGAGATCCGTCACGTGGTCCGGTGCGTCGACGACGAACTCGTCGGTGACGTGTGGGCTGCTCGGGAAGACCTGCATCCTGACGATGTCGATCCCGGCGACGCCGCACGCCGACGCGATTCCGGCGAGGGAACCCGGCCGGTCCGGAAGCGTCGTGCGGATGCGCCACAGCATGGCACCAGCCTTCACCAGCGACGTTGCCCGGCGAGGTCGCCGCCGTTTCACGCGCGTGAACGCCGTCGGGTTCGTCAACGGGTGGCTTCGACGCGGCGCGCTCAACCTCCTCCGGTGCTTCTCGCTGCCCTCGTCGGCCGCCGGATTTCACGAGCGCACGTGCGCGCTGGTACTCTGGAACCTGAAGTGGAGGTCCACCTCCCACCTGCTCGGTCGAGAGATCGTGGGGTAGCGGTCGGTACGCCCGGCCGACGGTGTCGTCCGTGCCGCAAGGCCGGCGCAGCACCGATGGTGGCCTTCGTTTCGGGACGGGGGCCATTTTTCTTGGCCTCCGGAGGAGGTTGCAAGCGCAGCCTCCATCACGACCACAGGAGGATCCATCAGCACAGAGCTGCGCGTCAACGACCGCATCCGCGTCCCGGAGGTCCGTCTCGTCGGCCCCGGCGGCGAGCAGGTCGGCATCGTTCGTATCGAAGATGCCCTGCGTCTCGCCGCCGAAGCCGATCTCGATCTCGTCGAGGTCGCCCCGACAGCACGTCCGCCGGTGTGCCGCCTCATGGACTACGGCAAGTTCAAGTACGAAGCCGCCCAGAAGGCACGCGAATCGCGTCGCAACCAGACGAACACCGTCATCAAGGAGATGAAGCTCCGCCCGAAGATCGACCAGCACGACTACGACACCAAGAAGGGTCACGTCGTACGGTTCCTCCGGGCAGGCGACAAGGTCAAGATCACGATCATGTTCCGAGGCCGCGAACAGCACCGACCCGAGCTCGGGTACCGGTTGCTGCAGAAGCTGGCCGAGGACGTCGAGGATCTCGGAATCGTCGAGGCGCATCCGCGTCAGGACGGCCGCAACATGACGATGGTGATCGCACCGCTCAAGAAGAAGTCCGAAGCCCAGGCGGAGGTCAAGGCCGAGAAGGAACGCAGCACCGCCGAGAAGGCCGCCGAACGCGAGGCCGAGGCGGAGGCCGAGAAGGCCCACCGCGAAGAACAGAAGAAGACCGCGACGCCCAAGAAGCCGAGGCGTCGTTCCGAGAACCTCGATCCAGACATGGAGGCATAGATGCCGAAGTTCAAGCCCCACTCGGGCATGAAGAAGCGCGTCAAGATCACCGGCAAGGGCAAGCTGCGCCGTGAGCAGACCAACCGCCGCCACCTCTTGGAGCACAAGCCCAGCACCCGCACCCGCCGGCTCGCCGGCACGGTCGACGTGTCCAAGGCGGACACCAAGAGGGTCAAGAAGCTGCTCGGTCGCTGAACCACCGGCCCGCCACGGGCCGAGCCCCCATGCACTCGTCTGAAGGAGAACTGAGATGGCACGCGTCAAGCGTTCTGTCAACGCACAGAAGAAGCGCCGAGAGACCCTCGAGCGCGCGGCAGGCTACCGCGGCCAGCGGTCCCGCCTGTACCGCAAGGCCAAGGAGCAGGTCACGCACTCGCTGGTCTACTCCTACCGCGACCGCAAGGCGCGCAAGGGTGACTTCCGCCGGCTCTGGATCCAGCGCATCAATGCTGCCGTCCGCGCCGAGGGCATGACCTACAACCGCTTCATCCAGGGCCTCAAGGCCGCGGGCGTCGAGGTCGACCGCAAGAACCTCGCCGAGCTCGCCGTCAGCGAGCCGGCCGCGTTCTCGGCTCTGGTCCAGGTCGCCAAGGACAACCTGCCGGCCGACGTGAACGCGCCACGGGACGCCTCCGCCGACGACGCAGCCTGACCCACGGCATGCCAGTGGAGGCGGGGCCGCTCACCGTCCGCAGTGGACGGGTGAAGCACGCCCGGCGGCTGGCCACGCGGTCGTTCCGGGCCGCCGAACACGAGTTCCTCGCCGAAGGACCTCAGTCCGTGCGTGAGGCCCTGGGCGAGACAGGTGTCGTCCTCGAGGTGTTCGCCTCCGTCGACGCCTCCGAGCGGCATCCCGAGCTGGCGGCCCATGCCGCGGAGACCGGCGTCGACTGGCACGTGGTCACCGACGACGTCGTGGCCGAGGTCGCCGACGCCGTCACGCCCCAAGGACTGGTGGCTCGCTGCCGCAGCATCGTCCGGTCGCTGGCCGATGTGCCGGTCGACGCGGGGTTCGTCGTGGTGTGTGCGGACGTGCGCGACCCGGGCAACGCCGGAGCGGTGATCCGCTGCGCCGACGCCGTCGGCGCCGATGCCGTCGTCCTGGCCGGCGACAGCGTCGACCCCGTGAATCCCAAGGCGGTCCGGGCGAGCGCGGGCAGCCTGTTCCACCTGCCGATCGTGGTCCACCGAGATGTCGCGGAGGTGGTGGATGAGCTGCACTCGCGCGGCCTGCAGGTCCTCGCCGCCGACGGAGCCGGCGATGTGAGCGTCTTCGACACCCGGATCGATCCTGCGTCACCGACCGCGTGGATCTTCGGGAACGAGGCCTGGGGCCTTCCGGAGGACGTCCGGTCGCTCGCCGACGTGGTGGTGTCCGTGCCCATCTTCGGACGCGCCGAGAGCCTGAACCTCGCCACCGCGGCAGCCGTCTGCCTGTACGCCACTGCCCGGGCTCGTCAGACTTCCTGATCCCCCTGATGGGGACGTATTAGATTGACGCCCGTGGACCTCGACGACTTCCCGGACGGCATCCTCATCGCCGGTCCGGATGGAAAGGTCGAGTACGTCAACGAACGCATCCGGACGATGGCCAACGCCGACGGCGACGAGATGATCGGGATGATGCTCGCCGAGGCACTGCCGTTCGACGACCTCAACGGCAACTCCTGGTACGACTGCACGCGCCCGTACGACGGGCTCGCCACACGGTCGCGGCTCTCCGAGCAGGCCTGGTGGTCGCCGCGGGGGAGTGAATACCTCATCACCGCCCGGCTGGTGAGAGAGGAGCCCGCCGGCCCGGTGCAGCGCGTCATCGTGAGCGTGCGGAACGCGCGGGTGCGCAACCAGCGCGACCGTGAAAGGTCCGACCTCGTGGCCACCGTGGCGCACGAGCTGCGCTCCCCGCTCACCGGCATCAAGGGGTTCACGTCGACCCTGCTCACCAAGTGGGACCGGTTCTCCGATGACCAGCGACAGCTCATGCTCGAGACCGTCGACGCCGATGCCGACCGGCTCAGCCGGCTGATCACCGAGCTGCTCGACGCGGCCCGGATCGACGCCGGGCGACTCACCCTGCGACGCGGACCGGTGAAGCTCGACGAGCTCGTTCGCCGGGTGTTGCGGAACATGTCCGGTGGCACGGTCGAGCCGTTCGAGGTCACCAACGGCGACGGCGTGGATGTCGTGTGGGGCGACGCGGACCGGATCATCCAGGTCGTCACCAACCTGGTCGAGAACGCCGTGCGCCATGGCTTCGGGCTCAAGCAGGTGCTCGTCCGCAACACCCCGCAGACGGGGGAGACCCCGGCTGGCGTCACCCTGGAGATCCACGACCACGGGCCGGGAATCCCCGAGGAGATGCGACAGCGGGTCTTCAGCCGCTTCTGGCGTTCCGGCCCGGGAGCAGGCAGCGGCCTGGGCATGTACATCGCCCGCGGCATCGTGGAGCACCACGGCGGTCGCATCGACATCCTCGACTCCGACGGTGGCGGCGCGCTGCTGAGCGTCTGGTTCCCGATCAACGAGCCGGATGCCCTGACCGACTAGCGTCAGAGGGGAACGTTGAGGTTCCGGCGGAAGGTGTTCTCCGGATCCCATGAGCGCTTGACCTCGCGCAGCCGCTTCAGCGTGTCGGCCGGCCCAAGGGTGGCGATGTCCTCGGCGGTGTCGGAGCCCAGGAATCCGGCATACAGGAGCCGAACCCTAGACTGTCGTCTTGCGACCCCGAGTGCGAAAGGCCTGCATGTCCGCGCCCAACTCCGACTACGACCCCGTCGAGGTGACCCCCTTGCGTGCCGACGAGGTCGAGCGCATGCGCGAGGAGGCGCTGGCCGCCATCGCCGCTGCCGACTCGGTCGAGTCGCTCAAGCAGGCCCGGCTCGACCATGCCGGCGACCGCTCGCCCCTGGCGCTGGCCAATCGCGAGATCGGCGCCCTTCCGCCGCAGGCCCGCAAGGAGGCCGGCCAGCGGGTCGGTCAGGCGCGCGGGGCGATCAACGATGCCCTCGCGGCCCGCACCGCCGAGATCGAGGCAGCGGAGGAAGAGCGGATGCTCGTGGCCGAGCGGGTCGACGTCACGCTGCCGGCGGACGTCGAGCCGGTCGGCTCGCGGCACCCGCTCACGACCATCTCCGAGCACGTCGCCGACATCTTCGTCGCCATGGGCTGGGAGGTCGCCGAGGGCCCCGAGGTCGAGGCCGAGTGGCTCAACTTCGACGCCTTGAACCTCGGCCCCGACCATCCGGCACGCACCATGCAGGACACCTTCTGGGTCGAGCCCGAGAGCGCAGCGATGGTGCTGCGTACGCACACGTCCCCGGTGCAGGCGCGCACGATGCTCACCAGGGAGCCACCCATCTACATCGCATGCCCAGGGCGGGTGTTCCGCACCGACGAGCTCGACGCCACGCACTCGCCGGTGTTCCACCAGGTCGAGGGCCTCGCGATCGACGAGGGCCTGTCCATGGCCCACCTCAAGGGCACCCTCGACCACTTCGCCGAGGCGATGTTCGGCGAGGGCACGACCACGCGCTTTCGTCCGTCCTATTTCCCGTTCACCGAGCCCAGCGCGGAGGTCGACCTGCTCTGCCACGTGTGCCGCAACACGCCGGGTGTCGTCGAGGACTGCCGCACGTGCAAGGGCGAGGGATGGATCGAGTGGGGTGGATGCGGCGTCGTCAACCCGCGGGTGCTGATCGCCTGCGGTGTCGACCCGGAGCGCTACTCCGGCTTCGCGTTCGGCATGGGGCTCGACCGCACGATCACCGGACGCTACGAGATCGCCGACCTCCGCGATCTGTTCGACGGAGACATCCGCTTCACCGAGCCGTTCGGGGTCGGTCTGTGATGCGCGTTCCCGTCACTTGGCTGCGCGAGCTGGTCGACCTCCCGGACGAGGTGGACACCGCGCAGCTCGCCGCCCGCCTCACCACGTTCGACCTCAAGCTCGAGGAGATCCACACCGCGGGTGCCGGCCTGGAGGGCCCGATCGTGGTGGGTCGTGTGCTGAGCGAGGAGCCCGAGCCGCAGAAGAACGGCAAAACGATCCACTGGTGCTCCGTCGACGTGGGGGAGGGCGAGCCACGCGGCATCGTCTGCGGCGCGCACAACTTCGGCGTGGGCGACCTCGTCGTCGTGGCCCTGCCCGGTGCAGTGTTGCCCGGCGGGTTCGCCATCTCCGCCCGCAAGACCTACGGGCACGTCTCCGACGGCATGATCTGCTCGCCGCCGGAGCTCGGCCTGCTCGGCGACGGCCGCGGCATCCTCGTGCTGGACACCGAAGCCCAACCAGGCGACGACGCCGCCGCCCTGCTCGGCCTGCACGACGAGGTGCTCGAGCTCGAGGTCAATCCCGACCGCGGCTACGCACTCTCGATGCGAGGCGTCGCCCGGGACACCGCCCTGGCCTTCGGACTGCGGTTCACCGATCCCGCCGACCTGGACGTCCAGTCCTCGGGCGAGGGCTTCCCGGTCCGAGTCGATGACCCCGATGCGTGCCCGGTGTTCGCCGCTCGCACGGTCACCGGCTTCGACCCCGATGCGCCCGACGCCGGCCTGGATGGCGCGACGCCTCGAACAGGCCGGCATGCGCTCCATCTCGCTGGCGGTCGACGTCACCAACTACGTCATGCTCGAGCTCGGCCACCCGATCCACGGTTACGACCTGCCATCCCTTCAGGGCGGCATCGTGGTGCGGCGGGCCACTGAGGGGGAGAAGCTCACCACGCTCGACGGGGTCGTGCGCACCCTTTCCCTCGACGACACCGTCGTGTGCGACGACCGCGGACCCATCGGCCTGGCCGGCGTCATGGGTGGCGCGGAGACCGAGCTGTCGGGCACCACCACCGACCTCCTGATCGAGGCTGCGAACTGGAAGGCGCCGATGATCGCCCACACGTCGCGGCTGCACCGGTTGATCTCCGAGGCGTCCAAGCGCTACGAGCGAGGGGTCGACCCGGCTCTTCCGGCTCGCGCCACCCAGCGGGTCGCGCAGCTCCTGGTCGAGCACGGCGGAGGCGTCATCGGCGACGGGTTGACCGTCGTCGGTGAGGCTCCGGAGCGGACACCCGTCACCGCCGACGTCGGCCTCCCGGCCCGCATCTCCGGCGTCGACATCGATGCAGCGACGGTGGTCCGGGCGCTCGAGGGCAACGGGTGCACCGTCACCCTCGACGGCGACTCACTGACGGCGGCACCGCCGAGCTGGCGGTTCGACCTCACCGACCCCTACGACCTCGTCGAAGAGGTGCTTCGCGTCGTCGGCTACGACCAGGTCCCGTCCCTCGTGCCGCCGGCACCTGCGGGCCGCGGGCTCACCGCCGCCCAGGTGTTGCGGCGACGCGTCGGCATGGTGCTGGCCGGAGCCGGCCTCGTGGAGGTCAAGACGTTCCCGTTCGCCGGCCCGTCGGACTTCGACCGGCTCGGGCTGCCGGCCGATGACGCTCGTCGTCGCCAGGTGCTGTTGGCGAACCCTTTGTCGGCCGAGCAGCCGGGCATGACGACGACGCTGCTGGCCGGCTTGCTGTCCACCGCCGAGCTCAACCTCGGCCGCGGACACACCGACGTGCAGATCGTCGAGACCGGCCGGGTGTTCGTCCCGCAGCCCGAGGCCCGCGACGCGCCGATCTACGGCGTCGACCGCCGGCCCACCGACGCCGAGCTCGAGGCGTTCGCCGCCGCGCTGCCGACACAGCCCCAGCACGTCGCCTACGTCCTCGGGGGCGAGCGCGAGCGGAGCGGATGGTCCGGTCCCGGCCGTCCGGCCGCGTGGAGCGACGCCGTCGCGATCGCCCACACGGTGGCGGCGGCCATGCACCTGCGGCTGACCGTCGAGGCCGCCGAGATGGCGCCGTGGCACCCGGGACGTTGCGCCGCCCTGCTGCTCGACGGCACCGTGGTCGGCCACGCCGGCGAGCTGCACCCGCGCGTGTCGCGGAGCTACGGGTTCTCGGGCCGGGTGGCCGCGGCGGAGCTCGACCTGGACGCCCTCATCGACGCCGCTCCCGACATGGGTCCGCGTCCGAGCTTCTCCACGTTCCCGGTCGCCAAGGAGGACCTCGCCCTCGTGGTCGACGCCGCCGTCCCGTCGGTGGTCGTCCACGATGCCCTGGTGGCCGCCAGTCCGCTGATCGAGTCGGTGCGGCTGTTCGACGTCTACACCGGCGACCAGATCGCGGCCGGCAAGAAGTCGCTCGCCTTCGCCCTGCGGATGCGCGCGCCCGACCGCACCCTCACCGACGACGACATCCGACAGGCTCGCGACGCTGCGGTCGACGCCGCGGCAGCGGCCGCCGGCGCCACCCTCCGCACCTGAGCTCGTCGGGACGCTACTTCGGCGGAAGGCTCCTCGCATGGGCGACGCCACGCCCGACCCAGGTCTCGAGCTGACTCCCGGTGCGCACGCCGTCGTCGCTGACCCGTAGCCATCCGCGCATCTCGCGGCCCTTCATCACCATCGGTGTGACGTGCGCACCGCCGAGCAGGGTTTCGGTGTCATCCGGTGGCACCCTCACCAACAGACCACCCTGACCGCTGGCAGCAACCGCCATGTTGCCGTCGAGCAAGAACGACAGTCCGCCGAACATGCGCTTCTCCGTGACGCCGGACTCGGATCCGAGCAGCTCCCGGATCCGGTCGGCGAGATCCTCGTCGTATGACATGGCAGGAGGCTAACGCCGCGGTCCGACAGTCAGAACTGCACGGCCGGCGGAGCTTCCTGGCCCTCCGGCGCGTCGTAGAACTCCCGCTCGTGGACGCTGGCGATGCCGGTGAAGAACATCCACGGAATCGTCTTCACGAGGTTGTTCAGGGTCTTGACCGCGTCGTTGTAGAACTGCCGCGAGAAGGACAGCTGGTTCTCGGTCTCGGTCAGGTCGGTCTGCAGCTGCTGGAAGTTCACCGACGCCTTGAGGTCGGGGTAGGCCTCGGCCACGGCGAGCACGTCGAAGATGGCCTTGTCGAGACGTGCTTCGGCCTGCGCCTTCTCCTGGACGTTGCCCCGCTCAGCGGCAGTGGCGACGCCGGCCCGGGCCGCCGTCACCTCGTCGAAGACCGCGCGCTCGTGTGCCGCGTAGCCCTTGACGGCGTTCACGAGGTTCGGGATCAGGTCGGCGCGACGAGTCAGCTGGACGTCGATGCCGCCGAGCGCCTCCTCACAGGCGATGTCGGCACGGCGCAGCTTGTTGAACGCGTAGACGCCGAACAGGACCAGCAGTGCGGCGAGGACCAGGATGATGGTCAGGGTCATGTGATGTCTCCTCGTGGATGGGTATAACCGGCTTACCAGGAACCGCCGCCACCGCCCCCACCGCCACCGCCCCCGCCGCCGCCTCCACCACCGGAGGAGGACGACGACGACTGGGTCGCGGAGTAGGCGGAGATGGACGATGACAAGGACGACTCGAAGCTGGAGAACGAGTCGCCGGAGCCGCCGAAGAACGAGTGCTGGCCGGATGTCGTGCCGCCGCCGTACCAATCCGGCGTCGGCGCGACGGCGCCCGTGGCGTGCTCGTACTTGCGGGCCCACCGGTCGGCGCAGTCGAACGCGACAGCGAACGGGATGAATGCGGTGTACAGGTCGCGCCGGCCGCTGAAGTCGAATCGTTCCTTGGCGGAGTCGGTCGACAGCAGCCGCTCGAACCCGCCGGCCTTCGACCAGATGTCCCGGCCGAGCAGAGTGCGGCGCCGGCCGACGCCGGGCACCATCAGCCCGATCGCGCCGACGGTGAAGGCGGCGAACGGGAACACGTAGAGCGAGCTGCCGAGCGGGAAGAAGGTCAGGACGACCGCCAGGACTGCGGAGAGACCCACCAGCGTCCGGCCGAGTCGCTCGGCCTTCGCCGGGCTCTGGATGCCCGCGGCCGTCGCCCAGGCATCGGTGACGGTGGCGATGCTGGAGTTCAGCGACTGCAGCGTGCTGCCGGCCGACACGGTGCCGTCGGCCTCGAAGGTCGACCCCGGCGTGGTGACTCCCAGGCTCTGTCCGACGTGCCGAGTGACGTCGTCGGTGGCTGCCCAGGCCTTCTCGTCGCCGATGCCCTCGATCGTCCAGTCGTCGCCGTTCTGGGTGAGCTTCGTCAGCCCCTGGGAGGCCTGGTAGAGCAGCGTGGCGGTGAGGGCGCGCCGGGGCACCCGCTCGGTGGTGACGAACGCGGTCTGCACCGGACCGAGTCCCGCCGGTGGCTCGTACATCACCGGGTAGCCGGGCTGCTTCTCACGCGCGCGCCGGTCCCATGCATAGCCGACCACGAGGGCCAGCGCACTCAGGATGCCGACGACGATCGCCGCGACCTCGCTGCGGCCGAGGAGGCGGTCGTACCCGATGCTCCACGGAACGCTCGGGCGGTCGGGTGTCGCCACCGGCACGTCGGCACGCAGCGTGACGGGCGTGTAGGGCGGCAGGGTCTTGGCGGAGACGGTGAGGGTGTCGGTGCCGACGCCGCCGACCGTGCACGTGCGTCCGTCGCGGATGGCGCACTGCGCGCCATCGGCAGCCTTCGGCAGCTTCACGCGGATGGTGGCCCGGTCCATCGCCATGGCCCACCCGCCGGCGACGACCTGCCAGTTGAAGACCGAACGCTCGGACGCATCCCCGCTCCAGCTCGATGTCGCGCCGGTCTCGGCCGACGCCGGTGCCAACGCGCCGCGGATCGTGTAGGTGATGACGTAGGTGTGCTTGCCCGGCGTGAGCGTCACGTCGGCGTCGCCGACCTTCGCCACCCGGAGCCGACGGCCTTCCTTCCAGAGCATCTCCACCGGCTCGTCCTCGCCGTCCCGGGTGATCTCGATGTCCTTCGGGATCAGGCGGACGTTCTCGTCGCCGAAGTCCTTGAGGTCCCAGTACCGGAAGATGCCGTGCCGGCCGTAGGGGAAGTCGCCGGTGAGCGTCTCCTTGCCGGTGAGCGTGCCGTCGTCATCGACGGTGTATTCAGCGTCGTAGTCGGTGACCCTGACCGGGTCGGGTGATGAGGACTGCGCCTCCGGAACGAGCCCCGCCAACAGCGGGATGAACAGGAGGGCCGATACCCCGAGGATCGCGAACACCCGAAGCAGGATCCTCCACATGGCCCATACAGTAGGGGTCGTCAGCCACCGGGTTGGCCCGATTGCCGAATGACGCCCGACAAGGCTTGAGTGCCCGGTGTGCAAGAACTTGCAGCGGTATGCAAGAATGTGAAGCATGTCCAAAGTCCTCACCTCCTTGCCTCAGGGGGAGCGCATCGGCATCGCGTTCTCCGGGGGGCTCGACACCTCGGTCGCCGTCGCGTGGATGCGCGACAAGGGCGCCGTCCCGTGCACGTACACCGCCGACATCGGGCAGTACGACGAGCCCGACATCGGGGGCATTCCCGGTCGCGCCCTCGAGTACGGTGCCGAGCTCGCGCGTTTGATCGACTGCAAGCGCCCTCTCGTCGATGAGGGTCTGGCCGCCCTGGCGTGCGGGGCGTTCCACGTCCGGTCGGCCGGCAGGACCTACTTCAACACGACGCCGCTCGGCCGGGCGGTCACCGGGACGCTGCTGGTTCGGGCGATGCATGAGGACGGCGTCGACATCTGGGGCGACGGCTCGACGTTCAAGGGCAACGACATCGAGCGGTTCTACCGGTACGGGCTGCTGGCGAACCCCGAGCTGCAGATCTACAAACCGTGGCTCGACGCCGACTTCGTGCACGAGCTGGGGGGTCGCAACGAGATGAGCCGGTGGCTCTCCGAGCGCGACCTTCCCTACCGGGACGCCCAGGAGAAGGCCTACTCCACCGATGCGAACATCTGGGGTGCCACGCACGAGGCGAAGACGCTCGAGCACCTCGACACGCCCCTGGAGGCCGTCCAGCCGATCATGGGCGTCACGTTCTGGGATCCCGAGGTCGAGATCGCCACCGAGGACGTCACGATCTCCTTCGAGGCCGGCCGTCCGGTGGCGATCAACGGTGTGACGTTCGACGATCCCGTCGCGCTCATCCACGAGGCGAACGCGATCGGTGGCCGCCACGGCCTGGGCATGTCCGACCAGATCGAGAACCGCATCATCGAGGCCAAGAGCCGGGGGATCTACGAGGCACCGGGCATGGCGCTCCTGCACATCGCGTACGAGCGGCTGGTCAACGCGATCCACAACGAGGACACGATCGCCAACTACCATGAGCATGGCCGCCGGTTGGGCCGTCTGATGTACGAAGGGCGGTGGCTCGATCCGCAGGCGATGATGCTGCGCGAGTCCGTGCAGCGGTGGATCGCCTCGGTCGTCGGCGGCGACGTGACCCTGCGACTGAGGCGGGGCGACGACTACTCGATCCTCGACACGCAGGGATCGGCCTTCTCGTACCACCCCGAGAAGCTCTCCATGGAACGCACCGAGAACGCAGCATTCGGTCCCACCGATCGCATCGGCCAGCTGACGATGCGCAACCTCGACATCGCCGACTCGCGGGCGATGCTCGAGCTCTACGCTGCCCAACCACTCGATCAGGGCCAGGTGCTCGTCGAGAACGGCACCCTCTTCGGTGAGCTGCCCGCGGGTGGCGCCGTGAGGATCGAGGCCAATCCCGAGATCGGCGACGGCACGACCGAATCGGAGGGCGAGCAAGCACTCGATGCGGCCGCCATGGAGTTCGGCACCGATTGAGATCTGAAAGGGTGTACAGATGACTCCGCAGTCGAAGGGGATCTCCGTCGCCGTGGCCGGCGCCAGCGGCTACGTCGGTGGTGAAGTGCTGAGAACGTTGCTCGCCCATCCTGACGTCGCCATTGGAGCACTCACGGCGTCGTCGAACGCCGGCCATCGGCTGGGCGAGCTGCAGCCACACCTGCTCCCACTAGCCGACCGCGTCCTCGACCCCACCGACGCCGAGCACCTGGCCGGTCACGACGTGGTCTTCCTCGGCCTCCCGCACGGGGCGTCCGCGAGCGTGGCCGCCGAGCTCGGCGACGATGTCCTGGTCATCGACTGCGGTGCCGACTTCCGGCTCGACCGCGAGGACGACTGGGAGGAGTTCTACGGCGGAGATCATGCCGGAACCTGGCCGTACGGCCTTCCGGAGCTCCCCGGCCAGCGCGACGTGCTGGCCGGCACCCGCCGCATCGCCGTGCCCGGCTGCTTCCCGACCATCTCCACCCTCACCGCGATGCCGGCGTTCATGGCCGACCTGGTCGTGCCCGACCTCACGGTGGTGGCGCCAACCGGCACGTCCGGTGCCGGCAAGAAGCTGGCACCGAACTTCCTCGCGTCCGAGGTGATGGGTCAGGCCAGCGCGTACGGCGTCGGGGGCGTCCATCGGCACACCCCGGAGATCGAGCAGAACCTGCGGGCCGTCGGCGCCGCCGACCCGGTGGTCTCCTTCACTCCGATCCTGGCACCGATGGCGCGCGGCATCCTCGCCACCGTCAGTGCTCCGCTGCGCGACGGCGTCACGCTGGCCGACGTCCGCGAGGCCTACACCAAGACGTACGCCGACGAGCTGTTCGTTCACGTGCTGCCCGAGGGCACGTGGCCGCAGACGAAGGCGGTGCTCGGATCGAACGCCGTGCACGTGCAGGCGACGGTCGACCCCCGGGCGTCCAAGCTGGTCGCCATCGGCGCGATGGACAACCTGGCCAAGGGCACGGCCGGGGGCGCGGTGCAGTCGATGAACCTGGCCCTCGGTCTCCCGGAGGCCACCGGCCTCACGACCGTAGGCGTTGCACCGTGAGTGTCACCGCCGCGCAAGGCTTCCGGGCCGCGGGCGTCGTCGCCGGCCTGAAGTCGAGCGGCGCGCCCGACGTCGCGCTGGTCGTCAACGACGGCCCGTCCGCGAGTGCGGCCGCTGTGTTCACCGGCAACCGCTGCAAGGCGAACCCGGTCATCTGGAGCCAGGAGGCCATCAAGGCCGGCTCGGCTCGCGCCGTGGTGCTCAACTCCGGCGGCGCCAACTGCTACACGGGTCCTGAGGGGTTCGCCACCACGCATGCCACCGCCGAGACGGTGGCCGACGCGCTCGGCGTCGGCGCCATCGACGTCCAGGTGTGCTCGACCGGGCTGATCGGCCTGCTGAACGACCGGGACCACCTGCTGGACGGCGCCCGCCGCGCAGTCGAGGCGCTGGGGCCCGACGGGGGAGCGGCCGCGGCCGAGGCGATCATGACCACGGACTCGGTGCCCAAGCAATCGGTGGCGACCCGCGGCGGGTACGTCGTTGGCGGCATGGCCAAGGGCGCCGGCATGCTCGCACCTGCTTTGGCCACGATGCTCGTCGTCATCACCACCGATGCCGAGATCGAACCCGGCCAGGCCGATGCGGCCCTGCGCGCGGCCACGCGCACCACGTTCGACCGGCTCGACTCCGACGGCTGCCAGTCCACCAACGACACCGTCCTGCTGATGGCGAGCGGCGCCTCCGGGATGCGCCCCGATCCCGCCGAGTTCGCCGAGGCGCTGCGCGAGGTCTGCCACGATCTCGCGCTGCAGCTGCTGGCCGACGCCGAGGGCGCCGACCACGAGATCACCATCGACGTCGTCAATGCCGCCAGCGAGGACGACGCGGTCGAGGTCGGACGCTCGATCGCCCGGAGCAACCTGTTCAAGTGCGCGATCTTCGGCAAGGACCCGAACTGGGGTCGCGTGCTCGCATCCGTCGGAACCACGGCAGCAGCCTTCGACCCGGCCGACCTCGACGTCGCCCTGAACGACGTCTGGGTGTGCCGCAACAGCGGCCCGGGCGAGCCACCGGAGTCGGTCAGCCTGGAAGACCGCGCCGTCACCGTGACGGTCGACCTCAAGGCCGGCGACGCCCACGCGTCCGTCTGGACGAACGACCTCACCCACGCCTACGTCCACGAGAACTCGGCCTACTCGACATGAGCGAGACGATGAACGATCCCGACGACGCCACGCCCGATCTCGACCTCGAGGTCGACCCCGACTACGGGCACAGCCCGGAGACCTGGAAAGAGGCGACCGACAAGGCCGCCATCCTCGCCGAGGCCCTGCCGTGGCTGAAGAAGTACCACGAGAAGATCGTGGTGGTGAAGTACGGCGGCAACGCCATGACCGACGAGAAGCTCAAGCAGGCGTTCGCCGAGGACATCGTGTTCCTGCGGCTCGCCGGCTTTCGCCCGGTCGTGGTGCACGGCGGCGGCCCGCAGATCAGCGAGATGCTCGACCGGCTCGGCATCGAGTCGGAGTTTCGCGCCGGGCTCCGGGTCACCACACCCGAGGCCATGGACGTGGTGCGGATGGTGCTCACCGGTCAGGTCAGCCGCGAGCTCGTCGGCCTGCTGAACCGGCACGGCGCCCTCGCGGTCGGACTCTCCGGCGAGGACGCCGCCCTGTTCACCGCCGAGAAGACCATGCCGGTCGTCGACGGCGTCAAGGTCGACGTCGGACTCGTCGGCGAGGTCACGTCGGTCCAGCCGGAAGCCGTCCTGGACCTCATCGAGGCGGGGCGCATCCCGGTCGTCTCGTCGGTGGCGCCCGACGTCACCGGGCAGGTGCACAACGTCAACGCCGACACCGCTGCGGCGGCCCTGGCCATCGCGCTCGGTGCCGAGAAGCTCCTGGTGCTCACCGACGTCGAAGGTCTCTACGCCGACTGGCCGAACAGCACCGACGTCATCGGCGAGATCTCGCCCGCGTCGCTGGCCGAGCTGCTGCCCGGATTGGCCAGCGGGATGATCCCGAAGATGACCGCCTGCCTGACCGCGGTGGAGGGTGGTGTGAGCGGCGCGACGGTCGTCGACGGCCGCGTCCCGCACGCCGTGCTGCTGGAGATCTTCACCGACGAGGGCGTCGGCACCCAGGTGCTGCCGGACGTGCCGACACGGGTGCGGACCGCCGTGTACACGACGAGCGTCTCGAAGGGGAAGACATGAGCCTTCCGGGAACAGCCCAGGAGCAGACCGGCCAGGAGTGGATCGAGCGCTACCAGGCCGCCGTCATGAACACGTTCGGCACGCCGCAGCGTGTGCTGGTGCGCGGTGAAGGGCCGTACGTCTGGGACGTCGACGGCAACCGCTACCTCGACCTGCTCGGCGGCATCGCGGTCAACGCGCTCGGTCATGCGCACCCGGCCATCCTGGACGCCGTCACGACCCAGCTGAGCACGCTCGGGCACGTCTCGAACTTCTTCACGTCCACGCCGCAGATCGAGCTGGCCGAGAAGCTGCTCGAGCTCCTCGGTGCGGACTCCGTCGAAGGTGGGGGGCGGGTGTTCTTCACCAACTCGGGCACGGAGGCGAACGAGGCAGCCTTCAAGGCCACTCGCCGTACCGGCCGCACGACGATCGTCGCGGCCGAGAACAGCTTCCACGGCCGCACCATGGGCGCGCTGGCCCTGACGTCCAAGGAGGCCTACCGCACCCCGTTCGAGCCGCTGCCCGGCGACGTCCGGTGGGTCCGGTATGGCGATGTCGACGCCCTCGAGGCTGCTGTCGACGACACCGTGGCCGCCGTGCTGCTGGAGCCGATCCAGGGGGAGGCCGGCGTCGTCGACCCACCGGCGGAGTACTTGCCCGCCGCCCGCCGTATCGCGTCCGGGCACGGAGCCCTGCTGTGGATCGACGAGGTGCAGACCGGGATCGGACGGACGGGAGCGTGGTTCGCCCACTCGGCTCTTCCATCCGCCGCCCCAGCCCCGGCACCCCCTCCGGGCGAAGTGACGGCCGACCTGGTGACCGTGGCCAAGGGGCTCGGCGGCGGCATCCCGATCGGTGCCTGCATCGCCCTGGGCGGCGCCGCGACGCTCCTGCAGCCGGGCAACCACGGCACGACGTTCGGCGGCAATCCCGTGGCGACGGCGGCGGCTCGGGCCGTCATCGCGACCATTGAGCGCGAGGGTCTCCTGGAGAACGCACGCACCGTCGGACAGCAGATCCGCACGGCGCTCGACGACCACCCGCTGGTGGCCGGGACGACCGGACGCGGACTGCTCATCGGCGTCGTGCTCAGCCGCCCGGTCGCCGCCGACGTGCAGAAGGCGGCGCTGAATGCCGGCCTCATCGTCAACAACCCCACGCCGGACCGGCTGCGGCTCGCGCCGCCACTGATCCTCACCGCCGACCAGGCCGAAGGCGCGGTCAAGACCCTGCGCACCCTGCTCGACGAGGCCGAAGCCGGGGAGACGACATGAGGCACTTCCTGCGTGACGACGACCTCTCCCCGGAGGAGCAGGCCGAGCTGCTGTCCCTCGCCAGCGAGCTGAAGGCCGACCCGTACGGCCACCGGCCGCTGGAGGGGCCGCAGACCGTGGCCGTCCTGTTCGACAAGGCGTCCACCCGCACCCGGATCTCGTTCTCGGTCGGCATCGCCGATCTCGGCGGCATCCCGCTGGTGCTCGACACCGGCACCACTCAGATCGGGCGGGGAGAGTCGGTGGCCGACACCGCCCGTGTGCTCGGCCGGATGACGTCGGCCATCGCCTGGCGCACGTTCCACCAGGCCGACCTCGAAGAGATGGCCGAACACGCCGGGGTGCCGGTGATCAACGCCCTCACCGATGAGTTCCATCCGTGCCAGGTCCTGGCCGACTGGCTCACGGTGAGCGAGCACAAGGGCACGCTGGCCGGCCTCACTGTCGCCTACCTCGGCGACGGCGCCAACAACATGGGTCACTCCTACCTGCTGGGTGGTGCCACTGCCGGGATGCACGTCCGCATCGGCGCACCAGCCGACCATCAGCCCCGCCGGGCCATCCTCGCGGACGCGGGGAAGATCGCGGCCGGCACCGGCGGATCGGTGCTCGTCACGGCCGACCCGGACGAGGCGCTCGCCGGCGCCGACGTCGTCATCACCGACACCTGGGTCTCCATGGGCACCGAGGACGAGAAGGACGCCCGGCTGGCCCTGTTCGCCGACTACGCGATCAGTGTGGAGGCCATCGCCCAAGCCGATCCCGAGGCCATCGTGTTGCACTGCCTGCCCGCGTACCGCGGGATGGAGATCGCCGCCGAGGTGCTCGACGGCCCGCGCAGCGTCGTCTGGGACCAGGCCGAGAATCGCCTGCACGCACAGAAGGCACTTCTCGTCTGGCTCCTCGAGCAGGCAGGAGAGAGCCCATGACCGAGGCACGGATCCCGTCCACCAAGGCCGCCCGCCAGCAGCTGATCGCGGACCTGCTCGGCAAGGAGGCGGTGCGCTCGCAGGGCGAGCTCGTCGACCTGCTCACGGCGAACGGCGTGCACTCGACCGCGTCCACCGTGTCGCGCGACCTCGTCGAGCTCGACGCCGTCCGCGTCCGCCACTCC
This sequence comes from uncultured Actinomycetota bacterium, assembly GCA_963780275.1. GTDB lineage: Bacteria > Actinomycetota > Actinomycetes > Propionibacteriales > Nocardioidaceae > Aeromicrobium. The sequence continues at coordinate 910,408 of CAWABE010000002.1, forward strand.
GACGGCACTCTCGTCTATGCCGTGCCCGGCGAGGGCGGCGACCGCACGCCACGTGCGGCGGAGGACAGTGCGGCCGCCCACGGACGCCTGCAACGGCTGGCGCGCGAGCTCGTCGTGTCCGCCGACGCCTCGGCCAACCTCGTCGTGCTGCGCACTCCGCCCGGGGCGGCCCAGTACCTCGCGTCGGCCATCGACCACTCGGCGCAGTCCGGGATCCTCGGCACGATCGCCGGTGACGACACCGTGATGCTGATCTGCCGCGACCCGCTCGGCGGACCGGCGATCGCCGCCCGATTCACCGACCTCGCGGAGCTGCCGACATGACCGAAGAGCCAGATCAGCCGACCAGCCTGTGGGGCGGCAGATTCGCCTCTGGCCCCACGACGTCCTTGGCGGAGCTGTCCCGTTCCACCCACTTCGACTGGCGGCTCGCTCCGTACGACCTGGCCGGCTCCAAGGCGCACGCCGCGGTCCTCCATCGTGCGGGTCTGCTCGACGACGACGGCCTTGCGGCACTTCTCGAGGGAATCGACGGACTGGCCGCCGACGTCGCGTCGGGGGAGTTCGTCGCCCAGCCCGACGACGAGGACGTCCACACTGCGCTGGAGCGCGGCCTGATCGACCGGCTCGGCCCCGAGCTCGGTGGCCGGCTCCGGGCCGGCCGCTCGCGCAACGACCAGATCGCGACGTTGTTCCGGCTGTTCCTGCGCGACCACGGCCGCCAGGTCGCCCAGCTCGTGCGCGAGCTGGTGGAGGCCCTGGCCGCACAGGCCGAGAGACACCTCGGGGTGGCGATGCCCGGGCGGACGCATCTCCAGCACGCCCAGCCGGTGTTGCTGTCGCACCATCTGCTCGCTCACGCGTGGCCGCTCGTCCGCGACCTCGACCGACTGGCCGAGTGGGACGCTCGCGTCGCGGCCGACTCGCCATACGGCTCCGGCGCGCTGGCCGGATCGTCCCTCGGTCTCGATCCGGAGCAGGTCGCCGCCGACCTGGGATTCACCGGGTCGACACCGAACTCGATCGACGGCACCTCGGCGCGGGACTTCGTGGCCGAGTTCGCCTACGTCACGGCCCAGATCGGCGTCGACGTGAGCCGCTTCGCCGAGGAGATCATCCTCTGGAACACCCAGGAGTTCGGCTTCGTCACGCTGGACGACGGGTACTCCACCGGGTCGAGCATCATGCCGCAGAAGAAGAATCCCGACGTCGCCGAGCTCGCCCGGGGCAAGTCCGGGCGCCTGATCGGCAACCTGTCCGGCCTGCTGGCGACGCTCAAGGCGCTGCCTCTCGCGTACAACCGGGACCTGCAGGAGGACAAGGAGCCGGTGTTCGACTCCGTCGACACCCTCGAGGTCCTGCTGCCGGCCTTCACCGGCATGGTCGCCACGATGTCGTTCGACGCAGCACGTCTCGAAGCACTGGCTCCGCAGGGCTTCGCGCTCGCCACCGACGTCGCGGAGTGGTTGGTCCGTCAGGGGGTCCCGTTCCGCGAGGCCCACGAGATCTCCGGCGCGTGCGTGCAGCTGTGCGAGGAGCGCGGCGTCGACCTGCCCGAACTGTCCGACGACGATTTCGCGGCGGTCTCGCCGCACCTGACCCCGGACGTTCGCACGGTGCTCAGTGTCGAAGGCTCGATCGCCTCGCGCGACGCTCGTGGCGGCACGGCCCTGGCCCGGGTGAGCGAGCAGCTGGCCGAGCTCCGCCGGCGTCTCACCTGACATGACCGAAGCGGACGTTGCCGACCGCGCTCGCGGCCTGCTCGGCCGGCTGCTGCACGGCCATGGGGTGACGGTGAGGATCACCGAGGTCGAGGCCTACGGCGGCGTTCTCGATCCGGCGTCGCACGCGTTCACGCGCACCGCCAGGTCGGAGATCATGTACGGCCCACCATGGCGGCTGTACATCTACCGCTCGTACGGCATCCACTACTGCGCCAACGTGGTCACCGGCCCCACCGATCAGGCCGCCGCCGTCCTGGTGCGGGCGGGAGCGGTCGTCGACGGCATCGACCTCGCCCGTGAGCGTCGCGGGCCGGCCGTGACCGACGACGGACTGGCCCGCGGGCCGGGAAACCTCGCGCAAGCGCTGGGCCTGACCCTCGACGACCTCGGCACCGACCTGCTGTCACCGGACGGCGTCCGTCTCGGGCCTGAGACGCCGACGCCGCACGACGTTCGCAGCGGCCCGCGCGTGGGCGTCTCCAAGGCCGCCGACGTGCCGTGGCGGTTCTGGATCGCCGGCGAGCCGAGCGTGTCGGCCTACCGCCGCAACCCTCGCGTCACCCGATGAGCAAGAATCGGGGCACACCCGATCCAGGAGCGGCAGTGACACACGTCCTCGACGACCTCGACGCTCGCGGGCTCGTCGCGCACGCGACGGATCGCGACGCGCTGCGCGACGCTCTGTCGGCCGGACCGTTGACGTTCTACGTCGGGTTCGACCCGACGGCCCCCAGCCTCCACGTGGGCAACCTCCTGCAGATCCTCACCGCCCGCCGGCTCCAGCTCGCCGGTCACCGTCCGCTGCTGCTGGTGGGTGGCTCCACCGGTCTGGTCGGCGACCCGAAGGCCACAGGGGAGCGGGTCATGAACACCAAGGAGACGGTGGCGGCGTGGGTCGAGCGCATCCGTGACCAGGTGGCTCGCTTCGTCGACCTGGACGGCGACAATCCGGCCACCCTGGTGAACAACCTCGACTGGACGGAGTCGCTGGGCACGCTCGACTTCCTCCGCGACATCGGCAAGCACTTCCCGGTCAACCGGATGCTGGCCCGTGACGTCGTCAGCAGCCGGCTCGAGTCCGGCATCAGCTACACCGAGTTCAGCTACGTGCTGCTCCAGTCCCTCGACTACCTCGAGCTGCATCGCCGTTACGGCTGCGTCCTCCAGACCGGCGGCGGTGACCAGTGGGGCAACATCACCGCCGGCGTCGAGCTCGTCCGTCGCGCCGATGGTGCGCGCGTCCACGCTTTGGCGACACCGCTCATCGAGAAAGCCGACGGCACCAAGTTCGGCAAGACCGAGACCGGCACGGTCTGGCTCGACGCCGAGCTGATGAGCCCCTACGCCTTCTACCAGTCGTGGATCCAGGCCGAGGACGCCAAGGTCGGCGAGTACCTCAAGCAGTTCACGTTCCTGCCCGTCGACGAGATCGACGTCCTGATGGTCGAGCACCTCGAAGCGCCCGGCCGCCGGGTGGCACAACGTCGCCTGGCCGCCGAGGTCACGTCGCTCGTGCACGGACAGGCCGAGGTCGAGGCCGCCGAGCTGGCGTCCGGCGCACTGTTCGGCCGCGGCGAGCTCGACAGCCTTCCGGAGCCGACGCTCGCGGCCGCCCTGCGTGAGGCCGGGGCCGTCGATCTCTCCAGGTCCGACGCGCCCACGCTCACCGACGCCCTCGTGGCCACTCAGCTCGTCGACAGCCGGTCCGCCGCCCGTCGCGCGGTCGCGGAGGGTGGTGCGTACGTCAACAACGAACGCGTCGACGACCCCGACCTCGAGCTGGCTGCGGGCCACCTGTTGCACGGCTCGTGGGTCGTCATCCGGAAGGGCAAGCGGTCGGTATCCGGCGTCAAGCTGACCTGATCGGCACCACATTTCGGTGCCGTTCCAGCGTGTGCGCGCCGTCACAGTGACGGGATTTGACCCGCGTCTTCGCACGCCATAATCTTTGGTCGTTGCCCGCTGAAAAGCAGGCAGCCACCTCAACCACAACGGCTGCTTCGTCGGAGCTTCGTGCACCGCGGACAGATCGCCGAAAACAGGGGTGGCACTGGCCCGGAACCGCGGTTTGACCGGCGGAAATGGACAGTGTAAGTTAGACGAGTTGCCCCAAAGGCGATCGGCCGAATCGGCCGCCGCTGAGGTGTGCGTCTGATCCTTGAGAACTCAACAGTGTGCCAAAAGTCGACGAGATTAATCAGAAACACCCCGTCGATGACATCGGCGAGCTTCGGCTCGTCGCGTGATCGATGGATCAATTCCGACAATTTATTTGTCAGCAAATAGTTTGTCGGGGTCGAACAGATGTTGAGCCGGTCCTCGGACCGGTGAATTTTTCAACGGAGAGTTTGATCCTGGCTCAGGACGAACGCTGGCGGCGTGCTTAACACATGCAAGTCGAGCGGTAAGGCTCCTTCGGGAGTACACGAGCGGCGAACGGGTGAGTAACACGTGAGCAATCTGCCCTTCTCTTCGGAATAAGCGTGGGAAACCGCGTCTAATGCCGAATACGACCTCCTTTCGCATGATTGGAGGTGGAAAGCTCCGGCGGAGAAGGATGAGCTCGCGGCCTATCAGCTAGTTGGTGTGGGTAACGGCCCACCAAGGCGACGACGGGTAGCCGGCCTGAGAGGGTGACCGGCCACACTGGGACTGAGACACGGCCCAGACTCCTACGGGAGGCAGCAGTGGGGAATATTGGACAATGGGCGAAAGCCTGATCCAGCAACGCCGCGTGAGGGATGACGGCCTTCGGGTTGTAAACCTCTTTCAGCAGGGACGAAGCGAAAGTGACGGTACCTGCAGAAGAAGGACCGGCCAACTACGTGCCAGCAGCCGCGGTAATACGTAGGGTCCGAGCGTTGTCCGGAATTATTGGGCGTAAAGGGCTCGTAGGCGGTTTGTCGCGTCGGGAGTGAAAACTCAGGGCTCAACCCTGAGCGTGCTTCCGATACGGGCAGACTAGAGGTATGCAGGGGAGAACGGAATTCCTGGTGTAGCGGTGGAATGCGCAGATATCAGGAGGAACACCGGTGGCGAAGGCGGTTCTCTGGGCATGACCTGACGCTGAGGAGCGAAAGCATGGGGAGCGAACAGGATTAGATACCCTGGTAGTCCATGCCGTAAACGTTGGGCGCTAGGTGTGGGGACCTTCCAAGGTCTCCGTGCCGCAGCTAACGCATTAAGCGCCCCGCCTGGGGAGTACGGCCGCAAGGCTAAAACTCAAAGGAATTGACGGGGGCCCGCACAAGCGGCGGAGCATGCTGATTAATTCGATGCAACGCGAAGAACCTTACCTGGGTTTGACATATGGAGAAAACTCACAGAGATGTGAGGTCCTTTTGGGCTCCATACAGGTGGTGCATGGCTGTCGTCAGCTCGTGTCGTGAGATGTTGGGTTAAGTCCCGCAACGAGCGCAACCCTCGTTCTATGTTGCCAGCACGTAAAGGTGGGGACTCATAGGAGACTGCCGGGGTCAACTCGGAGGAAGGTGGGGATGACGTCAAGTCTTCATGCCCCTTATGCCCAGGGCTTCAAGCATGCTACAATGGCCGGTACAAAGGGCTGCGAAACCGCAAGGTGGAGCGAATCCCAAAAAGCCGGTCTCAGTTCGGATTGGGGTCTGCAACTCGACCCCATGAAGTCGGAGTCGCTAGTAATCGCAGATCAGCAACGCTGCGGTGAATACGTTCCCGGGCCTTGTACACACCGCCCGTCACGTCATGAAAGTCGGCAACACCCGAAGCCGGTGGCCCAACCCTTGTGGAGGGAGCCGTCGAAGGTGGGGCTGGCGATTGGGACGAAGTCGTAACAAGGTAGCCGTACCGGAAGGTGCGGCTGGATCACCTCCTTTCTAAGGAGCACTCTGTAATAGGAGAGTGAGCAGGCCGGCCAACGGCCGAGCTTGTTCACGGTGTGTTGTTCGCAGGCGTACGTCCTGCGCAACACAGCTCACTAGTGGACGTCGACTATTTGGCTCGTCGCTGAGCGAAACGCCGTCAGTACACCTGCCCCGTTCATTGAGCGGAGCAGGACGGAACCTCGGCCGGACAGCAGCGACGACTCAGGCACACTGTTGGGTCCTGAGGGATCAGCTCCTAGAGTTGGACCTCCGGACCGCAAACCCTCGAACTACCCGGCTCCCGTCAGGGAACCAGGCAAGCGGGGACCCTTTGCGGGACCGATCGCATTTTGAGAACTTCACAGTGGACGCGAGCATCTTTGTAGTAACAACAAGCTACTAAGTGCACATGGTGGATGCCTTGGCATCGAGAGCCGATGAAGGACGTTGGAGTCTGCGAAAAGCCCCGGGAAGGTGACAACCGACCTGTGATCCGGGGATGTCCGAATGGGGAAACCCACCTGGAGGAAAGTCCAGGTACCTGCGCCTGAACACATAGGGCGTCTGGAGGGAACGTGGGGAAGTGAAACATCTCAGTACCCACAGGAAGAGAAAACAACAGTGATTCCGGAAGTAGTGGCGAGCGAAACCGGAACAGGCTAAACCTCAGTGATGTGACAGCCGGCAGGCGTTGTCGCTGAGGGGTCGTGGGGCCGCATCGTCCGTTCTGCCGAGCGGACGAAGAGTCATAAACCATGAGTGAAGTTGAAGCCGACTGGAAAGTCGCGGCACAGAGGGTGAGACCCCCGTACACGTAAGCTCATGGCTCTTTTGCGTCACCCCGAGTAACACCGAACCCCTGAAATTCGGTGTGAATCTGGCGGGACCACCCGCTAAGCCTAAATACTCCTCGATGACCGATAGCGGACTAGTACCGTGAGGGAAAGGTGAAAAGTACCCCGGGAGGGGAGTGAAATAGTACCTGAAACCATGTGCATACAAACCGTTGGAGCTCTTCCTCGTGAAGGGTGACAGCGTGCCTTTTGAAGAATGAGCCTGCGAGTTAGCGTGGTGTAGCAAGGTTAAGGCGAGAGCCGTAGCCGTAGCGAAAGCGAGTCCGAACAGGGCGATCGAGTTGCACCATCTAGACCCGAAGCGGAGTGATCTATCCATGGGCAGGTTGAAGCGCGGGTAAGACCGCGTGGAGGACCGAACCCACCTAGGTTAAAAACTGGGGGGATGACCTGTGGATAGGGGTGAAAGGCCAATCAAACTCCGTGATAGCTGGTTCTCCCCGAAATGCATTTAGGTGCAGCGTTGCGCGTTTCTTGCCGGAGGTAGAGCACTGGATGGGCTAGGGGGCCTAAAAGCTTACTGAACTCAGCCAAACTCCGAATGCCGGTAAGTGAGAGCGCAGCAGTGAGACTGCGGGGGATAAGCTCCGTAGTCGAGAGGGAAACAGCCCAGACCATCAGCTAAGGCCCCTAAGCGATTGCTAAGTGGAAAAGGATGTGGAGTCGCAGAGACAACCAGGAGGTTGGCTTAGAAGCAGCCACCCTTGAAAGAGTGCGTAATAGCTCACTGGTCAAGTAATTCCGCGCCGACAATTTAGCGGGGCTCAAGCAATCCGCCGAAGCTATGGCATTCACGCGTGTACTCGGCCTCCTTCCGGAGGTCCAGGTGCGTGGATGGGTAGGGGAGCGTCGTGTCGCGAGAGAAGCGGCGGGGTGACCCAGCCGTGGATGCGACACGAGTGAGAATGCAGGCATGAGTAGCGAATGAAGAGTGAGAAACTCTTCCACCGAATGACCAAGGGTTCCAGGGTCAAGCTAATCTTCCCTGGGTAAGTCGGGACCTAAGGCGAGGCCGACAGGCGTAGTCGATGGACAACGGGCTGATATTCCCGTACCGGCACTGAAGCGACCCTGCCGACCCCAGCGATGCTAAGTGCCCGAAACCTCACCGAAGTCTCTTCGGAGACACGGTGAGGTGGAGCGCACGACCCAAGCTGGCAGTAGGCAAGCAATGGTGTGACGCAGGAAGGTAGCTCAACCGCGGCGATGGTAGACCGCGGCCAAGGTTGTAGGGCGAACGGTAGGCAAATCCGCCGTTCACATGCCTGAGAACTGATGGGGAGACGTACTAGTCGAAGTGAGTGATCCTATGCTGCCGAGAAAAGCATCTAGCGATGTTTCAGAGCCGCCCGTACCCCAAACCGACTCAGGTGGTCAGGTAGAGAATACCAAGGTGATCGAGTGAACCATGGTTAAGGAACTCGGCAAAATGCCCCCGTAACTTCGGGAGAAGGGGGGCCGGATACGTCAGTGGGTTCGCCCCACGAAGCGTTGAAGGCCGCAGAGACCAGGCCCAAGCGACTGTTTACTAAAAACACAGGTCCGTGCTAAGTCGAAAGACGCCGTATACGGACTGACTCCTGCCCGGTGCTGGAAGGTTAAGGGGACGCGTTAGCGCAAGCGAAGCGCAGAACTTAAGCCCCAGTAAACGGCGGTGGTAACTATAACCATCCTAAGGTAGCGAAATTCCTTGTCGGGTAAGTTCCGACCTGCACGAATGGAGTAACGACTTGGGCGCTGTCTCAACCATGGACTCGGCGAAATTGCACTACGAGTAAAGATGCTCGTTACGCGCGGCAGGACGGAAAGACCCCGGGACCTTTACTACAGCTTGGTATTGGTGTTTGGTTCGATTTGTGTAGGATAGGTGGGAGACTGTGAAGCTCGGACGCCAGTTCGAGTGGAGTCATCGTTGAAATACCACTCTGATCGTACTAGATATCTAACCTAGATCCGTTATCCGGATCAGGGACAGTGCCTGGTGGGTAGTTTAACTGGGGCGGTTGCCTCCTAAAATGTAACGGAGGCGCTCAAAGGTTCCCTCAGCCTGGTTGGCAATCAGGTTTCGAGTGTAAGTGCACAAGGGAGCTTGACTGTGAGAGTGACAGCTCGAGCAGGGACGAAAGTCGGAACTAGTGATCCGGCGCTGGCATGTGGAAGCGGCGTCGCTCAACGGATAAAAGGTACCCCGGGGATAACAGGCTGATCTTCCCCAAGAGTCCATATCGACGGGATGGTTTGGCACCTCGATGTCGGCTCGTCGCATCCTGGGGCCGTAGCAGGTCCCAAGGGTTGGGCTGTTCGCCCATTAAAGCGGCACGCGAGCTGGGTTTAGAACGTCGTGAGACAGTTCGGTCCCTATCCGCCGCGCGCGTAGGAAACTTGAGAAAGGCTGTCCCTAGTACGAGAGGACCGGGATGGACGAACCTCTGGTGTGCCAGTTGTTCTGCCAAGAGCACGGCTGGTTGGCTACGTTCGGAAGTGATAACCGCTGAAAGCATCTAAGCGGGAAGCACGTTTCAAGATGAGGTTTCCCACTGGTTTACCAGGTAAGGCCCCCAGCAGATCACTGGGTTGATAGGCCGGAAGTAGAAGTGCAGCAATGCATGGAGCTGACCGGTACTAATAGGCCGAGGGCTTGTTTCTACAAAGATTCACCGCGTCCACTGTGAGGTTCCCGAGATACGATCGGGAACCTGATTCGACTCACACGAGTCGTCAAAGGTTTTGATATCTCCATAGAGTTTCGGCGACCATGGCGAGAGGGAAACACCCGGCTACATTCCGAACCCGGAAGTTAAGCCTCTCAGCGCCGATGGTACTGCGTGGGAGACTGCGTGGGAGAGTAGGACGTCGCCGGACAATCTTTCAGCGCGAGGCCGCTCCTTCGGGGGCGGCCTCGCCGCATTTCACCTGATGTGAGGAAGCATGAACGAGCCCAGGAAGCCACATGGTGCGAAGCGTGGACGTGACGGCCGGCCCCAGGGCGGCCAGCGCGGTGGGCACGACCCTCGTCGCCGTGCCAAGCCGACGGCCGCGACGCGGACCGAGGACCAGAAGATCTACGACGGCCCGCCGATTCCCGACGACATCAGCGCCAAGGATCTCGACAAGCAGGCCCGTCAGGCCCTGCAGTCGTTGCCGGAGAAGCTCGCCGAACGGGTGTCCCGCCACCTGGTGATGGCCGGACTGCTGATGCAGGACGACCCGGAAACCGCGTACCTGCACGCCCTGGCCGCGCGAGCCCGGGCCTCCCGGAATGCCCTGATCCGCGAAGCCTGCGGCGAGACGGCCTATGCGGCCGGCAAGTTCGCCGAAGCGCTGTCGGAGTTCCGAGCCGCTCGACGGATGAACGGGCAGCAGTACTACGCGCCGATGATGGCCGACTGCGAACGCGCTCTCGGACGTCCGGAGAAGGCGCTCACCTACGACACCCCCGAGATCCGCTCGCACCTGGACGAGGCCGGCCAGATCGAGCTGTCCATCGTCGTCGCCGGCGCACGCCGCGACCTGGGCCAGATCGAGGCCGCACTCCGCCTGCTCGAGACCGAGCCGCTGCACAGCAAGTCGCGCGCCGAGTGGGTCGCACGTCTGCGGTACGCCTATGCCGACACCTTGCTGGACGCCGGCCGGCGCGACGACGCCGTCGAGTGGTTTCACCGAGTGGTCGCCGTCGATGGCAACAAGGCCACCGATGCCGAGGAGCGGCTCGCGTCGCTGACCTGACGCTCCACAGGCCGGCATCCTGGCAGCACTGTCAACACCGCAAGGATGGACGCTGGCTCGATCGCTGACCCGACGGCACTCTCGAGGAATGAATCCCGACATCAGCACCGCACCGCCCGAGCACGCCGGCCAGCAGAGCGTCAATCTCGTCTGCCTCAGCGGTCGGGTATCCGCGGCTCCCGAGGCCCGCATGCTGCCGAGCGGAGACGAAGTGGTCTCGTTCCGGCTCATCGTGCCGCGCAGCCCGACCGCCAGACGACGATCCAAGCAACGCGTCGACACCATCGAGTGTTCTGCGTGGACGGCCCGACTGCGACGAGCCGTCCGGCGGTTGGAGGCTGGCGATGCGGTCGCCGTCACCGGCGAGCTGCGCCGCCGCTTCACGCGCGGCGCGACCGGCCCGATGAGCTGGGTCAACGTCGACCTGGCCACCTGTGAGCCGGTACCGGGCCCCCCGGCGGCCGACAACTGACCCCACTAGCCTCGGACACATGAGCCTCGGGTCGTCCGATCGTCCACTCTGTGATGTCTACGACCTCGGGATGCTCGACCTCGACGGAGTCGTCTATGTCGGCCCGGCAGCGGTGCCGGGCGCTGTCGAAGCCGCGGCGTCGGCCCGCAAGGCCGGCATGCGGCTGGCTTTCTTGACGAACAACGCGTCGCGGACCGCCGCCGAGGTGGCCGCGCACCTGCGCGAGCTCGACATCGACGTGGACGACTCCGACGTCGTCACCGCGGCCCAGGCGGTGGCGCATCTCGTGGCTGACGCGGTGCCTGCTGGTTCGGCAGTGCTCCTGATCGGCGGAGAGGGGCTCCGGGTCCCGCTCGAGGAACGCGGCCTGCGATGCGTCAGCGCCCTGGACGAGGGGCCGGTGGCCGTCGTCCAGGGGTTCCACCCCGACGTCGGCTGGCGATCGCTCGCCGAGGCGTCGTACGCGATCGAGAGCGGACTGCCGTGGTTCGCCAGCAACACCGACATGACCATCCCCACCGGCCGCGGCATCGCACCTGGCAACGGCTCCCTGGTCCAGGCCATTCGCCATGCCACCGGGGCGACGCCCACGGTCGCCGGCAAGCCGGAGCGAGCACTGTTCGACGAGACCCTGGAGCGGATGGCTGCCGACCGGCCGCTCATGGTGGGCGACCGGCTCGACACCGACATCGACGGGGCGATCGGCGCCGGCATCGACAGCCTGGCCGTGCTGACCGGCGTCAACTCCCTGTCGGACGTCGCGGCCCTTGACTCCGGTCGCCGTCCGACGTTCGTCGGACCCGACCTCTCGGCTCTCGTCGTCGCGCATCCCGACGTCACCATCGACGAGACCTCGGCGAGCTGCGGAGCGGCCACCGCGACGGCCGACGGCGAGTCGGTGCGGCTCAGCCGGGGCGAGCCGGGTTCGCTCGAGGCGATCCGAGCCGTGGTTGCGCTGGCCTGGTCGACTGCCGACCGTTCCGGTCGCGACGTGCGCGTTGATGGGACACTTGGGGCATGAGTGATGAGCAGGTCGAACCCACGCCTGCGTCTTCGACTCGCGTCGACGACGACGTCCTGGCGCGGGCACGTGAGGCCGCGGCCGGGCATGCCGGACTCGAGGACGCCCTGCGCAGGCTCGACGCGCTCGACGAGATCGATCTCGAGCAGCATCCGGCCGAGTTCGACGCGATCCACCGGGCGCTGCGCGCGGCCCTGGCCGACGCCGGGCAGGACCAGGCACCGGACGGGCCATGACGCGTCGCGTCAGACTCGACGCCGAGCTCGTGCGTCGCGACCTGGCCCGGTCGCGTGAGCACGCGAGCACCCTGATCGACGCCGGACATGTCCTGGTCGACGGTCGGGTCGCGGGTAAGCCGGCGACGCAGGTCGGCACTGATCAACCCATCGTCGTGCGGGCTGCGGACGACACCACCTGGGCGTCGCGCGGCGCGCACAAGCTGCTGGGAGCGCTCGCGGCGTTCGAACCGCTCGGGCTCGTGATCGAGGGACGACGCTGCCTCGACGCGGGCGCATCCACGGGTGGGTTCACCGACGTGCTGCTGAGCCGCGGGGCGTCCGAGGTCCACGCCGTCGACGTCGGATACGGCCAGCTGGTGTGGTCGTTGCAGACCGATGATCGAGTCCACGTGCACGACCGCACCAATGTGCGGACCCTGGAGCCTGCCGACATCGGTGGTCCGGTCGAGCTCGTCGTCGCTGATCTGTCGTTCATCTCCCTTACCGTGGTCATGCCCGCACTGACCCGAGCGTGCGTTCAGGAAGGCGACATCGTGCTGATGATCAAGCCGCAGTTCGAGGTGGGCAAGGGCAACCTCGGCAAGAACGGCGTGGTGCGCGACCCGGCGCTGCACGCCGACGCGGTGCAACGCGTCTGCTCGTCCGCGTACGAGCTGAGCTGGGGGACTCGCGCGCTGGCGCCGAGCCCACTGCCGGGCCCGGCCGGCAACGTCGAGTACTTCTGCTGGCTCCGCACGGATGCCGGCGCGCTCCAGCCGACAGCGGCCGACGACGTCGTCGCCCGTGGCCCTTTGGAGCCCCAGTCGTGAGGCCGACGCCATGAGAACAGTGCTGCTCATCGTCCACTCGGTGCGCGAGGAGGCCACGAAGGTCGCCGCCACGTTCGCCACCGATCTGCGCCAGGCCGGCCTGGGCATCCGCGTGCTCGACTCCGATGCCGCCGCACTGCGCGAGGTCGGTCTCGAGGATGCCGAGATCGTCCCGGCGGGGGAGGGGGCGGCCGCCGGGTGCGAGCTCGCGGTCGTCTTCGGTGGCGACGGCACGATCCTGCGCGCGGCGGAGATGTGCCGCGGTACCGAGACTCCGGTGCTGGGCGTCAATCTCGGCCATGTGGGCTTCCTCGCCGAGGCGGACGTCGAAGACGTGCACGAGGTCGTCCGGGGTGTGGTCGACCGTTCGTGGACGGTGGAGGAGCGACTCACGATCGACGTCTCCGTCACCGTCGGCGGCCGGGTCGTGGCCACCAACTGGGCCCTCAACGAGGCATCGGTCGAGAAGGCCGCCCGTGAACGCATGCTCGAGCTGGTCGTGGAGATCGATGCCCGGCCGGTGTCCCGCTGGGGATGCGACGGCGTGGTGTGTGCGACGCCCACCGGGTCGACCGCCTACAACTTCAGCGCCGGTGGGCCGATCGTGTGGCCCGAGGTGCAGGCGCTGCTGATGGTGCCGATCAGTGCCCATGCATTGTTCGCCCGGCCGCTCGTCGTCTCGCCGGAGGCGACGCTGGCGATCGAAGTCGTCGGCGAGCACGCCACCGGAGTTCTCTGGTGCGACGGACGCCGCGCCGCCGACCTCCCGGTCGGAGCCCGGGTCGACGTCGTCCGTGGCCAGGAGACCGTTCGCCTCGCCCGCCTGCAGACCGCGCCGTTCGCCGACCGGCTGGTGCGCAAGTTCGACCTTCCCGTCACCGGCTGGCGGGGCTCGGCCGCTCGTCGAAGCCCCGGCCGGGGTGCCGGGCCGCGGGTGGCAGATGGCCCGGGTGCCGCCTGATGTGGCAGCACCTCACGCTGTCGTCGTTGGGCGTCATCGACTCCGCCGAGCTCGAGCTGGGCGAGGGATTCACCGTCATCACCGGTGAGACCGGTGCCGGCAAGACGATGGTGGTCACCGCGCTCGGCCTGCTGCGGGGCGATCGTGCCGACCTCGGACTCGTCCGCACCGGCGACGACCGGGCGCGCGTCGAGGCGAGCATCGCGCTGCCCGACGGAACCGGGGTCGCCGACGCCATCACCGAGGCCGGCGGCCGGCTCGACGACGGAGTCGTGGTGCTGGCACGTTCGCTGTCGTCGCAGGGCCGGTCCCGGGCCTTCGCCGGCGGAGCCACCGTGCCGGCCGCGCTGCTGGCCGATGTCACCGACGAGCTGGTGGCGGTTCACGGACAGTCCGACCAGCATCGTCTGCTCCGCGCCTCGGCGCAGCGACAGGCCCTCGACACGTTCGCCGGCCAGCCTCTGCATGACGTGATGGCGGCGTACGGCCCGGCCTATGCACGCCTGCGTGCGGTGGAGAACCGGCTCGACGAGCTCCGCAATCACGCCCAGGAGCGAGCCCGCGAGCTCGACCTGCTCCAGCACGGACTCGACGAGATCTCGTCCGTGGAGCCGCGGCCGGGGGAGGACGACGAGCTCAAGACCGAGGAGGGCCGCCTGGCCCACGCCGAGGCGCTGGTCGCCGCCGCGCTGACCGCACACGAAGCGGTCTCCGGCGACATCGACGATGCGGGCTCGGCCAGGACGCAGGTGGCGAGCGCGGTCGCCGGTCTCGACGACGCCGCCGGACACGACCCGCAGCTCGATCAGCTTGCCGCGCGTCTGCGTGAGATCGGCATCCTGCTCGACGACGCCGCCACCGACCTGAGCGCGTACGCGTCCGACGTCGACCTCGATCCGGCCCGACTGGCCGTGGTCCAGGACCGGATCGCCGCCCTCACCACCTTGCAGCGCAAGTACGGACCATCACTGGACGACGTGCTCACCTGGCAGCAGAAGGCGGCGGCCCGGATCGGCGAGCTCGGGTCCGACGACGACACCGTCGACGAACTCCAAGCCGAACGCGACCGCCTGCGTCCCGAGGTCCGGACCTTGGCAGGGAGACTCGGAGAGCTGCGCCGCGATGCAGGGGCGCGGCTGTCGGTGCTCGTCGACGACGAGCTCGGCCAGCTCTCCATGCCGTCCGCGCACCTCGAAGTCCGCGTCGAGACACCGCCGGACGCGTCACCCGGACCGCACGGCCTCGACGAGGTCGAGCTGCTGTTCACGGCCAACACCGGCTCCGCGCCGCGACCGCTCGCGAAGGGAGCGAGCGGTGGCGAGCTGTCCAGGCTGATGCTCGCTCTCGAGGTCGTCCTGGCCGACCGCACCACGGTGCCGACCCTCGTCTTCGACGAGGTCGACGCCGGCATCGGGGGCAAGGCCGCGGTGGAGGTCGGCCGCCGTCTCGCCCGGCTGGCCGAGAACGCCCAGGTGCTGGCCGTCACCCACCTTCCGCAGGTCGCCGCGTTCGCCCATCACCACTTCCGCGTCGTCAAGGACGACGACGGCGTGGTCACCAGCAGCTCCGTCACCCGTCTGGTCGACGATGCCCGCGTCGACGAGCTGGCCCGGATGCTCGCCGGCCAGGAAGACTCCGATGCGGCCCAGGCACACGCGCGAGAGCTGCTCGAGCTCGCCGGCCACTGACCGAGGTCAGATCAGGGCGACCTCCCACAATCGGTGGACGCCGGGCAGGCCCTTGAGCTCGGTCTCCCGCTCCTCCACGAGGACGATGTCCTCCACGTCACGCAGGGCCTTGCGCACGTCGTCGCTCACCAGGATCTCCCCACCGCGTGCCTGCGCTGCCACCCGCGCGGCCATCGCCACGTTCCTGCCGAACAGGTCGCCGTCTCGCTCGATCGCGGTGCCGCAGTGGATGCCGACCCGCACCTTGATCGGCGTCCTGCGGAGCCGCCGGTCTCCGGCCCCGTCACGTAGCGCGTCCTGGATGTCGATGCCGGCCCGGACGGCGTCGGCGGGCTCCCGGAAGGCGATCATGAAGCCGTCGCCCTGCGACTTCACGACGTGGCCTCCGTACTGGCTCACCTGCCGGTGCACGAGCTTGTCGTGCGACCCGAGCAGCCTGACCCAGGCGTCGTCGCCGAGCCGGTCGTTGAGGATGGTCGAGTCCTCGATGTCGGAGAACAGGATCGACACCGATCCGTCCCGGCCGGCCAGTGCGACGAGCTCGCGGCGATCCTCCTGGCTCCACCGGGCGAGGTCGTCGATGGAGCTCATCAGCAGACCCGTCACGCCCTGATCCCTCACCCTGACGGCCGTGTCGACGGCGGACTCGACCACGGCCTTCACTCGCTGCGCTCGACGTTCCCGTCTGCTGAGGTGACGGCCCTGCCTGCGGAGCACGTCGCGCAGCCGCACGAGCTCGCGACGCGACCGGATCCGCCGGATCTCCGAGACCAGGAGCAGCACGAGAGATACCCCCAGAAGCACGGCGAGGACGACCGTTGGCTCGAGCACCCCAGCACTCTGACACACGACTGATCCTGCCGGTGAAACCGGACACGCCTCGCGGCTTCTCGCCTCCCGGGATTCCGCCGGACTGCGTGGCACGATGGACGGCGATGCCTTCCTGGAAACGCTCATCCGCGCCCACCGACAACGCCCCCGGATTCACCGGAGTGGCCCGATTTGCGCGCCGGGGCGACGACGCTGCGTCGTCCTTGCGTGCCGGCGACATCGCCGTCGTCGACCTCCCCGACCTCGATCGCAGCCAGGCGGAAGCCCTCGTCGAGCGTCAGGTACGAGCGGTCGTCAATGCGGCGGAGTCGAGCACCGGCCGATACCCCAATCTCGGACCCCGGATCCTCGCCGATGCCGGCATCACCCTGATCGACCAGGTCGGTCAGGGCGTGTGGACCCGGCTGAAGAACGGTGACACCGTCCGGATCGATGGCAACCGGGTGTTTCGGGGGGAGTCCCTGGTCGCCCAGGGCGTCACGCAGGACGACGCCATGGTCTCGGAGCGCCTCGGGGAGGCCGACAAGGGTCTGTCGACTCGACTCGAGTCACTGATGGCGAATGCCACCGACCACCTGCAGCGCGAGCGCGCCATGCTGCTCGAGGGGGCCCGGGTGCCCCGGCTCGGCAAGCGGCTCCGCCAGCGTCCGGTCGTCGTGGTGAGCAAGACGTTCGGCTGGCAGAACGACCTGCGGCGCATCAAGAAGTGGATCCGCGAGCGCGATCCGGTGCTGATCGGCGTGGCCGACGGCGCCGATGCCCTCCTGGACGCCGGGTACAAGCCGCATGTCGTGCTGGGCACTCTCGACGAGCTGTCCGCGCGGGCATTCCATTCCGGCGCCCTGGTGGTCGTGACGGCGAACTCCGCCCATGACAAGGGCGGCGCGGAGCGCTTCGAGAAGGCGAAGGTCGATCCGGTCTGGTTCATCGCCACCGGGTCCGCGAACGACCTCGCGATCCTGCTCGCCGACTCCAACGAGGCTTCGGTCATCGTCGAGGTCGGCGCGCCGCAGGGCCTGATGGAGTTCCTCGAACGCGGCCCCGCCGACGTCGCCAGCTCGTTCGTCACCCGGCTGCGGGCCGGATCCCGTCTGGTGGACGCCAAGGCCGCCGGCTATTTCGCCACCCGGTCCATGGCGATCTGGCCGGTGCTGCTCATCCTGCTGACCGGAGTGGTCGCCGTCGTGGCCGCCGTCGCGGTCACCCCGGTCGGGAGCGACTGGTTCGACTCGCTCGGCGAACGGATCGACGACGCCCGCACCTGGGTCGAAGGGCTCGTCACGTGATCAGCTTCCGCTACCACCTCGTGTCCATCGCCGCCGTCCTGCTGGCGCTGGCGGCCGGCATCGCCCTCGGCGCCGGGCCCCTGGACGACAACTCCGTGCTGTCCGGCGACGACAGTGCGGGATCGTCGGCCGACCCGGCCATCGAACGCTTCGAGTCCGGATACGCGGCACGCACGTCGGGTGCACTGCTGAAAGACGTGCTGAAGGGCCGCTCGGTCGTCGTCATGACGTTGCCGGGAGCTCGCGCCGAGGAGACCAAGGGCATCAGGGCCGACGTCGAGAAGGCCGGCGCCGACATCACCGGCGAAGTCCAGCTGACCGGCAAGCTCGTCGATCCCGCCAACCGTCAGTTCGCCGAGGGCGTCGCGCAGCAGTCCGCGTCCGACGTCAAGGCCGTGACCGACGCCGGTGAGAGCTACGACCGCATCGGCGCGGCACTGGGCCGGTCGGTGCTCGGTGACCGCGGCAAGCGGCTCGACGCCACGGCCACGACGATCGGCTCGGCCTTCGACGAAGGGCGGCTCCTCGACTACCCGGCGAAGCCCGAGCGGTTCGCCGAGCTCGCCGTGGTCGTCAGCGGTCCGGGACGTTCCGGAGATTCCGGCTCCGTCTCCGCACAGCTGGCGAAGGCGATCGACGGTTCCGGTGAAGGAGCGGTGCTCGCCGGCCCGTCCAGCTCGAGCCAGGACGGCGGGGTGCTGGCCGCTCTACGCGACAGCGATGCGGCCTCGCAGGTCTCGACGGTCGACGTCACCGACACCGCCGCCGGACGGGTCGTGGTCTCGCTGGCCCTGGCTCGCGAGGCCAGGGGTCAGTCCGGCAGCTGGGGCACGTCGCGAAGCGCCGACGGCGCCGTTCCACGCTGACCGCGGTGTTGTTGATAGGCTGGAGTCCCGTGGAGCATCGAATGGTTCATCGGACCGCCGCTTCGTCGGCACACACCCACGGGAGTCACCTTGGCCGGTAGTGCCGTCACCAAGCACGTCTTCGTCACCGGCGGAGTCGCATCATCGCTCGGCAAGGGCCTCACCGCCTCCAGCCTCGGAAGACTGCTCAAGTCGCGCGGTCTCCGGGTCACCATGCAGAAGCTCGACCCGTACCTCAACGTCGACCCCGGCACGATGAACCCGTTCCAGCACGGCGAGGTGTTCGTCACCGGCGACGGCGCCGAGACCGACCTCGACATCGGCCACTACGAACGGTTCCTCGATGAGGATCTCGTCGGACGCGCCAACGTCACCACCGGCCAGGTGTACTCCGACGTCATCGCCCGCGAGCGGCGCGGCGACTACCTCGGCGACACGGTCCAGGTCATCCCGCACATCACGAACGAGATCAAGGACCGGATGCTCTCGATGGGCGGCCCGGAGGTCGACGTGGTCATCCACGAGATCGGCGGCACGGTCGGCGACATCGAGAGCCAGCCGTTCCTGGAGTCCGCGCGCCAGGTGCGTCACGAGATCGGCCGCGATCACGTCTTCTTCCTGCACGTCTCGCTGGTGCCGTACATCGGGCCGTCCGGAGAGCTCAAGACCAAGCCCACCCAGCACTCGGTGGCCGCCCTGCGCTCCATCGGTATCCAGCCTGACGCCATCGTCTGCCGCTCCGACCGGGCCATCCCGCCGAACGTCAAGCGCAAGATCTCACTGATGTGCGACGTCGAGGAGGAGGCCGTCGTCACCGCCAGCGACGCGCCATCCATCTACGACATCCCGCGCGTGCTGCACAGCGAGGGGCTGGACGCCTACGTCGTGCGTCGTCTCGACCTGCCGTTCCGCGACGTCGACTGGACCCAGTGGGATGAGCTGCTGCGCCGGGTGCACGACCCCGCCGAAGAGGTCACCATCGCGCTGGTCGGCAAGTACATCGACCTTCCGGACGCCTACCTGTCGGTGGCCGAGGCGCTGCGGGCCGGCGGTTTCGCCCACGACGCCAAGGTGCACCTGCGGTGGGTGCCGTCGGACGAGTGCCAGACCGAGGCCGGCGCCACCCAGCACCTCGGTGACGTCGACGGCATCTGCGTGCCCGGGGGCTTCGGCATCCGGGGCATCGAGGGCAAGATCGGCGCCCTCACCTACGCCCGCACGCGCCAGATCCCCGTGCTCGGGCTGTGTCTCGGTCTGCAGTGCATGGTGATCGAGTTCGCCCGGTCGGTGGCCGGCATCGACGGAGCCAGCTCCTCGGAGTTCGACCCGCAGGCTCCGGCCCCGGTCATCGCGACGATGGCCGAGCAGGAGGCGTTCGTCGACGGTGCCGGCGACCTTGGCGGCACGATGCGTCTCGGCCTCTACCCGGCCGCACTCAAGCCCGGCACGCTGGTCGCGCAGGCCTACGGGCTCGACAAGGTGGAGGAGCGTCACCGCCACCGCTACGAGGTCAACAACCGGTATCGCGAACAGCTCGAGGCAGCCGGAATGGTGTTCAGCGGTACGTCGCCTGACTCCACCCTGGTGGAGTTCGTCGAGCTTCCGCGAGAGGTGCATCCCTACTACGTCGCCACGCAGGCCCATCCGGAGCTACGGTCCCGGCCCACCCGGCCACATCCGCTGTTCTCAGGGCTCATCGAGGCCGCGCTCAACCGCCAGCGCGAGACCCGTCTTCCCGTCGAGACCGACCTGCGCCCCGTCAGCGAAGCCGAACCGGTCGAAGGATGACCACACCGCACCCCGACCTTCCCGGGGATCTCGCCGATCCCGTCACGCTCACCGACAGCCCGCACGCCTGGCCGGTCAGCTCATCGATCGAGGGTTTCTCCAACGGCTACCTGAGGGTCGACGTCGACACGATCGTCGATCCCGCCGCCGGCGAGCACGCGCGTGTCGTCGTGCAGCCGCACGGTGCCGTCGGCGTCCTGGCCATCGACGACGCCGACCGGGTGCTGCTGGTCGAGCAGTACCGGCATCCCGTACGGCACCGGATGCTGGAGATCCCCGCCGGCACCCTCGACGTCGAGGGGGAGGACGCGCTGGCCGCCGCCATCCGCGAGCTGGCCGAGGAAGCCGACCTCGCCGCCGACGACTGGGCTCGAGAGCTCGGGCTGTTCGCGACCCCCGGATACTCCAGCGAGGAGTGGACCGTGTTCCGGGCGACCGGCCTGCATGCCGTCCCGCACGCCGACCGCACAGAACGTGTCGCCGAGGAGGGCGACATGCAGCAGTGGTGGCTCCCGTTCGACTCGGCGATCGACGCTGTCCTCGACGGCCGGATCTCCGACGGCATGACCGTCGCGGCGCTGCTGGCCGAGCAGGCCAGACGGTCTCGGTCTTGAGATGATCACCCCACCGAGCTGCTCGGTCGTCGTACTGGCTGGATGCATTCCCTTCCGGCCGCACTTCCGCGGGGACCCCGAGAAACCATGACGACCGACCTCGAACGGGCGGTGCTCGACTACCTGAGCCACCTGGGGGTCGAACGCGGTCTGGCCGACAACACCCTGCACAGCTATCGGCGCGACCTCCGGCGTTACGTGGCTCACCTGCACGGACGCGGCATCGACACGCCCGGCGCGATCGCCGAGACGGACGTGCTCGGTTTCCTCGGCGCCCTGCGAACCGGTGACACCGACCATCCCGCGCTCGGCGCGGCGAGTGCGGCGCGGGCCGTGGTGGCGGTGCGCGGCTTCCACCGGTTCTGCCTTCGCGAGCATCTGGTGGCGACCGACGAGTCCGCCGCCGTCAAGCCGCCTCGACCGGCCGCGCGTCTGCCGAAGGCGTTGCCGCTGGCGGACGTGGAGGCGATCCTCGCGGCGTCCGGGGAAGCCGGTACCAGTCT
Source organism: uncultured Actinomycetota bacterium (assembly GCA_963780275.1). GTDB lineage: Bacteria > Actinomycetota > Actinomycetes > Propionibacteriales > Nocardioidaceae > Aeromicrobium. Next base: position 931,632 of record CAWABE010000002.1, read on the forward strand.
GGCCAAGCGCGACCGGGCGTTGCTGGAGGTCCTGTATGGCACCGGGGCTCGCATCTCCGAGGCGGTCGGTCTCGACGTCGACGACCTCGACCTCACCGAGGGCACCGCGCTGCTGCGCGGCAAGGGCGGCAAGCAGCGCATGGTGCCCGTCGGCAGCTTCGCCCTTGCGGCCGTCGAGGACTACCTGACGGTGGCCCGTCCGACCCTCGTCTCGGCCAAGGCCACGTCCCCGGCGATGTTCCTCAACGCCCGCGGGGGACGCCTGAGCCGGCAGAGCGCCTGGACGGTTTTGGTGAAGGCCGCGCAGCGTGCCGGCGTCAAGAAGGAAGTGTCGCCGCACACCCTCCGGCACTCGTTCGCCACCCACCTGCTCGACGGCGGCGCCGATGTCCGTGTGGTGCAGGAACTGCTCGGTCACGCGTCCGTCACGACGACCCAGGTCTACACCCTCGTGACGGTCGAGAAACTTCGGGAGATTTACGCAACGGCTCATCCACGCGCCGTACGGTGAGCGGTAGAGTGACGCGCAAGTGGACGGACGAGGGCGAAGGACGTAGATGAGCAAGGAACTCGGACCCACCGGACGTCCGATCCCCAAGCTGCCCGAACCCAAGCCTCGCCGCGCCGGACAACCCGCCACCGTCATCTCGATGTGCAACCAGAAGGGTGGCGTCGGCAAGACCACCACCACGATCAACCTTGGCGCCGCACTGGTCGAGGCCGGCCGCAAGGTGCTTCTGGTCGACTTCGACCCTCAGGGGTCCATGACGGTCGGACTCGGCTTCAACGCCCACGACCTCGAGCAGAGCATCTACCACGTGCTGATGGACCGCGAGCTCGGCATCAAGGACATCGTGCTGGAGACGTCCGTTGACGGTCTCGACCTCGCGCCGTCCAACATCGACCTGTCGGCCGCCGAGATGCGGCTGGTCACCGAGGTCGGCCGTGAGCAGGCGCTGGCACGGGTACTGCACCCGGTGCTTCAGGACTACGACGTGGTGCTCATCGACTGCCAACCGTCTCTCGGCCTGCTCACGGTCAACGCACTCACCGCGTCCGACGGTGTCATCATCCCGCTGGAGTGCGAGTACTTCGCGCTGCGTGGTGTGGCGCTGCTCAAGGAGACCATCGAGAAGGTGCGCGACCGCACCAACGTGCGGCTGCAGATCATCGGCCTGGTCGGCACGATGTACGACGGACGCACCCTGCACGACCGCGAGGTGCTGCAGACCCTCGTCGAGGGCTGGGGTGACCTGGTGTTCCACACGGTCATCCGACGGACGATCAAGTTCTCCGACGCGACGGTCGCAGGGGAGCCGATCACCGAGTTCGCCACCACGTCGCCTGGTGCGGCGGCCTACCGCCAGCTGGCCCGAGAGGTGTTGCTTCGATGCCCCGGCGCGTGAACCTGCCCGGTGCCGACGAGCTCTTCCGTGCCACGGCGTCACGCCCGCGCGACGACGCCGAGGTCGAGGAGGAACCGGCACCCCCGGGCTTGAGCGGCCGGATCAAGCACAACGAGAAGATGACGGTCTACCTGACGTCCGATGAACTGCTCGCCGTCGAGCAGGCCCGGCTCAAGCTGCGCAGCGAGCTCGGGCGCAACGTCGACCGTGGCCGCCTCGTGCGGGCCGCACTGGCGATCGCGCTCGGCGACCTCGAGGCGCGTGGCACCGACAGCGAGATCGCCCAGCGCCTGAGCGCGTCATGACACCCGCGCAGCCGCGCGCCGTTGAGGTCGACGTCGAGGAGGCCGCTGCCGCCACGGCAGGATTCTCGGTCAGCCTGGGCAGCCTGTTCGAGGGGCCGTTCGACCTGCTGCTGTCACTGATCTCCAAGCACCAGCTCGACATCACGGAAGTGGCGCTGTCGCAGGTCACCGACGAGTTCATCGGCTACATCAAGGCGTTCGGCGACGACCTCGAGCAGACGACGCAGTTCTTGCTGGTGGCGTCCACCCTGCTCGACCTCAAGACCGCCCGGCTGCTGCCGCAGGGCGACGTGGAGGACGAAGACGACCTCGCCCTGCTGGAAGCCCGCGACCTGCTGTTCGCACGGCTCATGCAGTACCGGGCGTTCAAGCTGGTCGCGTCCCTGATCTCCGAGCGCCTGGCCGAGGAGGCGCTCCGCCATCCGCGCTCGGTGTCGCTGGAGCCACGGTTCGCCGAGCTGCTGCCGGAGGTGATCGTGTCCGTCGGACCGGCCGACCTGGCACTGCTCGCAGCATCCGCCCTGGAGCCCAAGCCGGTACCGGTGCTGTCGTTGGCCCATCTGCACGCGCCGCGGGTGAGCGTGCGCGAGCAGGCGCACCTCGTCGTCGACCGGCTCCGCCGGCAGGGGAGCACCACGTTCCGCGCCCTCACCGCCGACGCCGACGTCGTCACCACAGTCGCCAGGTTCCTCGCCGTGCTCGAGCTGTTCCGCGAAGGTGTCCTGACGTTCGACCAGGCCACCCCGCTCGGCGACCTCCACCTGCGCTGGACCGGCACCGACGCCGGCGACATCGACGTCGGCGACGAGTTCGACGAGCCGCCGGCCGGCACCGAGGAGAACGCCGAGCTTGACGACCAGCGGCGGCCCGAGCTGGCCGCCGTCCCCGACGATGAGGAAGCCGATGCCTGAGTCAGCCGACGGACCACACGAGCTGGAGCTCGGCACGCTCGATCTCCGGCCCGCGCTGGAAGCCGTGCTGATGGTGGCCGACCAGCCGCTCGACCACCTCACGCTGGCGCAGGCCGTCGGGCATCCGCCGCCGGATGTCGAGAAGGCCCTCGCCGAGCTGGCCCAGGAGTACACCGACCAGGAGCGCGGGTTCGAGCTGCGCAACGTCGGGGGAGGGTGGCGGTACTTCACCCGCGACGCGTACGCCCCGGCCGTGGAGCGGTTCGTGCTCGACGGTCAGCAGGCCCGGCTCACCCAGGCCGCGCTCGAGACTCTCGCCGTGATCGCCTACCGGCAGCCGGTCAGCCGCTCGCGGGTGTCGGCCATCCGCGGCGTCAACGTCGACGGCGTCGTCCGCACACTGGTGACCCGCGGGCTCGTCGAGGAGGCCGGCATCGACGCCGAGAGTGGCGCCATCTTGTACCGCACGTCCAGTTACTTCCTGGAGCGCATGGGGCTCGCCGACCTCGGCGAGCTGCCGGACATCGCCCCCATGCTCCCCGAGCTCGATGACCTCGACGACGAGCAGGAGCGGCCGGCGGTCTTCGAGCCGACCGACGCCGACCAGCCCAGTGACCCTGACGCCTGACGACGCGCCGTCGGGGATCCGCCTGCAGAAGGTGCTGGCCCAGGCCGGGATCGCCAGCCGGCGCCGATGCGAGCAGCTGATGGCGGAGGGTCACGTCGAGGTGAACGGCGAGATCGTCACGCAGATGGGCGCCCGGGTCGACCCCGTGACCGACGTCATCCGGGTCGACGGCCGCCGGGTGCCGCCCAGGACGGATCACGCGTACCTGCTGGTCAACAAGCCTCGAGGTGTCGTCACGTCGATGTCGGACGAGCGGGGACGGCCGGACCTGCGGTCACTCCTGCCGGATCGTCCCGAGCGGCTGTTCCACGTCGGGCGGCTCGACACCGACACGTCCGGGCTCCTGCTCCTCACCAACGACGGTGACCTGGCGCACCGGCTTGCGCACCCGTCCTTCGAGGTCACCAAGACCTATGTGGCGCTGGTGCAAGGTGACGTGCCCGACTCCCTCGCGGCCCGCCTGCGCGACGGCATCGAGCTGGACGACGGCCCGGCTCGGGTGGACCGGTTCCGGGTGGTGGACCGGTCGCGCGGCCGCTCGCTGGTCGAGCTCGACCTGCACATCGGCCGCAACCGGATCGTGCGGCGCATCCTCGACCACGTCGGGCACCCGGTCGTCGAGCTGACCCGCACGGCGTTCGGCCCGCTGCGTCTGGGCGACCTCTCGGTGGGCGCGACTCGCGAGCTGTCGCGCGATGAGCTCGGTGCTCTCTTCGATAGCGTTGAGGCATGACCTTCTCCCCAGAAAACCGCGCGCCTCGGTGCGCGGTTCGCACTGGATGCTCGCGATCCGGCGCGCGCCTTCCCGGGGACCCCACATGAAGAGACCCGGATCCGTCCTGGTGATCGGGTGCGGGCTCATCGGGACATCGATCGCGCTCGCGCTGCGTGAGCACGACGTCGACGTGCACCTCGACGACGTCAGCCGCGCCAATCTCGAGCTCGCCGTCTCGCGAGGGGCGGGTAGCCCGGAACCGGCGGTCGCGCCCGACCTCGTCGTCGTCGCGGTGCCACCCTCGAGCGTCGTTGAGACAGTGGCCCATGCGCTGAAGACCTGGCCGGACGCCGTCGTCACCGACGTCGCCAGCGTGAAGTCCGACCTCGCCGCGAGCATCGCCACGTTGCCCGGCGCGGACCGGTACGTCGGAAGCCACCCGATGGCCGGCAGCGAACGGTCCGGACCGATGGCCGCGTCCGGCCTGTTGTTCGAGGGTCGCCCGTGGGCCATCACGCCACTGGCCGGCGCGGGGGAGAGGTCCGTCCGTCTCGTCGAGTCGGTGGCCGAGCTGGTGGGCGCGGTGCCGATCACGATGGACGCGGAGTCGCACGACCGCGCCGTCGCCCTCGTGTCGCATGTTCCGCATGTGCTCAGCGTGCTGGCCGCGGCCCGGCTGGCCGAGGCCCCGTCAGCCCATCTGTCGCTGGCCGGGCCCGGGTTGCGCGACGTCACCCGGATCGCGGCCAGCGACTCCGCCCTGTGGGCCGAGATCCTGCGCAGCAACGCCGGAGAGGTCCGAGATCTGCTCGAGCGCGTCCGTGACGACCTCGACCGTCTCATCGGGTCGATTGGTGGGCCCGGGGCCGGGGTCGCCGAGGTGCTCGAGTCCGGGCGGGCCGGCACGCGGCTCATCCCGGGCAAGCACGGTGAACGTCCGAAGGAGCTGGCGACGGTGTTCGTCCCGATCGCCGACCACCCGGGCGAGTTGTCACGTCTCATGGCCCATACGGGAGAATCGGACGTGAACATCGAGGACCTCCGTATCGACCACGAGCTCGGTCGTCCGGTCGGCCTCGTCGAGATCGCGGTCCTCACCGATCGCGCCGACGTCCTGGTCGAAGCCCTGACCGCCCGCGGCTGGCCCGCGTACCGCTGAGAGGAGGAACCGTGAGCGAGCGTTCCGGCCTCGTGGTGGCCGTCGACGGACCGTCGGGGTCTGGCAAGTCGAGCACAGCTCGCGGCGTCGCCGAACGCCTGGGCCTGGCCTATCTCGACACCGGTGCGATGTACCGCGCGATGACGTGGGCGTTGCTTCAGCGCGGCACAGACCTCGGTGACGCCGACGCCATCGCCCGAGCCGCCGAGCACGTGAGCATCTCCTCCGGCACCGACCCGCTGGCTCCCACGATCGAGGTGGACGGCCAGGACGTGTCCGGCCCGATCCGTGGAGTCGACGTCACGAGCAACGTCAGCCTGGTCGCCGCGGTACCTCGCGTGCGGGAGCTGCTCGTGAAGCGCCAGCGCGAGACGGTCGAGGCGTCACCGGACGGCATCGTCGTCGAGGGCCGCGACATCGGCTCGGTCGTCCTTCCGCGTGCACCGGTCAAGGTCTTCCTGGTGGCCGATCCGGCCGCCCGGGCCGCCCGGCGAGCCGCCGAGCTCGGTGGCATCGACGCGACCGCCACCCAGGCCGATCTTGCGCGGCGAGACGAGATCGATTCCACCCGGGCCGCGTCACCGCTGGCCAAGGCACCGGACGCCGTCGAGATCGACGGCACCCACCTGACTCTCGAGCAGGTGGTCGACGCCATCGTCGCGCTGGTGGACGACGTCACCCGGGCAGGCGCCCCATGAGCGAGCAGCTCCTCACGTCAGTGCACCTGGACGGTCCGCGCGGCATGCCGGAGAAGGGCCTGAAGACCTTGCGCCGCTATGCACAGCCGTGGCTGGACCGCCGCTGGGAGATCCACCAGCGCGGCGAGCACCACGTGCCCAAGGAGGGTGCGGCGATCATCGCCTCGAACCACATCGGCTGGCTCGACGGACCCATCCTGTTCCTCAAGTCTCCGCGACCCGCTCATGCCCTGGTCAAGAAGGAAGCTTGGGTTGGACGCACCGGCAAGCTGCTCACGTATGCCGGCCAGATCAAGCTCGACCGCGCTCGCACCGACGTCGGCGCCCTGAGGACGGCCGCCGACGCGCTGGCCGCCGATCAGGTGGTCGTCGTGTACCCCGAGGGCCGTCGCGGCGACGGTGAGCTGCGGCGGATCAAGCCGGGCCTCGCGTGGCTCGCCCTGGTCAGCGGAGCGCCGATCGTCCCGGTGGCGATCTTCGGCAGCCGCGAGCCAGGTGCACCGTCGGAGTCGCGTCCGGTGAGGGGCGCCCGGATCGATGTCGTCTATGGCGAGCCGATCCGGTTCCCGCCCACGCCCTGGCCGCGCACCTCGCAGGTGATCGCCGACGTCAGCGGGCAGATTCTCGAGCACATGCGCGAGCACCTCACCTGGGCCAAGGGCGCCACCGGCCGCGGCCTGCCCGGACCTCTGCCGGCGGGCTCGACCGATGTCTGATGCTCCCGAGCTCGGTCCCGTCCCGGTGCTCGCCGTGGTCGGGCGGCCCAACGTCGGCAAGTCGACGCTGGTCAACCGCATCCTTGGCCGTCGCGAGGCGGTCGTCGAAGACGTCCCCGGCGTCACCCGCGACCGCGTGCCGTATGACGCCGACTGGAACGGTCGCGCGTTCACCATCGTCGACACCGGCGGATGGGACCCGGACGCCCGCGGTCTCGCCGAGCGGATCGCCGCTCAGGCCGAGGTCGCAGCGCAGCTCGCTGATGCGGTGCTGTTCGTCGTCGACGCCACCGTCGGCATCACCGACGCCGACGAGGCCGTCGTGCGCATCCTCCGCACCACGAAGAAGCCGGTGATCCTGGCAGCGAACAAGGTCGACGACCAGCGTGGCGAGCTCGAGGCGGCCGGCCTGTGGAACCTGGGGCTCGGTCAGCCGTACCCGGTGTCGGCCCTGCATGGGCGGGGGAGTGGTGACCTCCTCGACGCCATCCTCGACGCGCTGCCGGAGGCGCCCGCCGACCAGGAGGTCGTCGGCGGTCCGCGGCGGGTGGCGATCGTCGGCAAGCCCAACGTCGGCAAGTCGAGCCTGCTGAACCAACTGGCGGGGGAGGACCGCGTCGTCGTGGACGACGTGTCGGGCACGACGGTCGATCCGGTCGACGAGCTGGTCGTGCTCGGTGGACGAACCTGGCGGTTCATCGACACCGCCGGCATCCGCAAGCGGGTGCGTGAGGCGTCCGGCCACGAGTACTACGCGAGCTTGCGCACCAGCACGGCGATCGAGCGCGCCGAAGTGGCCGTGATGATCGTCGACGCCAGCCAGCCGCTCACCGAGCAGGACACCCGCATCATCAGCTCCGTCGCCGAGACCGGTCGTGCCCTCGTCATCGCCTTCAACAAGTGGGACCTGGTCGACGACGAGCGCCGCTACTACCTCGAGCGCGAGATCGACCGTGAGCTCGTGCAGGTTCCGTGGGCACCGCGCATCAACGTCGCCGCCAGGACCGGGTGGCACGTCGACCGCCTCGTGCGGGCTCTGGACTCGGCGCTCGACGGCTGGGAGACGCGGATCGGCACCGGAGCCCTGAATGCCTTCCTCGGCCGGCTGGTGGCCGAACACCCGCATCCGGTGCGCGGCGGCAAGCAGGCCAAGATCCTGTTCGGCACCCAGGCCTCGGTGGCGCCGCCGACGTTCATCCTGTTCACGTCCGGCAAGCTCGAGGCGTCGTACCTGCGATTCATCGAGCGCCGCCTGCGCGAGGAGTTCGGCTTCGTCGGCTCGCCGATCCACATCCAGCAGCGTCCGCGCCAGAAGCGCAAGCGCTGACCCGGGCCGGGTGCGTCGGAGCGTGTGGCGGCTGGGGTAGGGTTGCCGCTGGTAAACGGGCTGTGGCGCAGTTTGGTAGCGCACGTGACTGGGGGTCACGGGGTCGCAGGTTCAAATCCTGTCAGCCCGACAAGAACCGCAGGTCAAAGGCACCTATCGCGTGACCTCGGCCCCCGGTGCTGACGAGGACCCGCATGAACTCAGTCCGGCGAGTGAATGACACTGCCCGGATGTTGCGGCATGATGCAGATCACGTTCGGAACACCATCGAACGGCGTGACCGTCTTCCGAACAGGTCTTTGACGTGGCTCAGTTCGCCCTCCTTCTGACTTCCACGATCATCATCGTGCTGGCCGGGTTCCTTCTCACCGCCTTGATGCGGCCCACGAGCGCGGGTGAGGTAGCCGTGGGCACCGGCTCGCTGTCCATGGCCCTGGTCGCGGCAAACAGCCTCGTGGTGGGCGGCCTGCTCGAGTCGTACCGCCCCGTGCCACTCCTGCTCGGCGCCGTCGGCCTCCTGGTCGTCAGCGCGAGCTCGCTGCTCGGTCGTCAGGTGCGAACTGCTGCCGTCGACAGTGCGCGCCTGGCCGGCATCGCCACGAGGGATGTGATTCGGCTGGGGCCGAGGCATCCCGTCATCCTGATCCTCGCGTTGGCCGTGCTCGCCGCGTATGGCGTGCGGGCCTACCTCTCCGTTCGTTTGCCGAACATCGACTGGGACGGGCTCTACTACCACCTTGTCGGCATTGATGAGTGGATCACCACCGAACGCCTCGGCCACAGCACCCTGGTCCTGTGGGCGGACGTGTACCCGCAGTCGGTCGAGCTGTTCGTCGCGTGGACCTGCGTGCACCTCCACAACACCGTCTACGCCGGCGTCGCGCAGTTGCCGATCTTCCTCGTCGGCGCGGCCGCCGTCGCGGGTCTCGCGCGTCGGATCGGGGCGAGACGCTCCCATGCCGCGCTTGCCGGGCTGATGCTCCTGGCCACTCCCTTGGTCATGGCTCAGTTCGGGACGAACTATGTCGATGCCGGAGCCGCCTCGCTCGGCCTTGCCGCGCTGTACCTCGTCACCGGTCTCCGAGGCGCCATCGACCTGGATCCAAGCAGTCGAGGGCTCTGGATCGGCCGGCTGGTTACCGCAGGGATGGTCGCCGGCCTCGCTTGTGGCGCCAAGAGCAGCAACCTCCTGCTCGCCCCGTTCCTCGTGTTCTACGTCCTCGCCGTGCAATGGACCCCCAGAGAGCCTTCGATGGCCAACCGGTCGATGCGATGGCTTCGCCGTGGTTGGTCCGGCCCACCAGGCGTCGTGCTGTTCGGCCTGGCTGCGCTGGCGATCGGCGGCTACTGGTACGTCCGCACGTGGATGAAGTACGGCAGCCCGCTGTACCCCTTCGAGATTGCGGGTTTCCCCGGACAGTTCGCCGTCGACGTGATCATCGCGCCTCACGTGCCGCCACAGATCGCCGATCATCACGCTGTGCTGCAGGTCCTCATGTCCTGGGCAGCCGACTTCCACCCGTTCCACACCGTCGACTACGGCCAGCGACTGGGTGGCATGGGCATGCAGTGGGCTCTGATCCTCCTGCCGCTCGCAGTCGTGGCCACGGTCGTCTGGTGGCGCGAGGGCCGGCGAGGCCCGGCCGGACTGCTCTTGTTCATTCTCGTGTGCGTCACGGTGACGAGCCCCGCGCCGTGGTGGGCCCGGTACCAGCTGCTCAACGCCGGCCTGGCCGCTGCGCTGAGCGCATTCGCGATGACCTGGCTGGCCCAGAGGTTCCGCGACGCGGCTGCGGTCCGGGCTGTCGCATCAGTTGCTCTGCTGGCCGTGATCGGCACCTCCATGTGGTGGGCCACCCGCTCACTCTCGTACCAGGTCGAGGGCAAGGCGGACTTCCTGACTCTGGGCGAGTCGGTGGACCTCGCCGCCCGCGACGACCGAATGGATGTCGTGTTCCCCTGGTTCCTCTATCGTCCCATGAAGCACGTTTCACGCGGTGCCTCCGTCGCCGTCCTTGGCCACGGTAGCCGGCTGTTCACCCACCCGCTCTTCGGGAACCGGTACGAGCGCGACGTGATCGCAGTCGGTGCTGTGAGCAGTGCCGACCAGCTCGCCGACGAACTGCGCCGACGACACCTGGATTACGTCGTGCTCGATGATGATGCCGCGGTGTTGCCCGAGGTGCTCGGCGACGCTGCCCAGTTCCGGCCGCTCAGCTCAAACGACCAGATGGGGCGCGCCCATCTGTTCCAGGTCGGCGACTTCTCGGAGGGAGGGAGCTCATGACCAACCGCTCAGCCAGATCAGGGATCCTCGTCGGCCTGGTCCGCTCGACCCGCCCGGTGCAGTGGGTGAAGAACCTGCTGGTGCTGGCCGCACCGGCAGCGGCAGGCGAGCTGCCGCGGAACGACGTCTGGCTGCGGGAGGCGATCGTCTTCGCGCTCTTCTGCGCAGCGGCGTCGGGCATCTACCTCGTCAACGACGTGATCGACCGCGACGCGGACCGCGCTCATCCGACCAAGCGGGACCGGCCGATCGCCAACGGAGACGTCCCGCCACGGGTGGCCTGGATCGTGGCTGCCATCCTCCTGGCGGTCTCTTTGTTGGGTGCGCTCATCTGGTGCAACCTGACGACGGCGGCCGTCCTCGTGATCTACGTCGTGCTCCAGCTGGCCTATTGCGTCTCCCTCAAGCACCTGCCGCTCATCGACATCGCCATTCTGGCGTCCGGCTTCTTGCTGCGGACGATCGCCGGGGGCACTGCCGTCGACATTCCCCTCTCCCACTGGTTCCTGATCACCGTCGGCTTCGCGTCGCTGATGGTCGCCGGCGCCAAGCGGTACTCCGAGCTGATCACGCTCGGCCAACGAAGCGTCACGCGCAGCGCACTCGCCAACTACAGTCGCGAGTACCTCCGGTTCGTCTGGCAGGCCGGCGCGACCGCGGCGATGCTCACCTACTGCCTCTGGGCCACGTCGGTCGCGGCCAATCCCACCGTGCTCGTTCTTCGCGAGATCTCGATCGTGCCCATGGTCATGGTGGTGTTGCGCTACTGCCAGCTGACGGACCGGGGCCTTGCCGAAGAACCCGACGAGGTGCTGGTCAAGGATCGGGCGATCCAGGTCTTCGGATTCTGCTGGGCGGTGATCTTCGTGATCGCGGCAAGTCTTCGATGATCTGAGGGCTCGGCCTCTGGCATCTCAGCGCACCTGCCTGGCAGCGTCGCGGCCTAGGTGCCGCCGTCAAGCTCAGCGGCAGCGACGGACGAGACGCCCTCAGCGGAGGCGCTGGCTCACCAGACGCCTGCGGGGGCGCCGACAGCGGCCGCAGCGGAGGCGAGACGAAGATACGAACCCCGCTGCATGAGTGATGTGTAGGTTGCAGCAGGTGGTCGGTGATCAGTGAAAGCGGAGCTGTGGTCAGCCTTGCTTGCGCTGTTGCTTCTTGACCTCGGTGAGGTCGTTGAGGCGCTCAGCGTCGGCGCGTGACTCTGCGGCGGACTGGTCCGCCTTGCGGGCGTCGTCGATCTTGGCCTTCGCTTCACGTTGGGCAGTCTTCTTCTTCGCCTCGACGGCGGTGTCGGCGCGCTGTTTGCGCTGCTCGATCGTGGTGCTGCGGCTGGCCGCCTTCTGGTCGGCCGTGGCCTTCTTGGCCGCGGCCGCCTTGGTTGCCGTGGCTCTGGCCTCCCGCTTACCGCGTGCCTCGGCGGCGTCGGCCTCGTCACGGCTCTCCGAGAGACGGTTTCCGGCGGCCTCTCGCTTCCGTGCGGCCTCGTCATGGCCGTCAGCGATCTTCTCCTCGGCCTGATCCCGGTAGGTCTCAGCCTGGTGCTCGAGCTTGCCGGCTTTCTGAAGCGCGTCGGCGCGCTCGATGCGATCGGCACCGCGCCCGGCGAGGTCCGGGTCGCCCAGCAGCGTCCCCGCGAACTTGTCAGATGACCCGATGACCCGATCCAGGGTCACGCGTGGAAAGGAGGTCTCCGGCAGCCTTTGGGACAAGGTGCTGTCAATGAGGACGAGAGGGGTACGTGCGAGCCTGTATGGAAGGGCGATGAGGTTGCTGATCACGGTGCTCCTTGATTCTCGGTCTGGGCGCGCAGTTTCGCGGCCTCTTGCTCGGCGGCGGCGGCCTCGCGCTCGAGGCGAAGCTTTTCAGCGGCGGCTTGTTGCTCAGCGGATGTGGCGTCGGCGGCGATGGCCTGCGCGTCACGCAGCCCGGACTCTGCAAGCTCGGCCGCATGTCGCTCGGCCGCTTCGCGACCCTCCGCCTCCTGCAACTCAGCCTCACGGGCGGCGACCGAGTGCTCCCGGTCGTGCTGGCGCTGGACGTCCGCCTTCTCTTGCGCAGCAGCGGCTCGGGATGCGCCCTTGTGCTCGGTGGCCTCGCGGCTGGAATCGTGCAGCTCCTGCTCGGCCTCCTTCCGCTTGGCGTCGGCGATCGCCTCGTCAGCGGCGGCCTCCTTGCGGTGGCGAGCCTCGACCTGTTGGAGCTGTCCCTCCTCAACCAGCCCGTCTCTGCCGCTCACGGCGCCGGCCACTTCCTTGGCCTTACCCGCCACGCTGCCGAGAAGTCCGTCTCGCGCCTCTGCCGCTTTGTCGTCGCTCATAGAGGCCCTGTACCCCCTCGCTGTGGTTGAGGACGATCGGGGCGTGTGATGTCGACCACACCGTCGTCCGTAGCCGGTGGTCGTGGAGGCGGGTTCACCTGTAGCGAATCTCCCCCAAGTGCGCGGGACGGTCTCTACTCCGGAGGCGGCAGCGCGTCGTCGGGGGACCCGGTGCCCTCCGGGGGCGGTGAGTCAGGCCGGGATTCAGCGGTGTCGCTGCCGACGTTGTCGTCGTCGTTTCCAGTCGCCTCTGGATTGGTTTCGGCCGGAGAGGTCATGGTCGCTCCTTCTGGGTTGCACCGGAAGTACCCCTCTACGCTCATCTCAGCCCCGTGGCAAGCACTGCGTGCCCGAACCTCAGCGGCGCATGAATCATCTGGGAGCGCCAGCGGGCCGATGGGGTCGGTGATGAGTGAGATGGGTCAACGCCCCCCGAGGGGAATCAGTCAGCAGTCATGACCGCTCACGCTGGCCTGCCTTCTCTCGCCCGATCGCGTGGTGTTCCGCTCCTCGTCTCACAAACGGGCACCGCACGAAACTTGAACCTACGCTTGATCCATGCCGAGGAGCCGTGACGAAGTCGAGAAGGCTGTTGCCCTGCAGATGAACGTTGATGTTCAGGACCTGGTGCTGGTCACGCAGTCGGAGCACACGTACGTCTTCAAGGTCAATGGATCCGACCTCATGGCGACGGCACGCACGCCTTCATCCGGTGGCGATTCAATCGTGGTGATCAAGGGAGCCTCAAAAGACGGCAGTCAATAGCGCTCTCGTTGGTTGCAGAAGTCGCTCGTCGTCGTCTGGCGCATCCTTCCCCAAGCACGCGAGCGGTCTATCGTTTCTGCTGCTGCGGTGAAACATTCTCCCGCCGGGCCGTGGGCGTCGAATGGCTGCATTCGTGGATGCGGACGGATGCAGCGACCACCCTGCGCAACCCTTGACCGAGTACGCGGGGCGGTCGCTTGTGCGATCTACCTAGCGAAGATCAAGAACAGGACCGCGGTGCCGATGAGCGATATCGCGATCGAACCCAAGCAACCGAGCCGATTGCTGAAGAACAGCAACGGACCACCCTCCTCCTAGAGGCATCGCTCCTAGAGCACGCGCGAATCGTTGTGGCCACCGAGTTTGGCAAGCCCGCGGCTGAGCAGGAAACCGATGGTCAGCAGCGTGACGTAGAACCACGCCTCTGAGGCTCCAAACCCGTCGGCAGTACCGGATTCGTCGATGACGGCCGCGGTGATGAAAATTCCGATGGATGCGAGCAGGTAGAGGATGAGCTCGATGGTGATGTACGCCGACCGCCGGCCGGTCGACACCTGGACGTCACCGAACTCGTGGGTGTCGCCGGGGCCGCCGTCCTGCGCGGCCGTGGAGTGGGTACCGCCCGGGGTACTGGGGGAGCTGAAGGTCATCATTGCCTCTCAAAGTCCTGATGGTGTTCCCTGACGCCGGACTACCTGCTCAGCCAGCGAGGCCCTTGTACCCGGTGACGTCTCGAACATTCGCTGAACGCACTCTTTGGGTGGCGAGTGGAACCGTACAAGCAATCTTGAAACCGCCGCACGCGACCGTGCCGCCTGCCGCACCCGCCTCGTGTGAACGCTCAGTCCTCGCATCCAGCGGGGGCGCGAGGGTGCAGGATCGCGTCGGTGCCGCCGTCGGCGTACACCACGGAGCCGACCATCAAGCTGCTGGCGTCGGACAACAGGAAGCCGATCAGTGCGGCGATCTCCTCCGGCCGTCCCGGTCGGCCGATCGCGGTGGGATAGGCATCGACGTACGGTCCGAACACCGGGTCCGCCCGGAGCTTCTCGGTCATCGAGGTGTCGACGACGCCGGGGGCCACGGAGTTGAGCCGGATGCCCTGTCCGATCCAGGGTTCGGTCACGCCCTCGCGCCGCGCCCACGAGGCGAGCGCGGCCTTCGTGGCCGGGTAGACCATCACCGAGTCGGCTTCAGCAGCGTCCGCGCGGGCGGCCTTCTCGTCGTCGGCCAGGCAGAAGTCGGCCACCGACGTGCGCCAGCCCGGGACGGCGGTGATCGAGTTGGAGGCGAGCAGGACGACGCTGGCGCCCCTGGCCGCGGCGAGCTGCGCGTGGAGGCCACGAACGAGGGCCACCGCCCCGAAGAAGTTCACCGAGACGACCAACGCGGAGTCGACACCGGTCGATCCGGCGATCCCCGCGCACGGCACCACCCCGTGAACGACGTCCGTCAGCGTCTGGACACCTGCCACGGCATCCGCCCGGCCGGCCTCTGTGGACAGGTCGGCGACCACGTCGGCGTCGTGGAGGTCGATCGTGATCACGCGGTCGCCCTGGTCGCGAATCAGGGCCGTGGTGGCCGCGCCGATCCCGCTGGCGGCGCCGCTGACGACGAACGTCTTCACGCGTCGTCGATCCTGACCAGGCCGGCCAGGGTGGCGATGTAGGCGGTCCCGTCGGGCCCGAGATAGATGGCGGCGTAGTGGTTGTTCCACTGGATGCCGGTGCCGGTGAGCCGGCTCCAGACGGTCTTCCCGGTGCGGATGTCGACCGCCGTGAAGTACCAGGCATCGAACGTGTTGCTCGCCTTCGGCTTCGTGTAGGCGTAGAGGAGGCCGTTGCCGAGTGAGGCCTTGGCGACGGAGCTGGGGGCGATCGAGTCATTGGTCCACGCGACGCGACAGCCGTCTTCCTCGACCATCACGCGAGCGATGCCCGGCGTGGTGGTCTGTCCCAGGATCGTCGACGTCGGGCCCTTGTAGCCGTAGTTGTTCTCGATGATGAAGGAGTTTCCGGCCGCCACCAGGCTGTTGTCGGTCGTGCCGGCGTTCTCAGCGAGGACTGGCTGTGTGCAGTGCAGCCGGTCGGTTGCACCCTTCCGACGATCGTAGACGAGGACGTTCGTCTGCGGGTCCGCGTTGTCGTTGATGGCGACCCACCGTTTGCCGAGCAGCGTCGGAGTGGTGCCGGAGCCCTGGGACAGGTTGCCGGGCTTCAGTCGAGTGCCCCGGTCGTAGACCTCGCGCCAGGTGATCTCGGGAATCCCTCCGCCCGTGGCGTCGAGCCGGTAGAGGGCGTGCGTGGAGACGACGTACATCCCGCCGGTCTTGTCGGTGGCGACCGAGTTGGTGACCTCCTCACCGGCCGGCAGCTTCGTCACCTCCACCGAGCCGGTCTCCCGGTCGAGGGTGCCGACGGTGCCCTGCTGCGTGAAGAACCAGAGCCGGCCGTCCCAGTCCGGCATGGTCGCGATCAGGCAGTCGTCGGCAGGGATGTGTTCGGCCACCGACCACTCGTGCTGCTTCACGAGGGCGCCGTCGGGCTGGACCTTGATCTTCAGGACGGTCTTCTGACCAGTGGTCGGGTAGGCGACGTCGGCGCCGTCGAGGAAGAAGTAGGTGCCGCCGCAGATGTCGGTGAACGGATTGGCGCCGGACAGCAGGTTGCGCGCCGACGTGCGGAGCTCCGAGATCGGCTTCAGCGTGACCGGGTCGATCACCATCATCGTGAAGCCCTCGAGGCCACCGCACAGCCCGACGATGCGGCCGCGGGAGTCGAACGCGATCGTGGCGCACTCGCGGACACCGTACGACGCCGACGTGACCTTGAGGTTCTCTCCCAGCGGACCGCTGACCTGGTACGCGTCGGAGGCGTAGGCATCGTTGTGCATGGAGTTGGTTCCGTCGGGGGAGAGCCACGGATTCTGCGGGATCGGCGGGTGGGCGACCGGCTGCTCGACCGCCGGCGCCCCGATGAACTTCGGCACCAGCAGGTCGGTCGGCAACGACGGGATCGGCTGACCTTTGATCGCCGGAATCGGGGGCAGGGTGACGTCCGGCGTCGGAGCCTGCGAGGACGCGGGCACGGCGAGCGCGCCGATCGTCAGCAAGGCGGTCGAGGCTCCGGCGAGCAGGGTGAGTGGACGGCGCGCACGACCGGGCATGCGGCTGACTGTAACCGTTCGGTTACATCTTGGGTAGACTTCACCCGTGACGAGCCGTCCGGTCAACACGAAGCCTCGGGGTCGCGAGCAAGTGCGTTCGGCGGTGCTCTCGGCCACCAGCGCGTTGGTGGCCGAGCGCGGTCCCGATGGCTTCTCGGTGCGCGAGATCGCGGCCCGGGCAGGGGTCAATCACGCGCTGGTGCACCGTCACTTCGGCACCAAGGCCGAAGTTCTGGAGCAGATGCTGGCTGCGGACGCGGAGGCTGTCGTGGCCGCCGTCGTCGAGTCGGGTCTCCCGACCAGTGGCGAGGCCGGAGGCGACGTGGTGGCCGAGCTGCTCGACCTGCTCGCTGCCCGACCCTCGTACTGGCGGACGCTCGTGCACGCCGTCCTCGACAGCCCCGAGGCCGCGCTGCCCGGCACCGCGTCCACGACCGAGCTCTTCTCCGGCCTGTGGCGCGATGCCGACGACGAGCGGGCGGTGCCCACGTCTGTCGCCGGGATGACGGTGCTCGGCTGGCTGATCTTCGGACAGTTCATGACGGATGCGACCGGCGCGGATCCGGAGGAGACACGTCGAGCCGTCGCCGATCAGGTCGCGGCCCTGATCTCTGTTCGATCGAAGTAGAACGCGTTACAGTTCCGGCGTGACCCTCTCCCGCCGTCTGGTGGCTCTCGTCGTCATCGCAGGCAGTCTCGTCCTCTCCGCACCCGTGGCCGCGCAGGCCACCACCGGTTGCTCACCGACCGATTCCCAGGCTTCGGCGCAGACGTACCTCGATGCGTTGATCGACCGCAACGCTGCCTGGTCGATCCCGCTTCACCCGTTCGTGCTGCGCCTCGAGAACGGCGTGCCCACCTCGGTCACCGCGGCCGACCTGAGGCTCCAGCTCTACCTGCACGTGCAGTACTCCGTCTTCGAGTCGATCGAGAACGTCGTCTGGACCTGGCAGCCCGACGGCCGGGCGAACGTCATCAACGCCACCTACGACATCCCGGTCGAGCTGGCGGATCAGCCGTTCGGCACGTCAACCGTTGACGAGGACTTCACGCTGACGTCCGACTGCAGGATCAGGCGGATCGACGCGACGTTCACGATCCCACCGCCCGCCTGAGTCAGAGCCGTCGAGGCTCTGCGTCCGGTCAGCCCGACCGCTTCCGGTCGTGGGCCGAGAGGAAGTCGTCGAGGTAGGTCCACGTCGTCTCGGGGGCCTTGGTGCCGGTGAGCACGCCCAAGTGGCCGCCTGGCGCGACGGGGAGCCGGACGTCCGGTGAGTTGGGCAGCAGGGTCCCGACGTGATGTGCAGCAGCGACCGGGACCAGGGCATCGGTCTGTCCGGCGACGTTCATGACCGGGACGCGGACGTCGGCGAGGTCGACCATCCGGTTCGGCCCTTGAATGCGTCCGGTGGCCAGCTCGTTCCGGAGGGCCAACCGCTGGTACACCTGCAGCGTGGCTCTGCCGGGGTACGCGAGCATGTTGTTCATGATCTCGTCGACGGCCTGGACCTGGCCCAGGAACTCGCGGTCCTCCCGCCTGGTCCAGAGGGTGCGTGGCTTCTTCAGGTAGGTCGACAGGGCGGTGGCCTTGAACCCGAGGCTGACGAGCGGCGCGGGGACGGACCCGGCGGCTTTCAGCGCGGTACTGACGATGCGCCCGCCGGTGACCTTCGCCACGGCCTGGACCGGCCTCAGGATCCGGTTCTTGGACAGGTCGAACGGGCTGGCGATCATCGCGACCGAACGGATCGGCAGGTCGTCGTGGATCGCCTCTGCGCCGATCGACAGCAACCCGCCCATGCACCAGCCGACCAGATGCACGTCCTTCCCTCCGGCGTCCTCTGACACCGCGCGGATCGCCGGCGGGAGGACGTCGTTGATGAAGTGCTCGATGCCCACCTTGGCGTCGTCGCCCTTGAGCGGACCGTAGTCGACCAGGTAGGTGGGACGACCTCGTCCGACGAGGTTCTCGGCCAGGGACAGGCCCTTGCGCAGGTCGAAGCAGGAGGCCTGCGAGCCGAGCGGTGGGACGAGCAAGGTCGGGAGGCCCTTGGCGCGGACTCCCGGCACGCGCTGGTAGCGGTGAACCTCTCGCGTGCGGCCGCGGTCGATGACATCGGACGGAGTGCGGGACAGGTCGGCGATGCCACCACGAACCAGGAAGTCCCACAGGTTGAGCACGGACTTCCGGCGCAGCTCCATCGGGCGCTTCGGATCGAAGAACCCTGCGGGGGACGTCGTCGGTTCGTCGATGGCCATGGCGGACCTCCATCTGCCGGTGGCCATTCTGCCCCAGTCCGGCATCGTGCGGGGGCCATGCGTCTGGTGGCCCCCGCGACTACGCTGCCGAGATGACGAGCGAATCCGACCTGACCGTTGCGGTCACCGGTCCGACCGGCACGTTCGGCGTGGCGCTGATGCCGTTGCTGCAGGACGAGGAGAGGGTCGCGCGGGTCATCGGCATCGCGCGCCGACCGTTCGACCCGATCGAGCGCGGCTGGACGAAGATGGAGTACCGCCGCGGAGACGTGCGCGACCGCGAAGCGCTGCAGGAGGCGTTCACCGGCGCCGACGTCGTGGTCCATCTGGCCTTCCTGATCATCAGCGGCGGCAAGGAGACGACCCAGGCCATCAACGTCGAGGGCACGCTGAACGCATTCCGTGCCGCGGCAGAGGCGGGAGCACGGCGCTTCGTCTATGCGTCCTCGATCGCCGCCTACGGATTCCACCGAGACAATCCGATCGGCATCACGGAGGACTGGCCGACCAGGCCGGCGGACCGGCTGTTCTACTCCCAGGAGAAGGCCGAGCTCGAGCACCTGCTGCTCGAAGAGGCCGAGCGTCACCCCGAGACCGACCTGTATCTGCTCCGGCCGCCGATCGTGCTCGGGCCCGACGCGATCGGAGCCAAGGCCCAGCTGCCACCGGCCCTCATCCAGCTGCTTCAGTCGGCGCACCGTGGAGTCCGACGTCTCCGCGTCGTTCCTGCGGTCGTTCCCGACCTGCCGATGCAGCTGATCCACCAGGACGACGTGGCCGCAGCGCTACGACTGTGCGTCCTCGCGGCCGGTCCACCCGGGGCCTACAACATCGCCGCCGACGACGTCGTGAAGGTGGCCGACGTGGTTCGAGAGCTCGGGTTCCGGCCGCTCGCGGTGCCGAGCAGACCCGTCGCCGCCGTCGCTCGGGCGATCACCGCGTTGCCGTTCCTGCCCTCCGGTGCGCAGTGGGCGGAAGTGCTGAGTCATCCGGCCATCATGGACACCACCAAGGCACGCACCGATCTCGGCTGGACCCCGAGGCACTCGGCTCTGGAGTCCCTCCGGGAGTCACTCCCGCAGTGAGCTAGGCCTTCAAGGCGTCCGCCAAGGCATCGACCGCGTGGTCGAGCTCCTCGCGGGTGATGACCAGCGGGGGAGCGATGCGCAGCGTCCGCTCGTGCGTCTCCTTGCACAGGACGCCCTGGTCGCGCAGCGCCATGGAGACCTCGCGGCCGGTCTTGGCTGTCGGGTCGATGTCGACGCCGGCCCACAGTCCGCGCCCGCGGACAGCAGCCACACCCAGGCCGGACAGCTCGTGCAGGCGTTCGTGCAGGTGATGGCCCAGCTCGGTGGAGCGCTGCTGGAACTCGCCGGTGGCCAGCAGCTTGACGACAGCGCGGCCGACCGCGCAGGCCACCGGGTAGCCGCCGAACGTCGACCCGTGCTGGCCGGGCTTGAGCACGCCGAGCACGTCAGCACGTCCGATGACCGCGGACACCGGCACGATGCCGCCGCCGAGCGCCTTGCCGAGGGTGTACAGATCCGCACGGACGCCTTCGTGGTCGAGGGCGAACAGCTCGCCGGTGCGGGCCAGGCCGGACTGAACCTCGTCGGCGATCATCAGCACCGAGTTCTCGTCGCAGGCGGCCCGGACGTCGGCCCAGAAGCCGGCGGGCGGGACGATGACACCCGCCTCACCCTGGATCGGCTCCATCAGCACGGCCGCGGTGTTGGGTCCGATGGCGTCGCGGACCGCCTGGGCGTCGCCGTACGGGACGGTGATGAAGCCCGGGGTGAAGGGTCCGTAGTTGTCGTGGGCGACCGGGTCGTCGGAGAAGGAGACGATGGTGGTGGTGCGCCCGTGGAAGTTGCCGGAGGCGACGATGATCTCGGCGGAGTCGAAGGCCACTCCCTTGACCTCGTACGCCCACTTGCGGGCGACCTTGATCGCGGACTCGACGGCCTCGGCGCCGGTGTTCATCGTCAACACCATCTCGGTGCCGGTCAGCTCGGCCAGCTCCTGGCAGAACAAGCCGAACTGATCGTTGTGAAAGGCCCGCGAGGTGAGGGTCAGCCGGTCGAGCTGGTCGTGCGCTGCCTGCAGGAGCGCGGGGTGTCGATGACCGAAGTTCAGCGCCGAGTAGCCGGAGAGGAAGTCGAGGTATCGCTGCCCGTCGACGTCGGTGACCCAGGCACCCTCGGCGGCGGAGATGACGACCGGCAGGGGGTGGTAGTTGTGGGCTCCCCACTGCTCGTCGAGGGTGATGAAGTCGCCGGAAACGGATGCCATGTGCTCAGGCTATCCTCGGGGCGTGCAGCCTCCCAAAATCGCGGACGTGATGCGTCCCGAGGCCGGGATGCTGAGGCTCGCACGGTCCGCCTCGGCCGCTCTGGTGTGCACCGTTCTGGCCGCTGGAGCGCACTCGACGGCCGGCGGCCGGGCCCCGTTGGTGGGCGTCGCCGCCGTGTTCCTCGGCACCTGGGTCGTCACGTACGCCCTCGCCGGGCGCCGGCTCACGTCCTCCCAGCTCGTCGGCCTGCTGATGTTCGGTCAAGCCGTCACCCACGTCGCCGGCACACCTGCCGGGTCGGACGGAACCACGGTCATGCTCGCCGCCCATCTCGCCGGCACTGCTCTCAGCGCGCTGCTGCTGCGCAAGGGCGAGGACGCGCTGTGGACGCTCGCCGACCGCGTGGCTCTGCGTGCCGCAGCGATCATCTCGACGGTCTCGTCGCTGCAGTGGCGACCACTCGCGTCGCTGATCGTGTCGCTGCGCACCCGCCGACCGGTCCAGCTGATCCACGTGATCGAGGGGAGGGGACCGCCGACGGGTCTCGCCTGATCCCGTTCGCACATCCCCTCTCACAGAAAGACTTCTTCGATGTCACGTAGTTCTCGCGCGGCTGTGCGCTGCGCTCCTTCTGGCCGTTCTCGTCCTGGCGGCCACCCCGGCTTCGGCCCATGTCACGGTTTCCAGCCCCGATGCTGCGGCCGGCGGGTTTGGCAAGGTCGTCTTCCGCGTCCCGACCGAGTCCGACACCGCATCCACGACGAAGATCCGCATCACCCTGCCAGAAGACACACCGTTCGCGTTCGTCAGCGTCCAGCCGAAGTCGGGCTGGACGATCGACGTCCGGCAGGCCAAGCTCGACGAGCCGATCACCTCGCACGGCACCACGCTGTCGGAGGCAGTTCGCACCGTCACCTGGACTGCCCAGGGCGACGGCATTGCACCAGGCGAGTTCGACGAGTTCGCCCTGTCGCTCGGTCAGTTCCCGGACGTGAAGACGCTGTCCTTCGCCGCCGTGCAGACGTATGACGACGGCGAAGTCGTCGCCTGGGACCAGCCGACCGACAAGGGCGGTGAGGAACCGGAACGGCCGGCCCCCACCCTCGAGCTCGCAACCACCGGCGACGCACCGGCCGCACGGGCTCAGGAGTCGGACGACGGGCTCGCCCGGCTCATGTCTGGCGTGGCCGTCGCGGCCGCTCTCGTCGCTGTGGTGCTGGCGTTGCAGAATCGACGTCGTGCGTAGCTTTGTCACCCTGGTCGCCGCCCTGGTCCTGCTTCTCGCGGGATCAGGGCCGGCGACGGCGCACGCCAATCTCGTGGAGTCCAACCCAGCCGGCGGTTCGCGGATCGACACGGCACCGTCCGAGGTGACCCTGACGTTCAGCGAGAACGTCGGCAACGGGTTCGTCGCCGTCACCGCACCGAGCGGGCGGACGGTGGCGACGTCGAACGTCCGCACGCTCGACCACGTCCTGTCGGCCGACGTCGCGGCCAGCGCCGAACGCGGTCGCTACACGGTGGCGTACCGGATCGTCTCGGCCGACGGGCACCCGATCTCCGGGGAGATCACGTTCACCACCACCACCGGGCGGGTCGTCGAGCACGAGCACGCCACGGACGAGGGCGCGTTCGTCGATCGTCACCGCGGCCACCTCGTTCTGGGGCTGGCGCTGGCCGTGTTGGCGATCGGCCTCATGCTCGCACCCCTACGTCGGCGGCGGGCCACATGACCCGCACAGTCACCCTCGTGGTCGGTGGATTCGCCGCCGGGTTGATCGTCATGGTGCTGTCGCTGGAGATCGGCGGCGGTGCACCCACCCCGAGCCCGGCCGGCATACCCGATCCCGGCCCCCTGGTGGGCTGGGCCCTTCCTGCCACCACTTTCCTCACCCAGGTCGCGGCCGTTGCGGTCGCCGGGTTCCTGCTCGCCGCGGTGTTCCTGCTGCCGACCACGAAGGACGTGGTCGAGGGCCTGTCAGTGTCGGCGGTGTCGCTGGCTTCGCGCTGGGCCGCGGTGTGGTCGGTGGCGACGCTGGTGCTGTTCCTGCTCACGGTCGGCGACGTGTTCGCCCGGCCGCTCGGAGGACTGACCTTCTCCCTCATCAGCTCACTGGCCACCGAGGCTTCACTCGGCCGCGCACTGCTCGTGCAGGCGCTGGCGGCGGCGGTCATCGCGGCGGTCTGTCGCTGGACGATCGGGGTTCGCCCGCTCGCCGTCCTGCTCGGTTTTGCTCTGGCCGCCCTGCTGCCGGTGTCACTCACCGGCCACGCGGCTTCGGCCGGGTCGCACGACCTCGCCACGACGAGCTTGTTCCTGCACGTCGTCGGCGTGGTGCTTTGGTCGGGCGGGCTTCTCGCACTGGGCTGGGTGGCGCTACGCGGCAGCAAGCGACTGCCGGCTGCAGTCGCACGGTATTCCGCCATGGCGGTGTGGACCTTTGTCGTCGTCGGCGCCTCTGGCGTGGCCAACGCCTCGGTCCGCCTGGTCGACTGGGGCGACGTGTTCGGCTCGTCCTACGGCCGCCTCGTCGTCGCCAAGGGGGCAGCACTCGTCCTGCTCGGGGTCGTCGGCTGGATGCAGCGTCGCCGCATCGTTGCCGAAGGTCGCGGATTCCTCGCCCTGGCCACCACCGAGCTCATGATCATGGCCGCGACCATCGGGCTGGCTGTGGCGCTCGCCCGCACGCCGACTCCGGCGAGCGACGTCGTCACGACTCGCGCCGAGGAACTCATCGGCGGGCCGATCCCACCGCCGCCGACCTTTGAGCGCCTGCTCTGGGGCTGGGAGCCCACCGGCGTCGCACTCGCCGTGGTCGGCCTCGGCCTCGCCCTCTATGTGAAGGGCCTGCTCGTGCTGCGGCGCCGCGGCGATGCCTGGCCGATGGGACGAACGGTCTCGTGGATGATCGGCCTCGCGCTCATCGCCTGGGCCGGCATCGGCGGACTCTCGCAGTACGCACACGTGTTGTTCAGCGCACACATGGTGTCGCACATGGTGCTGTCCATGGTCGCGCCGATCTTCCTCGTGCTGGCGGCGCCGGTCACGCTGGCACTTCGGACGTTGCCGGGGCCGCGCCAGCCGGGGGAGGTGTCACCGCGCGGCATGGTCGTCGCGTTCCTGCACTCCCGGTTCGCCCGCGTCGCGACTCATCCTCTGGTCGGTCCGGTGTTGTTCGTCGGGAGCCTGTTCGCGCTCTACTTCTCGCCGGCCTTCGGCTACCTGATGGACAGTCACTGGGGGCACGCGGCGATGCAGCTGCACTTCATCGCAGTCGGGACCCTGTTCTTCTACGTGCTCGTCGGCGTGGACCCGTCACCGCGGTCCCTGCAGCCGCTCGTGAGGTTCGGCTTGCTGCTGGTGACGATCCCGTTCCATGCGTTCTTCTCGATTGCGGTGATGTCGTCGAGCACCGTGATCGCCGAGTCGTACTGGAACGCCATCGACCGGCCGTTCCGCACCGATCTGCTGGCCGACCAGTACCTGGGCGGCGGCATCTCCTGGGCGATGGGAGAGGTTCCGCTGGTCCTCGTCCTGGCCGCACTGTTCGTGCAGTGGATCCGCAGCGACCGCCGCGAGTCGCTGCGGCTCGACCGGGCGGCCGACCGCGATAACGATGCCGCGCTCGAGGCCTACAACGCCTACCTGCGTGACCTGGCCGAGCATGGACGACGACGAGATCCCTAGGCCGCATCCTCGGTGGTTGAGTGGCGCCGCGAGGAACGAGCGGGCCGTATCGAAACCACGGCCCGCGTGACGCGGTCACCTCACGAGGTCTCGATACGCCGGACGCCTCCGGCGTGACGCACTCGACCTGCCCGAACCGCTTGGGCGCTGGGCGCCCTCGGGTTCGGTCAGAACAGGACCTGGCCGCCTCCGGTGGCCGCGGCGAACCGCTCCTGGGCGTCGCCCCAGTTGACGATGTTCCACCACGCCTTGACGTAGTCGCCCTTGACGTTGAGGTAGTCGAGGTAGAAGGCGTGCTCCCACATGTCGAGCTGGGAGATCGGGATCAGCGTCGCGGGGATGTTGCTCTGCTGGTCGTAGAGCTGGACGATGACGAGCTTCTGGCCGAGGGTGTCCCAGGCGGTGATGGCCCAGCCGGAGCCCTGGATGCCCAGCGCGGTGGCCTCGAACTGGCCGCGGTACGCGTCGAACGAGCCGAAGTGGTCGTCGATCGCGGCACCGAGCTCGCCGTCGGGCTTGTCGCCGCCCTCGGGAGAGAGGTTCTTCCAGAAGATCGAGTGGTTGATGTGGCCGCCGAGGTTGAACGCGAGGTTCTTCTCCAGCAGGTTGATCGTGTCGAAGGACTCCGTCGCGCGCGCTTCCTCGAGCTTCTCCAGCGCGGTGTTCAGGCCGTTGACGTAGTTCTGGTGGTGCTTGCTGTGATGCAGCTCCATGATCTTGCCCGAGATGTGGGGGTCGAGCGCACCGTAGTCGTAGGGAAGGTCGGGAAGTGAGTAGTCGGCCACGCATCCTCCTCGGAACGGGGCACGCCACGTGCCCGCGACAGTGACATCGGGTTCTGTTGCTCAGTCTGTCAGTACCGCTCAAGGACGCAAGGGGGTGGTTCTCGCCGGCCGCTGAGCCGGCCGTCTGGCCCGGCACGGCTGCACTCCGGACGCCGTTGCCATGTCCTACGCTTGGCGGAGCATCATCGCCGAGAGGAACCCATCCGTGACCGACCGGATCGTCACGATCCCGAACCTGCTGAGCGTGATCCGGCTATTGCTCGTGCCGGTCTTCCTCTGGCTGGTCCTCGGTCCCGAGAAGGACGAGATCGCGCTGCTCGTGCTGATGTTCGCGGGCGTCACCGACTACCTCGACGGCAAGCTGGCCCGACGGCTCAACCAGACCTCGACCGTCGGCGCCATCCTCGACCCGGTCGCAGACCGGCTGTTCATCCTCGCGGTCGTCTACGGGCTGTGGATGCGCGACATCATCCCGTGGTGGGTGGCGCTGATCCTCCCGCTGCGTGACGTCTTCCTGTTCAGCCTCGTGCCGTTCCTGCGCACCCGCGGCTACAGTTCGCTGCCCGTTCACTTCCTCGGCAAGGCGGCCACGGCCGGGCTGCTGTACGCATTCCCGCTGCTGTTGCTCGGCGACGGCGACGGCACGGTGGCCGACCTCGCCGACGTGTTCGGGTGGGCGTTCGCGATCTGGGGGGTCGGCCTGTACTGGTGGGGCGGCGTGCTCTATGCGTTCCAGGTGCGCCGGCTGATGGCCACCACACCCCGGGTCACGGCGCGATCGTCGTGAGCGAGGGGCAGCACTGGTCGGCCACGGGGCTGCTCGAGCAGATCGCCGACACCGCTCTCGACGACGACTACTACATCGTCCGAACCTCCGAGCCCCATCCGAGCCGGGCTGACGCGCTGGTGGTCGGCCTGCTGGTCACCATCTTCGCGCTGTTCGTCACCACCGCTGCGGTCCAGACACGCAACGACCGCCCGGCCACGGAGCTGGAGCGGCGCACGCTGGCCGCAGACATCGAGGCGCACCAGAAGACGCTCGACGAGCGGCGTGCCACGGCCGCCGGCCTGAGCGCGGAGGTGCAGTCGCTGCGAAGCTCGGCCGAGCGTCGAGGCGGTCCGTCTGCCGAGCTCAATGTGCTTGCGGCGTCCGAGCCCGTCCATGGTCCCGGCATCGTCATCGCCGCGCAAAGCAGCAGTGACGGGCTCGACGCGGGTCGCATCACCGACCGTGATCTCCAGGTGCTCGTCAACGGGCTCTGGTACGCCGGGGCCGAGGCCGTCGCAGTCAACGACAACCGGGTCGGAACGCTGACCTCGATCCGCAGCGCGGGCGACGCCATCACCGTCAACTTTCGCTCGATCAGCTCGCCGTACACGATCGTCGCCCTCGGCGACGCTGACACCCTGCGCACGCGGTTTGCCCAGAATCCCTCAGGGGCCTACTGGGAGAGCCGACGCAAGCGATCGGGCGTGCAGTTCGCCGTGACACCATCGTCGGAGGTCACGTTGCCGGCGGCGCCGTCCAAGCGACTGGACTTGAAGCACGCCACGAGCCTGGAGGTGAACCCATGATCCCTGTGATCGGACTCGTGGTCGGGATCGGCCTCGGCCTCTGGATGCAGCCCACCGTGCCCGTATGGCTTCAGCCGTACCTGCCGATCGCGGTGGTGGCAGCACTCGACGCCGTGGTGGGAGCGCTCCGCGCCCTGGGGGAGAAGCGGTTCAACGACCGCGTCTTCGTCATCTCGTTCATCTCCAATGTCATCATCGCCTCGGCCATGGTGTTCCTCGGCGATCAGCTCGGGGTCGGCTCCCAGCTGTCCACCGGCGTCATCGTGGTGCTCGGCATCCGCATCTTCGCCAACGCAGCCGCCATCCGCCGCCGGATCTTCCATGCCTGACACGGAGCCATCCGCCGCCCCAGCCCCGGCACCCCCGCCGGGGGAGTCCCGATGGCGACGGTGGTCCAGACCCACCGGCATGCGAGTCGTCATGGCCATCCTGATCGGCACGCTCGGGTTCGCGGTGACCGCCCAGATCGGCCAGGACGACGCCACCGACTACACGTCAGTGCGCGGTGTCGAGCTGGTCGAGCTGCTGAAGTCGATCGACGCCGCCAACGAGCGACTCGGCACCCAGATCGACGAGCTCACCGAGACGCGCGACGACCTGCTCACCAGCTCCCGACGGTCCGAGGACGCCGAGAAGCAGGCCCGTCTGCGGTCCGAACAGCTGGCGATCCTGGCCGGTTCCGCCGGCGCCACCGGTCCGGGCGTCGCGGTGACGATCGACGACCCGGACGAGGCGGTGTCGGCCAACCAGCTGCTGGATGCGGTCCAGGAGCTCCGCGACGCCGGCGCCGAGGCGATCGCCATCAACGGCACGGCGCGGGTCGTCGCCCAGACATACTTCCTCGACGACGAGCGCGCGGTCGTCATCGGTGGCCGCGAGGTGAAACGCCCCTTCGTGATCGAAGCCATCGGCGATCCCGACACGATGTCCGAGGCGGTACGCTTCCGCGGCGGGCTGCTCGACCGAGTGGCCAACGTCGGCGGAAAGGCCACTGTGGTCGAGCGCGACAAGGTGACCATCACAGCCCTGGCCGACGTCAAAGGCCCTGAGTACGCTCGACCCAGATCCTGACCGATCGAACCGATCGGTACTGACGCACGAGGAGCACGCGGTGATCCCTGAGGACCTCTACTACAGCGAGGAGCACGAATGGGTGCGCCTCGGCGACGGAGTCGCCACCATCGGCATCACCGACTACGCCCAGGAGCAGCTCGGCGACATCGTCTACGTCGACCTCCCTCCGGTGGGGGAGACGGTCGAGTCGGGCACCGTCATCGGCGAGCTGGAGTCCACCAAGTCGGTGAGCGACGTGTTCTCGCCCGTCAGCGGTGAGGTCATGGCGCGCAATGAGGCACTCGACGGCGGCGCCGAGGTCATCAACAGCGACCCGTACGGCGAGGGCTGGCTGATCAAGGTGCGCGCCTCAGATGACGATGCGGTCGAGTCTCTCCTGAGTCCGGAAGCCTACGGAGCACTCGTCTCGGAGTGAGCGGTTCGTCGGCGGAGACCGGGCTTCTGAGTGCTACGTTGGAAGAGGAGTGCAGGACCGACCGAGACAGCCTCGCCAGAGGCGAGCAGACGCAGGAGTGATCGCCGATGTCATCGCCCGATGATGCCCCGGGTGATCCCAGGGGGAACCCCGTTCCGCCGTCGGAGGAGACCAGGCACATCCCGGTGATCGACGCCGACACCGAGGAGATGACGACCGACGACGTCCAGGCCGTCGAGAACCTCCCCGCCGGCAGCGCGATGCTGCTGGTCCAGCGCGGCCCCGACGCGGGCGCGCGGTTCCTGCTCGACACCGACGTCGTCACGGTCGGTCGCCATCCGGACAGCGACATCTTCCTCGACGACATCAGCGTCTCGCGTCGTCACGCCACCTTCACCCGCGGCGACTCCGGCTACGTCGTGTCCGACCTCGGCAGTCTCAACGGCTCCTACGTCAACCGCGATCGCATCGACAGCGATGTCACCCTCACCGGAGGCGACGAGGTCCAGATCGGCAAGTACCGGCTGATCTACTTCGCCGGATCGTCGAAGGCGCAGTCGTGACCGACGCCGCGCCGGACTTTCAACGGCTCGGTATCGGCAAGGTGCTCGACGAGCTTCGCGGTGAGTTCCCGGAGCTCTCCATCAGCAAGATCCGTTACCTGGAGTCGCAAGGCCTGCTCGAGCCCGAGCGCACTCCGTCCGGCTACCGCAAGTTCACGTTCGCGGACATCGAACGGCTGCGATTCATCCTGCGTCAGCAGGAACAGTTCTGGCCGCTGAGCCACATCCGCCAGGTGCTCGACGACATGGATCGTGGGCGGGTGCCCGACACGGCGATGGGCCGGACGTCCCGGGTGCCGCACCTCAGCCTGGCCGCCGACGGCCTGCCGAGCGCCGACACGTTCCTGGAGAGCCGCAGCCAGCTACGGCTCTCCCGCGAGGATCTGCTGGAGTCGTCCGGGCTCGACGCCGCCACGCTCGACGCGGTCGAGGAGTTCGGGCTCATCCAGCGGCGTCCCACCCAGACGTACTACGACGGCGACGATCTCCAGGTCGCTTCCCTCGTCGCGGACTTCGCCGAGCTCGGACTCGAACCGAGGCACTTGAGGCACTTCGGCGCCCAGGCCGATCGCGAGGCGAGCCTGGTGGAGCAGATCATCTCGCCCCGGTCGCGCAGTCTCGACCAGGAAGCCGCGGCGAGCGCCGCGGCGGCGCTCGCCGCCTTGTCGGTACGTCTGCACACTGTCCTCGTCCGAAATCGCGTGCGCGGTTGACGCCATGCGTGAGGTCGAGGTCGTCGGGGTCCGGGTGGAGATGCCCACCAACCAGCCACTGGTGCTGCTGCGCGAGCTGGAAGGCGATCGCTACCTGCCCATCTGGATCGGCGCCGTCGAGGCGTCGGCCATCGCCTTCGCCCAGCAAGGCACGCAGACTCCACGGCCACTGACCCACGAGCTGATGGAGCGCCTGGTCACGGCACTCGGCGACGAGCTTCGCGAGGTGCGCATCGACGACGTCGATGAGGGCGTCTTCTATGCGACCCTCCACTTCGAGTCCGGCGCCACGGTGGAGGCGCGCCCGTCCGACTCGATCGCTCTCGCCCTGCGCTCGGGATCGCGAATCCTGTGCGCCGAAGACGTGCTCGACGTGGCCGGCATCACGTCGACCCGCGAGGAGGACGAGGAGATCGAGAAGTTCCGCGAGTTCCTCGACGAGGTCCAGCCCGAGGACTTCGAGGGCCCCGGCTCGTCAAGTCTCGAGTAGAGGTTGAGGGTTGGGCGACACGCCCGGCATCACGCTCGGTCGTTGACCCGGCAAACCCTCACGCTTACCTTGAGACTGCTGCCGGATTTCCACGGATGTAGTTTCGTGGAGGTAGTCTTCCCCTACGAGCTCTGGAAGGCACACCCCATGATCGAGCGACGCGACGACGCCACTACTCCGGAAGTCACGGACGCCACGAACCGGGCCGGCGACCAGGGGCTGCTGTTCAACGACGACGTCGCTCCCATGCCCGATGACACCGGATTCCGCGGTCCCACCGCGTGCAGCGCCGCCGGCATCAGCTATCGCCAGCTCGACTACTGGGCCCGCACCAAGCTGGTTGAGCCGTCGGTGCGTTCGGCCACCGGGTCCGGCACCCAGCGTCTCTACTCGTTCAAGGACATCCTGCTGCTCAAGATCATCAAGCGGCTGCTCGACGCCGGGGTCTCGCTGCAGCAGATCCGCGTGGCCGTCGACCATCTCCGGGCCCGCGGCACCGACGACCTCACCCAGGTGACGCTGATGAGCGACGGTGCGAGTGTCTACGAGTGCCGGTCGGCCGACGAGGTCGTCGACCTCCTGCAGGGTGGTCAAGGCGTCTTCGGCATCGCCATCGGTGGGGTCTGGAAAGAGATCGAGGGATCGCTGCACGAGCTCCCCAGCGAGCGCGCGCTGCAAGAGCCGGTCGCCGGCGACGAGCTCGCCGCGCGACGCGCCGCCCGCCTCGGCAGCTAGGTCGCCGACACCCTTCCGTCCGGCGGACCGTTGCGTATGACGCTTCGTCGCGCTGGTAGATTGGTCCTCGCCACAACGCACGTGGGAGAGATCGATCGCTCCCGGATCGGCGCCGAAGGGGCAAATCCTCCCCGGAACCTCTCAGGCACCCAGGACCACGTTCGCACGGCGATTCTGGAGTCGCGCTGAATCAGGGGCGGCGACAGAAGGGGAGGGGCCTGACCGCCTCGACCCCAGGAGCTCCGACCGTGCCGAACCAGACCGATCCGTTCGTCCGCCGCCACGTGGGCCCCAGCCCGGCCGAGCAGCAGGAGATGCTGCGCACCCTCGGGTACGACTCGCTCGACTCCTTGATGACCGCAGCCATTCCGGCCGGCATCCGGCATCCCGGGCTCGACGCCCTCCCGCCCGCGATGAGCGAAGCCGACGTGCTGGCGCGCCTGCGCGAGTTGTCGGAGCGCAATCGGCCCGGCATCGCGATGATCGGCCTCGGATACCACCCGACCATCACCCCGGCAGTCATCCGGCGCAATGTCCTCGAGGACCCGTCGTGGTACACGGCCTACACCCCGTACCAGCCGGAGATCTCCCAGGGACGGCTGGAGGCCCTGATCAACTTCCAGACGATGGTCGCCGACCTGAGCGGTCTCACCACGGCCAACGCGTCGCTGCTCGACGAGGGCACCGCCGCGGGAGAGGCCCTC
The DNA here is from genome assembly GCA_963780275.1 of uncultured Actinomycetota bacterium. Lineage (GTDB taxonomy): Bacteria > Actinomycetota > Actinomycetes > Propionibacteriales > Nocardioidaceae > Aeromicrobium. Next base: position 963,328 of record CAWABE010000002.1, read on the forward strand.
ACGCTCATCCGCCGCGCGACGCGCGGCAAGGACGACCTGCCGATCGTCGTCGACGCGGGATTGCTGCCCCAGACCCGAGCCGTGATCGACACACGCGCCGAGGCGCTGGGCATCGAGCTCGTGGAGGCCGACTTCGTCGACGGACCACCGGAGGTGGAGGCGGCCGGAGTGATCATCGCCTACCCTCGCGCCGACGGCAGGATCGTCGATCCGACTCCCGCGATCGAGTCCGTGCACGCGACCGGCGGACTCGCCGTCGTGGTCACCGACCCGCTCGCGCTGGTGATGCTGGCGTCGCCTGGCTCGCTGGGTGCCGACGTCGTCGTCGGCTCCTCGCAGCGGTTCGGCGTCCCGATGTTCTACGGTGGCCCGCACGCCGGCTTCATGGCCGTGCGTGAGGGACTGGAGCGGCAGCTGCCCGGACGCCTCGTGGGTGTCTCGGTCGACGCGGCCGGCCGGCCGGCCTACCGGCTGGCCCTGCAGACGCGGGAGCAGCACATCCGCCGGGAGAAGGCGACGTCGAACATCTGCACGGCCCAGGTGCTGCTGGCCGTGGCGGCGTCGATGTATGCCGTCTATCACGGACCCGACGGACTGCGCCGCATCGCCGAGCACGTCAATAGGAGGGCGCGACTGCTGGCGGCCGGTCTGCGGGCCGGTGAGGTCGAGCTCGTCGCCGAGGAGTTCTTCGACACCATCGTGGCCCGTGTGCCGGGGCGGGCCGCCGATGTCGTCAAGGCCGCGCACGCGGACAGCATCCATCTGCGCTTGGTCGATGACGACCACGTCGGCATCACGACGTCCGAAGCTTCGACCACCCATCATGTCGCCCGCGTGCTGAGCGCGTTTGGCGTCGAGACCGTCCCGACGGAAGCCGCGGAGTCGATCCCGGCATCCCTGCTGCGCTCCGACGAGATCCTGACCCACCCGGTGTTCCATGAGCACCGTAGCGAGACGCAGATGCTGCGCTACCTGCGCCGTCTGAGCGACCGAGACTACGCCCTCGACCGCGGCATGATTCCGCTCGGATCCTGCACGATGAAGCTCAATGCCACCGCCGAGATGGAGCCCATCAGCTATCCGGGCTTCGCCGACCTGCACCCGTTCGTCCCGTACGAGGACGCCGCCGGGATGATCGAGCTGATCGAGACGCTGGAGTCGTGGCTGGCCACCGTCACCGGATACGCCGCCGTGTCCATCCAGCCGAACGCCGGCTCGCAGGGTGAGCTGGCGGGACTGCTCGCCATCCGCGCGTACCACCGCAGCCGCGGCGACGACCACCGCACGGTCTGCCTGATTCCCGGGTCCGCGCACGGCACCAACGCGGCGTCGGCGGTGATGGCCGGGATGAAGGTGGTCATCGTGAAGTCCACCGAGCGTGGCGAGGTCGATCTCGACGACCTGCGCGCCCAGTGCGAGGAGCACTCGGACGACCTCGCCGCGATCATGGTCACCTACCCGTCGACCCATGGCGTCTACGAGCACGGCATCGTCGAGCTCTGCGACATCGTGCACGACCACGGCGGCCAGGTCTACGTCGACGGCGCCAACCTGAACGCGCTGCTCGGCCATGCCCAGCCCGGCGAGTTCGGCGGCGACGTGTCGCACCTGAACCTGCACAAGACGTTCTGCATCCCGCACGGCGGTGGCGGCCCGGGCGTTGGACCTGTCGGTGTGGCCGAGCACCTGCTGCCGTTCCTGCCGAGCCACCCGTTGCATCCGGTGATTGCGCGCCGCAAGGGCATAGGTGCGATCAGCGCGGCGCCGTACGGTTCGGCCGGCATCCTGCCCATCCCGTACGCGTACATCGCGATGATGGGCGCCGACGGCTTCGCCGAGGCCACGTCGGTGGCGGTGCTCTCGGCCAACTACGTGGCGAAGCGTCTGGAGAGCGCGTTCCCGGTGCTGTACACCGGCGACCACGACCTGGTCGCCCACGAGTGCATCCTCGACGTCCGGCCGAGTGTCAAGGCTGCCGGCCTCAGCGTCGACGACGTGGCCAAGCGGCTCATCGACTACGGCTTCCACGCGCCGACGATGAGCTTCCCGGTCGCCGGCACGCTGATGGTGGAGCCGACCGAGTCCGAGGACCTCGCCGAGCTCGACCGGTTCTGCGACGCGATGCTGGCCATCCGCAGCGAGATCGACGCGGTGGCGGCGGGGGAGTACCCGGCCGACGACAATCCGCTCGCCAACTCACCCCACACGGCGCGCGAGCTGCTCGACTGGTCGCACGGCTACCCGATCGCCACCGGCTGCTTCCCGAGCGGCTCCACCGAGGACAAGTACTGGCCGCCGGTCGCCCGCATCGACCAGGCCTACGGCGATCGCCACCTCACCTGCGCCTGCCCGCCGATCGAGGCGTTCGCCTAGATCCGGGTCACACCGGGGTGGCGACGATCGGGTCGCTGGTGGGTTGCGGTGAGCCGCCGGACGGTTCGACCGTGACCGCGAAGGCGTCCGCTCCCGTGATGCCGTCGACGTAGAGCAGTCCCGGGCCGCGGCCGAGCAGTCCGACCGACGTCGGCTGGCCGTCGCGCATGCGCCACACCTGGTACGTCTGGTCGGCGTCCAGCTTCGAGAGCGACGCACCGACCACCACCGCGGCGTCACGTTTCGCAGACGCGATCACGCGGAACTCACCGCCGCCGGCCGCTGATTCCTCAGTGGTGGCAGCGTCCGGGGCAGACATCACCGCGCTCAGGCGTGCTCGGTCGGCGCGCAGATCGTCGGCGCGCTGGTTCTCGGCGACGAAGCCGCCGATGCCGATCACGGCAGCGGCGACTGCGGCGACCAGGGCGACCCGCGGAGCCATCCGCCGGGCACGACTGCGCTGCGAGAGAGCACTGACGATCGACCGTTCCTGCGGAGTCGAGGAGATCGTCCTGACGAGCCGTCGTCGCAGCTCGGGCGGAGGTGGCATCGCCTCGGCCTCGCCCAGTCGGGCCGTGGTGGACAAGAATCCGACCAGCTCGACGCGGCACTGCTCGCAGAGCGCGAGATGTGCCTCGAATCGGCTGCGATCATCGGCCTCGAGGGCATCGAGGGCATACGGCGCGATGAGCTGGTGAAGGTCGGCACTCATGAATGGACCCCCATGCAGTCGCGCAAACGGATGAGGCCGTCGCGCATCCGGGTCTTGATGGTCGCAGGATTGGCATCGAGCATCGTGGCGCACTCCGCGTACGTGTAGCCCTGGTAGTAGGCCAGGTTGATCGCCTCCCGCTGGAGGTCGGTGAGGCCGTCCATGCACCGGCGCACCTGCTCGTGCTCCAGCCGCACCGTGACGGTCTCGTTGACCTCGTCGTAGTCGGGTCCGGCGGACCAGTCGTAGGAGCGCTCGCGGTTCGTGGCGGCCTGGTCGTGCCGGACGGCGTCGACGGCTCGTCGGTGCGCCAGCGTCATCACCCAGCTCTTCGCGCGGCCACGCTCCGGGTCGAAGCGCGCCGCGGTCTGCCACACCTGCAAGAACACCTCCTGGGCCACCTCCTCGGCGCGCGCGGGGTCACGGATGACCCGGCGAGCCAGCCCGAAGACCGCCGCTCCGAGTTCGTCGTAGACCGCGCCGAAGGCTGTCTCGTCGCCCCGTGCCACCCGGGCGAGGAGATCGGCGAGGTCGGCGGAGGGGGGCGCACCGGCAACACGGAGGTGGCGTGACGTCGCGGTGTCTGACGACATGCGGCTGCCCCTTCCGAATCTCCGTTTACCTGTCATTCGTGGCTGCTTCCGCGAGGGATGGGTCTGTGGTGGTGGTCGACTGCCACGAAGTGTAGGCCTCCCCAACGCTTGTACCGTGGCTGCATGAGTGAGCACCGTCCACCTGCGTTCGACCGGCTCGACCCGCTGTCGATCGACGACCTGCTGAGCACCGAGGAGATCGCCGTGCGTGACACGGTGCGGACGATGCTCGCCGTTCGCGTCCAGCCGCACGTCGCCGACTGGTTCGAGTCCGGGACCGTCGACGAGCCACGCGAGCTGATCCGGTCGTTCGGCGAGCTCGGCCTGCTCGGCATGCACCTGGACGGTCACGGCCTGCCCGGCATGTCGTCGGTCGACTATGGGCTGGCCTGCGTCGAGCTCGAGGCGGTCGACTCCGGCGTCCGGTCGATGGTCTCCGTGCAGGGTTCGCTCGCGATGTACGCGATCTGGCGCTGGGGATCCGACGAGCAGAAGGACGAGTGGCTGCCGGCGATGGGCCGCGGCGACGCGGTCGGCTGCTTCGGGCTCACCGAGCCCGACCACGGGTCCGACCCGTCGGGCATGCGCACGCGAGCGAGACGCGACGGCGACGACTGGATCCTCGACGGCACGAAGATGTGGATCACGAACGGTTCCATCTCCGACGTCGCCATCGTCTGGGCGACCACGGACGAGGGTATTCGCGGCTTCGTGGTGCCCACCGACACGACGGGGTTCACTGCGAACACGATCGAGCACAAGTTGTCGCTACGGGCCTCGGTGACATCCGAGCTCGTGCTCGACGGTGTGCGACTGCCCGCTGACGCGGTGTTCCCGGACGTCACCGGGCTGAAGGGCCCGCTGTCCTGCCTCAACGAGGCCCGCTACGGCATCGTCTGGGGCTGCCTGGGGGCTGCCCGCTCGTCCTATGAGACCGCGCTCGACTACGCCCGCACGCGGCAGCAGTTCGGCCGCCCGATCGGCGGCTTCCAGCTCACCCAGGCCAAGCTGGCGGACATGTGCCTCGAGCTGCACAAGGGCCTGCTGCTGGCCCTGCACCTGGGCCGGCGCAAGGACGCCGTCGGGCTCACGCCGGAGCAGGTGAGCTTCGGCAAGCTCAACAACGTCCGCGAGTCGCTGGAGATCTGCCGCTCCGCGCGCACGATCCTCGGTGCCAACGGGATCTCGCTGGAGTACCCCGTGATCCGGCACATGAACAACCTGGAGTCGGTGCTCACGTACGAGGGCACGGTCGAGATGCACACCCTCGTGCTCGGCCAGGCGCTCACCGGCGAGAACGCCTTCGGCAACTGACATGCGTGAGCCACGACTGGACGCCTTCCACGACCCTGCTGCTCCGCGGGCGATGGTCCTGATCCTGCACGGTGGGCAGGAGCACAGCACGGACCACGTGAGCAACCGTCACGCCAGCTGGTGGCGCCTCGCGCTGATGGCCCGAGCGCTGCGCGGTTTCGCCCGGCGGAACAGTCTCGGTCTGCACCTGCTGCAGTACCGCGTGCGTGGCTGGAACGGCTCGGTCGACCCGGCGCCCGTGCGTGACGCCCGGTGGGCACTCGACCAGCTCCGGGAGCGGCATCCGGATGTCCCCGTCGTGCTCGTCGGCCATTCCATGGGCGGCCGGACGGCATGCCGGGTCGCCGATGATCCGGCCGTCGTCGGTGTCGTCGCGCTGGCGCCGTGGCTCCCCGCGGGCGAGCCGAACGCGACGATCGCGGGCCGGCACCTGCACGTCGTCCACGGCACGAACGACCGGTGGACCTCCGCGCGCCTGAGCCGCGACTATGTCGAGCGGTGCCAGGGCATCGCGGCGACCGCCACATGGACGCCGCTACCCGGGGCCGGCCATTTCATGCTCCGTGGCCGGAGCGCGTGGAACGGCTTCGTGACGAGGGGCATCGACGCAATCCTCGACGAGTCCCGGCCGGCGCCGGGCGAGTCCACGTCGTCCGAGGGACGTGCGTGACCGACGCGGTGGCGAACCTGGTCGCGCTCCTGGCCGTCGGTGTGGCCGCCTTCGCCGGGTGGCACACCGTGCGACGCCAGCCGTTCAGCAATCCGTTGTTCTACGCCGCCGCGGTGCTGGAGATCGCGCTCCTCGCCCTGCTCGTCGGCGGGTGCATCGCGCTGGCCGGCACCTCGCGGGACGTCGACGGTGTCCTGTTCATCTCGTATCTGGTGACGCTCGTCGTGATCCCGCCCGCCGCGGTGCTCTGGGGGATCGCCGAGAAGAGCCGCTGGGGCACCGGAGTGGTCGTCGTGGCCATGCTGACCGTCGCCGTACTCTGTGTGCGAGTTCTGCAGATCTGGAAAGGCACGAATGTCTGACGACGGCACTGCGCACGGGTTCGGTCGCCTGCTTGTCGCCGTCTACGCGGTGTTCGCGATCGCCGCATCCGCACGCTCGCTCTATCAGCTGGCGACCAGGGCGGACGAGGCGCCGCTGGCCTACACCCTGTCCGCGCTCGCCGGAGTCGTCTACGTCGTCGCCACCCTGGCTCTGGCGACGGACCGGCGTCGCCTGGCCACGGCCGCCATCGGCCTCGAGCTGGTCGGCGTGCTGGCGGTCGGCGCGCTGACGCTCGTCGACGACGAGCTGTTCCCCGACCAGACGGTGTGGTCGGGCTTCGGCGCCGGATACCTGTTCATCCCGCTCGTGCTGCCGTTCGTGGGCTTGTGGTGGCTGTGGGCGACCGCGTCCAGAGATCGCGGGCAGGTCAAGGCCCCGCGCACTCATACCACGCGGGGCCGAAACCATTGAATCCCACCAGCCCCACGAATCCCGGTAGCGACACGGGCGGATCGCAGTACTCCTTCAGCTCACGCTGGCACCTCGCCGCACTCCCATGAGCGGGTCTGGCGGGCGTTCGAGGAACTGTTGCCGTCGCAGGACCCGTTCGTGTTCTGGCCGGGCATGCAGTCCGAGCGGCGCGGCGCGGACATCCACGTGACGGCCGGCAGTCCCATGGGCTACACGTTGCGGTTCCGGGTCCATGACGTCGACTCGACGCCGATGGAGCGGGTGACCTTGCGCGCGGACGGAGACCTGCTCGGCCGGGCCACGATGGAGCTCGGCATCGTCGATGACCTCACCAGCACGATCGACGTCACCTGGAACGTCGACGTGACCCAGCCGTGGATGCGCAGGATGCGCTTCGTCCTGCGACCGGTGTTCGTGCTGGCCCACGACGCGGTGATGCGCGCGGGGGAGCGCGGTCTCAACGCGTGGTTGCGCGAGCAGGCGAGCCGCGACTCAGACCCAGTGGGGTGACAATGTCACGACGTCACCGATCACGGTGACAGCCGGCGGCCGCGCGCCGGCCTCGGCAGCCACGGCGGCGATGGTGGTGAGGGTGCCCACGGTGACGCGCTGCTGCTCGGACCAGCCGCTCTCCACGACGGCAACCGGGGTCTCCGGATCGTGCCCGGCGGCGATCAGCTCGTCGGCGGTCTCGCCCAGGCGCTTGACGCCCATCAGCAGCACGAGGGTGTGCCCGCGGTCGCGAGGCAGCTCGCCGACCGACTCATGGCCGGTCAGCACGCTGAACCCGCGGGCCAGCCCGCGGTGCGTCACGGGAATGCCGGCTGCGGCGGGCACCGCGACCGCGCTGGTGACACCCGGTACGACCTCGACCGGTACGCCGGCTTCCTCACAGGCCTGACGCTCCTCGCCACCTCGGCCGAAGACGTACGGGTCGCCGCCCTTGAGCCGCACCACGATACGGCCCTGCTTGGCGTGGTCGATGAGGATGCGGTTGATCTCGTCCTGCGGGATCGGGTGGTGGTCGGGCATCTTGCCGACATCGATGACCTCCACGTCGGGCGCGAGCTCCGCGAGGTAGGTCGTCGGGGCGAGACGGTCGACGACCACCACGTCGGCCTCGGCGAGCAGCCGGCGTCCGCGCACCGTGAGGAGGCCCGAGTCACCCGGTCCGCCGCCGACGAGGGCGACGAACCCCTCCGGATGATGGGTGCGATGGCGCAGCGGCAGCTCGCCGGCCTGGAGTGCCGCGGCCACGCCGTCGCGCAAGGACGAGGCACGGCCGGCGTCACCTCCGCCGCTCACCGCGATGAGCACGTCATCCACCCTGGCCACCGCGGGCGTCCAGGCCGTGGCAGCCTCGGGGTCGCCGCCCTTCAGGCACCAGATCGCCCGGGCCTCGGCGTCGGCTGCCACGCGGTCGTCGGTGGGGGCGTCGGCGGTCGCGGTCTGCACCAGCCAGGCACCGTCGAGGTCGCCGTCCTCGTAGGTCCGCTTCTCCCAGGTGATGCGACCCTGCTCGGCGAGCTCGGTGAGGCGGGCGGTGAGCGTGGGGGAGATCACGGTGAGCTCGGCGCCGGCCTGGACCAACGCGTGCGCGCGCCGGGTGGCCACGTGGCCACCACCGACGACGACGACCTTGCGGCCGGCGACGCGCAGCGTGAGGGGAAAGCTCGCCGCGCTCACACGTGCCTCCGCACCGCAGATGTCATGCGACGACTCTAGGTCCCGAATCAGCGATCAGGTGTGCAGGCCGCACTCGGTCTTGTCGAGACCGGCCCACCGACCCGCACGAGGATCCTCGCCCGGTGCCACTCGCCGGGTGCAGGGCGCGCAGCCGATCGAGGGGTAGCCGTCGTTCATCAGGGGGTTGATGACGACGTCGTGCTCCGTGGCGTACTCGATCAGCTCGTCGAACGTCCACGCGGCGAGCGGATTGATCTTGACCATGCCATTCTTCTCGTCCCAGTCGACGAGCGGCGTGCTCGCCCGGAGCCACGAGTCTTCACGGCGGACGCCGGTGACCCAGGCCTCGTAGCCCTGGAGGGTCTCCGCGAGCGGCTCGACCTTGCGCATCTCGCAGCACAGGCCGGGGTCGCGGGAGAACAGGTCCTTGCCGAACTCTGCGTCCTGCTCGGCGACGGTGCGCTTGGGTGTGACGTCGACGATGCTCAGCTCCATCGTGGACTCGACGGCGTCGCGGGTGCCGATCGTCTCGGCGAAGTGGTACCCGGTGTCGAGGAACAGCGTGTCGACCCAGGGGAGGTGCTGGGAGACGATGTCGGGGAGCACGGCGTCGGCCATCGAGCAGGCGACGGCGGTGCGGTAGCCGAACTCCTCGGCGACCCAGGCGAGAACCTCGTCAGTGCTCGCGTCGGCCAGACGCTCCGATGCCTCCTCGGCAAGGGCCTTCAGCTCGGCGCGGCTACGGATCGGACCCAGCAGGGCGTCGCGCTCGGCGTGGTGCTTCTCTCGAGCTGAGTCGTGCTCGAACTGCCGAAGGCGTTGGTCGGCCAAGGACACGGTGCTGCTCGCCATGGTCGACCTCCTTCGCGGACGGCATCGTCAGGCCATCGTCAACAGTAGACGCGGGCGAAGCCGCGGATATTCCCGTCCGAGTGCTGGACAACCCGTCCCACCGCTGCTCGGCAGGCGGAATCGGCCTTCCGGGTCTACGTTGACGTTCACAACGACCGAAGGAGCACGCCGTGGGTTTCGTCCTGTGGATCATCGCCGTCATCATCGGCATTTTCGGAGTCCTACGCCTCATCCGGGGCGACATCTTGTGGGGGATTCTCTTGATCGTCCTGGCGTTCGTGGTTGGACCGGGTGGTTACTCGATCTTCAATAGATGACCGCCTCGGGCGACGCGTAGGGTCGGGCCCATGGCGCGCTTCATCGACATCCACCCGGACAACCCGCAGCAACGATCCGTGGACCAAGCTGTGGCGGTCCTGCGCGAGGGCGGTCTCCTGGCCTATCCGACCGACTCCGGATATGCCCTCGGCGCCCAGATCGGCAACCGGGACGCCTTGGAGCGGATCAGGACGATCCGGCGGCTCGACGACAAGCACCACTTCACCCTCGTGTGCCGCGACTTCGCCCAGCTCGGGCAGTTCGTCCACGTCGACAACGCCGTGTTCCGTGCCGTCAAGAGCGCGACCCCGGGCCCGTACACGTTCATCCTGCCCGCCACGCCGGAGGTCCCGCGACGGCTCCTGCATCCCCGGAAGAAGACGGTCGGAGCCCGGATCCCCGACCACACGGTCGTTCAGGCTCTGCTGGCCACCCTCGGCGAACCGCTGCTCTCGAGCACGCTGATCCTCCCGGGCGGCGTCGAGGCGATGACCGAGGGCTGGGCCGTGAAGGAGGCGCTCGACAGCGCGGTCGACGCCATCGTCGAGTCCGGTGTGGTGGCATCCGAGCCCACGACGGTCATCGACTTCGTCGACGGCATGCCCGAGATCGTCCGGGTCGGCGCGGGCGACACCAGCCGCTTCGTCTGATCCGGCGCGGCTGACGCACACAACGAGGGGAGCACGATGTTCCACAAGCCATACAGCGGATTCTCGATCGACAACTCCGAGGCTGCCCGGGAGTTCTACACCGACGTGCTGGGGCTCGACGTTCGGGAGCTGGACAACGGTTTCCTGCAACTCGTCCTCGACGGCGACACGCGGGTGCTGATGTACACGGAGGACGACCACCAGCCGGCCTCGTTCACCGTGCTGAACCTGCCGGTCGACGAGGTCCACGTCGCGGTGCGCGACCTCATGGAGAAGGGCGTGTCGTTCCTGCAGTACGACGGCATGCCGCAGGACGAGCACGGCGTGATGACCGGGCAGGGGCCGGACATCGCCTGGTTCACCGACCCCGCCGGCAACGTGCTCTCGCTGATCCAGCACGAGGAGGACGACTTCTAGAGGGCCGGATCGGGTCAGATGGCGCGGTGGTCCACGCGTGGGGCTCTGGGCCCGCGACGCTCCAGCCGCACCAGCGGACTCAGCTCGAGCAGCCGCACAGCCCGGTAGCGCTGCGGCCGGTACGGCTCGAGCGCCTCGGCGATCTCATCGTCGTGGTGCAGGCGGCGTCCCACCAGGCCGACCCCGACCAGGTGCCCGAGGTGGTAGTCGCCGAACGGCACGGCGTCGGCGTCGCCGAGAGCGCGGGATCCGGTTTCGGCGGCCGTCCAGACGCCGACGCCGGGAATACTGCGCAGCGCCCGGTACACCGCGGCATGGTCGCCGTCGTGCTGGACGGCGACGCGCTCGAGTTGCGCTCCCACTCGGGCGCAGGCGTGCGCGGTGCGGTACCGCTGCGGGTCCACGCCGGCCTGGTGCCACTCCCAGGACGGCAAGGCGGCCCAGGTCTCGTGCGTCGGAAACACGCGCATGCCCACTGGTGCCGGACCGGGGGCAGGGTCGCCATGGCGAAGGAGCAGACGACGCCAGGAGTCCTTGGCGTCCTTGCCGACGACCCGCTGCTCGATGACCGCGGCGATCAAGGCCTCCAACAACCGCCCGGTGCGCGGGACACGCAAACCGGGAAACCGTCGATGTGCGTCGGCGACGGCGGGGTGGGCGAGTGCGAATCCGGACGAGTCGTCATCGGCGCCGAGAGCACGGGGCAGCGTGGCCAGCATCTCGTCAGCACCCGGACCCCACGCCTCGGCATCCACGGTGCGGCCGTCGACCTGGACGACCGCCACCGTGACCGGGCCGGTCTCCATCCGGCTGGTGCGCCACATCGTGGCGCCGACCCGCTGGAACGTCGGATCCCCGGCTCCACGGCTCAGCACCGACCAGGTGCGTGCCGCATCGACCGGCTCGGCGAAGACCACCGTGCGACGCATCGATGCCGTCGTCGTCATGGCGACAGTCTGCGCCACCAGCCACGGTTCGGGCGGCCTGGGGACCCCGGCGTGCCGGATGCCGGACGACGTTCCTGGTCGCGCCGCAGGCGGCGTCGATGGCGCCAGGCCTCCACCTCGTCGTCGACGTCCCGGGTCGGGGTGATGACCGGAGGCCCGCCCTGGAGCTGGCGACGCGCCGCCACGATGCGGGCGTTGAAGTCTTCGAGCAGCTCGCGGACGCGACGCTCCGAGGACTGGGCATCGAGGACATCGTCGAGCTTGGCGTCCTCCACCCGCAGCGACAGAGCTGGAGGCAGGACACCGGTGATCTGCTCGCGTTCGATGAACCGCTTGAGCCACCAGTCGGGGTCGTGGGTGGTGTCGAGGTCGGGGATCGGCTCGCCCGCCCCGGGGAGGTTGTCGAACTCGCCGCGTTCCATCGCGCGTTGCACCTGCAGGTCGACCCAGCGCGCTTGGTACTCCAACCGTCGTTCGCGAGCACTGTCAGTCGTGGCGTGCTGGGACCGCTCGCCGGTCCGGTCGATGTCGTCCTCGTTCATGGTCGTGGGTCGAGCATAGGCAGCCCGGGAAGCCGCGACACGAGTCCTGGGGCACAATCGGCGCCATGGCCTCGTTGAGTCGGTGGAAGGACGCCGCGACGGCGACCCTGCATTCCGGACTGTTGCGACCCGTCGGCCCGCGTGCAGGCGCGAAGATCATCTCCGGGCTCTGGCGCACCGGACTGACTCCCGCCGCCGCGATCGCGATCAACGCCGCGAGACATCCGGACCGCGACGCGATCGTCGACGACGAAGGCGCCACGACGTACCACGAGCTCGACCAGCGGATCGAGTCGATCGCCGGTGCGCTGTGGACGCGGCGCCGGGGCCGATGCACCTTCGCCGTCCTCTGCCGCAACCACCGCGGGTTCATCGAAGCCTTCGCCGTCGGATCCCGGCTGGGTCATGAGGTGGTCTTCCTCAACACCGAGATCACCGAGTCGCAACTGGGTCGCATCCTCGACCGGCACCAGCCAGACGTGCTCGTGCACGACGAGGAGTACCACGACATCGTCGATGCCTGCGGGTACGACGGCCGCAGGGTCCTGGCGTGGCACGAGAGCGACGCAGAGGACCGGCTCACCCTCGACTCGCTCGCCGTGGGGGACCGGCACGCACGTGCGCCGGCGAACCATCGTGCGGCCAAGCTCACGCTTCTGACGTCGGGAACGACGGGCCTGGCCAAGGGCGTGTCGCGCGGCATCGACCCCATCGGTGTCGTCGAGAGCGTCGCGACCGGCATGGGCGTCATGCGCCTGCGCGACGGCGACGTCAGTGTGGTGTCGCCACCGTTCTTCCACGCACTGGGCTTCTCGATGCTGCTGAGCACGTTGTCCGTCGGCGGCACGATCGTGACCCACCGGCGCTTCGACCCCGACCAGATTCTGCAGGACATCGAAGCGCGCCGGGCGACCGTCGTCACCGGTGTACCGCTGATGTTCCAGCGTCTGCTGAAGGCGAAGCGGGCACAGCCGGAGCGGGACACCTCGTCGGTTCGTCTCGCGCTCACCGGCGCGTCGCCGATCCCGCCGTCCACGGTGACCCAGTTCATGGAGGCCTTCGGCCCGGTGCTGGTCAACCTGTACGGCTCGACCGAGACCGGGATCGTGTCGATGGCCACGCCGGAGGATCTGCTCGACGAGCCGACCACCCTCGGCCGTCCGGGCATCGGCATCTCCGTGCGGATCCTGCGTGACGACCGCTCGATCGCGGACGTGGGGGAGCGGGGCACGATCTTCATGCGCGGTGGGCTGCTGTTCGAGGGATACACCGAGGACGGCGACGACACCCCGCAGGCCAAGGAGGTGGTCGACGGGCACGTCAACACCGGCGACATGGGCCACCTCGACGGTCGGGGCCGGCTCTACATCGATGGCCGCGACGACGACATGATCGTGTCCGGGGGCGAGAACGTCTTCCCGCTCGAGGTCGAGCAGGCCTTGGGCGAGCATCCGTCCGTCGACGAAGCCGTGGTGGTCGGCGTCGACCACGAGGAGTTCGGCCAGGTGCTGCGCGCCTACGTCACGGTGATGTCCGACCAGGCGCCGAAGGACGCCGAGATGCGCGATTTCCTGCGCGAACGCCTGGAGCGGTTCAAGGTGCCGAAGGACTTCGTCGTGCTCGACGAGTTCCCGCGCAACGCGACCGGCAAGGTCGTCCGGTCGAAGCTGGCGGAACAGGACTAGGCCGGGAGGCCGATCTCGTTCAGGTACCAGACGGCGGACGTCAGGACGACGCCCACCATGGCGGTGAACAGCACTCCACCCACGAGGGGGTACTGCCAGGAGGCGGTGTCGCGGGACCGGACCGTGACGACCTTCGCGACGAACGCGCCATACACGGTGCACCCCAGGAGGGAGTGCGCCAGCACGCGGGCGTCGCCGCTCTGGAAGCCGAGGGACCACAGGCAGTGGTACGCGACGGGCAGGCTCACCAGAATCGCCAGGAACCCGAAGACCCGGTGCCCGACACCCAGCCACGAGGGTGCCGCGATCCCGAGCTTGCCGTACATCCACAGGGCGCCGACCAGCTGCCCGACCGCCAGCAACCCGGCCGCGACCGCCAGCCACACCTTCATCTGGATCATGCTGTCGAAGCCGAGCGTGGTGATCGCACTGAGCGTCGGCTCGTGCTGGGAGCCGTACACGCCGAGCGCGACCGACACCGCGGCCCCGGCGGCGATGGCCACCAGCAGGACCCGGGTCGCCTCGCGACCGATCGTGGTGCTCACGATCTGATCATGGCGTCACCAGGGGCGCGTGCGCCACCACTTCGATGCAGTGGTCACGAGTCGAGGACGAGGGCGGCGTGCTCCCGCGGGGAGAACACCTGTTCGAATGCCTGGTCGTTGGGCGTCCAGACACGGGTCCAGAGGTCGTCGTGATCCATGCCCGCAGCACGATCGCGGTTCATGCCACGCTCCCGGGCAACCTCGAGATCGGTCTGGACCCAGACGGTGAGGTCGAACCAGGGGAGCAGGTCCGGACGGAAGATGCCGATCGAGTCGATGACCAGCACAGATGCGCGGGGGAGGGGAGTGGGCTCACCTCGTTGACCGGTGTTCCAGTCCAGCCGTCGGACCTGGACGGCGCGGCCATCGCGGAACGGCTCGAGCACCTCCGCGCGAAGGCGCTCGCGTTCTACGCCGTCCCAGTCGCTGGAGCGCCGGTGCACGCGCACGGGGTCGAGGAAGTCGTCACCTCGCACCCGAACGGCACCGTCCACGGCATCGACGACCCGGCGCGCCAGCACCGACTTGCCGGCCCCGGCGTAGCCCGAGATGCCGACCACGATGCGGCGGCGTTCGGTGAGCAGTCGCTCGATCGCCTCCAGGAGGTCGCGGATCTCGGTCATGCCTGGAGTGCGGTGATGGCCTTGCGGACGTGCGCCGATCGCGTTGCCGGGCTTCGTGCCGTCACGATGTCGAGGATGATCGCGTACTGGTCGGTCCTGCCGAGCGCCGCGAACGCCTTCGCAGCACGTGGACTGGCGGCCAGGGCGTCGCCGAGGTCGGGAGGGACGGTGGCGTCCTTCTGTGATTCATAGGCGGCGTCCCAGCGTCCATCCGCCTGGGCGGCCTCGACCTCCGCGATTCCCGAGGGCCGCATCCGACCAGCGGCGGTGAGCGCTTCGACCTTGCGCACGTTCACCTGCGACCAGCGGCTCCGTGGACGGCGTGGAACGTACTTCTGCAGGTAGTACTCGCCATCGAGCGACTTGCGCTGTCCGGAGATCCAGCCGAAGCAGAGTCCCACGTCCACGGCCTCGTCATCGGTCAGCGAGGCGATGCCGGAGGCCTTCTTGGCGATCTTGAGCCACACTCCGGGCCTGTGGTCGACGTGATCGGCCAGCCAGGCCTCGAATGCGGGGGCGTCGCGGAAGAAGACGACCTCGGCGTCGTCCGAGCTTGAGGCACTCGCCATGGCGACGACACTATCGTCGGTTGATTCCGCTCAGGAGGCCACAACGGCGTTGTGGTGTCACACTGATGCAGCCAGCAACTCAGCTCAGGAGGAACTCACAGTGGACACACGAACCATTGCCATCGTCGCGCTGATCATTGCCGTCATCGTCGTCTTGATCCTGGTCCTCTGACGAGCAGCGGCTTCCGAGGGGGAGCCCTGACACCTGCGCGTATGAGTCGTAATTGACATAATGTGCATTATCGGCATACAGTCGTAGCACATATGCGCAGGTCAGACCCCTTCTGAGCGGGGCTCGGACAGTGCGACGCCGATCGGCGCCGTGCGCGCTCGTATCCAGCGAACAGGGGCACGGCACGAGCTTCAGGCACGAAGCATCAGGTGGTTTCTGATTCGTACTGCGGACGACCGGCGTGGCGATACGTCTGGATCGTCAGGCCGTTCGACTGCAGATCGACCAGCTCGAGTCCGATGTCCGAACCAGCGGCGGGGAAGAGCCGTGTGAAGCGCTCGAACCCGCCGTACTCCCCCGGCGCATCGGCTTTGCCCGGGACCTCGACGTCGATCCGCCGATGTCCCTGGGTGACGCCGTCCAGGAAGACATTGGTGACCGTCTTCAGCTTCATACGGTTCTACGCTCCGACGTAGGCAGCGAGGTGCTCGCCGGTGAGCGTGGTGTGGTCAGCGACAAGTTCGGCCGGCGTGCCCTCGAAAACGATCCGTCCGCCGTCGTGGCCGGCACCCGGGCCGAGGTCGATGATCCAGTCAGCGTGCGCCATCACTGCCTGATGGTGCTCGATGACGATGACCGACTTCCCGGAGTCGACCAGCCGGTCGAGCAGGCCGAGCAGCTGCTCGACGTCGGCCAGGTGCAGGCCGGTGGTGGGCTCGTCGAGGATGTAGACGTCGCCCTTGTCGGCCATCTGGACGGCCAGCTTGAGCCGCTGACGTTCGCCGCCGGACAGCGTGGTGAGTGGCTGCCCGAGCTTGAGGTAGCCGAGTCCGACGTCGGCGAGCCGGTCGAGGACTTTGTGGGCGGCCGGCGTCTTGGCGTCGCCGTCACCGAAGAACGTCTCGGCTTCGACCACCGACATCGCGAGCACCTCGGCGATGTTCTGGCCGCCGAGCGTGTACTCCAGCACCATCGCCTGGAACCGCTTGCCCTCACACTCCTCGCAGGTGGATTCCACGGTGGCCATGACGCCCAGCTCCGTGTAGATGACGCCGGCCCCGTTACAGCTCGGGCACGCGCCCTCGGAATTGGAGCTGAACAGCGCCGGCTTGACGCCGTTGGCCTTCGCGAAGGCCTTGCGGATCGGCTCGAGCAGACCGGTGTAGGTGGCCGGGTTGCTGCGCCGCGAGCCCTTGATCGCAGCCTGATCGACCACCACCACACCCTCGCGCCCGTCGACCGAGCCGTGAATCAGCGAGCTCTTGCCTGAGCCGGCGACGCCGGTGACCGCGCAGAGCACCCCGAGCGGGATGTCGACGTCGACGTCCTGCAGGTTGTGCATCGAGGCGCCGCGGACCTCCATCGCCCCGGTGGCCGAACGCACCGACTCCTTCAGGGTGGCCCGGTCGTCGAGATGCCGGCCGGTCACCGTGTCGCTGCCTCGCAGTCCGTCGATCGAACCCTCGAAGCAGACAGCGCCGCCGTCGGTTCCGGCGCCCGGCCCGAGATCGACGACGTGGTCGGCGATCGCGATCGTCTCCGGCTTGTGCTCCACCACCAGCACCGTGTTGCCCTTGTCGCGCAGCTGCAGCAGCAGGTGGTTCATCCGCTCGATGTCGTGCGGGTGCAGGCCGATGGTGGGCTCGTCGAAGACGTACGTGACGTCGGTGAGGGACGAGCCGAGGTGGCGGATCATCTTGGTGCGCTGCGCCTCGCCGCCGGACAGCGTGCCGGCCGGACGGTCCAGCGACAGGTAGCCCAGCCCGATCTCGGCGAAGGAGTCGAACAGGTGCTGCAGCCCGGCCAGCAGCGGGGCCACGGACGACTCCTCGAGCTCGCGGACCCACTCGGCGAGGTCGGAGATCTGCATCGCGCAGAGGTCGGCGATGTTCTTGCCGTTGATCTTCGATGCCAGCACCTCCTGAGTGAGGCGGGTGCCGTCGCACTCCGGGCACAGCTGGAACGTGACGGCGCGTTCGACGAAGCGGCGGACGTGCGGCTGCATCGCTTCGGGATCCTTGGACAGCATCGACTTCTGGATCTTGGGGATGATGCCCTCGAAGGTGAGGTTGACGCCCTCGACCTTGATCTTGGTGGGCTCGGCGTAGAGCATCGTGTCGAGCTGCTTGGTGGTGAACTTCGAGATCGGCTTGTCCATCGGCAGGCCCATCCCCTCGAACAGGCGGCCGTACCAGCCGTCCATCGAGTAGCCGGGCACGGTGAGGGCGCCGTCGCTCAGCGACTTCGAGTCGTCGTACAGCGCCGTGCGGTCGATGTCGCTCACGTGGCCCATGCCCTCGCACCGCGGGCACATGCCGCCGAGGTAGACGGCCTCCCGGACGACGGCCTTCTCGACGTGATCGCCCTTGTCGGTGCTCATGATGCCGCTGGCCTTGCGGGTGGGGACGTTGAACGAGAAGGCCGTGGGCGGGCCGACGTACGGCTTTCCGAGCCGGCTGAACAGGATCCGCAGCATGGCGTTGGCGTCGGTGGCGGTGCCCACCGTGGAGCGAGGGTTGGCGCCCATCCGCTCCTGGTCGACGATGATCGCGGTGGTCAGGCCCTCCAGCCGGTCGACCTCGGGACGCGCCAACGACGGCATGAAGCCCTGGACGAACGCGCTGTAGGTCTCGTTGATCATCCGCTGCGACTCGGCGGCGATCGTGGCGAACACCAACGAGCTCTTGCCGGAGCCGGAGACGCCGGTGAACGCTGTCAGCCGTCGCTTCGGGATCTCGACGCTGACGTCCTTGAGGTTGTTCTCGCGCGCGCCCTGCACGCGGATCATCTCGTGGCTGTCGGCGATGTGCTGCGCGGATGACTTCGTGGCCATGCTCGTCAAGACTCCCTCTCGAAACGGCTGTGACGGGTCGTGCGGTTACGACACCTCTTGGATGCGGATCTGGTTGCCGGCCGGATCGCGGAAAGCACAGTCGCGGGCGCCGTACGGCTGATCGACCGGTTCCTGGATGACCTCGGCGTCGCTGGCCTGGATCTTCTCGAACGTGCCGTCGAGGTCGTCGGTGGCCAGCAGGATCCAGCCGTAGGTGCCCTTGGCCATCATCTCGGCAATCGTGCGCTGCTCCTCCTCTGTGATGCCAGGGTCGGCGGCAGGCGGAGCGAGCAGGATCGACGTCTCGGGCTGGTCGGTGGGACCGACCGTGATCCAGCGCATCTTTCCGTCGCCGTAGTCGATGCGTACCTCGAAGCCGAGGACGTCGCGGTAGAAGGCCACGGACGCGTCCGGGTCGTCGTGCGGGAGGACGGTGGTGTGGATGGACAGGTTCATGGCGGTCACGCTAGTTGCCGATGAGGGGCGGGCGCTTCTCGATTCCTGATCGGTCTGGTCACCTGCTTGACCACGCACGGCGGCATGCCCGCCGTCGCCGGAGCACCCTCGCGCCGATAGACGCTGGGTGGCACACCGACCAGCTCGGTGAAGCGGGTGCTGAACGTGCCCAGCGAGGAGCATCCGACGTCGAAACAGACGTCCGTGACACTGAGATCGCCGCGACGCAGCAGCGCCATCGCGCGCTCGATGCGCCGCGTCATCAGGTAGGAGTACGGCGACTCACCATAAGCAACCCGGAACTGGCGGCTGAGGTGACCGGCCGACATGTTCACCCCGCGGGCCAGCGCCTCGACGTCGAGCGGCTTCGCGTACTCGCGGTCCATCCGGTCGCGGACTCGTCGGAGCAGCGCCAGGTCGCGCAGTCGCTGCTCGGCCGCAGACGTGCTGGTCACGTGCGAAATCGTGCCACGCCGTGCCCACGTTGCCTAGCACCGCACTTCTGCGGTTCAGGCCACCCGGGCCGCCACCTGGCCGGCCATCAGGTCGAGGAGAAGTCGAGCACCGGCCCGGTCACCGCCGAGGAAGTGGTGGTCGCGGTCCTCGACGACGCGATGCATCACCGGCACTCCGGCCTCCGCGAGCCGCCCGGCGTACGCGTCGCCCTCCGGCCGCAGCACGTCCCACTCGGCGGTGAGCACGACAGCCGCCGGCAGTCCGTGCATGTCGTCGCTCAGCAGCGGGGACGCGTAGGGATCGGTTCGACAGGACTCGTCCTTGAAGTAGGTCGAGTGCGCGAGCCGCAGGATGCCGGGACCGATCACCGGGTTCTCGACCATCGCCGGCTTGATGATCCGGGACACGTCGAGCGTCGGGACGCCCAGGAGCTGGAGGCGCGGCATCGGTGTCCCTGCGTCGCGTGCCTGCAGACAGACTGATGCGGCCAGGTTGCCCCCGGCGCTGAACCCACCCACGGCCATCCGGGACCCGTCCAGGTCGCCGTCGGCGGCGTGCTGGGAGAGCCACTGGACGACGTCATGGCACTCCTCGTGCGCGATCGGATACCGGTGTCTCGGCGCGACGTCGTAGTCGACGTTGACGACGGCGACCCCGGCCTCGGCGACCAGGAAACGGGCGAAGAAGTCGTCCATGCGCGGGAACCGCATCATGAACGCGCCGCCGTGGAAGTGCACGTAGATCGCCGGTCGCCGCACGCCCGGCGGGCGATAGACCTCGCAGCGCACGTAGCCGTGCCGGGTCGGGATGCGCCAGTTGTCCGGTTCGTCCAGATCCATGCCGGTGAAGTAGAGCGCATCGGCGAAGCGGGCCGCGCGCTTCGCGCCCGCATTCATCATCAGCGCGGTGGCGTCCGAGATCAGCCCCATACGTCCTATTCGACACCCACACCGCCCCGGATCGGCGCACATGCATGATGGACACGTGAAAATCACCCGGATGGGCCATGCCGCACTACTCGTTGAGGCTGCCGGGACCCGGATTCTGATCGACCCCGGGGTGTTGAGCGTCGAGGCGGCCTTCGACCTGGAGGATCTCGACGCGATCGTGGTGACCCACCAACATCCCGATCATCTCGACCGCGAGCGCTTGGGCGGGTTGCTCGATCGCAACCCGTCAGCCGCGCTGCTGTGCGATCCCGAGACCGCGGAGCTCGTCGAGGGCGGCGACTGGATGGCGCACTCGCACGACGACGAGACGATGGTCGGTGGGCTGACCGTGCTCGGCGTGGGCGCCCAGCACGCCGAGATCGTCCCTGCCCTCCCCCGCATCGCGAACACCGGGGTCCTCGTGGGGGCCGACGGCGAACCCACGCTCTTTCATCCGGGCGACTCGTACGAGCATGCACCGGCCGGTGTCGACGTGCTCGCGCTGCCGCTCACCGCGCCGTGGACCAAGTCGGCCGAGACGGTGCAGTTCGTCCATCGGGTAGCCCCCAGGACGCTGTTTCCGATCCACGACGCCGGATTGTCCGAGTTCGGTCTCGGCCTCTACTGGGGCCACGTGCAGAACTTCGGTGGCGTCGAGGACACCCGGCGACTCGGCCCGACCGATGCGACCGACGCGTGAGTGAGCCCTCGCGCGCCGTCCGCATCGCTGCCGTTCCGGTGATGCTGCTCGCCGGCGGCATCGTCGCCGTGCAGTCGCAGGTCAACGGCCGCCTCGCCGATGAGCTGGGTTCGGGGGCCCGCGCCGGCCTGGCCGCGGCGGTGGTGAGCTTCGGCAGCGGGCTGGTGCTGCTCACTGTCGTCGTGCTCACCCTGCCCAGCGCACGGTCCGGGGTGCGTCGCCTCGCCGGGGACCTCCGCGCCGGCCGACTGCGACCGCACGAGGTCCTCGGTGGGCTGTTCGGCGCCTACCTCGTGGCCACCCAGGGCTTCACCGTCGCGACGATCGGCGTCGCCCTGTTCAGCGTCGCGATCACGGCCGGGCAGGCCTCCAGCGGCCTGATCGTCGACCATTTCGGGATCGGCCCGTCCGGACACCAGCCGTTCAGCTACCCGCGAGCCGTCGCGGCCGCCTTCGCGATCGCCGCCGTCGTCCTGGCTGCGGGCGAACGACTCGTCGACGCATTCTCCTTCCAGACCGCCGCCTTCGCCCTGCTCCCCCTGCTAGCCGGCTTCGGCACGGGCATCCAGCTGGCGCTCAACGGTCGTCTCAACGCGATCGCCGGACCGTGGGCGACGACGTTCAACAACTTCCTCGTCGGTACGGTCGCTCTCGTCGCCGGACTCGCCCTGAGCCTGCTGGCCGACGGCCGCCTGGTCGACCCACCGGACACGTGGTGGCTCTACACGGGCGGCGTCATGGGAGTCAGCTTCATCTGGCTCGCCGCGCTCCTGGTCAAGGTCCACGGCGTTCTCGTCCTCGGCCTGTGCATGATCGCCGGCCAGGTCATCTGTGCCGAGCTGATCGAGCTGCTGGGACCTTCGGCCCACGTGGGTATCGTCGGAGTGGTGGCCGGGATGTTGACCGTGATCGGCGTCCTGGTGGCCCTGCTCCTGCGGCCGGCGGCACGACGCCCAGCAGGTGTGTAAAGCACACGTATGGATTTATCTCATATCTGAGATATACAGTGGGGGAACCATGTCAGAACGCGACGACTACCTGGCCAGAATTGGCACGCTCATCCGCGACGCTCGCCAGCACAGCGGCCTCACGCAGGCCCAGCTCGCCTCCGAGCTCAAGACCAGCCAGAGTGCGGTCAACCGCATCGAGCAGGGCCAACAGAACCTGACCCTCGAGATGCTGGCCCGCATCGGCAGCGCGCTCGACTCCGAGCTGGTCAGCGTCGGCACGTCCGGGCCGAGCCACCTGCGCGTCAGGGGTGGCACCACCTTGTCCGGCGCCATCGACGTGAAGTCCAGCAAGAACGCCGGCGTGGCCCTGCTGTGCGCTTCGTTGCTCAACGAAGGCACCACGGTGCTGCGCAAGGTGGCGCGCATCGAGGAGGTCAACCGCCTGCTCGAAGTGCTGGAGTCGATCGGTGTCCGGTTCCGCTGGCTCAACTCCGACAACGACCTCGAGCTCGTCGTTCCGTCCGAGCTCGACCTCGCCGCGATGGACGCCGACGCCGCGCGGCGCACCCGCAGCATCATCATGTTCCTGGGCCCGCTGATGCACCGCATCGACCACTTCGAGCTCCCCTACGCGGGCGGATGCGATCTCGGCACCCGCACGGTCGAGCCGCACATGACCGCGCTGCGCCCGTTCGGCCTCAAGGTCGTCGCCACTGAGGGCAGCTATCACGCCTCGGCGGCCAAGGGCGTCGGCCCGGAGCGTCCGATCGTGCTCACCGAGCGCGGCGACACCGTCACCGAGAACGCACTGTTGGCCGCGGCCCGCTACGACGGCGTCACGGTGATCCGCAACGCGAGCCCCAACTACATGGTCCAGGACCTCTGCTTCTTCCTGCAGGAGCTGGGTGTGCAGATCGAGGGCATCGGGACGACCACGCTGCGGGTCACGGGCTGCGCCGTCATCAACACCGACGTCGAGTACGCGCCGAGTGAGGACCCGATCGAGGCCATGAGCCTGATCGCCGCGGCGATCGTCACCCAGTCGAGCATCACCGTCCGGCGCGTGCCGATCGAGTTCATGGAGATCGAGCTCGCGTTGCTGGAGGAGATGGGCTTCAACTACGACCGCGGCGAGGAGTACGCCGCCGAGAACGGACGCACCCGGCTGGTCGACATCACCACGCACCCATCGTCGCTCCGGGCGCCGATCGACAAGATCCACCCGATGCCGTTCCCCGGTCTCAACATCGACAACCTGCCGTTCTTCGCCGTCATCGCGGCGACGGCGGAGGGACAGACGATGCTGCACGACTGGGTCTACGAGAACCGGGCCATCTATCTCACCGAGCTCAACAAGCTCGGAGCCCAGGTCACGCTGCTGGACCCGCACCGCGTGCTCATCGAGGGCCCCACCCACTGGAGCGGCACCGAGCTGGTGTGCCCGCCGGCCTTGCGGCCCGCCGTGGTCGTGCTGCTGGCCATGCTCGCCGCCAAGGGCACGTCGGTGCTGCGCAGCGTCTACGTCATCCACCGGGGCTACGAGGACCTCGCCGAGCGGCTCAACGCCCTCGGTGCCCAGATCGAGACGTTCCGAGACATCTGAGCCTGCATTGAACGCTCTGGGCTCGCCAGAACTCGGGGCGATGGGACTCGACCTCGCGGACGTTGACCTGTGACCTTCCTCGACGGCCCCACTCCCCTGGCCTTCGCCCACCGCGGCGGCGCGCTGCTACCGGCCAACGACGGCATCGAGAACACTCTCGCCGCCTTCCAGAACGCCGTCGACCTCGGCTACCGATACCTGGAGACGGACGTCCACACGTCCCTCGATGGTGTCGTGTACGCCTTCCACGACGTGATGCTGACCCGCATGACCGGCACGGTCTCGGCGTTCCGCGATCTCGACTCGGCCGCCATCGACGCCATCCTGGTCGGTGGGCGCGAACCGATACCCCGCCTGGCCGACCTGCTCAGCTCCTTCCCTGAAGCCCGCTTCAACATCGACGTGAAGGCCGACGACGCGGTCGATCCCACGCTCGCGCTCCTTCGCGATGCGACTGCGCTCGACCGGGTGTGCCTGACGTCGTTCTCGGCCGAGCGGCTGCACCGGCTCCGTGCCGGTGCGCCCGGCGTCCCCACCTGCTACACGCCCGGCGAGATCGCCCTTCTGCGGTTGGCACCGCTGCGTTGGCTGCAAGCGCTCGGTCGACGCCGCGGCGGGGCGTGTGTGCAGGTGCCGGTTCGGAGCCGGAGCATCACCGTGGTCACGCCGGAGTTCGTGCGGCGCGCCCATGCCCTCGGTCTCCAGGTGCACGTGTGGACGGTCGATGATCCCGCCGAGATGCGATCCTTGCTCGACGTCGGTGTCGACGGCCTGATGTCCGACCGGGTCGACCTGCTTCGTGATGTCCTGGTCGAACGAGGTCAGTGGAGGTGGGAGTCGTGAGCGAGAGCGCCGCAGTCGCCCGACGCACCGAACGCCGGCAGGTCCTCGCGTGGAGCCTGTGGGACTGGGGCTCGGCCGCCTTCAACGCCGTGATCGTCTCGTTCGTGTTCTCCGTCTATCTCACCGACTCGGTCGGCGACGACCTGCCCGGACGAATCTCGGCCAGCACCTGGCTCGGATGGTCACTGGGAATCGGTGGTCTCTTCATCGCCCTACTCGCCCCGATCACCGGTCAGCGCAGTGACGCGGCCGGGCGCCGGCGGCGCTCGCTGGGCCTGCTCACGCTCGCCGTCGTGACGTGCACGGCACTGATGTTCCTGGTGAAGGACGATTACCACTACCTCTGGCTCGGCCTGGTGCTCATCTCTCTCGGGTCGGTGCTGTTCGAGCTCGCCCAGGTCCCCTACTTCGCGATGATCCGTCAGGTGTCGACTCCTGACACGATCGGCCGGGTCTCCGGCGTCGGCTGGGCGTTCGGATACCTGGGGGGCATCGTCCTGCTTCTGCTCTGCTACTTCGGCTTCGTCTCCGGTGACGGCGACACCCGTGGCTTCTTCGACATGTCCACGGAGGACGGACTCAACATCCGTCTCATCACCCTCCTCGCCGCCGTGTGGTTCCTGGTGTTCGCGCTGCCGGTCCTGTTCATGGTGCCCGAGCTCCCGGCCACGGCCAGCCCGACATCGGCATCGGCCGGGTTCTTCGAGTCGTACCGCATCCTGTACGCGGACGTCCGTGCGCTCTGGCGCTCCGATCGGTCCACCGTGGTCTACCTGGTGGCGAGCGCGCTGTACCGCGACGGCCTCGCCGGGATCTTCACGTTCGGGGCGGTGCTGGCGGTGTCCGTGTACGGCATCGGCGACGACGACGTGCTGATCTTCGGGGTCGCGGCCAATGTCGTCGCCGCTGCGGGAGCGCTCCTGGCCGGACGCCTGGACGACGCGCTCGGCCCACGGTTCGTCATCGTGTTCTCGCTGGTGGCCATGTTGGTGACGTCACTGGTCCTCCTCGTCGTCGACGGTCCGGCGATGTTCTGGACGTTCGGGCTCGTCCTGACCCTGTTCGTCGGCCCGGCGCAGTCCGCGTCGCGGACCTTCCTGGCCCGGGTCACGCCGGTCGGCAAGGAGGGCCAGCACTTCGGGCTGTATGCCATGACCGGCCGCGCAGTCTCGTTCCTCGCGCCCTCGCTGTTCGGGCTGTTCGCCTTTCTCACCGGCAGCGACCGGGCCGGGATCGTGGGCATCATGCTGGTGCTCGCCGCCGGTCTGCTGGTCCTCCTGCGCGTCCCCGCCGAGATCGAGGACCGCGCCCGACAGGGCTGATCGACACGGCCTGATTCGTACTCAGGGGAATCTCACAGTGGTGCCGTACGTTGGAAGCAGTGAGAGGAAGGGGGGAACCCGATGGCTGAACGCGCACTACGTGGCGCACGACTCGGTGCGCAGAGCTTCGAGGACGAGCGCGGCGTCGAGATGGCTCCCCGCCAGGAGATCGAGTACGTCTGCCCGGACGGGCACACGTTCACGGTCACGATGGCCGACGAGGCCGAGATTCCTGACGAGTGGGAGGATCCGAAGACCGGTCAGATGGGTCGACGGGTCGATGGTGGTGAGCCTGTCAAGAAGGATGAGAAGCCCGTACGCACGCACTGGGACATGCTCCTGGAGCGTCGTTCGGAGTCCGAGCTGGAAGAGATCCTCACCGAACGACTCGAGCTCCTGCGTGCCGGTGAGATCGGCCCGCCGCATCTGCACCGCCGCAGGAAGAAGAGCGCCTGAGTTACGCACCCAGGCGCGAACGTACCTCGACCCCGGTCTCCGCACCGGGGTCGAGCTGCGTAGCCGGGCGATCGCACCCGTCGTCGCCTAGAGTCGAGCGGTGGAACGCAACGAGGCGGCCGAGAGCCGCAAGAAGTCAGACGGTCGCAGCCCGTTCGAGGTCTTCGTCGAGGCCACCTACCAGCAGGCCAGCAGAGCGCCGTTCTTCTTCGTGTGCCTGTTCATCGTCGTCGCCTGGTTCGCCAGCGTGCCGCTGTGGGTGGACCTCAAGGCCTGGCAGGTCGCCATCCACACCGTCGCCAGCGTGCTCTCGCTGCTCCTGCTCGTCCTGCTGGAGAATGCCAGCCGTCGGTCAGGAGAAGCGGCCCAGGAGAAGATGAACGTCATCGCGGAGGCGCTGGCTGCGTTGATGGCCTCCCAGGCGCAAACCGACCCGGAGCTCGATGACGCGGTGCGGAAGCTGCGCGAGGCCGTCGGCCTCGAGGACCGGCACTAGGCCTCGCCGAGGAGCTTCAGTCGCAGGCGTCGGCGGTGTCCGGGAAGCAGCCGGGCCAGACCCCACCCGGTCACCCGCCAGAGCGCCTCGCGGACGATCGCCGGGCTCATCTTGGACTCGCCGCGTTCACGCTCGACGAACGTCACCGGGACCTCGACCATGCTCATGCCGACCGCGTGCACGCACCGCGTCATGTCGATCTGGAAGCAGTAGCCCTCGCCGGCGAAACGCTCGAGATCGAGCCGCTCGAGCGTGCTGCGCCGAAGGACCCGGTATCCGGCCGTGGCGTCGTGCACCGGGACGCCCAGCATGATCCGGGCATAGGTGGTGCCGGCCCACGAGATGAGCCGGCGATGCCACGGCCAGTTGACGACGGCGCCACCCTCCACGCGTCGAGAACCGATCACCAGGTCCGCGCTGTCCGCGGCGTCGAGCAAGCGCCCGAGTTGCTCCGGCTGGTGCGAGCCGTCCGCGTCCATCTCGACGAAGTGGCTGTAGTCACGATCAAGGCCCCAGGCGAAGCCGGCGCGGTAGGCCGACCCCAGGCCCTGCTTGCCCGTCCGGTGCATCACCTGGACGCGATCGTCAGCGGCTGCGAGGGCGTCGGCGATCCTTCCCGTACCGTCCGGTGATGCGTCATCGACCACCAGGACGTCGACGTCGGGCCGGCTGGCGTGCAGGCGTGTGACGAGGCGACCGATGTTCTCGGCCTCGTCGTACGTCGGCACGACCACGAGCGTTCGCATCACTGGCCTTCCCGCGCGCGCCGCGTTCCCCGCCACCATCCCAGCAGACCGAGGAGTCCGAGCATCAGCTCGAGCCAGCCGCCGATGCGAAGCGCCGGGGTCGTGCCGCCGGCGAGCGGAACGTCGGCGGAGAGGGTCGCCGGCTCCTGGAACGGCGCGCGGGCCACCGGACGCCCCGACGCGTCGGCGATGCCGCTGATGCCGTTCGTGGACGGCACGAGCACCCACCGCCCCGTCTCGATGGCCCGCAGACGCGAGATGTTCCACTGTTGCGTCGGCTGTGACGTGCCGGTGAAGCTGGCGTTGCTCGTCTGCACGACCAGCATCTGCGCACCGTCCTGGACCGTCTCGCGGACGATGCCGTCGTAGGCGATGTCCCAGCAGATGGTGTCTCCCACCGTGAAGTCGCCGATGCGCAGCGCACCGTCCTCCTCGCCGGGCAGCATGTCGCGCGGGATGTCGCGGTCGAACCGCGGCACGACACCGCCGAGCGCACGACGGAACGGAACGTACTCGCCGTAGGGCACGAGCATCCGCTTGACGTACTTCTCCCCCGGGCCGGTGTCGTCCCAGACGACGCCGGCGTTGTACGCGGTGTCGACGGTGGGACCGTCGAAGATGCCACCCACGAGGATCGGGGCCTTGAGATCGGCGGAGAGAGACTCGATGCCCGCCCGCACACGCTGGTCGTGGAACGGGTCGACGTCGGTGGCGTTCTCGGGCCAGAGCACGGCGTCGGGCTGCGGTTCCTCGCCCTGCTGGATGCGGGCGATGAGCCGGTGAGTCTCTTTCACGTGCAGGTCGAAGATCTCCCCGCGCCGCCAGGTGAGGAACACACCCGGTACGTCGCCCTGGACGAGGGCCACCTGACGCGATCCGGACGGACCGGCCACACCGGTCGGGAGCAACGCTCCCATCCCGGCCAGGGCGGCGATGACGGCCACCGGGACGACTCGGCCGCGCCACGTGGATGCGGACACGACCAGCACCAGCATCGCCGCCGTGACGAACAGCACGGCCGTCGTCCCAGGCATGCCGAGCAGCCGCGCGTACGGCGCGAACGGGGTGTCGATCGCCGTGTGGGCCAGCCGTCCCCACGGGAAGCCGCTGAACGGGATGCTGCCGCGGGCCGTCTCCCCCAGCACCCACACCGCGGCACCCCACAACGGCCACCAGCGCAGACGGCAAGCGGCCCGCAGGGCCAGCATCACGACGGCGAAGAACGCCGTCTCGGCCAGCACCAGTGCGACGTAGGCGCCGGGACTCACCGCGTTCATCCACCAGATCAGGGGACCCATGAAGGCCAGGCCGAAGATCGCGCCGGTGGCGAGCACGGCCCGCTTGCGGGCCTCGCCAAGCCGCCTGGCGACGAACACGAGTCCGGCGACGCCGACGACCATCGCGTACGGCAGCGTGACCGGGTTGAACGCCAGCGAGCAGGTGATTCCGGACAGCAGCGCGAGCAGCCATGCGGCGCGAGAAGACACGCGTCAGCCCTGGAGGACGACGAGCTCGCGCGGCGTGTTGTTCAGGACCTCGAGGCCGTCGGCCGTGCACACGGCGATGTCCTCGATCCGGGCGCCGTAGCGTCCGTCGACGTAGAAGCCCGGCTCGATCGAGAACGCCATGCCGGGCTCGAGCACCAGCGTGTTGCCGGCGACGATGTAGGGCTCCTCGTGGGTCTCCTGGCCGATGCCGTGCCCGGTGCGATGCATGAACAGGTCTCCGTAACCCGCATCGGTGAGGACCCGGCGCCCCACGGCGTCGACGGACTCGGCCG
This sequence comes from uncultured Actinomycetota bacterium, assembly GCA_963780275.1. Taxonomy (GTDB): domain Bacteria; phylum Actinomycetota; class Actinomycetes; order Propionibacteriales; family Nocardioidaceae; genus Aeromicrobium. The sequence continues at coordinate 992,361 of CAWABE010000002.1, forward strand.
TCACCCCCGGGCGCGCGTGCTCGCGCTGGGCCTGCTGGGCCGCCGTCAGGGCCGTGTAGGCCTCCTCATATCCCTCGGGTGGATGACCGTCGGCGAGGTAGTTGCGGGTGGAGTCGGAGCAGTAGCCGGCGGGCGTGGTGCCACCGATGTCGACCACGACCGGGTCCCCCGGCTCGATCACCCGATCGGACAGCTCATGGTGGGGAGAAGCTCCGTTGGGGCCCGACCCGACGATGACGAAGTCGGCCGTCTCATGGCCTTCGTCGATGATCGCGCGGGCGATGTCGGCGCCGACCTGGCGCTCGGTGCGCCCGGGCCGCAGCCATTCCCCCATGCGCGAGTGCACGCGATCGATGGCGGCTCCCGCCTCACGCAGCGCATCGATCTCGGCCGGATCCTTGCGGATGCGCAGCTCCTGCAGAACGGGCCCGGCGAGCACGGTCCGGGTCGCCGGGAGCGCGGCCTGGAGCGCGAAGACCCGCTCGGCCCACATGTGGTCGTCGACGCCGACCGTGGCCGCATGCTGAACGAGGCCGGCCACGAGCGCGAACGGATCGTCGGTCTCGTCCCACGCGGCGATGTCGACCTCGACGCCGGCAGCGACAGCGGCCGGACGCTCCAGTGCCGGCACGACCAGGGTCGGATCGCCCTCGGCCGGCAGCACCAGGCAGGTGAGTCGTTCCAGCGCGATCGCGTGGTACCCGGTGAGGTAGCGCAGGTTGGCTCCGGGGGTGACCAGCAAGGCATCGATGCCTCGTTCGGCGGTCAGGTGCTGGGCCCGGGCCAGTCGCGACGTCACGGATCGAGCCTACCGGCGTACCCACCATCGACACTGGTCCCGGGCATCGCTTACGGTGGCTTCCACGAACAAGGATCGGGGGGTCCATTCATGCGTAGAGCATTGGCCGCAACCGCGGCTGTCATCCTCATCGGCGCACTCATCGCCACCGCACCCGCCCAGGCACGTGACCTTCGTGCTGCCGCCGGGCCTGACGACGTCGACACCAGCAAGCTGACCGACGCCGTCACCGTGAACGAGATCATGAAGCATCAGCGTGCCTTCCAGCGGATCGCCAACGAGAACGACGGCACCCGAGCCTCGGGCCTTCCCGGCTTCGACGCATCGGCCGACTACGTCGCGAAGCGCTTGAAGAAAGCCGGCTACGACGTGAAGCGCCAGACGTTCACGTTCCCGTTCTTCCGGGAGCTGTCACCGGCCACCCTCACGCAGCTCACGCCGCAGGAGCAGGCGCTGGAGACCGCCATCTTCGAGTACTCCGGTAGCGGCGACGTCTCCGGCTCCGTCGTGCCGACGAACGATCTGGTCATCCCGGCGACTCCGGCACCGAGCAGCACGTCCGGCTGCGAGGCGAGCGACTTCGAGGCTGCACCCGCCGAGCCGTCGATCGCACTCGTCCAGCGGGGTACCTGCACGTTCGAGATCAAGGTCGACAACGCCAAGGCTGCTGGCTACGACGCGGTGATCATCTTCAACGAGGGCAACCCCGGACGCACCGACCTCGCGGTCGGCACGCTGGGCACCCCGAAGGACATCCCGGTCGTCGGACTCTCCTACGCGGACGCCGTCGCCCTCAACGAGGACATCCAGGAAGGCGGCGCCACGGCGCGAGTCACCACGGAGGTCGAGGTGGACCTGGAACGCGAGACCCAGAATGTCATCGCCGACCTGCCGGGCAAGACGAAGACGGCACATGACGACCAGGTCGTCGTGGTCGGCGCGCACCTCGACAGCGTCGTGGAGGGACCGGGCATCAATGACAACGGCTCCGGTACGTCCACGATCCTCGAGACGGCCGAGCAGATGTCGGCGCTGAAGCTCACCAAGAAGCTGCAACGCCCGGTGCGCTTCGCCTTCTGGGGCGCGGAGGAGTCCGGTCTGCTGGGTTCGGAGCACTACGTGGCCAACCTGTCGACCGACCAGCTGTCGAAGATCTACGCCAACCTCAACTACGACATGCTGGGCTCGCCCAACTACGTGCGGTTCGTCTACGACGGTGACGGATCGTCGTCCGACCCGGCCGGTCCGCCCGGATCCGGCGAGATCGAGAAGGTCTTCACCGACTACTTCGACTCGCAGGGCCTCGCGTCCGATCCGACCGAGTTCAGCGGCCGATCCGACTACGGACCGTTCATCGCGGCCGGAATCCCGGCCGGCGGGCTGTTCAGCGGCGCCGAGGGCGTGAAGACCGAGGAACAGGCGGCGACGTACGGCGGCACCGCAGGTGAGCCCTACGACCCCTGCTACCACCAGGCCTGCGACGACATCACCAACCTCAACACGAACGCGTTGCACGAGCTCGGTGATGCCGCAGCCCACGCGACCGGCGTGCTGACGATGTCGAAGACGGGTCTGTTCCCGGATGGCAGTCGCACCACGCAGGGCAACCTGAAGAAGAAGATGGCGAAGCTGGAGGCTCACGGCCACCCGGCTCGCTGATCACCCATAGGATCGGCGTCGGCACCGAGTTCGGTGCCGACGCCGATTCGCGTTCGAGGCTCCGGGAGGGTCATGGCCGGCCGACTGATGCTGCTCGACAGCGCGAGTCTGTACTTCCGGGCGTTCTTCGGCGTCCCCGACTCCCTGAAGGCGCCCGACGGAACGGTCGTCAACGCCGTCCGCGGCATCCTCGACTTCGTCGCCACACTCAGCACGCAGTACCACCCCGAGGCGATCGTGGCCTGCTGGGACGACGACTGGCGGCCGGCCTGGCGGGTCGACCTGCTGCCGTCGTACAAGACGCACCGGCTCGCCGATCCGCAGGAGCTGATCGAGGTCGTTCCGGACCTGCTCTCACCCCAGGTGCCGATCATCGCCGAGGCGATGGGCCTCGTCGGCATCCCCGTGGTCGGCGCCGAAGGTGCCGAGGCCGACGACATCATCGGCACGCTCGCCCCTGCATGGGACGGTCCGGTCGACGTCGTCACCGGCGACCGCGACCTCTTCCAGCTCGTCGACGACGCGCACCCGGTCCGGGTGCTCTACACCGCGCGCGGGGTCGGCAACCACGACGTCGTCGACAATGCCTGGATCCGGGCGAAGTACGCGATCGACGCCGCCCAGTACGTCGACTTCGCGGTCATGCGCGGAGACGCCTCGGACGGGCTGCCGGGCGTGGCGGGAATCGGCGAGAAGACCGCGGCCGCCTTGCTGGCCGCGTACGACGACCTCGACGGCATCCTGGCCGCAGCCGACGACCCGTCCAGCGACATCAAGCCGCGCATCCGGCAGTCGCTGCTCGACTCCCGCCGATACATCGACATCGCCCGCCAGGTGGTCACCGTCAGCCATGACGCCTGCCCCACGGACGTGCTCGTGCGCGCTCCGCTCACCGACGAGCAGAAGGCCGCGCTCACGACGTTCGGGGAGCAGTGGGGTCTCGGCGGCGTCCCGGGCCGCGTCATCGAAGCCCTGGGCTGATTCGTCAGGCGGCCACCGACGTGTACGACACCACGCCGCGTCGCAGCTCGGTGAGCGCGGCACGGACCGCGTCCCTCAGCGGGCCGGCGCCCGCGGCGTCGCCGACCTGAGCCAGGACGTCGATCAGCTGCTTCATGGCGCGGACGAAGTCGCCGGCCGCCATCTCGGTCTCGCGCAGGACGTCGTCCAGCGAGGCGCCGTGCACCCAGGTCCAGACCGCGTGGGCGAATCCGAAGTCGGGCTCACGCAGGTAGTTCAGCCGGTGCTCGCGCTCGAGCCGCTTCAGGTCACCACACAACGAGGTCATCGTCTCGGTGACCTCCAGCACGCGGCGGTTCGGCAGCAGCGGCGCCGGGGTCTCGTCGCCGGCACGGGACTCGAACGTCAGGCCGCTGACGACCGCGGCGAGGTCGGCCGGCTCGAGTCCCTCCCAGACGCCCTCGCGCAGGCACTCGCTGATCAGCAGGTCGAGCTCGCTGTAGACACGCTGCAGCCTCAGCCCGTCCGGCGTCACCGTGTCGCCGTCGAGGTAGCCGAGGACGCGGAGCACCTCGCAGACGCGGTCGAACTGCCGCGCCACGGTGTTGGTGCGCTGCTCGATGCGGCGGCGCTGGTTCGCCGTGTCGCGCTCGAGCTTGAGGTAGCGCTCTGCCCAGCGGGCGTGTGACTCCCGGTCGGGGCATGAGTGGCATGGATGCGAGCGGAGCCGCTCGCGGATCTCGGCGACTCGCGGGTCCTGCACGTCACCGCGCTTGCCGTGGGGCTTGTGGTTCGGTCCTGGTGCGTCCTGGGCCCGGTTCCGTAGGGACGACGCGAGGTCGCGGCGCGCCTGTGGGCTGCGGGAGTTGAACGACTTGGGGATCCGCATGCGCGTGATGGCTTCGACCGGGGTCGGGAAGTCGACGATGGCCAGGCGGCGCGCGTGCCGGTTGGCGGTGAGCACCATTGGGCGCGGGTCGTCAGATCCGGACCGGTGACCAGGGTCGAGCACCACCGCAAGGCCGGCCCAGCGCCCGGCCGGGACGTTGATGACATCCCCGGTCTTCAGCGAGGTCAGCGACTCCACCACCTGCTCGCGCTCGGCGGCGCGCCTGGCCTTGGAACCGGACGACTCGAGGACCTTCAGCTCACGGCGCAGGGCGGCGTATTCCATGAAGTCACCGCGATCGCACGTGGCCGACGCGCGGTAGCCCTCGAGGGCCTCGTCCGCCTTGTGGATCTGCCGGGCCAGGCCCACCACGGCCCGGTCGGCCTGGAACTGGGCGAACGACTGCTCCAGCAGCTGGCGGGCCCGCTCGCGGCCGACCTGCCCCACGAGGTTGACGGCCATGTTGTAGGACGGCTGGAAGGAGGAGTTGAGCGGATACGTGCGTGTGGAGGCCAGGCCGCCGACCGAGCGCGGGTCGAGACCCGGCTGCCACAGCACCACCCCGTGGCCCTCGATGTCGATGCCGCGACGCCCGGCGCGCCCGGTGAGCTGGGTGTACTCGCCCGGAGTGATGTCGACGTGGGCCTCGCCGTTCCACTTGGACAACCGCTCGATCACCACCGTGCGGGCCGGCATGTTGATGCCGAGCGCCAGCGTCTCGGTCGCGAAGACCACTTTCACCAGCCCGGCGCTGAACAGCTGCTCGACCGACTCCTTGAACGTCGGCAGCATCCCGGCGTGGTGCGACGCGATGCCGCGGGTGAGGGCGTCGCGGAACTCGTAGTAGCCGAGGACGTGCAGGTCGTCGTCGGGCAGGTGCGCACACGCGGCGTCGACGGCGGTGGCGATCTCGGCGCGTTCGTCGGGCGACGTGAGGGCGATCCTGGCATCCATCACCTGCTGCACGGCGGCATCGCATCCGGCCCGGCTGAACACGAAGACGATGGCCGGCAGAAGCGCCTCGGCGTCGAGCTTCTCGACCAGCTCGACGCGTCCCGGTGTGCGATGCCGGCTGCGCGGACGGCGGCCGCCCTTCGGGGGCCTGCCCCGGCCCATGCGGGACAGCTGGACGTCTTCGCGAGCCATCCGCTCCAGCTGCCGGTTGACCTCGCCGCTCTCCTCCGCACTCGTCCGCTCTCCGTCCTCGAACAACGGAAACAGGCGCCGACCCACGAGGACGTGCTGGTGCAGCGGGACGGGCCGGCGCTCCTCCACGATCGTCCTGGTTCCGCCGCGGACCTCGGTGAGCCAGGCACCGAACTCCTCGGCGTTGGACACCGTCGCCGAGAGCGAGACGACGGCCACCGACTCGGGCAGTCCGATGATGACCTCCTCCCAGACGGCACCGCGGAAGCGGTCGGCGAGATAGTGCACCTCGTCCATCACCACGAAGCCCAGCCCGGTGAGGGTGCGCGATCCTGCGTACAGCATGTTGCGCAGGACCTCGGTGGTCATGACGACCACCGGTGCCTCTCCGTTGATGGTGTTGTCGCCGGTCAGCAGCCCGACCTGGCCGGGCCCGTACCGCTCGACCAGGTCGGCGAACTTCTGGTTCGACAACGCCTTGATGGGCGTCGTGTAGAAGCACTTGCGACCGGTGGCGAGTGCGAGGTGGACGGCGAACTCACCGACGAGCGTCTTGCCGGAGCCGGTGGGCGCGGCCACCAGAACGCCTTCGCCGTCCTCGACCGCCTCGCAGGCCCCGACCTGGAACGGGTCGAGCGGAAACGGGTAGAGACCACGGAACTCCGCGAGGTGCGGGTGAGCCCGGTCGGCGCGCGATCGGGCATACCGCTCGGCCGGGGAAGACATGCATCGAGCCTACCGGCGCGATGATCAGCCGCTCGGTACAAGCATGCGCAGGGCGCCGGGCCGCACCGTCGTCGTCATCGGCAGCGGGCCGAGGCGTTCCCCATCGCCGTACGCCACGATGCCCGGCGACGACAGCGTCACTTCCCGCACCCGATGACGCTCGAACTCCGGGAGGGTCACGTGGGTGCCGCGGTAGAGCTTCGGGAACACCCGCAGCAGCTTGAACTTGCTGAGCGGGTTGATGACGACGACGTCGAGCAGTCCGTCGTCCATCGACGCACCCTCACACAGCCGCAGTCCACCACCGAACGACGGCCCGTTGCCGACCGCCACCAGCATCGCCTCGCGCTTCACCGTCTCCCCGTCGAGCGTGATGTCGAACTGCAGCGGCTGGAACTCGCGCAACTCGGCCACGATGGAAATGTTGTAGCGCATGTTGCCGCGCGGCCACGTCATCGCGTTCGCGCGCTCGTTGACCTTGGAGTCGAACCCGGACGCGACGACGGTGACGACGTACTCGTCGCGACCGGTCTGGGCCAGGTCGATGTCGCGCGTATGGCCGCCGAGCAGCACCCGCGTAGCGGCACGGGAATCCTTCACCGGAAGGCCGAGAGACCGTGCGGTGTCGTTGCCGGTGCCCGCGGGAAGCAGGCCCACGGTCACGTCGCGGCCGACGACGACCGGCAGCACATCGTGCAGTGCGCCGTCTCCCCCGACGACCACGACGGTGTCGACCCCGGTCTCGAAGGTCTTGGTGAGCTGCTCGCGCGCGTGTTGGGCGTCATCACCCTGGATGCGGGTGGTCTCGTGCCCCAACGACGTCAGCAGCAGCTCCGCATCGTCGGCGATGCGCTCGCCCTGCCGCTTGCCGGAAACGGGGTTGACCACCAGCGCGACCTGCATGTCTGCAGCGTACGGGTCGCCGTGACTCGCTGGGTCCCACGGGCCGGGTCTCAGTCGAGCGGTGAGATCTCGTCGTCGCCGATCTCGGCGGGCTGCTCCTTGGAACGCCTCCGGTCGGTGAGCCGGGCGATCACTTCGGCGATGGCGTAGAGGCCGGTCATCGGCACGGCCAGGAACAGCATCGTCAGCGGGTCGGTGCTGGGCGTCGCGATGGCGGAGAACACGAAGATCCCGAGAATCGTCCACGATCGAGCGCCGGCGAGCTGGCTGGCGCTCACCACACCCAGACGGTTGAGCAGGATCACCACGAGGGGGATCTCCGCGGCCACCCCGAACACCAGCATCATGCGGACCACGAAGTCGAAGTACTCAGCGCCCGACACGAGGTTCTCGAAACCGCTGGGAACGAAGCCGATGAGAACGACGAACGCCTTCGGCAGCACGAAGTAGGCCAGCGCGGCGCCCGCGACAAACAACGGGGCGCCGGTGGCCGTGAGCAGGAGGGCCCAGCGCTTCTCGTTGCGGTGCAGCGCCGGAAGAACGAACGCCCAGATCTGCCAGATCCAAACCGGGCTGGTGCCGAGGATGCCGGCGACGAGTGAGATCTTCAGCTGGAACTGGAAGGCGCCGCCGATCCCGGTGAGCACCGCGGTCGACTTGATACCCCGGTCCGCGAGCTCCGGCCGGATCTTGTCGTACGGTCCGGTGAGGACGTTCAGGATCTGGTCGTAGAAGATCCACGCGATGATCGTCCCGAGCACGATGGCCAGGACGCCCTTGACCAGACGGTTCCGCAGCTCACGGAGGTGTTCCACGAGCGGCATCGTGCCGCCCTCGGACGAGGCAGGCGTGCCGCGCCGAAGCGCCAAGCGTCAGCCCTGTTCGGGCTTCTTGTCGGCCTCTGAGGCCTCCAGCGGCTTGGGCTCGTCCTTGTCGTCGTCGTCGAGACCCTTCACCTCGGTCTTGAAGATGCGCAGGGCGCGCCCGGATCCGCGTGCGAGGTCGGGCAACCGCTTGGCGCCGAACAACAAGACGACGACAGCGAGGATGGCGAAGACTTCCCATCCACCGAGGTTCGGCATGGCTACTCCTTCAGGAGGGATCGGCTCCATCGTACGCGCTCAGGGCCACCCGGGCGTGGTCGACGACCTCCGCGGCGAGCGACGCGGGCTCGACGACGCGCACCGAGCCCGCGTTGCGGAGCACGAGTCGGCGCAGCCACGACCAGTCGCCGCCGAACAGCCTGACGCGCAGGACGTCGCCGCGAGGCTCGATCTCCTGCACTTGGTAGTACTCGGCGAGCCAGTGCGCGCGGGGGTCGAGGTCGAGCACGGCGTACGGCGTGTCGCCGCCGACCGTGAAGAACGAGGACGCCAGATCGCGTGGCTCGGCTTCGTGGTCGTCCGCGTCGTCGCCGGTGAGCTCGGCCGCCTCGATGCGGTCGAGGCGGAAGAACCGAAGGTCCTCGGCACGCAGACACCAGGCCTCCAGGTACAGGCGGCCGTTCTCGGTGAACAGTCGCCGCGGATCGACCTGACGGGTGGTGCGGTCGTCGCGCGACGCGGTGCCGTAGATGATCTCGACCCGCTTGCCCTCCGCCAACGCGTGCACGAGCGTCGTGTGGATGACCGGGTCCACCGCCTCGAGGACGACGTCGACCGGCAGGTCGACGTCCTCGCCGACTGCGCTCTCCAGCTTCGCGAGCGCGCTGTCGATGATCGGCAGCTGGGCGCCGCTGGCGGACGCGCGCAGCGTGCGCAGCGCGACGATCAGTGCCACGCCCTCGCTGGTCGTGATGCGCAGCGGGCGGGGCATGAAGTCGGCGTCACGGATGTAGACGACGCCGTCCTCGTCGAGGGCGCCGAGATCGAAGTCGATGAGCTCTCCGGCGTACTCGCCGACGCCGGTGTACATGAGCAGGCGCAGGTCGTCACGGATCTGCTTGGGCGGGACTCCGAACTCCTCGGCCACCTCGTTGACCGGGATGCCGTCGTGCCCCTGCAGGTACGGCACCAGCGCGAGCATTCTGGCCACCTGCTGCCTGGACCGGCTCATTCGGGGTCCCCGCGAAAGTGTGAGCGCACCGAAGTGGCACGAGTCCTGAGTGCTCGGAGCGAGCACTTGCGTGAGGTGATCACGAGGCCTCCAGCGCCGCGCGGAGCCGGGTGACGACCTGCTCGCGGACCTCCGGTGGTGACACCACGACGACATCGCTGCCGTAGGAGGCGACTTCGGACGCGAGGTCCCAGGCCGAGCCGTACGGCACCTCGATCTCGTCGTGCTCGTCGTCGACGGGCGTCGACGTGTTCGCCATGCGGCGCAGTGACTGCCCGCGGCCGGCGCGGACGCGGAGGACGGCAAGGCTGTCCGGCTTGGCCGGGAACAGGGCGGCGGCGACCTTCGTCATGTCAGTGCCCTCGGGCACTTCATACGAGCCGGGCGCCCCGGTGGTCTCGACCTCGCCCTGGACGCGCGACAGCCGAAAGATGCGCGGAGCTTCGCGGTCGAGGTCGTATCCGCCGAGGTACCAGCGGTCGTGCCAGGAGATGATCCCCCACGGCTGCACGCGGCGCCGGGACGCCTCCTGACCGGGGCGTTGATAGGTGAAGGCCACCGGGATGCGACGCGTCGCGGCTTCCCACATCACGTCGAAGCACGGCTCATCGGCCGAGAGCTTGGGCTCGGCCATGCGGAGCACGTCCGGATCGACCTCGACGCCGGCTGCCTTGAGCTTGACGAGCGCCGTGGTGGACTCCCCCGCCAGCCCGGCGTGCTCCCACACCTGCGCCGCCAATCCGAGCACGGCGGCTTCCTCGCGCGTCAACGCCAGGTCGGGAAGCTCCGCCTCGTCGCGGCGGATGCGGTAGCCGACCTCGTCCTCGAAGTACTTGTCGTTGCTGCCCATCTCGACGGCGATGCCGAGCTCACGCAGCTCTTCCTTGTCCCGCTCGAACTTGCGCTCGAACGCCTGCTGGGTGGACTCGCGGTAGTCGGCGATGGCCTGCCGGATCTGTTCCTTGGTGAGGTACTGACGACTGACCAGGAGTGCGAAGATGAGGTTCATCAACCTCTCGGTCTTGCGCTCGGCCATGGCAGGAGGATGTCAGGATGCGTCGAGCAAGTCGATGGCGAACATCAGCGAGTCGCCGGGCTTGATCGGGCCGCCCTCCTGCGGAGAGTCGCCGTAGGCGGTGTCGGCCGGACAGAGCAGGACGATACGGCTGCCGACCTTCTGGCCCGGGATGTGGTCCTTCCAGCACGCGATGACCTGGTCGAGCGAGAACGACGCCGGCGCACCCTTTCTCCACGAGCTGTCGAAGACCTCACCGTCGGGATAGATCTGACCGACGTACTGAGCGGTGATGCTCTGGCCGGCCTTCACCTCTGCGCCATCTCCCTCGATGACGACATGGGCCTTGGCTTCCGAGATCGTGCCGCGAGTCTTGCCGGACGGCTTGAAGCCGTCGGGATGCCCGTCCTTCTCGACGATCGACGGGACGGTGCCCGGCAGCTTCCGGGCCTTGCCCTCGGCCTTCTCCGGCACCTTGGCGACGATGTCGAACAAGAACACCATCGTGTCGTCAGCCTTGATGCCGAGCTGTGCGGGCGGCTGCTCGAAGCCGTCCTTCGGCGGGATGGCCACGAGCACCCGGCTGCCGACCCGCTGCCCCGTGAGCCCCTTGAGGAATCCGGGCATCGCCGTCTCGTCGAGGGTCAGGGTGATCGGGCTCTTGCTGGTGAAGGAGTTGTCGAACTGCTTGCCGGTGCGTCCGTTGACCGCGACGTAGTTGACCTTGGTGACGTCGCCGTCGGCGAGCTTGTCGCCCTCGCCCTTCGTGACGACGCGCGTCTCGGTGGATCCGGTGGTGAAGTCCTTGCCGACCGTGAGCTTGGGGTCGTCGCCTCCGCGAACCGCGATGCCGTCCAGCTCGGACGAGGACGACTCGGATCCGCAGCCGGCGAGCAGCAGACAGGCGGCCGCAGACACGGCGATCATTCGACGCACAGTGGGACTCTCAGCAGATGGACAGGCCGTCGCCCAGCCTAGCCGGGCCCGAAAACGACTGGACGCGGACTCACATACCGTCGATCAGGCGCTGCACGCGCTCGTCATGAGACCGGAACGGGTCCTTGCACAGCACGGTGCGCTGGGCCTGGTCGTTCAGCTTGAGATGGACCCAGTCGACGGTGAAGTCGCGCCGGCGTTCCTGGGCCCGCTTGATGAAGTCGCCGCGCAGCCGGGCGCGGGTGGTCTGCGGCGGCACCGACTTGGCGGTGAAGACGTCGAGGTCGCGGGTGACGCGGGCGACTGCGCCCTTGTTCTCCAGCAGATAGAAGATGCCGCGATCGCGCCGGATGTCGTGATACGCGAGGTCGAGCTGGGCGATGCGCGGGTCGGCCCAGCTCAGCCCGTGTGCGGTGCGATAGCGGTCGAGCAGGCGGAACTTGATGACCCAGTCGATCTCGCGTTCCACCAGGGACAGGTCCTCGGACTCGACCGCCTTGAGGGTGCGCTCCCACAGGTCCATCGCGCGGTCGATGGTGGGCGTGTGCAGGCTGTGCTTGTCGATGAACTCGGCAGCCTTGCCGAAGTACTCGGCCTGGATCTCCAGGGCAGACAGCTCACGCCCGTTGGCCAGCTGCACCTTGCGGCGTCCGGTCATGTCGTGGGCGATCTCGCGGATGGCCCGGATGGGGTTGTCGAGGGTGAGGTCGCGCATCGACACGCCACCCTCGATCATCCGCAGCACCAGGTCCGTGGTCGCCACCTTGAGCAAGGTGGTGGTCTCGCTCATGTTGGAGTCACCGACGATGACGTGAAGTCGGCGGAAGCGCTCGGCGTCGGCATGCGGCTCGTCGCGCGTGTTGATGATCGGGCGAGAGCGCGTCGTGGCGCTCGAGACGCCCTCCCAGATGTGCTCGGCGCGCTGACTGACCGAGTAGATCGTGCCTCGAGGCGTCTGCTGCACCTTGCCGGCGCCGCAGATGATCTGTCGGGACACCAGGAACGGGATCAGGATGTCGGCCAGCCGGCTGAACTCGCCGCCGCGTCCGACCAGGTAGTTCTCGTGGCATCCGTACGAGTTCCCGGCCGAGTCGGTGTTGTTCTTGAACAAGTAGATGTCGCCGTCGACGCCGTCGTCGGCGAGCCGGTTCTGGGCGTCGATCATCAGGCCTTCGAGGATCCGCTCCCCCGCCCGGTCGTGCGTGACGAGGTCGACGAGGTCGTCGCACTCCGGCGTCGCATACTCGGGGTGACTGCCGACGTCGAGGTAGAGCCGGGCGCCATTGCGCAGGAAGACGTTGCTGCTGCGCCCCCACGACACCACCCGCCTGAACAGGTAGCGCGCCACCTCGTCGGGCGACAGCCGGCGCTGGCCCTTGAACGAGCACGTGACGCCGTACTCGTTCTCGATGCCGAAGATCCGCCGGTCCATGCGTTCAGCGTAGTCGGACCGGGGCTGAGAACCCCGCTGGACGGAGAGTCGCCTCGCCGGCGATCAGCCGAGCGCCTGGGTGACCGTGTCGTCGGTGAGGCGCTTGAACTTGCGCGGCTGCGGCCGCGTGCGGTCGAGGACGGCGACCTCGAGGTCGGTGGCCGGGACGGTGCGTGACGGCGTGGCGTCCTGCCCGAGCGACTCCACAGCCAGGCGGATGGCGGCGGTGAGGTCGAGGCCTTCGGAATAGTGCTCGCCGAGGTGGTTCTCGACCTGTTCGCTCTGTCCGCCCATCACGCCATATCCCTGGATGTCGGCGACCGAGCCGTCGTACGTGAGGCGATAGATCTGGTCGCCGGACGCGTCGTCGCCGACCTCGGCCACGAACAGCTCGACCTCGTACGGCTTCTCGCCGCCGGCGGAGAAGATCGTGCCGAGCGTCTGTGCATAGGCGTTGGCCAGCCCACGGCCGGTGACATCACGGCGGTCGTAGGAGTATCCGCGCAGGTCGGCCAGCCGAACTCCCGCGATGCGCAGGTTCTCGAACTCGTTGTACCGCCCCACGGCGGCGAAGCCGATGCGGTCGTAGATCTCACTGATCTTGTGCAGCGCACGGGAGGGATTCTCCGCGACGAACAGCACGCCGTCGGCGTACTGCACCACGGCAACGCTGCGGCCGCGCGAGATGCCCTTGCGGGCGAAGTCGGCCCGGTCCTTCATGAGCTGCTCGGGCGAGACGTAGAACGGTGCGGTCATCGGATGTGTCCCGTCAGTTCAGGGGGGCCGCGGGGCCGTCGGGTCGGACGAGGCGGGCCCCGATGACCTCGTCGGCGATCGCGCCGACCTCGGCGTCGGAGACACGGCGGTAGCCGTCGGCGGTGACGACCGCCACCACCGGGAAGATGCGCCGGGTGAGGTCGGGCCCGCCAGTGGCGGAGTCGTCGTCGGCTGCGTCGTAGAGCGCCTGCAGGGTGGCGGTGATGGCCTCGATCTCGCCGAGATCGTCGCGATACATCTTCTTGAGCGCGCCCCGGGCGAACATCGAGCCGGAACCGACCGCGTGGAACGCGTGCTCCTCGTAGCGGCCGCCCGTGACGTCGTAGGAGAAGATGCGGCCGGCCCGCGTGGCGACGTCGTAGCCGGCGAACAACGGCACCACGGCCAGACCCTGCATCGCGAGGCCCAGGTTGCCGCGGATCAGCGCGGCCAGGCGGTTGGCCTTGCCGTCGGCCGAGAGGACGGTGCCCTCGAGCTTCTCGTAGTGCTCGAGCTCGACCTGGAACAGGCGAACGAGCTCGACGGCGAGACCGGCGCTGCCGGCGATGCCGATGCAGGAGTACTCGTCGGCCGGGAAGACCTTCTCGATGTCGCGCTGGGCGATGACGTTGCCCATGGTGGCGCGCCGGTCGCCGGCCATCACGACGCCGCCCGGGAACGTCGCCGCCACGATGGTGGTGCCGTGGGGGGCGGCGTCGGCGAGGTCACCGACCCCACGCGCCGAGGCACCGGGCACGAGTCCGGGTGCCTGCTGGGCGAGGAAGTCGGCGAAGGACGAGGAACCTGCAGCCGTGAAGGGCTCAGGCAGCATCACTGCCCGCCCTTCTGCACGAAGCTGCGCACGAACTCCTCGGCATTCTCCTCGAGCACGTCGTCGATGTCGTCGAGAATCGAGTCGACGTCGTCGTCGAGCTTCTCCTTGCGCTCGGCGTCGACCTCGGTCTCATCGATCTGCGCCTCGGCGTCTGTCGACTTCTTGGTGCTCTTGTGCTGCTGTTCGGACATACCGCAACACTAGCCCCACGGGTGTACCGAAGGCGGTTGGTTCGCGCCCGTTCACTCTGGGCGGAACTCGCGCTCAGCGGCGCGTGATCGCGCTGAAGAGGTCGGACGCCGTCTCGCTGCGGGCGAACAGCTCGCCGACGTGCTCCTTCGTGCCGCGCAACGGCTCCAGGGTGGGGATGCGCTGCAGGGAGTCGTGACCAGGGAGGTCGAAGATCACCGAGTCCCACGAAGCGGCCGCGATGTCGGACGCGAACCGCGCCAGACACATGCCGCGGAAGTAGGCGCGCGTATCGCCGGGTGGCGTCGACACGGCGTCCTTGACCTCCTCGTCGCTGACCAGCCGCTCCATACGTCCGGAACGGACGAGCTGGTGGAACAGCCCCTTCTCGAGCCGGACGTCGTGGTACTGGACGTCGACGAGGTGCAGCTTGGCGTGATCCCAGTCGAGGCCGTCGCGCTCGCGGTACGACTCCAGCAGCCCCAGCTTGGCCACCCAGTCGAGCTCGCCGGCGCACTCCTGTGGGTCCCGCTCCAGCCGGTCGAGCACGCTTTGCCAGCGCGCCAGGATGTCGTCGGTTTGATCGTCTGAGCCTTCGCGCCCGACGAAGGTGCGCGCATGACCGAGGTACTCACGCTGCAGGTCGATCGCGGTCATCGTGCGCCCGTCGGCGAGCTCGACCGTCTGGCGCAGGGACGGGTCGTGCGAGACCTGGTGCATGGCGTTGACCGGCGTGGCCAGCGCGAGGCCGGACGGCAGGTGACCGGACTCGATCATCGCCAGCACCAGCGACGTGGTGCCGTGCTTGAGGTAGATCGCCACCTCCGAGCAGTTGGCGTCGCCCACGATGACGTGCAGGCGCCGGTACTTCTTGGGATCGGCGTGCGGCTCGTCGCGGGTGTTGATGATGGGTCGCTTGAGGGTGGTCTCGAGGCCGACACCGACCTCGATGTAATCGGCGCGCTGGGCGATCTGGAACGCGTGCACACTGCCGTCCTGCTTGCGGCCGACGCGGCCGGCCCCGGTGATCACCTGGCGGGACACGAAGAACGGGGTGAGGTGCTCGACCACGGCCTCGAACGGGACGTCGCGGCGCATCAGGTAGTTCTCGTGCGAGCCGTAGGACGCGCCCTTGTTGTCGACGTTGTTCTTGTAGAGGATCACCGGCGCCGCACCGGGCATCCGGCCGGCCAGCTCGGCGCCGAGCCGCATCACCTCCTCGCCCGCCTTCTCCCAGACCACGACGTCACGCGGGTTGGTGACCTCCGGGCTGGAGTACTCCGGGTGGGCGTGGTCGACGTACAGCCGTGCGCCGTTGGTGAGGATGATGTTCGCCAGACCGAGATCCTCGTCGGTGAGCTGCGACGGGTCGGCGGCATCGCGGCTCAGGTCGAACCCGCGGGCGTCGCGCAGCGGGTTCTCCTCCTCGAAGTCCCAGCGGGCCCGCCTGGTGAGTCCGTGGGCAGCGGCGTAGGAGTTGACCACGTGGGTCGACGCCACCATCGGGTTGGCGTGCGGCTGGCCCTTGACGGCGATGCCGTACTCGACCTCGCTGCCCTGAACCCGACGCACAGTCATACCAAAAGACTACGGGTCCATCGCGCAGTCGATCTCAGCCATGGCGCGGCGCGGGGCGCCGCGGGCCGGGCCCGGATGCGCCCCAGCGCATCCGGGAGTGAGCGCTCGCTGGGCGCTACCGCCCCAGCGCATCCGCGCGAGAGCGCGGCCCGGCCATTACCAGTGGACGCCCTTGAGGACCCGGGCCAGTGCACGCTGCTGGCGGGTGGTCCGCTCACCGGCGCCGTCGCCCCGCGCGGCCGCGGAGTCGGGGAAGATCTTGTACGCCTGGTTGAGGACGCGGAACATCGCGTGCGGCGCCACCGCGTGCGACACCTCCCCGGCCGTGCCGATCACCGTGTTGATCTCGTGCGGATGGTCACGGATCGCCTTGAGCACCAGGTCGGCGGCCTGCGAGGGGCTGATGGTGGGGAACGCGTCGTAGATCTTGGTGGGCGCGATCATCGGCGTGCGCACGAGCGGCATGTGGATCGACGTGAAGGTGATGCCGTGGCCGATCAGCTCTGACGCCACGACCCGGCTCCAGGCGTCCAGCGCCGCCTTGGACGCCACGTACGCGGCGAACCGCGGCGGGTTGGTCTGCACCCCGATCGAGGAGATGTTGACGACGTGACCGGTCTTCCGCTTGGCCATCTGCGGCGTCAGCCCCATCACCAGCCGGATCGCTCCGAAATAGTTGAGCTGCATCGTCCGCTCGAAGTCGTGGAACCGGTCGTACGACAACCGCAGCGAGCGACGGATCGAGCGACCGGCGTTGTTCACCACGACGTCGATGCCCTCGAAGTCGCGGTTCAGCTTCTTGGCCAGCTTGTCGATCTCGTCCATGTCGGACAGGTCGCAGGCATAAGCGGCCGCGGAACCGCCCTGCGCGATGATGTCGCCCTTCGTCTGTTCGAGCTTCTCCGCTCCGCGGGCCACCAGGACGGCCGTGCCGCCGAGGGCGGCCACCCGCAGGGCCGTGGCCTTGCCGATGCCGGAGGACGCACCGGTGATCACGACGGTCTTGCCGCGGACCGCCCTCTCCGAGGCCCGGTCCGCACGGATGTCGGGATCGAGGTTCTGCTCCCAGTAGTCCCAGAGCGTCGCCGCGTAGGTACGCAGCTTCGGGATCTCGACGTCGGATCCGTCCAGCGCCTCCCGCGTCGCCGCCGAGTCGTACGTAGTGGGCAGCGAGATGTGCGCGAGCACCTCGGCCGGGATGCCCAGCCTGCCCAGGGTCTGCTTCGCGATGACCTCTCCCGGCCCGCCGGCCGTGCCACGTCCCAGCGCCTGCTGCAGCCAGCGCGTCGGCAGCAGATCGGTGACCCGGTTGTCGAGCACGATCTGGAACGAGGGCGACTTCGCGGCCCGGGCGAACGCGTTGAGGATGTCGACGTTCTTCTGCGGCCTGGGGTTCACCAGGTGGAACGCGCGACCATCGAGGCCGGGCTCGTGGGCGAGGTGGTCCATGGCCTTGGCGACGTAGTCGACCGGCACGATGTTCGTGCTGCCCATGCCCGCACCGAACATCGGCAGCCAGGCCGGCATGTAGTCGCGCATGCGCTTGAGCAACGTGAAGAAGTAGTACGGGCCGTCGATCTTGTCGATCTCGCCGGTCTCGGAGTCGCCCACGACGATCGCCGGACGGTAGACCCGCCACGGCACCGTGGCCTCATCGCGCACGATCTTCTCGGACTCGAACTTGGTGCGGTGATAGTCGGATGGGAAGCCCTGGCCCGCGTCGAACATGTCCTCGGTGTATCGGCCCCGGAAGTCGCCGGAGGCCGCAATCGAGGAGACCTGATGGAAGCAGCCGGCCTCGAGCGCGGCCGCGAGCTGTAGGGCGTTGTGGGTGCCGCCGGTGTTCAAGCGGTCGTTGGCGGCCTTCGTGGCGGTCATGTCGTAGGACGCGGCGAGATGGAAGAAGTGCTTCACCTCACCGGCGTGCTCCTTGACCCAGGCAGGGTCGACGCCCAAGCCCTCTTCGGTGAGCTCCCCCGGCACGGCCACGATGCGCGTGGAGTTGTTCCAGCGGTACCGGAAACGATCGAGCTTCTCCTCCGAGCCGGGACGCACCAGCACCCAGATCGTGCCCCGACGGTGGTCGACGAGCTCGGCGATCAGACGCCGACCGATGAACCCGGTCGCGCCCGTGACGAAATAGGCCATGCCCGCGATGCTAGGGCAGGCGTCGCCGTGCTCCTAGAGAATGGGTGGACAGCAGAACTGAAACATGTTCTAGTTTTCGCATGGCAGACACGTTTGGGACCCGGGTCCTCGAGGACAAGGTGGCGTTCGTCGCAGGTGGCACCCGCGGCATGAACCTGGAGATCGCGCGTCGTTACGCACAGCAGGGCGCGAAGGTCGCGGTGCTCAGTCGCGACAAGGAGCGCGTCGACGCCGCGGTCGAGGAGCTGCAGAAGATCGGCGGCGAGGTGCGCGGCTACGCCGGGGACGTGCGCGACTACGAAACGATCGATGCCGCGATGAAGAGCACGGCGTCGGAGCTCGGCGCGATCGACCTCGTGGTCGCCGGCCAGGCCGGCAACTTCTACGCCCCCGCCGCCGACATGTCCGCCAACGGGTTCAAGGCGGTCGTCGACATCGACCTGGTCGGCACGTTCAACGTCTTCCGGGCCAGCTATGACGTGCTCAACAAGCGCGGTGCGTCCCTGATCGCGATCACCGCGCCCGAAGCGGTCAGGCCGCTCAACTTCCAGGCTCACGTGTGCGCCGCCAAGGCCGGAGTCAACATGCTCATCAAGGTCCTGGCGCTCGAGTGGGGCCCGGAGGGCATCCGCGTCAACGGCATCTCCCCCGGCCCGATCGAGGGCTCGTGGGGCATGGAGAACGTCGCCTCGCCGACGCAGGCGATGAAGGACCGGATCACCGACGCGATGCCGCTGCGGCGTTGGGGCACCAATGACGACATCGCCGACAGTGCCCTGTTCCTGTCGTCGGACGCCGCCTCGTACGTGACCGGCACGATCCTCGACACCGATGGTGGGGCGGTCATCTCGATTCCCGGAACCGACAAGGCCGACCCTGACGACGTCCGCGTGAAGGGCCGCGGCCATAAGGTCTAGGACGTGTCGGCCTCGAGCGTCTTGCCGAGGTGCACGCTGTCCTCATAGTCGACGTAGTGGCCGAACGGTGGGATGTCGACGTAGCCGGACGACCGGTACAGCGTGATCGCCTCGGGCTGCTTGTTACCGGTCTCGAGCACCAGGCGCCGGATGCCTGACTCCGCCGCCGTGCGCTCGAGGTGCTCGAGCAACAGCCGGGCGATCCCACGTCCGCGAGCCGATTCGCGGACGTACATCCGCTTGAGCTCGCCCCCACCGTCGTCGCCGTACCGGCGCCAGCCGCCCATGCCGACCGGGACACCGTCGTCGTAGATGACGACGAACGTGCCGTTCGGTGCGACGAACTCGTCGGCGTCGATCGGCGATGAGTCGCCGCCCTGGTTCCCGTAGCGTCGCTCGTACTCGCGCTGGACCTCCGCGGTGAGCAGGACCGCCTCCTCGCCGTCGTAGCGAAGGGGGCGGAACTCGAGGGTCAGAGGTACTGCCCGGTGTTGGCGACCGTGTCGATCGAGCGGCCCGGCTCGTTGCCACCCTTGCCCGAGATGAGGGTGCGGATGAACACGATCCGCTCGCCCTTCTTGCCGGAGATGCGGGCCCAGTCATCGGGGTTGGTGGTGTTCGGAAGGTCTTCGTTCTCCTTGAACTCGTCCAGGCAGGCCTGCAGCATGTGCTGCACGCGCAAACCCTTGGCGCCGTGCTCGAGGAAGTCCTTGATCGCCATCTTCTTGGCACGGTCGACGATGTTCTGGATCATCGCGCCGGAGTTGAAGTCCTTGAAGTACAGGACCTCCTTGTCACCGTTGGCGTAGGTGACCTCGAGGAACTGGTTGTCCTCCGACTCGGTGTACATCAGCTCGACAGTGCGCTGGATCATGCCGGTGACACAGGCATCGACGTCGCCGCCGAACTCCGCGAGGTCGTCGGGGTGAAGCGGGAGCGTGCGGGTGAGGTACTTGGTGAAGATGTCGCGGGCGCCCTCGGCGTCCGGGCGTTCGATCTTGATCTTCACGTCGAGACGTCCGGGTCGCAGGATGGCCGGATCGATCATGTCCTCGCGGTTGGAGGCGCCGATGACCAGGACGTTCTCCAGCCCCTCGACACCGTCGATCTCGCTGAGCAGCTGCGGCACGATGGTGTTCTCGACGTCGGAGGAGACGCCGGATCCGCGGGTGCGGAACAGCGAGTCCATCTCGTCGAAGAACACGATGACCGGCGTGCCCTCGTTGGCCTTCTCGCGGGCACGCTGGAACACCAGGCGGATGTGCCGCTCGGTCTCGCCGACGTACTTGTTGAGCAGCTCCGGGCCCTTGATGTTGAGGAAGTAGCTTCGGCCTTCCTCGCCGGTCTTCTCCGAGACCTTCTTGGCCAGGGACGAGGCGACCGCCTTCGCGATCATCGTCTTGCCACAGCCGGGAGGCCCATAGAGCAGCACGCCCTTGGGCGGCTTGAGCTCGTGCTCGATGAAGACGTCGGGGTGCAGGTAGGGCAGCTCGACGGCGTCGCGGATCGACTCGATCTGACCCTTGAGGCCGCCGATGCTCTCGTAGTCGATGTCGGGGACCTCCTCGAGGACGAGTTCCTCGACCTCGCTCTTGGGCACCCGCTCGTAGACGTAGTTGGCGCGGCCGTCGAGCAGCAGGGAGTCTCCGGCACGGAGCTTGAGGCCGACGAGCGAGTCGGCGAGCTTGACGACACGCTCCTCGTCGGCGTTGCCGAGCACGAGGGCCCGGTCGCCGTCGGCGAGGATCTCCTTGAGCATGACGACCTCGCCCGTGGTCTCGAACTCCAGCGCGGCCACCACGTTCATGGCCTCGTTGAGGATGACCTCCTGGCCCTTGCGGAGCTCGTCCTTGTCGACCGTGGGACTGACGTTGACCCGCAGCTTGCGGCCGCCGGTGAAGACGTCGACGGAGTCGTCGTCGTTGCGCTGCAGGAATGTGCCGAAACCGGTGGGTGGCTGGGCCAGCCGGTCGACCTCCTCCTTGAGCGTCACGATCTGCTCGCGGGCCTCCCGCAAGGTGGAGCTGAGGCGGTCGTTCTGGGAGGTGGTGGAGGCCAACCGGGCCTCGAGGTCGGAGAGGCGCGAGTCGAGGGAGCCCTCGTTGCCGAGGCGGCGACGCAGGTGCTCGACCTCAGCCCTCAGGTACGCGAGCTCGTGCTCGGCGCCACCGGCGCCGCGGGTGTGGTCCTGTTCACTCATCTGCCACCTCCTGCTCGTAACAACGACCCTACCTGCTCGGACGTCACACGGTAGAGCGTCTCGCCGTGGCGTGGGTGACGTTCTGATGACGTCGTCAGGCGGTGGCGGGATCCGGGTCGTCCGTGCCGGGAGGCCGGGGGCCGGTGTAGTCGGGGCCGTACGCGCCCGGTGCCGGTCGTCGGGTCTTCTCCAGGCTGCGCTCCCCCGGCGCCATCCGGCGGGCCATGGCGATGAATGCGGTGTGCCCGATCATCCGATGGTCCGGGCGCACGGCCAGACCCTCGAGGTGCCACTCGCGCTGCAGGGTCTCCCAGGCGACCGGTTCGGTGAACCCGCCGTCGGCCCGCAGGGTCTCGACGAAGAGAGAGAGCTGCGTGGTGGTGGCGACGTAGGCGCAGACGATGCCGCCCGGTACCAGTCGTTCAGCCGCGAGCGGCACGCACGTCCAGGGGTCGACCATGTCGAGGATGAGCCGGTCGATCTCGTCCTCGGCGACGACCTCGCGCACGTCGCCGACGGTCAGGGTCCAGGCCGGGTGGTCTGCACCGACGACCTGCTCGACGTTGCGTCGCGCGATCTCGGCGAAGTCGTCACGGAGCTCGTACGAGCCGAGGTGCCCCTCCGCGCCGACGGCTCGCAGCAGGTAGACGGTCAGGCTCCCGGAGCCGGCGCCGGCCTCGACCACCCGCGCCCCGGGAAAGACGTCCGCCATCGTGACGATGTGCGCGGCGTCCTTGGGGTAGATGATCGCCGCCCCGCGCGGCATGGAGACGACGTACTCCGACAGCAGCGGCCGGAAGACCTGGTACTGCCCGCCGAGCGACGACTCCAGCACGACCCCCTCGGGCCGTCCGATGATGTCGTCGTGGCGGATCTGGCCCTTCTTGGTGGAGAACTCCGTGCCGGCGGTCAGCTGGATGTTGTGCTTGCGGCCCTTCGCGTCGCTGAGCCGCACCCACTCCCCCTCGGCCAGCGGTCCCCCGGTCATCGGCCGCTCCGCCAGGCTTCGTCGACCCGCGCCGCGCGCAGCACGCCGATGACCGACCCGTCGCGCTCGATCACCGCATAGGTCTCGGCGGGCCTGGCGGCCATCGCCCGGACCAGGACGGCGCCGCCGATGTCGACCGGGAGACGCGGCGCGTCCGCTGGAGCCACGCCGGGCTCGACCAGCTCCCGTACGGCCAGTCGGTTGAGCCGGGCGTTGTTCTTGGTGTGCTGCAGCGCCTGACCCGCACCACTCCAGAGGAACCACGCCACGATGGCGGCGATGACGACGTCGAAGGTCCACCCATCGCGGTCGACGTCGACGAGCAGCACCGTCGCGAGCACCAGAGCGACCGCAGCGGCTCTGCCGATCCAGGCGGCGATGCGCGTGCCCGTCTCCTCGCGACCGGTGACCTGCCACACCACCGCCTTGAAGACCCGGCCGCCGTCCAGCGGAAGGCCGGGCAACATGTTGAACACGGCCACCACGATGTTGACCCAGCCGATCGACCAGACGACGTCGTGCAGCACGCCGGGCCCCATCGAGCCGGCCGCCTGGTTCGCGCCGAGCCCGATGGCCAGCGAGACGATCGGGCCGACGACCGCCGTGGCGAACTCCTGCCACGGCGTGCGGCTCTCGCCCTCGATCGCCGTCTCGCCGCCGAGCAGGTGCAGCGTCACCGACGGCACGTGCATGCCGAATCCCCGGGCCGCCAGCACGTGGGCGATCTCGTGCAGCAGGATCGACGCATAGAGCGCCACCACGAAGACGGCAGCGACGACGTACGGACTGGTCTGGGTCTGGTCTTCGTAGCGCGGCGCGAACAGCACCACGAGGATGACGCCCATCACCAGCAGGGACGGCCGCGCGAGCAGGTCGACACCCGCGAACCGTCCGATCCGCCAGGTGCCGGCGGGATGCGATCGGGCCTCGGACGTGCTCACGCGGTCCAACCTAGGACACGCCGTGGGCGCGGGGTGAGTCAGAACAGGTCGCGCAGTCCGTCAGGGCGCAGCCCCTCGAGGCTCGCGCGCAGCGTGCGCCGCGGAGCGTCCGGCACGTTGACGAAGTGCGGCACGACCAGCACGTGGCAGCCGGCCGCGTTCGCGGACGTGGCGCCGGTGCCGGAGTCCTCGATGGCGAGGCAGTCGGCGGCGTCGACGCCGAGCAGCTCGGCGGCTCGCAAGTACGGCTCCGGATGCGGCTTGCCGTTGGTCACCTGGTCTCCGGTCACGATCGCCGCGAAGGGCAGCGCCGCGGCGACCGGCTGGGCGATCGCCGCGTACGACATGGTGACCAGGGCCTGCGGCACCATCGCCTCGTCCAGGGCGGTGAACAGCTCCACTGCGCCCGGACGCCAGGGGATCTCCCGGCTGAGGTCGTCGGCCAGGCGGGCCACCAGGATGTCGACGATGGCCTCGGCCGAGAGGTCCGACCCCAATCGCTTCTTGATGTAGCGGCCGGACTCGATCAGGGAGTTGCCGACCAGCGCCAGACCGTCCTCTTGCGTCCACGCCGCCCCGTGCGACTCGGCCAGCTGGTGCTCGCCGGCCATCCACAACGGTTCGCTGTCGATGAGCGTTCCGTCGAGGTCCCAGAGCACGGCAGCGAAGTCACCCATGGCCTCAGCCTAGGTCGCGGTATTACTGACGGGCGTATCGGTGGATGAGACACTGGTCCGGACGGTGGAATGCCTGCGCGGGCGCGGGGGTTATGCACCGTATCGTCGAACGCCCGCCACCCTGAGGACGACAGTGACCACGACGACCGCTACCGATCCCACGTCGGTCGAGCCACGCTCCGTCGAGCACAGGCCCGACGCGACCGAGGAGCTCTCGGCGATGCTGCGCGAGCGCATTCTCGTGCTCGACGGCGCCATGGGCACGGCCATCCAGCGGGACCGCCCCGACGAGGCCGGCTACCGGGGCGAACGATTCGCCGAGTGGGCCTGTGACGTCCAGGGCAACAACGACCTCCTCACCCTCACCCAGCCCGAGATCATCGCGTCCATCCACCGCGAGTACCTCGCCGCCGGCGCCGACATCATCGAGACCAACACGTTCAACGCCAACGGGATCTCGTTGCGCGACTACGAGATGGTCGAGCTCGCCTACGAGCTGAACTACGAGTCCGCCCGTCTGGCCCGTCGCGAGTGCGACGCCATGACGGCCGACACTCCCGACCGGCCGCGCTTCGTCGCCGGTGCGCTCGGCCCCACGACACGCACAGCGTCCATCTCGCCGGACGTCAACGACCCCGGCGCGCGCAACGTCTCGTACGCCGAGCTCGTCGACGCGTACCAGGTCGCCGCCCGGGGGTTGCTCGACGGCGGCGCCGACCTGATCTTCATCGAGACCATCTTCGACACCCTCAACGCCCGTGCGGCGATCTTCGCAGTCGAGACGGTCTTCGAGGAGTACGGACGGCGCTGGCCGGTCATCATCTCCGGCACCATCACCGACGCCTCGGGCCGCACCCTCTCCGGGCAGACCGCAGAGGCGTTCTGGCACTCAGTCCGGCACGCCAAGCCGTTGTTGGTCGGCCTCAACTGCGCGCTCGGCGCCAAGGAGATGCGCCCGTACATCGCCGAGATCTCGCGCCTGGCTGATTGCTTCGTCAGCTGTTACCCGAACGCCGGACTCCCCAACGCCTTCGGTGAGTACGACGAGGCGCCCGACGAGACGGCGGCGATCCTGCGCGACTTCGCGGACAGCGGTTTCGTCAACCTCGTCGGCGGCTGTTGCGGAACCACACCCGATCACATCGCGCACATCGCCAAGACGGTGGAGGGGCTCACACCGCGCGTGCCGCCGGAGTACACGCCCGCACTGCGCCTCTCGGGACTCGAGCCGCTGTCCGTCACCGAGGACTCCCTGTTCCTCAACGTGGGCGAGCGCACCAACATCACCGGCTCGGCACGCTTCCGCAACCTCATCCGCGACGGCGACTACGACACGGCGCTGTCCGTCGCCCGCCAGCAGGTCGAGAACGGCGCGCAGGTCATCGACATCAACATGGACGAGGGCATGATCGACGGCGTCGCCGCGATGGACCGCTTCATCAAGCTCGTGGCGTCCGAGCCCGACATCTGCAAGGTGCCGGTGATGGTCGACTCCTCGAAGTGGGAGGTCATCGAGACCGGGCTCCAGAGCCTGCAGGGCAAGCCGATCGTCAACTCGATCTCCATGAAGGAGGGCGAGGAGAAGTTCCGCGAGCAGGCGCGGCTGTGCCGCAAGTACGGCGCGGCAGCGGTCGTCATGGCGTTTGACGAGGAAGGCCAGGCCGACAACCTCGAACGCCGCAAGCAGATCTGTGAGCGGGCCTACCGCATCCTGGTCGACGAGGTCGGGTTCCCGGCCGAGGACATCATCTTCGACCCGAACGTGTTCGCCATCGCCACCGGTATCGAGGAGCACCAGAACTACGGCGTCGACTTCATCAAGGCCACCCGGTGGATCAAGGAGAACCTGCCGGGCGTCCACGTGTCCGGCGGCATCTCCAACGTGTCGTTCTCGTTCCGGGGCAACAATCCCGTGCGCGAGGCCATCCACGCGGTCTTCCTGTACCACGCCATCCGGGCCGGCCTCGACATGGGCATCGTCAACGCCGGCGCCCTCGTCGTCTACGACGAGATCCCCGCTCCGCTGCGCGAACGCATCGAGGACGTCGTGCTCAACCGGCGTGACGACGCCACCGAGCGGCTGCTCGAGATCGCCAACGACTACGCCGGCGACGGTTCGAAGGCTGAGGTGGAGGACGAGGAGTGGCGGTCGCTGCCGGTCACCGAGCGCATCACCCACGCGCTGGTCAAGGGCATCGACCAGTTCGCCGTCGACGACACCGAGGAGCTCCGGGCCGAGATCGAAGCCCGCGGTGGCCGCACCATCGAGGTCATCGAAGGCCCGCTGATGGACGGCATGAACGTCGTCGGCGACCTGTTCGGCGCCGGCAAGATGTTCCTCCCGCAGGTGGTCAAGTCCGCCCGGGTGATGAAGAAGTCGGTGGCCTACCTCATCCCGTTCATCGAGGCGGAGAAGAAGCCCGAGGACGCGGAGACGAAGAAGGGCCTCGTCGTGATGGCGACGGTCAAGGGCGACGTCCACGACATCGGCAAGAACATCGTCGGCGTGGTGCTGCAGTGCAACAACTACGACGTCATCGATCTCGGCGTCATGGTGCCGGCGCAGAAGATCCTCGACACCGCGACCGCCGAGGGCGCCGACCTCATCGGCTTGTCCGGGCTCATCACGCCGTCACTCGACGAGATGGTCAACGTGGCGTCGGAGATGGAGCGCCAGGGCTTCGAGATTCCCCTGCTGATCGGCGGCGCCACCACGTCGCGTGCACACACGGCGGTCAAGGTCGACGAGAAGTACCACGCGCCCGTGGTGTGGGTGAAGGACGCCTCACGCTCGGTGCCGGTCGTGTCGCAGCTGCTCTCCCACGAGGCCAGGCCGAAGCTGCTGGCCGACCTCAAGGACGACTACGACTCCCTGCGCGAGCGGCACGCCGCGCGCCAGGACACGCGCAAGCTGCTGTCGATCGAGGAGGCGCGGGCCGACCGCACTCCCGTCGAGTGGAGCGGCTACGCACCGCCCGCGCCTGCCGGTATCGAGCCCGGCAAGCCGCTGGTGCTCCACGACTACCCGCTGGCCGAGCTGCGCGAGTACATCGACTGGCAGCCGTTCTTCAACGCGTGGGAGATGAAGGGCAAGTACCCCGACATCCTCAACAACCCGTCGAGCGGAGAGGCCGCCCGAAAGCTGTGGGACGACGCCCAGACGATGCTCGACCGCCTGATCGAGGAGAACTGGATCACGGCACGTGGCGTGGTCGGGCTGTTCCCGGCCAACGTCGTCGAGCACGACGACATCGAGGTCTACACCGACGACTCACGGTCCGAGGTCCGCACCACGCTGCACCACCTGCGTCAACAGACCGAGCACCGTCCAGGTGTGCCGCATCGGAGTCTCGCTGACTTCGTCGCACCCAAGGAGACCGGCCTGCCCGACCACGTGGGCGCTTTCGCGGTCACTGCCGGCATCGGCATCACCGAGAAGATCACCGAGTTCAAGGAGGCGCTCGACGACTACAGCGCCATCCTGCTCGAGTCACTGGCCGACCGGCTGGCCGAGGCGTTCGCCGAGCGGCTGCACGAGCGGATGCGCACGGAATGGTGGGGCTACCAGCCCGAGGAGTCGCTCGACAACGAGGCGCTGATCGCCGAGAAGTACCAAGGCATTCGCCCGGCTCCCGGCTACCCGGCCTGCCCGGAGCACACCGAGAAGTCCCTGCTGTGGGACCTGCTCGACGTCCAGGAGAACACTGGCATCGAGCTCACCGAGTCGATGGCCATGTGGCCGGGTGCGTCGGTGAGCGGCTGGTACTTCTCCCACCCGCAGTCGCAGTACATGGTCGTCGGCCGCCTCGGACGCGACCAGGTCGCCGACTACGCCAGGCGGAAGGGCATGGGCGTCGACGAGGCGGAGAGGTGGCTGGCACCGAACCTCGGCTACCGGTCCGACAACGAGTGACCGCCACGTAGACCCGGCAGCGTGCTCCTCGCGAGGATCGTGTCGAGGCGATCCCCGCGAGGAGCGGAACGCAGGCGGTATCGATGTCGAACCTGGCCAGGCCCCTCGCTACCTCTCCTCGAAGTAGCGTTTGAGCGCCCACTTGGCGAGCTTCTCGCCGAGGGCCGTTCCATCGACTCCGCCGGTGGTCCAGTGGTCGCCGCCGTAGACACGGGCATCCTCGACCTCGGTCCGGAGCTCGTCGATCCGGGCGAAGGTGTGCTCCGCCCCGGGAAGAGCCGTCGAGGTGATCACCAGATCGATGTCCTTCGAGCCGAGGAACTCGCGGAGCCCTTCGGTGATCGCTCCCGTCATGCACGCGTGGCCGCTCACATACTCGGGGTGCATGCCGGTGACCGAGAGCGGTTTCCAGGTCGGATCCGCGACAGTCCACCGGTTGCCATCGGTGTCGGCGTCCCGGATGGCCGTGAGCGGACGCCAGGCAAGGAAGTGGTACTTCGCATCCCAGCACCCGATCATCGCGTCGGCCGCGGGGATGTCGGTCATCGCGAACAGTCTCGCCGAGTCAGCCGTCGAGAGGGACCGATCGTTCGCGAGCTTGCGCAACGCTCGGTTGTACTGGCGCAGCGTGTTCTCGGTCCAGAACCTCGCGATGTCGGTCTGCTCCTTCGACCGGAGCGACGTGCCTTCCGCCCCGCCATAGAGCCGGGTCCGCTCGAACTCTCGATAGTACTGGTGGCTGTCGATCGCGTGGGGGCCCTTGGGCCTGAACTGGTCTGGCGACTTGGCGAGGAACGGCGTCACCTGCGCCACGTACGGGGTGACTGCGGGCGTGTCGGTGCTCCCGTCGGTGCGCCGCCACTGACCCGGCTCGGTACCGTTCGCCGGAGAAGCGACCGGCGTTTCCCTTCCATCGTTCGCCCGGAGCTCGATGATCGTGGCCGCCGATTGAGCTCCCAGCGCGATGCCGTCGTCCTCCGACTGGCCGTCCGGGATGCCGGCAAGCGCCTGGGCATACTCCGTATCGACCTTGCTGAGCTGCGGATTCTGGTCGTACCGGTCGAAGTAGTACGCAAGCACGTCGTGTGCGGCGGTAGCGACGGCCGCGTCGAGCGAGGCGCCGGCCGGCGCCTGCCCGTCGTACGCGTACGGCTCGTGCGTGCCTTCGAAGGCCATCACCGCGTCGTACACGGCGGCTTGCGTCATCGCGGTGTACAGGCTTGCCGCGGACGGTGTGCCAATCCTCCCCGAGGACGCGATCTGATCCAGCGCGATCTCGTTCCAATGGACCACTGCGTTGTCCCCGGGCGCGGCGACCGAACGCTGGATCGGCACCTGTATCGCCAAGGTCACCGTTGCCAGTGCAACGACGCTCGTGCGGGCGATTCTTCTCATGACGGGTCTCTCTTTCACATGGTGACGTCTGCGAGCATCGGTGCTTCCCCGCAGGACATCAGGGCGCAATGTTCTGGTTCATCCGGAACAGGTTCTCCGGGTCATACCGGCGCTTGACCTCGACCAGCCGGTCGTAGTTCCCGCGGTAGTTGTCGCGAATGCGGTCCTGGTCGTCGCCGGCCATGAAGTTCACGTAGCCGCCGGCCTCCGAGTGCGGATGGACCGCCTCCCAGTAGTCCCGCACCCAGGCGATGTTGCGCTCGTTGTCGGCGGCGTCCGGCCACATCCCGGCGATCACGCACGCGAACCTGGCGTCGCGGTAGGCGAACGCGGTCGCGTCGTCGTCCACACGTCGGCTGGCGCCGTTGATCGGGTAGAGGTGCATGGTGGACTCCACGGCCGGAACCCGCGGCCCGTGCTCGACGTGCTCGGCGATCGCCTCGTCGGTCAGCTCGCTGACGAAGTCGGCCTTCCAGTAGTGCTGGAGACCAGCGGGCAGGAGGGCGTCGAAGGCACCGTTGAGCGCCGGATACGGCATCGGACCGACATGCTGAGCCGCAACGGGAGCCACCTCGAGCAGTGGTGCGATCACTCGCTCCCCCTCCTCGATCGGTCCGGTCCAGCACGTCACGATGAGGCACATCGTCTCCCCGTGGCGCTCCTCCGGGATGAACGGCAGCGGCGGCGCGATCTGGAAGGCGAAGAAGGCACCGAGCTCCTCCGGAGCCGTTTCGATGAAGTCGCGGTAGAACCTCATCACCTCGGCGGCGTGGTCGACCGGGTAGAAGATCGGCCCGCCGTAGATCTCGGCGACGGGATGCAGGTCGAACTCCAGCGACGTGACCACACCGAAGTTGCCGCCGCCGCCACGGAGCGCCCAGAACAGGTCCGGATGGCTCTCCTCACTGGCGGTGACCAGGCGGCCGTCGGCCGTGACCACGTCGGCGGAGACCAGGTTGTCGCAGGACAAGCCGTGCCCGCGTGCCAAGTGGCCGATCCCGCCGCCCAAGGTGAGCCCCGCGACGCCTGTGGACGAGATGATCCCGCCGGTGGTCGCGAGACCGAAGGCATGGGTGGCGTGGTCGAGGTCCCCCCAGGTGCTGCCGCCCTCGGCACGTGCCGTCCTGGCGTCGGGATCGACGCGGATGCCGCGCATGGCCGACAGGTCGCACACCACACCGCCGTCGTTCGTGCCGAAACCGGGAACACTGTGGGCGCCGCCGCGCACCGAGAGATCGAGACCCTCCTCGCGAGCAAGATTCACCGCGGCCATGACGTCGGCGACGTCGGCACACTGGATGACCGCCGCCGGGCGCCGGTCGATCATGCCGTTGTAGACCTTGCGTGCCTCGTCGTAGCCGGGGTCGCCCGGCACGATCAGCTCGCCCCTGAGGCTTTCCCGGAGCTCCTCGACGCGGGCATCGGAGAGCACCGCTCCGTCCTCGATCGCTGTCGTCGTCACCATCATGAGTTCCCTTCGCTCTGGTCGACGCCTGCATGGGTCGACACGTTCGTTCTAGAGGAAGGAACGTTCTGAGACCGTTCTGCGAGCGTTCGCTCAGCCGCCGACGTGCAGCCGAGCGAGGCCGGCGGCCGCCCTGCGCTCGAGGCTGACCGCGCCCTGGCGACGCGAGAGATCGAGGGCCCGGGTGAAGAGAGCTTCCGCGTCGGCACCGCCGCCACCCTCGGCCAGCACGAGCTCACCACTCAACCGCAGCAAGTCCGCTTCCAGGAATCGCTGCTCGGTGGCCTCGACGATCTCCAGTGCCTCGGTGACGGCCACTCGCGCTTCGTCCACCGACCCCTGCTCCACACACAGCTGGGCCAGCAACCGCAACGACCACGGCAGGTAGAGGGACTGTCCGCTGTGCCGATACAGGTCGATGCCTTCGCGGACCATCTCCATGCCGTGGTCGGTGTCGCCGTCGGTGACATGGCGCCAGCCACGCAGGATCGTCCCGAGTGGTTGGAGGAACCCGAGCTGGCGTTCGTCGGCGAGACCGGCCAGCCGCTCGGCCAGCGCTCGTGCTCGTCGGTCGTCACCCATGTCGATCGCCAGCCAGTTGGCGAAGGTCAGCGCGTAGCCGATGCTGAACGGATGCTCGAGCTGTTCGGCGAGCTGCAAGGCCTCCGTCGCCCGGCCGGTCGCCGCCTCGGCGTCGCCGAGGTGCCACAAGGTGTACGCGAGCCGGCTGAGGCAGATCACCCGCGGATCCTGCGAGTACATCGACAGGTGGGACCGGGCCCTCTGGGGGACGTACTCGGAGATGGCCGCCTGGAGGCGGTCGCGCGCGTCGGAGAAGTCCCCGAGCCAGAACGACGTGACGCCGAGGAGGTAGTTGCCCTCGACCCGGACCATCGGGTCGTCGTCCTCGACTCCGACGTCGAGCAGCTGGGTTGCGAGCTCGCCGGCCCGACGGAGCTCCCCACGAGACAGGAAGGACAGGCCGATTCCCCGTAGTACCGGAGCGGTGGCCGGTTGACCGAGACGCTCGCAGCACTGCGCAGCTCTCGTGTAGGTGTCGATGACCTCCGGCGTGCCGTAGCCCTCGCGGATCACCAGAGCCACGCCAAGACTCGTGAGGATGTCCAGCTCGCGCGTGTCCCGAGCGTGGCCGGGCGGCTCATGAGACAGCAGCTCGAGTGCTGCCGAGAGCATCTCGATCACCTCCTGATTGGCGAACACTCGCTGCGCGACCCTGGCTGCCCGGTGATAGAACCCGATCGCGCGTTCCAGCCAGCCGGCTTGCGCATAGTGCACGGCGAGCTGGCCACTGACGCCGTCGAGGTCTGCTCCGTGCAGCCGCTCCAGGGCCTGGGCGACTCGACGGTGCAGCAGCCGTCTGCGTGCCGGGCTCTCGCGGCGATAGGCGACGTCTCGGAGCTTGTCGTGGGTGAAGTCGTAGGCCAGAACGCCGCGTTCCCGGACGATCCGGCGTCTCCACAGCTCGTCGAGGGCGTCCACCACCTGTTCCTCATCGCGCGAGCTCGCCCGCGTGAGGAGATCGACGGTGAACTCCCGTCCGACGGTGGCGGCGAGCCCGGCCAGCTCCTGTCCCGCAGGAGAGAGCTGAGCGAGGCGTGCCTCGAGCACCGAGAGCGCCCTCGGCGGCAGCGTGCCGTCGGGCTCGAACCCTGGTGGCAGCTCGTCGATGAGGCCGGCGCGCACCCATTCGACCACGAACAAGGGATTGCCTTCGGTCTCGCGGTGCAGCCGTTGCTCGTGCCCGTCGCCCAGATCGCGTCCGGCCACGTTGGCCGCGAGCGTGGCCGTCTCGTCCGGGCGAAGCGGAGCCAGCTCGAGCTCGGTGACCCGGGCATCGCCCTGCGCGGATCGAAGCAAGGACTGTGCCGGATGGTCGGCGCCGAGCTCCTCGATCCGGGCAGTGGCGACCACGAGCAGCTGTGCCAGAGGCTTCGACGCGCGGAGATAGTCCAGCCAGCCGAGCGTCTCCCGGTCGCACCACTGCAGGTCGTCGATCACCAGGAGAGTCGGACGCCCTTCGGCCAGCACGGCGTGACACAGCGCGTCGAAGAGCCTCGCCCGCTGCCAGTCATCGATCATCGGAGTCGTGGGACGAAGCTCGGGGCGTTCGGCGACCAGCTCGGGCATGAGCCGGGACAGCTCGGCCAGCCAGGCGTCCTCCAGCCTGCGGAGTCGCTCGGTGATCGCCGAAACCCGAAGCAGCTCGACGACCGGTGCGTACGCGAGACCGCCCGCGGCGAGGTAGCACCGGCTGGCGGCCGCGAGGAACCCTTGCTTCTCGACCCAGGTGCGGAGCTCCTCGGCGAGCCTCGACTTGCCGATTCCCGCCTCGCCCAGGATCACCACCAGGCGCGACTCGCCGTCCATCGCTCGGCTCCAGGCCGACTGCAGCGCCTCCCACTCCTCGCTTCGTCCGACGAGCGGGGAGGCGCCGGTCGGGACCGCCTCCATCTCGGGGGCCTCGACCTGGTCCGCACCCTCGAGCAGTCGCAGGTAGTACTCCTCGGTGGCTGCGCCCGGATTCACGCCGAGCTCACGGACGAGGGCCGTGGCACAACCGTGATAGACGCGAAGGGCTCCGGCACGGTCGCCGCTCAACGCGTGCATCCTCATCAGGCGGCGGCAGGCCTCCTCGTTGAGCGGATCCAGATCGAGCCACCGCCTGGCCCACGGAATGGCTCCGCGGTAGTCGCGGTCCAGCTCCGCGAGCTCGGCCAGGCGCGCCACGGACGCGGAGTATGCCTCGCGCAACCGCTCGCGGACCGGCATCATCCAGTCGTCGTAGCACTCCGGCAGCAGGTCGCCGCCGTAGAGAGCCGCTGCCGCTTCGAGCTCGGATCTCTCCTCGCCGGTCGCACCGGCGTCGCGAGCCGCTCGGGCTCGTTCCACGAGCTGCTCGAACTCATCGACGTCGACTCGGCATGGGGCGCCCGGTTTCAGGGCCACCACCCGCGAGTCCACGTCCAGGATCCGTTCCACGTCGGGCAGGGCGCGCCGCAGCAGGTGCAGCGATTGTCGAAGATTGGTTCGGGCCTGTGTCTCGTCGGAGTCCGGCCAGAACAGATGGGCCAGGCGTTCGCGGGGCTCGGGAACGTCATGCAGCAGGAGGTAGGCGAGCAGGGAGCGCAGGCGCGGTGCTTCGACGGCGACCGGACGGCCGCCCCATGAGATGGCCAGACCGCCGAACAGCGAAACGTCCAGAGTCCGGGCAGGATCCCTGCTCGCGGACCCGCGGGCATCCATCCGGCAATCTTGCCACGGTTTCCGGTGTGTCCTGGGTTGCCCTCACGACGACGAGCCCGTCGGCCGGCCTCGACAGACGCAGACGCCGGACGCATCGGTACCGATCGTGCGCGTTCGCTCGACCACCTAGGCTGGAGCCGTGGACGACGTCTCGATCCCCCCGCTGCGCGACCCCTGGATGGTCGCCGCGTTCGAGGGCTGGAACGACGCCGGTGACGCCGCCTCATCGGTACTCGACCATCTGGTCACCGCGTGGGACGCCGAGGTGCTCGCTGAGCTCGATCCCGAGGAGTACTACGACTTCCAGGTGCAGCGCCCGCACGTGCATCCTGACGAGGACGGCACGCGAATGCTGATCTGGCCCACGCCGACGCTCTACCTGGCCCGACCGTCCGGCGCGACGCGAGACGTCCTGCTGTTCCGCGCGCCCGAGCCGAACGTCCGCTGGAAGGCGTTCTGCTCCACCGTGGTCGGCTTGGCGCGCCTGGCCGGCGTCACCGAGCTCGTGACCCTCGGCGCGCTGCTCGCCGACACCCCGCACACGCGCCCGGTTCCGGTCAGCGGCTCGTCGTCCGACCCGACGCTCTCCGAGCGGCTGTCGCTGCGGCCGTCCACCTACTCCGGCCCGGTCGGCATCAACGCCGTGCTGGCCGAGACGGCATCACTGGAGGGCATCCCGTCGATCTCGTTGTGGGCGGCGGTGCCGCACTACCTGGCCGAGCCGCCGTGTCCCAAAGCCACGCTGGCGCTGCTCGGCGCCCTCGAGGACGCGGTCAGCGTCGGGCTGCCGCAAGGATCATTGGAGGACCTCAGCGAAGCCTGGCAGCGCGGCG
Source organism: uncultured Actinomycetota bacterium (assembly GCA_963780275.1). Lineage (GTDB taxonomy): Bacteria > Actinomycetota > Actinomycetes > Propionibacteriales > Nocardioidaceae > Aeromicrobium. The sequence continues at coordinate 1,026,980 of CAWABE010000002.1, forward strand.
CCGACGAGCTGGCCGACGGCGACCCGGACATCGCCGAGTACGTGCAGGAGCTGGAGAACGAGCGCGACACGGGCGACCTCCCCGAGGCCAGCGGCGACGCCATCGCCCGGGAGTTCGAGCGCTACCTGCGCCGCCGCAACGTCGACCCCGGCTGACTGAGGACTGGGCCCACGTTGATGCCGAGGAGCGCGTCGATGGCCTCGGCGACCTGCTCTCCGCCCTGATCGTGGCCTTCTCCTGAGGCCCAGTCGTCGATGGCGGCGATGGCGGCTGGAGCATTCAGGTCCTCCGCCAACGACTTCCTGATCGCAGCGACGAGCTCGGCTGCCGGTGGCGTAGCCGGCCGACGCACCGCCTCCTTCCACCGTTGAAGCCTCTTCTCGGCCGTGTCGATCTGGTCGGAGGTCCACTCCCAGTCGCTGCGGTAGTGGTGGGCGAGCAGCGCCAGCCTGATGGCCATCGGGTCGCGTCCGATCTCGCGCAGCCGGGAGACGAGCTCGAGGTTGCCCTTGGACTTCGACATCTTCTCCCCGTCCAGGGCCACCATCCCCGCATGCACGTACGACTGAGCGAACGGCTCACCGGTGGCGACCGTGGCTTCGGACGCCGACATCTCGTGGTGCGGGAACACGAGATCCGACCCGCCTCCCTGGACGTCGAAGTCGGTGCCCAGATGCTCCAGCGCGATAGCCGCACACTCGATGTGCCAGCCTGGGCGTCCCGGTCCGTGCCGGGACTCCCAGGACGGCTCGCCGTCGCGCGGCGCTTGCCAGAGCAGGCAGTCGAGCGGATGCTTCTTGCCGGGGCGATCCGGGTCTCCCCCGCGATCGCCGAACACCTTGAGCATCTGGTCGTCACTCAGCCCGGACACCTGGCCGAAGCCAGGATCGGCGTGCACATCGAAGTACAGGTCGCCGTCGACCGCATAGACCGCGTCCCCGAGGCGGTCGATGAGGTTCACCACGAGATCGATGGACTCCACGGCCCCGACATAGTGTCGCGGGGGAATCATGGCGAGCGCCTGCATGTCGTCGCGGAACAGCTGGGTCTCGCGCTCGGCGAGCTCGGCCCAGTCCTCACCGGTGTCGCTCGCCCGTTCGAGCAGCGGGTCGTCGACATCGGTGACGTTCTGGGTGTAGACGACATCGAGCCCGCGGTCGAGCCATTGACGCTGGAGCAGGTCGAACGCCAGGTAGGTGGCGGCGTGGCCGAGATGCGTGGCGTCGTACGGCGTGATGCCGCAGACGTACAGCCGGGCGGCGCCCGTCGGGGCGCTCGTGACCAGAGTGCCGGTCCTGGTGTCGTGGAGGCGCAGTGCGGGGGCCGCTCCGCCGATCGACGGGACGTGCGGACCCGACCAGCTGCGCATGCTGCCGAGGGTATCCGTACGGGGCCAGCGGCCCGTCGCCAGTCGAGGCCTGGTCGATGGCGGCACAATGGGCGTCGTGATCATCGACTGCGCGATCTACCGCAAGGGTCATCGCGAGGAGACCTCGCACGATCCGGCCGAGCTCGCCGACGTGATCGCCGGCCTCGCCGACACCGACGGCTTTCTCTGGATCGGCTTGTTCGAGCCCACCCTCGAGGAGCTCTCCGGGTTCGCCGTTCCGCTGAACCTGCACCCACTCGCCGTCGAGGACGCCGTGGAGGCGCATCAACGGCCCAAGGTCGAGCGCTACGACAACCACCTGTTCATGTCGATCAAGACGATCGCCTACACCAACGACGACATCCGGACGGCCGAGATCAACGCGTTCCTCGGTCAGCACTACCTGGTCACCGTCAGGCACGGCAAGGGGCACGACCTTCGGGAGGTCCGGCGGCGTGCCGAGAGCGACGAGCACGAGCTCGAACACGGGGCCATCGCGGCGCTCTACGCCGTCGTGGACTCCGTGGTCGATGAGTACGAGGACGTCGCCGCAGAGCTGGAGGTCGATGTGCAGGAGGTCGAGGAGTCGGTGTTCTCGTCCGTGCGCACCAGTGACTCGTCCCGCATCTACCGGCTCAAGCGCGAGACGCTCGAGTTCAAGCGTGCCGTGATCCCGCTGCGTGAGCCGGTGCAGCGGTTCGCCCTGGGCGCGATGCCCGAGGACGCGCAGCCGTACTACCGCGACATCGCCGATCACCTGTCGCGGGTGGCGGAGAGCATCGACAACACCGACAAGCTCCTCGACAACGCCCTCAGCGCCCACCTGGCCCAGTTGAGCATCCAGCAGAACGACGACATGCGGAAGCTCGCAGCGGGCGCCGCCCTGTTCGCCGTCCCGACAGCGATCGCCGGCATCTACGGGATGAACTTCGAACACATGCCCGAGCTCACTTGGAGGTACGGCTACCCGCTCGCGCTCGGGGTGATCGCCGGACTGTGCTTGTACATCTACATCCGGTTCAAGAAGTCCGGCTGGCTCTAGGACACGGTCGTGGCCGCGCCGATCACCCCGGCGCCGACCAGGACGAGCACCAGGCCGCCGAGGCCGATCCGGTACACGACGAACGGCAGGTACGACCTGGTGCTGACGTACCGGAGCAGCCAGTGGATGACCGCCAGTCCGACCGCGAACGACACCACCGTGCCGATGATCGTGGGCATCGTTCCGTACGCGTTCTCTCCGCCCGGGATGTCCTTGAGCTTGTAGACGCCGGCACCGACGACCGCCGGGATGGCCAGCAGGAACGCGTAGCGCGTGGCGGCCTCACGGTCGTAGCCCAGGAACAGGCCCATCGAGATGGTCGCGCCCGAGCGGGAGACGCCGGGCACGACGGCTGCCGCCTGGGCCAGGCCGAACAGCACCGCGTGCGGCCAGGTGAGGTCGTCGATCGGCGCGGTCTTGCGGCCGACCCGCTCGGCGATGCCGAGCACGACCCCGAGCACGACCAGCATCGTGCCGATCACCCAGAGATTCCGGAACTCGCGATCGATCAGGTCCTCCAACGTGACACCGATGACCACGATCGGCAGCGAGCCGATGATGATGAACCAGCCCCGCCGCCACTCCGGCTCTTCACGGGCCACCCGCGAGAACACGCCACGGACCCAGCCGGATCCGATCGTCCAGATGTCCCGCCAGAAGTAGAGGACGACCGCCACCTCGGTGCCGATCTGGATCACCGCCGTGTACGCCGCGCCCGGATCGTCCCAGCCGAAGAACTTCGGGAAGATCGCGAGGTGGGCGCTGCTGGAGATAGGCAGGAACTCGGTCAAGCCCTGGATGACCCCGAGCACCACGGCCCTGAGCATGTCGGAGGAGGGGAGATCCACCGTGCGAGCCTAACGGGACGCCCGCAGCGTCCGGACTAACCTGTCGACATGCAGGAACGCCGCATCGGGTCGTCTGGCCTGAAGGTCTCGCGGCTGGGGCTCGGCACGATGACATTCGGTGAGGCGGTCGACGAGATCGAGGCCGAGGAGCAGCTCACCACGTTCCTCGACGCGGGCGGCACGCTGATCGACACCGCGCCCATCTACGGCGACGGCGCGAGTGAGCCGATGCTGGGTTCGCTGCTCGCCAAGACGTCCTCGCGCGAGCAGGTCGTGCTCGCCGGCAAGGCCGGGCTCGGTTACCGCAACGGCGAGGTCGTCCGCGACTCGTCCCGCCGCACGCTCCTCGACCAGCTCGACGCGTCCCTGCGCGACCTCGGCACCGACCACCTCGACCTCTGGCAGATCCACCGCTGGGACGAGAACACGCCGCTCGACGAATCCCTTGCCGCCCTCGAGCACGCCGTCACCACCGGTCGCACCCGCTATGTCGGCATCTCCAACTTCTACGGCTGGCAGATGTCGATGGCGCACACCTGGCTCGCCGGCCGGCCGGACGGCGTGCCGCTGATCAGCAACCAGGTCGAGTACTCGCTGCTGCGTCGTGACGCCGAGGAGAGCGTCATTCCGGCCGCAGAGTACGTCGGCATGGGAGTGCTCGCCTGGTCGCCGCTCGGCCGTGGCGTACTCACCGGCAAGTACCGCGGCGGCATCCCGGGCGACTCGCGGGGTGCGAGCGCGCGCCATGAGCAGTTCGTGTCGCCCTACCTGGACGCCGATCGTTCCGGCGTCGTCGAGGCCGTGGCCCGCGCCGCCGACGGGCTCGAGGTCACCATGTCGCACGTCGCTCTGGCCTGGCTGCTCGGGCGTCCGTGCGTCGCCGCCGCCTTGGTCGGCGCCCGCACGTCGGCACAGCTTGCCGAAAGCCTCGCCGCCGAAGACGTCGAGCTGCCCGACGAGATCGTCCAGGCCCTCGACGACGTCTCGTCGTCTCACGGATGGGAGTCATGATCGGTGGTCGAGTACGAGTTCTGGAACCTGGCCGTCCCCCGCGAACAGTCACGCCACGCCGTGTGCCGCCTGCTCACCGATGCCGCCGAGTACCACGGCTGGGAGCTCGACCGGCTCCGCAAGGCTCCTGACGGCAAGCGCACGGTCCGGCTGCGTCGCAAGATCATCCGCATGCGCAGCACGCTCTAGGTCGCGGCCAGTCAGATCAGGTTGAGGAACTCGTCGAACACCTTCGAGCCGAACTCCAGCGCGTCTACCGGCACCCGCTCGTCGATGCCATGGAACAGCGCGGTGAAGTCGAGGTCGGCCGGCAGCCGCAGCGGCGTGAAGCCATAAGACGTGATGCCGAGCCGGCTCCACCCCTTGGCGTCCGTGCCGCCGAACATGAGGAACGGCGCGATGTGCGCCTCGGGATCCTGGCTGTGCAGGGCGACGGTCATCGCGTCGACCAGGTCGCCCTCGAACTCGTACTCGAGAGCTGTCTGCGTGACGTAGGGCTCGACCTCGATCCCGTCGCCGACGATGCCTCGGACCGCGTCGTGGAACGAATCGGCGTGACCGGGCAGGTATCGGCCGTCCACATAGGCCACCGCCTCCCCCGGCACGACGTTGTGCTTGTAGCCGGCCTCGACCATCGTCGGGTTGGTGGAGTTGCGGATGCCAGCCCCGATGGCTCGCACCGCAGAGCCGAAGTGCTCGATCAGCTCATCGGGTGTGCCATCGGACCCGGTGAGCTCGCGGACCTTCGCGAGCAGCTGCTGCATCGAGGGGCCCGGCTCGGCCGGCCACTCGTGCTCTCCGAGGGTGATCAACGCATGCGCGAGATGGGTGATCGAGTTGTCGTGATTGACCATCGAGCCGTGCCCGGCGGTGCCCCGGGCTCGCAGTCTCATCCAGGCGATGCCCTTCTCGCCGGACTCGATCAGGTAGAGGCGCTTCCCGCCGATCTCGGTGGAGAAGCCGCCGACCTCGCCGATCGCCTCGGTACAGCCCTCCAGGAGATCGGGGCGGTGGTCGACGATCCAGTGAGCGCCGAGCAGCCCGCCGGCTTCCTCGTCGGCGGTGAACACGAGGGTGATCGGACGGTCCGGAATCGCTCCGGCACGCTGACGCGCCCGCACCACCGAGAGCAGCATCGCGTCGAAGTCCTTCATGTCGACGGCGCCACGTCCGAACAGGTAGCCGTCGACGATCTCGGCCGCGAACGGGTCGACCTGCCAGTCGGACGCCTGGGCCGGCACGACGTCGAGGTGTCCGTGGATGAGGAGTCCGGGCTTGGGTGAGTCCTGATTGCCCCAGCGCGCGACCAGGCTGGTGCGCCCGGGCTCGGACTCGACAAGCTCGGACTCGATGCCCACCTCGGCCAGGGATGCCGCGACGTACTCGGCGGCCTTCCGCTCGCCGGGACCGGAGTCGTCGCCGAAGTTGGTGGTGTCGAGACGGATCAGGTCGCGGCAGATCTCGAGCGTCTCGGACTCCGGTGCGTACGACATGCGGCCGATCCTACGTGTGGGTCAACCCGTCCAACAGGCGACCGAACAGGGTCGTTCCCACAGCCTTCTCGACGCGTCGCATCATGCGCGGGACGCCCACCACGTGGGCCACCTCCCGCCACACCACCTTCGATCCCGTGTCGGTCGGCCAGACGCTGATGTCGGCCCAGCCGCGCACCACCCGGCCGCGCTTCTCCAGCCGGCAGAACCGCGGCGGATCCCACTGCACGATGTCCATCGGATCGTCGAAACCGACCCTGCCGACGGAGGTGCGGACGACGAATCCGGTCTCTGTGGGGCGCACTTCGGTGAACGGCAGCAGATCCGCGTGCCGCTGCCAGTTGGTGAGGCGTGCGAAGGCCTCCTCCTGCGTCAGAGGGACCTCGCGCACGATCTCGAATGGTTCCCGTGAGAATGACACTGTCACGATGGTACGAGCCCGGCCGGAAGGATACTCATGTCAACGATGGGATTCACGTCGGTCGACGACGTCAAAAAACGGCTCGCCACGGTCGGCTACCTGGCTTCCGACGCCATCGCCACCACCGTCTACCTGGCCAGCGAGCTCGGCAAACCACTCCTCGTCGAGGGTCCGGCCGGCGTGGGCAAGACCGAGCTGTCCCGCGCCGTGGCCGATGCTTGCGACGCCTCCCTCGTGCGCCTGCAGTGCTACGAGGGCGTCGACGAGGCACGCGCCTTGTACGAGTGGAACCACGCGAAACAGCTGCTGCGCATCACCGCAGGCCGTGACGAGACCTGGGACGAGGCGCGCAACGACATCTTCAGCGAGGAGTTCCTCCTCCCCCGCCCTCTGCTGACGGCGATCCGCAACGACGGACCGACGGTGCTGCTCGTCGACGAGACCGACAAGGCGGACGTGGAGATCGAGGGCTTGCTGCTCGAAGTGCTCGGCGACTTCCAGATCACGGTGCCCGAGCTCGGCACCATCACCGCGACCACCCGGCCCTTCGTGGTGCTGACGTCCAACGCGACGCGCGAGCTGTCGGAGGCACTGCGTCGCCGCTGCCTGTTCCTGCACATCGATTTTCCCGAGCCCGGCCTCGAGGAGAGCATCGTCCGCCTCAAGGTGCCGGGTCTCGACGAGACCCTCGTCGTCTCGGTGGTCCGTGTCGTCAATGCGCTGCGTGCACTCCCGCTGCGCAAAGCGCCGTCGATCGCCGAGACGATCGACTGGGCCCGCACGCTGCTCGCGCTCGGTGCCGACATCCTCGACGACGACGTGGTGCGGGAGAGCCTCGGCGTCATCCTCAAGCACGCCGACGACGTGGCGAAGGCCCGCAGCAGCCTTGACCTCGACGAGGTCCTGTCCCCGTCATGAGCACCGCCGCAGACACCCGTGACGACCTGGCCGGCCGTCTGGTCGAGTTCGTGGGTGCGCTGCGATCCAAAGGCATCCCGGCCGGCACGAGCGAGACCGTCGATGCCGGCGCGGTCATGGAGGTTCTCGGCCTCGACCGACGCGAGCTGCTGCGCGAGGGGCTCGCCTCGGCGCTGGTGCGTCGCGGGGGCCAGCGGGACGTGTTCGACATGACGTTCGACCTGTACTTTCCCGCCGGCACCGGCACCTCGCAGGCCGTGCTGGACGCCGATGCCGACATGGACATCGACGACCTGCGCGACCTGCTCGCGATGACGCTCGCCGACGACGACTCCCGGGCTCTCGAGCAGGTGGCCGAGATCGCCGTCGAGATGCTCGGCCAGGTGGGCGAGAGCAGCGGAACCGGCGGATGGTCGGCGTACCAGACACTGGAGCGGCTGCGGCCGCAAACGCTGCTCGTCCAGGCCCTCGAGGCCCGCGGCGGCGGCCAGGCGCCGGGCCACGGTCTCCAGTCGGCGACTCCGCAGGTGACCGACCGGTTGGAGCGCGACGAGCTCCGCCGGAACATCGACCGGTTCCGCGCCATGGTGGCGTCCGAGGCCCGGCGCCGCACTGCCGAGCAACGCGGCCGCGAGGTCGTCACCCGGCATGCCGTCCGTCAAGGCAGTGACCGCATCGACTTCCTGAGCGCGAACCGCCAGCAGCTCGAGGAGCTGCGCAGCACAGTGCGCCCGCTGTCGCGCAAGCTGGCGACCCGGCTCGCGGCACGTCGCCGACGGGCCCAGCGTGGGCGGATCGACATCCGCCGCACCCTGCGGCGCTCCATGAGCACCGGCGGCGTGCCCTTGAAGCCTGCGTACGCGAAGCCCCATCCGGCACGACCGGAGCTCGTGCTGATGTGCGATGTCTCAGGTTCGGTCTCCGGGTTCTCCGGCTTCACCATGTTGCTCGTGCAGGCACTGAGCGACCAGTTCAGCAAGATCCGGGTGTTCGCGTTCGTGAACGCCATGGACGAGGTGACCGACATCGTCAAGGACACCTCGGGCGACCTCGCTTCCCGCATCGCCCAGGAGGCCCGCATCACCAAATGGCACACGAGCAGCGACTACGGCGAGGCGTTCGGCGACTTCGCCGAGTCGTTCATGAGCGCTGTGGGCCCACGCACGTCGGTGCTCATCCTCGGTGACGCCCGCAACAACAACCAGGACCCCAACCTCGGCGCCCTGCACCTGATCGGCCAGCACGCGCGCCGCATCTTCTGGTTGAACCCCGAACACCACATGCGCTGGGGTCTGGGCGACTCGATTGCACCGGCGTATGCCGAGGTCGTGGAGATGCACGAATGCTGCAACGTCGACCAGCTGAGCCGGTTCATCACACGCCTCCTGCCGGTCTGATCTCGACATGCGGAGGCGGGTCGGCCATGCCACGCTGAGCCCATGTATATCGGTGGTTCGCTTGCCCTCATCGCCATCGGCGCCGTGATGTCGTTCGCCGTCTCGGACCGTCTCGAAGGCGTCGACCTCGAGACGGCCGGGTTCATCTTCATGGTGGTCGGCGTGCTCGGGCTGCTGATCTCGCTGATCACCTCCGGTCAGCGCGATCGCCGCGTCGATCCCCCGCGCTGACCTACTACGGCGTGCAGGGGTCCGGCGGCGGATCGCTGGAGTCACACGGGGGCGGCGGCGGTGGCGGTTCGGTGGTCTTCGTCGGAGTCGGCTTGGGCGTCTTCGTCGGTTTCGGCTTCGGCGTGGGTGTGGGTGCTGGTGTGAACGTCGGCTCCTCCGTGGTCGGTCTCGGCACGGCAACGACCAGGGTGACCCTGCTGCCGACATCGACCCGCCATGAAATCTCGTCGATGTCGATCACGATGCCGGGGTCTGAGCCGGACGGCCTCGACACCCGCTTGGCAGTGAGACCGAGGTCCTCCAGCATCGCCTTGGCCTCCCGGTAGGGGCTGCCGATGATCTCCTCGCCCGGCAACGACACCGAGCCCGAGGCGACGGTCAGCACCACCGTGGAGCCGGTCTCGACCGTGGTGCCCGCGTCCTCGCTCTGCCCGACGACCTCGCCGGCTTCCACCTTGGGAACGTCCTTGACGTCGATGTCTGGCTTGATGTCGAGCTTCTTCAGCTCAGCCTCGGCCTCCGGCTGGGTCATCCCCACGACGTCCGGCATGGTCACCGGCTCGCCGCCGCGTCCGAAGACCAGGTAGGCGGCGACCAGCGCCATCGCGGCGGCCACCGCGGCGATGAGCAGGAACAGCTTTCGGCGGTTGCGGCGGGCCGGCTCCTCGGCCTCCTCCTCCACCGCCTCCTCCGGCACGGGCGGCCCGACCTCCGTCGGGTCGGACACGGCCGGGCTCGCCGCCGCGGTGGCGAGGTGGGCCGGGCCGGTGGCGACCGGTGGGACCGGTTCGGTGGGGCTGCTTCTGCGCAGAAGCGCCGCCTGCGCCCGGACGGCGTCGGCGTCGACCGGTCGGTCGTCCGGTCGCTTCTGCAGCAGTGACATCACCAGATCGGACACCGCGGCTGGAATCTGGTCCGGCAGCGGTGGAGGCGGGTCCTTGAGGTGGGCCAGCGCGATGGCGACCGGACCGTCGCGGTCGAACGGGACCTTGCCACTCAGGCAGGAGTAGATGACCACGCCGAGCGAGTACAGGTCGGACGTCTCGTTCGCCTTCTCGCCGGACGCCTGCTCCGGGCTCAGGTAGGTGGCCGTGCCGGTGATCGAGTTCGAGTCGGTGATCGTGGACGTGTCCTGGGACCGAGCGATGCCGAAGTCGGTGAGCTTCACGTTGCCGTTCGGCGTCATGATGATGTTGCCCGGCTTGACGTCACGGTGGACGACGCCCGCCTTGTGCGCAGCGTGCAGAGCCGCGGCCGTCTGCTCGAGGATCAGCAGCGACTCGTCGACGCTGATCGGCCCCTTGGCCAGGAGCTGGGACAGTGACGGACCGTCGACGTGCTCCATGACGATGTACGACGTCGGCACACCGTCCTCGGGGTCGATGCGGCCGAAGTCGTAGACGGCGACGACGCCCGGGTGATTGATCGCCGACGCGGCCCTGGCCTCACGCAGCATCCGCTCCAGAAAGCTCTCGTCCGCGGCGAACTGCGGATGCAGGAACTTGACGCTGACCACGCGTCCGAGCACCTCGTCGGTCGCGCGCCACACCTCGCCCATGCCACCGGCCGCGATCATCGAGTCGATCCGGTAGCGCCCGGCCACGAGAGTGCCACGCCGCGAGGTGAACTGCGGCGTCGTTGAACCGGCGTTGACGTCGGGCGACATGCCCGCAGACTACCGTCGGGGCGGTGGCCGTGCCGCTCGATCCGGACCATCGATCTACTCGCCTTGGGCGGCTTCGGCGGGGCGGACGTACAAAGCCCCCACACCGGCGAGAGTGTGAGGGCGATGCGTGTCCGAGGGGGGACTTGAACCCCCATGCCCGTAACCGGGCACTAGCACCTCAAGCTAGCGCGTCTACCAATTCCGCCACCCGGACCGGCGCTCTCGTGGAGCGCGTGGTGCAGTGTGGAACTCTAGCAAAGCGGGCGAATCGCCCCGAATCGGGTGTCGAACCTCTCAGGGCCCCAAATCGACACGCATTCCGCGCTCTGGCACCATGGATGAGGCCCCGGGAAGTATGAGTTCCCGGGGCCTCGCTGTGAGTGAGTGTGATGGTCTCTCTCATCCGGAATCCTGATCTCGGATCCGTCGGCTGCATCACCAGCCAATGTCATGAACCGAAGTTCTCGACGTGGATCCGAATCTGGGATTCTTTCCCGCTCTCCCGAAGGAGTGCGTGCGTTATTTGTATCCCCTCGCCGGGGGGCGCACAAGAGTTTTCTCAACCTTTTTTCGCAGATCAACCACATTTCTTCGGTTGTCCCCAGAGTGGCCCATGTCACCCACAAGAACGGCTCGGTTGTGCACACCTTTTCCACACTTGATGCACATCTCGAGACCGTCAGAGAACGGACGAGACCGCATGGATGGCGAGACCGGCGAGGCCACCGACGACCGTGCCGTTGATGCGGATGAACTGGAGGTCACGTCCGACATGGAGCTCGATCCGCTCCGCGGTCTCCTTGCCGTCCCAGCGGTTCACGGTCGCGGAGATGATCGTCGCGAGCTCGCTGCCGTAGTGGTCGACGACGTAGGCGGCGACGTCGGCGAGCACTTCGTCGACGCGGTCGCCGAACGCGTCGTCCGCCATCAGCCGCCGGCCGAGTGACGTCAGCTCCTCGACGGCGCGTCGCCGGACCAGCCCGTCCGGATCTTCCAGTGAGCCGACGAGGGCGCGCCTCAGCGCGTCCCAGATGGCGATGGACGTGGTGGCGACCTTCGGCTGGGTCAGCAACCGCGCCTTGAGCCGTTCGGCCCGCTCCTGGGTGGCCGGATCGTGCTGCAGGTCGTGAGCGAGCTGGGTGAGCCAGCGATCCATCGCCTCCCGCGCCTGGTGGTCCGGGGTGTCGCGGATCTCGGCGATCCATTCGACGGACTCGGCGTGGATGCGCACGGCGACCCGGTCGTCGAGCCAGATCGGCGTCCACCAGGGCGCGCGTTGACCGACCAGGGAGGCGACCTCCTCCTGGTTGGCCGACAGCCACCGGTGCAGCTCGGTGAGCATGAGGTCGACGGCGCCGACGTGCGCGCCGTCGCGCACGACCTCGCCGAGCAGCTGACCCGCCATCGGGCTGAGCTGCTCCTCCAGCATCCGCGGGATGATCGCCTCCTCGACCAGCGCGGCGACGTCCGACTCCTTGACGTGGCCGAGCCCGTCGGACAGGACCCGCGCGCCGATGTCGACCAGGCGCTGCGCGTGATCACCGTCGACGAGCCATCCGCCTGCCCGGGCGGCGACCTTCGTGGTGGCGACCCGTTCGCGCACGACATCCTCGCGCAGGAAGTTCTCGGCGACGAACTCCTGCAGGCTCGCCCCGAGCGACTCCTTGCGCTTCGGGATGATCGCCGTGTGCGGGATGGGGAGCCCCATCGGGTGGCGGAAGATCGCGGTGACGGCGAACCAGTCGGCGATCGCTCCCACCATCGCGGCCTCGGCGCCGGCATTGACGTAGCCGAGGAGTCCGTCGCGGTCCCGCGTGGCCAGATAGACGAGGGCGGCCAGGATCAGCAACGCGAGCGCCAGGGTCTTCATGCGCCGCAGACCGCGGAGCCTGGCGGCGTCGTCCGCGCCTTCTCCCAATGGAATGGCGAGACCGCTCGCATCGGTACCAGGGGTCACACGGGGGAGCGTAACGACAGGCGGCTCGTTCCGCCCGCCTGCGTAGAATCCACGCCATGAGCTTTGAAGAGGGGGCCGGCCTCGACACCAGCCAGGTGACCGGCGGGGGTCGCGGTGGCGCCCTCATCGGCGGCGGCATCGGCAGCCTCGTGCTCGTGCTGATCGGTGCGTTCTTCGGGGTCGACCTCAGCGGCGTCACCGGTCAGAACCCGTTCGATCCGGGCCAGGTTGGCACGGGCGGCCAGGAGTCGGGCGGGGACTTCTCGCAGTGCAAGACCGGCGCAGACGCCAACCGTGACGTCGAGTGCCGCATCGTCGGCACCGTGAACAGCGTGCAGGACTACTGGAACGATGCGTTGCCGGCCGACCTGGGCCGTCAGTACCGCGAGGCCAAGACCGTCATCTACTCCGGGGCGACACAGTCGGCGTGCGGCACCGCGTCCAACCAGACCGGACCCTTCTATTGCCCGTCCGACGAGCGCATCTACATCGACGCGAGCTTCTTCGACGACCTCACCAGCCGGTTCGGCGCCGACGACGGTGCCCTGGCACAGGAGTACGTCGTCGCTCACGAATACGGCCACCACGTCGAGAACGTCCTCGGCCTCCTCGCCCGGGCCCAGGACGGGCAGACCGGGCCGCTCAGCGGCGGCGTACGCATCGAGCTGATGGCCGACTGTTTCGCCGGCGTGTGGGCCAACCACGCGTCGCGCACCGAGGACGCTCAGGGCAACAGGCTCCTCAAGCCGCTGACCGAGGACGACATCCGCTCGGCGCTCTCGGCAGCCGCCGCGGTGGGCGACGACCGCATCCAGCAGTCCTCCGGAGGCGGCGTCAACCCCGAAACCTGGACGCACGGGTCGAGCGAGTCGCGCCAGCGCTGGTTCCTGACCGGCTACCAGAGCGGCTCGCCCAACCAGTGCGACACCTTCAGCACGAATCAGCTCTGAGCCCGTGAAGGACAGCCGGTCCCCCGCCGTGCCGGCGGCCCGACCAAGACGGGCCGAGGTCTGGATCGTCCTCGGGCTGTCCCTGGGTCAGTCGGCCGTCTACGCCGTCGTCAGCCTGCTCGCGCAGCTGACCCGCGGGCCCCTGCGCGACGCCACCGCGACACTCAACCGCTCCCAGAGCGACCGCCAGTGGCTCGACCTCACGCTGCAGCTCCTCGGCATCGGGTTCGCCCTGGTTCCGGTGGCCCTGGCGCTGTACCTGCTGAGCCTGGACGGCGACCAGCCGGGGCCGTTGCGACGCCTCGGACTGGACGGGAGTCGGCCACGACGTGACGTGATGTGGGGCGCGCTGCTCGCGATCGGCATCGGACTGCCAGGACTGGGCCTCTACGCGATCGGTCGTGCCTTCGGGGTCACCGCCGAGATCGTGCCGGTGCCCGACACGACGTACTGGTGGACCATCCCCGTACTGATCCTCGCAGCGGTGCAGAACGCGGCGCTGGAAGAGGTCGTGGCCGTCGGCTACCTGATGACGCGGCTGCGCGAGCTGCGCTGGGGCCCCTGGATCGTGCTGCTGGCGAGCGCGGGACTGCGCGGCGCCTACCACTTCTACCAGGGGTTCGGGCAGGCCGCCGGCAACGTCGTGATGGGTCTGGTGTTCGGGTACTGGTTCCAGCGCACCGGGAGGGTGTTGCCGCTCGTCATCGCGCACACCTTGCTCGACGTCGCGACGTTCGTCGGCTATGCCCTGCTGGCTGACCGCTTGGGCCTGGGCTGAGCTCAGCCGACGTCGACAAGATCGATGACGAACACCAGTGTCTTGCCGGACAGGCGGTGACCGCCGCCGGCCGGACCGTAGGCGAGCTCGGGCGGGCACACCAACTGGCGACGACCGCCGACCTTCATGCCGGGGATGCCCTGCTGCCACCCCGCGATCAGGTTCGGGAGCGGGAACCTCGCGGACTGGCCACGGCTCCACGAGGAGTCGAACTCCTCGCCCGTGTCGAACTCGACACCGACGTAGTGCACGTCGACGACGCCTCCGGACACGGCCTCGGCACCGTCTCCCTCGATGATGTCCGTGGACTGCAGCTCGGTGGGTGGGGGTCCCTCGATGAAGTCGACCTCAGGCTTTTCGCTCATGGGCCGATCCTGTCACGCCATGCCGTCGCTGATAGAACAGCCCCATGCGAGCCACCGTTCTGCACGCGACCCGTGACATCCGCCTCGAGGACGTCGACACACCGCAGCTGATCGACGACGACGATGCCATCGTCCGGGTGGTGGCCGCCTGCATCTGCGGGTCGGATCTCTGGCCGTATCGCGGCTTGCCCGAGATCAACGGCCCGCAGCGGATCGGCCACGAGTTCGTCGGGATCGTCGAAGCCGTCGGCTCGGCGGTGCAGACCGTTCAGCCCGGCGACTTCGTCATCGCCCCGTTCGCGTTCTCCGACAACACCTGCGTGATGTGCCGGCGTGGTGTGCACACGTCCTGCGTCAACGGAGGGTTCTGGGCGAATGACGACCGCAACGGGCACCTTGCCGACGGCGGCCAGGGCGAGCTCGTCCGCGTCCCGCTCGCTGACGGGACGCTCGTGGCCACGCCCGAGCAGCCAGAGGAGTCCCTCATCCCGCATCTGCTGACGCTGTCGGACGTCTTCCCCACCGGGCACCACGCGGCGGTGGGAGCGGGCGTGACACCCGGAAGCACGGTGGCCGTCGTCGGCGACGGCGCCGTGGGCCTGTCTGCCGTGCTGGCGGCGAAGCGTCTCGGCGCCGGACGCGTGGTGGCCATGTCGCGGCACGAGGATCGGCAGCGGATCGCCCGCGAGTTCGGCGCGGACGAGGTGGTCGCCGAGCGCGGCAAGGAAGGCGCGGCCCAGGTGCGGGAGATTCTCGACGGCATCGGCGCCGACCACGTGCTCGAGTGTGTGGGGACCGGCGACAGCATGACGCAGGCGATGCTGAGCACCCGCCCCGGTGGCCGGGTGGGATACGTGGGCGTCCCTCACGGGGTGAGGATCAACGTGCCCGCGATGTTCTACAACAACGTGGGCCTGGTCGGTGGCGTGGCGCCGGCGCGGGCGTACATCGAGGAACTGCTGCCGGACGTGCTCGACGGCACCGTGACCCCGGGCCTCGTCTTCGACCAGACGCTTCCGCTCGATCAGGTGGCCGACGGCTACCGGGCGATGGACGAACGCACGTCCATCAAGACGATGCTCGCGCTATGACTCCTCCGCCATGACCTTCTCGGCCGCGTCGTTGAGCCGAGTCAGCTGGCGGACGAAGGTCACGATCTCCTCGGTCGACCAGTCGGCCAGGACCTCGCCGAGCTTGCCGTAGGTCCGCTCGCGGAAGGCGTCGATGCGCTCGCCCGCGTCCTTGCGGACCGTGAGCACTTGGGCTCGCCCGTCCCGCGGATCGGTGACGCGGTCGATCAGTTCGAGCCGTTCCAGCGTGCTCACGGCACGGCTGATCGTTGACTTGTGGACGTACAAATCGCCGACGAGATCGGAGGCTCGCACACCGCCCGGTGCGTCATGCACGGCGACGAGGATCACGAAGGTGTTGTAGTCGAGCTCGGGATGGACCTCCGCCAGATGTTCGAGGGCGTAGGCGCGGGCCCTGCGAACGAACCGTACGAGCTGGAAGTTGACGTCGATGTTCGTCGTCGTCTCGCTGGCTGTCATGGCGTCATCCTAGGGTGATTCCACGAGCGCGCATGCCAAAGAAAGCGGGTGGCGATCCTGTGATTTTTCGCCGAGTTCTCAACGAAGTTCGGTGGACGTCAGATCGAGCATCCGACGGGCCACGATCAGTTGCTGGATCTGCTGCGTGCCCTCGAAGATGTCGAGGATCTTGGAGTCGCGGGACCACTTCTCCAGCATCTCCGTCTCGCTGTATCCGAGCGTGCCGGCCAGCTCGACGCACCGCAAGGTGATGTCGTTGCCGACACGACCGGCCTTGGCCTTCGCCATCGACGCCTCCATCGAGTTCGGCTCACGGTTGTCGGCCATCCAGGCAGCGGCGAGGGTCAGCAGCAGCGCCGACTCCCAGTCGGCCTCCATCTGGATGAACGTCGCGGCGGCATGCGACTGCGCCGAGGCCGGACGGTCGTAGTCGATCACCACGCCCGCCTCTTCGAGCAGCTCGCGGATGGCCTCGAGCGAGGCCCTGGCACATCCGACGGCCATCGCCGCGACCAGCGGACGGGTGTTGTCGAACGTCGCCATCGCGCCGGCGAAACCCTGCTTCGTGTCGATCTCGGGGCTGCCGAGCAGGTTCTCGGCCGGCACCCGGCAGTTGTCGAGCACGATCACCGCGGTGTCGGACGAGCGGATGCCGAGCTTGTGCTCCAGCCGCTCGACCCGGATCCCGGGCAGCGACTTCGGGACGACGAACGACTTGATCGCCGCCCGGCCGAGGCTCTTGTCGAGCGTCGCCCACACCACGACGGAGTCGGCGCGCTCACCGGACGTGACGAAGATCTTCTCGCCGTTCAGGATGTAGGCGTCGCCGTCCTTGACGGCCGTCGTGGTGATGGCAGCGGAGTCCGAGCCGAAGCTCGGCTCGGTGATGGCCATGGCGGCCCAGGTGCCCTTGAAGCGCTCCAGCTGTTCATCGGTCGCCACCGAGGCGATCGCCGAGTTGCCCAGTCCTTGACGAGGCATCGACAGCAGGAGGCCGACGTCGCCCCAGCACATCTCGATGACGGACAGGACCGACGACATGTTGGTGCCGTTCCTGATCTTGCCCTTGCTGACGGAGTCGTCGTCCTCGTCGCGCCGCACGCCGGTGGCACCGGCACCCTGGCTCTGCCCAGAGTCGCTCATGCCATCGATCAGTGACGCGAGGAGGTCGAGCTCCTTGGGGTACTCGTGCTCGGCGAGGTCGTACTTGCGCGAGTTGCTGCGCAGGAAGTTGTCGGCGACCTGGTTGGCCTGCTGCACGAACAGGCGGAACTTCTTCGGAGTCTCGAGATTGATCATCGTGGGTCCGCCCTCAGACGAGGACTGCTCCTTCCATGAGGCCGACGGCGCGCAGGTCGCGGTACCACCGTTCGACCGGATGCTCCTTGACGAAGCCGTGGCCGCCGAGGAGCTGGACTCCGTCGGTGCCGATCTTCATGCCGTACTCGGAGGCGAGCCGGCGTGCGAGCGCCACCTCGCGGGAGAAGTCGAGATTCTGCTCGGCGCGGGATGCAGCCCGCAGGGTGACCAGCCGCATGCCCTCGAGCTCGATGGCGATGTTGGCGACCATGAAGGCCACGGCCTGGCGGTGGGCAATGGGCTCGCCGAACGCCTCACGTGTCTTCACGTACTCCGAGGTGTAGTCGAGCACGGCCTTGCCGGTGCCGAGCGCGAGCGCCGCCCACGCGAGCCGTGACAGCCGGATGCACTCGCGGTAGGCGTCGGCGTCACCGAGCAACGCCGACTCCGGCACGGTGACGTCATCGAGCGCGAGCCGGGTGAGGCCGGCGGCTCGAAGTCCCATGCTCGGGTCGGCCGCGAGGCCGACGCCCGACGTGCCCGACTCGACCAGGAACAGCCTCGGATCGCCGTCGAGCGCGGCGGCGACGACGAACAGCTCGGCCTCGGTTCCCCGGACGACCCCGGACTTGATGCCGTTCAGGGTGTAGCCGTCGGCCGACCTCGTGGCCGTGGTCCGCAGGTCGAACGCGTCGAACAGGGCACGCGGCTCGGCCACCGCGAGGGCCGCGGCCGGGACGTCGTCGCCGGTGAAGTCAGGCAAATAGGTCTGCTGCTGCTCGTCCGTCCCCCACAGCGAGAGAGCGGTGGCGACGGCGGCGGGCGCGAGGCAGGCCACGGCTTGCCCCATGTCACCCTCCGCGAGCGCCTCGGCGACCAAGACGCCGGTCACGGCCGACCGCTCCTCCGAGAGTCCGCCGAGGGCCTCGGAGACATTGAGCAGGGTGAGGCCGAACTCGCCGGTCTGGGCAAGGACCTCTTTGGGGGTGTCGTTGGCTGCCTCGGCGGCTGCCGCGCCGGGCCGCAGGACCTCCTCGGAGAACTCGCGGACCACGCCGACGATCATCTCCTGGTCCTCGGTCGGCGTCAGGTCGAAGACGCCGGCGTCGGGAGCCGCGCTGAGCCGCTTGGGCTGCCCCGACCCTCGGACGCGCTTGAACGTGCGGCCTGCGGCACCAGCGGCCTGAAAACCGCTCTTGGCGCCCTGGTAGACCGCCTTCTCGGCGGCCTTGCGCAGACCGAGCCGGTCGATGGCCGGCGAGCTGGCGATGCGGTTCAGGACCGCCAGGCCGATCCCCATGGGGTCTTTGCGATTCGCCACGGAAGCTCCTAGTGAACGGTTGGACCCCAGGCGGGATGCCGGGTCCAGGCGGCAGATGACACTGTGCCCACCGGCAGAAAGTGTAACTCAGAGTTGCACTTCGCATACCCATGGTATTCGACGTCACATCCACGGACCACCGCTGCTGGGCCGTTGGCGGGATCGATAGCGTGGGTGCCCGCACGCGTCACGGCGATCACAGGGAGGAGGCGCATGTCCGGCTCACAGGCTCGTCCACTTCCGGCGGGCGGCGACGTCCGCCCGATCACCCGGTGGGGCACGGCCGTCATGCACCGCGAAGTCGCCGAGGTCACGGCCTTCGACGACGACCTCGCCGCCCTGGTGCGCGACATGGTCGCCACGATGCGGGCGGCGAACGGCGTCGGCCTGGCCGCCAACCAGGTGGGCGTCGACCTCAAGGTCTTCGTGTTCGACTGTCCGGACGCCGACGACGTGCGGGTCACCGGAGTGGTCTGCAACCCGGTGCTCACCCTGCCCGAGGGCAAGGACCGCCAGCTCGAGGCCGCCGACGAGGGGTGCCTGTCGCTGCCTGGCGCCTACATCGAGTGCTCACGCCCTGACCAGGCCCACGTCAGCGGCGTCGACGAGCATGGCGAACCGGTCGAGTTCACGGGCACCGGCCTGCTGGCCCGATGCCTCCAGCACGAGACCGACCACCTGTACGGCACGGTCTTCGGCGACCGACTGTCCGCACGGGCCCGCAAGCAGTTGCACCAGCAGCACGACGAGCTCGCCGGCCACTACCCGCCCGACTGGCCGGTCTCCCCCATCGTCCCCGCCAAATAATTCTCGAACGGCTCCAGCACGACCTATCCTGAACGATGCGACGGCCGTCGCGGGAGGTGTCATGTCGAACGACGTGAGCGACCGCACCGACCTCGACGCCGGTCTCGCCGCACTCAGCCGCTTCGACTGGCCGGCCGCCTGCACTCATCTGGCGGCGGCAGCCGAGCATGACCGCAGCCCGGCCGTGCTGGAGGCCCTCGGCATGGCCTACTTCTGGGCCGACCATCCCGACACGATCGAGGTGCGCGAAGAGGCCTATCGCGGCTACCGCGACAACGGCGACATGCGCAGCGCCGCTCGGCTGGCGGCGTCGCTGGCCTTCGACCACGCCACGTTCAACGGTGAGACGGCCGTCGCGCAGGGCTGGCTCGAGCTCGCCGGCCGGGCCCTCGCCGGTCTCGACCTCGTGCCAGAGCACGGCCTGGTCGCGATGTGGGAAGCCGACTTCGCCGTGGAGTCGGCGGACACCGACCTCGCCGAGCAGAAGGCGGCCCGGGTCGTGGAGATCGGCGAGACGCTCGGCAACACCGACCTCGAGCTCATCGGGCAGGCCCAACAGGGTTACGTGAAGGTCGTCCGAGGCGAGGTCGACGACGGCATGCGGATGCTCGACGCCGCGGCGGCGGCCGCGGTGACCGGCGAGTTCAGCGACCAGGCGTTCGCCGGATGGTCCTGCTGCTACCTCATCAGCGCCTGTACGCAGGTGCGCGACTTCGTGCGCGCGGCGCAGTGGTGCGACAAGCTCGACGCACACTGCGAGCGAGTCGGGTTCCACTCCCTGCAGCAGCGGTGCCGCATCGAGCACGCCGAGGTTCTGGTCGAGCAGGGCGATTGGACCCGTGCCGAGAGCGAGATGCTCGAGGCCGCCGACATCCTCACCGCCCGCCGGCCCCCGGTTGCGATCGACGCCATCGTCAGGCTGGGAGAGCTCCGACGCCGGCAAGGCCGCGCGGCTGAAGCCATCGAGCTGTTCCGGACGGCACCGAGTCACCCCCTGGCGGTGCTGGGCAGCGGTGCCCTCGCCATGGATCGTGGCGACGCAGCGGGCGCCGCCGACATCGCCGAGCGGTATCTCCGGCACCTCTCGCCCAAGGATCGGATCGGACGGTTCACCGGGTTGGAGCTGCTCGCGACCGCGCGCGCGGCCGCGGGCGACGTCGAGGGCGCACGCGTCGTGCTCGAGGAGCTGAAAGCGGCCGTCGAGTCGATGTCCCACGGACCGCTCGCAGCCTCGGTGCACCACGTCGAGGGGCAGATACACCTGGCCGCCGGGGACCTGACGAGCGCACGACGATACGCCGAGGACGCCATGCAGCTCTACGAGCGTGTGGGTGTGCCGTTCGGCGCCGCGAGCGCGCGCAGCCTCCTGGCCCGCATCCTTCTCGGGCTGGATGACGCGGCGGGTGCCGAGCTCGAGGCGGCGGCAGCGGCATCCGTCTTCGACGAGCTGGGTGCGGTGGCCGAGGCCGAACGGGCACGACGGCTGGTGGCGAAGCAGGCCGAGTCGTCGCCGATCACCACGCGGGAGGCCGAGGTCCTGCGCCTGGTCGCGGACGGGCTGAACAACGCCGAGATCGCCCAACGACTCGTGTTGAGCGAGCACACGGTGCACCGTCACGTGGCCAACATGCTGTCGAAGCTCGGCGTGTCCACGCGAGCCGCGGCCGTGGCTCGAGCTTCGTCTCTCGGACTTTTGTGACGCCGATGGCCCGTACCGGCCATCGGACTCCCAGCTGAAGATGGCCGGTACGAGCGAAGAGGCCGACACCTCCGGGTTCCTAGGTTGAATCCACCACAGCAACCCAGGAGGAACCATGTCCGGCAACCACGAGGCCTTTGACGTGAGGGCCGTCGACGCCATCACGGCGGCGGCGGACGACACCGACCGCGACGCCGGTCATCCGCCCGAGCAGCAGGCCGGAGTCCGGCAGACCATGTTGGACGGCCTGCGATGAGCGCCCGGACCATGGCGGCGGCCGCCGAGCTCGCGACCGGGATGAGCGGACGCGTCCTCACCGCGGGCGACGACGACTACGACTCGGCCCGGACGATCTACAACGCGATGATCGACCGCAGGCCGGAGGTGATCGCCCAATGCCTCTCCCCCGACGACGTCGCCGCGGCGATCCGCCATGGCCGCGAGCACGACCTGCAGATCGCCGTTCGCGGTGGCGGGCACTCCGTCGCCGGGAACAGCATCAGCGAGGGCGGCCTGGTCGTCGACCTCAGCGCGATGACGGGCGTCACCGTCGATGCGGAGGCCCGGACCGCCCGGGTCGAGGGCGGCGCGACCATGAGCCACCTCGACCGGGCCACGGAGCCGCACGGATTGGCCACGACCGGTGGACGGGTCTCCACCACCGGCGTCGGAGGCTTCACCCTCGGCGGCGGCACCGGCTGGCTGGACCGCAAGTTCGGACTCGCCTGCGACAACCTGCTCTCCGTGGAGCTGGTCACAGCAACCGGCGAGCAGGTGCTGGCCAGCGACGACGACAATCCGGAGCTGTTCTGGGCCCTGCACGGCGGCGGCGGCAACTTCGGGGTCGCCACGGCGATGACGTTCCGGCTGCATGACGTGCCGACGATGACGGCCGCCCTGCTCGTCTGGGATCCGGAGAACGGTGAGGAGGTCCTGCGCGGATACCGCGACTTCATCGAGCAGGCGCCCGACGAGATCGGCGGCGGTGCACTCGTCGTCACCGGGCCGGACGAGGAGTTCGTGCCGCGGCACCTGGTGGGCGAGCTGACCATGCTCATCCTCGTGACGTACACCGGGCCGGAGAACGAGGCCCGCCGTCACTTCAAGCCGATGCTCGATCTCGCGCCGGCCGGGCAGTTCGTCACCGAGCTGCCCTACGCCGAGCTGCAGTGCATGCTGGACGACCCACCAGGCCTGCGCAACTACTGGTCGGCCGAGCACCTCGGATCGTTCCCCGACGAGGCCGTCTCGGCGTTCGTCGGGGCCACGGACGGCCTGATCGTGCCCTCGGCGTCCCAGCACGTGCTGTTCCCCGCCGGCGGCGCCGCAGCCCGCGTCACGACCGACCATCCGCTCCCGTGGCGGACCGCGCCGTGGGTGGTGCATCCGTTCGCCCTCTGGGAGAACCCTGCCGACGACACCCGGGCACGGGAGTGGACCCGGTCGGTGCGAGCCGCCATGCAGCCGTGGGCCACCGGTGACGTGTACCTCAACTTCATCAGCGACGAGGGCACGGACCGGACGCGCGCCGGCTTCGGCGCCGGCTGGGACCGGTTGGTCGAGGTGAAAAGGGCGTTCGATGCGGACAACGTCTTCCGGCTCAACCACAACATCTCGCCAGACTGACGGGTCCTCAGCGCAGGTGCCAGCAGGCGATGGCGACCGAGACAGCGACGTTGAGGGAGTCGATGCCGGCGGCCATCGGGATGGTGACCCGGGCGTCGGCAGCCTGCTGCCAATGCTCGCTGAGCCCGTGGCCCTCTCCTCCGACGACCACAGCCAGGCGGTCGACGTCCGTCGCGACGTCGGCGAGCGGAACCGCGTCGGGCGCCAGGGTCATGGCATAGGACGTGAAGCCCGCATTCCGCAGCATGGTGGGCGCGGCATACCAGTCGTCGAGACGGGCGTGCGGGAGCTGGAACACCGCTCCCATCGCGACCTTGATCGACCGCCGGTAGTACGGATCGGCGCACCGGGGTGAGAGCAGCACGGCGTCGAACCCGAGCGCGGCCACGGTTCGGAACACCGCGCCGATGTTGGTGTGGTCGACGAGATCCTCGGCCACCACCACTCGTCGGGCGCCCGCGAGAACCTCGGTGGCTGACCTCGGTTCGGGACGTTCGAGCGCGGCCAGGGCGCCGCGGTGCACGTGGAAGCCGGTCAGGGTCTCGATGCGTGCCTCGTCCAGCACGAAGCACGGCGCGTCCGAACGGTCGAGAACATCAGCCAGCCCGTCGAGCCATCGCGGGGCCATCAAGAACGAGCGTGGACGATGTCCTGCCTCCACGGCACGCCGCACCACCTTCTCGCCCTCGGCGAGGTAGATGCCTCGTGCTGACTCGACCTTCGTCCGGAGCTGGACGTCACGCAGACGCACGTAGTCGCCGAGTCGCGGGTCGTCGAGATCGTCCACGTGTGTCAGCTCGGCCACCGGATTAGCCTAGGCCGCATGAGCCTTGATCGACCCGTCACACCCGACCCCTATCCCCTGCTGCCCGAGGTTCCGACGTTCAGCGTGATCAGCGACGACGTCTCCGACGGCCAGCCCCTGAAGGACGACCAGGTCCAGGCATTCGGTGACACGTCGCCACACCTGTCGTGGAGCGGCGCCCCTGAGGGCACCCAGTCGTTCGTCGTCACCTGCTTCGACCCCGATGCCCCCACGCCGTCCGGCTGGTGGCACTGGCTGGCCGTGGACATTCCGGCTGACGTCACGTCCCTCGACGCCGGCGCCGGTGCCGGTGACGACTCCCTGCCGGGTGACGGCTTCCACCTCCGCAACGACTTCGGGGACAAGAAGTACGGCGGCGCGGCCCCGCCGCAGGGTGACCAGGTGCATCGCTACTTCTTCGTGGTGCACGCAGTAGGTGAGCCGACACTCGGCATCGATTCAGACGCGTCACCGGCGTTGGCGAGCGGAACGCTCGTCGGCACGACGCTCGGTCGGGCGATCATCCAGGGCACGTACCAGCACTGACGCTCAGGCCTGAGGAGGCTCCTGTGCGGCCGGTGGCGATGCCGGCGGTTCAGTCGGTGGCACATCAGCGTTGCCCGGGCCCTTGAACCCGCCACCGGGGCCCTCGGCGTCCTTGGCGGCCTTGAGGGCCTGCTCGACCGCGGCCTGGGTGTCCGCGTCCTCGGTCTCGTCGGCCACGACAGGCTCGTCGATGTCGACCCGCTTCTTGCTGCCGCCGCCGTCGGCAGGAATCTTGCCGAACGTGCCGCCCAGCGTGCCCAGCGCCTTGGTGACCTCGGCCGGGATGATCCACGTCGAGACGTTCTCGCCCTCGGCGATCTTCGGCAGCATCTGCAGGTACTGGTACGACAGCAGCTTCTGGTCGGGATTGCCGTCGTGGATGGCCTGGAACACCGTGAGGATCGCCTGCCCCTCACCCTGGGCCCGCAGGATCTGGGCCTGCCGGTCGCCCTGGGCGGTGAGGATCTGGGCCTGCTTCTCACCCTCCGCGGTGAGGATCTGGGCCTGCTTCTCGCCCTCCGCGGTGAGGATGGCCGACTGCCGCTCGCCCTCGGCGGTGAGGATGGCCGCACGCTTGTCGCGCTCGGCGCGCATCTGCTTCTCCATCGCGTCGATGATCGTCGGTGGCGGATCGATGCCCTTGAGCTCGACCCGGTTGACGCGGATGCCCCACTTGCCGGTGGCGTCGTCGAGGGTGCCGCGCAACCCGGAGTTGATCTGGTCGCGGCTGGTGAGCGCGTGCTCCAGGGTCATGCCGCCGGTGATGTTTCGCAGGGTCGTCATCGTGAGCTGCTCGATGGCCTGGATGTAGTCGGCGATCTCGTACGTGGCAGCCACCGGGTCGGTGACCTGGAAGTAGATGACCGTGTCGATCGAGACGGTGAGGTTGTCCTCGGTGATGACCGGCTGCGGAGGGAACGACACCACCTGCTCGCGCAGATCGATCATGTAACGCACCTTGTCGACGAACGGCACGACGATGTTGAGGCCCGCCGACAACGTGGTGCGGTACTTGCCGAACCGCTCGACGATGCCCGCGCGCGCCTGCGGAACGATCTTGACGGTCATCGAGACCACCGCCACCGCGAGGACGGCGAGCAGGATCAGGGTGATGGTGATGGCGGACATCAGGACTCCTTGCTGGTGACGACGGCGGTGGCCCCGTCGATGCGGACGACGAGGGCCTCGACGCCGGTGTCGAGCGTCTGGTCGCCATCGGTGCGGGCCGACCAGACCTCACCGGAAAGCTGGACCCGGCCCGAGCGCGAGTCGACGGGCTCGATCACGAGAGCATCTCGACCGACGAGATTCTGATGTCCGACCTGGAGGGTCGGACCGGCGTGCAGGCGTTGGACCAACGGCGGACGCACCAGGAACAGGAAAGCCACCGAGACGCCGGCGAACACGAGGAGGGCGAGCCACAGCGGACCGTCCAGACCGGCGACGACGGCCGCACCCAGCGCGCCGATGGCGAACATGAGGAGCACGAGGTCGAGGCTCATCAGCTCGATGACGGACAGCACGACAGCGATACCCACCCAGCCGACCCAGGTGTGCTCGGACAGCCAGTCGATCATGGGACCTCCCTCATCGCGGCCTCTAGCCGGCCCGGTGTCCGTATGCTGCACGACGCGCGCCGTAGCGTCCATCATCCACGCTCAGCTCGAGGCGCATGCCGAAAGTGCGGCCCAACGTCTCGGCCGTGAGGGTCTCGGCCAGCGGCCCCTGGGCGATGATCTCGCCCTCACGCAGCATCAGGACGTGGGTGAACCCGCGCGGGATCTCCTCGACGTGGTGCGACACCATCACCAGGACCGGGGCTCCGTCGGCCTCGGACAGCACCTCCAGGCTGGCGAGAAGGTCCTCACGTGCGCCGAGGTCGAGCCCGGCGCCGGGCTCGTCGAGCAGAAGCAGCTCCGGATCGGTCATGAGCGCACGAGCGATCAAGGTGCGCTTGCGTTCACCCTCTGACAGCGTCCCGAACGTGCGTCCGGCCAGATGCGTGATGCCGAGCTCGCCCATGATCTGGTCGGCGCGGACGGCATCGAGATGATCGTATTGCTCCTGCCAGCGGCCGAGCACCGCGTAGGCCGCTGACATGACGGCGTCGCGGACGTTCTCGTGCGGTGGAATCCGCTCGGCAATGGACGTGCCGGTGTGACCGATCCGCGTGCGCAGGTCGAAGACGTCGACCTCGCCGAGGCGGTAGCCCAGGACGTCGGCCGTGCCGGTGCTCGGAAACATGGTGGCGCCGACGACCTGCATCAACGTGCTCTTGCCGGCGCCGTTCGGACCCAGCACCACCCATCGCTCGCCGACCTCGACCGACCAGGTGATGTCGTTGAGGAGGATCTTGCCCGGCCGGACGACGCTCACCCGGGTGAGCTCGAAAGCCGCCGACATGCATCCTCCATCTGACAGGCACAGTTGCGCGTTCGCGTCCGGTCCAACCTATCGCGGGCGTCCGCCCGGGGAGCGATAGCCTCGGGGACGATGACCGAGCACGTGCCCACCCCCCATCTCACCGACCCGACCGTCCTCGTCACGCTCACCGGAGCAGACCAGAGCGGTGTCTCGACGCGCCTGTTCGAGCGGCTCTCGGCGTTCGAGATCGAGGTCATCGACGTCGAGCAGCTCATCGTGCGAGGCCGTCTGGTGCTCAGCGCGCTGGTGACGGTTCCTGCCGATGTCACGACGTTCGAGCAGACGATGCACACCGTGGGTGAGGAGTTCGGGCTGGAGGTCGAGCTCGAACAGGGAACCGGCGACAACCGGCCACGGCGCGTCGGCCGCGGGCAGGTCACGCTGCTCGGCCATCCGTTGCGCCCGGCCGCGATGGCCGCGATCACGCAGCGCATCACGGACGCCGGCGGCAACATCGACCGCATCCTGAGACTGGCCCGATATCCGGTCACCGCGCTGCGCCTGGAGGTCTCCGGCGCCGATCCCGACGTGCTGCAGTCCGATCTCGCGGCCGCGGCCTACGAGCACGGCGTCGACATCGCCGTCGAGGAGCGCGGGATCCTGCGACACGCCCAGCGCCTGGTGGTGATGGATGTCGACTCGACGCTCATCCAGGGCGAGGTCATCGAGATGCTGGCCGAGCACGCCGGCTGCGTCGCCGAGGTCGAGCGGATCACCGACGAGGCGATGCGCGGCCATCTGGACTTCGAGGAGTCGCTACGCGCCCGGGTGGCGCTGCTGAAGGGCCTCGATGCCTCCGCGCTCGAGGAGGTGCGAGCCTCGCTGGAATACACACCGGGTGCGCGCACGATGGTGCGGACGCTCAAGCGGCTGGGCTACCGCTTCGCGCTGGTGAGCGGTGGGTTCGGCCCGATCATCGGGCCCATCGCCGAGGAGCTCGGCATCGACTACGTCGCGGCCAACGAGCTGGAGATCGTCGACGGACGACTCACCGGCCGCATGCTCGGTGAGGTGATCGACCGGGCCGGCAAGGCCGAGGCATTGCGCCGGTTCGCCACCGAGGCGGGCATACCGATCAAGAACACGGTGGCCATCGGCGACGGCGCCAACGACCTGGACATGCTCGCGGCCGCGGGACTCGGCGTCGCGTTCAATGCCAAGCCGCTGGTGCGCGACCAGGCCCGAACCTCGGTGAACGTGCCGTACCTGGACGCGATCGTGTACCTGCTCGGCATCACCCGTGAGGAGGTCGAGGCAGCAGACGCGGCCGACTGACTACTCGTCGTCCTCGAGTCGGAAGCCCAGCTTCATCGTGACCTGGTAGTGCGACACGTCCGTGTCGACGATCTGCCCACGAATCTCCGTGACCTCGAACCAGTCGAGATGTCGAAGCGTGCTGCCGGCCCGGGAGACGCCGTTCTGCACGGCTTCGGTGATGCCGTCGGGGGACGTGCCGACGACCTCGGTGACTCGGTAGGTGCGATTGCTCATGCGCCCATCATGCCGCCCGGGATGCCCGGCCGCGGTGCCGGGCGACGGGCGGCGATATTGCAGGCGGCGTAGGCTGGCGGTATGGATCGAGACACCCGCAAGGAGCCCAAGGGCGAGCCGGTGTACTCCATCACGTCCGCCAGCTCGGGACGCAGCCACGACATCGGGTCGCGCGAGCTGCGCTACGGGATCTCCATGGGCATCCGGACGCTGTGCTTCGTCGGCGCCGTCGTGGCGTGGCAGACGATCGGCGGATGGGTGCCGTGGGTACTCCTCGTCGGTGCGCTGGTGCTGCCGTACACGTCCGTGATCCTCGCCAACGCCGGCACCCGGGCGAAGGGGCGCGGCAGCGACATCATCAAGCCCGAACCGCGCGGAAAGCTCGAGTCCGGTCAGTCCGGTGACTGATCCGGCTCCCGAGCCCGCGCCCGATGAGCTGACCTGCTCGTCGAAGGGCTGCAGCAACGCAGCCCGGCATCGCGTCGTGTGGAACAACCCGAAGATCCACACGCCCGACCGCCGCAAGGAGTGGCTGGCGTGCGATGAGCACGAGCCCACGCTGCGCGACTTCCTCGACCGTCGCGGCTTCTATCGCGAGACGCTTCCGATCGAGGAGCAGGACTCAGGCCGCGTCTAGCCGCCGATCGACGACATCGGCCGCGTGGGCTGCAGGAACGACGGATCGTTGATGCCGTGCCCGGGCAGCTTGGCGGCCATGGCGAGCCTCCATCGCTCGGCCAGCTCCTCGTCGGTCGCGCCGTCGCGCAGCGGAGCGCGAAGGTCGGACTCCTCCCGGGCGAACAGGCAGTTGCGGATCTGGCCGTCGGCGGTGAGCCGCACCCGATTGCAGTCGCCGCAGAACGGGCGGGTGACCGAGCCGATGATGCCGACGGTGTGCGGTCCGTCGTCGACCCGGAACGTCTCGGCCGGAGCCGAGCCGCGTCCGTCGAGCGGGGTGAGCCTGAACTGCTCGGCCAGCCGGGCCAGAGTCTCGTCGGCGGTGACCATCTCGTCGCGCTGCCAGCCGTGCTGGGCGTCCAGCGGCATCTGTTCGATGAACCGCAGCTCGTAGCCGAGCTTCATGCACCAGCGCAGGAGATCTGGCGCCTCCTGGTCGTTGATGCCCCGCAGCAGCACGGCGTTCACCTTGACGGGTTCGAGTCCGGCGTCGGCGGCGGCTTCGAGCCCGCGGATCACATCGGCCAGCCGGTCGCGACGGGTGATGCGGGTGAAGGTTTCGGGGTCGGTGGTGTCGAGGCTGATGTTGACGCGGTCGAGCCCGGCGTCGGCGAGTGCCTGTGCGGTGCGTTCGAGGCCGAGACCGTTGGACGTGATGGCAGTGCGCGGCGTGGGCCGCATGGCCTTGGTGGCGGCGATGATGGCGGGCAGCCCGCGACGCAGCAGCGGCTCTCCCCCGGTGAACCGCACGTCGCGGATGCCGAGCCGCTCGACGCCGATGCCGACCAGCCGGATCAGCTCGTCGTCGGTGAGCGTGTCCTCGGTGGGCATCCAGTCGAGACCCTCAGCCGGCATGCAGTACTGGCAGCGCAGGTTGCAGCGGTCGGTGAGCGAGACGCGCAGGTCGGTGGCGACGCGGCCGTGCCCGTCGACGAGGGGCTGCGCGACCGGGTTCATGTATCCAAGGGTAGGCCGTCGCCACGACCCCTGCTGAGGGACTGGACGCTGCCGAGAACTACCGTCATCTCGTGCCACGGTTTCAGCTGAGCTTCCTGCTGAGCCGACGCTGGATCGGCTTCGCGCTGTTCGTCGTCGTGCTCGCGGGAGTCTGCTTCCGGCTCGGACAGTGGCAGATGAATCGGCTGGAAGACCGCCGCGCCGACAACGCCGTCATTCAGCGGCACCTGTCCATGGACCCGGTCCCGCTGTCAACCGTTCTCGGACCAGGCGACGAGGTGGACGACCTGCTGGCCTGGACACGCGTACGCGCCACCGGCACCTACGACGTCGAGCACGAGGTCACCGTGACGTTCACGACACGCGACGGCGCACCAGGCGTCGACGTGGTGACGCCCCTGGTGATGTCGGACGGATCGGCGGTTCTCGTCGACCGGGGGTGGCTGGCTACACCGAACACCTCCGACCGGCCAGAGGACATCCCTGCTCCCCCGGACGGGAAGGTCACGATCACCGGTTGGCTGCGCCCGGACAGCGGGGCGGACGACCAGGCCGTCGAGCCCCGGAACAGACAGGTCCGCGCGATCTCCAGCCGAGGGATGGCCTCGTCGGTGCCGCACGACCTCATCAGCGGCTTCCTGAACCTGCGCAGCCAGAAACCGCCGGCTGCGCAGCCGCTCCAGCTCGAGCCCCGACCGGAGCTCGGCCAGGGCCCGCACTTCTTCTACGGTCTGCAGTGGTGGTTCTTCGGTGCGCTGGCCCTGTTCGGCCTGTTCTGGTTCGCCCGGGCCGAGCTCAAGGAACGTCAGACTAGGCGGGAGCCAGAGGCTTGATCGCGTGGTGCCGGTGGAAGATGTTGTCCGGGTCGAACTCGGCCTTCACCGCGGCGAGCCGGGCGTAGTTCTCCTCGCCGTAGCTGGCCCGCACTTGGTCCTCCGCCGCGTCTGCCACGAAGTTGAGGTAGGCCGATCCGACGTCGTACGGCTTCAGCTCCGCCACGGACTGACGGACCCAGGCCTTGCCACGCTCGTCGTCACCTTCGGCATCCCAGAGCCCGAACGGGTGGGTCACCCAGGCCGCACTTCGATGCGTCATCGGCCAGTTCGTGGCCCGGTCGGCGACGGCGCCTCCCCACGGAATCAGCAGATGCTGGGACGGCGAGGGCACGATCATGTCCTCGCCCTGGCGCGTGAACAGGGCGAGCGCCTCGTCGGGGAGGGTGGCGAGGTGGGACGCCGACCAGTAGTTGCGGAAACCGGGAGGGTCGTCGATGGCGCACTGGATGTCGGCGTAGGGCATCTCCTCCGTCAGCCCGCCTTGCGGTTCCAGTGCGTAGATCGGCGCGAGGACCTCCTGCAGCTCGGTCTTGGTTCCGGCGTACACGCCGATGAGGCCGACCACTCGCTGGTTGTGCAGGTGCTCCGGCACGAACGGCTCCGGCGGTGCCGTCAGGTACGCGAAACCACCGCCGAGCCGGGTCGGCGCGCCGGCTTCGATCAGGTCGCGATAGGTGCGGGCCACTTCAGGACCGGCCTCGGACGGCCACAGCAGCAGGGCGAACGTCGTGGCACCGAGTGGATGCAGCCGGAAGACGAGCTTCGTCGCGACACCGAAGTTGCCGCTGCCACCGTGCAGCGCCCAGAACAGCTCGCTGTTCTCGTCCTCGTTGGCCACCACGACGCGACCGTCGGCGCCGACGAC
Source organism: uncultured Actinomycetota bacterium (assembly GCA_963780275.1). GTDB lineage: Bacteria > Actinomycetota > Actinomycetes > Propionibacteriales > Nocardioidaceae > Aeromicrobium. The sequence goes on from CAWABE010000002.1 coordinate 1,058,330, forward strand.
CTCCACCTCGAGCAGGTTGTCGCAGGCGAGGCCCCACTCCCGCTCGAACCAGCCGGAACCACCGCCCAGCGTCAGGCCGGCGACGCCGGTCGATGAGACGCGGCCACCTGTGGTGGCCAGTCCGTGTGGCTGGGTGGCCCGGTCGAACGCGCTCCAGGTCGCGCCGCCGCTCACGGTGGCGGTCCTCGCCTCGGCGTCGACGGCGACGTCGTTCATCCGGCGCATGTCGATGACGAGGGCACCGTCGGCGGTGCTGGCACCGGCGACACTGTGCCCTCCGGATCGGATCGCCACCTCCAGGTCGTTGGCCTGCGCGTGGGCGAGGGCGGCCTGCACGTCCGCCCTCGACTCGCACTGGGCGATGAGCGCCGGCCGGCGGTCGATCATGCTGTTGAACACCGAGCGCGCGTCGTCGTAGCCGTCGTCGCCATCACCCAGGAGGGCTCCTGCGAAGTCGTCCAGGTCGGGTGTGGCCATCGGGTCCTCCAGAGTCGTGCGTTGCCGATGATCGGAACCTACCGGCCACACAGCGATCGCGTCACGCGTTCGTCAGGCCAGGCTGACGAGATCGGCGTACGTGTCACTCCACAGATCTTCGTCACCGTCCGGCAGCAGGAGCACGCGATCGGGCTCGAGCGCAGCGACAGCGCCCTCGTCGTGGGTGACCAGGACGATTGCGCCTTCGTAGCTGCGGATCGCGGCGAGCACCTCGGCGCGGGAGGCGGGGTCGAGGTTGTTGGTGGGTTCGTCGAGCAGCAGCACATTGGCGCTGGACACGATCAGGCTGGCGAGGGCGAGCCGCGTCTTCTCGCCGCCGGACAGCACGCCGGCCGGCTTGGCGGTGTCGTCGCCGCTGAACAGGAACGAGCCGAGCACGCTGCGCGCCTCGGTGTCGGTGAGCGACGGCGCTCCGGCCTGCATGTTCTCGAGCACCGTGCGCGAGGTGTCCAGGGTCTCGTGCTCCTGGGCGTAGTAGCCGATCTTCAGGCCGTGCCCGGGCTCGACGGACCCGGTGTCGGGCGTGTCCGTTCCGCTGAGGATGCGCAGGAGCGTGGTCTTGCCGGCGCCGTTCAGCCCGAGCACGACGACCCTGCTCCCCCGGTCGATCGCGAGGTCGACGTCGGTGAAGATCTCCAGCGAGCCGTACGACTTCGACAGCTCGGACGCGGTGAGCGGCGTCTTGCCGCACGGCGCCGGCTTGGGGAACTGGATCCGGGCGACCTTGTCCTGCGCCCGCTCGTCCTCCAGCCCGGCCATCATCTTCTCGGCGCGTTTCAGCATGCTCTGCGCCGCGGACGCCTTCGTGGCCTTGGCGCGCATCCGGTTGGCCTGGTCGGTGAGCTGCTCGGCCTTCTTCAGGGTGTTCGCACGCTCGCGTCGCCGACGACGCTCGTCGGTCTCGCGCTGCAGCAGGTACTGCTTCCAGCCCATGTTGTAGACGTCGATCTCGCCACGGTTGGCGTCGAGGTGCAGCACCCGGGTGACGGTCTGCTCGAGCAGCTCGACGTCGTGGCTGATGACCACGAGTCCGCCGCGGTAGCTCGCGAGGAACCCGCGGAGCCACACGATCGAGTCGGCGTCCAGGTGGTTGGTGGGCTCATCCAGCAGCAGGGTGTCGGCGTCGGAGAACAGGATCCGGGCCAGCTCGATGCGTCGCCGCTGGCCTCCGGACAGCGTGCTGAGCTGCTGGTCGAGGACGCGCTGGGGCAGGCCGAGACTGCCGGCGATGGTGGCCGCCTCCGACTCGGCCGCGTAACCGCCACCCGCGCCGAAGTCGGCGTCCGCCCGGGCGTACCGCTTCATGCCCAGCTCGGCGACCTCGGGATCGCTCGATCCCATGTCCTCCTCCGCGGCCCGCATCCGGCGCAGAGCGTCGTCGAGCCCGCGAGCTGACAGGATCCGGTCGCGCGCAGTGATCGTGACGTCTCCGATGCGCGGGTCCTGCGGCAGGTAGCCGATGGTTCCCGACGACGTGATCGTGCCCCCGGCAGGCTGTCCGTCGCCGGCGAGCATGCGGGTGAGCGTCGTCTTGCCTGACCCGTTGCGCCCGACGAGTCCGATCTTGTCGCCGGCGGCGACACGGAACGACACGTCGGACATCAGGAGCCGGGCGCCGAAGCGCAGCTCCACCTGAGACACGGTGAGCATGAGGTTTCTTTCGATGGATGGGAACGGGCAGGGCGGCCCGGAACTACATCAGCAGCGGAAACCTCATGCGAGCAAGTCTACGGATGTCGCGCTGGATCGCCGAATCGCGACGCTGTCATGGCGACGTCGTAGCGTGTCGCCATGACGTCGACGTCCTACGACTTCACCGCTTCGTTGTGGCTGTGGAAGGACGACTCGTGGTGGTTCGTCACGGTGCCCGAGGACGTCAGCGACGAGATCGAGGACCTGCACGGGGCGATGGCCGGCGGCTTCGGCTCCGTCAAGGTCGAGGTCACCGTCGGCAGCACCACCTGGCAGACCTCGCTGTTCCCGTCGTCGGAGCACCGCGCCTACGTGCTGCCCATGAAGAAGGCCGTGCGCGCGGCGGAGTCCCTGGCGGAGGGCGAGCCGTTCCAGGTCAGCTTGATGTGCGTGTGAGCACCTTGGCGAGGCAGCGAGCCGTCTCATCGTCGACCCACCGGCCGAACGACGTGATCGGGCTGAAGCCGGCCTTGGCGTAGAAGCGCATGGCCTCCGGCTGCGGATCGCCGGCCCGCAGACGGATCTCCGTCACCCCGGCTGCACGGGCGTGGTCCTCGAGTGTCGTCAACAGGTCACGCGCAACCCCGGTGCCGCGGTGGGAATCTGCGACGTACATGACGTCCAGCTCGGCGATGCTGCCCTCAAGCGGTGTCAGCGCGATGCTTCCGACCGGCTGCCCGCCGCTCCTCGCCACCCAGAAACCGCCGACCGGACCGTCGAAGGCCGCCGGATCGAACGGGTCGTCGGCGGTGAAGCCGTACCTGGTCTGGATCTCGTTCCACAGGGCCGCAGCCATCGCCACGGCATCGGACGACGACGGGTCGCACGTCGTGATCGTGACGTCAGCCAACGTTGAACCCGAGGGCGTGGAGCATCTCCTTGCCGTCGTCGGTGATCTTGTCCGGGCCCCAGGGGGGCATCCAGACCCAGTCGATGCGGAAGTCGTTCACGATGCCGTCGAGGGCGGCGCGGGTCTGGTCCTCGATGACGTCGGTGAGCGGGCAGGCGGCCGACGTGAGCGTCATGGACAGCACGGTGTTGCTGTGCTCGTCGACGTCGACGCCGTAGACGAGGCCGAGGTCGACGACGTTGATGCCCAGCTCGGGGTCGACGACGTCCTTCATGGCTTCGATGACGTCATCCTTCGACGTGGCGCCGGGCGCGGATGCGGCCTCGACGTCGACGTCCGGGAGATCGGTGTGGTCAGGCATCGGTTCTCTCCTCCTGGGAGTCGAGGGCTTGGGCGGTGGCATCCTTCCACGCCATCCACGAGAGCAGGGCGCACTTGATACGCGCCGGGAACTTCGCGACGCCGGCGAAGGCGACGCCGTCCTCGAGTCGGTCCTCGTCGGGTTCGACCTGACCGCGACCCTGCATGAGCTCGGTGAAGTCGTCGAGCAGACCCATCGCGTCGTCGACGGTACGCCCGATGACGAGGTCGTTCAGCACGGAAGCGGACGCCTGGCTGATCGAGCAGCCCGCCGCCGCGTACGAGACGTCGGAGACCAGGTCGCCGTCGAGGTGCACCCGGAGGGTGATCTCGTCGCCGCAGGTCGGGTTCACATGATGCACTTCGGCCTCGTACGGCTCGCGAAGTCCGCGGCCGTGCGGGTTCTTGTAGTGGTCCAGGATGATCTCCTGGTACAGGCTGTCGACGTCCATGTGCTCCCTCCCCTCAGGTTCCGAAATAGCTCTTCGTGTGATGCAACGCCTCGATGAGCGCATCTATGTCCGCCGTCGTCGTGTACAGGTAGAACGACGCACGGGACGTTGACTGCACGCCGAACCGTTGGTGTGCCGGCTTGGCGCAGTGGTGCCCCGCTCGCACAGCGACCCCCCGAGAGTCGAGCAGCTGGGCGACGTCGTGCGGGTGCACCCCGTCGAGAGTAAAGCTGACCGCGCCGCCGCGCGCCTCCGTGTTCTTCGGCCCGATGACGGTGAGGCCGTCGATCTCCTGCAGTCGGCCGAGCGCGTAGCCGGTGATCTCCCGCTCGTGGGCTGCGACATTCTGCATGCCGATGCCGGAGAGGTAGTCGACCGCGGCTCCGAGTCCGACGGCTTGGGCGATCGGCGGGGTGCCGGCCTCGAAGCGTGAGGGCGGTGGGGCGAACGTGGAGCGCTCCATCGTGACGGTCTCGATCATCTCGCCACCGCCGAGGAACGGCGGAAGCCCGGCCAGCAGGTCGTACCGTCCCCACAGGACGCCGATTCCGGTGGGCCCGACCATCTTGTGACCGGTGAAGGCGACGAAGTCGGCGCCCAGCGCGGCCACGTCGACCGGCAGCTGCGGTACAGCCTGCGAGGCGTCGACGACGACGAGTGCGCCGACCTCGTGGGCCCGTTCGATGACGACGTCGAGCGGGTTGATCGTGCCGAGCATGTTCGACACCCAGGTGAGGGAGACGACCGCGGTGCGCTCGGTGATCAGCGCGTCGAGCTGGTCGAGGTCGAGCCGTCCCTCGTCGGTGATGCCGAACCAGCGCAGGGTCGCGCCGGTGCGTTCGGTGAGCAGCTGCCACGGCACGATGTTGGAGTGGTGCTCCATCTCGCTGATCACCACGTCGGTGCCCTCGCGGACGCGGCCCGCGTCACCGAGCGTCCGGGCGACGAGATTCAGCGCCTCCGACGCGTTCTTGGCGAACACGACCTCCTCGCGACGGTTCGCCCCGATGAAGCCGGCGACCTTGGTGCGAGCGTCCTCGAACGCCCCGGTGGCCTCGGCGCCGAGCTGGTGCATGGCGCGCGCGACGTTGGCGTTGTGCAGGCGGTAGTGCTCGTCGAGGGCGTCGATGACAGCGGCGGGCTTCTGCGACGTGTTGGCGCTGTCGAGGTAGACCAGCGGCAGGTCACCGGCCATCCGACGGGCCAGGATCGGGAAGTCCTCCCGGATCCTGGTCACGTCGTAGGTGGCCGGCTCTGCGACGGTCATGCCTGGGCAGCCGCCCCCGCGCCGGCAGGCGCATCAGATCGCCGAGTGTACTTGTCGTAGCCCTCGGCCTCGAGCTGGTCGGCCAGCTCCCGACCGCCCTGCTCGGCGACACGTCCGGCGACGAACACGTGCACGAAGTCGGGCTTGATGTACTGAAGGATGCGCGTGTAGTGCGTGATCAGCAGCAGTCCCTTGTCGGGCTGTGACGTAAAGCGGTTGACGCCGTCGGCCACCACGCGCAGCGCGTCGATGTCGAGACCGGAGTCGGTCTCGTCGAGCACGGCGAACTTGGGGTTGAGCAGCTCGAGCTGCGCGATCTCGTGGCGCTTCTTCTCACCACCGGAGAAGCCCTCGTTGACGCTGCGCTGCGCAAACGTCGGGTCGAGGTCGACGCCCTCGAGCGCGGCATTGACGTCCTTCACCCAGGTGCGCAGCTTCGGCGCCTCGCCGTCGAGCGCGGTCTTGGCGGTGCGCAGGAAGTTCGCGACGGACACGCCCGGCACCTCGACGGGGTACTGCATGGCGAGGAACAGTCCGGCGCGGGCGCGGGCGTCGACGGTCATGCCGAGGATGTCCTGCCCGTCGAGAGTCACTGAACCCTGTGTGATCGTGTACTTCGGGTGGCCGGCGATCGAGTAGGCGAGCGTGGACTTGCCCGAGCCGTTCGGGCCCATGATCGCGTGCACCTCGCCGGTGTTGACCGTGAGGTCGACGCCGCGCAGGATCTCCTTCTCGCCGTCGTCGGTGTTGACCGAGACGTGCAGGTCCTTGATGTCCAGGGTGGTCATGCGTGGTCAGCTCCTGATGCCGAGAGGTCGACGAGAACCGTGTCGCCGTCGATGGTGGTGGGAAAGGTCTGGACCGGCTCGGTGGCCGGGAGGTTGACGGGCTTGCCGGTGCGCAGGTCGAAGCGTGAGCCGTGCAGCCAGCACTCGATCTCGTTGCTTTCGACCTCGCCCTCGGACAGCGGGATGGCCGCGTGTGAGCACTCGTCGACGACGGCGTAGACGACGTCGCCGTCGCGCACCAGCGCGAGCTCGACGCCGTCGACCTCGACGGCGACCGCACCGCCGTCGGGGACGTCCGCGAGAGTGGCGACCTGAACGAATCCCATCAGAGCCGTCCTACGTGCTCGGCGAGCTCGTCCTCGATGGCCGCGACGAGACGCTCCTGCAGATCGGGCACGCCTATGCGGCGGATGATGTCGTTGAAGAACCCGTGCACGACGAGTCGTCGCGCTTCTTCTTCCTCGATGCCGCGGCTCATCAGGTAGAAGAGGTGCTGGTCATCGAATCGCCCGGTGGTGGAGGCGTGGCCGGCGCCCTCGATCTCGCCGGTCTCGATCTCCAGGTTCGGGACCGAGTCGGCGTGGGCGCCGTCGGTGAGCACGAGGTTGTCGTTCTGCTCGAACGTGTCGATGCCCTCAGCGACCTTGCGGATGAGCACGTTGCCGATCCACACCGTGTGCGCGTCCTGGCCCTGCAGCGCGCCCTTGTAGTCGACGTTGCTGCGCGTGTGGGGCGCGGTGTGGTCGACGAACAGGCGGTGCTCCATGTGCTGACCGGCGTCGGCGAAGTAGACGCCGAACATCTCGACGACTCCGCCGGTGCCGAGGTAGTCGGCCGAAGTGCTGGCTCGCACGACGTCGCCACCGAGCGTGACCGCGACGTGCTTGAGATGGGCGTCCCGGCCGATCCGAGCGTGCTGGTTGACGACGTGCACGGTGTCGTCCTCCCAGTCCTGCACGGTGACGAAGGTGAGGTCGGCGCCGTCCTCGAGCACGACCTCGATGTTCTCGGCCCAGGTGGCCGAGCCGGCGTAGTCGACGACGACCACGGCCTTGCTGAACGCGCCGGCGCGCACGAGGAGATGGCCTGCGGACGCGGATTCGAGGCCGCCGCCGGTGAGCCGCACCGTGGTGGGCACGTCGACGATCGCGTTCTTCGGAACGGTGATCTCGAAGACCGACGCCGCAGCCTCCCACGCACGGGCCGACACGCGGTCGACTGGCACGTAGCCGGAGGCTCCGCGGGCGGATTCGGTGACCGGGACGGAAACGGCGGTCACGCCCGGGGCGACGTCCGCCTTCACCGTGACGTCGCCACCGTCCAGCGGCGTGTCGTCATGCAGCCCACGAAGACGCTTGAGCGGCGTGAACCGCCAGATCTCCTCCAGGCCAAGCGGCACGGCGTGGTCGTCGACGGCGAAGGACCCCTCCGGGTGCAGGTGCGATTCGACGTGCTCGAGCTCGAGCGCGTCGGAGACGGTTGCGGTCATCCGACAGCACCCTCCATCTGGAGCTCGATGAGCCGGTTGAGCTCGAGGGCGTACTCCATCGGCAGCTCCTTGGCGATCGGCTCGATGAAGCCGCGGACGATCATCGCCATGGCCTCGTCCTCTTCCATGCCGCGGGACATGAAGTAGAACAGCTGGTCGTCGCTGAGCTTGGAGACTGTGGCCTCGTGGCCGAGGGTGACGTCGTCCTCGCGCACGTCGACGTACGGGTAGGTGTCGGAGCGACTGATCTGGTCGACCAGCAGCGCATCGCACTTCACCGTGCTCGCCGAACCGTAGGCGCCGTCGTTCACCTGGAGCAGGCCGCGGTACGACGTGCGTCCGCCGCCGCGGGCCACCGACTTGCTGAGGATCGAGCTCGACGTGTGCGGTGCGAGGTGCACCATCTTGGCGCCGGCGTCCTGGTGCTGGCCTTCGCCGGCGAACGCGACGGACAGGGTCTCACCGCGGGAGTGCTCGCCCATCAGGTAGACGGCTGGGTACTTCATCGTCACCTTGGAGCCGATGTTGCCGTCGACCCACTCCATCGTGGCGCCCTCCTCGCAGGTGGCGCGCTTGGTGACCAGGTTGTAGACGTTGTTCGACCAGTTCTGGATGGTCGTGTAACGCACGCGGGCGTTCTTCTTGACGATGATCTCGACGACCGCGGAGTGCAGCGAGTCGCTGGAGTAGATCGGCGCCGTGCAGCCCTCGACGTAATGCACGTACGAGCCCTCGTCGGCGATGATCAGCGTGCGCTCGAACTGGCCCATGTTCTCGGTGTTGATGCGGAAGTAGGCCTGCAGCGGGATATCGACGTGGACGCCCGGGGGCACGTAGATGAACGAGCCGCCGGACCACACCGCGGAGTTGAGCGCGGAGAACTTGTTGTCGCCGACCGGGATGACGGTCGTGAAGTACTCCTGGAAGATCTCCGGGTGCTCGCGGAGCGCGGTGTCGGTGTCGAGGAACAGCACACCCTGCTCTTCCAGATCCTCACGAATCGAGTGGTAGACGACCTCGGACTCGTACTGCGCGGCGACTCCGGCGACGAGACGCTGCTTCTCGGCCTCGGGGATGCCGAGCTTGTCGTAGGTGTTCTTGATGTCCTCGGGCAGCTCTTCCCAGCTGGTGGCCTGCTTCTCGCTGGAGCGCACGAAGTACTTGATGTTCTCGAAGTCGATCGCGTCGAGGTCGGCGCCCCAGGTGGGCATCGGCTTGCGACGGAAGAGGCGCAGCCCCTTGAGCCGCAGGTCGAGCATCCACTCCGGCTCGTTCTTGAGCGCCGAGATGTTGCGGACGACGTCCTCGTTGAGACCGCGGACCGCGGTGGCACCGGCGTCGTCGGAGTCGGACCAGCCGAACGCATAGCGTCCGACCTCCTTGAGACCCGGATTCGCCTCTTCGATGGCGTTGCTGACGGGCGTCTCGGATGTGGTCGTCATGAGGGCAACCTCTCTACAGCGGACTTCTCGGACGTCTGGTGGGGCAAGTGCGTGGTGCACACGCCGTCGCCGTTGGCGATGGTGGCCAGACGCTGGACATGGGTGCCGAGCAGGCGCGAGAACATCTCGGTCTCGGCCTCGCACAGCTGGGGAAACTCGCCGGCCACGTGGGCGACCGGGCAGTGGTGCTGGCAGACCTGCTCGCCCAGGGCCACGGCGTCGACCGTGGCGGCGTAACCGTCGGCGGTGAGCGCCTCGGCGAGGACGCTCGCGCGGTTCTCGGGTTCGGCCGCCTCCATCAGCGGACGGACCCGCTCCTCGAACCCGGCCAGGCGAGTGCGGGCGAACGCCGACACCGCGTCGTCACCCCCCGACTGGTGGACGAAACGGAGCGCGTCGGCGGCCAGCGCGTCGTAGGCGTGACCGAAGTGGTCGCGGCCCGCGTCGGTGATGACGAAGACCTTGGCCGGACGGCCACGTCCGCGCGGACCGCGGTCGCGAGGTTCACGAGCCTCGAGTACTCCGTCGGCGAGCAGCTGGTCGAGGTGGCGGCGCACGGCGGCCGGAGTCAGACCCAGCCGGTCGGCCAGTGCGGCGGCCGTCGACGGCCCGCTCTCCATGATGGTGGTGGCCACGCGCTCACGGGTGGGGGCGTCGTCGACGATCGACGACGTCTCCTCTGCCCGCATGTTTTTCACAACACCAGTGTGCCGTTATTGCTTCCCGGTATTCAACGAAGGCGACCCTAACCCGCAGATGCGCCAGCGACGGCTTCTGGCCTGCGCATACGCCTAGGCTGGGCGCATGGCGTCGAAGACTGCAGCGGTCGAGGTCGACGCCGGTGGGCGTGCGGTGCGCGTGTCGAGTCCCGACCGAGTCATCTTCCCGGCTTCCGCGCTCGGCGGTGACGTCACCAAGCTCGAGGTCGTCGAGTACTACGTCGCCGTCGCCGACGGGATCGTCCGGGCGCTGCGGGATCGTCCCGTCTCGCTGGAGCGATGGCCCAAGGGTGTGCTGCCCGGGATGACGCTCACCGCCCGCGACGCGACGCACGGGCGCGGGCCCCAGGGCGACGCGTTCTACCAGAAGCGCCTCATGCGCGGTATGCCCGAGTGGGCCAAGTCAGTCCGGGTGCACTTCCCGTCCGGACGGCGTGCCGACCAGCTCTGTCCCGACCACGTCGCTGCCGTCGCCTGGGCGGCCCAGATGGGCGCGATCACGTTCCATCCCTGGCCGGTGCGATCCACCGACGTGGACCGGCCCGACGAGCTGCGCATCGACCTCGACCCGCATGGCACCACGTCGTTCGTCGACGCCGTCCGGGTCGGCGGCGCAGTCAAGGAGCTGCTCGAGGAGGTCGGCATCGTCGGCTTTTCGAAGACCAGTGGCAAGAACGGCGTCCACGTCTACATCCGCATCGAGCCGCGCTGGACGTTCACCGACGTGCGGCACGCCGCCATCGCCTTCGCCCGCGAGCTCGAACGCCGAACCGACGGCGTCACCACGGCGTGGTGGAAGGAAGAGCGCGGTGACAACATCTTCGTCGACGTCAACCAGAACTGCCGCGACCGCACCATCGCATCGGCCTACAGCCTTCGCCCCAAGGAGGGCGGGCCGGTCTCGACACCCGTCACCTGGGACGAGCTGACCGACCTCGACGACCCCAACGTGTTCAACCTCCGCACCGTGCCGGCGCGCCTGGCGTCCATCGGCGACCCTCACGCCGCGATCGACGACGTCCACCACTCCCTTGAACCGCTGCTCGAATGGTGGAAACGTGACCTCGCGAACGGCCTGACCGACATGCCATACCCGCCGGAGTACCCGAAGATGCCGGGCGAGCCGAAGCGGGTGCAGCCGAGTCGTTCTCGCTCTGATACCAGCGGAAATATCGTATAACTGTCGCGTGTTGGCTACCGCATAGCGCTCATTCGCCTGATAACTCGGAGCATGACAGATTCGGCATGGCGCGACCTCGGACAGAGTTTCGCTCGCCACCTCCGCGCCGAACGCCGCTCCCCCGCCACGCTGCGACTCTATGGGCAGTCCGTCGAGTTCTACAGCCGCTGGCTCGAGCGCCAAAACCTCACGCCGACCTTGGACGAGTTGACACGGCGAAGGGTCACGGACTGGCTTTCCGACCTAAACGAGGTCAACGAGCCCTCGACGGTCAAGACTCGATACCGCGGACTCCATCGATTCTGCTCGTGGCTGGTCGCGGAGGAGGAGTTGGACTCTCATCCGATGCTCGGCATCAATCCCCCGGCACCCACGAACAAGCCGGTGCCGATCATCACCGACACTGACCTCGACGCGCTGGTCCGCTCCTGCGCCGGCAAGACGTTCGTCGATCGACGTGACGAGGCAATGATCCGCGTTCTGCTCGACTGTGGAATCCGCGTTGCCGAGTTGTGCGCCCTGAAGGTAGACGACCTTGACCTCGACCACGACCTTGCCCACGTCACCGGCAAAGGCAGCAAGACCCGCCCCGTGTATTTCAGCGCAAGAACCGTTAGGGCACTCGACCGCTATCTCCGGGTCCGTCGTGTCCATCGCTACGCAAGCATTGACGCCCTCTTCCTGACGCAACGGGGCCCGCTGTCCACAGACGGTGCTCGCGATCTCATCAAGGCCCGGGGACAGGCAGCTGGCATACCCGACCTTCACCCGCACCGCTTCCGCCACACGTTCGCTCACGACTTCCTTATGAACGGTGGGCAGGAGCGTGATTTGAAGAGACCCGCCGGCTGGACGTCGGACGCCATGCTGGAGCGTTACGGTGCCTCCGCAGCAGACGCGCGAGCCCGGGCAGCTGCACAGAAGATGAAGCGCGGCGACCGGGTGTGATGACCCCAGAGGAGGCCGCCGCCTGGGTTGGCGAACACCGCAAGGATCTGCGCAGAGTCGAACAGTTCTTCTGCGACTGCAAGAGGTCGAAGCCCATCGCCGTCGTCTGGGCCGATTCCGCGGGGGGAATGCTTCTGCGGATGGCAGGTCGGACCCTGACCGACCAGTCCGGCGAAAGCAGACGCCGACCAGCGACGGCAGTCAGACTCGACCCGTCCGCGCCGACGTCGGCGAACCTGGCAACGTGCCCGCACTGCCACCCAGGCCAGGTCATCGGCGTTCGCCGAGGTCAACCAAAGACGATCGCGCGAACCGAACCACCGACACGCGGCCGAGTCGTCGAATAGCGTCTGAGCGCTGTACTACACTGGAGACACGGCCGGCGGGATCGCCAAAGTATTCGCGTCACTGGCAAGTCGCGAGAGTTGAACCCCTGAAAGAGGGATCCTCTCGTGCCTGCATCCCATCCACTTGATCGCAAACTGATCGGCCAGATCGTACAAGGAAGGTGTCGTGAACTTGCCGCTGTCCGACGACGGCAGAACCGGCGAGTCTGTACCCGAGTGCCAGACGCCGGCCTACATCCGGTTTATGCCGACCGTGTGGGTCGGCGAAGTGGAGCCGGCCCAAGTGCGGGTCCCCGAAGATGCCGGGCGAGCCGAAGCGGGTGCAGCCGAGCAGGAGTCGCGCTGACACCACCGGGAATGTGGTGTGACGGCCCGCGAGGTGTGCCCCTAGCTAGACGTCTTGGATGCCCCGGCTTGGTCCGGGAGGGCGATGTCGATCTCGACGTTGCTGAAGTCCGCCTGATACACCGACTGCAGATAGCTGCGGACCTGCGCGTCGGCATCGTCGAGGCTGGTCACCTGCGTGACACCTCCCCCGCTACTGAGACCCGCCCCGTCGATGAACAGGTCCCAGCCTCCGGACCACCTTTCGACACTCACCACGAGACGTCCGGCCACCGACGCGTCCGGTGACGTCCTCGTGCCGGTGTCCCGCGCGTCAGCAGGTGGGGTTGCTTGTCGGGTCTGGAGGGCGTGTTCTGTGTGCCACGGTGCGGCCATGTCGGGGGGTGCCGTTCTGTGGTGTGGCCGCGTGCTCCGAACGTGGAGTTGCCGTTTCATGACAGGTGCGGCGCGAAGAGGGCGGGCGGGAGTGGAACCGGAACGTCGTAGCAGGAAACTAGTCCTTTCGTCCCAGTTTTTCAACGACCTTTGCCCGAATCGAGTTGCGCGTCAAGAACTTCGGTGTGCCAGTCGGCACCGACACCGACATCCAGTTCGACGAGGCGAGCACCTTCAGCGCTGCAAGCGAACCATCGCGCACCGCGCAGCGTCATTGGTCGCCCCCTGACCGGCCACACCGCATGCGCTGACCTCTGCAGTCGACAAGCACGTTCAATGGCGGAAGGCTGGGGATGTTGAAGGCAGACGTCCGTGAAGGGAGCCTCTGATGTCCAGCCGCAACGACTCGATCGTCACTTTGTCGCGAGCCCTCGACCAGACCGGTGATGTGCTCGCTGCCATCCACCGCGATCAGTTGTCGGATCCGACTCCGTGTCCGGACTGGGACGTGGCACACCTGATCGGACACGTCCTCGGAGCGCCCGGGCGCTTCACCGAAGCCGTCCGTGGCGGCGATCCGGACTGGTCGGCCCCGCCGGAGCCGGTGACCGCCAACTGGACCGCGAAGTTCCGCTCCGACGCGGACGACTTGATCCACGCGTGGCACCAGCAGGGAGATCAGGCCGACGAGGGCGCCGCGGACTGGCAGATCGCGGAGTTCGCCGTCCACACCTGGGACCTGGTGCGGGCCACCGGCCAGGATCGTGAGCTCGACCCCGGCGTGGCCGAACGCGGTTATGCGTTCATGGCGAGGGCTCTCACGCCGGAGAACCGAGGCCAGGCCTTCGAACCCGAGGTCGAGGCTCCGCCGGATGCCGACCCCTACGATCGCATCGCGGCGTTCGCCGGCCGGGAGATCTAGAGCAAGACGTCGGAGAGGTCGTAGCGGGCCACCTCCTCGAGCTGGGCATACCCGCATGACTCGGGCTCACGGTCGTCGCGCCAGCGCTTGAACTGCGCCGTGTGCCGGAATCGGTCGCCTTCCATGTGCTCGTACCCCACCTCGACCACCCGCCGGGGCGCGAGCGGCACGAAGGAGAGATCCTTGCCTCCGGACCAGCGACTCTGGCCGCCGGGCAACCGGCCGCTCACCTGCGCCGCCTCGTCCTGCCACGCTCCCCACGGATGGTCGGCGAAGTCGACGCGTAGCGGCTCGAGCTCCTCGAGCAGCTCGGCACGGCGCGCCTCGGAGAACGACGCGCAGACGCCGACGTGCTGCAACCGGCCGTCGTCGGCGTAGAGACCCAGGAGCATCGAGCCGAGCAGAGGTCGCTCTGGCGTCGATGTCTTGTGCAGGCGGTAACCGGCGACGACGACGTCGGCGGTGCGCGAGTGCTTGACCTTGAGCATGGTGCGGCCGTTCGGCACGTACTTCCCGTCCAGCCGCTTGGCCACCACGCCGTCGAGACCCGCCCCCTCGAACTGCTCGAACCACTCCTCGGCCTCGGCGGCGTCCCGGGTGCGCTGGGTGATGTGCACGGGGGCCGATGCGGTCGACAGCACCTCCTCCAGGCGGTCGCGGCGAGTGGCGAACGGTGTCGCGAGCAGCGACTCGTCGCCGAGAGCGAGGAGGTCGAACACGACAAGGCTGGCCGGCGTCTGCTCGGCCAGGAGGTTCACTCGCGACTCGGCGGGGTGGATGCGCTGGCTCAGCGCGTCGAAGTCGAGGCGGCCGTCGAGCGCGACGACGATCTCGCCGTCGACGACGCAGCGCTCGGGCAGGTTCTTCCGCACGGCCGCGACGATGTCGGGAAAGTAGCGGTTCAGCTCCTTGGTGGACCGGCTGCCGACGACCACCTCGTCGCCGTCGCGGAACACGATCGCGCGGAACCCGTCCCACTTCGGCTCATAGGACAGACCCCCGTCCACCGAGTCAGCGGCCGGCACACCCTTGACCGACTTCGCGAGCATGGGCTGGAGCGGGGGCATCACCGGCAGGTCCATGGCGCCAGACTCTCACGTCCCCCGAGATGCACCGAACGGACATTCGGGTGATCCTGAAGCTGCGACGACACGGTGTCGCCGCACCGGACAGAGGGAGTGCATCGTGATCGTCCTCGGTGTGATTCTGTTGATCTTGGGAGTCGTGCTCGACATCTCGATCCTGTACACGATCGGTCTCATCTTGCTGGTCGTCGGCGTCATCCTCTACATCCTCGGCGCGACAGGTCGCGCGGTCGGAGGCAGAGCGCACTACTGGTGAGGGTGACCAGCGCCGCGTCCCTACACTGACCGGGTGAGCGAACCCGCCGTCGACGTGCGCGACCTGGTGATGCGCTACGGCAGCGTCACCGCGGTCGACGGGCTTTCGCTCACCGTGGCGCCCGGACAGGTCACCGCGATCCTCGGGCCGAACGGCGCCGGCAAGACCACCACCATCGAGACCTGCGAGGGCTTCCGCCGTCCCCAGCGCGGCTCGGTGCGGGTGCTGGGTCTCGATCCCATCGCTGACGCGCGGAAGCTGCGACCGCAGGTCGGAGTGATGCTGCAGTCCGGAGGCGCGTGGTCGGGCGTCCGCGCCGGGGAGATGCTGCGTCACATGGCGTCCCTGCATGCGCATCCGCTCGACGCCGATGCGTTGGTCGAGCGCCTCGGACTTCGATCATGCGGGCGCACCCCGTACCGACGTCTCTCCGGTGGACAGCAGCAGCGACTGAGCCTCGCGATGGCCGTCATCGGCCGGCCGCAGCTGTTGTTCCTGGACGAGCCGACCGCCGGTCTCGATCCGCAGGCGCGGCGTGCCACCTGGGACCTGATCCATGAGCTGCGTGCCGGAGGGGTCACCACGGTGCTCACGACGCACTTCATGGACGAGGCCGAAGTGCTCTCCGACCGGGTGCACATCGTCGACGCCGGGCAGGTGATCGCCTCCGGGTCGCCGTCAGAGCTGTCGGAGTCCGGCGCCAAGAACACCGTGCGCTTCACTGCGCGTCCCGGCCTCGACGTCGACGCGTTGATGCTCGCCCTCCCCGACGACACCAAGGTCGATGAGACGCAGTCCGGCCACTACGTCATCGCCGGCCATGTCGACCCGGAGCTGCTGGCCACGCTTACCGCATGGTGTGCCGGCCAGGGCGTGCTCGCCGAGTCGGTGCTCGTCGAGCGCCAGACCCTCGAGGATCGCTTCCTCGAGCTCACCGGGAAGGCCCTGCGATGAGGCTCGACCTCTCGCCACAGCCCGGTGCGGCCAGCACAGGACGCATGCTCCGTGCACAGACACTGATGGAGCTGCGCCTGCTGGGCCGGAACGGCGAGCAGCTGCTGCTGACGCTGGTCATCCCGCTTCTGCTGCTGGTGATGGGCACTCGATCCGACGCGATCGTCGACCTCGGGCCCGGACGGCCGATCGACATCATCACCCCGGGGGTGCTGGCCCTCGCGGTGATGTCGACATCGTTCACGTCGCTGGCCATCGCCACCGGATTCGAGCGCCGCTACGGAGTCCTCAAGCGACTCGGCGCCTCTCCCCTGCCGCGGTGGGGTTTGATGGTCGGCAAGATCGGCGCCGTCCTCATCATCGAGGTGGTCCAGCTGCTCGTGCTGATGCTGGTGGCGCGACTGGTCGGCTGGAATCCGAACGGCGACGCGGCCGCCCTGCTTTGGCTCGTGGTTCTGGCCCTGTTGGGCACAGCAGCGTTCGGGTCCCTCGCCCTGCTCATCGCCGGCACGCTGCGCGCGGAGGCGACGCTCGCGGTTGCCAACCTCGTCTACGTCATGCTGCTCGTCGGAGGCGGGCTCATCGTCCCGCTCGAGCGCTATCCGGGCGGCACCCACCGCGCCCTGGAGCTGCTGCCCTCGGGTGCGCTCGGACAGGGTCTGCGCGACGCCTTCAACGGCGCCTCCCCCGGCCTGCTCCCGGTCGTGGTGCTGCTCGCCTGGGCTCTCGCGGCCGGCATCATCACCGCGAGGACGTTCCGATGGGAGTGATCACGTCCATGAGAGCCGCGCTCGTGAGGCCTGATCGCGCCTCCGTGGAGCGATGGGCCTGGGCGTCCGTCGTCGCCAACACGCTGATCGTGCTCACCGGTGGTTTGGTCCGGCTCACCGGGTCCGGCCTCGGCTGCCCCACCTGGCCGCGGTGCACCGACGAGTCGTTCGTGCCGCATCGAGCGCTCGGTGTGCACGGAGTCATCGAGTTCGGCAACCGGATGCTCACGTACGTCCTCGTTGCCGTCGCGGTCGGGACGCTGATCGCCGTGTGGCGCTGGGCGGGCTCATCAGGGGCGGCACGCAGATTGGCGGTCGTGCTGGCGCTCGGCATCCCGTTCCAGGGGGTGATCGGCGGCATCACCGTGCTCACCGACCTCAACCCGTGGATCGTCTCGCTGCACCTCATGCTCTCGATGATGCTGATCGGCGGCTCGGTACTGCTCGTCGTTCTCGTCCGTGGGGCCGTCGGCACACCCGTGCCGCCGGGGTCGGCTGCACTCACGCGCCTCACGTTCGTCGCGCTGATCGTGGCCGTCTACCTCGGCACCGTGGTCACCGGCAGCGGACCGCACGCCGGAGACGCCGACTCCCCGCGCAACGGTCTGGACCCGCAGGTGATGAGCCACGTCCACGCGAGCAGCGTCTACCTGCTGCTGGCCCTCACACTGGCCACGGTCGTCGCGCTCCGCCGCACGTCCGCGGCGCGGTACGCGATGCTCCTGCTCGGCATCGAGCTGCTGCAGGGCACGATCGGCTTCGTCCAGTACTTCAACGATCTGCCGGTGGCGCTGGTGGCGGCCCATCTCGTCGGAGCCGCGATCCTGGTGGCCGTCGGCACGCGCTTGGTGCTCGCTGCTCAGGGATCGCAGGTATCACAGGATTCCCACGAGACCCTCGAAAACCTGCGGTGATAACACGAAGTTCTCTGTCATCACCGCAGGTTTTCGAGGGTCTCGTGGGAAACTTCGGTCGGTGCAGGACGACGCATGGCGCGGCATCCTTCGGCGTCCGGGTCGCTGTCGTCGAGGACGAAGCCGCACCGCTGGTACAGGCGGATGGCGGTCTCGTTGCCGTCCAGCACCCGGAGCCACACCGGCCGCCCGGCCGCTTCGGAGATCACTCGGCCGACGAGGGCTCGGCCCACGCCGTGACCCCGGGCCGACGGTGCGACCCACATGGAGATCAGCTGCTGGCCGTCGTCGTCTCGATTGGGTCGCATGCCCACCAAGCCCACCGGTGCGGCACCGTGCTCGGCCACGAAGCTCGCCCCGGGTTCCGCCAGTCGGGACCGCCAGTTCTCCTCGCGGTCCTGATCGCCGGTCCAGCGCTCGACAGACGCGGCGAACGCCTGCGGGTCCTCCGTCAGCGAGCGCTGGCGGAGCAGACGCCAGATCATCCAGTCGTCGGGACCGACCTTCCGGACCCGCATCGTGACACCGGCCTCGAGCGACCACTCGCCACGGCTTCCGCTCATTCGGGGTCCTCGGGAGACCGCGCCCGCCGTCGAAGGCGCCGCACGAGAGAGCGCCGAACGCGGGCGCGGCCTTCTTCGGTGAGCGTCATGAGGCCGGGCGGAGGCGGTCCGTGGGGACCGACAGCGTCACGGTGTCGATCATGTCCTGGGGACGGCCGGCCACGAGGGCGAACGCGGCGTCAGTGACCACGACGTGGTCGGCGTCCACTTCGACGATGACGACCCGCTGCTCGGTGCCGTCGTCTTTGCGCAGCAGCCATGGCTCGGCGAGGTAGGACAGCCCGGCTTCCTCGAGCAGTTCGTCGGCTTCGAACCGGTCCATGGCCTCACCGATCGGATGCCCGACCAGGTTCACCGGGACGACCAGCCCGTTCTCCTCGGCCACGACGTAGCCGATCAGCTCGCCGTCGTCGCGGTGATGTGGCTGCCAGTCGTCCGGAATCATGCAGACCCTCCGGGAAAGCGCGCCCGCCTCCGGCGGTGCGGTGCCGCTGCACGCGAAACGCGGGCGCGGCTTGGCGGGGTGGGTGTCACCTGAGGAAGGGGTCGGCGGCCGCGGCGACGAACAACAGCGCCAGGTAGGCGTTGGAGAGGTGGAACAACCGCATCGGCTTGAGGACGGACAGCTCCTCGCTGTCGCGCGAGCGGGCGCGAAGGTCGTACGCCTCCACGAGGAAGACGATGCCGAGGATGATCGCCACGCCCGGGTAGAACCACCCGGTGACCGCGATCGGCCACAGGGCCATGGACGTGAGGACCATGATCCAGGAGTACGTGACGATCTGTTGCGCCACCTCGCGCGACGTGACGACCGACGGCAGCATCGGCACGCCGGCGGCCGCGTAGTCGTCGCGGTATCGCATGGCCAGCGACCAGAAGTGCGGTGGCGTCCAGAAGAAGACCACGAGGAACAGGACGACCGGGGTCCAGGCGAGCTCGTTGGTGACGGCGGTCCAGCCGATCAATGCCGGAAAGCAGCCCGCGGCACCACCCCAGACGATGTTCTGCGTCGTCCGGCGCTTCAGGATCATCGTGTAGCCGAACACGTAGAACGCATTGGCGGCGAGCGCGAGGCCGGCGGAGAGCCAGTTGACGAACACGCCGAGCCACAGGGTGGAGACGACACCGAGCGCGAGGCCGAACACGAGTGCCGCCCGCGAGGAGACCTGGTGCCGTGGCAGCGGGCGACGCGACGTGCGGCGCATCTTGGTGTCGATGTCGGCGTCGAGGACGCAGTTGAGCGCGTTCGCGCTGCCGGCCGACAAGGTGCCGCCCACGACCGTGGCGACCACGAGCCACAGCGGCGGCACGTCGCGCGCAGCCAGGAACATGACCGGGACGGTGGTGAGCAGCAAGAGCTCGATGATGCGCGGCTTCATCAGCGCGACATACGCACCGACCACGCCGGAGACGTGAGTGCGAGTCGGCTGGATGGCGTCGTTCGCCACCGGCGTATCGAGTGCACTCACGGAGGCGAGTGTAATGCCACGCTAGTAGGGTCGATGCCAAGCCTCGAAAGTCGTCACGGTGACCATCACGACCACAGATCAGGAGTCCTTCGAGTGAGTACGGAAACCCCCGCACTGGACTGGACGAAGCTCGACGACACCGCGGTGGACACGATCCGTCTGCTGGCCGCGGACGCGGTTGAGAAGACCGGCAACGGCCACCCAGGCACCGCGATGAGTCTGGCCCCCGCCGCCTACCTGCTCTACCAGAAGATCATGCGGCACGACCCCGCCGATCCGCTCTGGCCCGGTCGCGACCGGTTCGTGCTGTCATGCGGTCACACCAGCCTCACGCAGTACATCCAGCTGTTCCTCGCCGGCTACCCGATGACCCTCGACGACCTGAAGAGCCTGCGCACGTGGGGCAGCCAGACACCAGGGCACCCGGAGCACCGCCATACCCCGGGCGTCGAGGTCACCACCGGGCCCCTCGGGCAGGGTGTCGGCAACGCGGTCGGCATGGCGATGGCGGCCCGGCGCGAGCGCGGACTGCTCGATCCGGACGCCGCACCGGGCGAGAGCGTCTTCGACCACCAGATCTACGTCTTCGCCTCCGACGGCGACCTCCAAGAAGGCGTCTCCTCCGAGGCCTCGTCGCTGGCCGGACACCAGCAGCTCGGCAATCTCACCCTGCTCTACGACGACAACCAGATCTCGATCGAGGACGACACCGACGTCGCCTTCAGCGAGGACGTCGCCCTCCGCTACGAGGCGTACGGCTGGCACGTGCAGACGGTCGACTGGAGGAAGGGCGACGGTGGCTACGACGAGGACGTCGTGGCCCTGCACGAGGCGTACGCGGCGGCTCGCGCCGTCACCGACCGGCCCAGCCTCATCGTGTTGCGCACGATCATCGCCTGGCCGGCGCCGAGCGCGCAGGACACCGGCGCCGCGCACGGATCAGCCCTCGGCGAGGAGGAGGTCGCGGCCACGAAGAAGGTGCTCGGCTTCGACCCGGACGAGTCGTTCATCGTCGCCGACGAGGTTCTCGCCCATACGCGCGAGGCCCGCGAGCGCGGCGCCCGCGCCCACGCCGACTGGCAGCAGCGGTTCGACACCTGGGCCGATGCTCACCCCGACGCGAAGGCCCTGCTCGACCGCATCATGTCGCGCGCTCTGCCCGCCGGCTGGGACCAGGACCTGCCCTCCTACCCCGCGAACCAGAAGGGCGTCGCCACCCGCAAGGCGTCCGGCGAGTTCCTGACCGCCGCTTCTCCGGGGCTGCCGGAGCTGTGGGGTGGGTCGGCCGACCTCGCCGGCTCGAACAACACCACTCCCGACGGCCAGCCCTCGTTCATCCCGCCGGATCGCTCCACCAAGGAGTTCCAGGGCGACTGGTACGGCCGGGTGATGCACTTCGGCATTCGCGAGCACGCGATGGGCGCCATCCTCAACGGCATCGCCCTGCACGGACCCACCCGCCCGTATGGCGGCACTTTCCTCGTGTTCAGCGATTACATGCGGCCGTCCGTGCGTCTCGCCGCACTGCAGGAGCTGCCGGTCACCTACGTCTGGACCCACGACTCCATCGGGCTGGGTGAGGACGGGCCCACGCACCAGCCGGTGGAACACCTGGCCGCGCTTCGCGCCATTCCCGGGCTCGACGTCGTCCGCCCGGCCGACGCCAACGAGACCGTGGCGGCCTGGCGCACCTTGCTCGGCATCACCAACCGCCCGGTGGCGCTGGCGCTCAGCCGGCAGAACCTGCCGACCTTCCCCCGCGGCGGCTCGAGCGGGTTCGCCGACGTCGACGGCGTCGCCCGCGGTGCTTACGTGCTGCTCGACAGTGACGGCGAGCCCGACGTGGTGATCGTCGCCACCGGTTCGGAGGTCCAGCTGGCCGTCGAGGCCCGCGAGCTGCTGGCCGCAGACGGCGTCCAGGCCCGGGTCGTGTCCATGCCCTGCCGTGAGTGGTTCGAGCTGCAGGACGTCGCCTACCGCAACACCGTCATCCCACCGGCCGTCCGCGCCCGGGTGTCGGTCGAGGCCGGCGTCTCCTTCGGCTGGCGCGACGTCGTCGGCGACGCAGGGCGCACCGTCAGCCTCGAGCACTACGGCGCCTCAGCCGACTACGCGACGCTGTACGACGAGTTCGGCATCACGGCGAGTGCCGTCGTCGTCGCCGCCCATGAGTCGATCGCGGCGGCCTCGTCGAGCGAGCCCGTCGGTTTCCATGCGCGTCCGGCCGGGCCGGTCGGCCCCGGCGACAACGAGGACGCGCCCCATTGACGTCACAGCACCGACCTCGACCCGCTCAGGAGACCGCATGAACGACCGCCTGCAAGCCCTCACCAATGCCGGGGTGGCCATCTGGCTTGACGATCTCTCCCGCGAGCGCATCACCAGTGGTGGCCTCGCCGAGCTCGTCGAGTCCTCCGGCGTCGTCGGCGTCACCACGAACCCGACGATCTTCGCGACCGCCCTCTCCGACGGGGAGGCGTACGCGGAGCAGGTCGCCGAGCTCAAGCAGTCGGGGGCGAGCGTCGACGACGCCGTCTTCGAGATCACCACCACCGACGTCCAGCAGGCCTGTGACGTCCTGCGCGACGTGTACGACGCCACCGACGGTCAGGACGGGCGGGTGTCCATCGAGGTCGACCCCGGCGCCGCCCGCGACACCGACCACACGATCGAGCTGGCCGAGAAGCTGTGGCGACGCGTCGACCGGCCGAACCTGTTCATCAAGATCCCGGCCACCGAGGAGGGCCTGCCGGCGATCTCCGCCACCATCGCCAAGGGCATCAGCGTCAACGTCACGCTGATCTTCTCCCTCGACCGTTACCGGGGCGTCATGGACGCCTACCTGTCCGGGCTCGAGCAGGCCGCCGAGCACGGTCACGACCTCGCCGGCATCCGGTCGGTGGCGTCGTTCTTCGTCAGCCGCGTCGACACCGAGATCGACAAGCGTCTCGGCGACGACCACCCGCTGCGCGGCAAGGCGGCCATCGCCAACGCGCGGCTGGCCTACGAGCAGTACGAGAAGGTGGCCGGCTCGCCCCGATTCAAGGAGCTGGCCGCGAAGGGGGCGCACACAC
>CAWABE010000003.1:0-625270 GCA_963780275.1 uncultured Actinomycetota bacterium
AATCACGCTCTTGCTAACTGACCTCTACTTGGAGATGCCAATTGAGCAGATCCAGCCCGTGCTTGGTTTGGCAGTCCTCGGCACCGTCGCCGGACTATCTGTGGCGCTCACCCACACGACAAAGACGGTCACGCCGCCGCTGCAGCGCTGCGGCCGCCGGCGATCGAACCGCGCAGAACGCACCAGCGGCTTGGGAGGCCGCGACGCGCGCCACATTCACCTGGCCCGCCGTGGCATGCGTGGCGTGCGCCGTGTTTACGGTTCCAGCCGAGTTGCTTACGCTTCACTACGGGCCGATCCCGACATGGCAGCTTTTCCTGGTACTTGTCCCCGTTGTCCAGTTCGGCATCCTCGCGACATCGATCTTGGCCTATTTCACGGGCGAGGCGTTTCTACGTCCGATCGTCGCTGAAATCAGTGACTGCTTGCCGGCCGACTTCGAGCCGCGGGGCTGGACGCCGAAACTGCGTTCCCGGCTGCTTCCTGCGGTACTTGTGGTCGACATATTCGCATCGATACTCGCCGGCGGGCTGGTCAGCCATGCGGCGAGTCCAGCCGAGGCTCTGGTCTTCAGCCTCGCTGCAGGTTTGGCGATCAATCTAACCTTTTCACTTGTCTGGGTGATGGCCCTGTCGGGGTCGATCATCGGGCCTGTCAAGCATCTCTCGGTTGCTGCAAAAGCGGTTGAACGAGGTGATCTGAGAGGCCATGTGCCCTTGTTCGGCAAGGACGAACTCACCGATCTGAGCCGGGCATTCAATCAAATGGTTGACGGGCTCGCGGAGCGTCGGGAAGCTCCATGCCGCTATCCAGGCATACATCGACCCGGCCGTGGCCGACATAGTCGCATCGAAAGGCGCTTTCATTCCTGCAGTTGAAGCCGAGGTCACGATCATGTTCGTCGACATCGTCGGTTTCACATCGTGGGCCGAAGGCATCGCGCCGTCTGAGGTGGTCGACGGACTCAACGACTATTTTGGGCTCGTCGTCCCGATCGTGCGACGCCACGGCGGGCACCCAAACAAGCTCATGGGGGACGGACTCATGGCCGTTTTCGGGGTCCCCGATCCCTTGGCGGACCACGCACAGCACGCCTACGCCGCAGCGCTCGAAATCGTTTCCCGAATGGCTGCGCGATACGACCATGGCATGCAGGCAGGAATCGGCCTGAACTCGGGGGCGGTCGTCGTCGGCACCATGGGCGACATGTCGAAACTTGATTACACGATCATCGGTGATGCCGTGAATATAGCGGCACGCGTGGAAGCCTTCACTCGTCAGACCGGCGACAGAATCCTGCTTACCGCCGCGACTCGCGATTTGCTTGGGCCATCCGTGCAGGACTCACTGGAGCCTCGCGATGCAACAACTCTCAAGGGCCGGACCGGAGTCACAGAGTTGTTCACTCCGCGCCGTTTCTTCTAAGTCGGTCGGTTAAAGGCAATTGAGACTACGGCGGCAGATGAGCACGGATTTCAGTCGGCGAGCGTTCCTTGGAACTTCACTTCCCACGTGTCAATGATGTACCGGTCGTGCGCCACCGCGTGGCGAGTAAAGAAGGCTGAGAGCGGTGACGGGGCGACCGGGTCGGTCGATGACGGCGCCCAGGCGATGAGCCATCTGGGAACCTCGGCAGCCGTTGGCTCCTCGACTGCGGATTCGGAGCTGGCGGAGTGCCCGGAGTGCGGCGCAGCCATCATTTCGATGGCGACGCACACCGCGTGGCACGCTGCGTGATCGAGCCCAGCTGAACCGCGCGCGGCGGAGGGGTTCTGGAGGGGTTGGACGCGCTGACGACTTGCGTTCGCCCTCCGGAACCCCTCTTCGAACTGGGTAGACGTAGTGGGCCCCGTGGGACTCGAACCCACAACCCGCGGATTAAAAGTCCGCTGCTCTGCCAATTGAGCTAGGGGCCCCGCGTGGACAGTCTGCCAGCCTCCGCCGCAGGCTCTGCGGCTTGTGGACGCATGTGCGCGAACCGGTAGCAGGGTGACCCTCTGAGGGATAGGCTCGTGCCGTCACCGCGACAGCGATGACCCTGCCCTTTTCCGGAGTCCCCGATGCCAGAACCGCTCGACCAGCGTCTCCGCGACGACACGGTGCTCGACGAGATCGAGCTGACGAGCCGGCTGATGATTGCGGCCACCGAGCTCGGGCGCCCGCTGTCGCAGCGCGAGGTCGACGAGATCCTCGGCGTCGTCGCCAGCTGAGTTCGTGGCCCTCCGGACCACCGCGGTTGGCGCGCCGTTCATCTCACCCCCTAGCATGAGCGTGCCCTGCAATCACCGACGGGAGTCATGGCGTGCGATTTCGCATCCGACCTCTTGAAACCTCGTTCTACGAACTGTTCTCCGAATCCGCGGGACACCTCGTGCATGGAGCCTCGCTCCTGGCGCAGATGCTCGATGAGACCAGCGACAAGAAGGCGATCGCGCAACAGATGCGCGACGCCGAGCACGAGGCTGACGAGTCCACCCACAAGATCGTCCGGCGCGTGAACAGCACGTTCATCACGCCTTTCGACCGTGAAGACATCTACCGGCTCGCCAGCAGCCTCGACGACGTCATGGACTTCATGGAGGAGGCCGTCGACCTGCTCGGTCTCTACGAGGTCGACACCCTGCCTCCGGAGTTCGCTCCGCAGGTCGAGGTGCTGCAACGTGCCACGCAGCTGACTGCCGACGCCATGCCCGGGCTTCGCACCATGAAGGGTCTCGAGGAGTACTGGATCGAGATCAACCGGCTCGAGAACCAGGGCGATCGCTCGTACCGGCGCATCGTCGCCGACCTGTTCAATGGCAGCCACAAGACGCTCGATGTGCTCAAGCTGAAGGACATCGTCGATTCCCTCGAGCACGCGATCGACGCGCTCGAGTCCGTCGCCAACACGGTGGAGCAGATCGCCGTCAAGGAGTCCTGAGTCGTGGATTTCACCCTGGCGCTGGTGATCGCCACTGTCGCCATCGCTCTCTTCTTCGACTACACGAACGGCTTCCACGACGCGGCCAACGCGATCGCCACCTCGGTGTCGACGCGAGCCCTGACCCCGCGCCTCGCCCTCACAATGGCGGCGATCCTCAACTTCGTGGGCGCGCTGCTAGGTGTCGAGGTGGCCAAGACCATCAAGGACATCCTCACCGGGTTCGACAACATCGACTCGCCCAACCACGCCCTGACCGTTGTGGTGAGCGCGCTGATCGGCGCCATCACCTGGAACATGATCACGTGGTACTTCGGTATCCCGTCCTCCTCGTCGCACGCGCTGATCGGCGGACTCGTGGGGGCCGGCCTCGCCTCCGGCGTCACGGTGGACTGGGACAAGATCGTCGAGAAGGTCGCCATCCCGATGATCGTCAGCCCCACGCTGGGCTTCGTCGGCGCCTTCTCGGTGATGCTGGCGATCATGTGGATCTTCCGCCGGGCGCGCCCAGCCGCGGTGAACCGCGGCTTCCGGCTCAGCCAGACCGTCTCCGCCGCGATGCTATCGCTTGGCCACGGCCTGCAGGATGCGCAGAAGACGATGGGCGTGATCGTCCTCGCCCTCATCGCCGGAGGCTACGGACCAGGTGAGGGAGAGCGCGAGATCCCGCTCTGGGTGATCCTGTCAGCCGCCGCCGCCATCTCTGCGGGAACCTTCTCCGGCGGCATGCGCATCATGCGCACGATGGGTCGCCGCATCATCGCGCTCGACCCGCCCCGCGGGTTCGCGGCCGAGCTCACCGCATCCTTCGTGCTCTACTTCATGGCGATCGGACAGGGGGCGCCTGTCTCGACCACCCACACGATGGCCTCATCGGTGATGGGAGCCGGTGCGTCCAAGCGGTTCAGCGCCGTGCGGTGGGGAGTCGCTCGCAACATCGTGACGGCCTGGGTCATCACCTTGCCGATGGCCGCAGCGGCGGCTGCCCTCAGCTACGGACTCATCCACCTCTTCATCCCCGGCAACTGAGGCTCAGCCGAAGCGTCCGGAGATGTAGTCCTCGGTGCGCTTGTCCTGGGGGTTCCCGAAGATGTTCGACGTCGTGTCGTACTCGACGAGCATTCCGGTGCGGTCGCCGGTGGTGTCATCGGTCGAGGCGGTGAAGAACGCGGTCCGGTCGGCGACCCGCGCAGCCTGCTGCATGTTGTGCGTCACGATGATGATCGAGTAGCTCTCGCGGAGCTCGGCCATCAGATCTTCGATGAGGGAGGTGGCGATCGGGTCGAGCGCGGAACAGGGCTCGTCCATCAGGATCACCTCGGGGTTCACCGCGATCGTCCGGGCGATGCACAGGCGCTGCTGCTGGCCACCGGATAGACCGAAGGCGGAGTCCTTGAGCTTGCCCTTCACCTCGGTCCAGAGGGCGGCACGACGAAGCGCGTCCTCCACGAGGTCGTCCATGTTGTCGACCTGCATTCCAGTGACCCGGGGGCCGTAGGCGATGTTGTCGTAGATCGACTTCGGGAACGGATTCGGCTTCTGGAACACCATGCCGATGCGACGTCGGACCTCGATCGGGTCGACGTCCTTGTCGTAGATCGACTGGTCGTGGAACTTCACCGACCCCTCGACCCGGGCGCCGAGGATGAGATCGTTCATGCGGTTGAGCGATCTCAGCAAGGTCGACTTGCCGCAGCCCGACGGCCCGATGAGAGCGGTCACCTCATGCCGGCCGAACGCGAGGTCGACTCCGGAGACGGCTCGGAAGTCGCCGTAGTACACGTTCACGTCCGCGCACTCCATGATCGGAATCGGCGCAGTCGGGAGCGTGCGCTCATGTCGATCGGCGTTCACCATCGTCGAGCTGACGGGGGCACGGTGTGCGTCGATCGACTCGGAGCCATCGGTCACGAATGTAGCCATGGGTTTCACCACCGGTTCTGGTATCGGTTGCGGATGACGATCGCGAGTGCGTTCATCAGCAGGAGCAGGACGAGCATGAGGATGATGGCCGCTGACGCGACCTCCTGGAATCCCTTCTGCGACTGCGACGCCCAGTTGAAGATCTGGATGGGCAGGGTCGTGAATCCGCTCATCAGGCCGTTCGGGTCGTAGTTGACGAAGACCAGCCCGCCGAGCAGCAACAGCGGCGCGGCTTCGCCGAGCGCACGCGACAGTGCAAGGATCGAGCCGGTCGCGATGCCTGGAACGGCACCCGGGAGGGTCTGCCGCCACACGGTCTGCAGCGGCGTCGCGCCGAGCGCCAATGAACCGTGGCGGATCTCCCGCGGGACGGCCCGGATGGCCTCGCGGGTCGCGATGATGACCACCGGCAGGATCAGCAGCGCCAAGGCGATGCCTCCGGCCAGCACGACGCGGCGCTCGAGTCCGATCGCCAGCGCGAATCCGGCCGTGAGCATGCCGTAGATGATGGCCGGGACGGCTGCGAGGTTGGAGATGTTGACCTCGATCAGCTTGTTGTACCAGCGCCGGCTGTCGGCGAACTCCTCGAGGTAGACGCCGGCGGCGATCCCCAGCGGAACGCCCAGCAGCGCGGTCACCGCGATGACGAACGCCGAGCCGAGGATGGCCGCTCGTGCACCAGCGCGTTCGGGCAGCACCTGGCTGGTGTACCGGGTGAACAGCTCGGCGTCGAGGCGGGTCGCGCCGTCGACGAACGAGTCGACGAGCAGCACCAGGAGGCAGAGCACGGCGAACGCCATCGCGCCCCAGAGGGCGATGAGGAAGACGATCGACGTGGGGCTGCGCTCGCCGTGGCGCTCGGCGCGCAGTGGTGGCGCCACGAGCTGGCCTATACCCGCCATCTCAGTACTCCTCCCTGATGCGACGGACGATGATGCCGGCGACCACGTTGATGATGAACGTGACCACGAAGAGGAGCAGACCCACCGCGAACAGCGTGTTGTAGGTCAGGGATCCCGGCGTGCTCTCGCCGGTGGCGGTCTGGGCGATGAAGCCGGTCATGGTCTGGCCCGCGTCCTTGGGGTTGGTCACGATGCGCGCCTGCGTGCCGGCCGCGAGCGCGACGATCATCGTCTCGCCGACGGCCCGGGAGAGGGCCAGGACGATCGATGCGGTGATGCCGGAGATGGCGGCGGGGAACACCACCCGCAAGGTCGTCCGCATGGTGTTGGCGCCAAGGGCGTACGAGCCCTCACGCAGTGACCGAGGGACGGCGCTCAAGGAGTCCTCGGACAACGAGGCCACGGTCGGGATGATCATGATGCCCAGGACGATGCCGGCGGCCAGCACCGAGAAGGTTCCGACCTCGACACCGAGGACGTCCTGCAGGACGACCGGCGTGACGTAGAAGACGGCGAAGTATCCATAGACGACCGACGGGATGCCGGCCAGGACCTCGAGGATCGGCTTGAAGATGCGGCGGACCCGATCATGCGCGTACTCGCTGAGGAACACCGCGGCGCCGAGTCCGACCGGGACGGCGATCAGCAGGCCGATCACCGTGGTCCAGAGCGTGCCGGTGATTAGGGGCAGCACTCCGAAGTCGGGGTCGGCGAAGGTGGGGGCCCACCGGCTTCCGGTCAGGAAGTCCCACAGGCGGATCTCGCGGAAGAACGAGATGGACGGGACGAGCAGGGAGACGAAGATGCCGATCGTGATGACGACCGAGAGTCCGGCCGCCGCCCGCAGGACGGTCATGGCGACGCCCTCGCCGATGCGGCGCTGGCTCCGCCGGAGCGGCTGCTCCGGAGCAGGACCCGAGGGGGCCGTCCGTGTGGACGGTCCCCTCGGGGTGACGGTGGAGGTCACTCGTTGCGTCTCCTGTCGGTTCTTGCGTCAGCTCTTGAGCGACTCGAGAGCCGTCTCGAGCTCGGTGCGCTGCTCATCGTTGAGGGTGATGAACTTCGCCGCCTCCGAGATCGCCTGGTCCTGCGCGACGTAGAAGTCGACGAACGCGGCGACCTGCTTCTGCTCCGCGTAGTCGGCCTTGTTCACGTAGATGAACAGCGGACGGGAGAGCGGTGCGTACTGGCCCTCCTGGGCCGCCTCGGCACTCGGGGCGACACAGCCTTCGCCGTTGTCGACCTCGACGGCCTTCAGCGTGTCGGCGTTCTCCTCGAAGTACGTGTAGCCGAAGTAGCCGAGCGCGTTCGGGGATCCGCCGACGCCCTTGACGATCACGTTGTCGTCCTCGGAGGCGTTGTAGTCGGAGCGGCTGGCACCCTCTTCACCGTTGATGACGTCGGTGAAGTAGTCGAACGTGCCCGAGTCGGTGCCCGGACCGTAGAGCTCGATCTTCTCGGCCGGGAACTCGGAGTTGACCTGGTCCCAGGTCGTCACCTTGTCCTCGGCGGCCGGCTCCCAGAGCTTCTTGAGCTCGTCGGTGGTCAGGCAGGTCAGGAAGTCGTTCTCCTTGGAGGTGACCACGGTGAGGGCGTCGGTGGCGATGCGGAGCTCGGCGTACTCGATGCCCTTCTCGTCACAGATGGCCTTCTCTTCGTCCTTCATCGGGCGTGAGGCGTTCGAGATGCTGGTCTCGCCGGCGCAGAACTTCTCGAAGCCACCGCCGGTACCGGACGTGGCGACCGAGACGTTTACGTCACTGTTTTCCTCGCTGAAGAGCTCGCCGGCGGCTGCCGTCAGCGGCTGCACCGTGGAGGAGCCGTCGGTGACGACCTCACCAGACACACCGTCGGCGGACGGTTCGTTTCCGCCACCGCATGCGGCGAGGGCGAAGGAAAGCGCCAGGGCCGAGAACACGGCCGTCGTACGCGCAATTCGTCGATTCACAGAGTTGCCTCTCTGACACGGGCCCGGGAGCCCTGATGACTGACAACTCGGACGCTAGGGAGCGCAGGTGTATCGACCGCGGGGCTGCGGTGAACGCGAGGTGAACGGTCGACCAATGGTGCTGGTCACCGTGCGGGCCAGCCTGCCGGTTCGCTCAGCCGGACGGCGTGGCGAGGACGTCGGACAGGACGTCGAGCGCACCGGGCACCAGCGCGTAGTACGACCACGTGCTTCGCTTCGTGCGGGTCAGCATGCCGGCCTCGACGAGCACCTTGAGGTGGTGCGACACCGTGGGTTGGGACAGCTTCAGCGGTTCATTCAGGTCGCAGACGCAGGCCTCGCCGCCCTCGTGGGCCGCGATCATCGAAAGCAGCCGAAGCCGCGTCGGTTCGCCGATCGCCTTGAACCGCATCGCCAGCGTCTCCGCAGCCTGGGCGTCGATGGCGCTCTCGACGATCGGCGAGCAGCAGGCGACCGCTGGGTCGTCGAGGTTGGTCAGTGTGGTCGGCACATCTCCATGATGCCACAAACATTGATAACCATCGATGGATGTGTCATGCTCCATCCATCGACAGATATCAATGTTCTGGAGAGGACACCATGACCGAACCCGCTTCTCTTCCCGTCGTCGTCATCGGCGCCGGCCCGATCGGCCTGGCTGCCGCGGCCCATCTGCGTGAGCGCGGCCTCGCTGCCCTGGTCGTCGAGGCGGGTGCAGAGGCTGGAGCATCGGTGCGTGAGTGGTCCCACGTTCGGCTCTTCTCGCCCTGGTCCGAGCTCGTCGATCCGGCTGCACGCAAGCTCCTGGTCGCGGGTGGCTGGCGCGAGCCCGACCCGGCCTCGTACCCCACCGGCGGCGAGTGGGCCGATTCCTACCTGCAACCGCTGGCCGACGCATGGGGTTCGGTCCGGTATCGCGCCCGAGTTGTCGGCATCGCGCGTCACGGTCGAGACGTCCTCGTCGACGCGGGCCGCGAGCACGAGCCGTTCACCGTGCATCTTGAGACGCAGCACGGCCCTGAGCGGCTGCTGGCCTCGGCAGTCGTCGACGCCTCCGGTACCTGGACGGGGCCGAACCCGCTCGGCGCAGACGGCTGGCCGGCCGTCGGCGAGTCTGAGCACGCCGACCGGATCAGCTACCGCATTCCCGACTTCCGCGACCCGGCGATCCGAGCGCGGTATGCGGGCAAGCATGTCGCGGTCGCCGGAACCGGAGCGTCCGCCCAGACCGTCCTCATCGAGCTCGGCGCGCTCGCGCACGGCGAGCCGGGCACCCGGGTGTCATGGCTGGTACGGCGATCGCGTGGCGGCCAGGCGTTCGGCGGCGGCGACAACGACCAGCTCCCTGAGCGCGGCGCACTGGGCACGAAAGCCAGGCAGGCTGCTGAAGGAGACACCGTGACCCAGGTCCCACGCTTCCGCACGTCCGAGGTCGTTCAGCAGGACGACGGACGTCTCGCGCTGGTGGCAGTGGACGGTCAACAGGTGGCCGACGTCGACGAGGTCATCGCCGTCACCGGATTCCGCCCGGACCTGACGATGCTCGGTGAGGTGCGACTCGATCTCGACCCGGTGCTCTCGTCCCCCCGCGCACTCGCTCCGCTCATCGACCCGAACATCCACTCGTGCGGCACCGTCTACCCCCACGGGGCCAAAGAGCTCGAGCAGCCCGAGCACGGCCTGTTCGTCGTCGGCATGAAGAGCTACGGGCGCGCACCGTCCTTCCTGGCTCTCACCGGTTTCGAGCAGGTTCGCTCGGTCGTCGCCGAGATCGACGGTGACCACGAAGCGGCCGCGCGGGTCGAGCTGACACTTCCCGAGACCGGCGTGTGCGGTGGAACAGGCCTC
The DNA here is from genome assembly GCA_963780275.1 of uncultured Actinomycetota bacterium. Taxonomy (GTDB): domain Bacteria; phylum Actinomycetota; class Actinomycetes; order Propionibacteriales; family Nocardioidaceae; genus Aeromicrobium. The sequence continues at coordinate 9,542 of CAWABE010000003.1, forward strand.
TTCGACGAGGCCGAGCCGTCGGAAGGGAACGCTTGCTGCGCCGTCCCCGTCGCCCCCGAGCTCGTGACCATCGGTCGTCCAGCCGAGCGGTGAGCCAGCCCATCGCCCAGCCCGGAGCCCTGAACCGCTCCGGGCTGCGGCGTGTGCTGTGGGTCTTCTCCGTCACCCAGATCACCAGCTGGGGCATCCTCTACTACGCGTTCGCCGTCCTGCTCCAGCCGATGAGCGACGACACCGGATGGCGTCCGGTCTTCCTCACAGCGGCCTTCTCCGGCGGCCTGGTCGTGTCGGGAGTGTGCGGCGTCTTCGTGGGCCGCCGTCTGGACTCTCACGGACCACGCGCCGTCATGACCGCGGGTTCCGTCGTCGGCGTCGTGGCTCTCGTGCTGGTCGCGACCGCGACATCGCACGCGATGTTCGTGACGGCATGGGTGCTGGCCGGCGCCGCGATGTCGGCAACGCTCTACCCGCCGGCCTTCGCCGCGCTGACGCGCTGGGGCGGACGCCGTCGGCTCGGGGTGCTGACGGCCCTGACCTTGGTCGCCGGATTCGCCAGCACCGTGTTCGCCCCGCTTGCTGCCTGGCTCGAGACCTCCATCGGATGGCGCTCGACCTACCTGACTCTCGCCGTCGTGCTCGGCGTCATCACGATCCCGCTGCACTGGTGGGGACTCAACCAGCCGTGGGAGCCCGTCTCCCATCACGATGCGGCACATGAGGACGACGCGCGGTCCATCACCCGCACGGCGCCCTTCCTGATGCTGGGCGCCGTCATGACGATCGGCTCGTTCGTCGTGTATGGCGCCGTCATCAACCTCGTTCCGATGCTCGTGGAGCAGGGGCTGACGACGCGTCAAGCCGCCATCGCGCTGGGCGTCGGCGGCGCCGGGCAGGTCCTCGGCCGGCTCGGCTACGCACGCCTGAACAGGTGGTCCTCGGCCGCCGGGCGGGCCAGTTTCGTGCTCGGGCTGGCCGCGGCGTCCACGGTCTTCCTGGCAGTCTCCGCCTCCACATTCGTGCTTGCCCTGGTGGGCTCGGCGATCGCGGGGGTGGCACGCGGACTGCTGACCCTCATCCAGGCCACCGCCGTCACGGACCGATGGGGCATCGCGCACTTCGGGAGGCTGAACGGCATCCTGCTCGCGCCCGTCATGCTGGCCTCCGCGCTGGCACCATTCGGCGGCGCGGCTCTCGCCGAGCTGTCGGGCGGGTTCGGTGAGGCGTTCGTGCTGCTCGCTGTCATGTGCGCAGCGGCAGCCGTGCTCGCCCTGCGCACTCGCGTCGGATCCAGCGACTGACGTCAGGCGCTCGGTCGGCCGAGCGGCTCGGTGGCCAGCACGACGCCCTTGCGGTGGTGCACGACCACGCCTTCGCCGGGCTTGAGGTCGACCGTGTCGGCGCCCACCGCGTCGAGGATCCATGGGAGGGTCGGCCGGTGCGTGCACAGCACCACCGGCTTCTTGCGGTCGAGGATGGTGCTGATCGAACGGTTGACCTCATCGAACCGGGTGTCCTCGGACAGCCGGTCGTCGATCTCGATGAACGTGCTGAGGCGGTCGGCGTACGGCTCGACCGTCTGGGTGCAGCGAATCGCCGGACTGCTGATGATCCGGCGGACGCCGTAGGCGCCGAGCAGCGGGACGAGCGCCTCGGCCTGCTCGGCACCGCGCTTGGTGAGCGGGCGCTTGAGGTCGTCATCGGACCAGTCGTCCCGTGACTCGGCCTTCGCGTGCCGCAGCACGATGAGCGTGCGGGTGCGGTGCGCCTTGTCCTCCCGCAGCTCGGCGAACGCGTCGAGCAGATCGATGTCGTGCTTGTACGTCAGGAGCCGACGTGCCTCCGCGGTTCGCACCCACCGGATCTCGTCGACCTCCTTGTTCGGCTCGAAGTCGTCCTCAGGCCCGACCGTGCGTGCGCTCCAGTAGCTGACCCGCTTGGGCCCCTCGGATATGAGGTAGGTCGTGTCCGGAAGAGGGTGCCCGAGACGGACGCGGAGACCGGTCTCTTCGGCGATCTCGCGCGCCGCGGTGACCGCGAGGTCCTCGCCGGCCTCGGGCTTGCCCTTGGGGAAGGTCCAGTCGTCGTAGCGGGGACGATGGACGAGGAGAATCTCGACCCGCCTCGGGTCGCCGGCCTCGGACGACGGGCTGACGCGATGGCGCCAGACGACTCCACCAGCGGCCGTCGTCAGCTGTTCACGTGCCATGCTTCGTATTGTCCATGTCCAACATGTACGGCCGGTGAAGCAGAGGTTGACTCGTGGTGTTCGGGATGCGCCATCCCCTCGTCTTCCTCGCATCGATCCTCGTCGTCGTTCTCGCCCTCGCGGCGGGATGGTGGGCCGCCGCACTCCGTCCCGACACCCGACCCGCCCTGACCACCGCGCTCGACGTGCTGCCGTTCCGCAGCAACGTCGTCGGATTCACCGACTGGTCGCAGATCCGCGAGAACGTGGGTCTCGACGCCGCCGCGCGCCGAGATCTCACCACGCGATCGGTCATCGACGGCGTCGAGAACTCGCGCGACGTGCTCGGCTGGTCGCCCGCCGACCTCGAGTGGGAGGTGTACGGGCAGGATCCCGCCGGGGCAGCGAGCGTCGTCCGGCTTGATCGGTCGGTCTCGTTCGACGACGTGCGCGGGAAGCTCCAGTCGGCCGGGTACCGGAAGGACGGTCCGACGTGGAGGATCGCCGAGTCGAGCACCCTGTCGGACGCCGTGGCCCACGTTGCCTTGGTGCCTCGGCAACGTCTCGTCGTCCTGAGCGGGCAGAGCTCCCAGATTCCCCGGGTGCTGGACGTCATCGCCGGCCGGGCGCGGTCGCTGGCCGCGAGCAGGCAGGCCGCCGTCACCGCCCAGGCGCTCGCCGGCAGCGACAGCGTGATCCTCCAGGGTGGCTCGCTCGGCTGCGAGACGACAGCGATCCCCCCCAGCGACGAGCGCGAGCAACAGGCGCGGGCGGCAGTCGACCGGGCAGGGAGCCTGGAGCCGTACCGATACAGCGGACGTGGTGTCGTCGACGCCGGTGGGTCGGGCTTCTCGGCTCAGCGCATCGTCTTCGCGATGACGTTCGACTCCGCTGTCGACGCTTCGGAGCAGGCGCAGGTGCGGGCTCGACTCGCCACCGGCGCGTTCATCGGCCGCACCGGACCGATCGAGGAGACCCTCCGGCTGCGCTCGGCCACGGCCGACGAGTCGACCGCGCGGCTCGACTTCGCGCACGATCCCGGTACCGACGTCTTCATGACCGGCACCGGCCCCGTGCTGTTCGCCACGTGCGGCGTCTAGGCGTCAGCGGGCCCGTCGACTCCTCGCGCGCCGGATCAGCTCGGTCTGCACGTCGAGCTCGCCCACGTGTCGCTGCCACGTTCCGTCGGAGGTGAGTCGCCACGACGTGGTGTCGTCGTCGGCCATCAGGGTGAGCAGCTTGCCGAGGGCCGAGACGTGCTCCGCCGCCGGCACCCGGACGAGGATCTCGACGCGGCGATCGAGGTTCCGGTGCATCAGGTCTGCCGATCCGATCCAGGCCTCGGGTGAGCCACCACCGGCGAACCAGTAGGCGCGGCTGTGCTCGAGGAACCGCCCGAGGATGGAGCGCACCCGGATGTTCTCGCTCAGCCCGGGCACTCCGGGGCGGAGCGCGCAGATGCCGCGAATCACGAGATCGACCTGGACACCGGCCTGGGAGGCTTCGTACAGCTTGTCGATGACGACTTCGTCCACGAGCGCGTTGAGCTTGAACCGCAGGACTCCACCGCGTCCGCTTCGGTGGTGCCCGATCTCACGGTCGATGCGCTCGATCAGGCCGTCGCGGAGCCCGACCGGCGCGGCCAGCAGCTGCCGGTACGACGACGTCTGCCGCGCGAATCCGGACAGGTTGTTGAACAGATCGGTGAGGTCGGCGGTGATGTCGGGATCCGCGGTGAGCAGGCCGAAGTCTTCGTACTGCCGGGCCGTGCGCGGGTTGTAGTTGCCGGTGCCGATGTGGGCATAGCGGCGCAGGCCGTCCGGCTCGTCGCGCACCACGAGCGCGAGCTTGCAGTGCGTCTTCAGCCCGACGAGCCCGTACACGACGTGGCAGCCGGCGCGCTCGAGCTTGCGGGCCCAGCGGATGTTCGCCTGCTCGTCGAACCGCGCCTTGATCTCGACGAGCACCAGCACCTGCTTGCCGGCGCGGGCGGCGTCGACGAGCGAGTCGATGATCGGTGAGTCGCCGGACGTGCGGTAGAGCGTCTGCTTGATGGCGAGCACGTGCGGGTCCGCGGCGGCCTGCTCGATGAACCGCTGGACGCTCGTGGCGAACGAGTCGTACGGATGGTGCACGAGCACGTCGCGCTTGCGGAGAGCACCGAACAGGTCGGCCGGGCTGGCTGTCTCGACCTCGGCGAGGTGCTCGTGCGTGCCCGCGACGAACGGCTCGTAGTGGAGCTCTGGCCGGTCGAGCTCGGCCACCTGGGAGAGGCTGCGCAAATCGAGCGGACCACGCAAGTGGAACACCTCGTCGTCGCGGATGCCGAGCTCGGAGACCAGCAGGTCCAGCACGTCCGGGTCGATGGACTCCTCGACCTCCAGGCGGACCGGAGGGCCGAAGCGCCGGCGCAGCAGCTCCTGCTCGAGAGCCTTGAGCAGGTTCTCGGCGTCGTCCTCCTCCACTTCGAGGTCCTCGTTGCGCGTGACCCGGAACGCATGGTGCGCCACGACCTTCATGCCGGGAAAGAGCATGTCGAGATGTGCGGCGATGACGTCCTCGAGCGGCACGAACCGCCCGGGCTCGGCCTCCATCCACCGGTCGATGATCGGTGGCACCTTCACCCGGGCGAAGTGGTCCTTGCCGGTCTCGGGGTTGCGCATCATCAAGGCCAGGTTGAGCGACAGGCCGGAGATGTACGGGAACGGGTGGGCGGGGTCGACGGCCAGCGGCGTCAGAACCGGGAAGACGCGCTCGCGGTAGATCTCACTCAACCGCGTCCGCTCGTCCTCGGACAGGTCGGCCCAGCGCAGCAGCGCGATGCCCTCGGACGCGAGCGCCGGCACCAGCTCGGTGGCGAACGTCTCGGCATGCTCCACCATGAGAGCGTGGCTCTCCGCGAGGCTGCGGGCGAGCACGTCCCGCGGGTTGAGTCCGCTTGCCGACGGCACCGCGACTCCGGCGGCGATCCGTCGCTTCAGCCCGGCGACCCGCACCATGAAGAACTCGTCGAGGTTGCTGGCGACGATGCCCAGGAAGCGCACCCGCTCGAGCAGCGGGATGTCCGGGTCTTGCGCCAGCTCGAGCACGCGGGCGTTGAAGGCGATCCACGACAGCTCCCGGTCGAGGAAGCGGTCGTCCGGGAGTGACCCCGCCCCCGGGTCGAACGGCGGGTCGACGTCGAACTCGTCGGGTGACGCGGGTGCCTCGACGTCGGCGACAGCCATGTCCGGAGTGTCCACAGCGCGAGGTTGGCAGGTCAAGGTGAACGGCATCTGAACGGTGACCGGGCCAGGCCGAGGGCTCCAGGCGGTGCGCTACGGTCACGCCATGATCGGAATCGGCGATGTTCGGGGCGCGATCGCCCGAGGCTTCTTCAAGCTTCCGCGTCCGGTGCTCCAGCGGCTCGCCGGGCCGCCGATCGTCATCGACGGCAAGACGCTCGACGTCGAGATGCAGATGATGCTCCGGCTGACGCGGCTCGAGGGCCCGCCGGTCGAGACGCTGTCCATCGCGAAGGCGCGCCGGCAGGTGCTCTCCTCGGCCCGCCTGGTCGGCGGCAGCCATCCGATCGGTGCGGTGACCGAACGCACCATCGACGGCCCGGGCGGTCCGATCGGCTTGCGGTTCTACACCCCTCGCGACGTCGTCCGGAGCTCGCCTGCCCTGGTCTACATCCACGGTGGCAGCTTCATGCATGGCGACCTCGACAGCCACGACCCGCTCTGCCGCATCCTCGCCGAGAAGGCGCAGGTTCGGGTGATCGCCGTCGACTACCGGCGCGCTCCGGAAGCTCCGTTCCCTGCCGCGGTCGACGATGTGTGGGCCGCCTGGACATGGGTGAACGCCAACGCGGCCGGCCTCGGCCTCGACCCGACGCGCATCGCCGTCGGCGGAGACAGCGCGGGCGGCAACCTCTCGGCCGGTGTGGCCCAGCGAGCCGCGCGGGACGGCGGACCCACGCCGGCCTTCCAGCTGCTGATCTACCCCGTCATGCAGTTCGGTCAGCCGACCAAGAGTCGTGACACGTACGCCGAGGGTTTCTACCTCACCCGTGCCGGCATGGACGTCGCCGACGAGTCCTACCTCGTCGGTGACGAGGACCTCGCCGACCCGCGCCTCTCGCCGCTGATGGGCGATCCGACGGGCGTCGCCCCGGCAGCCGTGATCACCGCCGGCTTCGACCCTCTCCATGACGAGGGCGAGGCCTATGCCGAGCGGCTGCGCGACGCCGGCGTGCCGGTCGAGTACCGGTGTGAGGACGAGCTGATCCACGCCTTCGCGAACATGGGCGGCCTCGGCCGGTCCGCACCGGCAGCGATCGACCGCATCGCCGCCGCCCTCCAGCGCGGGCTGTCCTAGCTGCGAACGGCGTAGAGGACGTCGCGGGCGTGTTCGGTGAACCCGAGCCGCCGGTACACCGCGAGGGCGGGGTCGTTGTCGCCCTCGACATAGAGGTCGACCGTGCGTATCCGGCTTTCGTATAGATGACGTAGACCGATGGTCGTCAGGGCAGAACCCAGGCCGCTTCCTTGCTCCGCAGGGTCGACGCCGACGACGTAGACCTCGCCCTCTCCGTGCTCCACCTTCGTCCAATGGAAGCCGACGACGTCGTCATCTCGTTCTGCGACGAACAGTCCGGCCGGATCGAACCAGTCGCTGCTCGCTCGCTGCTCGAAGCCGGCGCGGTCCATCGCCCCCTGCTCCGGGTGTGACGCGAACGCCCGCCCGTTGACCCGCACGATCGCGTCGACATCACCGGGCTCGAAGGTCCGGATGGTCACACCGTCCGGAACCCGTTTCGGCTCGGGAGCGGCGTCCATCTCGAGTCGCAGCACCAGCAGGGTGCGTCGCGGATCGAGGCCCTGCGCGGCGGCCAGCGCCTGTGCGGCCGGCAGGTCGCCGTGGGCCCAGAATCGCGTCTCTCCGGCGTCGAGCAAGCGGGTCAGAAGCGCGGCGCCGTGTCCGCGACGCCGGTGGTCGGGGTCGACGACCAACTCGACCGGTGCGTCACCGTCCGCATACGCCGCCGCGACGACCGTCGTGCCCTCCTTGACAGCCACGTGCACGCGACCAGCATGCCCTGCGTCGAGGGCCAGACGACTGGCCTCGTTCAGCGGATCGACACCGTCGACGTCGCGGGCACGGGCGGCGATCGCAAGCAGCGTCATGCGCCGTCCTGAGCCTGTCGGAGGGAGAGCTGTCGCAACCTGGCTCCGACCTCGGCGGCCACGGCGTTCGCGAACGTCTCGGGGGTGTCGTCGTCGAGCTCTGGCATGACGTGGTGGACGGTACCGCTCTTGACCAGGTCGAGGGCACTGACGCCCTGGCTCTCGGCCATCTCGGCCGCGTGCTCGACGTCGCCGTGGACGATGGCGCTCGCCCCTTCGGGCGGCAACGGCGACAGCCAGGCGTTCTCGGCGGCCACCACGACGTCGGCGGGTAGCAAGGCGAGTGCGCCGCCACCACAGCCCTGACCCAGCAGCACCGACACCGTGGGCACGGTCATCGTGGCCATCGTGCTGATGCATCGGGCGATCTCGCCCGCCACCGCGCCCTGCTCGGCCTCGGGGGAGAGGTCGGCGCCCGGGGTGTCGACGAACGAGACGAGTGGCAGGCCGAGCTCGTTGGCCAGCCGCATGCCCCGACGCGCCTCGCGCAGGGCACCCGGGCCCATCGGTGACGCCTTCGTCTGAGTCGTGCGATCCTGGCCGACGACGACGCACGGCACGCCGTCCAGACGCGCGAACGCGACGATCATCGCGGTGTCGCGCTCACCTTCGTCGGTGCCTTGCAGCCGCACGGTGGCGTCGCTGCCGTAACGGAGCACCTCGCGCACGCCCGGGCGCTCGGCCGCGCGGGTGACCTCGATCGACTCCCACGCGGTCCGCCGCCGGGTGACGTCGCCTGTGCGGCGCTCGCGGGTCGAGTCGGTCGGCGGGTCGACCAGCAGTCCCAGGGCGCGATCGACCACGGTGGGGAGCTCGTCGGTGAGGACTACTGCGTCGATGATGCCGCGGTTGGCGAGGTTCTCACTGACCTGGATGCCGGGCGGGAACGGGCGGTTCTCCAGCAGCTCGAACACCTTGGGACCGAGGAATCCGATCAGGGCGCCCGGCTCGGCCACCGTGATGTGTCCGAGCGACCCCCAGGACGCGAAGACCCCGCCAGTGGTCGGGTGGCGCAGGTGCACGAGGTACGGCAGACCGGCCTTCCTGTGGTCCATGATCGCCCGGGAGATCTCGATCATCTGAACGAACGCCGCGGTGCCCTCCTGCATCCGGGTACCGCCGGAGGCAGTGCTCGCGAGCACCGGTAAGCCCTCGCTCGTCGCGCGCCGGACCGCCTCGACGATGCGCCGTGCGGCCGCTGCGCCGATCGAGCCGGCCAGGAAGCGGAACTCGTTCGCCACCACGGCGACGGGGCGTCCACGCACCATTGCGCGACCGGTGAGGATCGACTCGTCGGTTCCGGCCCGCTCAGCGGCTGCCCGCAAGCTCACTTGGTACTCGTCGGCATGGGAGCTGATGTCGATGGGCTCGTCCCACGAGGTGTACGAGCCCGGGTCGAGGACGGCGTCGAGCAGCTCGCGGACCGAGGGGTGACTCATCCGCCGGCGGAGGCCCCGGCCTCTTCCGCCTCGGCCGGCTCGCCGGCCCTCGCCCGGTCGGCTGGTTCTGTCGCCACGGCCACGAAGCGATAGCCGACGTTGCGCACGGTGCCGATGAGTGTCTCGTGCTCGGGGCCCAGCTTGGCGCGCAGCCGGCGGACGTGGACGTCGACCGTGCGGGTGCCGCCGAAGTAGTCGTAGCCCCAGACCTCCTGCAGGAGCTGCTGGCGCGTGAACACCCGGCCCGGGTGCTGGGCCAGGAACTTGAGGAGCTCGAACTCCTTGAAGGTCAGGTCGAGCGTGCGGTTCTCGAGCTTCGCGGTATAGGTGGCGTCATCGACGACGAGGCCGCTCGAGGAGATCAGGTGGCTCTCGCCGTCACCCTCGATCGCGGCTGCCACCCGCCCGATCGCGAGCCGCAGGCGGGCCTCCAGCTCGGCGGGCCCGGCAGTGGTGATGATGACGTCGTCCATGCCCCAGTCGGCGGCGGCCACGGCCAGGCCGCCCTCCGTGAGCACGAGCAGGAGCGGGCACTCGATGCCGGTGGTGCGGATGACCCTGGTGAGGCTGCGGACCTGGGCGAGGTCGTGACGACCGTCGACCAGGACGGCGTCGGACGGCGGTGCGTCGATGAGCGCACTGGCCTCGGCGGGCAGGACCTTGACGTGGTGCGGGAGCAGCGCGAGGGCCGGCAGCACCTCGACCGAGGACTGCGTGCTCTTGGTCAGCAGCAACAGGTGGGACACAGGAACCTCCGGGTCCTACAGGAAGAGGCCAGGGCTCCTCGCCGTGGCCTCGTCGCGTGCACCAGAATACGCGATGTGTCCGCTGCATCTCCAACTGGTGACGATCACACGAACGTCGTCACGGTCCGCTACTGGGCCGCCGTGCGCTCGGCCGCCGGCATCGCCGAGGAGCAGGTCGATGCCCGGACGCTCGCCGACCTGCAGCGGGAGATCCTGCACCGCCACCGCGACAGCAAGCGGTTCGCCGATGTTCTCTCCGTCTGCTCCACGCTGGTCGGATCGGTTCCGGTGGGCGCCCGCGAGCCGTCCGAGGTGACGTTGTCACCCGGCGACACGGTCGAGCTGTTGCCCCCGTTCGCCGGCGGCTGACGCGTTCACGCTCCTTCGAGAGCGTCGACCATGGCAGAGGACTTCGCGACTGAGCAGAACAGAAGCTCAAGGACAGTCAGTGACGCCTCATGGTTGGACCGCGACGTGTCCTGGGCGATCGGCTCGGCCGTGCAGTCCTCCAGGACCAGGCAGTGATAGTCACGGAACATCGCATCGCGGACCGTCGACTCGACGCAGACGCTGGTGGTCGCGCCGACCACCACCAGCGTGACGACGTCGTGGGCGCGCAGCCTCTCGTCCAGGTCGGTGCCGAAGAACCCGCTGTATCGGTGCTTGTACAGGGCCTCGTCTCCGGGTTGCGGCCTCAGTTGCTCGACGATCTGCGTGCCCCACCCACCGCGGACGAGGATGCGACTCGGCGAGCCGTCAGGGGCGGTGATCTCGTCACCGGCACGAAGCGGGATGTGCTTGAGCCAGGTGGGCGAGGTTGGACGACCGGCGTCGTGGAGATCAGGCTGAAACCCCATCTTCAGGTAGAACACCGGGATACCTGCGACTCGCGCTGCGGCGAGGACGGTGGCGATCGGCTCGATGATTCCTTGGACGCTGCTGATGTCGATGCCGGCCAGATCGAACATCCCGCCCGGCGAAGCAAAGTCATTTTGCATGTCGACGACAAGTACGGCCGTCTGGTTCGTGCGCATTCGCACCGCTTCAGGCCGGGCGTCGACCAGGATCTCGCGTTCGTCGGCTGTCATGGCGAACCTCCGGGCAGAATCCCATTGCACCATGGGCTGGGTACAGCGTCGAGACCTTCGCCGGCGCCCGGGCCGAGCGTGACGGTCACGAGAGCCCTGAACGACGCCGGACCCGCGGCACGTGCGGCCCTGGGCTGACCGACTACTCTGCGTGGGTGTCGCGCATCGGAGCCTCGGCGCTCTCCGTCGTTCTCGCTGCCGTCCTGACGCTGACGGTGCAGACCGGCACCCTGGTCCTCGTGGCGCTGGTGATCGTCGTGGTCCAGGCGCTCCTGGCCTCCGCCCCGGCACCGGCCGACGCCCGCGGCCGCCCGATTTCCACACCCCGGTCGGCCGCCACCATGAGCGCCGGCATCGTCTCCTGCGTCATCGCGTTGTGGCCGAGCCTGCTGCTCGGTGCGGAGGGCAGCTCCGCCGGCCTGGACGGGCTGATCTCCACCGGTGTCGTCGCGGGGATCCTGCCCGGTGTCGCCGTAGGGGTTTTCGTGGCTCTGGTCGCCCAGATGCTCCGTGACGATCGACGCGAGCTCGTCCTGTCCACGTCGGCGGCGATCTCGCTCGCGCTGTTCGCCTCGCTGGCGTCCGCCTGGATCGGCGCGGCGAGGGCTGCGGCAGGGGCCGAGGTCGTCACGATCGCCGCCGCCGGCCTGGCCGCGTCACTCCTCATCTGGATGATCCCCATCGACCGCTACGTGTGCGCTGCCGCGTCGATCTCCGCGGGCGCCGGCGCTTCGGCGGCCGCTGCCGTCGTGGTCGACGGCCTGCCGACCTGGCTGTTCGGCGTCGCGATCGGATCAGGGACAGCGCTGTTCGCGATCCTGGGCCAGGTGCTCGCGCGGGCCTGGTCGCAGGGCCGCGTCCATGCCTCTGCCGGCTGGGGCTTCCCGGGGGCGATGGCCATCGCGATGGCGGGGCCGATCGTGTATCTCGGTGGGCAGCTGCTCACGGCCGGTATCTGACCCGCCACGTACGCTGGAGGCATGACCGGACTCGCCGTGCTGATCGCCGCCCTCCTGGTGGCCGCCTGCCTGGCGTGGGGTGTCAGGAGACTGAACGGCAGGTTCAGCGAGAAGTCCGGCACCGACGTCCTCACCGCCGGCGACCTCGGCCAGCCGCTGGGGGAGCGGGCCACGCTGCTCCACTTCTCCAGCGCCTTCTGCAGCCCGTGCCGGGCCACCCGGATCCTGCTCGCCGACGTCGCCGACCGCGTCGACGGCGTGGCCGTCGTCGAGATCGACGCGGAGTCGCACCTGCAGCTGGTGCGTCGCCTCGACGTCATGCGGACGCCGACGGTGCTGGTGCTCGATCCCCGCGGCGCTGTCGTCCGTCGCGCCTCGGGGCTGCCCCGACGCGACCAGGTGCTGTCCGCGCTGGCCGCGGCGTAGACAATCGTCTTGCATAACGAGACGGCATCTCACCATGCGGAACCCGTGACTGACTGGCCGGGTGGCCGCCCGTACGCTGGTTTCATGTTCGAGACGACACACCTGACGCGACGCCTGGCGGTCGACAACTGCCGTACGCGTTCCGCGCTGTGTCGCGCGCGCTGACCCACGTCCGCACTCGTCCCCACCCGTCCTGTCGACGGGTCCAGCGCAGGAGCATCCATGGCACGTCCCACCCAGGTCGACCCACGCAGCATGCGTGTGGCCGCAGCGATCACGTCCGTCGTGCTCGCCCTGGTGCTCGTCACGCCGCCGCCGGTGTCGATCGCGTTGCTGATCGGCCAGACCGCCGTGTTCGCGATCAGTGCGCTCGTGAGCCTGAAGGCCTCGCCCTACTCGATCGTCTACGCGCGGTTCGTACGACCCCGGATCGGCCCGCCGGCCGAGCTCGAGGACGCCCGGCCGCCCCGCTTCGCCCAGGCTGTCGGACTCGCGTTCGCCGTCCTGGCCCTTCTCGGCCTCGGCCTCGGCGCGACGGAGCTCGGACTCGTCGCCGTCGCGTTCGCGCTCGTCGCCGCCCTGCTCAACGCATCCATCGGTCTGTGCCTCGGATGCGAGCTGTACCTGGCCCTGCACCGGCTTCAACTGGTCCGGGCCTGACCGTCACCATCCACACCACCCATCGTGGCCCTGACCACGACGAAACGGAGGAACCATGAGTCGCGACAACGCGCTCGTCACCGCGGACTGGGTCGAGGAGCACCTCGACGACCCGAACGTCGTCCTCATCGAGGTCGACGAGGACACGGAGGCCTACGACAAGGGCCACATCCGCAACGCGATCAAGATCGACTGGACCAAGGACCTCAAGGACGGCGTCCGGCACGACTTCATCAGCAAGGAGCGGCTGGAGCAGCTGTTGTCCGAGCGTGGGGTCGGCAACGACGACACGATCGTCTTCTACGGCGGCAACAACAACTGGTTCGCGGCCTATGCCTACTGGTTCCTCAAGTACTACGGCCACGAGAAACTGAGGCTCCTGGACGGCGGCCGCAAGAAGTGGGAGCTCGACTCGCGAGAGCTGACGGATGAGGTTTCCGATCGCAGCCCTTCAACATACGCAGCCAAGGAACCTGACGAGGCCATTCGCGCGTTCCGCGACGAGGTCGTCGAGGCCATCGGCGTCAAGAACCTCATCGACGTGCGCAGCCCCGACGAGTACGCCGGCCGGCTGCTCGCCCCGGCTCACCTGCCGCAGGAGCAGGCCCAGATCGCCGGCCACATCCCGACGGCCGGCAACGTGCCGTGGAGCAAGGCGGCCAACGACGACGGCACCTTCCGCAAGGACGAAGAGCTCCGCGAGCTCTACTCCGAGGTGGGCTACGACGACAGCAAGGACTCGATCGCGTACTGCCGTATCGGCGAGCGCAGCTCGCACACGTGGTTCGTGCTGCACGAGATCCTCGGCCACCCGAACGTCAAGAACTACGACGGCTCATGGACCGAGTACGGATCCTTGCGCGGCGTCCCCGTCGCGCTAGGCGACCAGCCAGGAGAGGCCTGACATGTGCGGAGCGAAGAAGGGTGGTCCCAGCCTCGACGGGATCGACATCGACAAGGAAGCCGTCATCCAGGGTGTGGTCACCCGCAACGGCGAGCCGGTGAGCACGGCGTACGTCCGGCTTCTCGACCGCACGGGTGAATTCACCGCCGAGGTTCCCGTGTCCGCCACCGGCCAGTTCCGGTTCTTCGCCGGGCCCGGCGAGTGGACGCTGCGCACCCTGGCGCCTCGCACGGCAACCGTCGACCGGTCCGTGGTGGCCGCGATCGGCTCCGTCGCCGACATCGAGATCGACCTGGCCCAGGTGGCCGTCGGCGCCTGACGGAAGAGCACGACCCCCGCACCGCCGGGTGCGGGGGTCTGCTGCGCTCCGCTCACGCACACCGTGGTCGATACGATGACCGGGGCCCGAGGGAGGAACCGTGGTGAGAGAGCGCGTGCAGGCGGCAGTGGTGATCCTGTTCGTGCTGGTCATCGCGGGCGTCGTCGTCGTGCTTCTGATGCGCGCCGATCGCGAGGCCCCGGCAACGAAGGGCCCGGTCGCTCCGAGCAACGACCCGAACTCCGCGGCCGCCGATCCGGTCGGCCGAGTGAGCCTCACCGCCGGGAAGGGCAATCTCGTGGTGCGGGTCATGGCCGGCAGCTGCGCGGATGCAGGGGGGCCGAAGCTCGAGCTCTCCGAGAACCGGGGCCGTTCCTTTCGCCGGATCCCGGTGCCCCAGGTCGACGACGGCAGCGGTGTCAGCGCCTCGTCACCGCAGGTGCGCGCCATCGTCTTCGCCGAGGCCACCTCCCGGCTGGCGTTGGACGTCGCAGCTGCCGACGCGAACTGCGACGTCCGCCGCTACACGACATCCGACGGGGGGCTGACCTGGGCGCAGGAAGAGGGCGAGATCGGGCAGTGGTACATCGATCCGAAGTCCGGTGTTGTGGTCTCACCGACCGGCCCCACTGACGCCGGTTGCAGCGGCGTCGGCACACTCGCCCCGGTCAAGAAGTCGACTGCCAAGGTATTCTGCGACGACGGCACGATCCGCGGCACCCTTGACCGTGGCGCCACCTGGGTCCGTTCCGGCCAACTCGCTGATGCGACGACCGCCGTCTTCACCGGCCCGCAGACCGGATACGCGGCCGTGTCGGGGCAGAAGTGCAAGTCCCGGATCTACGCGACGATCAACGGCGGGCTCACGTGGACGCCGCAGGGCTGCGTCATCTCCGAGTTCGCCATCCCCGCGCTCACCGGCACCAACAGCCGGCTCGTTGCGGGGGGCAGCGGCGGGGTCCGGCTGAGTGCCGACGGCGGCCGTACCTGGGAACCCTCGACGATGGAGTAGGCGGATCTAGCCGTTCACCATGCCGGCGCCCACGGTGGCGCCCGTGGCCTCGTCGACGAGGATGAATGACCCGGTCGTGCGGTTCTTGCCGTAGGGATCGGTAAGCAGCGGGGCGGTGGTGCGCAGCTGCACCCGGCCGATCTCGTTCAACCCGAGCTCGTGGGTGTCCTGGTCGCGGTGCAGTGTGTTGACGTCGAGCCGGTACTGGATGTCCTTCACCATCGCTCGGGCCGTGCGGGTCGTGTGCTTGATGGCCAGCTTCTGTCGCGGCTGGAGCGGTTGCGATGCCATCCAGCACACCATCGCGTCGATGTCCTGCGTGGGTGTCGGGGCATTGTGGGGGCGGCAGATCATGTCGCCCCGTGAGACGTCGACGTCGTCCTCCAGGCGTACGGTGA
Organism: uncultured Actinomycetota bacterium; assembly: GCA_963780275.1. Taxonomy (GTDB): domain Bacteria; phylum Actinomycetota; class Actinomycetes; order Propionibacteriales; family Nocardioidaceae; genus Aeromicrobium. The sequence continues at coordinate 24,849 of CAWABE010000003.1, forward strand.
CCGACATCGGCGGAAAGGCCTCGGGCACCTCGGTGTCGAAGGCGTCGATGGCCTGGATCCTGGTGGGCATGCCGCTCGGCAGCACCACGACCTCGTCACCGGGCTTGAGGACTCCACCGGCCACGCGGCCGGCATAGCCGCGGTAGTCGTGGAAGTCGTCGGACTTGGGCCGCACCACGTACTGCACCGGGAACCGGGTGTCGATGAGCTCGCGGTCGGACGCGACGTGTACGTGCTCGAGGTGGTGCATGAGCGAGGAGCCCTCGTACCACGGCATGTTCTCGGACCGGGTGACGACGTTGTCGCCCTGCAGTGCCGAGAGCGGGATGACCTCGAGGTCGGGCACGTTCAGCTTGGAGACGAACGAGATGAAGTCACGCTCGATCTGGTCGAACACCTTCTGGTCGTAGTCGACGAGGTCCATCTTGTTGACGGCGAGCACGATGTGCGGCACCCGCAGCAGCGACAGGATGACGGCGTGGCGGCGCGACTGCTCGGTGAGCCCGTTGCGGGCGTCGACGAGCACGAGTCCGAGGTTCGCCGTGGACGCCCCCGTGACCATGTTGCGCGTGTACTGCACGTGGCCGGGGGTGTCGGCAATGATGAACTTGCGCTTCGGCGTGGCGAAGTAGCGGTAGGCGACATCGATGGTGATGCCCTGCTCGCGCTCGGATCGCAGGCCGTCGGTGAGCAGGGCGAGATCGGTGTAGTCGTAGCCCTTCGCATGGCTCGTCGCCTCGACCGACTCGAGCTGGTCCTCGAAGATCGCCTTGGAGTCGAGCAGCAGGCGCCCGATGAGCGTGGACTTCCCGTCGTCGACCGAGCCGGCCGTCGCAAACCTCAGCAAGTCCATGGCTGGCCTCTCGGAGGAGGGTGAGGACGTCGAGTCTTGACCCGTCATCAGAAGTAGCCTTCCTTCTTCCGGTCTTCCATGGCGGCCTCGGAGAACCGGTCGTCGCCTCGGGTGGCACCGCGCTCGGTGAGACGGGCGATGGAGATCTCGTCGATGATCTCATCGACGGTGGAGGCGGTGCTCTCCACGCATCCGGTGAGTGTCAGGTCGCCCACGGTGCGGAACCGCACGGTGCGCTCGGACGCGACCTCGCCGTCGCGGCACGGGTTGTGCTCGCTTTCGGTGAGCAGCATGCCGTCCCGCTCGAACACGCGTCGCTGGTGAGAGAAATAGATGGACGGGATCGCGATGTCCTCCTGGCCGATGTAGTGCCAGATGTCGAGTTCGGTCCAGTTCGAGAGCGGGAAGATCCGCATGTGCTCGCCGGCGTGCAGCTTGCCGTTGTACAGGCTCCACAGCTCAGGTCGCTGGTTCTTCGGGTCCCACTGGCCGAACTCGTCGCGGTGGGAGTAGACCCGCTCCTTGGCGCGGGCCTTCTCCTCGTCGCGGCGGCCGCCGCCGAACGCCGCGGTGAAGCCGCCCTCCTCGATCGCATGCAGCAGAGTGCCGATCTGCAGGCGGTTGCGCGAGGTCTTGCCGTCGTCGACGACGACCCCGTCAGCGATGGCCTCTTCGACCGAGGCGACGATGAGCCGGACGCCGAGACGATCGACCCACTCGTCGCGGGTCTGGAGCACCTCGGGGAAGTCGTAGCCGGTATCGACCTGGAGCACGGGGAACGGCAGCTTGGCCGGATAGAAGGCCTTCTCCGCCAGGCGCATCATCACGATGGAGTCCTTGCCTCCGGAGAACATCAGCACCGGACGCTCGAGCTCGGCCGCGACCTCGCGAAAGATGTGGATCGACTCCGATTCCAGCTCGTCCAGCTGGCTCAACCGGTAGTCGACGTGTGTCTGCATGCGCACTAGCGTGCCATCTCCTCTGTCAGTCCTCGAAACCGCGTCGGGGTCCGATTCTAGAACCTGTTCTAGTTTGACCCATCAGTGGCACAATGTGGCCGTGCCGATCGATCCTTCACGTCCTCAGTACACGCCGACGCCGCGTGAGCTCGACGATGTCGAGCTGCTGCGGATGGGCGTGCTGACCCCGCTGGAAGGATTCGAAGGGGCCGACGGCGACGTCACCCTGGCCGTCCCCGACCACCTCGTCGAGTGGGCCCGCGAGCGGGACGGGCTCGAGATCACCGATCCCGAGGGTGTCCCGCTGGCGATCGTCTCGATCGAGGACACCTATCCCGTCGGCGACGGCCTGACCGGCGTCGTCGGCGAGGTCCGAACGCTGCCGGGTTCGATCCGGCGGGCGTTCGGCAACCGCTACGTGTCACCGTCGGCCTCGCGCACCCGGCTCCCGTCATCGACGGTCACCGTGCCGGTCGACGGACCGCTCACGGTGAGCGACATCGACAACCTGACCCGCGCGTTCGGCGACCACCCGATCCTGTTTCTCGTACTGGCCGGCGAAGGCTCGCCTCGAGGACTGTCGGCGGCCGGTCTTGTGCGCGCGACGATCGCTGCATCGACGTGCTTCCACGACGCCCTCGTCATCGCAGTGCCGGCGGCCGTCCGCCAGAGCGAGTCGCGTGACCTGACCTTCCGGCGCAAGGTCGTGTCGGCCTACGCACCCGGAGAGAACGTCCACTGGCCGGTCGGCGAGGGTCCGCTGAGCGAGACGGTGGAGTCGGTGGTCGCCGAGGACCGTCCCCTCGGCCTCCAACAGGGGTTGGTCGTCTTCTTCACCGGCCTCTCCGGCAGCGGCAAGTCGACGCTGGCGCAGGCCCTCAGCAATCGCCTCGTCGAAACCGGTGGTCGCACGGTGTCACTGCTCGACGGCGACATCGTCCGCCGCAACCTCTCGCGCGGCCTCACGTTCTCGCGCGAGGACCGCGAGGTGAACATCGAGCGCATCGGCTGGGTCGCCGCCGAGATCGCCCGCCACGGCGGCCTCGCCATCTGCAGCCCCATCGCCCCGTTCGACCGCACGCGCAAGGCCGCGCGTGCCATGGCTGACGACGCCGGCGCGGCGTTCGTGCTGATCCACGTGGCCACACCCTTGGAGGAGTGCGAGAGGCGGGACCGCAAGGGCCTCTACGCGAAGGCGCGGCGGGGCGAGATCGAGCACTTCACCGGCATCTCGTCCCCGTACGAAGTCCCGGCCGACGCCGATCTCACCTTCGACACCACCGGCCGCTCCATCGAGGAGGTCCTCGACGAGATCCTCGCGTTCCTCGTCGGCCGCGGCTGGCTTCCCGTCGCCCAGCGCGACTCCGTTTCCCTGGGCGCCACGTGATACCCGACCTCGTGACCGCCGAGGCCCTCTCCCTGCTTGTCACGAGCTTCGGCATTGGCATCGTCATCGGTCTCACCGGCATGGGCGGAGGTGCCTTGATGACGCCCGCGCTGATCTTCCTCGGCGTGCCGCCGACGTCGGCGGTGGCGAACGACCTGGTGGCCGCAGCCGTGAACAAGTCGACGGGGGCGGCCGTGCACTGGCGCCAAGGATCCCCGCACCGCGGCATCGCGACCTGGCTGATCGCGGGCTCGCTGCCCACCGCGTTCGCTGGCGCGTTCATCGTTCAGGCAGCGGGCGGCGACGAGGAGCGCGACGCCTTTCTCAAGGCTGCCATCGGCGTCACCCTGCTCATCGCGGCCTGCACCTATGCACTACGCGTATACGTCGAGATGCGCCGCAAGGCGTCCGGCCAGGTCATCAGGAACCTCGAACCGGTGGTCCGCCCTCTGCCGACCCTCCTGGTCGGCGCGTTCGGGGGTCTCCTGGTGGGCATCACCTCGGTCGGGTCGGGCAGCGTCATCATGGTCGTCCTGCTGGTGCTCTACCCGACGCTGGCCGGCGTGCGGCTCGTGGGCACCGACCTCGTCCAGGCTGTCCCGCTCGTCATGGCCGCGGCCCTGAGCCACGTCATCGTCACCGGCATCGACTGGTCGGTGCTCATCCCGCTGGTGGTCGGCGGAACACCCGGCACCTTCCTCGGTGCTCGCATGGCCAACCGGGTCTCGCAGTCGATCGTCCGTCGCGGGATCGTCCTGGTGCTCTTCCTGACCGGGCTGTCCATGCTCAAGGTGCCGCCGTGGGGCGTGGCCGCAGCCGCAGCGGCCGGCCTCGTCGTCGCTCCGCTCGTCTGGCGCATGCTCCGCGTCAGTCTCGCGGCCAAGGCATCCGAACGTGCGAAACCGTCACCGGAAGGCGATTCTCGCGCGTAACTTCCAGATTGATGCTTCGTTGACGCCAGTGTTGCGTGCGCGAGTGGCTCAGGAGGCTGTACCCTTCTGGGGACAGGCGGGCCACACTGGTACGTCCTGCGACGGCGATCGAGCACACCGAAGCTTGGAGTTACAGAGCATGAAGACACTTCGCCTGGCAATTGCCACGACGATGGCCGCGGCTTTCGTCGTGTACGCCCAGACGCCTGCTCAGGCGTACCCCGTCGGTGGCTGCTCGATCGGGGTCAGCGACTCAACGCCCTCCGAGGGGGAAGAGTTCACGGTCACCGTGACGGCCACGCCCGAAGAAGACGGAACCGACTTCACGGCCGAGTATGAAGGCCAGTCCGACTCAGGGTCGGGTACCTCGTTCACGACCGAGTTCGAGGCACCCGAGGTCAGTGGCGACGAACCCACTGTCGTCAGCGCCACGGCGACCCGAGAGGGTGTCACGGTCAACTGCTCCACCACCGTCGTCGTGCAGGACGGCGACGACGACGGCGACGACGACGGCGACGACGATGCGGACGGCGATGGCGACGGCGACGGTGACGGCGGCGGGCTCCTGCCCAACACCGGCGGCGAGCGACTCCTCTGGCTGCTGATCGGTCTTTTGCTGGTCCTGGTCGGCGTCGGCGTGGTCATGTCCACCCGGCGGCGCGAGACCTGATCTGACGACCTGATCAGGCAACCTGGGAACGGTCCCTTCTCGGCCGCTCCCTGCTCCTGGAGGACTGATGGCGGCCCGTAGTCGACGGCACCGCTGGCGTCGACTTGCCCTCGACGTGCAAATCTGGCTGGAAAACGTCGTTGGCGCGGCAACCAAGAATCGCCGTCGGCTCCTGCTCACCGGCGCAGGTTTAGCCGTCGTCCTAGCTTTGGCGATCACCACGTGGGAAGGATTTCGGGCGGTCAGCTCCCTTCGCGAGGCGGATCGGATCGCCGGAGTTCTGACCGACGACATCGCCCACGGCGACGTCGATGCTGCTCGGGCGACACTCGATCGCCTCGACCAAGAGACCTCCCGCGCGGCAAACAGCACCGACGGCCCAGTCTGGTGGCTGGGCGCACGGATTCCGATCGCCGGAAAGAACGTCGACGTCGTCCGCACGGCCGCTCGGAAGATCGACCAAGTGACGGACCAGGCCCTACCTGGGATCGTCGGCGTGGCGGACGAGGTCCGGCTCGAGACGTTCCGCCCGAAGGACGGACAGGTCGATCTCCAGGCCGTCGCCGACTCAGCGCCGGCGATCGCGCGCGCCGCCGAGATCCTCACCGATGCGAACCGTGACATCGCCGCGTTCGACGAGGATGGCGTGATCGGGCCGCTCCGCAGCCCGCTGGCGAAGCTTCAACAGCGCTTCGACACCACGGCCACCGCCGCTGCGGCGGCCAACGACGCCACGAAGCTGATCCCCTCCATGCTGGCCGCGGACGGAAAGAAGCGAAACTACCTGCTGCTGATCATGAACAACGCTGAGGTCCGTGCTTTGGGCGGCATGTTCGGGTCAGTCGCGGAGATCACCGCGAAGAGCGGGAAGGTGAAGATGGAGGAACAGGGCGGCATCCTCGACGTGCTGCCGCTGAAGAAGCCGCCGACCAAACTCTCACCATCCGAGCGGCGTGTCCTGCAATCAACGGTTGCCACGGACATCCGGGATACAGCTGCAGTCCCTCACTTTCCACGAGCGGCGGAGCTGGCCGCGGCAATCGTTGGAAAGCGGTGGAAGGAGCGCTACGACGGGGTCATAGCGGTCGACCCGATCGCGATGAGCTACATGCTGGGCGCCCTCGGGCCTGTCGACGTCGGCGAGGGAGAGACGATCAATCGCACGAATGCCGTCGCAACATTGCTGAACGGTGTGTACCTCAAGTACCCGACGGACGCTGAGCGACAGGACGAGGTGTTCGAGCTGGCTGCACGTCGAATCTTTGATTCCCTCACCGGCGGCCGGGGTGACTCTGTGGCGGCCATCCGAGCGTTGGTTCGTGGCGTCACTGAGCGACGGATCATGCTGTGGTCGCGCAATCAGGCCGAACAGAAGCGGATCCAGAGCGGCTACCTCTCCGGATCGCTCGAAACCGCTGGCGACCGCCCACAGGTCGACGTACTCGTCAACGACGGCTCAGGATCGAAGATGGAGTTCTACCTCACGATGGGCACGAGGGTCCGGGCGTTGCAGTGCTTCGCCAACGGCTCCCAGGAGCTGCGCGTGACGACGACGTTTCTCAACAACGCGTCGAACACGGTTCAACTACCGCCGTCTGTGGGCGGGTTCGGGAACATCGTTGCGGGAGGTCACATGTTGCTTCCTGCGATGATCATCGGGCCCAGAGGCGGCAGCATCCTTTCCATGACGGTCGACGGTCAACCGGCGCCCAACGGAGGCGCGACATACCTGGGCCGTCCGGTTGCCACCGTGACGCGGCAGCTGCCGCCCGGCCAGAGCACCGTCATCGTCACCACCATGCGCACGCCCGCATTCAGCCCTGGCGATTTAAATCTTCGCACCACGCCGGGGGTCCTCCCGAACGAGGACGTGGTCGAGACGAGCGCCTGCGACTAGTCAGCTGATCTCCTTGTCGGACTTCAGCACGTCGTCGGGATACTTCTTGATGTAACGCTGCATTCGGTCACGCTTCATCGCGGTGAAGAGCTCCTTGGCCTTCAATTCGTCGAGGCGGACCACGCTGCCGAGGCCTGCCACCGTCTCGGTGCCCGCGACCGGAGCGGTCAGGAACGTCACGTCCTTGGCCTCGGTGCCGCGCAGCGAGAGCGCGAGCGCGCGCATGTCGCCGGAGTTCCATGCCTCGTCGACGGTGAGGTTCTCCGTCAGGGCCGACAGGGTGCGGGTGAGCTTGACCGGGTTGCGCATGGTGCCCTTGGCGAGCATCTCCTTCATCATCGCGCGGAGGAAGTTCTGCTGCCGGGCGATGCGGTCGAAGTCACCGCGCTGCAGGCCGTAGCGGGTCCGGACGTACTTGAGAGCCATCGTGCCCTCCAGCTCCTGCCGGCCGGCCTGCCACTGGATCTTCTGGCTGGGGTCGTAGAACGCCCGCGGGATGTAGACGGGCACACCGCCCACGGCTCGAGAAAGATCCTTGAAACCGGCCCAGTCGATGATCGCCAGGTGACGCATGCGGACGTTGGTGAGGTTCTCGACGGTGGAGATCGTGCCGTTCGGGCCGTAGAAGGAGAACGCGGCGTTGATCTTCTGCGGCGACATCGGGGAGCCGGTGGAGTCGTAGATCGTCGCGTAGGTGTCGCGCGGGATGGAGACGAGGTAGACGTGCTTCCGGTCCTCGGAGATGTGCACGATCATCAGCGTGTCGCTGCGGTACTTGCCGCTCGGCCACTTCGCCGCCTTCGCGTCCTGCGCAAGCGTGGTGGTGGCCGAGGCACCCGGCACGGCCTTCCCCTTGTCCGAGCCGAGCAGCAGGATGTTGAGCGCCCTGCCCTTGTCGGGGTCGGGGCGATTCTTGATCTTGTCGGTGTTGACCTTTGCGATGTTTCCGAACTTGGAGTTCAGCAGGTACGCGTACGACGCACCGGCGCCGACGACGAGCAGGACGAAGCTGAGCACACCGATCACGAGGTTGCGGTGGCGACGATGGAACGGGAGTCCGCCGGCGCGGCGCTTGCCGGCGCCGCGGTATCGCCGGCCGAAGGCGCGTTTCGCCATCGTGCTCCGTTCTCACGTCGAGGTTGGTGGCCACTCGCGGGCGCGACCCGGCCATGATGCCGTGACGACCCTAGAGCCCGAACCTGAAGATTCTTTCAGAGATCCAGGACCAGGGTCGTCGGGCCGTCGTTCGTGAGCGAGATCTCCATCTGTGCCCCGAAGACGCCCTCGGCGACGGTGACACCCAGGTCCCGGAGTGCTGCGCAGAACGCGGCGTAGATCGGCTCGGCCACGTCGCCCGGCGCAGCAGCGTTCCACGTCGGACGACGACCCTTGCGGGCGTCGCCGTACAGCGTGAACTGGCTGACCACGAGCACGCCGGCGCCGGTGTCGGCGACCGACTGCTCGTGCCGCAGGACGCGCAACGTGTGGATCTTGGCGGCCAGGCGCCCGGCCTTGTCCGGGGTGTCGTCGTGGGTGATCCCGAGCAGCACCACCAGCCCGGCGTCGATCTCGCCGGTCGGCTCGCCGTCGGCCGTGACGCTCGCACGCGTCACGCGCTGGACCACGGCTCTCATGCGGACCAGCGTAGAGGCGGGCGCACGATGCCCTCCAAAGTAGGCTGGTGGTCATGGCGTACGAGATCCCGACCGATCTCCACACCGACCTCGCGGGGGCGGCGTGGCTGCTCGGCACGTGGCACGGCAACGGTCGTGGCGACTACCCCACGATCGACCCGTTCGCCTATGAGCAGGAGGTCGTCTTCGCGCACGACGGCCGACCGTTCCTGCACTACTTCAGCCGTACCTGGATCACCGACGACGCTGGTGCCCGCCTTCGTCCCGGGGCCCTCGAGACGGGCTTCCTCCGCCCGGCCGGCTCCGCTGGTGAGAATGGGGGCTCCGTGGAGCTGGTGCTGGCGCACCCGACGGGCTTCGCCGAGGTCTGGTACGGCGAGACCGAGGGTCCCCGCGTCACCCTGGCCACCGACGTCGTCACGCGTACCCTCACGGCCAAGGAGTACACGGCCGGACAGCGCATGTACGGGCTGGTGGACGGCGACCTGATGTACGCCTTCGACATGGCGGCGATGGGCCAGGAGATGCAGTCGCATCTGTGGGGGAGGCTCGAGCGTGCCTGACACCTATCGCAGTCCGCTCCTCGACCTGGCCGGGGCGGTCGAGGCCGACCCACCGGACGCCGGCGTCGCCGCACACTACGGGTCGATCGCCGGCGAGCAACGACGCCTGGAGTCCGGCGACGGGTTCGTCGACCTGTCCCACCGCGACGTGATCAGCGTCCGTGGTCCGGACCGGCTCACCTGGCTGCACGCACTCACCACTCAGCATGTCGAGCACCTGGCTCCGGGCGAGCACACCGATCTGTTGCTGCTGTCGCCGCAGGGCCGCATCGAGCACGGGTTCTCCGGCGTCGACGACGGCGAGACGTTCCTGGCCCATACCGAGCCGGGCGCCGGGCCTGCTCTGCTCGCGTTTCTTGACAGCATGCGCTTCATGACCCGGGTCGAGACGGCCGAGGTCACCGAACTCGCCGTGGTGGGCATGGCGGGTCTCACGTGGAGCCTTCGGCCGCGGACGTCGCTCGCCACCCTGCCCGACGAGCTCGGCGCACCTGTCGGCACGTGGGGGTGGGAGGCCCTGCGCATCGCGGCCGGAATCTGCCGGGTGGGCGTCGACACCGACGAACGCACCATCCCCAACGAGGCCGGACTGCTCGGTCGCGCCGTCCACCTCGAGAAGGGCTGCTACCGCGGGCAGGAGACAGTCGCCCGGGTGCACACGCTCGGGCGTCCGCCCCGCCGCCTCGTGCTGCTGCATCTCGACGGCTCGGTCGACCACCTGCCCGCGCCCGGCTCCGAGGTGACCGTGGACGGCAGCCGGGTGGGGTCAGTCGGATCGTCCGCGCGCCACCACGAGCTCGGTCCGGTCGCGCTGGCGCTCGTGAAGCGGAACATCGATCCGGACGCCCGGTTGCTCGCCGACGGCGTTGCCGCCGCTCAGGAGCTCATCGTCGATCCCGAGGCAGGTCTGCACGTCCGACCTGTGCTGGACCGATCATGAAGCGCTTCACGATCCTCACGATCTGCACGGCGAACATCTGCCGTTCGCCGATGATGGAGATCCTCCTGCGCGAGCGCCTTGATCCGCAGCGGTTCGAGGTCGCCTCCGCCGGCGTGCGTGGCTGGGACGCCGCCCCCGTCGACAGCATGGTGGTGCTGGAGCTGGCCCGCCTCGGCCACGCGGCCGCCGGGCATCGATCACGAGCGCTCGACGTCCACCACGTCGAGCAGGCCGACCTCGTCCTCACTGCCGCCCGAGAGCACCGCGCGTCGGTGCTGGCCATGTCCCCCCGCGCCCTGCGCAAGACGTTCACGCTGCGTGAGTTCGCGGCCTTGATCGAGGACATCGAGTCCGACTCGCTCGAGGAGCTCGTGGCCGCCGCGTCCCGGCGGCGCAGTGCAGCGCCAACAGACGTCGATCTGCCCGATCCGTACATGCGGGAGCCCGAGATCCACCACCAGGTGGCAGACAAGATCGCCGCCGCCGTCGAGACCGTAGTCGCCGCGCTGTCCGGTCTTCCGGCCCGCCGGCCCGCAATATGGCGACAGTGACTGGCACCTACCTGTCGCGGATCAGCGAATTCGTAACGTTTGGCAGTATTCCCAGTTGTTCTGCAGGAGAATGTGTGACCACCGAGCCGTCGAGGAAAGTGGCGCAGCGGTCGAAAGGATCTCATAGTGGCGCAAGACCTCCAAGGTCTCCGCTTCGACGTCAGCAGCCCAGTCCCGCTGCACGTCGTCGGGCCGCCCATCAAGCGACCAACGAAGCCCTGGGCTCGTGCTCGTTGGGAGAGAGAGCTCACCCGTCGAGTGCACATCTGGGACGCGGTCGTTATCGCCATCGCCGTGTCCGTGGCCCACGTTGTCCGCTACATCGTCCTTCCCGTGTGGCCCAAGGTTTATGATCTGATGCCGGGCCCTGGCCCGCTGGAGACCAGCGTCATGATCTTCGTCGGCTGGATGCTCGCTCTCGCCGTGTTCCGCACTCGCGATCCGAAGGTGCTCGACGCTGGCACGGCGCAATACCAAGCCGTTGCCCGAGCGACGTTCGCGCTCTTCGCGTGGTTCGCCATCCTCGCTCTATTGTTCAGGTGGGATCCATCCCGCGGATTCATCGCAATGTCGTTCGCACTCGGACTCACTCTTCTTTTCCTCGAGCGCAAGGCGTGGCGTTCGTGGGTGATCCGCCAGCGTCACAAAGGCCGCTTCCTGGCTAACGTGCTGGTCATCGGTGGTGTTCGCAGCGCTAAAGCGATGACACTCCGCTTCGCCGCGGACGCCGCCACCGGTTTCCGCGTCGTGGGCGTATGGGTGCCCGATCGTGTGGCCGCGCCCGACGAGCGCTTCCACGTCGAGAACGCCGCTGTCCCCGTGATGGGCACCGAGACCGACCTCGGGGAGGCCCTCGCAGTAGACGCGGTTGACACGGTGGTCGTCACCGACACCGAGCACCTGGGTCATGATGGGATGCGCGAGTTGGCCTGGGCCCTCGAAGACCGCGACGTCAACCTGCTCGTGGCGCCGAATGTCGTCGATGTCGCCGGCCCGCGGGTCCATCTCGAAGCGCACGGCAACATGCCGCTGATCTATCTGTCCGGCCCGAGCTACTCACGCGCCCGCACGTTGCGCCGCGCGGCATTCGACCGGACGTTTGCGATCATGGTCCTGCTGTTCTCGTCGCCGATCCTCCTTCTCGCCATGCTCGCGATCCGGATCACCGGCCGGGGGCCGATCTTCTACCGATCAGAGCGTATCGGCACGCACGGGGTCCCGTTCCAGATGCTGAAGCTGCGCACGATGGTGCATGGAGCTGACCAGATGCGGGAGGAGCTCGAGCACCACAATGAAGCTGCAGGGCCGCTGTTCAAGCTTCGCGACGACCCACGCGTCACCAGTGTTGGACGCCTCCTGCGCCGGTTCAGCATCGACGAGCTCCCGCAGTTCCTGAACGTGCTGCGCGGCGACATGAGCGTGGTCGGACCCCGTCCACCGCTCCGGGCCGAGGTCGACGCCTACAGCGACCACATGCGCCGCCGCCTCTTGGTCAAGCAGGGTGTCACCGGCCTCTGGCAGGTGAGTGGACGTTCGAACCTGTCGTGGGAGGACTCGATCCGCCTCGACCTCGACTACGTCGAGAACTGGACGATGCTGCGCGACCTGCAGATCATCGTCCGTACCGCTCGCGCGGTGCTGGCCTCCCGCGGCGCTTACTGAACTCGGTACGCGACACTGGCCGGGTGACCTCTGAGACCTTCGCCGACCTCGGACTGATTCCCGCGATCGTCGACACCCTCGGCGAGCTCGGGTACGAGACCCCCACTCCCATCCAGGAGAGCTCCGTGCCGGCGCTGCTCGCCGGGCGGGACGTCGTGGGCCTCGCCCAGACCGGTACCGGCAAGACGGCCGCGTTCGCGCTGCCGATCTTGCAGCGGCTCGAGCCACAGCGCAAGCACACCCAGGCACTCGTCCTCGCCCCGACCCGTGAGCTGGCGCTGCAGGTCTGCGAGGCGATCACCGCCTACGCGGCCCGCATCCCCGGGGTGCGGGTGCTGCCGGTCTACGGCGGGCAGGGCTATGGCGCCCAGCTCGCTGGGCTGGAGCGTGGCGCTCACGTCGTCGTCGGCACGCCGGGCCGTGTCATCGACCACCTCGACCGGGGGAGCCTCGATCTCACCCGGCTCGAGCACCTGGTGCTCGACGAGGCTGACGAGATGCTCGCGATGGGCTTCGCCGAGGACGTCGAGCGCATCCTCGCCGACACCCCGGAGTACAAGCAGGTGGCCCTGTTCTCGGCCACCATGCCGCGCCAGATCCGTGCGCTCGCGAAGCGTTACCTGCACGACCCCGTCGACATCGCCACACCGGCGGCCACGACGTCGACCGCCACCGTGCGGCAGCGCTGGATCCAGGTCACCCAGCACGCGAAGCTGGACGCCCTCACCCGCATCCTCGAGGTCGAGTCCGGTGACGCGATGATCGTCTTCGTCCGCACCAAGCAGGCCACCGAGGCGCTGGCCGAGAAGCTGCGGTCGCGGGGCTTCGCCGCGTCGGCGATCAACGGCGACCTGGTGCAGGCGCAGCGGGAGCGGACCATCGGCGCGCTGCGCTCGGGCGCGCTCGATCTGCTCGTGGCCACCGACGTGGCCGCCCGTGGGCTCGACGTCGACCGCATCAGCCACGTCGTCAACTACGACATCCCGCACGATCCCGAGGCGTATGTGCACCGGGTCGGCCGCACCGGGCGGGCCGGACGCACCGGCGAGGCGATCCTGTTCGTCACGCCCCGCGAGCGTCGGCTGCTCTCGGCGATCGAGAAGGTGTCGGGTCGCCCGGTCGAGGAGATGAGCATCCCGAGCGTCGAGGAGGTCAACGCGCGCCGAGCGGTGCGGTTCGCCCAGGCGATCACCGACAGCATGGGTTCACCGCAGTTCCACACGTTCCGGGGGCTGGTGGAGGACTACGCCCGCGACCACGACGTCGCCATGCCCGACGTCGCCGCCGCGCTCGCGGTGATGAACACGACCGACAAGCAGTTCTTCCTGAGTCCGGACCCGCCGAAGGCACCGCCCAGGGAGCGGCCGCCACGGGCCGGGAAGTCCGTGCGCGCGACGTCGAAGGGATTCTCGCCGTACAAGATCGCCGTGGGCAAGCGGCACAAGATCGGCCCCTCGTCGATCGTCGGTGCCCTGGCCAATGAGGGCGGACTGCGCAGGTCCGACTTCGGCAAGATCACCATCGGCGTGGAGCACTCGATCGTCGAGCTGCCGATCGATCTGCCCGATGCCGTTCTCGATGCCCTCGCCAACACCCGCATCTCCGGCAAAAGGATCAACATCCGACCGGACACCGGGCCGCCCCACAAGAATCCGGCTCAGAACGGCCCGGTCCAGCGCAAGCCGCGACACAAGAACCGCTGACGTCAGTCAGGCTTGACCGCGATCACGGGGCACGGCGCCTCGAGCAGTACCCGCTGGGCCACACTTCCCATCAGCATCTTGCCCACCGCTGTGCGGTGCCTGATGCCGATCACCACCGCCTCGGCACCGACCTCTCGAGCCGCATCGAGCAGCTCGTCGGCGACGTCGGCTCCGATCGTCTGACGCACGTCGTGCGGGATCTCGAGCTCACCAAGACGGTCGCCGAGGTCGCTCCATTCGGACTCGCCGACGTACTTCGGATCGGCCAACGAGTCGCCCTTGCTGGTGTTCACGACCAGGATGCCGGTACCCCTTCGTCGGGCCTCCTCGATGCCGGCGGCGAGCGCAGCCTCGCCGTACGCATTCGGGATGTAGCCGATCACCACGGTCATCGCTGGGCTCCTTCGGCTTCGACGTCGCTGCTGCCGCGGATCCGCTCCACCACGGGTGGAACGATCAGCGCCAGGATGATGAGCGCGTAGAGGAACAGGGCCAGCCCCTCGTTGAAGAGGCCGCTGACGTCGCCGTTGGAGAGGTCCAGTGCCTCGCGCATCTTCACTTCCATCAGCGGCCCGATGATGACTCCGAGGATCAGCGGCAGGACCGGGATCCCGAAGCGACGGATCGTGAAGCCGACGGCGCCGAACACCAGCAGCAACGCGACATCGAACGGATCCTGGTTCACCGCGTAGGCACCCAGCGAGGCGAAGAAGAGGATGCCGGCGTAGAGTTGGGGGCGGGGGATCTGGAGCAGCTTCGCCCACACCGGGGCCAGCGGCAGGTTGATCAGCAGCAGCAGGGCGTTGCCGATGAGCAGACTGGCCAGCAGGGTCCAGACCAGGTCGGCCTGGTCGGCCATCAATGTCGGGCCGGGCACGATGCCGTAGCGCTGCATGGCGGCCAGCAGGACGGCCGCCGTCGCGGTCACTGGTAGGCCGAGCGCCAGGAGGGGCACGAACATGCCAGCCGCACTGGCGTTGTTGGCTGCCTCGGGCCCGGCGACGCCCTCGATGGCGCCGTTGCCGAACTCGCCCTTCTTGGCCAGCCGCCTCTCCAGGATGTAGGAGAGGAACGTGGGCGTCTCCGCGCCGCCGGCTGGAAGCGCGCCGAACGGAAACCCCAGCGCCGTGCCGCGGAGCCACGGCTTCCAGGAACGACCCCAGTCGTCGCGTCCCAGGAACGGCCGACCGGTCGGGATGACGTCGACTGGTGTGCGGCGCAGATGGGCGGCGATCCACAGCGCCTCGCCGATGGCGAAGATGCCCACGGCGACAACGACGATGTCGACGCCGTCGGCGAGCTGGAGGATGCCGCCGGTCAGCCGGGCCTGCGCCGTGGACTGGTCGAGGCCAATGAGCCCGATGGTCAGTCCCATGGCCAGGGCGATGAAACCCCGCAGCTTCGAGGCGCCCAGAACAGCGGTGACGAGCACCAGCGCGAAGAGCATGACCGCGAAGTACGTGGGAGCGCCGATCTTGACGGCCTGCTCGGCCAGCGACGGGGTGAAGAACGCCACGAGCAGCGTGCCGATGGTGCCCGCGATGAACGAACCGATCGCGGCGGTGGCGAGGGCCTGCGCGGCGCGGCCCTTCTTGGCCATCTTGTTTCCCTCGATCGCCGTCATCACCGAGGCCGACTCGCCCGGCGTGTTGAGGAGGATCGACGTCGTCGACCCCCCGAACATGCCGCCGTAGTAGATGCCGGCGAACAGGATGAACGCCTGGGTGGGCTCGAGCCCGTACGTGATGGGCAGCAGCAAGGCGACGGCCATCGCCGGCCCGATGCCCGGGAGGACACCCACGAACGTGCCGAGGAGCACGCCGATGATGGCGAACATGAGATTCTCCGGCGTGACCGCGTTCTGCAGGCCGTCGAGAAGGAGCTGGAGCGTGTCCATCAGAGGACACCGTCCAGGATCCCCGGCGGGATCGGCACACCCAGGGCGACGTAGAAGAAGTACCAGCTGCTCACCGACAGCACCGCACCGACGATCAGGTCACGCAGGAGCGTCCTGCTGCCCAGGGCCCAGGCGCAACCAGCGAAGAGCAGTGCGCCGGTGATGGCCCAGCCGAGGACGTTCACCAGCAGCAGGTTGAGCACGAGGATGCCCACCAGCTTGCCCACTGTCACCCAGTCGATCGGCGTGGTCAGGTCGATGTCTTCACCCTCTTCGCCCTGAGCGACGTCGCCACGGGCCGTGGCCACGGCGAGCAGGACCGCGAGCACGATCATGGCGGCGCCCACGACGTAGGGGAACACGCGGGGGCCGACCGGATCACCGAAGCCGACGGCGAGCCCGCGCGCGTCGACCAGCGTGTAGATGCCGACCACCGCCAGGGCGCCGGCCAGCACATACTGCGCACGGTCGACCGGGCGATCGTGGCGCCGGGTCTCCGAGGTCTGGCTCATATCAGTCCCAGCTCCTCCAGGGTGGTGGCGACTCGTTCGTCCTGCTCCTTGATGAATGCGGCGAACTCGTCACCGGTCTTGAAGTCGTCCGTCCACCCGTACGTCTCCAGGGCCTCGCGCCACCCCGCGGTGTCGTGCATCTCCTGGAGGTAGCCGATCAGCTCGGCGCGCCGCTCGTCGCTGATCTCCGGCGGTGCCAGCACGCCGCGCCAGTTCAGGAAGACCAGGTCCACGTCGGACTCGGTGAGCGTGGGGATGTCGGCGAACACCTCTTGCGGGAGCCGTTCCTCGCCCGACACGGCGAGGACCCGGAGGTCGCCGTCCTTGATCTGGCCCTGGAACTCACCCAGGCCGGAGAAGCCGACCGCGATCTTCTCCCCAAGGAGCGCGCTGGTGAGCGGTCCACCGCCGTCGTAGGACACGTAGTTCACGTCCTTGGGGTCGATGCCGATCTCGGCGGCGAGCTGCATCGGGAACAGGTGGTCGGGTCCGCCGGGCGACGAGCCGCCACCGACCGTGACCGACGAGGGGTCGGCCTTCCAGGCGTTGACCAGGTCGTCGAGCGTCTTGAACGGCGAGTTGCCGGGCACTAGGACGCCCTCTGGCTCGCTCATCAGCTGCGCCAGCGGGGTGGCGTCGAGCAACCGGTAGTCGCTCGCGAACGAATAGGTCGAGCCGACGACACCCAGCCCGACCGTCATCATCGTGTGCTCGTTGCCCGCCTTGCCGACGAGCGATGTCATCGCCCCGGCGCCGCCGGCTCCGATCACGTTGTCCACCGTGAAGGAGCCGCCGGTGACGTCGTCGTCCTGCATCACCTTGACGGCCGCCCGTCCGGTCTGGTCGTATCCGCCGCCGGGGGCATTGGGGATGATCATCAACAGATCGCGGCTCTCGTCGCCACGGGTGACTCCACAGCCCGACGCGACGAGGACGATGGTGACAAACGCAATCGCGGTCCGAGTCACCCCACGCGCCCGCATGCCGTCATGCTGCCGGTTCGTCCGACGGATGTCGAGGTCTGCGCCGTGCGGGATCCCTATGCTGAGTGACCATGCGCCGCCTGCAGCACACGACCCGCGACTACGACTGGGGTTCGCCCGATGACATCCCCCGGTTCATGGGCGAGGCCGCTGACGGCCGGCCGGTCGCTGAGGTATGGATGGGCACGCATCCGAGCGGGCCGTCCACGGTGGAAACCGGCGATGGCCCGGTCACGCTCTCCGAGGTCGCCGGTGAGCTGCCGTTCATGCTGAAGGTGCTGGCCGCGAGCCGGCCACTGTCCATCCAGGTCCATCCCAACGCCGAGCAGGCTGCGGTCGGGTTCGCGAACGAGGAGGCGGCAGGCATCCCGATCGACGCCCCCAACCGGGTGTACAGGGATCCGCACCACAAGCCGGAGATGGTGTACGCCCTCACCACATTCGACACCCTCGTCGGGTTCCGTCCGACCGCGGAGATCCTGCGCGTCCTCTCGTCGATCGACTCGCCGCTCGCACGCTCGCTGAGCGATAGCCTCGACGCTCGCCCCGGGTTCGAGAGCATCGTGCGGGTCGTCGGCACGCTGCTCGAGGACAAGCCCGACGTCGCCGAGATCGACCGCATGGTGGCCTCCTGCCGCGACCTCACCGAGCAGGGCATCGACGTCAAGCGCGCCTACATGACGGCGGCCGAGATCGCCGAGCACCACCCCGGTGACGTCGGGATCGTCGTCTCCCTCCTGCTCAACCGCCTCACCCTCCAGCCGGGTGAGGCCGCCTTCCTCGGCCCGGGCATCATCCACGCACACCTGAGCGGCATGTGCCTGGAGGTGATGGCTTCCTCCGACAACGTGTTACGCGCCGGGCTCACGTCCAAGCACCTCGACCCGCCCGGCCTCCTGGGCAGCCTCGACCGGGGCCGCTCACGCCTCGCCCGCGTCGCACCCGAGCCGTTCGGCTTCTCCACCGACGTCTTCAGCCCGGCGGTCGAGGAATTCGCCCTCGCCGTCACGCAGTGCTCCCGCGCCGAGCCGGACGGGGTCGAGCTGCCAGACGCACCGCGACGCATCGTGCTGTGCACCGGCGGAGTCGTCGAGCTGGCCAATGCGCACGGTGAACGCGTGCGGATGCAGCGCGGCGAGTCCGTCTACGCGGACGAGTCCGACGGCACGTTGCGCGGCATCGGCACCGGCGAGCTGGCCCTGGCCTACACGCCCACGGCCGAGACGCCGGAGGCGGCACTCACCGACCTGATCTAGACGAGGTCGTCGCGGCCTTGACGCTTCAGCTGTGCCGGCACGTCCTTGACCCGCTGCGCGTTCTCGAGGCTGGTGACGAGCAGCGCGGACTCGGTGCGGACGACCACGACGTTGCTGAGGCCGACGACGGCGATCGTGGTGCCGTCCTCGGCCCGGGCCAGGCCGTCCGCGTCGACCCAGATCACGTCTGACGATGACGACCGCTCGAGGGCGTGCAGGGCGGCGAAGTCGCCGATGTCGTCCCAGCCGAAGATGCCCGGAACGACGGCCATGCCGCCCTCGAGCGAGACCGGCTCGGCGATCGCGTGGTCGATGGCCATGGGGGTCAGGGTGGGCCAGGTGGACTCGAGCTCGGCCGGGCGGTCGGGCGTGTCCCAGACAAGAGCCAGGCGATCGAGTCCGGCATGCAGGTGCGGTTGGAGGCGCGCGAGATGGCCGAGCAGCATGTCGGTGCGGGACACGAACATCCCGGCGTTCCAGCTGAACGACCCGCTGCGCACGTAATGGCCGGCGGTGGCCTGGTCGGGCTTTTCCACGAACCGGCTGACGGCCCGGGCCGAGGGCGCGTCGGGCACGTCAAGCGGTTCGCCTGCCTCGATGTAGCCGAATGCGGTGGACGCGCTCCGCGGCTCGATGCCGATCGTGGTGATCAATCCGGTCTCGGCCACGGCGACGGCCTCCCGAACCGACGCTCCGAAGACGTCGACGTCGGAAACCACGTGGTCGGCGGCGAAGGAGCCGACGATCGCGCCCGGATGGCGATGGCCGATCACGGCGGTGGCGAGGCCGATGGCCGGCATGCTGTCGCGCGGCGACGGCTCGACGAACAGACCGGTCAAGTCGGGCAGCTGCTCCTGGACGAGCGGCGCATGGGTTGGACCGGTGACGACGTGGATCTGGTCGGCGGGCACCAGGGAGCGCAGACGGTCCCACGTGTCCTGCAGCAGGCTGCGACCGGATCCGGTGAGGTCGAGCAGAAACTTCGGCCGGGACGCCCGGGACAGCGGCCACAGCCGCGTGCCGGCGCCGCCGGCGGGGATGACTGCGTGGAAGGACTCCAGGCTGGTCACGTCTGACTCCCTCTCCCGTACGCACCTCGTCGGCGCGTCCCGTCATCGTATCCACGTACATCGTCGCCAGATCCGGCTACCTTCATGCCATGACCGGAGCGTTTCCGGGTGATGCGGAGAAGGCGCGGCTTCTGACCGTCCCGTTCATCTTGCTCGGCCTGGCCGAGCTCGCCTACTTCACGTCGGTCGGCGTCGCGATCTACACGTTGCCCCTGTACGCGACCGGGCCGATCGGCTCCGACGAAGCCGGCGCGGGTCTCGCCTTCGGAGCATTCGGGGTGACGGCCCTGTTGTGCCGCCCGTTCGCGGGACGGCTGTCGGACCAGCGAGGTCGTGTCCCCTTGATGCTGGTCGGCGCCGTGCTGGCAGCGGTTGGCATGGCACTGTTCCCGATCACGGACTCCCTGACCGCTGTCATCGTGCTCCGCCTCCTGCAGGGGGTGGGAGAGGCGGCGTTCTATGTCGCCGGTTTCGCGCTGCTCGCCGATGTCGCGCCGCCGTCGCGGATGGGGGAGGCGCTGAGCTACAACTCGCTGGGGCTGTATCTCGGCATCGCCCTGGGCCCGCCACTGGGTGAGCTGCTGCTGGAGCAGTGGGGGTATCACGCCGCATGGTTCGGGGCCGCCCTTCTCGCCGCACTGGCCGCCCTGCTCGCGGTGACCATCACCGAGCCGGAGCGCGACCACGCCGACGTGGGCCACGGTGGCCTGATCCATCGCCCGGGAATCCCGGCCTCGCTCGGGTTCTGCGCATCGCTGGCCGCCATGGGCGGATTCCTCGCGTTCGCGTCGCTGTACGCCGCGGACCTCGGCATGAAGAACGCGAGCCTGGTACTGCTGGTCTACGGTGCCGTCGTCGTGGTGAGCCGGATCGCGTTCGCCAAGGTGCCCGATCGCCTGCCGTCGCTCCCGCTCGGCGCAGCGTCGTTGGTGGCCATCGGTGGCGGGCTCCTGATCGCCGCGATCTGGCAGGCCCCCGTCGGGTTGATTCTGGGTGGGGTGGTGATGGCCATCGGCATCACGTTCTCGACCCCGGCGTTCTTCAGCGCGATCTTCGCCACGGCCAAGCCATCCGAGCGGGGCGCCGCAGCGGGTACTGCCACGGGGTTCATGGACATCGGCATCGGCTTCGGCCCGATCGCCATGGGGATCGTCGCCGGTGCGCAGGGGATCCCCTGGGCGTTCGCGGCCGCGGCCGGCATCGCGTTCGCCGGTGCGGCGTGGACCGCCTTCCTGGCTCGGCCACGCCCGGTCCCCGCGTCCTAGGGTGGCGGTCATGGACGTACTCGTCGAGGTCGAGCGGTCAGGACTGGTCGAGAGCCGTCATCGCGGAGTCGCGGTCCGCGTCGACGTCGAGGGGACGGTTCTGTGGAGCCTGGGTGACGTCGACACCGTCATGTTCCCGCGGTCGGCGAACAAGCCGTTCCAGGCGCTCGGCATGATGCGGGCCGGCCTGCCGCTGCACGGCGCCGAGCTGGCTCTCGCCTCATCCAGCCACTCCGGCGAGCCGTTCCATCTCGATGCCGTGCGTGCCGTTCTCGGGCGCGCCGGCCTGGACGAGTCGGCGCTGCAGACTCCTCCGTCGTTCCCGGCCGATCCCGCAGAACACGCCGCCGTGCTGCGCGCGGGCGGGGAGGAGGCGTCGATCCTGATGGAGTGCTCGGGCAAGCACGCGGCGATGCTGCTGACGTCCGTGGTCAACGACTGGCCGACGCAGACATACCTCGACCCCGACCACCCCGTCCAGCAGGTCATCGCCACCATCTTCGCCGAGCTGACCGGTGCCCCGCCCGACGCCGTCGGCGTCGACGGCTGTGGCGCTCCCGTCCTCGCCACGTCGATCCGTCGCCTGGCGACCGCCTTCGCCCGCGTGCTGGCCGAGCCGGAGGGCTCGGACGGGCGGCACCTCGTCGATGCGATGCTGACCCATCCGGAGTACGTCAGCGGCACCCGGCGCGAGGAGCTGCACCTCATGCGGGCGGTGCCGGGCCTGCTGGCCAAGACGGGGGCGGAGAATGTGCTGGTCGTCGGACTGCCCGACGGGTCGGCGTGTGCGCTCATGATCGAGGGCGGCGGTTCCCGGCCGCGTTTCGTGGCCATGCGCCGTGTGCTCGAGATCGCCGGCCTCGATGCCGGAATCCTGCGTGATCGCCCGCCGGTGCTGGGTGGCGGCAAGCAGGTCGGCGAGATCCGGCCGGCGTTCTGACCGGGAAAAATCAGCGATTGTGACCTACATCGCATGCTCTCTGCTTGCATTTGCTAACTTTTGCAAGCACAGTGGGAGGCATGGCGAAGCTGACCGTGGGGAGAACCGTCGAAGGACTCGGCGAGTACCTCCGCGAGCAGCGGCGCCAGGCGCAGATGTCGTTGCGACAGCTGGCCGAGCAGGCGGATGTCTCCAATCCGTATCTCAGCCAGATCGAGCGAGGGCTGCGTCGTCCTTCGGCCGGAGTGCTTGCGCAGATCGCGAAGGCACTGCACATCTCGGCCGAGTCGCTGTACGTCAGGGCCGGGATCCTCGATCTCGATGAAAGCGGGGCACGGATGGTGGAACACGCCATCGCACTCGACCCCCAGCTGACGGAGCGGCAGAAGACGGCGCTGCTCGACATCTATCGCTCGTTCGTCGGCACCGATGTCGTACGCAACGAAGAACTTGCCGAAGTGGTCAACGAAGCCAACCAGGAGGAAGCATGACCATTGCCGATCAGATCAACAGCCAGGTGAAGCGGATCCGCGAAGACGTCAAGGATCTGGCCGACACCGTCAAGAAGCTTGATGTCGACGAGCTCCGCACGACGGCCACCGACCTCGCGGACCGTTCGCGCAGTCGCGCGACCGAGTCGTACGAGGATCTCGTCAAGATGGCCGAGGAGATCGTGGCCTCGGCCCGCGACCTGAAGCTGGACGACGTCCAGAAGCGGGCCGAGAAGCTCGTCGACGCGCTCCGCAAGGATGCGCGCAAGAACCTCAAGGACGTGCGCAAGCGCGCCAAGGACGCCCGCAGCGACGTGCAGAAGCGCGCCGAGGACGTCATCGGTGAGGCTCGTGCCACCGTCCAGCGCGTGACCAAGCGACCGGCCAAGAAGTCGACGGCCAAGAAGGCCCCGGCCAAGAAGGCTCCGGCCAAGAAGGCTCCGGCCAAGAAGACCGCGGCCAAGAAGGCTCCGGCCAAGAAGACCGCGGCCAAGAAGGCTCCGGCCAAGAAGGCCCCGGCCAAGAAGGCCTGACCTTCGGCACGCATCAGCGGGCCCCCCGAGATCGAAACCGATGTCGGAGGGGCCCGTTGTCGTACGTGTAGCCTTCGACGGGTGTTCGAGGTCCAGAGCTCCCTGTCGCTGGTGTTGTCGCTGGTGTTGTTCGGCATCAAGATCGCGGCGCTCGTCGACTGTGTCGCGCGCGACAACGCCAAGTTCCTGCAAGTGGGCACGATGCCGCGGCGGAACTGGCTGATCATCCTGGGACTGACGGTCGCGTACCACGCCATCGACTGGAACCCGCTCGCGATCCTGAACCTGGTCGGCATCGTCGCCGCGCTCGTCTACCTCGCTCTTCTGCGCGGAAGCCCCTGACCACTCAGCCGTGGCGCGCGCGATCGGCCGACTTCTGCGACGCCAGTCGCGACGGACAGTCAGCGCTGCTGGTCAGCCAGCCGGGCAGGCGCAGCGACGTGCTCACGAACTGAGGTGTTCGATCCGGACGCAGCACCCGGGGCCGGGCTGAACGTCCGTTGCCTTGAGGTGATCGCAGCCGAGCTGGTCATGAAGTGACCGCACGAACTGCCGGTTCATCCCGCAGACGAGGTCGCGGTGGTCGGCCGACAGTCGGTGGAAGGGGCAGTTGCCCAAGATGAGGGCGTCGCCGTCCGGCCTGGGTTCGTAACCGAGTCGGGTCAGCACGTCCTCCACTCGGGACAGCTCGTCGGGGTCATCCTGCGGCCACGCGTCGAGGATGACGGCGGCGGCCTGATCGGATGCCTCGCGCAAGGCGTCGGCCATCGGCGTGCCCCCAAGGGCGCGCTCGACGGCGTCAGCGAGCACCTGCGAGGCCAGGTCGTAGCGCCGCTGCGGGAGGCTGACCGCGATCTCCTTGCGAGTGCGCCGGTACAGCTTCGCGGGCCTTCCGGCGCCCGGCCCGGTGCGGCCGGTCAGTCGTCGGAACTCCGTCGTCAGCAGCCCTTCGTCGACCAGCTTGTCGAGGTGGAACTTCGCGGTGTGCCGTGGAACCTCGATCCCCTCGGCGGCCTGGTCGCGGCTGACGGCACCCTCCTGGCGTGCCACGAAGCGGTACAGCGCCCGCCGGATCGGGTCGGCCAGCGCCCCGACCTTGCTGACGCGCTGGGCGAATCCGTCGTCCGTCATAGGTGCTCTCCCGACACGAAATTTCTATCAGACACTAGTGTTGCTCAAAACCGTCTGGAGGTCTACCGTAGAAACTGAAGTCCCTTACAAAGGGGACCCGAGAAGTATTGGAGTCCACCATGGCTCTCACCCACGCAATACACGACATGCGCGAAGAGGTGCACGACCTCGTGACCATCAATCACGTGGACGCCACCAGGCAGGCCTTCCTCGGCCTGTGGGCAACGTTCGTCGTCGCACCGCTGGTCTTCGGCATCGACAAGTTCGCTGGTTTCATCACCAGCAACTGGGAGGGATTCCTCGCGACCTGGGTCAACGACATTCTCCCGGGCACCGCGGCTGACGCCGTGGTCGTGCTCGGGGTCGTCGAGATCCTGTTGGCCGTGACCATCGCCCTCGTACCCCGCGTCGGCGGCGATCTGTTCGCCATCTACATGGTGCTCATGGCCTTCAGCCTGTTCGCCGTCGGTGGTGGAACCATGGTCGTCCTCGGCATCGCCGCCCTCGGCGCCGCGATCTGCGCGCTGGCGATGGCCCGGCTGTCCACGACCTACCGCACGTAGGTCCTCCGACCCGTCCCGCGCGGCCGCAACCGGACGCGCGGGACGGCCCTGTCCGTGGCCACGCTGGCTCGACGTGAGCTCGGCGGCTCTGCTAGAACATCCGTTCGATTCAGCGTAGACTCTGGACGTGGAGTCGTACTTCCAGGGGTCGCTGCTCGATGGTGACGCCGGTCCTGAAGTCGCCGAGCTCGGCGACACCGTGCGGCGCACCGAGTTGACCGAGGGGGCATGGGTCGACGTGCGCCCGGGCTGGATCACCGGCGCCGACGCATTGTTCCTGCGGCTGCAGGCCGAGGTGCCGTGGCGGGCGGAACGACGCGAGATGTACGACCGGATCGTCGACGTCCCGCGATTGGTCTGTTTCTACGACGAGGACGACGAGCTGCCCGATCCGGTGCTCGAGGTGGCTCGCGACGCGCTGAGCTCCCACTACGCCGCCGAGCTCGGAGAGCCGTTCACCACCGCCGGCCTCTGTCACTACCGCGATGGACGCGACAGCGTCGCCTGGCACGGCGACCGCATCGGCCGTGGGCGACTCGAGAACACCATGGTGGCGATCGTGTCACTCGGTGAGCATCGCCGGTTGTCGATGCGACCCCGCGACGGGGGCAAGCAGATCGGCTTCACCCTGGGCCACGGCGACCTCGTCGTCATGGGCGGCACCTGCCAGCGCACCTGGGAGCACGCCGTGCTCAAGACCGCCCGGCCGGTGGGGCCGAGGATCAGTGTCCAGTTCCGCCCCACCGGCGTTCGGTGACGGGGAGACCACGCGCCACTAGGGTTTCGCCATGACGACTCCGGAAGAGGGCCTGGCCCGTATCCATGCGCGCTTCGGTGCGCACGACGGCCATCGGGCCCTCCATGCGAAGGGCATTCACTGCATCGGGACGTTCACGGCTACGCCGGAAGCGGGGAGTCTCACCCGGGCCGCACACATGAGCGGCACGCCCGCTCCGGCCAAGGTGCGGTTCTCCAACGGAGGTGGCGACCCGAACGTGCCCGACTACGTCCCGGACGTCCGTGGGCTCGCGGTCGGCTTCCAGCTGCCGGACGGCACGCGCACCGACATCCTCAGCCAGACCATCCCGCACTTTCCCTTCCACGACGTCGACGGCTTCTTCGCCACACTCGCCGTATCGAAGCCCGGCCTGTCCGGGCTCCTGCGACTGCCAGCCTTCCTGGCCCGGTACCCGCGCGCGGCGCTCCAGTTTTCGGAGGCCAACCGGGTCATCGGGCAGCGTCTCAACTTCTTCGCGCACCGCTACTTCCCGTTCCATGCGGTCAAGTGGGTGGACGCCGACGGCGGGTCCCGTTTCGTGCGCTACACCTGGCTGCCGACCGTCGAGGAGAGGAGCCTCTCGAAGGCGGAAGCGAAGGAGAAGGGCCGCGACTTCCTCTTCGACGGTCTGCGCGAACGACTGGCTGGTGAGCCAGTGCGCATGCACCTGGAGGTGCAGATCGCGGAGGAGGGCGACAACCCGCACGACCCGTCCGATGAGTGGCCGGACGATCGTCAGCGGGTCATCGTCGGCACCCTCGAGGTGACCTCGGTGGACGACGACGCCGATGACAGCATCATCTTCGACCCGATGAGGCTGACCGACGGCATCGAGCCCTCCGAGGACCCGGTGCTTCGCTACCGGCCGGACGTCTACGGGCTGTCATACACGCGGCGAACCAGCCGCTGATTCACTCGTCGTCGTCGACGTTGACGCCCTCCGCGCGGTCCGCCCCGATCTCGGGACCGTTGTCGACTTCCTCGGGCGGAACCTGGAAGCCCTTGTCGGGGTCGAACTCACGCTGCGTGTTGTCGACGAGGGCGTTCTCTGGCCGATTGTCCGGGTCGAGGCGCTCCTGGCGTTCCTGCTCCAGCTGTTCGGCCTCCTCCTCGGACACCTCGTTGTCGGTGGAGTAGCCGGCGTCGACCCTCTTGTCGACATCGACCTCGAGGGGCTTGTCGGGGGACTCGTCGTTGCCGCTCATGGGTACTCCCTGGGTCTGGATGTGTTCCTCACCACCAGACCGCGGGTGAGACCCGTCCGCAACCCGAGCAGGCTCAGCGGCGGCCGCGTGACGCCTTGGCGCGTTCGCCGGCGTCCAGGACGACCTTGCGGATGCGGACGTGCGACGGGGTGATCTCGACGCACTCGTCCTCGCGGCAGAACTCCAGGCACTGCTCGAGCGACAGCTTGCGGGGCGGGATCAGCTTCTCGAAGTTGTCGGCCGTGGACGAGCGCACGTTCGTCTGCTTCTTCTCCTTGGTGATGTTGACGTCCATGTCGTCGTCACGGGAGTTCTCGCCGACGATCATGCCCTCGTAGACCTCGGTGGTGGGCTCGACGAACAGCACGCCGCGCTCCTGCAGGTTGGTCATCGCATACGACGTGGCGGCGCCGGCGCGATCGGCCACGAGCGATCCGCTCGGGCGGGTGGAGATGTCACCGGCCCACGGCTCGTAGCCCTCGAACACGTGGTGCGCGATGCCGGTGCCGCGGGTGTCCGTGAGGAACTCGGTGCGGAAGCCGATGAGACCGCGAGCAGGAACCAGGAACTCCATCCGCACCCAGCCGGTGCCGTGGTTGACCATCTGCTCCATCCGTCCGCGACGGACCGCCAGCAGCTGGGTGATCGTGCCGAGGTACTCCTCCGGGGCGTCGATGGTGAGCCGCTCGACCGGCTCGTGGACCGTGCCGTCGATCTCCTTCGTGACGACCTGAGGCTTGCCGACGGTGAGCTCGTAGCCCTCGCGTCGCATCTGTTCGACGAGGATCGCGAGTGCCAGTTCGCCGCGTCCCTGCACTTCCCAGGCGTCGGGGCGGTCGGTCGGGAGCACCCGGATCGACACGTTGCCGACCAGCTCGGCGTCGAGGCGGTCCTTGACGAGGCGCGCAGTGACCTTGGCGCCCTTCTCGCGTCCGGCGAGCGGGGACGTGTTGATGCCGATGGTCATCGAGATGGCCGGCTCGTCGACTGTGATGAGAGGAAGCGGCCGCGGGTCGTCCGGGTCGGCGAGGGTCTCGCCGATGGTGATCTCCGGGATGCCGGCGATGGCCACGATGTCACCCGGGCCGGCCGACTCGCCGGGCTTGCGCTCGAGCGCCTCGGTGACCAGCAGCTCGGTGATCTTGACGCGCTCGACGGAACCGTCGCGCTTGCACCACGCCGCCTGCTGGCCTTTGCGGAGCGTGCCCTCCGTGACGCGCACCAGCGCGAGACGTCCGAGGAACGGCGAGGCGTCGAGGTTGGTGACGTGGGCCTGCAGCGGGGCGCCCTCGGTGTACTGGGGGGCCGGCACCGCCTCCATGATCGTCTGGAACAGCGGCACGAGATTGTCGCTGTCGGGCATGGCGCCGTCGGCCGGTTGCTCGAGGGACGCCCGTCCTGCCTTGGCCGACGCGAACACGACCGGGAAGTCGAGCGCGTTCTCGCTCGCGGAGTCGTCGAGCAGGTCGAGGAAGAGCTCGTACGTCTCGTCGACGACCTCGCTGATGCGGGCGTCGGGACGGTCGACCTTGTTGACGACCAGGATCACCGGCATCTGCGCGGCGAGCGCCTTGCGCAGCACGAAGCGGGTCTGGGGGAGCGGGCCCTCCGACGCGTCGACGAGCAGCACGACGGCGTCGACCATCGACAGTCCGCGCTCGACCTCACCACCGAAGTCGGCGTGACCGGGGGTGTCGATGATGTTGATCGTGACGCCGCCATCGGGTGCGCCCGGACCGTTGTAGCGGACCGCCGTGTTCTTGGCGAGGATCGTGATGCCCTTCTCGCGCTCGAGGTCGCCGGAGTCCATGGCTCGCTCGGCGAGCTGGTGGTGCTCGTCGTAGTTGCCCTGCTGCTGGAGCATCGCGTCGACGAGGGTGGTCTTGCCGTGGTCGACGTGGGCGACGATCGCGACGTTGCGCAGGTCGGAGCGCACGGACGTGGGGCTGGGCATGCGAAAGAACTGTCCTTGCTGAGGGGATGCTCCACGACGGTGGAGCCTCGCCAGTCTAGTAGTGGGCTCGCGAGGCGGGAAATCACTGTTACTTGCGTCAGATCTCCAGCTCGGTCGGTGTCGCGGTGATGTCCGTGCTGCTGACGAACCACTTCAAGGACAGCGATCTCGCCTACCCGGCGATGGCCGCCCTCAAGGATCCGGCTGCGGATCCCGGGGCGCCGAGCTTGGTCGCGGGCCTGGCGGACGCGGCGGCTGCCTTCGCGTCCACCTACTGGGTAGCTCTCGCCCTGGTTGCGCTGACGCTCGTCCCGGCGTTCTTCCTCCCGCGCAAGCGCGAGGTCTCGCACCTGCTCGACGACGAGGGCAAGGAGCCGGTGGTCGTCCACTAGCCGACCCGCTCAGGTCGTCCGGTGCACCTTGTGCTGGGCGGCTTGGGCGAGCGGCCGCACGATGATCTGGTCGAGGTTGACGTGGTGAGGCCGGGTGGCCACCCAGCGCACGATGTCGGCGATGTCGTCCGCCACCAGCGGTTCTTCCACTCCGGCGTAGACGTCGTCCGCAGCCTGCTGGTCACCGCCGAACCGGTTGAGTGAGAACTCCTCGGTGCGCACCATGCCGGGGGCGATCTCGGTGACCCGCACCGGCAAGCCGCTCAGCTCCAGCCGGAGCGTGCCCGTCATCGCGGCCACACCGTGCTTGGCCGCGGCGTATCCACCGCCGCCCTCGTAGGTGATGTGGCCAGCGGTCGACGAGATGTTGATGAGCGTTCCCGCGCCGCCGGCCACCAGCGCCGGCATCAGCGCCTGGGTGACCAGGAGGGTGCCGATCACGTTGACGTCGTACATGTGGCGCCACACCGCGGGGTCGGCTTCGGTGACCTGCTCGAGACCGAACGCGCCGCCGGCGTTGTTGACCAGCAGGTCGAGCCGCTCGCCGACCGCGGACGCGAGCGCGTCGACCTGCCCGGCGTCGGTGACGTCGCACGTGACGGCCGTGCCACCGATTTGGTCGGCGAGCGTCTCGATCCGGTCGGTGCGGCGGGCGACGCAAAACACGTGGAATCCCGCCTCTGCGAGTGCCCGTGCAGTGGCTTCGCCGATACCACTGCTGGCACCGGTGACGACGGCCCTGGGTGAAGATGCGGTGCTCATGTCGCCATCGTCGCAGCCCAGCAGATGCAGGGTTGCAGGGGACTGGGACGATGGATCCATGCTGAAGCGCATCGCGATGCTCTCGGCGCACACCTCGCCCCTGGAGCAACCCGGAACCGGTGACGCCGGCGGCATGAACGTCTACGTGCTCGAGCTGTCCAGGCAGCTCGCAGCCCGCGGCATCGACGTCGAGATCTTCACCCGTGCCACCTCGCGCCACCAGCCTCCGGTCGTCGAGGCGGAGCCCGGCATCCTCGTGCGCCATGTGGCCGCAGGGCCGTTCGAGGGCCTGCAGAAGAACGACCTCCCGTCGCAGCTGTGCGGCTTCGTCCGCGATGTGCTGAGGGTCGAGGTCGAGCGCGACCCCGGCCACTTCGACCTCGTGCACAGCCACTACTGGCTGTCCGGGCAGATCGGCACGGTGACGCGCGAGCGGTGGGGCGTGCCGCTGGTGCACACGATGCACACGATGGCCAAGGTCAAGAACGCCCGGCTCGCCGAGGGCGACGTCCTCGAGCCGCTCGGACGGATCGCCGGCGAGGAGGAGATCGTCCGGCTCGCCGACCGGTTGATCGCCAACACCGACGAAGAGAGCCGTGAGCTGGTCGAGCTGTACGGCGCCGACCCCCGTCGGGTCGAGGTCGTCCACCCCGGAGTCGACCTCGACGTCTTCCGCAGTGGCCGTCAGCTCGAGGCGCGGCGGACGCTGGGGGTCCCTGACGATGCAGCCCTGGTCCTGTTCGCCGGCCGGATCCAGCCGCTCAAGGCGCCCGACGTCGTCATCGAAGCGGCGGCCCGCCTGCTCGACCTCGACCCGTCACTGCGCGGACGGCTGCGGGTCGCCGTGGTCGGCGGAGCCTCGGGTACCGGCATCGACCATCCCACCGCCCTCACCGACCTCAGCACCGGCCTCGGACTCACCGACCACGTGAGCTTCGTGCCCACCGTCGACCAGCACGACCTCGCCGACTGGTACGCCGCCGCGTCGGCCGTCTGCGTGCCGTCCTACAACGAGTCGTTCGGCCTGGTCGCCATCGAGGCGCAGGCGTGCGGTACGCCGGTGGTGGCCGCGTCGGTCGGCGGACTCGCCACAGCCGTCTCCGACGGCGTCACCGGTCTGCTCGTCGACGGCCACGACCCGGCCGACTACGCCTCGGCCCTGCTCCCACTGCTCGTCGACCCCGAGCTCCGCGCCGCCATGAGTGCCAAGGCCGTGCGTCATGCGGAGTCGTTCGGCTGGGACGTCACGGCCGAGCGCACCCTCGCGGTCTACGAGGACGCCG
The DNA here is from genome assembly GCA_963780275.1 of uncultured Actinomycetota bacterium. GTDB lineage: Bacteria > Actinomycetota > Actinomycetes > Propionibacteriales > Nocardioidaceae > Aeromicrobium. Next base: position 55,615 of record CAWABE010000003.1, read on the forward strand.
TGCAGGCGTTTGCCACCGAGGAGGGGTCCCGATGACCGACGACATCCGCGAGACGATCCTGGCCGTGCTCAAGGATTCTGAGCTGGAGTTCACCGAGTTCGGCCAAGGCGTCTTCGAGGTCGTCCTGCCGGGGGAGCGCAAGCTGCAGACGTCGTGCCGGCTGGAGATCGGCAAGCACGCGCTGGGCATCCACGCGTTCGTCGCGCGCAACCCCGACGAGAACCACGAGGGCGTGTACCGCTGGCTGCTCGAACACAATCTCAAGATGTTCGGGGTCAGCTTCGCCATCGACGCGGCCGGCGACATCTACCTGGACGGACGGCTGCCGCTGCACGCCGTCACGGCGGACGAGCTCGATCGGCTGCTCGGCGCCGTGCTCAGCTACTCCGACGACTCGTTCAACACCATCCTCGAGCTGGGCTTCGCGTCCTCCATCCGCAAGGAGTGGGCGTGGCGGGAGTCGCGCGGTGAGTCCACGCGCAACCTCGAGGCGTTCAAGCACTTGAAGCCGTGAAGGCGCTCCTCTTCGCCGACGTCACGGACCCCTGGTCGTACATCGGCGCCACCCGGTTCGAGCGGGCTGCGGCGACGTTCACGATCGTCACCGGCGAGCCGATCGACCTCGCCTTCCGCGCGAAGCTCGGCGAAGCCGGGGCGTTGACGACGGCTGAGCAGGATCTCGCCGACGCCGCCGCGAAGATCACGGGCATCGACTTCAACTTCGCCGAGATCGTTCCGGCGAGCTCCGTCGACGCCTGGCGGATGCTCACCTGGGCGGGGGCTGAGGCCGAGCCGGGGGTGCAGCGCGACCTCGCACACCAGCTGTGGCGGGCGCACTTCCTCGAGGGCGCCGACATCGCCGACCCGCTGGTGCTCTCGACCCGGGCCGCCCTGGTCGGACTGGACCTCGAGACCGCCGAGGCGTTGCTGGCCAGCGACGAGTACGCGGCGGAGGTGCGTACCCAGGACGAGACCGCGACCGCCCTCGGCATCACCCGGTTGCCGCACGTCGTCGTCGAGACACGGTGGACGCTCGCGGGCATGCATTCGCAGAACGACTACGTCGAGGCGCTGCGCCAGATCCACCGAGAGTGGAGCTCCGAGGAGCCCGGATAGGCTCTGCGCCATGACGTACACGTTGGTCCTCCTGCGCCACGGTCACAGTGAGTGGAATGCCAAGAACCTGTTCACCGGCTGGGTCGACGTCGACCTCAACGAGCAGGGCCTCGACGAGGCCGCGCGCGGCGCTGATCTGCTGAAGGAGGCTGGTATCGAGCCGGACGTGTCGCACACTTCGCTGCTGCGGCGCGCCATCCGCACCGAGCAGATCGTGCTGGACGGCATCGACCGGCACTGGATCCCGGTGCAGCGGTCGTGGCGGCTCAACGAGCGTCACTACGGCGCGCTGCAGGGCAAGGACAAGAAGGCGACGCTGGAGCAGTACGGCGAGGAGCAGTTCATGCAGTGGCGTCGTTCGTACGACACGCCACCGCCGCCGCTGGACGACAGCAGCGAGTTCAGCCAGGCCGGCGACGCCCGCTACGCCGACCTGCCCGACGAGCTCTTGCCGCGAACCGAGTGCCTCGCCGACGTCCTCCACCGGATGCTCCCGTACTGGTACGACGCGATCGTCCCCGACCTCCGTATCGGCAAGACCGTCCTCGTCACCGCCCACGGCAACTCGCTGCGCGCGCTCGTCAAGCACCTCGACGACATCGGCGAGGACGAGATCGTCGGCCTCAACATCCCCACCGGCATCCCGCTCGTCTACGAGCTCGACGACGACCTGAAGCCGACCGTCAAGGGCGGGAAGTACCTCGATCCGCAAGCTGCCGAGGAAGCCATCGCCGCGGTGGCCGCGCAGGGCCGCTAGGGAACGGAGCACATGGCCGTCGCGTGGCTTCGCAGCGGGCGGCTCCGCCGCGGGACGCTAACCTGCCGCGTGAGCTCGGCCGCGGGCGGCCTCGTCACGCGTCAAACTTGTATCCCAGGCCGCGGACGGTGGTCAGGCTGATCGGTTTGGCCGGGTCGGGCTCGATCTTGGCGCGGAGGCGCTTGACGTGGACGTCGAGGGTCTTGGTGTCGCCGACGTAGTCGGCACCCCAGACACGGTCGATGAGCTGCCCGCGGGTGAGCACCCGGCCGGGGTTGCGCAAGAAGTACTCGAGGAGCTCGAACTCCTTGAGCGGAAGCTTGACGATGTCGCCGTCGACGGTGACGAGATGGCGGTCGACGTCCATGCGCACGTGCCCGGCCTCCAGGGCCGAGGCGTCATCGACCTCGTCGACCGTGCCGCGGCGCAGCACGGCCCGGATGCGGGCCACCAGCTCGCGCGGTGAGTACGGCTTGGTGACGTAGTCGTCGGCGCCGAGCTCGAGGCCGACCACCTTGTCGACCTCGGTGTCCTTGGCGCTGACCATGATGATCGGCACCGACGAGGTCTGACGGATCTGGCGGCACACCTCGGTGCCGGGGATGCCCGGCAGCATGAGGTCCAGCAGGACGATGTCGGCGCCACCGCGCTCGAACTCCGTCAGCGCGTCCGGCCCCGTCTCGGCGATGGCGACGTCGAAGCCCTCCTTGCGCAGGACGTAGGACAGTGCCTCGCTGTAGCTCGTCTCGTCCTCGACGACCAGGACCTTGGTCATGACAGCTCCTCATCATCGAGTTCGTGCGACCACGACGGCAGCACCAGGGTGAACGTGGAGCCCGCGCCGGGCTCGCTCCAGACCTCGACGCTGCCACCGTTGCTTGCGGCCACGTGCTTGACGATCGACAGCCCGAGGCCGGTGCCGCCGGTGTCCCGCGCACGGGCCGGGTCGACGCGGTAGAACCGCTCGAAGATGCGGTCGATCTCATCGCCCGGGATCCCGATGCCATGGTCGGCCACCGTGATGCGCACGTCGTCGTCGGCGAGCGCGGCCGTCACCGCGACCCGCGATGCCTCCGGGCTGTACGTGACGGCGTTCTCGACGAGGTTGCTCACCGCGGCGTGCAGCTGACTCCGGTCTCCGTGCACGAGCAGCTCGGGCTCGACGGCCGTGGCGATCTCGATGTTCTTGCGTTCGGCCTCGGTGGCCGAGTGCTCGGTGGCCTCGGCCACGAGCTCGTCGACCTTGACGACGGCTGCCTCCTCGCTGAGCGCGTCGTTCTGCAGACGGGAGAGGTCGATGATCTGCTGCACGAGGCGGGTCAACCGCAGACTCTCGGTCTGCATGCGGCCGGAGAACCGGACGACCGCGTCGGGATCATCCTTCGCCTCCGCCACGGCTTCGGCGAGCAGGTTCAGGGCGCCGATGGGGGTCTTGAGCTCGTGGCTGACGTTGGCGACGAAGTCACGCCGGATCGCCTCGACCCGCTCCATCTGGGTGCGGTCGTCGGCCAGGACCACGACGAGGCGCGACGTCAGCGGGGCGACCCGAGCGTGCACGTGCGTGGCGCTGCCGCGCCGGTGGTCGAGCCTGACCTCGGACTCGCGCACCTGGCCGTCGCGGCGCACCTGGTGGACGAGGGACATCAGCTCGTCCGGCAGCCGGTCGTCGCGCACCAGGCCCATCGCCACGGCGGGGGCGGACACCTGCAGGACGGTGTCGTCGGCGTCGACGATCACGGCCGACGAGGACAACACGGACAGCACGGCCTCCGCGCCGACCGGCACGACCGGCGTGACCTCGGGAACCTCCGTCTCACGGCGTTCGCTGTAGCGCCACAGCCACGTCACCAAGGCTCCAGCCGTGGCTCCGATGACTCCGGCGATCAGCAGTCCTGCACTGGGGTCCACAGCTTCGATCGTAGGGCGCCGTTCACGTCCCGTCGCCATCCGGAGGGAGGTTGACGTGCGCCTTTCGGTCGCCGTTCACGCCTCGTTCACCGCGAGTCGCCCGGCGTTCACCACCCCGCTCTATCGTGTGGGTCATGCGTGACCAGTACCACGAACAGCTCGACGCGATCGTCGACGACCTCGTGAACCTCACCGGCACCGTGCGGCGTGCCGTCGCCTCCTCGACCAATGCTCTCCTGGACGCCGACGGGAGGCTGGCCGAGGTCGTGATCGCCGGCGACGCGGTGATCGACGAGGAGACCGAAGCCATCGAGGAGCGTGCGCTGCTCCTCCTCGCCACCCAGCAGCCGGTGGCCACCGACCTCCGGCAGCTCGTCGCCACCTTGCGCATGGTCACCGATCTGCAGCGCATGGGTGACCTGTCCGTGCACGTGGCGAAGGTGGCGCGCATGCGCATCCCCGATCCGGCGGTGCCACCGCAGCTGCACCCGACCATCCGGGCGATGGCCAAGGTCGCCGACTCGATGATCGACGCGGCCGCGCGCATCGTGGCGAACCGCGACGTCGTGGCCGCTGCTCACCTCGAGGACGAGGACGACGAGATGGACCGGCTCCGCAAGGACCTGTTCCGCACCTTGCTCAGCGACTCGTGGTCGCACGGCGTCGAGCCGGCCATCGACCTCGCCCTGCTCGGCCGCTACTACGAGCGCATCGGCGACCACGCCGTTTCCATGGCGCGGCGCGTGGTGTACCTGGTGACCGGCGAGCTCAGCTGATCTCGCCGTTGCCGGTACCGCCCGGCTCCTTCGCCACTTCGGAGTACATCTTCGAGCGCGTGACGACCGGCGCTTCGATGCTGACCTCTCCGGCCTTGTCGAACGCCAACGTCAGGGTGATGTAGTCGCCGGCCTGCACGACTCCGCCGGAGAGCACGACCGTGGCGGCGGGCCCGGTGTTGAACGAGTCGCCCGGCCCGATGATGGCGGGGGCTGCCTCGACGTCGACCTGCTCGCCGCTGCCCAACGCCGTGGCCGACACCGTATCGAGCTTCTGTGTCTCGTCCGTGGTGTTGACGATGACCGTCGAGAGCGTGGCCGTGCCGTCGCCGTTGTCGACGGCGAGGGTGTTGTAGAGCTGCACCTGACCGGTGCGCAGATTGGCTCCCACTCCCGCCTGATACTGCTGGTTGGTCTGGGCGTCGACGCCGGTGCCGGTGCAGCCGGCGAGCGCGACAGCGGTCGTGGCCAACAGGGTCGCGGCCGCCACGCGTGGCCGGAGAGAGCGTGCCGAAGTCACCAGATACCTGCTTCCGTCGAGTCGTGGGCCGATCGTATCGGGGTCGAGATGGGCCGGTGTTCTGACCTGCTTCTACACCGTCGCCGGACAGGATCCGCAGAATTTCGGGCGGGTCCCGCATGTTATCCTTGTCACCTAGGAAAGGTGCTCCCTTTATGACTTTCACGGTCGGTGAAACCGTTGTCTACCCGAATCACGGCGCAGCAGTCATCGAAGACATCGAGACCAGGACCATCAAAGGTGAGGACCGCGACTACCTCGTTCTCCGCATCATTGCGCAGAATGATCTGGTCGTCCGTGTGCCGGCGTGCAACCTCGATCTCGTCGGGGTTCGCGACGTCGTCGACGAAGAGGGACTGGAGCGCGTGTTCGACGTGCTGAGGGCCGAGCACGTCGAGGAGCCGACCAACTGGTCACGCCGCTACAAGGCGAATCTGGAGAAGCTGCACTCCGGCGACGTCCTCAAGGTGGCCGAGGTCGTCCGCGACCTCTGGCGTCGCGACCACGAGCGCGGACTGTCCGCCGGTGAGAAGCGCATGCTGGCCAAGGCGCGCCAGATCCTGGTCTCCGAGCTCGCGCTCGCCGAGAAGACTAACGAGGACAAGGCCGAGATCCGTCTCGACGAGGTCCTCGCTTCCTGAACACCCGACACGAAGCCCCGCCACACGCTGGCGGGGCTTCGCTGCGTCCTAGTAGACGAGTGCCGTCGCGATGGCGGCCACACCCTCGCCGCGGCCGGTGAGGCCGAGGCCGTCGGTGGTGGTGGCCGACAGGCTCACCGCGGCGCCGATGGCGTCGGCCAGGACCGACTGAGCCTCGCCGCGACGCGGCCCGAGTCGCGGCTGGTTGCCGATGACCTGCACCGCGACGTTGCCGATCTCGAGCCCGGCCTCCCGCACGAGACGGGCAGCCTCGGTGAGAAGGGCGACGCCCGACGCGCCCGCCCAGGCCGGGTCGGAGGTGCCGAACCGGCTGCCGATGTCGCCGAGTCCGGCCGCGCCGAGCAGGGCGTCAACCATCGCGTGGGCGACGCAGTCGGCGTCGGAGTGGCCGTCCAGACCCTGCTCCTCGTCCGTCCACTCGATGCCGGCCAGCCACATCGGGCGGCCGGCCACCAGCCGGTGCACATCGGTGCCGATACCGACCCGGGGAGCAGATGTCACAGGTCGATCATGCCGCATCGGGCCCGGCGACCGCCGTCGCGACGATGATGGAAGGGTGACGTCCTCCCGCTTTCACGGCATGCTCGCGGCCGCTGCCGCGTTGGCCGCGAGCCAGCTCGTTGCGGCCCTGCTCGGCCTTCGCGAGAGCCCGGTCCTGGCGATCGCCCAGACGGCGATCCGGCTGACACCCGGACAGGTGGCCGAGCCGATCATCGGGGCGGTCGGCACTGCCGACAAGCCGCTGGCCATCGTCTCGGTCGTCATCGCGATGGTCCTGCTGAGCGGGGTCATCGGCGGTTGGTGGCGCCGCAACCGGGCCCGCGCCCTGACCGGCACGGTCGTGCTGGTTGGCCTGGCGGCGGCCGCCGTTCTGACACGTCCATACGGGTCGGTCGGAGGCGTCATGGCCTGCCTCGTCGGTGGCGCGGTACTGATCGGCGTCCTGGCGTTGCTGCAGCGCGAACCGGCTTTCACAGTCGACGACGAGGCCGGACGAGCAGTCTCCCGCCGTCGCATGTTCAGGGTGGTGGCTGCGGTCGCGGTCGTCACTGCCGTGGCCGGCACCGCGGGCGAGGTGCTGGCATCCCGGCGTCGTCGCCGTCGGGAGCTGGACCGGGTGCGGGACGCGCTCGAGCTGTCGGTCGACCGTGCCGCGACACCGCCCGGCGTCGACCACGGTGTGGAGGGGCAGGCGCCGTGGCGGACGTCCAACCGTGCCTTCTACCGCATCGACACTGCGCTCACGCCACCGCTCATCGACCCCGCGGAGTGGCGGCTGCGCATCCACGGCATGGTCGAACGCGAGATCACCGTCAGCTATCAGGACCTGCTCGATCGCGGACTGCGCAACGAGTGGATCACGTTGTGCTGCGTGTCGAACCCCGTGGGCGGCGACCTCATCTCGAACACGGTCTTCAGCGGCGTGCCGATGACCCAGCTGCTCGACGACGCCGGCGTTCAACCCGGTGCCGACATGCTGCTGTCGACGTCAGAGGACGGCTGGACCTGTGGGACGCCGCTGTCCGCGATCACCGATGGCCGCAACGCCATGCTCGCGCTCGGGATGGACGGAGTGCCGTTGCCGGTCGAGCACGGGTTCCCGGTGCGCCAGGTCGTGCCCGGCCTCTATGGCTACGTGTCGGCGACGAAATGGCTGACCGACTGGGAGATCACCAGGTTCGACCAGGCCGAGGCGTACTGGACCAAGCGCGGATGGTCGGCGCTCGGTCCGGTCAAGACCCAGTCCCGCATCGACGTCCCCCGGGGCAGCGCGAAGGCGGGGAGGGTCCAGGTCGCCGGCGTGGCCTGGGCCCAGCACACCGGCATCGAGAAGGTCGAGGTCCGCGTCGACGACGGCGGGTGGCAGGCGGCCGAGCTCGCCTCCGTGCCCTCCGACGACACCTGGGTGCAGTGGCGGTGGGAGTGGGACGCAGGGCCCGGTCAGCACCGACTCGAGGTCCGGGCCACGGACAGGAGCGGCTACACGCAGACCTCGAAGCGCGCCGATGTGGTCCCCGACGGCGCCACGGGGTACCACGGGGTCGACATCACTGTGTCATGACGCCGCCCAGCGGCGCGGCGCCTGACGCCCAAAGGGCACGCCGCCCAATCTCCGCCCGGGTCGCGGGACCCGCAACCCGACCGGCGGCGTTCTCGTCGGTCTGAGCACGACCCCGGTGCGCATCCCTCCTCGGCCTTGTCGGATCGGGCGCGAATGCCCCGCGACCTATCGAGCGGGGATTGGACGACACGCCCTAGGGTTGGCGCGTGACCGTCCGCCTGTACGACACCGCGACGCGGGAGCTGCGCGACCTCGACCCGGTCGTGCCCGGACGTGTCGGCATCTACCACTGCGGACTCACCGTTCAGGGTCCGCCGCACATCGGTCACATCCGCAAGGAAGTCGTGTTCGACGTCCTGCGGCGATGGCTCGAGCGAGCCGGCTACGACGTCACGATCGTCGCCAACATCACCGACATCGACGACAAGGTGCTCGCGAAGGGCGAGGAGCACGGTCGGCCGTGGTACGAGGTCGCCTACGAGAACGAGCGCGCGCTGCACGCCGCCTACGAAGTGCTCGGCTGCATCCCGCCCAGCTACGAACCCCGCGCCACCGGACACATCCCCGAGATGGTGGAGATGATCGGCACCCTCGTCGAGCGCGGCCACGCCTATGTGGCCGAGGACGGGTCGGGTGACGTCTACTTCGACGTCCGGTCGTGGCCGTCCTACGGCGAGCTGTCGAACCAGCGCATCGACGACATGCAAGCGGCCGAGGACGCACCACCGGAGGGCAAGCGCGATCCCCGTGACTTCGCGCTCTGGAAGGGACACAAGCCGGCCGAGCCGGACACCGCGTCGTGGCCGACGCCATGGGGCCGGGGCCGGCCGGGATGGCACCTGGAGTGCTCGGCGATGGCCGAGAAGTATCTCGGCGCCGAGTTCGACATCCACGGCGGCGGCCTCGATCTGCGTTTCCCACATCACGAGAACGAGCAGGCCCAGTCCCGCGCCGCCGGTCACCGGTTCGCGCGGACCTGGATGCACAACGCGATGCTCAACCTCGGCGGCTCCAAGATGGCGAAGTCGGTCGGCAACACGCTGCTGGTGAGCGAGGTCGTCAAGCGGGTCCCGCCGATTGCCCTGCGCTACTACCTGGTGGCCGCGCACTACCGCTCGATCGTGGAGTACAGCGAGGAGGCGCTCCTGGAGGCGGCCACTGCCTTCGAGCGCATTGCGGGGTTCGTCAGCAGAGCCACCGAGGTGACCGGCGGCGTCGATGCGTCAGCCGGCATCCCGTGCGCCGAGTTCGTCGAGGCGATGGACGACGACCTCTCCACGCCGGCTGCGCTCGCCGCGATGCAAAGCGTCATCGCCGAAGGCAACAAGCTGTTGGCCGAAGGCGACTCCGACGCGTTGCGCGGCGACCTCGCGTCAGTGCGCGCCATGCTCGACGTGCTCGGCCTCGATCCGCTGGCCGAGCCGTGGGCGGGTGCCGCCGACGGCGCGGACGCAGCCCTCGACTCGCTGGTGCAGGCTCTCATCACGCAGCGCGAGGAGGCCAGGGCGGCCAAGGACTTCGCGACCGCCGACCGCGTCCGCGACCAGCTCGCCGCCGCCGGCATCGAGGTCGAGGACACCGCGCACGGTGCGCGCTGGACCGTGAAGCAGAACTGATGCCCGGCAGCAGCAAGCGCCGCGGAGCGGTCAAGAAGTCCGGCAAGGGCAACCCCACGGCAGGCTCGGGCGGACGTCGCCGCAAGGGCCTGGAGGGCAAGGGCCCCACGCCACGGGCCGAGGAACGCCCGTACCACAAGGCGCACAAGGCGGCGAAGGCCGCCGAGCGCCGCGAGGCAGCGAAGCCCCAGCGTGGCAAGGGCCGGGGCAAGAGCGACGGCGGGCCGGAGTGGGTGGCCGGACGCAACTCGGTCGTCGAGCTGATGCGCGCCGGCGTGCCGGTCGCCGGTCTCTACGTGGCGGAGGGCATCGAGCGCGACGACCGCGTCCGCGAGATCTTCCGTCTGGCCGCCGATCAGCACGTCTCGCTGATGGAGATCGGCCGGGTCGAGCTCGACAAGCTCACCGGCGGTGCGGTCCACCAGGGCATCGCGGCCAAGCTCAACGCCTACGACTACGCCCACCCCGACGACCTGATCGCGCTGGCCGAGGAGCGCGGCGAGCCGCCGTTGATCGTGATGCTCGACGGCGTCACCGACCCGCGCAACCTCGGTGCGGTCGTACGGTCGGCGTCCGGGTTCGGCGCGCACGGCGTGGTGATCGCCGAACGTCGCTCGGCCCAGATGACTGCGGCCGCCTGGAAGTCGTCGGCCGGAGCGGCCGCGCGGGTGCCGGTCTCGCGGGTCACCAACCTCACCCGCCAGCTGAAGGCGTACCAGGAGGCCGGTCTGATGGTCGTCGGCCTGGCTGCCGACGGCGACGTCTCGCTGCCCGATCTGGAGCTCGGCGACGGACCGCTCGTGGTGGTCATCGGCAGCGAGGGCAAGGGCATCTCGCGACTCGTCGCGGAGACGTGTGACCAGCTGGTGAGCATTCCGATGTCGACCGGCCTGGAGTCGCTCAACGCCGGGGTCGCCGCAGGTGTCGCGCTCTACGCCATCTCCCGATCCCGATAGCTCAGTCGCGCTGGCCCAGCACTCGGTCGAGGTACGGGTTGGTGAACACCCGCTCCGGGTCGGCCTCGTCGCGGATGGCCGCGAAGTCGTCGAACCGGGCGTACTGCTTGCGGAGGTAGGCGGCGTCGACCGTGTTCAGCTTGCCCCAGTGCGGGCGGCCCTCGTGTGCGGTGAAGATCTCCTGGGTGGCGGCGAAGTAGGCGGCCGGATCGCTGCGGTGGAAGTGGTGCACGGCGACATAGCAGTTGTCGCGCTCGTGCCCGGTCGACATCCAGATGTCGTCGGCCGCGGTGAACCGCACCTCGATCGGGAACGAGATCGTCTCGTGTCCGGCGTCGAACCACGACTGGAGGCCCGAGATGACGTCGGGCAGCGCAGACCGCGGCATCGCGAACTCCGACTCCCGGAATCGCACCCGTCGCGGTGACACGAACACCTCATGGGAATGGTCGACGAACTCGCGCGGCGACAGCGCCGAGCCCGATATCCGGTTCAGGCGCGGCACCAGTGAGCGTCGCCGGGCTCCGATCTCGTTGAGCAGTCCGAACACGGCGTTGCTGAGCAGCTCGTCGTCGATCAGGTGACGGAGACGGCCGATCGGCGCGCGCTGGATGTAGTCCGCGACCCGGTTGTTGCGCTTGACCAGGGCCTTCTCGGTGTGCGGGAACCAGTAGAACTCGAAGTGGTCGTTGTCGGTGATCAGCTCGGGCAACCGCTCGATCACCTCCGGCAGGGCCATCGGCTCCTCCCGAGCGTGCAGCAGGAAGGCCGGGACACATTGCAGAGTGATCTCGGTGATGATGCCAAGCGCTCCGAGGCTCACCCGCGCCGCACCGAACCACGGGTGCTGTTCATCGACCTCGACGACCTCGCCGTTCGCGGTGACGAGCTGCACGCCGACCACGGCCGCGGCAATGCCGTGCAGCCGGCCGCCGGTGCCGTGGGTGCCGGTCGAGATGGCGCCGGCCACCGATTGCGGGTCGACGTCGCCGAGGTTCGGCAGCGCGAGACCCAGCGCGAGCAGCGCGGGATTGAGCTGGCGCAGCGAGATGCCGGCTTGCACCCGCACCCGTCCGGTCGCCGGGTCATGGGCGAGGACCCGGTTCATCCGGTCCAGACGCAGCAATACGCCGTCCGTCGCCGCGATGGGAGTGAACGAGTGGGCCGCGCCGTACGCCTTGACCGGCAGAGCCTGCGACCGGGCGATCTGCAGCAGCGCCACGATCTCCTCGGTGGACGCCGGATGCTCGACGCGACGTGGGTGGGTCACGACGTTGCGGCTCCAGTTGGTGAAGGTCGCGCTCATCCGAAGTTCCTTCCTTCACCGCGGTAGGTCGGCACGGCCTCAACGCTCTCGTCTGCCCTCACGATGGTCACGGAGTCGAACCGCTCGCACATCTCCCCGGCCTTGGCGTGGCGCAGCAGCACGCGGTCGCCGAGCTGCAGGTCCCGAGCAGCCCGGCCCTTGACCGGCGTCTGGACCTCGCCGGCGCCCTCGGCGCCGAGCAACGACAGTCCCTCCGGCCACGTCGGATACGGCTGCCGGTTCTTCTGCGCCGGACCGGATGCGATGTAGCCGCCGGAGAACAGCGTCGCGATGTCGTCGGTCGGCTTGCGGACGACATCGAGGGCGAAGAAGGCGGCCGGGCGGGACTCGAACGCGTCGTAGCCGTCGAACAGGCCAGGACTGAACAGCCCCGACCCCGCGGTCAGCTCGGTGATGACGGGATCGGTACCGGAGACCTCGAGGCTGCCCGTGCCACCGCCGTTGACGATCCGCAGGTCGCCGTGCTCGCGTACGGCCGCGACGACTTTCGAGCGCCGCTCGAGCAGCTCGGCGGCCGAGCGCTTCTTGACCAGCCGGACGGCGGCCGACGAGTCCGGCAGCCCGGCGATCTGGGCGTCGTAGAACATCACGCCCCGCAGCTCGAACCCCGGCCTGTCGGCCACGGCTCGTGCCACCGCGGCGGCGTCGTCGGGGGAGTGCACCGGCGATCGCCGCACGCCGAGATGGAGCGGGCCGATCCTCAGCGAGGCGTCGACGTCGATGCACACGCCGACGGGCGGATGGTCATGGCCGGCGAGGCGGTCGAGCAGGTCGAGTGACCGTGGCGAGTCGATCATGAGCGTGATGGCGGCGAGCCGTCCCTCGTCCGCGACGAGCGACTGCACGGCGGACGCGGAGGCGGTGGGGTAGGCGAGCAGGATGTCGTCGACCCCATGGTCGGCCAGCCACACCGACTCATCGAGCGAGTACGACATGACGCCGACGAATCCGTCGCGCTGGAGTGTTTGCTCGATGACGCTCCGGACGCGCACCGACTTGCTCGCCACCCTGACCGGCACGCCCCCGGCCCGCCGCACCAGGTCGTCGGCATTGGCCCAGAGTGCGGGCTCGTCCACGATCGCCAGCGGCGCTCCAAGCCCCGCGGTCGCTGAAATCAGGCGGTCGAACGGTTCGGGCACGCGGCCAGACTACGATGAAGCCGCGGGCCGACTCCCCGCATGGCCCCTGTAGCTCAGTCGGTAGAGCGTGTCTCTTGTAAAGACAATGTCGCAGGTTCGATTCCTGTCGGGGGCTCAGGACGGTGAGGCCGTGAACATCCGCGAGCTGGTCGAGAACGCCGAGCGACACCCGGTGGCCGACAGTGACGGCAAGTCTGGTGCGACGCTGGAGCGGGCGGCGCTGGCGGACGGCCGGAGCGTGGTCGTCAAGCGCTTCGACCCCGGCGCCGACCTCGTCATGCGCATCACCGGTGACGAGCGCGGCCGCGAGGTCGCGATGTGGGAGAGCGGGATCTTTAACAGCTTGCCGGCCGACGTCGGGCACGCGGTGATCGGTGGATGGTTCGACGACGACGGCCTCGGCGTTCTGGTGATGCGCGACCTCGGTGATGCGGTGCTGACCTGGCAGAGCAGGGTCACGCCCGATCGCTGCCGGGCCATGCTGCGCTCGGTCGCCTCCCTGCATCGCGCCTTCCACGAGCAACCACCGGACGGGCTGACCCCGCTGGACGCGGTGCTCGGGATCTTCGAACCCGCGCGAATCCGCCCCTACGCGCACGAGGAGCTCGCCGGGTACGCGTTGCGTGGCTGGGAGATCTGGGCCGATCTGGTCACCGACGACGTCGGTGAGCAGGTCCTCGCCCTCGCTCAGGACGCCACCCCGCTGTCACGCGCGCTTCGGAAGCGTCCGCTGACGATGATTCACGGGGATCTCGCCACGGTGAACATGGCGTTCGAGGCCGATCACCTGACCCTGATCGACTGGGGCATCGCGACGGCGGCGCCGGGTGCCGTGGACATCGGCCGGTTCCTGGCCGGCTGCGCACATGTGCTCGACGTCGACCCGGATGCGTTCGTGGCGATGTACCGCGAGGAGGCCGCGGACTTGTTCGACGAGAAGGCGACTCGGCTCGGCCTGCTCAGCGGACTGGTGTGGCTGGGCTGGAACAAGGTGCTCGACATCGCCGAACATCCGGACGAGGCGGTCAGGGAACGGGAGAAGGCGGCCTTGCCGTGGTGGCTGGACCGTGCCCGCGAAGCGCTCATGACCGACATGTGACGCCGCGCCGCGGCTCTCGACGCGAACGGGTGAAGAGAGGATGGTGGGCGACATGAACGTCATGGAGCTTCACCGCAGAGCGGTAGAGAATTTCGCGCAGAAGGCCCAGCAGATCGCCGACGATCAGTGGAATCGACCCACGCCGTGCACCGAGTGGGACGTTCGAGCATTGGTCAACCACGTGGTCGTCGAGGAGTGGTGGGTCAGGCCCCTGGCGGAGGGCAAGACGATCGACGAGGTGGGCTCGTCGTTCGACGGCGACCTTCTCGGGGACGACCCCGCGGCGGCGGTGGCTGCCGCGTCGACTGATGCCGCCGACGCCATGGACGTGCACATCCCCGAGCACGTGACCGTGCACTTGTCGTTCGGCGCCACACCCATCGACGAGTACGCGATGCAGATGCTGGCCGACCACCTCGTGCACGGGTGGGACCTGGCCGCCGCCACGGGCATGGACCGGACCATGGACCCTGAGCTGGTCTCAGTCGTGCAGGCGTGGTTCGCGCCACAGGAGGAGGCGTGGCGTGCCGCGGGCGCCATCGGCCCACGCGTCGAGATCGACGCTGACGACCCGCAGTCCGAGCTGCTGTCGGTCTACGGCCGCAACCCGGACTGGACCGCGTGAGCCGGTGACATGAGGTCTTCCGCGCCCGCGTAGGTCAGGGCACGGTCCTGCAGCGCTCGGAGGAACCGTTCGAGCGTCCTGACGTCATGGTCGCCGGTCGACTGCTCGAACCCCACCACCACGTAGAACGCGACGCGCGCAAGGTCGGCTGACTCAATGGGGTCGTCGGTCAGGGCGGTGAAAGCCTCGGTGACGGTGTCCAGACGCTGGCGGTCGACGCTCTCCTGGACCTTGGCGACCTCGGGGTCCAGTGCGGCCCATGCCCGGATCGCCGCTTCGGCCGAGTGCGGAAGGCTCACACCCAACCGCAGCAGGAGCTCCACCCGTTCGGCCGGGTCGACCTCGGCCCGGGCCAGCTGAGCTGCTTGCAGCGTGCGCTCATCGCGCCAGTTCTCGACGAGCTGGCGGGTGAAGTCCTGCCAGCTGTCGAAGGAGTGGTAGAAGGAGCCAGTCGTGACGCCGACGCGACGGCACAAGGCGGCCAGCTTGAGGCCGCCCAAGCCGTCCTCGGCCAGGATCTCCATCCCCGCGACGAAGAACCGATTCCTCGTGAGCTCCCTCGACTCCGGCACGCACCCTCCCCGGCTTGGTCCTTTGCTCGATCCATAAGTTAGCTTACGGTATCGCAGGACGAGATGCAGGAGAAGGCATGCCATGCTCGAGGACATGAACCGCGAGGTCATCGCCGATCTCGTGTCGACCCTGCGCACGGTCCACGCGAGCGGACGAACCCGGCCACTGGAGTGGCGGCTCGCCCAGCTCGACGGTCTCGAGCGCATGATGGTCGAGCGGGAGGACGACATCCTCGCCGCTCTGATCGCCGACCTCGGCCGCCCGCCGATCGATGCCTGGATCGGTGACGTCATGCCACAGCTCGGCGAGATCCGGTACGCCCGCAAGCACCTGAAGGCGTGGATGCGTCCGCAGCGCAAGCGCCTCGGGCTCAAGCATCGGCCGGCCCGCGCCTGGGTGCAGTACGAGCCGCTCGGGGTCGT
This sequence comes from uncultured Actinomycetota bacterium, assembly GCA_963780275.1. GTDB lineage: Bacteria > Actinomycetota > Actinomycetes > Propionibacteriales > Nocardioidaceae > Aeromicrobium. The sequence goes on from CAWABE010000003.1 coordinate 71,173, forward strand.
GCTCATCATCGGGCCGTGGAACTACCCGGTCGACCTGATCGTCGCTCCGCTCGTGTCCGCACTCGCGGCCGGCAACTGCGTGGTGGTCAAGCCGTCCGAGCTGGCTCCGGCATGCTCGGCGCTGATGGCGGAGCTGCTGCCGCGCTTCCTCGATCCCGACGCCGTCAAGGTCGTCGAGGGTGACGCCGCGAAGTCGCAGGCATTGCTGGCCCAGGGATTCGACCACGTCCTGTTCACCGGGGGCACCGAGATCGGACGCAAGGTCATGGCCGCCGCTGCTCCGAGCCTCACCCCGGTCACGCTCGAGCTCGGCGGCAAAAGCCCGGTCATCGTGGCGAACGACGCCGACGTCGACGTGGCGGCACGTCGGATCGCCTGGATCAAGCTGCTGAACTCCGGACAGACCTGCATCGCCCCGGACTACGTCCTCGTCGAGCGGGGCATCCGGGAGCGGTTCGTCGAAGCCTTGCTGACCACGCTCGCGGAGTTCCGGGCCGAGGCGCCCGACGCCGGTCTGCCGATCGTCAACCAGCGCCAGTACGAACGGATCCGCGGCTACCTGGAGGCGTCGAAAGGAACGATCGTCGCCGGCGGTGCGACCTCCGATGCCGATCGAACGATCCAGCCGACGGTGATCCTCGATCCCGATCTCGACGAGCCGGCGATGTGCGAGGAGATCTTCGGCCCGCTGCTGCCCGTGCTCACCGTCGACGACGTCGACGAGGCGATCGGCTTCGTCCGCGAGCGACCCAAGCCGCTCGCCCTGTATGCGTTCACGGGTTCGAGAGACATCCAACGACGCATCGCCGACCAGGTTCCCGCGGGAGGCGTGGTGTTCAACCACATCGCGTGGAACTTCCTCGTACCGGAGCTGCCGTTCGGCGGCGTCGGCGCGAGCGGCATGGGTGCGTATCACGGCGAATGGGGATTCTGGACGTTCAGCCACCGCAAGGCCGTGGTCGCGAAGACCGCCCGGCCGGACCCGCGGTTCGTCTACCCGCCCTACACCGATCGCGCCATCGCCCTCATGCGGCGTATCTTCTGACACGGCGTCACGGACAGAAGGAGCCAGACATGAAGGTTGTCGTCGACACCGACCGCTGCGGCGGTCACGGGCTCTGCGAGGCGATCGCGCCGGAGTACTTCGAGGTCCAGAGCAACGGGTTGTCGAAGTCTCTGCGGGACGACATCGACCAGAACGACCTGGTCGACGTGGAGGATGCGGTGGCGAGCTGCCCGACCGAGGCGCTGCGGATCGAGGAGTGATGGCCACACCCTCGGCGGTCCAGAGGTGGCACGACGTCGTCCGCACCGGCGACAAGGATTTGCTGCAGTCGTTGCTGACCGACGACGTGGTGTTCCGGTCCCCGGCCGTCCACACACCCCAGGCCGGGCGAGCGCTGACAACGGCTTACCTGGAGGCGGCGATGACCGTCCTCGGGCCGAACCTGCAGTACCACCGGCAGTGGTTCGGCGTCGACTCCGCGGTGCTGGAGTTCACGACCGTGGTCGACGACTTCCAGATCCATGGCATCGACATGATGACGTGGGATGAGGCCGACCGGTTGGTCGACTTCACCGTGATGGTGCGACCGCAGAAGGCGCTCTCGGTGCTCATCGACCGCATGGGCGCCGAGCTGGCGCGTGCCAGGGGCTGAATCGATCAGCCGAACCTCTTCACAGTGGCGACGGCGGCGTCCACGACGTCGTCCAGGGGCGCGTCGACGTCCAGCGCCACGCCACGCTCGTCGTCCTCGAGTGGCTCGAGCGTGTCGAACTGCGACTGGAGCAATGACGCCGGCATGAAGTGTTCTCGGTGCTCCATGCGGCGACGCAGCACGTCGAACGGCGCCGTGAGATGCACGAACGCCACCTCGGCGGCTGAGGTCGGGCCGCGCAGGATGTCGCGGTAGCTGCGACGCAGCGCCGAGCAACCCAGCACGGTGGCGGTGCCGACTGAACGGTTGTCGGCCAGCATCCGGGCCAGCGTCTCGAGCCACGGTCGCCGGTCGTCGTCGGTGAGCGGCTCGCCGGCCGACATCTTCGCGATGTTGGCCTCGGGGTGGAACGCGTCACCCTCGATGTAGGCCATGTCGAGGCGTGCGGCCAGTCGGGTGCCGACCTCGCTCTTCCCAGTGGCCGTGACCCCCATGACGACGACCTGCCGAGCTGAGCCCATCAACCCACCAGCGGATAGAGCACCGCCGCGACCGCGAAGGCCGAGAGGCCGAGGGTGGTCTCCATCACCGTCCACGTCTTCAGCGTGGTCTTCACATCCATCTCGAAGAATCGGCTGACCAGCCAGAATCCGGAGTCGTTGACGTGGGAGAGCACGGTCGCGCCGGCGGCGATGGCGGTGACGAGCAACGCGATCTGGACGTCACCGAGACCGGCCGCATCGCTGGCGATGAGCCCGGAAGCGGTGGTCAGCGCCACCGTGGCGGAGCCTTGGGCCACGCGAAGCGCCGTGGCGATGAAGAACGCCTGCAGCAACAGCGGGATGCCCAGGTCCGAGAGCGACGATGTCAGGGCCTCGCCGATGCCGCTGATCTCCAGCACGCCGCCGAACATGCCTCCGGCGCCGGTGATCAGGATGATGGCGCAGATGGGTCCGAGCGACTTGTCGAGGATCGTCATGGTCTCGTCCAGCGTCCTGTCGCCGCGAGTACCCAGCACGACGATCGCCGCGAGCAAGGTGATGAGCAGGGCCACCGGGGTGTCGCCGAGCAGGATGAATCCGTTGGCGACGGCGTTGTCCTTGCCGACGGTCTGGTTGGTGACCAGGGTGCTCATGACGGTGTTCAGCCCGATGAGCACCAGGGGGATGGCCAAGAGCCCGAGGACAGTGGCGAAGGAGGGAGCGAGAACGGTCGAGGTCGACGTCGAGCCTTCGGCACCCCGTTGGTCAGGACCGCCGTTCTCCTCGCCGAACAAGAACGTCGGGACGTCGACGTCGATGCGTGCCCCCAGCACCCGCGAGACGAGGTAGGACCCGACGAACCAGGCCACCACGGCGATCGGAAGGTTCACGAGCAGGATGACGCCGATGTCGCCGTCGAGGAACGTGCCCGCCGCGACCGGGCCGGGATGCGGGGGCACCAAGGCGTGCATGGCCGCGAAGGCGCCGGCCGCCGGGAGCGCGTAGTAGAGAACCGAACCGCCGAACCGGCGTGCCACGGTGAGGATGATCGGCAAGAACACGACCAGGCCGGCGTCGAAGAAGATCGGCAGTCCGAAGATGAGCGCCGCGACGCCGAGCGCGAACGGAGCGCGCTTCTCGCCGAACCGGCTGACCAGGGTGTCGGCCAGCACCTGGGCGCCTCCGGTCACTTCGAGCAGTCGTCCCAGCATGACGCCGAAGCCGACGAGCAGCGCGACGGCCGCGATGGTGTCGGCGAATCCGTAGATGAGGGCGTCCGGCACGTCACCGAGCGGGATACCGGCGGCGACCGCGGTCAGGACGCTGATCAGGACGAGGGCGATGAAGGCGTGCAGCCGCACCCTGATGATGAGGAACAGCAATGCTCCGACGGCGACCGCGGCGATGAGGAGAAGGACGGTCGTGCCGTACACCGGTTCGATGGGTTCCACGAGAAGCTCCTGCGGGAAGGCACCTTCGTACTCGCCCGAGTGTGCCCCGAAGGCCATGCGCCCGCAAAAGGGCGCGACTTCAGTCCTCGGCCTGGCGCTGCATCGCGTCGGCCGCTCTGGAGTCCTCCGGCGGCGCACTCTCGGCGACGGCGGCGTCGATGCGCTCGTTGACGTAGCGCAGGATCTCGGCGGTGGTGGCGGCGACCGGGACGGCCAGGAAGGCGCCGGTGATGCCGAACAGCGTGCCGCCGGCCGTCACCGACAGCAGCACGACGGCGGCGTGCAGGTTGAGGTTCTTGCCCTGCAGGTAGGGCGACAGAACGTTGCCCTCGAGCTGCTGGACGGCGATCACCAGGAGCAGGGCGATGAGCGCGTCGCGCGGGCTGTTCGTGACCAGTGTCACGAGGACCGCGAGCGCTCCACTGATGAACGCACCGACGATCGGGATGTAACCGCCGAAGAACGTCACCACGGCGAGCGGCACCGCCAGCGGCACGCCGATGATCGCCAAGCCGACTCCGATGATCACCGCGTCGATGAACGCCACGAGCGTCTGGGTGCGGATGAAGCCACCGAGGGTGTTCCACGCCCGACTCATGACCTCGGCCGTGTGCTCGCCGCCCCGACGACCGCCCAGCGTCTTCATCCACGGCAAGAACTTGTGCCCGTCCTTCACGAAGAAGAACGAGAGCATCAGGACGAGCACGAGGTTGACGACCGCCGACGTGGCGGCGCCGATCGTGGAGAACAGGCCCGCGCTGATGGCGGACGCGCTTTCACGCAGCTTCTCCTGCACGGCCTCGATCGCGCGAGTGATCTGGCCTTCGGACAGCGACAGCGGGCCGGTGGTGAGCCAGTCGCGCACCTTCTGCAGGCCGCGTGCCGCGCTGTCGGCGAGCTCAGGGGCCTGGCCGGCGACCTGGGGCGTGAGGACCGCGATGATGCCCACGGCGACCGCGAGGAACCCCAGCACGACCAGCGCGCTCGCGATCCCGGACGGAACCCGTCGCTCCCGGAGCCACGACGACGGCGGCTCGAGGATGGTGGAGATGATCAGCGCCAGGGCCACCGGGAAGATCACGACCCAGAGCTGTCCGACGATCCATCCGAGGACGAAGACGGATGCGGCGATCACGATGAGACGGAGCCCCCAGCGCTGCATGCCGCCGAAGGCGTCGTCGATGACGGCGGCGCGGTCGCGGCCGGCGGGGGAGCTCATGTCGGACACCCTAGTGGGGCAGGGACCAGTCGACCGGCGCAGCGCCCTGCTGCTCCAACAGGGCGTTGACCCGGCTGAACGGGCGGGACCCGAAGAAGCCGCGGGACGCTGACAACGGACTCGGGTGGGCGCTCTCGATCGTCGGTGTGCCGTCCAGCATCGGCTTGAGACTCTGCGCGTCTCGTCCCCACAGCACCGCCACCAATGGCTGGCGTCGTGCGACGAGCGCGCGGATGGCCTGGCCGGTGACCGCCTCCCAGCCGTGCCCGCGATGGCTGGCGGGCGCCCCGGCCCGCACGGTGAGGACGCGGTTGAGCAGCAGCACGCCCTGCTGGGCCCAGGCGGTGAGGTCGCCGTGCGGGCACGGCGCGACACCGAGGTCGGCCTCCAGCTCCTTGAAGATGTTCACCAGGCTGCCCGGGAGTGGTCGGACGTCGCGCGCGACCGAGAACGACAAGCCGACCGGGTGTCCTGGCGTCGGGTACGGATCCTGACCGGTGATGAGCACGCGGACATCGGCCATGGGCTCGGCGAAGGCCCGCAGGATTCGGTCACCCGCCGGAAGGTAGGAACGACCGGCGGTGATCTCCTCGCGCAGGAACCGGCCGACGGCGGTGATGTCGTCGGCCACCGGCGCGAGGGCCTCGGCCCAGTCGGGCGCCATGAGGTCGGACAGGTCGCGCGTCATGCCGGGTCCCCGCGAAAATGTGAGCCCTCGGTCCATCGAGGCGTATCGAGCCTGGTGACGGGCGAGCAGTTTCGTGGGGTGCTCATGCGGAGTCCACCGGGCGCAGGGCGGTGGGGGCGAGCAGGCCGGCGAGCACGCAGCCGACGATGGGGACGGCGAAGGCGGTGGTGAGCGGAATCCAGGTGGTGAGCAGCCCGATCGCCGACGGTCCGGCGAGCAGGCCCAGGTAGCCGAGGCCGGCCAGCCGGGCGACGTAGGTGCCCGATGCCTTCGCGTCGATGTTGCCGGCGGCGGTGAAGAACTGCGGGATGCACCCGGCCAGGCCCACACCGAACAGTCCCCACGCGACGATCGCGGTGGCGGCGTTCGGAGCCAGGGCAGCGCCGGTCAGCGCGACCGCGCCGAGGAGGGCGGCGACCCGCACGTACGCGGCGGGTCCGGTGCGGGCGACGACGCGGTCGGCGACCAGGCGGGTGGCCGTCATGGTGATGGAGAAGGCGCCGAACGCCCAGGCCGCGACATCCTTGCGCGCGCCGAGTGAGTCGTGCAGGTGCACCGTGCTCCAGTCGTAGGCCACGCCCTCGGAGAGGAACAGGACGAACGCGATCGCGCCGAGCAGCACCACCCGTGGCGACCAGGGCGCGCGGCGGCCGGGCCGGTCCTCCTGCGGGCGCGACGTCGGCGGGAGCAGGCCGGGACGAGCGGCCAGCGTCAGGCCGACACCGGCGGCAGCGGCGATGCCGAGGCTCAGTCGCAGGTCGGCACCGGCCGCGATGAGGGCGCCGCCGAGCATCGCGGACAGGACGCCGCCCAGCGAGAAGAAGGCGTGGAACCCGCTCATGACCGGACGTCCGTACTCGCGTTCCACCTCGACCGCCTGGGTGTTCTGCGCAACGTCGACGGCTCCGTTGGCGAAGCCGAGGGCGGTGAGTGCGGCGGCGAGCGTCCACACGTCGGTAGCGAATGCGGGTCCGAGCAGGGCCGCGCAGAGGAGCAGGGCCGCGGCGACGGCCATCGGTCGCGAGCCGTGCCGGTCGACGAGCCGGCCGGTGACCTGCATACCGACGAAGGCCGCCCCACCGAGGAGCAGCAAGAGCGCGCCCAGCTGGGCCTTGGTGGCGTCGGTGCGGTCGAGGATCTCCGGGATGTTGACCACCCACATGCCGAACACGAACCCGTTGAGCACGAAGATCGCCGTGGTGGAGCGACGGGCAACGGCGAGGGGCATGGGTCCACATTAGGGACGTAGACTGCCCGGGCCGTGTCCGCCATCGCCTCGTATCGAACCCTGCTCCGAACCGTCGGGCCTGCCTACGTCGCGGTGGCCTTCCTCGGACGCATCCCGCTGGCGATGAGCCAGCTCGGCACGCTCATCCTGGTCAGCACCCAGACCGGCCGGTACGCCCTCGGTGGCGCGGCCGCCGGGGCTCTGGCCGTCGCCAACGCTCTCGGTGCGCCGTTCGCCGGTGGGCTGGCCGATCGCATCGGTCAGCGCCTCGTCGTGCTGGGCCAGTCGTTGGTCGGCGCCCTCGGCCTGCTGGCTCTCGTCGAAGCCACCGACCGTGATCTCGGCGCGCCGACCATCATCGCGGTGGCTGCCCTGGCCGGACTCGCCATCCCGCAGATCGGCCCGTTGGCACGGGTGCGGTGGGGCCCGATCGTGCGTGGCTCCGACGATCGCGGCCGTCTGCTCGATGCCGCCTTCTCGTACGAGGGCGCCGCCGACGAGGCATCGTTCGTGCTCGGTCCGGCGCTCGTCGGCGTGCTCGCGGTGATCGCCGATCCGTCCGGCGCATTGGTCTGCGCGGCCGTCGTGCTGGCCGCGTTCGGCTCGTGGTTCGCGTTGCACCCGACGGCCGCTCTCACCGGCAACGACCGTCTGCCCGGGCAGGCCCGGGGTCGCCTGTTCGGCGCGGCCTTCGTGGTGCTCGTCATCGCGCAGATGTGTGTCGGCATGGTGTTCGGCGGCACCCAGACCGGATCGACGGTGCTGGCCACCTCCGAGGGCCAGCCCGGCCTCGCCGGCGTCATCCACGCGACGCTCGGCGTCGGCAGCGTCATCGCCGGCCTCGCGGTGACCGGACTGCCCGAACGCGTGCTCTATGCCACCCGGATGCTGGTTTCCGCGTTCGGACTGCTGCTGCTGTCCGTGCCCCTCCTGTTCGTCGACTCCATCGGACCGCTGATCGGCGTGATCGCCCTGCTGGGGTTCGCGGTGGCGCCCTACATGATCAGCAACTTCGCCCTGGCGGGCCAGCTCGTGGCCGACGATCGCATCGGGATGGCGATGACCATGCTCGCCGGCGCCACCGGCATCGGGTACGCGCTGGGCTCCTCAGTGGCTGGAAGACTCGCGGACGCGCTGACGTCGCACACGCCGGCGTTCGCCGTCACGGTGACCGCCGCCGGCATCGCCGTGGTCCTGTCCGTCGCCGGGCAGCGCCTGCTGCGCGATGCCCGGCCGCCCGACCTCTGATCGTCAGCGGGCGAGCCGCTCCTCGAGTGCCTTGCGGGCGGCCGGCCACTCGTCGTCGGTCATCGAGAACACGACCGTGTCGCGCCACGACCCGTCCCGCCGGATCATGTGCTTGCGCAGGACTCCCTCGCGCACTCCGCCGATGCGCTGCACCGCGGCCTGGGAGCGTTCATTGGCGATGTCGACGTGCCACACGACACGGGCACACCCGAGGGTGTCGAAGGCGCGGCGCATCAGGAGCAGCTTCGCCTCGGTGTTCACCGCGGTGCGCCAGAACCGCCGCCCGAGCCACGTGGCTCCGATCGCCACCGACCGGTTGACGGAGTCGATCTCGTAGTACGTGGTCAGGCCGGCGACGTGGCTGCTCGCGACGTCGACCTGCGTCCAGGTGATGGCGTTCGGGCGGGCCCGGTACCAGTCGTGCAGGCCGCTCGCGTCCTCGAGCGTGCGCGGACGCGCGAACGACTGCCAGCGAAACACCTCGTCGTCGTCAGCAGCGGCCAGCAGGCCCGCGGCGTGGTGTGGGCGCAGGGCGACGAGCCGCACGTGGTCGCCGATGAGTTCGGGCGTCTCGTACCACGTGCTGCGGAGCGTCATGAGCGCCCGGAGGGGCGCAGCTTCTTGTCGTGCGTCTCGCGGGTCGTGGTGAGCTCGTCGAGGAATGCCGTGGCCCAGTGATCGATGTCGTGATCGACGACATGTCGCCGCATGGCTTTCATGCGCCGGGCGTTCTCGCGCGGATCGGCCTGGATCGCCTCGAGCAAGGCGTCCTTCATCCCGTTGATGTCGTACGGGTTGACTCGGTACGCCTGGCTGAGCTCGGCCGCGGCACCGGCGAACTCACTCAGCACGAGTGCGCCGTCGTCGTCGTAGCGGCACGCGACGTACTCCTTGGCCACCAGGTTCATGCCGTCGCGCAGCGGGGTGACGACCATGACGTCGGCGGCGCGGTACAAGGCGGCCATCTCCTCGCGCGGGTAGGACGCGTGCAGGTACGTGATCGGCTGCTGTCCGATGCGGCCGACGTCGCCGTTGATGCGTCCCACCAGCCGGTCGATGTCGTCGCGCAGCAGCCGGTACTGGTCGACGCGCTCACGCGACGGCGTGGCCACCTGCACGAACACGGCGTCGTCGACGTCGATCGAGCCGTCGCGGATGATCTCGCCGAACGCGCGAAGCCGCTGGCGCAGACCTTTGGTGTAGTCGAGCCGGTCGATGCCCAGCAGCACGTGTTTCGGGCTGCCGAGACTCTCGCGGATCTCCTTCGCGCGGGCATCGACGGCCGGGGTCCGGGCGAGCTCCTCGAACGCCTGCGCGTCGATGGAGATCGGATAGGCGCGGGCGACCACGGTGCGGCCGTCCGGCAGGTAGATCAGACCGCGATGCGTCTTGTGGCCCACTCGCTCACGGACCAGGCGGACGAAGTTCTGGGCCGCTCCCGGCAGCTGGAATCCGACGAGGTCGGCGCCGGTGAGGCCCTCCAGGATCTGGCGACGCCAGGGCAGCTGCTGGAACAGCTCGCGGGGAGGGAACGGGATGTGCAGGAAGAAGCCGATCCGCAGGTCGGGTCGGAGCGAGCGGAGCATCGTCGGCACCAGCTGGAGCTGGTAGTCCTGCACCCACACGGTGGCGCCGCGTCGGGCGATTCGCGCGGCCCGCTCGGCGAAACGCCGGTTGACCTGGACATAGGAGTCCCACCATTCGCGGTGGAACTCCGGGGGAGCGATGACGTCGTGGTACAGCGGCCACAGCGTGGCGTTCGAGAAGCCCTCGTAGTACTCCTCGACCTCCTGGGTCGACAGCTGCACCGGGACGAGACGCAGGCCATCGTGCTCGAACGGCTTGAGCTTCTCGTCGGCGGCACCGTGCCAGCCGATCCATGCGCCACCCTTGCGCCGCATCACCGGCTCGAGCGCGGTGACCAGGCCGCCGGGAGACGTCCGCCAGGTGACAGTGCCGTCGGGAGCGATGAATCGGTCGACGGGCAGGCGATTCGCGATGACCACGAACTCCGCGAGACCTGGCGGCATGCACACAGACTAGGCGGTGTCAGTCGTAGTGCACTCCAAGCAGGCCTCTGATCTCGTCCATCACCCTCATGACGGCGAGGGTGCCGTCGAGGGGGAGCAGGTCCGAGTCGACGCGCCCGGCCCGGAGACAGGCGGCCACCTCCTCGATCTCGTGGGCGAAGCCATGCCCGGTGAGGGGCTCGCCGTGGGTCTCCAGCGCTTCCCCGTCCACGGCACTGCGGGTGTACGTGAACCCGGTGGCCTCGTGGAAGCGGGAGGGGACCTCCAGCCGGCCGCGATCGCCCGACACCGCGGCCCGGTTGTCCGACCAGGCCATCTGGGTCCAGGCGACGCTGGCGACGGCACCTCCGGCGTAGGTCAGCGTGGCGCCACCGCCGGTGTCGTAGCCGCGCTCGGTGAGCGTGCCCGCGGCGGCGATGTCGTCCGGCTCGCCGAGCACGAGATGGGCGAAGGTGAGCGGGTAGACGCCGACGTCGAGCAAGGCGGACGCGCCCAGTGCGGGATCCCACAGCCGTTCGACGTGGGCCGGGGCCACGAATCCGAGCTCCGCCCTGACCTGCGCGATCGTGCCGCAGGCGCCGTCGTTGGCGAGCTCGACGACCCGCCGGATGTTGGGGTTGGCGCGCATCCACATGGCTTCGGCGAAGAACAGACCACGGCTGCGTGCCTCGGCGGCCAGCCGCTCTGTGGACGACGCGTCCAGCGTCAGCGGCTTCTCGCACAGCACCGCCTTGCCGGACTGGAAGCAGCGCAGGACGTCGATGTCGTGCCGTCCGTGCGGGGTGGCGACGTAGATGACGTCGACGTCGGGGTCGTCGGCCAGGTCACCGTAGGAGGGGTGTGCGCGAACCGGTGCGGCTGGGCTGGAATACTGCTCGGCGAACAGGCGCGCTGACTCTGCGGTTCGTGAACCCACCGCGACCAGCGCGTTGTCCGGCAGGAGGGCGAGGTCGCCGGCGAAGGTGTGGGCGATCCGGCCGGTGGCGAGGATCCCCCAGCGCACCGGACCTTGCGACACGGACGACACGTAGACACCCTAGGCGAATGACATCGTTGTGATTTGTCCCGTAGGATCAGGCCATGAGCGCAGCTGAGAAGCAGGGCGGTAGTGCGTCCTCGTCTCTTTCTCCCGACACCCTCGGCGAGCGTGACCGCGAGATCCTCGCGCTCGAGCGCCTCTGGTGGCAGTACGCGGGCGCCAAGGAGCAGGCGATCCGCGACAAGTTCGACATGTCGTCCACGCGCTACTACCAAGTGCTCAACGCCCTCATCGACCGCGACGACGCTCTCGCGTTCGATCCGCTTCTCGTCAAGCGCCTGCGACGACTGAGAGCTCAGCGGCAGCGCAGCCGCTCCGCACGGCGCCTGGGTATCGACCTCTGACAGGCCCGCGCGTGTCCGATCACCGCAGGACTCCCGGTCGCAAGGCTTACGTCCTGCCCGGCTGGTTCCTCGCGCTCACCGCCGTCGCCTGTGTCCTCGGACTCCTCGGTCTCGGCTGGGTCGTGATGCTGGCCCCCGAGGACGATTCGACGCCCGACCCGTCCGCCGCGACATCGACTCCCACCCCGACGCCGTCCGCCACGCCGTCGCCGACGCCGACGCCGACGCCGAGCGAGTCACCGAGCCCGAAGCCGGAGCCGAAGGTCAGTCGCCAGGACATCGACGTCTCGGTGCTCAACGCCACCCGGACCGTCGGGCTCGCGCGGCAGGTGTCCGCCCGCGTGCGAGCAGCCGGATGGACCGTCGCCTCGGTGGGCAACTGGCGCACCGGCGTGGCGCAGACCGCCGTGCACTTCCCCCGGGGCCACAAGGCCGAGGCCAGGCTGCTCGCGAAGGATCTCGGCGTCGACGCCGTGCTGCCCAGCACGAATGGCATGCGGTCGGACCGCCTCACGGTGGTCCTGCTCGGCCTGCCATGATGCGGGCATGTCGCGCACGACACCCCCAGTTGACGCGGCGATGGACGCGGTCGTGGCCGACCCCGGCGGCACCCTGCTCGCCCTCGACTTTGACGGCACGCTCGCTCACGTGGTCGACGACCCCACCACCGCCTTCGCGCACGAGCATGCGGTCGAGGCGTTGGCCCGGCTCGGCCCGCTGATCGGTCAGATCGCGGTCATCACCGGGCGCCCGGTCCGCCAGGCGCTCGAGCTCGGCGGTTTCGCCGGACGCGTCGGCCTGGAGTCGCTCGTGTTGTCCGGACAGTACGGAGCCGAGCGGTGGGACGCGGCCACGGGTGAGACGCACGAGCCCGAGCCGCCGGAAGCGGTGCGTCTGCTGGCCGCCCGGCTGCCACAGTGGCTGGCCCAGCGTGGAGCCGATCACGTGCGCGTGGAGGACAAGGGCCTCGCCGTGGCCGTGCACACCCGTGGGCTCGAGGACGGCTTGCTCGAGACGCTCGCCGGGCCGCTCGCCGCACTGGCCGCCGAGCACGGCCTCACCGTCGAGCCGGGCCGCCAGGTCGTCGAGCTCCGGACGCACGGAACCGACAAGGGCGAGGTGCTGGAGCGCCTGGTCCGCGAGGTCGGAGCCCGCCACGTCATCTTCGCCGGTGACGACCTCGGTGACCTGCCCGCCTTCGACGCCGTCGACCGCATGCGCGCCGGCGGCCTCACCGGTCTGCTGATCTGCTCGGCATCCGACGAGCAGGACGTCCTGATCGCCCGGTCCGACCTCGTCCTCGACGGGCCGGACGCCGTCGCCGTCTGGCTGGGCGGCCTCGCCGACGCGTTGGAGGCCGCGTCCTGAACACGCTGCCGCATACGCCGTGGACGCGGATCCGCACGGTGGTGAACTGGATCAACCTGAGCACCCTGCTCGGCCTCCTCGTCGCCCGGATCGGTGGCACCACCCGCTCGTCCCGCGGCCGCGGGACCTTCGTGTGCACCGGCTACCGGTTCGGGTTCCCGGTCGCCGGTGCGTTCACGGTGGGCAGCGTGATCATCACCAGGCACGATGCCGACTGGATCGAGTCCCGCCCGTTGCTGCTGCAGCACGAGGACCGGCACTGCACGCAGTACGCGCTCCTCCTCGGCCCGGTGATGCTGCCGCTGTACTTCGTCTCGGTCGGCATCTCCTATCTGCTCGCCGGCGACCACTCCTCCTACAACCCGTTCGAGCGCCTCGCCGGCCTCGACGACGGCGGCTACCCACCACCCACGACTCGCTTCTCGCGTCGCCGTTGACAGGTGGCTGACCACCACCCGGACCACCACGTCTCACGGACCGGACCGATTGGACGCATCGTGAGACGCGCCCGTAGGCTGAAGCCACTCATCATGAGGGGTAGAGGGACACGGCCCGACGAAACCCCAGCAACCAGCAGTCTTGCCAGGTGCTACATCCGTCCCGGACGAGAGCCGATCCGGGGAAGATGATCAGGAGACTTTGTGAGTACAGAAGTTCCAGAGCGCGTCTCGACCATCGACGCGCCTCGTCCGGGTGCGTTCGGTCCGGCCCGCTCGCTCGTCTGTCGCGAATGCGGAACCGAGCGTGAGCTCGGACCGTTCTACGCCTGCCCCGAGTGCTTCGGCCCGCTGGAGGTCAAGTACGAGTTCGGCGACGTCACTCGGGCGCAGATCGAGGCGGGGCCGAAGAGCATCTGGCGATATCGGTCGCTACTCCCCGTGCCTGACGACGTGATCGACACCCCGAACACCGATCCCGGCTTCACGCGCCTGATCAAGGCGGACAATCTCGCCCGTGAGCTCGGCATCCGGACGTTGTGGGTCAAGGACGACTCCGGAAACCCGACCCACTCGTTCAAGGACCGCGTCGTGGCGGTGGCCTTGGCCGCTGCCCGCGAGCTCGGGTTCTCCGTGCTCGCCTGCCCGTCCACGGGCAACCTGGCCAACGCGGTCGCGGCGGCCGCCGCGCGGGCCGGCATCCGCGGCGTCGTCCTCATCCCGGACGACCTCGAGCACGCCAAGATCATCGCCAGTGCCGTCTACGGCGGCTCGCTGGTCGCGGTGCGCGGCAACTACGACGACGTCAACAAGCTCGCCAGCGAGATCGCCGGCGAGGAGCCGGACTGGGCGTTCGTGAACGTCAACGTCCGGCCCTACTACGCCGAGGGCTCGAAGACGCTCGGCTACGAGGTGGCCGAACAGCTCGGCTGGCGACTGCCCGAGCAGGTCGTCATCCCCGTCGCATCGGGCTCGCAGCTCACGAAGGTGGACAAGTCCTTCGGCGAGCTGGCGAAGCTCGGCCTGGTCGAGGAGGCGCCGTACAAGGTCTTCGGCGCCCAGGCCACCGGTTGCTCGCCCGTGTCGGCCGCGTTCAAGGACGGCCACGACGTCGTGCGGCCGGTGAAGCCCGACACCATCGCCAAGTCGCTCGCGATCGGCAACCCGGCCGACGGCCCGTACGTGCTCGACGTCGCTCGCCGCACCGGCGGTGTGGTCGAGGACGTCAGCGAGGACGAGATCCGCGAGGGCATCACCCTCCTCGCACGCACCGAGGGCATCTTCGCCGAGACCGCCGGCGGCGTCACCGTCGCGACGCTCAAGAAGCTGCTCGACACCGGCCAGCTCGACCCGGACGCCGAGACCGTCGTGTTCAACACCGGCGACGGACTCAAGACCCTCGACGCGATCTCCGGTCGCGTCGGACCCACAGCCACCATCGATGCCACGTACGATGCGTTCGTCGCCGCCGGTATCGCCTGATGTGCCGCCCACGGCCCGGCACCCCCGCCGGGGCCTGACCCCGACCCCCGACCAAGGAGCCTTGACATGACCGTCTCGGTCCGGATCCCCACGATCCTGCGCACGTACACCCAGGACCAGTCGCAGGTCGACGCCGACGGTGCCACCCTCGCCGCGGTCATCGACTCGCTGGAGTCGAGCTTTCCCGGTATCAAGGCCCGCGTCGTCGACGAGCAGGGCGCCCTGCGCCGGTTCGTCAACATCTACGTCGCCGAGGAGGACGTCCGGTTCGCGAACGGGCTCGAGACGCCGACCCCGGAGGGCACGCAGATCTCCATCATCCCGGCCGTGGCCGGAGGATGCTGAGCTCGCCGCAGGTTTGGGCCGGGCGGAGCCCCGCTGTGGCGGGAGGTTCCTGATCTCACCGCAGGCAGAATGAGGGGCGAAGCCCGGCCGTCGCAGGTGGTCGAGGGCCGGTAGGCTCACTCCAGGACGAGGCCTAACGGTGGTCTTCTGCAGCAACGAGTGGAGTTCGGCACATGGTGCAAGGCACCGTCAAGTGGTTCAACGCGGACAAGGGCTACGGCTTCATCGAGGTCGAGGGCCAGGACGACGTCTTCGTCCACTGGTCCAAGATCAAGTCCGAGGGATACAAGACGCTCGAGGACGGACAGCCCGTGGAGTTCGAGGTCGTCGACGGACCCAAGGGCCGGGAGGCCCACGAGGTCATCGGCCACTGACTGTCGGTGTGGGCCCGCCCACGTGACGGACGACACCGTCCTCTCCGGCTATGTGTCACTTGCGGTGTCACATAGACGTTGACAAACTCGCGGTATGTTCATTGCCGCGTCCGAACCACCTCCCGCCGGAGGCGCCGCGCTCGACGAGGTCATCGGTCTGACCGTCGGCGCGATCGTCGTCACCTCCATCCTGCTCTGGATCGCCTGGGCACACCGCACCCATCGCATCGAGTGGTTCCAGAAGGCGGGAGAACGCCTCGGCGAGCGGACCGATGAGCCTGGGTGGTCGTCCATCCCCACGCTGTTCGTCGCCAGCTCACTCATCGTCGCGCTGCTCGGCTTCCTGTGGGACGTCAGCTACCACGCGGGTCAGGGACGCGACGCCGGGCCACTGGCCAACCCGGCGCACTACCTGATCCTGTACGGACTGTTCGCCTTGTTCGTGGCGGGCATGTCCGCCGTCGTGTACCCCCGGGACGGAGCGAAGCCCGGGATCGCATCGGTGCGCATCACCCGGCACTGGTATGCGCCGGTCAGCGGCATCTTCATCGCCGCCTGTGGCTTCTACGCGCTCATCGGCTTCCCGCTCGACGACGTGTGGCACCGGCTGTTCGGGCAGGACGTCACGCTCTGGGGGCCCACGCATCTGATGCTGATCGGCGGAGCCGGCATGTCCACCGCCGGCATCATCCTGCTGCACCGTGAGGCGGAGTTCTCCGACGAGTGGAGCCAGCGCACGCCGTCGCACAGCACCGAGTTCTTCCACAAGTTCGCGATTGCCTCCGCCTTCGGCGGGCTGCTCATCGGACTTTCGGTGTTCCAGGCGGAGTTCGACTTCGGCGTCTCACAGTTCCGCCTGGTCTTCGCACCGATGCTGATCGCCGCGGCCGCGGCGATGTCACTCGTCGCCGCCCGTCTCTACGGGGGCGCCGGCGTGGCGCTGTACGCCGCGTTCTTCTTCGTCATCATCCGGGGCATCGTCTCCTTCATCGTCGGCGACGTGTTCGGTCAGGCTCACCACGTGTTCCCGCTGTACCTCGGCAGCGCGGTCATCATCGAGCTGCTCGCACTGACCCGGCTGAAAGACCGTCCTCTCGCGTTCGGCGCTGTGGGTGGTCTCCTGATCGCCACGGTCGGATCCGTGATCGAGAAGCTCTGGAACGACCTCGTCTTCCCGTTCCCGTGGCCGCAGGACATCTGGCTCGAGGGCTTGGCCATGACCGTGCCGGTGGCCGTCGGCACCGGCCTCTGCGGAGCGCTCTTCTACCAAGGCCTCGTCGGCAAGCTGCCCGCCCCGAACGTCGGACGGGCGATCGTGGTCGGCACGGTGCTGGTGCTCTCCGCGGCGGTCGCGAACGGTCTGTGGGCGACGGTGCCGAAGGACGCCTCGGCGACCATCAGGACGTCCGAAGTGGGTACGGAGTCCCAGCCCCAGATCATGACCGAGATCATCGTCCAACCGGCCGACCTGATCGACGAGAACCCGACGTGGGTCCAGCTGACCGCGTGGCAGGGCGGAACGGAGGGCGCCGACAAGGGCATCGTCACGCATCGGCTGAAGCGCACCGGCGTCGACACCTGGGAATCGACCCGCCCGGTCCCCGTCGGCGGCAACTGGAAGACACTGCTGAGGGTCCAGGACGGCCGCATGCTCGCCGCCGTGCCCATCTTCCTGCCGGAAGATCCTCCGATCGACGCTGAGGAGGTGCCGGTCGAGGCCGAGGCCACCCGTGACTTCGTGCCCGAGATCGAGATTCTCCAACGCGAACGCGAGCTCGACGCCCCCGCCTGGCTGTGGGGTGTGGCCAACCTCGTGGTGCTGCTGTGCAGCCTCGCCATCATCGCGGGCATCGCCATCGCGGTGGGACGGGTCTCGCGCAGCATCTCGGCGCACCGTGAGGAGGAGAAGGCCCCGGGCAGCGAGCCTACGCTGAGGGCATGATCCCGACCGGAGACCTGCTCTGGGCTCATCACGCCGCCCTGCTGGCCATCCCGGCCCTGGTTCCGGCGGTCGCGGTGGTCGGCGTGGTGTTGTACATCGCGCGCAAGGACCGGCGCGAGGAGCGTGATGAGCGCGAGATCATCGATCGCGCATTCGAGTCCGACGACGACAAGGAGAACGAGTGAAGACCTTCGTCGCGCTGCTCGCCGCGATGCTGTTGATCGGCGGCTGCGGCGGGAACGACACCGGGACGGTGACGTCGTCGCCTGACCCGGCCACCGAGTCGCCGGCGTCGGAAGGAGCTGTGGTCGACATCGCCATCAAGGACGGCAAGGTCACGCCGCACGGCGACCGCGTCGACGTGAAGGTCGGACAGGAGGTCACGCTGCGCATCTCGTCCGACGCAGCCGAGGAGATCCATGTGCACTCCGACCCCGAGCACACCTACCAGGTGAAGCCGGGCGAGGCCATCGAGGAGTCCTTCACGATCGACACACCCGGACAGGTGGCTGTCGAGGCGCACCATCTGGGCGCCACGATCGTCCAGCTCGTCGTGCGCGACTGACGTGCTCCACACTCTCGCCACCCATGGCGTTGGTGGGTCGACGGACCTGCCCATCCCGTTCCTCTACGCCATGGTGGGGGCGTCATGGGCCCTGACGGTCTCCTTCGCCGTGCTCGCGCTGGCCTGGCGGGAGCCCCGGTTCGACGAGGACGTCGAGGCCGGGGCCGAGACGCCACCTCGGCGTCCGTGGCTCGCCGTCGTCGGTGCCCTGCTGGCCGCATGGTTCGTGGGCGCCCTGTTCGTCGGCTCGGATGACGCGTCGAACGCGGGCCTCGGCGCGCTCTACATCCTCGTGTGGGTCGGACTGGTGCCTCTCGCGCTGCTGGCCGGTCACGTCTGGCGCGACCTGTCTCCCTGGCGAAGCATCCAGGCCGTCGTCGGTCGGCTGACCGGGCGGCCGGATGGGTTCGCCGAGTACCCGGAACGCCTCGGGTACTGGCCGGCGGTCGCGGGGGTGTTCGCGTTCGTGTGGCTCGAGCTCGCCTCGCCGAACCCCGGCAGCGTCGACGCCGTCCGGCTCTGGGTCGTCGTGTACGTGCTCGCGACCGTCGCCGGTGGCATCGTCTTCGGTCCACGCTGGTTCGACCGCGCCGACCCCTTCGACGTCTACAGCGCGGTGGTCGCCCGGCTGTCGCCGTTCGTCCGTGAGGGCAGGTGGTCGGTGCACAACCCGCTTCGTTCCCTGGCGAGGCTGCCGATCGGGCCCGGCCTGGTCGCCCTCCTCGCGACGCTGCTCGGCTCGACGGCGTACGACAGCTTCTCCGCGTCGCCGTTCTGGCAGTCGAAGTCGCTGTCGGTGCTGGAGCGGAGCCTGACGCTGGCGGTCTTCTGCGTCGCCGTGGCGGCGCTGTTCCAGCTGGTGTCGCGGGCCACCGGCGGCGTCACCCCCGAGCAGCGCTCCGCGCTGCCCGGACGGCTGGCCCACTCACTCGTGCCGATCGTCGTCGGCTACATCTTCGCCCACTACCTGACCTACCTCGTCGAGAAGGGCCAGGCGGTGGTGCTCGTCCTCGCGGGGCTGGACGGACAGGTGTCCTACGTCCTGTCGACACACACGACCACACTGGCGGTCTTGAAGGTGTCGTTTGTCGTGGTCGGCCATGTGCTCGCCGTGGTCGCGGCGCACGACCGGGCGCTGATCGTGCTGCCTCGTGCGCACCGGCTGTCCGGGCAGATGGGCATGCTGCTGCTCATGGTCGCGTACACGTTCACCGGGCTGTTCCTGCTGTTCTCGGTGTGAGTCATCGCCGCCCGCAGGACCCGATTGCGAAGTCTTGATTAGCACTCCTATGATGAGAGTGCCAGACCACCAGATCGGTCCGATCGGGCCGATCGCACTACGTCGACGGAGATCCACACATGGCCAAGTCCATTGCTTTCAACGAGGAAGCGCGTCGCGGCCTCGAGCGCGGCATGAACCAGCTCGCCGACGCCGTGAAGGTGACGCTCGGTCCCAAGGGCCGCAACGTCGTTCTCGAGAAGAAGTGGGGAGCCCCCACGATCACCAATGACGGTGTCAGCATCGCCAAGGAGATCGAGCTCGAGGAACCCTACGAGAAGATCGGTGCCGAGCTCGTCAAGGAGGTCGCCAAGAAGACCGACGACGTCGCGGGCGACGGCACCACCACCGCCACCGTGCTCGCCCAGGCGCTCGTGCGCGAGGGCCTGCGCAACGTCGCCGCCGGTGCGAACCCGATGAGCCTCAAGCGGGGCATCGAGGCGGCCGTCGAGGCCATCACCGGGCAGCTGCTCGGCATGGCGAAGGACATCGAGACCAAGGAGCAGATCGCGGCCACCGCGGCCATCTCCGCGGCCGATCAGACCGTCGGCGACATCATCGCCGAGGCCATGGACAAGGTGGGCAAGGAAGGCGTCATCACCGTCGAGGAGTCGAACACGTTCGGCCTCGACCTCGAGCTCACCGAGGGCATGCGCTTCGACAAGGGTCACCTGTCGGGCTACTTCGTCACCGACCCCGAGCGCATGGAGACGGTGCTGGAGGACCCCTACGTCCTCATCGTCAACTCCAAGATCAGCTCGGTGAAGGACCTCGTCCCGGTGCTCGAGAAGGTCATGCAGTCGGGCAAGCCGCTCGTCATCATCGCCGAGGACGTCGAGGGTGAGGCGCTCGCGACGCTGATCGTCAACAAGATGCGCGGCACGTTCAAGTCCGTCGCCGTCAAGGCCCCGGGCTTCGGCGACCGCCGCAAGGCCATGCTCGCCGACATCGCCATCCTCACCGGCGGCGAGGTCATCAGCGAGGAAGTCGGGCTCAAGCTCGAGAACGCCGACCTCTCGCTGCTGGGCACCGCCCGCAAGGTCGTCACCACCAAGGACGAGACCACCATCGTCGAGGGCGGCGGCGCGCAGGAGCAGATCACCGGACGGGTCAACCAGATCCGCGCCGAGATCGACAACTCCGACTCCGACTACGACCGCGAGAAGCTCCAGGAGCGTTTGGCCAAGCTCGCCGGCGGCGTCGCCGTCATCAAGGTCGGCGCGGCCACCGAGGTCGAGCTCAAGGAGCGCAAGCACCGCATCGAGGACGCCGTCCGCAACGCCAAGGCGGCCGTCGAGGAGGGCATCGTCGCCGGTGGCGGCGTGGCACTCGTCCAGGCCACCGCAGCAGCCTTCGAGAAGCTCGACCTCGAGGGTGACGAGGCCACCGGTGCCGCGATCGTCAAGGCGGCGACCTCCGCCCCGCTGAAGCAGATCGCCATCAACGCCGGCCTCGAGGGTGGCGTCGTGGCGGAGAAGGTCTCCGGACTCGAGCTGGGTCACGGCCTCGACGCCGCGACCGGTGAGTACACCGACCTGATCGCCGCGGGCATCATCGATCCGGCCAAGGTCACGCGCTCGGCGCTGCAGAACGCGGCGTCCATCGCGGCCCTGTTCCTCACCACCGAGGCCGTCGTCGCCGACAAGCCGGAGCCCGCTCCGGCCGGCGGTGGCGCTCCCGACATGGGCGACATGGGTGGCATGGGCTTCTGAGCTCCATCCGACAAGGCCCCGGACCACTGGTCCGGGGCCTTCGTCGTGTTGATGTGTTATCAAGGAAGGGCCACCTCGTCGGTGGACGACCACTCGGGTGGTCCGTCGCCGGCGGGGTGGTCTGTCTGTTCTAGCCGTCCTCGCCGATATGCGTGCGCACGTCGAGCAGCTCGGGGAAGAACGTCAGGTCAAGCGCGCGGCGGAGGAAGTCGACGCCGCTGGAGCCGCCGGTTCCCCGCTTGCGGCCGATGATCCGCTCGACGGTCTTGAGGTGCCGGAACCTCCAGAGCTGGAACCCCTCCTCGACGTCCACCATGTCCTCGCTGGCCTCGTAGGCCTCCCAGTGCTCGTGCGGGTCGGCGTAGATGTGGCGGAACACCTCCGCCACGCCCGGATGGGCCTCGTACGGCTGGGTGACGTCGCGCTCGATCACCTCGGTCGGCACGGTGTATCCGCGACGCGCGAGGTGCCGCAGGAAGGTGTCGTAGAGACTGGGAGCGGCGAGGTCGCCCGCCAGCTGTGCATGGACGTCGTCGTCGTGGGCGAAGACGCCGAGCATGGCCGGGTTCTTGTTGCCCAGCAGGAACTCGACCGTGCGGTACTGCGGCGACTGGAAGCCGGACGCCTTGCCGAGGTGGTCGCGGAACTGCACGTACTCGACCGGCGTCAAGGTCTCCAGCACCGACCACTGCTCGAACATCTGCTTCTGGATCGCCTTGACGCGGGCGAGCCGCTTCAGCGCCGGCGGGACGTCGCCGGCGTCGAGCAGGCCGATCGCCGAGCGCAGCTCGTGGATCAGCTGCTTCAGCCACAGCTCGGTGACCTGGTGCTGGATGATGAACAGCATCTCGTCGTGGTGCTCCGACAGGGGGTGCTGGGCCGACAGCAGCGCATCGAGGCGCAGGTAGCCCGCGTAGGTGAGCTCGCCCCGCAGATCGGTGGCGACGCCCTCCTCGATCGGCCGGTGCGACGTCATCGATTCACGGTACCGGCCCACCCGACCACATCGATCCGCATGGCAGGCTGGGCGCATGGCGTTGATCGAAGCCCGCGGTCTGGGCAAGTCCTACGGGGCCAAGCGAGCAGTTGACGGGCTCGACTTCGTGGTACGACCCGGCAGCGTCACCGGGTTCCTCGGGCCGAACGGCGCCGGCAAGTCCACGACGATGCGGCTGATGCTCGGCCTCGACAACGGCGAGGGGCGCACGCTCTTCGACGGCAAGATGTTCCACGAGCTCAAGCACCCGATGCGACACATCGGGGCCTTGCTCGAGGCCAAGCCCTTTCACCCGACGCGGCGGGCCAGCGATCACCTGCGGATGCTCGCCGCCGCCAACGGCATCGACAAGGCCCGGGTCGATGAGGTCATCGGACTCGTCGGACTCGAGTCGGTCGCCCGAGGCCGTCCGCGCAAGTTCAGCATGGGCATGGGCCAGCGCCTCGGCATCGCCGCGGCGTTGCTCGGTGATCCGCACACCCTTCTGCTCGACGAGCCGGCCAACGGCCTGGATCCCGAAGGCATCAACTGGCTGCGCCGACTGCTCCAGCATCTCGCCGGCGAGGGCCGGTCGGTGTTCGTCTCGAGCCACCTTCTGCAGGAGATGGCCGTGCTGGCCGACGAGCTGGTCGTCATCGGCCGCGGGCGCCTGGTCGCCAATGGGCCCGTGGCCGACTTCCTCTCGGCGAGCGGGCTCGGCACGGTCGAGGTGACGTCGCCGGACATGGAGCGCCTCGTCCCCGTGCTGCAGGAGCGTGGAGCGACGATCACGGGCACTGGTGAGACGGTCACGATCGGCGGTCTCGACGCCGCCGCGGTCGGTGACGTCGCCCACGAGCTGGGCATCCGCCTGCATCAGCTCGCGACGCGCCAAGCCACGCTCGAGGAGGCGTTCTTGTCGGCCACCAGCCAGGACGAGGAGTTCCGGGGGCACGACGAATGATCGACGCGCTGCGGTACGAGTTCGTCCGCCTTCGCACCATCCGGTCCACCTACTGGCTGATCGGCACCGCCCTGGCCTTGCAGCTGGCGGTCTCGATGCTGATTGCGTGGGCCATCCCGTCCTCGGGCCCGAACTCCGGCGGCGACCGGAGTTTCGCGCTCATCGCCACCATCGGAGGGGCGGCGGGTTTTCCCTTGTTCATCGCCTATGTCCTCGGGCTGCTCGGGGTCTTCTCCATGGGTCACGAGTACCGGCATGGCATGATCCGTGCCACCTTGACGGCGCTGAACAGCCGCACAGTGGTCATGGCCGCCAAGGCGCTCGTCACGGCATTGGTCTCGGCGGCTGTGGCCTTCGCCTGCGCGCTCCTTGCCCTGCTGATCGCCCTACTCTTCGGCATCGAGATGCCCACTTTCGGTGGATTCGGTGAGGTCGTCCTGGGGATGGTCATCTACACGGCCCTGTTCGCCCTCTCGGGGCTCGCGCTGGCCACGATCACCCGCAACCAGACGGCGGCTGTTGCGCTCATCCTGCTCTTGCCGTCGGTCGTCGAGGAGATCGCCAAAGGCGTCTTCGTCATCATCCGCGCCGTGTCGGACGAGCCCGTCGACCAGGGTGGCATGGCGAGTGTCCTGAAGTTCCTCCCGTACGACGCGGGCGCGCAGATGTACACCCAGTTCTCGATCGATGACCTGCTGGAGGTGTTCGGTGTGACGTCGTTCGGGGCGGTGGGTGGCGGACTGGTCATGGCGACGTTCGTCGCGATCCTGTTGGCGATCAGCGCCGCGTTGTTCTTGAAGCGCGACGCCTGAAACTCGCTGTTACAGTGCCGACGTGACCGACCTCGCGTACCGACTGAAAGTGTTCCGGCAGATCGGGCTGGCCAAGCCCCAGCTACCGCACCGCCTGGCCATCGCCGGCTACCAGCTCATGAAATGGGGGCCGGGCTTCCCGGCCGCGGTGGCCGCCGCCGCCGCGCGCTTCCCCCGGCAGACCGCGATCATCGACGAGCTCGGCGAGATCACCTGGGCCGAGATGCGCGACCAGATCAACCAGCTCACCCACGCCCTCAACGAGCGAGGCGTGAACACCGGCGACTCGGTGGCTCTGCTGGCACGCAACCACCGCTACATCGTGATGGCGATGATCGCCATCATGCAGGCCGGCGCCCGGGTTCTGCTGCTGAACACCATGGCCAGCGGCTCGCAGCTCACCGAGCTGGCGACCCGTGAGGGCGCGAAGTACATCATCTTGGACGAGGAGTTCCTGCCCGTCGCCGAGAAGGTCGACCGTGATCAGCTGCTGCTGTGCTGGGCGGACTCGGAGGACTCCGGCATCCCGAGCGTGGCCGACATCTCGAAGGGCCACTCGACGAAGCAGCCGGCCAAGCCCGACAAGCCCGGCACGGTCATCATCTTCACCTCCGGCACGACCGGGCTGCCCAAAGGCGCGCAACGCTCGGAGCCGGAGGGGCTCGACCCGCTGGTCGCGTTCTTCGGCGCCATCCCCTATCGCGGCAACTCCACCATCGTGCTGGCCGCGCCCCTGTTCCACTCGTGGGGCCTCATCAACTTCAGCTTCGGCCTCTCCACCGTGCCCACCTATGTGATGCGCCGCCGATTCAAGGCCGACCAGGTGCTCGACGACATCGAGAAGCACCGGGCCCAGGCACTCGTGGTGGTGCCGCTGATGATGCAGCGGCTGGTCGACTCCGAGCGGGCCGGTGAAGCCGACGTGTCGAGTCTGCGCATCACCGCGGCGAGCGGGTCGGCGCTCGCCGGCGAGCTCGCCACCAAGTACATGGACACGTTCACCGACTCGGTCTACAACTTCTACGGCGCCACCGAGACCGGCTGGGTCACCATCGCGTCGCCGGAGGACCTGCGTGCCGCACCGGGCACGGCCGGCCGTCCGCCCTGGCACACCACGGTGCGGATCCTGGACGCCGACGGCAAGGACGTCGAGCCGGGCGAGACCGGCACCATCTACGTCGGCAACGACATGCCGTTCGGCGGCTACACCGACGGCAACTCCAAGGACTTCGTCGACGGGCTGATGAGCACCGGCGACCTCGGGCACTTCGACGAGGACGGCCGCCTGTTCGTGTCGGGCCGCGACGACGACATGGTGATCTCCGGCGGCGAGAACGTCTTCCCCCGCGAGCTGGAGGACGCGCTGATCGAGCACGACGACATCGCCGACGTCGTCGTCACCGGCATCGACGACAAGGACTGGGGCCAGGCCCTCGCCGCGTACATCGTGACGAAGGACGGCACGTCCCTCGAGCACGACGACGTCGTCGCCTTCGCGAAGGAGCGGGTAGCCCGCTTCGCGGTGCCGCGCAAGACGATGTTCCTCGACGAGCTGCCGCGCAACCCCACGGGCAAGGTCATGAAACGCGAGCTGCCCGAGTTCGAGTAGACCGGAGTCCGGCGCACGTTGTGGCAGGCTGACCGCGTGGAGATCGCGTACGCCCCGAAGCCGGACGGGCGCCCTGACCCTGGAGAGGTCGTGTGGACGTGGGTGCCGTTCGAGGACGATCCCAGCCGCGGCAAGGACCGTCCGGTGCTCCTGGTCGGACGCGACGGTGAGCAGCTGTTCGGGCTGATGATGACCTCGCAGGACCACGATCTCGACCAGGAGCAGGAGGCCCGAGAGGGTCGCTACTGGCTCGATATC
This sequence comes from uncultured Actinomycetota bacterium, assembly GCA_963780275.1. Classification (GTDB taxonomy): domain Bacteria; phylum Actinomycetota; class Actinomycetes; order Propionibacteriales; family Nocardioidaceae; genus Aeromicrobium. The sequence goes on from CAWABE010000003.1 coordinate 96,683, forward strand.
GGCCCCGGTCCGTGGGACTCCGAAGAACGGCCGAGCGAAGTCCGTCTCGACCGCCTCATCATGATCGACCCGACCGCGGTCCGCCGGGAGGGATCGGTGATCGACCAGTCCCGGTTCGAAGCCGTGGCCGCCGCCCTCGTCCCCCACCTCGCATGACCATCGTCAGACGGATCGACCGCTACCAGCGACGCCACCCGGTCATCGGCGTCCCGTTGGCCGTCATCTACAAGTACTTCGAGGACCAGGGCCCGTACCTGGCGGCGATCATCGCGTTCTACGGATTCATCGCGATCTTCCCGCTGCTGCTGATCTCGACGTCGATCCTGGGCTTCTTCCTGCAGGACGACCCGGCGCTGCGCGAACGGCTGCTCGACACCGCCCTGAGCCAGTTTCCGATCGTGGGCGACCAGCTCGGCCGCCCCGAGGGCCTGCGGGGCAGCACGACGGCGATCGTCATCGGTGCGCTCGCCGCGACGTACGGCTCGCTCAACCTCGGTCAGGCCGCCCAGAACGCGGCCCACATCACCTGGTCGGTGCCCCGGAACAGCCGCACGAACGCGGTGCTGCAGCGGGTGCGCAGCCTGGTGGTGCTCGCCTTCGCCGGCCTCGGCATTCTCGCCCTGGCCGTCACGTCATCGGTGCTGGCGAACCCCGACGCCTTCGGCGGCTTGGTGCAGCCGGCGTACGGCTGGGTCGCGCGCATCGTGGGCTTCGTGTTCACGTCGGTGATCTTCATCGGGCTGTTCCGGCTGTTGAGCGCCGGTCGGGGGACCACGCGGTCGGTGCTGCCGGGAGCGCTCGCTGCGTCGGTGATGTGGCAGCTGCTGCAGATCGGCGGCAACTCGTTCGTCACGAGCGTCATCGGCTCCGCGAATCAGATGAACCGGACGTTCGCCCTCGTGCTCGGTCTTGTCGCCTTTCTCTACGTGGCCGGCATGGTGGTTGTCCTGAGCCTGGAGATCAACGCGGTGCTTCGACGGCGTCTGTATCCCCGCGCCCTGCTCACCCCGTTCACCGACAACGTCTCGCCCACCGAGGCCGACCTCAAGGCGTATGCCGGCTACGCGAAGTCGCAGCGACACAAGGGCTTCCAGTCCATCGAGTCGACCTTCGAGAAGCGGCCGAAGGATCCGCCCCGATAGGCTGAAGTCCGCAACGACCGATCGAAGACGTGAGGATGCGCCATGCCCACGGGCAAAGTGAAGTGGTACGACGCCGACAAGGGATTCGGGTTCCTGACCCAGGACGACGGCGGCGACGTCTACGTGCGCTCGGACGCGCTGCCGGATGGCGTTACGACCCTCAAGGCCGGGGCGCGGGTGGAGTTCGGCATCGCGCAGGGACGCCGTGGCGATCAGGCACTGCAGGTGCGGGTCCTGGAGCCCGTTGGGTCGGTCTCGCGCTCGCAGGCGCAGGCCCGGCGCAAGCCGCCGGAGGAGATGGTCCCCATCGTCGAGGACCTCATCCGTCTGCTCGACGGCATCGGTGAGGGCTATCGGCACGGCCGTCATCCCGACCACAAGGCGGCCAAGCCGGTCGCGCAGCTGCTGCGTGCGCTGGCCACGGAGCTCGACGGCTAGACCTTCGCAGATGACCTCCTACTCGCTGGGTGACCTCGAGGCGCGGCTCACGCCCAGCGAGCGCATGCCGGTGATGTTCGTCGGGCACGGCAACCCGATGAACGCGATCTCCGACAACGAGTTCACCCGCGAGTGGGCCCGCGTCGGGCGTGAGCTGCCCGAGCCGCAGGCCGTGGTCGTCATCAGCGCGCACTGGCTCACCCGCGGCACGACGCACATCACCGACGCCCCGCGCAACCGGGTCATCTACGACTTCGGCGGATTCCCCGACGAGCTGTACGACGTGCAGTACCCCACCAGCGGCGACGCCGAGGTGGCCCGCATCCTCGCCCGCCATCTCGCCGAGTACGAGGCCCGGCTGGACGCCCAGTGGGGCCTCGACCACGGCACCTGGTCGGTGCTCAAGCACCTGGCGCCGGAGCCGGAGATGCCGGTGCTGCAGATCAGCATCGACTACACGATGCCGCTGCCACGTCTGCACGAGCTGTACTCACGACTGCGGGCTCTGCGCGATCGCGGCGTGCTGTTCATCGGCAGCGGCAACATCGTGCACGCGCTCAACCGGGTCAAGTGGACCGGCGGCGAGGCGTGGGATTGGGCCGAGCAGTTCGACGCCGACACGGCCACGGCACTCCGCGAGCGCCGCACCGATCTGCTGCTCGACCCGTATGGCACCTGGGCGGAGGCCCGCATCGCCGTGCCCACCGACGACCACTACCGGCCGATGGTCGCCTCGCTCAGCCTGCTCGACGACGACGAGGACCTCCGGTTCTTCAACGACGCCATCGACCTCGGGTCGGTGGGCATGCGGTCGTTCGTCACGGCTTGATCGGTGCCGGCGTGCGCGGGTTGATGGCCCGTGCCATCACGAAGGAGAGCCATGCCAGCAGGATCGCCGCGGTGATCACCATGCCGAGCGGGGCGGACACGTCGAGGGTGAAGAGCCCGATGCCGAGAAGACCGCCGATCACCCACGACAGCTGAAGCAGCGTCTCGGAGCGGGCGAACATGCTGGTGCGGACGTCCTCGCCGACGTCCTTCTGGATGAGGGCGTCCAGGCTGAGCTTGCCCAGCGACTGGCACAGCCCCACGGTGAGGCCGAGCACGGCAGCGAGCGGCCACTTGAAGAACGCCGCTGCCAGGACGAGCACCACGACGTCGAGCACCAGCACTGCCAGGACGACGCGTTCGGGGCGTCGTGACTTCGTCCACGAGCCGATGACGATGCCCAGCGTGTTGCCGAGCCCGGCCGAGCCGATGACCAGCGCCATCAGCACGGTGGCGTTGCCACCCCAGCCCATGGAGTCGGGCGGCTCGCGCAGGACGAACGCCATGAAGATGGTGAGGAAGCCGGTGAGCAGCCGCAGCCCGGCATTGCTGCGCAGGCCGTTGACGACGTTGCGTGAGACGGCGATGCCGTGCCGGCGTCCGGCGATGTCGACCTGTTCCTCTCCGACGGTGGAGTCGACCCGCTCCGGCAGCAGGATGGCCAGGATCGTGCCGATGACGAACAGCAGGGCCGCGTAACGCAGTGCCCACGGTGCCCCGATGGCCGCAGCGCCCACCGCGAGCGGGGCGGAGATCACTGCCGCCGCCGTTCCCGTGAGTGAGATGCGCGAGTTGGCCTTGACCAGGGTGAACTCCACCGGCAGGAGTCGCGGTACGGCCGCCGCACGGGTGACGCCGTACGCCTTCGAGGACACCAGCACCCCGAGAGCGGCCAGGTAGAACGACGGCGACTCGTCGACCACGGCGCCGGCCAGGACCCAGCAGCAGAACGCGCGCACCGCGAGCGTCGTGCCGATGGCCCACCGCCGGCCGTGCCGGAACCGGTCGAGGAACGGGCCGATCAGCGGTGCGACCACCGCGAACGGCAGCATCGTCAGCACGAGGAAGAGCGCGACCTGGCTGCTGGCCTGCTCGGTGGGCACGGTGAAGAACAACGTTCCGGCGAGCGAGACGGCCACGGCGGCGTCGCCCGCGGTGTTGAACGCATGCAGCTCGAGCAGGCGGGACAGGCCGCTCTCGTCGGCACCGCCGGATCGGGTGAAGCGCCGGGCGCCGAGGAACGCCGACGTGCTTCCACGGGCGATCAGGCGACCGGCTCCCTCGGAGAACCGGCGAGCTCCGGCGAGCCGTGACTCTTCGGCCTGCGTAGACGAGGGTGGAGGGTCCTGACCCGGTCGCGGACGCTCGTTCTCCTCCATGACTTCATCCTGCCTCACCCCGTTGACATCGCAGCCCCGGACATGGGCGACAATCGGGTCATGACCTCGGATGCGTTGCTGATCTCCGCCGTCGACGTCGCGCGCGCGGTTGCCATCGAGGCGGCCGACCAAGCAACCGTCGGAGAGCACCTGCGCTCGGTCGACGAGGGCGACGGTCTCGTCGCTCACCACTTCGCGTGCGAGCAGCCCGGATACCGGGGCTGGTACTGGTCGGTCAGCATCACCCGGGCCCCCGACTCGGAGAAGATCACCGTCAACGACGTCGTGCTCCTGCCCGGCGACGAGGCGATCGTCGCGCCGGCCTGGACGCCCTACAAGGAGCGCATCAAGCCCGGCGACCTCGGTCCCGGCGACGTCCTCCCGCCCGAAGACGACGACGCGCGACTGGTGCCGGCCTGGTCGGCCGGTGACGACATGGACACCGTCGACCGCGCCTTCGCCCGCGAGGTCGGCCTCGGCCGCGAGTGGGTGCTGTCCCTGGAGGGCCGCGACCTCGCCGCCCAGCGCTGGCACGACGGCGAGCAGGGCCCGTACACGCCGCTGGCCCAGCAGGCACCCGGCAGCTGCGCGTCCTGCGGATTCCTCATCAGCCTCGCCGGGCCGCTCTCCGACACGTTCGGCGTCTGCGCCAACGGGATGGCCAACGACGACGGCAAGGTGGTGGCTCTCACTCACGGCTGCGGCGCCCACTCCGGTGCCCGGCTGAGCCGGTCGGCGGCGCCGCAGCAGCTGCCGCCGCCGGTGTTCGACACCGTCAACATCGACGAGATCGACGCTCTGTAGAAAGCTCAGACCTTCTTGCGGCGCCCGGGCTGCATGCGCAGGGCGTTGCGCCGACGACGGCAGTACTCGATGCCGATGAGCCCGAGTCCGAGCCCGGCCAGCGCGGTCCACATCCACCAGGTGCGCCCCTGCTCGTCGAGGGTGCCGAGGAACGGGAGCAAGGCCACGGCGACAACGCCCCAGATGATCGTGCCGACGGTCATGGTGCGAACGCCGTCGACATCCATCGGTTCGACTTCGGCGACGCGGTGGGTCGTGCTGCCGATCTCGAGCTCGGTGACTTCTGGACGGCCGAGCTCGTGGCGACGGGCGGCCCGCTCCAGACGAGCCCGCTCACGGTGACCGAGCTTGCGCTCGATCGTCTCGGGACCGTCGCCCTCGCGTACGGTCCAGTCCGCACCGTCGGGGCCGCCGCCGGAACCGTCGTCACTCACGCCGTCAGCCTACCCGTCGGCGTCGGTGGCGCCCGGACCTGCTGGCATGCTGAACGACGATGAACCCCCGCTTCCGACGGCTGCTGATCCCGGGTCTCCTGGTCGCCCTGCTGGTCGTCGTCCTCGTGGCGTCGTTGCTCGGCCGAGCCGACGGCGCCGAGCCGGGAGAGCCGGTCGAGTCCACCGCCGTCTCGCGGATCAACGACGTCCGCATCACCGAGTCCAGTGGCCTTGCGGTCAGTTCCGAGCACGAGGACCTGGCCTACACGATCAACGACTCCGGCCACGCGCCGACGATCTTCGCGATCCGGATCTCCACCGGGGAGGTCGTCGGCACGACGCGCGTTCAGGATCCCGACTGGAACTGGCTCGACACCGAGGCGCTGGCTCTGCGCGACGGGACACTGTGGGTCGCCGACACCGGCGACAACGTCCAGCAGCGCACCGATGCCGCCCTCTATGCCCTCGACGAGCCCGGCCCCGGCCGGCACACGGTCGTGCCGAGGCGGTACGCGGTGACGTACGAGGAAGGCCCCCAGAACGTCGAGGCGATCGCCGTGCCGCCCCGGTCCGGGCGGATCCTCCTGCTGTCGAAGCTGTCGGCCGGCGGTGTCGTCCACCGGCTTCCGAAGAACCTGCGCGAGAACCGGACCAACGTGGCCACCCCGACGTCGCGCACGACGCCGGCCTTCACGACCGATGCCACGTACACCGCCGACGGGCGGCAGGTGCTGGTGCGCAACTACGCCGTTGCCGAGGTCCGCGACGCACGGAGCTGGGACCTGATCCGCACCGACGAGCTGCCGAACCAGCCGCTCGGCGAGACGATCGCGCTCGAGCCGTCGGGCCGCTCCTATCTGATCGGCAGCGAGGGCATCAACTCTGCGCTGATCCGTGTCGCCGTCCCGACTCGTTCCGCCTCGTCCTCTCCTGCGCCGACCGAGCCGTCACCGGCCACCGATGATCAGGAGGGCGAGGACTCGGGTTCGTCGCTGGGAAGCATCGGGCTGCTCGCCGGGCTCGTCGCCCTGCTGGTCGTCGGAATCATCGTCGCGCGCCGGCGTTCTCGCCCGTCCTGACGCGGCGTTTGCCATGATGGACCGCATGCCTCGCACTCGTCGGTCGCCCCTTCTCGCCCTTGCACTGGTCGCCCTGCTCGTCCCGACGGCAGCCGCCGGAGCGGAGTCGGAGACGGTCAGCGAGATCAGCGACTCACGCATCACCGAGTCCAGCGGTCTCGTCGTCAGTGCCGAGCACGACGATCTCGCGTACACGGTCAACGACGCCGGCAACGACCCGATCGTGTTCGCCATCAAGATCTCCACGGGCGACGTCGTCGGCACGACACTGGTGAGCGGCGGAGACGTCGAGGACTCCGAGTCGATCGCCATCGACGGCGACGGGACCATGTGGCTCGCCGACCTCGGCGACAACGACGAGGAGCGCGACGACACGGCACTGTATGCCTTCCCGGAGCCGGGTCCGGGCGAGCACTCGGCGGACGCGAAGCGATACCCGGTCACCTACGACGGCGGCGCGGTCGACATCGAGGCGTTCCTCGTGCATCCCAGGAACGGGAAGAAGTTCCTGGTCAGCAAGGAGAAGAAGCAGCAGGGAACGTTGTACTCGTTGCCGGCGAAGCTCAAGCCGGGCGGGAACCGCGCCACCGACACCGGCCGGCCGATGCCCGAAGACACCTCCGACGGCGCCTTCAGCATCGACGGCTCGCAGGCGTTGATCCGCACCCGCGAATCGGTGTTCGTGTACGACCCGAAGACGTGGAAGCAGGTCGACCAGATCTCGGTGCCCAAGGTCGAGCAGGGCGAGACCATCGCGATGGAGCCTGACGGCACGTCGTTCCTCATCGGCAGCGAGGGCAAGAACTCACCGCTCATCCGGGTCGCGTTCGGCACCGAGGCCACCGATTCGCCCACGCCGCCGGCAGAGCAGGAGCCGACCGCGCAGGAGCCCGCCGAAGAGCCCGTCGAAGAGGGCGCCACCATCCCGGTCTACCTGGTCGTGGCCATCGCCGCCGTCGTCGTCCTGGCCCTGGTCGCCCTTTGGGTGGCCCGGCGCCGCCGACACGCGCCGCGTCACTAGTCGCCCAGGTTCGCGGTCTGGCATGCTCCGGGCATGGCCCTCACTCTCGACTCCTACTTCAAGATCACCGAACGCGAATCGTCCGTCGTCCAGGAGGTGCGTGGCGGCGTCGTCACGTTCCTGACGATGGCGTACATCATCGTCCTCAATCCGATCATCCTGGCCAACGTCGCCGACGCCGACGGCCAGTACCTCGGCGGCGGAACCACGCCCGGCGCCGGGTTCGCCACCATCGCTGCCGTCACCGCCCTGGTGGCCGGCGTCCTGACGATCCTGATGGGCGTGGTCGCGAACTTCCCGCTCGCGCTCGCCACCGGCCTCGGACTCAATGCCTTCGTGGCGTACTCCATCGCCAGCCAGATGACCTGGGCCGACGCGATGGGGCTCGTCGTGCTGGAGGGTCTCATCATCCTGGTGCTGGTGCTCACCGGCTTCCGCAAGCTCGTCTTCGACGCGGTGCCGCGTCAGCTCAAGACGGCCATCGCCGTCGGCATCGGCCTGTTCATCACGTTCATCGGTCTGGTCGATGCCGGCTTCGTGCGGACGTCCGGCATCCCGGCCCCGCCGGTCGGGCTCGGCATCGGCGGTCAGCTGTCCGGGTGGCCGGTGCTGGTGTTCTGCATCGGCCTGCTCGTGATGATCGCGCTCTACGCGCGCGGCGTGCCTGGCGCGATCCTGATCGGCATCGCCGTCACGACGGTGCTGGCCGGCATCGTCCAAGGGCTCACGGACACGAAGGGCAGTGAAGGCGACCCGGCCTCGAAGGGATGGAACCTCAACGTCCCGGGATGGCCGGACGACCTCGTGCAGAAGCCCGACTTCTCGTTGCTGGGTGACTTCTCGCTGCTCGGCTCGTTCGACCGGGTCGGCGTCATCGCCGCGGCCCTGCTGGTGTTCACTCTGTTGCTGGCCGACTTCTTCGACACCATGGGCACGATGACGGCGATCGGCGCGGAGGCCGGGCTGAACGACGAGGACGACACCCCGGAGGGTGCGCAGCGCATCCTCATCGTCGACTCCGTCGCGGCCGCCGCCGGAGGAGCCGCCGGGATCTCGAGCAACACGGCGTACATCGAGTCGGCGTCCGGCGTGGGTGACGGCGCCCGCACCGGCCTCGCCAGCATCGTCACCGGCGTGCTGTTCCTGCTCTCGACCTTCCTCGCCCCGCTGGTCGAGCACATCCCCAACGAGGCCGCCGTGCCGGCCCTCGTGCTCGTCGGCTTCCTGATGATGAGCCAGGTGTCGGACATCAGCTGGGACGACGCCGAGATCGCGATCCCGGCGTTCCTCACGATCGTGCTGATGCCGTTCACGTACTCCATCACTGCGGGCATCGGCGCCGGCTTCATCGCCTACGCGCTGCTCAAGGCGGTGCGTGGCAAGGCGGCCGAGGTCCACGCGTTGCTGTGGGTCGTCGCGGCCCTGTTCGTCGTGTACTTCGCCATCGACCCGATCACCCGCTGGATCACCTGAGGGCCCGGCGGGGGTTCCGGGGCCGGGGCGGAAAGATGCAGCTAGCGTGGTCGGCATGCTGATCGCGATCGACGGACAGACACCCCAGGTCCACGACACCGCGTGGATCGCGCCGACGGCGACCCTCGTCGGCTCGGTGACGATCGAGGCGGGCGCCAGCATCTGGTACGGAGCCGTGCTGCGGGCAGACAACGAGCCGATCACCATCGGAGCCCGGTCCAACGTCCAGGACAACTGCGCGTTCCACGTCGACGTCGACCGTCCGGTGAGCCTCGGCGAGGGCGTCTCGGTCGGCCACGGCGCCGTGGTGCACGGCGCGACGATCGGCGACCACGTGCTCATCGGCATGGGCGCCATCGTCATGAACGGCGCGGTCGTCGGCGACGAGTCGATGATCGCCGCCGGCGCCCTGGTGACCGAAGGGATGGACGTGCCACCCCGCTCGCTCGTCGCGGGCGTGCCGGGCAAGGTGCGTCGTGAGCTCAGCGACGACGAGATCGCGAAACTCCATGAGAACGCTCGCATCTACGAGGCGCACCGCGACCTGCACCGGGATGGCCACCCGTCGGATTGATCACACCAGGTGGCGGGCCCGAAGCGGCCGTTCATACACTGCGCACATGGTCTCCGATCCCGGTGTCGTGCCGGTTCTGCTTGCCGAGAACCTCGATGTCGACGTCGCCGAGTGGGAGAAGGCCACCGCGGCGGTGCTCCGCAAGTCGAAGCGGCTCGCCGATGACGCGCCTGATTCCGACGTCTGGAGTGTGCTCGCGCACCAGACGCTCGACGGCATCACGGTCACCCCACTGGGCACGCCCGACCTGACGGACGATCTTGCCGACCCCGGGTTGCCCGGACAGGCACCGTTCACGCGCGGCGCCGCCGCCACGCGCGAGCTCGACGGCTGGGACATCCGGGCCTGGTTCACCGATCCCGACGTCGACGTCACCGCCGACCACGTGGTCACCGACATCGAGAACGGCGTCAACTCGCTGTGGCTCGCGGTGGGCGACGGAGCGATTCCCGCCGACGCGTTGGCCCGAATCCTCGAACCGGTCTTCGTCGACCTCGCGCCGGTGGTGCTCGACGCTCCGGACGCGCCGGTCGAGGCCGCTCGGGCGCTCGACGCCGTCATCGCCGACAAGTCGGTCAGCCCGGCGGCGGGCACCAACTTCGGCGCAGACCCGATCGGTGCGGCTGTTCGAGGGCTGGGGGAGACCGACCTGTCCATCGCCTCCGAGGTGGTCCAGCTGGCTCGCGCCCGCGGCGCCCGGGGCATCGTGGTCGACGCCACTGCGGCTCACGACGCCGGCGCCTCGGACGTCCAGGAGCTGGCCTATTCGCTCGCCGCGGGCGCGGCGTACCTCCGGCTCCTGGTCGACGCCGGGCTCACGGTCGACGAGGCCGCCGAGCAGGTCGACTTCCGCTATGCCGCAACCGACGAGCAGTTCATCACGATCGCCAAGCTGCGGGCCGCCCGCAGGCTCTGGAACCGGGTCGCGGAGCTGAGCGGCGTCACCACCGGCGCGCGGGGCCAGCGCCAGCATGCCGTCACCTCGCGGCCGATGATGTCGGCGTACGACCCGTTCGTGAACATGGTCCGCACCACGATCGCCGCGTTCGCGGCCGGCGTCGGCGGCGCCGAGGCCGTCACCGTGCTGCCCTTCGACGAGCCGCTCGGCCTGCCGGAGGCGTTCAGCCGCCGGATCGCCCGCAACACGTCCAGCCTGTTGATCAGTGAGTCGCACGTCGCCGTCGTCACCGACCCGGCCGGCGGATCACACGTCGTCGAGAAGCTCACCGACGACCTCGCCCGGGCGGCGTGGACGTCGTTCGGCGAGCTCGACGAAGAGGGCATCGTCGATGCTGTGTCCGGTGGCAGCCTGCACGAGCGCATCGCCGCCACGGTGGAGGCCCGAGCCCGTGAGGTGGCGACCCGGACCCGCCCGCTCACCGGGCTCACCGAGTTTCCGAACCTGCACGAGCGACGCCCCGAGCACCGTCCGTACGCCCGCCCACCGGTCGTGCACCGCTACGGCGAGGCGTTCGAACAGATGCGGGACGACCGCGCGGCCACGCCGGTCTTCCTCGCCACGATGGGCCGCATCGCGCAGCACACCGCCCGGTCCACCTTCGCCGCCAACCTCTTCGCGTCCGGTGGCATCGACACCGTGACGGCCGGCGCCACCGAGGGCGTGGACGACGTCGTCAGTGCCTACCGTGAGGCCGGTGACCTGCCCGTCGTCTGCCTGGCTGGGCCCGACTCCGCCTACGAGTCATGGGGCTCCGATCTGGTCACGGCACTGCGCGAGGCGGGCGCGCGTCACGTCATCGTCGCCGGCCAAGCCGACGTCGGTGCTGACGGCACGGCGACCGCCGGGCTCGACGCCCTGGACTTCCTCCGCCGCACGAGGGCGGTGCTCGCATGAGCATCCCCGAGTCGTTCGCCGAGCTGTCGCTGGATCCCGAGGAGCCGTACCAGCCCGACTTCACGGCGTACCAGCACGCCACCGACGGTGCGGAGGCGTGGGACTCGCCCGAGGGCATTCCGGTGCGCCACGTCTACGTGCCCGAGGACCTCGACGGCCTCGACGCGCTCGACACCCTTCCCGGCCTGGCGCCGTTCCTGCGTGGCCCCTACCCGGCGATGTACACGACGCAGCCGTGGACCATCCGCCAGTACGCCGGTTTCTCCACGGCTGAGGAGTCCAACGCGTTCTACCGCCGCAACCTGGCCGCCGGGCAGAAGGGTCTGTCGGTCGCCTTCGACCTCGCCACCCATCGCGGCTACGACTCCGACCACCCGAGGGTCCGAGGCGACGTCGGCATGGCGGGGGTGGCGATCGACTCCATCTACGACGCGCGCCAGCTGTTCGACGGCATCCCGCTCGATGAGATGAGCGTCTCCATGACGATGAACGGCGCGGTGCTGCCGGTGCTCGCGCTCTACATCGTCGCCGCCGAGGAGCAAGGGGTGCCGCCCGAGAAGCTGTCCGGGACCATCCAGAACGACATCCTCAAGGAGTTCATGGTCCGCAACACCTACATCTACCCGCCGGCACCGTCGATGCGGATCATCTCCGACATCTTCGCCTTCACCGCCCAGAAGATGCCGCGGTTCAACTCCATCTCGGTGTCCGGCTATCACATCCAGGAGGCCGGGGCGACGAACGACCTCGAGCTCGCGTACACGCTGGCCGACGGGGTCGAGTACATCCGGGCCGGGCTGGACGCCGGTCTCGACATCGACGCGTTCGCACCACGGGTGTCCTTCTTCTGGGCGATCGGCATGAACTTCTACATGGAGATCGCCAAGATGAGGGCGGCCCGTGCTCTCTGGTCGCGCCTGGTCTCGGACTTCAAGCCGGAGAACCCCAAATCGCTGAGCCTGCGCACCCACAGCCAGACGTCCGGCTGGTCGCTCACCGCCCAGGACGTCTACAACAACGTGGCCCGCACCTGCATCGAGGCGATGGCGGCGACGCAGGGCCACACCCAGAGCCTGCACACCAACGCGCTCGACGAGGCCATCGCCCTGCCCACCGACTTCAGCGCCCGCATCGCCCGCAACACCCAGCTGCTGCTGCAGCAGGAGTCCGGCACCACCCACAGCATCGACCCGTGGGGCGGTTCCTACTACGTCGAGAGGCTCACCCATGACCTCGCGAACCGCGCCTGGGCCCACATCCAGGAGGTCGAGGAGGCCGGCGGCATGGCCAAGGCCATCGAGGCCGGCATCCCGAAGATGCGGGTCGAGGAGGCTGCGGCCCGCACCCAGGCGCGCATCGACTCCGGTCAGCAGGCGGTCATCGGCGTGAACACGTACCGACTGCCGCTGGAGGACGACCTCGACGTGCTTCGGGTCGACAACGCCTCGGTGTACCAGCAGCAGGTGGCCAAGCTGGAAAGGCTGCGCGCCGAGCGCGACCAGAACGAGGTCGACCGCACCTTGTCGGCCCTGACCAAGAGCGCCGAGAAGGGCGCGGTGAACGGATCGCTGGAGGGCAACCTGCTCGCGCTCGCAGTCGACGCCGCCCGGGCCAAGGCCACCGTCGGTGAGATCTCCGACGCGCTTGAGCAGGTCTACGGGCGTCACCAGGCCGTGATCCGTACGATCTCAGGTGTGTACCGCACCGAGGCGGGCCAGGGCGGAAACATCGCCCAGGTCATCAAGGCCACCGAGGAGTTCGAGAAGGCCGAGGGACGTCGACCGCGCATCCTGGTGGCCAAGATGGGCCAGGACGGGCACGACCGCGGCCAGAAGGTCATCGTCAGCGCGTTCGCCGACCTCGGCTTCGACGTCGACGTGGGCCCGTTGTTCTCCACTCCCGAGGAAGTGGCTCAGCAGGCCGTCGACGCCGACGTGCACATCGTCGGCATCTCCAGCCTGGCCGCCGGCCATCTCACGCTGGTGCCGCAGCTCAAGAAGGCGCTCGACGAGCTCGGACGGGCCGACATCATGGTCGTCGTGGGTGGAGTCATCCCGCCCGACGACGTTCCCCAGCTGAAGGAGATGGGCGCCGCCGAGGTGTTCCTCCCCGGCACCGTCATCGCCGACTCCGCCCTGAGCCTGCTCGAGAAGCTCCGCACCAGCCTGCATCACTGATGCCCCCTTCTCGCGACACAGCCCTCGCCGAGGACGTCCTCGCGGGACGCCGCGCCGCCATCAGCAGGGCGATCACCCTCGTCGAGTCCAGCCGGCGCGACCATCGTGCCGCTGCGCGTGAGCTGCTCGAGACACTGACGCCGAAGGCGGGCGGTGCCGTTCGGGTGGGCATCTCCGGCGTCCCCGGTGTCGGCAAGTCCACGTTCATCGAGGCGCTGGGCACCTGGCTGGTCTCCGAGGGGCACAAGGTCGGTGTGCTGGCCGTCGACCCCTCCAGCATCCGCACCGGCGGCTCGGTGCTCGGCGACAAGACCCGTATGGCCGCACTCGCCGTCAATCCGGACGCGTACATCCGTCCGTCGCCCACAGCCGGCACCCTCGGAGGCGTCGCCCGCGCCACCATGCAGTCGATGACGGTGCTGGAGGCGAGCGGCTTCGACGTCGTGCTCATCGAGACGGTGGGCGTCGGTCAGTCCGAGATCACCGTGGCCGGGATGGTCGACACGTTCCTGTTCCTCACCCTCTCCCGCACCGGCGACCAGCTGCAGGGCATCAAGAAGGGCATCCTCGAGATCGCCGACGTCATCGCGGTCAACAAGGCCGACGGCGATCGCGAGCAGGAGGCCGAGGCGAGCGCGAAGGACCTCGCCGGTGCTTTGCGACTCGTCTATGCCGGCACGCAGGACTGGGTTCCGCCGGTGCTCACCTGCTCGGCGCTGGAGGGACGCGGCATCGACACCGTGTGGCAGCGGGTGGTCCGGCACCGTGAGTTCCTGGGCAAGAGTGGCCTGCACGACAAGCGGGCCCAGCAACAGCTCGACTTCACCTGGGCGCTCGTCCGCGACGAGCTCGACCAGCGCCTGCGCACCAACGAGAAGGTCGCCGCGGTGCGCACCGAGGTCCGCGATGCCGTGCTGGCGGGGGAGATGGCGGCCGCCGCCGCGGCCGACAAGATCCTCGAGGCCTACGACACCCACGAATAGTCCGAAAGGACTAGTCATGCTGGTCCTTCCTGACTACCCTCCGAGAAGCGCCTGACCACTCGGGTCGGGCGAATCAAGGGGGAAACACATGTTCCGACGAGCTCTCGTCGCGGCGACAGGGATGGGTGCCACGATCGCCCTCTGCCTGTCGGCGGGTGGCGCCACCGCGTCGCCTGTGGCCGCAGAGAAGCCTGACCCGGCCGCCAGCAAGCAGATCAGCAAGGTCGCGCAGGAGAAGACCAAGGACTACTGGACGACGTCGCGGATGAAGAACGCCAAGAGCGGCGACCTGCTCGTCCGCGACCGCAGCGAAGTGACGTCGGACAGTACCGTCGCCAAGGGCGAGCCCACCGTGGTCCGCGGCTCCGCCGCGAAGCCGGCCGCGAAGAAGGCTCAGTCCTTCCCCGGCGGCTACTACACCGGCGGCGGCAAGGTCGTCCAGACGACCGGCAAGGTGTTCTTCACGCTGGGCGGCACCAACTATGTCTGTTCCGGCAGCTCGACCGCCGCCGCCAACAGCAGCCTCGTCCAGACCGCCGGTCACTGCCTCAACGAGGGCCCGGGCGCATTCGCGACCAACTTCACCTTCGTCCCCGGCTACGACGACGGCGCCGCTCCGTACGGTCAGTTCGTTGCGGCGGAGCTGCACACCTCGACGCAGTGGGCCAACCAGGGCGACCTCAACTACGACGTCGGCTACGCGGTGGTCAACACGTCCGGCGGCTCGACCCTCACCGGCGCGGTCGGTGCGCAGGGTGTCGGATTCAACCTCGCCCGCAACGCCACGATGTACGCGTTCGGCTACCCGGCTGCGGCTCCGTACGACGGCAGCGACATCGCCTGGTGCCACGGCCCGGTCGTCGCCGACACGTGGGGTGGCAGCTCCGACCAGGGCATGGTGTGCAACATGACCGGCGGGTCATCCGGCGGTCCGTGGTTCATCAACTACGGCGAGTCCAGCGGCATCGGCACGCTCAACTCGGTGAACTCGTTCAAGTACACCGGCGGCCCGCTGGCCAACCGGATGTTCGGCCCGTACTTCGGCAGCGTGGTCCAGGGGGTCTACAACGTGGCCCAGGACTGACTGCACGAGGGGTATGACTCTGCAGAACTAGCACCGGATAGTTCAAGAGAACTACTTCATGCGCTAGGGTCTGGAAGCAGGCCATTCGCGTGGGCGACCATCTCGGGGG
The DNA here is from genome assembly GCA_963780275.1 of uncultured Actinomycetota bacterium. Classification (GTDB taxonomy): domain Bacteria; phylum Actinomycetota; class Actinomycetes; order Propionibacteriales; family Nocardioidaceae; genus Aeromicrobium. The sequence continues at coordinate 112,063 of CAWABE010000003.1, forward strand.
GACGGTCGAGACGCGAGCAGGGGGACCGAAGGGCCCGGTTCGTCTCGGGGGGGACGAACCGGGCCCTTCCCCTGCCCGGGCGAATTCGCCCGCTCGAGCCGAGACGGTGAGGCACGTTCCCGCCAGTACCCTGTGCGCATGGATCAGACAGCCTTCTACGGCGTGGTGTCGGCGATCAACTTCACGCTGCTCGGCCTGTGGTGGGTGGCGGTCAAGGATCGCGACGACCTCATCGGCCGCACCGCCGCTTCGCGACGCACGGCCTACCTCGTGTCGCTGCAGTTCGTCATCCCGGCCACGGTGTCGCTGCTCGCCCAGGTGGCGCCGCAGGAGACCACCGTGTGGCGAATCGCCTTCAGCTCCGCCGGTGTCATCGGGGCCGTGGGCATCGCACTGCTCGCGCAGGAGATCCGCGTCTCGACCGAGGCCAGGATCGCGCCCGTGCTCTTCGTCGTCTTCGGGGTGCCGCTGTACGTGCTGGTGGTGGTCATCGCCTGGGCACCGTCGGTGGTCGCCGATGCCGGACTCACGCTCAGGCCGATCGAGGTCGAGGGCCTGATCTTCAGCGCGATCGTCTTCCTCGGCGTGCAGGAGGCCTGGGTCGTCGCGATGACGCCGACGAAGGAGTCCGAGACCGAGGTCGAGATTCCCTAGCCCGGGAACCGCGAGGGATCCGGACCGGTCCGCTCCCCACGGTCGAGTGCGCTGATCGCCTCGATCTCGTCCTCGCCGAGCTTGACCTCGGTGGCCGCGAAGTTCTCGACGATCCGCTCGGGCGTCACTGACTTCGGGATGACGATGTTGCCGATCGCCAGGTGCCACGCGATGACGACCTGAGCCGGGGTGGCCTCCTTCGCCTTCGCGATCTCGGCGACGACGGGGTCGTCGAGGACGGTGCCCTTCGCGATCGGGCTCCACGCCTCGGTGATGATCTGGTGGTCGGCGTGGAAGGCGCGCAGCTCGTCCTGCGTCAGGTACGGGTGCAGCTCGATCTGGTTGACCACCGGCACGGTGAGGCCGAGGTCGAGCAGGCGCTGCAAGTCTTCGATGCGGAAGTTGGAGACGCCGATGGACCGGACGCGCCCGTCGGCATGGAGCTCCTCGAAGGCGCGCCAGGTGTCGACGTAGAGGTTCTGCTGCGGGGCCGGCCAGTGGATGAGGTAGAGGTCGAGCACGTCGAGCCCGAGCCGCTCCAGGCTGGCGTCGAAGGCCTCGAGGGCGGAGTCGTGGCCCTGACGGTTGTTCCACAGCTTCGTGGTGACGAACACCTCGTCACGCTTCAGCCCGGAGTCCGCGATCGCCGCCCCGACGCCCTCCTCGTTGCGGTAGGCGCGTGCCGTGTCGATGTGCCGGTACCCGACGTCGAGCGCCTGCGTGACGACATCGGCGGTCTCCTCCGGCGGCACCAGGAAGACCCCGAACCCGAGCTGCGGGATCGTGACTCCGTTGTTGAGTTCGATGGTGGGACCAGTCATGTCTTCACCGTATGTCGGAGCCGGTGAGGTCACCTCCGCCGCTCGATGAGCGCCTCGACTCCGTCGAGCAGGATCTCCAGGCCGAAGTCGTCATCGTCGAGCGGCTGGTCGAACGCCTTCGCGTTCCACAATGCCGTCATCGTGGGGAACCGCTTCTCGCTGTAGTAGGTGCCCCAGAAGCTGCTGCGTGACTCCCAGTACTCATCTGCCGTGACGCCGGTGTTGCTCGAGACGCTCGTGTCGGTGATGCGGCTGCGGGCTGCGCCGAACACGTGCGCCTCGACGAGTCCGGCCACGCGGGCGACGTCGAGAGGCGGAAGACCGGTGAGGTCGACGGCACGGTAGAGGTCCTCCTGCGCGTCCAGGACGTGCGGGCCGAGCGGCATCCGCCACAGGTTGCTGCGGACGAGCCACGGGAACCGGTTGTACATGGCTCGCGCCTCTCGCGCGTGGAACTCCACCTGTTGACGCCAGGGCCCGTCGCGGTCGGGCAACCGGCGCACGGACCAGGCGCGGTCGATCATCAGCTCGAACAGCTCGTCGCGGCCCGGCACGTACGTGTACAGGCTCATCGCACCGACGCCCACATGTGCAGCGACGTTGCGCATGGACAGCTTGTCGACGCCGAGCTCGGCGGCGACGGCCATACCGGCCTCGACGACCTGGTCGAGGGTGAGTCGTTGCTTGGGCCCCCGCGCAGGTGGCTCGGGTGGGTTCCAGAGCAGGTCGATCATGTGGCGACCCTCCGGGGTGCCCCACTCCGACGGATCGCCGGACGGCATCGATTCGTCGGTCAAGATCCGCTCCTCTCGGCGAAATTTGTCACACCGTACAGCGTATGATATTGCTGTCACTTAGTACATCGTACGGAATGGGAGCCGTTCATGATCCACACAGACAAGCTCGCCCGGACCTTCGTGTCGGGGAAAGACACGGTCGAGGCGGTGAAGGGCATCGACCTCGACGTCGCCGAAGGCGAGCTGGTGGCGTTCCTCGGTCCGAACGGGGCCGGCAAGTCCACCACGCTGCGCATGCTCACCAGCCTGCTGACCCCGACCTCGGGCACGGCGACAGTGGTCGGCATCGATGTGGTGGCCGATCCCGCCGGCGTGCGCCGGCGCATCGGCTACATCGGCCAGAAGGACGGCGCGGGCTACAACTACCGCGTGCGCGACGAGCTGCTCATGCAGGGCCGCTTCTACGGGCTGAGCAAGGACGAGTCAGTGCGTCGCGGCACCTCGCTGCTCGCCAGCCTCGACCTCGAAGGCCTGGAGATGCGCAAGGTCTCCACGCTGTCGGGCGGTCAGAAGCGTCGACTCGACATCGCCCTCGGGCTCATCCACGAGCCAGCCCTGCTGTTCCTCGACGAGCCGTCCACCGGGATGGATCCGCAGAACCGGGCCAACCTCTGGGAGCACATCACCCGGCTGCGGGAGGAGCGAGGCACCACGATCGTCCTCACCACGCACTACCTCGAGGAGGCCGACTCGATGGCCGAGCGGGTCGTGGTCATCGATCACGGCCGCATCATCGCCGACGACACCGCAGAGGCGCTCAAGGCCGAGCAGGCCGGCGACCGCATTGCCCTGACGGTCGGGCCGGACGACGCCAGCACCGCGCGCGCGGTGGTCGACCAGGTGGGGTCGGAGCTCACCGAGTCCCGGACCGACGACGGCCTACGGATCGAGTTCCGGGTCGACCGGGCCACCCGGACGCTGCCACGCCTGGTGCACACCCTCGGCGACAAGGGCGTCGACGTGCTGGAGGCCTCGGCCCACCAGCCCACCCTGGACGACGTCTTCCTCAACCTCACCGGACGCAGCCTGCGCGAAGCAGTCGAGACAGGAGCAGAAGCATGAGCGCCACGACCATCAACCCCGTCCGCCCGAACGTCGTCACCGACATCGCGTCGGTGTGGACTCGCGAGACCTTGACGATTCTGCGCGACCCGTTCTCGCTGATCTTCTCGCTCATCCAGCCCCTGGTGTTCCTCGGTCTGTTCGGGCCGTTGCTCGCCGGGGTCGCCGGTGAGGACATCCCGTTCGGCACGACGCTGCAGTTCTTCCTGCCCGGTGTCGTGGTGATGATCACGATGTTCGGCACGTCGATGACCGGCGCCAACCTGCAGTACGAGATCATGACCGGCGCCTTCGAGCGCATTCTCGCCACCCCGCTGGCGCGGTCCGCACTGATGATCGGCCGGGCCCTGAAGGAGATGACCCCGCTGGTCGTGCAGGCGGCGATCATCACGCTCGTCGCAGTGCCGTTCGGTTTCGAGCTGTTCCCGCTCCACATCGTCGTCGGCTTGCTCATCCTGGGGGTCTTCGGTGTGGGTGTGGGCGCGCTGTCCTACGCGCTGGCGATCGCGGCCCGCAAGACCGAATGGATCTTCTGGGCGGTGCAGCAGTCGCTGCTGTTTCCGCTCCTCATCCTGTCGGGGATGATGCTTCCCCTGGAGACGGGGCCGGAGTGGATGAAGATCGCGTCGAAGTTCAACCCGCTGACGTACGTCGTCGATGCGGAGCGGACGCTCTTCGCCGGTACCTTCGCCGACCAGGACGTGCTGCTCGGGGCGATCGCCGCGCTGGTCACGGCGTTCCTGGGCCTCTGGGTCGGCGTCCGCTCGGTCACGAAGAGCATCTTCTAGGCGGCCTCGCGGTGCGGGCGTCGCCTGGCCGACGGTCAGGCGGAGCCGCCCCAAGCCGGGTTCCAGCCCTCGACCTCGTCGGCCTTGCGCACCTTCGGGCCGGTGTAGATCGAGGACGGGCGAATGAGCCGGCCGGTGCGCTTCTGCTCCAGGATGTGGGCGCTCCAGCCGGCCGTACGGGCGGAGGTGAACATCGCGGTGAACATCTTCGGCGGGATCTCGGCGTAGTCGAGCACGATGGCCGCCCAGAACTCCACGTTGGTCTCGAGCACCCGGTCGGGCCGACGTTCACGCAGCTCGGCGAGCGCGGCCTGCTCCAAGGCCTCGGCCACTTCCGCTCGCGGCGCGTTCAGCTCGCGGGCGGTGCGGCGAAGGGTGCGGGCGCGGGGGTCCTCGGCGCGGTAGACGCGGTGCCCGAATCCCATCAGCCGATCTCCGGAGTCGAGCACCTTCTTGACGTAGGCGGTGGCGTCGCCGGACTTCTCGACCTCCTCGATCATCGTCAGGACGCGGGCCGGTGCTCCACCGTGCAGCGGGCCCGACATGGCGCCGACGGCACCGGACAGGGCGGCGGCGACGTCGGCTCCGGTGGAGGCGATGACCCGGGCGGTGAAGGTGGACGCATTCATGCCGTGCTCGGCCGCTGACACGAGATAGGCGTCGATGGCCTTGGCGTGGGCCGGATTGACCTCGCCGCGCCAGCGCGTGAGCATGCGGTCGATGATCGTGTCGCACTTGTCGATCTCCGACTGCGGCACCATCGGCTTGTCGACACCGCGCGCGGCCTGGGCGACATAGGACAGGATCATGACTGCGGTGCGGGCCAGATCCTCTCGGCACTGGGCGTCGTCGATGTCGTAGAGCTGCTTGAGGCCCCAGGCGGGAGCGGTGAGGGCGATGGCGCTCTGCACGTCGGCGCGGATGTCGCCGGAGTGCACCGGGATGGGGAACGGCTCTGCGGGATGCAACCCGGGCTCGTAGGCGCCGTCGACCAGCAGTCCCCAGATCTTCTCGAACGGAACCCGGCCGACGAGGTCGTCGATGTCGACACCGCGATAGCGGAGTGCGGACCCCTCTTTGTCGGGCTCGGCGATCTCACTCTCGAAGGCGACGACTCCCTCGAGCCCGTGGTGTACCTCTACGCCATCAGTCATACGCGCCATTCTGCCCTTTACATCTGCCGCCCGAGCCCGGCACCCCCACCCGGGCGCGGATACCGTGGTCACATGGAGTCCCCCGACCTCGCGGCCCTGCGGGCGGAATACGCACGCGAGGGTCTCGACGAGGTTGACGCGGGCTTCGACCCCGTCGCCCTGTTCGGTCGCTGGCTCGCGGACGCCGTCGCGGCCGGGATCCACGAACCCAACTCGATGGCGCTCGCCACGGCCGACCCGTCCGGTCGCCCGTCCGTGCGGATCGTCCTGCTCAAGGGCTTCGACAAGGACGGCGCGGTGTTCTACACCAACTACGAGTCGCGCAAGGGCCTCGAGCTCAGCGCCAACCCGTGGGCCTCGGCCGTCCTGCTGTGGCACCAGCTGCAGCGTCAGGTGCGGATCGACGGCCGCGTCGAGCGGGTGGACGCCGCCGAGTCGGACGCCTACTTCGGCTCACGGCCACGCGGTGCACAGATCGGCGCCGTGGCGTCGCGGCAGTCTCAGTCGATCGCCGATCGTGCGGCGCTCGAGGCCCAGGTGGCCGACGCCGAGCGGACGTTCGACGGTCGGGACGTCGAACGTCCGGAGCAGTGGGGCGGGTTTCGTCTGGCGCTGGACTCGATGGAGTTCTGGCAGGGCCGGCTGAACCGCGTTCACGACCGCCTTCGGTACACCCGCAGCGACGAGGGATGGTCGCTGGAGCGGCTCCAGCCGTAGCGTTTGAAGTTTCCCACGAGACCCTTCGAAACGTGCGGTGCGGACACGGAACTTCCTGTCATCAACGCCAGTTTCGAAGGGTCTCGTGGGAAACCTTGCGACTCACGAGAAGTCGGCGACGTCGACGGTGATCCAGACCTGCTCGGCCCGGCCGAGCAGCTCGCCGTCACGCGTGTAGAGGGCGGTCGACGTCAGGTACTTGCGGCCGGCGGTCTCGTCGAGGCGGCCGGTGGCGAGCAGGTCTTCGCCCGGCCGGGGACGTCGCAGCACCTGACCGGTCATGCGTCCCAACACCATCGGGCGCTTGGAGAAGTCGGCCGCCCATCCGCCCGGACAGTCGAGCGTGGCCCACGAGACCGGGACGCTCAGTGCGCCGTCCGCTTCGGCGAACGCCTCGTGGGGCGTCCAGGCAGTGGCCGTGCGGTTGTCGGCGCATGGGCCGGCGAAGAGGCGCAGGCCGTCACCTTCGGCCCGCTGGGGACCGCACGTGAAGCAGTGGTCGAACGGGTGGTGCGTGAAGCCGGGATAGGCCGCGTGGCCGGCTTCGGCCTCCTCGAGCGTGGGGCACGGCACCACGTCGCGGTCGAACGAGCCCGTGATCGCTGTACCGATGATCGCGCCACCGGCGGTGACGAGCCGGAGCTCGTCGCCGTCACGTTCCCAGGTGAGGGGCGTGTCGAGCGGCGGCGGCTGCATCAGCATCGAGTTGCTGATGTCCGCACCGTGCTCGCTCCCGAGCAGACCGCACACGTAGCCGCCGTTTCCGGATCGCATGGGGCCGTTGAACTGTGTCGCGATGGTGACCACGGCTCCAACCTACGCGGAACGCCGACCATGGAAGAATGGGTGCGTGAGCGAGCTGATCGACACCACCGAGATGTACCTCCGCACCGTCTACGAGCTGGAGGAGGAGGGCATCGTCCCCCTGCGCGCCCGCATCGCCGAGCGCCTGCATCAGAGTGGTCCGACGGTCAGCCAGACGGTGGCCCGCATGGAGCGCGACGGCCTGCTCTCGGTCGAGGGCGACCGCCACCTCGAGCTCTCGCCCAAGGGACGTCAGCTCGCCACCCGCGTCATGCGCAAGCATCGGCTCGCCGAGCGCCTGCTCACCGACGTCATCGGACTGGAGATCGAGTTCGTCCACGAGGAGGCGTGCCGCTGGGAGCACGTCATGTCCGAGCAGGTCGAGCGCCGCCTGGTCGAGCTGCTCGAGCACCCCACGGAGTCGCCGTACGGCAACCCCATCCCCGGTCTCTCCGAGCTGGGCGAGACGGGCGACGAGATGGACTTCCTCGCCGGTGTCGAGCCGCTCACCAAGGCCGTGAGTGGATCGGTCGAGCCGGGGCGCCGGATCGTGCGCCGCATCGCCGAGGAGCTGCAGAAGGACACCCAGGTGATGTCGGTGCTGCGCCGGGTGGGCGCGCTGCCAGGCAACGACGTGCTGGTCTCGCAGGGCCATGACGGCGTGATCGTCGCTCGCCAGGGTGAGACCGCCGAGATCGATCCTGAGGCCGCGGCCCACATCTTCGTGTCGATGTAGCCGGGGCGGGTCTCTCTAGGCCGTGTGCTGTGGCCCCTCGGCACTCTTCTTCGGCGGCATCGGAATGAAGCCGCTCGTGCGTCGGACGTACTCGTCGTAGCCGGGCTTGCTCTGACGCATGCCCTTTTCGTTGAGTGCGGCCCCGGTGACCCTCGTCAGGAACACCGTCATCGCGATCGGTCCGATGATCGTGGCCAGGCCCGCCCACGACGACGCCGCCACGATCCAGATGCCCCACCAGACGCAGGTGTCGCCGAAGTAGTTCGGGTGCCGGGTGTAGCGCCAGAGGCCGCGGTCCATGAGCTTGCCGCGGTTGTCGGGGTCCTTCTTGAACTGGGCGAGCTGGAAGTCGCCCACGGTCTCGAAGAACATGCCGACCAGCCAGACGGCGAAGCCGAGCCAGCCCTGCCACGTGTGCGTGCCCTCGTTGTTCATGCCGACCATGACGGGCGTCGAGACGAGCCACATCGCCACGCCCTGCGGGATGAACACTCGCCGGAGGGCCACCTGCTGGAAGGAGCGCCCGTCGGCCTCGGCCAGCTCCTTGTACCGCGGATCCTCCCCGGCCTTGGCGTTGCGCAGGTTGAGGTGGACGGCGAGGCGGACGCCCCACACCGTGACGAGGAGCAGCAGGATGGCCGAGGTGCCCGGGTAGCCACCGAACCCACGGGTGGCGACGAAGCTCGACACCACCGCCACGGCGATGAAGCCCAGCCCCCATGCGGTGTCGACGACGGTGAGCTTCTCCTTGCGAATCGACCACCACATCGTCGCGCCCATGAACGCGGCGACGACCACGAGTCCGACGACCAGGGTGAGAATGCTGTTGGCCAGGTCGTTGGCGATCATGACAGCCACTCCGCTGGGGAGAGGGGCATGCCGCTCGCCCCGGTGCCTGACGGCTTGACGGCCAGGATCTGGTCGACGCCCATCCGGTTCTCCTCGAAGGCCAGCGCACCGCCGGCCAGGTAGAGCCGCCAGACGCGAGCCACTTCCTCGCCGACCAGGGCGACGGCCGTGCGCCAGTTCTCCTCGAGGTTGCGCGACCACGCCGCCACGGTCCTCGGGTAGTGCTCGCGCATCGCCTGGACGTCGCGGATCTCCAGGCCGGAGTCGGCGATGAGGCCGATGGTGGTGGGGAGCGGCTTCATGTGCATGTCGGGCGCGATGTACGTCTCGATGAACGGTCCTCCGCCGGGTCGGTCGCCTGGACGGCCGTTGCTGCGGGACATCTGCTGGATGAGCACCCTGCCGCCGGGACGCAGGTAGCGGTGGATGGACTCCGCGAACACGACGTACTCGGCCTCGCCGACGTGCTCGCCCATCTCGACCGAGGCGACCGCGTCCATGCTGCCCGCGGTGATGCCGGCACCCTCGAGGTCGCGGAAGTGGCGCAGGCTGACGTCGACGCGATCCTGGACGCCCCGCTCGGTGGCGCGCTTCATCACGAAGTCGCGCTGCTCGCCGGACAGCGTGACACCAGTGACCCTGACGCCGTAGTGCTCGGCGGCGTGCAGCATGAGCGATCCCCAGCCAGAGCCGATGTCGAGCATCCGCATCCCCGGCCCGAGGCCCAGCTTGCGACAGATGAGGTCGAGCTTCGCGCGCTGTGCCTCGGCGAGCGTCATCTCCGGCGTGGCGTGGAAGCCGCAGGAGTAGGCCATCGTCTCGTCGAGGATGAGCTCGTAGAAGTCGTTGGACAGGTCGTAGTGGTGGGCGATGGCGGCCTGGTCGCGTTCACGCGAGTGCAGGTCGCCGCTGAGCCGCGACTCCGCCTCCGGGATGTCGGGTCGGCGTCCGACGGCTCCGGTGCGCAGGCCCAGTGCGGCGGCTCGCGCGATGATGCCGAACCGGAGACGCGGCTTGGCCGCTTCCGGATCGGCGGCCCGGGCTTCGCGCACGGCGCTCCAGATCGCCCGGAGGCCCTCGGCGAGGTCACCCTCGACGTCGAGGTGTCCCTGCACGTAGGCGCGGGCGACTCCGATCTCACCGGGCGACCACAGGATGTGCCGCAGCGCCCGCTTGTCGGCGATGACGAGCACCGGGGCACCGTCGGTCCCGGCTTCGCTGCCGTCCCACGCCCGCAGGCGGACCGGGAGGCTGAGGCCCAGGGCATCCTCGGCGAGGGAGAGCATGCGGGCCGCGATGTTCACGGGACCCATTGAACTGTGGCCGCCCCCGTTTCGCCATCTGAAACTTCCCAGCCATGATGGCGCGGCTGGCATGCTGAGTGCATGAGGATGGGCGAGCGTCTCGGCCGCTGGTTCCGGCGCACCGGCAGCGAGATCCTCGGCTGGACGCTGGTGGTGATCGGCATCCCGATGATGCCGTTGCCCGGGCCCGGCACCATCGTCCTGGTCGCCGGCATCGCCCTGTTGGCCCCGCATTACGCGTGGGCCCAGAGGATCCTCGATCCGCTGCGCAAGAAGGCGGTCGAGGCCGCCCGATACGGCGTCGCCACGTTGCCGCGCATCACCGTCAGTGCGCTCGGCGGCCTGTGGCTCTTCCTGCTCGGCGTGGTGTGGTGGAGCGCCCCGTCCATCCCGGAGTTCAACGTCCTCGGAGTCGGATTCGGCCCCCGCCTTCCCGCCAGCGGCTGGGCCACAGGTCTAGGCCTGATGGCGTCGGCTGTGGCAGCATGGGCGTTGCTCGCGTACAGCGTCCATCGTTGGCGACGGCCGAACACCGAGCCGACCAGCACGCCGACCACTCCCGAGGAGCACGTGTGATCGCCAAGGTCCGCCGTTGGTCGTCTGCCGGGCTGGTGGCCGTCTGCGCGGCAGCGTTGCTGCTTCCGACACCGACATCGGCCGCCGACCGTGACCGTGACGACGAGGCCGCGGCCATCGTCTCGAAGGCACCCAAGGGTTCACCGCTCGAGGTCGTGGTCACCACCGAGGACGCCGACGGCGCGCCCGTCATCTCGACTGTCCTCGCCGACAGCCGCGCGAAGGCGCGCAGTATCGTCGCCGGTCTGCTCGGGCGTGACGGCACCATCGGCGTGGAGATGAACCACCGCGTCTCGATCGATGCGTACAACGACACCCACCGCTCCAAGCAGTGGGCACTCAACGCGCTCAAGGCGGAAACGGTGCATGGGAAGACGAAGGGCTCCGGCGTCACGGTGGCCGTGATCGACACCGGTGTGAGGTCCTCACACTCCGACCTCTCCGGCCGTGTGCTCTCCGGAATCGACTACGTCTCGCCCGGCACGAGCGCCAACGACGAGAACGGCCACGGCACCCACGTGGCCGGGATCATCGCCGCGGTGCACAACAACCGCCGCGGCATCGCCGGCTTCGCGCCCAGCGCCAAGATCCTTCCCGTCCGCGTCCTCGATCGCGACGGCAGCGGCACCAGCGCCGACGTCGCCAAGGGCATCATCTACGCGGCCGATCGTGGGGCGAAGGTCATCAACCTGTCGCTCGGCAGCAACCAGTCGAGCACCGCGATGCGGTCGGCCGTCGCCCATGCGATCGGCAAGAACGTTCTCGTGGTCGCTGCCGCAGGCAACAGTGGCTGCGGACTGCTCGGGACCCCGACGGAGTATCCCGCCTCCTACTCCGGTGTCGTCGGCGTGGCCGCGGTCACGCAGTCGATGAGCCGCGCGTCGTACTCGAGCTGCGGTTCCTGGGTCGACGTCGCCGCCCCGGGCAGCGGCATCATCTCCACGATGATCCAGAACTCGGTCGGCCTGGGCTGTTCGCCCAGCGCGAGCTACTGCACGCTTTCCGGGACGTCGTTCTCCGCGCCGTACGTCGCCGCCACCGGTGCACTGGCGATCGCGCGCCGCGGGTGGAGCCAGTCCACCGTGGCCAGCCGGCTGCAGTCGACCGCCACCGACCTCTCGCCGTCGGGCAGGGACAAGTACACCGGCGCCGGTTTCATCAACCCGTTGAAGCTGATCAACTCCTAGCGCAACCGCTCGTGCCGCAAGATGGGCGGCATGAGTGAGCAGCAGTGCGACGTCGTGGTGGTGGGCCTCGGGCCCGGTGGAGAGGCGCTGGCCGCGCGGCTGGCCAGCGCGGGACTCACGGTGGTGGCCGTCGAGGCCGAACTGGTCGGCGGTGAGTGTCCGTACTGGGGATGCATTCCGTCCAAGATGTTCATCCGGGCCGCGAACGCGCTGGCCGAGGCCCGGCGGATCGAAGGACTGGCCGGCCACGCCGACGTGACGCCTGACTTCGCACCCGTGGCCCGGCGCATCCGCGAGGAAGCCACCGACGACTGGAACGACGCCGTGGCAGCCGACCGCCTCGCCGACGCGGGCATCCGGCTCGTCCGCGGGCACGGCCGACTGGCCGGGAATCGCACCGTCGAGGTGACGACCGCCGACGGCGTCGAACGACTCGTGGCGAGCCGCGGCGTCGTGCTCAACACCGGCACCACGGCGGCCGTACCACCGATCGACGGCCTGGCGGACACCCCGTTCTGGACCAATCGTGATGCCCTTCAGGCCCTGGACGCCCCGGAGTCGCTCGTGGTGATCGGCGGCGGAGCGATCGGCCTGGAGCTGGCCCAGGCGTTCTCCCGGTTCGGCACCGACGTCGCCGTGCTCGAGGTCGCGCCGAGAATCCTCGGGCCCGAGGAGCCGGAGGCGTCCGAGCTGATGACCGACGTCCTCACGGCCGAAGGCATCGTCATCCATGCCGGCATCACCATCGACGGCATCGCCCACGACGGGGGGCGCTTCCATGTCACCTGCGGCGACCAGACACTCGAGGTCGAGCGTGTTCTCGTCGCGGCCGGTCGGACGTCGCGCATCCACGACGTCGGCCTCGACACCGTGGGCGTCGACGCGTCCGGACGGTTCCTCGAGGTCGACGACGACCAGCGGGTCGTCGACGGGTTGTGGGCGATCGGCGACATCGCCGGCCGGGGAGCGTTCACCCATGTGGCGATGTACCAGTCCGAGCGTGCGGCTCGATCCATCCTCGGAGAACCCCAGGAGCCGTACGACACCAGCCTGCCGCGGGTCACGTTCACCGATCCCGAGGTCGGCGCTGTCGGCCTCACCGAGCAGCAGGCCCGCGACCGGGGTCTCTCGGTCGAGGTCAAGACGTCGAACGTGGCCCAGAGCAGTCGCGGGTTCGTCCACGGCCCGGGAAACGACGGCCTCATCAAGCTTGTGATCGACACCGACCGCGACGTCCTCGTGGGCGCGACCAGCATCGGCGAGACCGGCGGCGAAACGCTCTCCGGGCTGGCCGTCGCTGTCCGCGCCGAGGTGGCGCTCGCGACGCTGCGCAACTCCATCTACGCCTACCCGACGTACTGGCGAGCGGTCGAGTCGACGTTGGCCACCTCCTAGGCGCGCTTGAGCAGCCGCAGGACCTGACGCTCGAGTGTCCGGCTCACCGGCGCGCCGGGCGCGATGCTTCGGTGGCCACCGGCCACGGTGATGCCGTCGTCGAACAGGTCGACGACACGGGGGTCGACGTACGAGCCGCGTGCGACGGTGGCGGTGTTGCCGAGATGGTCGGCGACTTCGCGCATGGCCGCAGCGATGGATCGCTTGCGCGCGGTCTTGTTCGACGCGTCGGACATCGAGAGCGCGTGTGCGGCGATGACCGTCCCTCGCCAGGTGCGGAAGTCCTTGGCGGTGAACTCCTCGCCGAGTCGGTCCTTGACGTAGTCGTTGACGTCCTCGGCGTTCAGGTCGCGCCACTGCCGGCCGTTCTTGTACGCGAGCAGGCGATTGCCGCCACCGCGTCGGCGCAACAGCGCGTCGAGCACCGCGGCCACCCGGTCGTCGCGGACGGTGACCTCGACCTCCTGCCCGGACTTCGCCGGATAGCTGAACGTCAGGCCGCGGCCATTGCGGGTGACGTGATTCTTCTCGATCGTGGTGAGGCCGTAGCTCTCGTTCACCTCGGTGTAGCGCTCCGACCCGATGCGGAACATGCCGAGGTCGAGCAACGAGAATGCGGCCGCCGCCACCGTGACCAGCTCCATCTCGCCGCCGAGATCGCGCCGGGTGGTGCCGCGGTGCCGGATCAGCGACCGCGCGAACCGCTCCATGTGGAGGAACTTCTCCGCATCGCGACGGGTGCGCCATGCGGGGTGGTAGAGGTACTGACGCCGGCCGGCATCGTCGGTGCCCAACGCCTGCAGGTGCCCGTTCTCGATCGGACAGATCCACACCTCGGTCCAGGCCGGCGGGATCACCAGCTGCCTGCACCGCTCGATGTCGACGGCGGTGAGTGGGGCTCCGTCCTCATCGAGGTAGCGGAAGCCGCGCCCGTGACGCACGCGCGACCAGCCCGGCATGCTCGCCGACACGCGGCGCAGTCGCACCATGCGCGAAGCCTACGGTGCGTCGCGTGTCGGCGCCGGTTCTCGTGATGATGTGCGGTCTCCGCGGACTGGGCGCCTCAGGTCGACGTTCGGGTCTCGGGCTGAACCGACCGTGCAAGGCCGTCCAGGATCACGTCCAGTCCGTACTCGAACTCCTTGCCGTAGTCGTAGCCCGGCCTCATGACGTGCTCGGTCGTGAACTCGATGAGGTGTGGGTAGTCGTCGGGGGAGTACTGCGCCATCATCTGCTCGGCCACCTCGGGGACGGGCTCAGGGCCGTTGATGGGCAGCGACGCCTCGGACAGGGCGAACCCGTACACGTATGCGTCGATCAGGGCATACGCATGCGCGGTCATCACCACGGAGAAGCCGGCTGCCCGCAGGGCCCCGATGACCGCGTCGTGGTGATGCAGCGTGGCCGGTCCGGGGTTGGTGCGCGACTCGAGGAGGCCGATCGCCCACGGGTGGCGGCGCAGTGCTTCGCGGGCTGAGCCGGCACGCCGTCGCATCTCCTCGCGCCAGTCGCCCCCCGGCTCGGGGAGCTCGATCTCGCTGAAGACGATGTCGACGATGCCGTCGAGGATCTCCTCCTTGTTCGCGACGTGGTGGTAGACCGACATCGGCTTCACGCCGAGCTCGGTGGCCAACGAGCGGATCGTCAGGGCCGCGATCCCGCCCGCGTCGGCCACCGCGACGGCGCCGCGCAGCACTCGTTCCCGGCTGAGCGGGGCGCGGCCGCTGCTGTCTGGTGAGGCCATCTGTAGTCCTCCGTGGTTCCTTCGGGCCATTTGGCATTTCGTACTTTGTACGGTAGCGTAACCGTACTTAGTACGGCGACTCACCCGACACGAACGGATCGACCATGAAGAAGACCATCACCTCGATCGAGGCAGACCCATCAACGGCGGCGGGCGGAATGATGCAGGCCATCGTCCAGGACTCGTACGGCACCGCCGACGTCTTCCGTCACGAGCGGACCCACCGACCCGAGATCGCCGACGACGAGGTGCTCGTGCGGGTGCACGCCGCGGGTCTCGATCGCGGGACGTGGCACCTGATGGCCGGCAAGCCCTATCTCATTCGCGTCATGGGCTTCGGGTTCCGCCGGCCGAAGAACCGGGTGCCGGGCCTGGACGTGGCCGGCACGGTCGTCGCCATCGGTTCGGCGGTCACCCGGTTCTCCGTGGGTGACGAGGTGTACGGCATCGCCCGCGGGTCGTTCGCCGAGTACGCAGCGGCGCCAGAGAAGAAGCTCGCCATCAAGCCGGCGAACCTGTCCTTCGAGCAGGCGGCCGTCGTTCCCGTGTCGGCGAGCACTGCCCTTCAAGCGCTCGATGCCGGCCGGATCCAGACCGGCCAGAAGGTGCTCGTGCTCGGTGCGTCCGGGGGAGTCGGCACCTTCGCGGTGCAGCTCGCCAAGGCCTTCGGCACGGAAGTCACCGGGACCGGCAGCACCGCGAAGCTCGATCTCGTTCGGGCCCTCGGCGCCGATCACGTGATCGACCACACCCGCGACGACTTCGCCGACGGAGCTCAGCGGTTCGACCTGATCCTCGACATCGGCGGCAACCCCACGCTCTCCCGACTGCGTCGCGCCCTCACGTCCACCGGGACGGCTGTCATCGTCGGCGGTGAGCAAGGCGGAGTCGTCACCGGCGGGTTCGGCCGGAGCCTGCGGGCACCGCTGGTATCACCGTTCGTGCGCCAGCGTCTGGCGATGCTGGTGTCGATCGAGGACGGCCGGTTCCTCGAACGGCTCACGCCACTCATCGAGGCCGGCCGGGTGACGCCGAGCATCGATCGGACCTACCCACTCGATCAGGTGGCCGACGCCATGCGTCACCTGGAGGCCGGCCGCGTACGCGGCAAGGTCTCCGTCACCATCTCGCCGTAACTCGCTCGCCAACCGACACCCGCATCGTGGCGTTCAGTGGCGCTTCAGTGCGGCCGGAGGATGCTGACGATGAGCCGACGGGATGTGTGGGGGAAGGTGGTCGATCATGCACACGGCACGCATGGTGGTGGCGGGGCTGGTCGCGCTGACAGTGGGCGCCTGCGGATCGGAGTCGTCCAGCGACGCGTGCTTCGACGAGGGGAAGAGCTTCGAGGGCGAGGCGCGGCTCTACATCGAGCACAACGCCACCGACCGGGACACCGGGTTCCACGGCATGTTCGACCAGGAGGGCCTGTCCGAGGGCTGCATCGTCACACCGGACGGCACCGAGGTCATGTTCGTCAACCCGACCGGGAAGCTCGACGGCCTGGGCATCAACCAGTTCTTCTTCGAGTCCCGTGAACCCCCGAACGACGAGTACTCCATCGCCGACCTCAAGAGGGATTTTCCCGAGGGTGAGTACCGCATCAGCGGCTTCGACTACCGAGGCGAGAGGCGGGTGGGATCAGCGGAGTTCTCACACGCGATTCCCGCCCAGCCGACGATCGTCTCGCCGAAGGTCGTGCCCGAGGAGGAGGCTGAGTCGAACCTGCTCCGGCCGCGTGGGGTCACCGTGAGATGGAAGCCGGTCGAGACGACGATCGACGACGAGCCGGTCACCATCACGGGCTACGAGGTCATCGTCACGAAGGAAGAGCATGACGACCCGCACGGCCTCTCCCGGCCGGAGTACGACGTGCACGTCCCACCCGACATGACCGAGCTGACGGTTCCGGAGGAGTTCCTCCAGCCGGACACTGTCTATGAGCTCGAGGTGCTCGCCCTCGAGCAGAGCGGCAACCAGACCATCACGGTCGGATTCTTCACGACCCGCTGACGGGCGCCTGCCCGTCCAGCCAGGACCGGATGGTGGGGACGACCAGGTCCGGAGTACGCACCCACCGGAAGTGGTCCGTCCCGGAAAGGCCGCGTGCGCTCGGATCGGCGTGCACACGCGTCAGCGTGAGTGACGGCATCGTCGCCACCAGCCCGTCGACCGCGCGAGCCGGTGCCAGGGAATCGCCTTCGATGGACACGACGAGCGCCGGAAGAGCGAGCCGGCGCAGCGCTTGCTGGTGATCGGTCCTCGGCCTGCCGAAGCGCAGGCTCCCGGTGCGCGCGAACCGGGCCCAGTCAGCCATCACCCCGCGCGCCTCACGCCCGCCGAAGCCGAGGCGTGTCCCTGGGTGGTGGCCGATCAGATGCGCCAGCAGCGCGACTCCCTGAGTCAGGATCAGGTGCTTGACGGACCACAGTCGCCAGTGGATGGATCCCGCCGCCACCATGATCAGGCCGGACACCCTCTCGGCGTGGTGCGCCGCGTAGACGCTGGAGACGTGCGCACCCAGGCTGTGGCCCAGGAGACAGATGGGCGAATCCGGCGATATCCGGCCCAGATGGTCGACAGCAGCCGCGACGTCGTCGACGAGGTCCGCATACCCGAAGTTGTATCGCCACCCCGGCAACCGTCCACCCGAGGTCTCGTGGCCGCGCAGCTCCATGACGCTCGCTCCCAGCCCGCTGGCGGCCAGGTCCGAGATCAGCTTGTCGTAGTACCCGGCCGGCATTCCCATGGCGGGCACGACCAGCACCGTCGCGCGTCCGGGGGAAGGTGCGCGCACCAGGGTGATGGAGAAGCGTGTTCGTTCTGCACGGGTGAGGGTGAACGTCTCCGGCTGAATCGTCACGCGATGGCCCGCGGACGGGAAGGACTGCGTCATGTCGGTCTCCTCGGTCGAACCACCGACGTCCAGCCTGACCCTGGCGGTGCCTGGTGTCGATGACCTGTGAGGTCATGACGGTGCTTGCCAGGTATGCGCAGAAGGCGTCTGACCTGCGCCTTCGAGTGGTGCCCCCGGCAGGATTCGAACCTGCGGCACTCGGTTTAGGAAACCGATGCTCTATCCCCTGAGCTACGGGGGCGCACCAGCGGTGATGTTACCGGTGGCTCCCGTCCGTCGAGCCATTCAGGACGGCCTCGCGCTCGGCGATCTCGGCCACGGCCTTGGCCCGCTTCGCGAGGATCTCGGTGTAGGTGACGACGAGCGTGGCGTGGTACTCCGCTGCCGCCGGATCCTCGGTGATCGCGGCGGCTTCGCGGTTGATCTCGGCGAGCACCAGCTCGGGTAGCGCATCACCGCACTTGGCCCAGGCGTAGTCCTGGGCTTGCTTGGCCTCGCTCACCGGCTTCCGCGCTGGGTGGGCGGCGCTCCCGGTGACCTTCGGCGGGGCGTGTGTGCTCATCGCTTGGCCCTCGTCCACGTCTCGATCGTAGAGCGCCCCTGTCGTCAGGCGATGGGGAGACCGAACGCTTTGGCCATGTCGGGCGCGTTCCTGCCCTTGTTCATCGGCTCGGTCTTGCCGATGTCGGCGAGCAGACGGTGCAACGAGTACAGCGTGAGCGGCCGGGTGACCACGTTGCTCTTCTGGCTGGGATGGATGACGGCCGTGAGGATCCTGTTGCCCTCGTTGTGGTCGTCCTCGTCGGCGGTGACGATGATCAGCAGCCGGCCGGTCTTCCAGTCCGGCCCGGACATGGCCACCTCGACCCGGTCGGCGATCCAGTCGTCGGCGGTCGGGATGGAGCAGTCGTGGGAGTTGTGGCAGTTGTCCGGGATGAGCATCCCGACGGTCGCGAGGTCACCCGCGGCGACGTCACCGGCGAACTCGCCGGCGTCGACGACGAACTTCTCGCACAGGTCGCGCTCGTTGACGTAGTAGGTCCAGGGAACGTGGCGCGGGACGTACTTGCCGTAGTTGTTCGGCCGGCAGTTCCGCGAGCCCATGCTGTCGGCCCAGATCTTCGCTGTTCCGCCCGCCTTGACCGTGTTGCCGAACACCGAGGGCTGCCGCAGCCGGATCGACCGGGGGAAGTCGTTCCTCCTCACGCCCAGCGTGCTCCCCGACGCCATCACGATGTAGTTGGGCAGCGATGGATGCACGATCGCCCGGAAGTCCGTCGCATATCCGTACTCCTCGGCGAGAGCCCAGATGCGCGGAGCCCGGGCCTTTATCTGGCTGTACGACTTGTTCTCCACCACCACCACGAGCACCTTGTCGATGCCCGTGGCCACCGACGGGAAGTCCAGCGGTGACTCGGACTCGGTCGGCGTCGGGCTCGGAGCGTCGATGCTCGAGGGCGGCGGCGCGGGTTTCGGCGCCTTGACCGTCGGCTGGTCGCCACCGCACGCGGACAGCAGCGCGAGGGACAGTGTGGCGACAGCGAGACGTGCGCGCATGAGGGTCCTTCGGGCGACGGTGCCGAGTCCGGACATCATCTCAGGATTGCCCCTCTGCCCAGTGGCGTATGAGGGAATTCGGCTCGCCCAAGACGCTCGGCATGATCGGCACGTGGCATGCGCGATCGGGAGTCGACGTTGCTACCCTGTCGAGACGTCCGGGGGGCCACACCTCGTCGCCCGGATCCAGATCACATCGGAGTGATACGTGAAGGTTCTCCTGATCGGGGCCAGCGGAGTCATGGGTCGTTCGACGATCCCGGCTCTCCACGACGCCGGCCACACGGTGCTCGGACTGGCCCGGTCCCCCAAAGCGGCCGCCGTGGTCGCTGGCTGTGGAGCCGAACCGGTTATGGCCGACCTCTTCGACGCCGGCGCGCTGGTGAGGGCGATGCGCGGCTGCGACGCCGTCATCAACTTCGCCACACACGCGCCCGTCGGGTTCACCATCTTGGTTCCCGGCGCCTGGCGTGCCAACGACCGCATCCGGAGTCACGGGGTCGGCATCGTCGCCGCCGCCGCTCGGGAAGCCGGGATCGGCCGGCTCGTGCAGCAGAGCCTCAGCTTCGTCTACGCAGACCATGGGGACGACTGGATCGACGAGCACAGCGCCATCGAGCTCACCCGCGCGTCCGAGCACGTCGTCGTCGCCGAGGGCGAGGTCGACGACTTCACCCGCGCGGGTGGCGTCGGCGTCTCCCTCCGGTTCGGCCAGATCGCCGGTCAGGACCCCAACACCGCGTGGCTGCTCCGCCGGGCGCGGGCCGGTCGCCCGACCGGCATCGGCGAGCCCGACTCGTGGACGCACGTGGTGCACGCCGACGACGTCGGCACGGCCGCCGCCGCGGCTCTCACGGCGCCCGCGGGCGCCTACAACGTCGGTGCCGAACCGGTGAAGCGCGGCGACATGGCCGACACGTTCGCGCTCGCGATGGGGCGCGAGGATGGCCGGTTCTTCTCTCGCGCGATGATGCGGCTCGGGGGTCAGCGCATCGAGATGGTCTCGCGATCGCAGCGCGTCAGCTCGCAGCGATTCTGCGACCGCACGGGCTGGCATCCGCAGTATCCCAAGCTGACCCCGGACTGGTTCGACGATGTCGTCTGACGACCGTCCCGGTCCGGATGGGGCCGAGCGAAAGCGCCGCCGGCGCGCCGAACGGATGCTCGGGGACCTCCTGCCCGACACGACGGGCGACGAGACCGACGAGGGCTGGAGCGAGACGGACGGCGACTCGCGCGACGACGAGCTGCATCGCGATGTTCCGCCCCACCACGGCGGGTAGTCGTCTCAGAGCGGTCGACGCTTCAGCTCGTCACGGATCTCCCGCAGCAGCGCGATGTCCTCCGGCGCTGCCTCGGGCTCGTCGGCGGCACCCCGGCGCAACCCTTGCAGCTTCTGCACCGGCACCACGATGGCGACGTAGATGACGGCCATCGTCACGACGAAGACGATCACCGCGTTGATGAGAGCGCCGATGTTGACGAACGTCGCTTCATTGGTGATCTCGAAGCCGAAGCCCCGTGAACTGTCGCCGCCCGCGACGGCGACGATCGGGTTGACGAAGTAGGTGCCGAAGGCTCCGACCAGCGTCGTGAACGCGACGCCGATGGCGATGCCGACGGCGAGGTCGACGACGTTTCCCCGCATCAGAAAGTCCTTGAAACCCTTGATCATGGTGCCCCCAGGCAAGACGACGCTGTGACCCGATCATGATGGCAGGGCGGCTACGACCGCGAGGTCAGCACGCTCAGCCGCGCGTCGAGTGCCCGCTCGGCCAGTCGGAGCGCGGCCTCCTCGGTGGTCGCCACGCCGACCGACACGCCTCCGGACGAGCCGTCGGGACGTGGCAGGGTGACGATCTCGGCGGCTCGCGCGACCACGGCGGTCTCGGATCCGCCCTCCGGGTCGACGGCCACCACGTCGACCCGGTCGCCGACTCCCAGGCTCGACAGCGCGTCGGCATCAGCGAGACGGATGGTGGCCAGCACCGTGCCGTCGGGGAAGCCGCTCATGCGGTCGGCGCGGACGACGCGGCGATCCGTGACGACCTCGCCCCGGCGCATGGGCCCGGCGATGGTGCGTCCGACCACGTGGTCGACCCGATCGGTGCTCTCGGCCGGCACCGCCGGCTCGGGCAGCTGGACACGCCGGACGTCGTCGGCCGCGAGCACGGTGCCGCTGTCGAGGTCATGGGCGGCGACGACCACCCGGCGGCCCGGCGGCTCGGACCGGACAGCACCGAGGGCGAGCAGCACGGCGAGACCGGCGAACAGGGCGGCGAGCGGACGGCGGTGGCGCAGCAGCAGGCGCGAGATTCTCTCCACGCCCGGAGGCTAGGACGGGAGGACGGATGCCCGCCCCGCTCGATCCACAGTCAGGAGAGCTGATGCTCCGCCAGCCAGGCCGCGGCGGCCCGTTTGCCGGCTCGTGCCAGCCACGCGTCGTAGATGGTCTCGGCCAGCTCGTCGCGGTCGAGCTCGCCGATCCGGCTGCCCCGCAGCAGCACGGAGGGATGCCCGGCGAAGTGCGGAGTCGTGAAGAACGGCGTCGACTCATCGAGCACGAGCGCCTGCTTCTCCTCCTCCGACGCGACCCAGAAGACGATCACGTCGTCGTAGCGCTCGCCGGTGTCGGGGTCGACCGCGTCGGGTCGCGGTGTGCGGAAGAACACGAAGCTCCGACCGCTGACCTGGTAGACCCGCCCCTCCGCCGTGACCGCAGCTCCCGGCATGCCACGAGCGATCTCGTGGACGTCGTCGACGGTGGCGCGGGTCATCCGCCTGTCGGGGCCGGTGTGCTGGTCGTGGTCGGGCCGCTCGCGGAGGAGTCCGTCTTCGCGGGCTCGGCCTTCTTCGTGCCGTTGGTCGACGGCTCGCTCTTCGGGGCGTCCGAGGACGTCGACGAGGATCGGCTGTCGTTGCGGTAGAAACCGGAGCCCTTGAAGACGATGCCGACCGCGTTGAAGACCTTGCGGAGGCGTCCGGCGCACTCCGGGCACTCGGTCAGGGCGTCGTCGGAGAACGACTGGATGACCTCGAGTGCTGCACCGCATTGGGTGCACTGGTACTGGTACGTGGGCACGACGTTCTCCGCTCGTTCCGTAAGCCGCCCCCAAGGGTACAGTTGCGGTCATCGTGGCCGATCCCGTCCCTGCCGGACCAGTCTCATGACCGAGTGGTTGCTGCTCGCGCTCTCCTTCTTCCTGATGCTCGCCTGCGGCGTCTTCGTGGCGGCCGAGTTCTCGTTCGTCACCGTCGACCGAGCCACGGTGGAGCGTGACGCGGAGGCCGGTGACCAGGGCGCCGCCGGCACCCTGAAGGCCCTGCGCTCGCTCTCCACCCAGCTCAGCGGTGCCCAGCTCGGGATCACGATCACCAACCTGGCCATCGGATTCTTGGCGGAGCCTGCCTTGGGCACCCTGCTGCACGGGCCATTTGAGGATCTGGGGCTCGGTGAAGGAGGATCCAGGGCCGCGGCGTACGCCGTCGCCCTGGTCGTCAGCACCGTCGTGACCATGCTCGTCGGAGAGCTCATCCCCAAGAACATCGCTCTCGCGCTCCCGCAGGCCACGGCGTCGATCACTCAGCTGCCCCAGCGATGGTTCACGCGGGCGATGGCGTGGCCCATTCGCGCGCTCAACGGAACAGCCAACGCCATTCTGCGCTGGGTCGGCGTCGAGCCGCAGGAAGAGCTGCGCTCGGCCCGCTCGCCGATCGAGCTCCGGTCGCTCGTGCTGCGGTCGGCCCAGAAGGGCGCCATCGACGACGAGACGGCCGAGCTCGTCGCGCGCAGCATCGCCTTCGGTGATCGCACCGCTGCGGACGTGCGGACGCCTCGGGTGCACGTGCGATTCCTGGAGGGTCGGGACACCGCGCAGGACGTCATCGAGGCGGCTCGCGAGACCGGCCACTCGCGGTTCCCCGTCATCGGCCGGACCCCGGACGACGTGCTCGGCATCGTGCATGTCAAGCAGGCCGTGGGTGTCGAGCCTGAGCGCCGGCGCTCGGTCCGGCTGACCGAGATCACCGACCCCGCCACCACCGTCCCCGACAGCATCGAGCTCGACCCCCTTCTCACGCTGTTGCGTGACCAGGGCATGCAGATGGCGGTGGTCGTCGACGAGTACGGCGGCACCGATGGTGTGGTCACGCTGGAGGATCTGGTCGAGGAGATCGTGGGCGACATCGCCGACGAGCACGACAAGCTGTCGACACTCAGCCGGCACCGCGGCGACGGTGCGTGGTCGCTGTCCGGTCTGCTCCGGCCCGACGAGGTCGCGGAGCAGACCGGCATCGTGCTGCCGGAAAGTGAGGACTACGAGACCATCGCCGGCCTGATCAACGCCGATCTCGGCCGGCTCGCGACGCGTGGCGACTCCGTCACCCTCCGACTCGACCGGACCGGAGAAACCGACGAGAACGGTGCGCTGCCGCTCGTCGTGCACCTCGCCGTCGAGCACATGGATGGCCGACGCATCGACCGTGTGGTCATGACGGTCGACGACCCGCCTGAGCGGAGGAGGAGGAGTCATGAGCACCTGGCTCGGCCTCGTGATTGCGCTCGTCCTCCTGGGTCTGAACGCTCTTTTCGTCGCCACGGAGTTCGCCCTCGTCTCCGCGCGTCGCACCCAGCTCGAGCCTGCGGCGCAAGCCGGTTCGGGCACCGCTCGCCTGGCGCTGCGTGCCATCGAGAACGTCGGTCAGGCGATGGCTGCAGCGCAGCTGGGCATCACCATCTGCTCGCTCGGCCTGGGCGCGGTCGGGGAGCCGGCAGTCGCCCACCTCCTGGAGCCGGTGTTCGACGCGGTGTCGATGCCATCGGAGCTGGTCCACACGGTGTCGTTCGTCGTCGCCATGTCGATCGTGGTCTTCGCACACGTGGTGCTCGGCGAGATGGTGCCGAAGAACCTCGCACTCGTCGGTCCCGACCGGGCCGCGCTGTACCTGGGACCGTTCATGCTCGCCGTCATCGCGGTGCTTCGCCCGTTCGTCGTCCTGCTGAACGGCATCGCCAACGTGGCGGTGCGGCTGGTTCGCATCGAGCCCAAGGACGAGGTTGCTTCGGCGTTCTCGCACGATGAGGTCGCCGGGCTGGTGAAGGAGTCGCGTCGCGAGGGACTGCTCGACGAGGACGAGTACGACCTCGTCTCCGGTGCCCTGGAGTTCCACGAGGGCAAGGTCGAGCAGGTACTCCTTCCGCTTCGAGGCCTGGTCACCATCGAGCCGAGCGCCACCCCGGTGGAGGTCGAACGGGCGTGTGCGGTCACCGGCTTCTCGCGGTTCCCGGTCTCCGATGCGTCGGGCGAGATCACCGGCTACCTGCACATCAAGGACGTCCTCGAGACCGACGACGAGGCTCGCAGCGTGCCCATCGCCGGCAAGTGGGTGCGACCGCTGGCCACCGTGGCCACCGGCTCGAGCCTGTACGAAGCGCTGCGCACCATGCAGGCGCGGGGTTCCCACATGGCCCGGGTGGCCGACGGCGACGGCACCGTGCTCGGGGTCATCATGCTCGAGGACGTGCTGGAGGAGCTGGTCGGCGAGATCCGCGAGGCCGGCCGGTCGTAGACCCCGTCGTCGCCATGCACAATGGGCAGGGTGCGTCGCGTCGTGGTCGTCTTGGCAGCTCTGCTCGTCGCGCTTCTGGTGGGGCTCTCGTTCGCCGCACTCACCACGATCCGCAAGTCGTTCCCCGACACCACCGGAGAGGTTCGCCTCAACGGGCTGCATGGCACGGTCGAGATCAAGCGCGACGGCCACGGCATTCCGCAGATCTTCGCCGACGACGCGGCTGACCTGTTCTTCGCGCAGGGTTACGTGCAGGCTCAGGACCGCTTCTACGAGATGGACTACCGCCGTCACGTGACGGCCGGGCGGTTGTCCGAGCTCATCGGCGAGGACGGCCTGGAGACGGACGGCTTCGTGCGCACCCTGGGTTGGCGCCGCGTGGCCGAGCAGGAATGGAATCAGCTGGGTTCTGGGGCCCGGTCGAACCTGGAGGCGTACACGCGGGGCGTCAACGCCTACATCGACGGCAAGTCCGGCTCGGACCTCTCTCTGGAGTACTCCGTGCTCTCGCTGACCCGCCCGGACTACCGGCCCGAGCCGTGGACGCCCGTCGACTCGGTCGCTTGGGTGAAAGCGATGGCCTGGGATCTGCGCAGCAACATGGTCGATGAGATCGATCGGACGATGGCCTCGCGGCAGATGACGGTCGACCAGGTCGAGGAGCTTTATCCAGACCCGCCCCGGAGCCACGAGCCGATCGTCACGAATCGCCGGGTCAACGCCGCCACCAGGAACGCCCCGAAACCGGCGAGGCCCGACCATGTCGTCGATGCGTCGCTGACGAGGGCTCGCGACGCGGCCCGGAAGCTGCCCGCCCTGCTCGGCACGGATGAGGGCATCGGCTCCAACTCCTGGGTGGTGGACGGCGAGCACTCGACCACCGGCAAGCCGATCCTCGCCAACGACCCGCACCTCGCACCGACGATGCCCGGCGTCTGGTATCAGGTGGGCCTGCACTGCCGCGCGCTCTCCGACGACTGCCCGTACGACGTGTCGGGCTTCTCCTTCTCCGGCATGCCTGGCGTGGTGGTGGGGCACAACCGTCGCATCGCGTGGGGGGTGAGCACGATGTACGCCGACGTCACCGACCTCTATCTCGAGCGGGTCGATGGCGACACCTACGAGTACAAGGGCAAGAAGGTCCCGCTGGAGACCCGGCGCGAGACGATCGAGGTCGCCGGAGGCGAGTCGCGCACGATCACCGTCCGGTCGACGCGACACGGCCCGATCCTCTCCGACCTCGACGACGAGATCGGAGCCGTGGGCGGCCCGGAGCACGAGGTCGCGCTGCGATGGACGGCGCTGACGCCCAGGCCGACGATCTCGGCCGTCTTCGCGCTCAACCGGGCCCAGAACTGGACGGAGTTCCGGGCCGCGGCCAAGCGATTCACCGTCCCCTCGCAGAACCTCGTGTACGCCGACGTCGAGGGCAACATCGGATACCAGGCGCCCGGCGCCATCCCGATCCGCAGCCGCGGCGACGGCCGCTGGCCGGTGCCGGGCTGGGACGGCAAGCACGAGTGGAAGGGGTACGTGCCGTTCAAGGCCCTGCCGCGCGAGCTGAACCCCACGGAGGGCTTCGTCGTCACCGCGAACAACCGGGTCGCCGGCGACCGCTACCGGTACCTGCTCGGTGCCGACTCCGCGGTCGGATACCGCTCCGAGCGGATCCGCGACCTCATCACGTCGAAGGATCGCCTGTCGGTGCGTGACATGACCCGGTTCCAGACCGACTCGTACAACCCGAACGCGGAGCAGCTGGTGCCCCACCTGCTCGACATCGAGCTGGACGGCGCGTTCGCCAGCCAAGGGCAGGAGACGCTCGAGGGATGGGACTACCGGCAGTCCGCCGACTCCGCCGCTGCCGCCTACTTCAGCGCCGTGTGGCGCAACGTGCTCGAGCTGACCTTCCACGACGAGCTGCCCCGCGAGCAGTGGCCCGACGGTGGGGAGCGGTGGTTCAACGTCGTGCGGACCATCCTCGACCAGCCGAAGAGTCGCTGGTGGGACAACCTGGCGACGCCCACCGTGGTCGAGCGGCGCGATGACATCCTCGAGGAGTCGATGATCCGCGCCCGCGACGAGCTGACGAGCATCATGTCGCGTGACACCTCCGGCTGGGCCTGGGGAAATCTGCACCGACTGACCCTCGTCAACCCGACGCTCGGTGAGTCCGGGGTCGGGCTGGTCGATCGCCTGTTCAACCGCGGGCCGGTGCGGGTCGGTGGCGGCAGCGGACTGGTCGACGCATCGGCGTGGGATGCTGCCGAGGGCTACGAGGTCACCGCCGTGCCGACCATGCGCATGGTGGTCGACCTGGCTCACTTCGACCGCTCCCGATGGATCCAGATGTCGGGCAGCTCAGGCCACGCGTACCACGAGCACTACGTCGATCAGCTGCCGTTGTGGATCGACGGCCGAACGCTGCCGTGGGCGTTCGGCCACCAGGCCGTCTCGACGTCCACCGAGGACACGTTGACGATGCGCCCCACGACGCAGTAGCGGCGAATTATCGACAGGAATCCCCGTCGGTCAAGGAACGACACGCCTGTGACGCATGTTTTTTGTGGGATTTCTGTTCCCCGTGGGGCGAATCGACATTACGTTGTCAGGATGCGTCTCTTCCCCGTCGCGATCCGCGGGCTCGCCGTGTGCATGCTGCTCACGGTGGCGAGCGCGCCGCTGGCGCAGGCGGACGACCCATCGGTCGGTGAGCTGCAGGTGCGGCTCGTCCAGTCACGCATGCACCTCAACGACCTCCTCGCCCGCTCCGCCGCGGCGGCCGAGCGGCTCAACGGCGCAACGTTCGAGCTCGCCGAGGCCGAGGCGGAGCTCGAGCGGCAGCGGGCAGCCGTCGAGCGCGCCGAGGCCCAGCTGGCCGACCAGCGCGAGGTCGTCGCGGCGTTGACGGTCGAGCAGCTGCAGTCGGGCACCGGGACTGCACGCCTGAGCGCCTTGTTCGAGAGCGACGGCCCTCAGCAGCTGCTCGAGCGGGCCGGCGCCTACACCAGCACCAACGAGGCCATGAATGCCCGCATCGATGCACTCACCGCCCGACAAGTCGTCCGCGATGCCGCCGTCGATCGTGCCGATGCCGCTCAGGAAGGGCTCCGCTCGGCGGTGAAGGAGCGGAAGGTGGCGGCGGCCGGCATCGATCGAGCGATCGCCACGGCCGAGTCTGCCGTCGAGTCGACGAGCCGCGAGCGCGATGCCCTGATCGAGCAGCTCGCGTCAGCGCAGGGCGTCACCGTGCAGGCGGCGGCGAGGAACCAGGACAAGATCGACGAGCGGATCGACCAGGGCGGACCGTCCACACCGGTTGGAGGCCCGGCGACGGACCCGATCACGAGCCCGGAGCCCACCGAACCGGCACCGAGCATCCCGAAACCGACCGAGCCCAAGCCGAATCCGACCGTTGCTCCCAAGCCCAAGCCCACGCCCAAGCCGGCCGACCCGCCGCCGGCGTCGGGTGGCAAGGCCGACCGGGCCATCGCCTACGCCCAGGCGCAGCTCGGCGAGCCGTACAAGTGGGGCGGTGCCGGGCCGGGATCGTGGGACTGCTCCGGTCTGGTCATGAAGGCGTGGGGCTCGGCCGGCGTCAGCCTGCCGCACTCCGCGAGCGCGCAGTACTCACGGACACAGAAGGTGTCCCTGGGCAGCATCCAGCGCGGAGACCTCGTCTACTGGGGCAAGAGCCCCGGCTCGATCTACCACGTCGCGATGTACCTCGGCGGCGGCAAGATGATCCACGCTCCGCGGCCGGGCCGCGACGTCGAGATCGTCCCCATCACCTACTGGATCAAGCCGAGCTTCGCGTCACGTCCGGGCTGACGATCCGTCGACGAACCGTGACCCGACGGTGTAGCGGCCAGCCAGCCGAGTCCGACGAGGGACACCACGGCCGATCCGGCGATGAACGAGACCAACGGCCCGGGCGCGGTCAGCATGACGCCGGCGCCTCCAACGCCTACGATGACCGCAGCCGTACGCGGTGCCATCCGGGAGCGGAAGATCGCGGCTCCCAGCAGCAGCCAGCCGATCGCGCCGATGATCAACAGCAGGTATCCGATGAAGCCGAGCGGCGCCGTCGAAGCGGTGTCGAACAAGGCCACCATGGCACCGCGGTCGTCGGCCTGGGCCGCCGTGGAGGCGACAGCCGACACCTCGGCGAAGTCCACGAGCCCGAACCCGCCGACTACGGCGAGCACCCGCCCTGTACCGGCCATGCGCCTCGACCCGCCTCGCGCCAACCGTCCGACGGCGATGGCGGCGACCGCATACAGCAAGCCGCTCAGGTAGGTCAGCACGACCCCCAGCTCGTGTGCGGACTGGTTCTCAGCGATCGCCGTCATGATGCGGTCCCAGTCCGTCACGTTGTTCGTCTGGATCCATGGCGTGAGCAGCAGCCGGGCGACGACAGCCACGGCCGGTGCCGAGACGAGTGCGAGCGCAAGGGTGAGGCGATGTCTGGTCATGATGACTCCTTGGGTCATCCACGACGCTAGGAGTCGACGCCGGGTCGCGTCGTCAGCAGCAGCACCGGATTGCCGCTCCGTGCTGCTACGCAGGCGGGACGCGAAAGATCCCGGTCTCGGTGACGGCCATCTGCACCGGGACGTCGTGGTCGTCGTGGGGCACCGTTTCCACCAGCTCGTTCGCGTGGACGACGGCGCAGATCGGCGCCGTCACGGACGCCAGCGCGCGGTCGTAGTAGCCGGCGCCTCGCCCGAGCCGGTGTCCGGCGTGATCGACGGCCATCGCCGGCACGATGACCAGGCCCGCGTCCGCGAGCGCCTCCGGCCCGAGCCTCGGACCGTCCGGCTCTGGAATGCCGATGGATGAGAGACGGAGCGGGGCGGCCGGGTCGAAGACCACCCACTCCAGCTGGTGGTCCTCAGAGCGTGTGACGGGGACGAGGACGTCGACGCCGCGCTTCAGCAGGCCGGTGATCAGTGGTCCGGTGCCCGGCTCGGTGCCCATGGAGAGGTGGCAGGCGACGCGGTCGACCTGCGTGAACGGTGCGGCGAGCAGGTGCGCGGCGATCGCGTCGGCCACCATGAGTCGCTGCTCGGCTCCACGCTGCTGGCGGCTCTGCAGGACCTGGCGCCGCAGCGCGTCCTTGCTCACGCGCCGACGATAACCTGTGCCGGTGAGTGGATTGGCCCGGGCGCAGCAGAAGATGACCGACGCCGGGGTTCCCCAGCGGGCCATCGACGTGTTCACCTCCTTCTACGCCCAGCTCGAGGGCGGAGCGACCGGGATGATCGCCGAGGCGGAGGTGGATCCGCTGACCGACCTGGTGCGGGCGGCGGACCTCGCGCTCGACGACCTCAACACGGAGGCGGTCGCGTCCACGGCCGTCATCAAGCTCAACGGTGGGCTCGGCACCTCGATGGGCATGGACCGCGCCAAGTCGCTGCTGCCGGTGCGGGCCGACCTGTCGTTCCTCGACATCATCGTCGGGCAGGTGCAGCACATCCGTCGCACCCACGATGTCGGGCTGCCACTGCTGTTCATGAACAGCTTCCGCACCCACGACGACACTCTGGCCGCACTCTCGCGGTACGACGACCTCGCGGTGGACGGACTGCCCCTCGACTTCCTGCAGAACCGCGAACCCAAGCTGCGTGCCGACGACCTGAACCCGGTCGACTGGCCGGACGACCCATCCCTCGAGTGGTGCCCGCCAGGCCATGGCGACCTCTACACGGCTCTGGAGACGTCGGGAGTGCTCGCCGCGCTGCTCGATGCGGGCTTCAGGTACGCCACCGTCTCCAACGCCGACAACCTCGGCGCCGCTCCCGACCCGGCGATGATGGAGTGGTTCGCTGCCTCCGGCGCCCCCTACGCGGCGGAGGTCTGCCGCCGCACGCCGGCCGACGTCAAGGGCGGCCACCTGGTCGTGCGCCGTGAGGATGGTCGGCTGGTGCTGCGGGAGACAGCGCAGACTCCGCCCGACGACGCCGAGGCCGCCGCCGACCTCACCCGGCACCGCTACTTCCACACCAACAATCTCTGGTTCGACCTCGAGCAGCTGGCGCAGACGCTGGCCGAGCGTGACGGCATCCTCGGCCTTCCGCTCATCCGCAACGAGAAGACGGTCGACCCCACCGACCCGTCGTCGCCGCGTGTCGTCCAGATCGAGTCCGCGATGGGGGCAGCCGTCGAGGTGTTCGACGGTGCGACGGCGATCGAGGTCGACCGCTCGCGGTTCCTCCCGGTGAAGACCACCAACGACCTCCTCGTGCTGCGCTCCGACGTCTACGGCGTCGGAGACGACTTCCGGCTCCGTGCACAGGTGGAGCCGGCGCTCGTCGATCTGGACCGGCGCTTCTACGCCACGATCGGCGACTTCGACGCGCGTGTGCCCGACCCACCGTCGCTCGTCGAGGCGACGTCGCTCACCGTTCGAGGCGACTGGAGGTTCGGCCGAGGCGTGGTCGTGACCGGTGACGTCCGACTCGACGACGAAGGCACAGCTCGCAGCATCCCCCCGGACACACGGTTAGGCTGACCCGCATGTCGTCGGAAACCCCGGACTCCGGGTCTGATCAGAGCATGCTGCCGCTCGACTCGGACCGTCCGTCCGAGGACACCGAATCGGACACCGGATCGTCCACCATCGCTCAGGCGCCACCCGACGAACCAGAGCGCGAGGCCCACTCCAGCGATGCACCGGCCGATCCCGAGGTGCCGTCGCACGCGCGTCCTCGCACCCGTCCGGCGAGCATCAGCGACGACCTGATCACGGTCGAAGACCATCTCGAGCGGATCCTGCGGGGCATCGGTCCGCTGGAAGCCTACGACCAGCCGATCGTGGAGTCGCTCGGCCTGCCGCTGCACGAGAACTTCGTCGCCCCGATCGACCTGCCGCGGTTCGCCAACTCCGGCATGGACGGCTACGCCTTGCGCGCCGAGGACGTCACCGGCGCGACGCCCGAGTCGCCGGTGACGTTGCCGGTGGTCGGCGAGATCGTGGCCGGTTCGGCGAAGCCGTTCGCCATCAGCGCCGGCACCGCGGTCAAGATCATGACCGGGGCACCCATCCCGCGGGGCGCCGACACGGTCATCGCGTTCGAGCGCACCGACCGTGGCAACGCGCGCGTGAGCATCCATGAGGCCGCGCCGGTCGGCGCCAACGTCCGCACCCAGGGCAGCGACGTCCAGGCCGGCGACCTCGTGCTGTCTGCCGGCACGGTGCTCGGGGCGCGGGAGATCGGGCTCCTCGCCGCCCTCGGCGCGCCACGGGTGAAGGCGCGTCCGCGACCGCGGGTCGTCATCATCTCCACCGGCAGCGAGCTGCGCGAGCCGGGCACCCACCTCGACTACGACTCCATCCACGACGGCAACAGCTACATGTTGGCCGCCGCCGTACGCGCCGCCGGCGCGATCGCCTACCGGGTCGGCGCCGTCGACGACACGCCTCGGACCTTCCGCAAGGTGCTCGCCGAGCAGCTGGTTCGCGCCGACCTCGTCGTCACCAGCGGCGGGGTCAGCATGGGCGAGAAGGACGTCGTCAAGGAGACTCTGTCCGCGTTGGGCACCGTCTCGTTCGACAAGGTGGCCATGCAGCCGGGCAAGCCGCAAGGCTTCGGGCGGGTCTTCGACGAGCAGAAGCCGATCATCACGCTGCCGGGCAATCCGGTCTCGGCCTATGTGTCGTTCGAGGTGTTCGTGCTCCCGGCCATCAGACGCCTGATGGGTCGCACGCCGTATCGGCGCCCGATGGTGCACGCCGTGCTGGCGTCCGACCTGCAGTCGAAGCCGGGCCTGCGCCAGTACGTGCGCGGCTTCTTCGAGGTCACCCACCGGGGCGCCAAGGTCACGCCGGTGCAGGGTCACGGCTCGCACCTGCTGGGCGCGCTCGCGAAGTCCAACGCGCTGATCGTCGTGGGGGAGGACGAGACGGCGCTCAACCTCGGCGACACGGTCCGCACCCTGGTGCTCGACAGGCCGTTCTGATGGGGGACGAGCTCAGCCACCTCGACGAGTCCGGTGCCGCTCGCATGGTCGACGTCTCCGACAAGCAGGTCACCGCCCGATCGGCCACGGCACGCGGACGCGTCGAGGTCTCGAGCCGGGTCGTCGAGCTGTTGCGAGGCGAGGGCGTGCCCAAGGGTGACGCGCTCGCCGTCGCCCGCGTCGCCGGGATCATGGCCGCCAAGCGCACACCCGACCTGGTCCCGCTCTGCCATCCACTCGCCATCAGTGGCGTCGACCTGAGTCTCGACGTGGCGGATGATGCCGTCGAGATCTCCGCCACGGTACGGACCACTGACCGTACAGGCGTCGAGATGGAGGCCCTCACGTCCGTCACCGTCGCCGCGCTCACCGTCATCGACATGGTCAAGGCCGTCGACAAGCACGCCCGCATCACCGACGTCGAGGTGATCGCCAAGTCGGGCGGACGCAGCGGCGACTGGAGCCCAGGAAAAGGGACAGCGTGAAAGGGGCCGTCGTCGTGGCGTCCGGCCGAGCGGCCGAGGGAGTCTACGACGACACGACCGGGCCGCTGCTCGTCGATGCCCTCACCGACTGGGGCTTCGAAACGCCCGCTCCAGTGGTCGTTCCCGACGGTGACCCGGTCGGCGAGGCCGTGCGGAACGCGCTCGACGACGGCGCCGACGTCGTCCTGACCACCGGCGGCACCGGCATCAACCCCACCGATCGCACGCCGGAGGCCGTCCGTCCGCTGCTCGACCGCGAGCTGCCCGGTGTGGCCGAGGCGATCCGCGCGCACGGAATCGCGAAGGGCGTCCCCACCGCGATGCTGTCGCGCGGGCTGGCGGGCGTGTCCGGCCGCGCAGTGGTGGTCAACCTGCCCGGGTCGCGCGGGGGAGTGAAGGACGCCATCGATGTACTCGCCGACGTCCTGCCGCACGCGGTCGACCAGCTCCGCGGCGGCGATCACGAACGGGGCGGCTCCTGACCAGAGGGTGGCCGGTCACGCTCCGGTACGGACACGTCGGCGTCCGGCCGTTGCGTCGGCGCGACGCCTCGACGTGGCAGCGCCTGCGTCGCGACAACGCGGGCTGGCTCGGCCCGTGGGAGGCGACTCTTCCGCCAGAGGCCGGACGTCCGTCGATGTCGTACCGCGCCATGATCGGCGCGATGCGGCGTCGTGCGCGTGCCGGCCGGTCGATGCCGTTCGCGCTCACGTGGGATGAGGAGATGGTCGGCCAGCTCACCGTCAACGGCATCTCCTGGGGCTCGGCGCGATGGGCGAGCCTCGGCTACTGGGTCGCGCAGAGCCATGCCGGCCGCGGCATCACCACGACCGCGGTCGCTCTGGTGTGCGACCACCTCTTCACCGAGTTGAAGCTGCACCGCGTCGAGATCGCCATCCGGCCGGAGAACGCGGCAAGCCTGCGGGTAGTCGAAAAGCTCGGGTTCACCGAGATCGGCACGGCACCGGAGTTCCTGCACATCGCCGGCGACTGGCGCGACCACCGCGTCTTCCAGGTGCTCACCGGCCAGGTCGGCGACGGTCTGGTCACGCGACTATCCGCCTCGTCGGCTGAATAGTTCACCGGTCTAGTCACACCAGCCACAGAAGGTTTCAGGCGACACACGGCGGCACGTGCCGAGAATCGGCGATCCTGGGGCCTACGGTTTTGCACGTGGGCACTGGGCTGATCGTTGCGTTCGTCGTCGCCATCTGGGCGGCGTACTTCGTGCCCCTCGTGCTCCGTCGCTACGACGAGGCGAGCACGTCGTCGTCCCTGGAGGACCTGAGCCCGCTCAGCCGGGTGATCACCCCACCCGCCACCACCGCGGAGCAGGCCGAGACGCCGGAGCCCACACCGGCCGTCGCCGCGCCGTCGTCCGCGACCGAGACCGAGTCCGATACCGACACCACGCCTCCACCCCGCCCACGGGCGACCGGCCCCCGAATGACTGGCGCAGCAGCGCGGCGGGCCGCCCGGCGGCGGCGCCGCACCCTGCTCACGCTGCTCGTCGCCACCGCCATCGTCGGTGGCCTGGTCGGTTTCCGGCTGGTGCCGGTCTGGTCGGTCGCGATCCCGGCCGGACTCGTGCTCGTGTGGCTGGTCGCCTGCCGGGTGCAGGTGCGTCACGAGCGCGGCATCTCCTCGCCAAGGAAGCGGACCGCCAATTCGGTGAAGGCGTCCGATGCGGAGAGGACCGACGACGAGGTCACGGTCATCGTGTCCGGCCAGGCCGAGGACGTGAATCCTGCCCGCCCCCATGTCATGGAGTCCACGCCACTGGAGGTCGACGCCCTCGACGAGCAGCTCGTCATCGCCGCTCCGTCGGTCGCCACCACCGGCGAGCTGGTCTGGGACCCGCTGCCCGTCACCATCCCGACGTACGTCACGAAGCCGCGCGCCGGCCGCACCGTGCGCACGATCGACTTCGCCCAGCCGGGCGCCTGGACCTCCGGTCATGTCGAGGGCGAGGACGTCGAGCTGCCGGGTCGCGAGCGGACCGCCGACGACGCTCAGCGCCGGGCCGCCAACCAGTAGAGCGGCGTCCACCGCCTGATATCCTCGGCGTTGATCCCGGGGCTATGGCGCAGTTGGTAGCGCGTCTCGTTCGCAATGAGAAGGTCGGGGGTTCGAATCCCCCTAGCTCCACCGCCCGTGCTCGGCCCCCTCCTCTGAGGAGCGCCGGCGCGGGTTCGCCATGTCGCCGAGGGGGCCGAGCGCGGGCGGACGGGCAGAGCGATTCGGGGAGGAGCCTGCGACGGAGTCCCCCTAGCTCCACCGCACAGCAGCGCGCTTCTCCTTCGGGAGAGGCGCGTTGTGCTCGTACGGGCCGCTTGACAGTCCGGAGGTTCATTCATACATTCACACCAGATTTGTATGATTGAAGGGACTCGCATGAGCTTGGGCAGGACAGCGGTGGTTCTCGGCGGCAGCGTCGCCGGACTGTGCGCGGCGGGCGCGCTGGCTCCGCACTTCGACGAAGTGCTGGTGCTCGAGCGCGACGAGCTGCCGGCCGATGCCGAGCACCGGCGCGGGGTGCCCCAGAGCAAGCACCCGCACTTCTTCTTGAACTCGGGTCGCCGGGCCGCCAATGACCTGTTCCCCGGCTTCGAGGAGGACCTCGTGGCCGCCGGTGGAATGCCCCTGGTGGCGTCGATGGACACCGCCTACCTGGATGGAACCGGCTGGGCGCCACGCAAGCGGGGGGCGCTGTCGATGGTTTATGGATCCCGCATCCTGATCGAGCGAGTCCTTCGTGACAAGGTGCGCGAGCTGGCGAACGTGAAGGTTCGCGAGGGCGTCTCGGTGAGCGGCCTGCATACCGACGGTGGTGGCATGCCTCGGGGGCGGGTCACCGGCGTCCAGGTCGGTGACGAACGGGTCGATGCCGATCTGGTGGTCGACGCGCTCGGACGCGGTTCGTCGGTGTCGAGCTGGCTCGTCGAGGCGGGCTGGCCGGCGGCGCCGGTGATGACGCTCGACGCCAAGGTGACCTACGTGTCGCGGTGGTACGAGCTCCCGGACGCCGAGTCGCGCGCCGACGCGTGGTGGTGGCAGCACCTGGTGTACATGCCGACGCAGGAGAACGACGAGCATCCTGACGAGCACGAGTACCTCGTCAACTTCTTCCCGATGGAGGGGAACCGCAGCATCGCCTGCATGGGGTCGTGGGGCCTGGACATGCCGCGAACCGTCGACGACTTCCAGGCATCCGCCGAGAGGTTGCGAGCACCGGCCTTCGCGAACGCGATGGCGGCGTCCGAGCCGATCTCGGAGGTCCACCTGACGCGTTCGACCGGGAACGCGTGGCGCCGGTACGACCAGCTCCCGCACCCGCCGCTCGGGCTGGTGCACGTCGGTGACTCCATCTGCGCGTTCAACCCCTTCTACGGCCAGGGCATGAGCTCGGCCGCCCTCTCGGCCCGGCTGCTTCGCGACACGCTGGCGTCGACGACCGCGCTGGATGCCGCGTTCTTCAGGACATTCCTCGCCGCCCAGCGCAAGGAGCTCAAGGTGCCGTGGGGCATGGCGATGGCGCGCGATCGAGGCTACGAGTGCGCCACCGGGACCGAGACCGCACCGGACTGGCAGCGCCGCATCCTGGCAGCCATGACCTGGCCGATGTTCAACCTGATCACCGGCGCCGCGCGGGAGTACCCCGTGGTCGACGAGCACTTCGCCCGCGTCTTCAACATGGACGAGTCACTGAGGGAGATGATGACCAGCCCCCGGGTCATCGTCGCGCTGATCCGGTTCAAGGTCCGGTCGGCCCTGGGCCGGCTCAGCCTGCCGTTCGGGTTCGACTCCCAGCAGGACCCGCCCGGGAAGGACTGGACGGAACTGGCGGGACAGCAGGTGGAAGCCCGATGAGCGCCACCTGCGATCCATCGGCGGAACAGGTCACCCGCACGCTGGGTTTCGACTGCCACGACGTCAGTCCGGTGGTCTCGTTGCACAACCCCTTCGACCTGGCCCACTGGTCGATGCCGATCCTCGAGCTGTTGATCATCGCCGGAGCGGTCTTCGCGCTCGTGCACGCGATCCGCCGGTTCCGGGGAGGCGACCCGATCAGTCTGGCGCTGTGGTTCGCGCCGCTGGTCTACTTGTTCGTCACCGAGCCGCCGTTGTACTTTCCCGAGTGGTTCGGCCTGGACGATCGCTTCGGCTTCATCTTCGCCCACAACATCTTCACGGTGCAGTTCATGTGGGACCGCCTGCCGCTCTACATCATCGCCATCTATCCGGCACTGACCATGCTGGCGTACGAGGTCGTGCGCGTTCTCGGCATCTTCCGGCACCGTGGCGCCCTGGCGGGATCGGTCGCCGTCGCGTTCGTCTGTCAGGTGTTCTATGAGGTCTTCGACCAGCTCGGCCCGCAGCTGAAGTGGTGGGCCTGGAACGACGACAACCTGCAGGTCAACCATCCCGCCCTGGCATCCGTGCCCATGAACAGCATGCTGCTGTTCGCCTCCGTCTCCTTCGGCGTGATGACGTATCTGGTGGTCCGGCTGGTCGGGTCACCGGCCCCCGACGGCGGACCCCGCCGGGGCTGGTCTCTGGCAATGCGCATCGTGTTGGCCGGCGTCGTGAGCCCGCCGGCGATGGCGGTGGCCGGGATCCCGGCCGGTGTATTCGGCGGGGACTCTCCCAACCTCACCGCGCAGGCGTGGGTCATCGGCATCGAGCTCGCCCTGGTGTGGCTGGGCGGCGCTGGGGTGATCGTCACCCATCTCCGCCGCCGCAGCGCTGAGGAGCAGGAGCCGATGACGCCGTTCGCCCGGATCTATCCGGTCACGTACCTCGTCGTGATGACGGTGCTCTGGATGGGGGCGCTGCCGGCCTTCCTCGACGCCCAGGGCGGCGTCACGGCCGACGGCACCCCGATCGGGAGCGGGCTCTACACGATCGCCTGTTTCGCGGGGGCTGCGGCCATCCTGGCAGCGCTCCACACCGGCCGGCGTCGCGCCGAGGTCATGGCGGGCTGACGACGTGGGGCACCACGGCTGGCAGGGGAACCCGCCGCGGACCGAGGACGAAGCGCGACGCCGGATCATCGCCGCCACGACGTCGTGCGTCGAGAAGCACGGCGCGGCCAAGACGACGGTCTCCGTCGTCGCGGCCGAGCTGGGCGTCACCCGGCAGACGGTCTACCGCTACTACCCCAGCCACGCCGAGCTTCTGGAGGCGGTTGCCCAGGCCGGGCTCGCCGATTTCGCCGACCGGATGGTCGCGCACCTGTCCGCGTTCACCACACCGGCCGACGTCGCCATCGAGTCGATCGTGTTCGCGGTCGAGACCATCCCCCAGGACCCGGCGATCGGCCTGCTCTTCCAGGCCGGCGAGACCGAGATCTTCGGTCGTGACGTCACGTCGTCCATGTCGTTCTCGGTCGGCGCGGACATCCTGCGCCGCGTGCCGGTCGACTGGTCCGAGATCGGCGTCCGGGACGACGAGCTCGAGGGTCTCGCCGAGATCCTGATGCGCCTGTTCGCCTCGCTGCTGCAGTACCCGGCCGACCCGCCCTACTCCGCCGACGAGATCCGCGCTCTCGCCCGGCGTTGGCTCGGACCTGCCCTCCGTGCCTGATCTCTGACGAGACACATGGATGGACGCGCCGCGGGACGAGACGACCCGCTGGGTGGACCGCCAAGGCGAGCTGCTCGAGTGGGACGGACTGCCTCCGATGTTCACCTTCGACGACCCGGACGGGAATCGCTTCTACGTCGTCGCGGCCGGCGACTGAGCCGAGAAGTGAGACCGCCGAGCCGCAGCATGCGTCCGGAGCGGTAGACTGCACGTGTCGCTGCATCTGATGCACGGCGTGGAGAGGGCCGGTTCACCGCCCGCGAAGCCTTCGTCATGTGAAGGCCGGGGTTCGAACTCCCCGGCTCCACCGCGCAACACAGGCCTGACCTGCACCTGTCTCGACCGCCCGGTCGCGGGCTCGAAGGTCGGCACGTCCGTCTCGGCAGCACGCGGAGGCGGCAGGAGGAGGAGTACGTGGCTCGACGAGGTCAGCGACGGTCCGGGGAGACCCGCACCGCCCCTCGGCAGCAGCAACGCCGCGCCGCCGACAACGACGGCATCATTCCGGTGCTCGCCCGGGCAGTGCGCGAGGTCGAGGCGAACGCCCGGCGCGGCCCCGTCACGCCCTCTGGGCGGACCAAGTTCCAGGTGGTCGCCCTGCTGGCTCGGGAGGAGCGGGCCCGCGTCAAGGCCGACCAGGAGAACACCGAGTCCTACCGCACCGAGCAGCTCAAGCGTCTCGACGGCATCGGCACCATCCTGGCCAGGACCGCAGCCCGCGACACCTCGCTGCTTGCTCTGCTCGAGGAGGACGCCGATGTCTCGTACGCAGCCACCGAGCTCCGGCACGACATGCTGCGAGCGGCCGGCATCGAGACGCCCGCCGAGGAGGTCGACGACGAGTCCATCCCGCCCGCCAAGGAACGCCGGGTCGTGCCGCAGTCGGTCGTCTCGCGCCAGCTCGCCAACCCCTTCCTGGCCCCCGACTTCGAGTCGGCCCAGCGCCGCGAGCCCCAGAGCCGCCGGCTGGCCACCTGGGAGCTGCTCGGCCCGTTGCTCTCCTCGTTCGAGCGTGCCGCCGGCGGGGCGTCGGCCTGCATGGATCTGCCCGAACCGTCGTCCAACCGGGCACCCAGCGGACTGGAGCTCATGCGGCACCAGGCGCAGCTCGTCACGGCCGCCGCGAACGGACACCGGACGTTCCTGCTCGCCGACGAGCCCGGACTGGGAAAGACCGCCGAAGCGTTGGTCGCCGCTCATGCCGCTGACGCCTACCCGCTGCTGGCCGTCGTCCCGAACGTCGTCAAGACGAACTGGGCCCGCGAGGTCGGCCTGTGGACTCCCAATCGCACCGCGACGGTGATCCACGGTGACGGCGACACGATCGACGCCTTCGCCGACATCGTGATCGTCAACTACGAGGTGCTCGACCGACACGTCGGCTGGCTCGGTGACCTGGGCTTTCGCGGCATGGTCCTCGACGAGGCGCACTTCATCAAGAACAAGGCGTCGCAGCGCTCGCAGCACGTGCTGCAGCTCTCCGAGCGCATCCGGGCCCGCACGCCGCGGCCGCTGCTGATGGCGCTCACCGGAACACCACTCATCAACGACATCGACGACTTCCGCAACATCTGGCAGTTCCTCGGGTGGATCGACGAGAAGAAGCCGCTGCCC
The DNA here is from genome assembly GCA_963780275.1 of uncultured Actinomycetota bacterium. Classification (GTDB taxonomy): domain Bacteria; phylum Actinomycetota; class Actinomycetes; order Propionibacteriales; family Nocardioidaceae; genus Aeromicrobium. Next base: position 152,280 of record CAWABE010000003.1, read on the forward strand.
GAGCTGATGCACGCGCTCGAAGAGACCGGCCTCACGCCGATCGACCGGGGATTCTTCGCCGCGGCCCGCAACACCGTGATCGACATGGGCATCGTCCGCCGCCGCAAGGTCGACGTGGCCGCCGACATCCCGGCCCGTCGCATCGCCGACCTTCCGGTCGAGCTGGACGACGAGGCCGGCAGGTCCATCCGCGCGGCCGAACAGGAGCTGGCCCGCCGCCTCGTCTCGCGCTACGAGCGTGCCCTCGAGACCAGGTCGTCTGGTGTCACCGTCGAGGGCATCGACCACGAGCTCGTGCGTCGTGTGGCCGCGTGGGAGCGCGAGGACACCACCACGACGAAGAGCGAAGAGAACGTCTTCAGCATGATGCGCCGGATCGGTCAGGCGAAGGCCGGTCTCGCTGCCGACTACACCGCCCAGCTCGCGCGCAGCGTCGGCAAGGTCGTGTTCTTCGCCAAGCACATCGACGTGATGGACGACGCCGAGGAGGTCTTCGACAAGCGCGGGATCGGCTTCATCTCGATCCGCGGCAACCAGTCGTCGCAGGCCCGCCAGCAGGGAATCGACGCGTTCGCCAACGACCCCGACATCTCCGTGGCGGTCTGCTCGCTCACCGCGGCCGGAGTGGGACTCAACCTGCAGATCGCCTCCAACGTCGTGCTCGCCGAGCTCTCCTGGACCGACGCCGAGCAGACGCAGGCCATCGACCGCGTGCACCGCATCGGTCAGGACCAGCCGGTCACTGCCTGGCGCATCATCGCCGCGCAGACCATCGACGCGAGGATCGCCGAGCTCATCGACAGCAAGGCCGGACTCGCGGCCCGGGCTCTCGACGGTTCCGACGAAGAGGTGGCGTCATCGGTCGACGTCCAGCTCGAGGCCCTCGTCGCGCTGCTGACGGAAGCGCTGTCAACGGACCAGTAGTCAATCAGGTCTGCGGGGCGCGCTCCGACGCCATGTCGATCAGATCGGCGATGGAGTCGACGACGCGTGTCGGTCGATAGGGGAACCGCTCGATGTCCTCGGGCCGGGTGGAGCCGGTGCTCACCAGGATGGTGCGCATGCCGGCCTCCAGCCCGGAGATGATGTCGGTGTCCATGCGGTCGCCGATCATGATCGTCGACTCCGAATGCGCTTCCAGCTGGTTCATCGCGCTGCGCATCATCAACGGGTTCGGCTTGCCGATGTAGTAGGGCTGGCGTCCGGTCGCCGTGCTGATCAGCGCCGCCACCGAGCCGGTGGCCGGCATGGTGCCGTGGATGCTGGGGCCGCTGGGATCGGGGTTGGTGGCGATGAACCGTGCGCCCGCCTCGATCAGCCGGATGGCCCGGGTGATCGACTCGAAGGAGTAGGTGCGCGTCTCGCCGAGGACGACGTAGTCGGGACTGCGCTCGGTCATCACGTAACCGATGTCGTGGAGGGCGGTGGTGAGCCCCGATTCGCCGACGACATACGCCGAGCCGCCCGGTCGCTGGTCGAGCAGGAACTGCGCGGTGGCCAGCGCCGAGGTCCAGATCGCGCTCTCGGGAACATCGAGGCCGCTGGCCAGGAGGCGCGCCCGCAGGTCCCGTGGGGTGTAGATCGAGTTGTTGGTGAGGACCATGAACGGGCAGCCGGATTCCTTCAAGGCCTTCAGGAACTCGACGGCCCCGGGGATCGGGTCCTCCTCATGCACGAGGACGCCGTCCATGTCGGTCAGCCAGGTCTCGATGGGCCGCGGTTCGCTCATGGTGCCATTCTCTCGTGCCCGGTCGCGGCTCCCGACCTCAGGTTCCAGCCATGGCGCTGAGCCGTTCGACGGCCGGCCCGACGTTGGTCAGGTAACGCGTGAGCGCGTCCTGCATGAGCGGTTCGTCGAGGTGCTCGGGGAGCGCACGCATCAGATTCAGGCGGCTCGACCCGACCCACGAGTCCACCTCGGGATCCTGCGACCAGCCAAGCTGGGACAGCCAGGTGATGCGCATCATCGGACCCCAGTCCTCGATGCTGGTGGGGTGCGGGTTGGGCGGGCTCAGCCGGTTCTTGTCCTCGGCGGACGCATCGCGCGACTCGATGAAGCCCAACAGCGCGGCATTGAAGGGAGGCGACCCGTAGCGCACCTGCTGCAGCACGATCCGGTGGTCATCGAAGATGGGAACGGCTTTCGAGGCGCGCAAGCCGATCGCCGAACAGTCCACATGAAGGACGTCCGAGCCAGTCGACACCTCGCCGTCGTCGAGCACGAGGCGATCCGCTTCGATCGAATGCACCCGGCCGAGTCGGACGACGTCCTCGATCTGTCGCAAGTCCTCGAGCTCAGGCTGGCTGAGCATGGTCGCGCGGAACATCGTCGGCCAGACGCCGGGATCGATTCTCATCAGGCGCCCGGAGGCTTCGAGCCGTTCGAACCGGTCGGTCAGGTCGCTGGCTTCCGCGGCTGCCTCCGCGTCGCGGGAGATGCCCTCCATGGTCTGCGCCACCTGATCGAGCGGTTGCAGGTGGGCACGGTCGTTGAACCACATGTCCCGGGGGCGAACCCATCGGATCCGGTCGGGGTCCACGCCGTTGTCGAGCAGCCACAGGCAGGCATCGACGCTGGTCTTTCCGGCACCGATGACGGTGAACTGCTGGTAGGCATCGGCGACATCGGGCAGGGCGTTGAGGGGCTCGAACGATGCCGCGGATGCCACGGAGAAGGAGGGTCGGTGCGTGGCGGGGATGGAGGACTCGAGGTAGGTCGCGTCGACGACCTTGCGGCGCACCCGCACCGTGTTGACGTCGCCGCTCGTGAGGTTGCGGACCTCGTGCTCCGCCGCGTCGCCGCCGAGATAGTCGTGGCCCCCGAGGAACCGTGCGCGCCCGGTCGACACGAGGCGATCGACGGCGATGTCGAAGTAGTCGCAGATCTCCAGTGCATCCGCCTGCTCGTAGAAGCCGGCGTTCCGGCCCGACTCGATCAGCTGATCGCCGCCCAGAGGCATCGAGTTCACGCCGTAGTACGCCGACGGCGAGTGCAGTCGGACGAACGGGTAGGCATTCCGCCAGTGCCCGCCCGGACGTTCGCGCCGATCCACGAGTACGACGTCGACGTCGGCCTCGCTCAGCAATGAGTCGGCGAACGCGAGGCCGCTGGCCCCCGCGCCGACGACCAGGTAGTCGGTCTCGATGTCCATGGCTTCTCCTGTACGAAAGCACGTTCACGGTAGCGGTCTTGTAGGGTCCGATCGATGAAGATCGCCGAAGCCGCCCGCGGGGTCTTCGCCGTCGAGGGCTCCGCCGTCAACTGGACCCTGATCGCCGAGGGTGACGCGCTGACGCTCGTCGATGCGGGGTACCCGGGCGACCACGACGAGGTGCTGGCGTCGATCGGCGAGATCGGCCATCGGCTCAGTGACGTCGAGGCCGTGCTCGTCACGCACGCCCACATCGATCACATCGGCTCGCTTCCGCGACTGCTCGAGCAGCACCCGGTGCCGGTGCTGCTGTCGCCGATCGAGGCGCGGCACGCCCGACGCGAGTACCTCGAGCAAGCCGGCACGGCGGACGTGGTGCGCAACCTGTGGCGACCACGGGTGCTGCCCTGGGCTCTGCACGTCATGCGCAAGGGCGCCATGAACGATCGAGGCGTCCCGACAGCGACGGACTTCGGTGCGGTGCTCGGCACGGGGAATGTCATCGACGTGCCCGGCCGTCCGGTGCCGATCGCGACGCCCGGACACACCAGCGGCCACACCGCCTACCTGGTGCCCGGAGCCAGGGTGCTGCTCACCGGGGACGCTCTCGTGACCGGCCATCCGCTGAGCGCCTCCACGGGCTCGCAGAAGCTCATGACGTTCTTCCACCACGATGTCGACGCCATGGACGCCTCGCTCGACGCGATCGCGGAGGTCGACGCGGATGCCGTCGTGCCGGGCCACGGCCCGGTGTTCCGCGGGTCGCCACGCGACGCCGTGGACCAGCTCAGGCGCGGCTGACGCGACGAGCGAGCCGCCACAGGATCCACACGACGAGTGCGACCGCGAGCCACGGCGCGAGCACGCCGGCCAGCGACACGATGCCGTTCACCGTGTCGACGAGGGCGTCCCAGCCCCTGGTCAGCCCGCCCTGGAACCCGCCGGGGGAGACCGAGGAGGCCGACCCCTTCTGGACGAGCTGCACGTGCAGCGTCGAGAGCGTGACCTGATCGGTGAGCGCCTTGCGCTGGGCCTGCAGGCTCTCCAGCTGTACCTGCCGCTGCGTCAGCGCGTTCTCGGCGCGGACCACCTCGGCACTGGAGCCGGCCTCGGCCAGGATCTTCTCCAGTCGGTCGATCGAGATCTCGAGTGCCTTGATGCGGGCGTCGAGGTCCCGGCCCTGCGTGGTGACGTCCTCGTTCTGCACGTCCACCGTGCCGATGTCGCCGTACGTGGCGAGCTCGGCGAGCGCTTCGGACATCTGGCCGCTCGGCACCCGGACGGTCAACGACGCGGACGCGCGCCCCTCGTCGTCCTTGCTCTCGGTGCGGCCGTCGATCCGTCCCGAGGCCGCCTCGACCCAGACGGCGAATCGCTCGGCGACGTCGCGGGGATCGTCCACCGTCACGTCGACGCTGCCGGTGGTGACGACCTCGCGCTCGTCCAGCGCAGTCGACTCCGGCGCAGCCTGCTCGGCTCGGCTGCCCGCACTGTCCTCGTTGCCTCCGGCATCAGCGGGCGACTGGCCAGCACCGAGCGAGTCCGACTGTCCACTGTTCGGGTTGGTCAGCTGCGAGAAGCCCACCCCGCCGATGACGACGACGAAGCAGGCCGTGGCCAGCACGCCCAGGCCGCGACGGGTGCGGCGGCCCCGTCGGGCCACGTCGTCGTCGACGCTGTTCATGATCGAGGAGCGCATCGCGTCGATGCGACGCTCGTCGAGCTCTGGAGTGGTCATGATGTCTCCCTCATGGAACGCAGGTCGGCGCGCAGGCGGGTCCGCAGCCGGTGCAGGCGATTGCGGACGACCGCGTGCGAGACGCCGAGCTCGCGGGCGGCCTGCTCGTAGGTGCGATCTCCCTCGACGCACAGCTCGTAGAGCCGCTGGTCGTTCGGCCTCAACGCAGCCACGGCCTTGTCGATCTCCGCTCGTACCTGCGCCGCCTCGATCTCCTGCTCGACGGATGAGTCGGCACCCTCTGGCGCGTTCTCGTCCAGCGGCTCGCTGCGTCGTCGTGCCGCCCGCCGGTTGGCGTTGAGCGCGGTGTAGCGCGCCGTCACCAGCAGCCAGGGCAACAGCGAGCCGTCGACCGGGGTGATGGCGCGGATCCGGCGCCATGTGGTGACGAAGACGTCCTGGGTGACCTCTTCGGCCTCGCCGGCGTCGCGCACCATCGAGTACGACTGCCAGTACACCGGTCGCACGTGCCGGTCGAACAGCTCGGCGAACGCGCGCCGGTCGCCCGACTGCGCGCGAGAGAGCAGCTCGACGTCGTCAGCGACCTCGGTCACGGGGCTCATACCTCTTCCATGTCGATTCCGGGCTCACCGTCTCACGGTGGGGGCACGAATCCCGGGCCTAGACTCAGGTGGTGATGAGGGAGTCGGCGTGAGGCTTCGGGCGCGGATCCTGCTGGCCGCCGTCGCGGCCGCGCTGGCGCTTGCCGTCGCCGTGCCGATCATCGGCGACGATGAGCGGGTCGATCCGTACCTGAACTTCGTCACCGCCCACCTCGACGTCCTGCCCACCGAACCACAGGCCGTGTCGTCGGACGCGAAGTTCTCGCGCACCATCGCCAAGTTCACCGATCTCGAGAGCGTCGACCCCGCCCTGGACGCCTGCGCCGGGCCGGTGGCGGTGCATCTCGGCGACGGCTACCCCAGGCTCGTCGCCGAGCACGACTACTGCGGCGGCTCCAGCTGGATCCCCAGGCTCGACACCAACGATGTCGTCCGGCTGGCCGGCCCCGGCGTCGAGGCGGGCCTCTACGCCACCGAGACGGTCAAACACGTCCCGCGCTACGACTCGACCGTGAAGGACGTGCCGGAGGGCGACATCGTGCTCCAGACCTGTGTCTCGAAATCGACGATGGTGCTCGTCGCCCTGCGGTACGCCGCTCCGGCGACCGCTTGACAGTCATCCAGGTGTTGTCAAGCGGCTTGACATCCGCTACTTTGATGTCAAGCGACCCAAGGAGTACGTCACCATGACGATCGAAGCCACCGTCGACGGTCAGCTCGTCCGCTGGCGCGACAGCAAGCGCTACCTCTGGCTCCTCGGAGCCGTCATCCCGCTGATCCCGATGGCCATGTGGGGCCTGTACGCCTGGACCGGCTCGACGCTCGCGTGGTTCTTCGGGCCGTTCTTCGTGTTCGTGCTGATCCCGATCTTCGACCTTCTGGCCGGTCTCGACCCGAACAACCCTCCCGACGAGATCATCGAGGCGCTGGAGGAGGACCGGTACTACCGGTGGATCACCTATGCGTTCATCCCGCTGCAGCTGGTGGGCCTCATCTGGGGCGCCTACCTGCTCGGCGGCGGCACACTGCCCGGCATCGATGACCCCCTGACGGTGGTGCAGAAGATCGGCCTCGCCACCGGGCTGGGCATGGTCGCCGGCATCGGCATCAACACCGCGCACGAGCTGGGCCACAAGAAGGAGCAGATGGAGCGGTGGGCCGCGCGGGTGGCCCTGGCCCAGACGTTCTACGGCCACTTCTACATCGAGCACAACCGCGGCCATCACGTCCGCGTCGCCACGCCGCCCGATCCGGCGAGCGCGCGACTCGGCGAGACCGTCTGGGAGTTCTTCCCCCGCACCGTGTGGGGCAGCCTCCGCAGTGCCTGGGGCCTGGAGAAGAAGCGCATGGATCGCCGCGGCAACTCCCCGTGGTCGCTGCGCAGCGACCTGATCAACGCCTGGGCGTTCTCCGTGGTGCTCTGGGGCGGCCTGATGATCGCCTTCGGGTGGGAGATCCTCCCGTACCTCGTGATCCAGGCGGTGCTCGGCATCGCGTTGCTGGAGTCGGTCAACTACCTCGAGCACTACGGCATGAAGCGTGAGCTGCTCGACTCCGGACGCTACGAGCGTCCCAACCCCAGCCACAGCTGGAACAGCAACAACATCGGCACCAACGTGCTGCTGTATCACCTGCAGCGGCACAGCGACCACCACGCCAACCCGACCCGGCGCTATCAGGCGCTCCGCGACTTCAAGGAGGCGCCGGCCCTGCCCACGGGATATGCCGGGATGATCGTGCTGTCGTGGATCCCGGCCATCTGGCGCAAGGTCATGGACCACCGCGTGGTCGACCACTTCGACGGCGACATCTCGCGCGCCAACCTGCACCCGCGCACGGAGCCGAAGTACGTGGCCAAGTACGGATCCGGAGCCGTGAGCCAGGAGGCGGCATGAGTCAGTTCATCTGCCCGAACTGCGAGTACGTCTACGACGAGGACACTGGCGATGAGCACGAGGGCTGGCCCCCGGGAACCCCGTTCGCCGAGATCGACCCCGACTGGACCTGCCCCGACTGCGGCGTCCGTGAGCAGGTCGACTTCCTGCCGATCGAGGAGTTCGAGCACAACGACCAGGACGGCAACATCATCTCCGCTGAGACCCGCGCCAAGCCCGCCGAGGGCTCATGACCGTCAGCTTCCGAGCCGAGGTCCAGGGGTTGCTGCGCGAGCGGTTGCTCGACGCGGCCTACGAGATGATCGAGGCGTCCGGCTGGTCGTCGGTCACCATGTCGAAGCTGGCGGCCGCCGTCGGTGTGAGCCGCCAGACGGTGCACACGGAGGTCGGCACCCGGCACAAGCTGGCCGAGGCCCTCGCCTTGCGCGAGCTGGCGCGCTTCCTCGACCTCGTCCGAGGCAGGCTCGCCGCCGAGACCGACCTGACGGAGGGCATCCGCGCCACCTGTTGTGGCGTGCTGGAGATGGCGCAGAGCAGTGTGCTGATACGCACGGTCTTCGGCTCCGTGACCAGTGAGAACGACGCCGACTTCCTGGCCATCCTGACCACCGAGTCAGGCGAGATCATCGAGGCCGCGGTGGCCGTGGTCACCGGCTCCGTACGTGAGCACTACGCGCCGTTGCCGCTCACCGATGCCGAGCTCGACGTCGCGGCCGAGGCGATCGTCCGGCTCGTCCTGTCGGCGATCACTCGTCCGTCCAAGCCGCCGGCCGAAGCGGCCGACGACATCGCATGGGTCATCGAGCTCGCACTCGCCGGCGCGAAGGCGCGGCAAGGCACGAGCTAGATCCAGCGGTCGAACCACATCCGGTTCCGCCAGGCGTCGTAAGGGATCAGCTCATAGGTCCAGATCGGGAAGAAGTACCAGAAGCCGATCACCACGGCGCTGGTCAGCATGCCGCCGGCCAGCCACACGGCATAGCGACCGTGCGGTGATGTCAGGCGCCGGCGGGCGAGGTCGATCGCCAGGCAGAGCGCGATGATCATGAACGGCAGCGATGCCACCGCGTAGAAGGAGAAGATCGGCCGGTTCAGCACGAGCAGCCACGGAACCCAGGTGGCGACGATGCCGAGGACCGGCACCGACCAGCGCCAGTCACGTTCGGCGATCCAGGCGAAGACCGCGCCCACGGATGCCGCCAGCGCCGGCCACCACACCGCCGGGTTGCCGAGGATCAGCGTCTCTCGCATGCAGCTGGACGATGCCGCAGCGCCGCACTGGTCGGCCGGCACGTCCAGCTTCACCGCGACACTCACCGGCCGGTCGAGGGCGAGCCAGCCCCAGGCCCGGGACTGGTAGTCGTGCGACTGGGCGGCGAGATAGTCGCCGGTGTGGAAGTTGAACGTCATCACGTGGTAGTTCCACAGCGATCGCAGCGAGTCCGTCACCTGGCCCAGCAGGCCGGAGGACGGGTTCTTCACGTACGAGCCCCACGCCGGTTCGTCGCCGTACCCCATGCCGAAGCGCTGCTCGTAGACGTCATGGTGGAGCAGCCAGCCAGACCACGTGGCGACGTAGACGAAAGCGGCGACGCCAACCAGTGTCACGAAGGCCGGGACACCAGCCGCCATGGCCGAGGTGATGAAGGCCCGGCGCCTGATGGTGACGTGACGGCCGACGACGGTGCGCCGATGATGTCGTCGCGCGACGACCTCCCAGACGACCACGGCGACGCCGAAAACGGCTAACACGTAGACCCCGCTCCACTTGGTGCCACAGGCCAGGCCCAGGCAGACGCCGGCCAGCAGCTGCCACGGCCGGAACAGCCGGAGTCCATCGAGCCGAGCCGTCATCCAGTCGTGATCGGCGACGAGGCACGCCACCGCGCAGACGATCCAGAACGTCAGGAACCCGTCGAGCAGGGCCAGCCGGGACATCACGAAGTGCGCGCCGTCGAGCGCCAGGAGGAGCCCGGCCAGGCAGCCGATGACGGTGGAGCCGGTCAGGCGTCGCACCAGCCGGGCGAGCACCAGCACGGTCAGCGCTCCGACGACAGCGGCGCTGACCCGCCAGCCGAACGAGTCCATCCCGAACGCCGCCTCACCCAGGGCGATCAACCACTTGCCGGCCTCCGGGTGGACGATCTGGGTGGGCTGTCCGGTGAGGAACAGGTCGCTCAGGTTTCCGGCGGCGATCCGCTGGTCGGCCTTCTCGACGGCATCCTGGGCGTACCCGGCCTCGAGCATCGACCACGCCTGCTTGGCGTAGTACGTCTCGTCGAAGGACAGCGTCCGCGGCCGCTCGAGGTGCCAGAGTCGCCCGCCGAGCGCGAGCGCCGCGACCGCCAGTGGTCCGAGCCACCCCCACAGGCGCCCGCGGCGGTCGGTCTCGGTCACGATGTTGATCGTAGGCGCTCCGCGCCCGGGCAGATCGTCTTGGCTCGGCGTCCGGTGCGGTCGCCGTGGCTGGCACGATGGGCCCGTGCTCGTGCTCGCCGCCACACCCATCGGACGCGTCACGGACGCGTCGCCGCGGCTGGCGCAGATGCTTGCCTCGGCCGATGTCGTGGCCGCCGAGGACACCCGGCGGTTGAAGCGGCTCGCGTCGGACCTCGGCGTCACGGTCGGAGGACGTGTGGTGTCGTACTTCGAGGGCAACGAGCGCGAGCGGACGCCGGAGCTCGTGAACGCCGTTGCTGCCGGGAGCACCGTGCTGCTCGTCACCGATGCCGGCATGCCCAGCGTCTCCGACCCTGGCTACCGGCTGGTCTCGGCCTGCGTCGACGCCGGCCTGGACGTCACGGCCATACCCGGACCGTCAGCCGTGCTCACCGCTCTCGTCCTGTCCGGCCTGCCGGTCGACCGCTTCTGCTTCGAAGGGTTCGCGCCCCGCAAGGCTGGCGAACGTCGCCGGGTGCTCGGCGCGCTGCGTCGGGAACCGCGCACGATGGTGTTCTTCGAGTCGCCGCATCGCACCGGGGCGACGCTCGTCGCGATGGCCGAGGCGTTCGGTTCCGATCGGCGCGGCGCGGTCTGCCGCGAGCTCACCAAGACGTACGAGGAGGTGGCTCGTGGAACGCTCGCGGAGCTCGTGACGTGGGCCGAGGGCCAGGAGCACGGGGTTCGCGGCGAGGTCACCCTCGTCGTCGCCGGGGCGGCCGAGGAGGTACGCGAGCACACCCCGGACGATCTCCGCGAGCTCGTCGCCGAGGCGGAGGCCGACGGGCTGAGTCGCAAGGACGCGATCGCCCGGGTAGCCGATGAGACCGGCGTCCGCCGCCAGGAGGTCTACTCGGCTGCTCACGCCCGCTCACTAGGATGAAGCGCGTGCCTCCCGCAGCCGACAAGAAGTCGTTCTACGTCACGACGCCGATCTACTACGTCAACGACGCTCCGCACATCGGGCACGGGTACACGACGGTGATCGGCGACATCATCACGCGATGGCATCGCCAGAGGGGCGAGGACGTCTGGTATCTCACCGGCACCGACGAGCACGGGCTGAAGGTGCTGCGCAAGGCCGAGCAGAACAACACCACCCCGCAGGAGTGGGCCGACCGGCTGATCGAGAACGAGTGGATGCCCCTGCTCGAAACCATCGACGTCGCCAACGACGACTTCATCCGCACCACCGAGCAGCGTCACCTCGACGGCGCGAAGGCGTTCTGGCAGGACCTCTACGATCGCGGCGCCGTCTTCAAGGGCGAGTTCTCCGGCTACTACAGCGTCGGCAGCGAGGAGTTCGTCGGCGACGACGACGTCGTCGACGGCGAGGGCGACGACGAGGGGTTCAAGGTGTCCGCGCTCGACGGCAGCCGACTCGAGCACATGACCGAGGAGAACTACTTCTTCAAGCTGTCGGAGTACCAGCAGCCGCTGCTCGACTACTACGACGCCCATCCCGACTTCATCCAGCCGGCGTCGGCCCGCAACGAGATCGTCGCGTTCGTGCGCCGGGGTCTCAACGACCTGTCCATGTCCCGCTCGACGTTCGACTGGGGCATCCAGGTGCCGTGGGACGCCAACCACGTGATGTACGTCTGGATCGAGGCGCTGCTCAACTACGTCACCGCGGCCGGATACGGCACCGACGAGGAGCGGTTCGCCCAGCTCTGGCCGGCCGACATCCACCTCGTCGGCAAGGACATCGCCCGCTTTCACGCGGTCATCTGGCCGGCCATGCTGATGGCCGCCGGCCAGCCGGTGCCGCACCAGGTCTTCGCCCACGGCTGGCTGCTCGTCGGCGGTCAGAAGATGAGCAAGAGCAAGGCCAACGGCATCCGGCCGGACGAGCTCGTCGACGTCTTCGGATCCGACGCCTACCGCTACTACTTCTCGCGGGCGCTGACGTTCGGCAGCGACGGCTCGATCTCCTGGGAGGACTTCCACGCCCGCTATCACGCCGAGCTCGCCAACGGCTTCGGCAACCTCGCCTCCCGGGTGGCGGCCATGATCGGCTCGTACTTCGGCGGCACGCTGCCCATCTCCGGCGAGCTCACCGACGCCGAGACGAAGATCGTGCGCACGGTGGAGTCCGCGGTGGCCGACGCCGAAGCCGCCATCGACGCGGTCGCGCCGCAAGACGCCCTGACGGCGGTCTGGCGCATCGTGGAGGACCTCAACGGCTATCTCACCGAGCAGGCGCCGTGGAAGCTGGCCAAGCAAGAACCGGATGCGACCACCCAGGGCGGTCGCCTGGCCACCATCCTCGTCACCGCGGCCGAGGGGCTGAGGGCGCTTGCGGTGCTGCTCAACCCGGTGATGCCCAAGTCCTCGGCGGCGCTGTGGTCGTCGCTGGGCGCCGAGCCCGCTCTGGGCGCCCTGGCCGACCAGCACGTCGCCGACGTCGCGGCGTGGGGCGTCTTGCCACCGGGATCCACGATCACCAAGGTGCCGAGCCTCTTCCCGCGGATCGAGAACGCGTGACCGACCCGCAGGACGACTGGCCCTGGCCGGACGCCCCGGAGCCGTTGCCGTCACCGGTGGTCGACAACCACTGTCACCTGGACCACCGCACCCAGGGCGGCTTGCTGATCGACGTGGACGAGGCGCTCGATCGTGCCGCGGCGGTGGGCGTCACCCGGATCGTCCAGGTGGGCTGCGACATCGAGAGCTCGCACTGGGCCGTGCAGACGGCCCGCGAGCAGCCGGCCATCGTGGCCACCGTCGCGTTGCACCCGAACGAGGCGCCGCTGCTGGCCGAGCAGGGCACGCTCGACGACGCGCTGGCCGAGATCGACCAACTGGCCCAGGACGACACGGTGCGGGCGGTGGGTGAGACCGGGCTCGACTACTTCCGGACCGGTGTCGGGGGCCGCGAGGCCCAGCACCATTCCTTCCGCGAGCACATCCGCATGGCGCACCGGCACGACCGCACCCTCGTCATTCACGACCGCGACGCACACGACGACGTGCTGCGGCTGCTCGACGAAGAGGGCGTTCCGCCCCGCACGGTGATGCACTGTTTCTCCGGCGATGCGGACTTCGCGCGAGCCTGCGTGGAGCGTGGCGCCCATCTGTCGTTCGCCGGTACCGTGACGTTCAAGAACGCCCAGTCGTTGAGAGATGCACTGGGAGTGACACCTCATGACCGTATTCTCGTGGAGACCGATGCGCCCTTTCTCACACCGACGCCCTACCGCGGACGCCCCAATGCGTCCTTCCTGGTCCCGCTGACGGTGCGTTTTATGTCTGGAATCGTAGGTATTTCCGACGACGACCTCTGTCGTCAAATCACTGCCAACACCGACCGCGCCTTCGGTGGCCCGTGGGCAGAGCGGATTTGACCTGTGATTCGGCATTCGTACGGTGGAAAAGTTGCCATGACCCCGAGACACAAGGTTGAGACCGTGCGTCACCCGCGTCATTTCCTCTTCCGCACCCATCACACCCGCAAGAAACGCGCACTCATCGCGCTCAACGTCGCCGTGCTGCTGGTTCTCGCCGGCGGCACCGCCGCTTACGGAGCGCTCAGCAAGACCGTCACCATCAGCCTCGACGGTCGCGCCGACACCGTCCGCACCTTCAGTGACTCCGTCACCGGTGTGCTGGCATCGAAGGACGTGAGACTGCGGCCGGACGACAAGCTCAATGTCGCCAGAACCAGTGGTGTCACCGATGGCGACACGATCAAGGTCGACTTCGCCAAGCCGGTCACTCTCGCGGTCGACGGCGTGGCCCGTGCGAACACGGTGCACGACAACAAGGTGGGCGACGTCCTCGACCGCTATCAGGTCCAGCCCGACGAGGACGCCTACGTCTCGGTCAGCCGGTCCGCCCGCATCCCGCGGCAGGGACTGGAGATCGTCGTCAGCAACCCGAAGAAGATCGTCGTCGAGGCCGACGGCGACACCAAGAAGTTCACCTCCACCGCGCCGCGGGTCGAAGACGCACTGAAGGAAGCCGACGTTCGACTCGACCGCGACGATGAGGTCAGCCTCGGTCGTGGCGCGCTGGTGAGCGAGGGAGACAAGATCTCGGTCACGCGCATCGAGATGATCGACAAGACCGAGACGGTCGACATCAAGCCGCCGGTCGAGTACAAGGACGACGCCGACATGGAGAAGGGCACCACCAAGGTGCTCGAGCCCGGCAAGGCCGGCAAGGCCCGCGAGGACGTGCTCATCACCAAGGCGGACGGCAAGGTGCGTCACCGCCTGGTGCTGACCTCGAAGGAGCTGGAGAAGCCGGTCACGAAGGTCGTCGCGCGCGGCACCGCGGAGGCGCCATCGGTCGCCAGCAACAGCGTCTGGGACAAGATCGCCCAGTGCGAGTCCGGCGGCAACTGGCACATCAACACCGGCAACGGCTACTACGGCGGCCTGCAGTTCAGCGCGGCCACCTGGCGCAGCGTGGGCGGCCCGGGCCTCCCGCACGAGCACAGCCGCGAGACGCAGATCAAGTACGCGAAGATCCTGCAGGCTCGCTCCGGCTGGGGCCAGTGGGGCTGTGCGCACGCGAGGTTCAACTGACCCAGCTGCGGCTCCTGGGCGCCGCTGACGTGCGGCGCATCGCCGCCGACATCGGATTTCGCCCGAGCAAGCAGCGTGGTCAGAACTTCGTCGTCGACGCCAACACCGTGCGCCGCATCGTCCGGACGTCCGGGGTCGGCGTCGACGACGTCGTCGTGGAGGTCGGGCCCGGCCTGGGCTCGCTCACCCTCGGGCTGCTCGACGTCGCCCGTCGCGTGGTGGCCGTCGAGGTCGATCCGGTGCTGGCGGCCCGCCTGCCGGCCACCGTGGCCGAGCAGGCGCCCGACCACGTCGACCGGCTCGATCTCGTCGAGGCGGACGCGATGCGCGTCGAGTCTCTGCCGGGTCCGCCACCGACCGCCCTGGTCGCGAACCTGCCGTACAACGTCTCGGTGCCGGTGCTGCTCAACTTCCTCGAGCAGTTCTCCTCCATCACCTCAGGTCTGGTGATGGTGCAGGCCGAGGTGGCGCATCGGCTCGCCGCCGGGCCCGGCTCACGAACGTACGGCGTGCCGAGCGTCAAGACGGCCTGGTACGCAGACCTCCGCCTGGCCGGCACCATCAGCCGCTCGGTGTTCTGGCCGGTTCCCAACGTCGACTCCGCCCTCGTCGCCTGGGAGCGGCGACCGCCACCCGCCGACGACGAGCTGCGCCCCAGCACCTTCGATATCATCGACGCCGCGTTCGCCCAGCGGCGCAAGACCCTCCGGTCGGCGCTCGCGCGGCTGGTCGGGTCGCCTGATGCGGCACAGCGGGCCTTGGCCGCGGCCGGCATCGACCCCGGCCTGCGGGGTGAGCAGCTGGACGTCGGCGATTTCGCTCGCCTGGCGCGTGTCCTGGCCGACTAGGTTGAACGCGTGACGTCAGCGACCGCGCGGGTCCCCGCGAAGATCAACCTGTCCCTGGGGGTGGGGCCGATCCGCGCGGACGGCTACCACGCGCTCGCCACGGTCTACCAGGCGCTCGACGTGCACGACGAGGTCCGGGCGGTGAGCGTCGACGACTCCGACGACATCACCGTGTCCGTGCACATCGAGGCCGACCGGCTGGTCGAGTCGATCGACGTGCCCACCGACGACGACAATCTTGCTGTCCGCGCTGCGAAGCTGCTGCGCGACAGCACCGGGGCCGAAGGTGGTGCCCGGCTGGCCATCCGCAAGGTCATCCCGGTCGCCGGCGGCATGGCCGGCGGTTCGGCCGACGCCGCGGCCGCGCTCGTGGCCTGCAACGAGATCTGGGGCACCGGCCTGGCCCGGCCTGAGCTCGAGCAGCTGGCCGCCCAGCTCGGCAGCGACGTGCCCTTCTTGCTCCATGGTGGAATCGCGATCGGCGGCGGACGTGGCGAGATCATCAGTCCGGTGCTGGCCCGCGGTTCCTACTTCTGGGTGGTCGCGGTCGCATCGCAAGGACTCGCGACGCAGGACGTCTACGCCGAGTTCGACCGGCTCAACGACGGTGCCGACCTTCCCCAGCCGGAGCCCCCGGACGACCTGCTCGCCGCCCTGCGGGCCGGTGACGCCACCGAGCTGGGCGCCAGCCTGTCGAACGACCTCACCGACGCCGCCCTGTCGCTGCGACCGGAGCTGCGCGGCACGCTCGACCTCGGCCTCGAGGCGGACGCGCTCGGTGCCGTCGTGTCCGGCTCCGGACCCACCTGCCTGTTTCTTGCCGAGGACGAGGCGCACAGCCTCGACATCGCCATGGCACTCGCCGGGGCCGGAGTGTGCGCCGACGTCATCCAGGCCCGGGGTCCGGTCTCCGGCGCCAAGCTGATCTGATGGCGCCGCTGCTCGGCGGAGAGGCGCTGAAGGTGGCGTTTCCGGCCCGGCGTGTGCTCGACGGGGTGAGCCTCGGCCTGGCGGACGGCGATCGCATCGGCGTGGTCGGGCGCAACGGCGACGGCAAGTCGACCCTGCTGCGGGTTCTGGCCCGGCGGATCGAGCCGGACGACGGCCGGATCACCTGGCGCCGCGACCTGCGGGTCGGCGTCCTCGACCAGGCCGACCGGCTCGGCCCCGATCTGGTGGTGTCATCCGCGGTGGTGGCCGACCGGCCCGAGCACGAGTGGGCCGGGGATGCCCGCATCCGCGACATCATCGCCGGCCTGCTGACGGACGTCCCGTGGACCGGCAGGATCGGCGAGCTCAGCGGTGGTCAGCGCCGGCGCGTCGCCCTCGCCCAGGTGCTGGTGGGCGAGCACGACGTGGTGTTCCTCGACGAGCCCACCAACCACCTCGACCTCGAGGGCGTCATGTGGCTCGCCGAGCACGTGAAGTCGCGCTGGCCGCGGGGAGTGGGCGGCCTCGCCGTCGTCACGCACGACCGCTGGTTCCTCGACGAGGTCTGCACCCACACGTGGGAGGTGCATGACGGGATGGTCGATGCGTTCGAGGGCGGCTACGCGGCGTACGTGCTGCAACGCGTGGAACGCGACCGCCAGGCGGCCGCGGTGGAGTCCCGCCGGCAGAACCTGATGCGCAAGGAGCTCGCGTGGTTGCGCCGCGGTGCTCCCGCCCGGACGTCCAAGCCCAAGTTCCGCATCGACGCGGCGAATGCGCTCATCGAGCGGGAGCCGCCGGTCCGTGACCCCACCGAGCTCGTCCAGCTCGCCACCTCCCGTCTCGGCAAGGACGTCGTCGACCTGCTCGACGTCTCGGTGTCATTCGGTGAGAAGGAGGTGCTGCGCGATGTCGAGTGGCGCATCGGGCCGGGGGAGCGTGCCGGCATACTCGGCGTCAACGGCGCCGGCAAGAGCACGCTCCTGGGGCTGGTCACCGGAGCCGTGAAGCCCACCTCGGGCCGGGTCAAGCGCGGTAAGACGGTTCGCGTCGGCACGCTGTCGCAGACTCTCGCCGAGCTGGAGCCGTTCGCCGACGACCGGGTGAGCGACGTCGTCGCGAAGCAGCGCACATCCTTCGTCGCGGGCGGGCAGGAGCTATCGCCCGGCCAGCTGCTGGAACGGCTCGGCTTCTCGCACGGACAGCTGGCCACGCCGGTGCGCGACCTGTCCGGTGGCCAGAAGCGCCGCCTGCAGCTGCTGGTCGTCTTGCTGGCCGAGCCCAACGTGCTGATCCTGGACGAGCCGACCAACGACCTCGACACCGACATGCTCGCGGCGATCGAGGACCTGCTCGACGCCTGGCCGGGCACGCTGCTGGTCGTCTCGCACGACCGCTACCTGGTCGAGCGCGTCACCGACCACCAGTTCGCCGTCCTCGACGGACGGCTGCGGCATCTGCCCGGCGGCGTCGACGAGTACCTGCGGCTGCGGGCCGGCGAGACCTCGTCTCGACCGGTTCAACGACCGCCCCATGAGCCCGCCGCAAGGACGACGGATGCGAAGCAGCAACGGCAGGACCGCAAGGAGGTCGACCGGCTGGAGCGTCAGATCGAGAAGCTGTCGGCGCGTGAGGCCGAGCTGGAGAAGCTGATGGTCGAGGCGGCGACACACCCGGAGAGCCTCATCCCGCTCGACGAGGAGCACCGCGAGGTCGTCGCCCGTCGCGAGCAGGCGGAGGACGCCTGGCTCGCACTCACGACCTGATGCCTAGTCGAAGATCGCGCTGTAGACGTTGAGCGCCGGCTGCCCGCCGAGGTGGGCGTACAAGACGGTCGAGTCACGTTCGATCTCACCGGAGCTGACGAGATCGATCAGCCCGGCCATCGACTTACCTTCGTAGACAGGATCGATGATCATCGCCTCGAGGCGGCCCGAGAGGCGGATCGCCTCGATCGTCGACTCGACGGGGATGCCGTACAGGTCGCCGGCCCAGCCTTCGAGGACGGTGATCTCGTCATCACGCAGATCCCGGCCGAGCTCGATGAGCTTCGCGGTGTTGCGAGCGATCCGGTCGACCTGATCGCGGGTCTTGTCGAGCGTGGCCGAGGCGTCGATGCCCAGCACGCGTCGAGGGCGGCCCCCGGCGCTCTTTTCGAGCGCGGCGAAGCCGGCGATCATTCCGGCGTGGGTCGAGCCGGTGACGGTGCAGACGATGATGGTGTCGAAGAAGAGGCCGAGCTCCTTCTCCTGCTCGGCGACCTCGAAGGCCCAGTTCGCGAAGCCGAGGCCACCGAGGCGGTGCTCGGACGCACCGGCGGGGATGCCGTACGGCTTCCCGCCTGCCTTCTCGACCTCCGCGATCGCGTCCTCCCACGACGAACGGATGCCGATGTCGAATCCTGATGGGTCCAGGTGCACGTCGGCGCCCATGATCCGCGACAAGAGGATGTTGCCGACCCTGTCGTTGCCGGGGTCGTCCCAGTCGACCCACTTCTCCTGGACGAGTCGGCACTTGAGACCGAGCTTCGCGGCGACGGCAGCCACTTGACGCGTGTGATTGGACTGAAAGCCACCGATCGACACCAGCGTGTCCGCACCCTGCGCGAGCACGTCGGGAACGATGTACTCGAGCTTTCGGGTCTTGTTCCCCCCGAAGGCGAGGCCGCTGTTGCAGTCCTCGCGCTTGGCCCAGACCCGGGCACCGCCGAGATGCCGGGTCAGCCGGTCGAGGGGATGGATCGGACTGGGCCCGAAGGTGAGCGGATAGCGCTCGAAGTCGTGGATCGGCACACGTCATGATCCCACGGTGTCTGAGCCGCAGGGCCGTCCGTCAGCCGCCCTTCGGCCGCCATGAGTCGGTCAGACGTTCCGCGCGAGGGCGCGCAGTGCGCTGGCGAGCTTCGTCGCCTCGGCAGCATCGAGCGCTCCGAGGATCTTCCGCTCGTGGGCGAGCAGCTCGTCGAGCGCGGCGTCCACCCTCTGGCGGCCCGATGCGGTGAGGCGCACGAGCACACCGCGGCGGTCGTCCGGGTCCGGCCGGCGCTCCACCAGCCCGCGGGCGACGAGCCGGTCGACGCGGTTGGTCATGGTGCCGCTGGTCACCAGCGTCTCGGACACGAGGCGGCCCGGCGAGAGGTCGTAGGGCTGCCCGGCCCGGCGCAAGGCGGCGAGCACGTCGAACTCCCAGGTCTCGAGAGCGTGTGCCGCGAAGGCCTGCTTGCGTGCGCGATCGAGGTGGCGAGCCAGCCGCGAGACACGGCTGAGGACCTGCATGGCAGAGACGTCGACGTCGGGACGCTCGCGCTTCCAGGCGTCGACGATGACGTCGACCTCGTCGGGCTCCTGCGCGGGTGCGGCCACACGTCCATGCTAGGTCGTCAAGAATCTTGACGTCGAGATGGTTTCGCGCGGATGACGGCGAGTAGCGTGCCGTCATGGACGTCGACGAAGTCGTTGCGGCGGGGGCCACCCAGCAGGTCACCGCGATGAGGTCGGGTGCCCTCAGCGCCCGCGAGCTCACGGTGGCCACCCTCGCCGCCGTCGAGCGCGAGAACGCCCGCTTGAACGCCGTGGTGGAGCTGCTGGCCGACGAGGCGTTCGACGCCGCCGCCGAGGCCGACCAGCGGCGCGCCGACGGCGACGACGGGCCGCTGCTCGGAGTGCCGATCGCCATCAAGAACGACCTCGATCTCGCCGGGCATGTCACGGCGCTCGGCAGCCGCGCCGTCACGACTCCGGCGACGGCCGACGCCGAGCTCGTCGCTCGCATCCGGCGCGCCGGCATGGTTCCGGTGGCGACGACGACCCTGCCCGAGCTGGCGATCTACGGTTTCACCGAGTCCGAGGCCCATGGCATCACCCGCAACCCCCACCACCTCGACCACTCCCCGGGAGGGTCGTCGGGCGGATCGGCGGCGCTGGTCGGTGCCGGGGCGGTCAGTGCTGCCACCGCCTCCGACGGCGCCGGCTCGGTCCGCATCCCGGCCGCATCATGCGGGCTGGTCGGGTTCAAGCCGACGCATGGAACCATGCCCAGCTCGGGCGGCTGGCACGGTCTGTCGACCCAGAGCGGGCTCGCGCAGCGCGTCGCGGATGCCGCCCTGTTTCTGCAGACCGTGGGCACCTTCGACGAAAACCTCGTCGATGCGGCCACCACCGATCCGCCGCCCCTGCGGGTGGGCGTATCGACCAGCGCGTCTGCCGCGACCCGCGCGCTTCCGGTCGACTCCCGCGTCCGGTCGGCCATCGATGCGACGGCCTCGGCACTCGACCGTGCCGGCCATGAAGTGCGCGAAACGTCCATCCCGTTCCGGCTGGACGCCAGGATGCTCGCGGTTCGTTTCCTGACCGGAATCCGCGACCAGGCCGCGGACGTCGACGACCCGTCCCTGCTCGAGAAGCGCACGCGCCAGATCGCCCGACTGGGACGTCCCTTCGGCCCGGGCTCGATTGCCCGGTCACGAGCAGCCGGTGAACGGTGGGGCGGTTCGGTGCACGACGATCTCGGTGTCGACGTCCTGCTGACGCCCGTGATGAGCGGCCCCGCCCTGCCGGTGGGGCGCTTCGACGGCCGTGGCGGCATCCGCACCGTGCTCGGGATGAACGCCTTCTATCCGTACACGGTGCAGTGGAACCATGCCGGGACGCCGGCGGTCTCGATACCGGTGGGCCGGACGGACGACGGACTCCCGTTGGCCGTGCAGCTGATCGCCCGCCGTGGAGACGACGCCAGACTGATGTCGCTCGCCGGCTGGCTGGAGCGATCGTCAGCGTGAGCGGGTGGGACCCGGACCTCTACCTGCGTCACGCTGACGATCGAGGACGACCGTTCCTCGACCTGCTCGCCCGTGTCGATGTCACGCCCTACTCGATCGTCGACCTCGGCTGTGGTCCCGGGCAGCTGACCCCGGTCCTGCAAGAGCGCTGGCCACACGCGATGATCCTCGGTGTCGACTCGTCCGCCGAGATGATCGGGGCGGCACATGGCCGGGATGACGGTCCGTCCGTCTCGTACGTCCAGGCCGATATCACCAGCTGGGAGCCAGCTGGTCCGGTCGACCTGATCGTCTCGAACGCCACGTTCCAGTGGGTGCCGGACCAGCTGGAGGTCATCCGCCGGCTCGCCCGGCACGTCGCTCCCGGAGGCGCGTTCGCGCTCCAGGTGCCGAACAACGTCGGTGAACCGAGCCATGTCCTGCTCCGAGGCATGGCCTCCAGCGCTCCGTACGCGGAGTACACGACTGGTGTCCGCGAGCCACGGGGCACGGACCCGCAGGACTACGTGGAGCTGTTCGCGGGGATGTCCGA
The DNA here is from genome assembly GCA_963780275.1 of uncultured Actinomycetota bacterium. Classification (GTDB taxonomy): domain Bacteria; phylum Actinomycetota; class Actinomycetes; order Propionibacteriales; family Nocardioidaceae; genus Aeromicrobium. The sequence continues at coordinate 173,686 of CAWABE010000003.1, forward strand.
CGGCCTCGGCTGGAACGTCGACGTCTGGTCCACGACGTACCTGCACGTGCTCCAGGGCGAGGACCCGGTGTTCTCGTGGATCTCCGGCACCGGTGCGCGCCCGGTCCTGCAGACATTGCCGGACGATCTGCGCGACCAGTTCGTCGTGGAGTACAAGGCTGCGTTGCGTGAGGCGTACCCCGCCGAGCCCTGGGGGACCGTGTTCCCATTCACGCGCGTGTTCGCCGTCGCCGAGCTGCTGGACTGGCGATAGCCGCGGATCCGCAGAAGCGACCGGTAGCCTGAGCGTGGTGAAAATGCATTCCCCGGTTGGTCTGCCGGCCAAGAGGGTGCTGCCCCGCCTGGCGGGCCCACAATTTCATATCGATCCCCGGTTGGTCTGCCGGCAGGGCCCGCCTGACTTTGAATCAGGCCGAGGCGCTACGGTGGCTGGCAGAGCTCTCCACGCCGCTTGGCCAGGGCATCGCGCTGTGCGACCGGGCGCTCGAGGATGCCGGCACAGACGCGGCCGTCGCCAGCCGGATCCACCGGACCAGAGGCGCGATTTCCTACTTCCTCGGCGACGTGCCCGCGGCCGAGCACCACGCCAGACTCGGCGTCGAACTCGCGGAACGTAGCGGCGACGACCAGGCGCTGGGCATGGCCATCGCCGAGCTGGCCCACTGGACCTATTGCGGCGGCGGAGGTGTGCGCCGCGATCTCCTCGATCGCGCGGTCGCACTCGACGGCTCGGCCGGGGCATCCTCACCGCGCAGTCACCTGGCCAAGGTCGTCATGGACAACGACGGACATGACGAGGCCCGAGCGCTCCTCACGCTCCTGCTCGACCAGACCATGGAGACCGGCGATCTGTACTCGGCATCGACGCACGAGTTCCATCTGGCCGAGCTCGACGTGTGGGCCGGAGACTGGCCAGGCGCGATCGAGCACGCCGAGGAGAGCCTCCAGCTGCGACAGCACCTTGACCAACCGGGCGCTCCTCTGTACGTCGGCGCGATGGCGCGCGCGTGTCTCGGCGACGTCGACGAGGCCCGGAGCCTGGCTGAAACCGGGCTGGTGGAAGCGCGGCGCGCGGAGGACGTGGTCTTCTGCATGCAGAACCTGCATGTCCTCGGATTCGTCGAGCTGTCGCTCGGCAACTACGAAGCCGCCCAAGCCCTCCTGGGCGAGGCGACCGATCTGATGCGGTCGCGCTGGAACCGGGAGTTCGGCGACTGTCACGTGGTCCCGGACCAGATCGAGGCGCTCGTGGCACTCGGGGACCTGGCGCGGGCCGAGGACCTCTCGGAGTGGATGGACGAGGTCGCCCGAGCGACCCAGCGGCCCTGGACGACGGCCACCGGTGCGCGGTCCCAGGCATTGGTGCAGGCGGCCAGGAACGACCTCGACGGGGCAGACGCGGCCTTGGAGCGGGCGCTGGCGGCGCACGAGCGGCTGCCGATGCCCCTCGAGCTCGGGCGGACGCTCCTGACGCGCGGCATCGTCCAACGCAGGATGAAACGTCGAGCGGTCGCCCGCGAGACCCTCGAGCAGGCCCTCGTGCTCTTCGAGGGTCGTGGCGCGACCTTGTGGGCCGAGCGGGCGCGCTCGGAGATCGCGCGCATCGGCGTGCGGTCAGCCGCGCAGGTCGACCTGACCCCGGTCGAGCAGCGGATCGCGGCTCTGGTCGCGCAGGGATACACCAATGGAGAGATCGCCGCGTCGCTTTCCTTGAGCAGAAAGACGGTCGAGGCGAACCTCTCGCGCTCCTACCGAAAGATGGGCGTCCGGTCCCGAGCACAGCTCGTAGCCAGGCTCTCGGAACCGCCTGAGCCCGCGGCCGCCCCCGGCACCAGCAATTCCTGACCACCGGGGGAGTTCCCCGATTACCGCGTCTCCTCGCCCGCCTACCTTCTTCAGATGGAGTCCGCACTGCAGGAGAGCTTTCTGGTGGAGCGTTACTGGCCTGATGTCGGGCGTGCAGACGTCGCTACGGCGGAGGAGCGCCTCTGCCGAGCCGCGGGGGCCCTCACGCTCGACGGGATCCCGATCCGGATCGTGAGCTCGACCTGGATCCCGGCCGATGAGGTCGTGCTGACGCTGTTCGAGGCGGGCGAGGAGGACGACGTACTCGAGGTCGGCCGGCGCAGCGGCTACCCGTTTGACCGCATACAGCGCGTCGAAGTTGTCACAGAAGCGAGCCGGAGGTGGCGTGGTGATGAAGAAGAGCATGTCTGAGACGCAGCGAGTCGACGACGCGGACATCTGGGGGCTGCGACAGGCCATCCGCGGCCAGGTACTGGTGCCCGACGAGCCGGGGTACGACGAGGCACGGCGGGTGTGGAACGGGACCGTCGACCGGAGGCCGGCGCTGATCGCCCGGTGCGCCGACGCGACCGACGTGCAGCGAGCCCTGGGCTTCGCGGTGGAGCACGACCTCCCGGTCGCAGTGCGCGGCGGGGGCCACAGCGTCGCCGGCTTCTCCACCTGCGACGACGGTGTGCTCATCGATCTCGGCCTGATGCGCACAGTGAGCGTCGACGCGGACGCACGGGTCGCACGGGCCGAGCCAGGGGCCACCGGGGCCGACTTCGACCGAGCGACCCAGAAGCATGGACTCGCCACAACGCTCGGGGTCGTGAGCACGACCGGGATCGCCGGGCTGACGCTGGGTGGTGGGATCGGGTGGCTGATGCGCAAGCATGGGCTCGCCTGCGACAACCTGATCTCTGTCGATCTGGTCACCGCTGACGGCCGCCTCGTCACCGCCAGCTTGGACGAAAACCCGAACCTCTTCTGGGCCCTGAAGGGCGCGGGAGGCAACTTCGGCATCGTCACCTCGTTCGAGTACCGGCTGCATCCGGTCGGCCCGACGGTGTACGGCGGGAGCGTGGCATTCGCCTCCGAGCACCGGCGTGCCGTCCTGGAGTCCTACCGGGAGCTAACCGGGAAGGCTCCGGACGAGCTGACGACGTACGCGGCAATGACCGCGGCTCCGGACGGCTCGCCCGTGGCCGCGATCGCCGCCTGCTACGCGGGCGATCCGGCCGAGGGCGCACGCCTGCTCGACCCCATCAAGGCCGCAGTCGGCGAGCCGTTGCTCGATGCGCTGGGACCGCTGACCTACACCGAGCAGCAGAGCCGGATGGACGAGGGATACCCGCGCGGTGAGTACCACTACTGGCGCTCGTGCTTCCTCGACGCCCTCACCGACCAGGTCATCGACGTCTTGGTCGACCGGGCCAGCGACAGCCAGGCGCCGCCAACCCTCGAACTCATCGTGGAGCACATGGGTGGCGCGATCGCGGCGGGTGACGGATCCTTCGCGCATCGCGACGCGAACTACGACGTCCTCATCGCAGCCAACTGGACCGACTCCGCCGATCAGGACCGCTGCATCGCCTGGGCGCGCGACACCGCTGCGGCTACTCGAGCCGCACTCACGCGGCGGCACTAGCGACGCAGGTTCGACTCCTGCCCGGGGAGCGAGAACGTGTGTGCTTCGGCAGTTCAGGAACTGCCGTGCTGTGACGAGTCCAGTTCGGCTGCCGACCGGACCTCGTTGCCGGACGCCGACGCCTGGCGATCCAGCCAGCTTCGCATCAACCGTCCCGTCTGGTGTGGGTCGTCGAACATGGGGAAATGACCGACTCCCGACAGAACGTGAGACTCGGCGTGCGGGACGGCCTGGTGCCACAAGGGCTGCTCGTTGACCATCGGCGTGAATCGGTCCATTTCGCCCCAGGCCAACATGAACGGCACCGTCACTTCAGGTGTCGAATCGAGGCGAAAGGCCGAGAATCCCGGAAGCAAGTTGGCCCAGTCGCCTTTGGCGCTGTTCTTGCTGATCGCCATCGCCTGTCGAGCGGAGATCCGGTCGCCGTGCTCGAGCACCGCGCGCAGCGCGATTCGCCTCATCTGCGGACGCGCGAGGACGACTGGTGCGAGCAGTCGACGGAGCCACGACAGATTGTTCAGTATTTCGAAATGCTTCACGAGACGCCGGGTTTGCTCCTGATTCGAGCCTCCAGCGGGGCAGATGGCGAGCGCGCTGCGCGCCCTTCCCTCTCTCGCGACGCCGAGCGCTGCAAGACCTCCAAGCGAACAGCCAATGATGTGAGCGGACCGAAACCCTGCTCGGTCCATTTCCTCGGCGACACCGCGAGTCAGATCGTCCAGGGTGACTGGGCCGGTCAGCGGGTTGCCGCCGTCCCAGCCGGCCAGGGTCGGCGCAATGATCTCGAACCTGTCCAGGAGATGCGGAAGCAGGGGCTGCCACTTGCTCCACGGATTTGCGCCCATGTGAAGCAGGACCAGCGGTTCCCCTGAGCCGATGTGAAGCGTTCGTCGACCGCTGCTGGTGACCTCGACAAACCGCTTGAGACCTCCGGACCGGGGTTTCATCGCAGTATCAAACCAACAAACGTCGTTCGTGGCGGGGAGTTCGTGAAATTGGCGCTCTGCCACGCAGTCGACATCGTCGGCGGCCGATGCGACGCGAGTCCCTGTGCGACCATGTGCCCGTGGGTACCCGCCCAGCACTTCTTCGTCGCGAGCTTCCCGTTCGACCTGGGCAACGTGACCAGCCGCAAGACGACGGCTGGGATTCTCCCCAGTTCCGTGATGGGACGTTCCACAGCTCCGAGCCCACCCACATCTTCGGGGGTCTGGAATGGGTTCCCTTTTGCTTCGCGTGGTCGGCGCACCGAATTCGACCCGCTCGGAAACTGAGCATCCCGGTGGAGAAGCCGACCTTGGGAACAGCCGACGAGCTGGCTGTGACCTGGCTCGGCAATGCCAGCGTGCTCGTCGAGATCGACCACCACTGGATATTGATGGACCCGATCTTCGGGGAGCGACCGTCACCCATCGCCCAGGTAGGACCGAAGCGAACCCATGCTTCCCCAGTCGAGGTGAGCGGCCTACCGCCACTCACCGCGGTCGTGATCTCACACGACCACTACGACCATCTCGATGCCCCGACGATCGCCGCAATCGTCACCCTCCAGGACGTGCCCTTTGTCGTACCGCTCGGCGTCGGCTCTCACCTGCGCCGCTGGGGCGTCCCACCAGACCGGATCATCGAACGGGACTGGGGAGGGGAAGTTCGCATCGAATCCCTCACCCTCACCTGCACAGAGGCGCGCCACTTCTCCGGTCGGTGGCTCGCGCGGAACAAGACGCTGTGGTCGTCGTGGGTTCTGGCGAGCGACAACGGTCCACGCGTCTTCTTCGGCGGCGATTCGGGATACACGGCCGCCTTCTCGGGCCTCGGCACCTCCTACGGTCCGTTCGACATCACCATGATTCCGATCGGGGCCTACGACCGTCGCTGGCCGGACGTCCACATGACGCCCGAGGAGGCGATCGAGACGCACATCAACGTGCAGGGAGGCACGATGCTTCCGATCCACTGGCTGACATGGGATCTGGCTTTCCACAGCTGGGACGACCCCATCGAGCGCGCCGTGATCGCAGCTGAGTCTCGCGAGGTGAACATCGCCCTCCCGCGACCAGGCCAGCGACTGGACAGCGGGTGCGTCCCGACCGAGAAGTGGTGGCGGGCGCAACCGGCCTGATGACGAAGTATGTCTGGAGCCAACGGCACCCGCCGACGCCAGACACGCGACGGTTTCCGTCGGTACGTCAGCCCTCCGGCAGCGGTGTGTAGACGGACTTGACCTCGGTGTACTCCGCCAGACCCTCGGGACCGAACTCGCGGCCGTACCCGGAGTTCTTGTAGCCGCCGAACGGGGCGGCGAAGTCCATCGTGTAGGTGTTCACGCCGATGGTGCCGGTGCGCACCCGGCGGGCGACGTCGACTCCGGCCTCGAAGTCGGCCGTCCACACCGTGCCGGCCAGGCCGTACTCGGAGTCGTTCGCGATGCGGACGGCGTCGTCGACGTCGTCGTAGGGGATCACCGAGAGGACGGGACCGAAGATCTCCTCCTGGGCGATCCGCATCTGGTTGTCGACGTCGGCGAAGATCGTCGGCCGGACGTACCAGCCACGGTCGAGGCCGTCAGGCATCCCGTTGCCGCCGACGACGACTCGAGCACCCTCCTCCTGACCGAGGGCGATGTACTTCTCCACCCGTTCCTGCTGGCGCTGCGACACCATCGGGCCGACCTCGGTCTCTGGGTCGCTGGGGTCCCCGACCTTCATCGCCGACACGGTCTCGGCCAGCGCATCGACCACGGCGTCGTAGTTGTTCCGGCTGGCCAGGATCCGGGTCTGGGCCACACAGGCCTGGCCGGAGTTCATCAGCGCGATGAACTTCAGCCCCTCCATGGTGGGACCGAGGTCGGCGTCGTCGAGCACGATGGCGGCGGACTTGCCGCCGAGCTCGAGGCTGACCCGTTTCAGCTGCTCGCCGCACACCTTCCCGATCGCCCGGCCGGCGGCCGTCGAGCCGGTGAAGGCCACCTTGTCCACGCCGGGATGGGCGACGAGGTGCGCACCGACCTCGCGGCCGGCAGCCACGATGTTCACCACGCCCGGGGGAACGCCGGCTTCCTGAAGCAGCTCGGCGAGCAGGTACGGATCGAGCGGCGTTTCCGGCGCCGGCTTCACCACGATGGTGCAGCCGGCCAGCAGGGCCGGGACGAGCTTGGACATGATCGTGAACTGGGGGACGTTCCAGGGCGGGATGGCCGCCACCACGCCGACCGGCTCGTGCCGGACGATCACGTCGGCGCCCAACGCACCGGGTCGCGGCTCCTCCCAGGGGAACTCGCGGGCCACGGCGAGGAACGCCTCGATCTGCATCCACGGAGCCGGCGACTGCGCCAGGTTCGAGAACGACGTCGGCGCGCCCATCTCGATGGTGATCAGGTCGGCCATCTCGCCGAGGCGCGCGGCGTAGAGGGCCGAGAACGCCTCGATCACGGCGATCCGCTCGGCCGGCGACATCCGTGGCCACGGCCCCTCGTCGAACGCCGTGCGCGCGGCGGCGACGGCCGCGTCGATGTCGGCCGCCGTGCCGTCCGGCACCGTGGCGACCACGTCCTCGCTGTGCGGGGAGATCACCTGCAGCAGGTCTCCGGAGGCGGGCGCGGACCACTCGCCACCGATGAAGAGGGCGTCACGGTCGAGATTCATGGGTGTCCTTGTCATCAGGGTGCGAGGTCGAAGTAGTCACTGAAGCCGCTGGGGTCGTGCCGGCCGATGGCACCGTGCTCGAAGAGGCCCCAGCCCTCCGCACCGTCGCACACGGCGCGGCCGACGTGGTCGATGACGCCGAACATCACTCGGCCGGCGACGTCGGGGTCGGTGAGGTCGTAGGTGACCCGTTCGGTGAAGCCGGGTCCCTTCCACACCCCGTGGCTCCAGTCGGAGTCGCCGCCGTAGCCACCGCCGACGTGCAGCGGAACCGCCAGCTTCGACTCCACCTCGAACAGCACCGGCTTCCCCTCTGGAGTCGCGCAGTGGATGGTGGCACCGGTCGGCACCCGGGTGCCCGATGCGTAGGCGATCTCGACCCGCGGCCATCCCAGCTGCTCGACCCGGCCGTCTGCCCAGATGCGGGTGCAGTCGTTGAGGGTGCGGAAGCCGTCGGGGTCCTCCTGGATGATCAGCACCACGGCGTACTCGTCGAAGCGCATCGGCACGTAGAGCCACCACATGCCCTCGAACGGCGGGTCGGCCGGGGCGCCCGCCGGCACTGCCTCGCCGGACGGCCGGATGCCCCACGAGCGGTCCCGGGTGCCGACCCAGGTGTCCGGGGAAACGGTGATCTCCTCGCCGTCGACCGCCAGGCTGCCGCTCCAGGTGCCGACCTGGGCGAACCGCTGGGCGTCGAGGGTGACGCGGCTGCCGGCACGCATCACGTGCCGCTGCTCCTGCAGCACGTCGAAGGAGCCCTCCCAGGTCAGGTCGCAGGCGATGCCGTCGGTCTCTTCGAGGATCAGTCGAAGCTTGCGTAGTGGCTCCAGCACGTCGACGCGGTAGCCACCGACGTGCTGGTGAAGTCGGTCGTCGTCGATGGCGTCGGACAGGTGGACGGCCGTCTGGACATCTCCTCGCCGGACCAGGAAGAACGCGTCCTTGACGCCGAGGTTCGGGTAGTAGCCCAGGCCGGAGATGACGAAGATGTCGCCGGAGCGGTCGTGGGCGTTCAGATAGCAGCGGTCGTAGAAGTTGCGGTCGCTGGAACCGGCCCACCCGACCGGAAGTGGCACCTGGTGCAGCGGGTACTCGTCGAGCGGGCCGACCACTCTAGGCGCCCGCTTCGTCGATGAGTTGCTCGAACAGCCCGCGGTGATGCATGAGCGACTCGACGTCGTCGGGTTGCTCGATCTCGCCGAAGTGCACCTGACGCGCCCCGGTGCGCATGAAGACGATGCCCCACTGCACGGCGTCGTAGAGCTGGAACCAGCCCAGGTCGCCGACCTCGATGCCGGTGAGGTCGGCGTACGTCGCCCGCACGTCGTCCTCGCGCAGGAAGTCGGGCATGCCGGGCAGCTCCATCACGCCGGCGATGCTCTCGAACACGCGGTGGGCGAACACCAGCCAGGCGAGGTCCATCTCGCGCGGTCCCACCGCGGCCATCTCCCAGTCGAGCACGCCCACCGGCTCGAAGTCGCGGTAGAGGACGTTGCCGATTCGGGCGTCGCCCCAGCACAGCACGGTGTCGCCCTCGTCCGGAACGTTCTTCTCCAGCCATCGGAGTCCGCGCTCGATGAGCGGTGACGGCCCGCCGTCGACGAGTGCGTGGTCGTACCAGGCCCGGGTGCGCGCCAGGTTGCGGCGCAGCGGCGAGTCCCCGACGGCATCCGCATCCAGGAACGCGAAGGTGGTGGTGGCATCGGGGATGCCGTGCAGCCCGGCGATCGCCGCCACGGTGTTGTCCTGCAGCCGCCGCTGCTGCTCGGCGCTCGCGTCGAAGAGCCAGTTGTCGCCGAAGTTGTAGGGGAGCACGTCGGGCGGCACCACGCCCTCGACGCGGTCCATGAGGAAGAACGGCGTTCCCAGCACCTCGCCGGTCGGCTCCATCCACCGGACCGTTGGCACCGGCACGTCGCTGTGCGTGGCAGCCAGCCGCATCGCGTCGAACTGGTCCTGCAGTCGATAGGACTGGAAGACCGGCATGTCGTCGGGGGCCGGCGCCACCCGGGCGACGTACTCGCCCTCGCGCCGCTCGCCGTTCTCGGTCCACGAAGCGTCGAGGACCAGGGTCTCGGACGACATCCCGTTGGCGTCGATGCCGGTGTGCAGCGTGACGGTCGGCTCCGCGTCCGGGGGCAGCACGGTCGCCAGCCAATCCGCGAGGGCCTTCGGCAGATTCGTGGATTCGCGGCTGGACCGCTGCATCGAGAAGTCCGCCGAGGGAGCCTGGGTCACCCCCGCAGCATCCGGTGGAACGTGTTCTAGTGTCAAGCACTTCACGGTGCGGGGGGCGGACGGGTGAATCGGTGTCAGGCCGTCGGTCGCGCTCCATCGGCAATACTGGACGTGGCACCATCAGCGCGCACCACTCGAAGGAGAGCAGTGAGCGAACAGGTCACGGCCATCGTCCTTGCCGCGGGGGCGGGGACCCGGATGCGGTCCAGGCGAGCCAAGGTCCTGCACGAGCTCGGTGGACGCAGCATGATCGCGCATTCGCTGCTCGCGGTCCGCGAAGCCGGCGTCGAGCGGACTGTCGCCGTCGTCGGGTACGACCGCGACCAGGTGACGGCAGCGATCGCCGAGCTCGATCCCGATGTCGTGCTGGCGTTCCAGGAGGATCAACGTGGCACCGGGCACGCGGTGCAGGTGGCTCTCGACGCGCTGGGCTCACGTCCCGAGGGCACCGTGCTCATCACGTACGGCGACGTACCACTGCTGACGCCGCAGACGCTCGCCGAGCTGGTCGACGACCACAGGTCCGCCGGTCACGTGGTCACCATCTTGTCGGCCGAGCTGGACGACCCGAGCGGATACGGCCGCATCGTGCGTGACGAGTCGTCGGCGGTCACGGCCATCCGCGAGGACGCCGACGCGGACGACGCCGAGCGCGCGATCCGCGAGATCAACAGCGGCATCCTCGCCGTCGAGGCGGGCTTCCTGGCCGACGCCGTCGCCCAGCTGGACACCGAGAACGCCCAGGGCGAGCTCTATCTCACCGACATCGTCGGTCGAGCCGTCGGTGACGGATTGCCGGTCGGCGCGCACGTGCTCGAAGACGTCTGGCAGACCGAGGGCGTCAACGACCGCAAGCAGCTGGCCCGGCTGGGTCGTGAGCTCAATCGTCGCCTCACCGAGCACTGGATGCGTGAGGGCGTCACGATCGTCGACCCGGACACCACCTGGATCGACTCCGCCGTCACCCTCGCACCCGACGTCACGCTGCTCCCGGGCACCCAGCTGCTGGGTGCGACCACCGTCGAGTCCGGCGCCACCATCGGGCCCGACACGACCCTGCGCAACGTCGAGGTCGGCGCCGACGCCTCGGTCATCCGCACCCATGGCGCCGACGTGACGATCGGGGCGGGCGCCAACGTCGGCCCGTTCTCGTACCTGCGGGTGGGCACCGAGCTGGGGGAGTCCGGCAAGATCGGCGCGTTCGTCGAGACCAAGAACGCCCAGATCGGGGCCGGAGCCAAGGTGCCGCATCTGTCGTACGTCGGCGACGCGGAAGTCGGCGAGGGTGCCAACATCGGCGCCGGCACGATCGTGGCCAACTACGACGGCGTCGAGAAGCACCGCACGACCGTCGGCAAGGAGGCGCGCACCGGGTCCAACAACGTCTTCGTCGCCCCTGTCACGATCGGTGACGGCGCCTACACCGGCGGCGGCACCGTGGTGCGCGAGGACGTGCCGCCGGGGGCGCTGGCGACAAGTGCCGGTCCACAGAGGACCATGGAGGGGTGGGTACAGGCCAAGCGAGCCGGCACCCCGTCAGCCGAGGCAGCCAGCGAAGCAAAGGACGACGACTCCGGTGAGTAGCCTGCTCAAGCAGATCCCGACGAAGAAGATCATGCTCTTCTCGGGTCGGGCCCACCCGGTGCTGGCCGAAGAGGTGGCCAACCTCCTCGAGATCGACCTCGTTCCCACGACGGCGTACGACTTCGCCAACGGCGAGATCTACATCCGCTTCGATGAGTCGGTGCGCGGTTGCGACGCCTTCGTCATGCAGAGCCACAGCGAGCCGATCAACGACGCGATCATGGAGCAGCTCATCATGGTCGACGCGCTGAAGCGGGCCTCGGCCAAGCGGATCACCGTGATCCTCCCGTTCTACGGGTACGCGCGGCAGGACAAGAAGCACCTGGGACGCGAACCGATCTCGGCGCGGTTGATGGCCGATCTCTTCCTCACCGCCGGCGCCGACCGCCTGATGACGGTCGACCTGCACACGGCCCAGATCCAGGGTTTCTTCGACGGACCGGTCGACCACCTGCTGGCCATGCCGATTCTCACCCGGCACGTGAAGCGCAAGTACGGCAAGCGCGACCTGACGGTCGTCTCACCCGACGCCGGCCGCATCAAGGTGGCCGAGTCGTGGGCGAACGCCCTCGCGGGGGCACCACTGGCGTTCATCCACAAGACGCGCGACCCGCGCAAGCCGAACGAATCGATCGCCAACCGTGTGGTCGGCGAGGTGGAGGGACGCACCTGCATCCTGGTCGACGACCTCATCGACACCGGCGGCACCATCGTCCAGGCCGCCGAGTCGCTGATGGCCGACGGAGCCGAGGACGTCGTCATCGTCGCCACCCATGCGGTGTTCTCCGGCCCGGCGATCGACCGGCTGAAGAACTCCACGGCCTGCGAGATCATCGTCACCAACACACTGCCCATCGACGACGGCAAGCTCTTCGACAAGCTCACTGTGCTCTCCATCGCGCCGCTGCTGGCGCAGGCGACCGCCGCCGTGTTCGAGGACGGCTCGGTCACCAGCCTCTTCAAGAACTGATTGAGCTAAGGCCCAGATGAGGGCAGCGCCACGCCTTCGGACCGCGAGCGGGACACCCGCCGCCGATTGCGTTTCCCGCCCATCGGACGAAATCGGCCGCGTCTCTCCATGTCCGATTGCTGGAATCGCCGGGTTTGACGCTCAGGGTGTCCCGACGTTGTTGGACTGTTCTGCGTCGGCTGAGGGGTCGTCCGCTAAAGCTTGATCAGCGCGGGCGTACTGACGTTGGATGTAGTCCTCCAGCTCGACTGCCTCGACCCGCCATTGACCCCGGCCACCGATCTGAATGCCCCGGAGGTCCCCCGTACGTACCAGGGCATAGACCTGGCGGCTCGTGACGTTGAGTATCTCCGCCACATCGGCGAGCGTGAGGAATCGCGGGGAGTCGGCGGACATGTCGCCAGTTTTTCACGCTCAGGTGTCAGATCCCATTCGAGAGGAAGTCGCCCCTGTGGACAACTCGGACCAGCGCCGTGGACGACCTCGCAGCGTCTCTCGCGCCGGTGGTACCTTCGTCCCTGTCCGGTTGAGGAGGGGTCATGGATCGCTTGAGCCCCCTGGATGCGACGTTCCTCAACCAGGACTCACCCACCGAGCCGCGCCAGATCGCATCGCTCGCGATTCTCGAGCCGAACGAGTCGCCCCTCAGCTACGACCGGCTCATCCAGGTCATCAGCGAGCGCCTCGACATCGTTCCCCGTTACCGGCAGGTCCCTCGCAAGATCCCGGGTGCGCTCGGCACGCCGGTGTGGGTCGACGACGAGACGTTCGACATCTCGCTGCACGTGCGGCGCTCGGCCCTGCCGCGACCGGGCACCCGCCACTCGCTGCACGAGCTGGTCGGGCGCCTCATCGCCCGCCGGCTCGACCTCGACCGGCCGCTCTGGGAGCTCTACCTGATCGAAGGGCTCGAGAACGACGCCGTCGCCTTGTTGTTCAAGGCCCACCAGGCGCTCGTCGACGGGTCCGAGACCATCGACCTCGCCCAGGTGTTGCTCGAGGAGACGGCACACGAGCGCGTCATCCCGCACGCCGACTGGATCCCCCGGTCCGAGCCGAACGGTCTGGGCTTGGTGGCGGCCACGCTCGACAGCAACGTCCGGAGCCCCGGCGAGGCGCTGCGCATCACCGAGCACCAGCTCGGCCGGCTCGCTCGCCGGCTCCCGCTCATCGGCGGCTCGTCGTCTCCTCTGCGCGGCGTACTGTCGGCCGAGCTCTCGCGCCATCGCCGGTTCGCCTCCCTGGCCACCAACCTCGACGACTACCGCACCGTCCGTGAGGAGCACGGCGGCACCATCAACGACGTCATCCTCGCGTCCATCGCCGGCGGCATCCGCGGCTGGATGTTGACCCGCGCCGAGCAGGTCACCGCCAAGACCAGCTTCCGCGCGATGGTGCCGATGTCGGTGGTGTCCGACGAAGGCCTGCCGACGTCGCTCGGATCGAAGGTGCGCGGCCACCTCCTCTCGTTGCCGGTCGGGGAGTCCAATCCCGTCGTCCGGCTGCACCAGGTGTCCTACGCGCTCAAGGACCATCGCGAGACCGGGTCCGCGGTCGCCGCCAACAAGCTCGCCGACCTTCCCGGCTTCGCGACGTCCACGTTCCATGCCGTCGGCGCACGCGTCGCCGAGTCCGAGAGCGGGCGGGGCCACCAGATCGTCATCACCAACGTGCCCGGACCGCAGGATCCGGTGTACATGGCCGGCGAACCGGTGGCGGAGGTGTACCCGTCGATCCCGCTCACCGAGAGCCGAGCCGTGTCGATCGGGGTCACGTCGTACCGCGGCATGGTCTTCTTCGGCCTGGTCGCGGACCGCGATGCCGTGCCGGACGCCGACGTCCTGGCTCAGTGCATCGACGAAGCGCTCGTCGAGCTGGTCGAGACCGTCGGCACCCGCCGGGCCCGTGCACCCCGTGGCCGCCAGCGACCCGGCACGTCATGACCCGGCACCGATGAGGCTCTACCTCAGCGCGGCGGTCGAATCGTTGCGACTGCTGCGCGACGGCGGATCGGTCACCTTGCCGGCCTTCGCCGCTGGCAGCGACGACGAGGCGGACGAGTTCGCCGCTTTCGCGTCCGCGGCCGAAGGATCGGTGATCGTGGTGGTGGCGGATGTCGATCAGGTCGACGACGGCGACGACCAGGCCGTCACGCTCGATCGGGTGGACGCCATCCACGTCGACGTCGACGGCAGCGGCGACCTGGCCTGGTTCGCGACGCAGGAGATCGACGAGGTGCTGCGGCTGCTCAGCTGAGCTGCTGGATGCCCTGCTCGACGTCGCTGCGCAGCGATGCGGAGACGATCTTGGCGATCTCCGGCTCGATCTTGCGGCCGAGGAACGGCACGTTGACCTTCAGGTCGCCCTCGACGACGAAGGAGACGTCGCCCTCGCCGGAAAGGACCGCTCGTCCGCGCATGTCGACCGGCTGGCCGATGACCGTGAACCTGATGTCAGCGGCTCGCGTGCCGTCGCCGGCGCCGTTCCAGGTCTCGGTCTGCTTCACGCGTACCGAGTCGCCGACGAACTTCTTGATGAAGTCGGGCACCTTGGCCGGCTGTGTCTGGATCACGGTGACGGTGTGACCGTCGCCCGACGGCTCGATGGTGACCTCGACGTCGGTGCCGCCGACGGTGGCCACGGCTTCTTCGCGAAACTTCTGGTCCGTGATCAGCGCATACACCGACTCGACGTCGGTGTCCGGGTAGGTGAACGACTCCTTCAGCTTCATCCTTACGCCCGCTCTTCGCTGCCGTCGGCCGACTGCGTGTCGAGCTGCGGGGGTGTGCCCGCGCCGGCCTTGATCTCGGAGAGCCGGGCCTCGACCTCGGCGGCCGTGGTGTCGCCCTCCAGCTCCTCGAACTGGGCGTCGAGACTCGAGGCGGCGAGCTCGGCCTGACCGGCGACCCGCGCCTCCTCCCGCCGGACCTTCTCCTCGAACCGGGACACTTCGCTGGTGGGGTCGAGGATGTCGATCGCCTTGACGGCGTCCTGGACCGTGGCCTGCGCCTCGGCGGTCTTCGCACGAGCGACGAGCTGGTCGCGCTTGGTCTGCAGCTCGCCGAGCTTGACCTTCATCTGCACGAGGCCGGTCTTGAGCTTCTCGACGGTCTCTCCCTGCGAGGCGATCATCGGGGCGGCTTCCTTGGCCTCGTTCTCGAACCCGATCTGCTTGCCGAGCGCGACCTTGGCGAGGTTGTCGAACTTGTCGGCCTCGCCGGGCTGGCCCTCGGCGCGAAGCTTGTCGCCCTTCTGGGAGGCGGCCAGCGCCTTGGCGCCCCACTCCTTGGCGGCGGCGACGTCCTCGGCATGGTCGGCCTCGGCCATCCGGAGGTTGCCGATCGTCTGGGCCACCGCCTCCTCGGCCTCGGCGATCGAGCTGGTGTAGTCGCGGACGAGCTGATCCAGCATCTTCTCGGGGTCCTCGGCCTTGTCGAGGATGCTGTTGATGTTGGCGCGGGTGAGCTGGGCGATGCGTCCGAGGATCGACTGTCGCTGGGCCATGGTGCTCTCTCTTCCGTGAGGTGATGACGATCTAGAAGCGGCCGCGACCGCCACGTCGGCCGCGGGTGCGCGTGCCGCCGAAGCTACCGGGCGTGCGGGTCGAGCCGGGACGTTCGCTTCCACCGTACGGCTCGCCCGAACCACCGCCATGCGTCGAGCCTCCGAGCAGGCTGCCGATGCCGCCGAGCCCGTTGCGTCCGATCGGCTTGACCAGGATCCCGCCCAGCACCAAGGCCTCGATGTTGGGTGAGCGGCGGCGATCGCCCCGCGTCTCCTGACGCCCGTTCCAGGCCGCCACATCGGACTCCGCAGCGCTGCGCGCGGCGGTCACCAGGTGGTCGGCCTCGCTCGCGCGGCCCGCCCGCAGCTGTCGACCCGCCTCGGAGAGCAGCGTCCGCGCCCGCGCCCGGACGGCGGCACGATGGGTGATGACGTATTCGTCGACCGCCGAGATGGCGTCGTGCTGGTCGTCGAGCAGCATCGTGGCCTGCGCGACGGCTTCCTCGGCCGCGCGGGCATGGGCGACCGCGTACTTCGACTCGTCGTCGGCGAGCTCCTTGCGGGCCCGCTCGATCTGTTCCTGTGCGGCGTCGACGAGCCGCGCCGCCTGACCGGTCGGCCGGCGAGTCACCAGGCCCTCGAGGCGATTCGAGAGGCTGTCGAGCATCTGCGGCACGCGGTTGTTCCAGTCGCGCAGCTCGTCGAATGCTTCGGCCCGCGCGTCGAGCGAGTGGTCGACCTCCTCGCAGATGGCGATGATGCGCGACATCGTCTTTCTCCGGCGCGCCTCGGGTGCGCCCGTGGCGTCGTCGAGCTGGTGCCGCAGGGTGAAGGCCTCGCGCATCGACGAGCGACCGCGGTCGACGGTGAACCGGAACCCACCGGTCTGCTGGCGCTCGAGCTCGGTCTCGACGTGGCGCAGCTCGTCGTCGGAGGTGAGCAGGGCGTCGTCGACGGCGACGAGGGCCCGGTTCGAGACTTCGTCGAGCTCGTCGAGGTCGAGGATGGCCGCGGGATCGACCCGGTTGCCGTGCTCGTCGAGGACGTGATGGCTGCGCTCGAACCGTCTCCGGCTGCGGCGGACGAGGAACGCGCCGACCACCAGCACGACCACGACGCCGATGACGATGGCGGCCCACGGAAGTCCTTCGTCCTCCGCGATGTCGCCGTAGCCGTCGGCGGCCTCGATCGCGGCGCCGGCGAAGTCGTCGTTGCGCAGGGCCGGCAGGATCCTGGTGCGGTCGACCGACTCGAGGTCGTCGGCGGTGAACGTCTTGTTGTCGGTCTCGTAGCCGTAGGCGCGGTCCTTGGTGGCGACGACCAGCAGCACGTCGCCCCGGCCGAGCTCGGACCGCTCCGCGGTTCTGGCCGCCCACTCCGACCCGGTCAGGTCGCCGAAGGTCGGAACGTAGACCACGAAGAGCTGCAGGCCGGTGCGGTCAAAGAAGCGGTCGAGCGCCAGGCGGACTTCGGGCTGCTCCGGGCCGAGCACGCCGGCTCTGTCGGTGATCTGCCGGGTGACGTCGATCGGGTCGTCGGCGTGGGCCGGCGCCAGAGCGGCGCCGGGTGCCAGCAGGGCGGCGGTGAGAAGCACGGACGTCACGAGCGCACGCGTCATCGACATCACAGCTCGATCTTGACCGATGCCCGGAGGCGAGACAACCACGCCGCGCGGATCAAGAAAAGGACTCTCGTGTGCGCCGGAGCAGATCCTGGGCCACCGCATCGAGGTCGGTGTCCTCGCCTCCCGCGGCGCGTTGAAGGCTCGCGCCGCCACCATCGCGCAGCATCCGCTCGACTCCCTCGCGCACCAGATCGTCGTCCTCGGACGTGCGCAGCGCCTCCGCCGCGTGGTCGATCAGGAGGTCGATGACCTCCCGGACCGGCCGCTGCTCACCCGAGCGAGGGTCGAGCAGCGTGCCGGTGAGTCCGAAACGGCGCGCCAGCCAACGCCCCGCCCGGAGCATCTCGACCCGCCACGGAGTGGCAGCGTCCGTGGCTGACGCCTCGGTCTGCACCAGCGCCCGGGTCAGGGCCGCGACGACGAGCACGTCGTCGATGTCGGTGCAGACGTCCGCGACGCGGATCTCGACGGTCGGGTACTTCTGGGCGAGCCGGGCGTCGAAGTACACCATCGCCTCGTCGATCACGGCGCCGGTGTCGACGAGTCGCTGCACGGCACGGTGGTAGCCCTCGGCGTCGCCGAACGGCTCGACCGGACCTGCGCTCGGCCAGCCGTCCCAGACTTGCTCGCGCCAGCTGGCATAGGCCGTGTCGACTCCCTTGTGGAACGGCGAGTTGGCCGAGAGGGCGACGAGCACGGGGAGCCAGGGCTGGATGCGGTCGAGGATGCGGACACCCTCCTCGTCGTCGTCGACCTCGACGTGGACGTGCATGCCGCACACCGGCCCGCGCCTGCCGACCTCGCCGTACAGCTCGAGCATCCGCTGGTAGCGGGGCTTGGGGGTGATCTGCCCCGCCCGGTTGGCGAAGAGGGGCGTCGGCACCGCGAGGACCGCCGCCCCGGCCCCTTCGGCCGCATTGGCCGCCCGCTCCCGGCCGGCGACAAGGTGCGCGCGCAGCTCGCCGAGGCTGGTGGTCGGCTCGGTGTTGACCTCGATCTGCTCCAGGAAGAGCTCCTGCTCGAGCTCCTCGGGCTGGTCGTCCTGCTGCTCGTCGGCCACGAGCGCCCGGCGGGACACCGGACGGATCTGGCAGGTCTGCGGGTCGACGAGGAACATCTCCTCTTCGACACCGACCTTCCGCACGCGAACCATCCCACCGACCCTAGATGCGCGTGGAGGTCAGCGCGCGTCCACAGCCGCGTCGTCCGCCCTTCCATGATCCGACGTGATGAGGCAGGATCGCCGCCCCATTGCTCTCCAGCGTCATTCTCGGGGGTAGGGCCATCGGGGGATGGATTCTCAAGCGCCTGCGCTGTCCGAGCGCGTCCGCGAGCTGGTTCGCGAACGCCGCATCGACCCGCGTGGGGACGCCGCTGCGGTACGCAGCCTGGCGCTCGACGTCGTCGCCGAGCACGAGCGGCGCAGCCTCACCGGCGTGGTGCGCGCCATCGACGAGCCCGATCTCGTCGTCGGCCAGATCGTCGCCGACCTCTCCGGGTTCGGGCCGCTGCAGTCCTACCTCGACGACCCGACGATCGAGGAGATCTGGGTCAACCAGCCCGACCGGGTGTTCGTCGCCCGCGACGGCCGGCACGAGCTCACCCCAACAGTGCTCACCGCGTCGCAGGTGCGTGAACTGGTCGAGCGGATGCTGTCGTCGTCCGGCCGCCGGCTCGACATCAGCCAGCCGTTCGTCGACGCCATGCTTCCGGGAGGCCATCGCTTGCACGTGGTCCTCGAGGGCATCAGCCGCGACTTCGCGGCCGTCAACATCCGCAAGTTCGTGGCCAAGGCGCACAACCTGGACGACCTCGTCAACCTCGGCACCGTCGACGACGCCACCGCGACGTTCCTCTACGCGAGCGTTCTCGCCGGGCTCAACATCGTCGTCTCCGGAGGCACCCAGGCCGGCAAGACGACGCTGCTGAACTGCCTCGCGTCGGCGATCCCCGGCTCGCAACGCCTCGTGTCGGCCGAAGAGGTCTTCGAGCTGAAGTGCCGGCATCCCGACTGGGTGGCGCTTCAGACCCGGCAGGCCGGGCTCGAAGGCACGGGCGAGATCACGCTGCGGATGCTGGTCAAGGAGGCATTGCGCATGCGGCCGACGCGTCTGATCATCGGCGAGGTCCGGTCGGCCGAGTGCCTCGATCTGCTGCTCGCCCTCAACGCCGGTCTGCCGGGCATGGTGAGCATCCACGCCAGCTCCGCGCGGCAGGCGCTGGTAAAGATGTGCACGCTGCCACTCCTCGTCGGCGAGAACATCGGCGCCGGGTTCGTCGTTCCCACGGTCGCGTCGTCGGTCGACCTCGTCGTGCACACGGCGATCGACGGAGACGGCGCGCGGCGGGTGCGGGAAATCGTCGCCGTCACCGGCCGGGTCGAGAACGGCATGATCGAGAGCGAGCCGGTGTTCACCAAGAGGGGCCGCGCTGGTTCGCGGCTCTGGCATGCCTGCACGGCGAGAAGCCTTCGAGACAGCCGGTATCAGTCTCGAGGACGTCCTCGGGTCAGCCGGTTCCGTTCCCGGATCGGGTCGATGGGCGCCCTGATCGGCCTGGTAGCAGGCCTCGGTCTGGTCCTGGTCCTCTGGACCTTCGGCGACCCGGCGTGGCGCTTCCGGCCACGTAGGCGGGCCGGCGGTCTGCGCGACATGCTGACCCGCGCCGGACTCGGAGAGGTGTCCCCGGCAGCCTCGCCGGACTGTGTACGGGGCGCCTTCGCGGTGGCGACGTTCGCGATGCTCGCGGTCTCCGGCGTCCTCGCCCTCGGTGTCGTGTTCGGGCTGCTCGCCGCCTCGCTTCCGATCGCGGTACTACGCGGCCGCGCACTGCGCTGCTTGCGCGAGCGTGCCGAGCTGTGGCCGGATGCGGTCGACAACCTCGCGTCCGCAGTACGTGCCGGGCTCTCGTTGCCGGAGGCACTGGTGCAGCTGGGCGAGCGTGGCCCGGAGGGTCTGCGGAACCCGTTCGTCCAGTTCGACCGCGACTATCGGAGCACCGGCCGCTTCGATGAGTCGCTCGATCTGCTCAAGGCCCATCTGGCCGATCCCGTCGGCGACCGGGTCATCGAGGCTCTCCGCATCGCGCGTGACGTCGGCGGAGGCGACCTCGGACGGATGCTCCGCGCGCTTTCTGGCTTCCTGCGCGACGACCTCCGCACCCGCGGCGAGCTGGAATCGCGCCAATCCTGGACGGTCAACGGGGCGCGACTTGCGGTTGTCGCTCCCTGGGCCGTGCTGCTGGCAATGAGCTTCCAGCGTGAGGCCGTGTCGCGGTACGCGTCACCGACCGGAGCAGTCGTGCTCGTCGCCGGCGCGGTCCTCTGCGTGGTGGCGTATCGGCTGATGCTCTGGATCGGCCGTCTTCCCACCGAGCGCCGGGTGCTCGCATGAATGTCACGCCACGAAGCTGCGCCCTTGTCATCTGCGCAACGGTGATCTCTGGTCGAGGCCGGTCGCACCTTCGCGGGGGTCCCGCATGAATCTGTTCACACCGACGGTCGGCGCCGCGGTCGGCGCCCTCCTCGGATCGGGCATCGTGCTCGGCGTCTCCGGATGGCGCCGGGTCCGGCGTCCCGCCCTCGAGCTGGAGAGTGCTGCCGTACGTGCGCGACGTCCATCCGTACGCCGACGTCACCTCGCGTACAGGCGTGGTCGAGACGGTCTTCGGCCCGACGTTGCGAGCGGTCGGCGACGTCATCGGCGGCGTTCTCGGCGGTTCGGCCACCGTGCAGCGGCGCCTTGTCCGGCTGGGCTCCACGATGACCTTGGAGCAGTTCCGCGTGGTGCAGGTCATCTGGGGCGTTGGCGGGTTCGCCACCGCCGCGGTGGCGGCGATGATGGTGTGGTCGGTGCGTGGCGGGAGCGTGCCGGCGCTGCTCGTCTTCTGCGTGGTGGGCTTCCTGGCAGGCGTCCTGGGCTGCGACAACCGGCTGTCGGCGCGGGGCGAGCCCGTGAGGGCCGGCCTGCGCGCGGAGTTCCCGGTCGTCGCCGACCTCCTCGCCCTGGCCGTCGCGGCAGGCGAGAGTCCGGTCGCCGGCTTGGAACGCATCCTCCGCGTGATTCACGGGAGTTTCGGCGAGGAGCTCGGGCAGGTGCTTGCCGACGTCCGACCGGAAGTCCGGTCGCCTCGGCGTTCGACGCGCTCGCCGCCCGTACGGGTGTCCGACGACATCGCCCGGTTCGCCGAGGGGCTCGCGGTGGCGATCGAGCGCGGCAGCAGCCTCTGGTCGACGTCCTGCACGCTCAGCCGCCGACGTCCGCGAGGCCACCCGCCGCGACCTCATCGAGGCCGGTGGCCGACAAGGAAGTCGCGATGATCGCCATCTTCGTCGTCTTCCTCATCCTCCCGGTCACCGTCGTCTTCGCCTTCTTTCCCGGCTACGTCGGCCTGCACCTGACGTCGTGAGAAAGCACTCGATCATGAAAGGAACCCCGAGATGAAGTCGTACCTGCTGGCCACGCGCGACGAGCGTGGCGACGTGCCCGGATGGGGATGATCACCGTGATGTCCGCGGGTCTCGTCGCCGTCCTCACCGCGGTCGCCGGACCCCAGCTGCCGCTCGATGCTCGAGAATGCGCTCTCGGCCGTCGGGGCTGATCGCGAACGGGGGTCGGCGGTCGTCGACTTCGTGCTCGTCATGGTGGTGCTCGTGCCGTTCGTGCTCGGCATCGCCCAGGTCGGACTCGTGCTGCACGTCCGCAACACGCTGACCGCCGCGGCATCGGACGGCGCGCGGGCCGCGGCCCGCTCGGGCGCCACGCCGGCCGAGGCGTCGCGCGGCCAGGAGCTGATCCGCGGGGGCCTCGCCGACCGCTATGCCGACGACGTCACCGCCACGGTCACCTCCATCGGCGGGGTCCCGGCGTACCGAGGTCGTCGTGCGGGCCCGAGTTCCGGCGCTCGGGGTGCTCGGGCCGTCCATCGAGCTCACCGCGGAGGGTCACGCCGTGCAGGAGGTCGACCCGTGACGCGTCGCTCGGAGCGCGGTACGGCGACCGTGGAGTTCGTCTGGCTGACCATCCTGCTGCTCGCCCCGTTCGTGTACGTCCTGATCGCGGTATTCGACGCCCAGCGCGCGTCGTACGCGGTCTCGGCGGCGAGCCGGTCGGCGGCGCGGGCGTACCTCGTGGCGCCGGATGCGGCTTCAGCCGAGCAGCGGGCGCGGGTCGCGGCTCGGTGTTGCCCTCGATGACCAGGATGTCGACGCCGAGGTGCTGATCAGGTGTTTGCCCAGTGCGGCCAACTGCCTGCAGCCGGGGTCGTCGGTGCGGGTGATCGTCCGCACCGTCCAGCCACTGCCGCTCACGCCGTCGGTCCTGGGTGACCAGCTCGGCGGCATCGCGGTCGACAGCACCCACACGGAGTCCTTCGGCACCTACCGAGCCGGACGGACATGAGCCGCGAGCGCGGCACGGTCACGGTGATGACCATCGGCTTCCTGGTGCTCCTGGGTCTCCTCACCGTGGTCGTGGTCAACTCCTCCGCCGCATTCCTCGAACGTCAGCGGCTCAACAACCTCGCCGACGGCGCCGCACTCGGCTGCGGCGGACGGACTGGACGAGGCCGGCTTCTACGCCGACCGTGACGTCGTCCTCGACCCGAACGAGGCCCGGCGGCTGGTGAATGACTACCTGGCCGGTGAGCAAGTCCGGGTCATCGACGTCACCACCGACGCCGACGTCGTCCACGTCCACCTGGAGCGCGACCTCGATCTCGCGCTGTCGCCGCCGGGGTGGGCGTCACGCGCGACCATCGTCGCCGACGCCACCTCGCAGCTGCGCCGCGGTTAGTGTGGGCGGTGACGCAGGGAGGGTGAATGACCGACGACGACATGAAGGCCAAGTTCCGCGAGGCGCTGAAGAAGAAGCAGAAGCATCAGCACGCGACGGCCGAGGGCGCCGAGCACGACACCAGCGAGAAGTCGCATGGCGCCGACAAGCCGATCGAGGTCAAGGAGTTCCGCCGCAAGAGCATCTGAACGCTACGTCAGCGCTGCTCGCAGCCGTTCGCCGTACTCGGCGGCCTCGTCGCCCTTGTACTTGGTGCGCGGCCAGAAGAACCCGCGCAAGCCGTCGCCCTTCGTGCGGGGCACCACATGCACGTGGAGGTGCGGGACGCTCTGCGACACGACGTTGTTCATCGCCACGAACGTGCCCTGGGCGCCGAGCTCGGACGTCATCACTGCGGCGACCCGCTGCGTCGTCGTGAACAGCGGCACGACGAGCGACTCCGGCAGCTCGAGCAGGGTGTCGACGTGCTCGCGCGTCACGAGCAGCGTGTGGCCCTTGAACACGGGTCGGTGGTCGAGGAAACCCACCACGTGCTCCTCCTCCAGAACGATCTCGGCCTCCACCTCGCCGCTCACGATCTGGCAGAACAGGCACATGACGGCATCCCATCACACCGTGGGTACGCTCGTCGGGTGGCGACCGTCGACTTTCCCGAGCAGATCAAGGAGCTCGGCGCAACGCTGACGTCGATCGAGAAGGTGCTCGACCTCGACGCCATGCGGGCCGAGATCACCAGCCTGCAGCAGGAGGTCGGCGCCCCCGATCTCTGGGACGACCAGGCCAACGCCCAGCGCGTCACCGGACGACTCTCGACGCTGCAGTCCGAGCTCGAGCGCATCACGGGGCTGCGCCAGCGCCTCGACGACCTGGAGATCATGGTGCAGCTCGGCCAGGAGGAGGGCGACGACGACGCCCTCGCCGAGGCCGAGAGCGAGCTCGCACGACTCCGGACGCAGATCGAGTCGCTCGAGGTCCGCACGCTCCTGTCCGGCGAGTACGACGAGCGGGACGCTCTGGTGTCGATCCGTTCGGGGGCCGGCGGCGTCGATGCCGCCGACTTCGCCGAGATGCTGCAGCGGATGTACACCCGTTGGGCCGAGCGGCACCAGTACGGCGTCGAGGTGTACGACGTCTCCTACGCCGAGGAGGCCGGCATCAAGTCGACCACCTTCGCGATCAAGGCCCCCTACGCCTACGGCACGCTCTCGGTCGAGGCCGGAACCCACCGCCTGGTGCGCATCTCGCCGTTCGACAACCAGGGCCGCCGGCAGACGTCGTTCGCTGCCGTCGAGGTCGTCCCGGTGCTGGAGGAGACCGACGAGATCGACATCCCCGACGAAGAGGTTCGCGTCGACGTCTACCGCTCGTCCGGGCCCGGCGGGCAGAGCGTCAACACGACGGACTCCGCGGTGCGGCTGACGCACATCCCCACCGGCGTCGTGGTCAGCTGCCAGAACGAGAAGAGCCAGCTGCAGAACAAGGCCAGCGCCATGGTGATCCTCAAGGCCAAGCTGCTCGCACTCAAGAAGGCCGAGGAGCGAGCCCAGCTCGACGAGCTGCGCGGCGACGTGCAGGCGTCGTGGGGCGACCAGATGCGCAACTACGTGCTCAACCCGTACCAGATGGTCAAGGACCTGCGCACCGAGTTCGAGACCGGCAACACCCAGGCCGTGCTCGACGGCGAGATCGACGACTTCATCGAGGCCGGCATCCGCTGGCGTCGCGCCCAGGAGGCCGCTGCGTAGACGCGCAGTCCAAGGCCGGTGGCCGCGCAGCGCGACGGTGCTTGACTGGAGACATGCCCACCAGTGACGTCGACGGGGCATTCGCCGCGGTCGACCGTGCCGACTTCCTCCTGCCGCGCGACCGCGCGGACGCCGGCTACGACGGTCCGATCGCGATCGGCCATGGTCAGACCAACTCCCAGCCACGCACCGTGCGCGCGATGCTGGAGCTGCTCGAGGTCGACGCGGGTCACCGCGTGCTCGACGTCGGATCGGGCTCCGGCTGGACGACTGCGCTGCTGGCCCGGCTGGTCGGCCCGTCCGGAAAGGTCCTCGGCGTGGAGCTCGTGCCGGAGCTCGCGGAGTGGGGTGCGGAGAACATCGCCGGTCAGGACGCACCGTGGGCGTCGATCCGGCCGGCTAATCCGGGTGTCCTCGGCATCCCGTCCGAGGCCCCCTTCGACCGCATCCTCGTCTCTGCGGCGGCGCGCTCGCTGCCGGACGAGCTGGTCACGCAGCTCACCGACCACGGCGTCATGGTGGTCCCGGTCAACGCGACGATGACACGGGTGCGTCGCACCGGCCCCGCACCATCCGACGTCGAGATCACCATGCACGGGTCGTACAGCTTCGTGCCGCTGAAGTAGGGACTGCGACTGGCCCGACGGCGAGGGTCCGCTGGCCCATGGCGCTGTCTGCCTAGACTCGTCCGAGTGATTCGCTTCGACACCGTCACCAAGACCTACCCCGGGCAGAAACGCCCTGCGTTGCAGGGAGTGAACCTCGAGGTCGAGAAGGGCGAGTTCGTCTTCCTCGTCGGCGCCTCGGGATCGGGCAAGTCCACCTTCCTCCGGCTCGTGCTGCGCGAGACCCGCCCGTCCACCGGTCGCGTCTACGTCGCCGGCAAGGAGATCAACAAGCTGTCCAGCTGGAAGGTCCCCAAGCTCCGCCGCCAGGTCGGGACGGTGTTCCAGGACTTTCGCCTGCTGCCCAACAAGACGGTCAGCGAGAACGTCGCGTTCGCGTTGCAGGTCATCGGCAAGTCCCGGCACGAGATCGCCACGCTGGTGCCGGAGACCCTGGAACTCGTCGATCTCGGTGGCAAGGGTCACCGGATGCCCGATGAGCTCTCCGGCGGCGAGCAGCAGCGTGTCGCCATCGCCCGGGCCTTCGTCAACCGGCCGATGATCCTGATCGCCGACGAGCCGACCGGAAATCTCGACCCCGCCACCAGCGTCGGCATCATGAAGCTGCTCGACCGCATCAACCGCACCGACACCACCGTGATCATGGCCACGCACGACTCCACGATCGTCGACCAGATGCGCAAGCGCGTCATCGAGCTCGACGACGGGCATGTCGTCCGCGACGAGGCGCGCGGCATCTACGGATACCAGAGCTGAGGGGCGATGAGGACCACCCTGAGTGAGCTGGGCACCAGCCTGTCGCGCAACAAGTCCATGACCATCTCCTTGGTCGTCACCATGACCGTCTCTCTGCTGCTGGCGGCTCTCGGTCTGCTGATCCAGAGCCAGGCCGACCGCACCGAGAGGTACTTCGGCGACCGCCTGCAGCTGCAGGTCAACCTGTGCACCAAGAACTCGTCGAGTGCCACCTGCCTGGGCGGCGTCGCCACCGATGATCAGAAGTCCGCGGTCAAGGAAGCGCTGAGCACCAACCCCGAGGTGAAGTCGTTCGACGTGCGTACCCCGGCCGCCAACTACGCGCAGGCGCGTGAGCTGCTCGGCCAGACCGAGACCGGCAAGAAGCAGCTCGAGACCCTCGGCCCCAGTGCGTTCCCCGAGTCGTACTTCGTCACGCTCAAGGACCCCCAGGAGTTCGACGGAGTCGTCAGCCAGGTGTCGGGCATGGACGGCGTCGGCAACGTCAACTCACTGCGCAAGCTGCTCGGCCCGCTGTTCGAGATCCTCGACAAGATGCAGCTGGCCGCGATCGGCACCTCGGCTCTGCTCATCATCGCGGCGATCCTGCAGGTCTCCAACACCATCCGCATGACGGCGTACGCCCGCCGGCGCGAGATCGGCATCATGCGGCTGGTCGGCGCGTCGAGCTGGCACATTCAGCTGCCGTTCGTCCTGGAGTCGATGCTGGCCGCCCTCGTCTCCGCAGCGCTGGCGGCGCTCGGCCTCGGGCTGTTCATGTACTTCGTCGTGTATGGCTATCTCCGCGACACCCTGGGCCAGATCACCACCTGGGTGAGATGGCAGGAGTCGTTCATGGTCATGGGTTACACCACGGCGCTCGCCCTGCTGTTGGCGCTGGTCCCGACACTCGTGATGACCCGCAAATACCTTGACGTCTGATCCAGATGACCTAGAGTCACATGAGTAACACCAGTCACATCCCTTTCGACACCCTCCCGACCGCGGGAGGTCTTCCCCAAGGTCGAGGTCATGGTCACCAGCACGCGCAAGGCCTATGTGGTCGGCCTCGTGCTGCTCGCATTGACCGTCGCGGCGTTGGCCAGCCCGGTCGCCGCTGACAAGAAGGACGACCTGCAGCGTCAGAAGCGGGGCGTCAACGGCCAGCTCGGAGACGCGAAGAAGTCGTTCGATGAGTCCAGCAAGAAGTTCGCGAGAGCCGTCGGCGCGCTCCGGACTGCCCAGCGCCAGCTCGACGCCGCCGAGAAGCACCTCGGGTCGACCCGCGGCCAGCTCGCCACCGCAGAGGCCCGGGACGCACAGATGCAGGCCGAGCTCGTCAAGACCGAGGCGGAGCTCGACCTCGCCATCGACCGGCTCGCGGAAGGCAAGAAGGAGCTGCGGGAGTCGGAGATCCGCGTGCAGCAGTTCACCGTCGAGATGCTGCAGGAGGGCGATCGCGGGCTGCAGGCGTTCGGCGACCTGCTCCGCGGCGAGAGTCCCACGAGGTTCTCGGAGCGGATGAGCCTCAGCGACTCGGTGGGCGACGCCCAGCTCGCCACGATGCAGCGCCTTGCCGCATCCAAGGTGATCCTGAAGCTCAACCGCGAGAAGGTGCAGAAGCTGCGCGACGAGGTCGCTGCCGCCCGCCGGGCCGCGGCCGAGAACCTCGTGCGCAAGCAGCAGCTCGAGGCTGACGCCGAGGACCAGGCCCAGGAGGTCGACCGACTCGTCGGCGAGCGGGCCAAGGCGAGGAACTCAGCCGCCGCCATCAAGCGCGAGGATGAGGAGCAGCTCCGGCAGCTCGAACGGGAGCGGGCCAGCCTGAACGCCCGGCTCGCCGCCCTGGCGAGGAAGGATCGCAAGTCCGGTGGAGCGGGCGCCGGAGGCGACAGCGGCGGAACGCTCTCCCGGCCGGTCGGCGGGGTGGTGACGTCGCCGTACGGCATGCGCCGCCACCCGATCACCGGCGTCTACAAGCTCCACGATGGCACCGACTTTCGCGCGGGCTGCGGGACGCCCATCCGTGCTGCGGCGGCCGGCACGATCATCGAGCAGTACTACAACGGCGGCTACGGCAACCGCGTCATCGTCAACAACGGCATCAAACGCGGCCAGAGCGTCGTCACGACGTACAACCACCTGTCCCGATACGCCAAGAGCAGGGGAGCGCGCGTCGCGCGCGGCGAGGTGATCGGCTACGTCGGCAGCACCGGCTACTCCACCGGCTGCCACCTGCACTTCATGGTGATCGCCAACGGCCACACGACCAACCCGATGGGCTGGCTGTAGGCCTCCTGAGAGTATGGTCCGGTGGCCAAGGAGACCGGGCGCAAGATCGTCGCCCAGAACAAGAAGGCCCGCCACGACTTCCACATCGAGGACACGTATGAGGCCGGGCTCGTCCTCACCGGCACCGAGGTGAAGTCGTTGCGGGCCGGTCGAGCGTCCCTGGTCGACGGCTTCGGCGAGGTCGAGAAGGGCGAGGCCTGGCTGCTCCAGGTGCACATCCCGGAGTACACGCAGGGCACCTGGACGAACCACGAGACCCGACGCCGGCGCAAGATGCTGCTCAATCGGCACGAGATCGACCGCATCGAACAGCGCGTGCAGGCCAAGGGGCTGACGATCGTGCCGCTCGCGCTGTACTTCAAGGACGGTCGCGCGAAGGTCGAGATCGCCCTCGCACGCGGCAAGAAGCAGTACGACAAGCGGCACGCGATCGCCGAACGCCAGGCCAAGGCTGAGGCGCAGCGCGAGATCGGACGCCGCCTCAAGGGCATCGAGTGACTGGCTCTGCCCTGACGGATGGGGATCTCCCGCAGCTCGCCTCCGAGCTGGGCATCCCGGGGCTCTTCGACGTCCACGTGCACTTCATGCACCCCCAGGTGATGGCCAGGGTGTGGGCGTACTTCGACGGCGTCGGTTCGGGCGTGTGGCCGGTCCAGTACCGCGGCACCGATGACGAGCGCGTGGAGCACTTGCGCGCGATGGGCGTGCGACGGTTCAGCTCGCTCTCGTATGCGCACAAGCCGGGTATCGCGGGCTTCCTGAACGACTGGACCCGCGAGTTCGCCGAACGCACACCCGACACGCTCTGGTCAGCGACGTTCTTTCCCGAGCCGGAGGCGGCGGACTACGTCCCGAAGCTGGTCGACGCGGGCGTCGAGGTGTTCAAGGCGCATCTCCAGGTCGGTGACTTCGCGCCCGACGATCCGTTGCTCGAGCCGGTGTGGGGAACGCTCGCGGAGTCCGGTACGCCGATCGTGCTGCATGCCGGCTCCGGGCCGGCGCCGGGACGCCACACCGGCCCGGACGGGGTCGCCCGGGTGCTGGCGCGGCATCGCGAGCTGCGCCTGGTGATCGCCCACATGGGCATGCCCGAGGTCGCGGAATTCCTGGACTTCGCCGAGGGTTACCCCGGTGTGATGCTCGACACCACGATGGCGTTCGTCGACTTCTGGGGTGAATCCCCGGATCCGGCGGTCGTCCAGCGACTCCCTGGCCTGCAGGACCGCATCCTGCTGGGCACCGACTTCCCCAACATCCCGTACGACTACGCCCACCAGGTCGAGGCGCTGCAACGACTCGACCTCGGCGACGACTGGATGCGCGACGTGCTCTGGCACAACGGCGCGCGGCTGTTCGGCACCGCCGACGAGGTCGTGGCATGAAGCTCGCGAGCGCCCAGGGTCGCTGGCTGGTCGCCGCGATGATCCTCGCTTCCGGCATGGCCTTCCTGGACGGATCCATCGTCAGCCTCGCACTGCCGGCCATCGACCGGGACCTCGATTCCGGCGTCGTCGGCCTCCAGTGGACCGTCAACGGCTACACGCTGACGCTGGCGGCGCTGGTACTCGTGTCCGGCTCGCTGGGCGACCGGTTGGGGCGTCGCCGCATCTTCCTCGTCGGCGTCTCGTGGTTCGCCGTCGCGTCGATTCTCTGCGCGGTCGCGCCGTCCATCGAGGTGCTCATCGCTGCCCGCGCGCTGCAGGGCATCGGGGGCGCGCTGCTCACGCCGGGCAGCCTGGCGATCATCTCCTCGTCCATCGACGCCGCTGATCGCGGACGAGCCATCGGCATCTGGGCCGGACTCTCCGGCGTCACCACGGCGATCGGGCCGCTGGTCGGCGGTTGGCTGGTGGACCAGATCGGATGGCGCTCGGTGTTCTGGATCAACATCCCCCTCGCCGTGGCCGTGGTGGTCATCGCTCTGCGGCACGTTCCCGAGACGAAGGGGAGCCAGGATCGCATCGACTTCACCGGAGCCGGTCTGAGCCTGTTCGGGCTCGCCTTCCTCACGTACGGCCTGGTGGCCGAGGAATGGGTGCCCACCGCCGCCGGGCTCGCGGTGCTCGCCGCCTTCGTCCTGCACCAGCGGCGCACGCCGCACGCCCTCGTGCCGCTCGGGCTCTTCACCGACCGCGTGTTCACCGCTGCCAACATCTGCACGTTCGCCATCTACGGCGCGCTGAGCGGCGTCTTCTTCCTATTGGTTCTTCAGCTTCAGTACGTGTCCGGCTACTCACCGCTCGAGGCGGGGCTGGCCACCATTCCCGCCACCATCTTGATGCTGCTGTTCTCCGGTCGCGCCGGCGCGCTCGGACAGCGCATCGGGCCACGGTGGCCGATGACGTTCGGGCCCATCATCATGGCGCTCGGGCTGCTCCTCTACTTGCGCATCGACGGCGACCCCAACTTCTGGCTCGACGTCATCGGCGGCGGCGTCATCTTCGGTGTCGGTCTGACGCTCCTGGTCGCTCCGCTGACGACCTCGGTGCTGGCATCGGCACCGGCCGACCAGACCGGCATCGCGTCCGGCATCAACAACGCGGTCGCACGGACGGCCGGTCTGCTGGCGGTGGCCGCGCTCCCGCCCATCGCCGGCATCACCGGTGCCGACTTCGCCTCGCCGGAGGTGTTCTCGCCCGGCTTCCGCACCGGCACCATGATCTGCATCGGGATGCTGACCGTGGCCGGTGTGCTCGCCGCGACGCTCATCCAGAAACCGCCGCGCTTCGATGAGGTCGTGCAGGAGACGGAACAAGACGTCGTCTGATCGCGTTACCATGGAAGACGCTGCGCAAGCAGTGGTTGACAACTCAAGAGGGGCTGATCGGTTTCGACTGTGGTCGTTTCAGATCAGGAGAAGCGGGTAGAGAATCCAAGGTCATCTCTCAAACGTCCCTTGGAAACCACAAGTGCCGATTCACAGCGCACTGACTTCGCCCTCGCTGCCTGACAGCGACTGGTGAAGGGCAGACCCGGGAGCGTCCCCGTCCCGGATCGTCTGTCTCATCAAGGGGACTTGCTGATCACGTATCGCCGTAGGGCGTGATCGGGACATTTCTGCGGCTGAGCCTGTCGGAGACGTGTTCGTCCGAGCTCCGGGGCCGAGAAAAGCGTCAGACGAACTGCACCCGGAGAAGACCTGATGTGGCGCCAGAGGACCCGGGTTCGATTCCCGGCAGCTCCACGCATGGATGTGGCCCGCCACCCCGGTTTTGGGTGGCGGGCCACATCCATGCGTGAATCAAGCAGAGTGAATCGAAGTGGGCCCCTCCGTTGCGGCGAAGCCGCCCGTCCAGGGATCCCGGCAGCTCCACGACACGAAGTGTGAAGACTTCCGGCCCCGGCGAAAGTGGGCCGGGAGCCTTCACATTTTCGCGTGGTGCTCGCGTGTGGTGCGTGTGGCAAGGTGATGTGACATGACCCTCGATCCGTCCGATGTCGACACCGCGCTCGCCGAGCTCCAGGGCTGGACGAACGCCGGCGACGCCCTTACCAAGACGTACTCGTTCGACGACTTCGCCGGTGCCATGGACTTCATGCAGCGGGCGGCCGGGCCCATCGACGAGGCCAACCACCATCCGGAGTGGACCAACGTCTACAACCGCGTCGACGTGCGGCTGAGCAGCCACGACGCCGGCGGCATCACCGACCGCGACCTCGCGCTGGCGAGGACGCTCGACGGGCTGGTCGACGGCTAGCCACTTCGGAGCTTCCGCGTACGCAGTCTGTGGGCGTCGACTACGCCCAGAGCCGCTCGCCGAACTGGAACCAGATCGCGCTCGCGATGGCGACGTACCAGAGCGCCACGATGAGCACCGACCAGTTCGACACGAACCGCGTGACGCCGCTCTGCGGGGCGGTGCCGCGCAGGCTGCACGCCGTCACGGAGACGAACAGCGGGATCATCACCACCCAGACGACCATGCAGTACGGACACAGCAGCTCGAGCTGGTAGATGCTCTGGTACTGCAGCCAGGTGACGAAGCCGATGCCGAAGATGCATCCGAGCTGCAGGCCGGTCCAGACCCACCGGACGACAGGTGCGCCGGTCCAGAGCATCACCCCGAGCGTCATCACGATGGTGAAGCCGACGATCCCGAGAATCGAGTTCGGGAAGCCGAACGCCTCGGCCTGCGCAGAGTCCATCACGCCACCGCAGCTCACGAACGCGCTGAAGTCGCAGCTGAGCGCGGTGTCGACACCGTCGATCTTGTTCTGCAGGAGAGTGAACTTGTCGACCGTCAGCATGATCGCGGCGGCCAGACCGATGGCCCCGGCGATCGTCATCAGGATGTGCGGCGTGCGGTCACGCACGTCAGCGTCGAGTGGGACGTCGGTCTCATCGGTGGCGGTCACAGCTCGATCCTAGTTAGTCTCACGTCACCCCACTCCCCCTGGAGGTTCCGATGACCGACCACGTTGACGTGCTGATCGTCGGCGCCGGCTTGTCCGGCATCGGAGCCGCGTACCGCCTGCAGACGATGTGCCCGGGCAAGACGTACGCGATCCTGGAGTCGCGTCAGTCCTCCGGCGGCACCTGGGACCTGTTCCGCTACCCGGGCATTCGCTCGGACTCGGACATGTACACGCTCAGCTACCCGTTCAAGCCGTGGACGCACGGCAACGCGATCGCCGACGGCGAGGACATCCGCCGCTACATCCACGAGACCGCGCACGAGAACGGCATCGACCAGCACATCCGGTACGGCCACCGGGTCACCCGGGCGTCGTGGTCCTCCGACGAGGCACAGTGGACGATCGAGGCGACCCACGACGGTGATCCGGTCGTCGTCACTGCGTCGTTCCTGTACCTGTGCAGCGGCTACTACAACTACGACGCCGGCTTCACCCCCGAGTTCCCGGGTCTCGAGGACTTCGAGGGCGAAGTCGTGCATCCGCAGTTCTGGACCGACGACGTCGACTACGACGACAAGGAAGTCGTCGTGATCGGCTCGGGTGCCACCGCGGTCACGCTCATCCCGTCGATGGCCGATCGCACCAAGCACGTGACGATGCTGCAGCGGTCGCCGACCTACATCACTTCACTACCGCAGGGTGACCCGATCGCCGGAGCGCTGCGTCGGGTGTTGCCGCTCGGCCTCGCGCACCGCATCACCCGGATCAAGAACGCCGCCATCGCGATCGGCTTCTACGTCTTCTCCCAGCGGTTCCCGAAGCTCGCCAGGCGGTTCCTGATCTGGCGGGCCCGGCGGGCGTTGCCGGACGA
Source organism: uncultured Actinomycetota bacterium (assembly GCA_963780275.1). Taxonomy (GTDB): domain Bacteria; phylum Actinomycetota; class Actinomycetes; order Propionibacteriales; family Nocardioidaceae; genus Aeromicrobium. The sequence goes on from CAWABE010000003.1 coordinate 207,106, forward strand.
CTTCGACACGAAGCACCTGAAGCCGAAGTACAACCCGTGGGACCAGCGCCTGTGCATCGTGCCGAACGGCGACCTGTGGAGCACCATCAAGTCGGGCCAGGCATCCATCGCCACCGACCGGATCGCCCGGTTCACCCAGAACGGCATCGACCTGGAGTCCGGTGACCACCTCCCGGCCGATCTGGTCATCACCGCCACGGGCTTGCAGGTCGTGGCGTTCGGGCAGATCTCGATCGAGGTCGACGGCGAGAAGATCGACGCCCACGACACGTACGTCTACAAGGGGATGATGTTCAGCGGCATCCCGAACTTCGCCTGGTGCGTCGGCTACACGAACGCGTCCTGGACGTTGCGTGCCGACCTGACCTCGCAGTACGTGTGCCGGCTCATCAAGCACATGGACGAGCGTGGATATGCGTTCGGTATGCCCGATCCGGTCGGGGCCGAGGGCGATTCGGCTCCGCTGCTCGACCTTCAGTCGGGCTACGTGCAGCGGGTGGCCGGGATGCTGCCCCAGCAGGGCACCACCTCGCCGTGGACGATCCGGCAGAACTGGTTCCTCGACGCCTGGGACAGCCGACGCACCGACTTGGACGAGGCGATGGTCTGGACGGCTAGGGAGCGGGTGCCTGCGGCGAGCTGATCGTCTCCGCAGCCGGGGCTTGCGCTGCACTCACGCCGACGACGGCCCAGGCGGCATAGCTCGAGAGCAGGAAGATGTCGTGGAACGGATCGTTGCCGACTGCCATCGCGAGGAAACCCAGGACCGCGGTCGCCAGCACGCCGATCCGTGTCACGCGAAGTCTCGGCTCGGACCGCATGGACCGCCACCAGACGATCCCACCCACCAGCTGGGCCAGGAAACCGGCGAGAAACAGGAGGAAGGACGCCTCGTTCGGCTCCCCGCTGACCAGCGTGGTGACACCGTACGCGAGCGCGAACAGGACTTGAAGGCTGCAGCCGGTGAGCAGGGCCCGGCCACCGATCCGGCCGCCGCGCGTCGTGTTCAGGGAGGGGAAGAGGTGGGCAACGTCGACGACGATGCTGGCCACCAGGACCCAGCCGACGAGCTGGGACATGGCGAACACGAGATGGCCGCTGTCGCCGAACGATGGCCAGATCAGCTCCGCGACGACGGGAATGATGAGGGCGCCGGCAGCAGCAAGCGCACGTGGGCCCAGTGTGCTGGGTGACATGGAAACCTCCTGAGTGGATGAACTAGCTCGACGCTAGGTGCGGGTTGCCGCCGAGTCGTCTGCCCCGTGGTCGTCTGTCTCAAGGCAGATGTCGGCGCAGGCGTGCGGCCATACGCTGGGCGGGTGACCTGGCCTCGGATGGCGCGTGCTGCTCTCGTGGGCGCCATCGTCGTGCTCTTCGTCTCCGCTCAGGCGCAGATCTGGACCGCGCCATCGGCCTACGAGATCGGCGGCCGTCCACTCAACGCACTCGTGGCCGCGGCGTTCACTCTGCCGCTCCTGGTCGCCCGTGCCTGGCCGCTGCCAGTACTGCTGATCGTCGTGTGCGGCGTGGTCGTCAACGACGTCTCGGGCAGCGCTCTGGGCCAGCCGTGGTTCGCCGTCCTCCTGGCGGTGTACGCGCTCGGAGCCCATGGATCGACAGGCGCGGCCGGACTCGGGATGGGCGCCGTCGCCGGCGGCATCCTGGCGTACGACATCCCTCGCCTCCGTGACGGCGCGCCGATCGACGAGGTGATCCCGGCCTGGTTCATCGTGGCCGGCACGTGGGGGCTGGGTCGGTGGATGCAGCACCGCCGACAGGAGCTCGACACGCTGACGCAACGCACCGAAGCCGCGGAGCAGGATCGGCAGGTGGCGACCCGAGCAGCGGTCGCCCATGAGCGCGCGCGGATCGCTCGAGAGCTGCACGACCTCGTCGCTCACAGTCTCGCGGTGATCGTGCTCCAGGCGCAGGCCGCCGACCGAGTGCTCGACTCCGACATCGCAGCGGCACGCCGGGCCTTGAAAGCCATCGACACGACCGGGCGTGCCGGCCTCGAGGAGCTGCGTCGGCTGCTGGACCTGTTGGTGGACGAGGCGCCCGATGACGACCTCGAGCCTCGACCCGGCCTGCAGCACCTCGATCACCTGGTGGAGAGAGTGCGCGACGCCGGGCTGCCGGTGTCGGTATCGGTCGTAGGGGAGTCCCGGCCGCTGTCTCCGGGCGTCGACCTGTCCGCGTACCGGATCGTGCAGGAGGCGCTCACGAACACGCTGAAGCATGCCGGTCGTCCGGCCAGTGCCACGGTCGACGTGACCTACCGGCCGGAAGCAGTGGACATCCGGGTCGTGGACAGCGGTACGTCGGCCAGGCGCGCCGCGGAGTCCGACTCGCGACCTGGTCACGGCCTGATTGGAATGCGAGAACGCGCGGCCCTGTACGGCGGCAGGATCGAGGCGGGCCCGTTGGCCGGCGGCGGATTCGGCGTCCAGGTCACACTGCCGACCGGGGCACCATGACCATCGGCGTGGTCATCGCGGACGACGAGGAGCTGGTGCGCACCGGCTTGCGGATGATCCTGTCGGCCGAGCCCGACCTGGAGGTTCTCTCCGAAGCCGTCGATGGAGCCGATGCCGTTCGGCTGGTGGCTGAGCACTCGCCAGACGTCCTCCTGCTCGACATCCGCATGCCGGTGCTTGATGGTCTCGCCGCTATGCGCGAGCTGCAGGCGGCCGGCACGCGGACCAGCGTCGTCATTTTGACGACCTTTGATGCCGACGCCAACGTGCACGAGGCTCTCGCTGCCGGGGCCAGCGGCTTTCTGCTCAAGGATGCGCCTGCGGGGCAGCTGGTCTCGGCAATCCGGGCCGCCGCGGCCGGGGACGCCGTGCTGGCCCGGCCGGTCGCCAGAAGGATTGCCGCCGAGCTCGCCAGCCGCACGCCTCGACTTGATCTCGACGGGCTCAACGCCCTCACTGATCGGGAACGAGAGGTGCTCGCCCTGATGGCGGATGGGTGCTCGAACGTCGAGATCGGCAGCCGGCTCTACATCGGCGAGGGAACGGTGAAGACCCATGTCGCCCGCATACTCATGAAGCTCGGAGTGCGCGATCGCCTGCAAGCCGTCGTGCTGGCCTATCGTTCTGGGCTCAGCTGAGCTCTATGCATGTCAGGTCTGGCAGTGCGGACACCAGAAGGTGTTGCGCTGGCGGAGCGGGTCGTCGCCCAGCTCACCTCGCTGCAACGTCGTGCCGCACCGCCGGCACGGGCGACCGTCGCGGCCGAAGACCCAGGTCGTCTCGCCATGACGGGTGCTTCCGGTATATGACCGGTCGAGCCGGTCCTTGTTGGCGTGCAGCAGGCGGCGCCCACGGTCGATGACGTGGCCGACGTCGGATACGTCGCCGACCGGTCGGGTGGGCAGCAGGCCGTGCAAGAAGCAGATCTCGTTGACGTACTCGTTGCCGAACCCGGCGAGGTTGCGCTGGTCGTGCAAGGCGAGGAAGACCGGCCGACCGGGGTCAGCGGTGACGCGGCGTACCGCCTCCTCGAGCGACCAGTCCGGGCCGAGCAGGTCGGGCCCGAGCCACGCCATCGCGTCGTCCTCGGCGGCGCGGTCGAGCACCTCGACCAGCCCGAGGGAGAACCCGACGGCCTGGTGGTCGGTGTTCTCGAGTACCACGCGGGCCATGTGTGCGGGTCGCCGCCAACGACCGCCAGGCGGGTAGACGTGCCAGACGCCTTCCATCTTGAGATGGGTGTGCAGCGACACGTCGCCGGCCCGGACGAACAGGTGCTTGCCGCGGCTGACGGCGTCGTCGACAGCGACGCCGGTGAGGTCGAGCGTGGCCCACTGTGGAACCCGGATGTCAGAACGGGTGAGGACTCGACCAGCGAGGGCGTCGTGCAGACGGCGCGCGGCGCGCCAGACGGTGTCACCTTCGGGCATCGAGTCGCAGACCTTTGGGGTGCGGGACGAACCCGGCTTCGCGCAGTGCCTCCCCGAGGGCGCTCGGGCCGATGGATCGTCCGCCGACGGTCTCGATCGTGAGCCGTGGGACACGTCCGGTGCGTACGAGAGCGGCGAGTGCCATGGCCGCCGGGGCGAGCCGTCGAGGATCGTCGTGCAGGACGAGGGCCTTGCGGCCGCCGCGCTCGAGGTACAGCACGGCATGGCCGTCATGGATGACGGCGAGTGAGCCGGCCTTGCGGGCCGGCCGGTGACGTGACGACTCGTCGGCGTCGACGACGTCGGGCCAGGGGAGCGCTGCACCGAACGGGTTGGCGGGATCGGTGGCCGCGAGCACCAGCGCCTCCGCATCGGCTGGCTCGGTGTCGTCGTCGCGCTGGTGGGATCGCAACCGATCGACGGTGGCCGGGGACGCGAACTGGGCGGCGCCGAGAGCGTCGATGTAGTAGCCGCGCAGGCACGCGCCGGTCTGCTCGAGCTCGCGCAGCACGCGGTACGTGGCTGCGAACCCGCCCGGAGTCTGTTCGGCGGTGACGGAGCCCCGCGTGACGACCCCGTAGCGCGCGAGCAGTGCCTCGGTGCGCGCCAGCTGGAGCTTCGTCGGGTCGGGCTCGGCGAGGTCGAGCCGGAACCAGCGGCCGGAGACCGTGGGCGGGCCCTGCTGCGCCAACCGGGGCGACGCGACGCGGCCGCGTCCGTAGCGCAGGCGGGCGCGCGGCGAACGCGACGAGCGGTGAGCGCCACGGCCCCCCAGCATCGTGCGGAGCGGGGCGAACGTGTCGCCCGCAACCCGGCCCGACCAGACCAGCTGCCACAGGGCGTCGGCCACCAGCGCATCGTCCGACTCGTCGAGGGCGGCGGTGAGCTGCCGGAACAGGAACGCGCCCCCGCCGTCGAGAGCGTCGAGAACGGCCTGGCCGACGGTGTCGGGCTCAGGGACGTCGCGGAGAACGGGGAGCACGAGATCGGCCGGGTGCAGCTGGACCCACCCGTCGCGTCCGGGCAGCGTGCCGGCTCCCGTCCAGACCACCTCGCCGGCGCCCAGCAGCTCATCGAGCATCGCGGGCGAGTAGTCGGCCACCCGGGCCGGCAGCACCAGGCTCTCCCAGGCTGAAGCCGGCAGTGACAGGCCGGCCAGCTGATCGACGACGGCGAGCACACCGTCGGTGCCGCGCCAGGACGATCCCACTCCCTGCCACGCGGGAAGGAATCGAGCGAACGCGGCCGGCTCGACCGGCTCGACCTGCTGCCGCGCCGCGGCCAGCGACCGGCTGCGCAGCCGCCGCAGCACGCCCGGCTCCACCCATTCGCTGCCAGACGCCTGCGGCCGGAACTCCCCTTCGGTGAGCCGTCCGTCGCGACTCAGGCGACGCAGCACGTCGGCGACGACAGCGATGCCGAGACCGAATGCGGCGGCCGCCTCGGCGGTGGTGAACGGTCCGTGCGTGCGCGCGAAGCGGGAGAGCAGGTCGGCCAGCGGATCGTCGACGCTCGTCAGGTGGGCCTCGGCCACTCCCAGCGGGAGGGCGGACCCCAGCGCATCGCGCAGGCGCCCGGCGTCCTCGACGGCGGCCCACCGGACCTCGCCTCCGATCGGCACCTCGATCGTCCGCTTGCTGTCGCGCAGCTCCTCGAGAAGCTGACTCGCCTCGCCCTCTGACAGTCGGTGCTGAACGTCCTCCGTGGTGAGGGGCCCGAGCAGCCGCAGCAGGTCGGCGGCGCCCTCGACGCCCTTGACCCGACGATCGTGGGCCAGACGCTGCAGCTCGGCCTCGGTGCGCTCGATGACCTCCGGGTCGAGCAGCTCGCGCAGCTCGGCCCGGCCGAGCAGCTCGGCGAGCAGCGTGGGATCGAGGGTGAGCGCCGCGGCCCGTCGCTCGGCCAGCGGAGTGTCGCCCTCGTAGAGGAACGACGCGACGTAGCCGAACAGGAGAGTCTGTGCGAACGGCGACGCGCGTTCGGTGGTGACCTCGGCAAGCTGCACCTCGCGGGACGCGATCCGGCGGGTCAGCTCGGCGAGAGACGGCAGGTCGTAGACGTCTTGCAGGCACTCGCGCGCCGTCTCGAGCAGAATCGGGAAGTCGGGATACTTGCGAGCGACCTCGAGCAGCTGCGCGGCGCGCTGACGCTGCTGCCAGAGCGGCGCCCGGGCCCCGGGGTTTCGGCGGGGCAGGAGCAGGGCGCGGGCGGCGCACTCGCGGAACCGGGACGCGAACAGGGCCGACCCGCCGACCTCGGTGGTGACGATCTCGTCGAGCTCGCCGGGTTCGAAGACGAACAGCTCGGCCCCGGGCGGCTCGCCACCGGTGTCGGGCAGCCGGGCCACCATGCCGTCGTCGGAGGCGACCACTGACCCGTCGATGCCGAACCGCTCGAGGATGCGCGCGCCGACCGCGAGCGCCCACGGGGCGTGGACGCGCCGCCCGAACGGCGACAGCAGCACGATGCGCCAGTCGCCGAGCTCGTCGCGGAAGCGCTCGACCACGAGCGTGCGGTCGGTGGGCACCACTCCGGTGGCCTCGCGCTGCTCGAGCAGGAAGGTGGCGAGGTTGGAGCCGGCCCGGGTGTCCAGGTCGCCGGGCTCCTCGCCCTCCAGGGTGCGTCGTACGGAGTCGCCGATGGCCGCGCCCAGTTCGTAGGGCCGTCCGATGGTGTCGCCCTTCCAGAACGGCAACCGCGCGGGCTCGCCGAATGCCGGGGTGACGACCACGCGGTCGTGGGTGATCTCCTGGATACGCCAGCTGGTGGCGCCGAGCGCGAAGACGTCGTTGATGCGCGACTCGTAGACCATCTCTTCGTCGAGCTCGCCCACCCGTCGGCCACCTGGACGCCCGCCCGTCTCGTCGACGCCCTCGGCGAGGGTGACGGCGAACGTGCCGCGGTCGGGGATGGTGCCGCCGCTGGTGACGGCCAGCCACTGGGCTCCTGGACGTCCGGTGAGCGTGCCGGCGTCGCGGTCCCACACCAGCCGGGGCCGTAGCTCCGCGAACTCATCAGACGGATAACGCCCGGCCAGGAGGTCGAGGGTGGCGTCGAAGGCCGACCGTGGCACCGCCGAGAACGGCGCGCTGCGGCGGACCATGTCGAACCACTGCTCGACCTCGAGCGGTTCGAGTGCGGCCGCTGCGACCGTCTGCTGGGCGAGGACGTCGAGCGGGTTGGCCGGAACGACGAGCTGCTCGATGAGGCCGCCACGCATGCGTTCGGCCGTGACGGCCGCACTGACGAGGTCGTGGCGAGACGTGGGATAGAGGATGCCCCGCGAGACCTCGCCGACCTGGTGCCCGGCCCGGCCCACACGCTGCAGCCCGCTCGCCACGGACGGGGGAGTGGCGATCTGCACGACCAGGTCGACCGCGCCCATGTCGATGCCGAGCTCGAGGCTGGACGTGGCCACGACGCACCGGAGCCGTCCGGACTTGAGGTCGTCCTCGATGAGGGCGCGCTGCTCCTTGCTGACCGATCCGTGATGGGCCCGGGCCAGTGCCGGCTCGGCACCCTGGCCGGTGGCGCTGCCGCCCATCAGCTGGGCCGGCGGGCGAGCCGGGGTGGACGCGTCGGCGGTCTCGTTGCGCTCGGCCCAGGCCTCGTTGAGCCGGGCCGTCAAGCGTTCGGCGAGCCCCCGGGAATTGCAGAAGACGATGGTGGAGCGGACCTTGAGCACGCGATCGAGCAGGTCGCGTTCGACATGCGGCCAGATGGACCCCTCCTCGCCGAGGTTCGTCATGTCGTCGACCGGCACGGTGACGTCGAGCATCAGGAGCGACTCGCTCTCCGGCGCCACGACGCGCACCGGCGAGCGTCCGCCGAGGAAGCGGGCCACTTCGTCGTGCGGCCGGACGGTGGCGCTCAGCCCGACGCGGCGTGCGGGCTGCCCGAGCAGGGTGTCGAGGCGCTCGAGCGAGAGAGCGAGGTGGGCGCCGCGCTTGGTGCCGGCCACCGCGTGGATCTCGTCGACGATGACGGTGTCGACGTCGCGCAGCGACTCTCGCGCCGACGACGTCAGCATCAGGAACAGCGACTCCGGAGTGGTGATGAGGATGTCGGGTGGGTGCGAGATCAGCCGGCGACGCTCCTGCTGGGAGGTGTCGCCCGAACGAACCCCGACCGTGACGTCATGGAACGACTCGCCGCGGCGGGCTCCGGCCTGGGTGATACCGACCAGCGGGGAGCGGAGGTTGCGCTCGACGTCGACGGCGAGTGCCTTGAGCGGCGACACGTACAGCACACGGGTGCCCAGCGTGCGTCCGTCCGGGGCAGGCGGTTCGGAGTGCAGCAGCCGGTCGATGCTCGAAAGGAACGCGGCCAGCGTCTTGCCTGACCCCGTCGGCGCCACCACGAGCACGTGCTCGCCCTCGTCGAATCCCTCCCAGGCGCCGACCTGCGCAGGCGTTGGCGCGGCGAAGGCCTGGGAGAACCACTCGCGCGTCGCGGGTGCGAAACGATCCAGCGATGGGGGCACCTCACGCGAGCTCTGCGAGTGGGGGACCGACATGCCCTCATCGTCGCAGGCGGATCGGACAGGCGCAGAGGGTAGAAGGCGCAGCAGGTCGGGACTCGCCGGGGTGGTCCGCGATCGGTGCGTCCGGCTGCGGCATGCTGGGCGACATGAAGCTGCGACTCCTTGCCGCCTTGTCCGCGATCGCGCTCCTCCTCGGGGCCTGCACGGACGACGGGTCCCCTTCCGATCCATCGGCCAAGGAGGGGGACGGCGAGAAGCTCGTCGAGATCTCCCCCCTGACCGGCCAGCCGATGCCCAACGGTGCGCCCGACAACCCGGTGTTCGTCGTGAAGGTCGAGAACACCGCCAGCGGCGCTCCGCAGTACGGCGTCGACAAGGCCGACATGGTGGTCGAGGAGCTGGTCGAGGGCGGTCTGACCCGGCTCGCCGCGCTCTACTACTCGACGCTGCCCGGCAAGGTCGGTCACGTGCGGTCGTTGCGCACCACCGACATCGGCATCGCCAAGCCGGTCGGCGGGAAGGTCGTCGCCTCCGGCGGCGCGCCGAGGGCGGCACGCGCGATCAGGAACGCCGGTATCCGCATCTTCACCGAGAGCGACCCGGGCTTCAGCCGGGACGCCAAGGCGGCGCCGTACAACGTCGTGCTCAACCTGAAGCGCCTGGCCGCATCGGCCAAGAAGAACTCCATCCCCGGCCCGTATGTCACCTGGACGCCGCCGGAGGGCACGGATGAGTCGACGCCGACCCCGGATCCGTCGGACACCGCGTCGACGGCGGCGCCGGAACCGAAGAAGGCCACCAGGGCCACGGTGCGGTTCTCCAACTCCACCGCGACGAAGTGGAAGTTCTCGAACGGGCAGTGGACGCGCAAGAACGGCTTCGCCGCACCGGGCCAGGAGTTCGAAGCCGACACCCTGATCGTGATGTTCTGCCGGGTCGGCGACGCCGGCTACCGCGATCCCGGCGGCAACGCCGTGCCCGAGACGGTGATCGAAGGTTCGGGCCGGGCGGTCGTGATGCACGACGGAACCGCCACCGAGGCCACGTGGCGCAAGGGAACCCTCGGCGACACCATCCGGTTCGAGACCAAGGACGGCGAACCGCTGACCATCGACCCTGGCAAGGTGTGGTTCGAGATGGTGCCGAAAGGCAAGGGTCGGGTGAACTACTGAGTCGTCACGGAGTCGGCGGCGTTCTCGACGTCGAGTCCGGAGGACGGCAGTAGCCGCATGCCGGCGAGGATCGCACCGATGGTGGCTTCCACCTCCGCTGCCGCCGCGTCCGGGTCCGCCGCGTCGGCGACGTACTCCGAGGCCGACCGAATGGCCCCGTAGAACACGATCGCGAACGCCTCGCCCAGGTTTCCAGCCCCGCCGAGGTCCTCGAGCAGGTCGTCGACGGTGCGTTGCACGATGCCCAGGGACGCGGCCCGCTCGGCCTCGGTCCAGCGCTCGTGACCCAACGCCACCGGCCCCTCCTGCAGGCAGATACGCCGGAAGTGCGGCTCGCGGCACACGTCGAGGAACGCCCGGAGCCCCACTTGGGCCCGCTCCCACGGATCCTTGACGCGGCCGATCTTCTTCTCGATCTCCCTGGTGGTCTTCTCCTGGAGGCGGTCGAAGACGCTCTCGAACAGGGCCAGCTTGCTCGGAAAGTGGTGGTAGAGGGCGCCTTTGGTGACGCGTGCCGCGGCGACGACCTCGTCAAGCGAGGTGCCCGCGTAACCGTGGTCGGCGAACAACTGCGTGGCGTTGTCGAGCAGGGCCCGCTTGGTGCTCGAGGAGAAGTCCTGCCGCCGCGTGGTGTTGCGGGCAGCGCGGATGACTTTGCTTGCGCTCACCTTCGCTGTGCCGGCCATAGGCGGACCATCGTACGCACTGGTGTCGAGCGTCACACGGCACAACGTTGTCTCTGCAGGTCAGAGCGGACATACTGAGGGTATGTAACGAGGCCCTGACCTCGGTCCCGACGGAAGGAAACACCACCATGACCTGGGATGCCTACAACCGTCGTATGCCCGTCCTGCGCGAGGTGCTGTCCGTCGCTGACCAGCGTCGTGACGTCACCGTGGACGAGGCCATCGAGATCGTCCCGGAGGCGAAGACCGTCTTCGACGATGCCACCGACTTGCTGCTCGACGTGCAGATGCGCTGGTTCCAGCGGCTGAGCGGCCAGATGGAGCTCCAGCTCACCGAGGGCTCCGATGATCCAGAGCAGACGGCCATCGACGCCTGGAAGGCGGCAGCGGCCGCGATGCCCGGTGCGCGCACGCTGCTCGACACCAACCTCCGCCGCCCGGAGCTGGCCAAGGCTTTCGCCCACGAGAACCGGTTCATGGCGATTGCCGCCGGCGTACCCGATGAGCATCCCGAGCTCGAGGCTCGGGGGCGATTCGTCGTCGAGAAGGCTCGTGACGCCGTGGTCTACGACCAGTCGGCCGACGACGCGGCCAGCAACGGCCTGATGGCCCGGCTGCGGCACGCACTCGCCGCCTGACACCCGACCACCCGTCCCCGGCGCACAGCCCTCCCCCCGAGGCGCCGGGGGCGGGTTGCGTCGACTAGCCGTCGGCCGCCTGCTTGCCGGCCGGCCGGTCGAAGGCGCCCAGGCCGCCGACCTGCTGGCCGATCTCGCGGTCGATGGCCGCACTGAGCTGACTGCGGAAGATGCTCAAGGTCGCCTGGCTCGCCACCGGCAGCAAGCTCTCGATGGATTGGAGGATGCCCGGCCACTCGTCCTCGGGCATCCCGGCGTCGACGAACGGCTGGAAGATCTCCGACACCACGCCGGACACGAAGGCGTCGGCGATCTCGCGCAGGTTGCCGGAGAGCAGCGGGAAGAGACTGATGACCGTCTTGGCGTCCAGGCCGAGAGCGACGGCCGACGCGCCGGCGCGCACCACCGTCGGCTGGAGCAGGCGAACCTTCTCGTCGTCGAGCCACTCGACGAGGTTGAACTCGCCCAGCGCGATGATCAGCTCGTCGTCGCGCTCCACGCCGGCCAGCGCGGCCAGAGCATCGCGGGACATGATCTCCGGCTCGGCCTGGTGCTGCGGCTCGTCGAGCAACCGCAGCAGGTCGAGGGTGTGGCCGGCCGACGTGCCGGATCGAAGCACCGCACGCTCGACCGCCGCCAGCGTGTACCCGCGGTCGATGAACTCCCGGATGAGCTGCAGTCGCTGCAGGTGCTCGAGGGTGTAGTAGCCGGTGCGACCTTCCAGGCGGGGTGCGTCGATGAGGCCGCGACTCGCGTAGGCCCGGACGTTCCGGACCGTCATTCCGGCCCTGGCCGCGAGCTCGGAAACCGTGAAATCCTCAGGTCCCGGCGACTGGTCGGTCATGTGGGCATCATAGAGACATGGACATGCTGCGAGGCCGTCTGCTCGTCGCCACCCCAGCCATCGAGGCGGGGCCGTTCTGGCGCAGTGTGGTGTTCATCCTCGACCACGACGCCGACGGTGCGCTGGGCGTCATCGTCAACCGTCCGCTCGACTCCGACGTCGACGACGTCCTGCCGGCCTGGAGCGCCTACGTGAACGCTCCGGTGTGCCTGTTCGACGGCGGCCCGGTCGCCATGGACTCCGCGCTCGCGGTCGGTGTGCTCGCCGACGGTCTCCCGCCTCTGGGCTGGCGACAGATGGCCGGACGTGTGGGCCTCGTCGATCTGGAGGGGCCGCTTCCCGGAGACGGCCAGTTCGCCGGACTGCGCGTGTTCGCCGGCTACGCCGGATGGGGTGCCGGCCAGCTCGAGGAGGAGCTCCTCGAGGGGTCGTGGGTCGTCGTCGACGCCCTCGACTCTGATCTCAGCTCTCCGACGCCGGAGACGCTGTGGCGTGAGGTGCTCCGCCGACAGGCCGACGACGTGCGTTTCTGGGCGACCTTCCCGCCAGACCCCGGCGTCAACTGAGAGTCGCGATCGGCCCTTCGATGGTTACCATGACCGGATGGGACTCTTCGGACGCGGCACCCAGACCGTCCACGACGAGCGCACCGAGCTGCGCACCGAGGACGGCGATCACGAGCGCTTCGCGCACTACGTCCCCGCCGACACCCTGACTGAGGCGATGGTCATGGGCACCCCGGTGGTGGCCTTGTGCGGCAAGGTGTGGGTACCGAGCCGCGATCCGCAGCGCTTCCCGGTCTGCCCGGAGTGCAAGGAGATCTGGGACAGCCTGGGATCCGGCGACGACGCCGGCGCTGGTGGGGACGACACCCCGGGCGGTGAGTAGCGAGCGAGACGTCCCTGGCGTCCCCTTGCCGCCGCCGCTCTTCTTCATCGCGGGGCTCGCGGCCGGCGGTGTCGTGGAGCTCATCCGGTCGACGTCCGGGCCGTCGTGGCCCGTCTCCATCGCGATCGCCGTCGTGGGTGCACTCGCATGGCTCCTCCTGGACGGGTCGGCGATGGCTCGCTTCCGGCGGGCCGGCACCCCGGTCATCCCGTTCCGGCCCAGCACTGCCTTGGTGATCGACGGCCCGTATCGGTTCAGCCGCAACCCGATCTATCTGGGCATGGCGGCCCTCTACGTCGCCCTGGCGTTCGTGCTCGGGCTGATGTGGGCGTTCGTCGTGCTGCCCTTCGTGCTGCTCGCCGTGGACCGCCTGGTCATCGCGCGCGAAGAGCCCTATCTCGAGCGGAGGTTCGGCCAGGAGTACGTCGAGTACAAGCGACGGGTCCGTCGCTGGATCTGATCGATACGCTCGGACGACCCACTCCCGGCCATCCGTGACCTCGGCTACGCTGCGGTCGTTGTGACGGGCAACTGACCGAGGAGATCCATGCGCGGCTCGCTGCGGCACCGACACTTCTGGCCGATCACCGTCGCGATCACCACGCTCGCCGTGACGATGGCAACCCTTCCCGCCTACGTCACGTGGGCTCAGCAGTTCCACGGACAGACGCAGCAGGATCTGAAGAACGCCATCTCCCGGGCGCCGCTCACCGACGAGACCCACGACCCGACCACGGCCACGCAGGCGCTCGCCCATGCCGACGCGGTGAGCGAGCAGCGCGCCGAGCCCGACCCGGACCTCGTGCCGACCCAGACCGCCGAGCTGCGTCCTCACGCGGACGTGCCCGAGGACAAGTACGCGATGGCCGGAGGCTGCTACGCGCTGAGGTCCACCACGAACGACCGATGGATCGTGCGCTCCGGCAACGGTTACGTCGCTTCTGCGGTTGACGTCACCAAGGCCGAGCCCTTCCACTTCCAGGCCACCGACCTCGGCAGCTACCTGATGTGGGACTCCGGCAAGCGATTCGTCAGGTCCATCGTCGCTCCGACGGTGCTGGCGTCGGAGAACCCGGCCAAAACTGCCGACTGGGCCGCGAATCCATCGGGGTCGTCGTTCGTGTTCACGCTCCCGGGCTCGAAGCAGAGCCTCAAGGTCGACGGCAAGGGCAAGGTCGCCACGGCCACGACCGGAACCCCGCTCGCGTTGAAGCTGACCACCGGCTGCCCGGAGTGGCCCGAGGCGGACGTGAACGTCAGCGGGGGCCCGTTCGGAGGGCCGACCTCTCATCAGGAGGTACGTGGCTATCTCGACGGGCACACGCACGGCATGGCGTTCGAGTTCCTCGGCGGCGAGGTGCACTGCGGGCGGCCGTGGCATCCCTACGGTGTCGCGGCCGCGCTCACGGACTGCCCCGACCACCGGCAGGCCAACGGGGCCGGCGCCGTGCTGGAGAACGTCACCCGCACAGGCTCGCCGGTGGGCACGCACGACCCGGTCGGCTGGCCGACCTTCAAGGACTGGCCGGCGCCTGACTCTCTGACCCATGAGGGCACCTACTGGAAGTGGCTTGAGCGCTCGTGGCGCGGAGGCCAGCGCATCCTGGTCAACCTCCTGGTCGAGAACAACAAGCTGTGCGAGCTGTATCCGCTCAAGCGCAACTCCTGCAACGACATGAAGTCGGTGCGCCTTCAGGCCGACGACATGCGCAAGCTGGAGCGCTACATCGACGCGCAGTACGGCGGGCCCGGGCGCGGCTGGTATCGCATCGTCACCGACCCGTTCGAGGCCCGGACCGTCATCAACGCCGGGAAGATGGCGGTCGTCATGGGCATCGAGACCAGCGTCATCTTCGGCTGCACGATGAAGCTCGACCAGCCTCAGTGCACAGCCGGCCAGATCGATCGCCAGATCGACGAGGTTCACGCCATGGGCGTGCGACAGATGGAGCTGGTGAACAAGTTCGACAACGCCCTCACCGGTGTCGCCGGCGACTCCGGCACGATCGCGCCGTTCGTGAACCTGGCGAACTTCCTGGAGACGTCGTCGTTCTGGGACATGCAGAAGTGCCCGCCTCCCCGGGAGCCCGGCGTGGAAGACAGGACGCAGTTCACGTCGGTGCCGGCCGGGACGCCGGCTCAGGACGAGCTGTTCGGCGCGATCGCCAAGCTGCATCTCGGTGGTGCCTTGCCGATCTACCCGGCGCCACCGACGTGCAACCGGCGCGGACTGACGTCGCTCGGCGATCACGCGATCGAGCGCATGGCCGAGAAGCACATGCTCTTCGACCCGGACCACATGAGCGTCAAGGCCCGCAAGGCATCGCTGGACCGTACCGAGGATCTCGGCTACCCGGGCGTCATCTCCAGCCACTCCTGGTCGACACCGGACGCGTACCCGCGCATCTACAAGGCAGGCGGCGTCATCACGCCGTATGCGGGCGACAGCACCGGCTTCGTCAAGAAGTGGGAGCAGCACCTGGCCTGGGCCGACCCGCGCTACTACTTCGGCTTCGGCTTCGGCGCCGACATCAACGGGCTCGGTGCCCAGGGTGCGGCACGCGGCGCGGACGCCTCGAACAAGGTGACCTACCCGTTCGAGGGCCTCGGTGGCGTGACCATCGACCGACAGGTCAGCGGAGAGCGCACGTACGACATCAACGTCGACGGCGTGGCCCACTACGGCCTGTACCCCGACTGGATCGAGGACCTGCGCAAGCTCGGCGGCGAGAACATCGTGGAGGACATGTCCCGTGGCGCGGAGGCCTACCTGCAGACGTGGGAGAGGGCTGAAGGCATCACGAACGATGCTTGTCGGGACCCGGACGCGGCCAAGCTCGACACCGTCGTCCGCGGCATCGCAAAGGGCTCGACTGTCACGAAGGTGTTGCGCACTGTAGGCCAGCCGCACTCGCGTCTCGGCGGCGAGTTCGTCTACTGCACCAAGACGTCGCGCGGCGCGGAGAAGGCCGTGACGGTGAAGTTCAGGGGTGGAAAGGTCAGCTCGACGAGCTGACGTCGCCCTGAAAGACCGTCTCGATGACCGGCTCGCCGCGGGACAGCTTGCGGGCGGCGTCAGGGAGCTCCGTCGAGCGCGGCCCGGTGGCGGGCGCGGGCATCGTCGAGGGTGTCGTGGTGCACGCGTCGACCGGACTCGACCAGTGGCACCAGGACGGTGCGGTCATCGCCGTCGTCCGCGGGTGGCTCGCCGATGCCGATGACCTCGGCCTCGGCCCGGCCGGACGCCGAGCGCCGCCGCAGCGCGTACTTGCGTCCACCGACGGAGAGCTTCTCGGTGCTCTTCTTGGCCACCGGGACGAGTGTGCCGGCGGCGTCCTGGCGGGCCACCAGCTTGTAGACGAACCCGCTCGTGGGAGCACCGGACCCGGTGACGAGGGCGGTGCCCACGCCGTAACCGTCGACTGGCGCCGCGGCGAGGGTGGCGATGGCGTGCTCGTCGAGGTCGCTGGTGACGAGAATGCGGGTGTCGTGAGCGCCGAGCTCGTCGAGCTGCGCCCGGACGCGGTGCGCCAGCGAGACGAGGTCGCCGGAGTCGATGCGTATGGCGCCCAGCTGCGGACCCGCGACCTCCACACCGACCCGGACGGCCTCGGCGATGTCGAACGTGTCGACCAGCAGGGTGGTGCCGACACCGAGCGACTCCACCTGCGACGTGAACGCGTCCCGCTCGGAATCGTGCACCAGGGTGAACGAGTGCGCGCTGGTGCCGGCTGTCGGGATGCCGTGGGTGCGTCCCGCCTCGAGGTTCGACGTGGTGGCGAAGCCGACGACGTAGGCGGCACGCGCCGCCGCGACCGCCGACCACTCCTGGGTGCGGCGCGATCCCATCTCGATGCATGGCCGGCCGGCGGCAGCACTGATCATCCGCGCCCCGGCCGACGCGACCGCCGAGTCGTGGTTGAGGATCGACAGCAGCAGGGTCTCGAGGATGACCGTCTCGGCGAACGTGCCCTCGACGACGAGGACCGGCGACGACGGGAAGTACACCTCGCCATCCGGGTAGCCCCAGACGTCACCGCCGAAGCGGTACTCCGCGAGCCAGTCGCAGGTGGCGTCGTCGACGATCTCGTGCTCGCGCAGCCAGGCGACCTCGTCCGCGCCGAAGCTGAAGCGCTCCAGCGCATCGAGCGCTCGGCTGGTGCCGGCCACGACGCCGTAGCGACGCCCCGGTGGAAGGCGTCGGGCGAACATCTCGAACACCGAACGGCGCCCGGCCGTGCCGTCGGCGAGCGACGCCTGCAGCATCGTCAGCTCGTAATGGTCCGTGAGCAGGGCGGTTGACTCAGGCACTCGCCAAGCCTAGGGCTCAAGCGGGATTTTGCCGTCGGCGCCGCTGGGCCACAATGGGGGGGTGACCACGCCGACCCCTGCCCCCGTGGAGATCGACGAGCCCGACGTCGACGAAGTCGTCGAGCTGGAGAACCCGTGGGTCACGATCGTCTGGAACGATCCGGTCAACCTGATGTCGTACGTCGCCTACGTGTTCCGCAACTACTTCGGCTACACCGAGGAGAAGGCGAATGAGCTGATGCTGGCGGTGCACCACGAGGGCAAGGCTGTGGTGTCCAGCGGCAGCCGTGAGCAGATGGAGCGCCACGTGCAGGCGATGCACGAGTACGGGCTCTGGGCCACGCTGCAGCGGGCGGACGCGTGAAGCCATTCAAGCGTCGCCGCCGCGGCGGCCTGCTCGCCACGTTCGAGGCCGGGGAGGCGCACGTCATCGCCAGCCTCACCAGCCAGGTGGTCGAGCTGCTGCGCGACCGCAACGGCGAGTCGGCCTCCGAGACCGACCCGCTGGCCGGCGAGCTGGGGCTCAGCGGCGGCCCGTCGTTGCCGCCGGACGACCCCGTGCTCCGGCGCCTGCTTCCCGACGCCTATCGCGACGACTCCGGCGAGGCGGCGGAGTTCCGGCGTTTCACCGAGCGGTCCCTGACATCGGCCAAGGTGGCGAACGCCGAGACGGTGCTGGCCACCCTCAAGGACGCCGGACTCGACGAGACATCGTTCGACGAGGACGCCGAGGAGCAGGAGCCGCTGGAGGTCGAGCTCGACGCTGAGGCCGTGCAGGCCTGGCTCCGCACGCTCACCGACGTTCGGCTCTCGCTCGCGGTGCGGCTCGGCATCGAGACCGACGAGGACGCGATGCTGCTGCACCAGTCCGACGATGAGGCCATGCTCGCGATGGCCGAGCTGTACGACTGGCTCGGCTACGTGCAGGAGACCCTGGTCACCGCACTCAGCTGACCTGTCCGCCCATCGGCCGCTCGCCGGTCCCTAGGGACCGCGTCGATAGTCTGGACGGGTGCTCATCATCGACCGTGCCACGCGCGACGCGATCATCGAGCACGCCCGTCGCGACCATCCTGACGAGGCGTGCGGTGTCGTTGCGGGTCCGGCGGGTTCCGACCGCCCGGCCCGGCACGTGCCGATGCTCAACGCGGCGAGATCGCCGACGTTCTACGAGTTCGACTCCGGCGACCTGCTCGCGCTCTACCGCGAGATGGACGACAACGACGAGGATCCGGTCGTCATCTACCACTCACACACCGCCACCGAGGCCTACCCGTCGCGCACCGACATCTCACTCGCTCAGGAGCCCGGCGCCCACTACGTGCTGGTGTCCACTCGCGACGGTGCACACGAACGTGGCCCGGTGGACTTCCGTTCGTTCCGTATCGTCGACGGCGAAGTGAGCGAGGAAGAAGTGACCCTCGTCGAACGTTATGACGACGACGTCTCCCAGACGTCGACATCGCAGACACAGAAGGCAGCCGACAGATGACCATCGAGGTCCGCATCCCCACGATCCTGCGCCCGTACACCGACGGCGAGCGCGCCGTCGACGGCAAGGGCGACACCGTGGCCGAGCTCATCGAGAATCTCGAGGCGAACCACGCCGGCATCAAGGAGCGTCTGGTGGAGGACGGGGTCGTCCGACGGTTCGTCAACGTCTACGTCAACGACGAGGACATCCGCTACACCGGTGGCCTCGACACGACACTGACCGACGGCGACACCGTCGTCATCTTGCCGGCGGTCGCCGGAGGCGGGCCGCGTCGCGGCCCGGAGGGTCGCCATGACACCGCTGTGGCAGGCGGATGACCCGCTACGACTCGCTG
Source organism: uncultured Actinomycetota bacterium (assembly GCA_963780275.1). Lineage (GTDB taxonomy): Bacteria > Actinomycetota > Actinomycetes > Propionibacteriales > Nocardioidaceae > Aeromicrobium. Next base: position 225,864 of record CAWABE010000003.1, read on the forward strand.
GTCGACTCCGTCGGCAACACGCCGCTGGTCGGCCTGCCGACGCTGTCGCCGTCCGATGAGGTCCGCCTGTGGGCGAAGCTGGAGGACCACAACCCCACCGGTTCGGTGAAGGACCGGCCGGCGCTGCACATGATCGAGCGAGCCGAAGAGGAGGGACGCCTCTCGCCGGGTGCCACGATCCTGGAGCCGACCAGCGGAAACACCGGCATCTCGATGGCGATGGTCGCCTCGATGCGGGGTTACCGGTTGGTCTGCGTGATGCCCGAGAACACGTCCGAGGAACGGCGGCAGCTGCTGCGGATGTGGGGCGCGGAGATCGTCCCGTCACCGGCCGCCGGCGGATCCAACGAGGCCGTGCGGGTGGCCAAGCAGATGGCGGCCGAGCACCCCGACTGGGTGATGCTCTACCAGTACGGCAACCCGGCCAACGCCGACTCCCACTACGCGGGGACGGGTCCGGAGATCCACGCCGACCTGCCCACCATCACGCATTTCGTCGCCGGACTCGGCACCACGGGCACGTTGATGGGAGTCAGCCGGTACTTCCGTGAGCACCAGCCGGACGTACGCATCGTCGCCGCCGAGCCGCGCTACGGCGAGCTCGTCTACGGGCTGCGCAATCTCGACGAGGGTTTCATCCCCGAGCTCTTCGACGACTCGCTGATCGACTCCCGCTTCTCCGTCGGCCCCCGTGACGCCGTGCGGCGCACTCGCGAGCTGATCGAGTCGGAGGGCATCTTCGCCGGCATCTCGACCGGTGCGATCCTGCACGCCGCCCTGGCCCAGGCGGACAAGGCGGTCAAAGCAGGGGAGCGCGCCGACATCTGCTTCGTCGTCGCCGACGGGGGCTGGAAGTACCTCTCCACCGGGGCCTACGAAGGCACGTTGGACGAGGCCGAGGACCGCCTCGAGGGACAGCTCTGGGCCTGAGCGGCACACGGTCGATCAAGTTGGTGCCGCGCGGCGCCCGCGTCGGCTAGCCTCGGTTCCGTGAGCGAGATCGTGGTGTTCTCCGGCAGCGCACACCGCCCGCTCGCGGAGAAGATCTGCTCCGAGCTCGGCCAGCCGCTCTCCGCCTCCGACACCGTCCGCTTCAGCAACGACTGCCTGCAGATCCAGCTGCTCGCGAACTGCCGCAAGAAGGACGTCTACATCATCCAGCCGCTGGTCCCGCCCACCCAGGACCATTTGATGGAGCTGCTGCTGATGATCGACGCGGCCCGTGGCGCGTCCGCCGCGTCGGTCACCGCGGTCATCCCGCACTTCGCCTACGCGCGGTCGGACAAGAAGGACGCCTCACGGATCTCCATCGGTGGACGGCTCGTCGCCGACATGCTCAGCACCGCCGGAGCCGACCGCATCGTCACGATGACGCTGCACGCCCCGCAGGTCCACGGGTTCTTCAGCATGCCGGTGGACCATCTCACCGCAATCGGCGAGATCGCCGACCACTACCGCGGCCGCGACCTCACCAACGCCGTCGTCGTGTCGCCCGACCTCGGCAACGCCAAGACCGCGTCGCTGTTCGCCCGGCTCCTCGGCATTCCGGTCGCGGCGGGCAGCAAGCAACGCCAGGCCGACGACAAGGTCGTCATCGACGCCATCGTGGGCGACGTCTCCGGCAGGACGGCGATCGTGCTGGACGACGAGATCGCCACCGGCGGCTCCATCGTCGAGCTGCTGGACAAGCTCGAGGAGGAGGGCTGCGTGGAGGCGTCCGTGGCCTGCACGCACGGGCTGTTCACCGGCAAGGCGGTGGAGCGCCTGCGCGATCATCCGGCGATCACCGAGGTCGTCACCACCGACACCGTTCCGGCGCCGGACGGCTGGCCCGAGCTGCAGGTGCGCACGGTGTCGAGGCTCTTCGCCGAGGCGATCGCCCGCATCCACGCGGGGGAGTCGGTCTCGAGCCTGTTCGACGGCGTCGACCCGGCGCACGCGCCGCCACAGCCGAAACTGCCGCTCTGATGCACCAACCTGACATCTGACATTCACGTTGCGTACGCTCACGGGTGTGGCGGACGCTCCAATCGGCATCTTCGACTCAGGATTCGGGGGGCTGACCGTTGCGCGCGCCGTGATCGACCAGCTGCCGCACGAGCCGGTGCTGTATCTCGGCGACACCGCCCGTTCCCCTTACGGGTCCCAGCCGATCGCCGCGGTGCGCGAGTACGCCCTCGACTGTCTCGACCACCTGGTCGACCAGGGCGTGAAGGCCCTCGTCATCGCCTGCAACTCCGCGAGTGCAGCGGTGCTGCGTGACGCCCGGGAGCGCTACGACGTCCCGGTCGTCGAGGTGATCATCCCCGCCACGCGGCGTGCCGTCAGCGCCACCCGCAACGGACGGGTCGGCGTCATCTGCACGGTGGCCACGGCCACGTCCCGTGCCTACGACGACGCCTTCGCGTCCAACCCGGCGGTCGAGCTGCACACCCGGGCCTGCCCGCGGTTCGTCGAGCTCGTCGAGGCCGGTGTCACCAGCGGACCGGAGCTCGAGGCGGTCGCCCACGAGTACCTTCAGCCGCTCGTCGACGCCGACATCGACACGCTCGTGCTGGGCTGCACGCACTACCCGTTGCTGACCGGAGCCATCTCCTACGTCATGGGTCCCGACGTCACGCTGGTGTCCAGTGCCGACGAGACCGCCAAGGACGTCTACGCCCTGTTGGTACGGGAGGACCTCGAGCGCGACCTCGACGCGCCGGTGCCCCAGCACCACTTCCTCACCACCGGTCGTCCCGACGACTTCGGCGTCCTCGGACGCCGCTTCCTCGGCCCCGAGGTCGAGACCGTTGAGCAGTTCTCCTGGGTGGTGACAGCATGAGCGGTATGAAACTGACGGTGATCGGCTGTGCGGGGTCCTTCCCCGGACCGGACTCTCCGTCGAGCTGCTACCTGGTGCAGGCGCCCTTCGAGGGGCGCACGTACAACCTGGTGCTCGACCTCGGCAACGGGGCGCTGGGCGCGCTGCAACGCCACATCGACCTCCGCGACCTCGATGCCGTCGCCATCTCCCACCTGCACGCGGACCACTGCTTCGATCTCGCGGGCTTCTACGTCGTGAGCCGCTATCACCCTGCCGGTGCGCTCGACCGCCTGCCGTTGTTCGCCCCCGCGGGGGCCGCGCGCTTTCTGGCAGTCGCCTATGGGCCCGAGCCGGACCCGGGAATCCTCGACCATTTCGCCTGCCACGACTGGCACGACGGCGATGTCGTCGAGCTCGGCCCCTTCCGCGTCACCGTGGCCCGCATGGACCACCCGGTCGAGGCGTACGCGATGCGGGTCGAGACCGACGACCAGGTGCTGGTCTACTCCGGTGACTCCGGGCCCACCGAGAAGCTCGACGCGCTCGCCTCTGGAGCCGACCTCTACCTGTGCGAGGCGTCCTTCGTGGAGTCGAAGGTCAACCCACCGCATCTCCACCTCACCGGCGCGCAAGCCGGTGCGTCCGCGACCGCCGCCGGAGTGGGCCGTCTGCTGCTCACCCACATCCCGGCGTGGACCGACCGCGCCGAGGTCGAGGCCGATGCGAAGACGACGTGGGACGGTCCGTTGGATCTCGTCACGTCTGATGCCACCTACGACATCTGACGTCAGCTCTGCTCGATAGGCTCGCGCGCATGGCATCCCGCGAAGACGGCCGCGCTCCCGACGAGCTGCGCCCCGTCACGATCACCCGTCACTGGCTCGACCACGCCCAAGGCTCCTGCCTCATCGAGTTCGGCAAGACTCGCGTCCTGTGCGCCGCGGGCGCCACCGAAGGCGTGCCGCGCTGGCGCAAGGGCTCGGGCCTGGGCTGGGTCACCGCCGAGTACGCGATGCTTCCGCAGGCCACGCACGACCGCTCGCCGCGAGAGTCGGTCAAGGGCCGCATCGGCGGACGCACCCATGAGATCTCCCGCCTGATTGGACGCTCTCTGCGGGCCGCGATCGACTACAGCGCGCTCGGGGAGAACACCATCACCATCGACTGCGACGTCCTGCAGGCCGACGGCGGCACTCGCACGGCCGCCATCACCGGCGCGTACGTCGCGCTGTCCGACGCGGTCGCGCACCTGCGTGACGCCGGCGCACTGGTCGGCGAGCCCCTGGTCGAGTCGGTCGCCGCCGTCAGCGTCGGCATCATCGACGGCGTCCCGCTGCTCGACCTCCCCTATGTGGAGGACGTGGGTGCCGAGACGGACATGAACGTCGTCATGACGGGTCGTGGGTCGTTCGTCGAGGTGCAGGGCACCGCGGAGGGCGCTCCGTTCGACCGCACCGAGCTCGACGCGCTCCTGACGTTGGCCACCAAGGGCTGCGCCGACCTCACCCGGCTGCAGGTCGAGGCTTTGAGCGCGTGACGTCGCGTCGAGTGGTGCTCGCGACGCGCAACCCCGAGAAGCTGGCCGAGCTCCGGCGCATCCTCGACGCCGTCCTGCCGGGCAACGCGGTGCTCGGGCTCGACGACGTCGCCTCGTACGACGAGCCCGCCGAGACGGAGTCGACGTTCGAGGGCAACGCCCGCCTCAAGGCCCACGCCTGCCTCGCGGCCACCGGGCTGCCGTCACTGGCCGACGACTCGGGCCTCTGCGTGGACGCCCTCAACGGCATGCCGGGTGTGTTGTCGGCGCGTTGGAGCGGCGTCGCCAAGAGTGAGGGCGGCGACGCAGCGAACAACGCTCTCCTGCTCAGCCAGCTCGGCGACGTTCCCGACGAGCGCCGTGGCGCCACGTTCCGCTGCGCAGTGGCCTTCTGCACGCCGGACGGCATCGACGTCGTCGAGACCGGCGAGATGCGGGGTCGCATCCTGCGGGCCGAGCAGGGCGATGGCGGCTTCGGCTACGACCCGCTGTTCGCCGCCGACGGCTACGACGTCTCCACCGCCCAGCTGCGGCCGGCCGCGAAGGACCGCATCAGCCACCGCGGTCACGCGCTCGCCGCCATCGCCCCGCACGTGCTCGCCGCCCTGGGCTGACATGTCCACGGTCTCACCGACCGCCTACTCCAGAGCGGCGATGACGCGATCGGCGAGCGCCCGACTGCCCGCTCGGTTGGGGTGGATGCCGTCGATCACGCGCTCACGACGGTCGAGCGTGCCCATCGTGCTCACGTACTGCACACCGTGCGCCTTGGCCGCGGCGTACACGATGGACGTCAGTCGATGGCGTCCCAGCTGTTCGAGCGTTCCCCAGGGCGGGCCGAGCACGACGATGCGGGTCGAGCCCGGCAGGTTCGCCTGGAGCACGTCGAGATAATGGTTGACCGCCCGGGCGATGACGGCGTCCGGGGCCTCGACGTGCCGGCCCTCGATGCATGACGCCCAGTCGTTGCGGCCGCCTTCCACGATGAACAGCGACGGAGCAGTGCCGCGGAACGCCGCCGCACGGTCGATGAATCGGTCGCCGCCGCAGGCCAGCCCCTGGCGGAGATAGCCCGATCCGGACTGCGCGTGGGTCGTGACGTGCGCATCGAAATGGCGCCCGACCATGCTCCACCAGCCCTCGAGGTCATCGCCCTCGTCGTCGTTGTACTCGGCCGTGATGGAGTCGCCGACGACGACGATGCCGTGTTTGAACGGTCCCTGGGGATCCAGCCGATCGCCTCCGCGAGCGCTCTGCCATGCCGCCAGCAGCGCGATGGTCATGGTGACCACCACACCGATGCGTAGGACCGATCTGGACACGGCGTGCCTCCCGAGAGCAGCAGCAGACTACGTCCGAACCGTCCGGCTGTTCGGTGGAATCCACAAAGTCGTCCGACGTCGTCGGAGCGGCCTGGGGGGCTCAGCTGAAACCGTGTTGCCGCCACGCCTCGTAGACGGCGATGGAGGCACAGTTGGCGAGGTTCATCGAGCGTCGGCCAGGGAGCATCGGGAGCCGGAGCCGGTCGGTGATGCGTGCGTGCTCGAGGACCTCGTCAGGCAGGCCGTCCGGCTCGGCACCGAACATCAGCACGTCGCCCGGCTCGTAGGCGATATCGGTGTAGATGCGCTCGGCGGACGTCGTGAAGGCGAACACCCGGGCCGGGCCGAGAGCGTCGAGGGCGGCGTCGAGGCTCGGGTGCACTGTCGTCACGGCGAGGTCGTGGTAGTCGAGTCCGGCGCGGCGCAGCTGGGCGTCGGTCAGGTCGAAGCCGAGGGGTTCGACGAGGTGCAGCTCGGCGCCGGTGGCCGCGGCGAGGCGGATCGTGTTGCCGGTGTTGCCGGGGATCCTCGGCTCGTGGAACAGGATGCGGAACATCAGGGCGACAGCCTAAGCCCGTACACTCACCGACCATGCCAGCCCCACAGCGAGTCCACGTCACGCACACCTATCGGTCCGACCCCGCCACCGTCTTCGAGGCGCTGTCGGAGCACGAGAACCTCGGTCCAGTCATGGGCTGCAAAATCACCCGGGTCAATGATGGTGAAACGTCGCGCAACGGACCCGGCACCACGCGACGGCTGAAGATCGGTCCGCTGCCCCCGATCGAGGAGACGGTGACCGCTGCCGAGCCGAACAGCCTCATCGAGTACCGCATCAGCAAGGGCGGCAGCCCGCTCAGGGGACACTGGGGCGTCCAGCGCCTGACGCCGACGGCGACGGCGGCACCGAGCTCGACTACCGGATCGGCTTCGACGCTCCCGTTCCCGGCATGGCCGGGCTCGTTGCCGCGGCCATCACGCGGCAGCTGACGAAGGGTCTGGGCAAGCTCGTCGACTGATCCGTGCGGTCACGCGCGGCTTGTCAGGCGGCTGAATCCGCGCATCACCGACGGCGCTCGACGGGCGACCACAGCGGCGGCACGGTCAGAGCGTCGCAGGCCGTCACTCATCGGTGGCGTTGGTTGCGCGGCCAGTCGGCCTTCACGGGACGTCGGACTTGCTCCGCCTCGATCGACCGCCAGCAGCTGCCACTGGCCGGGCACGCCCTTGAGGGCATGGGCACCGCGGTCGTCGAAGCCGAGGCCGCTGCCGGTGACAAGGTCCCGCACGGTGCTCGAGACCATGATCTCGTTCGGTGCGGCCTGCGCCATGATCCGGGCGGCGATGTGCACGCCGATGCCTCCGATGTCGTCACCCATCAGCTCGCACTCCCCGGTGTGGACGCCTAGCCGGATCTCGATGCCGAGCGGCTCGACGGCCGTCAGCAGAGCCTCGGCGCAGCGAATCGCCCGGGCCGGGCCGTCGAGGGTCACGAGGTGGCCGTCGCCGGTGCTCTTGACGACGTCGCCGCCGTACAGATCGACCGTGGTGCGTGTGACGTCGTCATGGCGATCGAGCAACGCATGCCAGCGTTCGTCGCCCATGGCTGCCGCGCGCTCGGTGGAGCCGACGATGTCGGTGAAGAGGATCGTGCGGAGCGCACGCTGAGCCTGTGCACGATGTTGCGAGCCGGTCAGGAACTCCTCGATGGCGTCGACCGTCACGTCCCCTTCGTACAACCAGGGGGCGTGGTCGCTTCCGGGCACTTCGAGCATCTTGGCTTCGGGTATGTGATCCGCGAGGTATCGGCCGAGCTGCACCGGCACGACGTCGTCGATCGCGTGGATCACCAGCGTAGGCACGCGGAGTGTGGGGAGGACCGATCTCAGGTCCAGACCGGTCATCGCGGACAGGGTCGCGCGCGCCATTCCCGGGCTGGCGCTCACGCGCTCGATCATGCCGAGCTGCTGGCGGGAGCGAACGGACGGCATGAACAGGCCCATGGCCTCGCCCGTACCCCACGAGTCCCGGACCGCGCGCCCGACGTGCTGCAAGCGAGCCACCTGCTGCTCGGACGGTGTGTACTGATCGCCGAGCATGTCGCCGATGTACCCGACGAGCTTGGACGGGTCCCAGTCCACCACGTCCTCCCAGTCCATCGCGACCGGCACGGGATTGATCGCCGTCGACCCGATGATCACGAGGCCGCGCACCCGTTCGGGCCTCGTGGCGGCGAACATGATCGATGCGGCTCCGCCTTCGCTGAATCCGATCAGCGCGGCTTGCTCGTACCCGACGGCGTCCATCAACGCCTCGATCTCGATGGCACGCTCCTCCACTGTCCTCACCTTGGCGACTGGGTCGGACATGCCGACACCCGCCTTGTCGAAGACCAGCACGCGCGCGAACGAGGCGAGGTGGTCGAAGAAGGCCTTGTACTCCGGCGAGACCCACAGCACTTCGACGTTCGTGACGAAGGATCCGGACACGATGATGTTCAGCGGGCCGGAGCCGAACACCTGGTAGGCGAGGCTCAGGTCTCCGCATCGCGCGTATCGTGTCTCGGGCACCGGTCCAGACTACGACCGGAACTCGCTGCGTGCGCCGGTTCGGCCTAGCCGAGCAGTTCCGCGCGCCAAGGCGGTTCGGCGCCCGCGCGGGCGACCACGATCGCCGCAGACCGTGACGCGAGGTCGATCAGACGTCGAACCGTGGCTGTCTCGACGTCGCGCAGGCGCGCGCGGGCCGAGACGTCGAGCAGGCCTTCCCGGTGCAGGGCGACGATGAGGCCGGACATGTAGGCGTCGCCCGCTCCCACCGTGTCGACCACGTCGACGCTCGGCGGCGGATGGGCTTCGATGCGTCCGGACCGGGCCCAGGCGAGTGAGCCGTCGCGGCCGCGCGTCACGACGACGAGTGACGCGCCGGCCGCCAGCCAGCGTTCCGCGACCACGTCGAGGGTGTCGTCGGGGTACAGCCAGGCGAGGTCCTCATCGCTCGCCTTCACCACGTCGGCCAAGGCCACCAACCGCTCGACACGATCGGTGACCACAGTGCGATCGGGCGTCATCGACGGCCGGACATTCGGGTCCAGGGTCACCATGCTGGTCGGCCGGAGTCGGCCCAGGAGCTCCTCGACGTCCGCCGCGCCGGGAGCCAGCGCAGCGGCGATCGATCCGGTGTGAACTCCGATCGGCGTACCCGCGTCGATCCGTCCCGGGTCCCACTGGACGTCGAACGTGTAGGTCGCCGTTCCGTGGTCGTCGAGCCGGGCCAGCGCCGACGACGTGCGGTCGGACCTCGAGGCCTGCACCGTCACGCGGGACTCGGAGAGGTGCCACCTGATCAGCTCGCCGTAGGCGTCGTCGCCCAGTGCGGTGGCGAGGGTGACGTCGAGCCCGGCCCTGCCGAGCCCGACCGCGACGTTCATCGGGCTACCGCCGGCATGCTCGTTGCGGGTGCCGTCGGGACGCTCGACGACATCGACGAGCGACTCACCCACCACCAGGAACATGCGTCAGGCGGCTTCGACGGCGCCGGTCATGATGGCGACGGCTTCGGCCGGAGTGTGGCTCTCGGGCGTGATGACGGCCGCGCGCCGGCCCAGGCGCTGCACCTGGATGCGGTCGGCCACCTCGAACACGGCCGGCATGTCGTGGCTGATGATGATGACGGGCAGCCCCTGGCCGCGCATGTCCTGAACCAGGCGAAGGACCTGCGCTGTCTCGCGCACGCCGAGGGCGGCCGTCGGCTCGTCCAGGATGACGACCTTCGAGCCGAACGCGGCCGACCGCGCCACTCCGACCGCCTGGCGCTGCCCGCCTGAGAGCGTCTCGACCGCCTGGGTCATCGACTGCAGTGTGGTGATGCCGAGCGCCTGGACCTGTTCCAGGGCCCGCCGGCGCATGCCCCGCTTGTCGAGCATGCGCAGCACCGAGCCGCGGAAGCCGGGCAGACGTTCCTCGCGTCCGAGGTAGAGGTTGCTCGCGATGTCGAGCGCAGGGGAGACGGCCAGGTTCTGGTAGACGGTCTCGATGCCGGCCCGGCGGGCATCCTGCGGGTTCTCGAACTCCACCCGCTCGCCGTTGACGAGGATCTCGCCGGCGTCGGGCACGTGTGCCCCCGACAGGCACTTGATGAGCGTCGACTTGCCGGCGCCGTTGTCGCCGATGATCGCGAGCACCTCGCCGGGGTACAGATCGAGGTCGACGCCGGCGAGTCCCACGACGTTGCCGAACCGCTTGACCAGCCCCCGCGCCTCGAGCACCGGCTGCTGATCGCTGCCGGGTCCGTTCGTTCCGTGGGGTGACATCATGCGCGTTCCTTCCTGATCCACTGGTCGACCGCGACGGCGATGATCACCAGGATGCCGACCGCGAGGGTCTGGTACAGCACGTCCAGGCCGGCCAAGGAAAGTCCGTTGCGGAAGACGCCGACGATGAGGGCGCCGATCAGGCTGCCCCACAGCACGCCGCGGCCGCCGAACAGGCTGGTGCCGCCGATGACCACGGCGGTGATCGAGTCGAGGTTGGCGTCGACGCCGGCGTTCGGACTGGCCGCGTTGATGCGTCCCATCAGGATCCATCCGGCCAGCGCGAACGTGGCACCGGCGGTGACGTAGACGCTCAGCAGCACCCGGCGCACCGAGATCCCGGACAGGCGCGCGGACTCGGCGTCGTCACCTACCGCGTAGACATGCCGGCCCCAGGCGGTCTGGCTCAGCGCGAAGGACATCACGACGTACAGCCCGATCATCATGAGGACGCCGGTGGTGATGCGGACGTCGCCGAGCGTGATCACGGTTCCGGTCCAGGTCATCAGGTCGGGCATGTCCGCGCCTCGGACGCTCGCGCCGGAGGAGTACAGCAGCATCAGCGCCGTGAACACGTTGAGCGTTCCGAGGGTGACGATGAACGGCGGCAGCTTGAGCCTGGTCACGAGGATGCCGTTGAACAGGCCGGCGGCGACTCCGACGCCCAGCCCGACCATGAGCGCGAGCGGCCCGGGCAGACCGTTCACCGACGCCGTCTTCGCGGACACCATCGTTGCGAGCAGCATCAGCGCACCCACCGACAGGTCGATGCCCGAGGTGAGGATGATGAGCGTCTGCCCGACCGCGAGTGCGCCGATCACCGCGACCTGCTGGACGACGAGGGAGAGGTTCTGCGGGGCGAGGAAGCGGTCGTTGAGGATCGAGAACACGATCATCGAGATGACGAGCACGAGCGCCGGGCTGAGAGCCGGATGGCCGTGCAGCAGGTGGTGGATGCGCTGAGCGACCGTGTCGCTGTCGCGGTCCTGGGTGAGGACCTCGGTCATGGCGGATCGCTCCTGACGATTCTGACGGGTGGGCGAGGTGAGGGTCATGCTCGCCCTCGGATGGTCCGGGTGGCAAGGGGAGGGCGGCGGGACGGGGAGGAACCGTCCCGCCGCCCGACGGGGTTCAGCCCCAGCAGATGGACTTCGCTTCGTCGGTGTCGATGCTCTCGACACCGTCCTGGGGCTCGCCGGTGACGAGGGCGACTCCAGTGTCGTAGAAGTCCAGGCCTTCGGTCGGCTTCGGCTTGGTGCCGTCCGTCGCCAGCGCGGCGATGGCCTTGACGCCCTCCGACGCCATCCGCAGCGGGTACTGCTGTGCAGTGGCCCCGATGACGCCTTCGTCGACGTAGCCGACGCCGGCGCAGCCGCCGTCGACGGACACGATCGTCACGTCCTTCTCCTTGCCCGCGCTCTTCAGCGCCTGGTACGCGCCGTAGGCGGCGGGCTCGTTGATGGTGTAGACGACGTTGATGTTGTCGTTCTTCGACAGGCAGGTCTCCATCGCGGAGGTTCCGCCGTCCTCGGCGCCTTGGGTGGCCTCGTTGCAGGCGATCTCGTAGTCGCCCCCGCTGTAGCTGCCCGTCTTGGCCTCGTCGCCGTTCTTCTTGGCGTCCTTGGTGTCGATGCCCATGCCCTCGAGGAAGCCCTGGTCGCGGTTGTAGTCGACCGAGACGACCTTGTCGTCGAACAGGTCCAGCAGAGCAATCGTGGCCTTCTCGCCGTCGAGCTTCTTGGCCGTCCAAGAGCCGATCGACTCGCCGGCGGCGAAGTTGTCCGTGGCGAAGGTGATGTCCACCGCGTCCGGCGGGTCCGGCGGGGTGTCGAGGGCGATGACGAACAGGCCCTGGTCGCGGGCCTTCTCGATCGCGTCGACGACGCCGGGCCCGTTCGGCGTGATGAGGATGCCCTTCTGGCCCTGCGAGATCGCGTTCTCGATCGCCTGGATCTGGGTGGCCTCGTCACCATCGGACTTGCCGGCGGCGAGGGTGAGGTCGACGCCCTCTTCCTTGGCGGCCTTCTTGGCGCCGTCCTGCATGGCGACGAAGAACGGGTTGGTGGTGGTCTTGACGATCAGCGAGACGCCGACATCGCCGTCGCCTTCGCCACCGCCGTCGGATGATCCGCACGCCGCGAGGGCGAGCGTGCCGACCAGGGCGAGCGCAAGCCCGGCGCTGAGTCGGCGAATGGGGGTGCGTGTCACGGGGATCTCCTCGGGTCTATGACAACGATGTCAGAATGGATTACCCTGAGTTCTACCTCACGATGAACGCGCCGTCAACCACTAGGGTGGATGTACGTAATCGAAAGGTGACATCGATGTCGGATGAGCGACCTGCGCTCTCCCCGCGCGGACGGGCCACGATGAAGGATGTCGCCCAGCGCGCCGGGGTGGGTATCAAGACGGTGTCGCGGGTCGTGAACGGCGAGTCGTATGTGGCCGCTGCCACCGCCGCCCGGGTTGAGCGGGCGATGAACGAGCTCAACTATCGCCGCGACCTGGCGGCAGGCAGCCTGCGCCGCTCCGACCGCCGCTCGCTCACGCTCGGTCTGCTGCTGGCGAACGTGGCGAACCCGTTCGATGCGGCCCTCCATCGTGCCGCCGAAGATGTCGCTCAGGAGCTGGGTGTCTCGGTGTTGTCGGCAAGCCTCGACGAACGCGCCGACCGGGAGCAGCCGTTCGTGCACGCCCTTGCCACGCGACGCATCGACGGCCTGATCCTCATGCCCGCGAGCCACGACCACTCGTACCTGTCCGCCGAGATCGCGGCCGGCATGTCGATCGTCTTCGTCGACCGTCCGCCAGAGGGGTTGGACGCCGACTGCGTGGTCGTGGACAACGAGGGCGGCGCGCGTCAGGCCGTCGAGCACCTCGCGTCGTTCGGGCACCGACGCATCGCCTTCCTGGGCGACCGTCCCACGCTGTCAACCGCCGGTGCCCGCCTGGACGGCTTCCTGCAGGGTGTCGGATCACTGGGGCTGAGCAGTGCGGCTTCGCCGACGATCGACGGACTCACCAACGAGTACGTCGCCGAGGCCGCGGTCCGGTCGTTGTTCGAGGCCAGCGACCCGCCCACCGCCCTGTTCTCGGCCCAGAACCTCGTCACCGTCGGCGCCATCCGGGCGCTGCGCAGCCTGGGCCTCGAGCGCGACGTGGCGCTCGTCGGTTTCGACGATCTTCCGCTCGGCGATCTGCTGCAACCCGGCATCACCGTCATCGCGCAGGACGCGATCCAGATCGGCCGGCTCGCCGCAGAGCGCGTCTTCGCGCGGATCGACGGCGACGACTCAGCCGCCCAGCGGGTCGTCGTGCCGACCCGGTTCATCGTCCGCGGATCGGGCGAGATCCCCGCCCGCTAGTCCATCGGTCGTGAATGGTGCCGAAGGCGGGACTCGAACCCGCACACCCGAAGGCATGGCGACCTAAACGCCACGTGTCTACCAGTTCCACCACTTCGGCCCGGTGGAAAGAATAGGCGAGCCGAACGGACGAGGTGACCCTACGTCTGCCAAGTCAGCTCGTCGAGACCCACCGGCGCCGGTCACAGCAGCCCGGGCACGCTCGGCTTGGATATGTCGCGTCGGGCCGCTCAGCCAACGACCGCGTCCAGCCCGAGATCCCTGCGCAGCTTCGCGACGTGCCCGGTGGCCTTGACGTTGTACTGGGCCAGCTCGATCGTTCCGTCGGCGTTGACGACGAAGGTCGAGCGGATGACGCCCTCGACGACCTTGCCGTAGAGCTTCTTCTCGCCGAACGCACCCCACGCCTGGAGGACGTCCATCTCGACGTCGGAGAGCAGCGTGATCGTCAGCCCTTCCTTCTCGCGGAACTTCGCGAGCCGCTCCGTCGTGTCTTTCGAGATGCCGAGCACGGTGTAGCCCTCGGCCTCGAGGTCGTCCAGAGAATCGCTGAAGTCGCAGGCCTGCGTGGTGCAGCCGGGCGTCATGGCCGTCGGGTAGAAGTACACGATGACGCGTCCGCCACGCAGGTCGGACAAGCTCACGGTCTCGCCGGCGTCGGTCGGGAGGGTGAAGTCGGGAGCGATGTCTCCGGGCTGCAGTCGCGTCGTCATGGGCCCTATCCTTTCAACATCCGTGTTACCGAGATGAGCGAGGCACCCGTGGGCAAGTCCGAGACCGACGAGCTGGTCGACGAGATCGAGCAGATCCGGATGCGGCTGGCCACCACGGTCGACGAGCTCGTCGACCGCGCCCATCCGCGGAGCATCGCGCAACGCAGCCTGCGCAACCTGAAGAACCGCTTCGTCGACGAGCAGGGATCACCCAGGTTCGAGACCATCGTGCCGGTCGTGGCTGGCACTGCAGCGCTCGTGACGGTGTTCGTGGTCATCCGCCGGCTGACTCGCTGACCATGCGCATCGTGGCCCGGTCCCCACGATGAGCCCGGCCCGCGACATCCCCCTGCGACGCATCCGGCTGCGGCCGAGCGGTGATTCGTTCACCGACCGGCTGTGGACGATCCGGCGCCGCTGGCGCCTGCTGCTGCGGCTGAGCCTCGCGACCTCGCTCGCGTACTTCATCGCCACCGAGGTGCTCGACCACAAGCAGGCGTTCTTCGCCCCGATCGCCGCGATCGTGGCGCTGATCTCCGGTGGCGGTGCGCGGGTCCGCACGGTGATCGAGCTGGTGCTCGGCGTGGCCACCGGGGTACTGGTCGGAGAGCTGCTGATCCTCGCCATCGGACGCGGGGCATGGCAGATGGCACTGATCGTCGCCCTCGCCGTGGTCGTCGGCACCCTGCTGGGCCTCACCGGTCTGGCCCTCACCCAGGCGGCGACGTCGTCGGTGCTCCTGACGGCGGTGATCCCGTTCACCGGCTCCGGCAACCCCGCGGTGACCCGATTCCTGGACGCGCTCGTTGGCGGCTTCGTCGGGCTGGCCATGGTGCTGCTCATCCCGCGCAACCCGGTGCGCGACATCGACCGTGAGGTGCAGAAGTTCCTGACCAGGCTGGCAGCAGTGCTGACCCGCGTCGCGGCGGCGCTGCGTGATGGGGATGCCGGCCTCGCCGACCGTGCGTTGACGGACGCGCGGGGCATGCAGCCGCTCGTCGACTCCATGACCGCGACCGCGACGAACGTCGCCGAGGTCGCTCGCATCTCACCGCTGCGCTGGCGGCAGCGTGCCCACGTGCAGCTCTACACCGCGACCGTCATCGACCTCGACAACGCCGTGCGGGACGCCCGGGTGCTGGCCCGCAAGACCTCTGCGCTGCTCCGGCACCACGAGGAGGTGCCTGCCGACATGGCGTTGGCGATCGACGCGCTCGCCGGCGCGATCGGCATCTTCGCCGACGACCTCTCCCAGCAGGACGACTTCGAGGAGGCCCGCGGTGAGCTCGTCCAGGCCGCGCGGATGGCTTCCTTGGCGCTGCCCGCCGCCGCGACGATGAACAGCGCGTCCATCGCCGCCCAGGTCCGCTCGCTGGCAGCCGACCTGCTCTACGCCAGCGGTTACACGCGTGAGGAGATCGACGAGCGACTCGACTTCGACTGACGTGACGCTCGTACGGCCCAGCCGGCTATGAACACGAGCCCGCCTGCGCAGGCGTAGGCGAACACGTCACCGTCGACCGCGTAGATCACGGTCGCCGCTCGTCGTCTGCGTTCATCGACCGGTGATGGCCTCGTGCAGGGCGAGGATGCGCTGGGCGTCACGCACGTGCAGGTGCTCGATCATCCGTCCGTTCACTGTGACGACGCCGCGACCCCCGGCCTGCGCCTGGTCGTAGGCCTGGATGACCTCGCCGGCATGCTCGACGTCGCTCTCGCTCGGGGCGAACGCCTCGTTGGTGGGACCGATCTGGCTCGGGTGGATGAGGGTCTTGCCGTCGAAGCCCATCTCGCGTCCTTGACGTGCCTCGGCGGCGAATCCCTCCTCGTTCTTCACGTCGTTGTAGACACCGTCGAGGATCACCTTGCCGGCCGCGCGAGCGGCGAGCAGGGCGATCGTGAGGGACGGGACCAACGGCCCACGACCGGGCACATGCAGCGCGAATGTCTCGTTGACCAGGTCGTTCGTGCCCATCACCAGCACGGCCAGGCGCTCATGCGCCGCGGCAATCTCCTCGGCATGCAGGATCGCGGTCGGCGTCTCGACCATCGCCCAGAGCATGGTGTGGTCCGGTGCGCCGGCCTTCTCCAGGGCGTCGACCAGAGCGCGGACCTCGTCGGCCGTGTTCACCTTCGGCACCACGACGCCGTGCGGACCCGCCTGGGCGGCCGCGGCGAGGTCGTCGTCGTGCCACTCGGTGCCGATGCCGTTGACGCGGATGGTGAGCTCGCGGTGGCCGTACTCGCCGGACCCGACCGCGGCGCAGACGCGGTCGCGGGCCTCTGGCTTGGCGTCGGGGGCGACCGCGTCCTCGAGGTCGAGGATGAGCGCGTCCGCGTCGAGGCCCTTGGCCTTCTCGAGAGCGCGCTCGTTGGCGCCGGGCATGTAGAGCACCGAGCGCCTCGGCCTCAGCTCAGAGGTCATACGCCTCAGCCAGCTCCGGGTCGCGCTCGGCCAGCGCCTTGGCGAGGTCGAGCATCACGATGCACTGCTTCGTCGAGGCGTCGTCCTCCATCTTGCCGTCGATCATCACCGCGCCGGACCCGTCGCCCATCGCCTCCACGACCCGCTTCGCGTGAGCGACATCGGCGGGGTCGGGGGAGAACACCTTCTTCGCGATGTCGATTTGCACTGGGTGCAGGCTCCATGCGCCGACGCAGCCGAGCAGGAAGGCGTTGCGGAACTGGTCCTCGCAGGCCACGACGTCCTTGATGTCTCCGAACGGCCCGTAGAACGGGAGGATGTCGTTGGCCGCGCAGGCGTCGACCATGCGCGCGATCGTGTAGTGCCAAAGATCCTGCTGGTAGGTGCTGCGGCCCTCGTTGATGTCGTCACCGGTCGGGTCCTGACGCACGAGATATCCCGGATGACCGCCCCCCACCCGCGTGGTCTTCATCCGGCGGCTGGCGGCGAGGTCGGCCGGGCCGAGCGACATCCCCTGCATCCGCGGGCTGGCGGCGGCGATCTCCTCGACGTTCGTGACGCCCTGGGCGGTCTCGAGGATCGCGTGCACGAGGATCGGCTCGCTCAGGCCGGCCCGGGCCTCGAGCTGCGCGAGCAGGCGGTCGACGTAGTGAATGTCCTGAGCGCCCTCGACCTTCGGCACCATCACCACGTCGAGCTTGTCGCCGATCTCGGTCACGAGGGTGATGAGGTCGTCGAGCACCCACGGAGAATCCAGGCTGTTGACGCGGGTCCACAGCTGGGTCTGGCCGAAGTCGGTCGTCTTCGCGATGTCGATGAGGCCCTGGCGCGCGGCCTCCTTGTTCTCGGTCTTGATGGCGTCCTCGAGGTTGCCGAGGATGATGTCGACCTTCGCCGCGATGTCGGGCACCTTGGCCTGCATCTTCTCGTTGCTCGGGTCGAAGAAGTGGATCATCCGCGACGGCTTGAACGGGACGTCGGCGACCGGCGCCGGCGCCCCGACGGCGAGGGGCCGCAGGAAGGCACGGGGGTTTCGCATCTGCTCAGTATGTCGAGGCGCATGCGACCCGGCCTAGGGCGGGGGTCTCAGGGTCTGCTCAGTCGTCCGACGTCGTCATGCGGCGCCGTGCGGACAGCACCTCCACTTCCGGGTGGTACGCGACCAGCTGCTCGACCGCATCGAGCATCTCGACGACGTGCGCCCGGTCGGTGGCGACGACGCTCGCGCCGATGCCCGCCCGACGGTAGAGATCGAGGTGGTCGGTCTCCGCCACGCTGATGCGGAAGCGCCGGCGCACTTCGGAGACGATCGGGCGCACGATGGAGCGCTTGGTCTTCAGTGAGTGGACGTCGCCGAGGCGCAGGTCGAGCTCGATCCATCCGATCCACATGGATCCAGTGTGGCTGGGTCAGCCGGCGAGCAAGGGCAGCAGGTCGGCCGTCTCGAGTCCGAGCGCCTCACCGACGGAGTGGTGGTAGAGCCGGCCGTCGTGTGCGTTCAGGCCCAGCGAGAGATCGGCGTCCTGGGCGAGCGCGTCGTGCCAACCGTGCTCGGCGATGGCGAGGACGTACGGCATCGTGACATTGGTCAGGGCGAACGTGGACGTGCGCGGCACCGCGCCGGGCATGTTGGCCACGCAGTAGAACTCCGAGTCGTGCACGCGGAAGGTGGGCTCGGCATGGGTGGTGGGGTGCGAGTCCTCGAAGCAGCCGCCCTGGTCGATGGCGATGTCGACGAGCACGGAGCCGGGCCGCATGCGGGACACCAGCTCGTTGCTCACCAGCTTGGGTGCGCGGGCGCCCGGCACCAGGACGGCGCCGACGACGAGGTCGGCGTCGAGGACCGACTCCTCGATCGCATGGGCGCTGGAGTGGAGGGTGCGGACGCGTCCGCGATAGCGCGCGTCGAGCTCGCGCAGGCGGGGGACGCTCAGGTCGAGCACTGTGACGTCGGCGTGCAGCCCGACGGCCATGTCGGCGGCGTGGGTGCCGGAGACACCACCGCCGATGACGACGACGTTGGCCGGCTCGGTGCCGGGCACGCCGCCCATCAGGACTCCGCGACCGCCGAGCGGGCGCATCAGGTGGTACGCGCCGACCTGGGTGGCGAGACGTCCGGCCACCTCGGACATCGGGGCCAGCAAGGGCAGTGAGCCGTCGCGACGTTGCACGGTCTCGTACGCGATGGCGGTGATTCCGCTGTCGAGCACCGCCTGGGTGACGTCTGCGGCGGCGGCCAGGTGCAGGTAGGTGAACAGCACCTGGCCGCGACGCATGCGATGCCACTCCTCGGCGATGGGCTCCTTGACCTTGAGGACGAGATCTGCTCCCTCCCAGACCTTGTCCGCGGAGTCCAGCATCGTGGCGCCGGAGGCGCGATAGTCGTCGTCGGCGATGGAGGAGCCGGTTCCGGCTCCTGCCTGAATGGTGACCTCGTGGCCGCGGCGCACCAGTTCGGTGACGCCGGCGGGCGTGATGGCCACGCGGTACTCATGGTTCTTGACCTCGGTGGGGATACCTATCCTCATGACGTCCATCGTGAAGAAACAAGGTGACGTGCGCAATATTCCTGAACATCATTCTCTAGACTGGGGCCGCAGGCGACGATGTGACTGATCCACGAGAGGTTTCCCATGTCCGCACCGAATGATGTTCTGCCCCTCGACGCGGTCGACCGGAAGCTGCTCGCGGCTCTGCAGCGAGACGGCCGCACACCGAACAACGAGCTTGCTCGCCAGGCGGGCATCGCCCCGTCCACGTGCCTGGCCAGGGTTCGGTCGCTGCGTGAGCGCGGTGCTATCCGCGGCATCCACGCCGACGTCGATCCGGAGGTGCTCGGCCTCTCCATCCAGGCGATGATCGCGGTCAGCCTGAGTTCAGACGCGCGCTCGTCACTCACCGACTTCGCGGCCGCCGTGGCCGAGAAGCCATACGTGCTGAACGTCTTCTTCGTCTCTGGCTCGTACGACTACCTGCTGCACGTGGCCGCGGACAGCAGTGACGGGCTGCGCGACATCGTCACCGACCTCAGCCGCATGGGAGTGGTCAGTGGCACCGAGACGCACATGATCTTCGAGCACCGCGCTGGCCGTGCCGACGCGGCTCACGCGGGCTGACCCTTGCGTTGATCGGTGCAGCACCCTTGCTTGACGTGGTACTGCTCGGCGCGGTCGAGCAGCCAGTGGAGGTTGGGCCACGGGTTCCGCACACCGAAGCTCGCGCGGTGCTTCACCCAGGCGTCCGCCGGTTCGTGGATGGCGGTCAGAGGATGGAACCAGGCGCTCAGGACGAGCCGCTCGTTGACGATCTTTCGCTGCATGTACACGGCGAGCGTGTCGTATACAGCCAGCGACTGGTTGATGGCGTCCCAGTCGGCATCACCCGGCTCGGGCAGGTTGCCTTGATTGTGGGCCAGGAAGAGGATGCGCCGGCCTCGCGCGATCTCCGAGGAAACGAGCATCTCGTGCATCCGGGTGTACGCGTCGAGCCGGGCCTGCCGCACGGAGAGCCACACGGTGAACAGGCTGACGCCGAGGCCCACGACGGCGAGGAACAGCGCGACGAGGTCGGTGTTGCGGGCCAGCCAGTCGAGCATTCGCCGCATTCCTCCTAGTCGGGGGGTCGCGCCCCATATGGTAGACGCGGAATGAGCGCCTCAGCGTCGGAATCGAGCGGCCGGATCTTCATCAGTTACCGGCGGCAGGACTCTGCGTACCCCGCGGGCTGGCTCTACGACCGCCTGGCCGATCGTTTCGGGCCGGATCAGGTGTTCAAGGACGTCGACTCCATCGAGCTCGGCGACGACTTCGTCGAGACCATCACCAACGCCGTCGGGTCGTGCGACATCCTGCTCGCCCTGATCGGCCAGGAGTGGCTCGACATCACCTCGTCGGACGGATCCCGCCGCCTGGACGATCCGGACGACTTCGTGCGGCTCGAGATCGAGGCCGCGCTGGAACGGAAGGTTCTGCTCATCCCCATCCTGGTCGAGGGCGCGACGATGCCGCGCGGCGACCAGCTGCCGCCGAGCATCGCGCCGATGGTCCGCCGCCAGGCGCTCGAGCTCAGCCCCACCCGGTTCCGCGCCGACACCGAGCGCCTGCTCGACGTCATGGAGCGCACGCTGGCCGACATCCAGGACGACCATGAACCCTCGGAGGCTGAAGCTCCGGTGGAGGCCGAGGCTCAGGTAGAGGCTCAGGTAGAGGCGGAAGCTCCGCCACCGCCCCTCGAGTCCTCACCCCAGTTAGTTGAGGATGAGGCTGAACCCGAGCGCGACCGCCCGCTCCCGTGGCGGTTGGTGCTGGCCGGGGTCGCCGCGGTTGCGGTGATCGCGGCCGTGATCGTCGGCATCGTGAATCTCGTGGGCGACGACCCGAAGAAGGAGCCCGATTCGATCGACTTCTCCTCGCCACCGGCCGCTGCGACTGCGCCGCCCAAGCTCGGTGGAGCCGATGCTCCCGTCGTGCTGGCACACAGAGGCGGCGACGAAGAGTTCGCCTGGAACACGCTCCCGGCTTTCGAGCACGCAGCCAGCATCGGCGCAGCGGTCGAGACCGACGTGCGCTGGACGAAGGACGGTACTGCCGTCCTCGTGCACGACGAGACCACCACTCCGGGTCTGGACTGCAAGGGCGACAACCTCACTGTCGCCAACGAGGAGTTCTCGAACCTCCGTGACGGCTGCCTCTCACCACCCGCGGCGTCCGACGGCAAGCAGTACTCCATCGCCACGCTCGACCAGGCGGTGTCGACGGTCCAGAAGACACCCGGTGCCGTGATCTACCCCGAGGTCAAGGTCATACAGACCGCCCGCCAGGTGCGCCAGTTCGTGACGATCCTGAAGCTCCACAAGATGACCGATCGGACTGTGGTCACGTCGGGCCTTCCGAAGCAGCTCGCCAAGATCCGCACCGAGGCGCGGAACGATGGTGTGGACGACCTTCGCCTCATGCAGTTCGTCTCCGGGGAGCCGAAGTCGCCGGCGAACCTCGTCGAGGGAATCTGGGGCGTCGCCGTCAAGTTCGACATCGCGTCCGCGGCCTACGTGGAGGAGCTGCACGACGCCGATCTCGAGGTCATGATCTGGAACATCAACACGCCCAAAGACTGGGCGGAGGCGGTCGACGCCGGAGCCGACATCGTCATGACCGACAGGCCGCAGGAATTCGGCGACTGGTTCGCGTCGCGCTAGGAGAGGTGTTCGGGTTCAGGCCTGAGCTTGTGGTGCTCGTCGCTGCGCACCGAGTCCTGGCCACCGGACTCGTCGCTGGCGTCCGAGCCGGAGGGCGCCGGCACCAAGCGAATGACGACGGACTTCGACGTGGGGGTGTTGCTGCCGTCGGCGGTCGAGTCCAGCGGCACGAGTGGGTTGGTCTCGGGGTAGTAGGACGCGGCGGTGCCGCGCGGTGTCTCGTACGGGACGACGCGGAAGGCATGGGCCACGCGCTCGACGTCGTCGCCGTCCCAGTGGCCGACGAGGTCGACCATCGCGCCGTCGGACAGCCCGAAGGCGCTGACGTCGTCGGGGTGGACGAACACGACGCGGCGGGTGTCCTCGACGCCGCGGTAGCGGTCGCTGAGTCCGTAGATCGTGGTGTTGAACTGGTCGTGACTGCGCAGCGTCTGCAGCAGCAGGTGCCCGTCGGGCACGTGGAGCACGTCGATCGGGGACACGGCGAGCTCGGCACGGCCGCTGTGGGTGGGGAACTCCCGGGAGTCGCGTGGCGGGTGCGGCAGCACGAATCCGCCGGGACGATCGACCTTGCTCTCGAAGTCGTCGAACCCCCTCACGACGCGGGAGATGTGGCCGCGGATGCGCGAGTAGTCGGCCGCCATCCCCTCCCAGTCGAGTTTGGGTCCGAGCGTCGCCTGGGCGATCCCGCACACGATGGCGACCTCCGAACGCAGGTGCGGGCTCGCCGGAGCCAGCGGCCCGCGGGATGCATGGACGGCCGACATGCTGTCCTCCACCGTGACGAACTGCTCGCCGGCAGCCTGCACGTCCTTCTCGGTGCGCCCGAGCGTCGGGAGGATCAGTGCGGTGTCGCCGCAGGTGAGGTGCGACCGGTTGAGCTTGGTGGAGATCTGGACGGTGAGCGCGGCGTTCGTCATCGCCGCTCGCGTCACCTCGGTGTCGGGCGCGGCATGCACGAAGTTGCCGCCGAGGCCGATGAACACGTGGGCATGGCCGTCGCGCAGGGCACGGATGCTGTCGACCGTGTCGAACCCGTGCTCGCGGGGTGGGTCGAAGCCGAACTCGGCCTGCAACGCGTCGAGGAAGTGCTCGGGCGGGCGTTCCCAGATGCCCATCGTGCGGTCGCCCTGCACGTTGGAGTGGCCGCGCACCGGGCACAGGCCGGCTCCGCGCTTGCCGATGTCGCCGCGCACCAGCGCGACGTTGGTGATCTCGCGGATCGTCGCGACGGCGTTGCGGTGCTGCGTGAGGCCCATCGCCCAGCAGTAGATGGTCGCGTCGGACGCGCGGATCATCTCTGCGGCCTCGGTGATCTGTGTCCAGGAGAGGCCGGTGGCCCGCTCGACCTTCGCCCGGTCGATGGTGCGCACGTGCTCGGCCCACGCGTCGAAGCCGTGCGTGTGCTGGTCGATGAACTCGCGATCGAGGGCGTCCCACTCGACCAGGAGCGAGCCGATCGCCTGGAACAGGGCCAGGTCGCCGTTGACGCGGATGGGCAGATGGAGGTCGGCCATGTCGACGCCACGCCCGACGACGCCGCGCGCCTTCTGCGGGTTGCGGAAGTTGACCATCCCGGCTTCGCGCAGCGGATTGATCGAGATGATCTTCGCGCCGCGCCGTTTGGCGATCTCCAGGGCCTGCAGCATGCGCGGGTGGTTGGTGCCGGGGTTCTGGCCGGCGATGACGATGCACTCGGCGTCGTAGATGTCGCGCAGGCTGACGCTGCCCTTGCCGATGCCGATCGCCTCCGCGAGGGCGACGCTGGTGGACTCGTGGCACATGTTGGAGCAGTCGGGCAGGTTGTTGGTGCCGAACGCGCGGACGAACAGCTGGTACGCGAACGCGGCCTCGTTGGACGTCCGCCCGGACGTGTAGAACACGGCTTCGTCCGGACTGCTGAGCGCCCTGAGCTGGCTGGCGATCAGCTGGAACGCTTCGGCCCACTCGATCGGCTCGTAGTGGGTGCCGCCGGGCCGCTTGATCATCGGGTGGGTGATGCGACCCTGCTGCCCGAGCCACATCTCGTCGTGGGCGTCGAGCTCGTCGATGCTGTGGGCCGCGAAGAACTCCGGCGTGGCACGCTCGCGTGTCGCTTCTTCGGCGACGGCCTTGGCGCCGTTCTCGCAGAACTCGGCGGTGTGGCGGTGCTCGGGATCGGGATCGGGCCAGGCGCAGCTCATGCAGTCGAAGCCGTCGGTCTGGTTCAGCTTGAGCAGGGTGCGGGCCGAGCGCGTCACACCCATGTGGGACACCGCACGCTGCAGGGCGACGCGGACGCCGGTGACGCCGGCGGCGGCGGTCTTCGGGTCGTGAATGTCGGTCATCGCAACCCCCTCGCCGGCGACGTTACCCCGAGAGCCGGGGCGAGGTCTGGCGGCGTTCGGTGGAGAGATCGCCGGCCAGCGTCACCGGCTCGCGCGGCACCAGACGCAGCACTCGCGACTCGCGGGCCCACCGCTCGACGGCATGGTCGGAGTCGGACAGGTTCAACCGGCCGCTCTTCAACGCAGCGGTGACGGAGTCCCAGTCGGGGGCGCCGGGGGAGACGATCGCCACGGTGGCCGGCACTGTGGCGACGAGCTGCCGGTTCGTCTTCGAGCGAAGCAGCAGCGTCACGGTGTCGCCCTCCTGAACGTCGGGAAGCGGCTGCTCACCTCCGTCGCCCACCACGCAGATGTCACCGTCGACCAGCTCGTGCCAGACCGCCTGGGTCCGCCCGGCGAACTCGATCCAGACGAGTCCGGACTTCTTGGCCAGATCGGTGACGAGGTCGAGGTCGCTCACCGGCTTGCGGCACGGACGCGCGTGCGGGCGACCGGCTTCTTCGCGGGGCTCGCCACGGGAGGTGCCTCGATCGAGCCGTCGGCCAGCGACTGCACGAACAGGGCGATCTCGTCGATGGCCTGCCGGGCCTCGGGCACCCAGGCGGCAGCCGCCTGGAAGACATGGACCTGGTTCTTCCACACCTGCAGGTCGCACGGGACGCCGGCCGCGACGAGACGGTTGGCCATCAGCTCGGCATCCGGCATGAGGATCTCGTGGGAGCCGATCTGGATGACGGAGGGCGGCATGTCGGACAGTGGCATGTCGACCGGGCAGACGCGTTGCCCGGAGATGCCGCGGCGGTCGTCGTTGCTCAGAGCGAGCCGGGTGAAGCGCTCGAGCGCGTTGATCGGGAACAGGTCGCACCGGTCGGCGTTCGGGTGGTTGCGCTTGCGGGTGGAGTCGACGTCGAGCAGCGGGGAGATGGCCACGACCCCGGCCGGACGTCCCCACCCGGCGTCGAGCACGGCGCGGGCGACGCTGAACGCGAGGTAGCCGCCGGCCGAGTCGCCGGCGATGGTGATGTGCTCGGGCCGGTAGCCCTGGTCGAGCAGCCAGCGGAACGCGACGACGCCGTCGGCGACTGCCTCGGTGATCGGCTCGGCCGGCATGAGCCGGTAGCCGACGTTGAGCACCGGCTGGCCGGCCGCGTAGGAGATCCGCGAGACGAGATTGCGGTGGGTGTTGAGGCCGCAGGTGATGAAGGCGCCGCCATGGAAGTAGAGGATCGCGTGGGGATTGCCGGCGTGCAGGTCGCGAACGTCCTTGGCGAGCAGCCACTCGCTGGGGCAGGAGTCGAGCTCGACCGTCCGCCAGCTCGTGCCCTCGTGCACCGGGAGCAACCGAGCGACCTGGTCGACCAGGTTCGGCGGATACAGGTCGAACGGCAGGCGGGCCCACCATCCGAGGAGGGGGCGGACGGTGTGACGGAGTCCGAATCCGAGAAGCCGGGACTGGACGCTCGAGCCCTTGAAATAGCGGGGCTCGGCGGCGAGCGTCAGATGTGTGGCCATCTGGACCCTTTCCTCGTGTGAACGGCCGTTAACCAACCTTTCACATGCCGTGACTTGCGGCACGGCCGACCACTAGCGTAGGGGCGACCCCCGCCCCGATGAGGGAGATTCCGCACATGTCGTTCATGCCGCCCACGGACTCGATGTTCCTGTTGGCCGAGTCGCGCGAGCACCCGATGCACGTGGGTGGCCTCCAGCTGTTCGAGTTGCCTGAGGGCGCGGGACCGGACATCGTCACTGAGCTCATCGAGACATTTCGCGCCACGGACAACATTTCCCCCACGTTCCGCAAGCGCCCGGCCGAGCCGGTCAGCTCGCTGGGCAACACCTGGTGGAAGTACGACGACACCATCGACTACGACCACCACATCCGGCACTCCGCGGTTCCGAAGCCGGGTCGCATCCGTGAGCTGCTCCAGCTGACGTCCCGCTGGCACGGTGCGCTCCTCGACCGGCACCGGCCGCTGTGGGAGGCGCACGTCGTCGAGGGCCTCGCGGACGGGCGCATCGCCGTCTACAGCAAGATTCACCACTCGCTCGTCGACGGCGTCGCCGCCATCCGCCTGATGAACCGCTCCCTCACCGAGGATCCCGACGCCCGCGACTGCCTTCCGCCCTGGTCGTTGCCGCCACGGAAAGGCTCTCGCGACGAAGCCGGAGGCTTCGACCCGCTGGGTGTGCTGCGTGGCGTGGGCGAAGCAGCCGGCGAGGTCGCCGGGCTGCTGCCCGCCTCGGCCAAGATCGTCAGCCAGATCATCCGCGACGGCGACATCACGCTTCCGAGCGCGCCGAAGACCATCCTGAACGGCCGCGTCGGCGGCGCCCGGCGGTTCGCCGCGCAGTCGTGGGAGATCGACCGCATCAAGCGCGTGGCGAAGTCGTCGGCCACGACGCTCAACGACGTCGTGCTGGCGATGGTGTCCGGTGCACTCCGCGAGTACCTGCTGGAGCAGCATGCCCTTCCCGACGAGCCGATGAGCGCGATGGTCCCGATCTCCCTGGCGCTGCGCGCCGAGTCGGCCGGCAAGGAGGCCGGCGAGAGCAACTCGGTGGGGGCGATCGTCGTGAACCTCGCCACCGACCGCGAGAACGGAGCCACACGGCTGGAGGAGATCGCCTACTCCTCGCGCACCTCCAAGAAGCTGCTCGGCGGACTCACCCAGAACCAGATCCTGGCGTTCTCGGCCCTGCAGGTGCTGCCGCTGGCGATGACCCAGGTGCCCGGCTTCCTCCGATACACCCGTCCGCCGTTCAACGTCATCGTCTCGAACGTCCCGGGCCCGAAGAACCAGATGTACTTCAACGGGGCACGCCTCGACGGGATGTACCCGGTGTCGATCGTCCTCGACGGCCAGGCCATCAACATCACGCTGTGCAGCCGCGACAACTATCTCGACTTCGGGATCATCGGCTGCCGCAAGAGCGTCCCCCATCTCCAGCGACTACTGACCCACCTCGAGACGTCACTCGCCGAGCTCGAGACCGCCTGGGGGTGACGCCGCTCCTCGCCGCGCTCTCGGTCCTCGGCATCTCGGCTGCTGGACCACTCATGGCGGCAACGGCAGCGCCGGCCTTCGCGATCGCGTTCTGGAGGAATGCGGCGGCGACCCTGATGATCGGGCCGGTCGTGCTGGCGCGCTCGCGCACGGAGCTCAGCCGGCTCGGTCGCAGTCACGTGCTGGCCACGGCCGTGGCAGGTGCCGCTCTGGCCGGCCACTTCGCCACCTGGGTGTCCTCCCTCAAGCTGACGTCGGTGGCTGCCGCAACCGCACTCGTGAGCACAACGGTGGTCTGGGTCGTGCTGTACGACCTGCTCCGGGGTCACCGCATCCCGCGCGCGGTCGCGGCCGGAGTGATGCTGGCGGTGGCCGGCGTACTGATCGTGACGGGCGTCGACTTCACGGTCTCGCTCCGGGCCCTGGCCGGTGACGCGCTCGCGCTGGCCGGAGGTTTGTTCGCCGCGGTCTACCTCGTGGCCGGCCAGTCCGTGCGCCGGCGGCTGTCGACCACCGGCTACACGTTCGCCTGCTACGGGACGTGCGCCGTGATCCTCGGCGTCCTCTGCGTCGTGACCGGAACGCAGCTCACCGGATTCTCCACGCGCACCTGGATGCTGATCGCCGCGGTCACGGTGTCGGCCCAGTTCCTCGGCCATTCCCTGGTGAACCATCTCCTCGCCGTGAAGAGCCCGACCGTCATCTCGCTCCTGCTGCTGCTCGAGGTGCCCGGCGCGGCCCTGCTGGCCGGGGTGTTCCTCGGCCAGTCGCCGCCCTGGGGCGTCTACGGCGGGCTGGTGCTGATCCTCCTCGGCCTGGCGGTGGTGACGTCTCGCCGTCCACCACCGGCACCGGTGCGCCCGGACTGAAGGGTTAGGATCAGGCGCCGTAACCGAGTTCCCCCGCCAGCTCAGGAGTTCCCATGGGTCGCCTCGCCACCACCGACGGTCTGACCGAGGAGCAGCAAGAGATCCTCAAGGTCGTCCGCCAGTTCGTCGAGAAGGAGATCCTTCCGGTCGCCACCGAGCTGGAGCACAAGGACGAGTACCCCACCGACATCGTCGAGGGCCTCAAGGAGCTCGGCATCTTCGGCCTGATGATCCCCGAGGAGTACGACGGGCTCGGCGAGTCGCTGCTCACGTACGCGCTGGTGGTCGAGGAGATCGCCCGCGGCTGGATGAGCGTCTCCGGCGTCATCAACACGCACTTCATCGTCGCCTACATGCTCATGCAGCACGGCACCGAGGAGCAGAAGCAGAAGTACCTGCCGAGGATGGCCACTGGCGAGGTGCGCGGCGCGTTCTCGATGTCGGAGCCGGCGCTCGGATCTGACGTCTCGGCCATCACCACCAAGGCGGTCAAGGGCGACGACGGCGACTACACCATCGACGGCCAGAAGATGTGGATCACCAACGGCGGATCGTCCAACCTCGTGGCGGTGCTCGTCAAGACCGACGAGGGCCAGGACTCGGTCTACAAGAACATGACCACCTTCCTGGTCGAGAAGGAACCGGGCTTCGGGGAGACCGCTCCGGGCCTCACCGTCCCGGGCAAGCTCGAGAAGATGGGCTACAAGGGCGTCGACTCCACCGAGATGATCTTCGAGGGGCACCAGGTCTCGGCCGACCAGATCCTCGGCGGCGAGCCGGGCAAGGGCTTCTACCAGATGATGGACGGGGTCGAGGTCGGACGCGTCAACGTCGCCGCCCGCGCGGTGGGCCTGGCCACCCGGGCGTTCGAGCTCGGCATCGCCTACTCCCAGCAGCGAGAGACGTTCGGCAAGAAGATCGCCGAGCACCAGGCCATCTTGTTCCGTCTCGCCGAGATGGGCACCAAGGTCGAGGCGGCCCACGCGATGGTCGTGAACGCCGCCCGCAAGAAGGACGCCGGCGAGCGCAACGACCTCGAGGCCGGCATGGCCAAGTACCTCGCCTCGGAGTTCTGCCGTGACGTCGTGGAGGACTCCTTCCGCATCCACGGTGGCTACGGCTACAGCAAGGAGTACGAGATCGAGCGGCTCTACCGCGAGGCGCCGATGCTGCTGATCGGCGAGGGCACGGCCGACATCCAGAAGATGATCATCGGCCGCCGGCTGCTGGAGGACTACAAGTCCTGAGGCGGGGCCAGTCAGTAGTCTGGGCCCATGCCTGAGATCTTCGAGCTGCAGTTTCCGCAGTCGCTCGGCGTCTTCGACGCCTACGCCGACGCCCAGAAGGCCGTCGACTACCTGTCCGACGAGGAGTTCCCGGTCGAGAACTGCCTGATCGTCGGCACCGACCTCAAGCAGGTCGAGCGCGTCACCGGTCGCCTGACGACCGGCCGCGTGGCGATGGCCGGCGCCGCATCCGGTGCCTGGCTGGGCCTGCTGATCGGGCTGCTGCTCGGCATCTTCGCCGAGGAGGGCAACTACCTCACCACGGTGGTCACCGGCCTCGCCCTCGGTGTCGTGTTCGGCGTCATCTGGGGCCTGATCGGATACTGGGCCACCCGCGGTCAGCGTGACTTCAGCTCCATCACCAAGGTCGTCGCCACCCGCTACGAGGTGCTGGTCGAGCACAAGCTGCTCGCGCGCGGCCAGGAGCTGCTCGCCAAGATGCCGGGGCGCGCCCAGACGTACTGACCCTCTGCGCCATGATGGGCGTCATGCAATTCGGACGCAGCTACGAGGAGTTCGAGGTCGGAGCGACCTACAAGCACTGGCCCGGCAAGACGGTCACCGAGTTCGACGACCACATGTTCTGCCTGCTGACGATGAACCATCACCCGCTGCACC
Source organism: uncultured Actinomycetota bacterium (assembly GCA_963780275.1). Classification (GTDB taxonomy): domain Bacteria; phylum Actinomycetota; class Actinomycetes; order Propionibacteriales; family Nocardioidaceae; genus Aeromicrobium. Next base: position 255,646 of record CAWABE010000003.1, read on the forward strand.
TCGACGCCAACTACGCCGAGGAGACCACGCAGTTCGGCCGCAACGTGGTGGTCGGCAACTACGTCTACTCGATCCTGCTGGGCATGAGCGTCCCGGACATCTCCGGCAAGGCGATCGCCAACCTCGAGATCGAGTCGCTGCGGCACGTCGCGCCCACCTTTCACGGCGACACGCTGTACGGCGAGACCACCGTGCTCGACAAGTGGGAGAGCAAGAGCAAGGACGACCGCGGCGTCGTCCATGTCGAGACGATCGGCTACAACCAGGACGGCAAGGTCGTCTGCATCTTCCGGCGCAAGGTCATGGTCCCCAAGGACTCGTACCTGCAGGACCGGGGCGGCGAGCAGCCCGGCCGACCGGTGCCCCAGCCGGACAAGAACTGGCCCGCCGAGCCGTGAGCCGGCTCTGGCTCGTCCGCCACGGCGAGACCGAGTGGAGCGCCTCCGGCCGTCACACGTCCACCACCGACATCGACCTGACCGAGGCGGGCGTCGCCGCTGCCGAGCGACTCCGGTCGGTGCTGGCCGCGGAGTCGTTCGACCTCGTGCTGACCAGTCCCCGTCACCGTGCCCGCAGGACGGCGGAGCTCGCCGGCTTCGACGCCGAGGTCGACGACGACCTGGTCGAGTGGGCCTACGGCGACTACGAGGGGCTGACCACCGACGAGATCCGGGAAAGCGTGCCGGGCTGGACGGTCTGGACACATCCGAGCCCGGGCGGAGAGACCCCGGAGCAGGTGACCGAGCGGCTCGACCGCGTGGTCGCCCGCGTGCGGGCCGTCGGCGGGGACGCCCTGGTCTTCGCGCACGGGCACTCGCTGCCTGCGCTCGCGGCGAGGTGGCTCGATCAGCCGGTCGAGGAGGGACGCCTGTTCAGGCTGGGCACCGCCACCACGTCCGTCCTCGGCCACTACCGCGAGGCGCCGGTGATCGAGACGTGGAACTGCCCCCTACGCTGAACGCGTGAACATCGACCTCCACACGCACTCCCATCGTTCCGACGGCACGGACACCCCGACCGAGCTCATCGAGAACGCGAAGGCGGCCGGCCTCGACGTGGTGGCACTGACCGACCACGACACCACCGCCGGGTGGGATGAGGCGCAGCAGGCGGCCGACCGGATCGGCATCCGTCTGGTCAAGGGACTCGAGGTGTCGACCGAGCTCGAGCACCGGAGCATCCATCTGCTCGCCTACGAGGTCGACCCCTCCGACGCGCCGCTGCTGGATGAGCTGGCGAAGGTCATCGACGGGCGGACCGGGCGCGTCCCGAAGTTCGTCGCCCGCTTCCAGGCGATCGGCATCGACGTGACGGCAGAGGAGATCCTCGCGAAGGTCGGCGGCGCCGACGCGGTCGGCCGCCCCCACCTCGCCGACGTGCTCATCGACAAGGGCGTCGTGGCGTCACGTGACGAGGCCTTCCGCGACTACCTCTCCCCGGGCAAGCCGGGATACGTGGGCCGCTACTCGATCCCGACCGATGCGGCGATCCGTCTGGTCAAGGCCGCCGGCGGCAAGGCGGTGCTGGCTCACCCCTGGTCCAGGAGCAGCGACACGGTGCTCACGCCCGACCGCATCGCCGAGCTGGTGGAGGACGGGCTCGACGGTGTCGAGGTCGATCATCCCGACCACTCCGAGGAGCAGCGCGAAGCCCTGGCGAAGATCGCCGCGACGCACGGCCTCGTCGTCACCGGCTCGAGCGACTACCACGGCACCGGCAAGGGCCCGGAGTTCCGTCTCGGCGCCAACACCACCGACCCCGGGGAACTCGAGAAGCTGCTCGGCTGAACTCAAGCGGCTTCGAGGAACGGCAACCAGGCGTCGGCCAGGCCCTGGGTGTTCTCGACGGCGGGGGAGTGGGCCGAGTCCTCGATGACGTGGATCTCGGTGCCGAGGCGCTGGGCCATCGCGGCCTGGATGTCGTGGGGCCAGGCGTCGTCATCGGCGCCACGACCGACCCAGATCGGCACCGGAAGCGCGGCCAGCTCATCGATGCGGTCGGGACTGTCGAGGAGGGCCTGGGTCATGGCCTTGAGCGACTGCGGGTCGTTGGAGGTGAAGCGGCGCAGCAGGAACTCGGCGATGTCGGGCGCACGCTCGAGTCCCATGGCCTGCTCACGGAACCGATGGATGTCGGCCAGCGGCACCACGCCGATGGCGTCGAGGAATCTCCTCAGCGGGCGATTCGGTGTCTCGCCGAGGGCGCCGGGCCCAGTGCCGAGCAGGCTCAGGCTCCGCCACGCCGACGGCGCGGCGAGCACCGCCTGCTGCGCGACCAGTCCGCCGAACGAGTGACCCATCAGGTGCGACGGACCGTCGCTGCAGACCGAGGCGAGGGCGGCAGCGTCGGCCGCGAAGCCGTCGAGCGTGTAGTCGTCACCGGGCCGGCCGACCGTCTCGAACTGACCGCGCTGGTCGTAGGCGGTGGCGTCGAAGCCGGCCGCGGCAAGCAGCGGCAGCAGGGGTGTGAAGTCCTCCTTGCTGCCGGTCCAGCCGGGGATCAGCAGCACGTGGGCGACCGGGCCGCTCACGCGGACGACGTGAGCGGCGAACATGCCGACCGGAGTCTCGATGCCGGTCGCCTCGACGCCGTCGGGGAGCGTCAGCGTGCGCGGTGTACTCATCGACCCCGCTTGGCCATCCGCGCGACGACGGGCTTGGGTGCGTACTGCGCGATCGTGGCCAGGACCTTGTATCGCGCGCTGGGGATCGAGACGGCCTTGCGCTTGTCCAGATCCGACAACGCCGCCTTGACGACCTTGTCGGCCTTGAGCCACATCCAGCCGGGCACGCTCTCATCGGGGTTGACGCCCATCCGCTGGTGGAACTCGGTGCGCACGAACCCGGGACAGAGCGCCATCACGGTGACACCGGCGTCGGCGTACTGGAAGTTGGCCCAGCGGGACAGCGTGACCATCCACGCCTTGTGGGCCGAGTAGGAGCCCCGCGGGGTGAAGGCGGCCACACTGGCGACATTGACGATCTCACCGTGACCTCGCCCGGACATGGCCTTGATCGCGGCATCCATCAGGTGCATCGGGGCCCGCACCATCAGATCGAGCTGACGGTCCTCGTCGGTGATGTCCGTGGTGCCGAACCAGGCTGCCAGCGATGATCCGGCATTGTTGACCAGCAGGTCGACCGGTCGGGCGGAGTCGGTGAGAGCGTTGACGGTGGCCCGCAGGCCCTCGTCGGTGGTGAGGTCGGCGGTGATGACGTCGACGTCGACGTGGTGCTTGTCACGCAGGCCGGCCGCGACGGCTTCGAGGCGTTTCGTGTCGCGAGCCACGATCACCAGATCGTGGCCGCGACGTGCCAGTTCGCGCGCGAACGCATTGCCGATGCCGGCTGTGGCACCGGTGATCAGGGCGCGTCCACGCATGGCGATCAACGTACCGTGCACGGCGGGGATGCCGGGCCACGGGCGGCAACGATACGGTGCTGACGTGACGACGACGATCGCGGTGGTGAACCAGAAGGGCGGCGTCGGCAAGACGACGACGGTCGCCTCCCTGGGTGCCGCGTTCGTCGAGAAGGGCCAGCGCGTGCTGCTCGTCGACCTCGACCCGCAGAGCGGTCTCACCTTCTCGCTGGGCATCGATCCGGAGGACATCGACGTCACCATCGGCGACGTGCTGCTCGGCACGAAGAAGACCGACGACGCCATCGTCATCACCGAGGACGGCATGCACCTGCTGCCGAGCAACATCACCGTCGCGCAGGACGAGGAGGCGCTGGTCAACCGCACCGGGAGGGAGCAGCGCCTGCGGGTCGCGCTCGACAAGGTGGCCCACGACTACGACTGGATCCTGGTCGACTGCCCGCCGACGCTCGGGGTTCTCACCGTCGGTGCGCTGTCGGCCTCGCAGCAGGTGCTCGTGCCGCTCCAGGCGGAGACGCTCTCGCATCGCGGTGTCGGACAGCTGCTCGACACCGTCCACGACGTCAAGCAGTTCATCAACTCCGAGCTGGAGATCCTCGGCGTCCTGCCCACCATGTTCGACGGGCGCACGAATCACGCCAAGGCCGTGCTCGAGGCCATCCGCGAGACGTACGACCTGCAGGTCATCAGTCCGCCGATCCCGAAGACCATCCGGTTCGCGGAGGCCCCCGCCGTCGGGCGCACCATTCTCGGCACCAGCCGGAGCCACAAGGGAGCGGAGGCCTACCGTCAGGTGGCGGACAGCCTCTTGAACGGCACCCCCCACTGACGGCTCGTCCCTAGAATGGGAGGCGTGTCCTCCCCCCGGGTCAACGCGTACCAAGCCGCGCGCCATCGCGCCCGGCGGCGCCGCCGACTCGGGATGCTAGGCGCCTCGGTGGTCGTGACGTTCGTGGTCGGATCGGCCTCCGTCGTCGTTCTACCTCAGCTGCGTTCGACACCGGCACCGGCGACCAGCGGCGCGACGACGCTCGAGCGCGCCTCGCTCGATGACGTGGCTCGACCGGTGTCGGCGGTGATCGCCGAGCACGACGCCGCCGCCGACGAGCTCAAGCTGCGGGCTCAGAAGATCGCCCGGGTCAGGGAGTCCGATGCCCTCCCGAACGGCTCTGGCGAGGGCCGTCGCATCGTGTTCTCCGAGACGGCGCAGCGGGTCTGGCTGGTGGCCGCGACCGGAGACGTCGAACGCACCTACCTGGTGTCGGGCAGCAAGTTCGACAACCTGAACCCGGGCACGTACTCGGTGCAGTCCAAGGCGCGTCACGCCACGGCGTTCGACTACAGCGGCTCGATGGAGTACTTCGTGCGCTTCGCCACCGGCTTCACCGCGCCGATCGGCTTCCACACGGTGCCGGTCGACAACGCCGGCAGGCCCGAGCAGACCAGGAAGGAGCTCGGCACGCCGACGTCCGCCGGATGTGTGCGCCAGTGGCGCGACGACGCCATCGCCCTGTGGGAGTTCGCGCCGATCGGCACGAAGGTCGTCGTCACGCCCTAGGGCGACGCAATCTGCGTCAGTCCGTCTTCGAGACGGTCTGGCCGCTGCGCGTGCGGTTGCGTCGGCGCCGGTTGCGGCTGCGGCTCGGGGCGCCGTCGGACGCCTTGGTGTCCGACTTCTGCTGGGGTCGGCCACCGCCGCGCCCCCTGGACCCGTCGCTGCGGGGCTCCTTCGGCGCGGGCGGCTTGAGGCGGCCCTTCACGTCGTGGGCGATGCCGAGATCGTGGAAGAGGTGCTCGGAGGTGGAGTAGGTCTCCTGCGGCTGGGGGAACGGCAGGTCGAGCTCCTTGTTGATGAGCTGCCAGCGCGTCATGTCCGCCCAGTCGACGAACGTGACGGCGATGCCCGACGCGCCGGCGCGACCGGTGCGGCCGATGCGGTGCACGTAGGTCTTGTGGTCCTCGGGACAGTTGTAGTTGATGACGTGCGTGATGCCGGCGACGTCGATGCCGCGGGCCGCGACATCGGTGGCGACCAGGGTGTTGACCTTGCCGTCGCGGAATCGCTGGAGCGCCTTCTCGCGGGCGGTCTGGGCCATGTCGCCGTGCAGAGGGGAGGCCGGGAAGCCGCGGTCGACGAGGTCGTCGGCGACGCGCTGGGCGGTGCGCTTGGTGCGGGTGAAGATGAGCACGCGTCCGACGTCGTCGGCCTGCAGGATGCGGGCGACCACCTCGGGCTTGTCCATCTCGTGTGCCTGCCAGACGAACTGGGCCGTGGTGGGCACCAGGTGGTCCTCGTCGGGTGACTCCGCGCGGATGTTCATGGGGTGGCGCATGTGCGTGCGGGCCAGGGTGACGATCGCACCCGGCATCGTGGCCGAGAACAGCATCGTCTGGCGGAGCTCGGGCGTCTTGGCCAGGATCGCCTCGACGTCGGGCAGGAAGCCGAGGTCGAGCATCTCGTCGGCCTCGTCGAGCACCAGTGACTTGACGTGCGAGAGGTCGAGGGCGCCGCGGTTGGCGAGGTCGAGCAGGCGACCGGGGGTGCCGACGACGATGTCGACACCGGACGTGAGCATGTCGAGCTGGGGCTCATAGGGCACGCCGCCGTAGATGGTGAGGTTGCGAGTGCCGCGCTTGGTTGAGGCGGTGTCGATGTCCTTGGCCACCTGGATGGTGAGCTCACGGGTGGGGGTGACGATGAGCGCCTGTGGCTTGCCCGGCGCGGCGAGCTGCTCGTAGTCGGGGTCGTGCGGCGCGACGGTGCGCTGGATGACCGGGATCGCGAAGGCCAGCGTCTTGCCGGTGCCGGTGCGCGCCTGGCCGATGAGGTCGGTGCCCATGAGGGCCACCGAGAGCGTCATCTCCTGGATGGGAAAAGGGTGGGTGATGCCGACGTCGTCAAGCGCGTCGGCGATCTCGGGCATGACGCCCAGATCTTTGAACGTAGTCAGGGGACTTCTCGAATTCTCGTGGGTGGTTGCTGCCCCCATCCTATCGTCCGGTGCCGCCGTGCTCGCGCTACGCTGCGATCCCATGGCCCAGAAGGATGCGGCACAGCCGTCAGCGTTCGACGATCCGGTCTACCGCACCGGCATCGTCGAGCTGCTCGGCATCCTCGCGTATGGCGAGATCAGTGCCTGCGAGCGCCTCGCCGACGACGCCAAGATGGCACCTGACCTGCACACGAAGGTCGAGGTCGCCTCGATGGCGGTGGCCGAGTTCCATCACTTCGAGCTGATCCGCGACCGTCTCGTGGAGCTCGGCGAGGATCCGTTCGAGGCGATGGAGCCGTTCGCGGCGACGTTCGAGCGGTTCCACCGCCAAACCGCGCCGTCCGACTGGCTCGAGGGTCTGGTCAAGGCCTATGTCGGCGACGGTCTGGCGTCCGACTTCTACCGTGAGGTGGCCTCGTACCTCGACCCGGAGACTCGCGAGCTGGTGCTGGAGACGATGAGTGGCACCGGGCACTCCGACTTCGTTGTAGACCAGGTGCGGTCGGCGATCGAGGCCGACCACCGGCTGGGCGGCCGCCTGGCCCTGTGGGGTCGCCGGCTGATGGGCGAGGCCTTGAGTCAGGCCCAGATGGTGGTGGCCGAGCGAGACGCGCTGAGCGCGGTGATCGTTGGCGGCATCGACCAGCCGGGCATGGACCTTGCCGCGATCGGCCGCATGTTCACCCGCATCACCGAGGCCCACGCCGAGCGCATGGAGAAGCTCGGCCTCCAGGCCTAGGTGCCCGGTCTGCTAGCTGCCGGCGACGAGACCGAAGCCGACCTTGCGGCCGGAGTCGGCGGTGAAGTAGAGGTAGGCGACCTTGTCGGCGGGGACGGCCACGGTGCGGCCCTTCTCGTCGGTGAGGCTGAAGACCGCCTCGTTGGAGATCGACGTCTCCAACGACTTCAGCACGTCGTCTGGGCTCTCGTCGGTCTCGACCGACAGCTCGCGGGCGGCATTCTGCACGCCGATCTTGACTTCCATGTTCACTCTTCTCCTTTGGGGAAGCCGCCGATACCACGCCAGGCGAGCCCGGCGGCGAGCTCGACCGCCTCGTCGCGGCTGAGGCGGGAGTCGGCGGACAGCCAGTTGCGGGCGCCGACGTGGCCCATGCCCACCAGGCTGACGGCCAACAGGTGCGCGGCCGGGCCGGGCAGACCGGTGTCTTCGTGGATGACCTCGGCGATGGCCGAGGCGGACTCGTGGATGACGCGGTCGACGTGCTCGCGGACTGCCGGGACGTTGGTGAGGTCGGACTCGAAGACGAGCCGGAACGCCGCGCCCTGGTCGGCGACATAGTCGTACCAGAGCTCGATGGTGGCCTGGACGCGTTCGCGGTTGTCGGTGGTGGACGCAAGGGCGTCCTTGACCCCGGCGATGACGGTGTCGCACGACGTCTGCAGCAGCGCGAGATAGAGGTCGAGCTTGCCGGGGAAATGCTGGTAGAGCACGGGTTTGGAGACGCCGGCCCGTTCGGCGATCTCGTCCATCGAGGCCGCGTGGTAGCCCTGCTCGACGAAGACCTCGAGCGCGACGTCGAGCAGCTGGGCACGACGCGCGGACCGCGGCAGGCGGTTGGTCCGCTGCTTGAGGGGGAGGGCTTCGCTCACGGCTCCAATGTAGTGGGTGGCTGCGAGGACGAGCCGCCCCATCCTGCGCGACACGAACGCGCCCCGCGTCCCGACCAGCTGCATCGGGCAGACCGCCCACCATCCGGACGACCGGTCGCCGGGCGGCAACAGTCGGGGAACATAGACAGCCGGCGCGATGTTTGCACCGATGACAGCATTCCCGCTGCCTGGAGGAGAGATTTCCGTGGTTGCCCCACTCGTGGAACCCGCCGACGAACTGACGATCGACGAGGTCCGCCGCTACAGCCGGCACCTCATCATCCCGGACGTCGGCATGACCGGCCAGAAGCGGCTGAAGAACGCCAAGGTGCTCGTCATCGGCGCGGGCGGCCTCGGCAGCCCGGCTCTGCTCTACCTCGCTGCCGCAGGCGTCGGCACGATCGGCGTCATCGACGACGACGTGGTCGACGAGTCCAACCTGCAGCGCCAGGTCATCCACGGGCAGTCCGACATCGGCCGTTCGAAGGTCGAATCCGCAGCGGCATCGATCGCCGAGACCAACCCGTACGTCAAGGTCATTCAGCACCATGTCCGGCTCGACACCGACAACGTGCTCGAGATCTTCGCCGACTACGACCTCATCCTCGACGGCACCGACAACTTCGCCACCCGCTACCTCGTCAACGACGCCGCGGTCATCCTCGACAAGCCGTACGTGTGGGGCTCCATCTACCGCTTCGAGGGTCAGGTGTCGGTGTTCTGGGCCCAGGAGGGCCCCCAGTACCGCGACCTCTACCCCGAACCGCCGCCGCCCGGCATGGTGCCGTCGTGCGCCGAAGGCGGCGTGCTGGGCGTGCTGTGCGCGTCCATCGGCTCGATCATGTCCACCGAGGCGATCAAGCTCATCACCGGCATCGGCGATCCGCTGATCGGACGGCTGATGGTCTACGACGCGCTCGAGATGCGGTACTCGACGTTGAAGATCCAGCGGGATCCGAACGGCGAGGTGCCCACCGAGCTGCTCGCCGACTACGAGGCGTTCTGCGGTGCGATCAGCGAGGAGGCCGCCGATGCTGCCGCCGAATCCACCATCTCGGTCGCCACGCTCGATGGATGGCTCAAGGAGCGCAACGACGGCGGTCGCGACTTCGTGCTGGTCGACGTGCGCGAGCCCAACGAGTACGAGATCAATCGCATTCCGGGCTCGGTGCTCATCCCCAAGGACGAGTTCGCCCGGGGCGACGCCTTCGAGCAGCTGAACAGCGACAAGCAGGTCGTCCTGTACTGCAAGACCGGCCGGCGCTCGGCCGAGGTGCTGTCCGCGGTCAAGGGCGCCGGGTTCGCCGATGCCGTCCATGTCGGCGGTGGCGTCGTGGCCTGGGTCAACCAGATCGATCCGAGCCAGCCCGCCTACTGACCCGGCGATGGATTTCACCGAGCGGGTGCTCGAGCTCGTCGAGCGCGTCCCGCCCGGTCGAGTCGTCACGTACGGCCTGATCGCCGACGCCATCGGACACGGCGGTGCCCGTCAGGTCGGACGGGTGATGTCGCTCGAAGGTGCCGCGGTCAGCTGGTGGCGCGTCGTCCGCGCCAACGGCACGCTGCCGCCCCATCTGATGACCGATGCCCAGCAGCACTGGCAGGACGAGGGGACGCCCGTCCGGAATGGCCGGGTGGACGTCCCTGCCGCCCTGTGGGGTCCCTCGGTGGTTGAGTAGCCCCGCGAGGAACGAGCGGGGCGTATCGAGACCACGTCGGCCGAGCCTGGCATCTCTCGCGGTCTCGTTACGCCGGGCGGCTGCGCCGCGACGCACTCGACCTGGCCCGCCGTTCGCGCGCAGAGCGCGCTCAGGCGTTCTCAGAACAGCTGCTTGCCCTGGTCGATGATCAGGATCACCGAGAAGAAGCCGTAGAACAGCACCGCCCACATGATCGCCACAAGCCGGCCGCCCTTGAGCCCGATCTCCCGCGGCAGCACGCCGCGGTTGAGCTGCAACAGCAGGATGGAGTAGATGAACATCACCAGCCCGTTGAGCGCGGACGCGATCACCAGCAACAGCAGTGGTTGGTCGAAACCGGCGAGCAGGATGATCGACCCGAACAGGATCATCGCCCACACGGTGACGAAGTACAGCCGGCTCTCGCTCCATGTGTCGTTGTCGCGCAGCGTCGTGGTCTTGAGCACGTCGGCGGTGAGGCGGCCGATCATGTCGACCACGATGAGGTTGGTGGAGAACAGCACCACGCTCCCGATCAGCCAGAACACCGTGCCGAGCCAGTCGCCCTGGTCGGCCTGGAGCGCCTCGCCCTGGACGTTGATGAAGTCGAAGCTCTCCGCATCGGTGGCGCCCACCCCGACGTGGACGAACGTCATCGTCATGAACGTCAGCAGGGCGACCGCGCCGATCACGAAGAACGTCCAGAACTGCTCCCGGTTCGCGACCTTCCACCACCCGTTCCAGCGGCGCATGTTCTCCTCGTCGCGACGGAAGAAGTAGCCGGTCGTCGGCGCGGCGACCTCCTCGCCGGTGAACGGCGAGACCACCTTCGGCAGTCTGGCGCCCATGCCCAGACCCTTGTCGCGGACCCAGTTCGACTGCACGAGATTCATCACGCCACCGGCACCGGCGAAGGCGATGGCGCCGAGCAGGGCGGCGGCGCCGACGTCGGACACGCCGTCCGGAATCTTGTCCACCTCGACGAAGCCGCGACCGAGTGCCTCATACCCGTCGCCGCCGATCAGCGCGACGATCGCGTAGATGATGAAGAGCACGATCAGGGTGACCATGAGGAACTGGACCTTCTCCACCGTCTGGTAGACCACCGGCGAGACGGTGAGCACGAGGCCGATCAGCACGAGGACGCCGATCGTGATGTACGGGATCGCATCCTCGGAGAATCCGAGCGCGAAGCTCAGTGTCGTGGTGCCGCCGGTGGCCCACCCCGGCCACATCCAGGCCAGCACGCCCATGAAGATGAACAGGATGCCCCAGGGCTTCCAGAGCCTGGTGAAGCCGGTGACCGCCGTCTCGCCGGTGGCCAGCGTGTAGCGCTCGATCTCCATGTTGAGGAAGTACTGGGTACCCACGCCGATCAGCACCAGCCAGACCAGCACGAGTCCGACCTGGGAGGCGATGCTCGGCCACAGGACGTACTCGCCCGACCCGATGGCGCCGGCGAGCAGCAGCACGCTCGGCCCGAGCACCCTCTTCATCGGCAGCGGCTCGGGCAGATCCGCATACTCGACCGACGGCACGTACTTGTCGGGAATCTCCGTTGTCATGGCGCCTCCTCGGCACTCTGGTCTCCGGTCACGGCATCCGCTCGTAGGCCGGTACGGTCAGGAAGTCTTCGTAGTGCTCGGACAGCGCCATCTCGGTGAAGAGCGCGCGGCCCTCGGTCTGCTTGCCCTCGGTTTCCTCGTCGATCAGCCGCTCGACGAGGTCGCGGGTCACCTGCTGCCCGTCCGCGAGGACGGCCTCGGTGTGCAGCCACTGCCAGACCTGGGAGCGCGCGATCTCCGCGGTCGCGGCGTCCTCCATCAGGTTGTTGATGCCGACCGCGCCGGTGCCGCGCAGCCAGGCGTCGAGGTACTGGATGCCGACGCTGATGTTCGAGCGCAGGCCCGCCTCGGTGATCTCGCCGGGCGTGCTCGCGACGTCGAGCAGCTGCTCCGCGGTGACGTCGACGTCGTCGCGCGTGCGGTGGCGCTGGTCCGGGTCGTCGCCGAGCACGTCGGTGAACACGTCCGTGCAGAGCTCGACCATGCCGGGGTGCGCCACCCAGGACCCGTCGAACCCGTCGTTCGCCTCGCGGGTCTTGTCGTCGCGCACCTTCTCGAACGCCTGCCGGTTGATCTCGTCGTCCTTGCTCGGGATGAAGGCCGCCATCCCGCCGATGGCGTGCGCACCACGCTGGTGACACGTCCGGACCAGCAGCTCGGTGTAGGCCCGCATGAACGGGACGGTCATCGTCACCGAGTTGCGGTCGGGAAGCAGGAACTCCCGGCCCCGGCCCCGGAAGTTCTTGATCACGCTGAACATGTAGTCCCACCGGCCGGCGTTGAGGCCGGCCGAGTGGTCGCGGAGCTCGTAGAGGATCTCCTCCATCTCGAACGCCGCCGGGTAGGTCTCGATCAGCACGGTGGCGCGAATCGTGCCTTGCGGGATGCCGAGGTGGTCCTGGGCCAGCACGAAGACGTCGTTCCAGAGCCGCGCCTCGAGGTGGCTCTCCATCTTGGGCAGGTAGAAGTAGGGGCCGGAGCCGCGGTCGAGCTGGGCCTGGGCGCAGTGGAAGAAGTACAGGCCGAAGTCGAACAGCGCGCCGGCGATCCGCTCACCGTCGACGAGCACGTGCTTCTCGGTGAGATGCCAGCCCCGGGGCCGGACGACGATCGTCGCGGGGTCGTCGCCGAGGGAGTAGTGCTTGCCCTCGGGTGTCGTGAGCTCGAGCGTGCCGGCGACCGCGTCGCGCAGGTTGAGCTGGCCCTGGACCATGTTCTCCCACAGCGGGGTGTTGGCATCCTCGTGGTCGGCCAGCCACACCTTGGCCCCGGAGTTCAGGGCGTTGATCGCCATCTTCGCGTCGGTGGGGCCGGTGATCTCGGCGCGGCGGTCACGGAGGCCAGGTGCCGGTTCGGCCACCTGCCACTCCGACTCCCGGACGTCCTTCGTCTCCTCGAGGAAGCCCAGTGTGCCGCCGGCGGCCAGCTCGTCGTACCGACGCGTCCGGGCCTCGAGCAGCTCTCGTCGGCGCGCCTCGAACTCGCGGTGCAGGCGGGCCAGAAACTCCAAGGCATCCCCGGTGAGGATCTCGTCGAACCGGTCATGGACCGGAGCAGTGATCTCAACGCCCATTGAACATCCCCCAACATTTCCGCTCTGCGGAAGCAACCTTCTATAATCTGAAAACCTATGACGGACCAGTCAGAGAGGCAACCGGTGGACCGCAGTGGCGTCCAGTCGGTCTCACGAGCCTTCGACGTCCTGGAGGCGCTCGCCGAGGACCGCCCGATGAGCCTGTCGCAGCTGGCGGTCGCGATCGATCTGCCGTTGACCACGGTGCATCGGCTGGTCGGCTCGCTGACCGCGCTGGGATACGTCATCGGCGACTCCGCAAAGCAGTACTCGCTGGGGCCTCGCCTGATGCATCTCGGCGAGCGTGCCGGCCGGATGCTGTCGCGATGGGCGGTGCCACACCTGACGGCCGTCGTCGAGGAGGTGGGCGAGACCGCCAATCTCGCGATGCTCGACGGCGATCAAGTGGTCTACGTGGCCCAGGTCCAGTCGGGTCACTCGATGCGGATGTTCATGGAGGTCGGTCGCCGGGTGCACGCGCACTGCACGGCGGTCGGCAAGGTGCTCTTGGCCCGGATGCCGGCCGAGGAGGTGGCGGCGCTGACCCGGCGCTCCGGCCTTCCGGCCCAGACCGAGCACTCCCTGACCACGCTGCCCCGGCTGACCGCTGCGCTGGATCGGGCCAGGGCGAACGGCTACGCCCTCGACGAAGGCGAGCAGGAGGTCGGGGTGCGGTGTGTCGCCGTCGCCGTGACCGGGCCCGCCATGCCGCTGGCGATCTCGGTGTCCGGGCCGGCGCCACGCATGACCGACGACCTGATCGCCCGAGCTGTGCCGGTCCTCACGACTGCCGCCGCCTCCCTCGCCGCCGATCTTGGCGGCTGATGTCGGCTGCGTCTGCTGAGATGGGTCCATGCCCGTCGAGTACGTCCTGCAGCGCACCGCTGCATCCGCACCGGCGCCGGTGCTCGACGACAGCCAGCGGGCCGTACTCGAGCACGGCATCGACGGGCAGGGCGGCCCGCTCCTGGTGCTGGCGGGTCCCGGCACGGGCAAGACCACCACGCTGGTCGAGCTCGTCGTCGACCGGGTCGAGCGAGGACTTCCGCCCGATGACGCCCTGGTCCTGACCTTCAGCCGCAAGGCTGCCGCGGAGCTCCGGTCCCGCATCGCCCGACGACTGCCCGGTGCCGGGGTGGTCCCGGTCATGACCTTCCACTCCTACTGCTACGCGTTGGTGCGCGCCGCGTCGCCGCCGGAGCTGTTCGCCGACCCGCTGCGGCTCCTCAGCGCGCCTGAGCAGGAATGGCGCATGGCCGAGGTGCTGCTCGGGGCCTCGGAGATGGGTCGGGTCTCGTGGCCCACCGAGCTCCAGCCGGCACTGCGGACCCGCGGATTCGCCCGCGAGCTGGTCGACTTCGTCGGCCGCGCACGGTCGTACGGGCTGGACCCCGACGCGCTGCGCCGGCTGTCCGGTGAGCACGGCGAGCCCGCCTGGCACAGCGTCGCCGACTTGTGGACGGAGTACGAGCAGGTGCTGGCCCTCTCTCGCGAGACCGACTACTCCGGTCTGGTCGACGAGGCGAGCCGGATCACGCCGGTCACCCAGCCACGGGTCGTTGTCGTCGATGAGTACCAGGACACCGACCCGGCGCAGGTCGCGTTGCTTCAGGGCATCGTCGGTCCGAGCACCGACCTCGTCGCCGTCGGCGACCCCGACCAATCCATCTACGCCTTCCGTGGCGCAGACGTCCGAGGCATCTGGACGTTCGCCGACAGGTTCGGCACGCCCGAGCGTCCGGCCGCGACGGTCGCCCTGCGTCGGTCCCGCCGGTTCGGGCCGGCGCTGATGGCAGCGTCGCGAGCGGTGATCTCCCCTCTCGGTGTGAGCGGCTCGATCTCCCGAGACCAGTTCACGGCGTTCCGGCAGCTCGAACCGATCGCCGACCTCACCGGCGAGATCGAGGTCCGCACGTTCACCGACGCCCGCGCCGAGGCCGAGCAGATCGCAGTGGCGCTGCACCATGCCTATCGCGAGGGTCTTCCCTGGGGCGACATGGCGGTGCTCGTCCGGTCGGGGCGGGAGTCGATTCCCCGGTTCGAGCGGGTGCTTCGCGCCGCGGGCATCCCCACCGAGGTGGCGGGTGACGAGATCCCAATCGCGGAGCAACCGGCCGTCCGCGCGCTCCTGCTGGCCGCGCACGCCGCGGCGGGCCTCGCCTCGGGCCGCCAGCTGGTGCCCGAAGAAGCCGAGACGCTCCTGCTCGGACCGCTGGGCCGTCTCGACCCGTCGGAGCTGCGCTCGCTCGCCCGCGAGCTGCGGCGGCGCGCCGCGGGTGAGACGGGGACGCTGCGTGACTCCCGCGAGCTCCTCGCCGAGTGCCTGGCCGAGCCGGCGTCGCTGGCGGTGGCAGCCCCTGGTCAACGGCTCGGATCGCTCGCGACCCGCGCCGAGCGACTGGCGATGGTGCTGGCCCGCACGGCCGACCTGGTGCGGCACCGTGCACCCGCCGAGCAGGTGTTGTGGGAGCTCTGGGACGGCACCGACTGGCCGCGGCGGTTGCAGTCGACGGCCGAGTCCGGCGACGTCGAGGCGCACCGCGACCTCGACGCGCTGGTCGCACTCTTCGACGACGCCGCCCGCGCCGAGGAGAGCGGTCGCCGGGCCGAGATCGGGCCGTACATCGATGCACTGCGCGCCCAGCAGATCCCCGGCGACTCCCTCGCCGAGCGCGGCGTCCGCGGCGACGCCGTGCGCGTGATGACGGCGCATCGGTCGAAAGGACTCGAGTGGGACCTCGTGGTCGTCGCCGGTGTGCAGGACGGTCTCTGGCCTGCCACGCGTGCTGCTCACAGCCTGCTGCGCACCGAACGGCTCGACCCGCGCGGCGACGGCCGGCCACCGTCCTTCGGGGCGCTGCTGGCCGAGGAGCGCCGGCTGTTCTATGTCGCGGTCACCCGGGCACGACGCCGCCTGCTCGTCACCGCCGTCGAGAGCATGGCGTCAGACGGGGAGCAGCCGTCGCGCTTCGTCGATGAGCTGCGGCCGTTCAGCCTCGAGGAGCAACCCCCGCAAGGTCGTCCTCGCCGGCCGGCATCGCTGCGCGGCGTCGTGGCCGAGCTGCGCGACCTGGCCGAGACCGGCGCCACCGATCGGGTGCGTGCCGAGGCGGCCACCCGCCTCGCCGGGATGTCCGGCGACGTCTCCGCGGCAGACCCCGACCGGTGGTGGGGAACCGCCGACCTCACCCAGGCCAGCCGGCCGATACGGCCCATCGCGGAGCCGCTGGCGCTGTCCGGCAGCGCGGTCGACGGCATCACCGGGTGCGCGCTCCGATGGTTCCTGTCGAGGGAGGTCAAGGGCGAACAGGGCACCACCACCGCCCAGGGGTTCGGCCTCGCGCTGCACGTCCTGGCGGCGGAGGTCGTCGACACGGTCACGCCGGACGTCGACCCCGAGACGTTGATCGCCCATCTCGACGCCGTGTGGCACCGACTCGACTTCGACACACCATGGATCGCCGCCCGGGAGCGTGACGAGGCCGTCTCGGCCGTGCGCCGGCTCGTGCGGTGGCACCGCGACCGCGGTGAGCGCAGCGTGCTGGGCGCGGAGCAGGAGTTCGTCGTCGAGATCCCGGTCGGCGACGACGTCGTGCGGTTGCGTGGCTCGATGGACCGGGTCGAGGTCGGCGCCGACGGACGGATCCACGTCGTCGACTTCAAGACCGGCAAGGGCAAGCCCACTGCCGCCGAGATCGAGCAGCATGCGCAGCTGGGGGTCTATCAGGTCGCCGTCGCCCATGGTGCGGTGCCGGGCCACGACACGAGCGCCGGCGCCGAGCTGGTGCACCTCCGTCAGGAGTTCGCCAGGGAGCCCGGACTCCCGGTGGTCCAGCAACAGGATCCGCCGTCGCCCGGCGAGCCGTTCTTCGCCTACGAGCTGCTCCGCCGCAGCCGCGACTCCGTGCGCCTCGAGCGCTTCGAGGCCACCGTCAACGAGCGCTGTCAGATCTGCCCGTTCCGCCGGTGCTGCCCCGCCCAGGCGGCGGGCGACCAGACCGTCGAGGCCGAGTCGTGACCCGCCTCGTCCGCGACGTCGACCACCTGTGCGAGGTGGTCGGCATCCCGTTCAGCGACGAGCAGCTGGCCGCCATCACGACGCCAACGGACGCCCCGGGGTGATCGTCGCCGGCGCCGGCTCGGGCAAGACCGCCGTGATGGCCGCCCGCGTCGTCTGGCTCGTCGGCCACGAGCAGATGGCCCCTGGAGCGGTTCTGGGGCTGACGTTCACCAAGAAGGCGGCCGCCGAGCTGGGTCAGCGGGTGCGTGGGGCGCTGCTCGGCATGGCCGACGCCCGGGCGGTCACCGACCTGTTCGACACCCATGGCGAACCCACCATCTCCACCTATCACGCGTTCGCAGGCCACCTGATCACCGAGCATGGCCTGCGGCTGGGCATGGAGACCGATCTCGTCGTCACCTCCGACGCCACCCGGCACCAGCGTGCGTCTCGCGTCATCCGCAGACACCGCGGGCCCCTGCCGCACCTCACCACGCTGCTCCCCGCCACCATCGTGCGCGTGCTGGCGTTGGACGCCGCCCTGTCGGAGCACCTGGTCGCGCCCGAGCAGTTGCGCGACCACGACGCCGATGTCGTCACGTCGATCGATCGGCTGCCTCCGTCCGACGTGACGAAGCCGATGGCCCGGGCCCGCGAGGTGGCCCTGGAGCGCATCGACCTCAGCCGACTCGTCGAGGCGTATCGCGCCGACAAGCGGGTGAGCGGGGTGCTCGACTTCGCCGACCAGATGGCCGGCGGTGCGCGGCTCGGCATCGAGTGCCCCGAGGTCGGCGAACAGCTCCGCGATCGATTCCACGTCGTCCTCCTCGATGAGTACCAGGACACGTCCGTCGCCCAGCGGCTGATGCTTCAGGGACTGTTCGGCGATGGCCATCCCCTCACTGCCGTCGGCGACCCGGCCCAGGCCATCTACGGATGGCGGGGAGCCTCGGCCGACAACCTCGCCAAGTTCACCGAGCACTTCCCCGACGCCGATGGCAAGCCGGGCCGCATCCACGGGCTGCGCACCAGCCGTCGGTGCCACCCCGACATCCTGGCGGTCGCCAACCGCGCCGCCGCCCCGTTCTACGAAGCGCACAGCGGGCTGGACCCGCTCGTCGCGCCGCACCAGGCCCCGCGACGCGATGCGGAGATCACGGCTCAGCGGTTCCCCACGATCTCCGACGAGCTCGACGCCGTCGTCGACGAGGTGGTGTCGGCTCGCGTCGCCGCCCCCGAGGAGGAGATCGCGGTCTTGCTCCGGACCCGGGCCGAGATGCCCACGTTCACCTCGGCCCTGCGACGCCGCGGAGTCGATGCGGAGGTCATCGGGCTCGCCGGCCTGCTGACGCTTCCGCACGTGAGCGATGTCGTGAGCTTGCTCGATGTCGTCGCTGACGCGACCGCCAATCCGTCGATGCTGCGTCTGCTCACCGGCGATCGTTGGCGCATCGGCCCGCGCGACCTCGCGCTGCTCGGGCAGCGCGCCCAGGCTCTCGCAGCCGGCGTCGCGATGGAGTCGGACGACTCGCTCGACGGCCGGCTCTCCGAGGCGGTGAGCGGTGCCGATCCCACCGAGATCGTGTCGCTGGCCGATGCCGTCGAGGACCCCGGCGACATGCCGTACTCCGCAGAGGCGCGGGCGCGATTCGCCGACGTCAGCGCGATCGTGCGCTCGGTGCGGCACGGGCTCGGCGCGTCCGTGGCCGACATCGTCCAGCTCGCCATCCGCCGCCTCGACCTCGACGTCGAGACGGCCGTGGCCGGCACCGGTGCATCGGCCGACCTGGCCGCCCTCGTCGACGTCGCCGACGACGTCACCGGTCGCTCCGATGTCGACTCGCTCACCGGTTTCCTCTCGTATCTTCGGGCGGAGGAGGAGTTCGGAACCGGCCTGGAGGTTCCCGACCGGGCCCGGCCCGGAGCCGTGCAGGTACTGACCATCCACACCGCCAAGGGACTGGAGTGGGACCGGGTGTTCGTGCCGTTCGTCGTCGGCGGCACCTTTCCGTCCGCCCAAGGCCGCGAGAAGTGGACGTCGAACCCCCAGGGGTTCCCGTACCCGCTGCGCGGCGACGCCGACGTGCTGCCTCGACTCACCGGTTGGACCAGCAAGGGGCTCTCCGAGCTCGGCGACCAGTTCAGACGGGACGCGCTGAGCGAGGAGGTCCGCCTGGCTTACGTCGCGTTCACCCGAGCCCGCACCGCGCTGCATGTCAGCGGGCACTGGTGGGGTCGCACACAGGTGAAGCCGCGCCCCGCCTCGGAGTACCTCGAGGTCGTGGCGGAGGTCTGTGCCGAGCAGGGCCGGCCCGTCCGGCAGTGGAGCCCTCCGCCCGCGGAGGGCGCGAACCCCGAGCTCGACGTCCACCCGGTCGCGTGGCCGCGTCCGCAGGTGGCCCGGCCGCGGCGCGAGCGAGCCGCCGAGCTGGTGCGGGCCGCCCGGGCCGGACGGCTGCAGGTTCCCGCTCCCGGCGGCGGCGCCGAGGAAGAGGACCAGCTGGGCGCCATCGCTGCCATCGACGACGAGATCGAGACCCTGCGCGAGGCCGTCCAGACCGGCCCGGTCGAGGTGCCGCTGCCCGGCTCGTTGTCGGCGACCGCGGTCATCGACCTGGTCGCCGACGAGCAGGCCTTCGCGCGATCGCTCGCGCGGCCGATGCCGCGGCGTCCGAGCACTGCGGCCCGGTTCGGCACCCGATTCCATGCGTGGGTCGAGGCGCACTACGGCCTGCCCGTGCTGCTCGACCCCACGGAGCTCCCCGGCCGCGGCGACGCGGACCTCGGTTCGGACGCCGAGCTCAACCGTGTCCGCGAGATCTTCCTCGCGGGCCCGTACGCCGAGCTGAAGCCGGTCGCCATCGAGGCGCCGTTCGCCCTGATGATCGGTGCCCAGCAGGTGATCGGACGGATCGACGCGGTCTTTCCCACCGACGACGGCGTCGAGGTCGTCGACTGGAAGACGAATGCGTCGGCCACGGCCGATCCGCTCCAGCTGGCCGTCTATCGCCTGGCGTGGGCGGAGCTCAACCACCTACCCCTCGAGCAGGTGTCCGCAGCGTTCTACTACGTGCGGCTCGGCGAGGTCCATCGCCTTGCGCCCACGGACCTCCCGGACCGCGCGGAGCTGGAGCGGCGTCTGGGTCCCACGGCCTAGCCTGACCCCGTGGACTACGCCTTCTACCGCACCCAGCACGAGCGTGCCGCCCACCTGCGCGGCGGCGACGGCTGGCGTACGCCCGACCTGTTGGTGATGGTGGTCGGCGGAGAGCACGTCGCCTCGGTCGACGGCTCCGGCGTTCGGTGGATGGACGCCGGCGACGCACCTGACGGCGAGTGGTTGTTCCTGGGACTCCGCGATGGGCGGGCCTACGGCGCCGTGGTGGTCGACCGCGTGGACGCGGAGCTGCACCCGGTGAGCCTGCGGATGCTCGGCCCCACGGTCGCGGCCGAGGATGCCTCGCTCGCGGTGCACGCGGTCGGCCTGTCGCGCTGGCACCAGACGCATCGGTTCTGCGCGCAATGCGGCGCGCCGACGGTCGTGGCCCAGGCCGGCCACACCCGCACCTGCCCGAGCTGCGGCGCCACGCACTTCCCACGCACCGACCCGGCCGTCATCATGCTGGTCACCGACGGCGCCGACCGTGCGCTCCTCGGCCGCCAGCCGAGCTGGCCGAAGCTGCGGTTCTCCACGCTCGCCGGGTTCGTGGAGCCGGGGGAGACGCTGCCCGACGCGGTGCGTCGGGAGGTGATGGAGGAGGTCGGCGTCGAGGTGGGCGACGTGGAGTTCGCCGGCAGCCAGCCGTGGCCGTTCCCGTCCAGCCTGATGCTCGGCTTCTACGGCACCGCCCTCACCGACGAGATCACCGTCGACCACGCCGAGATCGCCGAGGCGCGTTGGTTCACGAAGGCCGAGATCACCGAGCTGACCGCGTCCGGCGACCTGCTCCTGCCGCCGATCGTGTCGATCTCACGCTGGCTGGTCGAGCGCTGGCACGGCGGCGAGATCAGCGGGCGCTGGTGAGCTGCTCGAATCGCTCGAAGCACTGCATCGGCGCGGCGCTATAGCATGAGGTGACGTCCCGGATCGCGATCCGGACGTTGCGAGTACCCGGAGGTGGACTCGTGCCGACTGTACGGGTGAATGGGGTCGAGCTCTTTCATGAGCTCCAGGGTGCGGGCGAGCCGGTCGTCTTCGTTCACGGATCGTGGGGCGATCACTTCAACTGGCGCACCGTCGCGCCGCGATTCGCCGAATCGTTCCGCGTCCTGACGTACGACCGTCGTGGCCACAGCCAGAGCGAACGCCCCGGTGATGGTCTTCGACGTGACGACGAGGATGATCTGGCCGGACTCCTTCTGGAACTCGACCTGGTACCAGCCCACATCGTCGGCAACTCGTTCGGTGCCTCGATCGTGCTCGGCCTGGCCGCACGGCGCCCTGAGCTCTTCCGCAGCCTCGTCGTCCACGAGCCTCCGCTGATGGCCGTCGTGGAGGACCCCGACGTGCGACCGTTGATGGCCGAGCTCGAGGGCAAGAGCGACGCAGTCATCGCTCGTCTCAAGGCCGGCGACATACCAGGCGGGGCACGGCAGTTCGTGGAGGAGGTGGCGTTCGGCCCCGGAGTCTGGGATCAGCTCCCCGACGATACTCGACGGACCTTCACGAACAATGCGCTCACGTGGGTCAACGAGGGAGAGGATCCGGCCGAGGCCACGCTCGACGCCGAAGCGCTGGGTGCCTTCTCCAGCCCGGCGCTACTCAGCGAAGGAGACCAGAGCCCGCCCTGGTTCCCAGCCATCATCCGAAGACTCGGCGAGATCTTGACACGGTCCGAGCATCATGTGTATCGCGGCGCCGGCCACGTCCCCCACATGACCCACCCCGATGACTACGTCAAGACCGTGACCGACTTCATCGAACGCTGGTGAACGCCTTGGCGATGGAGCGCGCATGGAACTTCATGAGGCGCAGCTGGCCGGACAGGTCACCGCGGTAGCCGGCGAAGTAGAGGCCGGGAGCATTCGGGAGGGACCTGCCGTGGGCGAGCGGGGTATCGCGCTCGTCGAGCACGCCGAGGTGGCCGACCAACGGTCCGAGCCCACGCCGGTAGCCGGTGGCAGCGATGACCGAGTCGGCCTGGATTCGTGATCCGTCGGCGAGCAGGATGTCGTCGCCGTCGAATCCCTCGACCGCTGGAACGACGGTGATGCGACCGGCCTTGAGGGCCGCCACGAAGCCGTCATCACATGCCGGTGACTGCTGGTCCTTCTCGAGCTGGGTCGCCATTCCGACCGGCGGCCGGGGCAGCCCGTACGGAGCCAGGTCACCGATGACCTGGCGCTCGGTCGACCATGCGATGGCGTCGGCCACGCGCAAGGGCAGGTGATTGAGCGGGATACCGAGGATCTGCATCGGGATGCCCAGCCACTTGCGCTGGTAGAAGTGCGGAGGCGTGCGAGAAGACACACGGACGCGCGCCGCGCCACCTTCGACCAGGTGGAAGGCGAGCTCGGTGCCGGTGACGCCGGGACCAACCACGAGCACGTCCTTGTCCTGGTACGGATTCGGGTCGACGTACTCACTGGCGTGGATCAGGTCACCGGTAAAGGACTCCCTGCCAGGCCAGTCGGGCAGGTACGGATCGTGGTCGAAGCCCGTGGCCATCACCACCGTCGGAGCATCGATGACGCCTTCGTTCGTGTGCACGTGCCAAGTCCCTGCACCCCGGTCGATGCTGGTCACCTCGGTCTTGAAGCGCACCTCGAGCTGGTGGTAGGCGGTGTACTCCTCGAGGTACCGGATCCACTCGTCTCGCGTGGGGTACTC
This sequence comes from uncultured Actinomycetota bacterium, assembly GCA_963780275.1. Classification (GTDB taxonomy): domain Bacteria; phylum Actinomycetota; class Actinomycetes; order Propionibacteriales; family Nocardioidaceae; genus Aeromicrobium. Next base: position 278,278 of record CAWABE010000003.1, read on the forward strand.
GCCGTAGCTGCGACGGCTCGCCCTGAAGCCCGGCTGAGTACTCATCCAACCGGGCGTGTTGAGCCGTAACGCCGGGTAGCGAGCACGCCAGCTGGCGGCCACCTGGTCCGAGCGCTCGAGGACGATGACGTCGGCGCCGGCTCGTCGCAACGCCGCACCGGCAGCGAGCCCGGCAGCGCCCGCCCCGCAGACCACGGCATCAACCATGGCGGTGAACGTACACCCAGTCGACAGGCGTTCGGAACAGTCAGGAAGCCAGCTGGGCCTTCACCTGGGCGACCGACGGGTTGGTGAGCGCCGAGCCGTCGGCGAACACCAGCGTGGGAACCGTCTGGTTGCCTCGGTTGGCGCGCTCGACCACCTTGGCGGCACCCGGGTCCGTCTCGATGTCGACCTCCTCGAAGGGAATGCCCTCACGACGCAACTGACCCTTGAGACGGTGGCAGTAGCCGCACCACGCGGTCGAGTACATCGTGAATGTTCCGTGCATCGAGTGTCGCCTCCGGCGATTAGTCTGGATCAGTCAGCCCGGGACGGACGACTGTTTCATGTTCAACCATCCCGCCGTGTCGTTTGTTTCCGAGGAGGGTCGTTGTCAGCACCGGACGCCCTGCTCGACCACCTCGATCCCGAGCAGCGCGACGTCGCCACCGCACTGCGCGGACCGGTGTGCGTCGTCGCGGGAGCCGGCACCGGCAAGACCCGTGCCATCACGCACCGCATCGCGTACGGCGTGGCCACCGCCGTCTACCAGCCGCAGGAGGTGCTGGCGGTCACGTTCACCACTCGTGCGGCCGGTGAGATGCGCGGGCGGCTGGCCTCGCTGGGAGCCCGAGGCGTGCAGGCCCGGACGTTCCACTCGGCGGCGCTGCGCCAGGCCCGGTACTTCTGGCCGCACGTCTACGGCACCGAGTTTCCCGAGATCGTGCAGTCCAAGTTCGGCCTCGTCGCCGAAGCCGTTCGCCGCATCGGGCTGCGCGCCGACACCCCGTTGCTGCGCGACCTCTCCGCCGAGATCGAGTGGGCCAAGGTCAGCAACGTCCGTCCGGCCGCCTACGTCGCGGCGGCGGCCCGCGCCCACCGCGAGGTGGCCGACCTCGACGCCGCCACCGTCGGGTCGTTGATGACCGCGTACGAGGACGTCAAGCGCGAGCGTGGCCGCATCGACATGGAAGACATCCTGCTCATCACCGCCGCCATCCTCGCCGACGACGAGCGCGTCGCCGCCCAGGTGCGCCGACAGTACAAGTGGTTCGTCGTCGACGAGTTCCAGGACGTCAACCCCTTGCAGTCCACCCTCCTCGACCTCTGGCTCGGCGGCCGCGACGACATCTGCGTCGTCGGCGACCCGCGACAGACCATCTACTCCTTCGCCGGTGCCTCGCCGAAGATCCTCGGGTCCTTCACCCGCCGCCATCCGGAGGCCCAGCGCATCGAGCTGGTCCGCAACTACCGCTCCACGCCGCAGGTCGTCGCGGTGGCCAACGCCGTGTTCGAGCATCATGGCGGCGACACTCCGGGCGTCCGGCTGCAGTCGCAGTCCACGCCAGGCGACCCCGTCGTCTACCTGGGACATCCCGACGAGACGGCGGAGGCGAACGCGGTCGCCACCGAGATCGCCCGGCTGCACCGCCGGGGCACTCCCTACCGCGAGATGGCCGTGTTGTTCCGCATCAATGCCCAGTCCGAGGCGTTCGAGGAGGCGCTGGGCGAGCACGGCATCCCGTACACCTTGCGCGGCGTCGAGGGCTTCTTCCACCGCGCCGAGGTCCGCCAGGCGATCACGTTGCTCCGGGGTGCCGCGCGGGCCGGCCAGAACGACGCCGGTGGCCAGCTGGTCGACGAGGTGCGCGCCGTGCTCGCGAGCATGGGACACACCGACACCGCGCCGAGCGGCACCGGCGCCGTCCGCGACCGCTGGGAGTCGCTGCACGCCATCGTCTCGATGGCCACCGACCTCGCCGAGGAGAACGTCGCCGCGGGCCTCACCGAGCTGGTCGCCGACCTCGACCGCCGCGCCGAGACCGTGCACGCCCCGACCGCCGAAGGCGTCACGCTGGCCACGCTGCACTCGGCCAAGGGCCTGGAGTGGGACGCCGTGTTCTGCGTCGGCATCCACGAGGGGATGGTGCCCAGCGTCCACGCCGACACGTCACAGGCGATCGACGAGGAGCGCCGGCTGTTCTACGTCGGCATCACCCGCGCGCGCCACACGCTGGTCATCTCGTGGGCGTCCGCCCGCAAACCCGGCGGCCGCGGCAGTCGCCGGCCGAGCCGGTTCCTCGACTCCTTGCTGCCGGCCGACCACGAGGCCCGGCGAGCCACGTCCGGCCGCAGCCCGCGCCGCAAGACCGCCGCCGTCGTGGAGGCCCTTCCGGCGGCCGACCGGGAGCTGTTCGAGAAGCTCAGGGAATGGCGCCTGAAGGAGTCCACCGAGATCGGCAAACCAGCCTTCACGGTGTTCAGCAACGTCACGCTGCTGGCCATCGCCTCGTCCAGGCCTGCCGACGTGGCCGATCTCGCGGCCATTCCGGGTGTCGGCCCCGCCAAGCTGGATCGGTACGCCGAGCAGGTGCTCGAGCTGGTGAACGCCTGAGGTCGTCAGCCTTCCGCGAACCCCGGCATGTTCTCCTCGAGGATGGCCCGGAAGTGCGCGGTGGCGCCGAGCTGACTCAGCACGCCCACGCCGCCGGCCCACACCCGGTGCAGCAGCACGTACTCGCGCGGGATGTTGATGCGCAAGGCCGTGCCGAGGCCGTCGGGGGTCGGAGCGCTGACCCGGGCCATCTGGGCGCGCATCCACTCGCGGTTGAAGGTGAACACCTCGGCGCTCGCAGGCTCGACGAACGGACCCACGTACTGCTCGATGGTCTCGGAGTCGAGCCCGGCGCCGGGACGCAGGAACCCGAGCTCGCGCAGCCCGTCGGTGACGGCCTCGAAGTCGCCCTCGACACCGGCACGCAGGATCCGTCCGACCTCGGGCGGCACACCGTCGGGTAGCCGCGCGACCGCGCCGTAGTCGACGACGCCGAGCCGTCCGTCGGGCATGATCCGGTAGTTGCCGGGGTGTGGGTCGGCGTGCAGGAGCCCGGTGCGCGACGGACCCGCGAACAGGAAGCGCACGTACGACTCGCCGTAGTGGTTGCGCTCCTCCTGGGTGCCGTTGGTGATGACCTCGGCCAGCGAGTGGTCGCTCTCGAGCCACGTGGTCACGAGCAGCCGTTCGGTGTGGGCGACGACGCTCGGCACCACGATCTCGGGGTCGTCGGCGAACTCCTCGGCGAAGATCGACTGGGACTCGGCCTCCAGACGGTAGTCGAGCTCCTCGACCACCCGGTCCTGCAGCTCTTGGACGATGCCCTTCACGTCGACGGCCGGCGCGATGACGGAGAACAGGCGCGCGAGCCGGGCCACCTGCCGCAGGTCGGAGCGCAGGGCCTTGGCCGCACCGGGGTACTGGATCTTGACCGCCACCTCTGTGCCGTCGTGCCAGGTGGCTCGGTGCACCTGGCCGATGGACGCGGCCGCCGCCGGGACGTCCTCGAACGTCGGCAGCTGCTCACGCCAGCCGGGCCCGAGCTCGGCCTCCAGCACCCGATGGACGACGCCGGGCGGCATCGGGGGAGCGGCGTCCTGCAACCTGGTGAGGGTCTCGCGGTACGGCCCGGCGATCTCGTCGGGTAGCGCGGCTTCGAAGATGCTCATCGCCTGCCCGAACTTCATGGCACCGCCCTTGAGCTGGCCGAGCACGCTGAACACCTGGTCGGCGGTGCGTCGCTGCACCTCGAGCAGCACGGCCTCGGCGGGCGCGCCACCCAGCCGCCGGCCCACGCCCAGGGTCGTGCGACCGGCGAATCCGACCGGCAGCGACGCGAGCTTCACGCCGCGCGCAAAAGCGCTGCTCGGCAGCGATGGGCGCGGACGCGGCTTGTCCTCGGGCATGGGCTCAGGATATCCGCCGGGGCTACGTCAGGCGGCTGGAAGCAGGGCGCAGGCGCATCCGTGGTGGAAGGCGACGGGCCAGGTGGTTCGGGTGTCGTGCGCCGGCCCGATGGCCAAGACCCGCCCGGCGGTTCGAGGCCGTCGGCCGGCAGCAACGGCGAGCACCTCGACGCCGACCTCGGCCGCCGCCGCGTAGGCGAGCGGTGCCTGGAGCACGGGCGCGATCGACCACGTCGAGCGCCCGAGCTGGGGCAGCAGGGCCGGCCACGCGTGGTCCCAGTCGGCACGATTCATGTCGTGACACGTCACGCACGGGGTGAGGCCCGGAATGACGACGGGTCCTACCCGAACCCGGTCTTCGTCGAGCACGACCGGCAGATGGCTGATGCCGTGTCGCTGTGCTTCGTCGAACACCGCTCGCGCCGGCTCGCCGCAGCTGACGACGAGCAGGAGCTCGGGCTCGGGCGGGTCGAGGGAGCGGATGCCCAGGTCGGCGAGCACGTGTCCGAGGGCGCGGGCGAGTGACCGACTGTCGGGGCCGTCGTGCAGAGCGACGCGTAGCCGGAGCCGCCGGGTGTGCAGGCTGCGGGCGTCGACCACGGCGCCACAGGCGAGGAGCGGCTTCAGGACGTCGTCGACGTCGGCGTCGAGCTCGGGCACGTCGGAGCGGGCGAGGCGGCGCAGCTGTTCGACGTCCCGGACGCCGTTGAGGAGTCGGAGGAACGGACGCAGTCCGGGACGATCGTCGATGACCGTGCCGGGGGAGGTGCCCACCTGCAAGTGGGTGGCGTCACGGCGCAGCAGCGGGGCGCCGGGACGGATGGTCGGCCGCAGAGTCACCGGCTCAGCGTGACGGGTGAACGTCCGGCTGACGAGCCGTCCGTCCACACGCCGCGAAATTGTCCTACCACGAGCAGTGATTTCTATTCCGGCGATCCTCAGACCCGGTCGCCCCACGCGTGCAGCCACTGGTGCTCGTTTCCCTTGGTGCCATCGCCGTCAACGGCACCGCCGCTTGGCTGCTTACAAGCGTTCGGCACCACGGCGGCTCACTCAGCCGGGCAGCATTCTTGTCGGCCCGAAATGACGTGCTCGTCAACCTCTCCATCATCGCCATGTGCGTCATCACGCTCTGGACCGGCTCAGGCTGGCCGGTCTAACATGGGCGACGCCATTAACCGCGTCTCCCCGGCGCACTACGACCTCGAGCTCGATGAGGACTACATCCTCGGTGACGCGTCGCCGAAGGACTAGGCAGCTAGGACGACAAGACTTCCTGGAACTTCAGGGTGTCCGTGTAGTGGAAATAGCGCTTTAGCTTGCCGTCCTCGAGCTCCCACACATGGGCGAAGGCCGCGTCGAGCGGCTTGCCGCCCTGCTTGGCCGTCGCGCTGTAGCGACCGAGCGCCACCACGTGGTGGTCGCCTCCGTCGATGAAGAGCTCGTGGTTCAGGGTGAAGTCGTCGAAGTGGGCCGCGAGGGCGCCGAAGACATCCTGAGCCACGGCATCGCGACCCTTGTGGACACCGCCCCACGGCAGCCCTTCAGCGGCATGCCACTCCACGTCGTCGTGGAAGTGCGCCAGCATGGACGGAAAGTCTCCGCGGGCGGACGCCTCGTAGGCCGATTTGGCGATCTGGACATTGTTCTCGGACATGATGATTCCTCTCGTTGGTGGTGAGTCGGTCGGCGAGCTCAGGTGGCCCGCCGCACGAGTGAGATGCTCGCCGCGACGAACCACACGAAGGCGAGCACGACGGCGAAGAAGCCGATGCTGCCGACCGGCATCGAGGCGAGTCCCACGAACAGGGCGACCGCCAGCACGCCGGTCGTGATCGTGAGCCACCGCGGCACAAGGTGATGGCGGCGGCCGGCCATCGCCACCGAGGTCATGAATACCGCGACGGGCAACCACATGAGCACGAAGGTGAGGCCGGAGACGTCGAGCATCGCGCGAGCGATCTCAGGGTCGATGTCCTTCGCCCTTGCCACAGCGGCGAACTGGGCGGTGCAACTGATGAATCCCATGGCGACGGCCACCACGCCCGCGCCGAATGCGACGCCGGACAAGAGCCCGGTGTCCTTCTCGCGGAGCCGGATCTCGCGCGCGACGTACACGCTGAACACCAGCAACGCGACCATGGCGAGTGTGCCGATCCCGCGACCCACCCAGTAGCTGCCGTCGGCGGACGCGTCCGCGGCGTTCGCCAGATATCGCTCCACCCGGGCGATGGAGTCGTCCGTACGATCCATAGGCGTCGGGGGCTCTCCGGCCCCGTTGATGGTGTCATCCCCGATCAGGATGCCCAGCGTGAACAGGGCTCCGCAGGCCGCGGCCGCGCGGTGCTGGTGGCGGCGGCCCGCGGTTCGCTGCTGTTCCCCGGTCGTTGATGTCGATGCCATCCCATGTCTCCGTTCGCTCCGTTTGCGGTACTACCTCGAACAGCCACGACGCTACGAACGCCCGATCGGGAGCACCACGGAGCCGACCGCAATCTTCGGTGACGGATTCCCCGCCTGGTCTTGCGGATCTCCGTAAGGCGAGCGGGGGGTTGGCCTTCTGGACCGCCACGACGGGCTCTGGGACGATTTCGTCATGTCTATTCCGGCTGCCATCTGCCGGTTCCTTGCCCTCGCCGGCGCCCTCGCGCTGGCGTCGGCCCTGCCTGTCGCTGCCCTCGGCTTCGGACAGAGCATCTCTGTGCAACAGGCCGCTTTCACCGGTGGCTTCCTGGTGCCGTTCTACGCGACCGGTCTCTATTCCTTCTGGCGGCGGCCCGATCTTCCGGTCGCCAGGCTCCTTCTCGCCGCCGGCTCGCTCTGGGCGCTCTTCTCGGCCGCCGACGTCCTTCTTCGAGCAATCCTGGAGAACGATCCGGATGCGCGGGGCCTCTGGGTGGCGAATCTGGTTCTCGTCGGCATCGCGTGCTCCGCCTTCGCGGCCGCCATGACGTTGTTCGCGCTGTTCCCCGACAGCCGCTACCGGCATGCCCACGAGCGCTGGTTGATCCGGCCGGTCTGGCTCCTGCCAGTCGTCATCCCGGTGCTCACGGCTCTGTTGACGCCGAGGTTCGGTCTCGTCTACGACGCGGAGACCCCTGAGATGGTGAACCCTCTCGCGGTCTCCGGTCTCGAGAGACTCGGCGGCGTGCCCGCCACACTGTTCAGCATCATGGCGACCGGTTTCGTGCCTATGGGAGTCGCCCTGCTCTCCGTCCGTTACCGGCGACTCGGTGCAGAGCAGCGGGCCCAGGTTCGGTGGCTGCTCTGGGTCTCCATCGTGGGATTGATGGCGGGCGTCGCTCTGGCCCTGCTCTCGGCTCGAGGTAGCGGCCTCGTCGACGTGGTCTTCGTGATCGTCGGCTACGGCTTCCTGGCGCTCGTGCCGGTGGCGATCCTCATCGCGATCCTGCGATACCGCCTGCTGGACGTTGACGTCCTGATCCGGAAGTCCCTTGTCTACGGCACGCTGTGGCTGGTCATCGTCGTCGTCTACGTCCTGGCCGCCGCGGCCCTGGGAGTCGCCGTGGGCGGTCAGGTTCCCGTGACGTTGGCGATCTTGCTCACGGTCGTCGCGACGCTCGTCTTCCAGCCCGCTCGGCGCCGTCTCGAGCGGCTCGCCAACCGCTGGGTCTTTGGTGAGCGCATCAGCCGGTACGAGCTCCTCGCCGGATTCGGCGCCGAGCTGGAGCGCACGCTCAGCCTCGACGAGCTCCTCCCGCGGCTCGCCGAAACGGTCCAGCGCGGGCTAGATGCCAGCTGGGCGCGGATCTCCCTCGCTCGAGGCGCCGGCGAGAGCCCGACGGTCGTGCCCAGCGCAACGGCGGGGGTCGAGTCCCCAGATCACCCCGGGCCGACCTTGAGCTCTTGCCTGCTCGTGGCCGACTCCGACACGCCGGTGGGCGTGATCGAGTGCGGACCGAGGCTCGAAGGGAAGTACTCGGATCAGGATCGGTCGTTGCTGGACACATTGGCACGGCAGGCCGCGCTCGCGGTGCGCAACGCAGGGCTCGCGTCCGAGCTGTCGGCGCGCCTCGACGAGATCCGGGTCCAGGCGGCGGAGCTGGCCGCATCGCGAGCCCGCATCGTCCATGCTCAGGAGTCGGAGCGGCGACGGATCGAGCGAGACATCCACGACGGGGTCCAGCAGGAGCTGGTCGCCCTGCTTGCCAGTCTGAGGCTGGCCCGCAACCAGCTCGGCCGCGACCCGGGTGCAGCGGGGGAGACCCTGGCCGGGCTCCAGGAGGAGGTCAAGGTCACTCTCGATGACCTGCGCAACCTGGCACAGGGAATCCACCCGGCGGTGCTCACCGACAAGGGTCTCCTGCCGGCGCTGGAGGCGAGGGCGCGGGCGGCTCCGATCGCGGTCGCGGTCACGATGGATCCGGCGTCGAGTGGGCTGCGTTTCGACGACGACGTCGAAGGTGCTGCCTACTTCTTTGCATGCGAAGCGCTCGCGAACGCCCTCAAGCACAGCAGGGCCGACTCGATCAAGCTGTCGCTCGAACACCATCGGAGTTGGCTCGTCGTCGAGGTGAGAGACGACGGCATCGGCTTCGAGTCCCGTGACACGCCCAGGCGGGGACTAGCCCATCTCGAGGACCGCATTGCCGCCCTGGGTGGTCGATTCGTCGTCGACAGCGAACCCGGCCGAGGGACGACGGTCCGATGCGAGCTGCACGCGCCGGTTCGGGAGGTAGCCGGTGTCTGAGCGGCTGCGGGTCGTCATCGCCGAGGATCACTACCTCGTCCGGGAAGGCACCCGCAAGCTGCTCGAGGACTCGGGCGAGGTCGACGTCCTGGCAGCGGTCGGCACGGCAGGGGAGCTGCTCGACGCCGTTCGTCGGTTCGCACCCGACGCGGCGATTACCGACATCCGGATGCCGCCCAGCCACAGCTTCGAGGGGATCGAGGCCTCTCACCAGATTCGTGCCGATCATCCGGAGATCGGCGTGGTCGTGCTCTCGCAGCATGCGGATCCCGAGTACGCAGCCGAGCTCCTCAAGCACGGGGCAAACGGCCTGGCCTACTTGCTCAAGGATCGCTTGGGGGAGGTCGACGAGCTGGTCACGGCCCTGCGAACCGTGGTCGCCGGGGGCTCGGTGATCGACCCGGCCGTGGTCGAGGCCCTGCTGAACCATCGAGCACGGGACGGGCGCTCGCCGCTGAATGAGCTCACGCCCAGAGAGCTCGAGGTGCTGCGGGAAATGGCGCAGGGAAAAGCGAACAAGGGTATCGGTGAGGCGCTGCGGCTGTCTGAGTCCTCGGTCGAGAAGTACGTGCACTCGATCCTGATGAAGCTCGACGTGGCCCAGGAGTCCCAGGTCCACCGACGTGTGCTGGCCGTGCTGACGTTCTTGCGCGAGTCGGGGCGGCTTGGCGACCAGGACTAATCAGCGGGAAGGGTCTGCGTCGCGATACCGATCGGACCCTCGCGGTCGAGGAGGGTCGTCACTGTCATGGCACCGGGTCCGGCAGTGATCGTCGTGGCGGCGTCGAGTCCGACTCACCCCGTCACGGGGTCGCGGTGCAGCGTCACCGCTAGGTCGCAGTTGATCGCCGGGTGCCGGATCGGGTCGAGGGCCAGGCTGATCCCACTGCCGGAATCCGCCAGCACGAGCACGCTACGCCGATCGTCGGGGTCTCGTCGGCGAGCAGAGGTACCTATGGAACGACCCCACCCCATCGCCGGACCGAACTCGTCGAACGGGCCGCGCCCGGAACTCGACCGCGGAAGATAACCGTCATGGTGGACGCCCGGCAGCCGGATCGGCACCGCGGGCGGCAGCCCCGGAGGGTCCAGGGGAGTGCGCACGGACGGAAAGTCGTCGGGCGTGCACGTCAGGCGCCACCCGACGAGCTGACCGAAGCCCGTGTGCAACATACGTGCAACTAGCATGGAGCCTGTGCCTCAGTCTGGTATGGCGTAAGCCGCAATTCCAACGATGAGGCGACGTCAGCGCCAGCGGCGTGGGCGAGCATTTAGCCAAAACCACTGAAACCAGTAGGACGTCCGTTGAGAAGCCGAATAGGACGAGTCACCCTGCATGAGTGATGTGCAGGTCGTGACACGTCACGCACGGGGTGAGGCCCGGAATGACGACGGGTCCTACCCGAACCCGGTCTTCGTCGAGCACGACCGGCAGATGGCTGATGCCGTGTCGCTGTGCTTCGTCGAACACCGCTCGCGCCGGCTCGCCGCAGCTGACGACGAGCAGGAGCTCGGGGTCGGGCGGATCGAGGGTGCGGATGCCGAAGTCGGTGAGGACGTGGCCGACGGCGCGGGCGAGCGACCGGCCGCCGACGCCGTCATGCAGAGCCACCTGAAGCCGCGGGCGTCGGACGTGCAGGGTGCGGGCGTCGACCACGGCTCCGCAGGCGAGCAACGGCTTCAGGACGTCGTCGACGTCGGCCTCGAGTTCCGGGACGTCGGAGCGGGCGAGGCGGCGCAGCTGTTCGACGTCACGCACGCCGTTCAGCAGTCGCAGGAACGAACGAAGGCCCGGACGATCGTCGATGACCGTGCCGGGGGAGGTGCCCACCTGGAGGTGGGTGGCGTCACGGCGCAGGAGTGGCGCTCCGAGACGGATGGTTGGCCGCAGACTCACCTTCCCAGCGTGGCGGGAGGACGCCCGCCTGACGAGCCGGCCATCCACACCATCGGCGTTCGCAGGGCAGGATCTGCTGATTTTCACCTCGCGATGCTGGGGAACCCCACCTCGATCGATGTGGTGAACTTGTCATCTGACATTCAGATGTCCCACCAAGACGGGACGAAAGCCCCATGCGGCGGGACGCGCCACGGTTCCAGTGTGGATTCATGGACACACGACGCAACCACACACTCATCCTCTCCGCGATCCTCGCTGGACTGTGTCCACTGGTCGGGAACGGTCTCTATGCAGGTCCTCAAGGTGACGGTCACGCGATTCTGGACGACATTGAGTCCGGCATCCCCGTGATCGCCTATATCGCCTATCCGCTCGAGCTGGTCGGTTTCATCTCGATGGCTGTGGTCCTGGGGTGGCTGGTCGTCAACCTTCGACGTCATGCACCCGTTGCGGGGGCGGCGGCCGCCATCTTGGGCGCGAGCATGCTCGCGGTGAAGGTCGGGTCGCTCGCGCCGGGATTGGCGACCCAGACACATGGCGCGAGGATTGATCCAGCAACGGTCGAGCTGGTTTTGTGCCTCTAAGACGGCGGTGATTCCCGCCCGGTTGCAGATGTTGCTCGCGGTCGACCTGAGCAGCTCTCCCGAGTGCGCGGGGCGGTCGTATGTCAGTGTGAAATCGTGGTCAGTCCGTCGACGCCGCCACCACCTCTAGGATCGCGTCAATGACGAACTGGGGATCCTCTTCCTCCACCGCGTGACCAGTCGTGACGACTACCTGCTTCGCGCGTGGACTGAGGACGAGCCATCCCTTCTGGGCCTTGACGTTGTTCCGCATGCCGTGCTTTTCCTCGGGGAACTCGGCGGCAGCGATCTCTTCCTTCGAGGGGCGATTCGAGATGATCGTGACCGGGATGTCGCCGATCTCTTTCTTGGCCGCCCACGCGTCCTTCTCCATCTGGAGGTAGTCCCGCTGCTCGAAGTTCTCGGGATTGGACGGGTCGGTGTACTCGACGATCTCCTTCGGCGGATTTTCGAAGGGAGGCGGCACCTCGACGAAGACCATGCCGGCCACCTGGTCGGGGTGCTTGACCGCGTATCCCGCGCTGATGTAGCCACCCCCCGACGTCCCGACGAGGACATACGGGCCGGGGATCCTCGCCTTCTCGAAGAGGACCTCCATGTCTCCGACGTACTCCTCGAGACCCAACGGTCCTTCGCGCGGATCGCTCTGACCAACGTTGGCACGGTCGTAGACGCAGGTGCGGGTCACCTTCGCGACCGGCTCCTCGGCGAACCTGTATGAGTCGCTTGTGTCCTCGTCGCCACCCTCCATAAAGACGGTCGGTGAACCCGAGCCCGTGCACCGGACATACAGACCGCGGTTTCCTTCGACGTTGACGACACCGTCGAGCTTCTTCCCAGTCGATCCGGCGTCGACAGTGGGCGATGGACTGGTGTCATTCGGATCGCCGCTAGAACAGGCGGCGACGAGCGCCATGAACACCGTCGCAAGTACGGCTTGGCGGAAAGGGCTGAAGGTGTAGGCACCCATAATGAGGCTCCAATCTGCGGCGCGCCACTCTCGGGAGTTACTCGGACGCCTGAGTCGAGAGTATGACCGCAGGAACCGCGCAGTAAGGGTGCTAACACCGATCTAGAAGGTGATGCTGGCTCGCTGATTGGGCAACAGTCAGACCCGCTGCACGTCCCGCGCTCGGACCCACGCAAACCCTGTCGCTGACCGGGCGTCCTGGAAGCGGACGAACACGTGCCCAGAACGGCACCCCGGTCATTCGGGCGACTTTGGTGCAGGTAAGCCACGCATATAGGCCATATCGACCAACTCGCGCTGAACTGCCGTAGGGCCGAGAGTGCCCACGCCGCTAGCAGCGCGCTGATGATCTGCCGAGGGACTGGAATTGGCTTCCGCAGCGCCCGATGGCGCTACGGTCGTATGTTGTCGCCCATGAATGATGTGCGCCAACGCGCGGCCGGCCAAGGAACGCGGCCGGGACGCTTGGATCGCCTGTATTCGAGGTTTGGGGTCGGCTACTTGGTTCTGATCCTCGGCTTGGTTCTCGTGATCGCGTGCATTTTTGCCGCTTTCGACATGGGTGTCCTGCAGTTGTATCGCGACGTAGGAATGAAGGACTTCGGGTTTTTGCTTGCGCTTGGCGAACTGGTCAACCTCGTTGGTCTCGTGCTGGGTGTGACACTGTTCGGCGCGCGGGCGATATGGCGGTTGGCCGAATGGGCGAGGACTGGCGAAGACGAAAGCTCGGAGATTCTTGACCTGATTGTGAACCTCCCTTGGCGCATCGTGCCGCCTATCGCGCTGCTCATCATGGCTTTGGAGATTCCAGCAATCATGTACTTCAGTAGCCATACGGGCGCTGAGGTGCCGATCGTCGTGGTGCTCATCGCGATTCTCGCGCCCAATGGCACCGCCGCGTTCTTCATCTATTTGATCCTTGAATACCTGCTCAGGCCGATCGCGCGTTCGGCGGCGGTTCATCGAAAGGCAGATCCCCGCGCACTGCCCCGGCCTGCGGTCTCACTCAGGAAAAAGCTGATGTTCGGGCTGCCGATCGTTAACTTCATGACCGCGTACGTGTCGGTCGCCCTCGCGGGGAACGCGACCAGCGTGACCGGTCGGCTCTCGCTTGGTGTGGCCGCTGCGCTTGCCGTGACCCTGACGGTGTCGCTGGTGCTCACGACCACCTTGGCTCGGTCATTTAACGACCCGATCGACGAACTGGTAACGGCGACAGATCGGGTCGCTCAGGGTGACCTGTCGGCAAGCGTCATGGCCTTCGCGGCCGATGAGATGGGTGTGCTGGCCAGCAGGTTCAACCACATGGTCGCAGGGCTTGCCGAGCGGGAACGCATCCGCAAGATCTTCGGCGCATACGTGGACAAGGAGGTAGCCGAGCACATTCTCCGCAACGGCACCTCGCTCATTGGCGAGGAGGTTGAAGTCACGGTGATGTTTATCGATATTCGGGGTTTCACCGCCTACGCCGAACATGCGACGCCGCCAGAGGTTGTCGCAACCGTGAACCGGATGTTTGATCGTGCGGTTCCGATCGTCCATGGACACGGCGGGCATATCGACAAGTTCGTAGGCGACGGCTTGCTAGCTGTGTTCGGAGCGCCGCGACGCCAGAAGAACCACGCTGATGAGGCGCTCGCGGCGGCGCTTGAAATCGAGACGGCTGTTCGCGAGGAATTTGAGGGGTCGGTGGGAATCGGCATTGGTCTCAACTCCGGGACGGTGGTCGCTGGCAACGTTGGCGGCGGCGGGCGTTTCGAGTTCTCGGTCATCGGCGACGCAGTGAATGTGGCCGCGCGAGTCGAGTCGGCTACGCGTCAGACCGGCGACACGGTGTTGCTCACCGAAAACACTCGTCGCTTCCTCAGCGTTGGCTGGCAGCGTTCTTTGGAAGAGCGCCCCGCCGTGCCGCTGAAAGGCCGAAGCGGTCCAATGGCGCTCTACGGCGCGGTCCAGAAAGGCGGCCCCGTTGACGTTAACGCGCAACGTCTGATTGAACTCTGAGTAGGGGCTGATTCGCCCCTCGGCGGGGTGAGGATGGTGCTGCCTTGGCGTACCAGGATCAAGTAGGTAGTCGATCGGGTTCTGGGGAGAAGTTCGCCTTCATGCGAATGGTCTCGCGGTGCAGGTACGGCGCAGCACCCATCGGTTTGAACACCTCGGTGACCTTCGCGTAGCCGAGCCTCACGACGGCAGTGATTACGCTTCACGCTGGTTCGGGACGGGGCGAACGGCGAACACTACTTTCGGATCGATATCCCACTACCAGGGGTGAACTCGGGCTCAAAGTGGCGCTGTGAGGAAGGAATCGAGACCGCTGAAGGTGCTCCGCCGCTAGGATTCCGTGATGCAAGATCAGAGGGCGACCCGATGACATTCGGGCGTGATGCTCGTCAGGCCCGCCCGATCGTCGAGTGGTTCGCCGAGATCGACAACTGGCCCACCAACCGCAAGACCGCGTGGTTGTCCGGGCTGGCCTTCATCTCCCACTTGGGCGTCAGTGTCGTCGTCGCCGTATTTCTCAACGCCTGGGGCGGCGTCGACATGGAACGCCTGACGCTGATCCTGGCGGCGATTCTCGTGGTCCTTGGCGTGACGTTCGTGGCTAGCGTTGTGTCGTTCAGGACTGGCGGTGACGGACGCTGGACGGCCTACATTCTCATTTTTGGCTACGGGACTTGGAACACCATCTTCCTTCAAGCGTTTGGGAGCTGGAGCACACCGTTCTTCGCGTTCTATCCGCTGGTTGTCGTGCTAGTCGCCTTGTACTACGGCGAGCGCCTGGGCTGGTTCGCCTTCGCTGTCGGAGTAGTTCTGCTCGGCGTGCGCGAGGCGCTGGAAACCGGTGGCGTGCTCGACTACGCGCCAGTGCTTGTAGAACGCTCGATCGACGGCCAGGACGACGCCCTCTGGGCGGCCGCAAGTGCCCTCATGGTGATGTCGCTCTTCGTATTCTGCTTCGCCATCAGCACCCTGGTGGTCGCCAATCGTCGGCTTCAGGACCAGAGACTGCGGGACGCGCACGCGCAGATCCAGCGCAGCAACGAGCTCATAGCCCGGTACGCGCCGCGCCAGATCGCCGAACGCATCCTGGCGGGCGAGCACGACGCCGACTACCGCCCGGAGCGGGTCAAGCTGACCGTTGTCTTCTCGGACGTCGTCGGCTTCACGGATTCGTCCGACGAGATGGACCCGGAAGACCTAGCCGACTTCCTTAACGAGTACCTGGCCAAGATGAGTGATATCGCGGACCGCCATGGTGCGACGATCAACCAGTTCCTCGGCGACGGCATCATGATCTTCTTCGGCGCTCCCAAGACCACGAGCGATCGCGACGACGCGATGCGGGCCATCCAGATGGCGGTGGAAATGCAGGCCAGCATGGCTGGCCTTAACGAAACCTGGCTGCAGCGCGGCGGGCGGCGCACCTTCGAGGTCCGCATCGGCATCAACACCGGGTACGCCTCGGTCGGCGACTACGGGTCACCTGGTCGCAAGGCCTACTCGGCGATCGGCGTCCAGGTCAACCTCGCAGCGCGTATCGAGGCCGAGTGCCGACCGGGAAAGGTTCTGGTCAGCGACAGGACCTGGTCGCTGGCCGGCGACGCGTTCGTCGGGACCGACAAGGGGCAGGTCGAGCTGAAGGGCATCCATTTCCCGGTGCGTGTATACGAGATCGAGACGGCAGTGGATACTACGTCAGTCCCGTACTGACCTAACGGGTCGATGAAATCGACTTCCCGCCCCGCCAGGACGAACAGGGCGATCCCCGATCAGCAGTCAATTCGACTCACGCTGGTTGCAGATGTTGCTCACCGTCGTCCTGGCATCTCTCCCCGAGTGCGGGACAACCGCGAACGGATTCAGGCGCATCGATCTATTTCGCGGCGGCCCCAAGGCACTAGCACAGAACGGGAACCCCGCAGCCTAGTCGTCCGCATTGGAGCGCACGGCTGGCGTTGAACCGGCGTCCACAGACATGGATCACGCAACCCGCGCCGCGCGGGAATCAGGCCTCGTCAGCGCCGATGGGTTTCGCCAGAGCCTGGGGATCTGTTTCCTCCCACTCGGTGACCACACGGCAGGTCGGCAGGTGCCATTCGCGGAGGACAGTGTGACCGTCATCGAGGTCGACCCATTCGAACCGCCAGGCCGGGCACCATTCACATCGGTCGGGATGGTCCGTGCCCTCGAAGTCGACAGCCACCATCGTGCTCAAGTCACGAGAGACGACGAGTGCTTCGAGAACACCGTCGTCCTGGGGGGCTTCGGCACCAGGATCAGTCTGGTTGATCACCTGCAGCGCTCCTCACGTGCGTCGGGCAAAAGTATGCCGCTTCAACGAGATGGTGGTGACGAAGTCACGACGCAGCACACCGAATCCTTGCCCGCGCCTCCCCGTGTCACGTCGCGTCGCTGACTGACTGACTGCCGCGTAGCATCCGTTCGCAGGGGAGGCCTCACCAGTTTCGGAGAGGAGGAGGGATGCCACCGAGGACCATCGCCGGCCGCTACGTCGTGGAGAGAGCGGTCGGGCAGGGCGGTATGGGCACCGTTTGGCTGTGTCGCGACGAAGTTCTCGGTCGTAGCGTCGCGGCGAAGGAAGTCGGCGGCATGCCGGACACGTCGAAGTCCGACGTCACCCGCGCCCTCCGCGAAGCCCGCAGCGTCGCCGCGCTCAACCATCCCCATGTCGTCTCCGTGTACGACGCCGTCGAGGACGGGGATCATCACTGGCTGATCATGGAATACGTCCCTTCCAAGAACCTGTCGGAGCTGGTGGCCGCAGAAGGGCCGCTTTCCCCAGAGCGGGTTGCGTGGATCGGAGCGCAGGCCGCCGACGGACTGGCGGCCGCTCACGAGCGGGGCACCATTCATCGGGACGTCAAACCGGGCAACATCCTGGTCACCAAAGACGATCGGGTGAAGATCACCGACTTCGGACTGGCCCGCACGCACGGCGACCCGCGGCTGACCCGCTCCGGCATCGTGACGGGTACCCCGGCCTATTTCGCGCCCGAGCTCGCGAAGGGGAACGAGCCGACTTTCGCGGCGGACGTCTGGGCACTGGGCGCCTCACTTTTTGCGGCAGTCGAAGGTCGGCTGCCGTACCCGGACCAGACCAATGCCATCGCCCTGCTCGCCACCATCGCCTCCGATCCACCACCGCGGCCTGAGCGAGCGGCTGACCTGACCGAGCCCATCCAACGCATGATGGATGCCGACCCGAGCACACGATGGTCGATGTCCGACGTGGCCCACACGCTTCACCGTCTGCACGACGAGCATCGCACCAGCGCAACAGGGCCGAGTACCGTCTCACTCTCCACTCCGCTGGTGGCGGCCGATCACTCAGGTGATGAGACGGCCGTCTCCGCAGACGTCCCTGCCTCCGCCGACGGCACCCCTACCCCGACCACCCGAACGCCGGCGTCGCCCGATGAATCTCCGCCGGGGGAAGCGCACGAGCCACCGGATGGAGACCATCCTGGCCCTGACCGGCGTGGCCGCCGCGCCACAGCGGCGGCGATCATGCTTCTGGTCGCTGTGGCCATCGCCGCGGCGTTGCTGCTGAACGATCGCGACGGTACGCCGCGCGCAGATCAGCCCGGCAGCACGGCTGCTCCCGACTCGGAGGAGTCCGGTGGAGATGGACCAGGCCAATCCGACGACGGCACGAAGACCGCGGACGGCACTGGAGAGCCCGAGCAGGGCGGCGCCTCACCAGACGCCGAAACGTTCGTCGAGGACTACTACGCCCATCTGCCGCAGGACACCCGGTCGGCCTGGGCCCTTCTGTCTCCCTCCATGCAGGATGAGGTGGGGAGCTACAGCGACTATGCAGGGTTCTGGCAGACGATCTCGTCGGTTCGCGTGGACGACACCACGACGGTGAAGGGTCGAGTCGTCGACGTCGACCTGACCTACACGAGCGAGAGAGGAACCGAGGCCGAGACGCGGCGCCTTCGGCTCGAGAAGAAGGGCGGTTCGTTCCTCATCGCCGGTGACGACGTGGTCTGAGTGCCGCGCCTGCCTGGCCTCGGAGTGGAGCGGACGGCTGGAGTTGAACCAACGTCTTCGACCTGGAAGGTCGCTGTTCTGCTGTTGAACTACGTCCGCACGAGACGGCACTCCGGCTCGACAGCGTAGCGGGCCGCGAGCGGGCAGCTACGGGCGACCGGACTGGTCGGCCGATCACGGCATGACATGACGAATGGACGACCGGCTGAGCAGCCGACCGTCCACACGCCGCAGTTGGATCAGGCCTTGCCGAGAATCCTGTTCAGCTTGGTGCCGCAGACGGGGCAGATGCCCTTGGCCATGCGGGTTCCCTTGTCGCTGACATGGACCTCGCCACTGGCTTCGCGCTTTTCCTTGCACTTGACGCAGTAGAACTCGCCACTCCACGTTTCCGTCATCACGGCCTCCTTGCCGATGTGAATCTGGTGACACCGTACGGGAGACGGCCCGGAATTCCGGGCAGGCGTGCCGCCCGCCGCCACACGAATTTCCCGGCCGAAAATGGCGGAAATCTAGAACTGTGCCGCCCACGCGTCAACCGGTTTGGGAAAATGTTGTCCACGCTTGTGGATAACGGTGGGGACAACTTGTGGGGATCACCGCGTACCCGTGTGGACACCTGGTGGACGACCACCTCGTCGGCCCCGGCCGCACGTGCGTGACCTGCCCGTTCGACACGGCGCCGTGTGGACGAAAAAAAGTGGGCTGTGGGCGGCGGCCGATAGGTTGACGATCATGGGAGAGGTCGAGATCCGGCGCAGCTCACGCCGTCGCCGCACCGTCCGTGCCTACCGCGAAGGCGACAAGATCGTCGTCCTGATGCCGGCCCATCTCAGCGAAGAGGAAGAGCAGACCCACGTCCGCAGCCTCGTCGAGCGGCTCGACCGGCGGGAGCGCCGGGTCCGCCCCAGCGACGACGAGCTGTTGGCTCGCGCCGGCGAGCTGTCGGCTCGATGGCTCGACGGGCGGGCGACGCCATCGAGCGTGCGGTGGGTCACCAACCAGAACACCCGCTGGGGCTCCTGCTCGTCCAGCGACGCATCCATCCGGCTCTCGCACCGGCTCAAGGGGATGCCGGAGTGGGTGGTCGACTACGTCCTCCTGCACGAGCTGGCCCACCTCATCGAGCCCAACCACAGCGCCCGGTTCTGGGCCCTGGTCGACCCGTATCCGCACACCGTCAGGGCGAAGGCGTTTCTCGAAGGCGTGAGCTGGCAGCAGCGATGAGGTCGCGCACGCTCTGATCGGTGTTCTCGGGCGGGTCGTCGAGGGCGAACCACCTGAGGTCGAGCGATTCCGGGCTCATCATCGGTTCGGCACCGGCCGTGGCCACGGCCACGAACTGCACGTCCAGATGGTGCGACGGCCGCACCGGGCCGCACGGCACCTCATGCCGCGACAACCGCAGTGGCACCGGATCGATCGCGAGGCCATCGATGCCGGTCTCCTCGCGGGCCTCCCGGAGCGCGGCGTCAGCCAGCGTGATGTCATCGGGCTCGCAGTGGCCGCCCGTCTGGAGCCAGCGACCCAGGATGGCGTGCAGCGTCAGCACCGCGCTGCGATGGTCGTGCGACACGACGAGCGCGCTCGCGGTGAGGTGGTCCGGGTGGCAGTCGCGCAGCGTCGCGTCCGGATGAGAATCCAGGTGGTTGATGTACGCCGCGCGTAGCTTGTCTTGTGAGCCGTCCGGCGCGTCCCACGCATCGAGCACCGCGCGGGCGTCGCTGTGGATGCTCACTCTTCCGTGCTGTCCTCCGCTCGTGACCCGGAATCCCCACCGGGGGCAGCCTCGTCGCCGCCGTCGAGCAGCTGGCCGATCGCGGCGTCGAAGTCCTCGTCGGTCATCGCGGCGTCCTCGTCGTGGGCGAAGCCGAGCGGGTCGTCGAGGTCGGCGGCCGTGGGCATCATGTCGGGGTGCTTCCAGACGGCGTCGCGCGCCTCCGGACCCTTGCGGTCGCGCAGAGCCGCCCAGAGCGTGGTGGCGTCGCGCATCCGGCGCGGCCGGAGCTCGAGCCCGACGAGCGAGGCGAACGTCTGCTCGGCCGGACCCCCGGCGGCCCGGCGGCGCCGCATCGCCTCGGCCAGGGCCGCGGCGGCGGGCATCGTCTCGCGGGTGGCCTGGTCGACCACCTCGTCGACCCAGCCCTCGACGAACGCGAGCAGTGTCTCGAGGCGGTTGATCGCGTGCTCCTGCTCCGGCGTGCGCTCGGGCTCGAACAGGCCGCCCTGCATGGCTTCGGCGATCTCCTCCGGGCGTGACGGGTCGAGGCCCTGCATCGTGGACTCGATGGACGACAGGTCGATGCGGGTGCCGCGGCCGAACTCCTCGATGGCGCCGACGAGGGCGCCTCGAAGCCAGCTGGCGTGGTGGAACAGCCGGTGGTGGGCACACTCGCGCAGCACCACGTAGAGCAGGACGTCAGCATCGGAGTGTTCGAGACCTTCGCCGAAAGCCTCGACGTTGTGGGGGAGGACGGCCGCGGTGCGCTCGGGGCCGAGGGGCAGCCCGATGTCGGTGGACGAGACGACCTCGCCGGCCAACCCAGCGAGGGCCTGACCGATCTGCTGGCCGAACATCGCGCCGCCCGCTTGGCTCAGGATGCCGATGAGCGGCCCGGCCATGGCCTTCGCCTCCTCGGGGACGGCCTCACCCATCGCGCCGACGACGTGCTCGGCGATCGGCAGCACCAGCGTCTCCCACGTGGGCGCGGTCGCCTCGACCCACTCGGCGCGGCTCCAGGCCACGGCCGAGGTGGCACCGGCGGGAACGTCCGTGACCCGGTCGAGCCACGACTCGGCCAGCCGAACGGCGTCGTCGACCGCTCCGGTCTGGCCGGCGTGGGGTGACGGGTCGGGACCGGACGCCGCGAGAGCGTGCCGCGCGACGTCCTTGGCCATGGCGAAGTCGACCGGGCCATCATGGGGACGGAACATCTGCTGCATCTGCCCGAACAGTGCGCCGAGGTCGGGCGTCTGGCCGCCGGCGCCGCCGAAAGCAGCGAACAGACCCTCCATCGGCGTGCCGGCGAAGGGGTTCTGAGGCGTCGGATCCGGCTCGTCGTCGCGGTTCGGATCGTCCTGGTCGGCCATGCCGCAAGACTACCCAGCCTTCCCAGCATCCCCTGCCTACGATGTTCGGGTGCCCCCATCCCCGAGCGGTCAGCTGCGGTTGCTCGACATCCGCGACACCCCGCTGAGCCTGGACGAGGTGTTCGACGCGGTTCGCGATCCCGCGGCCGGCGGCATCGCGCTGTTCGCCGGCACCGTGCGCGAGGTCGACGAGGATCGCGCGGTCGAACAGCTGTCCTACAGCTCCCATCCCACCGCGGTCGACCGACTGACCGATGTCGCGACCCGCATCGCCGACGAGTGCGACATCGTGGCTCTGGCGGCGGTACACCGGGTGGGCGATCTGGCCGTGGGCGACCTCGCCGTCGTCGTCGCGGCATCCGCTGCCCACCGTGCCGAGGCGTTCGAGGCCGGCCGACGCCTCATCGACGAGCTGAAGTCCGAGGTGCCGGTCTGGAAGCACCAGACCTACACCACGGGCGACGGCACCTGGATCCACGCCGAGTGACGACGTCTCGGGCTTCTGAGCTTTATGGCCAGACGTTGAGTGCTGCGTACTGGTCGGCCCAGCCGCCGCGGTAGCCCTGCTGCAACGGCGGAGGCAGTCGGTCGACGAGCTGATCGGCGTCGGAGGCGGCGGTCACCATCCACGGGACGAAGCGTGCAGCGTCGTCAGCGATCCGGGCACCGGAGTTCATCCCGAACGTGGCCCACTGCTCCTCCGACAGCACGGCTCCCATCAAGGGCAATCCCTCTTGCTCCTCGTGCCGCAAGTGCTCGCGCAGGCCGGTGTGCAGGGCGTCGACGACGTCGACGAGCCGCTCGTCGGACTGACCGTGCAGCACGGCGTTGATCTCGGTGATCAACGGATCGATCTGCTCGTGCTCGTCCTCGAGTGCGGCGACCAGGGCCAGGTCGTCGGGACGGTCCTCCAGCACCTGCTGGAGCATCGGCCAGAGCAGGTCATCCTCCGCCCGGTGGTGGATCTCCAGGTAGCGGCTGAACAGCTCCCATCCGAGGGCTGCGTCGAGACTGCCATGGGGATCGGCTGCGCGCCGGGTGATCTGCTCGAGGTCACGTCGCAGCGCATCGTGGATCGCGATCATGACCGTCGTGTCGAGAGTGCTCATGTGCTGCCTTCCGGGTCGGTACCTTCACGGTAGGCGGGCCGGGGAGCCGGCACATCGGATTCGGTATGCGCCGAAGGCCATGATGTTGTCGGTCGTCTCTAGGCTGAGCCTGTGTCCGAAGCCGATCCCACCGCGCTCGACGCCCGGGGGCCGAGCCGGCGCTACCTCACCATGGTGGTCGCCTCGCTCTCGTTCATCGTGCTGACATGCGTCGCGTTCCTCGTGCCGGTGCCGTACGTGACGATGCGTCCCGGCCCGGCGTTCGACACGCTCGGAACCTTCGACGACAAGCCGATGTTCACCTTCGGCAAGGGCGTCAAGACCTACCCCACCACCGGTTCGCTCGACTTCACGACCGTCTCGGTCACGCGGGCAGAGACGAACGTCTCCCTGGGAACGGCGTTGGGGGCATACCTCACCCAGGACACGGCCGTCGTGCCACGCTCGATCATCTACCGCGAGGGGGAGTCGGCCAAGGACGCGAAGGCGGAAGGCCAGGCCCAGCTCGCCAGCTCCAAGGACTCCTCACGCGTCGCCGGGCTGCGCGCCGCCGGCTACACCGTGCCCGAGGTGCCGGCCATCGACGCGGTGAACTCCGACGGGTCCGCCCGCGGAAAGCTGCGCAAAGGTGACGAGATCCGCACCGTGAACGGGCGGACCACCCCCACGGCGAAGGCCGTCGTGGAGGCGGTCGGCCGCGTCGATCCGGGCGACTCCGTGACGATCGGCTTCACCCGCGACGGCGAGACGAAGACCGTCGAGATCGTCACCCGTCCGGACGCGAAGGACGAGCGACTGCCACGCATCGGGGTGGCGCTGCGCTCGCGGTTCGACTTCCCGATCGAGATCACCAACAACGTCGGCCAGCAGGTCGGCGGCCCGAGCGCGGGTGCGATGTTCGCCCTTGCCATCTACGACCGCCTGACGCCCGGCTCGCTCACCGGAGGGCGAGTCGTGGCCGGCACCGGCGAGATCGCCCCGGACGGGACGGTCGGCCCGATCGGCGGCATCCGGCAGAAGATCGCCGGCGCGGCAGACGACGGGGCGAAGGTCTTTCTCGTCCCGGCAGCCAACTGCGCCGAGGCCGCCGATGGTGACGATCACGGCATGCGCCTGGTCGAGGTGTCGACGCTCGACGCCGCCATCGGCGCCCTCGAGAAGCTGGCGAAAGATCCGCAGGCGACGGTGCCCCAATGTCAGTAGGGGACGCGTTGCCGAGCACGCCGCTGCGACTGGTCACGCTCGAGGTCGAGTCGCATGTCGCGGCCGACGGGTGGGACCAGCCGCCCCGCCTGTACGCGATCGTGCCGACTGCGCAGCTGGTGCAGCACGAGCCGGCTCTGGCCGAGCAACTGTCCGGACAGCTCGAGCGTCACCCGGACGGGTTCACGTCCATCGAGCAGGACGGCCTGCCACCGGACCGGGCCCTCGAGGAGCTCCTCGGCGAGATCGAGTGGCCCGACACCGTCGCCGGCTGCATCGCCGTGGTCGAGCGGGTCATGCTCCCGCCCGAGGCGGAGGATGCGCTGCCCGACGACCCCGCCGATCTGATGACCTTCGCCTCGCAGCATCCGGACCGCCGCGAGGTCCGGCTGGTCGCCGCCGTCACTCGTGCAGGCGAGCGCCACAGCGCCGTCCGCGCCCGCGAGCCGGCCGACGCCCCACTGCTCGAAGGTCCCGACCTCGTGCCGGGACTTCTCGGTCACCTGACCAGGACTTTGACGTAAGGCATAAAGTGCTGGTCACACCTTCCCTGCCACCTGGAGCCACGTGAGCGACATCTTCGGACCATCCCGACCCCGCCCCGAGCCCGCTCGCGGTGGGGTGGATCGCCGGCGACGCGTGCTCGTGCCGACCCTCATCACGCTCGCGGTGCTGCTGTTCCTCGGCTCCATCTTCACGAGCGTCTGGACCGACCGGCTGTGGTTCGACTCGGTCGACTACACCGAGGTGTTCCGCACCGTCCTGTTCACCCGGGTGGCCTTGTTCCTCGTCCTCGGGCTGTTCTTCGGCCTTTTCGTGGTCGGCAACATCTACCTCGCGTGGCGGTTCCGTCCCGACACCGTGCCGATGCGGCGCGACGACCCGGCATTCCGCTACCGCCAGACGCTCACCCCCATCCTGCGCCCGGTGCTCATCGTGCTGGGACTCGTGCTCACCGCGTTCGCGGGCTCCGTGGCCGCCAGCCACTGGGACACGTTCCAGATGTGGAGCAACAGCACCGCGTTCGGCACCAAGGATCCGCACTTCGACCGGGACGTCGGCTTCTACGTCTTCGACTACCCGTGGCTGCGGTTCCTGACGTCGTTCTCGTTCTCGATGATCGTCGTCGCGGTGATCGCCGTGGTGTTCATCAGCTACGTGTTCGGCGGCATCCGCCTGGCCGGCCGTGGTCCCAGGTTCACGCGGGCCGCGCAGGCGCACCTGTCGGTGCTGCTCGGGCTCGGTGTGCTGCTCCGGGCGGTCTCCTACTACCTCGACCGGTTCGGGCTGGCGGTCGGATCGTCGGCCCTCTTCGACGGCATCGGCTACACCGACGCCAACGCCCGCATCCCGGCGCGCAACATCCTCATCGGCGTCGCCATCGTGTGTGCGCTGCTGCTGTTCGCGGCGGCGATCATCCGCTCCTGGGTGCTGCCGGCGATCGGCCTCGGCCTGCTGCTGCTCACCTCGATCCTCATCGGCGGCATCTGGCCGTTCGTGATGCAGTCCTTCCAGGTCAAGCCGTCCGAGCCGGACAAGGAGGGGCCGTACATCGCGAAGAACATCGAGGCCACACGTGAGGCCTTCGGCGTCGCCGACACCAAGGCGGAGTCGTACACCGCGAAGACCACGCTCACTCCGGCGGAGCTGACCCAGTCGGCGGAGTCCCGGGTCAGCACCCGCTTGCTCGACCCCACGCTCATCTCTCCGGCGTTCGAGCAGCTCCAGCAAGTGCGCGGCTATTACTCGATGCCCCAGACCCTCGACGTGGACCGGTACAAGCTCGGCGATGATGGCCAGCCGCAAGACATCATCATCGCGGCGCGTGAGCTGAACCTGGCCGGCCTGCAGGACTCTCAGCGCAACTGGGCGAACGACCACACCGTCTACACACACGGTTACGGCATCGTCGCGGCGCGCGGCAACCAGCGCGGGCCGCAGGGCGAACCAGTGTGGGTCGAGAAAGACATCCCGCCCACCGGTGAGCTCGAGCTGAAACAGGCCCCGCGCATCTACTTCGGCGAGCAGTCGCCGTCGTACTCGATCGTCGGGAGGCCCAAGGGATCGACGGCGATCGAGGTCGACATCCCGCGCGGCGGTCAGGCGGCGAGCGACGACTCGGCGGCGAATGCCACCCAGAACATCTACGACGGCACCGGTGGAGTTCCGGTCGGCAACCTCTTCACCAGGGCTCTGTACGCCTTCAAGTTCGCCGAGCCGAACATCATCTTGTCGAACCGGGTCAACTCGGCGTCGAGGATCCTCTACGACCGGCACCCGCGCGACCGCGTCAAGAAGGTTGCTCCGTGGCTCACCGTCGACGGCGACACCTACCCGGCAGTCGTCGACGGCAAGGTCGTGTGGATCGTCGACGCCTACACCACCAGCAACACCTATCCGTACTCCGAGCACCGTTCGCTGCGGGCGGCCACCGACGACACGTTGACCCAGGGTCGGTCCCAGGCGGCGCTGCCGACCGACCAGGTCAACTACATGCGCAACTCCGTCAAGGCGGTCGTCGACGCCTACGACGGCTCGGTGAAGCTGTACCAGTGGGACACGAAGGACCCCGTCCTCAAGACCTGGATGAAGGTGTTCCCGGACGCCGTCGAGCCCAAGAGCGCCATCGAGAAGCCGCTGCTGGAGCACCTGCGCTACCCGGTCGACATGTTCAAGGTGCAGCGCGACGTGCTGCGCGAGTACCACGTCACCGACGCGCAGACGTTCTACGAGGGTGGCGAGCGCTGGAAGGTGCCGGAGGACCCGGCCGGCACCCAGAACTCGCTGCAACCGCCCTACTACTTGTCGGTGACGACGCCGGGCGAGGGCGCTCCGGACGTCCCGCAGTTCTCACTCACCACCGTCTACCTGCCGAACAGCCGTCAGAATCTGGCGTCGTTCATGGCGGTGAACTCCGAGGCCACGTCCGACGGGTACGGCACGATGCGGATCCTGCAGCTCCCGAGTGAGACCCAGGTGCCCGGCCCCAGCCAGATCGCGAACCAGTTCAGCTCCGACCGGGGCGTCACCCAGGCGCTGTTGCAGTTCCGCCAATCGGATGCACAGGTGCAGAACGGCAACCTGCTCACGCTGCCGGTGGGCGACGGGCTGCTCTACGTCCAACCGGTCTACATCCGGCGATCGGCCACCGAGGGCACGTATCCGGTGCTGCAGTTCGTGGCCGCGTCGTTCGGTGACGACGTCGGGTTCGGCCAGACGCTCGACGAGGCACTGCGCGTCGCGCTCGGACTCGAACCCGGTAGCACGCCGCCGGACGAGGAGCCCGGTGGAGAGACCGGCGGCGATGGCGGCGGCGGAGCCGCCCAGACGCCCAGCGAGCTGCTGGCGGAGGCGTCCGACCGCTACAACGAGGCCCAGGACGCGCTCAAGGAGGGCGACCTCGCCACCTACCAGCGCAAGATCAGCGAGATGAACGACCTCCTCAAGGACGCCCAGCAGGCGCTCGAGCCGTAGTCGTGCGTCGGCTGCCCGGTGACGAGCTCGTGGACGCCGACGTCACCTTGGACCGCGCGTTCACCGTCGATGCGTCTCCATCGACGGTGTGGCCGTGGCTCGTGCAGATCGGCAAGGACCGGGCCGGCTGGTACCTGCCGCGGGTCGTCGAACGCTTCATCCCACCCGCCCGACGGGCCGCGCGCCGCCTCGACCCACGGTTCGCTTCACTCGAGGTCGGTCAGACCGTCGCCGACTGGGGCGGTCGCGACGCGACGCTGACGGTGGCGGAGATCTCCGAGCCCGAGCACCTCGTGTACACGTCCCGTCGAGGGAGGGTCAGCTTCACGTGGGCTCTCGTCCTGACCGACCTGGGCCACCGCACGCGCGTCCATTCCCGGGTGCGCATCGGCCCGGTGCGCCGCAAGTGGCTGGCCAGATACGGGGGCGGGCTGTTCGACGCGGCCACGATCACCGGCCTGGCGCATGGACTGCGAGAACGCCTGACCGAGGCCAAGGACCCGAGTTGAGTGGCGTGGGGTCGCTCCCGTAAAGTGGTCCGAGCAACGCGGGGTGGAGCAGTTCGGTAGCTCGCTGGGCTCATAACCCAGAGGTCGCAGGTTCAAATCCTGCCCCCGCTACCACAGAGGCACAGGTCAGAGGCCCTTCCGGAGACATCCGGGAGGGCCTCTGAATTTCGTGGAACCGGCGTCGAGGTGCTGAGCAACGTGGCGGCCTGCTGGATGGGTTCGCGAGCCGGCTGGCCGCTGATCGGAAGTCGTCAGGCCGGCTGGAGCTTCTCCTTGAAGAACGCGAGGACCCGGTCGACGGCCTCCTGCTGCCGGTTCACCGTGAGCGTGGCGTGCTTGATGCCGGGGAACTCCACGGCGATGAAGTTGTCGCCGAGCTCTCGTCGCAGCGTGTCGAACCTGCTGCCGACGGCGACGTCGTTCTTGTATCGCAGGCCCAGGACTTGGCATCCGGCACTGACCTTCTCCTTGACTGAGGCGAGGTCGGCCGGGCTGAGGCCGAGGTCGCGGCTGCGGCCCGGTGAGACGGCGAAAGGCGCCGACGGCTGGGCGAGCACCGGCGCGGCGATCGGAGCGTCGGCCAGCATGGCGAGCGCGTAGCCGCCGGTGAAGCACATGCCGACTGCCCCGACGCCCGGACCACCGAGCTCGGTGTGCAGCTCCGTGGCCAGCGAGCGCAGCCAGACCGCGACCGGCGTCGTGGTGCCCTTGGCCATCCGGAGGAACTCCCGGCTCACGCAGATCTGCGCGGCGGCCCGGGCCATCGAGGCCGCGCCCATCTTCGCGCCCGGGGTGCCGAACAGGTGCGGCATGACCACGGTGTGCCCCTGGTCGACGACCTCGTCGGCGAAACGGATCACCGGTGGAGTGATGCCGGGGATCTCGTGGATCACGACGACGCCGGGCCCCTCGCCCTTGCGATACGTCGGGTGGGTGACGCCGTTCGCGGTGTGCTCGCCCAGGATCCAGCCGTCCAGACTCATGGGGGAGAGCCTAGGGCGCGGCTCAGCCGCCGTACGAGACGGGCAGTTCCTTGATGCCGTTCAGCCACCCGGACCGAAGCCGTGCCGGCTCGCCGGTGCGCTGGACGTCGGGAGCCATGTCGGCCAGGGCTTCGAAGATCAGCCTGATCTCCGTGCGGGCGAGGTTGGCGCCGATGCAGTAGTGCGCGCCGTGGCCGCCGAAGGCGAGATGCGGGTTCGGGTCGCGGGTGATGTCGAAGGTCCAGGGATCGTCGAACACGTCCTCGTCGTGGTTGGCGCTCGCGTAGAAGAGGCCCACACGCTGTCCGGCCTTGATCTGCACACCGCCCAGCTCGACGTCTTCCAGGGCGGTCCGCTGGAACGAGGTGACGGGAGTCGCCCAGCGGATCACTTCGTCGACCATCGTCTCCGGCCGCTCGCGCTTCCACAGCTCCCACTGGGCAGGGTGGTCGAAGAAGGCGTTCATCCCGTGCGTGGTTGCGTTCCTGGTGGTCTCGTTGCCGGCGACGGCCAGCGCGATCACGAAGTAGCCGAACTCGTCGTCGGTCAGGCCCCGACCGTCCTTGTCGGCTTGCACCAGCTTGGTGACGATGTCGTCGCGCGGGTTGGCCTTGCGGTCCGCCGCCAGCCCCATCGAGTACATCAGCACCTCGGTTGCAGCCGCTTCGGGGTCGTTGTCGGCACGAGCGAGGTCGGCGTCGTCGGCGCCGGTCATCTGGTTGGTCCAGTCGAAGATCTTCTGGCGGTCCTCGGCCGGAATGCCCAGCATGTCACCGATGACCTCGAGGGGGAACTGCGAGGCGACCTGGTCGACGAAGTTGCCGCCTCCGGTGGCGACGGCGTCGCGGACGATGCGCCGGGCCTGCACCTCCAGCACTTCCTCGAGGGCGCCGATCGCGCGGGGAGTGAACCCGCGACTGATGATCTGACGCAGCTGGGTGTGTTCGGGCGCATCCTGGTTGATGATCACGACCTGGGTCATCTCCACCGACTCGCGGGACGCCGTTTCCGGAAGGCGGATGATCACGCCGTTCTCGCGGCTGGAGAAGACCTTGCTGTTCTTGGACACGGCAGCGACGTCGGCGTGCTTCGTCACTGCCCAGTATCCGGTGCCGGAGTCCGTCGACATCCCGGCTCGTGCCGGCTCCGTCTGCTCGACCCAGTGAATCGGCGATGCCTTCCGCAGCGCGGCGAGCTCATCGTGCGGGACGGCGCGCAGGTTCACGTCAGGGTCGGTGAGGTCGAAGTCCGGGGGCAGGATGTCGGCGGTCATGGGGCTCCTCGAGCACGATCGGACGCGGGCATACACATGTGCGATATTGGATGAACAGAATCATGAAAGTGTATGGTGGTCAACCGAGGCAATGGCAAGGAGGTCCGGATGAGGTCACACGGCTGGGGCGGTCGACCGCCGGCGGATGCCGTCGAGGCGCGCGCCCGGATCATCTCCGCCACGCGTGCCCGCCTGACCGCCGCCGGCACGACGAGCACCTCCGAGATCGCCGACGTCCTCGGCGTCACCCGGCAGACCGTCTACCGCTACTTCCCGACCACGGAGGACCTGCTCGACGGCGCGGCGATGGACGCCGTCGTCGAGCTCGAGTCCGATCTGGTCGAGCACGTGGTCGAGCATCTGGCCGACCGTTCCGGTGACGCGGCCGAGGCCGTGGTCGAGGTGGTCGCGTACGTGTACGAGAACCTGCGCGACGACCCCGTGCTGAACCGGCTCGTCGCACCTGGGCGGATCAGTAAAACCATCGCCGGCCTGACCGCGCCGTCCTCGATCGCCCTCGGCGACAAGCTGCTCGCCGGTTTCGGGATCGACTGGTCCGTGGTCGGTCTTGCAGAGAACGAGCGCCTCGAGCTCGTCGAACACCTGCTCCGCCTGCTGCAGACGTTCTTCCTGGATCCTGGAGAGCCGGAGCGGACCGGCGAGGAGCTGCGCGCCTACCTGCGACGTTGGGTCGCCCCCGCGCTACGGAGCTAGACCGGCAGAGCCGACTGGACGAGGGCGAGCGCGAGCACGACCTCGATGACGCCGAACAGCACCGTGAACCGACCCACGCCCCGCGGTTCCACGGCGAAGCCGACGATGCGTCCGCCCGCCATCCCCGCCAACGCCACGGCGGTCGCCACCAGGGCCCCGTCCCGGAATCCGGCCGATGCCTTGTCCGCCACCACCAGCAAAATCGCGAGCGCGATGCCGAAGCCGCCGTACACGGCCCGGACCTCGTTGCGCGCCGCGGGAGTGGTCGGTGCGACGCCGAATGGCGCCCAGATGACGGCAGGGCGCACCAGCGCCGCGGCGCCCATGCCGGCGAAGAAGACCGCGACGACGGCGACCAGGATGCTCATCGGCGGCTGCGCCGGGTGCGGGCGAACGCCAGGGCGGTCAGCGGGTGGGCGGCGAGCATCCGCAGGTTCGACACCGGGCTCGCCTCGGGCCGCGCGTCGAGGAATCCATAGAGCCGCTGGTCACGGACGCGACCGTCCTCGTCCAGCTGCCAGACCTCGATGCCGCGCGCATTCGGTCGCCCGGCCACGGTGCCGGTCCACTCGTTGACGATGGTGTGCTCGTCGGCGGTGACCAGCGTCTTGGCGACGATCATGTTCCGGGCGGCCATGAACCGGCACATGGCGCCCCAACCGTCGTGGATCTCGTCGAGCCCCTGCGCATCGATCACCAACCCGTCGATGGTCGCGGTCTGGTGCCCGTCCGGCGCGAAGACCGTCCGGATCCCGTCGATGTCTCGTTCGTTGGTCATGCGTTCGGCCTCGGCGACGAACGCGGTGGCGCGCTCGAGAAGGGTCGGGGACTGGGTGGGCATCAGGTACCTCCTGCGGTTGTGGCGGTGAGGGAAGCGTCGGGGAGTGCGGGTCGCCGGAGGAAGCGGCGTCGACCCATGAGGGGTCCGATTCCCGACCGCCACCACGCCCACCAGCTCCGTGGGCGGCTGACCAGCGTGGCCGCGACCGGGAGCGAGTCGAAGAACGACTCGCGGCGAAGCAGCACGCCGGCGTCGGACAGGCGCAGCGCATCGACGGCCTCCCACGTGATGGGCTTGCCGCCGAGGGTCGCCGTGAACCGGATGTGGATGAAGAGGTGCTCGCCGGTTCCGGACCAGTTCAGGACATCGGCCCGCAGGTCAGGCATCAGTCCAAGGGTGCGAACGGTCTCCTCCCACCAGAACTCCCGCCCGGCGCCGTCTCGCAGCATCGGCTGGACGAAGATCGTCTGGTCGTCCAGGAACTCGTCCCAGGCGTGGGGGTGCGGCCGGTCCCATCCCGCGCGGAAGGCCTCGACGAACGTGTGGTGGATCGTGCCCCAGTCCGTCATGCCACCCTCCTCGCGACGCGGGCGAGCGCGGTACCGTGACGGCCACACGCACGTCTTGCAATCGTTGTCGGAACGGGATGCCGATGGATCCACGGGCTGAACGCACGGTCGAGGCGCTGCTGCACGCGGCCGAGCGGCTGTTCAGCAGCCGACCCGTCACTGAGGTCACGTTGGAGGAGATCGCGACCGAGGCAGGTGTCGCCGTCGGCTCGATCTACAACCAGTTCGGATCGAAAGCCGGCCTGCACGCCGCGGTCGCCGAGCGGGCGATGGAGACCGACCGCGAGTTCATGGACCTGGCGTACACCGACGACCGCAGCCCGGTCGAGCAGCTGTACGCGGCTGCCGAGGAGTACCTGGCGTTCTACATCGCGAACCCGGAGTACTTCCGGATGCTCGCCTTCCCGGCCGATCCCGGCCGGTATGCCGCCGGGCGCGACCTCGCCGAGCGGCTGGCCGCGTCGGTTGATCAGCAGAACCGACGGATGGTCGAGGCGCTGCGGCGGGGCATCGAGTCCGGCGAGATCCGTCCGGTCGTCCCCGAGGACGTCGCGACGGTGCTGTGGGCTGCCTGGAACGGCGTGATCAGCCTGGGCTGGCGCCCGGACTCGCTGCACCGCTCGACGGAGGAGCTCAGCCACTTGCTCCGCGTGGCCACCGAGACGGTCGCCCAGGGACTCATCGCGCGATGACCGCATCTCAGCGCCCGACCCGCGCCGGAAGGGACGCGAGCGCTTCGACCACGGTGTCGACGTACACGGCAGCTCACTTTCTTGCAACGGTTGCAAGAAACGTAGACCCGCGTCGCGGGGTTGCGCAACGGGCAGACGAGAGTGGGTGGCGAGATCTACGTCACCTTGCCACGCGTCGTGCCGGCCGACGTCCCTAGACCGGCAGGGCGGCGCCGTTGACGAGCTGAGAGGTCGGGGCCGCGAGGAAGAGGTACGTGCGCGCGATGTCGGCGACCTTCGGCCAGCGGTCGTGGTCGGCGTCGGGCATGGAGGCACGGTTGGCCGGGGTGTCGATGATCGAGGGCACGACGCCGTTGACGGTGATGCCGGTGCCGGCGACCTCCTCGGCCGCCATGCGCACCAGGTGCAGCACGGCGAGCTTGCTCACCGAGTACGCGAAGCCGTTGGTGCTGGTGGCGGTTGCCGCCTTGCTCGAGGTGAGCACGACACGTCCTTCACCGAGCGGCTTCATCACCCGCAGCGCGTGCTTGGTGACGACCGCGGCGGTCATCAGGTTCAAGTGGAGCTGCTTCTCCAGGTCCTCGGGATCGAGCTCGGACAGCGGTGAGCGCGGAGCAAATCCGCCGACGGTGTTCACCACCGCCCACGGCGTTCCGATACCGTCCAGCAGGGCCGCGACGTGGGCATCGTCGGTGAGGTCGACGGTCTCGTATCGCACGCCGGCGACGAGGGCACGCTCGTCGGGCGCGGCCCGGTCGACACCGACCACGTCGGCCCCGGCGTCGGTGAACGCGGAGGCCAGTCCGGCGCCCAGGGCGCCGCCCGCGCCGGTGACGACAACGGTCCGTCCGGTGAAGTCGCTCATCGTCCTCCTCGTTCGACCGACCAGTGGGTCGGAGCCACGTTAGCCGCTGGTACGCCGTGAGAGCGGGTACGGCGTGATGTCAGGCGGGCCTGGCGCGCCGGCGACGGGTTCCCATCTCCGAAGCCTTGGGAGCACGCCCTTGTGGCGGCCAGGAGGTGGCTCCGAGCTCACGGGACACCGAGCGTGCGGCAGTCCGCAGAGATGTCACCACGGCTGGATCGATCGGCCACTCGTCGTTGGACGCGACCAGGCCGATGGCGCCTACGGCTCCACCGAGCCGGTCGCTGAGCACGGCTGCGATGCCGCACTCTCCGAGAACAGCCTCTTCGATCTCCTGCGCGATGCCGCTGGTGCGGGTCTCCTCCAGCTGTCGGCGCAGCTTCGAGGGATCGGTCGTCGTCTCCCCGGTCATGCTCCGCAGGGTTCCACCGTCGTCGAGCAGCTCGTCGACCAGCTCGTCGTCGAAGGCGAGGATCGCCTTGCCGAGGGCGGACGCGTGGGCCGGGATCACGATGCCGACCTCGGGCATCTGACGGGAACCGTCGGGCCGCGGCTCGTGATGAACGACGACGACATCCTCGACGAGCATCACCGCAGTGCGGACAGCCAGGCCGCTGCGGCGCGCGAGGTCCTCGGCCCAGGGGACGACGTGGGAACGCAGCTCGAGGGTGTCGAGATAGACGTTGCCCATGGTGAGGACCGCCGGGCCGAGACGGTACTGACCGGAGTCGTGCTCCTGGATCACCAGGCGATGGGCGAGTAGCGTCCTGACGATGCCATGCACCGTCGACGGCGGAAGACCCAGTCGCTGCGCGACCTCTCCCAGGCTGAGGCGATGATCCCCCTGCAGGACGGCGAGAATCCGCATGGCTCGATCGACTGACTGAATCATCGGGCCACCTCTCGGAATCTGCTTCTGAGCTCTTCGGGGACGCCAGGAAGTCTCGGTCGGGGTCTTGTGCTCTGCGTCACACTAGCGTATGGTCCGAACATCATTCGACATTATCGAATGATGTTCCATGACTTGCACGGCACCATGTGGGACTCGCAGGGCGACCGTGACAGACACTCAGGAGAGTTCAATGAACGCACCGTCCACCCCACAGAAGCTCGCCGCCGAGGCCATCGGAACCGCCTTCCTGGTCTTCGTCGGTGTCGGCTCGGTACCCGCCACGCTCATCGTCAACGGCGACGCGCCCTTCACGATGGCCGATCTCGGGATGATCTCGCTGGCGTTCGGCACGATCGTCATCGCCACCGTCTACGCACTCGGCCACATCGGTGGCAACCACATCAATCCCGCGGTCACCGTCGGACTCGCCGTCACCGGGAAGTTTCCGTGGAGGGACGTCCCGGCGTATCTCGGCGCGCAGCTCGTCGGAGCCGTCATCGGCGCCGGTGCAATCATCGCCGTGCTCGGGCAGAAGGCCAGTGACGTCGGCCTGGGAGTCGCCACCTACGCCGATACTGTGAGCGTGGCGCAAGCGTTCTCGGCGGAGTTCGTCGGGACGTTCATCCTGGTGTTCACGATCTTCGGAGTCATCCACCACAAGGCCCCTGCGGGATTCGCCGGGCTGGCCATCGGTCTCGTCGTCTTCGCTGCCATCATCCCGGTCGCGCCGACCACCGGTGCGTCCATCAACCCGGCGCGCACCACCGGCCCGATGCTCGTCCAGCAGATCGCCGGCGGAACGGTTCAGTGGGAGCAGCTGCCTGTCTACCTCGCTGCCGAGCTCCTGGCCGGCATCGTCGCGGCACTCGCCTACACCGCGCTGGTCAAGGGCGTCGACCCCGTCGAGCTGCCCGTGCCGGCCAACGATCCCGCCACCCGCGTGTGACAACCCCCAACCACACCACACAGACGAAGGAACCGCCGCCATGAAGAAGCTCATCAACGCACCAGCCGACGTCCTCTCCGAGTCATTGCTCGGCGTCGAGGCCGCCCATCCCGAGCTCCGGGTCGACCACGAAAGCAAAGTCATCTTCCGCGGTGACCCGCCCAGGCCGGGAAAGGTCGGTCTGGTCTCGGGCGGCGGTTCCGGGCACGAGCCCCTGCACGGTGGCTTCGTGGGCGAAGGAATGCTGGACGCCGCCTGTTGCGGCGAGGTCTTCACCTCGCCCGTGCCCGACCAGATCGTGGCCGCCACGAACGGCGTCGACGGCGGCGCCGGAGTGCTGCACATCGTCAAGAACTACACCGGCGACGTGATGAACTTCGAGATGGCTGCAGAGATGGCCGCGGCGACGAGCGGCATCGAGGTCGTCCCGGTCGTGACCGACGACGACGTCGCCGTGCAGGACAGCACGTACACCGTGGGCCGTCGAGGCGTCGGTGTCACCGTTCTGGTCGAGAAGCTCGCCGGCGCGGCCGCCGAGCAGGGACGGAGCCTCGCTGAGGTCGCCGACGTGGCGCGCACGGTGAACTCGGCCGGACGCAGCATGGGCATGGCCTTGACGTCGTGCACCGTGCCCGCTGCCGGCGAGCCGACCTTCGACCTGCCCGAGGACCAGATCGAGCTCGGGATCGGGATCCATGGTGAACCCGGCCGTCAGCGGGTGCCGATCGCTTCGGCCGCCGAGATCGCCGAGATGCTGGTGGAGCCGATCCTGAGCGACCTGGAGTTCGGCACGGACGGCGTGCTCGCCTTCGTCAACGGCATGGGCGGCACGCCGCTCATCGAGCTCTACCTGATGTACCACGAGGTCGACCGGCTCCTGTCAAAGGCCGGAATCCCCGTGTCCCGCTCTCTCGTCGGGAACTACATCACGAGCCTCGACATGGCTGGGTGCTCCGTCACGTTGCTCAAGCTGGATGACGACCTGCTCAGGCTGTGGGACGCTCCGGTCAAGACACCTGCCCTGCGGTGGGGTGCGTGACGACATGAAGGTTGAGGCGGTGACGACGGTGATCGACGCGACAGCGGTGAGGGCCTGGCTCGTGACGTTCGCGCAGGAAATCGCGGACCATCGTGAGCTCCTGACGCAGCTCGACGCGGCGATCGGCGACGCCGACCACGGAGCCAATCTCGACCGTGGGCTCGTCGCCGTCGTCGCGGCCCTCGACGGGCTGGACACCGCGACTCCCGGCGAGCTTCTCAAGACCACGGGGATGACGCTCGTCAGCACCGTTGGCGGCGCCAGCGGACCGCTCTACGGCACCTTGTTCCTCCGGATGTCCGGCAGCGCCGGCGACGCGGACACGATGGAGCCGTCGCAGTTCGCTGCAGCACTGCGGGCCGGACTCGAGGGTGTCGTCGCGCGCGGCCGGGCGCAGAGCGGTGACAAGACGATGTACGACGCGCTGGCTCCGGCTTGTGACGCCCTCGACGAAGCGATCGCCGAGGGAGTGAGCCTGCCCGACGCCCTCGACCGAGCCGCCGATGCGGCAGAGGCGGGACGCGACGCGACGATCCCCATGCTGGCGCGCAAGGGCCGGGCGTCCTACCTCGGCGAGCGCAGCGTGGGACATCAGGATCCGGGTGCGACGTCAGCCGCATTGCTGGTGACGACGGCACGGGTCCTGGCCGGCGGAGGACCTTCGTGACCGGACTGGTCGTGGTGTCCCACAGCCGCGCGCTGGCCGACTCGGCCGTGGCGCTGGCATCGGAGATGCTGCACGGATCCCAGGTGCGGATCGCCGTGGCTGCCGGACTGGACCCGACGACGTTCGGCACCGACGCCACGGCCATCGTCGAAGCCATCCAGACCGCCGACGACGGAGAAGGCGTGGTCGTGCTGATGGATCTCGGGAGCGCCGTGCTGTCGGCCGAGATGGCGCTCGACATGATCGACCCCAGCGTCCGCGAGCGCGTGGTGCTGTGCCCGGCGCCGCTGGTCGAGGGGCTGGTGGTCGCGGCGGTGTCCGCCGCCGGCGGAGCGACTCCCGGCGAGGTGGCCGCGGAGGCCGTCGGTTCGCTGGCTGCCAAGCAGTCGCACGTGAACACCCCGATCCCGTCGTCCATGGGCGACGACGGGGTTGGAGACCGCATCGAGCAGGACACGGCGCTCGCCGCCGCGACCTCCCCGTCGGTGGTCGTGAAGATCGCCAACGCACACGGACTGCACGCGCGACCGGCGGCCCGCCTCGTCCAGGAGGCGCGTCTGTTCGACGCCAGGATCGAGCTCCGCAATCTCGACACCGGTACGGGGCCGGTTCCGGCCACCAGCCTCTCGAGGGTCGCCACGTTGGGCGCGCTGTGCGGTCATCGGGTCGAGCTGACCGCGACCGGCAGCCAGGCCCGGGAAGCTCTCGATCACATCGTCGCGCTGGCCCATCGGCGCTTCGACGAGCAGGAAGTCGTCTCGTCGTCGGAGACCGACATCGTGGCTGCAGATTCCGCGGACGGGGCGGCGCTGCCGGCCTCGCCCGGCGTCGCGATCGGCCCAGCCCTCTTGATGCGCGCGGCGGACGTCGAGATTCCCGACGAAGCGCCACAAGGGCACGAGATCGAGTGGCGACGCGTCCGCGCGGCCATCGCCGATGTGCGTCGGGACATCCAACGGATCCGCGCCAAGGCTGCACGCGACGGTGGTGAAGGCGAAGCCAGGATCTTCGATGCCCACCTCATGCTCATCGACGACACCGATCTGCTCGACGCGGTGCGATCCCGCATCGGATCGGGCGTCGCGGCGACCCGTGCGTGGATGGACGCCATCGCCGACGTCGAGTCCGAGTTCGCCAGCGTCCCCGATGACTACCTCAGGTCTCGCGCCTTCGACGTGCATGCGGTCGGGCAACAGGTGGCGCGATCGCTCGCCGGGGCACCGACGCCGCGGGTCGAGGGTGAAGGTGTTCTGATTGCCGACGACCTGGTGCCGGCCCAAGTGGCCGACCTGGACATCTCGCGAGTGAGCGGTCTGGTGCTCGCCTCGGCGAGCCCGACGAGTCACAGCGCGATCCTGGCGAGGTCCCGCGGCATTCCGGCGGTGGTCGGCGCCGGGCCAGCGGCGCTCAGCGTCGCACCGGGCACGACGGTCGCGGTCGACGGCTCCGCCGGTCGGTTCATCATCGACCCCGACGACGAGACGCTTCGCGGGCTCCGAGCCGCCGATGACGAGGCTCGGGCGAAAGCCGCGATCGCGATCGCTGGAGCGTCCGCACCGGCAGTGACGTCGGACGGGATCGAGATCCTCGTCGGCGCAAATCTCGGGTCGGTTGACGATGCGCACGCGGCGGCCAGCCATGGTGCAGAGCTCGCCGGGCTGGTGCGTACCGAGTTCCTCTACCTGGGTCGGGACGACAGCACCCACCGCGGACGAACAGGTCGAGGTGTACCGGTCCCTGGCCGACGCACTCGGCGGATGCCGCCTGACCCTGCGCACCCTCGACGTCGGCGGGGACAAGCCCCTTCCGTACGCATCTCAGCCTCCGGAGGCCAACCCGTTCCTCGGCATGCGAGGAATCAGGCTCGCGCTCGCCCAGGGCGAGCTCCTCCACGACCAGCTCCGTGCGATCGTCACCGTGGCGCACGAGACTCCCGTGAGCGTGATGTTCCCGATGGTGAGCACGTTGGACGAGCTCGTGCTGGTGCAACATCGCCTCGACGAGGCGATCAAGGATGTCGGCCTTGGGCGTCCGGCAGATCTCCAGGTGGGGATCATGGTCGAGGTACCGGCCGCAGCCCTCAAGGCGCGCGTCTTCGCACCCCACGTCGACTTCTTCAGCATCGGCACGAACGACCTGACCCAGTACGCCTTGGCCGCCGAGCGGGGCAACGCCGCGGTCGCTGCGCTCGGCGATGCCCTTGATCCGGCGATCCTCCAACTCATCGAGTCCGTGTGCCGGGCTGCCGACGGAAGGTGCCTCGTCGCGGTCTGCGGCGAGCTGGCCGCAGACGAGAGGGCAACGCCTCTGTTGGTCGCGCTCGGCGTTCGGGAGCTGAGCGTGGCTCCGTCCGCTGTTGCGGCGGTCAAGCACGCGGTGCGCCAGATCGACCGGGCCACGGACGCCGATCTCGTCCACCGGTGCCTGACGGCCACGGGAGCGACCGAGGTCCGCGCTATTCTCGGCTGATCCTGCAGCGTATCGAAGGGCGTGGCGATGACCCAGTTCGTGTACGGGTTCGCGGAGGGCAGCAAGGACCAGAAGGCACTGCTGGGCGGTAAGGGTGCCAACCTCGCCGAGATGACGAACCTGGGGCTGCCGGTCCCACCCGGATTCACGATCACGACAGAGGCCTGCCGCAGCTACCTCGCCGCCGGGAGCGAGCCGAGTGAGCTGCGCGTCCAGGTCACGATGGCGATGCGCAGGCTCGAGGAGCAGCTCGGTCGCGATCTCGGCGACCGCCACGACCCGCTGCTGGTGAGCGTCCGGTCCGGCGCCATGCACTCGATGCCGGGGATGATGGAGACGGTGCTCAACGTGGGCCTCAACGACGAGAGCGTCAAGGGCCTGGCCGAGGTCAGCGGCGATGCGCGGTTCGCCTGGGACAGCTACCGGCGGCTGTTGCAGATGTTCGGCAAGACGGTGCTCGGCATCGACGGAGAGGTGTTCTCCGCGGCGCTCGACGCCGCCAAGCAGACGAAGGGCGTGGCCACCGATGTCGAGCTCGAGGAAGACGACCTCGCAGCCCTGGTCGTGACGTTCAAGGAGCTCATCGCCGAGCACACTGGGCAGGAGTTCCCGCAGCACCCGCGCGACCAGCTCGACCAGGCCGTTCGCGCGGTGTTCGACTCCTGGAACACCGATCGGGCACGCCTGTACCGGCGCCGTGAACGGATCCCGGACGACCTCGGCACCGCGGTCAACATCTGCACGATGGTGTTCGGCAACCTCGGTGAGACCAGCGGCACCGGTGTGGCCTTCACCCGCGACCCTGCGACCGGCCAGACCGGCGCGTACGGCGACTATCTGGTCAACGCCCAGGGGGAGGACGTCGTCGCCGGGATCCGCAACACGTTGAGCCTGGCCGACCTGCGCGAGCTGGATCCGCATTCGTACGACCAGCTCCGGAAGGTGATGCGGCGCCTGGAGAACCACTACCGCGACCTGTGTGACATCGAGTTCACGATCGAGCGCAGCAAGCTCTGGATGCTTCAGACCCGCGTCGGCAAGCGAACCGCAGCGGCGGCCTTCCGGATCGCCACCCAGCTGGTGGACGAGGGGCTGATCACCATGAACGAGGCCCTGACGCGGGTCGACGGAGCACAGCTGGCACAGCTGATGTTCCCGCAGTTCGACGCCACGTCCGAGCGCACCCTGCTGGGTGTCGGCATGGCCGCGTCGCCCGGCGCCGCGGTGGGGGAGGCCGCCTTCGACTCGGCCGCCGCCGTGGCGGCTGCCGCGGAGGGCCGGGCCGTCATCCTCGTGCGCAAGGAGACCAATCCGGACGATCTGGAGGGCATGATCGCCGCCGAGGGAATCGTCACCGCTCGGGGCGGCAAGACCAGCCATGCCGCGGTGGTCGCCC
Organism: uncultured Actinomycetota bacterium; assembly: GCA_963780275.1. GTDB lineage: Bacteria > Actinomycetota > Actinomycetes > Propionibacteriales > Nocardioidaceae > Aeromicrobium. The sequence goes on from CAWABE010000003.1 coordinate 319,077, forward strand.
GGGGGATGGGCACCACGTGCGTCTGCGGACTCGAGGCCCTCGATGTCGATCTGGAGTCCCGGACCGCCCGGATCGGCGACCGGACGATCGCCGAGGGCGACATGCTGAGCGTCGACGGCACCACGGGTGAGCTGTTCGCCGGATCCGTCGACGTCGTGCTCTCGCCCGTGACCGCCTACCTGGAGCACGGGCTCGACGAAGCCCTGCGCGACGTCGACGACTCGACCGGTGACCTCGTGCGGGCGGTGGACCGCCTGCTCAGGCACGCCGACTCCGCCCGCCGGCTCCGGGTGCGCGCCAACGCCGACAACGGCGAGGACGCCACACGCGCTCGCGAGCTCGGCGCCGAAGGCATCGGCCTGTGCCGCACCGAGCACATGTTCCTCGGCGACCGCCGCGAGCTGATCGAGCACGTCATCTTGGCCAACGACGCCACTGAGCGGCAGACGGCGATCGACAAGCTGCTTCCCCTGCAGCGACAGGACTTCATCGAGCTGCTCACCGCGATGGACGGACTGCCGGTCACCATCCGGCTGCTCGATCCACCGCTGCACGAGTTCCTGCCCGACCGGGCCGATCTGATGGTCAAGGTTGCACTGGCCCAGGCGTCCGGCGACGTGGACCCGAAGGACGAGCTGCTGCTGGCGGCGGTCGAGCGGCTGCACGAGGTCAACCCGATGCTCGGGTTGCGCGGCGTGCGGCTCGGCCTGGCGGTGCCTGGATTGTTCGCTCTGCAGATCCAGGCGATCGCGGAGGCGTCGGCGCAGCTCAGAGCCCAAGGAGCCGACCCCCGGGTCGAGATCATGATCCCGCTCGTCGGGTCGGTGATGGAGCTCTTCCTGATCCGGGACGAGAGCGACAAGATCCTCCGCGACGTCGCCGAGAGCACCGGCGTGCAGCAGTCGATCCCGATCGGCACGATGATCGAGCTGCCGCGTGCGGCCCTCACCGCGACCCGGGTGGCCGAGGCGGCCGAGTTCTTCTCCTTCGGCACCAACGACCTCACCCAGACGACGTGGGGCTTCTCCCGGGACGACGTCGAGGCGGCGTTCTTCGCGGTCTACCTCGACCGCGGAGTCTTCATGGTGTCGCCGTTCGAGAGCCTCGACGTCGACGGCGTCGGCCGACTGATCCAGATCGCGGCCGAGGACGGCCGCCGCACACGTCCGGACCTGAAGCTCGGCATCTGCGGCGAGCACGGCGGCGACCCGGAGTCGATCCACTTCTTCCACCAGGTCGGGCTCGACTACGTGTCGTGCTCGCCCTTCCGCGTCCCTGTTGCTCGACTCGAGGCGGGCCGCGCCGCATTGGTCTGAGGCGTTCCGCTGAGAGTGAACGGCGGATGCATTTGCCCCGATTCCGGCTTGAATGAGTCATGGGCACGGACCAGGAGTCCGGCGACGAGATCGCCCTCGACGACGTGGCGCTGGACGCCTACTCCAGCATCGTCACGCACGTGGCCGCGTCGCTCACCCCGAGCGTCGCCAGCCTGAGCGTGCGCACCAGACGCTTCCAGGGCGCCGGCAGCGCGAGCGTGCTCTCCGACGACGGACTCCTGCTCACCAGCGCCCACGTCGTCCGCGACGCCCCACGGGCGGTGGCCGAGTTCGCCGACGGGCGCGAGATGACGGCGGACGTCATCGGCAGGGACCCCCTGTCCGACCTGGCGATCCTGCGTGCTCGCGACGAGGTTCCGCCGGCCATTCCGCTCGGTGATGCGAGCCGGCTCCAGGTCGGCCAGATCGTCATCGCGCTCGGCAACCCGAACGGGCTGGCCGGGAGCGTCACGGCCGGCATCGTGTCCGCGCTCGGCCGGTCGCTGCCGACCAAGGCCGGACGCGTCGTCGACGAGGTGATCCAGACCGACGCCGCGCTGAATCCGGGGAACAGCGGTGGAGCACTGGCGGACAGCCGGGGGCGCCTCGTCGGCGTGAACACCGCGGTCGCCGGATTCGGGCTGGGCCTGGCCGTGCCGATCAACGACACGACGATGAACATCATCACGGCGCTCACCACGCGCGGCCGGGTCCGGCGGGCCTGGCTCGGCGTCGCCGGCTCCCAGCGCCCACTGCCACCGGAGCTGGCCGAGCGAACCGGTCAGCGCACTGGTCTGCTGGTGGCCCAGCTCGTCTCCGGCAGCCCGGCGGCCGCATCGGGACTGCACCTCGGTGACCTGATCGTCGCCGCCGCGGGCAAGCCGGTCTCCTCGGCCACCGAGCTGCAGAGGTTCATGGTGGAGGACGCGATTGGTCAGCCGGTCGAGATCACCGTGATGCGCAACGGCGCCCTCGTCGACGTGATCGCGGTTCCCCGCGAGCTCGACGACTCCTGAACCAGCTCGCCCAACGGTCGAACGGCCTAGCATCGGCGCATGAAACCTTCCGTCAAGGGCGTCAAGCCGCGGCACGTGGTGGCGGACATCTGGCTGGCCAACGTCGTGGGCGTGGCCCTGCTGTTCATCGAGTACTTGTTCGTGCTGCCGCTGCCGGAAGAGGCCCAGACCGCGAGCGTGACTCGGGACAACGTCGTGCTCGGGATCGTCTGCACGCTCTTCAGCTGGGTCGTCGTCGCGGCGTACGGTGCACCCCGCGCGCATCGCGCCCTCGACTGGACCGTTCGTGGCAGCGACCCGACCCCCGAGGAACAGCGGCTGACGCTCAACCTCCCGTGGACCCTGTTCAAGATGAGCGTGGTCCTGTGGGTCATCCCGACGGCCGCCTTTCTCGCCCTCGACCTCCCGACCAGCATCCCGTTCGGGTTGCTCGCCGCGGGTGCTGTTCTCTCGGGAGGCCTGGCTGCGAACGCGACGGCCTTCCTGTTGAGCACGCGGCTCCTGCGACCTGCGACGGCACGCGTCCTCGAACTGCATCCGCCCGAAGCCGGAACCACGGCCGGCGTCGGCGAGCGAGCGATCTTCATCTGGGGTCTGACCACCGGCGTTCCGCTGCTGGCCCTTCTCCTGATGGTGGGGTTCTTCCCGTTCTCGGGTGCGTCGCTGCAGCGACTGGCGATCAGCGGCGTCGTCGTCGGGTCCATCGTGCTGCTCGGGGGCATGTTCGCGACGCTGCTCTTCGCCAAGTCGATCGGTGAGCCGCTGGGCGAGCTGACGTCGGCGCTCGCCGAGATCGAGGGGGGCGACTTGCACGTCCAGGTTCCAGTCGACGACAACGGCGAGATCGGCCAGATGCAGGCAGGTCTCAATCGCATGGTGGGAGCGATGCGCGAGCGTGAACAGCTGCGCGACCTGTTCGGGCGTCACGTCGGCGAGGACGTCGCCCGGCTGGCCCTGCAGGATGGTGTGGCCCTCGGCGGGGAGGAACGGGAGGCTGCGGCCCTGTTCGTCGACGTCATCGGCAGCACGACGTTCGCGGCGACGCACTCACCGGCTGAGGTGGTGAAGGCGCTGAACCGGTTCTTCGAGGTGGTCGTCGACGTGGTCGCCGCGCACGGTGGGCTGGTGAACAAGTTCGAGGGCGACGCTGCCCTCTGCATCTTCGGCGCTCCGCTGGCCTTGAAGGACCCGGCCGCGAACGCGCTGCGAGCCGCCCGGGAGATGTCCCGACGACTCAGGGACGAGGTGCCCGACCTCGACGCCGGCATCGGCGTCTCCCAAGGCCTGGTGATCGCCGGCAACATCGGCTCCACCGAGCGGCTGGAGTACACCGTGATCGGCGACCCGGTGAACGAGGCGGCCCGGTTGACTGAGCAGGCCAAGGAGCATCCCGGCCGGGTGATGGCATCGCAACACATCGTCGACAGCGCCGAGACCGGCGAGCGAGACCGCTGGCAGCTGCTCGAACCGTTGCTGCTGCGCGGGCGGCTGGAGCCGACGACCCTCGCGGTGCCGCGCTGAGGTCAGCCGCCGCCGAAGAGACCGCCGAGCAGGCCCCCGAGACCGCCCTCGCGCGACGGGGGGATGGGGACGGCGACGGTGACGGCTTCCCGGGTTTGGACGTCGGTGGCTCACTGGTCGCGCGGTCGGACGACCGGCTGGGCGTCGTGGGGTCTGGACTCGGCGACGGCGAGGCGTCGATCGTCGGCAGCTCCGTGGTGGGTGACGGAGACGATGACGGCGTCTCGTCGATGCCGACGGTGGGCGCGACCGCGCTGTTGCCGGGGACACGGGGGAGCGCCGCCACCTCTGACGAACCGGCTTGCTCTGAGCTGGTGAACGTGAACACCGTTGCCAGGGCGACCGTCGACATCACCGATGCGGCAGCGAACTTGTACAGCTTGGTGGGCGGCACGGCTGAACTCCCGAAGAGGCGGATGATCCCGACAACGCCACCCACCGTAGCGGGGACGGCGCTTGAGGTCACATCCGAGTCTCAGGATGGCGACGCTAGCCTGTGGTCGGAACTCTCAGAGGAGCATGCATGACCCCCTCCGACCCGCGGTCGATGGTGGTCGTCGGCGCTGGCCTGGCCGGCTGGCGCACGGCGAAGGAGACGCGCAAGGCAGGATTCGACGGCCCGATCACCGTCCTCAGCGACGAGCACGAGCTCCCGTACGACCGGCCGCCGCTGTCCAAGCAGGTCCTCACCGGTGAGTGGGAGCCGGCCAAGGCCTTCCTCACCGACGACGAGGAGGTCGGGTCGCTCGACATCGCCGTGCGGTCCGGGGTTCGCGCGACCGCAGTCGAGGACGGTGCGGTCGAGACCGCGGACGGTGAGCGGCTCGAGGCCGACGTGGTGGTTCTCGCCACCGGCGCCCGGGCCGCGATCCCGCCGATCGTCGCCGACCAGCCGGAGGTCCGGATGCTGCGCAAGCTCGGCGACTCCGTCGGTCTGTACACAGACCTCGATCGCGCAGGTTCGGTCCTCGTGCTCGGCGGCGGGTTCATCGGCGCCGAGGTGGCCGCAGCCGCACGCGTCCATGGCACCGAGGTGACGATCGTCGAGGCGCTGCCCGGCATCCTCGGCCCGCTCGGCCCGGAGGTGGGGGACGTGGTGCGGGAGCGTCTGCAGGATGTCGGAGCGAAGGTGCTCACCGGGACTCCGGTCTCCTCGGTCGACGCCCACACCGACGGTGCTGAGATCGAGCTCGCCGACGGCCGGATTCTCACGGCCGACCTCGTCGTGGCCGGGTTCGGTGCCCGGCTGAACTCCGAGGCGCTGGGCGACCTCGCCGGCCCCGAAGGAGTCCCGTGCGACGACCACGGACGCGTCGACGGTCATCGGGGCCTGTACGCGGTCGGCGACGTCTCGGCCTGGTACGACCCGCGCTCCCGACGGCACGTGCGACGGGAGCACTGGTCGTCGGCCAGCGACCAAGCAGCCATCACCGCCCACGCGATCGTCGGCCTCGAAGCCGAGCGATTCCTGGAGTCGCCGCCGTACTTCTGGACCGACCAACCGGGGGTCAAGGTCCAGCTGATCGGCTGGCCGGAGCTGGCGGACCGCGCGGGCTGGCTCGAGATCGACGACGTCGAGCCGAACGTGGCCTACGGATGGCATCGCGGTGACGATCTGGTCGCCGCTGCCGTGCTCGGCGCGCCACGGGTGTTCGTGAAGCTCCGCAAGGAGCTGATCGCGGCGGGGCACCGCCTCAGCGAGGGGTAGGTCAGCCCTCGACGACCTGTGACTCGCCGAAGCTCGCGGTGAGCCGCTCGGCCGAGAACGTGGCGAACGGCCTGGCGTCCATCCCGAGTGCGCGGGCGCGGTCGGCCATCCGGTGCTCGCCCCACGTGATGCTCGTGCCACGGCCCCGGCCGACGCGGAGGCCGTGGAACCGCATGGACGTGCCGCCTCGCAGGAGCCTGCTGGCGTGCGGCCCCTCCTCGGCCCGGGCCCACGTGCGTCCCTTGGTCGGCGCGGGCATCGGCAGTGCGAGACGGCTGGTGCGAATGGTGGCGTCCATGATCGGCACGCCGTTCTCGTTGATCGACATCGTCGACCGCGATCCGCCGAGGTCGGCGGTCGAGGTCATCAGCCACTTCGGCAGGCCCCAGATCTCTCGACCGGCCTCGCGGGTGAACGCGCCGGTGACCGGGAGCTCGAGCACGAACAACCCGGGGCCGCCAGGGCCGTCCGCGTAGACGCCGATGCCGACCTCGTCGTAGCCGCCGAGCACGAAGTCGTCGGGGTAGACGACGCAGACGAGCATGGCGAATCCGCGACCCCAGCGCCCGGCCGCCTTCAGGCCCAGCGGCTCGAGCTGGGCGTCGACGGCCGCGCGCGAAGGGCGCCACGCGGCTCCCGCGAACGTCGCGCCCCGCACGTGCACCGGCAGGTCGATCTGCTGGCCCTGGACCTCCCAGAGGTCGGGTGCGGGATGGGTCGCCATCAGATCGTGTCGCTGAACTGTCGGAGGGCGCTTCTCGTTGAAGGCGGCCACGCCCTCGGCGAAGTCCGCGGCTGCGAGCAGGCCGAGCTGGCCCTCGCGCTCCAGGGCGAATGCAGGGTCGAGCGACGTGAGCGTGGCGGCGTTGATGGCGTGCTTGGTGCGGGCGTACCCGGCCATCGGCCCGGTGCGCAGGGTGGCGATGACGTCTTCGACGTCCTTGTCGAAGGTGTCGGGATCGAACACGTGCGAGACGAGTCCCAGGGACTCGGCCTCCTCGGCGCTGAGTCGCTCGGCGAGGAGGGCCATCCGCATCGCCTTGGCCCGGCCCGCGGACGCCGCGACGAGAGCCGTGGCGCCGCCGTCGGGCATCAAACCGATCTTGCTGAAGGCCAGCATGAAGAACGCCTTCGAGCTGGCGAGCACCAGGTCGGCGGAGAGAGCGATGGACACGCCGACTCCGGCGCACGGACCCTGGACAACGCTGACCACCGGACGCGGCGCGTCACGGACGGCGGCGACGAGCCGGTTGGCGCCGTCGAGCGTAGCCGCCGGGCCGCTCTCGTCGGAGAGCTCGCCGTCACCTCCGATGTCGGCGCCGGAGCAGAATGCCCGGCCGGCCCCAGACAGCACGATGACGTGGACGTCGTCCTGTGTGCCGGCGCTTTCGACGGCGTCGGCCATGTCCTCGAGCACGTCGGCCGTGACCGCGTTGAGCGAGTCCGGCCGGTTGATCTCGATGCGGAGGACGCCGTCGTCGAGGGTCAGTCGGACCTGCTCCCCGGAGCGCGTTCCGCTGTTCGGCATGCCGATAGGTTACTGAGCATGCACATCAGCAACCATGTCGCCCTGGTCACCGGCGGCGCCTCTGGCCTGGGTCGAGCCACCGTCGAGAACTTCGTGGCGGCCGGCGCCAAGGTCGTCATCGTCGATCTGCCCGGCTCGTCCGGCGAGGAGGTCGCGAAGCAGCTCGGCGACTCCACGCGCTTCGCACCCGGTGACGTCCGTGACCCCGAGGCGGTCGGCGCCGCTCTCGACGCCGCCGCCGAGCTGGGCGAGCTGCGAGTGGTCGTGAACTGTGCCGGCACCGGCAACGCGATCAAGACCGTCGGCAAGCAGGGTGCCTTTCCCCTGGAGGACTTCCAGCGCATCGTCGAGATCAACCTGATCGGCACCTTCAACGTCATCCGCCTCGCGGCCGAACGCATGAGTCGGCTCGAGCTGGTCGAGGAGGAACCCAGGGTCGAGGAGCGCGGCGTCATCGTCAACACCGCGTCCATTGCCGCGTTCGACGGTCAGATCGGCCAGGCCGCGTACTCCGCGTCGAAGGGAGGCATCGTCGGCATGACGCTGCCGATCGCGCGCGACCTGGCGTCACTCGCCATCCGCGTGGTCACGATCGCGCCGGGACTGTTCCACACGCCGTTGCTCGGATCGCTTCCCGAAGCGGCCCGGGAATCCCTCGGCAGCCAGGTGCCGCACCCGAGCCGGCTCGGCGACCCGACGGAGTTCGCGAAGCTGGCGGCCCACGTGGTCGACAACCCGATGCTCAACGGCGAGACGATTCGCCTCGACGGCGCCATCCGCATGGCACCGCGTTGACCAGTGGGCTGACGCCGGCTCGACTCGCGGACGCCTCCGATCCGTCGGACGATGGCGTCGAGGGCGCACTCCGGCGCCCCGGGACCGGAGGTCAGCATGACGGACTCACCGCAAGAAAACGAGGCACAGGCCGGTCGGGAAGTCGACGCCGACGACTCCGGCGTGCCCGACGACTCGTCCGGACCGGACGTTCCGGAGGATCCGGATTCGGCGGCGGCACCCGAGGGCCCGGTCAACCCCGGCACCGACCAGCCGGAGGGCACCGAAGGCGTCGAGGGGGCCGATCCCGGGGACGAGTCCGATGAGAACACCGAGGAGATGGCCGAGACCGACCAGGAGCCCGGCGGCGGGGATGGATCGGATCCCGCCGACGACGTCGGCGCCCCGACGAAGCCGGCCGAACCGGCCTAGCCGGTCAGTCCCACCGGCCGGCCCGGGATTTCTTCACGTCGCCACGGCGCTTCTTGGCGTCGAGTCGGCGCTCGACGGAGGCCCGCGTGCGCCGCGTCGGACGCCGCGGCTTGGGCGGTACCACCGCCTGCGTCACGAGCTGCTCGAGGCGGACGCGGGCGGCCTCCCGGTTGCGGTGCTGCGAGCGGTAGCGCGACGAGACCACCGTGATCGAGCCGTCGAGGAGGCGCGAGCGTAGTCGCCGGGCCGCGAGCTCCTTCTGGTCGGCGGTGAGCGCGGTGGTGTCGTTCAAGGACCAGGTGAGCTCCACGCGGGTGTCGGTGGTGTTCACGTGCTGGCCTCCGGCGCCCGACGAGCGGGAGAACCGCCAGGTCATCTCGCTCTCGGGCAGGGCGATGCGGCCGCTATGACTCATCGTCGGCCAGGATGCCGTACATCGATCGACGTGCATCGTCGAGCACGGCAGTGGCGCGAGCCTGCTGGGCCGAGCTCCCGGTGTGCATCACCTGACGCCAGGCCATGGCGAGCCCCTTGAGTGACTCGCCTGCCTCACGGGCGATGTGCTTCTCGTCGCCGCGAGTGGCGTCCTCCCACGGCGTGCCGAGCTCCTCGCGGTGCTCCTCGACGTAGGTGCTGCCGGCAGCGGTGAGCGTGGCCGTGTTGCGGCCGTCGACCCGCTCGAACTCGATGAGTCCCTCGTCCTCGAGCTGCTGGAGCACGGGGTAGATGGACCCGGGGCTGGGCGTCCAGGCGCCGTCGCTGCGTTCGCCGATCTCCTGGATCAGCTGGTAGCCGTGGGCCGGGTGCTCGGCGAGCACCAGGAGGGCGGCGGCCCTGACGTCCCCGCCGCGTCCACCGCGGCGCCGACCGCGTCGTCGGCCCGGGTGGCCCGGGCCGGGACCGAAGCCGAAGTCGATGCCGAGGTAGGGGAGGTCGTCGCGGCGTCCGCGGCGGCGGTCGTCGGGGCGACCGCGGTTCATGTCGTTGGTGTGCATGGTGGTTCCTTGTCTGTGTGGCGCCGGCGTCGCATCCACGGTCTTCGGGGCGATAGCGCGGGCGCAGCTCATTCGATACAAAAACGATATATCGTTAGTGTATCGGTGTCAACACACCAGTGGACGGGGTCAGCTCGCCCCGCGCGAGACGTAGTCGTTGAGCTGGTCTCGCTCGAACTGGAGCTGATCCATCCGCTGCTTCACGGCGTCGCCGATGCTCAGCACCCCGACCAGGGTGTCGCCGTCGAGCACCGGGACATGCCGGACGCGGTGCTCGGTCATGATCGACATGAGCGAGCCGAAGGAGTCGTCGGGAGCGCACACCTGGACGTCCGACGTCATGATCTGCTCCACGGTGACGCCCTTGGGGTCGTCGAAGTCGCGGATCTTCCGCACGATGTCGCGCTCTGAGACGATGCCGAGCATCGACGAGCCGTCGTGGCTGACCACGAGGGCACCGACGTTGTGTTCGGCCAGGGCATCCAGCAGCTCGGCCACGGTGGCCTCCGGCCGGATCGTGTAGATCGTGGTCGAACCCTTCGAGGACAAGACATCACTCACGCGCATGGGGGCAGCGTATCGCCGAGGGGGCCTGCCGTCACCGGAAAGTCGGTCGGCGCGCGGAGCGAGCTGTCACGGCGTGTCCTGGTCGCCCCACGACCGGGAGAAGTCGAGCGTGCGGACGTTGTCGCCGGAATCGGTCTTCGGGTCGTCGTCGAGCGCGTTCTCCGGCTCGTCGGTCCAGGACTCATCCGGCGGCCCGTCGTCGGGGAAGTGGCCGAGGTAGGCCATGGCCGCGTCGTGCAAGCGGCCGTTGGTCGCGAGCGCGTTGGGTCCCCAGGGGCCGGGCTGACCGGCCAGGCTGGTGAACCTGCCGCCCGCCTCCCGCACGATGATGTCGAGGGCGGCCATGTCCCAGAGCTTCAGCTCCGGCTCGGCGGCGATGTCGACCGCTCCCTCGGCGAGCAGCATGTAGGACCAGAAGTCGCCGTGGGCGCGCGTGCGCCAGCACCGTCGCAGCAGGGCGGCGAACCCCTCGGCCTTGTCGATGCGTTCCCAGCTGGGGGCCGAGCTGTAGGAGAAGTAGGCGGCATCGAGCTCGGTGACCTGCGACACGCGAATCTCGCGCGCATGCATGAACGACTTGCCGGTGAACGCGCCACCGTCCTTCGACGCCCACCAGCGCCGGCCCAGGGCGGGCGCGGAAACGCATCCGGCCACGATCTCGCCGGCCTCCTCGAGCGCGATGAGCGTCGCCCACACCGGAACGCCGCGGACGAAGTTGGCGGTGCCGTCGATCGGATCGATGATCCAGCGACGTTCGTGCGACCCGGTGGACCCTTCGACCTCGCCGTGCTCCTCACCCAGGACGACATCACGGGTGCGGGCCGACCGGAGCTGCTTGCGGATGGTCTCTTCGACCACCTCGTCGGACTCGGTCACGTATGTCATGTCCGGCTTCGTCGACACCTGAAGGTCGATCGCGCCGAATCGGTCCATCGAGAGGTTGTCGGCGTTGTCCGCCAGGACGTGCGCCAGGCGCACGTCGTCATGCCAGGAGTGGGCCATGCGGCTTAGGGTACGGTGAAATCGACCTTGACCACGGTCATGACCCCGCTTGGAGGCTCCCCGTGTTCGGATCGTTCGACGGACTCCCAATCCATGCCCTGGTCGTCCACGCAGCCGTGATTCTCACCCCGCTCGCCGCGCTGCTCGGCATCCTCTTCGTGCGTCCGGCGTGGCGGATGGCGCTGCGATGGCCACTGGTCATCGGGGCCGTGCTGGCGACCTCAACGGTCTATGTCGCGCGGCAGAGCGGCGAGGTGCTCAAGGACTCCCTGGGCGACCAGCTGAAGGACAACACGGCCGGCGAGATCGTCCAGCGACACCAGGACCTCGCCGACGACCTCTGGATCTGGCTGCTGGTGTTCCTCGGCGCGTGCGTCATCGCCGCCCTCGCGCTGCCCCGGCTGAGCAACCCGCTGGCCGGCGGCGCCGTCGCGATCATCGTCGCCGCCGTCGCCGTCGTGGTCATCGTCCTGGTCGGCGTCACCGGCCACCAGGGGTCGAAGGCGGTCTGGAACCCCGAGGGCACCGTCGACTACTCCGGCGACTAGGCCCTCACTCCGACGCGTCGCGACTGGCGAGGATGCGTCGGAAGGACGCGACACGATCGGGGCGCAGGCGCCCGTCTGTCACGCCGACGTCGAGTGCGCACTCCGGCTCAGACGGCGCATGGGTGCATCCGCGCGGGCAGTCGATGCTGACCTCGTCGAGGTCGGGGAATGCGGTGATGACGTGGCGCACGTCCACGTGGGCGAGTCCGAAGGACCGGAACCCGGGCGTGTCGATGATCCATCCGCCGCCGGGGAGCTCGAGGACCATCGCCGACGTTGACGTCTGCCGGCCGCGGCCGGTGACCGCGTTGACCTGGCTGGTGGTGCGTTCGGCATCGGGGACGAGGAGGTTCACCAGCGTCGACTTGCCGACCCCGCTGTGCCCCACGAGCACACTGGTGCGACCGCGCAGGACGGATCGCAGCTCGTCGAGGTCGCCGTCGCGACGGGTGACGACGGTGCGCACGTCGAGCGGCTCGAGGAGGACGACGACGTCATCGGCCGGGGCGAGGTCGGACTTGGTGAGGCACACGACCGGGTCCATGCCGGCGTCGAAGGCCGCGACCAGACACCGGTCGACGAGCGCGAGGCGCAACGGGGGATCGGCGAGCGCCGCCACGACCACCAGCTGGTCGGCGTTCGCCACCACGACCCGCTCGATGGGATCGTCGTCGTCGGCCGTCCGCCGCAGGACCGTGCGCCGGGGCTCCACCTCGACGATGCGGGCGAGCGAGCCCTCGTCGCCGCTGACGTCTCCGACGATCTTGACCTCGTCGCCGACCACGACACCCTGTCGCCCGAGGGGGCGCGACTTCATGGCGGTGATCACCCTTTGGTCGTCGCCGACCACGACGGTGTAGCGACCTCGATCGACGGTGATGACCCGCCCGACCTCGGCGTCGTCGTAATTCGGGCGGTCCTTGGTGCGGGGCTTGGTGCGACGACGTGGGCGCTCGAACGCGGCGTGCTCGTCATCCTCCTCCCTCACGCGACCGTGCGCTCCCACACCGTGGCGAAGTCGGGGTATGTCTTCGCCGTCGTGCCGACGTTCTCGACGCCGAGTCCATGCACGCGCAGGCCGAGCACCACGGCGGCCTGCGCCATCCGGTGGTCGTCGTAGGTGGAGAACACCCCGCCGTGCAGCGTCTGCGGACGGATGATCAGGCCGTCGTCGAGCTCCTCGACATCGCCGCCCAGCCGATTGATCTCCGCCGCCAGCGCTGCGAGCCGGTCGGTCTCGTGGCCGCGCAAGTGGGCGACGCCGGTCAAGCGCGACTCCCCGTCGGCCAGGGCGGCCAAGGCTGCGACGACGGGGGTGAGCTCACCGACGTCGTGCAGGTCGAGGTCGACGCCGCGGAGGGTCTCGCCGGCAGTGAAGACGACGTCAGCGCCGTCCCGCTCGGCATGCCCACCGAACGACTCGACGATGGCGCGCCAGGCGTCACCGGCCTGAGTGGTCGACTCGGGCCAGCCGAGGACCCGCATCGACCCGCCGGTGACGAGCGCCGCGGCGACGAACGGACCGGCGTTCGACAGGTCCGGCTCGACGACGGCGTCGACGGCCGCGATCGGGCCCGGAGCCACGACCCAGCGGTCGGAGGCCATCTGGACGTCGACCCCGCGTCGCCGCAGCTCGGCGACCGTCATCTCGATGTGGGGCCGTGACGGTGGGGTCGAGCCGGTGTGCCTCAGGTCGAGACCGCGCTCGAACCGGGCGGCGGCGAGCAGCAGCGCCGACACGAACTGGCTGGATGCCGATGTGTCGATCTCGAGGTCCCCGCCCTCGACCCGGCCGGTCCCGTGGACGGTGAACGGCAGTGCCGACCGTCCGCCGTCGTCGATCTCGACGCCGAGCGCGCGCAGACCGGTGATCGTGGTCGACATCGGGCGGACCCGGGCGCGCTCGTCCCCGTCGAACGTGACCGACGCGTCGCTGAGCGCGGCGACCGGTGGAACGAATCTCATGACAGTGCCGGCCAGGCCGCAGTCGACGGCGATCTCGCCCTTCACGGCGTCGGGAGCGGGGGTGATGGTCCAGAGGTCGCCGTCGCGCTCGATGCGTGCTCCGAGCGATCCGATTGCGTCGGCCATCAAGTGGGTGTCGCGCGAGGCCAGCGGGTGGGTGAGCACCGTGGGACGGTCGCCGAGGGCAGCGAGCACGAGCAGGCGGTTGGTGAGGGACTTCGATCCCGGCACGAGCACCTGTGCGTCGAGTGGCGTCGCACGGTGCGGCGCAGTCCAGGGTGAGCTCATCGCGCTCACTCTATCGGCGCGACGCCGCCCGGACCGTCAGCTGCGGAGCTGGTCGATCTCCTCGACGACCTTGTCCCTCGCCTCGGCGACCCTGTCCTTCGCGCGCCGGACGATGAACTTCTTGTGCGGGTCGGGATCGAGCGTCGCCATCAGGAGGCCGCCCATCATCGACAGGTTCTTCAGGAAGTGGATGCGCTGGTTCTTGCGAGCGGCCGGGTCGGTCTCGTTCCAGAACTGGTGGCCCATCGCCGTCGTCGGTACCAGTGACCCGGCCAGGATGAACGAAGAAAGGCGCGGCACATGACCGGTGGCGACCGCCGTGGCCGCAGCGACGTGCAGCGCTCCGTTGGCACGCACCAGGTTGGCGGGTGAGATCTCGACGTCCGGTGCCACCCGGTGCAGGAGATCGGCCGCCGGTCGGGCCTTCGGCGCCATCGTCTTGGCGTTCAGGATCGAGTTCACCCCTCCGTAGAAGAACATCGAAGCGAGCAGAGGACGCGCCACCGAGCGGAGAAGGGTCATGCCCCATTCTGTGCACGGCGCCGACCCTGCACCACCCGAGGGGTGTCGGTGCGCTGTGGCACGCTGGGAGCATGTGCGGCCGCTACGCCACGACCCAGACGTCCGCCTCGCTCAACGATGCTTTCGGTGCGGATCTGGCCGACTCGTTCGTGGAGCTCGAGCCCGACTACAACATGGCGCCCACCAAGCTCGCGCCGCTGGTCATCGCACGTCCGTCCGATGACGGGCCGCCCACGCGGGAGCTCCTCACGGCCAAGTGGGGTCTGGTGCCCAGCTGGGCCAAGGACCCGTCCATCGGCAACCGCATGATCAACGCCCGCAGCGAGACGGTCGCCGAGAAACCGGCCTTCAAGAAGGCGTTCGGCAAGCGACGGGCCATCATCCCGGCCGACGGATACTACGAGTGGTACGCGAGCCAGGATCCCGCGACGAAGAAGAAGCAACCCTTCTACATCACGCCCAAGGACCGCTCCGTACTGGCGATGGCCGGCCTCTACGAGTTCTGGCGGGACGAAGAAGCCGAGGAGTGGCTCATCACGTACACGATCCTCACCACCACGGCGGCCGACGACCTCGGGCATCTGCACGACCGGATGCCGATGATGCTCCAGCCGGAGGCGTTCGACGTCTGGCTGGACCCAGCTCCACGCCCGGCTGACGACCTGCTCGGCTTGCTGGTGCCGGCGGCGCCTGGACGGCTCGATGCGTGGCCGGTGTCCACCGAGGTCAACAACGTCCGCAACAACGGTCCTGAGCTGGTCGAGCCGCTACCGCCGGAATAGAGCGAGAACGGGCGCTGTTTCTCCCACCAGAGGAGGGCTACATGCAGGCCTGCGCCGAGCACACGGTGGACACGTCCACCAGTCGACTGCGAATCGGCGACCCCGACCGTCCACGAGTAGGCTGGGCGGCGATGACAGACATCGGAGCAGACCTCGAGAACCTCGAGGTCGAGCCAGAACCCGTCGACCTCGACACCGAGACCCCTGAGCAGCGTCAGGCCCGGTTCGAGGCCGACGCCCTGCCCTTCCTCGACCAGCTCTACTCGGCCGGTCTCCGCATGACGCGCAGCCCGCATGATGCCGAGGATCTCGTGCAGGAGACCTACGCCAAGGCGTTCAGCGCGTTCCACCAGTTCACGCCCGGCACCAACCTCAAGGCGTGGCTGTACCGCATCCTCACCAACACGTACATCAACTCCTACCGCAAGAAGCAGCGTCAGCCGCAGCAGATCACCGACGAGATCGAGGACTGGCAGGTCGCCGCCGCCGAGGCGCACACCTCCTCCGGACTCAAGTCCGCCGAGATGGAGGCGCTCGAGCACCTGCCCGACAGCGACGTCAAGGACGCCCTGCAGCAGCTGCCAGACGACTTCCGGTACGCCGTCTATCTCGCTGATGTCGAAGGCTTCCCGTACAAGGAGATCGCCGAGATCATGGACACGCCGATCGGCACGGTCATGTCCCGGCTGCACCGCGGTCGTCGGATGCTGCGCGAGCTGCTCTCGGACTACGCGCGTGATCGCGGCATGGCAGCCACGGGAGCAGGTGACAAGTCGTGAGCTGCGACAACTGCGAGACGGCCCTGCAGAACCTGTATCTCTTCCTCGACCAGGAGATCGACACCGCGAGCATCGAGGACATCCAGGCGCACATCGACAACTGCTCGTCGTGCCTGAGCGCCTACGACCTCGAGCGTGTGGTCAAGACCCTGGTGTCGCGGTCGTGCGCGGAGAAGGCTCCCGCTCCGCTGCGGGACAAGGTGCTGTACACGATCCGCTCGGTGCACGTCGAGGTCACCGAGAAGCGCACCACGTAAACCGCGTCCTCCTCGCACCAAGAAAAATCCCCCGCCGATGACGGGGGATTCCTTATGCGTTGGGGCGCTTGCCGTGGTTCGCGTTCTTCTTGCGACGCGCGCGGCGCTTGCGGCCGGTCTTGCCCATGGGTCCTCCTCGTGGCGGGTGTGCTCAGTCTCCCACAGCGGGCTGATGAAGCCGCGAGAGGAACCCGTCCCGGTCGACCACGACCCGCTGCACCTCGCCGGTGGCGAGCACGGTGCCCTCGACGTCATGCGCCACGACCTGGAACCGGACCAGCCGACCGTCCCGGTGGACGACGGTGGCCGTGACGGTGACCTCGGCTCCGACCGGGCTCGCCGCAAGGTGTTGCAGCTCGACACGCGTGCCCACGCTGGTGCTGGCGTCGTCGACGGCCACCGCGGCGCAGGTCGCCTCCTCGGCCCAGGCGAGCAGGCGCGGGGTGGCGAGGACGGCGATGTCGCCGCTGCCGAGGGCGATGGCGGTGTCGTCGTCGGTGACCGTGTGCGTCACGGCATGCGTCGACGGCTGAAAGCTCATGGCGTCACTCTGCCAGCATCGCCCGTCAGCGCGAGCGAGAACCCCCAGAGCAGGACGTCGGGAAACGGAGACCAGTCGAGCTCAGGACGCCGCACGAATCCGCGCGACTCGTACAGCCGATGTGCCGGCGTCATCTCCGGCAGGGTGGAGAGCAGGATCTCCGCCAGGCCGGAGGCGCGTGCCTCGTCGATGCACCAGTCGACGAGCGCAGATCCGACCCCACGGCCGCGGGCCTTGGGAGCGACGCTGAGTGTGCGGATCTCGCCCTGGTCGTCGCGAGTCGAGAGCTCCCGGAACGGGGAGCCCGGCGGGCACCACGTGACTGTGCCGAGCAGGATGTCGTCGTCAACGGCCACCATCAGCACGCCGTCAAGCGATCTGGTTGCTCCGTCCGCGAGCCAGTCGGCGTACTGCTGGTCGTACGATCCGTCGGCGAGGGTGAGGTAGGCGTCGGCGTCGTAGCCGGCCACCGTGAGCGCGCCGACCGCGTCGGCCTCGTGGGGGAGCGCCAGCCGCAGCAGGAAGTCAGACACCGTGGGTCGCGCGGGGGTACATCGCCGTGACGTCGGTGATGACGTTGACCAGGTACGGGACGCCGGACGCGAACGCGCGGTCGAGCGCAGGACCGATGTCTCGCGGGTCGGTCACCATCTCGCCACCGCCACCCAGGGCCGTGGCGACTTGGTCGTAGCGCGTGTTCGGGGCGAGATCGGCGGCGACGTCGTAGCCGTAGAGGAACTGCATGGGACCCTTCTCCAGGCCCCACGCGGAGTTGTTGCCCACCACCATCACCACCGGCAGGTTGTGCCGCACCAGGGTGTCGACGTCCATCAGCGACATGCCGGCGGCTCCGTCGCCGTACAGCAGCACCACTTGGCTGGACGGGCGAGTGATGCGGGCCGCCATCGCCGCACCCATGCCGGCACCGAGGCATCCGTAGGGCCCGGGGTCGAGCCAGCCGCCCGGACACTGCGGCTCGACGTACTTGCCGGCGAACGACACGAAGTCTCCGCCGTCACCGATGACGATCGCGTCGTCGGCCAGGCGGGGGAGCAGCTCGCCATAGATGCGCGCCGGGTGAATGGGATCGGCTTCGGCCTGCAGGAGCTCCGCGTCCCGCTCCGTGGCCGCGGCGACGCGCTGCTGCAGGTCGGCCCGCCAGCTGCCCCAGTCCGGACGCTCCCCGCTCCGGCTCTGGAGTGTCGCGAGAATGCCGTCGAGGCATGCGGTGAGGTTGCCGGCCGCTGAGGCCGCCAGCTCGGCGTGCGTGGCGACCTGACCGGGGGAGTCGGCGACGTGCACCGTCCGAGCGACAGGAGCCTCCTCCTTGCCGCCGAAGACGCCGTATCCAAGCCGGAAGTCGAGGGGCGTGCCCACGACGATGGCGAGATCGCACTGGCCCAGGGCGTGCGAGCGCGCCTTCGTGACCAGCTGCGGATGCCCCCCGGGCACGATGCCGCGACCCATCCCGTTCGCGATGACCGCGATGCCGGTCTCCTGCACGAAGCGGAGCGCGGCGTCCTCGGCGCCGTCGGCCCAGACGTCGGTGCCCAGAATGAGTACCGGGCGCTTCGCAGCGGCCAGCAGCTCGGCGATCCGGGCAACGTCGTCCGGATCGGGATCGATCCGCGGTGTGGTGTTGCCGGCCGACGGCGTGCCCGACGGCGCCTGGTTGAAGAACTCATCCATCGGGACGTCGACGAACGTCGGACCACGATGCGCCGACCCGGCCAGCCCGAACGCCTCGTCCATGGTCGGGGCGATGTCCCCG
This sequence comes from uncultured Actinomycetota bacterium, assembly GCA_963780275.1. Taxonomy (GTDB): domain Bacteria; phylum Actinomycetota; class Actinomycetes; order Propionibacteriales; family Nocardioidaceae; genus Aeromicrobium. Next base: position 337,389 of record CAWABE010000003.1, read on the forward strand.
ACGGTTCGGGCCGTGGTGGCCGACTTGGTGATCGTCTCGAGGATCGGCGGGTGGTCGAGCTCCTGCAGGCTGCCGCTGCCCCAGCGTCCCGCGGGCGCGCGACCGCCGACGACGACGAGAGGCGAGCCGGAGAAGCTGGCCTGGGCGATCGGGCTGACGCCGTTGGTGACGCCGGGACCAGCGGTCAGGACGGCAAGGCCCGGGGTCCTGGTCAGCTTGCCGACGGCCTCGGCAGCGAACACGGCCGTGGGCTCGTGCCTGACGTCGACGATCGGCATCGCCGGCTCGGTGTTCACGGCGGCGTCGTACATCGGGAAGACGTGGGCGCCGGAGAGCGTGAACATCGTCGTGACCCCGTGCGCCCGGGCGACGTCGAGGGCGTGCACCCCACCGTGAGGCGTGGGATCCGGAGCCTCGGGGATGGTGGTCTCGTCCTGCCCGGTCTCGTCCTGCTGAGCCTGCGTCATGCGAAGAAACTACTCGATGGGCTTGGCCCTGGTGGTCGGCCGGTAGAGCCACGGACTCTCGGCGCGGATCTGGTCGAGAACCGCCAGCAGGAGGTCGGCCCGGTGGGCCGGTTGCTCGGCGAACAGCTCGGCGTCGCTGCGCAGGTCGGCCCGGCCCTGGACACCGAGCGCGAGCTGCAGATGCAAAGCGCGCAGGAACGCGGAGGTGTTGCCGGCCGCCGGCGACGGCCACTCCGACTCGATGTGCCCGCGAGTGCGCGGCGGCTGGATGCCCTCGCCGAGGCGGTTCAGCCAGGGCTCGACGATCTTCGGATCGAGCGCGTTGCGGTGCAGGAGCGTCATGACCGCGTAGGCGAGCCGGTCGTCCTCGCCGTGGCGCCAGATGTACGCGGTCGGCGTGAGCACGCGGTCGGCGATGACGTCGAGCAGCACGGTGAGCTCGAGCCGTCCGAAGTGGCGGGAGCGGGCCAGGGCGGCGAGCAGGTCGGCACCGTGCGCGATGGCATGGGCCCAGCCCTGCTCGGGCAGCCAGCCGCGGTGATCCTGCTCTCGGACGTACCAGCTGGTGGCGCGGTCGCCCCAGTCGAGCACGGTGGCCTCCGACATCAGGTTGGCGTTGTTGTCGCGGCCGATGATCTCGGCGAGCATCAGCGCGCTGTAGCTGCGCCGGATGACCGAGACGTCGCCGTCGTGGCCGAGCCCGTAGCGGAGTCCGGGAATGATGCCGTCGCCGAGCCCGGAGAGCAGGTCGTCGTACACGCCCTGCGTGACCCAGGTGGTGAGCAGCGGGTAGGCGAGGTCCTCGCGCAGCCGCGGGTTCGGGTGGCCCAGCATCTCGACGAGCTCGACCGTGAGCTCGTCGAGCGAGCGGTCAACCGGGACCTCCCGGCCGGACTGCATCACGGCCTGCCAGTAAGCCTCGGACACCTGACCAACTCTGCCAGACGGTCGGCGACGGTTCACGCCCCGCAAGGGGACAGACGCACCCTTACGCTTACGGCGTGCCCACGCTGGACGACATCGCGCGATTCCAGACGACGTTGTCGCACGACGACGTCGCGTGGCTGCACGCCCTGGTCACGGACTGGCAGATCATCGCCGACCTCGCCTTCTCTGACCTCGTGCTGTGGGTGCCTGACGCGGAGTCGAAGGGCATGTGGGCCGCAGCGCAGATCCGTCCGACCACGGGTCCGACGACGTTGCTCGACGACGTGGCCGGCACGTTCGTGCCGGCCAAGCGCGCACCGGCGTTGCAGCACGCCTTCGAGTCCGGCGACGTCGGTGAGGCGGTCGCGGCGGACGACCATGAGGGCGCCGAGGTGTACGAGGAGCTCGTGCCCCTGCGGCGGGACGGTGCGGTCTGCGGGGTCGTCGTCCTCCGCAGCGTCGGGTCCGGCCATCGCCTGTCCAGCGCCCTCGAGGCCACGTACCGCGAGGCCGCCGCCAGCCTCGTCCAGATGATCCATCGCGCGGAGTTCCCACCGCCGGGTGCCCGGTCGGACCTCGCCGACTCGCTGCGGGTCGGCGACGGGTTCGTGCGCACCGCCGCCGATGGCCGGGTCTCCTTCGCGAGTCCCAATGCCATGTCGGCGTACCGGCGGCTCGGTCTGGTCGGCGATCTCGTCGGCGCCGACCTGTCCGCGGTGACGGCCGATCTGGTCGGCGACCGACCGACCGATCGGGGCGCCCGCGGGCTGCTCGCCGTCGGCGCCCAGGGGGAGTCAGAAGTCGAGAACGTCACGGCCTCGGTGCTGCTGCGGGTCATCCCGCTCCTGCACGATCGGCAGCCGGCCGGCTCGATCGTGCTGCTGCGCGACGTCACCGAGCTCCGGTTGCGCGAGCGGGAGCTGGTCTCGAAGGAGGCGACGATCCGGGAGATCCATCACCGGGTGAAGAACAACCTGCAGACCGTCGCCGCGCTGCTCCGGCTGCAGGGTCGGCGCCTCGAGGTACCCGAGGCGCGAGCGGCCCTCGACGAGGCGGTGCGGCGGGTCGGCTCGATCGCCCTGGTGCACGAGACGCTGAGCCAGTCGTTCGACCAGAACGTCGCGTTCGACGAGATCGCCGACCGGTTGTTGCACACGGTCCTGGACGTCACCGGCGACGGTGTGCGAGGTGAGCGCATCGGGACCTTCGGCTCGATCCCGGGCGTCATCGCCACTCCGCTGGCCATGGTGCTCACCGAGCTCATCCAGAACGCCGCGCAGCACGCGTTCGGCGACCGCACCGGGCACCTCACGATCGCGGTCAACCGCATCCGCGACCGGCTCCGGCTGCGGGTCAGCGACGACGGTGTGGGCATGCCGGCCGACTTCGATGTCGATCAGAGCCTGGGATTGTCGATCGTCAGCACCCTGGTGGAGTCGGAGCTGGGCGGAACGCTCACCTTCGAGCAGCGACCGCACGGGGGCACGACGGTCGCCATCATGCTCACGATCTAACCGGTGACTCGTGAGCGATCAGGCGGTGCGGATGCGGGCCCGGGCGTTGCGGCGCTTGAGCGCACGGCGCTCGTCCTCGCTCATACCGCCCCAGACGCCGTGGTCCTGACCGGACTCGAGCGCCCACTGCAGGCACTGGTCGCGGACGTCGCACCGACGGCACACGACCTTGGCCTCCTCGATCTGGAGGATGGCCGGCCCGGTGTTGCCGATGGGGAAGAAGAGTTCGGGGTCTTCGTCGAGGCACGCGCTGCGATGGCGCCAGTCCATGACGAGTTCTCCTTCCCTGTGGTTGATTGAGCGTCCTGACAGGCCGGAAAACCTGGCCGCTCGCAGGACGTCTCCTTCATGCTTTCAACTTTTCCCCGGTTAGACAAGGGTTAATGCACTCACCACCTTGTCGAATGGATCACACGAGCCCCCATAGTGTGTCGGCCATGAGCGGATCAGCCAGGGTTCTTCTGGGCATCGTCGCCGGCGCGGTCGCGCTGGAGTCGATCGCGTACATCGCGGTGGCCGGGCTCGACCTCGCCGACGCCTCGGGCGATCGTCTGGGCTTCGGCGTCGGCGCCGGGATCCTGCTGATCGCCTACGGTCTCGGGCTGTTCGTCGCCGCCTGGGCCATCCGTCGAGGCCGCGCGTGGGCCCGCGCCCCGATCGTCGTCGCCCAGCTCATCCAGCTGCTGCTCGCGCGGGACGCCCGTGACGGAGCAGTCTGGGTGACGCCGGCGATGGCGGTCTCTGCACTGGTCGTGCTGGGGTGCCTGTTCGCTCCACCGGTGACCCAGGCCCTGATCCGCGGCCGATCGGTGTGAGAGACTGACGAGCGGGCACAACCCGACTGGCCACCCGCCCACGCAGGCCGCCTCCGCGGCACCGAGAGCCGCCACCCGAACCGGATCGGTTCGCGACCGACAGGCCCGGAACCTCAGCCCAGCCCAGAATCTTCGACGAGATGGTTGCCACAGACATCGACGCACGACCAGACACCCCGGATCCTGACGACCCGGTCTTCGCGCTGCATCGCGGCGGCAAGATGGAGGTCGCAGCCACCGTGCCGCTGCGCGATGCGGACGACCTGTCGCGGTCGTACACCCCCGGCGTCGCCCGTGTCTGTGAGGCGATCGTCGCCGACCCGGAGGCGGCTCACGAGTACACCTGGGTCTCCAACACCGTCGCCGTCGTCACCGACGGCACGGCGGTGCTCGGCCTGGGCGACATCGGGCCGGCCGCCTCGATGCCGGTGATGGAGGGCAAGGCGGTCCTGTTCAAGCAGTTCGGCGGCGTCGACGCGATCCCGGTGGCCCTCGACACGACGGACCCCGACGAGATCGTCGAGACCGTGGTGCGACTCGCGCCGACGTTCGGTGGCATCAACCTCGAGGACATCTCCAGCCCCCGCTGCTTCGAGATCGAGCGACGTCTCATCGACGAGCTGGACATCCCCGTCTTCCACGACGACCAGCACGGCACCGCGGTCGTCGTGCTGGCCGCGCTCCTCAACGCTGTCCGGCTCACCGACCGCGAGCTCGACGACCTCAAGGTGGTCATCTCCGGTGCCGGTGCCGCGGGCGTCGCCATCACTCGGATGCTGCACACCGCGGGTGTCCGCAAGATCGCGATCGTCGACCGCCTCGGCGTCATCCATCCCGAGCGCGGCGACCTCTCCGAGGTCAAGCAGTGGCTCGGCGAGCAGACGTCCGACTGGGCCAAGCCGGGGTCGGTCGCCGATGCCCTCAACGGTGCCGACGTGTTCATCGGGGTGTCTGGAGGCACCATTCCCGAGGAGGCGATCGCATCGATGGCGTCCGACGCCATCGTGTTCGCGCTCGCGAACCCGCATCCGGAGGTGCATCCCGACGTCGCCGGCCGTCACGCGCGCATCGTCGCCACCGGACGGTCGGACTTCCCGAACCAGATCAACAACGTGCTCGTGTTTCCCGGCATCTTCCGCGGGGCCCTCGACGTCCGTGCCACGGGCATCTCCGAAGGCATGAAGCTCTCGGCCGCCACGGCGATCGCCGCCCTGGTCGCCGACGACGACCTCAGCGAGTCGTACATCATCCCGTCCCCCTTCGATCCGCGGGTCGCCACGGCCGTCGCCCGCGCCGTCACCGACACCGCCCGACGCGAAGGTCTGGCGCGTCGGCCCTACTGACAGGAGTCGCATGTTCGCCGTCTACGCCCAGGGATTCAGCACCGACGATCCGCTGTCCGGACTCGTCGTGGGCGACCGGCCCGATCCGGAGGTTCCCGACGGCTGGACCGTGGTGACGGTCAAGGCCTCCTCCATCAACCACCACGACGTGTGGAGCCTGCGCGGGGTGGGACTGCGCGAGGAGTCGCTGCCGATGATCCTGGGGTGCGACGCGGCGGGTCTCGACGAGGACGGCAACGAGGTGCTCGTGCACGCCGTGATCAGTAGCCCGAGCTGGCGCGGCGACGAGACGCTCGACCCGAAGCGATCCCTGCTCTCCGAGCGCCACCAGGGCACGTTCGCCGAGAAGGTCGCCGTACCGCGAGGCAACGTCGTGCCGAAGCCCTCCGGGCTGTCGTTCGTCGAGGCAGCCTGCCTGCCGACCGCCTGGCTGACGGCGTACCGGATGCTCTTCACCCAGTCCGGGCTGCAGCCCGGCGATTCCGTGCTGGTGCAGGGCGCCGGGGGCGGCGTCGCCACCGCGCTCATCATGCTGGCCCGTGCGGCCGGGTTCCGCGTCTATGCCACCAGCCGGGACGAGGACAAGCGGGCGCGCGCCCTCGAGATCGGGGCGCACGAGGTCGTGGAGTCCGGTGAGCGCCTGCCCACGAAGGTCGATGCGGTGATGGAGACGGTCGGTGGGGCCACCTGGTCGCACTCGATCAAGTCGATGCGCCCCGGCGGCACGCTGGTCGTCTGCGGCGCCACCTCGGGTGACGCCTCGCCGGCCGAGCTGACCCGCATCTTCTTCCAGCAGATGCGTGTCCACGGATCGACCATGGGCACTCGTGAGGAGCTGCACCGCCTCGCCCAGTTCATGGACGTCACCGGAGTGCGCCCGCTCATCGACAGCGAGCTGGCGATGGAGAAGGCCGCCGAGGGCCTCCAGTCCGTCGCCGACGGGGACGTGTTCGGCAAGATCGTCCTGACGCTTTGAGGTCTTCGCGGGTTCGTGACGCTGCCGGCGTCTCGTGGTCAGAATGACGTCGCGGACGTCACAGATCGCCAGGGCTACTCGTCGTCCAGACGCGCCAGCCAGGTGGCCAAGCGCTCGACGGGCACCTCGAACTCCGGGTTCAGGTCGACGAACTCGGTGAGGCGCTCGGAGAGCCAGGCGAGGGTGACGTCCTCCTCGCCGCGGCGTGCGGCGAGCTCCTCGATGCCGCGATCGGTGAAGTACATGGTTCGCTGAGCCTGTCGAAAGACGCTCAGCTGAAGGCCTGGTCGAGGAGGGTGGCGTTCTCCTCCACGTGGCGGCTGTGCGAACCCACCGACGGGGCCGACGACTCCGGCCGCGAGACCCGCAGCAGCGGAAGGTCGCGATCGAGCTTGCCGGCGTAGTGCATCGCGACGTGCGGCCACGGGCCCTGGTTCGCCGGCTCGTCCTGGACCCACCGCACCTCGCGCGCGGACGTGAACCTGGCGAGCTCGGTGTTGAGCTCGTCGAGCGGACGCGGGTAGAGCTGCTCCATGCGCACGATCGCGGTGCGGTTCTGGCCCTCTTCGCGCTTGGCGCGCTCGGCCATCAGCTCCCAGGTGATCTTGCCCGAGCACAGCAGCACGCGCTCGACCTGATCGGCCTGGACCGCGTCGTCGCCGATGATGGGTCGCCACGTGCCGGACGTGAAGTCGTCGGGTTGGGACGCCGCCGCCTTGTTGCGCAGCATCGACTTGGGGGTGAAGACGATGAGCGGGCGGTGCTTGCTGCCGAGGCTCTGCTTGCGCAGCAGGTGGAAGTACGAGGCCGGGGTGGACGGCTGGGCGACGGTCATCGACTCCTCGGCGCACTGCGTCAGGAACCGCTCGATGCGGGCCGAGGAGTGGTCGGGCCCTTGTCCCTCGTAGCCGTGCGGGAGCAGCAGCACGACGCCGGACATCTGGCCCCACTTGGTCTCGCCGGCGGAGATGTACTCATCGACCACCGACTGCGCGCCGTTGATGAAGTCGCCGAACTGAGCCTCCCAGATCGTGAGCGCCTCGGGCCGGGCCACCGAGTAGCCGTACTCGAAGCCAAGGGCGGCGTACTCGCTGAGCAGGGAGTCGTAGACGTAGAACGTGGCCTGATCGTCATCGATGTGCGCCAGCGGGGTCCACTCGGCCGCGCTCTGCCGATCGATGATCGTGGCGAAGCGCGAGGAGAACGTGCCGCGGCGGGAGTCCTGGCCGGCCAGCCGGACCGGACGCCCGTCGACCAGGAGCGACCCCACCGCGATGATCTCGCCGGTGCCCCAGTCGATGGGCCCGGCAGTGATCGACGCCGCACGGCGCTGCAGTTGCGGCAGCACCTTCGGGTGCACGGTGAACCCCTCGGGGACGTTGGTGTAGGAGTCGGCGATCGCCTTGAGCATCTCCGGCGTGACGGCGGTGACGAGCTCGCCGGTGTCGGGCTTGGTGGGGTACTCCGGCGTGGTGGTGTAGTCGGTCGGTGCGTCGGCCTCCTTGACTTCCTTGAAGTTGCGCTCGAGCTGCGACTGGTAGTCGGCCAGCGCCTCTTCGGCCTCCTCCAGGGTGATGTCGCCACGTCCGACGAGCGCCTCGGTGTAGAGCTTGCGGACTGACTTCTTGCCGTTGATCGTGTCGTACATCAGCGGCTGCGTGAAGCTGGGGTCGTCGCCCTCGTTGTGACCGCGGCGGCGGTAGCAGACGAGGTCGATGACGATGTCCTTGTTGAACTCCTTGCGGTACTCATAGGCCAGCCGGGCGATGCGGATGCAGGCCTCGGGATCGTCGCCGTTGACGTGGAAGATCGGCGCCTGGATCATCTTCGCGACGTCGGTGCAGTAGACCGAGGATCGCGAAGCGGACGGTGCCGTCGTGAAGCCGACCTGATTGTTGACGATGACGTGGATGGTGCCGCCGGTGCGATAGCCGCGCAGCTGCGACAGGTTGAGTGTCTCGGCCACCACGCCCTGGCCGGCGAAGGCCGCGTCGCCGTGCACGAGCAGGGGGAGCACCGGGAACGCCTCGCCCTGGTTGAGTCGGTCCTGCTTGGCGCGGGTGATGCCCTCCAGGACGGGGTCGACGACCTCCAGGTGCGACGGATTGGCCGCGACCGACACCTTGATCGTGTCGCCGTTGTCGGCGGTGAACTCGCCCTCGACACCGAGGTGGTACTTGACGTCGCCGGATCCCTGCACGGTGCGCGGGTCGATGTTGCCCTCGAACTCGCGGAACACCTGGCTGGGGCTCTTGCCGGCGATGTTGACCAGCACGTTCAGCCGGCCGCGGTGGGCCATCCCGATGCACACCTCGTCGAGTCCGTCGGCCGCGGCGGCCTCGCAGATCTCATCGAGCAGGGGCACCGTGGTCTCGCCGCCCTCGAGGCTGAAGCGCTTCTGTCCGACGAACTTCGTCTGCAGGAACGTCTCGAAGGCCTCGGCCTGGTTGAGCTTGAGCAGGATGCGCAGCTGCTCCTCGCGGGGAGGTTTGGTGTGGCCGATCTCGATGCGGTCCTGAAGCCACTGGCGCTCGGCCGGATCCTGGATGTGCATGTACTCCAGACCGATGGTGCGGCAGTAGGAGTCGCGCAGGACGCCCAGGATCTCGCGGAGCTTCATGAACCGCTTGCCGGACTGGCTGGAGAACGAGCCGGTGGCGAACTCACGGTCGAGGTCCCACAGGGTGAGCCCGTGTGAGGCGGTGTCGAGGTCGGGGTGACTGCGCTGGCGGTACTCCAGAGGGTTCGTGTCGGCCATCAGGTGGCCCCGGACACGGAACGCGTGGATCAGCTCGAGCACGCGCGCCTGGCGGTGCACCTCGTCGTCGTGGCTGACCGCGATGTCCTGGGCCCACCGGATGGGCTCGTAGGGGATGCGGAGGGCGCGGAAGATCTCGTCGTAGAAGCCCTCCTCTCCGAGCAGGAGCTGGTGGATGCGGCGCAGGAACTCACCGGACTGAGCGCCCTGAATGACGCGGTGGTCGTAGGTGGAGGTGAGGGTCATCATCTTCGACACCGCCATCTGCGCGATGGTGTGGTCGGACGCGCCCTGGAACTCCGGTGGGTAGTCCATCGAGCCCACGCCGACGATGACGCCTTGCCCGGACATCAACCGCGGCACGGAGTGGTTGGTGCCGATGCCGCCGGGGTTGGTGAGGCTGGCGGTGGTGCCGAGGAAGTCGGCCACCTCGAGCTTGTTGTCGCGGGCCTTGCGGACCATCGTCTCGTAGCCCTGCCAGAACTCGGCGAAGCCCATCGTCTCGGCGGCCTTGATCGACGGCACGACGAGCTGGCGGGTGCCGTCGGGCTTCTGCAGGTCGATCGCCAGACCGAAGTTGACATGCTCCGGCTTGAGCTGGTGGGGCTTGCCGTCCACGATCTCGAAACCGGTGTTCATCTCCGGCATCGCCTTGAGCGCCTTGACGACGGCATAACCGATGAGGTGCGTGAACGACACCTTGCCGCCTCGAGCGCGAGCGAGATGGTTGTTGATGACGGTGCGGTTGTCGAACAGCAGCTTGACCGGAACCGCGCGAACGCTGGTTGCGGTGGGAACCGTGAGGCTGGTCTCCATGTTCTGGACGGTTCGGGACGCAGCACCGCGCAGGGTGACCTTCTCGACGGTGCCGGGGTCGCCTGCCTTCTTCTCCGGCTGTGGCGCCTCGGACTCGGCGTCCTTCTTGGCCGACTCCGACTTCGACTTGTCCGGCTCGCTCTTGGCCGCCGGCTCTTGCTTGGCTTGGGGCTTGGTCGCCGGCTCTTGCTTGGCTTGGGGCTCGGCTGCCGGCTCTTGCTTGGCTTGGGGCTCGGCCGCCTGGGCCTTCGCCTCGGGGACGCCATTGCCGGAAGGGACGTTGCCGTTCTCGAAGAACGTCACCCAGGAAGCGTCAACCGACTTCGGGTCCTCCTGGTAGCGGTCGTACATCTCCTCGACGAGCCATTGGTTGGTGCCGAAGTCGGGGGTTGATGATTCTTGTGAGGGCTCGGCCACAGCCTGGATCGCCTCTTCCGTTCACATACTCGTCCGCTGGTGATGCACAGTCAGGGTATCGCGACACGCCAGTCCGTTTCAGGCAGGTACAGGGATGTTCTCCAGCGACGGAGTGCGGTCGCAGCAACCGTCGGACGCCTCTGCCTCCCGTCAGCCGGCCGTCGACGAAGCCACGGCACTCTGGCACGCAGCACGACGTCGCGTCCGCCGCCGACGAGCTCTGGCTCGAACGGGTCACGGTAGTCGGCCCGACCTATGGTGGTCGCACCATGAGAACCGGCCGACCACGCACCGTCGTCTGGCTCTGCATGCTCGCCGCCCTGTCCTTGTCCGCGTGCTTCTCCGAACCCGCGGAGAAGTCGCCACCGAAGCCGGAGTGGCTCTCGGCGAAGACGACGACAGAGCTTGCCGGCGTCGTCATCGAGAAGGTGACCTACAAGTCCGGAGACCTCACCATCGTCGGCCAGGTCTGCAGGCCCGTTGGCGAGGGGTCCCATCCGGTTCTCATCTTGAACCACGGCGGATTCGGAGGCCTTCCGGACTGGGACGACTCGAACGGGTTCTGCGCCTTGACCGCCAAGGCGGGGTGGGTCCTGGCCGAGTCGAGCTATCGAGGTGAGGACGGCTCGAACGGCCGGGTCGAGGTGTGCCTGGGCGAGGTCGACGACGTGTTGGCCATGCTCGCGGTGGTGCGTGCGCAGTCCTACGCAGACCCGCGTCGCATCGCCATGGTCGGCGTGTCGCACGGCGGCTGCATCACCTCAAGGGCGGTCGAGCGTGGTGCTGACATCGACCTTGCCATCGACATCGCGGGTCCGACGGACTGGACTGCAACCATGCGAGCCTTGCGGCGCTCGATGAACGACGTGTCGACCAATCCGGAAATGCGAGAAATCCAGAAGTTCTTGGTCGATAAGGTCGAGAGGATCGTCGGAGGCACGCCCGAGCAATACCCGGAGCGGTACTCGATGCGGTCTCCGGACGCAGGCAAGATCGCACGATGGGATAAGCCCTACCTCGTCATGCACGGCATTGACGACACGATCGTGCCTGTGCAGCAGTCGTGTGTGCTCGCGAGCAAGGTCGGCGATTTCCAAGCGTATCACTTTGACGCGTCCGGAAAGGTCGTGAGCCGACCCCCCGCCGGCTGTGACGGGCTCACATGGAACGACTCAGAGACGCCGGTGCGAACCTTCGATTCCGATCGCTACCTCCTGGTCTACGACGGCGTGGACCATTCCCTCGTGGGCGCCAACGGATTGACCCAGATTCGAAGGGACCTTTTTCGGTTTCTCAAGGCCAAGCTGCCAGGCTGAGGTTCGACGTCAACCGATGTCGAGTGCGGCGTCGACGGTGATGTCGGTTCCGCCCAGCGCCTTGCTGACCGGGCAGCCGACCTTGGCGGCCTGGGCAGCCTCGTCGAATCCGGCGGCGTCGATCCCATCGACCTCGCCTCGCACGGTCAGGGCGATTCCGGTGATCTTCATGCCGCCGTTGGGATCGGGCCCGAAGGTGACGTCGGCGGTGACGTCGAGCGACTGCGGTCCGGCACCACTGTCTTCGAGGGTCTTCGTCAAGGACATCGCGTAGCAGGCGGAGTGCGCCGCGCCGACGAGCTCTTCCGGCGTCGTCGTGTCGCTGTTGTCATCGTCGACCCGCTTGGGCCACGAGACGTCGAACGTGGCCAGCCCCGAGCTCGTGAGCTCGACCTGACCCGAGCCGTCCATGAACCCGCCGTCCCAGGCCGTACGAGCGGTGCGTGTGGGCATGTCGTTCCCCTTCGTCGTGGTATGGGTCGACGCTAGCGCGGCCCCGTACGGCCTGCACGGGCCGGGCCTGGCGCGGAAACGCAAGATGTGCTGAGCGCCCCCGGCAGGAATCCGTCGGGCTCCCGGGCGGCCGACGGAGTCCTGAGCGCCGGGAGTGACGAGACAAACCTGCGTTTCACTGTGCGCCCCCGGCAGGATTCGAACCTGCGCTCCCGCCTCCGGAGGGCGGTGCTCTATCCCCTGAGCTACGGGGGCCTCTCGACCGCACGAGGACGTCCGGCATCCGGCCAAGTGCGGTGCGAGCCTACCCCACGCCATTACGGTGAGGGACGTGCCCAGAGTGCTGGTCGTCGATGACGCGCCGTCGATCCGGCTCCTGATCCGGACCAACCTGGAGCTGGCCGGCTTCGACGTCGAAGAGGCCGTCGACGGCGTCGACTGCCTCGCCTACCTGGCCGAGACCGACACCCTTCCCGACGTCATCACCGTCGACGTGATGATGCCCCGGCAGGACGGGGTCGCGACGGCCGCCGCGATCCGCTCCGACCCGCGAACCGCCGACATCGGCGTCATCATGGTCACCACGCAGAACCTCCCGGCCGACGTCCAGCGCGGCATGCGGGTCGGCGTCGACGCCTACGTCACCAAGCCGTTCGACCCCGACGACCTGGTCGCCACCGTGAACGACGTGGTCAACCGCCGCCGATAGGCTGGCGGGGTGACACCCGACCAGCTCTCCGACGTGTTCGTCGCCGCCCTCACGGACCTGCAGTCCGAGGGCGCCGTCGACCTGCCCGACGGGGTTCCGTCGCAGGTGTTGGTCGAGCGTCCGAAGGTCAAGGAGCACGGCGACTACGCCACGAACGTCGCCCTCCAGCTCGGCAAGCGTGCCGGGCTCAACCCGCGCGACCTCGCCACTCTGCTGGCAGATCGGCTCGCCGAGCACCCCGGTGTCGCGTCGGTCGAGGTCGCCGGGCCCGGATTCCTGAACGTCCGCGTCGCTGCAGGAGCCCAGGGCGCGGTGGCGGCCGACGTCGTTCGCGCCGGTGAGGCCTACGGCACGAGCGACATCAACGCCGGCCGCACCATCAACCTCGAGTTCATCAGCGCCAACCCCACCGGCCCGCTCCACCTGGGCCACACTCGCTGGGCGGCCGTCGGCGACGCGATCGCCCGCGTGCTGGAGGCCACCGGCGCGTCGGTCACCCGCGAGTTCTACGTCAACGACCGCGGCGGTCAGATGGACAGGTTCGGCGAGTCCCTGATGGCCCGCGCTCACGGCAAACAGCCACCCGACGACGGCTACCACGGCGACTACGTCATCGAGCTCGCCGCCCGCGTGGTCGCGCACGCACCCATGGTGCTCGAGCAGCCCGCCGACGAGCAGGGCGGCATGTTCCGCGACGTCGGCTACCAGATCCAGCTCGCCGAGCAGCGGGCCGAGCTCGACGAGATGCGAGTCCGATTTGACGTGTGGTTCAGTGAGGGATCGCTCCATGAAGGGGACGCGATCCAGCATGGATTCGACAGATTGCGAGAGCAGGGTCATCTGTACGAGGCCGATGGCGCCACCTGGATGCGCACCACCGACTTCGGCGACGACAAGGATCGCGTGCTGGTGCGCTCCGACGGCGAGCTCACGTACTTCGCCTCCGACACCGCCTACTACGTCAACAAGCGCGAGCGCGGCTTCGACCCGTGCATCTACCTGCTCGGCGCCGACCACCACGGTTACGTCGGCCGGCTCGAGGCGATGGCCGCCTGCGTGGGCGACACCCCGGGGGAGCAGCTGCAGGTGCTCATCGGCCAGCTGGTCAAGATCATGCAGAACGGCGAGGAGCTGAAGCTCTCCAAGCGAGCCGGCACCATGGTCACGTTGCGCGAGCTGATCGACCTCATCGGCGTCGACCCACTGCGCTACACCTTGATCCGCTACCCGGTCGACTCACCGCTCACCCTCGACGTCGCAGAGATGACGAGCAAGAGCAACGACAATCCGGTCTACTACGTGCAATACGCCCATGCCCGGCTCGCGAGCATCCTGCGCAACGCTGCCGACCTCGGCGTGATGGTCGTCGCCGACATTCTCGACCCGAGCCAGCTGGCCACCGAGCGGGAGGGCGAGCTGCTGCGTGCCCTGGCCGAGTACCCGCGCGTCGTGGCCCGGGCCGCCGAGCTGCGCGAGCCGCACCGCGTCTCGCGCTACCTCGAAGACACTGCCTCCACGTTCCACAAGTTCTACGACACCTGCCGGGTGCTGCCTCAGGGCGACGAGGAGACCACCGACCTTCATCGGGCCCGCCTCGTCCTCGTCGCCGCCACCCGCCAGGTGCTCGCCAACGGTCTCGCGCTGCTCGGCGTCCTCGCCCCGGAGCGCATGTGATGCGCGCACACGAGGCAGGAGCACTGCACGGCCAGGCCGGCGACCGCGGCCCGGCTTGGCTGCGCGTTCCGGAGGACGCCGACGAGCTCGTGCCGCACCTGTGGGCCTCCGGCGTCTCCAAGATCGACGGCGTCCTCACGGTGGCGGGGGAGTCGGCGCCCGACCTCGTCGCCGAGTTCGGCACGCCGCTGTACGTCGTCGACGAGGACGACTTCCGGGCCCGCGCCCGGGCCTTCCGCGAAGCCTTCGACGGATGCGACGTCTTTTACGCCGGCAAGGCGTTCCTCTGCATCGCGACCGCGCGATGGATCGCCGAAGAGGGTCTGAGCCTCGATGTGTGCACCGGTGGTGAGCTGGCCGTCGCCCTTCGAGCCGAGTTCCCGCCCGCGCGGATCGGGATGCACGGCAACAACAAGTCCATCCAGGAGCTGCGGCGTGCGCTCGAAGTGGGCGTCGGGCGCATCATCGTCGACTCGGCCGAGGAGATCGACCGGCTCGCCGCGCTCACCGCCGAGCTCGGAGTCGTGGCACCGGTCATGGTCCGCGTCACCGCCGGGGTCGAGGCGCACACCCACGAGTACATCTCCACGTCGCACGAGGACCAGAAGTTCGGCTTCTCCATCACCGGTGGCGACGCGCTTGCCGCCGTGAAGCGTGTCCTGGCCGAGCCCGGGCTGCGTCTGCTCGGTCTGCACTCGCACATCGGGTCGCAGATCTTCGTCACCGACGGCTTCGAGGTGGCGGCACGACGCGTGCTGCGCCTGCATGCCGACATCGCCGCCACACTCGGTGTCGACCTCCCCGAGCTCGACCTCGGCGGCGGGTTCGGCATCGCCTACACGACTCAGGACGACCCGTCCTCGCCCGACGACCTCGCCCGGAGCCTGCGCAAGATCGTCGACGACGAGTGTGCCGCGATGGACATCGCCGTGCCCCGACTCTCGGTCGAACCCGGCCGAGCCATCGTGGGTCCATCCACGTTTACGCTGTACGAGGTCGGCACCACCAAGGACGTCGAGCTCGACGGCGGGGCGTCGCGACGCTATGTCGCAGTCGATGGCGGGATGAGCGACAACATCCGCCCGGCCCTCTACAGCGCCGACTACTCGTGCACCCTGGCATCGCGGGCGTCGGGCTCGCCGGCGGTGCTGAGCCGTGTGGTCGGCAAGCACTGCGAGTCCGGCGACATCGTCGTCAAGGACGAGTACCTGCCGGGTGACGTGCGAGCCGGCGACCTGCTCGCCGTTCCGGGCACCGGTGCCTACTGCCGTTCCCTGGCCAGCAACTACAACCACGTGCCCCGCGCCGCCGTGGTCGCCGTGCGCGACGGCGAGGCCCGGCTGCTGCTGCGCCGCGAAACCGAGCACGACCTGCTGGCGCTCGACCAGGGCTAAGCCGGTTCCAGTCGGCGTGGCCCCGGACCGAGAGTGGCCAGAGCGTCCTCGTTGTTGTAGATCGCACAGGTCTGCAGTGACAGGCAGCCACATCCGATGCAGCCATCGAGGTTGTCGCGCAAGTTCTGCAGCCGGGTGATGCGGGAGTCGAGGTCGGCACGCCACCGCTCGGAGAGCCGGCCCCAGTCCGCCGACGACGGAGTGCGGCCGGCGGGCAGCGTCTCCAGGGCCGCGCCGATGTCGTGCAGCGAGATGCCGAGTCTCTGGGAGAACCGGATGAACGCGACGCGGCGCAGCACGTCGCGGTGATAGCGCCGCTGGTTGCCGGTGGTGCGCCGGCTGTCGATCAGGCCCTCGCGCTCATAGAAGTGCAGGGCCGACACCGTCACACCGGCCCGTTCCGCGAGCTCGCCCGGGGTCAGCTCGCGTTGTCGCAAGGTGATGTTCGACATGGATCCCTCAGACCTCGGTTTCCCGAGGTCTGGTCAGCCCTGACAAGACCCTGACTTCCCACGGTTTGGTCGCCGACTCCTGAGACACCTCGGTGCCTGAGACGACGATCCTGCACGTCGCCCTGCTGGCAGCGCCATGGAAGGTGCCCGGGACCTGGATGACGATCGCAGCGAGCGGGAACCTTCCCTCAACCGTGCGAGTTTCCGAGAAGTTGCTGGCCGTCAGCGTTCGTGGCTTCTTGCGGTCCCTGTAGTACAGCTTGATGCCAACGTAGCCGTTGCCCGAAACACTCACGGTCACCTTTCGTCGACCGCTGGTACCGAAACTTCCGGCGAACGGGTCGATGGGGGCGATCTCGTCGCCATCGATCGTCTTGCCCTCGTCCTCCGGGTCGATCGGCGCCAGGGGTCCAATGGCCTTGTCCTTGCTGGACGCGGCGTCGCCGCTGGGCGAGCTCGAGCCACTGAGCAGGGCCACGGTCATGGCCAGGATCCCGGCGATGACCAGAACGAGTGCGATGAGGATCGGCCTGGTGAGGCCGGGCTTCCGCAGGTCAGGCATCGGTGCTCGGGACCTTTCGCATCGTGGGCTGCGGCTCGGACGGGCCCGGCCGTTCGGATCCTGGTCACGACCCTACGTGGCGCGGGCTAGGGTCAGCCACCGCCTGAGGGTGGTGTCCCAGCTCTCGTACGTGCCGCCGATACCCTTGACCGGTGAGCGTCTCGGCCCCCAGCAGTGCACCCAGTGGTGCCCACGGCTTCGACCGACCCCTGCGGGTGGCGCTGCTGGGCTGCGGCGTCGTCGGCACCGAGGTGGCGCGCCTGCTCACGCGCGACGCTGCCGAGCTCGCCCAGCGCGTCGGATCACCTCTCGACCTCGTCGGCATCGCCGTCCGCAGGATCGACCGCGTCCGGGCGGTTGACCTGCCCGCCGACCTTTTCACCACGGACGCCGCCGGACTCGTGTCCCGCGGAGACATCGACGTCGTCATCGAGGTCATCGGCGGCATCGAACCCGCCCGCGAGCTCATCCTGAGCGCGCTCGAGCACGGCGCCTCCGTCGTCACCGCCAACAAGGCACTGCTCGCCGAGGATGCCGCCACGCTCTATGAGGCCGCCGAGAAGGCCGAGCGCGACCTCGCCTTCGAAGCCGCCGTGGCCGGCGCCATCCCGATCGTGCGGCCGCTGCGCGAGTCACTGGCCGGCGACGCCGTCGAGCGCGTGCTCGGCATCGTCAACGGCACCACCAACTTCGTCCTCGACGCCATGACGACCACCGGCGCGGGGTTCTCCGAGGCCCTCGACGAGGCCCAGCGACTCGGGTACGCCGAGGCCGATCCCACCGCCGACATCGAGGGGTTCGACGCAGCGTCGAAGGCGGCCATCCTGGCCGGCCTCGCGTTCCACACCAGGGTCTCGATCGGTGACGTCCACCGGGAGGGCATCACCGACGTCACCGCGGCCGACGTCGCCTCGGCCAGCGAGATGGGATGCGTCGTCAAGCTGCTGGCCATCTGCGAGAAGCTCGACACCTCCGACGGCCCGGCCATCTCGGCCCGGGTGCACCCGGCGATGATCCCCGACACTCATCCGCTCGCCAGCGTCCGTGGCGCCTACAACGCGGTGTTCGTCGAGAGTGAGTCCGCCGGCCAGCTGATGTTCTACGGGCCGGGGGCCGGTGGCGCTCCGACGGCCAGCGCCGTGCTGGGTGATGTCGTGTCGGTGGCACGCAACCGCGTCCGCGGCGTGACCGGGCCCGGCGAGTCCACCCACGCCCAGCTCGAGGTGCTCGACATGGGCCAGGCCCGCACCAGGTATCACATCGCCATCGACGTCGACGACCGTGCGGGCGTGCTGGCCACCGTCGCCCACGTGTTCGCCGAGTTCGCCGTCTCCATCAAGACGGTGCGGCAGGAGGGTCACGGCTCCGACGCCCAGCTCGTCATCGTCACCCACGAGGCCGACGACGCAGCGCTGTCGGCCACCGTCGCCGCGTTGCGCGGACTCGACATGGTGCGCGACGTGTCATCGGTCATGCGGGTCGAGGGTGTCTCCTGATGGCCCGGTTGTGGAGGGGCGTGATCGAGGAGTATCGCGAGTGGCTGCCCGTCGACGAGCACACCCCGGTCGTCACGCTCGGTGAGGGCGGCACCCCGCTGGTCCACTCGGCCTGGCTCTCCGGCCTGACCGGCGGCGACGCCTGGCTCAAGGTCGAGGGCGACAACCCCACCGGATCGTTCAAGGACCGCGGGATGACCCTGGCCATCTCGGCGGCCGCCGGCGAGGGCGCCAAGGCTGTCGTCTGCGCGTCCACGGGCAACACCTCGGCGTCGATGACCGCGTACGCGGCCCGGGCCGGACTCACGCCCATCGTGCTCGTTCCGCACGGCCGGATCGCCGCCGGCAAGATGGCACAGACGGTGATGCACGGTGCCGAGGTCATCCAGGTGCGCGGCGGCTTCGACGAGTGTCTGCAGATCTCCCGCGAGCTGGCCGAGCAGTACGACGTCGAGCTGGTCAACTCGGTCAACCCCATGCGGTTGCAAGGGCAGAAGACGGCCGCGTTCGAGATCATCGACGCGCTCGGACATGCCCCGGACGTCCACGTCCTGCCGGTCGGCAACGCCGGCAACATCTCCGCGTACTGGATCGGGTTCAAGCAGTACGAGAAGGCCGGGCTCGCCCAGCGGACGCCGCAGCTGTGGGGCTACCAGGCTGCGGGCGCCGCTCCGCTCGTGCTGGGCGAGCCGGTCGCCAACCCCGAGACCGTCGCGTCGGCCATCCGTATCGGCAACCCGGCCTCCTGGCTGCTCGCGGAGTCGGCTCGCGACGACTCCCAGGGCCGGATCGACGCGGTCTCCGACGAGCAGATCCTCAGCGCCCAGCGGGAGCTGAGCTCGCGCGAAGGCGTCTTCGTGGAGCCTGCCTCCGCAGCGGGCGTGGCCGGTCTGATCCAGGCCGCCGAAGCCGGCGACGTCGACCCCGGACTCACCATCACCGTCACCGTCACCGGCCACGGACTGAAGGACATCGACACGCCGTTGGCCGGCATCGACTCCATCGTCGACTCGGTCATCGACGTCGACGTCCGCGAGGCCGCGGCCATCGCCGGGCTGGCATGAGCTTCATCGCCAGGGGAGCCTCGGTTCGCACGCCCGCGTCCGCCGCCAACCTCGGCCCGGGCTTCGACACCCTCGGGCTGGCGCTCACGATGCACGACCGGCTCAGGGCCGAGGTCCTCGACGACGGGCTCGAGGTCGTCGTGAACGGCGAGGGCGCCGACGACCTGCCGCGTGACCGCAGCCATCTGGTGGTGCGTGCCATGGACGCCGCGTTCGACGTCCTCGGCGAGCGGCCGGCCGGCTTGCGTCTCACCTGCGACAACACCATCCCGCACGCTCGTGGGCTCGGCTCGTCGTCAGCCGCGATCGTCGGAGGCATTGTGCTCGCCCGGGCGCTCGTCGATGGCGGGGGCGACCGGCTCGACGACGCCGCCGCGTACCAGCTCGCGTCCGACCTGGAGGGCCACCCCGACAACGTCGCGGCCGCACTGTTCGGTGGCTTCACGATCGCCTGGCTCGATGGCACGGTCGCCGCGATGCAGCGACTCGATGTCGTCGCGCGGGTCACCGTGCTGGTGCCTCCGAAGCCGGTCTCGACCGAAGCCGCCAGGGGCCTGCTGCCGGACCGGGTCCCGCACCAGGACGCCGCCGCCAACACGTCCCGGGCCGCGCTCCTGGTCGCGGCCCTCACCCACGACCCGGCCCATCTGCTCGCCGCCACCGAGGACTTCGTCCATCAGTCGTACCGCGCCGAGGCGATGCCACAGTCGTATGAGCTGATGCAGGGACTTCGCGCGGCCGGTGTTCCCGCCGTCATCTCCGGCGCGGGTCCCTCGGTGCTCGCCTTCGGCCGCGGACTCGACGGCGTCGTGCCCACCGGATGGGTCTCGCACGAGCTCGACGTCGAGCCGCGTGGCGCCCATCTCGTGCCCGAGTAGGGGGAATGCCGGGGGCTCCGATGGTGTTACAGTTGCTGACGTCGGAGTCGAGTTCATCTCCCCGGCACGTTTCATTCACTCAAGCCCGCTCAGCGGGCCCCAGCCTGTGACGAGGCGACATCCCTGAGATCCGGGAGCACCGGACGATGCGCGCCCCAGCAAAAGGACACCACGTGACAGACACCACGACCCAGCCCCCCGCTGCGGAGCAGCCAGATACGGCACAGTCCGCCGCTGCCGGGCAGCCCGAGGACGCCCCCAAGGCGTCCGCGCCGCGCCGCAGCACAGGTGGCTTGGGGGGCAAAGTGCTCGCCGAGCTCCAGGAGATCGCCGGCGGGCTCGACATCGCCGGCGCCTCCAAGATGCGCAAGGGCGAGCTGATCGACGCGATCAAGGCAGCCCAGGGCGGATCGGGCACGAACACCAGCACCACCACGTCCCCGGGCACTGACTCCGCCAAGGCCGAGTCCACCGACGACGCGTCCGGCGACGCGAACGATGCCGACCACCAGAAGAAGAGCGACGACCAGCCCGAGTCGAAGAGCGACGACCGTCCTAAGGACGACCGTCCCAAGGACGAGCAGAAGGGCGACGGCAGCCGCAATCGCAACCAGGGCGGTGCCGGTCAAGGGGGAGGCAACCGCAACCAGGGCGGCAACCAGGGGGGCGGCAACCGCAACCAGGGCGGCAACCAGGGCGGTGCCGGTCAAGGTGGAGGCAACCGCGACGACGACGACCTCGGCGGTGGCGGCGGTCGCCGTCGCAACCGGCGCGGACGCAACCGCGGCGGCCGCGGTCCCGAGGCCGAGCCCAGCTACAGCGAGGACGACGTCCTCGTTCCGGCCGCCGGCATCCTCGACATCCTCGAGAACTACGCCTTCGTGCGCACCACCGGCTACCTGCCCAGCGAGAACGACGTCTACGTCTCCCTCTCGATGGTCCGCAAGTGGGGCCTCCGCAAGGGCGACGCGGTCGTCGGCCAGGTGCGCCAGCCTCGTGAGGGCGAGCGCAAGGAGAAGTTCAACCCGATGGTGCGGGTCGACTCGGTCAACGGCATGACGATCGACGAGGCCAAGAAGCGGGTCGAGTTCTCCAAGCTCACGCCGCTCTACCCGTCCGAGCGCCTGCGCCTGGAGACCGACCAGAACGCCATGGCCGGCCGCATCATCGACATCATGGCGCCGATCGGCAAGGGCCAGCGCGGCCTCATCGTGTCGCCGCCCAAGGCCGGCAAGACGATGATCATGCAGTCCATCGCCAACGCCATCACCGCGAACAACCCCGAGTGCCACCTGATGATCGTCCTCGTCGACGAGCGTCCCGAAGAGGTCACCGACTTCCAGCGCACCGTCAAGGGTGAGGTCATCTCCTCGACGTTCGATCGTCCCGCCACCGACCACACCACGGTCGCCGAGCTGGCCATCGAGCGGGCCAAGCGTCTCGTCGAGCTCGGCCACGACGTCGTGGTGCTGCTCGACGGCATCACCCGCCTCGGCCGCGCCTACAACCTGGCGGCCCCGGCCAGCGGCCGCATCATGTCCGGCGGCGTCGACTCCTCCGCGCTCTACCCGCCCAAGAAGTTCTTCGGCGCGGCCCGCAACATCGAGGACGGCGGCTCGCTGACGATCCTCGCCACGGCCCTGGTCGAGACCGGCTCGCGCATGGACGAGGTGATCTTCGAGGAGTTCAAGGGCACCGGCAACTGGGAGCTGCGGCTGCGCCGCGACTTCGCCGACAAGCGCATCTACCCGGCCATCGACGTCGACGCCACGAGCACCCGCCGCGAGGAGCTGCTCATGGCCAAGGACGAGCTCGCCGTCGTGTGGAAGCTGAGGCGGGTGCTCTCCGGACTCGAGGGCCAGCAGGGCCTGGAGCTGATGCTCGATCGGCTGAAGAAGTCGGCCACGAACGTCGAGTTCCTCATGTCGATCAACAAGACGATGCCGCAGGGCACGACCGACAGCGAAGACTGACCTCCCGGCGCACGAGCTGATCCGATGAAGCACGCTGCCCTGTGGGCTCCCTCCGTAGGCTGTTGCGCATGACCACCATTCACGACTTCTCGGCCACGTCCATCGACGGCATCGAACGCCAGCTCGTCGACTACAAGGGCAAGGTCGTCCTCGTCGTCAACACCGCATCCCAGTGCGGGTTCACCGGTCAGTACAAGGGGCTGGAAGAGCTCTACCGCACGTATGTCGAGCGCGGTCTCGTCGTGCTCGGTTTCCCATGCGACCAGTTCGGCCACCAGGAGCCCGGCGACGAGGAGGAGATCGCGACGTTCTGCGAGCGCAACTTCGGGGTCTCCTTCCCGCTGTTCTCCAAGGTCGACGTCAACGGCCCCGATGCCCACCCGCTCTACCAGTGGCTGCGGTCGGAGAAGAGTGGCCTCGTCGGCGACAAGATCCGCTGGAACTTCACCAAGTTCCTGGTCGACACCGAGGGCAACGTCGTCGGGCGATACGGCAGCCGGACCACCCCGGCCCAGATCGCCGACGACATCGAGGCCCTCCTGCCGTCCTAGCGGGGGCGCGCCCCGGAATATCTGGGCCGTCGATTTCGCTGTACCCCGTGCCATCTGGCACCATTGATCCCCGGTTCTGGTTCACGATTCGCGACGCGGATCGACCCAGCGGCCACGAGAGGACCTCATGAAGCGCGACATCCACCCTGAGTACGTGGAGACCCAGGTCACCTGTACCTGCGGCAACTCGTTCACCACTCGCAGCACCGCCACTTCGGGCGTCATCCGCTCCGAGGTGTGCTCGGCCTGCCACCCCTTCTACACAGGCAAGCAGAAGATCCTCGACACCGGCGGCCGCGTGGCCCGGTTCGAGAAGCGCTACGGCAAGAAGTAGCTTCGTCACGGCGCCGACCCACTCCATCACGGAGGGGTCGGCGCCCCCTTGTGTGCATGCTGCCTGTCCACACGGTCCACGAGGAGGTGAGCACATGTTCGAGGCCGTCGAGTCACTCATCGAGGAGCACGCCGAGCTCGAGCGACGCATGGCTGATCCTGCGGTGCACGCCGATCCGGCGCGGGCCAAGAAGGTCGGGCAGCGGTACGCCGAGCTGACCGCCGTCATCCGCACGTATCGGGAGTGGCAGCAGGCCCAGGGCGACCTCGAGGCGGCACGTGAGCTGGAGCTGGACGACGAGGTGGCAGCCTTGACGGCTCGGGTTCCGGAGCTCGCCGAACGGCTCCAGCACCTGTTGGTGCCCCGTGACCCGTCCGACGGCAAGGACGTCATCGTCGAGATCAAGGGTGGCGAGGGCGGTGAGGAGTCGGCGCTGTTCGCCGGCGACCTGCTGCGGATGTACACCCGGTTCGCCGAGCAGCACGGCTGGCGCACCGAGATCCTGGACGCCACCGAGTCGGCGCTGGGTGGCTACAAGTCCGTCACCGTGGCCGTACAGGCGAAAGGCACTCCCGAGCCCGGCCAGGCACCGTATGCCCTGTTGAAGTTCGAGGGCGGGGTCCACCGGGTGCAACGGGTGCCCGTGACGGAGTCCCAGGGCCGCATCCACACGTCTGCGGCCGGCGTCTTCGTGATGCCGGAGGCCGAGGACGTCGAGGTCGAGCTCCACGACGCCGACCTGCGCATCGACGTCTTCCGGTCCTCCGGGCCCGGAGGGCAGAGCGTCAACACCACCGACTCGGCCGTACGCATCACGCACGTGCCGACCGGCATCGTCGTGAGCTGTCAGAACGAGAAGAGCCAGCTCCAGAATAAGGAACAGGCGATGCGCATTCTGCGGGCCCGGCTGCTGGACGCCGCTCAGGCCACCGCGGACGCCGAGACCGCTGACGCCCGCAAGTCGCAGGTTCGCACGGTCGACCGCTCCGAGCGGGTCCGCACCTACAACTTCCCGGAGAACCGCATTTCCGACCATCGCACCGGGTTCAAGGCCTACAACCTCGACCAGGTCATGGACGGCGCCCTTGACGACGTCATCGGTTCCCTGGTCGACGCCGACCTCACCGAGCGGCTCGCCGGCATCGAGGGCAGCGCGTGATCACCCCAGAACAGCGGCCCGCACTCGCTGCGCCCGCGTGGGTCGCGCTGAAGCCGGGCCGCTTTCCCGAGGACCCCGCATGAACGCTCGCTCGCTTCTGGCCGATGCCGAGCAGGCGCTGGCGGAGGCCGGAGTCGCGTCGCCGCGTGTCGACGCGGAGCTGCTCCTCTCCCATGTGACCGGAGTTCCGCGCTCGCTGCTGCTGGTCGCGGCCCGGCCGAACGACCTGCAGCGCCGCTCCTACCTCGAGCTCGTCGAGGCCCGGAGGCAACGGGTGCCGCTGCAGCACCTGACCGGCTCAGCGGCATTCCGGTTCGTCGACGTCGAGGTGGGGCCTGGAGTGTTCGTCCCGCGGCCGGAGACCGAGGTCCTGGCCGGGTGGGCGATCGAGCGGGCCGCACTGGCCGACCGCCCGCGCGTGGTCGACCTCTGCACGGGGTCCGGGGCGATAGCGCTGGCTGTCGTGCACGAGGTTCCGGGCGCGGCCGTGCATGCCGTCGAGCTCGACGAAGTCGCGTTCGGTTGGGCGCAACGCAACCTGTCCGGGACGGGGGTCGACCTTCGGCTGGGCGACGCCGCGGACGCGTTCACCGACCTGGACGGCCAGGTAGACGTCGTCGTGTCCAACCCGCCCTACATCCCGCTGGACGCGTGGGAGAGCGTGGCGCCCGAGGTACGCGACCACGACCCGGCCCTCGCCCTGTGGTCGGGCGACGACGGACTGGACGCCATCGAGATGATCGAGGCGACCGCGTGGCGACTGCTGAAGCCGGGGGGAGTGGTCGGCGTCGAGCACGCCGACGCACAGGGGGAGTCGGCGCCGGCCGTGTTCGGTGTGCGCTGGTCAGACGTGCGCGACCATCCGGATCTCGCCGGACGCCCACGGTTCGTGACGGCGACCAAGCCGCATTAGATCCAGCGGTCGAGCGCGACCCGTGTGACGAACGCCGCGAGACTCGCCGGTGTCCACGCGTCCGGGCCGGGTTCCTGGCGCAACAGCAGCGAGGCGTTGTCTTCGGCGAGGCTCGCGAAGTTCGACGCCAGGACGCGCGTCTCGGCGTCGGTGAGCTGGTCCCCGCCCGGGGTGAGCCGGCGCACCAGCTCGGCGATCTGCTCGACGAAGAGCGCGCGAGCCTGGTGGTAGCGGCTCTCGATCGCCTTGGGCATGACGCGCTGGGCATCGACGACGATCCGCCACGACACCGGATGTGCGAGCACCGCCTCGAAGAACGCCTCGTAAGAAGCCTCCACGGTGGCACGCAGCCCGTTGGCGTCGTCGACCGGCAGCGCCGCCTGGGTGGCGGACATCAAGATGCCCTCTTCCCGGTCGAGCAGGGCGCGCAATACGTCGTCCTTGTTGTCGTAGCACTCGTACAGCACCGGCTTGCTCACGCCGGCCCGCGCCGCGATGGCCGCCATGGTCGTGCCCCGGTAGCCCTCGGCGTCCCAGACGGCGAGCGCCGCGTCGAGCACCAGGGGGCGCCGGACGGCCGGACCGAGGTGGGCGGCACGGGTCGCGGCGGTGCTCGTGCGGCGTGACATGCGCCGTCCTTCCGTCGTTGACAGAGCAGGTGACACTGCCTATCGTGGCCCAATCCTACCGAACGGTAGGAAAATCGGAAGAGGGAACCATGTCGACCTCGACACGTCTACCGGGCGTCGACGCCATGAAGAGCAAGGCGGACGTCGGGCTGCAGACGTTCGGCGAGATGATCGTCATGGGCATCCAGGCCTCGATGTTCGTCGTGGTCGACATCGCCCGGGGCCGGTTCTCCTGGCGCGAGTTCATGGAGCAGGCCTGGTTCATGACCCGCGTCGCGTTCCTGCCCACGATCCTCGTCGCCATCCCGTTCGGTGTCATCGTCGCCGTTCAGGTGGGTGCGGTCGCCCAGCAGATCGGGGCGACCTCGTTCACCGGGGCTGTCAACGGCATCGGCGTGCTGCGCCAGGGCGCCCCTCTGGTCACGTCCTTGCTGATGGCCGGCGCGGTCGGGTCGGCGGTCTGCGCCGGTCTGGGTTCGCAGACGGTTCGCGAAGAGGTCGATGCGATGCGCGTCATGGGTCTGAACCCGACCCAGCGGCTGGTCGCTCCACGTGTGGCGGCGGCCGTCGTGGTCGGCTCGCTGCTCAACGTGGTGGTGGCGCTCTCGGCCATGGCTGCCGGCTACGCACTGAACGTCGGCACCGGCAACGTCAGCTCCGGTGCCTACCTCGGGTCGTTCACCAGCTTCTCCCAGCCCACCGACCTGATCCTCGCGGAGGGGAAGGCGATGATCTTCGGCTTCCTCGCCATGGTCATCGCCTGTCACAAGGGACTGCACGCGACCGGCGGACCGAAAGGTGTCGCCGACGCCGTCAACCAGTGCGTCGTGCTCAGCGTCATCGTGCTGGCCGTCGTCAACGTCGCCATCACCCAGAGCTATGTCGTTCTCGTCCCGCAGAGGGTCGCGTGATGGCGACGGCCAGGCCGGTGGACCGCACGATTGATGCAGTAGCACTGCTCGGGACCCAGGCCACGTTCGCGCTTCGGGTGATGCGGGGTGTCCCGAGGGCGATGTTCACCTACCGCAACGAGACGTTCCGGCACCTGGCCGACATCTGCTGGGGCACGGGGGCGATCCTGGTCGGTGGCGGAACGATCGGTGTGATGGTGCTGCTCTCCCTGTCCGCCGGCACGTCGCTGGGCATCGAGGGCTTCAACGGACTGGAGACCATCGGCCTGGCCCCACTCACCGGCTTCGTGTCCGCGGTGGTCAACACGCGCGAGCTGGCACCCCTGATCGCGGCACTGGCACTCGCGTCCCAGGTGGGATGCCGGTTCACCGCACAGCTCGGCTCGATGCGAGCCCACGAGGAGATCGACGCGATCGAGTCCATGGCACTCTCGCCCATCGACTACCTCGTCTCCACCCGTCTGGTGGCCACGATGGTGGCCATCGTCCCGCTGTACCTGCTCGGGCTGGCGGGGTCGTACCTCGCGACGCAGCTGTCGGTCACCCTGGTGTTCGGCCAGCCGGTCGGCACGTTCACGCACTACTTCGAGACGTTCATCAACGGCGGAGACATCGCGTTGTCGGTGGTCAAGATCCTGGCGTTCGCTCTGGCCGTCGCCATGATCCACTGCTGGTACGGCTTCACCGCGACGGGTGGCGCTCAAGGCGTCGGCGAGGCCACCGGTCGTGCGATCCGTGCCACGACGGTCGTCATCGTCCTGCTCGACATGCTCATGACGCTGCTGTTCTGGGGTGGCAGCTCTGGCGTCAGGATCTCGGGGTGAGCCGATGATCCAGGCCGAGATGATCGACCGGCACCTCCAGGATCGCTCGACCCTGGTCCGCCGGGCGATGGTGATGCTGGTCGTGGCGACCCTGTTCGGCTGCCTGGTGCTCGCCTATGGACGCGGGATGTTCTTCGACCGGGTGAAGGTCACGGCGGTCATCGACGACGCCGGCGGAGCGCTCACCGTGGGCTCGGACGTCAAGTCGCGCGGCGTCATCCTGGGCGAGGTCACGTCGGTCTCGTCTGCCGACGGCAAGGTGCGGATCGGGATGACGTTGGACGGCGACCAGGCGCGCCGGCTGACCCGTTCCGTGCAGGCCAGGGTGCTGGCGGCCACCGTGTTCGGCACCACGTCGATCGACCTTGTCGTTCCGGACGATGCGGTGACGACCGCACAGGGGCTTCCCGAGGGGCATGTGATCCAGCAGGACCGGAGCGCGCGGACCCTGGAGCTGCAAGACACGCTGGACAGCACCGATCGTGTGCTGACGGCCATCGAGCCCGCCAAGCTGGCCACGACGCTGTCGAGCATCGCCGGCGCCGTGGACGGTCGTGGCGCCGAGCTGGGAAGAACGCTCCAGACCCTCGAGACGTACCTCGAACGGCTGGAGCCCCATCTCCCGCTCGTCCAGGAGGACCTGCGTCTGGCCGCCGTCAGCCTGCAGGCCCTGGCCGACGCCTCACCGGAGCTGCTCGACGCGACCGACAACTCGCTCACCACGACCCGCTCGATCGTGGACAAGCGTCGCGAGCTCGCCTCCACCCTGACCCGGGCCCACGAGCTGGTCGAAACGGCGGATGCCTTCGTCCGTGACCAGCGGCGGCAGATCATCACCACCCTGTCGAACGCTGCCGTCGCGTTCGACGCCCTGTACGACCACCGGGTCGGACTCGCCGACGGGTTCCGCTCGTTCGTGACCTTCGCCGAGCGGGGATCGAAGGGTTTCTCCGACGGCCCGTTCCTGCAGACCGACGTGTACATCAAGGCCGGCGTGGGTGGGGAGTACACCGCTGCCGACTGCCCGCGGTACGGCCCCGCCGCCGGTGACAACTGCAGCGGAGGAACGGGCACTTCTGCGACGGCTTCCGACGACGCACGCGCACCAGCGACTGATGAGGCTGGTGCGGGGACCGTTCCCCGGGCCGGCCTTCTCGACGGCATCGAGGTGCTCCTCGACCAGCTCGGAGGTGGCCGATGAGGTCGCTGCGGTGGATCGTGGTGCGCTTCGTGATCTTCGCGCTCGCCTGCCTGGTCGTGCTGGTGCTCCTCGCGAACACGATGATGAACCAGGTGGCGGGGGGCACCCGCACCTACACGGCCGACTTCACCAACGTCAGCGGACTGCGACCGGGCGATGACGTTCGAGCCGCCGGCGTGAAGGTCGGGCGCGTGCAGAAGGTGGAGCTGCACGAGGGCGTCGCGCGGGTGTCCTTCGATCTCGCCACGAAGCAGGCGCTGTACGCCGACACGCGGCTGTCGGTGCGGTATCAGAACCTTCTCGGCCAGCGGTACCTCGCGATGCTGCCCGGGTCGGGCAGCAACCAGCAGCTGGCGGCCGGCGCGACCGTTCCGGTCAGCCGGACCGACCCGGGGTTCGACCTCACGGCCCTGTTGAACGGCTTCGAGCCGCTGTTCGCCACCCTCGAACCGGAGCAGATCAATCGACTGTCGTCCTCGATCATCGCGGTGATGCAGGGGCAGGGCGGCACCATCGAGTCCCTGCTGTCGGAGACGGCGACACTCACCGGGAACCTGGCCGACAAGGACGAGGTCCTCGGCCGCGTCCTCGACAACCTGACGCCGCTGTTGCGCGACCTGTCCGCCCGCAGCTCGGAGTTCGAGCAGACCGTCGGCGACCTGCGCACGCTGATGACGGGCTTGGCGAAGGAACGCCAGAGCATCGGCGGGTCCATCGACGGGGTGAGCAAGCTCTCCGAGGCCACCGCCTCCCTGGTCGCGGAGGCACGGCCTCCGCTGGAGCACGACGTGCGCACCGCCCGCGAGTTCGGCCGCATCTCGGTGGCCGAGATGGACCGCATCAACCAGCTGTTCGACTCACTCCCCGGCGCCACGGAGTCGTTCGCCCGACCGATGTCGCACGGCACGTGGCTGAACATGTACATCTGCGCCATGTCGGTGGTCGCCAACGACAGCGACACCATCATCGGGCCGGAGAGCGGGCACTACTCGGAGGCTTGTCGATGAGCTTCCTCGAGCGGTTCAGCGCGCGCACGATCGGCGTCGCCGGCGTCATCGCCACGGCGGTGATGGGCCTGGTCGTCGCCGCCATCAGCTTCATCCCCTTCGGCCAGCGCGACGTCACGGCCATCGTCGAGCACAGCGCCGGCCTCCGGGTCGGCGAGGAGGTTCAGGTCGCCGGTGTCGGCTCGGGTGAGGTCCGCGGCATCCACCTCGACGGCCACCAGGTGCGGATCGAGTTCACGATCGACCGCGACGTCCGGCTCGGCGGTTCGACCCGCGCGTCGGTGAAGGTCGCGACCCTGCTGGGCTCCCACTTCCTCGAGGTCGAGCCGGCCGGGCCGGGTTCGCTGAAGGACGACACCATCTCGCTGTCGCGCACGTCGGTGCCGTTCAATCTCCAGGACGTCATCGAGGGGTCCACGGACGCACTCGATGAGCTGGAGGGCGCCACGATGGCGACGTCGTTCCAGGTCATGGCGGACGCGTTGCGCGACACCCCGGACGAGGCCCAGGCGGCGATCGAGGGCGTCGCGCGACTCTCCGCTGTGGCGGCCAAGCGCACGGACCAGATGCGAGCGCTGCTCCACTTCTCTCGGAAGGTCACCGGCGACCTGGCCCGCAACTCCGAGGAGATCCTCGACCTCATGAAGCAGTCGACCCTCGTGCTGGAGGAGCTCACGAAACGCCGTGACGCGATTCGCGCCATGCTCGTCGACTCCCGGCGGCTGGCCAGCGAGATCTCCGGCGTGCTGGCCGACAACGAGGCCCAGCTCGAGCCCTTGATGAAGGACTTCAAGGCGGCCCTGGCCAACCTGCGCAAGCAGGAGAAGAAGGTCACCGCCTCGATCGAGGGTCTCGGTACCATGTCGCGCTACTTCGCCAATGCGGCCGGCAACGGCCCATGGATCGACTTGCACGTACCGGTCGGCCTCCCCGACAACATCACCTGTGGGGTGGAATGCTGATGGACACTCGCACGCCGACTCCACGCCGGAACGGCTGGCGTCTCGCGGCCGTGATGGGCGCCGCCCTGACCGTGCTCGGGCTGCTCGGTGGCTGCGGCGGCTCGTCAGCGACGACGGTGACGGCGCGTTTCAATGACGCCGCCGGCCTGTTCACCGGCAACGACGTCGGAGTGCTCGGCGTCCGGGTGGGCGAGGTCACCGAGATCACCCCGCGAGGCGACCGCGTCGACGTCACGCTCCGCATCGACTCCGGTGTGAGGATTCCTGCCGACGCGGGCGCCGTGGTGGTGTCGCGATCGGTCGCCACGGACCGCTACGTCGAGCTCACCCCGGTCTACGACGCCGGGCCGTTGATGCGCAGCGGGACGGTGCTCGATGAGAGTCGCACGCGCTCGCCGGTGGAGTTCGACGAGCTCCTGGAGTCGCTTCGTCGCATCTCCGACGACCTGTCCGGTGAGGGCGACGATGCGAAACCCGTCAACGACCTCCTCGAGGTCGGCGCGAAGTCCCTCGAAGGCAACGGCAGGACGATCGCGAGGGGGCTCCGCGACCTCGCCACCACCCTCGATGCGGTCAACTCCATGTCCGGGGACGTGGAGGGGGGACTGGAGAATCTCGACACGCTCACGGCGGCCCTGGCCGACAACGACGCTCTGGTGCGGGACTTCACGCATCAGGTCGCCGACGCCACCGAGATGCTCGACGACGAGCACGACTCGATGGAGGAGACGTTCGACGCGCTGGCCGCGATGGTGCGAGAGGTCACGAAGTTCTCGCGCGATCACCGCGCCGACATTCGTGCCCAGGTCGAGGACATGCAGGCGATCGTGGGGACGATGGTCGACGAGCGCAAGGGTCTGGAACGCCTCCTGCAGACGATGCCCCTGATGATGCAGAACGTGAACCGGGCGATCGACGAGAACGACCGGATCAGCTTCCGCACGCGGCCGGCCGATCTCCTTCCCGGAACCGGCGCGTTCAAGGCGTTGTGCTCGCACCTGCCACCGGGGACATGTGACGGGCTGGAGGCCGGCGCGGCCACGCTGTTCGACCTGCTGGCGCGGCTGGCCGGGGTCGAGACTCCGGCATCCGAGACGTCCCCTGCGCCCGCGCCGCCGGACGGTGAGGCGCCATGAGGAGGCTCGTCGCCGTAGTCGTACTCGCCGCCCTGATGGCGGGCTGCTCCACCACCGCCCAGGACCTGCCGCTGCCGGGCAGCGGTGTGGGCGGCCCGACGTATCGCGTCGTCGCGATGTTCGAGGACGCGCTGAATCTGGCCGACGGGGCGCCGGTGAAGCTGCACGGCGTCACGATCGGGCGAGTGCGCGAGGTGAGTCCGGAGAACTTCACCGCCAAGGTCACCCTCGAGCTGCGCGAGTCCACCCCCGTCCACGAGGGCGCCACCGCCCGGCTGCGAGCGACCACGCCGCTGGGTGAGCTGTTCGTCCAGATCGACGACGCCGAGTCGGGGTCCCGTCTGCGCGACGGCGCCACGCTCGGCGTCGAGTCCACCAGCGCGGCGCCGACGATCGAAGACACCATGACGTCCGCCTCGTTGCTCCTCAACGGCGGCGGCCTGGGTCAGCTGGAGACCATCGTTCGCGAGGCGAACCTGGTGCTCGATGGCAACGAGGGAACGGCGCGAGACCTGCTCGGCCGCATGCTCCGCACGGCCGAGGCGTTCAACGAGTCCAACGACGACATCGACGCGACCCTCGAGGCCCTGGCCGACCTCTCGACGACCCTGAACCGACGCAGCGACACCATCGATGCCGCGCTGGAGGACATCGCCCCGGCGGCCCGCGTCCTCCGCAAGAACACCGACGAGCTCGTCGACCTGTTGCAGAGCATCGAGCGGTTCGGAGACGTCACCACCGGCGTCATCGAAGCCACCCGTGACGACCTCCTGGAGACACTGCGCAAGTTCGGGCCGGTGTTCGACGAGCTGAACTCGCTCGACGACGAGCTCGGGCCCGGCATCGACACGCTGGTGCACTTCGCCGGTCTCATCGATCGGGGTGTGCCCACCGACTACCTCAACACCCACCTGCACTTCCAGCTCGATGGGTCGCTCGGCGGATTGCTCACTGTCCCGGGGGTGACGACGCCCGATCCGGACGGGGCCGGAGGGCTGAACGGCACACCGCTCGTCCCGCCCAACCTGCTGACCCCTCGGCCCGCCACGGAGCAGCCGGACCTGTTCGGCGGGCTGCTCGGACTGTTCGGGGGTGAGCAGTGATGGCGCGGCGACCGATCCCGATGAAACACAAGCTGGGGGCCACCGCGATGGCGATGGTGCTCCTGCTCACCCTCGTGCACCTGTACACCAACATTCTCGGCGGCTCGGTGGGCGCGCGTCCGCTGCACATCGACGTGGCCCTCGAGGAGACCGGCGGACTGTTCGAGGGCTCCGCCGTCTCGTATCGCGGTGTGCGCGTCGGGTCGGTCTCGGACGTCTCGCTCGCCGGATCCGGCGTCACCGCCGCCATCTCGCTCAACCCCGGTTCCCGGGTTCCCGCCGACACCGACGCCGTCGTGCGCACCCTCTCGCCGGCCGGTGAGCAGTTCCTCGATCTGCAGCCTCGTCGCGACGGTGCTCCCTATCTGGCCGACGGCGCTCGGATCGCGGCGACTCAGACGTCGGTCCCGACGTCCGTGGCCGACACCCTGGCGGCTGTCGACAGCCTCATGGGCCAGGTGGACGAGCAGAATCTGCGCACCGTGGTCGACGAGCTCAACATCGCGCTCTCCGATCCCGACGATCTCGGTCGGGTGATCACCTCCGGCAGCGAGCTGCTGGAGACCTTCGACGCGGCCTGGCCGGAGACGTTGCGGACGCTCCAGAACGGCCGCACCGTCCTGCGCACGAGCGTCGACACCGCCGACGACTTCCAGCGATTCGCGACCTCGGCGCGCAGCCTCACGGCGTGGTTGAAGGAGTACGACCCGACGCTGCGCTCCACGATCGGCAAGGCCCCGGCACAGCTGAACGAGCTGCAGGCGCTGGCTGACGACATGGTGGAGTCGCTGCCGCCGTTGCTGCGTGACTTCGCCGGGCTCACCGACATCTTCGTCCGTCACGACCCGCACGTCCGCGAGATGTTGATCCAGTTCCCCCTCGGCCTGGACGGGCTGGTCGGCGCCTTCGCCGGGGGCCGGATGCAGACGAACATGCTGATCTCCACCGGCAACGTCTGCTCCTACGGCGTCGAGGACAGCAACCCGCAGCTCGATGAGTCCGAGCGGCAGCCGCTGGATCCCGATCGGTCCTGCCCCGGCTCGTTCGAGGGGCAGCAGCGCGGATCGGCGCATGCTCCAGGCCCGACGCGCTGACCGGATCTACCCCACCTCGCCGATAGAGTTGCCCGCATGGGCGACTTGGCACTCCTGGGAGCCGCCTTCGCCTTCGGAATCGGCTCGGCCCTGCTGCCGGTGCTGCTGAATGCCGAGCTTTACGTCATCGGCATGGGTGCCTTCGTGCCGGAAAGCCTGCTGGCCGTTGCCATCTTGAGCCTCGGTGTCGGCACCGTGGTCGGGAAGGCGATCGTGTTCGAGCTGGTGCGGCGCGGCTCGACCAGGGTGCGGCAGACGGTCGAGCGGAAGCCGCCGCGCAACGCCTTCACGGCCACCATGCGCGAGATCGGCGACCGGCTGCTGAAGCTGCTCGACCGGCCCTACCTCGGGGCTGCCACGGTGCTCGCCTCGTCCCTCACCGGAGTCCCACCGCTCGCGGTCGTCACCATCCTGGCCGGCGCCTCCCGTCAGCCCCGCACACTCTTCCTGTCGATGGTGTTCATCGGCCGGACCAGCCAGTTCCTCGCCCTCGCGTTCCTCGTCCATGGCGTCACCTGACCGCTGACGAGTCACTCCGTACCCGTCGAGGAGTCACTGCGTGCGAGACCAACCGACTCCTCGCGGGGTACGGAGTGACTCGTCAGCGATGACTAGGCTGTGCGGGTGAGATTCGACTGCGCCGTGGAGGACGAGCTCGAAGCCGGGCTGGTGGCCGCGCAGGAGGCGATCGGGCGGGGCGAGCTCGTGGTCATCCCCACCGACACGGTCTACGGCCTGGCGGCGGACGCGTTCTCGCCCGAGGCCGTGCAGCGCCTCCTCGACGCCAAGGGCCGCACCCGGGCGATGCCCCCACCTGTGCTGGTCGGAGCACCCACCACGCTCGAGGCGCTCGCGTCCGACATCCCGTCCTGGCTGCGCACCATGACCACCTCGCTGTGGCCGGGGCCGCTCACCGTCATCTGCCGTCAGCAGCCGTCCCTCACGTGGGACCTCGGCGACACCCACCAGACGGTCGCCGTCCGCATGCCTGACGACAAGACGGCGCTCGCCCTCCTCAAGGTGACCGGTCCGTTGGCGGTGAGCAGCGCGAACATCACCGGCGAGCCTGCTGCCGAGACGGTGGACGAGGCGGAGCGCATGTTCGGGGACGACGTGGCCGTCTACCTCGACGGCGGACCGAGCCGCACCGGCGTCCCGTCGACCATCCTCGACACGACACCGTCGGTTCCCCGCATCCTGCGGCAGGGGCCGATCGACATCGAGACGCTGCACGAGTTCAACAACACCATCGAGGAGGCGGACTCCTAGTGCGCGAGTACCTCGTCGTGTTCGGCATCTCGCTCGGCGTCACCTACCTGCTCGCGTCGATCGCCCGCATGCTCGCCCACCACTTCGGCGCCGTCGCCAAGGTCCGCGATCGCGACGTGCACGCCGTGCCCACGCCGTACTTCGGCGGCCCCGCCATGCTCGGGGGGCTCGTCGCCGCCTACCTCACCGCCACGCATCTGCCATTCCTCTCGCGTTCGGAGGACGCCGTGTTCAGCGACGCCCGGGCTGTCGTCCTGGGCGGCGCGGTCATCTGCCTCGTCGGCATCGTCGACGACCTCTTCGAGCTCGACGCGCTCAGCAAGTTCGCCGGTCAGGTCCTCGCGGGAGTGGTGGTCGTCGCCCTCGGGGTGAAGTTCTTCTACCTGCCGCTGTACGGCAGCGTGCTCGGGCTCGACCAGGCGCAGTCGGCGATCTTCACCGTGCTGCTCATCGTCGGCACCGCCAACGCCGTCAACTTCGTCGACGGCCTCGACGGTCTCGCCGCCGGCATGGTGGCCATCGGCGCGGTCGCGTTCTTCGCCTACGCCTACGTGCTGGCGGTCGAGAACGGCGAGTCCCGCGCCATCGCAGCGGCCCTGCTGACCGCCGCCCTGGCCGGTGCGTGCATCGGCGTGCTGCCGCACAACTTCTTCCCGGCCCGAATGTTCATCGGCGACTCCGGCTCGATGCTGATCGGCTTCGTGCTGGCCTGCTCGTCGATCAGCCTCACCGGCCAGTTCCCTGCCACGAACATCTCCGAGGGCATCGGAGGAGCCCAGACGACGTTCCTCACCTTCCTGCTCCCGCTGATCCTGCCGGTCGCGATGCTGCTGGTGCCGTTCGTCGACCTCGCTCTCGCCGTGGTGCGCCGGACCCGCGCCGGCCGCTCGCCGTTCAGCCCCGACAAGATGCACATCCATCACCGGCTGCTGGAGATCGGCCACTCCCATCGGAACGCCGTTCTCGTCATGTACTCGATCGCCGGTCTGGTCGCCTTCGGCACGGTCTTCGTGAGCCTCGTCAGCGGCTGGCAGTCGATCGTCGGGTTCGTCATCCTCGCCGCCCTGACGGCCGCTTTCGTGTTCCTGCTTCCCCGGTGGCGACCCATCAATCGGGCCTGATCGGCGGCTGGGGCCGGTGTCCGGATCCCTGATCGCTCGTGATAGTTTTCACGTACTTCCCAGAGTTGAAATCCAGGCAGTATTCACCGACCCCAGATCACCCAAGGACGGCCGCCGCACATGACGACCGACGCACCTTTTCGACCCGTCGCCACGACGAGGAGCGCCGGATGGACGATGACAGCGCACAGGGGCCCAACCCTCAGGGGCAGAGCCTGCGTGACATCCTCACGCTCGGCGGCATGTTGCTCGGCTGCATGGTCACGGGAATCCTTCTCGGGCTGCTGCTCGACGCCTGGTGGGACTCGTCCCCGACTTTCGTGCTCGCAGGTACCGCCCTCGGCATCGTCGCTGCGGCGCTGGGTTTCTGGCTCCGTGTACGCGACTTCCTGCGTGGTTGAGGCGACACGATGAACGACACCATTCCCGGCTCCTCCGACGCCGTCCCAGGTGACGTCGCTGCGACGCCTCCGGCCTCGATCGGCCGGGCCCTTCACAATCAGCGCCGCGCAGTCCTGCTCGCCGCCGGACTCGTCGTCGCGGCGGTCTGGGTCACCATCCCGCTCGGCGAGTGGCGCATCGGCGTGTTCCTGGCAGCCGGTTTCGTCCTCGGTCTCGCCAACCACATCGGCACCGAGTACGCACTTCAGAGGGCCCTGGCCACGGGTAACCCCGTGTCCCGGCAGATGTGGGCCTCGAGCTCACTGCTTCGGCTCGCGCTAGTATCCGTCGTCGGCTTCGTCATCGCGGCAGTCTTCTGGTCCGACGGCGCGGCTGTGATCTTCGGGATCGCGATCTTCCACATGGTCGCTTTGACCCTGACCGCCATCCCGTTGCTCAGAGAGGTGCGCAAGTCATGATCGGCTGGATCACAGCGGAGTCCGAAGAGGGTGGCACCGGCATCGAGATCGGTCACCACTCGACCTGGGAGATCGGTGGCCTGACCTTCCACGCTGACACGATCACCTCCACGATCATCGCCGGAGGCGTCGTCATCGGGCTCGGCCTCCTGCTCCGACGCAGCGCTTCGAACGAAGTTCCCGGCAAGCTGCAGCTGGCCTGGGAGGCGCTCGTCACCTGGGTGAACGACCAGGTCGAGAGCACGCTCGGCAGGCTCAACCCGTTCGTGGTGCCTCTCGCGGCCAGCCTCTTCGTCTTCATCTTCGTCGCCAACCTGCTCGAGGTCGTCCCCACCGATCACAAGGCTCCGCCGCCGACTGCCGACGTGAACCTGACCTATCCGCTGGCGCTGCTGGTGATCATCGCGGCCACGATCTACGGAATCCGCGAACGCGGCGTCAAGAGCTATCTGAAGGGCTTCTCCGAGCCTTACGCGGTCATGACTCCGTTCAACATCCTCGAAGAGATCGCCAAGCCGATCTCGCTGGCGCTGCGACTCTTTGGCAACATCTTTGCCGGAGGCGTCATGCTGTCCATCATCGGACTGCTGCCGTTCTGGCTGACGCCACTGCCGACAGTGCCCTGGAAGCTGTTCGGCATCTTCATCGGTGCCATCCAGGCCTTGATCTTCGCATTGCTCACCATCTTGTACTTCGGCATGGCGGCCGAGGGCCACGGGAGCGGTGGGCACGACGAATCGCACGAGCAGGACGAGCCCGAGCGCGAGCTCCAACCGGCCTGAGCACCAACCACAACTTCACAGATCAGCATCATCCAGATCACGGCCGGCGAGCCCGGCGGTGAGATCCAAGGAGAGACATGGCAGTAGACAACACCGCAGTCACGACCGCTGGCGCGATGGTCGGCGGTGGCATCGCCCTCGGCGGCGGCGCCATCGGCGCGGCCATCGGCGACGGTCTGGCCGGTAGCTCGACCATCCAGGGCATCGCCCGTCAGCCGGAGGCCCAGGGCCGCCTGATGACGATCTTCTTCCTGACGGTCGGTCTGTGCGAGGCGATGTACTTCATCAATCTCGCCTTCATGGCCCTGTTCGTCTTCGCCCTGGCCTGAATCGTGAATCAGGTCATTCAGCTCGTCACGGCCGAAGAGGGCGGGGGTGGAAACTTCCTCGTGCCGAATTGGACGTTCGTCTTCGAGCTCATCTCGTTCGCGATCATCATGTACGTGATGTACAGGTGGGTCATCCCACCGATCAATCGGGCGATGACCGAGCGCCAGCAGAAGATCAAGGCCCAGTTCGACGAGGCCGCCCAGCTCAAGGCCGAAGCCGAGGCCACCGAGAAGGAGCATCAGTCGCAGCTGGCCGAGGCTCGTGCCGAGGCCTCACGCATCCGTGAGGAGGCCCGCGAGCAGGGTGCACAGATCATCGCCCAACACCGCGAGCAGGCGCAGGTCGAGGCCGAGCGCATCACGTCGAACGCCCAGGCGCAGATCGAGGTCGAGCGGGCCCAGGCGTTGTCACAGCTCAAGGGCGAGGTCGGCTCCATCGCGACCACGCTGGCCGGGCGCATCGTCGGGGAGTCCCTCGACGACGACGAGCGCCAGAAGCGCTCGGTCGAGCGGTTCATCGCCGAGCTGGAGTCGGACTCCGGGAAGTCGAAGAACTGATGCCCCCACGCATGCGGGGTGTCTCGGCTGGGTCGCTCGCGAAGGTCCTCGAAGCCGTCGAGCACTCCTCGGGCAGCCTGGGCACGGTGGGCGACGAGCTGTTCTCGGTCGCCGCCGTGCTCGACTCCACGCCCTCGGTGCGGCGCGTCCTCACCGATCCGGCCACCGAGCCGGACGCCCGGTCCGGACTGGCAGCCGCCGTGCTCGCCGACAAGATCGACATCGCCACGCTCGGCATCGTCGACGTCGCCGCGCAGAACCGGTGGGCCTCCGGCCGCGACCTCAGCGACGCCATGGAGCTGGCCGGCCTGGCTGCACACGTCGCCGCGGCAGACCAGGGCGGCTCGCTCGACACGCTGGAGAACGAGCTGTTCGAGGCTCAGCGCCTGATCGACGAAGCCCGTGAGCTGCGCGGAGTCCTCTCCGACCGCGCCATTCCGGCCGACCACAAGGCGACGCTGCTCGACTCCATCTTCGGCGGCAAGGCCTCACCGGCCGCGCTCGCACTCCTCAAGCAGGCTGCAGCGACGCGCACCGGCTCGTTCGACGCCGTGCTCGCCCGGTTCGCCGACGAAGTCGCCGCACGGCGCCAGCGGGTGCTCGCCGAGGTCCGCTCCGCCTACGAGCTCGGCGACGCCGAGCTCAACCGGCTCGCCGATGCCCTGTCGACCCGGTACGGACACGACGTGCACCTCAACGTGATCGTCGACCCGACGATCGTGGGCGGTCTCCGCGTCTCGATCGGCGACGACGTCATCGACGGCACGGTCTCCGGGCGTCTCGAGGACGCCCGGCGGCAGCTGGCGAGCTGACCCACACCCCTGGACCCATCTCAGACGAACCACACAGAAGGCAGGCAGAACACATGGCGGAACTCACGATCAGTCCGGACGAGATCCGTGACGCGCTGCAGACGTTCGTGGCCGACTACAAGCCGAGCGCGACGTCGACCGAGGAGGTCGGTGTCGTCTCCGACGCGGGCGACGGCATCGCCCACGTCGAGGGACTTCCCTCGGCGATGGCCAACGAGCTCCTCGAGTTCGAGGACGGCACGCTCGGCCTCGCCCTGAACCTCGACGTCCGCGAGATCGGTGTCGTCATCCTCGGCGAGTTCTCCGGCATCGAGGAGGGCCAGACCGTCCGCCGCACCGGCGAGGTGCTGTCGGTCCCCGTGGGCGACGCCTACCTCGGCCGCGTGTGCGACCCGCTCGGCAACCCGATCGACGGCCTCGGTGAGATCAAGACGGACGAGCGCCGCGCCCTCGAGCTGCAGGCGCCCAGCGTGGTTCAGCGCCAGAGCGTCAACGAGCCGCTGCAGACCGGCATCAAGGCGATCGACTCCCTGACGCCGATCGGACGTGGCCAGCGCCAGCTCATCATCGGCGACCGCCAGACCGGCAAGACCGCGATCGCGACCGACACGATCATCAACCAGAAGGAGTACTGGGAGACCGGAGATCCGGCGAAGCAGGTCCGCTGCATCTACGTCGGCATCGGCCAGAAGGGCTCGACGATCGCCGCCGTGCGTGGCGCGCTCGAGGAGGCCGGCGCGCTGGAGTACACCACCATCGTGGCCGCGCCCGCGTCGGACTCCGCGGGATTCAAGTACCTCGCGCCGTACACCGGCTCGGCCATCGGCCAGAAGTGGATGTACGAGGGCAAGCACGTCCTGATCATCTTCGACGACCTGTCGAAGCAGGCGGAGGCCTACCGCGCCGTGTCCCTCCTGCTCCGCCGCCCGCCGGGCCGCGAAGCGTACCCCGGGGACGTCTTCTACCTGCACAGCCGCCTGCTCGAGCGCTGCGCCAAGCTCAGCGACGAGCTCGGCTCAGGCTCGATGACCGGCCTGCCCATCGTCGAGACGAAGGCCAACGACGTGTCGGCCTACATCCCGACGAACGTCATCTCGATCACCGACGGCCAGATCTTCCTGCAGTCCGACCTCTTCAACGCCAACCAGCGTCCTGCGGTCGACGTCGGCATCTCGGTGTCGCGCGTCGGCGGTGCCGCGATGACGAAGTCCATGAAGGCGGTCACCGGATCCCTCAAGGTCGAGCTGGCGCAGTACCGCGCGATGGAGGCGTTCGCGATGTTCGCGTCCGACCTCGACGCGGCCTCCAAGGCCCAGCTCGCCCGTGGTGAGCGCCTCATGGAGGTGTTCAAGCAGGGTCAGTACACGCCGTTCCCGGTCGAGCAGCAGGTCGTCTCCATCTGGGCGGCCACCACCGGCAAGCTCGACCCCGTGCCCGTCGTGGACGTGAGTCGGTTCGAGCAGGAGTTCCTCGAGTACGTCAAGTTCCAGCACGAGGGCGTCTTCGACGCGATCCGCGAGTCCGGGAAGTTCGAGGACGACAACGCGAACGCGCTCGAAGAGGCCTACCAGGAGTTCCTCAACCGCTTCGAGACCAGCGCCGGCGAGCGCATCCAGGCTGGTCACGAGGAGTTCGAGGCCCTCGAGGACGAGGACGTCGAGCAGGAGCAGATCGTGAAGCAGAAGCGCGGCTGACCGATGGCTGTCTCCCTGCGCGAATACCGCGCCAAGATCAAGTCGACGCAGTCGATGAAGAAGATCACGCGCGCCATGGAGCTCATCGCCGCCTCCCGCATCATCAAGGCCCAGCAGCACGCGGCGGCGGCGGCGCCGTACGCCCGCGAGCTCACCCGGGCAGTGTCCGCGGTGGCCACGTTCTCGAACGTCGACCACCCGCTCACCACCGAGAAGGAGAACCCCACGAAGGCAGCGGTGCTGGTCATCTCCAGCGACCGCGGCCTGGCCGGGGCGTACTCATCCAGTGTGCTCAAGGAGGCCGAACGTCTCGCCGAGAAGCTGCACTCCGAGAACAAGGAGGTGGAGTTCTACCTGTCCGGACGCAAGGCGGAGAGCTACTTCAACTTCCGACAGCGCGACTTCGTCACCTCCTGGTCCGGATTCTCCGACCGCCCCGAGTACGCCAACGCCCGCGAGGTGGGCGACACGCTCGTGGCCGCGTTCAACGCCGGCCTCGACGACCCGCCGGAGGGCTCGACTGCCGACCCTGAGCGGGCGGTCGACGAG
The DNA here is from genome assembly GCA_963780275.1 of uncultured Actinomycetota bacterium. Lineage (GTDB taxonomy): Bacteria > Actinomycetota > Actinomycetes > Propionibacteriales > Nocardioidaceae > Aeromicrobium. The sequence continues at coordinate 379,191 of CAWABE010000003.1, forward strand.
CTGCACATCGTGTTCACCCGGTTCAAGTCGATGCTCACGCAAGAGCCCGACGTCATCCGGCTGCTGCCGTTGGAGGTCGTCGAGGGCACCGAGGCGCCGGAGCCCGACGAGGTGCTTCCGCTCTATGAGTTCGAGCCGGAGGACTCCGAGGTGCTCGACGCGTTGCTGCCCAAGTACGTCAACAGCCGTATCTACTACTGCCTGCTGCAGGCGGCCGCGTCGGAGCTGGCCGCCCGCCAGAAGGCGATGAAGTCCGCCACGGACAACGCGCAGGACCTCATCGAGAAGTACACCCGCATTGCCAACGAGGCCCGTCAGGCCGAGATTACCCAGGAAATCAGCGAGATCGTGGGCGGCGCCAACGCGCTCGCCGATGCTACCGCTGGGAGTGAGTGAGAGACATGACTGCCACCACCAGAGAGAAGCAGACCACGACCGGACGCGTGTCCCGCGTGATCGGCCCGGTGCTCGACGTCGAGTTCCCGAGTGACGCGATGCCGGACATCTACAACGCGATGACGGTCGACGTCGAGATCGGCGGGGAGACCGAGACCTTGACGCTCGAGGTCGCCCAGCACATCGGCGACGGCATGGTGCGGGCCATCAGCCTGCGGCCCACCGACGGCGTGGTGCGCGGCAGCACCGTCACCGACCTCGGTGAGCCGATCTCGGTTCCCGTCGGCGATCAGACCCTCGGCAGGGTGTTCAACACCACCGGTGAGGTGCTCAACCTCCCGGAGGGAGAGACCTTCGAGGTGGAGGAGCGCTGGGGCATCCACCGCAGGGCGCCCGCCTTCGACCAGCTCGAGGCCAAGACCGAGATGTTCGAGACCGGAATCAAGGTCATCGACCTGCTCACCCCCTACGTGCAGGGTGGCAAGATCGGCCTGTTCGGTGGCGCCGGCGTCGGCAAGACGGTGCTCATCCAGGAGATGATCGCCCGCGTCGCCAAGGACCACGGTGGTGTGTCCGTGTTCGCCGGTGTCGGCGAGCGCACCCGTGAGGGCAACGACCTCATCACCGAGATGGACGAGGCCGGGGTGCTCGGTCAGACCGCCCTCGTCTTCGGCCAGATGGACGAGCCGCCGGGTGCCCGCCTGCGCGTCGCCCTGTCCGCGCTGACGATGGCGGAGTACTTCCGCGACGTCCAGAAGCAGGACGTGCTGCTGTTCATCGACAACATCTTCCGGTTCACCCAGGCCGGCTCGGAGGTCTCGACACTGCTGGGCCGCATGCCCTCGGCCGTCGGTTACCAGCCGACGCTGGCCGACGAGATGGGCGTGCTCCAGGAGCGGATCACGTCGACACGCGGTCACTCGATCACGTCACTGCAGGCGATCTACGTGCCCGCCGACGACTACACCGACCCGGCGCCGGCCACCACGTTCGCGCACCTCGACGCCACCACGGAGCTGAGCCGCGAGATCGCGTCGCTGGGCATCTACCCGGCCGTCGACCCGCTGACGTCCACGTCGCGCATCCTCGACCCGCGCTACATCAGCGAGGCCCACTACCAGACCGCCAACCGGGTCAAGGGCATCCTGCAGCGCAACAAGGAGCTGCAGGACATCATCGCGATCCTGGGTGTCGACGAGCTCAGCGAAGAGGACAAGACGATCGTGTCCCGCGCACGTCGTCTGCAGCGCTTCCTGTCGCAGAACACCTACGTGGCCAAGCAGTTCACCGGCCTCGAGGGCTCGACCGTGCCGATCGACGAGACGGTCGACGCCTTCACGAAGATCTGTGACGGCGACTACGACCACGTGGCCGAGCAGGCCTTCTTCATGTGCGGCGGTCTCGACGACGTCGACAAGAAGTGGGAAGAAATCCAGAAGGGTCTCTGATGTCCGATCCGCTTCAGGTGGAGCTCGTGGCCGCCGACCGAGTCGTCTGGTCGGGCGAGGCCACGATGATGATCGCCCGCACCGCCGAGGGCGATCTCGGAGCACTGCCCGGGCATGCGCCGGTGCTGTCGATCCTGCTGCCGAGCGTCGTCGAGATCACCACCACCGAAGGCGAGACCGTCAGAGCGGCCGTCGAGGACGGGTTCCTGTCCATCGCGAACGACCGCGTCTCCATCCTGTCCGAGGACGCCTTCCTCGCCGACGAGATCGACGTCGAGGCCGCACGCGCGGAGGTCGAGAAGCTGCAGGGAGAGGACGACCCGCTGGCGCTGCAGCGCGCCGAGGCCAAGGTGCGAGCCGCGGAGCGCATGTCCTGATCCCTCGAGCGTGAACGGAGGACCCCGCAGTGCCGATCTGGCTGTGGCTCGTCGACTCCCTGGCGCTCATCGTCGTGGTGGCAGCCCTCGTGGTGCTCACTCTGGTCGTCCGCCGGCGTCTGGTGGCGCGCCGAGGCGGCACCTTCGACGTCAGCATCAACCATCGCGCCGACGCCGGCCCCAAGGGCTGGACGCTCGGAGTCGGGGCGTATCGCTCGAACACGCTGGAGTGGTACCGCACGTTCTCCTTCGCCTGGTGGCCGCGCTACCGGTTCACGCGCGGCGACATCGCGATCGACGGTCGCCGAGAGCCTGAGGGACCGGAGGTCTACGCGTTGCACGCCGGGCATGTCGTCGTCGCGGTGCGCCACCGCTCCGGCGTCCGCCAGATGGCCATGAGCCCGAGCGCCCTCACCGGCCTGCTTGCCTGGCTGCACGCGTCACCGCCCGGGCACAACGTCAACAATGTGCTCTGACCAGCGTTGACGTTGGTCTGCCAGGAGGGGGAGAATCGTCCCAGCCGGGGGGCAGAAGCCGCCCCGCCTGAGGGAGAGAGTTTCATCGTGTTGAAGCGCATCGTCGCGTCCGTGTTCGTCGCCGTCGTCGCCGTCTTCGGGGCATCCGCACCCGCTGAGGCCCACACTTATACAGCCAGTGCCATCGACTGGGATTGATCTAGCCGTCGCCTGAGCGGTCTCCGCCGGGCACCCACAACACGTCGCCGGTCTCGCGGTTCGCGTACCGCGCGAGGATGAACAACAGGTCGCTGAGCCGGTTGAGGTATCTCGCCGTCAGCACGTTCATCGTGTCGCCGTGCTCCGCGATCGCCGCCCATGCGGACCGTTCCGCCCGGCGGGTCACGGTGCGGGCCACGTGCAGGGCGGCTGCGGCCGGGGCGCCGCCCGGGAGGACGAACGACCGAAGCTTCTCCAGCGGCTCGTTGTACTCATCGCACCAGCGCTCCAGTCGATCCACGTAGTCGGGTTCGACGCGGAGCGGTGGGTGCTTCGGGTGAGGTTCGATCGGGCAGGACAGGTCGGCGCCCACGTCGAACAGGTCGTTCTGCACGTGCGTGAGCACGGCCACGACATCGTCGGGCAGCGTGCCGAGCGCGAGTGCCACGCCGATGTGGCTGTTCGCCTCGTCCACGTCGGCGTACGCGGCGAGCCGGAGGTCGAGCTTCGACGTGGTGCTCAGGTCGCCGAGATGCGTGCTGCCGTCGTCGCCCGTGCGCGTATAGATCTTGGTCAACTTCACCATCAGTCGAGCGTATCCGGGTGGTCGGCTTTCAAGAACGATGGGAGCCTCCGACCTGCGGAGTCGAAAATCCGCGCTGTAATCTGGCCGTCATGCCTGACAAACCCTGGGTGATGCGGACGTACGCCGGACACAGCTCCGCGGCGGAGTCCAATGCTCTGTACCGGCGCAACCTCGAGAAGGGACAGACCGGGCTGTCCGTGGCCTTCGACCTGCCCACGCAGACCGGCTACGACCCCGACCACGAGCTGGCCAGGGGCGAGGTCGGCAAGGTCGGGGTGCCGATTCCCCATCTCGGGGCGATGCGGCGGCTGTTCCAGGACATCCCGCTCGATGAGATGAACACGTCGATGACGATCAACGCCACGGCGATGTGGCTGTTGGCGATGTACCAGGTCGCCGCGGAGGAGCAGGGCCACGACGCGGCGAGCCTGTCCGGCACGACGCAGAACGACATCATCAAGGAGTACCTCTCGCGCGGCACCTACGTCTTCCCGCCGGAGGCGTCGCTGCGCCTGACGACGGACATGATCGCCTACACGGTCAAGGAGATCCCGAAGTGGAACCCCTTGAACATCTGCAGCTATCACCTGCAGGAGGCCGGCGCGACGCCCACGCAGGAGCTCGCCTACGCGCTGTGCACCGCGATCGCCGTGCTCGACGACGTCAAGAATTCCGGTCAGGTGCCCGATGAGGAGTTCGAGCACGTCGTCGGCCGGATCTCCTTCTTCGTCAACGCCGGCGTGCGGTTCATCGAGGAGACCTGCAAGATGCGGGCGTTCGCCCGCCTGTGGGACGAGATCACGCGGGAGCGCTACGGCGTCGAGAATCCCAAGATGCGCAGGCTGCGGTACGGCGTGCAGGTCAACTCGCTCGGTCTCACCGAGGCCCAGCCGGAGAACAACGTCCAGCGCATCGTGCTGGAGATGCTCGGCGTCACGCTGAGCAAGGATGCCCGGGCCCGCGCGGTGCAGCTGCCGGCCTGGAACGAGGCGCTCGGACTGCCGCGACCGTGGGACCAGCAGTGGTCGCTGCGGCTGCAGCAGGTGCTGGCGTTCGAGTCCGACCTGCTGGAGTACGACGACATCTTCGAGGGCTCGGTCGTCATCGAGGCGAAGGTCGCCGAGCTCATCGACGGCGCGAAGGCCGAGATCGACCGCGTTCAGGCGATGGGTGGGGCTGTGGCCGCCGTCGAGTCCGGCTACATGAAGGGCGAGCTGGTGGCGTCGCACTCCGAGCGCCGCGCCAGGATCGAGTCCGGCGAGATGAAGGTCATCGGCGTCAACTCGTTCACCGAGACCGAGCCGTCACCGCTCACCGCCGACCTCGACACCGCCATCCAGACCCCGGACCCCGAGGCCGAGCGCGCCGCCATCGCCGACATCGAGCGGTGGCGGGCCGAGCGCGACCAGTCCGCCGTCGACGAGGCGCTGGACCGGCTGCGCGCGGAGGCCAAGACCGACACCAACCTGATGGCGGCGACGCTCGACGCCGTCCGGGCCGGCGCCACCGTGGGGGAGTGGGCCGGTGCCCTGCGCGAGGTGTTCGGCGAGTACCGCGCCCCGACCGGAGTATCCGGAGCCGTCGGCGTAGCGGAGGCCGGGCAACAGCTCACCGCGGTGCGCGAGCGCGTCGCCTCCACCGGCGACGAGCTCGGCACCCGGCTGCGGTTGCTGGTCGGCAAGCCGGGGTTGGACGGACACTCCAACGGCGCCGAGCAGATCGCCGTCCGTGCCCGCGACGCCGGGTTCGAGGTCATCTACCAAGGCATTCGTCTCACCGCCGCGCAGATCGTCGCCGCCGCGGTGGCGGAGGACGTCCATTGCGTCGGGCTGTCGATCCTGTCCGGCTCGCACATGGAGCTGGTGCCGGAGGTGCAGAAGGGCCTGGCCGAGGCAGGGATGGGCGACGTGCCTGTCATCGTGGGAGGCATCATCCCGGACTCCGACGCGCGTCAGCTGGAGAGCCAGGGCATCGCGGCGGTGTTCACCCCGAAGGACTTCGGCATGACCGACATCATGGGGCGGATCGTCGACGAGATCCGCAAGGCCAACCACCTGTCCTAGGAAAGGCGGCGGAAGTCCTGCGGCAGCCCGCCGCCGTCCTGGACGGACGTCGCGAGATCCTGCAACGCCATCAGCGCCACCGACTGGCTGAACGGCCCGAAGGAGACCCGGGCAACCCCGAGGTCGGCCATGCGGGCCGGCGCGACCCCGCCGGGCGCGGCGAGCAGGGACAGTCGTCCGGGTCCGAACGCCTCGACGAGCGTGCTGATCTCGTCCTCGGTGAGCCCGCCGATCACGAACACCACCGGCGCTCCGGAGTCGAGAAAGGCGTGCCCGCGCTCCAGAGCGTCGGCGAGCATGTCTGCACGCGGCCGGTCGCGGGTGCGGAGGAAGGCGTCGGTGCGGGCGTTCAGCACGAAGTCCGGAACGCCCTCGGCCTCGGCAGCGGACACCACGGCCCGGACGGCCGCGACGGCATCGGGGAGGGGTGCCATCCGGTCCTCGAGGTTCATGCCGACGACGCCGACCCCGATGGCACGCCGCGCGGTCTCACCCGGGTCGCCGTAACCGGCCTCGAGGTCGGCGGTGACGGGAAGATCGGTCGCTGCGACGACGCCCGCCACGACGTCGAGCATCGCGTCGCGGCTGATGTGCTCGCCGTCCTCGAGACCGAGCGACGCGGCGATCGAGTGGCTCGCGGTGGCAAGTGCCTTGACGCCCGGCACGTCCGCCACGACACGGGCGCTGGTCACATCCCAGACGTTGACCAGCCGGAGCAGCTCCGGGTCGGTGTGCAACCGTCGCAGTTCGGTGGCTTGGTCAGCGGTGGTCATGGATCTCCTCGCGGTCGAGCACCTGGCGGGTGCGGCTCCTGTCGGCATCATCGCCTAGGCTCATGCAGGTCAGGACAGCGAGGAGGGTGTCATGCCGAGGTGCACGGGCCGGCAGCTCGTGGTCGCGCTCGTGGTGGGTGTCGTGGCGAGCACCACGGCCGCCTGCGGTTCCGAGACACCCGAGGACGAGCTCGAGAGCAAGCTGGAGCTCAGCGTGCAGGCCGACGAGAAGGCCGCACCCCAGACCGCTTCGCTCACGTGTCCAGGTGCCAGGGCCAAGGACCGCGACATCTGCGCGGCCCTCGACGTCGTCGCTCCCAAGGTGTTCGAGCCGGTCCCCGTCGACCAGGCCTGCACGGCCATCTACGGCGGTCCTCGCAAGGCCACGGTCACCGGCCGCTACCAGGACGAACCGGTCTCGGCGGTGTTCACCCAGGAGAACGGGTGCGAGATCGCGCGCTGGAACCAGATCAAGCCCGTGCTCGACGCCCTCGGCCTGGACGTCTAGAACAGGCGCAGGCTGGGGTCGTCGATCCCGCGGAGCTCGTCGTAGTCGACGACGACGCACGCGATGCCACGGTCCTCGGCGAGCGTCCGCGCCTGCGGCTTGATCTCCTGGGCGGCGAAGATCCCTCGGACGGGTCGCAGCTGAGGATCGCGGTTCATCAGCTCCAGGTAGCGCGAGAGCTGCTCGACACCGTCGATCTCGCCGCGGCGCTTGATCTCGACGGCCACCGAGCCGCCGTCCGGGTCCTTGCACAACAGGTCGACCGGGCCGATGGCGGTCATGTACTCACGCCGCACCAGACTCATGCCGACGCCGAGCATGGCGGTGTGCTCGGCGAGCAGCTCCTGCAGGTGCTTCTCGACGCCGTCCTTCTGCAGGCCTGGATCGGCACCGAGCTCGTGCGCCGAGTCGTGCAGCACCTCTTCGAGGCGGATGCGCAACGTGTCGTCGGACTTGGTGGCCGCGACCACCCACTCCGTGACGCCGTCGTCCGCGATGCCCTCACGCAGCGTGCACGGCGGGCTCATCCAGTTGAGCGGCTTGTACGACCCGCCGTCGGCGTGGATGAGCACCGCGCCATCGGCCTTGATCATGATCACGCGGGTGGCGAGCGGCAAGTGTGCGGTCAGCCGCCCGGCGTAGTCGACTTGGCAACGCGCCACGACGAGCCTCAACTAGGAGTCCACTCGCTCGAGCGTGCCGAGCTCGAAGACCAGGGTCTCGCCCTCGATGGTGCCTTCGTCGGTGTTGCCGTCGTCGCCCTCGAGCGTGACCGTGTCGCCGTCGACGGTGTACTCACCGACGCGGAAGTCCTTGACGTCCTGATAGTCCTCCACGTAGGTACCGTCGTCGCGGAAGTGCACGGTCCACTTCTCGTTCGGGTCCTCCCAGTCGCCGACCAGGTCGGCCTCCTCCTCCGGCACGGTGTCGGTGGTCGCCGAGGGGGACGGGGTGGACGAGCTGGCGGTCTCGGACGGCGTGGCATCGTCGGTGCTACCGGTATACGTTCCGCAGCCCGCGAGCGCGGCGAGCAGGAGAGCCGCTGTGGCGATCCTCATACGCGAAGTCTCCCGATGTCGACAGTGACACTGTGACGATAGTCTGACACGACCATCCACCCGAAGGAGTCACGGCATGCAGGAGATCGTCGAGCGGTTTGCAGCCTCGGATCGAGGGGCCGAGATCGCGCGCACGCTGCTGCTTCCGTACCTGAACCACGCGGCCACGATGCTCGCGAGCGGGTACGCCACCCGTGACGACATCGACGCCGCCATGCGCTTCGGCTGCGGCTATCCGATCGGCCCGCTGGCCCTCATCGACGCGATCGGTGCCGAGGTCGTGGTGTCCGGGCTGGAGAAGCTGCACGCCGAGACCGGCGACCCGCTGCACCAGCCGGCGCCCGTCCTGGGCGAGCTCTCTGCCGCCGGAGCGTCGGACGACGATGCCGCACCGTCGATGCGCCGCGAGATCGAGACCGTCGGAGTCGTCGGCACCGGCACGATGGCGGCCGGCATCGCCGAGGTGTTCGCCAAGGCCGGTCTCGACGTCGTCTTCGTCGGACGATCGGAGGAGAAGGTCGACGGGGTCATCGCGAAGATCACCAAGAACCTCGACAAGGCCATCGCCAAGGGCAAGCTCGACGACGCCGGCAAGGAGGACGTGCTCGGCCGGTTGAGCGGTGCCACCAGCCGGGACGCGCTCGCCGACGCCGACATCGTGGTGGAGGCCATCGCCGAGGAGATGGACGTCAAGCTCGAGCTGTTCACCGAGCTCGACCGCATCGCCAAGCCCGGCGCGATTCTCGCGACCACCACGTCGTCGCTGTCGATCTCCGAGCTGGCCGGAGCCACCAGCCGTCCGGGCGATGTCGTGGGCATCCACTTCTTCAACCCGGCTCCGGTGATGAAGCTCGTCGAGGTCGTCTCGGCCCCGACCACCGATCCAGAGGTCGCCGAGACGGCGAAGGCCCTCAGCGCGCAGATCGGCAAGCACCCGGTCTCCTGCACAGACCGCGCGGGCTTCATCGTCAACGCGCTGCTGTTCCCGTACCTCAACGACGCCGTCAAGCTGCACGAGGCCGGTGACGACTCCCTCGAAGACATCGACACGGCCATGAAGGAGGTCAAGCTGCCGATGGGTCCGTTCGAGCTGCTCGACGTGGTCGGCAACGACGTCTCCCTGGCCATCCAGCGGACCCTGGTCGGGACGTTCGGCCACGCCGGCTGGGAGCCGGCGCCGACACTCATCCGCCTGGTCGACGAGGGCAAGCTCGGCCGCAAGACGGGTGAGGGCTTCCACAGCTACCGATAACCCTGGGGTCTCAAACTCGTTGTCATAGCGTGAGGAACTCCCACTCATGACTCGGGTCGACTCCGTGGTCACATCCACCCGCTACGTCAGGCTCGCGGTCGTCAGCTTTCTGGTGGGCGCCATCCCGGTGATCCTGGGATTCCAGCTGCTCGCCTCGCACCTCGGCCAGACGTCCCGCGACGTGGTGAGCGCCGCGGCATGCCAGAACGAGGCTTGCGTGCAGTCGGCGGCCGTCAACCGCACGGTCGCCGAGCTCGAGGACCAAGGACTACTGTGCCGCACGAAACCCGGGCTGACCGACAGCGTGGTGTTCGAGTGGAAGACCACCGAGGTCACCGTGGTCGACTTCGCCACCGCCCTCACCGCCTCGTCGCACAGTCAGGGCTGGATCCGCCGGTACTGCATGCCTCAACAGTCCTGAACGTAGGATCGAGGCATGCCTCGTCGCCGTGCCGCACGCCCTTCGCAGCGTCCGCTGCGGCCGGCGACTGAGCGCATCGTCGACAAGCGCGACGGTCAGTGGTTCGTGCGGCCGATCACCGGCGCGACCTCGGTCAAGACCTACACGTGCCCGGGCTGCCTCACGGCCATCACCCCGGCCACCCCGCACATGGTGGTCTGGCCGGTGGAGAAGCCGCTGCTCAGCGCCGATGTCATCGACGAGCGCCGGCACTGGCACACCTCGTGCTGGACGAGGCGGCACTGACATGACGAGCCAGGTCATCCGTGGCAATTCGATCCTTCCGGCGAAGCGCGAGCCGTTGACGTTGCAGACCGCAGACGGCATCGATCTGGTGGGGGAGCTGGCCCTGCCCGCCGACCGCGATCCGGTGGCCACGATGATCTGCCTGCATCCACTGCCGACCCACGGCGGGATGATGGACAGTCAGCTGTTCCGCAAGGCGTCGTACCGTCTCCCGGCGCTCGCCGGCATCGCCGTGCTGCGGTTCAACACCCGTGGCACCAGCAGCGTCCAGGGCACCAGCGGCGGCGAGTTCGACCATGCCAAGGACGAGAAGTTCGACGTCGCCGCGGCCATCGAGTACGCCGAGTTCGCCGACCTCCCGCGCATCTGGATCGTCGGGTGGTCGTTCGGCACCGACCTCGCGCTGATGCACGGACTCGACCCCGCCGTCGAAGGCCTGGTGCTGCTCTCCCCACCGCTGCGCCACGCCACCGACGAACACCTGGCCGCCTGGGCGGAGTCGGGCAAGCCGGTCGTCGCGCTCGTCCCCGAGCACGACGACTACCTTCAGCCCGACGAGGCTCGCCGTCGCTTCGCCGCCGTTCCGCAGGCCGAAGTCATCGGCATCGACGGAGCCAAGCATCTCTGGGTGGGCGACGCCGAACGCGCCCTCGACGAGATCACGGCGCGGCTGACCCCCGACGTCGAGACTCCATTGCCCCGCCACTGGGACGGGCCGATGGAGCGCGCCGACCCGTCGGCCTACCGCGACCGCACTGTCGCGGCGTTCACCGACGTACCGCGCTGACGCTCAAGCGTTCTTCTCGTCGTCGTCCTCGTCGATGTCGTCGTTCTCGTCGCCGTCGGAGTCGTCGGCCGTCGCCTCCGGCTCGTCGCCGACCTCGTCGACCGGCTTTTCCGCTTCCTCGGCCTCGGCCTTGGCGGCGGTGCCGGGTGCGAACGTGGCGACGATGTCACGCAGCTGGCCCATCTGGGCGAGGATGCCCTCGCGCTTGCGCTCGAGATCGTCGACCTCGGCCCGCAGGCTCCGGGTCTGACGCTCGACCTCGGTGGTGGCGGTGGCTCGCAGGTGCTCTGCCTCGGCGTGCGCGTTGGAGATGATCGCGGAGGCCTCGGACTTGGCGCTGTCGACGATCCGGACCGCCTCGGCGCTCGCCGCATCGCGCGACTTCGTGGCCTGCGACATGATGTCGCGGGCCCGTTCGTCGGCCGCTGCGGCCCGGGTCTCGGCGTCGCTCACCAGCTTGGCGGTCTGCTCGGTGGCCGCGGCGTGGTTGTCGGCCGCCTCGCGGGCGAGCCGTTCCTTCTCGACGGCGAGCACCCGACGCGCCTCCGTGACCTCGCGGTCGGCAGCTGCACGGGCCTGCTCGACGTCGCGGGTGGCGCCGAGCCGCATGTTCTGGACGTCCTGCTCGGCGGCGATGCGCAGCTGGGCGGCTTCACGCTCGGCCTGGGCCTTGACGTCCTCGGCGTGGGCGGCCGCCTCGGCATGCTTCGCCTCGGCTTCCTCCAGCAGGGTGCGACGCTTGTCCTCGAGCTCGGTGACGGCACGCGTGCGCAGCTCCTCGGCGTCCTTGGCGGCGGCGGTGCGCAGCAGGCTGGCCTCTTCGTCGGCCTTCTTGATCAGCTCGTCGGACTCGCGCTGGGCACGGGTGCGGACGTCGGTGGCTTCCTGTTCGGCGAGCTGGAGCAGCTGGGCGGCGTGGCCTCCCAGACCCGAGTACGAGGGTTTGTCGACGGATTCGGCCTGTTCCTTGAGCTGGTTCGTGAGCTCGCGGAGCGACTGGTTCTCCTCCTGCAAGGACTTCACGCGATCGGCGGCGCCAGAGAGCTCCGAGGCCTGGTTGCGCACCCAGGCGTCAACGGCGTCGGCGTCGTATCCGCCGCGGCGGGCCAAGGGAAAGGTGGCTTCGGCCGAGTTCTTGGCGGCGTCGAAGATGGACAATCCGGACTGGTCGGACATGGAGATACCTCGGGACGGTCGGGGTGGTGTGGAGACCACCATACTCGCGTCGTTAGGTCAGCCTGAGTGCCGTCCAAGGGTGCGTCTCCCCGTCCTGTCCGGCACGCGCGTCACGCCGAATCCCGACCGGCGGCGTTCTCGTCGGTCGCCGCACAACCCCGGTGCGCCTTCCTCCTCGGCCTTGCCGGATCGCGCCCGGCGCACCGCGCGAACCGAACCGGGCGGGGAGGCACACCCTAGACCCCGCGGAACCGGTTGATCGCGTCGAGGTGCACGGCCCGCTTCTCCGGGTCGCGCACGCCCAGTCCCTCTTCGGGAGCCAGGGCGAGCACCCCGACCTTGCCCTGGTGGGCGTTCCGGTGGACGTCGAGCGCGGCCTGGCCGGTCTCGGCCAGCGGGTAGACCTTCGACACGGTGGGGTGGATGAGGCCCTTGTCGATCAGGCGGTTCGCCTCCCACGCCTCGCGGTAGTTGGCGAAGTGCGAGCTCTTGATCTGCTTGAGGTTCATCCAGAGGTAGCGGTTGTCGTACTGGTGCATGTAGCCCGACGTGGAGGCGCAGGTGATGATGACGCCGCCCTTGCGCGCCACGTAGACCGACGCGCCGAACGTCTCGCGCCCGGGGTGCTCGAAGACGATGTCGGGGTCCTCGCCGCCGGTGAGCTCGCGGATCTTCTTGCCGAACCGCTGCCACTCCTTCGGGTCCTGGGTGTTCTCGTCCTTCCAGAACGTGTAGTCCTCGGCCGATCGGTCGATGACGTGCTCGGCGCCGAGGGAGCGCACGATGTCGGCCTTCTCGGGCGAGGAGACGACACACACCGGGATGGCTCCTCCGTTGATCGCCATCTGAGTGGCGTAGGAGCCGAGGCCGCCGGATGCGCCCCAGATCAGCACGACGTCGCCCTGCTTCATGTTCGCGCCGTTCTTGGACACCAGCTGGCGGTAGGCGGTGGAGTTGACCAGGCCCGGGCTGGCCGCTTCCTCCCAGGTGAGGTGGTCCGGCTTGGGCATCAGCTGGTTGGACTTGACGATCGCCAGCTCGGCGAGTCCGCCGAAGTTCGTCTCGAAGCCCCAGATGCGCTGCTGCGGGTCCATCATCGTGTCGTCGTGACCGTCGGGACTCTCCAGCTCGACCGACAGGCAATGTGCGACGACCTCGTTGCCGGGCTGCCAGGCGGTGACGCCCGGTCCGGTGCGCAGGACGACGCCGGCGAGGTCGGAGCCGACCACGTGGTACGGGAGGTCGTGACGCTTGGAGTACTCGGACAAGCGGCCGTAGCGCTCGAGGAAGCCGAACGTGGGCACCGGCTCGAAGATCGACGTCCAGACGGTGTTGTAGTTGATGGCACTGGCCATCACGGCGACGAGCGCCTCGCCCGGCGCGAGCTCGGGGACCGGCACGTCGTCGAGGTGGAGGCTCTTGCGGGGATCCTTGTCCTTCGTCGGCATGTCGGCGAACATGTCGACGTCGTCCTTGTGGACGGTGATGCCTTTGTACGTCTCGGGGATCTCGATGGCTGCGAACTCCTCGTCGGGAGTGTCGCCGGCCTGGATGGCGTCGAGGATGTTCTTCACGTCGTCCTCCTGGGGGTCGCGAGGATGCTACTTGGCCGGCTCGACGAGCTCGACCAGTACCCCGCCGGCGTCCTTGGGATGCACGAAGTTGACGCGGCTGTCCGAGGTGCCGCGCTTCGGGGTGTCGTAGAGCAGCCGCACGCCACGCTCGCGCAGGGTTGCCGAGACGGTGTCGATGTCGCTGACACGGTAGGCGAGCTGCTGGATGCCCTGACCGTGCCGGTCGAGGAACCTGGCGATGGTGGAATCCTCGCTCAGTGGCGCCAGCAGCTGGATGCGGGCGCCGGAGTCACCCACCGCGAGCATCGCCTCGCGAACGCCCTGTTCCTCGTTGACCTCCTCGTGCACCGAGTGCAACCCGAACGTGGAGGCGTAGAACTCCAGCGCGTCGTCGAGATCGGGCACGGCGATGCCGACGTGGTCGATCGCGACGAGGAGGTGGTCGGGGACCTGGTTCATCATGCTCAGAAGGGTAGTGGCGTGACGCCGAACACACCGGGTGGTGGTCCGGTCCCGGCTGAGTACGATGACCCCACAGTCTTCGAAGGAGCTCTGCCATGCCCCAGTCCGTCATCGTCTCCGGTGCGCGCACGCCCATCGGCCGCCTGCTCGGCGGCTTGAAGTCGCTGTCCGGATCCGACCTCGGAGGCCACGCCATCAAGGGCGCCCTCGAGAAGGCCGGTGTGAGCGGCGACCAGGTCGATTACGTGATCATGGGCCAGGTGCTGCAGGCGGGTGCAGGCCAGATCCCAGCCCGTCAGGCGGCGAACAAGGGCGGAATCCCGTTGAACGTGCCGGCGCTCACCGTCAACAAGGTGTGCCTCTCCGGTCTCAACGCCATCGCGCTCGCCGACCAGCTCATCCGTGCCGGTGAGCACGAGATCATCGTCGCCGGCGGGCAGGAGTCGATGACCCAGGCCCCGCACATGCTCCTCGGTTCGCGCGAAGGCACGAAGTACGGCGACACCACGCTCGTCGACCACATGCAGGCCGACGGCCTGTGGGACGCCATCACCGATCAGGCCATGGGCGGCCTCACCGAGTCGATCAACGCGGAGAAGCAGAAGTTCGGCCGCGAGGAGCAGGACGCGTTCAGCGCCCGCTCGCACCAGCTTGCCGCCGAGGCGCAGAAGAACGGCGTGTTCGACGACGAGATCGTCCCCGTCGAGATCCCGCAGCGCAAGGGTGATCCGATCGTCGTCAAGGATGACGAGGGCGTGCGCGGCGACACCACGGTCGAGTCCCTGAGCAAGTTGCGTCCGGCCTTCTCCAAGGAGGGCACCATCACGGCCGGCTCGGCCAGCCAGATCTCCGACGGCGCGTGTGCCGTCGTGGTGATGAGCAAGGAGAAGGCCGAGTCGCTCGGGCTCACCTGGCTCGCCGAGATCGGCGCCAGCGGGCAGGTCGCCGGCCCGGACTCCTCGCTGCAGTCGCAGCCGGCCAACGCCATCGCCCAGGCCTGCGAGAAGGAGGGCATCTCGCCGTCCGACCTCGACCTGGTCGAGATCAACGAGGCCTTCGCCGCCGTCGGCATCGCCTCGACCCGTGAGCTCGGCATCAGCGAGGACGTCGTCAACGTCAACGGTGGCGCCATCGCGCTCGGCCACCCGATCGGCATGAGCGGCGCCCGCCTGGCGCTGCATCTCGCGCTGGAGCTCAAGCGCCGCGGCGGCGGCGTCGGAGCAGCGGCGCTGTGCGGCGGCGGCGGCCAGGGCGATGCCCTGATCGTCCGCGTCCCCTAGCCGGTGGAGGTCGACGAGCTGGTCGCCGGGGCGCGACGCGGGGAGGCCCGCGCGGTCGCCCGGCTCATCTCGCTCGTCGAGGACGAGGCCCACAAGAATGACGCCGCGCGGCGCCGGCTGAGTGCGGCGCTCGCACCTCACACGGGTCAGGCCCACGTCGTCGGCATCACCGGATCGCCGGGTGTGGGCAAGTCCACGTCAACCTCGGCACTCGTCACCGCTTTGCGTCGTCAAGGCCGACGTGTCGGCGTGCTCGCCGTCGACCCGACGTCGCCGTTCTCCGGCGGCGCTCTGCTCGGTGACCGGGTGCGCATGCAGGAGCACGCCACGGACGAGGGCGTCTACATCCGGTCGATGGCCAGCCGGGGCCATCTGGGCGGTCTGGCCGGCGCGGTACCGCTGGCCTTGCGGGTTCTGGACGCGGCCGGATGTGACGTGATCCTCGTCGAGACGGTCGGCGTCGGTCAGTCCGAGGTGGAGATCGCCGGTCTCGCCGACACCACGCTCGTGCTGGTCGCTCCCGGCATGGGTGACAGCATCCAGGCGCTGAAGGCCGGCATCCTCGAGATCGGTGACATCTTCGTCGTCAACAAAGCCGATCGTGACGGGGCCGCCACGACCCGACGGGAGATCAGCGGTGTCGTGGCCGCGCGCGAGTCCGACTGGAAGGCCCCGATCGTGCTCACGGTGGCCACCACCGGTGACGGCGTCGACGAGGTCGTCGCGGAGATCGAGCGGCACCGCGAACACCTGGCCGGCGGAGAGCTCGAGCGCCGGCGGCTGGCCCGCATCCGCCGTGAGATCGAGGCACTGGCCCTCGCGACGTTGCAGCGCCGGATGGGGGACGTCACCGGGGACGCGCGGCTCGGCTCACTCGCGGCCGACGTGTTGTCGGGCCGGTCCGACCCGTTCGCGGCGGCGGACACACTGGTCGAGCACCTCTAGCCCCCGGGCGGCGCGCCTCGAACCGTCGCTCCGGCATCTCGGGTACAAAGGAATCGTGCTGAAGAAGGTCGCCGGTCTGCTCGTCATCGGGTTCATCGTCTACTACCTGCTCACCGCGCCCGCCGGCGCGGCCGACGCGGTGAGTGGCGCGATGAGTGCCGTCATCGACGCCTTCGGACAAGTGGGCGTCTTCGTCGACGAGCTCGCCACCTAGGCCGTCGGGTCTCACCCGTGATCGATTTCCTGCTCGAGCGCCTGCCGGACCAGGACATCGAGAGCCACCTCCTCACCAGCGAGGGCGAGGAGGTCATCGACCTCGTGCGCCATCACTCGATCGTCTACGTCCAGCCCCTGGTCGAGGTGTTCGCCATCGTCCCGCTCTGGCTGCTGGCGGTGCTCGGACCGATCGAGCTCGGCTGGCTGTTCATCCTGCTCGGCGTCGCCGCGGGCCTGCATGCGCTGTACATCACGATGCGCGAGCGCCGCGACGTGTTCGTGGTCACGAACATGCGCGTGTTCCGCGCGTCCGGCGTGTTCTCGGTACGCATCGCCACGATGCCGATCACCCGCATCCTCGACATCACCGTCGAGAAACCGCTGATCGGTCGCCTGCTGGGCTATGGGCACTTCGTGTTCGAGTCGGCCGCCCAGGCGCAGGGCCTGCGCCGGATCCGGTTCATCCCCGACCCGGACGCGCGTGACCTCACGATTCAGCGGGTCGTGCAGCGCTCGGGACTGCGCGGCCCGCGCTCCGCCATCGATCGACAGATGCTGGAGGGACGCTAGGCGGCCGCGCCCAGCCCGAGGCGACACGAAACACGCCCTTCATAGAATGGCGCCATGACCTTCTCTCGACCCGGTGCCGTCGACCTGTCCGCGCTCGCCCAACCGGCCGGCGCCTCGTCGCGTGCCGCCGGGGCCTACGTCGTCGACATCACCGAGCAGAACTTCCAGACCGATGCGCTCGATGCGTCGATGCAGCACGTGGTGGTGCTGAGCCTGTGGTCGCCGCGGTCGCCCCAGAGTCAGTCGTTCAATGAGCTGCTCGGGCGGATCGTCACCTCCTACGACGGCCGCCTCACGCTGGCTCAGGTCGACGTCGACGCCAACCAGGCCATCGCCCAGGCGCTCGGCGCCCAGGGCGTGCCGCTGGTCGTGGGGCTCGTCAAGGGTCAGCCGGTCCCGTTGTTCCAGGGCACCGCCGACGAGGCCGACGTTCGCCAGTACTTCGACCAGCTGCTCACGGTCGCCGAGCAGAACGGGCTCACCGGCCGGGCGTCGGGTGCCCCGGGCGCCGACGCGGACGCCGGTGAAGGTGAGCCGGCCGACGACCCGCGCTTCGCCGCCGCCGATGCCGCACTCGGTAGCGGCGACATCGACACTGCCGTCAGCCGAGTACGAGAAGCTGCTCAGCCAGAACCCGCGTGACTCCGAGATCGCGGAGCGCCTGGCCGGGGTGAAGCTGATGGGTCGCACCCGCGACGCCGAGCTGGCGGCTGCTCGATCCGCGGCCGCCGACGCACCCGACGACATCGATGCGCAGCTGCTGGTCGCCGACCTCGACGTCAGCGGCGGGCATGTGCAGGACGCGTTCGACCGCCTCCTCGAGCTGGTGAAGCGTCTGGACGGCGACGACCGCGAACGCGTACGTGAACGGCTGCTCGAGC
Source organism: uncultured Actinomycetota bacterium (assembly GCA_963780275.1). Lineage (GTDB taxonomy): Bacteria > Actinomycetota > Actinomycetes > Propionibacteriales > Nocardioidaceae > Aeromicrobium. The sequence goes on from CAWABE010000003.1 coordinate 396,923, forward strand.
TCTTCACCGTCGTCGGCGCCACGGACCCGCGGGTGGCGTCGGCTCGACGCGCGCTGGCCACCGCGCTCTTCTAGCCAGGATCCTGCCGGCCCTGAATGTAGGGTTCAGGGCGTTCATCGGACCCGACAGGGGGCGTGGGGATGCAGACGAAGGTCGGCTGGATCGTGACGATCCTCGGCGCGTTGAGCGCCGTCGCCGGCCTCACGATCATGATCGTGCTCGGACCCGACAGCCGCTTCACCACCGGCCCTCACGAGATCGACACCGACGGCATCGCCGTGGTCACGGCGCCGTCGGTCGTCAGCTGGAAGGGCGTGCAGGTCGACGTCCTGGCCGAGGTGCCGGTGAACAAGCCGGTCTTCGTCGGCGTCGGCAACAGTGTCGACGTCGAGAACTACGTCAAGGACACCCGCCGCCTCGAGGTCACGTCGTTCTCGACGCCCTGGAACGTGCGGATCCGCGAGGTGGAGGGGCGGGAGGGCCTGTCCGGTGCTCCCACCGCACTCGACTGGTGGATCGCCGGGTCCGCCGGCCTCGGCGGTGCCCGCATCAGCACGCTCCTTCCCGACCAGACCGTCTCGGCGGCGATCCTCTCCGTCGGGTCGTCGAACCTCCAAGGACTCAAGGTCTCCTACGCCTACGGCATCAGGGGCGGGTTCGCCAAGGGTGTCGGCCTCGTGCTGCTCGGCATCGGTGGCATCTGGGGAGGCGCCCTCATCCGTCGCGGCGAGGGCTACTGGGACGAGGAGGGGGATGACGAGGAGACCGTCTTCATGCGGCGCCGGACGATTCCTGACGAAGAGCTCGAAGAGCTCGAGGAAGTGGAGGAGGTCGTCTACCTCTACGTCGACGAGGACGGCGTGGAGCACGAGATCTCTTCGGAGGAGGCGGCGGGGTACGAGGTCGTCGAGGTGGTCGTCGAGGGCGAGGATGCGCCGGTCGAGGTCGAGGTCGAGGATGCCGAGGTCGAGACCGAAACCGAGCCGGAACCTGAGCCCGAGCTTGAACCACCACGTCCCCGGGCCACCTCGGGGGTCCTCACCGCGGCGGACATCCTGGCCGGGGTCGACAGCAGCTCGGTGCTGGAGCCGGAGCCGGAGCCGGAGGCGGAGGGTCAGTCCGGCCGCGTCGTCTACGTCTACGTCGATGACTCCGGCGTCGAGCACGAGATCGGCGAGGACGAGCTCGACCAGTTCGAGATGGTCGACGAGCCTGAGGAGCCGAACGATCCGGACCGAAAGGGCGAGCCATGAAGCGGCTGGCCCTTGTCGCCGCCGCGCTCCTGCTGTCCGGGTGTGCCGCGATCCCGTCCGAGCGCGACGACACCTCACCCTCGAAGCGGGCCGCCGCCCAGAGCGACGTCGACGCGATCTTCGACCGCTACCGGGCGGTGCGCAGCGCCGCGGTCGGCTTGCTCGATCCCAAGCCGCTGTCCACCGTGGAGAGCGGGCCGGTCCTGGCGATCGACACCGGGTCGTTCGAGGTCTCACAGCGGCTGTCCACCACCCAGGACGAGGAGTCGCAGGACCTCGTGGTCACCGACGTGCAGACCCCGTCGTTCGCGAAGTACCCGCTGTGGTTCATGGCCACGGCGTTCGATCCCGTCGCCAAGGTGAACCGCGTCCAGATCTTCCAGCGTGACTCTGCGGTGGAGCCGTGGCTGCTGGTGGCCGCGCCGCAGACCATCGTGTCGACCGAGCTCCCGGAGCTCAGGCAGGACGGCGACGGCGCCGCCCTCGCCGTCGCGCCGTCGAGCTCGGCCGGGATGGCGATGTCGCCGCAGGATGCCGCCGACGCCTACGCCAGGGCGCTCGGTAGTGACGGCACGTCGAAGGAGGTCGAGCAGGACGACTTCATCCGGCAGATGCGCGACTCCTTCGACGCCAACAGCTCCCTCGAAGGGGTGGGTGTCACGCAGGACTGGGCCGCGGAGAAGGTCGAGCACGCCCTGCGCACCGATGACGGCGGAGCGCTGGTGTTCCTGACGTTGCTGCGTCTCGACACCTACGACGTGCAGCCGGGTGTCACGGTGTCGTGGCCGTCCGGCTCCCCGCAGGAGGCCTTCCTCGCCAAGGGCATCTCGTCCTCGGGGAAGCTGCGCTACTACCACCAGGTACTGCTGTACCTTCCCGGCGGCACGGAGCGCCCACGAGCCCTCGGTCAGTACGGCGGTGTCGTCGGCGCCGACGCCGAGTAGCCGTCGTCTCCGTCAGTCCGGGGCCTTGGGCGCCTCGCGATAGACCGGCAGATTCCCGGCGTCGATGGCGGCCAGCAGCTCGGCTGCTGCCGAGGTGGCGTGCTCACGGACGGCGTCGGCGTCACACCACTCCACACCGACGATCTCGGTGGGCTGCAGCTTCATCTCACCGGTGAACGAGGCATCGACGACGCCGAGGTCGAACAGGAAGATGCAGGCGTCGTCCCAGCCCCGCCACGCGGGGAGCCAGTTGACGGTGAGCAGGTCGCCGACCTCGACGCTGACGCCGAGCTCCTCGCGGATCTCACGAGCCAGCCCGGCGGCCGGAGCCTCGCCGACCTCGACGACCCCGCCGGGAAGGTCCCACTCCGGCTTGTACGTGAGTCGGCACAGCAGAATGCGCCCGTCCTCGTCGCGCAGCCGGCCCTGGGCGATGACGCGCTTGGTGGGCAGTCCGGCATTGAGCAGGGCAATGAATCCCTCGCGGGTGGTGGCCGGTGGGTCGCCGGCCAGACGGGCGAGGAGAGCCCGGTCGGGATCGTCGTTCGCTCCGCGCACGATGCCTTCGCGCCGCAAGCCCCCGATCGAGCCGGCGCGGATGTCGTCGATGCGGTCCACCGGGATGCGCGCCTCGATGCGCGTGTAGCCGAGCTCGTCGAAGGCGTGGTCGACCACCAGCCTGAGGGCCCGGGCGCCATGCCAGGTGGCGTGGTCGCCGCGGCCGGTGTTCCACCGCACCGAGGCGGTGTTGCCGTCCTCCTCGCGGATCGCGATCGTGCCGACACGCTCGCCGGCGACCACCACGGCCCAGCCGGTGAGGTCGGAGTCCGCCATGGGCTCCAGGACGAGGTCGTCGTCGGTGAGGGTCACGTGGACCATGATGCCGAAAGCCTATGTTGTGCCCGTTCGCCACACTGGAGCGCGTGTTTCGCCGGACCATGGTGCTCCCCGCCCTCGTGCTCGCCCTCGCGGCGACCGCGTGCGGCAGCGACGACCGCCGACGCGCACCGCTGCCCCCGCTGCCGGACGTCGACCCTCCGGTCGCGGCGGACGCACCGCCGACGACGAACGGACGCGTCGACGCGGCCTGGCTGACGGCGTCCTCGAAGGCCACGCAGATCCCCAGACGGGTGCTCCGCGCCTACGTCGACGCCACGGCTCAAGTCAACGAGTCCGAACCAGGCTGCGAGCTGGCCTGGAACACGCTCGCGGCGATCGGTCGGATCGAGTCCATCCACGGTGCGGTCAACGGCTCTCGTATCGGGCGCGACGGCGTGGCCCGGCCGCGCATCCGCGGCATCGCCCTCGACGGCGACGGCGTGCGCGCGATCGCTGACACCGACGGTGGTGACCTCGACGGCGACCGCAGATGGGATCGCGCAGTCGGTCCGATGCAGTTCATCCCCACGACCTGGGCGCGCTGGGGGAGCGACGGCGACCGCGACGGCCGGACGAACCCGCAGGACGTCGACGACGCCGCGTTGGCCACCGCTCGATACCTGTGCGGCACCGGCAAGCGGCTCGGCTCCCGCGACGGGTGGTTGCGCGCCGTCGTCACGTACAACCAGAGCACGGCATACGTCCGCAAGACCTCGCGCACCGCGACCGGCTACGCCGACTCCAGCGCCCGCCTATGATGGCCGCATGTGCCGCAACATCAGGACCCTCCACAACTTCGAACCACGCGCGGATGCCGCCGAGATCGAGGCCGCTGCGCTGCAGTACGTCCGCAAGATCTCCGGCACGACCAAGCCGTCCAAGGCGAACCAGGAAGCCTTCGACCACGCCGTGCACGAAGTCGCACACATCACCGGCCATCTGCTCGACGCGCTCGTGACCAACGCCCCGCCGAAGAACCGCGAGGTCGAGGCCGCGAAGGCCAAGGCCCGAGCCGCCGAGCGCTACGCCACGGCCTGACGGGACGGGCGGGTCCATGACGGGCGACGACGCGCTCATCGACCTGCTCGACGCCTTCGGCGCGGCGTTCGCCGACCAGGACGCGGATCGACTTCGCGACCTCTTCGACGACGACGACGTCTGCTTCATCGCCTCCGATTCCCTGGTGCTCCACGATCGGGCCCACGTCGACACGTTCATCGACACGTACGTGGCCCAGCCCGTCTCGTACTCCTTCGAGTGGGACGCGTGCCAGGTGTCGAGCGATGACCGGTCCGGCTGGATCAGTGGCTTCGGCCGAGAGCTGCGCCATGACGGCGACAGTGTGACGACGGAGGCATTCCGGCTCTCTCTGGTGTGCCATCGGCGTGAGGGTGAATGGCGGATCAGCCACCTGCACGCGTCCAAACCGGCCAGCTGACGCGTGGCGGTTGACCTCAACCATTGTTGAGGTTGCACGGTGAGAGCAAGGATCATCTCTCACCAAGGAGCATGCGTGTCCAATGCGCTCATCACCGGCGGTTCCGCCGGACTCGGCCGCGCCCTGGCGGGCGGGCTCGCGGACGACGGCTGGGACGTCGTCATCACCGGACGAAGCCGCGAACGCCTGGCCAGCGTGGCAGCCGAGCTCGGACCACGCGTGACGGCCGTGGCCGGCGACGTCACCGATCCTGGCCATCGTGACGACCTCGCCGAGGTGGTCGCCGACGGTCTCGACCTGCTCGTCAACAACGCCAGCACCCTCGGTATCAGCCCGTTGGTCCCCGTCCGCGAGCTGACCAGCGCCGTGCTGCGCCATGTCTGGGAGACGAACGTGGTTGCGCCGGTGGCACTCATCCGCACCCTGCGGCCGCTGCTGCGTCCGGACGGCGTCGTCATCGACATCACGTCCGACGCTGCCGCCGAGCACTACGAGACCTGGGGCGCGTACGCCGCCAGCAAGGCGGCGCTCGAGCACTTGACGCTCACGCTCGCCGCCGAGGACCCCGGTGTGCGCTGGTACGCCGTCGACCCGGGTGACCTGCGCACCCAGATGCAGCAGGATGCCTTCCCCGGCGAGGACATCAGCGACCGCCCCTGGCCCGAGACGGTCGTCCCGGCGTTCCTCACGCTGATCCATCGACGTCCCCCGAGCGGCCGGTACCGCGCCGCCGATCTGGCGGGAGCGGAGGCCGCATGACGACCACCATCGGCATCAGCCCACTGACGTCCTTCACCCCGCCCGGGGAGCGCACGGCACCGTCACCCGCCGAGGCCCGCGGCATCGCCCGCGACGAGGTCCGGCTGCTCGTGGCAGACGGTGACGGCGTGCAGCACACGCATTTCCGCGACCTGGCCGACCATCTCGATCCCGGCGACCTGATCGTGGTCAACACCTCCCAGACCGTTGCTGGCGAGGTGGACGCGCGGTGGTCGGGTGCCGGGCGAGCGACAGTCGACGTGGTGGTGCACGTGGCGATGGACCTGCGCGACGGTACCTGGGTCGTCGAGGTGCGAACGGCTCCGGACGCGTCACGAGCCGTCCTGGATGCCGCTCCGGGCCAGGTGCTGACGCTCACGGCCACCGACGAAGCCGCCGCGCTCACACTGCTGGACCCCTACCCGCGTACCGGATCGTCGCCGACCGGCGAGGGCAATCGGCTCTGGCGTGCCCTCGATGTCGGCGTCGAGGCACTCCGTGACGTGCTGGCGCGGATCGGCCGACCGATCGCCTACGGCTACCTCGACCGACGGTATGACCTGGCCGACTATCAGACGATCTTCGGTACGACGCCCGGCAGCGCCGAGATGCCGAGTGCCGCCCGCCCGTTCACTCCCGAGGTCGTGACCCGGCTGGTGTCGCGTGGCGTGGGCATCGCGCCCGTGCTGCTGCACACCGGTGTCTCCTCGCAGGAGGCGGGTGAGGCGCCGCAGCCGGAATGGTTCGAGGTCGCAGCGTCGACGGCGCGCCTGGTGAACAGCACGCGTGCCGGCGGAGGCCGCGTCATCGCGGTCGGCACCACGGTGACCCGTGCGCTCGAGTCGGCCGTGTCGCCGTCCGGACTGCTCGAGGCGAGCAGCGGCTGGACCGAGCGGGTCGTGACGCGTGAGCACCCGCCACGGATCGTCGACGGGCTCATCACCGGCTGGCATGATCCGCAGGCGTCCCATCTCCTGCTCGTGGAGTCGATCGCGGGGGCCGAGATGGCCCAAACGGCCTACGACGCCGCGGTGCAGAACGGGTACCGCTGGCACGAGTTCGGCGACTCCGCGCTCTTCCTGCCGGCCCGGGTCGAGGTCGCGGCCGCCTGACGCCGATCTGTGCCACCATGCCTGCGTGACGCTTGACAACGTCCTGTGGATGCTGACGGCTCTCGCGGCAGTCGTGGTCCTGCTGACCCGGATGCGGTTGTCAGCCGACCATCAGGCGGGTCACGCCCAGATCCCGACGTCGGTGCTCAACGCCCACACGGTGGTGGGAGTCGCAGCGCTCGGGGTGTGGGGGTACTACCTCAATGCGCCCACCGATCTGCTCGGGCTGGGCGCGCTGACCGCCTGGTGGATCGAGGCGGTCATCGGCGTGCTCATCCTGGCGCGCTGGTTGCCGGGCTCGGGCCGGCATGCCGCTCCGGCTACCGACGACAGCTGGGCCCAGGGGCCATCCTTGTCGATCCTCGGCCACGTCGGCATGGTGCTGGGAGTCGCGTTCTTCACCTACTGCGTCGTCACAGGCCGGGTCGTCTGACTGTCCGGGGTCCACGCGCGCTTCTGACTGTCCTATGCTCGACGGCGACGCGGCTTCACGTCTGGAGGACCACCCTTGGGAGAGTTCGCACGGCTCGAGGTCGGCGACGGCGTCGGCACCATCCGGCTCGACCGGCCGAAGATGAACGCGCTCGATGCCACGATGCAGGCCGAGATCGCCGAGGCAGCCCGCGAGGCCGATCGACGCGACGACGTCGCGGCGGTGGTCGTCTACGGCGGTGAACGGGTGTTCGCGGCCGGGGCAGACGTCAAGCAGATGGCCGACATGTCGTTCCAGGACATGAGCCGGCACTCCCTGCTGCTGCAGGACTTCACCCGGTCTGTCGCCGCCATCGGCAAGCCGACGGTCGCGGCGATCACCGGGTTCGCGCTCGGCGGTGGCTGCGAGATCGCCCTCGCCGCCGACGTCCGGTTCTGCGCCGACGACGCCAAGCTCGGCCAGCCCGAGATCCTGCTCGGCATCATCCCCGGCGCCGGCGGCACTCAGCGCCTGTCCCGCCTCGTCGGCCCCTCGCGGGCGAAGGAGATCATGTTCACCGGCCGCTTCGTCGACGCCACCGAGGCCCTCGCAATCGGCCTGGTCGACGAGGTGCACCCGGCAGCCGAGGTGTACGACCGGGCCGTGGAGTGGGCCAAGCAGTTCGTGGGCGGGCCGTCATTGGCACTTCGGGCGCTCAAGAACGCCGTCGACCGCGGGCTCGAGGTCGACCTGCAAACCGGGCTCGACCTCGAGCGGGTCGAGTTCGCCGCCCTCTTCGCCACCGACGACCAGTCCACCGGCATGCGCTCGTTCGTGGAAAACGGCCCCGGCAAGGCCACTTTCGAGGGACGATGACCAGGCGACAGGTGCGGTGGCCGGGGTGACGTCGCGATGGGTACCTCGTTGGTGATGCCGGGCCGTGCGCGCTCAGGGCGAACGGCCCCAGAGTCCTGTGACACGCGGTACGCATGGGGCATACTGAGTGACGATGTGACGCCAGCGGTGTCGTGAGAAAGGGAGTCATGACCGACTCAGGTTCGAACCAGCCATCTGATCGCAAGCGTGCAGACCCGTTGCAGGTCGCGGCGGAGACGCTCGCGCAGGAAGAGGCCGAGTCCGAGGGCCAGACGAGCGACTCCAGCGCCCCCGCGTCGGACGCCCCCTCCGCGCGCGACACCTCGGCTGCGCGCAGTGGTGCGCCCGAGCATGCCGAGGACGAGCATGACTCTCATGGCGGGCGTGCTCGCCGCAAGGACGCCAAGGCGGCCCGTCAGGCCGCCGCCGAGAAGCGCCGCAAGGAGCGCGCCGCAGCGCGTGCCTTCGCGGCGTCGAAGAAGCACGCCCGCGACCGGGACGAGTCCGACGACGACCGGAAGCCCGATTCCGGCACGCAGGAGTCCGGTTCGACCGAGCCGGGGACGCACGAACATGCCCTCAAGGAAGCGGCTGCCGAGGCCGAGTCCCAGCCCCAGGCGCCCGAGACGAAGGAGGAGAGCTTCAGCCTCTCCGACCTCCGCTCGCCGACGCGCCCGGACCAGCCCTCAGGTCCCACCCCCGAGCAGCGGGCCGCGCTCCGCGGCTCCGGCCCCACCGCAGCCGACTACGCCGCGACGGAAGAACAAGCCGGTGGGGCGCCAGCCGCCGCTGCTGAGCCCGCCGCCGCGACGGCACCGGAACCGGTCAAGGACGAGCCGGTCGCCCAGGAGGCGCCGGAACCGGTGAAGGAGCCCGCAGCCGAGAAGGCACCAGAGCCGGCCAGGGAGCCCGAGCCCGTGGCCGAGAAGGCACCCGAGCCGGTCAGGGAGCCCGAGCCCGTGGCCGAGGAGACGCCAGAGCCCGAGCAGGAGCCGGAATCGCCGGCACCAGCCGCTGCGGTGTCGGCCGCCAGCGTTGAAGCATCGACGCAGCCGGCGAGCTTCGCGGAGAAGCTCGCGGCAGCCAGCGCAGCAGCGCAGCAGCGCGTCACCGCGGCCCGAGCCGAAGCCAACCGGCTGATGGAGGAGGCCGCGCGTGAACGTGCCGAGGCAGCGCGCCGCATCCAGGCCGACGAGGCCACGCAGCGCGAGGCCGCCCAGGCCAAGCTCAAGGCTGCCGAGCAGGCCGCCGAGGAGCGCGTCAACGCCGCGCGGCAGGAGGCCGAGCGGGTCTCGGTGGAGATCCAGCGCGAGCGAGACGCTGCTGCCGCCAAGATCGCTCAGCTTCAGAAGGAGGCCGACGAGCGCGTCGCCGCCGCCAAGGCGGAGGCCGAGCGGCAGGCCCAGAGGCAGGTCGACGAGGCGAAGATCGAGGCGGAACGCCGGCTGTCCGAGGCGGAGGCCGAGGCCAAGGCCGCGGCCGAGAAGCGTCTTGCCGAAGCGGAGGCCGAGGCGCAGGCTGCTGCGGCCCGACGCGCCGAGGCTGCCGAGTCCGACGCCCAGCGCCGCATCGCCGAGGCCCAGGAAGAGGCTGCTCAGCTCGCCGCCCAGGCGAAGGCCGAGCGCGAGGCCGCGTTGGCGCGGCTGCAGCGCGAGCGCGAGGAGGCCGACAACCGGCTGGCCGAGACGCAGGCCGAAGCCGAGCGCATCGTGCGCGAGGCCAAGGAGACGTCCGAGCATCACATCGCTGCCGCGCAGGCGGAGGCCGAGAAGCTCGCCCAGGAAACGGCCGCGGAACGCTTGGCGATCGCGGTGCGCCTGAGCGATGCCGAACGCGCCGCCGAAGAGAAGCTCGCGGCCGCCAACGCCGAGGCCGAGCGTCTGGCCGCCGAGGCTGCCGCCCGTCATGACGAGGCGCAGGCCGAGCTCGAGCGCGAGCGCGACGACGCCCGCGCGCACGTGGAGCGCGCCAACGCCGAGGCCGAGAAGGTGGCGCGCGAAGCGGAGATCGAGCGTCAGGAGGCTGCCGCCAAGGTCGCGGAGGCCGAGCGCGTCTCCGAGGAACGAGTCCGCGCGGCCAAGGTCGAGGCCGAGCGTGTGGCCGCCGAGGCGGCCGACGCCGCCCGGCGCGCTGCCGAAGCCCAGGAGGCTGCCGCCAAGCGTCAGGCCGAGGAGATCGAGGCGGCCCGTGTCGCGGCCGAGCGGCGGGTCGCCCAGGCGGAGAAGGATGCCGCCGAGCGCGTCGCCAAGGCCGAGGCCGAGGCCAAGCGGGTCGCCGAAGAGGCCGAGTCCGACGCCAAGCGCCGCATCGCCAGCGCGCAGTCCGAAGCCGAGCGGGTCACCGCCGAATCGAAGAAGCAGGCGCAGGAGCGGCTCAGTCAGGCGGTCGCCGCCGCCCGTGAAGCCGCCGAGGAGAAGCTCAAGGAGGCGGAGGTCACGGCGATGGAGTGGGTCGCCGCCGCCGAGGCCGAGGCCGAGCGGGTCGCGCAGGCGCACATCGTGATGGCGAACCAGGCCAATCGCGACGCGCCGCTCACGCCAACACCACCCAGGGTCAGCGAGTACGTCGACGAGAAGAAGCCCGAGCCTGACGCGGACGAGAAGCCCCAGGAGGTGAGCGAGAAGGACGGGGCACTCGCCCCCGCTACCAAAAGACGCGTCGTCAGGCGCAAGTGACGTCTCCACGGCCGGCGACACTGACGCCGAGACCGACGCCGAGCCCGCACCGGAGCCGGATCGACCGTCCTCCGGCGAGCTGGCACTAGCGCCGACCGCGCGCTTCGGCGATGCTCCGACCGGCCCGCCTCTCGTGGTCGAACCGGTCGAACCGGCGGACGAAGAGCCGCCCACGTCCAGGCGGCAGGAGCGCAAGGAGTCCAAGGCCGCCGCGCGTCGCCAGCGGCAGCTAGCGAAAGCCGCGAGGAAGCGTGAGCGGGAGGCGACGAAGGCCGCGCAACAGCGCGAGCTCGAGGAGGCCAAGGCTGCACAGAAGCGTGAGCGCGACGAGGCCAAGGCCGCGCAGCAGCGCGAGCGCGAAGAAGCCCGGGCGGCGCAGCAGCGCGAGCGGGAGGAGGCCCGGCAGGAGAAGGAACAGGCCGCGGCCGCCGCCCGCAAGGCGCGCGAAGAGGATGCGGCTCGCGCCGCCGAGGAAGCCGCCGCGGCCGAGCCAGAGGTCGACGACGCCGCCGAGGAGCCGCCGACATCGGATCTGCACGAGGAGCCGGAAGCCGACGCGCCAACGGCCGTCGAGATCCCGGCCGACGTGGTGGACTCGCCTACCTCCAAGCCGTCGACGACCGCGGAAGACGAGCGACGGGCACGGGCTGCGGCTCGCGTCACCGAGCGCCACGACCGCGACGCCGAGCGTGCCGCGGCCGCCGCGGAACGGGCCCGCGCCAAGGAAGAGGAGCAGCGGCGCCGCGCCGAGGCCAGGTCCGCGTCGGACGGCGGGTCCGACGAGCGGAAGGCCGCCAAGGCCGAGGCCGCAGCGGCCGCGGCGGAGCAGAAGCGCGCCCGGCAGGAGGCCCGGCAACAGCAGGCTGAGGCCAAGCGGCACGCCAAGGATGCCCGGGCCGAGTCGAAGCGCCAGGCCAAGGCGGCCCGGCTCGAGGAGCGGGAGCGGGCGAAGACGGAGCGGGCCGAGGAGAAGCAGCGGGCGCAGGCGGCCAAGCGGCAGGCCAAGGAGGCCAAGCACAAGGATCGCCGCGAGCCGGAGACGTCCGATGTCCATGCTGCGGCGGGTGGAGCGGCCTTGGGCGCCACCAGCCTGGTCGAGCCGGAAGCCTCACGCCGAGCCGGAGGCGGCCGATGAGCCAAAGGCTGAGTCCCGCGACCGAGGACGATGCACCATCCGATACCGAGACCACGCAGCCCTCGGTCCCCGATCGGGCCGACGATCTCGAAGCCACCCAGCCGATCGGACGAGTTCAGGTCGATCGTCAGCCCGAGCCCGAGGCCGAGCCGGACCCAGAGCCGGAGAAGGGCCACGGCAGCATCCGCACCGCAGGTGCCGTGATGGCCGTGGCGATCGGCCTGCTCGGGCTGGTCGCCTCGGTGGTCCTGGCGGCCGGCGCCTTGACTGTCGCGCTGGGGGCGGGTGAGGGGAACGCCATCTACGACCCGCTCTCCACGGTGTGCAACGCGCTGGTGGGCCCGCTGAAGGACGCGTTCAACTTCTCCGGCCCGAATGCCGCCAGCCGTGAGGAGTTTCTCGGCTGGGGTGCCGGGTCGTTGATCTACCTCGCCGTGAGCTTCGCCGGCCAGGCAGCGCACCGTGCGGCCGCCCGCGACTGACCTGGAGTCACTCGAGCAGGGAGACCAGCGGGCACGAGTGTGATCAAACCCATGTCCCGTCGAGTCGCTCGGTAGGTGACTGGTCGGTAACATCCACCGAGGACGGGCCGCTCTCGCCCCGCAACACCGGGGTGGGAGAGTTGCCTTGAAGCCCAGTCTCCCGACTGCCGCGGCATCGTGCCGCGCCCCAGATCACAGGAGGGTCCTCGTGACCAAGATCGTCGTCGCAGTGAAGTACGTGCCGGACGCCACGGCCGACCGCACCTTCAGCTCCGACAACACCGTCGACCGCGAGAACGTCGACGGACTGCTGTCCGAGCTCGACGAGTACGCCGTCGAGCAGGCGCTGCAAGTCGTCGAGGCCGGCGAGGGCGAGGTCACCGTCGTGACCGTCGGCCCCGATGACGCCGCCGACGCCGTGCGCAAGGCCTTGCAGATGGGTGCCGACGCCGGTGTGCACGTCGTCGACGACGCCATCCACGGCTCCGACGCGTTCGCCACCTCGCTCGTGCTCGCCGAGGCCATCAAGAAGATCGAGTACGACCTCGTGTTCTTCGGCATGAGCTCGACCGACGGAGCCATGGGTGTCGTGCCGACCCTGGTCGCGGAGCGTCTCGGTATCCCTGCCGTCACCTTCGGCTCGCAGCTCACGGTCGACGGCGACTCCGTCAAGATCGTCCGCGACGGCGACGTCGCCACCCAGGAGATCGAGGCCAGCGGCCCGCTCGTGGTCAGCGTCACCGACCAGACCGACGAGGCTCGCTACCCGTCCTTCAAGGGCATCATGGCCGCCAAGAAGAAGCCGGTCGAGACCTGGTCGCTCAGCGACCTCGGCATCGACGCAGGCTCGGTCGGCCTCGACGCCGCGTGGACGAAGGTCGAGTCCTTCGAGCCGCGTCCGCCGCGCACCGCCGGCGAGATCGTCACCGACGAGGGAGACGGCGGCACCAAGCTCGCCGAGTTCCTCGCCTCCAAGAAGTTCGTCTGAGAAGGAGTCCAGACCACATGAGTGAAGTCCTCGTCCTGATCGACGCCCCCGATGGCAAGGTCTCGAAGCCCTCGCTGGAGCTCCTGACGATCGCCCGCACCATCGGCGAGCCCGCCGCGGTCGTGTTCGGCTCAGCTGTCCCCGACGCGCTGGCCGAGTACGGCGCCGAGAAGATCTACCAGCTCGACGACGCCGTGTACGAGGAGTACCTCGTCGGCCCCAAGGCCGAGGCGCTCGCGCAGCTCGTCGCCGACAAGAGCCCGGCCGCGGTGCTCGTTCCCTCAACGTTCGAGGGCAAGGAGATCGCCGCCCGCGTGGCCCTGAAGTCCGAGTCCGGCCTCATCACCGACGCGGTGGATGTCGACGCCGACGGCGGCACGATCACCACCACCCAGTCGGTGTTCGCCGGCAACTTCACCGTGAAGGCGGGCGTCACGAAGGGCGTACCTGTCATCGCGGTCAAGCCCAACTCGGTCACTCCCGAGGCCGCGTCCGGCGCAGGCAGCGTGGAGACCGTCTCGATCGACGTGTCCGACGCCGCCAAGGGCGCCAAGATCACCTCCAGCAAGCCGAAGGAGGCGTCCGGCCGGCCCGAGCTCACGGAGGCATCGATCGTCGTGTCCGGTGGCCGTGGCACCGGCGGCGACTTCTCCGAGGTCGAGGAGTTCGCCGACTCGCTCGGTGCCGCCGTGGGTGCGTCACGTGCCGCGGTCGACTCCGGCTGGTACCCGCACTCGTTCCAGATCGGGCAGACCGGCAAGACCGTCTCGCCGCAGCTGTACGTGGCGAACGGCATCTCCGGTGCCATCCAGCACCGGGCCGGCATGCAGACGTCGAAGACGATCGTCGCGGTCAACAAGGACGAGGAGGCGCCGATCTTCGAGCTCGTCGACTTCGGCGTGGTCGGTGACCTGAAGACGGTGCTGCCGCAGGCCACCGAGGAGATCAAGAAGCGCAAGGGCTGATTCGATCCTGCCCGAGGACGCCCCGAGCCAGGCTCGGGGCGTCCTCGCGTTTGGCGCGGCGACCGATCATCGCTTCCTCGCGGCGGTTAAGTGTCAGTTTGGTGAAGTAGTCATTGAGAACTACGCAGGTGGTCCCCCCGAGTGATAGCAAGGGGTGTTCGCACGCGATCGCGTGCATCACTGATTCAGGGGGAAATTCGATGCGATTCACTCGTCGTGCGCGTCTTGCGAGCGTGGCGCTGGTGGCGGCAGGCCTGGTCCTGGCCGGTTGCGGAGGCGGCGGAGATGACGCCGGGGGCAACGAGGTCATCACGGTCTATGGCGTCAACCCGCAAAACCCGTTGATCCCCACCGCCACCAACGAGGTCGGAGGCGGCGACCCGCTCCAGAACCTTTTCTCGGGGCTGACCGCGTACAACGCCGACGGCTCGGTGGTCAACGAGGTCGCCGAGTCCATCGAGTCCGAGGACAGCAAGACCTGGACGGTCAAGCTCAAGGACTGGAAGTTCACCGACGGCACGCCGGTCACGTCCGAGTCGTTCGTCCGCGCGTGGACGTATGGCGCGGACGCTGCGAACAAGCACCTGAACAACTACTTCTTCACGACGTTCGAAGGGCACCGACGACGGTCGGCAACCTTCCGAAGGGCGAGAAGGAGATGTCCGGCCTCGAGATCATCGACGACAAGACGTTCACGATCACCCTGAAGAGCCCTGAGTCCGACTTCCCGCTCCGCCTCGGCTACTCCGCCTACTTCCCAACTCCTGACTCTGCGTTCGGCGAGGACGGCAAGTACACCAAGGAGTACGGCGATCGGCCCATCGGCAATGGGCCGTACATGCTCAGCAAGACCGGCTGGGAGAAGAACAAGCAGATCGCCATGGTGCCGAACCCCGATTACACGGGTTCGCACAAGCCGGAGAACGAGGGCCTGACCTTCAAGTTCTACACGACACCTGACGCCGCCTACAGCGATGTGCAGGCCGGAAATCTCGACGTTCTCGACCAGGTGCCACCCAGCGCCCTGCAAGGGCTTGAGCAGGATGATTCGGTGGAGGCGTACAACGAGCCTGGTTCGAACATCACGACGCTGACCATCCCGGAGAAGCTGCCGCACTTCAGCGGTGAAGAGGGCAACTTGCGCCGACAGGCCATCTCCTACGCGATCAACCGTCCGGAGATCTGCGAGAAGATCTTCTACGGTGCCCGCACGCCGGCGAAGGACTTCACGTCGCCGGTCCTGGACGGCTGGACCGAGAATGTCGAGGGCAACGAGGTGCTCGAGTTCGACGACACCAAGGCCAAGCAGCTCTGGGCCGACGCCAACGAGATCGACGAGTGGGACGGCAAGTTCGAGCTCGCCTACCAACATCGACGGTGCTGGCAACAAGGAGTTCGCCGAAGCCATCGCCAACCAGCTCAAGAACATCCTGGGCATCGACGCCTCGGCGAAGGTGTATCCGACGTTCGACGAGATCGCAAGGACGTCACGAACGCACCGATCAAGACCGCGTTCCGCACCGGTTGGCAGGCGGACTACCCGTCGATGCTCAACTACCTCGGCGCGATCTACGCCGACGGGCGCCGGCTCGAACGACGGCGACTACAGTCAACAAGGAGTTCGACAAGCTCGTCGCTGACGCAGCTACGGCGGAGGGTGAGGAGCGGTACAAGCTGATCGGTGAGGCTCAGGCGATCCTGTTCGAGGACCTGCCGGTCATGCCGATGTGGTACCAGAACTCGGTGGCCGTGACGCCGAAGGATCGTCAAGGGCTTCGAGTTCACCTGGCAGTCGAAGCCGCAGTACTACAAGCTCACGAAGTAGTCCGAGGCATGTGTCAGTGACGCTGGGGGCAGCCCACCACGCTGCCCCCAGCGTCCTGGCGTGGAGGTGGTGTGACGGCGATCCCGTGACACCATGACATTCCAGGAGGAACTGTGTGGTGGTACATCGGTAGACGGGTGCTCCAGGCGATCCCCGTCTTCCTCGGCGCGACGCTCCTCATCTACGCGCTGGTGTTCCTGCGCCCCGGTGACCCGATTCTCGGCCTCTTCGGCGACAAGCCGGTGTCGGAGGCGGTCAAGGCCCAGATCGAGGCGCAGTACCATCTCGACCAGCCGTTCATCGTCCAGTGGCTGTACTTCCTCAAGGGCGTGGTCACGTTCGATCTCGGCCTGTCCTTCAGCGGTCAGCCGGTCATCGACCTCATCGCCCAGGCCTTCCCGGTCACGATCGCGCTCTCGCTGATGGCACTGGCCTTCGAGGCGGTGCTCGGCGTCGTGATCGGCACCACCGCTGGACTGCGACGCAACGGCTGGTTCGACTCCGCATGCTGATCATCTCGCTCGTGCTGATCGCGATCCCGATCTTCGTCATCGGTTTCGTCTTCCAGCTGGTCTTCGGCGTGAAGCTGGGCTGGGGTGCGGTCACGGTCGGCGGCGACTGGACCATCGGCAAGCTGATCCTGCCCGCCATCGTGCTCGGCGCCGTCGACTTCGCCTACACGTTGCGGCTCACCCGCACGTCCGTCGCCGAGAACCTCGGTGCCGACCACGTCCGAACGGCCCGTGCCAAGGGCCTGAGTCCGCGCTCGTGGTGCGCAACCACGTGCTGCGCAACTCGCTCATCCCGGTCACGACCCACCTCGGCGTGAATCTCGGCAGCCTCATGGCCGGGGCCATCATCACCGAGGGCATCTTCAACGTCCCCGGAGTCGGCAACCTCGCGTTCCGGTCGATCAACCGGGGCGAGAACGTGACGGTCGTCTCCATCGTCACGATCATGGTGCTGATCTACGTGGTCATGAGCCTGGTCGTCGACCTGCTCTACGCCGTTCTCGATCCGAGGATCCGCTATGTCTGAGTTCGATCGACCGAGTCGGGCGCGTCTGGGCCAGGAGCGTTTCGTCGCACCGCTGGAGGAGACGCCGCTCCAGGCCGTCGACGCCATCGACGTCGACGCGGTGCCGGAGAGCCAGTGGAAGGAGGCGTGGAAGCGCCTCCGGGTGGCGCCGCTGTTCTGGGTTTCGGGTGCCATCATCGTGACGCTCGCCGTCGTGATCGCCTTTCCGGGCCTGTTCACTGACGCCGACCCCAACTTCAAGCAGCTCAGCGACAGCTTCAAACCGCCCCGCGAGGGGCATCCGTTCGGGTTCACCCAGCAGGGTGGTGACGTCTGGGCCCGCACATTGTACGGCGCCCGTGCTTCGGTCACCGTCGGCGTGCTCACCACGCTGCTCGTCGCGGTGGTCGGGATCGTCACCGGCGCGATCGCCGGGTTCTACGGCGGCTTCCTGGACTCGGTGATCTCCCGCACCAGCGACATCTTCCTGTCGATCCCGCTCCTGCTCGCCGCCATCGTCGTCATCTCGGTCGTCAACAATCTGCTTCCTGACCGCGGCTTCTGGATCGCGGTCACCGTCGTGGTGCTGGCGTTGGGACTGTTCGCCTGGCCTCAGATCACCCGGCAGATGCGCGGGGCGGTGCTGGAGGTCAAGAACCTGGAGTTCGTCGACGCGGCGACCGCCATCGGGGCGACCCGGTTCAGGAACCTGGTGCGGCACATCGTGCCCAATGCCCTCGCCCCCGTGATCGTCACGTCGACGATCTCGCTCGGCATCTTCATCGTGGCGGAGTCGGCGTTGTCGTTCCTGGGTCTCGGACTGCCGACCAACGTCGTGTCGTGGGGCAACGACCTCTCCGACGCCCAGAACACCGGTGCGCTCGGGCCAGCACCTGGTGGTGATGTGGGTGCCGGCGACGGCACTCGCCATGACCGTGCTGGGATTCATCCTGCTCGGTGAGGCCGTTCGCGAGGCCCTCGACCCGAAGGCGAGGAAGTCGTGACCGAGACACCACTGCTCGAGATCAAGGACCTGCACGCCGGCTTCCGGTCCGATCGCACGACCGTCGTGCCTGCGGTCGTGGGTGCGAACCTGACGGTCTACTCCGGCCAGACGGTTGCCATCGTCGGCGAGTCGGGATCGGGAAAGTCCACCGTCGCCCACGCCATCATCGATCTCCTGCCCGGCCGCGGTGTCGTCACCGGCGGTCAGATCCTGTTCGAGGGACACGAGATCACCCAGGCCGACAAGGGCGTCGATCCTCGCTCTGCGCGGTTCGTCGATCGGGCTCGTCCCTCAGGACCCGATGTCGAATCTCAACCCGTTGTGGAAGGTCGGCACGCAGATCAAGGAGGCGCTGGTCGCCAACGGGGTGGCCAAGGGCAAGGAGGCCGACGCTCGCGTCGTGGAGCTGCTCGAGGAGGCCGGTCTGCCCGACGCCGAGCGCCGCGCCCTGCAGTATCCCCACGAGTTCTCCGGAGGCATGCGCCAGCGCGCACTCATCGCCATGGGTCTGGCGGCGCGACCCAAGCTGCTCATCGCGGACGAGCCGACGTCGGCGCTCGACGTCACGGTGCAGAAGCAGATCCTCGACCATCTCGACAAGCTCACCGACCACCTCGGCGTGGCGGTGCTCTTCATCACCCACGATCTCGGCCTCGCTGCCGAGCGCGCCGACCACCTGGTCGTCATGTACAAGGGTGCGGTCGTCGAGTCCGGGCCGGCCCTCGACGTGCTGAAGGCGCCGCAGCACCCCTACACCGAGCGACTGGTCGCCTCGGCGCCGTCGCTGGCGTCGCGCCGGCTCACCTCGGCCCGCGCGGAGGTGCGTGAGCAGGCGATCCAGGCCGCGACGCGAGGTCGCCGCGGAGCTGGAGGCCGAGGAAGATCACGTGGGGGAGGCCTCGCGCGATGTCATCGTCGCGGAGGACCTCACCAAGGTGTTCACCTTGCGGGGATCCCGTCCGGGCTCGTCCATCGACTTCACCGCGGTCGACGACGTCTCGTTCTCGCTGCGCCGTGGTACCACGACGGCCGTCGTCGGCGAGTCCGGTTCGGGCAAGTCCACGCTGGCTCGCATGGTGCTCAACCTGCTCGAGCCGACCAGTGGGCGCGTGCTGTTCGACGGTGTCGACGTGCGCACTCTCAAGGGCAAGAAGCTGCTGAACCTGCGCCGGCAGATGCAGCCGGTGTTCCAGAACCCGTACGCGTCGCTCGACCCGTTGTACTCGATCTACCAGTCGATCGAGGAGCCGCTGCGCACCCACGAGATCGGCACCAGGAAGGAGCGCGAGGCGAAGATCCGCGACCTGCTCGACAAGGTGTCACTGCCCGCGTCGGTCATGCAGCGCTTCCCGGCCGAGCTGTCCGGCGGCCAGCGTCAGCGCGTGGCGATCGCCCGGGCCCTCGCGCTCGACCCCGAGGTCGTCATCTGCGACGAGGCGGTCTCGGCCCTCGACGTGCTGGTGCAGGCCCAGATCCTCACCCTCCTGAACGACCTGCAGGCCGAGCTCGGCCTGTCCTACCTGTTCATCACCCACGACCTCGCGGTGGTGCGTCAGATCGCCGACGACGTGCTCGTGATGCAGGACGGCAAGGTGGTGGAGTCCGCGAGCGTCACGCAGGTCTTCGACGACCCGCGGGAGGACTACACGAAGAAGCTGCTCGACGCGATCCCGGGCGGGAGCATCCAGCTCGGCGTCTGATTGACGGCATCGAACGGTTGTTCGATAATGGAGAGATGACCGGCCCCCACTCGCTGCGCTCGCGGGAGGTGCCCCCAGCGGTGGCTGTCCCCACTGTGGACGAGCTGCGGACGCGGGTCACTCAGATGCAAGGCCGGCCCGCGGCGCAGCCCGTGCGAACCCATTCCGCCCTTGCCGGCCTGCTGCAGATGCAGACCGGGTCCAGCTATGGCGTCGAGTCGGCCAGCCTCGCCACCCTGCTGCTGGCCGGACCGTCGGCCGACGGCGCCTGGTGCGGTGTCGTGGGTTCATCGGAGCTCGGGCTCGAGGCCACCGCGGCCGCGGGCGTGGAGCTGAGCCGCACGATCCTGGTGCCCGATCCGGGAGACGCATGGCTCGAGGTCACCGCGGCGCTCATCGACGTCCTCGGCGTGGTGATGGTGCGGCCGCCGGAGCGGGTGAGCGAGAAGGATGCCGCCCGGTTGTCCGCCCGGCTGCGACAACGCGGGTCGGTGCTCGTGGCTCTGCCGTCGAGAGAGGGGGGCGACTGGCCCCGGTGTGAGGCCCGGCTCGGCCTGAGCGACGTCGAGTGGGTCGGGCTCGGCAGCGGGCACGGTCACCTGCAGGCCCGGCAGGCCACCGTCGACGTGCACCGGGGTACCGCGCCGCCGGTGTCCACCCGATTGTGGCTGCCCGACGTCGATCTGCGGATTCGTCCGGTCGAGGCGCCATCGGTGCAGCTACGCAGCGTGAGCTGATGCGCACGATGGTCGTGTGGTGCCCCGACTGGCCGGTCATGACGCTGCTGGCCGACCTGCCGCCCGGTGCACCGGCTGCGGTGCTCGAGAAGGGCCAGGTGCTGGCGTGCACGCCGTCCGCGCGGGCCGAGGGGGTCCGCCGCGGGATGCGCCGCCGCGACGCCCAGTCGCGATGCCCCGAGCTCACGCTCGCCGAGCACCGGCCCGAGGCCGACGCACGAGCCTTCGAGGAGGTCCTCACCGCCATCGAGGAGCTCAGTCCGGGGGTGGCGCCGCTGCGCCCAGGCTTGTGCGCGCTGCGGGTGCCGGCCCGGTTCTACGGCGGCGAGGTCGAGGCGGGGGCGGTCATCGCCGAGCGGCTGGTCGCGCTGGGCGTCTGGGACGTCCGGCTCGGCGTCGCCGACGGGCTGTTCGCCGCCGAGCAGGCGGCCCGCCGGGCACCCGCCCAGGACTGCCTGGTGGTCGGGCCGGGGGAGTCGCCTGCGTTCCTCGCCGACCTGCCGGTCGAGGCGCTCGACGCCCCCGACCTGGTGAGCCTTCTCCGCCGGATGGGACTCACCACTCTCGGCGCGTTCGCCGCTCTCGCCCCATCCGACGTGCATACCCGGTTCGGCAGCCACGGTGAGCTGCTGCACCGGTACGCCCGCGGCCTCGACCCGCATCCGGTCTCCCGGCGTGCGGTGCCGCCCGAGCTCGAGGCCACCCTCGCGCTCGAGCCGCCGCTCGACCTCGTCGAGCCGATCGCCTTCAGCCTCCGGACCACGGCCGAGGCGTTCGTCCGCGGCCTCGCCGCGCACGGTCTGGTGTGCACCACGGTGCGCATCGAGGTCGACTGCGACGGCACGTTGTCCTCCTCGCGGCGCTGGCTCCATCCGCGCTGGTTCGCCGCCGCCGACATCGTCGACCGGCTGCGCTGGCAGCTGCAGGGCAGTGCCGACAAAGGGGGCATCGCCGCTCCGGTCGACACGGTCCGGCTGGTGCCCGAGGTGGCCGAACCGCTGGCCGAGCACGCCGACAGCCTGTTCGGCGGAGGGCCCGACGACCGCGTGGCCCGTGGCGTGGCGCGGGTGCAGAGCATGGTCGGTCACGACTCCGTCCTCGCCGCCGGCGTACAGGGCGGACGCGGCCCGGCCGACCGGGCCCTGCGGGTGCCGTGGGGCGAGCGCGCCGTGGGGGCACGATCCACCCACGCACCCTGGCCGGGCAGCATCCCGCCGCCCGCTCCCGCCACCGTGTTCGCCGAACCGCAGGAGGCGATGGTGGTGGGAGCCGAGGGTCAGCCGGTCGTCGTCAGTGGCCGGGGTGCCGTCAGCAGCCCGCCCGACCGGTTCCGCGCCGATGCCTCTGTGCCAGTCGATGAGAGGCCCTGGCAGCCGGTCGCATCCTGGGCCGGGCCGTGGCCGGTCGACGAGCAGTGGTGGGACGAGGCGGCCGCCCGGCGTATCGCCCGCTTCCAGGTCGTGGGCGTCGACGGCAGCGCCTGGCTGATGGTCGTCGAGGACGGCCGCTGGTTCACCGAGGCCCGTTATGACTAGGTCCCCCCATTCGCTGAGTGTGACGAGCCGTCCTCTTCAGGACGGTATTCGGGGAAATCTCGTCACACTCAGCGACAGGCGGGGCTGGGGGTACCTCCCGCGAGCGCAGCGAGTGGGGGAGTGATGGGTTGGCAGAACCCTGACGTCCCGTGGCGTGAGCTCGAACGGCGGCTCTCGAGCCGCTCACGTGCGGAGTGGCCGGATGGCGGCGACGGCCCCGCGTTCAGCCGCAAGCGCGGAAAGTACGGGCCCGACCGGCGTCCCCGGCCACCGAGTGGACCGGTGGTGCCGTACGCCGAGCTGCACTGCCACAGCAGCTACAGCTTTCTCGACGGCGCGAGCCATCCCGAGGCGCTGGTCGAGGAGGCGGTGCGTCTCGGCCTGTCCGCGCTCGCGGTCACCGACCACGACGGCTTCTACGGCTCGGTGCGCTTCGCCGAAGCGGCCCAGGAGTACCCGTCGCTGAGCACGGTGCACGGGGCCGAGCTGTCTCTCGGGCTCACCGTTCCGCAGCAGGGCGTCGCCGACCCGGAGGGCAGCCACCTGCTGGTGCTCGCCCGCGGCGTCGAGGGCTACCACCGGCTGGCCGGCGCGATCACCGAGGCGCAGCTGCGCGGTGACGAGAAGGGGAATCCGACCTACGAGCTGGAAGAGTTGGCTGAGCTCGGGACGGGCCATTGGGTTGTCTTGACGGGTTGCAGAAAGGGCCTGGTCCGTCAGGCGCTCGCCGACGGCGGCGTGGAGGGCGCGGCGCGTGCGCTCGACCGGCTCACCGCGCTGTTCGGTCACGACGCGGTGGCCGTCGAGCTGATCGACCACGGCCAGCCCGGCGACAGCGCGGTCAACGACGCCCTGGCCGGGCTGGCAGCCGAGGCCGGCCTGCCCGTGGTGGCCACCAACAACGTCCACTTCGCGCGGCCATCCGACCGCCGACTCGCCCAGGCCGTGGCGGCCGTGCGCGCCCGGCGCAGCCTGGCCGAGCTCGACGGCTGGCTGCCGGCGTCCGGCTCGGCGTTCCTGCGCTCGGGTGCCGAGATGCTGCGACGCTTCGACAGGTACCCGGGCTCGGTCGAGCGGAGCGTCGAGATCGCGCGGGACGTCGCGTTCGACCTGCACCAGGCATCACCACGGCTGCCCAAGCAGCAGGTGCCGCCCGGCCACACACCGATGACGTGGCTGCGCGAGCTGGTGCGGCAGGGCGCCGATGAGCTCTACGCGAGCAACCGCGCGCAGGCCGAGGAGCGGCTGCAGCGCGAGCTGGCGGTGATCGAGGAGAAGGACTTCCCCGGCTATTTCCTCATCGTCCACGACATCGTGGCCTTCGCCCGCAATCAGGGCATCCTGTGCCAGGGCCGGGGCTCGGCGGCCAACTCGGCGGTCTGCTACGCGCTCAAGATCACCGCCGTCGACTCCATCCAGTACGACCTGCCGTTCGAGCGGTTCCTGTCCGCCACTCGCGACGAGGAGCCCGACATCGACGTCGATTTCGACTCCGACCGGCGCGAGGAGGTCATCCAGTGGGTCTACGAGACGTACGGCCGCCACAACGCCGCCCAGGTCGCCAACGTCATCAGCTACCAGCCCAAGTCGGCCGTCCGGGACATGGCCAAGGCGCTCGGCTACTCGGTCGGCCAGCAGGACGCGTGGAGCAAGAGCATCGAGTCGTGGCACACCATCAGCCCGGATGCGGAGCGGCCGGTGCCGGACGCGGTCGTCGACCTCGCGAACGACCTGCTGAAGGCGCCGAGGCATCTAGGCATCCACTCCGGCGGAATGGTGCTCACCGAGCGTCCGGTCGGCGAGGTGGTGCCCATCGAGCGCGGACGCATGGACGGCCGCACGGTGCTGCAGTGGGACAAGGACGACTGCGCCTGGATGGGCCTGGTCAAGTTCGACCTGCTCGGCCTCGGCATGCTCGGCGCCATTCAGCACACCTTCGACCTGGTCGCTGAGCACTGTGACGAGCCGTGGACGCTGGCCACCATCCCCAAGGAGGAAGCCGGCGTCTACGACATGCTGTGCCGCGCCGACTCGATCGGCGTCTTCCAGGTGGAGAGCCGCGCCCAGATCGGCACTCTGCCCCGGCTCAAGCCCCGGTGCTTCTACGACCTCGCCATCGAGATCGCGCTCATCCGCCCGGGCCCGATCCAGGGCGGCGCGGTGCACCCGTACATCCGGCGGGCCACCGGGCGCGAACCGGTCACGTATCAGCATCCGGCACTGGAGCCGGTGCTGAAACGGACGCTCGGGGTGCCGCTGTTCCAGGAGCAGCTCATGCAGATCGCCATGGCCGTCGGCGGCTGTTCCGGCGCCGACGCCGACCTGCTGCGCCGGGCGATGGGCTCCAAACGCGGCATCGAGCGCATCGAGCGGCTGCGCGAGACCCTCTACGCCGGCATGGCCGAGCACGGCATCACCGGCGAGCTCGCCGACGACATCTACGACCGCATCCAGGCCTTCGCCAACTTCGGCTTCGCCGAGAGTCATGCCATCAGCTTCGCCCTGATCGTCTACGCCAGCTCGTGGCTCAAGCTGCACTACCCCGGAGCCTTCCTCGCCGCGTTGCTGCGCTCGCAGCCGATGGGGTTCTACTCGCCGCAGTCGCTCACCGCGGACGCCAGACGCCACGGGGTGACGATCCTGCGTCCGGACGTGCTCCACTCCGGCGTCCACGCCGACCTCGAACCCGTCCCGGACGGTCCCGCCGGCCTCGATGCCTGCGTAGAGGCCGCGCAACCGCCGATCCCACCGTTCGACCCGGACGGGACGGATCCCACCGAGACGCATCGACGTGACGGCGCCTTTGCGGTGCGCCTCGGACTCACCGAGGTGCAGGGCATCGGCGAGGCGGACGCACAACGGGTGGTCGACGCGCGGGCCGAGGCCCCGTTCACCGACATGCCCGATGTCGCACGACGCACCGGCCTCTCAGTCGCCCAGATGGAGGCGCTGGCCACGGCGGGGGCGTTCGACGGGTTCGGCATCAGCCGCCGCCAGGCGCTGTGGAACGCCGGCTACACCGACGCGCCCGACCGCCTCGCCGGCACCGCCGTGCAGTCGCCGCCGCCGATGCTGCCGGGCATGAACCCGGTCGAGCAGACGCTGGCCGATCTCTGGGCCACTCGCATCTCGCCCGACGAGCACCCGATGGAGCACCTGCGCTCGCTGATGATCGCCGAGGGCGTGCTGTCGGTGGCCGACACCGCCACCCACGAGGCCGACCGCCGCGTCCGGGTGGCCGGGCTGGTCACGCATCGGCAGCGTCCATACACCGCCGGGGGAGTCACCTTCCTCAACATCGAGGACGAGACCGGGATGCTCAACGTCGTCGTCTTCGACGCGGTGTGGCAGCGGCACCGCCGGGTGGCGCGCAACTCCGCCGGGCTCGTGGTGCGCGGAATGCTCGAGCGCGAGGACGGCGTGGTCAACTTGGTGGCCGACAAGATCGAGCGCATCGAGACGCTCTATCCGCAGCTCGCACTGGCCGTACCGGCCAGCCACCGCTCACGTGACTTCCACTGATCGTCAGAGACCGACGATCTCCGCCGGCCGGTCCAGAAACTCGCCGTATCGCGCAGCGGCGTCCTCCAACGCGCTTCGCTCGGAGGACGACAGCCGGCGGTGTGGCGTGAGGTCGAAGCGCACCCGCTTCGCGTCGAGGGTGCGCTTCATGCCGGCCACCAGCTGACCGTCCACCAGGGCGATGCCGATCGCGGTCTCCCGCTGCCGCGGCACGATGCCCTCGGCGTCCAGGACCCAGCGGGAGTCCTGGTAGCCGCGGTACATCTCGTCCAGCAGCTGCAGGAGGTGACCGGCCGGCTCACCTGGTCGATCGGGAGGTTCGCCGGGTGCGTGCCAGTAGGTGCGCCCGTCGTGCTCGAAGGACTCCAGCTCGTCACTGACGGCCTCCAGTCCGCGGCGGACGTCCGTGAGGGTGAGCGTGGCCCAGTACGCGAGATCCTTCACCGTCGCCGGCCCGTGGCCGGTGAAGTAGCGCAGGGCGATCCGGGCCAGCGCCTCCTCGCGGTCGAACTCGTCGACGTCGACGCGGGTGCCGACGCGGTCGGCAAACGTCGCATAGGTGTGCTCGCCGTCTCGCGGCCGGCCGCTGCTGACCAGGCGGTCCAGCTCCAGGTGAGCCATCAGGATCATGACCAAGTGGCCGGTGAGCCGCTCAGCGAGGTCCGGCGCCCGGTCGCGCAACGCTTCGGCCACCTCGTCGCGGGTGCGGTCCGGAGCGGCGGCCAACAGGTCCAGGACGATGTCGATGAGCCGGTCGACGTCGCGATCGGTCAGGTCGGCCCGCAGCTGAGTGTCGACGGTCGGTTTGACGCGCGGCGCGGTGAGCGCGAGCAGCCAGTCGATGTCAGAACGCGCGACGTAGTGCCAGGTCGGGCGCAGCACGTGCGTGCGGACCACCTCGCCCGAATCCAGAAGCCCGGCCAGATGGCTCGGATCCGGCGAGTCGGTGCGCGCCGCCACCGCCCAGGCGGACTGACTCGCATTCTCGGCCTGAACAGCCAGGAGGCCGTCCACGATCTCGGCCGCGGACCCGGCGAGCGGGGCAGTGAGTCGTTGATGGCGCAGGCGCCAGCGTGCGATGGCCACATCCATGGACGCCAGTATGGATGCGAGACTCGGAGCCATGGACCAGCGCATCAGCTTCGTCACCCTTGCCGTGGCCGATCTGGACGCCACCCGCCGCTTCTATCTCGACGGGCTGGGCTGGGAGGCCGAGTTCGTCGAGCCGGGAGACGTGATCATGATCCGGGCCGGTGAACACCTCATCCTGTCGCTGTGGGACCAGAGCCACTTCGAGGAGGAGGTCGGGCCGATCGGGCGTGGAGACGGGGTCGCCCCGTTCACGATCGCGCACAACGTCGCGACGCCGGAGGAGGTCGACGCCGTGCTGGCGACCGCGCGCGCGGCCGGAGCCGACCCGGTCTCCGCCGGCGAGCACCGTGAGTGGGGCGGCTACACCGGCTACTTCGGGGACCCGGACGGCCACCGGTGGGAGATCGCCTACAACCCGAGCCCGCTCGGAGAGAGCGTGCTTCCCGCCACTTAGGGTTGACCTGACCTTAAGGCCCGGGTAGGGTCGATTCCAGCACTTAGAGTCATCTGCACCCTAAGTCACCTGGGAGGAGGCCCGGACGTGAACCCGACAGCGACGCACGTCGACCAGCGAGTCTCGCTGGCCGTCTCCACGGTCATCTTCGCGCTCCGGCCGCACCCGCGCACCGGCGAGGACACGCTCTGGCTCCCGCTCGTCCGTCGCATCCGCGAGCCGTACGAAGGTGCCTGGGCTCTTCCCGGCGGACCGCTCGAAGCGCACGAGGACCTCGCCGCGTCGGCCCGCAACACCCTCGAGCGCACGACGGGCCTCACCCCCAACTACCTGGAGCAGCTCTACTCCTTCGGCGAGGTCGATCGCTCGCCGCCCCGCAGCGGAGCTGCACATGACATCGACCGCGTCGTGTCCATCGTGTACTGGGCGCTGGTGCGTCCCGACGAGGCCGCCCGAGCGATCGACGGCGAGAACGTCGAGTGGTTCGTGGCCGACGAGGTGCCGACGCTGGCGTTCGACCACAACCGCATCGTCGAGTACGCGCTCGGCCGTCTGCGCGCCAAGATCACCTACTCGCCGATCGCCCATGCCTTCCTCAATCCCGAGTTCACCCTGGCCGAGCTGCGCGAGGTGCACGAGGCGGTGCTGCGCAAGCCGCTCGACCCCGCCAACTTCCGCCGCCAGGTGCTGGCGAGCAACACCATCGTCCCCACCGGGACGTTCGTCACCGGCACCAGCCACCGACCACCCGCCCTGTACCGCTTCAACGCCGGCGCCACCTCCGAGGAGCGACGATGACCACCCAGACCAGCACCGCCCCGTCGGTCAACGACCTCATCGTCGCCGCGCCCAGCGACAGCTGTGACACCGAGCTCGCCGAAGGCCCATGGGTGTTCGACCTGGTTCCCGGCTATGGGCCGGGCAGCTCGGACGGCGACGTCATCCCCGAGCCGGTCACCCGGCCCGGCCAGCTGCCGGTGGAGTACCAGACGATGAGCGACGACGAGCTCCACGCGCGCATCCGGGCGGCCAAGGCGACGCTCGGCGGGCGGGTCGTCATCCTCGGGCACTTCTACCAGCGCGACGAGGTCGTGCAGTACGCCGACTTCGTGGGCGACTCGTTCCAGCTCGCCAATGCCGCGCTCACCAAGCCGGACGCCGAGACGATCGTCTTCTGTGGCGTGCACTTCATGGCCGAGACCGCCGACATCCTCGCGCGTCCCGAACAGCACGTGATCCTGCCCAACCTGGCGGCCGGCTGTTCCATGGCCGACATGGCCGACGAGGAGTCGGTGGAGGCGGCATGGGAAGAGCTCACCGAGATCTACGGTGATCAGCCGGACGCCAATGGAAAGCAGCCGATCGTCCCGGTCACCTACATGAACTCGTCGGCGGCGCTCAAGGCGTTCTGCGGACGCCATGGCGGCATCGTCTGCACGTCGTCGAATGCGTCGACCGTGCTGGAGTGGGCCTTCGAGCGCGGCCAGCGCGTGCTGTTCTTCCCCGACCAGCACCTCGGCCGCAACACCGCCAAAGCCATGGGCATCCCGCTGGAGCAGATGCCGACCTGGAACCCGCGCAAGCCGCTCGGCGGCAACTCCGCCGAGTCCCTGCAGGACGCGAAGGTGCTGCTCTGGCACGGGTTCTGCTCGGTGCACAAGCGCTTCACCGTCGCCCAGATCGAGAAGGCGCGCGCCGAGCATCCCGGCGTCAAGGTGATCGTGCACCCGGAGGCCCCGATGCCGGTCGTCGATGCCGCGGACGCGTCCGGCTCCACCGACGCGATCCGTCGCTTTGTGGCCGCCGCCGACCCGGGCGACGTCATCGCGGTCGGCACCGAGATCAACATGGTCAACCGGCTGGCGGCCGAGTACCCGGACCGGACCGTCTTCTGCCTCGACCCCGTCGTCTGCCCGTGCTCAACGATGTACCGCATCCATCCGGGCTATCTCGCCTGGGTGCTCGACGGACTCGTCGATGGCGAGATCCGCAACGAGATCGTCGTCCCCGACGATGTCGCCCGCGACGCCAAGGTCGCACTGGAGCGCATGCTGGCGGCGCTTCCGAAGGGAGCCTGAGCATGCACGTCATCGTCGTCGGCAGCGGCGTCGCCGGGCTGACAGCCGTCCTCGAGGCGGTCGACGCCGGGCACGACGTCTCGCTGTTCACCAAGTCCGAGCTCGCGCAGAGCAACACCCGGTACGCGCAGGGCGGCGTCGCCGTGGTCATGACCAGCGACGACACGGTGGCCGAGCACGTACAGGACACCCTGATCGCTGGGGCCGGTCTGAGCGACGAGGACTCCGTCGAGGTGCTGTGCAGCGAAGGACCCGCGGCGGTCCGTGAGCTGATCGAGCGCGGCGTGCAGTTCGATCGTCACGGCAGCGAGCTCGCCCACGGCTTGGAGGCCGCGCACTCGCACGCCCGGATCCTGCATGCCGGGGGAGACGCCACCGGGGCCGGCATCGCGTACGCACTCATCGACCGCCTGCACGAGAGCGACGCCGACGTTCATGAACGCACCACCGTCGTCGATCTGGTCGTCGAGGACGGGACGTGCCGCGGAGTGCGGCTGCTCGACGGCTCCGAGCTGCGTGGTGACGCCGTCGTGCTCGCCACGGGAGGTGCCGGCCAGCTGTTCCCGTACACGACGAACCCCGAGGTCGCCACGGCCGACGGACTCGCGATGGCGCTGCGGGCCGGTGCCATCGGGGCCGACCTGGAGTTCTACCAGTTCCACCCGACGTCACTCGCCGCACCGGGCAACTTCCTGGTGTCCGAGGCGGTCCGCGGCGAAGGAGCCGTGCTCATCGACGAGGACGGGCACCGGTTCATGACCGACGTCCATCCCGACGCCGAGCTGGCGCCGCGCGACGTGGTGGCCCGCGGGATCGCGACTCAGATGACCCGCCAGAGCGGCAAGCCCGTCCGCCTGGACGCCACCGCGCTCGGTGCCGAGTTCCTCGCCCGGCGGTTCCCGAACATCGACGCCGCCGCTCGTGCGCAGGGCTTCTCCTGGGGCGAGCAGCCCATCCCCGTCACGCCCGCCGCGCACTACTACATGGGCGGAATCCGCACCGACGAGTGGGGCCGCACCTCGATCCCCGGCCTGTACGCAGTCGGTGAGGCCGCCTGCAACGGCCTGCACGGGGCCAACCGGCTGGCCTCCAACTCGCTTCTCGAGGGCGCCGTCTATGGCACCCGGGTCGTCGAGGCGCTCGGGCTTCCGGCCGAGCCCGCTGACTTCGGCTCTGACTGGTCCGAGCCGCTCGCCGTCGAGATCGCGGACACGGCTCCTGACGACGACGGCGAGTCGTTCACGCGCGACGATCTCCAGCAGCTGATGTGGAACGCCGCCGGTCTCTCGCGCAACGGCGTCGACCTCGGCCGGGCGGCCGCCCGGCTCGCGTCGTGGCACACGCCGGCGGCGAGCGACGCGAAGTCGGCCGAGGACGCCAACCTGCTCGTCGTCGCGAGGGCTGTCGTGGCCAGCGCTTTGGCGCGAGAGGAGTCGCGCGGTGGTCATCACCGCACCGACTTCCCCGAGGCAGATCCCACCCAGGCCCGACACTCCGCCGTCAGGGGCCGTGAATGCTGAACCGCCACCAGATCGAGCGCGTCGTCGACCTCGCCCTGGAGGAGGACGCGCCGTTCGGCGATCTCACGTCTCAGACGTTCGTGCCGGCCGGGGCGCTGGCCACCGCCGACCTCGTCGCGCGCGAGCCTGGGGTGCTGGCCGGCGCCGAGGTGTTCGCGGTCGCCATGACCCGCCGCGACTTCGCCGTCAAGGTCACGAATGCCATCGCCGACGGTGCGACGTTCCAGGCCGGTGACGTGCTGGCGTCCGTCTCCGGTCCGGCCCGATCCGTGCTCGAGGCCGAGCGGGTCGCCCTCAACTTCCTTCAGCGCATGTGTGGCATCGCCACGCTGACCGCCCAGTACGTCGCGGCGGTCGAGGGCACCGGGGTACGCGTCGTCGACACCCGCAAGACCACCCCCGGGTTGCGAGCACTCGAACGACACGCCGTGGTCTGCGGCGGGGGCCACAACCACCGGTTCTCGCTGTCGGACGCCGTGATGGCCAAGGACAATCACCTGACCCTGGTCGGCAGTGCCGAAGGCGGGGTCACCGCGGCCATCCAGGCAGCGGCCGAGCAGCTCCCACACACCACGCACATCGAGGTCGAGGTCGACCGGCTGGACCAGATCGAGCCGGTGCTGGCCTCGGGCGAGGTCGACACGATCATGCTCGACAACTTCGACCTCGACGAGCTGCGCACCGGGGTCGAGATGGTCGCGGGCCGAGCGATCGTCGAGGCCAGCGGAGGGATCACGCTCGACACCATCGCCAACGTCGCGGCCACCGGCGTCGACGTCATCAGCGTGGGTGCGCTCACGCACAGCGTCAGCGCGCTCGACCTGGCCCTGGACGTGCGCGTCGGCCCGGCTAGGGCGCCGGGCCCTGGGCGGCATTGAGCACAGTGCCGTGATCTACCTCGACGAAGCCGCCACCACGCCACTCAAGCGCGATGTGCTCGCGGCGATGGGACCCTATCTCGGGCCGGAGTTCGGCAACCCGTCCAGCCACCATGAGGTCGGCGAGGCCGCGCTGCGGGGACTCGATCAGGCCCGTGCCGATGTCGCCGGGATGCTCGGCGCCAAGCCGGGCGAGATCACCTTCACGTCCGGGGGTACCGAGTCCGACAACGCCGCGGTGAAAGGCATCGCCCTGGCCGAGCCGCGCGGCCGGCACGTGGTGATCAGCGCGATCGAGCATCCTGCAGTGCTGGAGTCGGCGGCATTTCTGCAACGCACCGGGTTCGAGGTCACGACGCTCGGCGTCGACCACGAGGGGCTGGTCTCACCTGACGACCTCGCCGCCGCGCTCCGCGACGACACCGCCCTGGTGAGCATCCAGCTGGCGAACAACGAGGTCGGCACCGTGCAGCCCATTCGGGAGTTCGCATCGATCTGTCGCGCCCGGAGGGTGCCACTTCACACCGACGCCGTACAGGCGGCCGGCTGGCTCGGCCTCGACGTCGGCCGGTTGGGCGTCCAGGCGCTGAGCATCTCCGGCCACAAGCTCGGCGCGCCGAAGGGAGTCGGCGTGCTCTACGTGCAGCGCCGCACGCCGATCGAGCCGCTGATCCATGGCGGTGGGCAGGAGTCCGGGCGGCGCTCAGGCACCGAGAACGTCGCCGGGGCCGTCGGCCTCGCCGCGGCACTGCGACTGGCATCCGGACCCGCAGACGAGGTGATCGCCCGCCGCGACGCCTTCATCGCCCGCGTCGAGTCCGAAGTCCCCGGCGCGGTGCTCACCGGGCACCGCACTCACCGGCTGCCGGGCAGCGCGTCCTTCGTGTTTCCGGGCAGGAGTGGCGAGTCGATCCTGCTCGACCTGGAGCGCCGCGGAATCGTCTGCTCGAGCGGCTCGGCGTGCGCTGCCGGTAGCGACGAGCCGTCCCACGTGCTGACGGCGATGGGCTATGACCGCGAGGTCGCCCAGACGGCGGTGCGGTTCACGTTCGGCCGCGCGACCACCGACGACGATCTTGACCAGGCGGCTGAGGCACTGGCCCAGGTGGTCGTGGCACGGTAGCAGGCCCTTGAAAGCAGCACTGCCACGGCCGCTACGGTGATGACGCCATGATCGACAACCGCAAGCAGGCGACGGCGGACGTCTTCGACCGCGCTGCCGGAACGTACGACCAGCTGGGCGTCGACTTCTTCACACCGATGGGCCGCGACCTCGTCACCCGAGTCGGTCTGCGCCCCGGGGAACGGGTGCTGGACCTGGGTGCCGGCCGCGGTGCCGTCACCTTCGCCGCCGCCGAAGCCGTCGGTAACGACGGCGAGGTGTTCGCGATCGACATCGCCCCCACCATGGTGGAGCTGCTCCGCGGCGACGTCGGGAAGCGAGGCCTCTCGGGCGTACACGTGTCGGTCGGCGACGCCGAAATGCCGGAGCTCGAGCCGGGATCCTTCGACGCGATCGTCTCCGGTCTGACGCTGTTCTTCCTGGCCGACCCGGGGTCGGCGCTACGACGGTACGCCGTGCTGCTCCGATCGGGAGGCAGGCTCGGATTCACGACGTTCGCCGGCAACGATCCTCATTTCGAGGCGGCGATGAAGGAGATCGGGCGATTTCTGCCGGACCCGATGCCGCCCCGTGACGAGCGACAGGGGCCGTTCGGCACTCCGGAGGCCATCGAGACGCTGCTTGCCGACTCCGGATTCCACGTCACGGACAGCGAGGTCATCAGCTACGAGAGCCGGTTCACCAGCACCGACCACTGGCTCGCGTGGGCCTGGTCGCACGGTGGCCGCTACGTCCTCGAGCGGGTTGCAGAGGCCGAGCTTCCGGCCGCGACCGGAGCGGCCAAGACCGCGTTCGAGGCCGCCCGCACCGCGGAGGGCGATTACGCCATTGCCACCAGCGTCCGATTCACCGTCGCGCGAGCCGCCTGATCAGCACAGGTCTGGGCGACCTCGCGACGTGCCCCCTGCCATTACGCTGGACATGTCATGAACGACTCTCGTCCCACCGTCTACCTCGACCATGCGGCCACCACGCCGATGGTCCCCGAGGCGATCGCGGTGATGACCGAGCAGCTGGCGCTCACCGGCAACGCGTCGAGCCTGCACGGGTCTGGCCGCGCAGCGCGTCGCACGGTCGAGGAAGCCCGCGAGCTGATCGCCGAGAAGCTCGGTGCGCGTCCCAGCGAGGTCGTGTTCTGCTCCGGTGGAACCGAGGCCAACAACCTCGCCATCAAGGGCCTGTACTGGGCCCGACGCGACAGCGACCCGCGACGCGATCGGCTCGTCTTCAGCGCCGTCGAGCACCACGCGTTGCTCGACCCGGTCACCTGGCTGGCCACCCACGAGGGCGCCCGGGTCGACACGACACCGGTGGGCCGGGAGGGACGCATCGTCGTCGACGCGCTGCGTGAGGCGGTCGAATCCGACCCGGCCAGCGTCGCCGCCATCACCACCATGTGGGCCAACAACGAGATGGGCACCGTGCAGCCGGTCGCCGAGGTCGTCGCCATCGCCCGGGAGCACGGCATCCCGGTCGCACAGCGACGCCGTGCAGGCGGCCGGCTATCTGCCGCTCGACTTCGATGCGTCCGGGCTCGACGCCATGACCGTCACCGCGCACAAGCTCGGCGGGCCGGTCGGCATCGGGGCTCTCGTCATCGACCGTGACCTGCAGCCGACACCCCTGATGCACGGCGGTGGCCAGGAGCGCGACTTGCGCTCGGGCACCATCGGCGTCCCACTCATCGCCGCGTTCGCGAAGGCGCTGGAGGTCACCGTCGACCGGCAGGCCGAGATGTCCACGCGGATCGAGGCGCTCCGCGCGCACATGGTCGACGGCATCCATCGCGTCGTGCCGGACGCGATCGTGAACGGCGATCCGCTGCCCGGGCCGGAACACCGGCTTCCCAACATCGTGCACGTCACGTTCCCGGGCTGCGAGGGCGACGCGATGCTGATGCTGCTCGACGCTCAGGGCATCGAGTGCTCCACCGGTTCGGCGTGTGACGCCGGCGTTCCACAGCCCAGCCACGTGCTGCTGGCCATGGGCTACGACGAGGCGGCGGCCCGTGGCTCGCTGCGGTTCTCGCTGGGGCACACGTCCACCGAGGCCGACGTCGACGCCTTCCTCGCGTCCTTGCCGGCCGTGCACGAGCGCGCGCTCGCGGCGTCCATGGTCCGGAGTGCATGATGAGCTCCGCTCACGGGAGTGCATGATGAGCTCCGTTCACTGGAGTGCATGATGAGCTCCGCTCACGGGGGTGCGTCGTGAGAGTCATCGCGGCGATGTCCGGCGGGGTCGACTCCGCCGTGGCCGCTGCCCGCGCGGTCGACGCCGGGCACGACGTCACCGGCGTGCACCTCGCGCTGAGCCGCAACCCGCGTTCCTACCGTTCCGGCGCCCGGGGCTGCTGCTCGATCGAGGACGCCGGCGACGCCCGACGCGCTGCCGACGTGCTGGGCATCCCGTTCTACGTCTGGGACATGAGCGAGGAGTTCGCCGACGAGGTGGTCGACGACTTCGTGGCCGAGTACACCGCCGGACGCACCCCGAACCCGTGTCTGCGCTGCAACGAGAAGATCAAGTTCGCCGCGGTCCTCGACCGGGCCCTCGCACTCGGGTTCGACGGCGTCGTCACTGGGCATTACGCCCAGCTGCAGACGTCCGATGACGGAACCGTGGAGATGCACAGGGCCGTCGACCACGGCAAGGATCAGTCGTACGTGCTGGGGGTGCTGACTCAGGAGCAGCTGACCCACTCGATGTTCCCGCTCGGCGGCACCGACAAGACGTCGGTGCGCGCCGAGGCCGAGCGGCGTGGCCTCCAGGTCGCGCAGAAGCCCGACAGCCACGACATCTGCTTCGTCGCAGACGGTGACAACGCCGGCTGGCTGCGCGACAAGCTCGGGCCCAGGCCGGGCACGATCGTCGACGAGTCCGGCGAAACGCTGCGCGAGCACGACGGCGCCTACGCGTTCACGATCGGCCAGCGCCGCGGCCTGCGGCTGGGTGTCCCGGCCGACGACGGCAAGCCGCGGTTCGTGCTCGACATCGAGCCAACGAGCGGAACCGTCACGGTCGGTCCACGCGAGCACTTGCGCGTTGATGCCCTGGCCGGAGTCCGGCCGTTGTGGGCCGGTCGGGCCCCGAGCGAGCGTCTCGAGTGCACCGTGCAGCTGCGGGCCCATGGCGACGAGCACGCGGCGTCCGTCGAGGTCGACGACACCGAGGTGCGGGTGCAGCTACGCGACCCCGCCTATGGCATCGCTCCCGGCCAGGCGTGCGTCATCTACGACGGCACCCGGGTGGTCGGTTCGGCCACCATTGCCCAGACGCGTCGCGTGAGCGTGTGAGAGCAGGCACGGGCGTCGGGTCGATGCCCGGCGAGGACGTCCGCGAGTCGCTGCGCATCATCCGCGGTGAAGTCGGTGACTTCGTCTTCGTCCCCGAGCTACCCGCCCGTGGACCACACGCCGGGATGATCGGCCGAGCCCTCGCCGTCCTCGAGGGGCTGGAGGCCGACCTCCAGCCCGCCGGCTGGCGCCTGGGCGTCGGAGCCGGCCGAGACCTTCGTCGTGCACGTGCCCTGCTGGCGCATGACCTCGACGCCGCCGAGGAGCTGCTTGCCGACCACGAGGGTCCCGTAAAGGTGCAGGTCGCCGGGCCGCTCACGTTGGCGGCCCACGTCGAGCGAGCCCGCGGCGACAAGCTGGTGGCCGACCACGGTGCGCGGCGTGAGGTGGCCGAGTCGCTCGCCGAGGGCCTCGCGACGCACCTGGCCGACGTCCGGCGCCGGTTCGGTCGAGCCGAGCAGATCGTCGTGCAGATCGACGAGCCCAGCATCACCGCCGTGCTCGGCGGCGGCATCCCGACCGCGAGCGGATTCGGCCGGCACCGCACCGTCCATCTACCGGAGGCGGACGCCCTGCTGCACCGAGTGGTCGACGCCATCGTCGCAGCCGGCGCCCGTCCCGTCGTGCACTCCTGCGCGGCCGACCTGCCGCTGGCACTCCTCGCCGGGGCTGGATTCTCTGCCGTGTCGTTCGACGCCGGGCTCGCCGATCCCGACGATTCGTGGTCCGAAGCGTTCGAGTCGGGCACCGATCTCTGGCCGGGCGTCGTCCCCTCGACCGATGCGGACGTCACCGACGCCGATCTCGGCCGCCGTGTGGAGCGCTTCTTCGATCGGCTGGGATTCGACGAGGATGCGTACGCGCCGCGCACGGTCATCACCCCCACCTGCGGGCTGGCCGGAGCGTCGCCGGCCTGGGCCAGACGTGCCCTCAGCCTCGCGCAAGGCGTCGCCGGCGCATCAACGCGTAGCGGAGAAGACCGAGGCCGATGACGGCGACCACCCCTCCGACGATGGTGAGCGCGACGTCGCCGTAGAAGATCCCGGCCAGGATCACGCCGCCGACCAGGAGCACGATGCCCAGCACGGTGGCCCACACCTTCTGGAATCCGGTTCGATGATCGACCACGCCCTGCCCTCCGTTCGTCTCGTCCATGCTGTCACGCTGTGCCGTCTCATGGCGCAGATGGTCACTGCCCGCCGCTAGGCTCGGAGCCATGGTGACCGACGACCTCCGGCAGCGGCACAAGGAGCTCTCGGAACAGATCGAGGAGCATCGCACTCGCTATTACCTCGACGACGCACCCGCCGTCTCGGACGCGGAGTACGACGTGCTCATGCGTGAGCTCGAGCAGCTGGAGGAGGAGCTCCCCGAGCTCCGCACGCCCGACTCGCCCACCCAGAGCGTCGGCGGCTACGCGTCCTCCACGTTCGAGGCATACGAGCACCGCGAGCGCATGATGAGCCTCGATAACGCGTTCAAGCCCGAGGAGCTCGAGTCCTGGCACGCGCGTCTGGTTCGCGAGGGCGCCAAGAAGGCCGACTTCCTGTGCGAGCTCAAGGTCGACGGCCTCGCCATCTCCCTCACCTACGAGGACGGGGTGCTCACCCGCGGCGTCACTCGCGGCGACGGCCGGGTCGGCGAGGACGTCACCAACAACGTCCGCACCATCAAGGTCATCCCGCACCGGCTGAAGGCGTCGAAGAAGTACCCGGTGCCGTCGTACGTCGAGATCCGAGGCGAGGTGTTCTTCCCCACCGAGGAGTTCGAGAAGTTCAACGAGGCGTGGGCCGAGTCGGGAAAGACCCCGTTCGCCAACCCGCGCAACGCGGCCGCCGGGTCGCTGCGGATGAAGGACGCGTCGGTCACCGCCAGCCGGCCGCTGTCGATGGTCTGCCACGGCATCGGTTACCGCGAGGGCTTTCGCCCGAAGCGTCAGTCCGAGGCCTACCTCGCGCTCAAGGCGTGGGGGCTGCCCACCAGCGACCGCGCCAAGGTCCTGCCCGACCTTGCCGCCGTCCAGGAGTTCATCGAGTACTTCGGGGAGCATCGGCACGACGTCATCCACGAGATCGACGGCGTGGTCATCAAGGTCGACGAGGTCGATCTGCAGAACCGGCTCGGCTCCACGTCCCGGGCGCCGCGCTGGGCGATCGCCTGGAAGTACCCGCCGGAGGAAGTCAACACCCGGCTCCTCGACATCCGGGTCAACGTGGGCCGCACCGGCCGGGTCACTCCCTATGGCGTGATGGAACCGGTCAAGGTCGCCGGATCCACCGTCGAGCAGGCCACGCTGCACAACCAGCACGAGGTCAAGCGCAAGGGTGTGCTGATCGGCGACATGGTGGTGCTCCGCAAGGCGGGCGACGTCATCCCCGAGATCGTCGGCCCGGTCGTCGCCCTGCGCGACGGCAGCGAGCGGGAGTTCGTCATGCCGTCGGAATGCCCGGCGTGCGGCACTGCCTTGGCGCCGACACGCGAAGGCGATGCCGACATCCGCTGCCCCAACACCCGCACCTGCCCGTCTCAGCTGAAGGAGCGGCTCACGCACGTCGGCAGCCGGGGCGCGTTCGACATCGAGGTGTTCGGCTGGGAGGGCGCCGTCGCCCTGCTCGACGCCGGTGTCCTCGTCGACGAGGGCGGCTTGTTCGGCCTCACCGAGGACGACCTCCTGAAGGTGCCGCTCTACACCCGCGCGGCCAAGAAGGCCGAGAGGAAGGCCGGTGCGGGCGACCGGGTGCTGAGCGTCAACGGCCTCGCCTTGCTGCAGAACCTCGAGAAGGCCAAGAGCCAGCCGTTGTGGCGGGTGCTGGTGGCGCTCAGCATCCGGCACGTCGGCCCCACCGCCGCCCGCGCCCTCGTGGAGCACTTCGCCTCGTTGCCGGCCATCGCCGAGGCCTCCGTCGATCAGCTGGTCCAGGCCGACGGCGTGGGCCCCACCCTGGCCGAGGCTGTGGTCGAGTGGTTCGCCGTCGACTGGCACCGCGGGATCGTCGACGCGTGGGCCGCCGCCGGGGTGCGCATGAAGGACGATCGCGACGAGTCGGTTCCCCGCACGCTCGAAGGACTCACGATCGTGGTCACCGGCTCGCTCGAGAACTTCACCCGCGACTCCGTCAAGGAGGCGATCATCGCCCGCGGTGGCAAGGCGTCCGGCTCGGTGTCGAAGAAGACCGACTACGTCGTCGTGGGCGAGTCGCCCGGTTCCAAGGCCGACAAGGCAGAGCAGCTGGGCGTCCCGATCCTGGACGAAGCCGGGTTCGAGAAGCTGCTCGAGCAGGGGCCGGACACCGGGTAGTCGGCATCGATCCCCGCGATCTGTGACGCCCCCGGCCTCTTGCGGGCGACATGACGCCGGTTCCGACACGAATCGTGCGAACCCTAGGATGGATTGTCACCCCACCCAGCCGTCGAAGGATGCTGCATGCCGGACCCCGTCCCGGGAATCTCGCGCGCGGACGTCGCCCACCTGGCCGACCTCGCGCGCATCTCGCTGAGCGACGACGAGCTCGACCACTTGGCAACCGAGCTGCCGGCGATCCTGGAGCACGTCCGGGTCGTCCAGGAGGCGGCCGGCGACGACGTCACCCCGATGAGCCACCCGCTGCCGGTCAGCAACGTGTTCCGCGACGACGAGGTCCGCGAGAGCCTCACTGCCGACGAGGCGCTGGCCGCCGCACCGGCGAGCGAGCAGCAGCGGTTCCTGGTACCGAGGATCCTCGGGGACGAGCAGTGACGGACACGATCCGCGCGACGGCCGAAGAGCTGTCGCGCCGACTGGCTGCCCGGGAGACCACCGCTGTCGAGCTGACCGAGCTGCATCTGGACCGGATCGCCGACGTCGACACCGAGATCCACGCCTTCCTCCACGTCGACGCGGACGGCGCTCTGGAGACGGCTCGCGTCGTCGACGCCCGCCGCTCCGCCGGCGAGGAGCTGCATGCGCTCGCCGGCGTGCCGGTCGCGGTCAAGGACGTGATCACCACCAAGGGTGTGCCCACCACCGCCGGCTCCCGCATTCTCGAGGGGTGGGTGCCGCCGTACGACGCCACCGTCACACGGCGGCTCAAGGCCGCCGGCCTGCCCATCCTGGGCAAGACGAACATGGACGAGTTCGCGATGGGCTCGTCCACGGAGCACTCCGGATACGGCCCGACTCGCAACCCCTGGGACACCGGACGCATCCCCGGCGGATCGGGTGGCGGCTCCGCGGCCGCGGTGGCCGCCTTCGAGGCTCCGCTCGCCGTCGGCACCGACACCGGCGGATCGATCCGCCAGCCCGGCGCGATGACCGGAACGGTCGGCGTCAAGCCCACCTATGGGGGCGTCTCGCGCTACGGGCTCATCGCCCTTGCCAGCAGCCTCGACCAGGCAGGACCGGTCACCCGATCGGTGCTCGACGCCGCCCTGCTCCACGAGGTCATCGCCGGGCACGACCCCTGTGACTCCACCAGCATCGACCGGCCGGTGCCGGCCGTGGTCGAGGCCGCCCGGCGTGCCGACGTCGACGGTCTGCGCATCGGCGTCGTCCGTGAGCTCGGCGGGGAAGGCTTCCAGCCGGACGTCAGTAGCCGGTTCGCCGAATCGTTGGCGCTGCTGGAGGGGGCCGGCGCGGAGATCGTCGAGGTCTCGTGCCCGAGCTTCGTCCACGCCCTCGCCGCGTACTACCTGATCCTGCCCAGCGAGGCGAGCAGCAACCTCGCCAAGTTCGACGCCATGCGCTACGGGCTGCGTGTCGCTCCGGACGATGTCGCCGACCCGAGCGCCGAGCAGGTGATGGCGGCCAGCCGCGACGCCGGCTTCGGCGACGAGGTCAAGCGCCGCATCATCCTGGGCACCTATGCCCTGTCC
Organism: uncultured Actinomycetota bacterium; assembly: GCA_963780275.1. Classification (GTDB taxonomy): domain Bacteria; phylum Actinomycetota; class Actinomycetes; order Propionibacteriales; family Nocardioidaceae; genus Aeromicrobium. The sequence continues at coordinate 437,472 of CAWABE010000003.1, forward strand.
AGCGGCTACTACGACGCCTACTACGGCTCGGCCCAGAAGGTGCGCACGTTGATCGCCCGCGACTTCGACGCGGCGTTCGGGCAGGTCGACGTGCTCGCGTCGCCCACTTCGCCCACGACGGCCTTCCCGTTCGGAGACAAGCTGGACGACCCGCTGGCCATGTATGCACAAGACGTCGCCACGATCCCGGCCAACCTGGCCGGCGTCCCCGGTCTGTCCCTGCCATCCGGGCTCGCGTCCGATGGCCTGCCCACCGGATTCCAGCTGCTCGCGCCGGCCACCGCCGACGACCGGCTCTACAATGCCGCCGCAGCGCTCGAGCGCCTGCTGGAGGAGAAGTGGGGCGGCCCGATCCTGGCGCAGGCACCGCCGCTGAAGGGGGCACGATGACCGTCACCCTGGTCGATCTCGACGACGCCCTCGCGCGCTACCAGCCGGTGATGGGCCTGGAGGTCCACATCGAGCTGAACACGGTGTCCAAGATGTTCTGCGGCTGCGCCACGACGTTCGGCGCCGAGCCGAACACCCAGGTCTGCCCCGTGTGCCTCGGACTCCCCGGTTCGTTGCCGGTGGTCAACCGCACCGCAGTGGAGTCCGCGATCCGGATCGGGCTGGCCCTGAACTGCCAGATCGCCGCGTGGTGCCGCTTCGCGCGGAAGAACTACTTCTACCCGGACATGCCGAAGAACTTCCAGACCTCGCAGTACGACGAGCCGATCGCCCACGACGGCTGGACCGATGTCGAGGTGCCCACCGCCGACGGCGGAGTCGAGACCTTCCGCATCGAGATCGAGCGGGCGCACATGGAGGAGGACACCGGCAAGTCATTGCACGTCGGCGGCGCCACAGGACGCATCCACGGTGCCGACCACTCGCTGGTCGACTACAACCGCGCCGGCATCCCGCTCATCGAGATCGTCACCAAGACCATCGAGGTGCCGGGGGAGAAGGCCGCGGCGGTGGCGCGGGCTTACGTGTCACACCTGCGCGACCTCATCGGCGGTCTCGGCGTCTCCGACGTCCGGATGGACCAGGGCTCGCTGCGCTGCGACGTCAACCTCTCCCTCAAACCGCTCGGCAGTGACGAGCTCGGTACCCGCTCGGAGACCAAGAACGTCAACTCGTTCCGGTCGGTGGAGCGGGCAGCCACGTACGAGATCCGCCGTCACGCGGCGATCCTGGACGCCGACGAGAAGGTCGTCCAGGAGACCCGCCACTTCCACGAGAGCGACGGCAGCACGTCGTCCGGTCGGGAGAAGTCGGACGCCGACGACTATCGCTACTTCCCCGAGCCCGACCTCGCTCCGATCGCGCCGTCGCGCGACTGGGTCGAGGAGCTGCGGGCCACGCTGCCTGAGCCGCCGGCGGTCCGGCGCCGACGCCTCCAGGACGACTGGGGCTTCAGCGAGCTCGACATGCGCGACACCATCGGTGCCGGTGCGCTCGACCTCATCGCCGACACCATCGACGCCGGCGCCGCCCCGCAGGCCGCCCGCAAGTGGTGGCTCGGCGAGCTGGCCCGGCGCGCCAACGAGCAGGATGTCGAGCTCGATGCCCTCGAGATCACGCCCGGAGAGGTTGCTGCGATCCAGGCGTTGATCGACGCCGGGCGGGTCAACGACAAGCTCGCCCGGCAGGTCTTCGACGGCGTCCTGGCCGGCGAGGGCACTCCTGAGGAGGTCGTGGTGGCTCGCGGCCTGGAGGTGGTCTCCGACGACAGCGCTCTGGGTGAGGCCGTCGACCGGGCCATCGAGGCGAATCCGGACGTGGCGCAGAAGATTCGTGACGGGAAGGTCGCCGCCGCCGGTGCGCTCATCGGCGCGGTGATGAAGCAGATGCGCGGCCAGGCCGACGCCGCCCGGGTGCGCGAGCTGATCCTGGAGAAGTTGACCTAACTCGTCACGAACCGGTGCCGTGGTCGGCGCACCAGGCGTCGCGCTTGGTCGAGTCCGGCGATGCGAAGGTGGTACGGATCAACTGAGCCTGGGTCGCGGCATAGTGCTCGATCGTCTGCTCGGCGATGCGGCGCTGGCTCGGGGTCTTGGCCAGAGCGAGCTGTTCGGCGTTGCGCCACACCATCTCGCGCCAGCCCCGCATGATCGCCCCGGCCAGGGTCTCCTCCACGGTCAGGAGATCGATGTCGTCGAACGTCGGGTCGAAGCGGGCCGCCTCCTCGGCGAAAACCGGCGCATACAGGCTGTCAAGGCGACGGTTGTAGGCATTGTGGTCCTTCTTGTGCGACCTGCCGTCGGGGCCGGTGAGACCGATCTCGGCGAGCACATAGGAGAAGTCACGATTGATGTGCGCATTCATCGCGAGCATGAAGTTGCCCAGCCCGGTCACGGCGCGGTCGTCGGCGGCCTGCAGGGCGATCTGCCAGGACTTCGGCGTGGCCGCCCGCGCGACCGGGTCGCCCGAGTGCCACGCATCCATCGAATCGAAGTAGAGCTTGGCGAAGACGGCATCGACTTGTCCGAGCCACACCCGATCGTCGAACACGCCGGAGTCGACCGCATCGCGGACGTTCTCGGTGACGCGCAGATAGGCGAGAGCGAAGACGGCATCGTGGTCGCAGCTCGCCGCCAATGCGTCGAGCCGTTGCTGCATCCTCGCGATGGTGGTGTCGATGCACGACGACGCGCCATCGGGGCAGACGTCGCCTGCATAAGGCACATGCTTGACGGGAAGTGCGGGAAGCAGGCCGATCGCCGGGTCGAGCGGTTTCGGGGAGATGAGCTCGTCGAGGATGGACGGCGGGATCTCGTCTGCCGCCGCTGCAGTGGTCAGGCACGCCAGTGTGAGGAGGACGGACAGCGTCAGGGCGAGACCGAGGCGGACGAGGCGCATGGGACCTTCAACGACGCCGACGCACGCCCGGTTACGAAGCGGTCAGCCCACCCGGTCGATCAGGGCCTTGAGCTCGTCGAGGATCAGGTCGGGAAACTCGATCGGGAGGAAGTGCGTGCCGTCCAGCTCGTGGTAGATCGAGCCGGGGATCCGCTCGTGCGCTGCGAACATCTGCTTGGCGCCGGTCAGGACGTCCCAGCGCCCGGCCACGAACGTCACCGGAACCTTCACCTGGGACAGCGAGACCCGCGAGTGCTTGGTGACGTCCATCGCGAGGTGGGCGTACCACCGCGGGTCGGTGGTGCAGAACTCCTGCATCAGCGCCCGGAGCTCTTCGGTGTCGGCGCTGGGATTGATCAGACGCGTGCGCCGCAGCATGTTCGCCACCGCGTTCGTCCACGGGATGTTCCGGGAGACGAGGCCGATGCCGCGACCGGTCACCAGGCCGGTGAGCACCAGCCCTGTCATGAGGCGCTTGGCCACCGGGCCGGGGACGTGCAGCGGCTCGAGCATGGTGCCGAAGGTGTTGCCCGGCACGCCGGCGACGGCCAGGATCCCCTTCACCCGGTCCGGATGGCGATTGGCCAGCTCGAACGCCACGGTCACGCCGGCCGACCAGGCCGGCACGACCGCCGACTCGATGCCGGCGTCGTCCATGACGGCGAGCGCATCCTCGACGTAGGAGTCCAGGTCGACCCGACGGCTCTTCGGCCGCTCCGAGCCGCTGACGCCGCGGTGGTTCCACCCGACCACCCGGAGGCCACAGTCGGGGCGCAGCAGGGACGGCCAGGCGTGCGGGTTGGTGCCCAGCCCGTTGCTCAGGAGGACGGTGGGCCCCTCGCCGTCGTTCGTCCAGGCCCGAATCCGGGTGCCGTCGGCGCTGTCGATGTCGTGGTACCGGACGCGCGCGGCGTGCGAGGAGGTCACGACCAGCGATTGTCCACTGCCAGACGTCCATTCGCACATCGTTTCGTAGAGTCGGCCCATGACGTCGCCCACAGCCCGCACCGCCGACCTGGTGCTCGAGGGCGGTGGCGTCAAGGGAATCGCCCTCGTCGGGGCGGCCACCGCGCTCGACGAGGCCGGCTGGACCTTCGCGCGGGTCGCCGGATCATCGGCAGGTGCGCTGGTCGGCGCGATCATCGCGGCGATGCAGCAGACCGGCGAGCCGATGACCCGGGTCGACGAGATCATGCGGACGCTCGACTACCGCAGCATGCTCGACCGCCGCGCGGTCGCCAGGGCCCTTCGGTGGTGGCCTCTCGCCGCCAACGGGTGGGGCCTGCTGTTCCACCTCGGCATGTACCGCGGCCACTACCTGACCCAGTGGGCGCGCGGAGTGCTCGCCGACCTCGGGGTGGAGACGTTCGCCGACTTCGCCTTCGACGACCCCGGGTCCGCGCTCGCGCCGGAACAGTCGTACCGCTTGCTGGTCACGGCGAGCGACCTGAGCCGGCAGCGGCTGATGTACCTGCCATGGGACCTGGCGACCTATGGCGTCGAGGCCACCGGATACCCGGTCTCGCGCGCCGTCCGCGCCTCGGCGGCCATCCCGTTCATGTTCGAGCCGGTACGGCTGAAGTCGTCATTCGGCGTCTCGACGCTCGCCGACGGCTCCCTGCTGCGCAGCTACCCGATCGCCGTGTTCGACCGCCAGGACGGCAAGCCCAGCCGATGGCCGACCCTGGGCATCCGCCTGAGCTCGCCATCGAGCGAGCGAGCCCCGGCCAAGCCGGTCACCGGACCCCTGTCACTGGTCCAGAGCCTGATCTACACGACCGTCGACTCGACGCAGGTGCGGCACGTGAGCGACGACGCCGACGTCGAGCGCAGCATCTTCGCCAAGCCGCGGGGCGTGCGATGGACGGACTTCGACCTCACCGCCGAACAGCAGCAGACGCTGTTCGAGTCCGGCTACGCGGCCGGCCAGAAGTATCTCGCCAGGTTCCCGGACGGCCCGCCGCCACGCGAGCCTGACGCGCATCCGAGCGCCGGCCAGATCGACGTGCTCTAGCGAGCAAGGAACCCGACGAGGCGCTCGGCGCTGCTCTCGGCATGGTCGAGGAAGAGGCTGGGCTCGGTGAGCTCCAGCTCGATCAGGAGTGGAGCGCCGCGAGGGTCCGTGGCGAGGTCGACGCGCGCGTAGGCCAGGGCGTCCGCCCGACCCAATGAGGCCGGAATCGCGGCGAGCACCTGGTCAGCCACCTCGAGCTGGGCTGCGGTCAGCGCGCGTGGAGTGATCATCTCGCGTCGGTCGCGATCCTGACGCACGCCTTCGCCGCGCTCGAGCAGTGGTCCCTTGCGGATGGCGTGCGAGAACCGGCCTCCGAAGTAGATCAGGGCGGTCTCGCCCTCGACGTCGATGGACGGGACGTATGGCTGCACCATCGCGGTACGTCCGGCGGCGATCAGCTCCTCGCTGTGCGCGTACACGTCGACGGGATCGCTCCATCGGGCGGTGTCCTTCGAGCCGCCGGAGATGCTCGGCTTGACCACCCATTCCTCGGCCGCGTCAGCCAGGCGCGGGAGATCGTCGCCGCTGCGGACGTTCCAGCGGGTCTCGATCAGCGGGACGCCGGCATCGGCGAGCTCGCGGAGATAGATCTTGTCGGTGTTCCAGGTCAGCACGTCGGCGGGGTTGAACAGGTTCGGCACCTGGGCGGCCCACGCGAGAAACGCATCGCGGCGATCGAGGTAGTCCCAGCACGACCGCACCACGACGACGTCGTACGCCGTCCAGTCGACGGAGTCGTCGTCCCAGACGGCCACCTCCGCATCGAGGCCGCGCGCCGACGCGGCGGCCAGCAGGAGGGGAAGGTCGACGTCCAGGTCGACGTACGGGCGTCCGGTGGCGAGCGCGATGGTCACGGGTGCCACTGTAGGCAGGCCCGCCATGTCCGCAGGATGAAGCCAATAGCTTGAATACCTTGAGATGAAGCGATAGTATTCATTACATGGCGATGAAGTCCGACGCGCGGCCCTCGACCGTCGAGGGTGATGACGTCCAGGTCGCGCTGATCGGCGACCTGGTGGGCTCACGACGCTCGACGTCGCGCACGGAGGTACAGCAGCACCTCGTCGACGCGCTCGCGATCGCCAACGAGGCCACGACCCCCACCCAGGCGCTGGCACCCACGATCGGCGACGAGTTCCAGGGCGTCTACGTCGATGTCGGCTCCGCCCTGCGTGCCGGCCTGGTCGTCCGCCTCGCGCTCCCGGACGGCGTCGACTGCCGGTGCGGCATCGGCGTCGGCACCCTGGAGACCGTCGGGACGTCCGAGTACGGTCGCACCCAGGACGGCCCGGCCTGGTGGGCCGCCCGTGACGCCATCGTCGAGGCCAAGCGACGCGAGAACGCACAGAACAAACGGCTGCGATCCTGGTACGCGGTCTCAGAGGACGGAGGGGGGCATCCAGATGCCGATCTCGTCAACGCGCTGCTGCTCTGCCGCGACGAGCTCGTGAGCCGACTCGACGGACGCCAGCGACGTCTCGTGCTCGGCGTGCTGCGCGGAACCAGCCAGAAGCAGCTCGCCGCCAGCGAGGGCATCTCGCCATCGGCCGTCTCCCAGAGTCTGCGGCGGGCCGGCGCCTTCGCCGTGCTGGGCGCCACCGACCTCCTCGCCGCGTCATGATCCTCCTCGCGCTCCTGCTCGCCACGCTCGGCACCGCCGACCTCGTGCGCCCGGAGAACCGCGCGTCGTCGCGGGCCCAGGGCATCATCGCCACCGTCGTCGGGGGAGCGGTTCTCGTGCTGCTGGTGTCCGGACTGGCCATCGGGTCGGCCGCGTGGGCCGTGGTGCCGCTCGGTCTGGTGTTGCTCGCTCGCCTGGATCCTGCTCACGCCGGTCGGCATCGTCCAGACCGACCGGCCATGGCCGGTGGCGGGTCTGGCCGCCGTGGCACTGGCGGCCCTCGCGGTGCCGCAGCCGAGCGTGAACCGCGGCTGGCTGGTGCGGTGGTACGAAGCCCTCGACATCGGATCGCTCGCCGACGTCTCGGTGGAGCAGTTCGTGTTCGGGGCTGCCTGCGTGGTGTTCCTCATCGAGACGGCCAACATCATCGTGCGCCTGATGCTCATCGGCACCGGCCCCAGCGTCATCGCCACCGAGAAGACCCTGAAGGGCGGACGCATCCTGGGTCCCATCGAGCGGGTGTTCATCCTGGCGATGGCGCTCGGCGGCCACTACGGGGCGCTGAGCGCGGTGGTCGCAGCCAAGGGCATCCTGCGGTTCCCGGAGATCTCGCGCGACAGCGTCGGCGGCTCGCGAGCCGAGTACGTCCTGGTCGGCAGCTTCGTCAGCTGGGCGCTCGCCTTCGTGTTCGTGCCGCTGTTCTAGTGACATGGCGCGGCGGGGCGTTGTCCCTGGCGTCGTACTCTGTGCAGCATGGAAAGCGACCCCTCCGGCAAGCCGATCGACATCAAGCCGCGCAGCCGCGACGTCACCGATGGCCTCGAGAAGACGGCTGCTCGCGGCATGCTGCGTGCCGTCGGCATGGGCGATGACGACTGGGACAAGCCGCAGATCGGCGTCGCGTCCAGCTGGAACGAGATCACCCCGTGCAATCTCTCCCTCGACCGGCTCGCGAAGGCCTCCAAGGAGGGGGTGCACGCGGCCGGCGGCTACCCACTCGAGTTCGGCACCATCTCCGTCTCGGACGGCATCTCGATGGGCCACGAGGGCATGCACTTCTCCCTGGTGAGCCGCGAGGTCATCGCCGACTCCGTCGAGACCGTGATGATGGCCGAGCGCCTCGACGGCTCGGTGCTCCTCGCCGGTTGTGACAAGAGCCTGCCCGGCATGCTGATGGCCGCGGCACGGCTCGACCTGGCCAGCGTGTTCCTCTACGCCGGCTCGATCATGCCGGGCAACGTCGACGGCAAGGAAGTCACCATCATCGACGCGTTCGAGGCGGTCGGTGCCTGCATCAAGGGCCTCATCACGCCCGAGGAGGTCGACAAGATCGAGCGGGCCATCTGCCCGGGCGAGGGCGCCTGCGGCGGCATGTACACCGCCAACACGATGGCGTCGGCGGCCGAGGCGCTCGGCATGAGCCTGCCCGGGTCGGCTGCCCCGCCGGCGCCCGACCGCCGCCGGGACGAGTACGCGCGCAAGTCCGGCGAGGCCGTGGTCGAGCTGCTGCGCCGGGGCATCACCGCCCGCCACATCCTCACCAAGGAGGCGTTCGAGAACGCCATCACCGTGGTGATGGCGCTCGGCGGCTCTACCAACGCCGTGCTGCACCTGCTGGCCATCGCTCGCGAGGCCGAGGTCGACCTGACCCTCGACGACTTCAACCGCGTCGGCGACAAGGTGCCGCACCTCGGCGACCTGAAGCCGTTCGGCCGCTACGTGATGAACGACGTCGACCGGGTGGGCGGCATCCCCGTCGTCATGAAGGCCCTGCTCGACGCCGGGCTGATGCACGGCGAATGCCTCACCGTCACCGGCCGGACCATGGCCGAGAACCTGGCCGACATCGACCTCGGCCTGGACGGCGACATCATCCGACCCCTGGACGCCCCCATCCACAAGACCGGCGGCATCACGATCCTGCGCGGCTCGCTGGCACCGGACGGCGCCGTCGTCAAGAGTGCGGGCTTCGACTCCGACGTCTTTCGCGGCACCGCCCGGGTCTTCGACGGTGAGCGTGAGGCGATGGACGCTCTCGAGGACGGCACCATCGTGGCCGGCGACGTCGTCGTCATCCGCAACGAGGGTCCGAAGGGCGGACCGGGCATGCGCGAGATGCTCGCGATCACCGGGGCCATCAAGGGCGCCGGGCTCGGCAAGGACGTCCTGCTGCTCACCGACGGTCGCTTCTCCGGCGGCACCACCGGCCTCTGCGTCGGGCACGTGGCACCGGAAGCGGTCGACGGCGGCCCGATCGCGTTCGTCGCCGACGGAGACCCGATCACGCTCGACATGGCCAACCGCACCCTCGAGGTCGAGATCGACGACGACGAGCTCGCCCGGCGCCAGGTCGGCTGGACGCCGCTGCCGCCCCGCTACACCACTGGCGTCCTGGCGAAGTACCGCAAGCTGGTCAGCTCGGCCGCCGACGGTGCCGTCTGCGGCTGACGCCGCCTCGTTGGAGTTTCTGTCCGTCGATCCGTCCCATCGGTGCCACGATGTGCCCATGGACGCAACCGCTCTTCGCGAGCTCCAAGCACCGCTCAAGCAGCGATATCGCGACGAACCGGCGAGCGCGCACACGCCCGTGGGCGCCTTCGGGACGTTCGAGACGCCCGGCATCACGTGCGCGGTCAGCACGTGGTCGGGCATCACCCGTGCCGGGCTGCACCCGGCCACCGGCGGAGACGGCACCGACTCGTGCTCCGCCGACATGCTGCTGCAGGCGTTGCTCGCCTGCGCCGGCGTCACTATGAGGAGTGTCGCGACCGCGATCGGGGTGCGGATCGACTCGGCCGAGCTGAGCGTGGACGGGATGTTCGACGTGAGGGGCACCTTGGGCGTCTCGCGTGACGTACCCGTCGGTGTGCAGGACGTGAATGTCGTCGCTGTGCTGCACACCGACGCCGACGACGACGCCCTGGCCAAGCTCGCCGAGCTGACCGAGCGCTACTGCGTGGTGGCCCAGAGCCTGGCTCAGCGGCCGTCGCTCACGATCAGGCGTGCTGCCTGATCCACATGCTGGAACGAGATGTCTCACGACTTGACCACGTTGTCTCCGCAGGCGAGACTGGCGGCGTGCACACAAGACATGCCACTGGACTCCTCGTAGTAGTTCTCTGACGCGCGAACCACGCCGGTCGCGCGTCGCCCCTCGTTATGCCTCACCGGCCGAGGGGTTTTTTCATGCAGAAGCTCAGTCCACCATGGACGCACACGGGAGAAGGACGAACGATGACGGGACAGGACGCCAAGACGGCGGCTGGGCCTACTCTTGGCCAGCTCGACGACCAGCCTGAGCAGGTGACCGGGGCGCAGAGCCTCGTGCGAGCGCTCGAGCGCGCCGGCGTCGAGGTCATCTTCGGCATTCCCGGCGGAGCGATCCTCCCGGCATACGACCCGTTGTTCGACTCCGAGCAGATCCGCCACATCCTGGTCCGTCACGAACAGGGCGCCGGCCATGCCGCACAGGGGTACGCCATGGTCACCGGCCGCGTCGGCGTCTGCATGGCAACGTCCGGCCCCGGCGCCACCAACCTGGTCACAGCGCTCGCCGACGCCCACATGGACTCCGTCCCGGTCGTCGCCATCACCGGGCAGGTGCCCAGCGGCTCCATCGGCACCGACGCCTTCCAGGAGGCCGACATCCGCGGCATCACGATGCCGATCACCAAGCACAGCTACCTGCTCACCGATCCCGACGACATTCCGCGCACCATCGCGGAGGCGTTCCACATCGCCTCCACCGGGCGTCCGGGCCCGGTGCTCGTCGACATCGCCAAGGACGCGCTGCAGAAGCAGACCACGTTCACGTGGCCGTCCGAGCTCGCGCTGCCCGGCTATCGTCCGACGACCCGGCCGCACGGCAAGCAGGTGCGTGAGGCGGCCAGGCTCATCGCCGAGTCCAAGCGCCCCGTCCTGTACGTCGGCGGCGGCGTCATCAAGGCGAACGCGTCGGCCGAGCTGGCCATGCTCGCCGAGCTGACCCAGATCCCGCTCATCACCACGTTGATGGCGCGCGGGGCGTTCCCCGACTCCCACGAGCTGCACCTGGGCATGCCCGGCATGCACGGGTCGGTCGCGGCCGTGGCCGCGCTGCAGAAGTCGGACCTGCTCATCTCGCTCGGCGCACGGTTCGACGACCGGGTCACGGGCCAGCTGTCGACGTTCGCCCCGGGCGCGAAGGTCATCCACGCCGACATCGACCCGGCCGAGATCTCCAAGAACCGGGTCGCCGATGTCCCGATCGTTGGCGACTGTCGCGAAGTGATCTCCGACCTCATCGTGATGCTGCGCAAGCAGGCCGACGAGGACAACCTGGTCGGTGACTACACCGAGTGGCGTGAGCAGATGATCGGCGTCAAGGCGAAGTTCCCGGTCGGCTACGACGAACCCGAGGCGGGTCTCGCACCGCAGAAGGTCATCGAGCGGATCAGCCAGATCTCCGGTCCAGACGCCACGTACGTCGCCGGCGTCGGCCAGCACCAGATGTGGGCGGCGCACTTCGTCGACTTCGAGCGTCCGCGCCAGTGGCTCAACTCCGGCGGCGCCGGCACGATGGGCTACTGCGTGCCCGCAGCCATGGGCGCGCAGGTCGGTGAGCCCGACAACGTCATCTGGGCCATCGACGGCGACGGCTGCTTCCAGATGACCAACCAGGAGCTGGCCACCTGCGCCATCGAGGGCATCCCGATCAAGGTCGCGGTCATCAACAACTCCTCACTGGGCATGGTCCGCCAGTGGCAGACGCTGTTCTACGAGGGCCGCTACTCCAACACCGATCTCGAGACCGGTGGCGAATCGATCGGCGCGCGTCGGATCCCGGACTTCGTCAAGCTCGCCGAGGCGTACGGCTGCGTCGGGCTGCGTTGTGAGAGTCCCGACCAGCTCGACGAGACCATCGAGAAGGCCATGAGCATCACCGACGTGCCCGTCGTCATCGACTTCGTGGTCGAGCGCGATGCGATGGTGTGGCCGATGGTCGCGGCCGGCACGAGCAACGACGACATCAAGATCGCGCGCGACCTCGCGCCCGAGTGGGATCAGGACGACCTATGAGGCACCCCACGAAACCACTCGCTCCCATCCAGGCCAGTCCGCATCAGGCTGGCGACCGCTCGCGCTTTCGAGGGGACCCCGCATGAGCCAGCAGCACACGCTTTCCGTTCTCGTCGAGAACACGCCCGGCGCGCTCGCTCGCGTCTCGAGCATGTTCATGCGGCGTGGCTTCAACATCGAGTCGCTGGCGGTCGGCCCCACCGAGATCCCCGAGATCTCGCGGATGACGATCGTCGTGAACGTCGAGGATCTGCCGCTCGAGCAGGTCACCAAGCAGCTCAACAAGCTCGTCAACGTGCTCAAGATCGTCGAGCTCGACTCCGCGACGGCGGTCGAGCGCGAGCTGATGCTGATCAAGGTCAAGACCGATCCGCAGACGCGCGGACAGGTGCTCGAGACCGTCCAGCTGTTCCGGGCCAAGGTGGTCGACGTCGCCACCGACGCCGTCACCATCGAGGCGACCGGCGATTCCGGCAAGCTGACCGCCATGCTGAACGTCCTCGAGCCGTTCGGCATCCGGGAGATCGCCCAATCGGGACGTGTGGCCATCGGCCGCGGCTCCCGTTCCATCACCGACCGCACACTGCGCGCCGTTCCCGGCGTGCAGGCCGGCTGACCCCAGCCACGCGAGACTGCACCATCACAGATAGGGAGACCAGATCGTGGCCGAGTTGTTCTACGACGACGACGCAGACCTCAGCATCATCCAGGGACGGAACGTGGCCGTGCTGGGCTACGGCAGCCAAGGGCACGCGCACGCGCTCTCGCTGCGCGACTCCGGGGTCGACGTCCGCGTCGGCCTCCTCGAAGGCTCGGCGAGCCGCGCCAAGGCAGAGGCGGAGGGCCTGCGCGTCCTCACTCCCGCCGAGGCCGTCGCCGAGTCCGACCTGATCGTCGTCCTCGCGCCCGACCACAAGCAGCGTCAGCTCTACACCGAGTCGATCGAGCCGAACCTGGTCGACGGTGACGCGCTGTTCTTCGGTCACGGCTTCAACATCCGGTTCGGTTACATCCAGCCGCCGGCCGGCGTGGACGTCTGCATGGTCGCCCCGAAGGGTCCCGGCCACCTCGTGCGCCGCGAGTACGTCGACGGTCGTGGTGTGCCCGTCATCGTCGCGGTCGAGCAGGACGCCACCGGCAAGGCCTGGGACCTCGCGCTCTCCTATGCCAAGGGCATCGGCGGCACGCGCGCCGGCGCGATCAAGACGACCTTCACCGAGGAGACCGAGACCGACCTCTTCGGTGAGCAGGCCGTGCTGTGCGGTGGTGTCTCGCAGCTCATCATGTACGGGTTCGAGACCCTCATCGAGGCCGGATACCAGCCGGAGGTCGCCTACTTCGAGTGCTTGCACGAGCTCAAGCTGATCGTCGACCTCATCTACGAGGGCGGTATCGCCAAGCAGCGCTGGTCGGTGTCCGACACCGCCGAGTACGGCGACTACGTCTCCGGCCCGCGCATCATCGACGAGCGGGTCAAGGACAACATGCGCTCCATCCTGAGGGAGATCCAGGACGGCTCGTTCGCGAAGCGCTTCATCGACGACCAGGACGCCGGTGCGCCGGAGTTCACCGAGCTGCGCCGCAAGGGTGCCGAGCACCCGATCGAGGCGGTCGGCAAGGAGCTCCGCGGGCTGATGGCCTGGGTGCGCAACGACGACTCCGGCTACGTCGAAGGGTCGGCCGCACGCTGAGCCCTGCTGCGGTCGTCAGACGCTTGCGGGCGGGCGGCTGCGTCTTCGCGGAGGACGAAGCGGCTCTGATGGTCGAGGCCGCAGCTTCGCCCGACGAGCTCGAGTCGATGGTCGCGCGGCGGGTCTCCGGCCTGCCGCTGGAGCAGGTGCTGGGATGGGCCGAGTTCTGCGGTTTGCAGATTGTCGTCGAGCCCGGCGTGTTCGTCCCGCGGCGTCGCACGGAGTTGCTGGTCGAGCAGACGATCGCGCTTCTGGACGGCGTGCACCATCCCGTCGTCGTCGAGTTGTGCTGCGGTTCGGCTGCGGTGGCCGCGGCAGTGCATCACGCGCGGCCTGACGTGGAGCTGCATGCGTCAGACGTCGAGTACCGAGCCGTCCACTGTGCGGGGCGCAACCTCGACGGCGTCGGTAGCGTCCACGAGGGCGACCTCACCGATGCCCTGCCGGACGACCTGGCCGGACGCGTCGACCTGATCGTCGCGAACGCACCGTACGTGCCGTCCGACGAGATCGCGCTGATGCCGCCGGAGGCGCGCGACCACGAGCCGCGCGTCGCCCTCGACGGCGGAGCCGACGGTGTCGACATCCACCGCCGAATCGTCGAACAGGCATCACCGTGGCTGCGGCCGGGTGGACACCTCGTCATCGAGACGAGCCGGCGCCAGGCGCCGCTGACCCTCGACGCGATGGCCCGGCGCGGCTTCGATGCCGACGTCGTCCGATCGGACGACGTCGACGCCACTGCCGTGGTCGGGACTCGCCTCAAAGATGAGGAAAACGCCCCATGTCACGGCGTTTCGGGTGCTCCACGCTGAGACCATCAGCGAAAGGAGTACGACATGCCCAAAGTGTCGAAGGAATCTGCTGCGGAGGTGCAGGACATCGGGATCGGCACGGTGAGCTCGGAGATCGCCGGTGGATACGAGTTCGCGTTCCTCGACCTGGAGAAGGAGTCGGACCTGGCCCCGCTGCTCAAGGGCCTGCCGGACGACCGCTGCCAGTGTCACCACTGGGGACAGGTCATGCGCGGAGCGGTCACCTTCATGTTCGCCGACCACACCGAGACATTCGAGGCCGGCGACGCGTTCTACGTCTCACCGGGTCACAGCCCGTCATCCCCTCCCGGGACCGAGTACCTGCTCATCACCCGGGCGGACAAGAACCTCGAAGAGCTCGACGCCGTGATCCAGCGCAACATCGAGGCGCTCCAGACCGCCTGACGTCACACCGGCACGGCTTCCTCATCGCCGAGAAGGCCGTGCTGAGTGGCGAACAGGGCGGCAGCAGTGCGCGTCGAGACGTCGATCTTCGCGTAGATGTGCTCGACGTGGTTGGCAACCGTCTTCCGCGAGATCACCAGCCGTTCGGCGATCTCCTTGTTCGTGAGCCCCCGCGCGAGCAGCTTCAGAACGTCAATCTCTCGCTGGGTGAGTCCGGCCGGTCCGGTCCGTCGCCTCGGCACGCGGTGACCGGCCGTGGCGAGGACGGCCTCGACCGCGTCTGGGTCGAGCCGCCCTTTCTTCAGCAGGTCGCGCAACCTGTCTGCGGCCTGCTCCGGTGAGAAGGCATCGCGATGGGCCCGGGGCTCACGCATCGACTGGTAGGCGTCGGCCGCGGCCAGAACCCGGGCCGGCCGCGGGATCGCCGAGCCGGAGAGGCCGTGCGGATAGCCGGATCCGTCGAGACGTTCGGCGTGCTGTACGGCGATCGCACCCAACGGTGCAAGAGCCGACGACTGACGCAGCATGCGCTCGGTCAGGTACGGCACCATCCGGAGACGCTCACGCTCGCCGGCGCCCAGCGGTGTCGGTTTGTCCAGGATCGCGTTCGAGACCCCGAGCTTGCCGAAGGAGTGCACAAGCGCCGAGCGTCGGACGGTGCGCACGTCTACATCCGACATCCCGAGCTTGGTCGCGGCGCCTTCTGCCAGCCCCGCGACAGCGCGGGCATGGCCGAGCGTGTAGGGCGACTTGAGGTCGACGAAGTCGGCGACCGCCAAGAGCGCGGCATCGAATTGCTCGTCGGTCAACGTGACTCCTAGCGCGGGCTCGGCGCCGATGACGGCGTCCCAGGTGTCGTTGGCGTCGAGCTCGGCCAGCAGGATGTCGGCCTGAGCCTCGAACAGGTCCGCCAGGCGTGGGTCGAACTGCTTGCCGCGCTGCTGCCGCACCAGCTCGATGGCGGACTCGACACCCCCGAGGCGAAGCGCCACCTCGGTGAACTCGCCGACGGCGGCCAGTCTGGCTGCCAGCGGAACGTCGGCGCCCTTGAGCTCTCCGGGCCACCCCTTGCCGTCCCATTGCTCGTACGAGGCGTCCAGCGCATCGAGCACCGGGACCGGGAGCCCGAGCTGCTCGCCGAGCTTGCGCGCCATCTTTGAGTGGTGGGTGATCATCGCGCTCATGTCCCGATGGCCCGAGACGGCGAACTCCAGACCGACGCGGAAGCGCTGGGCCACGCCCTCGGCCCCGGAACCGAGGAAGCGGGCAGTCGACACGGCGCTACCCAGTCCGTGCACCCCGTGCACGTATTTGTTCTCCTTCAGCGCGATGTCGTCGCCGAACCACTTGGCCTGCTCGTGGGCGTCGGAGTGGCACCCGACGTTGGTGAGCAGGGCGGTGTAGTACACCGCAGTGCGTGTCTGCTCATCGACACCAATCTGCTCGGCCAGGCGCAGCGCGATCAGGCACTGCCGGAGCACGTGCTCCATGGGCTGGTTGAACCCGAGGTCGATCCCGAGCGACAGAGCGGCCACGAGCTCCGCGAGTCGGACACCCCCGCCTTCGGCGTCGGCGTGCATAAGCCAGAGAGTACGCTCCGGCAGTTCAGGCGATGAGCTCGAGCCGCGGGCCTGCGGGCGCATCGTCCGCGGACCGCCCGTTGTAGGCATTCGCGAGCCGATGGACGGCGTCGTCGAGGACTTCGGGTCTCTGGGTGTAGGGCAGCCGCACGTGCGACTCGCCGGCAACGGGCGCTCCGGTGAAGAACCGGGGCCCGGGGGTGAGCAGCAGGCCGTGCTCGCGCGCGGCTGCGACGAGATGGGTGGAGTTGTGGTCGGGCAGGCCTGCCCACACCCCGAGCCCGCCGGCCGGCCGGTTGACGTCGAGCTCCGGAAGGTGGGTGGCCAGCAGGCCGATGAGGTGGTCGCGCTGGGTGCGGAAGCCGTCCAGCGCTCGCCTCAGCATCGGTTCGGGATCGCGGAGCACTTCCGCGAACACGAGCTGTTCGAAGGCGGCTGATCCGAGGTCGTGCGTCATCCGTGCCTGCACGAGGGGCATGACGAGGTCGTGCGGCGCCCGGATCCATCCGACGCGCAGGCCACCCCAGAATGTCTTGGATGCTGAGTCGACGAGCAGCACGTCGTGGTCGAAGGACCCGAATGACGGTGGCATGTCGACACCGTCGAGGTTGACGTCGCGCAGCGACTCGTCGATGACGGCGAGTGTCCCGGCCCGCCGCATCGCGCGGGCGAGGGCTCCCCGCGCCGACTCGCTCATCACCGCTCCGGTCGGGTTGTGGAAGTCCGGAACCAGATAGGCGGCGCGATGACTGCCGGACCTGATCATGTCGACTGCCGTTTCGGTGTCCCAGGGACCGTCCGCGAACACCGGCAGAGGCGTGAGCCGACCTCCGGACGACATCATCGCCTCGTGGGCGTAGGGGTAGCTCACGGCCTCGACGAGCACACGTTCGCCCTGGCTGACGAACGCCCTCGCGATCAGGGAGATCGCGGCGGTGGCGCCGTTGGTCACGATGATCTGGTCGGGCGAGGTGGGGATGCCTCGATCCTCGTAACGCGCGGCCAGCAGCTCGCGGAGCGCCGGAAGTCCGTCGGGGAGGTAGCCGGTGGTCGACAGCAGGCCCGGCAGGCGCGTGATGGCGGCTTCGAAGGCGCGCCCGAGCCCGGCCGGCGCCACCGGGGCGGCGTAGGTCAAGGCGACCCCTGCGTCGCTGTCGGGTGTCACGATCAGGCTGCTCACGCTCGACTCTGCGAACGGCACCTGTACGACGCTGCCCGATCCGCGACGAGAGCGCAGCAGCCCGGCGTCGCGCAGCTCGGCGTACACGCGGGCGGTGGTGGTACGGCTGAGTCCTGTCGCGGCAGCGAGCTCGCGCTCGCTGGGAAGGCGGGAGCCGGCGGTGATGCGTCCGTCGACGATCAGCAGCCGGATCTGGTCGGCGAGGTCGCGGTAGGCGACACCCGTCGGCGGAATGAGGGCGGCAGCCAGCCGGGATGCAGAGACCGTGACAGCCATGAGGCCACCCTCTCACAATTGGCTATGTTCTTAAAGGCCAATTAGGTGTCAGCATGGAGTCATGTTCATCCTGCTGATCGCTCTGGCCGCCCTGGTGGCTGTCGTCGTCGTCCTGGTGCGAACGGTGATGGCTGACGGCTACGGCACGCGGCCGCCGCCTCGCAGTCATCGCGAGGAGGAGGAGTTCGACTCCTGGGGCTTCCCGCTGCGTCGGCTCAGCCCGCGGTGACGTCCACGTACCAGCCATCGAGCCTGGGCTCGATGGAGCAGCTCCGCGCCGGCCGACTGCCGCGACGGCTCGTCCAGCTCGTGGTCGGGCTCGTGCTCTACGGCTTCACCATGGCGCTGATGGTGCGCGCCGACCTCGGCCTCGATCCGTGGGACGTGTTCCATCAAGGTGCCGCAAAGCACCTGCCCCTGACGTTCGGCCAGGTCGTCATCGCCGTGGGAGCCCTGGTGCTGCTGCTGTGGATCCCGCTGCGCCAGGTCCCAGGCCTCGGCACGGTGCTCAACGTCGTCATCATCGGCCTGGCGGCGGACGCCGGACTCGCCGTGCTCGAGCGCCCGGACGAGCTCTGGCTGCGCGTGGTGATGCTGGTGGTCAGCGTGGTCGGCAACGGTCTTGCGGGTGCGCTCTACATCGGAGCGCATCTCGGGCCGGGACCCCGCGATGGCCTGTGGCTCGGCCTCGTGCGCCGCACCGGCCGTAGCGTCCGGATCCTGCGAACCGCGATCGAGGTGACGGTGCTGGTCGTGGGGTTCGTCCTGGGCGGCACCGTGGGCGTCGGCACGGTGCTCTACGCGGTGGCGATCGGACCGACGGTCCAGTTCTTCCTGCCGCTGACGCATGCGCGTCTGGTGCCTGCCGGCCGCGGGGGAGGCTGACACCCCACCGGCATCGTCGGTACCTTGCAGCATGGGCGCGATCGGCGTGCCCGCGATCGGGGAGACGCGATGAGCCAGCCCTTCCACGGGGGTCGGGCGCGTCGACTTCCTGCGGAGCTCGCGATGCTGCGGGTCACCCATGCCAAGCACCGGCTGCCCGCCGTCTTCGGCACGGGGTTGCTGATCTTCCTCGCACTCGGTGTGATGATCGGCGCCGGTATCTTCTCGCTGGCCGGCGAGCAGGCCGCGACGATGGCGGGTCCGGCGGTCATCGTGTCGTTCGGCATCGCGGCGCTGGTGTGCGTCCTGGCGGCGCTGTCGTACGCCGAGCTGTCGTCGACGATCCCGGCGGCCGGCAGCGCCTACACCTTCACGTATGTCGCGTTCGGCGAGATCTGGGCCTGGGTGGTCGGCTGGGCACTGGTGCTCGAGCTGGTGGTTGCCGCCGCTCTCGTCTCCCGTGCGTGGGCCGCCTATCTCGTCGCCACCTTCGAGGGCTTCGACGTCGAGGTACCGCTAGGCGTTGCCGAGCACGCCCAGTTCGACCAGGGCGTCGGGTGGGTGGCAGCGGCACTGGTGCTGATGTTGATGTTGCTCGTCATGTTCGGCACCAAGCTGTCCGGACGGGTGCTGGCGACCATCGTCTCGCTCAAGCTCGCTGCCGTCGTGGCAGTCATCGTCGTCGGCGCCGGCAAGGTGGACGCCGACAACTACACCCCGTTCGTTCCTGACGTGGCCGAAGGAGCCGGGGCGCGGGGCTCGGTGTTGCAGTACCTCCTCGGAGGATCTGGCGACGCGTTCGGCGTGATGGGCATCTTCACCGCCGCCGGAGTGATCGTGTTCGCCTTCATCGGCTTCGACCTGATCGCCACCGTCGCCGAGGACGCGCGCGAGCCGCGCCGTAGCGTGCCACGGGCGATGCTCGCCTCCATCGGCATCGTCACCGCTCTCTACGTCGCCATGGCCACCGTGCTCGTGGGACTGCGTCCGTACACCGAGCTGGGTACTGACGCGCCGGTCTCCGACGCGCTCCAAGGGGTGGGCACGGGCTGGGCTGTCGACGTCATCAACGTCGGTGCCCTGCTCGCCCTGACGACCGTCGTGCTCGTGGTGCTCATCGCCCAGAGCCGGGTGCTGTTCGCGATGGGTCGCGACGGCCTGCTGCCGTCCATGCTGTCCCGGGTCGGAGGTGAGTCGACCCCCACCGCCGCCGCGGCGGTCGCGGGCATCGCCGCCGCCCTGCTCGCGCTCGACCCCGGCACCGCGACCCGAGAGCAGCTCCTCGTGCTCGGCACGTTGTTCGCCTTCGGCTTCTGCTCGGTGGGCGTCATCTCGCTGCGCCGCACGCAGCCGACGCTCGAACGCGGGTTCCGGGTTCCGCTCGTGCCGCTGGTGCCCGGCCTGTCGTTGCTGGCCACGGTGTGGCTCTCGCTCAACCTCACCGGGACGACCTGGCGCGACTTCGCCATCTGGATGGCCGTGGGGCTACTGCTCTACCTGGCGTACGGACGCCGTCACAGCGCGCTGGTCGGTAGCCACGACCCAGGACTGGACGACGAACCGCTCCCGCCACCCGCACCGAGACGCCCCTATGGCGGCTCGCATCGCGCCGAGCTGTGAGCGAGACCGAGTCGCTCTGCGCGCGAGCGTCTCGCCAGGTCGAGTGCGTCACGCCGAAGGCGTCCGGCGTATCGAGACCACGTGAGGCGCCAAGGCTCGCTGACTTACCGACGCGTGGCGATCAGCAGCGAGGCGTCGGGGTCGATCAGCATTTCCACGGCGGTGAAGCGCTCGTCGGTGAGCCACTGCTCGCGCACCGAGTCGACGTGACCATCGACGATCGGCGGCCAATGGTCGGAGGGGACAAAGTCGTCGAGCACGGCGATGCCGCCGGGCTCCAGCAGATCGGCCAGCACGTCGACGCTCTCCATGACGTCACGGACGTCGACGAACAGCAGCGAGAACGGGGCGTACTGCTCAAGCGTCGACCAGTCGCCGGACACGACGTCGACGTTGCCGACGTCGGCGAACAGCCGCTGCACTTCTTCGGCCAGTGACGGGTCGAGCTCGGCGCTGACGATGCGTGAGCCCTTGGCGGCGCCGCTCGACAGCCAGGCCGATCCGACGCCGCACCCGGTGCCCAGCTCGGCCAGCGTGCCCTCGCGCGATGCGGCGAGTGCGGCGAGCAACCGGCCCGTCTCGTGGCGGGTGGACGTGATGAATCCGCGCTGCCGTGAGAGGTCGAGGGCGCTCGCGACAAGCTCCGGGATGTCGGTGGGTGCGCTCACTGGTTCAGTCTGCCACGGGCCCGCATCCATGCATCGCGTCTCACGCGCCGAGACGAGCTGGACGGATGTGGCGCCCTGGGGCGTTTCCGCAGGCTATGCTGAATCTCGTGCGGAAGCATCTGGTACTCATCGCTTGCCGCGGCAGGTCCACTTAGGGCCACCCCTGCCGCGGAGTTTCGGCGTTGGCCCGACGTTTCCGCCGCAGGGATGTTGATCACGATCTGATCACTCTTCTGAATTCTCTCGGTCGATCACCGGGCATGTGGCCTGGCGGGACGTCGGACCCCCGTCGGAATCCCACACCCACCCGACTGACCGAGAGATGAGGAGATGGAGATGGACCCCCAGCTGATCGAATGGGGACCGGCTCACCTGCGCGACGAGGCCACGATCCTCGACGTCGAGCCGCAAGAACCCCCCGAAGACAACTGACCACACTTCAGGACGCGAGACCCAGCCCTGAGCAGCGCTCCTAGGATGATCGGATGACTGACACCTACTCGCTCGCCGTCGTGCCCGGCGACGGCATCGGACCCGAGGTCACCGCGCAAGCCCTCGCGGTGCTCGACACCGTTGCCGCCGACCACGACGTCACCTTCTCGCGCACCGAGTACGACCTCGGTGCGACGCGGTGGCACGCGACGGGTGAGACGCTTCCCGACTCGGTGCTCGAGGAGATCCGCGGCCACGACGCGATCCTGCTCGGCGCCGTCGGCGACCCGAGCGTGCCGTCGGGCGTCCTCGAGCGTGGGCTGCTGCTCCGCCTGAGGTTCGAGCTCGATCACTACGTCAACCTGCGCCCGTCCAAACTGTTCCCGGGCGTTCCCACGCCACTTGCGAATCCGGGGGACGTCGACTTCATCGTGGTGCGCGAGGGCACCGAGGGCCCCTACGTCGGCAACGGCGGCGCCATCCGCGTCGGCACGCCGCAGGAGATGGCCACCGAGGTGAGCATCAACACCGCGTTCGGCGTCGAGCGCGTCGTGCGCGACGCCTTCACCCGAGCCCAGGCCCGTCCCCGCCGCAAGCTGACTCTCGTGCACAAGAACAACGTGCTCGTCCACGCCGGCCACCTCTGGAGCCGCACCGTCGATTCCGTCTCCGCCGAGTTTCCCGACGTGTCCGTCGACTACCTGCACGTCGACGCCGCGACCATCTTCCTGGCCACCGATCCGTCCCGCTTCGACGTCATCGTCACCGACAACCTGTTCGGCGACATCCTCACCGACCTCGCGGCGGCGATCACCGGCGGCATCGGACTGGCCGCGAGCGGCAACATCAATCCCGATCGCACCGCTCCGAGCATGTTCGAGCCCGTGCACGGCTCGGCTCCCGACATCGCTGGGCAGGGCAAGGCCGACCCGACCGCCGCGATCCTCTCCGGGGCCCTCCTGCTCGATCACCTGGGACTGCCGGAAGCCGCGGCGTCGATCACCGACGCCGTCGAGACCGACATCGCCGAGCGAAGCACGCCCGGCACCGCTCCACGCACCACTGAGGAGGTGGGGGAGGCCATTGCCGCGCGGGTGGCCGGAGGCGTATCGGTCGGTTGACGACCACGAGCCCTCCGACCCCAGAAAGTATTACCGTGACTGACATGACCGCATCACCCGCGTTCAGCTACACCCTCGCGCCGAACCCGCATCCGCGGACGGCTGACGAGCTCGATGAGATCCTCGCCAACCCCGGATTCGGCAACCACTTCACCGACCACATGTTCCTGGCCAAGTGGACGCCGGACGACGGGTGGGCCCACCCCAGGATCGTTCCGTACCAGGCACTGACGCTCGACCCGGCCACCGCCGTCCTGCACTACGCGCAGGAGGTGTTCGAAGGGCTCAAGGCGTACGCCCACGACGACGGCTCGATCTGGCTGTTCCGGCCCGAGGCGAATGCCGAGCGGATGCAGCGGTCGTCGCACCGGCTCGCCCTGCCGGAGCTCCCGACCGACTGGTTCGTCGGTTCGATCAAGGCGCTCATCGAGGCCGACCGGGCCTGGGTTCCGTATGGCGACGAGAAGAGCCTTTACATCCGCCCGTTCATGTTCGCGTCCGAGCGGTTCCTCGGCGTCCGCCCCAGCCAGCACGTCACGTACTGCGTGATCACCTCTCCGGCTGCCGCGTACTTCCCGGGCGGCGTCAAGCCGGTCTCGATCTGGCTGTCCACCGAGTACGCGCGTGCCGGCGCCGGCGGCATGGGTGCGGCCAAGACCGGCGGCAACTACGCGTCCAGCCTGCTGCCACAGCAGGAGGCCGCCGAGCAGGGTTGCGCCCAGGTGGCGTTTCTCGACTCCTCCGAGCACCGCTGGGTCGAGGAGCTCGGCGGGATGAACCTGTTCTTCGTCCAGTCCGACGGCTCGATCGTCACCCCGTCGCTGTCCGGCTCGATCCTGGAGGGCATCACCCGCGACTCGATCATCACGCTGGCCGGCGACCTCGGGCACGACGTGGTCGAGCGGCGGGTCAGCATCGACGAGTGGCGCGAAGGCTGTGCCGACGGCAGGATCACCGAGGTGTTCGCGTGCGGGACGGCCGCGGTCGTCACCCCGGTCCGCTCGCTCAAGTGGCCCGGCGGCGAAGCTGTGACATCGGATGGTGAGGCGGGGAAGGTGACCATGGATCTTCGCTCCGCACTCATCGACATCCAGTACGGGCATGCCAAGGACCGGCACGGCTGGATGCAGCGGGTGACTCCCTGACGCTCGGCACCAACCCCAGCGACTCGCTGCGGGCTGTGCTCTGCACGTACGACTCGCTTCGCTCGGTCTTGGTCGCATGAGACCGAGACTGTGATTCCATCGGACTATGAACGTCGCGACGCGCACCGAGCACGACCTGATCGGTGAGCGTGAGGTTCCGCTGGACGCGTACTGGGGCATCCACACGCTGCGCGCGTTGGAGAACTTCCCGATCACCGGCATCCCGATCGGTGAGAGCCCGTACCTCGTCGAGGCCCTGGCGGCGGTCAAGGAGGCCGCAGCCACCACCAACCACGAGCTCGGCCTGCTCGACGACGATCGATTCGCCGCGATCCGCACGGCGTGCGAGGAGATCCGCTCCGGCGAGCTGCGCGACGAGTTCGTCGTCGACGTCATGCAGGGCGGGGCCGGCACGTCCACGAACATGAACGCCAACGAGGTGATCGCCAACCGCGCGCTCGAGCTGCTCGGCCGCAAGAAGGGCGAGTACCACCACGTCCACCCGAACGAGCACGTCAACCTCAGCCAGTCGACGAACGACGTCTACCCGACCGCGATCAAGATCGCCATCATCCTCGCCACGCACTCGCTCCTGTCCGCGATGGAGATCCTGCAGAACTCGTTCATGGCCAAGGCCGAGGAGTTCCGCGACGTCCTCAAGATGGGCCGCACCCAGCTGCAGGACGCCGTTCCGATGACACTCGGCCAGGAGTTCGGCACCTACGGCGTGATGCTCGGTGAGGACCGTTCCCGCCTGTCCGAAGCCGTGATGATGCTGCACGAGATCAACCTCGGTGCCACGGCGATCGGCACCCAGCTCAACGCTCCGGCCGGCTACGTGCCGATCGCCTGCGAGCACCTGGCCGCACTCACCGGGCTCCCGCTCGTGAGCGCGGTCGACCTCATCGAGGCGACCCAGGACTGCGGCGCCTTCGTGCAGCTGTCCGGCACGCTCAAACGCGTCGCCGTGAAGCTGTCCAAGATCTGCAACGACCTGCGGCTGCTCTCCTCCGGTCCGAGGGCCGGCCTGAACGAGATCAACCTGCCGGCCGTCCAGGCCGGGTCGAGCATCATGCCGGGCAAGGTCAACCCGGTCATCCCCGAGGTCGTCAACCAGGTGGCGTTCCAGGTGATCGGCAACGACGTCACCGTGGCGATGGCCGCGGAGGGCGGACAGCTCCAGCTGAACGCCTTCGAGCCGGTGATCTGCTACGCGCTGTCGTCGGGCATCTACCGCCTCCGGGAGGCGATCCTCGTGCTCGCGACGCGGTGCGTCGACGGCATCACCGCGAACCGCGACCTGCTGCTCAGCGAGGTCGAGAACTCGATCGGCCTGGTCACCGCGCTCAACCCGTTCATCGGCTACGCGGCGGCCACCGAGGTGGCCAAGGAGGCGCTCGCCACCGGTCGTGGCGTCGCCGAGCTGGTGCTGGAGAAGGGACTCCTGCCACCGGAGGAGCTGGCCCGGATCCTGCGACCGGAGACGCTGGCCAACCTGACACCCCGCAAGCCCTGATACGTCACGGGTTTCCCACGAGACCCTCCAAAACTGGACGTGATCACACGAAGTTTCGTGTCAGCCACACCAGATTCGGGGGGTCTCGTGGGAAACCCGTGACTACGAGAAGAGGGACTCCGCCGGATCGTCCATGAGCTGCACCAGCAGCCGGTGGGCTCCTGACTCGTAGTCGATGAGCACGTCGATCGAGCGGCCCTCGGGGGTTTCGGACGCTCCGGCGTCGCCCAGGCCGAAGGCGATGTCGCGCAGCGTGACGGTGGCCGGTCCGACCGGGTCGTTCGACGGCCACTCGGCGATGAGCCGGTGCGCCAGGCCGGCGACCACTGCGTCGGTCATCGCGTGGGTGGCCGGGTCGACGTCGGCGACGGTCACCTCGGGCAGCCCGAACTGCTCGAGTCCGTCGGTGCGGAGCAGCCCGTCTTCGAGGTCGTCGTAATCGAGCACGTACCACTGCTGGGCGTGGGCGAGGGAGACCTCCTCGGGCTCGAGCTCGAGAACCCGCGGGGGAAGCAGCTCCACCACGACGCCGTCGTGCCGCGCGGCGAGGTCCAGCGCCTGGATGCGGCAGTCGCGCACGGCATCGGCCATCACCTCGGTCGGGGCCTGGCAGTGCAGGAGCAGCTGGTGTGGGCGCTCACGCAGCCGGGCCAGCGATACGTCCGAGCTGCCGTAGCGCCGCAGCAGCGCCTCGTTCGGCATCGGGAGGTGATCCTCGTGGTCGAGTGCTTCGGGCGTCATCAGGGCGTAGGACGCCGAGCAGGTCTCGGGCACCGGGACGGGTCTGGTGCTCATAGGGCCGTCAGTCTAGACTGGCCGCCATGCAGCACATCGTCATCATCATCGACAGGCGCGACGGGTAAGCACCAACACCCGCCGCGCCGCCTCCCATGCCTGGGGGGCCTTTTTTATGGGCACGGTTGGTGATCGACCGGACGAAGGACGGACCAGTGGCAGCAGCAGGACATCAGTACGCGAGCGATTTCCACGTGTACGACACGACGATGCGCGACGGCGCGCAGCAGGAGGGGCTCAACCTCTCCGTGCAGGACAAGCTGCACATCGCGCGCCACCTCGACGACCTCGGAGTCGGCTACATCGAGGGCGGCTGGCCCGGCTCCAACCCGAAGGACACCGAGTTCTTCGCCCTCGCCGCGAAGGAGCTCGACCTGAAGAACGCGACGCTCGCCGCGTTCGGAGCCACCCGCCGGCCTGACGGTTCGGCCGCCGACGACGGCCTGGTCGCGGCACTGCGTGAGTCCGGCGCCTCGGTGGTGACGCTGGTGGCGAAGAGCCACGACAAGCACGTCGAGCTCGCACTCCGCACCACATTGGAGGAGAACCTCGCGATGGTGCGCGACACCGTCCAGCACCTGCGCGCTGAGGGTCAGCGGGTGTTCGTCGACTGCGAGCACTTCTTCAACGGCTACCTCGACAACCGCGACTACGCGCTGGAGGTCGTCCGCGCCGCTGCCGAGGCCGGTGCCGAGGTCGTCGTCCTCTGCGACACGAACGGTGGGATGCTGCCGCACCAGGTCGGCGAGATCGTCACCGACGTGATGGCCACCGGCGCACGCGTCGGGATCCACGCCCACAACGACACCGGCTGCGCGGTGGCCAACTCGATGGCGGCCGTGCTGGCCGGGGCCACGCACCTGCAGGGCTGCATCAACGGGTACGGCGAGCGCACCGGCAACGCCGACCTCGTCACCTCCGTCGCGAACCTGGAGCTGAAGCTCGGCATGTCCGTGCTGCCCGATGGAAAGCTGGCCGAGGCCACCCGCATCGCTCACGCGGTCGCCGAGATCACCAACTACCCACCGTCGGCGCGCCAGCCGTACACCGGTGTGTCGTCGTTCGCCCACAAGGCGGGGCTGCACGCCAGTGCGATCCGCGTCGATCCGAACCTGTACCAGCACGTCGATCCGGCCTTGGTGGGCAACGACATGCGCCTGCTCGTCTCGGAGATGGCCGGCCGGGCCACCATCGAGCTCAAGGGGAAAGAGCTCGGCTACGACCTCGCCGACGATCCCGACCGGTTGGCCCGTCTGACCGACCGGGTCAAGTTCATGGAGCAGCAGGGCTACACGTTCGAGGCAGCCGATGCGTCGTTCGAGCTGCTGCTCGCCGAGGAGCTGGGCACGCGCCACTCCTACTTCGACATCGAGTCGTGGCGCGTGCTCGCCGAGTCGTCTCCCGCCTACGCCGACGGAGCGGTGTCGGAGGCCACCGTCAAGCTGCGGGCCGGTGGCCAGCGACTCGCCGTCATCGGCGAGGGGAACGGTCCGGTCAACGCCCTCGACCATGCGCTCCGTCAGGCCATCGAGCAGCTCTATCCCGACGTCGCGCAGTTCCACCTGATCGACTTCAGGGTGCGGATCCTCGACCAGGGGCACGGCACCGATGCGGTCACGCGGGTGTTGATCGAGACCACGGACGGGAAAGCCTCCTGGGTCACGGTCGGCGTCGGCGCCAACATCATCGAGGCATCCTGGGAAGCCCTCCTCGATGCCCTCACGTACGGGCTGCGTCTGCACGGAGTCACGCCGCACCTCGACTAGGCGCTCCACGCCCATCTGTGGTGATCGCCGGCTCTGGATACGGTTGAACAGTGAGCGGAGGAGCCCGCAAGGCGGCATACGTCCTTCCGACGATCATCACCATCGCCGTGATCGCCCTCGCCGGGACGGCGCTCCTCCAGCAGCGTCAGGAGCGGTCCGACCGGGTGGCCGAGGCGGAGAAGGTCGGAGCCGCGTACTTCTCCGACCTCGCCACGTTCGAGGCCGAGGTCCAGAACGACCTCGCCCGGGTCCGCAGCGGCGACCCGGCAGACCTGAAGAAGGTCGTCGACGAGAACCTGGAGCACCCACCCGAGCTCGGCCCGGCGCCCGACGGTGCGGAGAGGTCCAAGACGTACCGCGCGGCGGTCGAGGCCGAGCGCACGGCGCTCGACCCCTTCACGTCCCTGAGCGCCAAGCTCGGACGGGCCGCGAGGGCGGAGGACTTTGTGAAGGCCGCCGCGACGGCGCTCGAGCGCGGCCCGACCGTGCTCCTCGGCAGCGGGTTGGTGTTCGACAGCGAGCCACTGCGCACCCGCGTGCTCCCGGAGCTGAACCGGGCGCTCGCGGAGTTCCGCGGCGTCAAGGTGCCGAAGGGCGCTCAGGACGTGGCGATCACGGTGGATGGCGCCCTCACCTACGTGATCAACCAGGTGTCGCGCATGGCCGACCGCGCCGACGAGGGGTCGAGCTATGAGTTCAGCTACGACACCCAGTTCAGCGCCGCCCGCCAGGCGGTGCAGGACTACGCCACCGAGATCGACGGTGACGTGGCCGAGGCACTCGACCGGATCCGGGGCGCCAAACCGACCTAGCCGGGTTCGCGCGTCATGGGCACGTGGTCGATGCCGGCGTCGTCGAAGTTGTCACCGGTGCGGCGGTAGCCGAATGACTCGTACCAGCCTTCGAGGTAGGCCTGGGCGTTGAGCTGGAGGGTCTGGTTTCCCCACCGCCGATGAACCTCCTCCATCAGCCGTCCGGACAGGCCCTTTCCGCGTTGGTCGCGGCGGGTGCAGACGCGACCGATGTGGTGTGTGCCGTCGTCGTCGACGTAGATCCGCAGATAGCTCGTCGGACCGTCGGCGTCCTCCAGCCAGAGGTGCGACGTGGTGGGGAGGAGGTCGCGCCCGTCGACGTCGACGTCCTCGACCTGCTGCTCCACGGCGAACACCGCGTCGCGGATGCGCCAGATGTCGTAGACGTCCTGGGCCGTGAGCTCGTCCCCCTGCAGGCACCGGATGCTCACGAGGCGCACTCGTCGCACGTACCGAAGATCTCCAGGGTGTGGGCCACGTCGGTGAATCCGTGCTCGCTGGCGACCCGCTCGGCCCAGCGCTCGACCGTCGGGCCCTCGACCTCGACGGTCCGTCCACAGTGGCGGCAGACGAGGTGGTGATGATGCCCGGCGCTGCACTGCCGATACCGGACCTCACCGTCGTCGCCGCGCAGCGCATCGACCTCGGCCGCGTCGACCAGTGCCTGCAGGTTGCGGTAGACGGTCGACAGCCCGACCTTCTCGCCGCGCCGTTGGAGGATGTCGTGGATCTCCTGCGCGCTGGCGAACGCGTCGAGGTCGTCGAGGATGGCGCCGACGGCGCGACGCTGTCGGGTGTTGCGTTGTGTCTCGACCATGGTTACTCCTCGTCCAGCGATCAGATCGTGGCCGGCCGTCGTCGGCGCGCGACGGCGCCGGCCAGAGCGGCGACCCCGAATCCTGCCAGGACCAGCACCACGATGGTGGGTCCGGGCTGGGCGTTGATCTCGTAGCTGGTGATCACGCCGCCGAGAGCTGCCAGCAGTCCGACGACCATCGCGGTGAAATGCGTGGCCCGGAAGCTCCGGGTCAGCTGCTGTGCCGCGGCCACTGGCACGACCATCAAGGCGGAGACGAGCAGCAACCCGACCGTCCGCATGGCGACCGTGATGGTGACGGCAGCCAGCACGGCGATGAGGATGCTGTACGCCTGCACGGGCACCCCGCTGACCCGCGCGTGCTCCTCGTCCTGGCACACCGCAAACAGCTGGGGCGCAAGGCCGACGGCCAGCGCGATCACGAGAACGCCGAGGCCGCCGACCAGCCACAGGTCGCCCGTCGAGACCGTGGTGATCGAGCCGAACAGGAAGCTGTTCAGCCCAGCCCCTTGGTCGGCCAGGTCGATCAGCAAAACACCACCGGCGATGCCGCCGTAGAACAGCATCGCCAGCGCGACGTCGGCGCTCGTGCGCCCGTACATGCGCAGCAGCTCGATGAGCACGGCGCCGGCTGCAGCAACCAGCACGGCCATCAACACGGGAGCGATGCCGGTGAGCAGGCCGAGCGCGACGCCGGTGAGGGCCACGTGACCGAGCCCGTCGCCGAGCAGCGCGAGTCGTCGTTGCACGAGGTAGGTCCCGATGGCCGGAGCGGCCAAGCCCGTGAAGGTGGCGGCCACGAGCGCGCGTCGCATGAATTCCAGGTCGAGCACCTCGATCATCGGAACACCCCCTCGCCACCGAGAACCTCAGGCTGCGGCTCGGGCGGCTCGGCGTGGTGGTGGACCTGCTCGTGCTCCTCGTGAACCGCCAGGTCCACGCCACCCGTGGAGACGACCCGACCTTCGCCGAGGACGACCACCCGATCGACGAGGCTTCGCATGGGACCCAGTTCGTGCGCGACCAGCAGCACGGAGGCTCCCTCGTTCACCAGTCCGCCGATCAGCTCGGCGAGCGACTCCTGGTTGTCGTGGTCGACCCCGGATGTCGGCTCATCCATGACGAGCAGGTCGGCGGCGCCGGCGAGCGCCCTGGCGATGAGCACACGCTGCTGCTGGCCTCCGGACAGCTCGGCGAGCGGGGAGCGCATCCGGTCGACGAGACCGACGCGCGCGATGGCGCCGGTGACGGCGTCGTGGTCGGACTGGCGGGCGAGACCGGCGAACGGCCGACGCGACAGTCGGCCGCTCATCACGACCTCCTGAACGGTGGCCGGTACGCCCGCGGCCGCGCGCGACTGCTGCGGCACGTAGCCGATCCGTCGCCACTCCCGGAACTTCGACAGCGGGGTGCCGAACAGCTCGACATGTCCCTCGTTGAGCGGCACCAGGCCGATGGCCGCCCGCACCAGGGTGGACTTGCCCGACCCGTTGGCGCCGAGCAGCGCAACGGTCTCGCCCTCGGTCACCTCGAGATCGACATGGTGCAACACCCGCCGGCCCTCGAGGGTCACCGAGGCGTCTCGGACGGCCAGCACGCTCATGTGCAGCCGTTCGCCGTCCGGATCGCGTCGAGATTGCGCCTCATCAGAGTCAGGTAGGTCTCGTCGCCGCCGTTGTCGCCCAGTCCTTCGATGGGGTCGAGCGTAGCGGTCTTGGCCCCGGTCTCGCGGGCGACCGTCTCGGCGATTGCCGGGCTGACCAGCTCCTCGGCGAAGACCGTCGTGATCTTCTCGCGCTTCACCAAGCGGCTGATGTCGGCGATCTGGCCCGGGGTGGGTTCGTTCGTGGGGTCGAGGCCGGCGATCGGCTCCTGTGTCAGGTTGTAGCGCTCCGCGAGGTAGTGGAAGGCCGCGTGGCTCGTGACGATCGTCCGGGTGCGGCAGGTCTTCAGGCCGTCCGAGAACGCGGTGTCGAGCTGGGTCAGCTCACCCTCGAGGCGCTCGGCATTGGTGGCGAAGTCGCTCGCGTGGGCCGGGTCGGCGTCCGCCAGCCGCTTCTCGACATCGCGGGTGATGGTGACCATCGTCCTGGGGTCGAGCCAGACGTGGGGGTCGGTGGTCGACTCTTCTTCGTGGGCGTGCTCGTCCTCGTGGGATTCCTCCGCGTGCTCGTCGTGTGAGTCCCCCACGTGCGCCTCCTCGAGCGTGACGACCGTCGCGATGTCGAGGACGTTCTCGCCGGACCGGTCGGCCTGGTCGACTGCATCGTCCACGGCAGCCTGGAAGCCGCGCTGGTAGACGACCAGGTCCGCCGCCTGCACGGCGCCGACCTGCTTCGGCTTCAGCTCGATGTCATGCGGCTCGGCGCCGGGGGAGGTGAGGTTGTCGACCTCGACGTGGGTTCCACCGACCTGCTCGGCGACATAGGCGTACGGGTAGAACGACGCCACCACACGGGTGTCGCCGGACTGCGCGTCGCTCCCGCAGGCGGCAAGGAGGCTGACGAGCGGGAGTGCGCCGAGCAGGACGGTGGAAGTCTTCTTCATGGGAACGATTCTCAACAAACTGGGAATGGTTGTCAATTCGGTCTCCACCCTCGTCGCGTCGTTAGACTGGCGCCACCTCGGGCGCGGGCTGCCACGGCAGCGCGCACCGGCCCGCCGACAACCAGCCGGAACGGAACACCTGCATGGCCTCCTCGAAGACCACGACCGTCGACACCGTCATCTCCCTCGCCAAGCGTCGCGGATTCGTCTACCAGTGCGGCGAGATCTACGGCGGCACGAAGTCGGCCTGGGACTACGGGCCACTCGGCGTCGAGCTGAAGGACAACATCAAGCGCCAATGGTGGCGGTCGATGGTGCAGAGCCGCGATGACATCGTCGGCATCGACTCCTCGGTCATCCTGCCGACGCCGGTGTGGGCGGCATCCGGCCATCTCTCGGCGTTCGTCGACCCGCTCATCGAGTGCAAGAACTGTCACCAGCGCTTCCGGCAGGACCACCTGCAGGAGGAGTACGCCGAGAAGAAGAACCTCGACGATCCCGACGCCGTCGAGATGTCGCTCATCGCCTGCCCCCACTGCGGCACCAAGGGCGAGTGGACCGAGCCCCGGATGTTCAACGGGCTGCTCAAGACGTACCTCGGCCCGGTGGAGAGCGAGGAGGGCCTGCACTACCTTCGACCGGAGACCGCCCAGGGCATCTTCGTGAACTTCTCCCAGGTGATGACGAGCTCGCGCAAGAAGCCGCCCTTCGGCATCGCCCAGATCGGCAAGAGCTTCCGCAACGAGATCACGCCGGGCAACTTCATCTTCCGCACCCGCGAGTTCGAACAGATGGAGATGGAGTATTTCGTTGCGCCCGGGGCTGATGTTGACGCACACCAGTACTGGATCGATACCAGATTGAACTGGTACGTCGACCTCGGCATCGATGCCGACAACCTCCGGCTCTACGAGCACCCGCAGGAGAAGCTGTCGCACTACTCCAAGCGCACCGTCGACATCGAGTATCGCTTCGAGTTCGCCGGATCGGAGTGGGGTGAGCTCGAGGGCGTCGCCAACCGCACCGACTTCGACCTCTCGACGCACAGCGAGCACTCCGGCCAGGACCTCTCGTACTTCGACCAGGCCAGCGGCGAGCGATGGACGCCGTACGTCATCGAGCCGGCCGCCGGCGTCAACCGCTCGATGATGGCTTTTCTCATCGACGCGTACACCGAGGACGAGGCCCCGAACACCAAGGGCGGCGTCGACAAGCGGGTCGTGCTGAGCCTGGATCCGCGGCTCGCGCCGGCCAAGGCTGCGGTGCTCCCGCTGTCGCGCAACGAGCAGCTGTCGCCGGCCGCACGCGACCTGGCCGCCGAGCTGCGGGCGTTCTGGAACGTCGAGTTCGACGATGCCGGCGCGATCGGCCGGCGGTACCGCCGCCAGGACGAGATCGGGACGCCGTTCTGCATCACCGTCGACTTCGACACCTTGGACGACCAAGCCGTCACGATCCGGGATCGGGACTCGATGCAGCAGGAGCGGATCGCCCTCGCCCAGGTGCGCGAGTGGCTCGCGGCGCGTCTGCCCGGGTG
Organism: uncultured Actinomycetota bacterium; assembly: GCA_963780275.1. Classification (GTDB taxonomy): domain Bacteria; phylum Actinomycetota; class Actinomycetes; order Propionibacteriales; family Nocardioidaceae; genus Aeromicrobium. The sequence continues at coordinate 470,620 of CAWABE010000003.1, forward strand.
CTGAGCCGGCGGTGGGCGAGAATCGGCGCGTGAAGACGGTCAGAACGCGTCTCGCGGCCATCGGCGTCGTCGCGGCGGTCCTGGTGCTGCTCACCGCCTGTGCGGGTGAGGATCCCGCACCGAAGCCCAGGACGGACGTCCCGAAGGGCTTCGACGTCCCGGCCGGAGTGACGATCACGCGAGGTGGTTCGACGCTCGAGCTGGGTCAGCCGGCCAGCGTCGTCTACCAGGTCGCGGAGGGGGCCGCCAGCGTCGTCACTGTCGCGGTCGACGACGTGAGGAAGGGCAGCATCAAGAAGGACTTCACCTTCTTCTCCCTCGACGAGAAGGCGAAGACGTCGACGCCCTTCTACGTGCGGGTCACCGTCGAGAACGACGGGCCGAGCGGCCTCGGTGGAGTGACCATGCCGGTGCTGGCGCACACGAGCTCCAACACCGTGTTCCCGCCGAGCGAGCTGGTCGGCACGTTCAAGCCGTGCCCGAACCCGGCGTTGCCGAAGAGCTTCCTCAAGGGCTCGAAGGCCGACCTCTGCCTCGTCTTCTTGTTACCGAAGGGCGAGAGGCTGAGCACGGTCGACCTTCGGCCCGGTACCGAAGCGGACGCCATCCACTGGAAGCCCTGACTCTCGTCATTTTCGTGGCGTCCAGGGGCTTGCATTCTGCGGCGACAGGTCCACGATAGGGGTAGACCTACTGAGAGGTAACCAGTCGTGAGCACCGACATCCGCCCCCAGTCCGAGCCGGCAGAGGCCGAACGACCAGAGTCCGGAGCGGCCGCGCCGTCCGGCCGCGTCGAGGCCAGCGAGAAGGAAGCCCGTGAGCTCGCCGAGGCGGCGCGTGACCTCGCGTACACGCGTCCCAGCTTCGCGAAGGAGCTCTATCTCGGGAAGTTCGACCTGCCACTCATCCACCCACATCCCCGGGGCGAGGGCGCCGCGGTGGCCGAAGGCGACGCGTTCATCGCCAAGCTCGACGAGTTCTGCCGCACCCTCGACGGCCGCAAGATCGAGCGCGAGTCGCGGATTCCCGACGAGTACATCAAGGGACTCAGCGATCTCGGGGTCTTCGGCATGAAGATCCCCAAGGAGTACGGCGGTCTCGGCCTCTCGATGCTCCATTACGGTCGCGCACTGATGCTGATCGGATCGGTGCACCCGTCGATGGGCGCACTGGTCTCTGCGCACATGTCGATCGGTGTGCCGGAGCCGGTGAAGATGTTCGGGACCGAGGAGCAGAAGCAGGAGTACCTCACCCGGTGTGCCGACGGTGCCATCACGGCCTTCCTGCTCACCGAGCCCGACGTCGGCTCCGACCCAGCCAGGATGGGATCCACGGCCCGGCTCAGCGAGGACGGCAGCGAGTACATCCTCGACGGGGTGAAGCTCTGGACCACCAACGGCGTCATCGCCGAGCTGGTGGTGGTGATGGCGACGGTGCCGAAGCACGAGGGAGGCCGCGGCGGCATCTCCGCGTTCGTGGTCGAGACGTCGTCGCCCGGGGTGACCGTCGAGAACCGCAACGTCTTCATGGGCCTGAAGGGCATCGAGAACGGCGTCACCAGGTTCCACAACGTTCGGGTGCCGGTCGAGAACCGGCTCGGCAAGGAGGGCGAGGGTCTCAAGATCGCTCTCACGACGCTCAACACCGGGCGGCTGTCGATCCCGGCGATGGCCGCCGGCGCCGGCAAGTTCTCCCTCAAGATCGCCCGCGAGTGGTCCGACGAGCGCGTCCAGTGGGGCCGCGCAGTGGGTAAGCACGAGGCCGTCGGCAGCAAGATCGCGTTCATCGCTGCCACGACATTTGCACTCGAGGCGGTGTTCGAGCTCTCGGCCGAGCTTTCCGACGCCGGCTCCAAGGACATCCGCATCGAGGCCGCGCTGGCCAAGCTGTGGTCGAGCGAGATGTCCTACACGATCGTCGACGAGATGATCCAGATCCGCGGTGGTCGCGGCTACGAGACCGCCGACTCGCTGGCGGCGCGCGGTGAGCGCGCGGTGGCCGCCGAGCAGCTGCTCCGAGACATGCGCATCAACCGCATCTTCGAGGGCTCCACCGAGATCATGCACCTGCTGATCGCTCGTGAAGCCGTCGACACCCACCTGAAGGCGGCCGGCGCGCTCGCCGACGTCGAGGCGACGGCTGGCGCCAAGGCCAAGGCGGCCGTCAAGGCCAGCGGGTTCTATGCCGGCTGGTTGCCCAGGTTGGTGGCCGGCAAGGGCATGTTCCCCGGGACGTACCGCGAGTTCGGCCCGCTCGCCAAGCATCTGCGGTTCGTCGAGCGCCGCTCGCGGAAGGTCGCCCGGCAGACGTTCTACGGCATGGGTCGCTGGCAGGCCAAGATGGAGTACAAGCAGGCGTTCCTCGGACGTGTCGTCGACATCGGCGCCGAACTGTTCGCGATGGCCGCCTGCTGTGCCCGGGCGGAGATGATCCGCAAGGAGGATCCCGAGCGGGGCAAGGCGGCCTACCAGCTCGCGGAGGCTTTCTGCGTGCAGTCGCGACTCCGCATCGAGGACGCGTTCGACCGGCTGTGGACGAACTCCGACGGTATCGACAAGGGTCTGTCGAACCGTGTCCTCGAAGGCGACTACACCTGGCTGGAGTCCGGGGTCATCGACCAGTCCGAGGGCACCGGCCCGTGGATCGCCACGTGGGAGCCCGGCGCGTCGAAGGCCGAGAACGTCCACCGCGCCTACCGCTAGCCCGGTCGGGCGCCTCACTCGGAGGCGCAGGCGATGCACGTCCGCGCCACCGGCCTCGCCGCGAGGCGATCGGCGGCGATCGCCTGCCCGCACCTCTGGCAGACACCGTAGGTGCGAGCTGCGAGACGTTCGATCGCCTCGTCGATCTCCGCCACGTGGTCCTGCGCCTGCTGAACCAGCGCGCTGAGCTGTGAGCGCTCGAACGCGATGGTCGCTCCCTCGGGGTCGTGCTCGTCGTCGGCGTTGCTGTCGCGGGACGCCGCGACCACCTCGTCGAACTCGCCGGTCAGCGTCGCGAGCCGATGCAGTGTCTGCCGGCGCTCGATCTCGAGCTCCCGGCGGCGGTCGTCCACCCCATCATGCTGACATCACCGACCGACACTGGCGCGGGTCGTCGATTTCACAGCCGTGGAGGTGGAAGGGACAATGGTGCGATGCCTGCCGTGCCGACGACCCTGACGCTGGGCGACCTCGAGGTCGCCGTGCCGGTCGTGCTCGCGCCGATGGCGGGCGTCACCAACGTCGCGTTCCGTCAGCTGTGTGCCGAGCAGGGTGCGGGCCTGTACGTGTGCGAGATGATCACGTCGCGCGGCCTCGTCGAGGGCGACCGCACCAGCCTGCAGATGCTGACCTTCGCCGACAACGAGGCGGTGCGGTCGGTGCAGCTGTACGGCATCGACCCGGTCTACATCGGCAAGGCGGTCGAGATCCTGTGCGCCGAGCACGGGGTGGGCCACGTCGACCTCAACTTCGGCTGTCCGGTGCCGAAGGTCACCCGCAAGGGCGGGGGAGCAGCGCTGCCGTGGAAGTCGACGTTGCTCGGCGAGATTCTCAGCGCGGCCGTCGCGGCGGCCGCGCCGTACGGCGTGCCGGTCACCATGAAGACCCGCAAGGGCATCGACGACGACCACCTCACCTACCTCGACGCCGGTCGCATCGCCCAGGACGCCGGCTGCGCGGCCATCGGGCTGCACGGTCGCACGGCCGCGCAGCACTACTCCGGCCGGGCCGACTGGGACGCCATCGCCGCGTTGAAGGACGCGGTCGACATCCCGGTGCTGGGCAACGGTGACATCTGGGAGGCCGCCGACGCGCTGCGGATGATGGAGCAGACCGGCTGCGACGGCGTCATCGTCGGGCGCGGCTGCCTCGGACGTCCCTGGTTGTTCCGCGATCTCGCAGCCGCCTTCAACGGTCAGTCGGTCCAGGAGCTGCCGACGCTGGGCGAGGTGGCCGCGGTCATGCGCCGGCACGCCGAGCTGCTGGGCGCCCACCTCGGTGAGGAACAGGGATGTGTCGAGTTCCGCAAGCACGTCGCCTGGTACCTCAAGGGCTTCGCGGCCGGCTCCGTCGTACGCGAACGGCTCGGCACGGTGTCGTCGTACACGGCGCTCGATGAGCTTCTCGCGCTGCTCGATCCGACCGAGCCCTATCCGCTCGACCAGTTGGGCACACCCCGCGGCCGGCAGGGCACGCCGAGGAACGTGGTCCTTCCGAGCGGTTGGCTGCAATCGCGTGAGCTGGCGACGCCGCTCGCCGCCGGCGCCGAGGACGCCACCAGCGGCGGGTGACGGTCAGCCGGTGCGTGGCAGCCGGGCCCGCCTGGCGCGCGCCAGCTGATCGAACGCGATGCGTCGCGCGTCGCCTTCGTCGAGATGTGGGCCGTCTGCGTCGACCGGTCCCCTTGGCGTGTGCACCTCGACGGTCGCCAGGCCGCGGCGACGCTCCCACGGCCCCTGCCTCAGCTCGACCGACTGGGTGCGGGCATGCGGAACCACGTCGGTCGTGCGCTGGAGCCAGCCGGATTGAGCGACGAACGCGACGTCGTCAGTGGCCACCCACCGATGGCGCCAGCCGATCGGGCGCGAACGGCCAGGCCCGGCGAGGAACGCGCACGCGCTCCCCGGACGACGTCCGGGCACCGGGGACGAGCTCGTCGATCACCGCAGCGGCGAGTGCGGGATCGGCGATGGGCAGCAGGGTGGAGTTGATGTCGCCGGTGTCGCTGTCGCCCTGCGACCCGTAGCCGGCCACGTCGACCTCCAGCCGCTGCCAGCCGAGCCGCCGCCACACATACGGTTCCTCGACCGCGACCCCTTGGACGCGCTCGAACGGGATGCTCTGCGACGTGCGCGAGAGCAGTCCGCGCTCGATGCGCAGACCGTCGTCGCTCCGGGTCAGGGTGAAGTCCCACTGGGTCAGAACGCGCTTGGCGACGATCTGCGCCAGCCACGTGACCAGCGGGATGATGCCGCCGAGGAACGCGATCACCTGGTCGAACCACAAGGCCACCGCCAGCACGCCCACGCTGCCGAGGGCGGCTCCCAGGAAGTCGAGCGAGAGCACCGTGCCGAGCATCACCCGCTCCGGTGAGACCCGCGCGATGAGCTCGAGCTCGGGCTCGGCGACGTCGGCGTCCAGCTCATCGGTGGTGCGGCCGTGCGCCCTGCCCGAGCAGGAGCCGCCGCAGCTGCCTGGCGTCCTCGAGCGGGACGTACCGCAGGGACGAGCGCGCGTTGCTGCCGCCGGCCATCTCGATGCGCAGCTCGGCCAGCCCGATGACGCGGGCCAGGAACGGCTCGTGAATGTCGATGCTCTGGATGCGTTCGTACGGAATGCGTCGCGACGACTTCTGCAGGACGCCGCTGGTGATACGCAGCTCGGTGCCGTCGATGACGTAGCGGGTGAACCACCAGGACAAGAAGCCGAAGGCGACGCCCAGGGCCAGGCCCCCGCCCACCCGCATGAGCACGTCGATCCAGATCGGCAGGCCGTCCTCCCCGTTGCCGCCGGTGACGAGCTGTCCGAGCAGGGCCAGCATCGCCGCGCCCGCCCACAGCACGCCCTGGACCAGCCCGGTGAGGGGATGCGTCCGGCTACCGATCTGCTCGACCTCGGCGGCGCGCGGCCCGGCGTCCGGATCGAGGTCAGAGTCCGGCACCGGCGGACTCTCCGAGCTCGGTCAGGCGGTTGCGCAGCCGGGTGGCCTCGTCGGCGGGCAGGCCGGGGATGGTGGCGGCGGTCTCGGTGCTCGCGGTGTGCAGCGTGACGCTCGCGATGCCGAACGCGCGGTCGATCGGGCCGGCCTGCATGTCGACGAACTGCATCCGTCCGTACGGCACCGCGACCAGGCGGCGGAACATCACACCACCGGTGACCAGGAGATCGGCCTCGTCCTCGGCGTACCCCCAGCTCGCTGTGTTGCGCGGCGCCCACGACCACACCCACACGATGACCGCCAGCGCGACGATCGAGACGAGGGCGAACACCGTGGTCAACCATCCCGAGCCGACCCGGGTGGCGGCCAGCGTCCCGGTGGCGAGGGCGACCAGCACCAGCGGCGGGATGGCCAGGATGCGGCGGACCTTCGTGAGGTCGGGCGAGACGCGCTGCCACGGCGCGCCGGGCGGGGTGAACAGGTCTGACGTCACCTGCTCGACCCTACCCGCGGGCTCCGGATGACCGACGGCTTCCGACGTGAATCACGGTTGACCGAGCAAGGTCGCCGGTGGGACACTGGGAGACGCAGTCGTCACTGCGCTCCCCACATTTTTCGGAGGACATCCATGGCCAAGGCCCTCATTGGTTTCGTCGGCGGTCCCACCTCCGACCAGCTCCGTGAGACGGCCCGTCTGCATCAGCGCATCGCCGACCTCGAGTCGGAGGTGCTGCGCCTGAAGATCGAGAACGACGGTCTCCTGAAGACCCTCGCCGAGCGCGTCGACCACGTCACGGCCGACAGCCTCCTCGAACCGCTCGCGCGCTGATCCAGACCCGCTTGCACAGCGCTCTCTTCCGGGAGTGCGACGCACGTTGCACCCGTGTGACCGGCATCCCCGGGAACACCCGCGCCGTCCTCTAGGGTGGCTTCAGGCTGCCCTGCCGTCCTGCCCGAAATGGCAACAGTGCCGAGGAGTTGTCGGTGTACCTCAAGAGCCTCACGCTTCGTGGGTTCAAGTCCTTCGCGTCCTCCACCACCCTTCAGTTCGAGCCCGGCATCACGTGCGTCGTCGGGCCGAACGGGTCGGGCAAGTCCAACGTCGTCGACGCCCTGTCGTGGGTGATGGGCGAACAGGGTGCCAAGTCCCTGCGTGGCGGCAAGATGGAGGACGTCATCTTCGCCGGAACCGTCCGGCCGTCCGCCCCTCGGTCGCGCCGAGGTGGTGCTCACCATCGACAACGCCGACGGTGCTCTGCCGATCGAGTACAGCGAGGTCACCATCTCGCGCACCATGTTCCGCAACGGTGGCTCGGAGTACGCCATCAACGGGACGCCGTGCCGTCTGCTCGACGTGCAGGAGCTGCTCAGCGACTCCGGCATCGGCCGCGAGATGCACGTCATCGTCGGCCAGGGCCAGCTCGACTCCGTGCTGCGAGCGACGCCGGAGGAGCGTCGCGGCTTCATCGAAGAGGCCGCCGGCGTCCTCAAGCACCGCAAGCGCAAGGAGAAGGCGCTACGCAAGCTCGATGCCACGCAGGGCAATCTCACCCGTCTCCAGGACGTCCTCACCGAGCTCCGCCGTCAGCTGAAGCCCCTGGGTCGTCAGGCCGAGGTCGCTCGCCGGGCGGCCGTCATCCAGGCCGACGCCCGCGATGCCCGGGCCCGGCTGCTGGCCGACGACGTGGTCGCGGCGCGGTCGGTCATCGACGAGGAGCTCGCCGACGAGACGGCACTCAAGGAGAAGCGAGACAGCGCCGAGCGGGCGAGGGCCGAAGCCCAGGCGACCGAAACCGAGCTCGAAGACCAGCTGCGCGTGGACTCGCCGCGGCTGGCCGCTGCCCAGGAGACCTGGTACGGACTGTCCGGGCTCCGCGAGCGACTGCGTGGCACTGCCGGGCTGGCCACCGAACGGGTCCGGCTCGCCGCCGTCGAGTCCGACGAACGACGGCTCCCGGGCCGGGAGCCGGAGGAGCTCGAGGCCGAGGCGCGGCGCGTGCAGGAGCAACGGGAGCGGATGGTCGCCTCGGTGGCCGAGGCGACCGCTGGAGCTGGCACGGGCGGTGGCCCGCCGCGACGAGGCCGAAGCTGCCTACTCTGCCGAGGAGCGGCGCATCGCCGGTCTGCTGCGAGCCGCCGCCGATCAGCGCGAGGGGCTCGCCCGGCTGCACGGCCAGGTCAACGCCATCAAGAGCCGGGCCGCTGCGGCCGGCGACGAGATCGGCCGACTCACTGCGGCCCGTGACGAGGCCGACCGGCGCGCGGCCGAGGCCCACCACGCCTTCACCGTCCAGGAGAACGAGATCGCCGGGCTCAACGCCGGGGAGTCCGGTCTCGACGCCGAGCTGGAGGCGGCCGAGGCCGCCCTGGGCGCAGTCGACGACCGGCTGGCGGCTTTGGGCCGCGACCTCCACGCGGCCGAGCGACGCCAAGCCGGGCTGTCCGCCCGCAAGGAAGCCCTGGAGCAGGGCCTGGCCCGCAAGGACGGCGCCGGCGCACTGTTGGCCGCCACTGATGAGATCAGCGGCCTGCTCGGCTCCGTGGCGGCGCTGATGAACGTCCGGGCCGGCTACGAGACCTCCGTCGCCGCCGCCCTCGGCTCGGCCGCCGACGCGGTCGCGGTCGACCACCTCGACACCGCCGTCACGGCCATGGAGAAGCTCAAGTCCGAGGACCTCGGACGGGCCGGAATGCTGCTCCACTCCGTCGATCAGGGAGACGAGCTCGACGACGCCGACTGGCCGGGGCTGCCCGACTTCGCCACGTACGCGATCGACGTCGTCGACGGGCCGGATTCCCTGCACGGAGCGCTGCGTCGGGCCTTGTTCAAGGTCGCCGTCGTCGATGACCTCGACCGAGCCAAGATTCTCATCGCCCAGGCGCCGGACGTCACCGCAGTGACGCGGGACGGAGATGTCCTCGGAGCCCACTTCGCCGCCGGGGGGTCGGCGTCCACGTCCAGCCTCATCGAGGTCAAGGCCGCCATCGAGCAGGCCGACACCGATCTCGCGAGCGCAGCACACGCCGTCGAGTCACTGCGGTTCGAGCAGCAGGCCGCCGAGTCCGAGCGCGAAGAGGCGCAGGAGCGAGTCGACGCCGCCCTCGCGAAGCTGCACGAGTCGGACGCCGAGATGGCGGCCGTCGCCGAGCAGCTCGGCCACCTCGGCTCCACCGCCCGCGCGGCTCGCGGCGAGTCGGAGCGGCTGGCGGCCGCGATCGCCGCGGCGGAGGAGGCCCGCGACCGCGACCTGTCCGGGCTTGCCGAGCTCGAGGAACGGCTCGAGGCAGCGGAATCGGCACCGGAGGAGGAGCCCGACACGGCTGAGCTCGAGGTGCTGGCCCAGAAGTCGACTGAAGCGAGACGAGCCGAGACCGAAGCGAGACTGGGTCTACGCACGAACGAGGAGCGGGCCCGTGCCCTGGAAGGACAGGTCGCGGCACTGCTCGAGTCCGCGGAGACCGAGCGGGAGGAACGGCTTCGCGCCCGCGAGCGCCGCGAACGTCAGATCCGCGAGTCCGAGGCCGCCCGGGCGGTGATCGCCGTCGGCGACGTCGTGCTGGCGCGACTGGAGACCTCCATCCACCAGGCTGCCCGGAGACGGGCCGACATCGAGACCGCCCGCACGGGCCGCGAGGAGTCCTTGCGGGAGGTCCGGGCGCGGTTGCGCGACCTCGGCGCCGAGCTCGACGGGCTCACCGATTCCGTGCACAAGGACGAGATGGCCCGTGCCGAGCTCCGACTGCGGATGGAGTCGCTGGAGGCGCGATCGCTGGAGGAGCTGGGTCTGGAGGTCGAGGCCCTGGTCGCGGAGTACGGGCCCGACCAGCTCGTCCCGCCGGTCGATGTGGAGACCGACGAGGTCACCGACGACGAGCACCAGCCGCGCGAACCGGTGCCCTACGACCGGGCCGAGCAGACCAAGCGCCTGCGGGCCGCCGAGCGGTCGATGGCGATGCTCGGCAAGGTCAATCCCCTGGCGCTGGAGGAGTTCACCGCACTGGAGGAGCGCCACCAGTTCCTCTCCGAGCAGCTCGACGACCTCCGCAAGACCCGTCAGGACCTCCTCGACATCGTCGACGACGTCGACGCGAAGGTCGAGCAGGTCTTCACCGATGCGTGGTACGACGTCGCCTCCGAGTTCGAGGGCGTCTTCAAGCGACTCTTCCCGGGCGGCGAGGGCCGGCTCGTCCTCACGGATCCGCAGAACATGCTCACCACCGGCATCGACGTCGAGGCCCGCCCGCCGGGCAAGAAGGTCAAGAGGTTGTCGCTGCTGTCCGGCGGCGAGCGAGCGCTGGTGGCCGTCACGTTCCTGGTGGCGTTGTTCAAGGCCCGCCCGAGTCCGTTCTACATCCTGGACGAGGTCGAGGCCGCGCTCGACGACACCAACCTCGGCCGGCTGCTGGAGATCTACGAGGAGCTCCGCGACAACTCCCAGCTCGTCGTCATCACCCACCAGAAGCGCACCATGGAAGTCGCCGACGCGCTGTACGGTGTCTCGATGCGGGGCGACGGCGTGTCCGCGGTCATCAGCCAGCGGCTCCGCGAGGAAGAGTCGGCGTGACCCGTTCGGACTACCCGGCGATCCGCACGATCTCGACCCGCTGGGAGGACGAGGACGTCTACGGGCACGTCAACAACGTCGTCTACTACTCCTTCTTCGACACCGCCGTGAACGGCTACCTCATCGACTCCACCGGCGTCGACATCCGCGAGCTCGACACCTACGGCATCGTCGCCGAGACGAGCTGTCGTTTCCTGCGAGAGCTGCGGTTCCCGGGTGACGTCGACGCCGGGCTCAAGGTCACCAAGCTCGGCACCTCGAGCGTCGTCTACGAGATCGCGCTCTTCCAGGGCGACGACGACGAGCCGGCCGCAACCGGCCGTTTCGTGCACGTGTACGTCTCCGGCGCCGACCGCGCTGTCACCCCGATCCCCGACGTCATCCGCGCCGTGCTCGAGCCGCTCGCCGCCTGACCCTCAGCTGATGCGGACGGCGATGCCCGGGTAGGTCACGACCAGACCGGACCCGTCGAAGACGAGCCGGCAGGAGAAGTCGAAGCCTGGCGACTCGTAGTCGTACACCTCCCGTCCGTTCTCGTCCGGCAGTCGCGTGTACGTCTGTTCGAGCCGCTCGACCGAGAGGTCGAGAGCCCGGACGTAGGCGGCCGGCGCGGCCGAGCTCTGGCCGACCTCCAACGCCATCCGGTGCACCGGGAAGGCGTTGGTCATCGCCGACGACTCCAGGTCGAGATCGAGGCACCCGTCCAGCCGCGCGACAGGGACACCATTGACTCGCCAGCGGCCCTCGTCCAGCTCCAGGTCGATGCTCCGCGTCCCTCGGACCGTCCGGTGGGTGATGTGGGCGGCTCGGGTGCGCCAGTCGCCGGCCACGTCGATCTCGTAGGCGACCATCCACGCGTGATCGTCCTCGTGGGCGGTGGTGAGTCCGTCGATGTGATGGCCCTCGCCCTGGTCGGTGAAGTACACGACTTCGAACCCCGTGCGTGCTTCCTGGTGCAGCCACGTGGCGGAGGGCGGCAGGGGCAGGAGTGACATGGCTGCATTCTTCCGCAGCGCGGCTTGCATAGGGTGGGCGCGTGACCACGCTCGAGCTCGTCCTGATCATCGCCGTCGGCGTCCTTGTCCTCGGTGGCGCCATCGCCCTGGTCGTCGCGCGCGGCCGACGGGACCTTCCGCCGCCTGACGTCCTCGAGGCGATCACCCAGGAGGAGATCGAGCACCCGGAGCATCCGGAACCGCACCTGGCAGGCGACGACTCGACCACCACGATCGAGCGCCCCGAGCCCACGCAGGGTCGCTTGGTCCGGCTGCGATCCCGGCTGGCCCGATCGCAGGGCTCGCTCGGCCAGGGCCTGCTCGCCGTGCTCGGCCGTGCCGACCTCGACGACGCCGCGTGGGAGGAGCTCGAGGACACCCTGCTCGCCGCCGACGTCGGCGTCGGACCGACCACCGAGCTCGTCGACCGGCTGCGCACGCGAGTGCGCGTGGAGGGCATCGACGACCCCGCACGGGCCAAGGCGGTGCTGCGCGACGAGCTCGTGGCGCTCGTGGGCCCCGAGCTGGACCGAAGCCTGTCCGCCACGGGCGGCGACGGCAAGCCGGGCGTCGTGCTCGTCGTGGGAGTGAACGGCACTGGGAAGACGACCACCGTCGGCCGGCTCGCCCGGGTCCTCGTCGCCGATGGCAAGACGGTGGTACTCGGCGCCGCCGATACGTTCCGCGCCGCCGCAGCGGACCAGTTGCAGACCTGGGGTGAGCGGGTCGGCGTCCACACCGTCCGCGGTCCCGAGGGAGGCGACCCTGCCAGCGTGGGCTTCGAGTCCGTGCAGAAGGCCATCGAGGACGAAACCGACGTCGTCCTGGTCGACACCGCGGGCCGGCTGCACACGAAGGCCGGCTTGATGGACGAGCTCGGCAAGGTGAAGAGAGTCGTCGAGAAGCAGGCCCCGGTCACCGAGGTGCTGCTGGTCATCGACGCCACCACCGGGCAGAACGGACTCGCCCAGGCCCGGGTCTTCGGCGAGGTCGTCGATGTCACCGGCATTGTGCTCACCAAGCTCGACGGCACCGCCAAGGGCGGCATCGTCGTCGCCGTTCAACGCGAGCTCGGTGTGCCGGTGAAGTTCGTAGGCCTCGGCGAGGGCGCCGACGACCTCGCCCCGTTCGACCCGGAGGACTTCGTCGACGCACTCCTGGACTAGAAGCTGTTGTGCTCTACCCAGCGATGCCCGCGATCGTCCACCCGATCAGGTTCAGGATGGAGATTGCCCCGATCACCAGGCCGACGATGGCGCGGACGGGAAACCGGCCACCCTCTCGTGCCGCGAACCCGGCAGCAACGGCGCCGAGCCCGAGCACCGGTGAGATCAGCCACAACCACCCGGGCTCGTCGTCGCTGCCGACGACGAGGGCCGCGAGGACGAAGCCGGCGATCGTCGCGATGCCCAGCCCAAGGGAGAGATTGGCCCGGGAGGAAGTCGTCCCGGCTTGACCGGGAGATGAGGTGTCAGCCATGAGCAGATCCTTTCCACCCCCGCACCACGACGGTAGACCTCGGATCACCGGCTGCGCCAGACCGGCGTAACACCGTGTTTACAGAACATGGGGTTTCGTGACGTGGTCGCAACAAGGGCGGCGGCGAGACGAAACGACTCGACAGCATGCTGACGGGCGAAGGGTGGGCTCCCAGCCTGCCCGTGTCCACGATCTGGAGGTTCCATGGATACCGGCTATGCCGCCTGGATGCTGGCTTCCGCGTCGCTCGTGCTCTTGATGACGCCAGGACTGGCGTTCTTCTACGGCGGGATGACGCGTTCGAAGTCAGTGCTCAACATGATGATGATGTCGTTCGGAGCGATCGGCGTCGTCGGCGTCGTGTACGTGCTCTGGGGCTGGTCGATGTCGTTCGGCACCTTCGATGCCGAGCAGGACGTCGCCACCTTGTTCAACAACCCGTTCGAGCTGTTCGGACTCGTCGACATCGATCCCAGCAGCTACGTCTTCGTCGGGTTCCAGCTGACCTTCGCGGTGATCACCGCGGCGCTGATCAGCGGTGCCATCGCCGACCGGGCGAAGTTCTCGACCTGGATGGTGTTCCTGCCGTTCTGGGTCACGCTGTCGTACTTCCCGCTGGCGCACATGGTCTGGAGCGGCCACGGCTTCCTCGGCCCGATCGAGGACGGCCTCGCGGCCATCATCTTCGGTGTGGCCGACGGTGCCGCCAAGATCGCCCCGATCGACTACGCGGGCGGAACGGTCGTCCACATCAATGCCGGTGTCGCCGGCCTGGTGCTCGCGCTCATCCTCGGCATCCGCAAGGGGTTCGGCAAGGAGCCGCTGCGTCCGCACAACGTGCCGTTCACGATGCTCGGTGCCGGTCTCCTGTGGTTCGGGTGGTTCGGGTTCAACGTGGGCTCGATCGTTCCGGTCGCCACCCAGGGCGTCGCGGGCGAGGAGGCCGACTTCTTCCAGAACAGCGTCGACTTCGCCGCGAACTTCGTCGGTGAGACCGGGCTGGTCTGGGTCAACACGTTCGTGGCCACCGCGGCCGCGATGCTCGGCTGGCTCCTGGTGGAGCGGATCAAGCACGGCAAGGGCACGGGCCTCGGCGCCGCGTCAGGCGTCGTGGCGGGTCTCGTCGCCATCACCCCGGCGTGTGGCTCGCTCAGCCCGGTCGGGTCGATCGGTCTCGGGGCCGTGGCCGGCATCCTGTGCGCGCTCGCAGTCGGGCTGAAGTACAGGTTCGGCCTGGACGACTCGCTCGACGTCGTCGGTGTCCACCTGGTCGGCGGCCTCGTCGGCACGATCGGCATCGGCTTCTTCGGCACGGCGACCGGCCTGTTCTACGGTCACGACTACAAGCAGCTGGTCGTCCAGACGGCGGTTGCCCTGTTCGCGATCCTCTGGTCCGGCATCGCCACGGCGATCGTCGGCCTCGCGCTCAAGGCCACGATGGGTTGGCGCGTCGACGAAGAAGACGAGGTCAACGGCATCGACTTCGCCGAACACGGCGAGACCGCGTACGACTATGTCGGCACCGCCGGCAGCTCACACCAGCCGATGGGAGTCTGATCGATGAAGCTCGTGACAGCGGTCATCAAGCCGCACAAGTGGGAGGACGTCCGCGAGGCGCTCGCTGCATCCGGAGTGGCCGGCATGACGGTCACCGAGGCCAGCGGGTACGGCCAGCAGAAGGGCCACACCGAGGTCTACCGCGGCGCGGAGTACGACGTGTCCCTGGTGCCGAAGATCCGTCTCGAGGTGGTCGTCGACGACGGCGACGTCGAGTCGGTCGTCTCGACCATCAGCGGCGCCGCCCAGACCGGCAAGATCGGTGACGGCAAGGTCTGGGTCGTTCCGGTCGAATCGGTGGTGCGGGTCCGCACCGGCGAGACCGACGAGTCCGCCATCTGAAACACCCACCGACGATGCGCACCGGGATCACCCGGTGCGCATCGTCGTCGTTCTCCGGTAGTCTCCGGTCGCACCATCGACACCTGGAGGTCCCATGGACACCGGCGATACCGCATGGATGCTGGCCTCGACCGCGCTCGTGATGCTGATGGTCCCCGGCCTGGCCTTCTTCTACGGCGGCATGGTCCGCGCGAAAAGCGTCCTCAACATCATGATGATGGTGATGTACGCGCTGGCGATCACGACGGTCGTCTGGTTCCTCTGGGGCTATTCCGGAGCGTTCGGTGACGACATCGGGGGAGGACTGCTCGGCGGCGGGGAGTTCCTCGGCCTGAAGGACATCACCCTGGAGACCCTGTCCGGCACGCATCCGACGTACGTCTTCGTCGTCTTCCAGATGTTGTTCTGCGTCGTCACGATCGGCCTGGTTGCCGGAGCGATCGCCGACCGGGCCAAGTTCTCGGCCTGGATGATCTTCGTCCCGCTGTGGGTGACGTTCGTCTACGTGCCGATCGCCCACTGGGTCTTCGCCTTCGACGGCGACACCACGAAGGGTGGGTGGATCGCGAACCAGCTGGGAGCCTTCGACTTCGCCGGTGGAACGGCGGTCGAGGTGAACTCCGGCATGTCGGCTCTCGCTCTTGCTCTCATCGTCGGCCGCCGCGTCGGCTGGCGGAAGGAGCCGTTCCGGCCGCACAATCTCCCGGCGGTCCTGCTGGGCGCGGGGCTCCTGTGGTTCGGCTGGTACGGGTTCAACGCCGGCTCTGCACTCGCAGCGAACGGCACGGCGGCCTTGGCGCTCATCAACACCACTGGCACGGCCACGGCCGCGATGCTGGGCTGGATGGCCGTGGAGCTCGTGCGTGACAAGCGGGCCACCAGCTTCGGAGCCGCGTCCGGCGCGATCGCCGGGCTGGTGGCGGCCACGCCGTCGTGCGGCACCGTGTCCCCGCTCGGGTCGCTGGTCGTGGGCCTCGTGGCCGGCGCCGTGTGTGCGTGGGCCATCGGCGTCAAGTACCGGCTCGGGTACGACGACTCGCTCGACGTCGTGGGCGTCCACTTCGTCGGCGGTGTCGTCGGCATGGTGATGATCGGTCTCATGGCGACCCAGGCGAACGTCGACAACCTCGGCTTCGGTTCGGCCGGCTTGCTCTACGGGGGCGGTCTCGAACAGCTGGGCAAGCAGATCGTGGCGGTGGTCGCCGTCATGGTCTTCGCGTTCGCGGTGACGTACGTCATCGCTAGGTTGATCGACATGACCATCGGATTCCGCGTCGACGAAGAGACCGAGGTCTCCGGCATCGACCAGGCCGAGCACCTGGAGACGGCCTACGACAACATCGGCGGCGGTTCATCCTTCACGACGGGAGCATGACATGAAGCTCGTGACCGCGGTCATCAAGCCGCACAAGTGGGAAGACGTCCGCGAGGCACTCGGGGCCACCGGCATCGCCGGCATGACCGTCACCGAGGCCAGCGGGCACGGCCAGCAGAAGGGCCACACCGAGGTCTACCGCGGAGCCGAGTACGAGGTGACGCTGGTGCCCAAGATCCGCTTCGAGGTCGTCGTCGACGACGCCGACGCCGAGTCGGTCGTCGCCACCATCGCGTCAGCCGCCCGCACGGGCAAGATCGGCGACGGCAAGGTGTGGGTCGTCCCGGTCGATTCGGTCGTGCGCGTGCGTACCGGCGAGACCGACGAGTCCGCGCTCTAGGTGGATCCGAGCCTCTCTCTCGCGCAGCGGCGCAACGAACGCGCGCTGGAGAACGACAGGCTGCTGCGGGGTCTGTTCACCGAAACCGTGGGTTCCGGCGACGACCCGCGGGAGGGTCAAGGGCTCGCGCTCGTCGCCGTCGGCGGGTACGGCCGGTCCGAGCTGTCGCCGGCCAGCGACCTCGACGTCGTCCTGTTGCACGACCCCGCGGTGCCCGAGGAGCGCGTGCGAGAGGTCGCCGAGGCGATCTGGTACCCGCTGTGGGACCGGGGCGTCGCCCTCGACCACTCGGTGCGCGACACCCGGCAGATGCGGGAGGCGGCCATCCACGACCACCGCGCCGCAACGGGCATGCTCGATGCCCGAACGGTGGCCGGAGATGCCGGTCTGGTGCTCGCCCTGCGTTCGGAGGTGCTGGCCGACTGGCGCCGCGACGCCCGACGACGCCTGGCCGAGGTGCGTCTGGCCCGTGACGCCCGCATCGAGCGGGCCGGCTGGCTGGCGCACTCCGCGGTGCCCGACCTGAAGGAGTCCGGTGGGGGACTCCGCGACGGCGTGATGATGCGGGCCCTCGTCGCGACCTGGCTGGTCGACGTGCCGCATGGAGAGTCCGAGAGCCTGCGATCGGCGTTGCTCGACGTCCGGGACGCCCTGCACGAGGTGTCCGGGCGGCGGCTGGAGAGGCTCGACCCCGACCACATCGTCGACGCCGCCCGGTTCCTCGACCGCGAGCCCGAGGAGCTCGAGCTGAGCACCCGCAACATCGGCCGCCGCCTGGCCCACCTCGCCGCTCTCGCGTGGCGACGCGTCGACGACGTCCTGGAGGCTCGACGCACCACGGTCACCACGTCCGGGCCCGCGATCGCCCCGCTTGCCGACGGAGTCGGGCGGATCGACGACGAGGTCGTCGTCATGCGGGACGCCGATCCCGGCGACGACCCGGAGGTCGCCCTGCGAGCGGCAGCCGTGGCGGCGCGGGCCGGGCTGCCCCTCGGTTCGCGCACCGCCTCGCATCTCGCGGCAACGCTGGGCGAGCTCCCGGTCCCGTGGCCGGACAGTGCCACCTGGGCGCTGGTCGACCTGCTCACCTCGGGCCCGAGCCTGGTGCCGGTGTGGGACGAGCTCGACTACGCCGGCGTGATCGATCACTGGTTGCCGGAGTGGGCGGACATCCGTCTGCGTGGATCGTCCTCGCCCGTGCATCGCTACACCGTCGACCGGCACAGCATCGAGACGTGCGTCAAGGCCGCCGAGGTCCTTCGGGGAGTGGATCGCCCCGACCTGCTGGCCGTGGGGGCGCTGCTGCACGACATCGGCAAGGGTCGGCCCGGCGACCACAGCGAGGTGGGCGACGCCATGGCGGTCGACATCGCGCAGCGCTGGGGGTTCGATGCCGCGGATGCCCGCACGATCGGCCGGCTCGTCCGCTGGCACCTCTTGCTGCCCAACATCGCGACGAGGCGTGACATCGAGGATCCGTCCACCGCGGCGAACATCGCGGACATCGTGGAGACGCCGGCGTTCCTGGACCTCCTGGCCGCGCTCACCCAGGCCGACGCCCGCGCCACCGGACCGACCGCGTGGTCATCGTGGCGTCGAGGACTCGTGTTGGGCCTGGTGGCCAAGGTGCACGAGGTCCTCGCCGAGGGAGTCGCCAGCCCGGATCCCGAGTCCTACGAGGGGTGGCCGTCGACAGTGAAGATGCCGGACGTCGGGACGCTCGAGCCCGACGCTCTCGAGCTGGAGGTCGAGAACCACCGGGGCGGCTCGCTCCTGACGTTCGTGACCCGCGACCGGCCCGGCGTGATGGCCGGCATCGCCGGGGGACTGGCGCTGCTCGGCCTGGAGATCCGGTCGGCTCGTACCGCCACCGCCGGTGAGGCCGCGGTCTCGCTGTGGGAGGTCACGCGTCCCGACGTGGACGCCACCAAGGTGCGTGAGCGGGTGCGTCCCGTGCTTGCCGGCGAGATGGATCTCGCCCATCGTCTCGCCCTCGACCCGGCCCAGGACGACGTCCCGGCCCGGGTCGCCGTGTTGCCTCAGCGTTCGGAGACCGCCACCCTGCTCGAGGTCCGCGCCCACGACCGGCGGGGCCTCGTCTGGACGGTGTGCGATGCCATCTCCGGGCTGGGCCACTCCATCCGCTCGGCCCACCTGTCCACGTATGGTGCCGAGGCGCGCGACGTCTTCTATGTCGTGGATGTGGATGGCAGGCCACTTCCCGATGTCGCCGCCGAGCGGATGCGGGAGGCCGTCGCAGCGGCCCTGACGTGACCTGTGCGACCGCCGGTTAGGCTGGCCCAATCGATTGACACCGTCGTCCGACCGACAGCCGAGGATCCTGCGAGCCCATGTTCGACACCCTGCAAGACCGCCTGCAGTCCGCGTTCAAGAACCTCCGTGGCAAGGGTCGTCTGTCCGAGGCCGACATCGACGCGACGGCCCGCGAGATCCGGGTCGCCCTCCTCGACGCCGACGTCGCGGTCGCCGTGGTGCGCGACTTCATCGACCGCGTCAAGGAGCGTGCGCTCAGCGCCGAGGTGAGCGGAGCGCTCAACCCGGCCCAGCAGGTCATCAAGATCGTCAACGAGGAGCTCGTCGGCATCCTCGGCGGCGAGACGCGACGCATCCAGTTCGCCAAGAACCCGCCGACCGTCATCATGCTGGCCGGCCTGCAGGGGTCCGGCAAGACCACGCTCGCCGCGAAGCTCGGACGCTGGCTGCGCGAGCAGGGCAAGAGCCCGATGCTGGTCGCGGCCGACCTCCAACGGCCGAACGCCGTCACCCAGCTGCAGGTGGTGGGCGAGCAGGCCGGCGTCACGGTCTTCGCGCCCGAACCGGGGAACGGTATCGGCGACCCGGTGAAGGTCGCCCGCGACGCGATCGACGAGGCTCGCCGCTCCCTGCACGACGTCGTCGTCGTCGACACGGCCGGCCGTCTCGGCATCGACGCCGAGCTGATGCAGCAGGCCTCCGACATCCGCGATGCCGTCGACCCGGACGAGGTCCTGTTCGTCATCGACGCGATGATCGGCCAGGACGCCGTGCAGACCGCGGAGGCCTTCCTCGAGGGCGTCGACTTCACCGGAGTCGTGCTCACCAAGCTGGACGGTGACGCCCGCGGCGGCGCTGCACTGTCGGTCCGCTCGGTCACCGGCCGGCCGATCATGTTCGCGTCGACCGGCGAGAAGCTCACCGACTTCGACGCGTTCCACCCCGATCGCATGGCGTCGCGCATCCTCGACATGGGCGACATGCTCACGTTCATCG
The DNA here is from genome assembly GCA_963780275.1 of uncultured Actinomycetota bacterium. Taxonomy (GTDB): domain Bacteria; phylum Actinomycetota; class Actinomycetes; order Propionibacteriales; family Nocardioidaceae; genus Aeromicrobium. The sequence goes on from CAWABE010000003.1 coordinate 490,183, forward strand.
AGCAGGCCGAGAAGGCCTTCGACGCCGAGCAGGCCGCGAAGGACGCCGAGAAGCTCATGGGTGGCTCGTTCACCCTCCACGACTTCCTCAAGCAGATCGAAGCCATGGCCAAGATGGGCTCGATGTCCAAGATCATGGGCATGCTCCCGGGCATGGGCCAGTTCAAGGAGCAGCTGGAGAGCTTCGACGAGCGCGAGGTCGACCGGATCAAGGCGATCATCTTGTCGATGACGCCGGCCGAGCGCGATGACCCGAAGATGATCGACGGATCGCGCCGGTCCCGCATCGCCCGCGGCTCCGGCACCGAGGTGCGCGACGTCAACCAGCTCGTCGACCGCTTCTTCGAGGCGCGCAAGATGATGCAGCAGATGGCCAAGGGCGGCGGCATGCCCGGGATGCCCGGCATGGCTGGCATGCCGGGTCTACCCGGCGCCGGCAAGCGTGCCGGTGCCCGCCAGAGGCCCCAGGGAAAGGCGCAGCAGAAGAAGGGCAAACGTCGCTCGGGCAACCCGGCCAAGCGGGCCGCCGAGGAGAAGGCCGCTGCCGCGCGGGAGTCCGCGGGCGCTGACTCTGCTCGATCTGTCGGCTCCGCCGACGGGGCAGGCGCGTTCGGCTTCGACCAGGACGCGGACAGGGAGTTCGAGCTGCCCAAGGAGCTGCGCGACCTGATGTGAGGGCGACGGGGGCCGGTATAGCCTGCTGGGATGCCTCGACTGGTGGTCTTCCTGCTCGGCTTCGGCATCGGCCTGGCCGGTGACGCGTGCCATGTCGCGTCCGGCACGACCGCGTACGACTGGGATGGCGTCCCGACGCTGTGGAACAGTGCGATCTGGTTCCCGTTCGTGGTCGGCCTCGCGGTCCTCGCTGCGGCCGAGACCGGCCGACGGCTCGACCTGCCGTCCCACGCCCGGACCCGCGTCGACGTCGTCATCGGCGCCGCGGTCGTTCTTGCCCTCTACGCGTTGACCGCGACTCTGCGCGGCCAGCCCACGACGGTCGCCGTGGTGCTGTGCGGTGCCATCGCCGTTGCGGTGTGGGCCTGGTGGGATCCGACGTCCCGATCTCTGGCGGTGGCGGTCGGTGCTGCCATCCTTGGTCCCGTTGCCGAGATGGGGGTCGTGGCGTCGGGCGCGGCACACTACGCCAGCGATTCCGACGCGCTCGGCGGGGTCGCCCCGTGGCTGCCGTGCCTGTACTTCGCCGCGGGCGCAGTGGCCAGCGGCATCCTCGGAGCCCTGACGGGAACGCGGGTCCCTGCGGAGCCGTTGACCACGACCGGTTGAATGGACGTCATGGAATCGGTTCGGTTCGACGTCGATGAGGCCGTCTGCACCATCACCCTCGACCGGCCCGAGCGCCGCAACGCGGTCGACGGGCCGATGGCCTCGGAGCTGCGCGACGCCTTCGTCGCGTTCGAGGAGGACGACGACCTCGCCATCGCGGTGCTGCACGGGGCGGGCGGCACGTTCTGCGCGGGTGCCGACCTCACGTCCGTCCATGACGAGTCACGGCGCCACGAGCTCGACCCGATGGGCCTGGGTGACGGTCCGATGGGGCCGAGCCGGATGGCGCTGTCGAAGCCGGTCATCGCGGCGGTCGCCGGGCATGCTGTGGCCGGAGGGCTCGAGCTCGCGCTCCTTGCCGACCTGCGGGTCGTCGAGGAGGATGCGGTCTTCGGCGTGTTCTGCCGCCGGTGGGGCGTCCCGTTGATCGACGGCGGCACCGTGCGGCTCCCGCGCATCGTCGGTCACGGGCGGGCGCTCGACATGATCCTCACCGGTCGTCCGGTCGACGCCCACGAGGCCCTGCAGATGGGACTGGCCAATCGTGTCGTTCCGGTGGGGGAGTCGCTCACCGCCGCACACGACCTCGCCGAGCAGATCGCTGCCTTCCCGCAGATGTGTCTTCGCGCCGACCGCGACTCCAGCTACCGCCAGTGGGACCTCCCGCTCGACGCAGCCCTGCGCAGCGAGGGTGCGGCCGGCGTGCCGGTTGTCATGGCCGAGGGAGTCGTCGGAGCCGAGCGCTTCGTCGAGGGCGCCGGACGGCACGGATTGTTTTGATTCGGTCGGCGTGACCGGGTTTGGCCGCCACCGGGCGTTCTGGCAGAATGACCCATTGCGTCCGGACGCGTGAGGGCCCTCTCACCCGCACCGCCCGGCCCCACTGGCTTCGCCGGCTGCGTCCCCACCCAGCCCGGCACGTCACCACCACTGATCCAAGGAGACACCACACTCGTGGCAGTCAAGATTCGCCTGAAGCGCATCGGCAAGATCCGCACGCCCTTCTACCGCATCGTCGTCGCCGACTCGCGCACCAAGCGCGACGGTCGCGTGATCGAGGAGATCGGCACCTACAACCCCAAGACCGAGCCGTCGACGATCCGGGTCGAGTCCGAGCGGGCCCAGTATTGGCTCGGTGTCGGCGCCCAGCCCACCGAGGCCGTGGCCGCGATCCTGAAGCTCACCGGCGACATCGGTGGCCAGGCCAGCGTCAAGGACCCCGAGCCCAAGGCCGACAAGGCCGCTCTGTTCGACGCCGCCCTCAAGGACATCCACGCCGAGCCGAAGGCCGCCAAGAAGTCCGCGGCCAAGAAGAGCGCTGCCAAGGCCGAGGAGAAGTCCTCGGACGAGCCGGAGGCCGAGAAGAAGCCCAAGGCCGAGAAGAAGGCGAAGGCCGAGAAGCCTGCTGACGAGCCGAAGGCCGAGGAGACTCCCGAAGAGGAGGCCAAGCCCGGGGAAGCGACGGCCGAGGAGACCCCGGCCGAGGAGCCGAAGGCCGAGGAGACCCCGGCCGAGGAGCCGAAGGCCGAGGAGACCCCAGCCGACGCGCCAAAGGCTGACGAGACCCCGTCCGAGGAGTCCACGAGCGACGAGAAGGCTGAGGCCTGATCGTGGCCGCGCCCATCGTCGAGGTCATCGAGCACCTCGTGGCGGGCATCGTCGATCACCCCGAGGACGTCGACGTGCGGGCCAAGCAGACGCGTCGTGGTGAGCTGTTCGAGGTCCGGGTCAACCCCGACGACCTCGGCAAGGTGATCGGCCGTCAGGGCCGCACCGCCACGGCCATCCGCAAGGTCGCCGGCGCGATCGACGGCTCCGGTGGAACCCGCATCGACTTCGTGGACGTCGACCGGCAGCGCTAACGATGCTGGTCGTCGTCGGCCGCATCGGTCGCGCCCATGGCATCCGCGGCGAGCTGAACGTCGAGATCCGCACCGACGAGCCCGAACGCAGGTTCGCGCCCGGGTCGACGGTCTTCTGCGGCGGCGGCCGGCCCCTCATCGTGGCGTCGAGCCGTCATCACTCCGGACGGTTGCTGGTGGCCTTTCGGGAGGTCGCCGACCGCACGGCCGCCGAGCAGCTGCACGGGAGCATCCTCGAGGCGGAGGTCGACGAGGCGGAGCGTCCGGACGACCCGGAGGAGTTCTACGACCACCAGCTCATCGGTCTGCAAGCCCGAGCTGCCGATGACGCCGCGGTGGGCACGGTGACGTCGGTCGTGCACCTCCCGCACCAGGACACCCTCGTCGTCGACGCCGACGGACGCGAGGTGCTCGTGCCGTTCGTGTCCGCGCTCGTGCCGACCGTCGACCTCAGTGCAGGCTTCGTGCGCCTGGCCGACGTGCCCGGTCTGCTCGACCCCGACGCCGCGGAGGCCGTCGACAGTGGGGGAACGGGCTGATGCGCATCGACGTCATCACCATCTTCCCCGACTACCTCGACCCGCTGTCGCTGTCGCTGCCTGGGCGCGCCCAGCAGGGCGGCCTGCTCGAGGTCACCACCCACGACCTCCGCGACTGGACCCACGACACCCACCGCACCGTCGACGACACCCCGTACGGCGGTGGCGCCGGCATGGTGATGCGTCCCGAACCGTGGGGTGAGGCCCTGGACGCGGTGGCCACCGACGATTGCGTCGTCATCGTGCCGACTCCTGCCGGCACACCCTTCAGCCAGGACGCGGCCGAACGGCTGAGCGCCGAACAACATCTCGTGTTCGCCTGCGGACGCTATGAGGGCATCGACCAGCGTGTGCTCGATCACGCCGCAACCCGGTGGCGGGTGGAGGAGATCTCGCTCGGCGACTTCGTGCTCAACGGGGGTGAGGTGGCGGCGCTCGCGATCATCGAGGCCGTCGTGCGCCTGCTCCCGGGGTTCATGGGCAACCCGGCGTCGCTCACCGAGGAGAGCCACGGCACTGTGTCATCCTCGGGGTCATCTTTGGGCGGGCTGTTGGAGTACCCCGTGTACACGAAACCGGCCTCGTGGCGCGGTCTCGACGTCCCCGACGTCCTGCTCTCCGGCCATCACGAGCAGATCGCCGCCTGGCGTCTCGCCCAGGCCCGAGCCCGCACCGCCGACCGCCGGCCAGACCTCCTGCCCTGAGCGCACACGATTTCGTCCGCCCCGGGCCGGTGTGGCAAGATGGATCCTCGGCGCAGGACGGTTCTGCCGCAGGGGAACCACCATCGAGCGCCGAGACCTTCCACACATGAACATCCGTGGGTGACCTGTGGCACCGGCGAGGAGCAGATCATGTCCAACGTTGTCGACGAGGTGGCGAGCGCATCACTGCGCGACGACCTTCCGGAGTTCCGGGCGGGCGACACGCTCAAGGTGCACGTCAAGGTCGTCGAGGGCAACCGCTCTCGTGTCCAGGTGTTCCAGGGTGTCTGCATCAAGCTGCAGGGATCCGGCGTCGGACGCACGTTCACGGTCCGCAAGGTCAGCTTCGGCGTCGGTGTCGAGCGCACGTTCCCGCTGCACACCCCGATCATCGACAAGATCGAGGTCGCGACGCGCGGTGACGTCCGCCGGGCCAAGCTCTACTACCTGCGCAACCTCCGCGGCAAGGCCGCCAAGATCAAGGAAAAGCGCGAAGACTGATCGGGGCCCCGGAGTGTGCGCTGCCGTCCCGTTGCGGTCACTGGCTAGGCTCCTCTGGTGAGCGACACCGAGAAGCGGCAGCTGCCGGTCTGGCAGGAGTCGGTCCTTCTGGTGGTCACGGCCATGGTGATGGCCGTCGTGGTCAAGGCGTTCTTCCTCCAGGCGTTCTACATCCCGTCGGAGTCGATGGAGCCCACGATGCTCGTCGACGACAAGATCCTGGTCCAGAAGGTCTCCTACTGGGGCGGGGAGCCCGGCCGTGGTGACATCGTCGTGTTCGACGATCCCGGTGGCTGGCTGAACGCGGCGGAGTCGCGGCAGGCGAGCAACCCCGTCCAGCGTGGGCTCGAGGTCGTCGGGCTGTTCCCGACCGGTGGCCACCTCATCAAGCGCGTGGTCGGCATCGGTGGCGACGCGGTCAAGTGCTGCGACAGCTCCGGACACATCACGGTCAACGGCACTCCGCTGGACGAGCCGTACCTGCTCGATGAGTCCGTGAACGCCAACCAGACGTTCGACGTCGTCGTGCCCAAGGACCACCTGTGGGTCATGGGCGACAACCGTGGCAACTCCGCCGACTCGCGGATGCACATGGGTGATCCCGGCGGCGGCTTCATCGACGAGAAGGCGGTCGTCGGCAAGGCCTGGCTCCGCGTCTGGCCACTGTCCCGGTTCGGCTTCATGGACGGCACCGACCAGACATTCGACGCCGTCCAGGACCGCTGAGAGACTGGGCCATGACCTCGTTCGCCTCAGGCACCACGGTCCGGCGGGACGCCGGACTGTACGGCTATGAGCGGGCGCTGGCCAAACGTGGCCTGCACCCCGTGGCCGGTGTCGACGAGGCCGGACGCGGCGCCTGCGCCGGACCGCTGGTGGCCGCGGCCGTCGTGCTCGACCGGCCCATTCCCGGCCTGGCCGATTCCAAGCTGCTCACGGAGAAGAGGCGCGAGGCGTGCTACGACCTCATCTGCGAGCGGGCCGTCGACCTGGCGGTCGTCGTCATCGAGGCTCCCGACTGCGATCGCATCGGTCTGCATCGCGCCAACATCGCCGCACTGCGCCGGGCGCTCGCCCGCCTGGAGGTGCGACCCGGTTACGTGCTCACCGATGGGTTTCCGGTCGACGGGCTCGGCGTTCCGGGCCTGGCGGTCTGGAAGGGCGATCAGGTGGCCGGCTCGATCGCCGCGGCCTCGGTGATCGCCAAGGTGACCCGCGACCGGCTGATGGTGCAGCTGCACGACCGTTACCCGGGCTACGACTTCGCCACGCACAAGGGCTACGTCACCGACCTGCACGATGCCAGGCTCCGCGAGCACGGACCCTGCGCCGAGCATCGGCTGTCTTTCATCAACGTCCGCGCCGCAGTGCTGGGAAGGAATGGGGAAGGTCGAACCGATGAGCTCTGAAGACCTCGAACGCTACGAGTCCGACATGGAGCTCGCGCTCTACCGCGAGTACCGCGACGTGGTCGGCATCTTCAAGTACGTCGTCGAGACCGACCGCCGGTTCTACCTCTGCAACGCGGTCGACGTGAAGGTGCGATCGGAGACCGGCGACGCGTACTTCGAGGTCACTCTCACCGACGCCTGGGTCTGGGACATCTACCGGCCGGCGCGATTCGCCAAGAACGTCAAGGTGCTCACCTTCAAGGACGTCAACGTCGAGGAGCTGCAGGACTCCGACGTCAAGCTGCCGTCCGCGCCCTGACGATGAGGTTGCGGTCGACGCCGGGCTTGCGGCTCGGCTCCGCGTCGAACGAGCTCGGCCGCAGCAGCTCGGCGTCGTCGAACCCGGCGTCCGCCAGGGCCAGCGCGGCATCGTGCTCGTCGGCGAAGTGGAGGTAGACGCTTCCGCGGACGAAGGCCGTGATGAGGGCCTTGGCCGTCGCCGTCACCGCATCCGCCGACTCCCCCAGGTGGATGTCGGAGAGGTACAAACCCCGAGGGAACCGGTGCAGGCTCTCGGCGATCGAGTGCCAGAGCGTCAGCACGTCGGCCGTCGGGAAGTAGTTGATGAGGCCTTCGGTGATGACCGCGGTTCCCCGGTCGGGGTCGAGATCGCCGGCCAGGGCGCGCAGCGATTCCGGGTGAAACGCGTCGACCGCCTGGACGCGGTGGCCAGGGCCCATGAGCCCGGCGCGCCCGAGAAGGTCGGCCTTGCGGCGAGCCATGTCCGGCAGGTCGGTCTCGACGTAGGTGAGGTCCGGCCCGTGGCGTGACGCGAACCGCCAGCCGCGCGGCGAGAGTCCGGCTGCGAGCTCGACCACCTGCGTGACCTCGCCCGCCTCGATCGCCTGCTCGAGCAGCGTGTCGATCGCGTGATGACGAGCAAGCAGCAACGCGTCGAAGTGTGGTCCACCGAGCAGCTCGACCACTCGACGAGGCCCGGCCAGCCCCGCCCACATGGCCTGGCCGGTGGACGTCGCGAAGACCGGGTGGGACAGGCCGTGGCGGAGCCAGACGGTGCCGGTGTACAGCGCCGTCGGGCTGATCGCCGCGTCCGTCCGTCGGAACATGCGCCGAGGCTATCGGGCGCGCCCTACCGTCCACACTCGATCGGCGTTCCCGATGATCTCCACAGCCCGGGGGCTCACGCTGTCCACTCTGACCAGCGCCGACGAGTCTTGGCGCATGACCTACGAGCGCAACCGGGCCCTCGGCCGCTACGGCGAGCGGGTGGCCGCCGACCACCTGCAGTCGCTCGGCATGGTCGTGCTGGCCCGCAACTGGCGGTGCCGGTTCGGCGAGATCGACCTGGTCGCGCGTGACGGCGCCACCTTGGTCATCTGCGAGGTCAAGACCCGCACCGGGTCGACGCACGGCACGCCGGTCGAGGCCGTGGTCGGACGCAAGGCCACCCGGCTGCGGCGCCTCGCGGCGCACTGGCTCGAGGTCCACGGCGTCGAGCCGCAGGCGGTGCGCATCGACGTCGTGTCAGTCATCGTGCCGCCGCGAGGCGCGCCGCACGTCGAGCGCGTGTCCGGGGTCGCCTGATGGCGGCCACTCATGCGGTGACGCTCGACGGGCTCGCCGGACGTCCGGTCGAGGTCGAGGTCGACATCAGCAGCGGCATGCCCGCAACGGTCGTCGTCGGCCTCGCCGACACGATCGTCAACGAGGCTCGCGACCGTGTCCGCGCCGCGGTGGTCAACTCGGGCACCTCGTGGCCCGATCAGCGCGTCACGATCAACCTGGCGCCGTCCACGCTGCCCAAGAGTGGTTCGCACTACGACCTCGCGATCGCGCTGGCGGTGTTCGCGGCCAAACGGCTGGTGCCGTCCGAGCCGCTGGCCGACGTGGTCTTTCTCGGCGAGCTGGCTCTCGACGGCCGGCTGAGGGCGGTGCGTGGCGTCCTTCCGGCCACCATGGCCGCCGCCGAAGCGGGGTTCGAGCGCATCGTGGTGCCGGAGTCCAACGTGGCCGAGGCGCGACTGGTGCCGGGGGTTGCGGTCATGGGCGTGCGTTCACTGCGCCAGACCGTCGCGATGCTCGTCGGCGAGGAGGAACCGGACGACCCGCCGGTGCCGCCGCTCGACGATGTCGGCGGGCTGGCCTGGGGTGGCACCGAGCGGCTCGGGGCGCTCGACGTCGCCGACGTGGCCGGCCAGGAGGAGTCACGCACAGCCCTGGTCGTCGCTGCGGCCGGTGGGCATCACCTGTTCATGGTCGGGCCACCCGGCATCGGCAAGACGATGCTGGCTCACCGGCTGCCCGGCCTGCTGCCCGATCTTCCGCACGGCGACGCGCTGGAGGTCAGCGCCGTCCACTCGCTGGCCGGCACGCTGTCGGCCGACGCCCCGTTGATCAGACGACCTCCGTTCATCGACCCGCACCACACGGCGAGCGCGGTGGCCATCGTGGGCGGTGGCAGCCGCAGCATCCGGCCCGGTGCACTGTCGCTGGCCCATCGCGGCGTCCTGTTCCTCGACGAGGCGCCCGAGTTCGCGTCCAACGTCCTCGACGCCCTGCGCCAACCGCTGGAGAGCGGCCACGTCGTGGTGTCCCGGGCCACACAGACAGCGGTCTTCCCGGCGCGATTCCAGCTGGTGCTCGCGGCCAACCCGTGTCCGTGCGGGCAGGGAGGCACCGTGGCCGAGCAGTGTGAATGCACCCCGCTGATGAGGCGGCGATACCGCGATCGCATCTCCGGGCCCGTGCGTGACCGCATCGACATCCATCGGGTGCTCACCGCGCCCAGCCGTCCCGAGCTCGCCCACGCGCTGGGCCAACCCCGGAGCACCAGCGACCTCGCTGCGGTCGTCGCGGAGGCTCGCGACCGCCAGCTGGCCCGCTATCGCGGTACGTCGTGGCTGCTCAACAGCGACGTCCCCGGCGTCGAGCTGCGCAAGCGGTGGCCGGTCAGCGACACCGGACGTGCTGTGCTCGACAGCCAGCTGCGGGCCCAGAAGCTCTCGGCCCGATCGGCCGACCGGGTGCTGCGTCTCGCGTGGAGTGTGGCCGACCTCCGATCCCACGGCGTGCCCGACGCCGACGACGTCGACCTCGCCCTGGCACTGCGTCGTGGTTCTCCCCTCGGAAACGAGCTGCGCGACCTGGTGGCTGCTTCATGACTCCGCAACGTCGCGCCAGGCTCGCGTTGAGCATCCTGTGCGAGCCTGGGGATCCTCGCCTGCCCGGCCTGCTGGGCGCTCATTCGCCGGTGCAGCTGGTCGATGCGATCTGCGCGGGTCGGCAGCTGGCAGCTGACCCGTGGCCCGCGTCGTGGACCCATCGGGCCCAAGGTCTCACCAGGCGTCTGGCCCGGGCCGAACGCCTGGCCGAAGCGGCGGGTCTGCGCTGGGTGGTGCCGAGCGACCGCAGCTGGCCGTCCGGGCTGGACGACCTCGATCACGCCGATCCGCTGCACGGCGCCACCGGAGCTCCCTTGGGTCTGTGGATTCGGGGCACTGGCAATCTGGCGAAGCTGAGTGCAGCGAGCGTGGCCGTGGTCGGCGCCCGCGACTGCACGCCGTACGGCGCCGAGGCCGCATCCGAGATCGCCGCCGACGCCGCAGCTGCCGGCGTCACGGTGGTGAGCGGAGCGGCGTACGGCATCGATGCGAGTGCGCACCGCGGGGCGCTGGCGATGGGTCGAGCGACGGTCGCCGTGCTGGCCTGTGATGCCGCCACCGACTACCCGCGCGCCCACGCCGCTCTGCTCAGCCGGATCGCCGAGACCGGGATGATCGTCAGCGAGCAGCCGCCGGGACAAGTGCCCACCAAGGCGCGTTTCCTGTCCCGCAATCGACTCATCGCCGCTCTCGCCGGCGGCACCGTCGTCGTCGAGGCACGGCGGCGCAGTGGTTCGCTCAACACGCTGCACTGGGCCGATCGCCTGGGCCGTCCCACGATGGCGGTACCCGGCCCGGTCACCTCCCAGCAGTCCGGCGGCACGCACCAGGCGGTTCGCGATGGCAAGGCCGTGCTGGTCACCGGCGGGCCCGACGTTCTCGTCGAACTGGCCGGCATCGGTGCCGCCGAGCCCGAAGCGGCCGGCGAGCCCGCCACCGAGTACGACCACCTTCCTGCGCCTGCGCAGCGGGCGCTGGATGCACTGAGCTGGCAGGGCAGCACGTCCGCACGAGACGTCGCCGTGGCTGCCGATCTCGGTCCGCACGAGGTCGCCAAGACCCTCGCCCTGCTCGCCCGCCGGGGACTTGCCGAGCGCGCCGGCGACGGCTGGCTCCTTGTGCGTCGCGCCGACCTCGCGTGAGCCGCGACGTCGAGGTCAGCCGCCGACGTCGAACACGTTGCGCTGCCCGAGTCGGTACTGCTGGGCGTCCACCTTCTTGAGGGCTTCGAACTCCGGCGGGTCATACAGCTTGTACATCGTGGCGCGTTCGGCCGTGGAGTCCGCGGCGTCCAGCATCGCGTTGGCCGCCGCTCGACCTGATTCGTTGGCGCCTTCCATGGTGGCGAGGTCGATGTCGGTGCGAACGTAGTCACCGGCCAGGAAGAGGTTGGGGATGGCCGTACTCGCCTCAGGGCGGAGGTCCCAGGAATTGACGGTGTTGATCAGCAACGGCTCGTCGTTGGAGTTCCTCCCGGTGGTGGGGTTCCAGGCGATCGCCGGATCGAGGAACCACGAGTGCACGACGCCATCGGGTAGCACCGACTCGCCGTTGTCCTCCAGGTGCGCTTTGAGCTGGGCCCAGACCTCGTTGCTGACCTCCTCGGCCGTGCACCGGTTGGCGGGCTTCCCATACAGGATGCCGGGGTCCTCCCAGTTGGAGACGTCGACCGACAGGCAGTCCACGGCGGTGCCGTCGCCGTAGGACGCAGCGAAGTCGTCGCGCCAGAACTGGGCCTGGGTCAAAGCGGTGAGCGCCCACGGCGAGTCGACGAATGCGGCGTGGCCGCGGCCCAGCTTGATCTCCTCACGCAGGAAGAACTGGATGCCGTTCATCCAGTCGACGACGAGGTCGTTCATCAGCTCGAGCTTCGGGTCGAGGGCCAGCACATCAGAGCTCCAGAGCTCGCGCGCTTTCTCTGCGGGCATCGCGCAGACGAACCAGTCCGCTTCGATGGTGGTTCTGGCACCCGATGCGCTACGCAGTCGAGCCCCGGTGACCGACCCGCCCGACGTCTCGAGTGCCTTGACGGTGTAGCCGACCCGGAACTGGACGCCGAGCGACCGCAGAAGCGTCACCCAGGGATCGATCCACACCTCCGAGGTCGGACCGTTCAGGACGCGGTCGGGCTCACCGTCGTTGCCGCGGCCCAGGATGGTGTAGATGAAGGCCTCGGCCATGTTGCCGATCGTGCGGGTGCTTGCCGTCTCGGCCTTCGCCGCGACGAGTGACCTGGTCAACGCCTTGGCCAGAACGAGCTGGTACTCCTTCGAGAACTTCTCGGCACGAGTGAAATCCCACCACGAGACCTTCTCCCACTGGCCGAAGCGGCGCTCGTCAGAGCTGGTGAGGAACGTCATGAGCCGGCTGACGAAGAACGCCGCCTCATGCGGTTGGACCATCTGGCGCTTGAGAATCTCCTCGCGGAGAATCCGCTGCAGCCCACCCGGGGTGACGGCGCCGGCGGGGTGGGGTATTGCGCCGAAGAACGTGCCGTCCGCACGGCCGTTGGCTCGGTAGAACCACGTGTCCGAGAGGTCCGTGGCGACGAGGTTGTCACCGACGCCGTTCTCGTTGCCGGCGAACGGAATGCGGCGCATCGAGTCGGGCACGTGGTGGTAGAACCCGGGGAAGAAGCGGAACCCGTGCTCGCCGGGAAGGTCGCGCCTCCCGCCCGCCGCGGTATCGGCCACCGGGATGCTGCGTGCCTTTCCGCCGAGCTCCTTGCGTTCGTAGACGGTGACGTCGAAGCCGCGCTCGGCGAGCTCGTGCGCGGCGGCGAGCCCGGCCATGCCACCTCCCAGAATGGCGACGCGGGTCTTCGATGTCGCACCCAGTGCGGGTCCGCTGGGTCCGAGGGACAGCCCGGTGGCAGCAGCCGCGAGGCCGGCTGCACCCAGCAGCGTACGGCGTGAGACGGGATGGTCGGCGTAGGGAGAGTGCGGATTGTGCTCCATGGGAGTTCCTTCGCGCGCGGGCTTGCAGGGAAACTACCGCCTCGAGCGTCGTGGCTCAGCGAGATGGCCGATATCGCCGAAGTAACTCGCGTGGTGCGACTGTGCTGGGAGACCGGATCGGTCGAGGCGTGACCCGGGGATCTCCGTGCTGCATGGTCCTGACACGGCGCGCCGTCTTGGTCGGGGTCGGCGCCGGACGCACAGTGGAAGGGTGAGCGACCTGAGCGAGGCCTGGTCGTCGGCTCTGGCCGACTTCGAGCATCATCTCGGCGCGGAGCGGAACCTTTCGTCCCACTCGGTGCGTGCCTACGCCACCGACCTGACCCGTCTCGCCGAGCACTCCATGAAGCTCGGTATCGACGATCCGGCGGAGCTCACCCTGCGCTCCCTCCGCAGCCATCTGGCCACTCAGCAGACTCTCGGCCGGGCACGCACCACGCTCGCCCGCCGGGCCACGTCCACGAGGATGTTCACGGCCTGGCTGAACCGCACCGGTCGGGCCCGTACTGATGCCGGGGCGCTGCTCGCCAGCCCGAAGTCGCGGCGCGAGCTGCCCGCCGTGCTCGGACACGACGACATCGGTGCTCTGATCGACGCGACCACGGCAGCCATCGTCGACGACGGGCCGATCGGCCTACGTGACCTGGCACTGATCGAGCTGCTCTATGCCACCGGCATCCGCGTCGGGGAGCTCTGCGGCCTCGATGTCGACGACCTCGACCGGGAGCGCCGCCTCGCCCGGGTGTTCGGCAAGGGCCGCAAGGAGCGAGCCGTGCCGTTCGGGGCGCCGGCCGGCGATGCGCTGGCGCTGTGGCTCGACGACGGCCGTCCCGCCCTCGTCACGGAAGCGTCCGGCGCGGCCCTCTTCGTCGGTGCGCGCGGCGGCCGGCTCGATCAGCGCATGGCCCGCCGGGTCGTGCATGAGCGCCTCGCCGCGGTCGAGGGCGGACCGGACGTCGGCCCGCACGGGCTCCGCCACACCGCCGCCACCCACCTGCTGGAGGGAGGAGCCGACCTGCGAAGCGTCCAGGAGATCCTCGGGCACGCCTCACTCGGCACCACCCAGATCTACACGCACGTCAGCAACGAGCGACTGCGAGCGGCGTACCGGCTCGCTCATCCGAGAGCCTGACCTACGCTGACGGCGTGAGGCGCTTCGTCCTGGTCGCCGGCGTCCTTGCCCTGGGCGGCTGCACGGCCGCCGAGAACGCACCGGCCACCCGGCCGTCCGAGACGGCTGTCACCGAAGCTGCGCCGACGGCCACATCTGCGTCTGCAGAACCTGGGACCGTTCCGCCGAGGTGGCTGTTCACCAGGCCCTTGCCGGTGACCGACACCGGGTTCGGCGAAGTCCGGCCGACCCCGCGCGAGCTGCGGGTCCGCCGGTTCAACCTTCCCGACTCCGTTCCCCAGCTCCCTGGCGCAGGGTTCGCCTCACGCGTCGACCAGGCCCCGGCCGAGGTCATCGACCGATCCACGTGGAAGGCCGGGTGCCCCGTGGGTGCGGGCCAGCTGGACTGGGTCCGCGTCACGTATCGCGGCTTCGACGGCGAGCGGCACTCCGGGGAGCTGCTGGCGCACGAGGACGTCAGTGCCGATCTCGTCCGGGTGTTCCGTGCGCTGTGGGAGGCTCGATTCCCGATCGAGGAGATGCGGGTCACCGAGGCGCGCGAGCTGGATCTCGAGCCCACCGGGGACGGCAACAACACCGCGGCCTTCGTGTGCCGACCGAGCGCCGACGGGTCGGGATTCTCCGAGCATGCTCGCGGACTGGCGATCGACGTGAACCCGTTCCAGAACCCGTACCGCAGGGGTGAGGTGGTGATTCCGGAGCTGGCCTCGGCCTACCTCGACCGCGACCGGGAACGGCCGGGAATGATCTTCGACGACGGCCCGGTGGTGGCCGCGTTCGACGCCATCGGCTGGAGATGGGGAGGCCGGTACCGGAACCTGACCGATCTTCACCACTTCTCGCGCAGCGGCCGCTAGGCGTGCCTAGAGCAGCGACATCGGGTCGATCGGTCGGCCGCCTCGGCGGGCCATGAAGTGCAGGTGGCACCCGGTCGACAGGCCGGTGGAACCGACCCGGCCCACGATCGACGACGTCGTCACCCGTTGACCGACCGACACCGACTGAGTCGCCAGGTGGTTGTACGACGTCTCCAGTCCGTCGGCGTGTCGAACGGCGACGCGCTGACCGTAGGCGCCGCTGGATCCCCGGGAGACCACGAGGCCCTCGCCGGCTGCGTGCACCGGCGTGCCGCAGGGGACTCCGAAGTCCGTGCCATCGTGCACCGTGCGGGCGCCCGTGACCGGGTGGACCCGCCGCCCGAATGGTGACGTGATGGGTCCGCCCACCGGGCGGCGCAGGATGCCGTGACCCGCCGGACCCGAAGGCGGAGTCGGCACCGGACCATCGGGGTCGACGAGCCGCACGTGCGACTCCGTGGCGAGACGGTCGAGCGGGTCCAAGTACGACTCGGACTCGAGCCGGCCGAGGTGCAGACAAGCAGTGGCACAGTGTGAACCACTCTCTCGAAGGTGTCCCAGGACGTCGCCGGCCGAGACGGAGTCGCCACGCTTCACCCCGACCCGAAGCGGTTGGTAGGTGGATCGCTCCCGCCCGTGGTCGATCGTCACCACCCCGACCCCCGCGACCGATCCGGCGAACGCGACGCGCCCGGGGGCCACGGCTCGCACGGGCTCGCCGACACGGCCAGGAACGTCGATGCCGCGGTGGCCAGCGCTGTACCTGGTGTCGGGAAGGTCGAACGGTCCGGAGACGCGACGACCGTCGAGCGGCCAGGACCACGACCCGTCGCCGCCCAGAGCCGGCGCCGAAGCCGCTGCGACGATGGACAGGGTCAGGGCGACCGCACGAACGAGCAGCATGTCCACATCCCACGCCGCGGGCGTGGAGGGGGACAGACGTCGATGGTCCAGCTGGGGAAGGCACGGTTGACCGGCCGGCTTGTGGATTTCGTCCACCGGGGCCGGGTGACGTAGACTGCCTCCATCACGCCTTTGGGTGTGAAATTCGCGTGCTCGTTTCCCGTATGACGTGCTTGACACCGAATACGGGCGTGGTCCTGGTCCTCCTGCCAGTACGTCAGGCAGAGGGGTGGGCCACGCACGGGCGCCAGGGCATCGCCGCCGGCGGTGCATCAACCAGGACGGGCGCCGCCGGCGCCCAGAGGAGGAACGGCCATGGCCGTTGTCACGATGCGTCAGCTGCTCGAGAGCGGCGTCCATTTCGGGCATCAGACCCGACGCTGGAACCCCAAGATGAAGCGTTTCATCTTCACCGAGCGCAATGGCATCTACATCATCGACCTGCAGCAGTCGCTCGCCTACATCGATGCCGGCTACGAGTTCGTCAAGAACACCGTGGCCCGCGGCGGCACGATCCTGTTCGTCGGCACCAAGCGCCAGGCCCAGGAGCCGGTCGAGGAGCAGGCCAAGCGCGTCGGCATGCCTTTCGTCAACCAGCGCTGGCTCGGCGGCATGCTCACCAACTTCCAGACCATGCACCAGCGCCTTCAGCGCATGAAGGAGCTCGAGGAGATCGACTTCGACGACGTGTCCGGCTCCGGCCGCACGAAGAAGGAGCTCCTGCAGATGCGTCGCGAGTACGACAAGCTCTCGCGCACGCTCGGTGGTGTCCGCGACATGTCGCGAACCCCGGCGGCCGTCTGGATCGTCGACACCAAGAAGGAGCACCTGGCGGTCGACGAGGCCAAGAAGCTGGGTATTCCGATCGTCGCGATCCTCGACACCAACTGCGACCCGGACGACGTCGACTACCCGATCCCGGGCAACGACGACGCCATCCGTTCGGTCAGCCTGCTGACCCGTGTCGTCGCCGACGCCGTGGCCGAGGGCCTGATCGCCCGCGGTGGCAGCAAGACCGGCGAGGAGGAGGCCGGCACCGAGCTGGGCTCCGACGAGCCCCTGGCCGAGTGGGAGCGGGAGCTGCTCGAGCAGAAGGAAGCTGCCCAGACCGGGCTCGAGTCTCCGGCACAGTCGGACGCCAATGCCGGTGCCGCCGCTGACGAGAGCGCCGTGACGGCTGTCGACGCCGCCGCCGAGACCGATGCCCCGACTGCTACGGCCGAGGCCGCCCCGCCGGGTGCGGACAAGGTCGACGTCGATGTTGACCCGGCCGTCGCCAAGAGCGACCCCGAGGCGGCCGACGAGGATTCAGTCAAGAAGGCACCGGCCAAGAAGGCACCGGCGAAGAAGGCGACGGCCAAGAAGGCACCGGCGAAGAAGGCGACGGCGAAGAAGTCCGCCGCCGACAGCGCCGAGTGACCTGGCCGACCACTACCTGAGAAGCGAGAAGAACGACATGGCTATCACCGCCACAGACGTCAAGAAGCTCCGCGACGCCACCGGCGCCGGGATGATGGACGCCAAGAAGGCGCTCACCGAGACCGACGGTGACTTCGACAAGGCGATCGAGGTCCTGCGGATCTCCGGTGCCGCCAAGGCCGCGAAGCGCGCCGGGCGCGAGGCATCGGCCGGACTCGTCGCCAACTACGGCAACGCCATCGTCGAGCTCAACTCCGAGACCGACTTCGTGGCCAAGAACGAGAAGTTCATCGCGCTCGCCGAGCAGCTGGCCGAGCTCGCCCACCAGACGCGCCCCGCCGACGCCGCGGAGTTCGCGAAGACCGAGCTGCCCGGCGGCGGCACGGTGGAAGAGGCGGTCGCCGACCTCGCCCGCGTCATCGGGGAGAAGATCGAGCTCGGACGCGTCGCCAGCTTGGAGGGCAACGTCGCGACGTACATGCACCGCCGGGCGAGCGACCTGCCCCCCGCGGTCGGTGTGCTGGTCCAGTTCGAGGGCGGCAGCGACGAGGTGGCCCGTGGTGTCGCGATGCAGATCGCCGCGATGCGGCCGCGCTACCTCACCCGCGAGGAAGTCCCGGACGAGGTCGTCGCCAAGGAGCGCGAGATCGCCGAGGCCACCGCCCGCGAGGAGGGCAAGCCCGAGCAGGCGCTGCCCAAGATCATCGAGGGCCGCCTCAACGGCTTCTTCAAGGACGTCGTGTTGCTCGACCAGCCCTCCGTTCAGGACAATAAGAAGACGGTCAAGTCGGTCGTCGACGAGGCCGGCGTCACCATCACCCGGTTCGAGCACATCGAGATCGGTGCCTGACCCGAGCAGACGCACGGCACGCCCGCCCAGCACGGCCACCCAGGAGGTAGCGGATCATCGTGGAACTCGACCGGCACATCGATGATCCGGACACCGGGCCGGCCGTAAAAAGAGTGCTGCTGAAGCTCTCCGGCGAGGTCTTCGGCGGCGGCAAGCTCGGCATCGACCCCGACGTCGTCAACGGCATCGCGAAGCAGGTCGCCGAGGCGGTCCGCGAGGACGTCCAGGTCGCCATCGTCGTCGGTGGCGGAAACTTCTTCCGCGGCAAGGAGCTGAGCCAGCGCGGGATGGAGCGCTCGCGGGCCGACTACATCGGCATGCTGGGCACCGTGATGAACTGCCTGGCACTGCAGGACTTCTGCGAGAAACAGGGCATCGAGACCCGAGTGCAGTCGGCCATCACCATGGGTCAAGTGGCCGAGCCGTACATCCCGCGTCGCGCCATCCGGCACCTCGAGAAGGGCCGTGTCGTCATCTTCGGCGCCGGCGCGGGCATGCCGTACTTCTCGACTGACACCGTCTCCGCCCAGCGCGCGCTCGAGATCAAGGCCGACGTCGTGCTGATGAGCAAGAGCGGCGTCGATGGCGTCTACTCTGCCGACCCCCGCACCGATGCCGACGCCATCAAGTTCGACGACATCACCTTCGACGAAGCGCTGCGCCTCGGCCTCAGGGTGGTCGACGCGGCGGCGTTCGCGCTCTGCATGGAGAACCGACTCCCGATGATCGTCTTCGGGATGGAGGACGAGGGCAACATCGCCCGGGTGCTTCGGGGTGAGAAGATCGGAACGCTGGTCCACGCAGGGCTGGCCCAGCCGCCCCAGGCTTCATCGAATGTGCCCAGTACGGAGGACAACCGTCGTGATTGACGCCACGTTGCGCGAGGCCGACGCCAAGATGGCCAAGGCCGTCGAGCACGCCCGCGAGGAGTTCGCCGCCATCCGCACCGGCCGTGCGCACCCGTCGATGTTCGCCCAGATCACCGCCGACTACTACGGCCAGCAGACGCCGCTGCAGCAGCTCGCCGGGTTCCAGGTGCCCGAGCCACGCCTCGTGGTCATCAGCCCCTACGACGCCAGCGCCAAGCCGGCCATCGAGAAGGCCATCCGTGAGTCCGACCTGGGGGTCAATCCCACGGACGACGGCAAGGTCCTGCGCGTCTCGCTGCCCGAGCTCACCGAGGAGCGTCGCAAGGAGTTCATCAAGCTGGCCCGCACCAAGGCCGAGGAAGGCCGCGTCGCCGTGCGCAGCGTGCGCCGCACCGCCAAGCAGGCGTTCGACAAGGCCGAGAAGGACTCCGAGATCAGCAAGGACGACACCACGGGCGCCGAGAAGCGCCTCGACGGCCTCACCAAGAAGCACGTCGACCTCATCGACGAGCTGCTCAAGAACAAAGAGGCCGAGCTCCTTGAGGTCTGAGGACACCGATCCGACGCCTGTAGAAGCCCTCGAGAAGACGAGCCGGGCCGGGCGCAACCTCCCGGCCGCGATCGGGGTGGGCGTCGCACTGGTCGTCATGGTCCTTGCGACGCTGTTCGTGGTCAAGGACGTCTTCGTCGCCGTCGTGGCCATCGCCCTGGGCCTGGGCCTCTGGGAGCTGACCCGAGCCTTCGCCAACGCCGGCATCCACGTCCCGTTCGTGCCCGTGCTCACCGGTGGCACGATCATGCTGGTCAGCGCGTTCTACGGCGGCATGGAAACGGCTGCCGTCGCGATGGCCCTCACCGTCATCGCCACGCTGGTGTGGCGGCTCTCCGAAGGCGCCGAAGGCTTCGTGCGCGACAGCAGCGTCGGCATGTTCTCGCTGTCCTACCTCTTCCTCATGGGCGCGTTCGTGCTGCTGATGCTGGCGGAGACCGACGGTCCGTGGCGGGTGCTGGCGTTCATCGTCGCCACCATCGCCTCCGACATCGGCGGGTACGCGGCCGGCGTCCTGTTCGGCAAGCATCCGATGGCGCCGACCATCAGCCCGAAGAAGTCCTGGGAGGGGTTCGCCGGGTCGCTGGTCACTGGCGTCGCCGCCGGTATCGCCACGGTGACGCTCACGCTCGAGGGTGAGTGGTGGGCCGGCGTGCTGCTCGGCATCGCCGGCGTGGTGATGGCCACGCTCGGCGATCTCTCGGAGTCGCTGATCAAGCGCGACCTCGGCATCAAGGACATGGGCGACCTGCTGCCCGGCCACGGCGGCCTGATGGACCGGCTCGACTCGCTGATCGCCGTCGCGCCCGTGGCCTGGGTCATCCTCCACTACCTCGTGCCCGTCGCCTGATCGATGCGTGCATTCTCCTGTCGCGTGTGTGCGAACCCGCTCTTCTTCGACAACGACGTGTGTGTCTCGTGCGACGCGGCGCTGGCGTACGCGCGCCGCGAGCACGACATCGTCCCGATCCGGCCGGACGGCATCTACGTCGACGCCGAGGGGTGGGTCTGGCATCCATGCGTCAACCGCGACGTGTTCGGGTGTCCCTGGCTGACCGAACGGGCGGGGGAGCCGTGCTTCAGCTGCTCGCTCACCCGCACCCGCCCGGCCGACGAGGACCTGCGCGGACTCTCGCAGTTCACCAGAGCCGAGGCGGCGAAGCGCCGGCTCATCGTCGAGCTCGACGCCCTGGGGCTGCCGATCGTCACGCGCGACGACGACCCCGATCACGGCTTGGCGTTCGACCTGCTGTCGAGCGTCGCCGAGAACGTCACCATCGGCCACGCCGACGGAGTGATCACCCTCGACCTCGCCGAGGGTGACGACGCCTACCGCGAGCGCATGCGGGTCGAGATGGCCGAGCCGTACCGCACGCTGCTCGGCCACTTCCGTCACGAGATCGGTCACTACTACGAGGCGTTGCTCGTCGGCGACGACAACCGGGACCGCCTCCGCAAGCTGTTCGGCGACGAGACCGCCGACTACCAGTCGGCACTCGATCGGCACTACGCCGAGGGCCCACCCGACGGGTGGGAGCAGAACTACATCTCCAGCTACGCGACCATGCACCCGTTCGAAGACTTCGCCGAGACGTTCGCGCACGTCATGCACATCACCGACACCGTCGACACTGCGCGGGCCCACGGCCTGTCGACGGTCGATCCGTCGGCGTTCTCCTCGTTCCGCGACCTCGTCACCGGAGTGTGGGTGCCGATGAGCACTGCGCTGAACCAGATCAACCGCAGCATGGGCGCCGGCGACCTCTATCCCTTCGTCCTCGCGCCGGCCGTGCTCGACAAGCTCGACCTGATCGCCGAGATCGTGCGTGACGCCGGACGGGCCGACGCACCGTCACGGTCTGTCACGATGGACGGATGACCGGAGACGCGCCTCGCCCGCTCCCGCTGGTGATGGAGCAACCGCGGGGGCGAGCGAAGCCACCGCGGCACCTGGCCGACCTGTCCGGAGACGAGCGCACTGCCGCGGCCGAGGCCCTCGGTGAGCCGGCGTATCGAGTCAAGCAGGTCGCCAGCCACTACTACTCCCGGCTCGTACGCGACCCGGCCGCCATGACGGACCTGCCGGCGGCGAGTCGCGACCGCATCGTCGCCGAGCTGCTGCCCACTCTGCTCGACCCGGTGCGGACGCTCGAGGCCGACGGCGGCACCACTCGCAAGACGCTGTGGCGGCTGTTCGACGGCGCGCTGGTGGAGTCGGTGCTCATGCGGTATCCCGACCGCGCCACGGTCTGTGTCTCCAGCCAGGCCGGCTGCGGGATGGCCTGCCCGTTCTGCGCCACCGGCCAGGGCGGACTGCAACGCAACATGAGCACCGCCGAGATCGTCGACCAGGTCGTCGACGCGGCCGGCGCCATGGCCCGCGGCGACGTGCCCGGCGGCCCGGGCCGGCTGTCGAACGTCGTGTTCATGGGCATGGGGGAGCCGATGGCCAACTACCGGGCCGTCATCGGGTCGGTGCGTCGCATGGTGTCCAAGGCGCCGGACGGACTTGGCATGTCCGCCCGAAACATCACCGTCAGCACGGTCGGCCTCGTGCCGCGGATGCGTCAGCTCACCGACGAGGGCATCCCGGTCACGCTCGCGCTGTCGCTGCATGCGCCGGACGACGAGCTGCGCAACGAGCTGGTGCCGATCAACACCCGCTGGTCGGTGCACGAGGCGGTCGAGGCGGCCTGGGACTACGCCCGCACCACGAAGCGCCGGGTGTCGATCGAGTACGCGATGATGAAGGACATCAACGATCAGGCTTGGCGGGCCGACCTGCTCGGCGACGTGCTGCGCTCGTATGGCGACTGGGGTTGGGTGCACGTCAATCTCATCCCGCTCAATCCGACGCCCGGCTCGACCTGGACGGCGTCCCGGCCCGAGGACGAGCACGAGTTCGTGCGCCGCCTCGTCGCCAAGGGCATTCCCACCACGGTGCGCGACACCCGCGGCAGCGACATCGACGGGGCGTGCGGACAGCTCGCCGCGCCTAGCGCCTGAGCGTCGTGTGACGACCTACGCGAGGGGATTCGCGATGAGCAGCTCGACGTTGCGATCGGCCTTGCTGCCGGTCTTTCCGGACGTCCGTTCCTGAGGATCGTTCGCCGAGAGCTCGCGGGCCAGGGCGGCCAGCTGGAGCGAGGTGGCGAGCTGCCCACCGTGCGACGCCGGAGCGGCGTGGTCGACCATGGTGGCGAAGATCGACAGCGTGCCGTCGCGGTTGTCGGCCAGCTCGATGAGCCTGGACTGCTGGGGAAAGTCGACGTGTGAAGCGGTGTTGATCTCCCAGAAGCCGCCGGTCGCATCGGCGCGGGTGTGAGGGAGGATTTCGTTCTTGTGGGTGTGGCCGTTGACCCAGGCCACGACGTTGCGGTGCTGGAGCAGGGCAGCGACGACCTCGTCTCCGAGCACTCGAGGCTGGAGGTCGAGTCCAGTCGCGACCAGTGGATTCGACATCGTCCATGACGTGTGGTGGCTGAAGACGATGATGTGCCGGTCCGTGGTCGTGGCCAGCACGTTCTGGAGCCACGCGAACTGGGCTTGGTCGAGCGACCCGTCGGCGTACCCGTTCGGGTTGACCGAGTCGAGCACGACGCCGCGCACGGTCCCCAGGTCGAAGGTGTAGTACGCCGTTCCCTGGAGCCGGTTGGCCTGGGTGAACCCATGACCGACGGGGGCGCCGGCGGTGGTGAAGTGTTCGTTGACGACCTGCTTGCGCGACATGATGCGCCGATCGAGGTCCGAGCTCACGACGTCGGCGGACTGAAGTGCTACCGCGCCGAGCAGGGGGGTAGGGTCGGCCTTTTCGAAGGCGCGCTTGACATCGGCCTGCGACAGGCCCGGGGGTACGCTGGAGAGCTTGAGCTTGCCGGTCGAGACCAGTCCGAGCTGCATCGACCCGGGGAAGTTGCCTTGCACGAGTCCGTCGTGGTTGCCGAAGACGCTGTACCACGGGATGTTGAGGCCGACGGGATCGAAGGTTCGGGTCGCCGCCTCGAGGAGTCCCTCGACGTCGGGGAAGCCGAACTCCGTGTGGTACAGATCCTGCTGGTTGGCGGCACCTGGTTCGGGATGCCAGTAGTGAGCGTCGTAGTTCTTCCGGGAGGCCACACCCTCGTAGGCGGTGCGGGAGCCGGAGTCAGGCGTCAGTGGGGTGCCGTCGAGGACGTCGATGTTCCAGCGGACCTCGTTGTACTGGCAGTTGTCGGTGTTGTCGCCGGTCTGGATGGCAAACGACAGCTTCTGACCGGTGACGGGACCGCGCCCGATCCGGTTGATCGCTTGGACCATGGCTTCGGCGACCTGCGAGGTGAGGATCTCCTGCGGCCGGTAGGAGGACGTGAAGAGCCCGATGATCGGGTCGCTCTCGCTGTACTTGTCGTCGAAGCGATCGACCCACTCGACGCGTGCCGGCGACTGGGCGTCGAGGACGTGCACGTCGGTGAGATGCGCGAAGGACAGCAAGGCCTTCCGTTTGCTGGCCCGGCGGCTGCCCGCCCCCGCCCCGAGATCGGTGCGGACGACGTGCGGCTCGCCGGCCTGGAGGACCACCGGGCGGTAGCCGCCGGCACCGGGAGCGCCCTTGCCGTACGTGGACTGGAGAGTGGTGAACTTCGGCGAGGCCAGGTCGGGAAGCGCCCAGGCCGATCCGGGCCGCCCTCCCAACGCGACGGCACCACCGACCACGAATCCGGAACGGATGAGATCACGACGTGACAGGGCCATGGAAGTCTCCAACGACGGGGATGGCCCGAGGTTACCGCCGGGTAGTCCCTCGTGCGTGAAAAATCGCAGATGGAGACCCTTTCGGCGCTGACGTCAGATGACACCCCAGGCATACGACTGCTTGACCAGCCGCAGGTAGACGAAGGTCTCCGTGGAGATGACGCGATCGATCTCGCCGATCCGTCGCGACAAGGTCTCCAGGAGTTCCTCGTCGTTTTCGGCCAGGATCTCGGCGAGGATGTCGAACCGCCCTGCCGTGATCACGATGTAGTCGATCTCGTCCATGACGGCGAGCTCGGCCGCGACTTCCTGCACGTTGCCGGTGATCTTGATGCCGATCATCGCCTGCCGCGCGTAGCCCATCTGCAGCGGGTCCGTCACCCCCACGATCTGCACGACCCCGCCGTCGATGAGCTTCTGCACCCGGTGCCGGACGGCGGCCTCGGACAGCCCGACGTCCTTGGCGATCGCCGAGTAGGACATGCGCCCGTCGCCCTGGAGCAGCTCGATGATGCGCTTTGCCTTGTTGTCGAGATTCGGACCACGGTCCGTGGTCGGGTTGGGCGCGTTCATGGCGTCAGTCTGCCGCATCTGGACTTCTGCGTCGCCGTTTGGCCGATGCCATATTGCGTTTTCTGCTGCCAATCGACGGTCTAGTTTCGGAATCGCTTGTCGTTGCCCCCCATTCTTGCGATTATTCGTGCTCATGGACAGAGGATGGGTACATGCCGGAACTTGACCGCCGTACGTTGTTGGCGGGCTTGGGGGGCGTGGCCGCCTTGGGCGTGAGCGGACTGCTCATCGAGCGTAGTGGCACTCCTGATCGGAAACAGGATCCCTCGAAGTGCTTCGCGGAGGACCTCTCGGATCGGCAGAAACGACTGGTGGTCTCCAACTGGCCCGAGTACATCGACACCGAGGACGGGGACGTGTCCTCGACCCTGCAGGACTTCGAGAAGGCGACCGGCATCCAGGTCTCCTACACCGCAGACGTCAACGACAACGACGAGTT
Organism: uncultured Actinomycetota bacterium; assembly: GCA_963780275.1. Classification (GTDB taxonomy): domain Bacteria; phylum Actinomycetota; class Actinomycetes; order Propionibacteriales; family Nocardioidaceae; genus Aeromicrobium. Next base: position 514,925 of record CAWABE010000003.1, read on the forward strand.
CTACGCCAAGGTCCAGAACCAGCTCGGCGCCTGCCAGTCCTCCAAGCGCGACATGTTCATGCTGACCGACTGGATGGCAGCTCGAATGATCCAGGTTGGCTGGATCCAGAAGCTCGATGCCTTGAATGTGCCGAACCTGCACGCGAACATCATCGACTCGCTCGCCAAGCCCGGCTGGGACCCCAAGCGGGAGTACAGCGCACCGTGGCAGAGCGGACTGACCGGGATCGCGTACAACAAGTCGAAGGTCAAGGAGGTGCGCTCGTTCACCGAGCTGCTCACCCGCCCGGACCTCAAGGGACGCGTGGCGCTGCTCACCGAGATGCGCGACACCATGGGGTTCTGCCTGCTCGCCAAGGGCAAAGACCCTGCCGACTTCGACGACGCCGACTGGGCCGATGCGATGGACCTGCTGCGCAAAGCCCGCGCGGACGGCCAGATCCGCGCCTTCACCGGGAACGAGTACATCCAGGATCTCTCGGCCGGCAACGTGCTGGCGTGCGAGGCGTGGTCGGGCGACATCGCCGCAGCAGTGGAGGACAACCCGGACCTTGTGTTCGTCACGCCGGAGGAAGGCCACATGATCTGGGCCGACAACATGCTCGTGCCCAACCTCACGACGCATCAGGGCAATGCCGAAAAGTGGATCGACTACTACTACGAGCCCGAGGTCGCCGCCAAGCTCGCGGCGTACGTCTACTACATCTGCCCTGTCAAGGGCGCACGCGAGGCGATGGAGAAGGTCGCCCCCGAGCTGGTCGACAACCAGCTCATCTTCCCCGACGACAAGACCCTCTCGGTCACCCACGGGTTCCGGGCACTCGAGGAGTACGAGGCGCGCGGCTACAGCAGGGAGTTCAAAGATGTCACAGGCTGAGACGAACGGGTCGCGACCGCTGCGGCTCTCGCAGCTCACCAAGGAGTTCGCGACCTTCACCGCCGTGAAGTCACTCGACCTCGAAGTCGAGCAGGGCGCCTTCTTCGCCCTTCTCGGCCCCTCGGGCTGCGGCAAGACCACGACGCTGCGGATGGTGGCCGGACTCGACACGCCCACGTCCGGCACGATCCACCTCGGCGACTCGGAGGTGACGTACGAGAAGCCGTACAAGCGCCCGGTCAACACCGTGTTCCAGAACTACGCCCTGTTCCCGCACCTCGACATCGCTGAGAACGTGGCGTTCGGGCTCAAACGTCGCGGGGTCAAGGACGTCGCCAAGCAGGTCGGCGAGATGCTCGAGCTCACCGAGCTCACGACGCAGGCTGCCAAGAAGCCGACCCAGTTGTCGGGCGGCCAGCAGCAGCGGGTGGCGCTGGCGCGAGCGCTCATCAACAAGCCGGAGGTCCTGCTGCTCGACGAGCCGCTCGGAGCGCTCGACCTCAAGCTGCGTCGTTCGATGCAGCTCGAGCTCAAGCGGATCCAGTCCGAGGTCGGCCTGACGTTCGTCCACGTGACCCACGACCAGGAGGAGGCCATGACGATGGCCGACGTCGTGGCCGTCATGAACGCCGGTGTGATCGAGCAGATGGGGGCACCGGCCGAGCTCTACGAGAACCCGCGCACCACGTTCGTGGCGAACTTTCTCGGCCAGTCGAACCTCATCGCGGGCGAGATTGTCGGCAAAGAGGGCGACGTCGTCAAGGTCGACATGCAGGGCACAGTCGTCTCGATCCAGGTTGACCGCGCGCACTCGGACTCCGGCGACGGGTGGGTCGGCATCAGGCCCGAGAAGGTGCTCGTGGCCCGGGAGGGCGACCAGATCGACGCTCCTGGCAACCACATGAGCGGCGCCATCATCGTCGACTCCAGCTTCGTGGGGGTCAGCACGCAGTACATCGTCCGGATGCCGTGGGGGCAGGAAATCATCGCCTTCGAGCAGAACACCGGGCTCCGCGGCATCATGGCGCCCGGCACCAGGGTCGACGTCTCGTGGAGGCCGGAGTTCGCGTTCCTGCTCGATGCGAGCCAGGACGTCGACGCGGGCATCGAGGACGACTGACATGGCTGCGACGACCAGGGCGCCGGCGCGGCGACCGCGCCGCAAGCTCACCGGGTACTGGCTGATCCTGCCCGGTGCGGTCTGGCTGGCCCTGTTCTTCGTGGTGCCGTTCTATTCGCTGATCGGCGCCAGCCTGTACAACCCTGAAGGGTCGCCGCTCACCGGCTACGACGTCACCTGGCACGTCCAGAACTTCGCCACCGCCATCCAGGACTACTGGCGGCCGTTGATGCGCTCGCTCTGGTACGCGGGGACGGCCACGGTGTTCTGCCTCGTGCTGGGTTACGTGCTGGCCTATGCCATCGCCTTCAAGGCCGGTCGTTGGAAGAACCTGATGTTGGTGCTGGTGATCGCGCCGTTTTTCACCAGCTTCCTGCTGCGCACGCTGTCGTGGAGGCTGATCCTCGGCGACGACGGCTACATCGTCGACAGCTTGCAGTTCCTGAACGTCCTGGGGGAGGACGGCCGGCTGCTGGCGACGCCCGTCGCCGTCATCGCCGGCCTGACCTACAACTTCCTGCCCTTCATGGTGCTACCGCTCTACGCGAGCCTGGAGAAGATCGATCCGCGCCTGATCGAGGCTTCTGGCGACCTCTACGCCTCGCCGATCCGCGGATTTTTCAAGGTCACCTGGCCGCTGTCGTTGCCCGGCGTCGTGGCCGGAACGTTGCTCACCTTCATCCCAGCCGCTGGCGACTTCATCAACGCCGAGCTGCTGGGCAGCCCGGACACCCGCATGGTCGGCAACGTGATCCAGGAGCTGTTCACCTCGACAGGTGACTACGCCGCCGCCGGAGCCCTGTCAGTGATCCTCATGGGCATCATCGTCGTCCTGGTGATGGTCTACATCCGCACGGCAGGGACGGAGGACCTCGTATGAGCGCGCTGAGTCGCGTTCGGGCGTGGGCGTCCAAGCACCTGATCCTCGGACTCGGCCTGCTGGTGCTGGCCTACACCTTCGTGCCGATCGCCGTCGTGGTGCTGATGAGCTTCAACGACAACAGCAAGTCTCGCAACGTCTACGCGTTCAAGGAGTTCACGTTCGGGAACTGGACCGACATGTGCGGGCCCGACGGGATGTGCGCGGCGGTCGGGCGGAGCATGGGTATCGGTCTCGGGGCGACGCTCGTGGCCACCATCCTCGGCACGCTCGCCGCGTTCGCTCTGGTGCGGCACCGGTTCGCCGGGCGGAGCGCGGCCAACCTGATCATCTTCCTGCCGATGGCGTCCCCGGAGATCGTCATGGGCTCGTCGCTCCTGGCGCTGTTCGTCTCCAGTGGCCTGGGCGGCAGGCTCGGGATCGCGACGATCCTGGTCGCGCACATCATGTTCTGCCTGTCGTTCGTGATCGTCACGGTGAAGGCACGCCTGGGTGGGCTCGACGGCAACCTCGAACAGGCTGCGATGGACCTCTACGCCACGGAGTCGCAGGCGTTCTGGCGGGTGACCTTCCCACTCGTGCTGCCCGGCATCGTCGCCGCGGCCCTGCTGAGCTTCTCGCTGTCCTTCGACGACTTCATCATCACCAACCTGAATGCGGGCACCACCGTCACCTTCCCGACGTACGTCTGGGGTGCCGCGCAGCGGGGCGTGCCGATGCAGGTCAACGTCATCGGCACGCTGATGTTCGTCATCGCGATCTCGATCGTGCTGGTCGGCGAGCTCGGCCGGCGTCGGCAAAGGCCTAGAGAAGACTCTGTGCTTCGGTGAGGACGCTCCGAAGGATCTGCTCCATCTCGTCGAAGTGGCTCTGGTCGGCGATGATCGGCGGCGACAGCTGGATGACGGGGTCGCCCCGGTCGTCGGCCCGGCAGTAGAGGCCGTTGTCGAAGAGCGCCTTCGACAAGAACCCTCGCAACAGCTTCTCGGACTCGGCGTCGTCGAACGTCTCCTTGGTGGCCTTGTCCTTGACGAGCTCGATGCCGTAGAAGAAGCCGTCGCCCCGCACGTCGCCGACGATGTCGAGGTCGAGGAGCTTCTCGAGCGTCCCGCGGAACGCGCCCTCGCTGTCACGCACGTGCTCGTTGAGCTTCTCGCGCTCGAAGATGTCGAGGTTGGCCATCGCCACTGCTGTGGAGACCGGATGACCGCCGAAGGTGTACCCGTGGACGAAGCTGGTGTTCCCCTGCAGGAACGGCTCCATCACCCGGTCGGACGCGATCATCGCGCCGAGCGGTGAGTAGCCGGACGTCAGGCCCTTGGCGCAGGTGATCATGTCCGGCACGTAGCCGTAGCGGTTGGCGCCGAACATGTCGCCGAGACGGCCGAACGCGCAGATCACCTCGTCGGAGACGAGCAGCACGTCGTGTCGGTCGCAGATCTCGCGCACGCGCTGGAAGTAGCCCGGCGGGGGCGGGAAGCATCCGCCCGCGTTCTGCACCGGCTCGAGGAACACGGCGGCGACGGTGTCGGGGCCCTCGGCGATGATCGCGTCCTCGATCTGGTCGGCGGCCCACCGCCCGAACGCCTCCAGGTCGTCACCGTGCTCCGGAGCGCGGTAGAAGTTCGTGTTGGGCACGTGCACCGTGGTCGGCACGAGCGGCTCGAACGGCTCCTTCAGTGAGGGGATGCCGGTGATCGACAGCGCCCCGTGCGTTGTGCCGTGGTAGGCGATCTCGCGGCTGATGACCTTGGTCTTGGTCGGTCGACCGGTCAGCTTGAAGTACTGCTTCGCCGCCTTCCACGCGGTCTCCACCGCTTCGCCGCCGCCGGTCGTGAAGAAGACCCGGTTGAGGTCGCCAGGCGTGTACGTCGAGATGCGCTCGGCCAGGGCGATGGCCGTGGGATGGGCGAACGTCCAGAGCGGGAAGAAGGCGAGCTCGCCGGCCTGCTTCGCTGCTGCCTCGGCGAGCTCCTGGCGACCGTGGCCGACCTGGACGACGAACAGACCCGCGAGGCCGTCGATGTAGCGCTTGCCCCGTGCGTCCCAGATGTGGACCCCGTCGCCCTTGACGATGACCGGGATGTCGTGGGCATCGTCGTAGACTCCGTGGCGCGAGAAGTGCATCCAGAGATGCTCCTTGCCGGCCTTCTGCAGCTGGTCGTAATCCTCGCGCTGATCCATGCTGCCATTATCGCGAGAGACGGGACCACAAGACAAGGGATTTCGTTGCGCACTGCGCAATGTCTCGCTGATTTCGTTGCACGTGGTCGGCAACATGGGGTTGGATTGCCCTCATGGACCGATCCATTGTCAATGTGATCAACGGCGAGCTCGTCCCGGCGGCCAGTGGCGAGAGCTACGACGTGATCGACCCCTCGACCGGCCAGGTGTACGCGTCGGCTCCCTTGTCTCGCGACGAGGACGTCGACCGGGCGTTCGGAGCCGCCTCCACCGCCTTCGAGTCGTGGCGCGACACCACGCCGTACGAGCGTTCACAGGCCATCTACAAGCTCGCTGCCGCGGTCGAGTCACGGGCGCAGGAGATCGTCGACGTCGAGTCGCGCGACACCGGCAAACCCAAGTCGCTCACGATGAGCGAGGAGATGTATCAGGCGAACGAGGTCCTGACGTTCTTCGCCGGCGCTGCGCGGGTGCTGGAGGGCAAGTCGGCGGGGGAGTACATGCGCGGCCACACGTCGATGGTGCGACGCGAGCCCATCGGCGTCTGTGCCCAGGTGACGCCCTGGAACTACCCGCTGATGATGGCGATCTGGAAGATCGGACCAGCGCTCGCCGCCGGAAACACGGTCGTGCTCAAGCCGAGCGACACCACACCGGCCTCGACCTCGCTGCTCGCCGAGATCGCCCAGGAGTTCTTCCCGCCGGGCGTGTTCAACGTCGTGTGCGGTGACCGCGACACCGGCAGGGCGCTCATCGCCCACCCGGTGCCGCAGATGGTCTCCATCACCGGTTCGGTGCGCGCCGGCATGGAGGTCGCCGCCTCCGCGGCCGCCGATCTGAAGAAGCCGCACCTCGAGCTGGGGGGCAAGGCGCCGGTGGTCGTGTTCGACGACGCCGACCTCGAGGCGGCAGCCTCGGCCATCGCCGAAGCCGGCTACTTCAACGCCGGCCAGGACTGCACGGCGGCCACGCGCGTGCTGGTGCATCCGGGCGCGGCCAGCGACTTCACCGCGGCGCTCACCGAGGCCGCGAAGGGGACGAAGGTCGGCCTGCCCGACGATGAGGACACCTACTTCGGCCCGGTCAACAACGAGCGGCAGCTCGCCCACGTCGGAGGCTTCCTCGATGACCTGCCCGACCATGCCAACGTCGAGACCGGCGGACACCGGGTCGAGGCGCTCGGGGAGGGCTACTTCTACGAGCCGACGGTGCTGTCCGGACTGCTGCAGGACGATCGCGCCAGCCAGGAGGAGATCTTCGGCCCGGTCATCACCGTCCAGAACTTCACCGACGAGGACGAGGCGGTGCGCTGGGCCAACGGGGTGCAGTACGGGCTGTCGTCGTCGGTCTGGACCAAGGACCACGGCCGCGCCATGCGGATGGCGAGGCGGCTCGACTTCGGGTGCGTGTGGATCAACACCCACATCCCGATCATCGCCGAGATGCCACACGGCGGGTTCAAGCACTCAGGGTTCGGCAAGGACCTCTCGATGTACAGCCTCGAGGACTACACCCGCATCAAGCACGTGATGACCAACCTCGAAGCCTGACGACGTGAAGATCCTGCTGGTGGGTGCGGGCGGTGTCGGGTCGGCGTTCTGTGCCATCGCGGCGCGGCGTGACTTCTTCGAGGCGGTCGTGGTGGCCGACTACGCGGTCGAAAGCGCCGAGCGTGCCGTGGCCGAGGTGAGCGACCAGCGTTTCACCGCCGCGCAGGTCGATGCGTCCGACGCCGGCTCGGTGGAGCGTCTCGCCCGCGAGTCCGGAGCCACGCACGTGATGAACGCCGTCGACCCACGCTTCGTGATGCCGATCTTCGACGGTGCGCTGGCGGCCGGTGCCGACTACCTCGACATGGCGATGAGCCTGTCGAAACCGCACCCGACACGGCCATATGCCCTCACCGGCGTCAAGCTGGGCGACGAGCAATTCGCGGCCGCCGGCGACTGGGAGTCAGCCGGACGACTCGCCCTCGTCGGCATCGGCGTCGAGCCAGGCCTCTCCGACGTGTTCGCCCGGTACGCCGCGGACCACCTGTTCTCCTCCATCGACGAGCTCGGCACGCGGGACGGCGCCAATCTCACCGTCGACGGCTACGAGTTCGCGCCCTCGTTCTCCATCTGGACGACCATCGAGGAATGCCTGAATCCGCCGGTGATATGGCAGGTCTCAGCCGACGGAGAGGGGGAATGGTTCACCACCGAGCCGTTCAGCGAGCCGGAGGTGTTCGACTTCCCCGAGGGCATCGGCCCGGTCGAGTGCGTGAACGTCGAGCACGAGGAGGTGCTCCTGATGCCCCGATGGGTCGACACCAAGCGCGCGACGTTCAAGTACGGGCTCGGCGATGAGTTCATCGGCGTGCTCAAGACGCTGCACAAGCTCGGCCTCGACTCCACCGAGAAGGTGCGGGTGGGCAGCGTGGAGGTGAGCCCGCGCGACGTCGTGGCGGCCTGCCTGCCCAATCCGGCGACGCTGGGCGACAAGATGCACGGCAAGACCTGCGCCGGCCTCTGGGTCACCGGAACCGGCCAGGATGGCGAGCCGCGGTCGACGTACCTGTACCACGTGGTCGACAACGACTGGTCGATGCGCGAGTACGGGCACCAGTGTGTGGTGTGGCAGACCGCGATCAACCCGGTCGTGGCACTGGAGCTCCTCGCGAACGGCACCTGGACTGGTGCCGGTGTGCTCGGACCGGAGGCATTCGACGCCGTGCCATTCCTCGAGCTGCTCACGGACTACGGGTCTCCCTGGGGCCAGATGGAAGTCGCCCGATAGGTTGTGCAGCGTGCTGGGCGTGACGCGTGACGACGACGTCGTGGTGCTGGAGCTGCAGCGGGACGAGCGTCGCAACGCCCTGAATCTCGAGCTCTGCCAGGCCATCCACGCTGCCGTGGACGAGGCGGTCGAGGCGAACGTCCGCGCGATCGTCGTCACCGGACATGGCTCGGTGTTCTGCTCCGGCGCCGACCTCGGCGGCGTCTACGGACCTGAGTTCCTCGAGGCGCTGTACGGGATGCTGCACCACCTGACCCGTGTCCCGGTGCCGATCGTCGCTGCCGTGAACGGGCCGGCGATCGGAGCCGGCACGCAGCTCGCCATCGCCTGCGACCTGCGCGTAGCCGACGTGTCGGCCACCTTCGCCGTTCCGACCGCCAAGAACGGAATGGCGGTCGACGCGTGGACCATCCGCACCCTCGCGCAGCTGGCCGGAGCCGGACCGGCGCGCCGCCTGATGCTGGCCGCCGAGAGCCTGGACCGCGACGGCGCGCTGGCCTGCGGCCTGGCCGACCGTGCCGGCACCCTCGACGACGCGATCGCGTGGGCCCACGAGATCGCCAGGCTCGCACCGCTCACGCTCTCCCACAACAAGCTCATCCTGAACGGCGCCCCCGACGACGATGCGGCGATCGAGGCGTCCTTCGAGGCCGTCTGGGCGAGCGACGACGTCCGCGAGGCGGCTGCCGCCCGCGCAGAGAAGCGTCCGCCCGTCTTCAAGGGTCGCTGACCAGTGGCGTCCCTCGGGTTCGACCTGCTGGACCGTCACGTCGTGCACGGACGGGCCGAGGAGGTGGCTTGTTCGGACTCCACCGGGACGCTCTCCTACGCCCAATTGCTCGAGCGGGTCGCCGCGCTGGCCGGTGGGCTTCGGGCCGTCGGCCTCGGCGCCGGCGACAAGGTCGAGGTGCAGGTCGGGTCGGGCAATCTCAGAGTGCAGGTCGTCTGCGCGTGCATCCGGCTCGGTGCTGTGCCCGGCGAGCGTGGCGATGTGCGGATCGTCGAGAGTGCGGCCGGCGCGACGGTGCACACGATCGACGACGAGTTCGATCTGTCCCTCGTCCGTCGCGTCGGGAAGACCGATCCGGCGCCGTCGCTTGCCTCCGACGATCCGGGCTACCGCGAGCTGGTGAGCGACGGGTTCGGCGATGTCATCGCCGCGTTCAGCTGATCACAGCAAGCCGGCGCCGTGCATGCAGATGGCTCCACACCGTCAACCGGGGTTCATGGTCCGCTGTGCCGACCCAAGTCCAGGGACTCGGCAACCGCACCATGACGGACCGCGGTGCTCACGTCTCCTACTCTCGGCTGACGATGCCTGGACGCGTGACCGATGCCGTCATGACCCATGCCTCCGCAAGAGTGGAGCCATGATCAGAGTCGAACACCTTTCCAAGATCTACGGCGGCAACGTCCGCGCCGTCGACGACATCACCTTCGCCTGCCGACCGGGCTCGGTCACCGGCTTCCTCGGCCCGAACGGTGCGGGCAAGACCACGACCATGCGCATCATGGCCGGGCTCACGCAGGCGACGTCGGGGACGGCGACCATCGCCGGCGTCCACTACCACGACATTCCGAACCCAGGCACGCAGGTCGGAGTACTCCTGGATGCGTCTGCGCAGCACGCGGGCCGCACGGGACGCGAGATCCTCGCCATCAGCGCGGCCACCATGGGCCTGCCGACGTCGCGCATCGACGAGATGCTCGAGCTGGTCAGCTTGACTCCGGCGGAGTCCAAGCGGAGGGTCCGCAACTACTCGCTCGGCATGCGCCAGCGGCTCGGCATCGCGAATGCGCTGCTGGGCGACCCGAAGATCCTCATCCTCGACGAGCCGGCCAACGGCCTCGACCCGGCCGGCATCCACTGGATGCGCAGCCTCTTGCGCAGCTACGCCGATCGCGGGGGCACGGTGCTGCTCTCCTCGCACCTGCTGCACGAGATCGAGGTCATCGCCGACGAGATCATCGTCATCGGCAACGGCCGCATCGTGGCCCAGGGCACGAAGGCCGAGCTGCTCCAGAAGGCCGGCACCTTCGTGCGCGCGATCGATCCCTCGGCCTTGGCCCATGCCCTCACCTCGGCCGGCATCGCCTCGGCACCGGCCGGCGGGGGACTGACCACCGAAGCGACACCCGAACAGGTCGGCCAGGCGGTCGCGGCCGCCGGCGTCGCGCTCGTGGAGCTGCGCGCAGCTGACGGCGCCGGGCTCGAGGAGATGTTCCTCGAGCTCACCGCCGAGACCCAGCGCGACGAACTTGAAGGAGCCACGGTATGAGCACCGCCACCCACGTCGAGACGATCGACACCGCCCGCCCGGGTGTCCCGCTCGGCCGCGTCGTCAAGGTCGAGCTGCGCAAGATGTTCGACACCCGCTCGGGCTTCTGGCTGATGGCGAGCATTGCCATCTTGGCGATGTTGGCCACCATCGGCGTGATTCTCTGGCTGCCGGACGAGAACATCGCCTTCGGAGCGTTCGGCGCAGCCGTCGGCGTACCGATCGGCATCCTGATCCCGATCATGGCGATCCTGTCGGTCACGGGCGAGTGGAGCCAGCGAACCGGGCTGATCACCTTCACCCTCGTGCCCCACCGGAGCCGGGTCATCCTGGCGAAGGCGATCACGGCGGTCCTCGTGGGCGTGGTGTCGATGCTGGTCGCCTTCGCGATCGGCGCAGTCGGCAACATCGTCGGTTCCGCCCTGAACGGTGTGGACGTCCGGTGGGACACGTCGCTCGGTGACTTCCTGCTGATCATCCTGGCCAACACACTCGGCCTGCTGGTCGGCTTCATGCTTGGCGTGCTGATCCGCAGCACCGCAGCGGCCATCGTCGCCTACTTCGTTTACTCGTTCGTCCTGCCGGGGATCCTCGGAACCCTGGCCGCGTTCCAGGACTGGTTCAAGGACATCCAGCTCTGGATCGACTTCGGCGCCGCACAGGCGCCGTTGTTCGAGGGGATGCCCACGGGTGAGCAGTGGGCCCAGATGGGCGTGTCCGGCATGATCTGGCTCGTCATCCCGCTGACCGTCGGCGTCTGGGCGGTTCTCCGCTCCGAGGTGAAATAGGTCAGACCTCACGGGTGGGAGAGAATGGCGACATGCGGAAGCGTGTCGCCATTCTCGGCTCCACGGGCTCGATCGGCACCCAGGCCCTCGAGGTCGTCTCCGCCAACCCCGACCGTTTCGAGGTCGTGGCGTTGGCAGCCGGTGGCAACGATCCGTCCCAGCTGGCCCGGCAGGCGCTCGAGCACCAGGTCTCGATCGTCGCGGTCGCCAAGGCGAGCGCGGCTCAAGACGTCCAGCTCGCGCTCTATGCCGAAGCACAACGTCGTGGCTTCTCCGAGGGCGACCACCGCATCCCACGTCTGGTGGCGGGTCCGCAGGCCGCTGTCGACGTGGCGCGCGCGCCGTGCGACGTCGTCCTCAACGGCATGACCGGCTCGGTCGGTCTCGAGCCCACGCTGGCCGCCCTCGAGACGGGAACCACACTCGCCCTGGCCAACAAGGAGTCGCTCATCGTCGGAGGCCAGCTCGTCACCGATGCGGCCAAGCCCGGCCAGATCGTGCCGGTCGACAGTGAACACTCCGCACTCGCTCAGGCCCTGCGCGGCGAGAGCATCGACGATGTTCGCCGTCTGCTCGTCACCGCCAGCGGCGGCCCGTTCCGAGGCCGTACCCGTGACGAGCTCGTCGACGTCACCCCCGAGGAGGCGTTGGCCCATCCCACCTGGGACATGGGCCCGGTCGTCACGATCAACTCCGCGACGCTGGTGAACAAGGGCCTCGAGATCATCGAGGCGCACCTGCTGTTCGACATCGGCTTCGACCGCATCGACGTCGTGGTGCATCCGTCGTCGGTCGTGCACTCGATGGTCGAGTTCGTCGACGGATCCACGATGGTGCAGGCATCGCCACCGGACATGAGGCTGCCGATCGCGCTCGGTCTCGCCTGGCCCGAGCGGGTGCCCGGAGCAGCCGGCGCCTGTGACTGGACGACCCCCGCGACCTGGGAGTTCTTCCCGCTCGACGACTCGGCCTTTCCGGCCGTTCGGCTGGCGCGCCGGGCCGGCGAGTTCGGCCGCACGGCGCCGGCCGTGCTGAATGCCGCGAACGAAGTGTGCGTCGAGGCGTTCGTGGCAGGAGATTTGGACTTCCTTGGCATCGTGGACACGGTGGGTGTGGTGCTCGAGGAGCACACCTCGGACCCTGACGTCGCCCACGAAGACCTGACGCTCGCCAGCGTGCTCGAGGCTGATTCCCGGGCGCGCGACCGGGCCCGAGCCCTGGTGGATGCACGATGACCGCACTGATCTACACCCTTGGTGTCGTGCTGTTCGTCCTGGGCGTCATCGTCTCCATCGCGCTGCACGAGGTCGGGCACATGTACCCGGCCAAGAAGTTTGGCATCAAGGTCACCCAGTACTTCGTCGGTTTCGGCAACACCATCTGGTCCACCAAGCGGGGTGAGACCGAGTACGGCATCAAGGCCATCCCACTCGGCGGCTACGTCAAGCTCGTCGGCATGCTGCCTCCGGCCAAGACCGACGACCCGCACGAGGTCCGGGCCACGAACACCGGGCTGTTCACCCAGCTCGTCGCCGACGCCCGTCATGCCGAGTACGAGCACGTCACGGACGCCGATCAAGACAGGCTCTTCTACAAGAAGCCGTGGTGGCAGAAGCTGATCGTGATGTCCGGCGGCCCGCTGGTCAATGTCGTCATTGCGGTCGTGCTGTTCGCGGTGGTCATCATGGGCTTCGGCGTGCAGGAAGCCACCACGAAGGTCAGCGCCGTCTCCGACTGCGCGATCAGCGACGCCGATGCCGGTCGGGCGTGTACCGACGCCGATCCCATCACCCCGGCCCGCCTGGCCGGCCTGCAACCGGGCGACGAGTTCGTCTCGTTCAACGGCACGCAGGTCACGTCCTGGGATCAGCTCACCAAGCTCATCCGCGGCAACGGCGACCGCGAAGCCACCATCGTCGTCGAGCGTGACGGACAGGAAGTCCAGGCCCAGGTCGCCACCTCCGTCATCGCCCGCGCCTCTCTCGACGATCCCGAGCGGACCGAGAAGGTCGGGTTCCTCGGTGTCGAACCAGTGCGCGAGTACGTCCGGCAGGGGCCCGGCACCGTCGTCGACGTCATGGGTCAGTACACATCGGCAACCATCGGCGTCATCGTCCATCTCCCGCAGCGCATGGCCGACGTCACCAAGGCGGCATTCGGCGCCGAGCGCAAGGCGGACGGCCCCGTCAGTGTCGTGGGAGCGAGCCGGGTGGCCGGCGAGCTGGTGACGATCGACGAGCCGACCTGGGCCGAGCGCGCCTCACGATTGTTGGCACTCCTGGCCTCCTTGAACCTCTTCCTGGCCCTGTTCAACTTCATCCCACTGCTGCCGCTCGACGGTGGCCACATCGCCGGCGCGCTCTGGGAGGCTGCCCGCCGAGGCTGGGCCCGACTCCGCGGCTCGCCCGACCCGGGCTACGTCGACGTCGCCCGCATGCTTCCCGTCGCGTACGGCGTGGGTGCGCTCCTGCTCGTGATGGGCGTCATCCTCATCTACGCCGACATCGTCAATCCTGTGAGGCTTTCATGACCGAACTCGGACTCCCCTCGATGCCACCGCCGTTGCTCGCGCCGCGGCGCAAGTCGCGCAAGATCAAGGTCGGCTCGGTCGACGTCGGCGGCGACGCGCCCGTCTCGGTGCAGTCGATGACCACGACGCTCACCAGCGACGTCAACTCCACGCTGCAGCAGATCGCCGAGCTCACCGCCACCGGCTGCGACATCGTCCGGGTCGCTTGCCCGAGCCAGGACGACGCGGACGCTCTCGCCGAGATCGCCCAGCACTCGCAGATCCCGGTGATCGCCGACATCCACTTCCAGCCCAAGTACGTGTTCGCCGCGATCGACGCCGGCTGTGCGGCGGTGCGGGTCAACCCGGGCAACATCCGCAAGTTCGACGACCAGGTGGGTGCCATCGCCAAGGCGGCAGCCGATGCCGGCGTCTCCCTCCGGATCGGCGTGAACGCCGGCTCCCTCGACAAGCGACTGCTCGAGAAGTACGGCAAGGCCACGCCCGAGGCACTGGTCGAGTCGGCCGTGTGGGAGGCGTCGCTGTTCGAGGAGCACGACTTCCACGACTTCAAGATCTCGGTGAAGCACAACGACCCCGTCATCATGGTGCAGGCCTACGAGATGCTCGCCGAGCGCGGCGACTGGCCGCTGCACCTCGGCGTCACCGAGGCCGGCCCGGCGTTCCAGGGCACCATCAAGAGCTCGGTCGCGTTCGGCCACCTGCTGGCGAAGGGGATCGGCGACACCATCCGGGTCTCGCTGTCCGCGCCGCCGGTCGAGGAGGTCAAGGTCGGTCTGCAGATCCTGCAGTCACTCAACCTGCGCGAACGCAAGCTCGAGATCGTCTCCTGCCCGTCCTGCGGTCGCGCCCAGGTCGACGTCTACAAGCTCGCCGACGAGGTCACCGCGGGACTGGAGGGCATGGAGGTGCCGCTCCGGGTCGCGGTGATGGGATGCGTCGTGAATGGGCCGGGGGAGGCCCGCGAGGCAGATCTCGGTGTGGCCAGCGGCAACGGCAAGGGCCAGATCTTCGTGAAGGGCGAGGTCATCAAGACCGTTCCGGAGAGCAAGATCGTCGAGACGCTCATCGAGGAGGCCATGCGCATCGCCGAGGGCATGGAGCCGGTGGAGGGTGCGAATGCGGAGGTCAGCGTGAGCTGATAGGTCTACGCTGTTGGCAGTTCAAGAGCGGCGGGAGGTGACCGTGCTCCGCACCACGAACGTCCGCGCTCTGAGCGCGTCAGACCTCCCCGCACTGCGCGACCTGCTCGACCACGATCCACTGGTGAACCTGTTCGTCTGCCACCGTGTCGATCTCACCGGCCTGCAGGAGCGGCTCATGGGTGGCCGGATCTGGGGCTACTACGAAGGTTCCGAGCTGGTCTCGGCGTGCCACGCGGGTGCCAACATCGTGCCCGTCCAGGCCACGCCCGACGCCGTCGACGCCTTCGCCGAGCAGGTGCTCCGCGACGGTGTGCGTCCGGCGTCGCTGGTGGGCCTGCGGTCGGCCGTGATGCCGCTGTGGGAGCGGGTCGAGCCGACCTGGGGTCCGGCTCGCTCGGTGCGTCCCTTCCAGCCGTTCCTCGAGCTCCACGAGGACTCGGCCGTGCCGTCCGACCCCCGGGTGCACCGGGTGGTTCTCGACGAGTTCGACGTGCTCTACCCGGCCTGCGTCGCCATGTTCACCGAAGAGGTGGGCGTCGACCCCGAGATCGGTGGTGCCAGCGGCTACCGGGCCAGGGTCGCCCAGCTCATCACCCAAGGCTGGGCGTTCGCGATCGTCGAGGACGGCGAGGTGCTGTTCAAGACCGAGGTCGGGGCAGCGACGTCGTATGCCTGCCAGCTCCAGGGCGTCTGGGTGCGACCCGACCGCCGAGGAGAGGACATCGCGGTCAGCGCGCTCGCCGCAGTGGTGGAACAGGTGCGCGCGAGTGTCGCCCCCGCCGTCACCTTGTACGTCAACGACCACAATCGCTCGGCCCGGCGCACGTACGAGCGGGTCGGGTTCCGCGAGACCGAGATGTTCGCGTCGATCCTGCTCTGACGCCACCGCCGCTACGCTCGGCCCATGACTCGTGAGACGAAGATGCTGGCCGTCCTCCTCGGGGTGAGCGGCGTGCTGCACTTCGCTGTCCCGAAGCCCTACACGGCGATCGTTCCCAAGCCGCTTCCGTACAAGCGTGAGCTCGTGTACGCCTCAGGAGCCGTCGAGGTCGCATGCGCCGCGATGCTGACTCAGCCGGGCACCCGCCGGCTCGGTGGTCTGCTCTCCTTCGCCCTGTTGCTGGCGGTGTTCCCGGCCAACCTCCAGATGACCATCGACGGGTTCCGGCGCAGCTCCTCGCCCCTCTGGTACAAGATCGGCCTGCTGGCCCGTCTGCCGATTCAGATCCCGCCGCTGAGGTGGTCAGCTCGCTGCGCGAGGACCGCCCCGTCACCTGCGACTGGTAGCTGAGTGAGCCTCGACCCTCACGGATAAGGTTTCGCCATGCGCATGTCCCGGCTCTTCCTGCGAACCCTGCGCGACGATCCGGCCGATGCGGAAGTGCCGAGCCACCGGTTGCTGGTGCGGGCCGGCTACGTGCGTCGCGCTGCTCCGGGCATCTACTCATGGCTGCCGCTCGGGCTGAAGGTGATGGGCCGGGTCGAGGACATCGTCCGCGAGGAGATGGACGCGATCGGTGGCCAGGAAGTCCGATTCCCCGCCCTCCTGCCGCGCGAGCCCTATGAGGTCACCAACCGCTGGACCGAGTACGGCCCCAACCTGTTCCGCCTCACGGACCGTCGCGGCAACGACCTGCTGCTCGGCCCCACCCACGAGGAGATGTTCGCCCTTCTGGTCAAGGATCTGTACTCCTCGTACAAGGATCTCCCGCTGCTGCTGTACCAGATCCAGACGAAGTACCGCGACGAGGCTCGGCCGCGGGCGGGCATCCTGCGCGGCCGCGAGTTCGTCATGAAGGACTCGTACTCCTTCGACATCGACGACGCCGGGCTGGAGGCCTCGTACCAGGCGCATCGCGAGGCGTACGTGCGGATCTTCGACCGGCTCGGCTTCGACTACGTCATCGTTCAGGCGGACTCCGGTGCCATGGGTGGGTCGGCCAGTGAAGAGTTCCTGGCCCTGGCCGAGACCGGGGAGGACACCTTCGTCCGCTCACCTGGCGGGTATGCCGCGAACGTCGAGGCGGTCAGCACTGTCGTGCCGGAGCCGCTGCCGTACGACGACGTGCCGGCCGCGCACGCCGAGCAGACTCCGGAGACGCCCACCATCCAGACTCTGGTGAACCACCTGAACGTGGCCTTCCCCCGCGACGACCGCCCCTGGGAGGCCGCCGACACGCTCAAGAACGTGCTGGTCCACCTTCGACACCCGGACGGCACGCGCGAGCCGCTGGCCATCGGCTTGCCCGGCGATCGTGAGGTCGACCTCAAGCGGCTCGAGGCGCAGGTCGCACCGGCCGAGGTCGACCCGTTCACCGACGACGACTTCGACGCACACCCGTCACTGGCGAAGGGATACATCGGGCCCCGTGTTCTGGGGGAGGAGCACAGCAGCGGCATCCGGTACCTGGTCGACCCGAGGGTCGTCACCGGGACGCGGTGGGTCACCGGGGCCGACGTCGATGGCTCGCACGTCATCGACCTCGTGGCCGGGCGCGACTTCACGCCGGACGGCACGATCGAGGCGGCCGAGGTGCGGGCCGGCGACCCGGCACCGGACGGATCCGGACCGCTGGAGCTGGCGCGCGGCATCGAGATGGGTCACATCTTCCAGCTCGGCCGCAAGTATGCCGAGGCGCTCGGCCTTCAGGTGCTGGATGAGAACGGCAAGCTCGTCACCGTCACGATGGGGTCGTACGGCGTGGGTGTCTCGCGGGCCGTGGCAGCCGTCGTCGAGAACTCCCACGACGAGCTCGGCATCGTGTGGCCACGTGAGATCGCTCCGTTCGACGTCCACGTGCTCGCCACCGGCAAGGACGAGGTGGCGTTCGAGGCGGCCGATTCCCTGGTCACCGAGCTGGAGGCCAGCGGCGTCGAGGTGCTCTACGACGACCGCCGCAAGGTGTCGCCGGGTGTGAAGTTCAAGGACGCCGAGCTGCTCGGCATGCCGACCATCGTGGTGGTCGGCAAGGGATTGGCCGACGGTGTCGTCGAAGTGCGGGACCGCGCCACCGGCGAACGCAGCGACGTCCCGGTGGCCGAGGCCGCCGAGCACGTGCGTGGTGTCTGCCGCTGACCCGCCGATCCGAGGTTTCCCACGAGACCGTCGAAAACGTGCGTTGATCACACGAAACTTCGTGTCATCAACACCAGAATGCGAGGGTCTCGTGGGAAACCTCGGACAGATGGACTCCTAGTCGAGCCCGGGGAAGGCGCGAACTGGCGCGCCCCAGTCGAGAGCGGCGAGTGCAGCACGCCGCAGCCCCGACATCGCGAACCGCCGGTCGTCGGCGCGTCCGAACACGGTGACGCACGCTGCGGCGATGCGCTCCTCCAGCTGGCTCGCCGCAGCGCGCGCGTCCTTCGGTGAGTCGATCCGACCGTCTCCGTAGGTGAGGGCCGGACCGACCGGCTGGCCGCCGGCCCGGTCGATCAGCGCGATCACGCGGTCGCGGACGAGGCGGTGGGCGTCATAGGACGTGCTCGCGGACTTGGCGACGCCGTCGACTCGTGCGCCGATCAGGCCGTACAACCACACCGCTTCGTGCTCGAGGGCGAGCCACGACTGGAGGTCCTCGAGGCGCGTCACGACCGCACCGCACCGAACGCGGTGGCGAGCTGGGACAGCCCGGCAGACATCGAGGCGAGCACCCGGGCGACGTCCGGGGACGCGGCCGACACCGCATCGTTTCCGCGGGCCTCGGCCGAGTCGAAGGCGAGCCGCGCGAGCTCGGCGGTGGCGTCTCTCGCGTCCGCCGGCGCGGGCCCGACGCTCGTGGCAGCCAGGCTGCCACCGACGGCGACGAGCTGCTCGTCGGCCACCACACGCAGAGGGCTGAGTCCGTCCTCGAGCCCGGGATGGCCGCCGACCGAGGCGTCGATCGTGGCGATCAGCACGGCCTGTGCGGTGGCTGCGCGCTCGAGCCTTCGGGCGTCGCCCGGGTCTGGCTCGGGGTGCGGATCGACGCCGACGCCACGTAGTGCGTCGTCGAGCACACCGCCTGCTCTGGCAGTCACCAGCGCGGCGGCCACCGTGGCCACGGTCAGGCCGCTGCCCAGCAGCGTACGGCGGCTCATCACACCGGAAGGCTACGACAGGGAGTTCGCTAGTCTGGTGGTGACACTGCAGGTGGTGCCGACAACAGAAGAGGGAGGCCGCCATGGACAGCATCATGGGGGGCCGCCTCGAGGCGCTGGCCGAGCGGTGTGTCACCGCCCTCGGCCTCGATCTGGAGGCGGTCGAGCTCTCCCCGTCTGGTTCAGCACGGTCCGGCAGGCGCCGCATGCTCCGCATCGCTGTCGACGCCGACGGCGGCGTCCCGATCGAGACCATCACCGAGGCCACGCGGGAGCTGTCGAAGGCTCTCGACATCTCAGACGTGATGGGAGCCCAGCCCTACACGCTCGAGGTCACCTCGCGCGGCGTCGATCGTCCGCTGACCCTGCCCCGTCACTGGCGGCGCAACGAGGGCCGGCTGGTCATCGCCGACCTCGCCGACGGGTCGCGGGTCAAGGGGCGGATCACCACCGTCGACGAGGACGCGGTCGAGATCACGGTCGACGGCGCGTTGCGTCGCGTCGCGCTCGAGGACGTTGCGAGCGCGCGCATCGAAGCCGAGCTCACCCGAACCGCGTCCCATGCCCACAGCTCGACCGATCCCCGCAAGGACACCTGATGGACATCGACATGACCGCGCTGCGTGCCCTCGAGCACGAGAAGGACATCTCCTTCGACGTCGTCGTCGAAGCGATCGAGACCGCGCTGCTGTCGGCGTACCACAAGTCCCACGGTGCGCATGCGCAGGCGAGGGTGGAGCTCGACCGCAAGACCGGTCACGTCACGGTGTGGGCCCGCGAGCGACTGGACCCCGAGCCCACCGAGCAGCCGGAGGCACCTGCTGCCGACGCCGACCCGGAGGCAGGCGTCGACGCGAGCGCAACCGCCGAGCCGGCCGCCGAGGCTCCGGAACCCCGGTACAGCGAGGAGTTCGATGACACGCCGGAGGACTTCGGCCGGTTCGCCGCGGCCATCGCCCGCCAGCTCATCATGCAGCGGCTACGCGACGCCGAGGACGAGCAGAAGTACGGCGAGTTCTCCGGCAAGGTCGGCGACATCGTGTCCGGGATCATCCAGCAGGGCAGCCGTCCCGGCGACGTGATGATCGACCTCGGCAAGGTCGAGGCACTGCTGCCGGCCGCCGAGCGGGTCGCCGAGGAGAAGTACGCGCACGGCGAGCGCATCAAGGCCTACGTCTACGAGGTGGAGAAGGGGATGCGCGGTCCCCGGGTCAAGGTCTCGCGCACGCACCCCAATCTCGTCCGCCTGCTGTTCGCCCTCGAGGCGCCGGAGATCGCCGACGGCTCGGTCGAGATCGTCGCCATCGCCCGCGAGGCCGGACACCGCAGCAAGATCGCCGTGCGCGCCACCGTGCCCGGCGTGAACGCCAAGGGTGCCTGCATCGGGCCGATGGGCCAGCGGGTGCGCAACGTCATCCACGAGCTGCACGGCGAGAAGATCGACATCATCGACCACAGCGAGGATCCGGCGGAGTTCATCGCCCACGCACTCTCACCGTCACAGGTCAAGGGCGTCACGCTCGTCGATCCCGTCGCCCGTGCTGCCCGCGTGGTGGTTCCGGACTTCCAGCTGTCCCTCGCGATCGGCAAGGAGGGGCAGAACGCCCGACTCGCCGCCAAGCTCACCGGCTGGCGCATCGACATCCGCTCAGACAGTGAACCCGCGGGTGGAGCCCCCACCGCACCGGTGGACGCCGCGCCCCCGTCGGGGGCATAGAGCGGACCGGGTAGACTGGATGACGGTGTTTCGCACGTGCATCGGATGTCGGTCACGTGCGGACAAGACCACTCTGGTGCGCTTCGTCGCCATCAGGGGTGCGGAAGGGTCCCAGACCTGGATCATCACCCCCGATGCGCGCGGGTCGTTACCGGGACGAGGTGCTCACCTGCACCCCGACCCCCGGTGCCTGGAGCAGGCGCAACGTCGCCGGGCGTTCGGCCGGGCCCTCCACGTGGAGGGACCGCTCGATCTGAGTCTGGTGGACGAACTCGTCGGCACCGAGGACCATGAATGACCACCGGGACACCACGTCCCACGACTGAAATCGGAGCACATGCTCATGAGCACCCGATGAACACGTTCACATGAGCCTGCACGTCAACTAGTGGTCTGATCCTCCTTCGGGTCGGACCCCCGAAGGAGAAGAGTGGCTGTCCGAGTCCACGAGCTCGCCAAAGAGTTCGGCGTCCCCAGCAAGATCATCCTGTCCACCCTGCAAGACATGGGTGAGTACGTGAAGTCTGCGTCCTCCACCGTGGAAGCGCCGGTCGTGCGCCGCCTCAACGAGGAGCACGGCGACAAGCTGCGCGAGCAGGGCGAGAAGAAGGCTGCCAAGAAGGCGCCCGCGGCGAAGAAGGCGGCGGCCAAGGCCGAGCCCGAGCCCGCCGAGGCCCCGACGCCGGAGGTCTCCGAAGCTCCTGTGGTCGAGCCCGCACCCGAGGTCACGGTCGCCGAGCCTGAGCCGGCACCACAGCCGGCGGAGCCCGTGGCGGAGGCACCCGCGGCGGCGTCGACGACGTCCGAGGAGGCTGTTCCGGCCGAGAAGCCGGCCGGGGCCCGTCCCGGCCCGCGTCCGGGCGGTGCCCGTCCGGGCAACAACCCGTTCTCCTCGCGTCAGGGCATGCAGCAGGAGCGTGCGCCGCGTCCGCCGGCAGCCCGTGAGGGCGGTGCGCCGGGACGTCCTGGCATGCCGCGCCCCAACCCGGCGATGATGCCCAAGCAGTCCGGTCTGTCCGGCCGACCGGCCGCCCGTCAAGGTGGCCCCGGCGGCCCTGGCGGACGTCCCGGTGGTCCCGGCGGAGGCCGCGGAGCACCGGCCGGTGCCGGTCGTCCCGGTGGTGGCGGCGGCGGCGGAGGAGGCGGCTTCGGCGGCCCCGGCGGCGGTCGTCCCGGTGGTGGTGGCGGCTTCGGCGGCCCGGGCGGTCGTCCCAGCGGTCCCGGGCGTGGCGGTCGAGGTGGCACGCAGGGCGCCTTCGGTCGTCCCGGTGGCCCGGCCCGGCGCGGTCGCAAGAGCAAGCGCGCCAAGCGCCAGGAGTTCGACCAGATGCAGGCGCCCGCCATCGGCGGCGTACGCGTCCGCAAGGGCGACGGCGAGACGATCCGGCTCGCCCGCGGTGCCTCGCTCGGCGACTTCGCCGACAAGATCGGTGCCGACGCCGCATCGCTGGTGGAGGTGCTGTTCCATCTCGGTGAGATGGTCACCGCCACCCAGTCGGTCAACGACGACGTCCTGCAGATCCTCGGTGAGGAGCTCAACTACGACGTCCAGGTCGTCTCGCCGGAGGAGGAGGACCGCGCGCTGCTCGAGTCGTTCAGCCTCGAGTTCGGCGAGGACGAGGGCGTCGAGAAGGATCTCGCACCACGTCCACCGGTCGTCACGGTCATGGGTCACGTCGACCACGGCAAGACGAAGCTGCTCGACGCCCTGCGCGACACCAACGTGGTGGAGAAGGAGGCCGGTGGCATCACCCAGACCATCGGCGCCTACCAGGTCGCCACGGAGGTCGACGGCACCGAGCGTCGCATCACCTTCATCGACACCCCGGGTCACGAGGCGTTCACCGCCATGCGTGCGCGTGGTGCGCAGGCCACCGACATCGCGGTGCTCGTGGTGGCGGCCGACGACGGTGTGATGCCGCAGACGGTCGAGGCGCTCAACCACGCCAAGGCCGCCGGTGTGCCGATCGTGGTCGCCGTGAACAAGGTCGACAAGCCCGACGCCGATCCGAGCAAGGCCCGCGGTCAGCTCACCGAGTACGGACTCGTCCCGGAGGAGTACGGCGGCGACGCCATGTTCGTCGACGTCTCCGCCAAGGCCGGAACCGGGCTCACCGAGCTGCTCGAGTCGATCGTCCTCACCGCAGACGCGTCGCTGGACCTGCGCGCCAACCCCGACCAGAACGCCGAGGGCCTCACCATCGAGGCACACCTCGACCGCGGTCGCGGCCCGGTCGCCACGGTGCTGGTCAAGCGCGGCACGTTGCGCGTCGGCGACACCCTCGTCGCCGGCTCGGCCTTCGGTCGCGTCCGCGCGATGCTCGACGAGCACGGCGACAACGTCGAAGAGGCGACGCCGTCGCGTCCTGCCTTGGTGCTCGGCCTCACGGCGGTCCCGGGAGCCGGCGACAACTTCATGGTCGTCGACGACGATCGCACCGCGCGCCAGATCGCCGAGAAGCGCGAGGCCCGCGAGCGCAACGCCGCACTGGCCAAGCGCAGCGGTCGCCGCACGCTGGAGGACTTCATGTCCTCGCTGGAGAAGGGTGAGACCGATGAGCTGCTGCTGATCCTCAAGGGCGACGGCTCCGGCTCGGTCGAGGCACTCGAGGACGCGCTCTCGCAGATCGACGTGGGCGAAGAGGTCAACCTGCGGGTCATCGACCGCGGTGTCGGTGCCATCACCGAGACCAACGTCGACCTCGCCGCCGCGTCGAACGCCGTCATCATCGGCTTCAACGTCCGGCCGCAGGGCAAGGCCACCGAGCTCGCCGACCGCGAGGGCGTCGAGATCAAGTACTACTCGGTGATCTATCAGGCGATCGACGAGATCGAGGCCGCGCTGAAGGGCATGCTCAAGCCCGAGTTCGAGGAGGCGCAGCTCGGCACCGCCGAGATCCGCGACATCTTCCGCTCCAGCAAGGTCGGCAACATCGCCGGTTGCATGGTCACCAGCGGCACCATCAGGCGCAACGCCAAGGCGCGCTTGCTGCGTGACGGTGCGGTGGTCGCCGACAACCTCGACCTCGCCAGCCTGCGGCGGGAGAAGGACGACGTCTCCGAGGTCCGCGAAGGCTTCGAGTGCGGCATCGTGCTCAAGGGCTTCAACGACATCAAGGTCGACGACGTCATCGAGACCTTCGAGCTGCGCGAAAAGGCGCGGGAGTAGGCGACGTGGCGGGGCAGCGCACCCAGCAGCTCGCCGACCGGATCAAGGTGATCGTCGCCTCGATGCTGGAGCGACGCGTCAAGGACCCACGGCTGGGGTTCGTCACGCTCACCGACGTCCGGCTCAGCGGCGACAACCAGCAGGCCTCGGTGTTCTACACCGTCATGGGCGGCGAGGACGCCATCCGTGATACGGCCGCGGCCCTGGGCAGCGCCAAGGGGCTGATCCGCTCCGAGGTCGGCAAGCAGCTCGGGTTGCGGCACGCGCCGTCACTGGAGTTCTACCTCGACGCCGTGCCCGAGACGGCCCGCGACATCGAGGACCTGCTGGCCAAGGCGCGTGAGTCGGACGAGGCGGTGGCGGCCCAGGCTGCCGGTGCCGAGTACGCGGGCGATCCCGACCCGTACAAGAAGCACGACGACGAGCCCGACGACACCGACGAGGATGCCGACCGCACGTGACCGAGCCGTCGTCGGGCCTGGTCATCGTCGACAAGCCGTCTGGTTGGACATCGCATGACGTCGTCGCTCGACTGCGCCGGACGCTCGGCACCCGCAAGGTCGGACATGCCGGCACGCTCGACCCGATGGCCACCGGCGTCCTGGTGGTCGGCTTCGGCCGGGCGACACGCCTGCTCGGCCACCTGATGCTGACCGAGAAGACCTACGCGGCGACGGTGAGGCTGGGCGTCGTCACGTCGACCGATGACGCCGAGGGCGAGGTCCTGGCCACCGCCGCGACCGAGCGCGTGAGCGACGACGATGTCCGGGCAGCGGTCGCCGGCCAGGTGGGGGAGATCGACCAGGTGCCGTCCTCGGTCTCGGCGATCAAGGTCGACGGCAAGCGTGCCTATGCCCGGGTCCGCGAGGGCGAGGACGTCGAGCTGCCTGCGCGTCGGGTGACCATTCACGAGGCCGAGGCCGGGGAGTTCCGGCGGGACGGGGACGCCCTCGATTTCGAGCTGCGCGTCCGGTGCTCGAGCGGCACGTACATCCGCGCGATCGCGCGTGACATCGGGGCGGCGCTCGGAGTCGGTGGTCATCTGACGGTGCTGCGACGCACCTCGGTCGGGCCGTTCACGCTGGACGATGCTTGCTCGGACCTCGATCGTGTGTCCGCGATGTCGATCGACGACGCCGCACGTCTGGCCTTTCCCAGCCTCGAGCTGGACGAGACGCGGGCGACCGACGTCCGGTTCGGTCGTCCGCTGGCCGGGCTCGACCTCGGTTCCAGCGGAACGGTCGCGCTGTTCGACCAGGACGGGACGTTCCTCGCGCTGTACGAGCAGCGAGGCGACGACGCCCGCGCCGTAGCGGTGTTGGTCGGTCCGAAGGCAGGAACGGCCTAAGGTCGGATCATGAGGATGCGCCGGACTTCACCGCGCCGCGTCCTGTGGAACGTCGTCAAGGGCTGGCTGGTCGTGGTGACGGGCATCATCGTCGCCCTCACGGCCACCTCCAAGGTGCGCAAGCTCACCCGCGCCTACCGCGGCGACGGCTTCCCCAGGACTGCACCGACGGAGGTTCCGGTCAGCGGGTCCACGACGATCACGACCTACACGTACGGCGCCGACCTCTACGACGACATGCTCACCGCCATCGACGGCGCCGCGGAGCGCATCCTGTTCGAGTCGTTCATCATCAAGGGCGACGCGGTGGGAAAGCGGTTCCGGGGGGCGCTCATCCGGGCGGCCGAGCGAGGTGTCGAGGTCCGCGTGGTGTACGACGGGTTCGCGAACCTCGTCGTCCGCCCCAGCTTCCTGCGTTTCCCGGCACCGGTGCAGGTGCTGCGGTATCCACTGCTGAACGGCTGGATGGTCTTCAATCCGCGGCGTTGGGGGAGAGACCACCGCAAGATCCTCGTCGTCGACGACACGGCGGCGTTCGTGGGCGGCTACAACGTCGGCTCGGAGTACGCCACCCGGTGGCGCGACACCCACCTGAAGGTCGAAGGTGACTCGGTCTGGGACCTCGACAACGCATTCGTGGACTTCTGGAACCTGAACGCCCGCGGTTTCCCGATCCTGAAGGATCGCGGCTCGCCGAGCTGGGACCCGCACGTGCGCGCCCATCGGAACATTCCCCGCCAGCTGGTGTTCCCGATCCGGAACATGTACCTGGAGGCGATCGATCGTGCCGCCGACCACATCTACCTGACGGCGGCCTACTTCATTCCCGACCACGACATCTTGCAGGCGTTGAAGGACGCGCGAGCTCGTGGCGTCGACGTGCGGATCCTGGTGCCCGAGGTGAGCAACCACGTCGTCGCCGACTGGCTCTCCCGCGGGTTCTACGGCGAGCTGCTGCGCAGCGGCGTGCGGATCTACCGCTATCGCGACGCGATGGTGCATGCCAAGACGGCGACGATCGACGGCCGCTGGTCGACGGTGGGAACGGCGAACATCGACCGCCTCAGCCTCACCGGCAACTACGAGATCAATCTGGAGATCCACGACGACGACTTGGCCAAGCACCTCGAGGTGGTGTTCACCAACGACCTCGGCCAGGCCACCGAGCTGACCCGCGAGGAGTGGGAGAGCCGCCCGTTCGTCGCCAGGGCCTGTGAGCTGCTCCTCGCCCCGCTCCGCTCCCTGCTCTGACCCCGATGGCTAGGGTTCTGACGTGACGATCTGGCGAGACCTCGAGGGTGCCGAGACCGCGCCTCGCATCGATCCGGCGGCCGTCACCGTAGGCGGCTTCGACGGTGTACACCGCGGGCACCAGCATGTTCTGGCCGCCACTCGGGATGCCGCCGATGGAGCCGCGGTCGTCGCCGTGACGTTCGACCCTCTTCCCCGCGAGGTTCTGGCGCCCGACAGCGCGCCCCGGCGCCTCACCACGATCGAGCGACGCGTCGAGCTGCTTCGCCTTCATGGTGCCGACGAGGTCCGGGTGCTCGCCTTCGATCGCGCCATGGCCGCGTGGAGTCCGGAGGAGTTCATCCAGCGCGCGCTCGTCGACGATCTGAAGGCGTCGGTCGTCGTGGTGGGGGACAACTTCCGGTTCGGCTCACGCGCCGCCGGCACCGTCGACCTGTTGCGCAGCGCCGGCCCACAGGCCGGCTTCACCGTCGAAGGCCTCGCCCTCGCCGGCGGAGCGGAGCCGTTCTCCTCGACGCGGGTGCGCGCCTTCGTCGCGGCCGGGCACATGCCCGAGGCCGCGGAGGTGCTCGGCCGGCCGCACGAGGTGAGCGGGGTGGTCGTCGAGGGTGACCGCCGTGGCCGCTCGCTCGGGTTCCCCACCGCGAACGTGCCGGTCGACGACCTGTACGCCGTGCCACCCGATGGCGTGTATGCCGGCCGGATCGATGTGGGCGGCGAGGTCCTGGCGGCCGCGATCTCCGTCGGCACCAACCCGACGTTCGACGGCCGCGATCGCCGGGTGGAGTCGTACGCCATCGACCGTCCGGCCGACGGTGGGACGCTCGAGCTCTACGGGAAGCTGGTGCGCGTCGAGTTCGTCCGCCGCCTGCGCGGCATGGACGTCTTCGACACCGTCGACGCGCTGGTGGCCCAGATGCACGAGGATGTCGCCGACACCCGCTCGGTGCTGGCCGAGACGGACCGAAACTTCTAGCGGAGCGCCCGCACCACGGCATCGGCGATGGCCTTCTCGCCGGCGGCGTTCGGGTGCAGGACGAGCCCGTCGCCACTCGGCGGGTCCAGCCCATTGACCCAGGCGTCCTGGCCCGAGCACAAATCGTGACCCTTCGAGCGGCGATACATCGGCACGAAGGTGACGTCGTGGGTGCGGGCTGCCGCAGCCATCGCGGCCGACAAGTCGGACTCCATCGAGGAGATCCAGGCGATGTCACCAGGGGCATAGGGAGCCGCCGTACACGTGCCGGACGCCGGCATCAGCCGCGGGTACCCGACCAGCAGGATCTCCGCCCCCGGCGCACTCCGCTTCACCGCGGCCAGCACCGCACCGACGTTCTCGCCGATGGACGGCAGGGTGGAAGCCACCTTCTGCCCCAGCCGGTCCTGGCAGGGCGCACCACGCATGTCCGGCTTCGAGACGTCCGGACACGTCAGCAGCAGCGTGCTGTAGAGGCCGAAGTCGTTGCCACCGATGCCGATGGTCACGACGCGTGTGCGGGGCTTGATGGCATCGATCTGTGCAGGCGCACCACGCACGGCTTCCATCAGGCTGGTGCTGGTGGCTCCGGCGCAGCTGACGTCCGTGACGGGCAGGTCGAGCGCCGTCGCGACCACGCTCGGATAGTTGCGGGAGGACCGCTGGCACAGCAGACCCTGCTCCTGGAGCGTGCCGATCGGCCCGCCCGCGGTGAAGGAGTCACCGAGCGCCACGTACGCAGGCCCGCGACGGGGTTCTGCCGGGCTCGGAGTGCTCGACGGAGGAGACGCCGACGGTGCAGGCTTCTTCGTCTGCTCGCCGCTGCTGCACGCGACGACGAGTGCCAGGACGAGGGCGGCGCCGAGTGCGCGCGCCGCCTGGGTCATGCGGCCAGCCTAGGTCGCGCACGGTGACCGCGATTCGCTCCAGCAGCACCTGCGCTGATACTCTGGCGGTTGCCGTGCAACGGCCACGGATCGATAGTGCCCCGGTGAACCGGCCCGGGCGCGCCGTGCAACGACACCTCAGAGGAGAACAGTGGCGAAGAAGACTGCTGCGCCGAGCCTGGCGGAGCTTCCCAAGTCCGAGATCATCAAGCAATACGCCCTCAGCGACGGCGACACCGGATCACCTGAGGTCCAGGTTGCCCTGCTGACCGGCCGCATCACGCACCTGACCGAGCACCTCAAGGAGCACGAGCACGACCACCACAGTCGTCGTGGGCTCCTGCTGCTCGTCGGACAGCGTCGCCGTCTGCTGAACTACCTGCAGAACACCGACATCGAGCGCTACCGCTCGCTCATCGAGCGACTCGGCCTGCGCCGCTAGACCTCCAGGCGGTCACCCGACGGGTGGCCGCCTCTCAGTTCACAACTTCATATCTCCACATCCAGGACGAGACTGCCCAGGCACGACGCGCTCGGTCCTCGGTAGTGGCCCTCGGGACATTCAACGAACGCCCCGCAGGCCTCGATCGAAGACCGAACCCTGATCCGCCAGCTTGGCTGGCCATGCACACCGCAGCCTGAGTCTCGTCCCTCACAGCAGGCATCCGCCTGCGGAAGGGACTCGCATGAGCGACTCCACATTGCACACCGCCGAGGCCGTCATCGACAACGGACGCTTCGGCACCCGTACGGTCCGATTCGAGACCGGACTCCTGGCCCGCCAGGCCGCCGGCTCCGTCACCGCCTTCCTCGACGACGACACGATGCTGCTGTCGGCCACCACGGCCGGCAAGCACCCGAAGGAGCAGTTCGACTTCTTCCCGCTCACCGTCGACGTCGAAGAGCGCATGTACGCCGCCGGCAAGATCCCCGGCTCGTTCTTCCGTCGCGAGGGCCGTCCCAGCGAGGACGCGATCCTCACGTGTCGCCTGATCGACCGCCCGCTGCGCCCGACCTTCAAGAAGGGTCTGCGCAACGAGGTCCAGGTCGTCATCACGGTCATGGCCCTGAACCCCGACACCCCCTATGACGTGCTGGCCATCAACGCGGCGTCCGCGTCCACGCAGATCTCCGGCCTGCCGTTCACCGGCCCGATCGGCGCCACACGCGTCGCCCTGATCGAGGGTGAGTGGGTCGCGTTCCCGTCACATAGCCAGCTCGAGAACGCCGTCTTCGACATGGTCGTCGCCGGCCGCATCGCGGGCGACGACGTCGCGATCATGATGGTCGAGGCCGAGTCGACCGAATCCACCTGGGACCTCGTCCAGAGCGGTGTCCAGGCACCGACGGAGGAGATCGTCGCCGGTGGCCTCGACGCCGCCAAGGGCGTCATCAAGCAGCTGTGCGAGGCGCAGGCCGACCTCGCCGCGAACGCCGCGAAGCCGATCCAGGAGTTCCCGGTCTTCCCCGAGTACCAGGACGACGTCTTCGACGCCGTGGCCCCCATCGCGTCCGGTCCGCTGGGCGAGGCCCTCACGATCGTCTACAAGGCCGACCGCGAGGCTCGCGAGAGCGAGATCAAGGCCGACGTCCTCGAGCAGCTCGGCGAGCAGTTCGAGGGTCGCGAGAAGGAGATCGGCGCCGCGCTGCGCTCGCTCACCAAGACGCTCGTGCGCGAGCGCGTGCTCCGCGACAAGGTCCGCATCGACGGTCGCGGCCTCGCCGACATCCGCGAGCTGTCCGCCGAGGTCGGCGTCATCCCGCGCGTGCACGGCTCGGCGCTGTTCCAGCGCGGCGAGACCCAGATCCTCGGCATCACCACGCTGAACATGCTCGGCCTGGAGCAGAAGCTCGACACGCTCTCGCCCGAGACCACGCGTCGGTACATGCACAACTACAACTTCCCGCCCTTCTCGACCGGTGAGACCGGCCGGGTGGGCTCGCCCAAGCGTCGCGAGATCGGTCACGGCGCTCTCGCCGGCCGCGCGCTGCTGCCGGTGCTGCCCACGCGCGAGGAGTTCCCGTACGCGATCCGTCAGGTGTCCGAGGCGCTCAGCTCCAACGGCTCCACCTCGATGGGCTCGGTCTGCGCCTCGACGCTCGGACTGCTCAACGCCGGTGTGCCGCTGCGCGCGCCGGTCGCGGGCATCGCGATGGGCCTCATCTCCGGCGAGGTCGACGGCCAGCAGCAGTTCGTCACGCTGACCGACATCCTCGGTGCCGAGGACGCCTACGGCGACATGGACTTCAAGGTCGCCGGCACCCGTGAGTTCGTCACGGCCCTGCAGCTCGACACCAAGCTCGACGGCATCCCCGCCGACGTGCTGGCCGACGCGCTCCAGCAGGCCTACGGCGCCCGCATCACGATCCTCGACGTCATGGCCGAGGCCATCTCCGAGCCCGACGAGATGAGCCCCTACGCGCCGCGCATCCTGACGATCAAGATCCCGGTCGACAAGATCGGCGAGGTCATCGGCCCGAAGGGCAAGGTCATCAACCAGATCCAGGACGACACCGGCGCCCAGATCTCGCTCGAGGACGATGGCACGGTCTACGTCGGGGCCGACAACGGCGACGCCGCCGAGGCGGCACGGGCCGCGATCAACGCGATCGCCAACCCGACGATGCCCGAGGTCGGCGAGCGCTACCTCGGCACGGTCGTCAAGACGGTCGACTTCGGCGCGTTCGTGTCGCTGCTCCCGGGCCGTGACGGCCTGCTGCACATCAGCAAGCTGCGCGAGCTCAACGACGGCAAGCGGGTCGAGAAGGTCGAGGACGTCGTGTCCGTCGGCCAGAAGATCCAGGTCGAGATCGCCGAGCTCGGCGACCGCGGCAAGCTGTCGTTGGTCCCGGTGCTCGGTGACGACGAGAGCGCCGGCGAGGCCTCTGACGCCGAGGCCGAGGTCGGCGCAGACGCCTGATCGCACTGCGACGACGAGCCCCCGCGCCACACGGCGTCGGGGGCTCGTTGCTCCTCACGACATGAGACGATCGCCGAGCCATGGAGGACCTTCGGAACCGCGCCGTCGCGCTCGATGCCGCCGATCCGCTCGCCTCGTTCGGCGACCGATTCCTGCCGGGTGACGACGTCGTCGCGTATTTCGATGGGAACTCGCTCGGCCGCCCGCCCCGAGCCACGGCAGAGCGACTGGCCTCCTTCGTCACCGACGGATGGGGCGGCCGGCTCATCCGCGGCTGGGACGAGGGATGGGTCGAGCTGCCGGTCACCGTCGGAGACGAGATCGCCTCCGTCGTGCTCGGCGCCGCACCCGGCCAGACCGTCGTCGCTGACTCCACGTCCGTCAACCTGCACAAGGTGCTGCACGCGGCCTGCGACCTGCGACCGGACCGCGACGAGATCGTCGTCGACACCACCAACTTCCCGACCGATCGCTACCTCGTCGAAGGCGTGGCCGCCCAGCGAGGCATGACCGTGCGATGGCTGGAGCCAGACCTCGTCGAGCACGTCACCACTGACGGTCTCGGCGAGGTGCTGGGCGAGAGGACCGCGGTCGTCGCGCTGAGCCACGTCGACTATCGGTCCGCGACGATCCTCGACCTCCCGTCGATCACCGCGCAGGTGCACGCCGCCGGAGGTCTGGTGGTGTGGGACCTCTGCCACTCCGCCGGCGTGATGCCGAACAGCCTGGATGCCGACGACGTCGACTTCGCGGTCGGCTGCACCTACAAGTATCTGAATGCCGGCCCCGGTGCGCCGGCGTTTCTGTACGTCGCGGGACGGCACCTGTCCGGCGTCACCCAACCGGTGCCGGGCTGGTGGAGCGCGGCCAATCTGTTCGCGATGGCCGACCGCTACACCGCTGCACCCGACATCCGACGCATGCTCAGCGGCACGCCGAATGTCTTGGGCATCCTGGCCGCGCGGGAAGGCGTTCGACTGGTGGGCGAGGCGGGCATCGACGCCATCCGCACCAAGTCCGTGGCGCTGACCGACTTCCTCCTCGAGCTTCTCGACCTGCTCGACGTCACCGTAAGGTCGCCGCGTGATTCCGCGCGGCGCGGCAGCCACGTCACTGTTCAGGTGCCCGACGCCGCGGAGGCGGCGAAGCGCTTGGGTGAGCGCGGCGTCATCCCTGACGTCCGTCGCCCGCACCTGCTGAGGCTGGGGATCTCACCGCTGTCAACGTCGTTCACCGAAATCCACGACGGCTGGGCGGCGCTTGCGGACATCCTCCCGACGATCCGCAGCTGAAGCGTCTCTACAGACCGCCGCTGGACTGTCGTGAGAATGCTGCGACGGCGTCGCTGTGGAAGGAGGCGACGTAGACGGACTTGTTGTCGGCGGTGACGGCGATGGAGAGTGGGGCGTTCAAGGCCCTGCCGTCGGTGCAGCCGCCGGCTCCGGTGTCGTGGATGCAGCCGGTGGTGCCGGCTGGCTGGGTGAGCTTTCCTTGGTTGCCGCCGGTGGTGGTGGTCTGGCGTGCGAAGGCGACGACGCCGCCGCCGCTGGCGGTGGCGTAGACGGACTTGTTGTCGGGGCTGACGGTGACCGAGATCGTGCTTTCGAGTGCGGTGCCGTCGGCGCAGCCGCCGGCACCGGTGTCGTGGATGCAGCCGGCGGTGCCGGTGAGCTGGGTGAGCTTGCCTTTGGTTCCGCCGGTGGTGGTGGTCTGGCGTGAGAAGACCGCCACCGCGTCCCCATCGAAGGCGGCGGTGTAGACGGACTTGCCGTCGGCGCTGATGGCCAGGCCGATGAGACCGTTGAGTCCGGTGCCGTCGGCGCAGCCGCCGGTCCCGGACTCGGAGATGCAGCCGGCGGTGCCGGTGAGCTGGGTGAGCTTGCCTTTGGTTCCGCCGGTGGTGGTGGTCTGGCGCGAGAAGACCGTCACCGCGCCGCTGTTGAAGGAGGCGACATAGACGGATTTGTTGTCGGCGCTGACGGCGACCGAACGCGCGCTGTCGAGGCCGACGCCATTGGTGCAGCCGCCGGCCCCGGTGTCGGAGATGCAGCCGGCGGTGCCGGTGAGCTGGGTGAGCTTGCCGAGGGCGCCACCGGTGGTGGTGGTCTGGCGTGAGAAGACCGCCACCCCGCCCCCGATGGAGGCGGTGTAGACAGACGTGCCGTCGGGGCTGACGGTGATGCCCTGAAGCGCGAGGAGTGCGGTGCCGTCTGTGCAGCCGCCGGTGCCGGTCTCAGAGATGCATCCCCCATTGCCGAGTTGGGTCAATGCCCCACTGGTGGTGTTGCGCGCGAACACCGCGATCGCACTGCTCAGCTGCGAAACGACGTAAACCGACTTCCCGTCACCGCTGACGACGACGGAACGTGCACCGTCGAGTCCAGTGCCATCGACGCAGCCTCCTGCGCCGGTGTCCGAGACGCAACCTGCGCTCCCCGCGAGCTGTGTCAAAGCGCCAGTGGTGGTGCTGCGCGCGAACACCGCGACCGAGTCACTCTCGGAGGAGACGATGTAGACCGACCTGCCGTCCTTGGAAACCGCGGTCCCATTTGCCCCGTCCAAAGCCTTGCCGTCCGCACAGAGTTCGGCAGAACCAGTCTCCGAAACGCACGCGGCCGGCGGGATCCCCAGCTGGGTGAGCTTGCCTTTGGTTCCGCCGGTGGTGGTGGTCTGTCGTGAGAATGCTGCGACGGCGTCGCTGTGGAAGGAGGCGACGTAGACGGACTTGTTGTCGGCGGTGACGGCGATGGAGAGTGGGGCGTTCAAGGCCCTGCCGTCGGTGCAGCCGCCGGCTCCGGTGTCGTGGATGCAGCCGGTGGTGCCGGCTGGCTGGGTGAGCTTTCCTTGGTTGCCGCCGGTGGTGGTGGTCTGGCGTGCGAAGGCGACGACGCCGCCGCCGCTGGCGGTGGCGTAGACGGACTTGTTGTCGGGGCTGACGGTGACCGAGATCGTGCTTTCGAGTGCGGTGCCGTCGGCGCAGCCGCCGGCACCGGTGTCGTGGATGCAGCCGGCGGTGCCGGTGAGCTGGGTGAGCTTGCCTTTGGTTCCGCCGGTGGTGGTGGTCTGGCGTGAGAAGACCGCCACCGCGTCCCCATCGAAGGCGGCGGTGTAGACGGACTTGCCGTCGGCGCTGATGGCCAGGCCGATGAGACCGTTGAGTCCGGTGCCGTCGGCGCAGCCGCCGGTCCCGGACTCGGAGATGCAGCCGGCGGTGCCGGTGAGCTGGGTGAGCTTGCCTTTGGTTCCGCCGGTGGTGGTGGTCTGGCGCGAGAAGACCGTCACCGCGCCGCTGTTGAAGGAGGCGACATAGACGGATTTGTTGTCGGCGCTGACGGCGACCGAACGCGCGCTGTCGAGGCCGACGCCATTGGTGCAGCCGCCGGCCCCGGTGTCGGAGATGCAGCCGGCGGTGCCGGTGAGCTGGGTGAGCTTGCCGAGGGCGCCACCGGTGGTGGTGGTCTGGCGTGAGAAGACCGCCACCCCGCCCCCGATGGAGGCGGTGTAGACAGACGTGCCGTCGGGGCTGACGGTGATGCCCTGAAGCGCGAGGAGTGCGGTGCCGTCTGTGCAGCCGCCGGTGCCGGTCTCAGAGATGCATCCCCCATTGCCGAGTTGGGTCAATGCCCCACTGGTGGTGTTGCGCGCGAACACCGCGATCGCACTGCTCAGCTGCGAAACGACGTAAACCGACTTCCCGTCACCGCTGACGACGACGGAACGTGCACCGTCGAGTCCAGTGCCATCGACGCAGCCTCCTGCGCCGGTGTCCGAGACGCAACCTGCGCTCCCCGCGAGCTGTGTCAAAGCGCCAGTGGTGGTGCTGCGCGCGAACACCGCGACCGAGTCACTCTCGGAGGAGACGATGTAGACCGACCTGCCGTCCTTGGAAACCGCGGTCCCATTTGCCCCGTCCAAAGCCTTGCCGTCCGCACAGAGTTCGGCAGAACCAGTCTCCGAAACGCACGCGGCCGGCGGGATCCCCAGCTGGGTGATGTCGCCCGTGGCCGCAGCGGCCGGAGTGGCGTCGACCAGAAGTGTGACGCACAGAACGGAGGCGATGGCCATGACGAGGTGTCGTGCGCGAGTTCGATGCAGGGGCGCGGTGCCGGAGTCCTTACCAAGCTGGGAGCCGGTCATGAACGACCTCCTGATCGCCCCCGATAGGTCGGAAGTTAGCAAGGATCGGTCCTCGTGTTGTGCGTTCTGCACAAATGGGTTCACGGTCGCGCGGGGGGCCAGACACTAGGCTGACCTGTATGACACGGGTGGCGGTTCTGGGTGCCAACGGACGGATGGGATCCACGTCGGTGCGGGCCATCGACGACACCGACGACCTCGAGGTCGTCGCCGAGGTCGACATCGACGACGACCTCGGCGCGATCACCGATGCCGACGCGGAGGTCGCGCTCGACTTCACCCAGCCGGACGTCGCGCTCGATCATGTGCGCTGGTGCGTCGAGAACGGCGTGCATGTCGTGGTGGGCACGTCGGGGTTCGATGACGCCCGCATCGCCGAGGTGCGCGAGCTGCTTGGCGAGGAGCCTGATGTCGGTGTGCTCGTCGTTCCCAACTTCTCCGTCGGAGCCGTGCTGATGATGCGCTTCGCCGCCACTGCTGCGCCGTTCTTCGAGTCCGTCGAGGTGGTCGAGATGCACCACCCCGACAAGGTCGATGCGCCGTCCGGTACTGCCACCCGGACAGCGGAAGTCATCGCCGCCGCTCGCCGGGAGGCCGGCTCGGCGCTGCTGCCCGACGCGACGTCCACCGATCCGGACGGTGCACGTGGAGCCCGCGTCGACGGAGTGCCGGTGCACGCCATCCGGGCCCGGGGATTCGTCGCCAGTCAGGAGGTCGTCATGGGTGGCGTGGGGGAGACGTTCTCGATGCGGCACGACTCGCACGACCGCGTGTCGTTCATGCCCGGCGTGCTGTCCGCTCTCCGTGCGGTCGCCGATCGACCGGGTCTCACGGTGGGACTCGACACCGTCCTCGGCCTCGACTGACGAGGGACTTCCGCCGTCATGCCGCCGGCGCCGAGTGCAGACGCACCTGCTTGACGGTGTGGCCGGCGTCGTCCTGGAGTTCGCGGTGGGCTCCGTCGGCCTCCCAGCCCGAGCCGGTGACGAACGCACGCAGCTGATCGTCCGTGCTGGCGATCCACCAGCGGACGCGGGTGAACTTGTCGGCCGCCAGGGTGTCCATCGCCGCCTGCAACAGCCGTGAGCCGTGTCCTTCACCCCGGTGCGCGGGATCGATGACGAACTCGCCCACCTCGCCGTCGCTTACCTGGTCGGCATCGGGGTCGAATGATGGATGGACCAGCGCGAATCCGCGGACCTCGGCTCGATCGAGGGCCACCAGCACCCGGATGCGGGCGTCCGGCGGCTTGGTGAGGGACGTCGACCAGCGCTCCGCGACCTCGTCGACGTCGAGGGACTCCAGCACGTCGGGCGCGAGGACGTCGGCGTAGAGGTCGCGCCACGCGGCCAGCTGGACGCGCGCGATGGACGCAGCGTCGTCCGGCCACGCCAGACGCGCGCTGACATCGGCGGTCACCACGACCGGAAGGCCTCCACGAGCCCGGACTCGGCGCCCTCGGCATCGAGCATCGCAGCTGTCATCGAGGTGTTGCGCAACGACGGCCAGGTCTCGAACGCGAGCAGCGCGAGACCGGGTACACCGCCGATCAGCATCGGCCACCCGCCGTAGGACGTGGCGAAGCCGACGACGATCGCGAAGATGACTCCCGCCTCGCAGTAGGCGAGCTTGCGGACGATCTGACCGGCGAAGATTCCGACCGCCTGCTCCTGCAGCTCGCGGGGGTCGCCGTCGGGATCCATCGGCGTGGCGGACAGCCAGACACGTTCGGCCAGGACGGCGGTGATGGCCACCACCGCGAGC
Source organism: uncultured Actinomycetota bacterium (assembly GCA_963780275.1). Classification (GTDB taxonomy): domain Bacteria; phylum Actinomycetota; class Actinomycetes; order Propionibacteriales; family Nocardioidaceae; genus Aeromicrobium. Next base: position 551,753 of record CAWABE010000003.1, read on the forward strand.
AGGATGGCGATGAGCCACCACGGCGGCAGGCTGGGGCCGGCGCCGCCGAAGGCGAAGAACAACAGGGTGAGGAAGGCTGCCGTGAGACCGATCTGGAGGAAGGCGAAGGTGCGGACCTCGGAGGGAGAGGTCTCGTACTCCCGGGATTTCATGGAGCGAGTTTCGCACACCGATGTTGTCGTCCTGCGTTGATACTCTGCGGACATGCGGGCGTACCTGGATCTGATGCAACGGATCCTCGACGATGGTGTCGAGAAGGGCGATCGCACCGGCACGGGAACCCGCAGCGTGTTCGGTCACCAGATGCGGTTCCCGCTGGCCGACGGCTTCCCGTTGGTCACCACCAAGAAGATCCATCTCAAGTCCGTCATCGGCGAGCTGCTCTGGTTCATCTCCGGCGACACCAACGTGCGCTGGCTGCGCGAGAACGGCATCTCCATCTGGGACGAGTGGGCCGACGCCGACGGCGAGCTCGGGCCTGTCTACGGCCACCAGTGGCGGTCATGGCCGGCGCCGAACGGCGAGACCATCGACCAGCTCGCCCGCGTCGTCGACTCGTTGCAGGCCGATCCCGACTCGCGTCGCCACATCGTCAGCGCATGGAACGTCGCCGACCTCGACGACATGGCCCTCGCTCCCTGCCACGCGTTCTTCCAGTTCTACGTCGCTGACGGCCGGCTGTCCTGCCAGCTGTACCAGCGCTCGGCCGACGTCTTCCTCGGTGTGCCGTTCAACATCGCGTCCTACGCGCTGCTCACCCACATGGTCGCCCAGGTGACGAACCTCGAGGTCGGCGACTTCGTGCACACCCTCGGCGACGCCCATCTTTATCTCAATCACCTCGACCAAGCCCGCGAACAGCTTTCCCGTGAGCCGCGAGCGTTGCCCGAGCTGTGGCTCGACCCGGCCGTCACGTCGATCGACGACTTCACGATGGAGTCGATCAAGGTCTCCGGCTACGACCCCCATCCGCTCATCAAGGCACCCATCGCCGTATGACAGTCACGCTCGTCGTCGCCATCGGCGCGAACGGGGTCATCGGCGTCGACGGCGGACTGCCCTGGCGCCTGCCCGAGGACCTCGCGCACTTCAAGAAGCTGACGATGGGGCATCCGCTGGTCATGGGCCGGGCGACGTTCGACTCCATCGGCCGCCCGCTGCCCGGTCGCACAACGATCGTGCTCTCCCGCGACCCGCACTGGTCGGCGCCGGGCGTGGAGGTGGCGCCGACCCTCGAGGCCGCCCTCGAGCGCGCGAACGAGCTCGACGAGGAGGTCTTCCTCGTCGGCGGCGCACAGATCTACGCCCAGGCGCTCAAGGCGGGACTGGTCGACCTGATGTGCGTCACGCGCGTGGCCGCATCGCCCGAAGGCGACACCTGGTTCCCGAAGATCGACTGGTTGCAGTGGCGCGAAATCGGCCACGTCCCGCACGGTGGGCAGCCGTCGTTCGACATCGTCACGTACACGCGGATCTGACCCTAGACTCCGGTCATGTCGCCTGAGCGAACGGTTCACTACGCCGACAGCGGAGGGGCCCAGATCGCTTATGAGGTCCTGGGCGATGGACCGCTGGATGTCGTGATGATCTTCGAGTCTGGAAACAATCTCGATGTGATGGCGGAGAACCCCCGGGCCGAGCGGTTCCTGCGGAGCTTCACCGAGTTCGGACGGATGATCGGCTTCGACTTGCGGGGCGCCGGACTGTCCGACCCCATCGACGACCTTCCGACGCTGGAGCAGTGGGTCGATGACGTGCGGGCCGTCATGGCTTCCGCGGGATCCGAGCGGGCGGTCCTGGTCGGGCATGGGCACGCCGCCCAGCTCGGTCTGCTGTTCGCGGCCATGCACCCGGAGCGGACCGTGGCACTCGTCCTCATCAACGGGTATGCGCGTCTGCGGCGTGCGCATGACTATCCGTGGGGATATCCGCCTGAGGCCGAGGCGGGAGTGTTGACGTTCATGCGCGAGAACTGGGGCACCGGTCGGGTTCTCGGCAGCTTCAATCCGGGCATGACCGAGGGTCCACGAGGACGGGACTGGCTCGCCAGACTCGAGCGGTCAGCCGGCAGCCCGGTCCGCACCGCGCGGCGACAGTCCTGGGTCTTCGCCATCGACGTTCGTGGCGTCCTGACATCGATCACCGCACCCACGCTGATCGTTCATTCACGTGACAACGGCTACGTCCGTGCCGGGCACGCCCGCTATCTGCTCGACCACATCACCGGTGCGCGATACGTGGAGCTTCCCGGTGAGGACCACTCCCCGATGGTCTCTTCCAGCGCCGGGCTGCTGGTGGACGCCATCGAGGAGTTCGTGACCGGAGCCACGTCGGCGCGGTCGACATCGCGTGCGCTCATGACGGTGGCGTTCACCGACATCGTCGGGTCGACCGAGCGGGCGGCCGAGCTGGGCGACCGTGCGTGGCGGAGCCTGCTGCAGACCCATGAGTCAGTGGCTCGTCGCGAGATCGAACGTGCCCGGGGTCGTTTGATCAAGTTCACCGGTGACGGCCTGTTGGCCACCTTCGACGGTCCCGCTCGTGCGGTCCGATGCCTTCAGGCGATCGGTGAGCTGCTGGAGCCGGATCTCGGCATCCGTGCCGGCGTGCACACCGGCGAAGTCGAGCTCATGGGCGATGACATCGGCGGGATCGCCGTGCACGTGGCCGCGCGGATCGCCGCGCTCGCCGACGCCGGCGAAGTGCTGACGTCCTCGACGGTCCGGGACCTGGTCGCTGGGTCGGGGCTGCTTTTCGAGGATCGCGGCGAGCATGCTTTGAAGGGCGTGCCGGACCCGTGGCGGGTGTTCGCGGCGAGCGCTTAACTTGTGGACGTAACTTACGTAGTGTAAGTTAGTCGTATGGTCGATCGTCTGAAGCAGCCGGCGTATGCACTACACGCTCTGGTGACGGTGCTCGATCGCGGAGCTGACGAGATTCTCAAGGAGCGGCTCGGCATCACCTACAACCGCTTCCTTACCCTCGTGACGCTCCAGCGGTTGGGCTCGGCCACGCAGCGGGAACTGGCCGCCGAGCTGGGCGTCAGCGAACCGTCGGTCAGCCGAGCGTTGCCGACTCTCACCGAGGCCGGATACGTGTCCGTGACCACGACCGCGGGCGAGGGCAACCGCCGACAGGTCGAGCTCACCGCAACCGGCGACAAGCTGGTGAACGAGGCCGCCGATCTGCTGGAGGACGGGTTCGCCGAGGTCATGCACCGAGCCGGTGTCAAGGCCGGCGAGATCCTCCACGTCACCGCCTCGATGCTCGGAGCTCTCGGCGTGGGTCCCATCGAGAACGGAGAAACGACATGACGTGGTCAGTACTGCTTGCGACCCACGCGTTCGCGGCGTCGGTCGCCCTTCCGCTCGGCGGCTGGCAGCTGTTCCGCTCGACGAAGGGCAGCCCTGTCCATCGGCTGGTCGGCCGCACCTGGGTGGTGCTGATGCTCTACGTGTCGTTCACGTCATTCTGGATCAAGGAGCTGGAACCCGGAGAGCTTCAGCGCGATCCACATCCTGTCGCGTCGTCACGATCGTCACGGTGAGCCTGGGGACTTGTTCGCGGCGATCCGCGGTGACATCCGGTCGCATCGCGGCATACATGATCGGCAGCTGGCTCGGTCTGGTGGGCGCCTTCATCGGGGCGGTGGCCGTCCCGGTCCGCCACATCCCGACGTTCGTGGTCACCGAGCCCGGGGAGGCACTGGTGGCGCTGCTTTTGGTGGTGCTCACGACGGCGCTCGTGGTCGCTATCGCGAGGTGGCTGACGCGGTCGCCACGCGAGCAGCTGGTCGCCTGAGTTCTCGCGGGACTTCCCGGATGGCCCGATGACGCGCCACAATCACGTCAGGACATCCGGCCGCACGACAGGAGACCTCATGACCACCGACGTCAGTCCCGCGGAGCAGCCCTCGCAGTCCCCCCAGCAGCGCCTGCTCGGCGGTCCACCGACGCGATGGCCGGTGTTCCTCGCCGCGATCATCGCGACCAGTGCGATGGCGCTGTGGGCGATCATCGACAAGGAGGGAGCCGAGAGCGCGATCTCCACGGTGGTCGGGAAGGTGACCACGGGCTTCGGCTGGTTCTACATCCTCCTCGCGACCGTGGTCCTCGTCTTCGTCATCTTCCTGGGCGTCTCCCGGCACGGGCACGTCCGCCTCGGACCGGATCACTCCCGGCCGGAGTTCTCGACATTCGCCTGGGCGTCCATGTTGTTCGCCGCCGGCATCGGCACCGACGTGATGTTCTACTCCGTCGTCGAGCCCGTGACGCAGTACATGGCACCACCGACGGGTGACCCGGAGACGGTGGCCGCCGCCCGCGAGGCAACGGTGTGGACGCTGTTCCACTACGGCATCACCGGGTGGGCGATGTATGCGCTGATGGGATTGGCGCTCGCGTACTTCGCCTACCGGTTGGATCTCCCGCTTGCCGTCCGGTCCGCCCTCTATCCGATCTTCGGCAAGCGCATCGACGGTCCGATCGGTCACGCCGTCGACACCGCCGCCGTGCTGGGCACGGTCTTCGGTGTCGCGACCAGCCTCGGCATCGGCGTGGTGTTCCTCAACGTCGGCCTCAACGAGCTCTTCGGCATCGGCATCGGCACGGGAGCGCAGGTCGGGCTCGCCCTTCTCGCAGTCACCATCGCAGCGGTCTCGGCGACCACCGGCGTCGACAAGGGCATCCGCTTCCTGTCCCAGCTGAACGTGATCCTGGCGCTGGCGCTGGCCGCCTGGGTCCTGGTGACCGGTCGAACCACGTTCATCCTCGAGGCCGTCGTCCTCAATGTCGGCGACTTCGTCCGCACCTTCCCGGCCAAGACCATGGAGACGTTCGCGTTCGTCGACAACGACGAGTGGATGTCGTTGTGGACCCTGTTCTTCTGGGCCTGGTGGATCGCCTGGGCATCGTTCGTCGGCCTGTTCCTCGCGCGCATCTCACGAGGCCGCACCATCCGCCAGTTCGTCCTGGGCACGATGGTGATCCCGTTCAGCTACATCGTCATGTGGATCAGCGTCTTCGGCAACGCCGCCATCGACCGCGTGCGCGGCGGCGACGAGGACTTCGCCGCCGCCGCCCAGGAGTTCGACGGCTCGGGCTTCTTCGTGCTGCTCGAGGACTTCCCGGCCACCGGCATGCTGGTGGCGCTGGCGACCTTCGTGGGCCTGCTGTTCTACGTCACCTCGGCCGACTCCGGCGCACTGGTGATGTCCAACCTGAGCTCACGGCTGCGCAGCGTCCAGGACGACGGGGCTCCCTGGATGCGCATCGTGTGGGCCTCGGTCACCGGATTGCTGACGGTCGCGATGCTGGCGGTCGGTGGGATCCTCGCGCTCCAGTACGCGACCATCATCTTCGCGGTCCCCTTCGCGTTCGTGCTGATCATGGTCATGTGGGGCCTGCTGCGGGCCCTCCGCGTCGAGGCGCGGCGGATCGACTCCGGTGCTCATCAGCTGCCGGTCATGCTGTCTGCGAGGGGCCGGCACGACGACGAGGGTGGCGAGTGGCGTGCCCGCCTGGCTCGGGCCACGAGATTCGTCGACGTCGACGACGCGGCCGGCCACCTGCATCGGGTGGTGGATCCCGCGCTGGCGGAGGTCGCCGCCGAGCTGCGCTCGAGTGGCGTGGAATCCGAGCTCACCAGCGGCGACCTGTTCGCAGAGCTCCGTACGGCGGTCGCAGAGACACCGTTCGTCTACCGGATCGAGGTGACGGAGTCGCCGGTGCCCACGTACGGGGGGCGGATGATCGGCGACCGGGACCGCTATGCGCGGCTCGAGGTTCATCTTCACGGCGGCGGCCAGGACTACGACGTCATGGGCTACACCAAGAGCCAGGTCATCCACGACTGCCTCGACAAGTACGAGCAGCACCTGGAGTTCTTGCGGATGGCCTGACCGGCGCGTGTCAGTGCAGCAGCGCGAGCTGGCGACCCTGGGCGATCAGCCGTCCCTGCTCGTCCCACAGCTCGACGTCTTCGTCGTGGTACCCGTCGATGACCTGGTGCGTGACGACCCGGGCCAGCACCCACTCGGTGGCCGGTCGGCGCCGGAAGTGCACGGTCAGCTGGACGGTGGCCGACTTCAGGTGATCGATCTCGGCGGTCACCGGAGGATAGGCATCCACGAGCACTGCCGCGGCGACGGCATCGATGGGACGGCGGTCCTTGAACCGAACCCAGAACATCGCCGACGTGTCCCCGGACGGCTTGCCTTCCATCCAGCCCGGCACGCTCTCGTGCCGATAGTCGAAGCGGTCGAGGATCGGCACCGTGCCGGCCGGAACCGCACCCATGACGTCGATGCATTCCTCCGGACGCGGGTACGCCGGGGCTGGGGCCAGGTGCTGAAGATCGCCGGCCGCTTCCGCGTCGTGGAAGCTGGCGACCGCGTGCACCACCGGTTTGTCGTCCTGGGTGAGGACGGCAGCGAACGTCGCGACCCGCCGGCCGAGGCGAAGTTCCGTGATGTCGATCGTGGCGTCTCCAGGAGTGGGTGGGCGGAAGTACGTGATCGACACCGTGAGCGGATCGTGCAACGGCGACTCCTGGGCGATGGCGCGCAGCACGACGGCGAGCACGTAGCCACCGTTGGCCGTGCCGTTGGGCGTGTTCCAGTCGTCGGTCAGCGACACGGCGTGGACGCCCTCGGACGTGCGGGTCGATGCCAACGCCTGGTCCAGCTCCGCCGTCCGCCGTCCCTCCGGATCCATGGCCACACCCTAGGTGCCTGACGCAAGCCCGGCCGAAGGGACTGCTCGCGGTAACCTCGGGACATGACGTCCGCGCTCGCCACCGACGCTGCGCCGTTCGGCCGCGTGCTGACCGCCATGGTCACGCCCTTCACGCCTGACGGTGCGCTCGACGTCGATGCTGCGCAGCGGGTGGCCACCTATCTCGTCGACCGCGGCAACGACGGAATCGTCGTGAGCGGCACCACGGGCGAGTCGCCCACCACCACGGTGGAGGAAGACGGACGACTCCTCTCCGCGGTGATCGAGGCAGTCGGCGACCGCGCCACGATCGTGGCCGGGGTCGGCACCAACGACACGCGGCACAGCGTCGAGCTCGCCGAGCAGGCCCGCAAGGCCGGAGCGCACGGGCTCCTCGTCGTCACGCCGTACTACAGCAAGCCGCCGCAGTCGGGCATCGTCCAGCACGTCAACGCCATCGCGCACGCCGGTGACGACGTGCCGATCCTGCTTTACGACATCCCGGGCCGCACCGGCGTGCAGATCGCCGAGGCCACCTACACCGAGCTGGTGCGCAACCCGCTCGTCGTGGGCATGAAGGACGCCGTCGGCGACCTCGAGCGCGGCGCCTGGCTCATGCGCGAGACCGGCATCCGCATCTACTCCGGCGACGACGCCCTCAACCTCGGCTGGCTCGCCGTCGGCGCCAGCGGGGTGGTGAGCGTCGTCGCCCATGCGGCGGCGCGCGACTACGCCGACATGGTCGCGGCCGTCGACGCCGGCGACCTGACCAGCGCCCGTGCGATCAACGACCGGCTCCTGCCGGCCGTGCGGGCCCTCATGACCCACACGCAAGGTGCCATCACCGCCAAGGTGGCGTTGCAGCTGCTCGGAGTGCTCGAGCATCGCACCGTGCGCGGACCCCTCCCCGAAGCCACCGACGACGAGGTCGCGATCGTGCGCGACGGTCTGGTGGCCGCGGGCCTCCTCGAGAGCTGAGAACCTTCTAGATGAGTCACATGCACCTGGAGCTCGACCTGCCGCCGAAGCTCCCGTCTGGTGGCCTGCGCGTCATCCCGCTCGGCGGGCTCGGCGAGATCGGTCGCAACATGACCGTCTTCGAGTTCGGCGGCAAGCTGCTCATCGTCGACTGCGGCGTGCTCTTCCCGGAGGAGCACCACCCTGGCGTCGACCTGATCCTGCCGGACTTCGGGCCCATCCGTGACCGGCTGGCCGACATCGTCGGCATCGTGCTGACGCACGGTCACGAGGACCACATCGGCGGAGTGCCGTACCTCCTGCGTGAGCGTGACGACATCCCGGTCATCGGGTCGCGACTCACGCTGGCGCTGGTCGATCCCAAGCTGAAGGAGCACCGGCTCAAGGAGGTGCCGCGTCACGTCGTCTCCGAGGGCGAGACCCTGGATCTCGGGCCGTTCACCTGCGAGTTCGTGGCCGTGAACCACTCGATCCCGGACGCGCTCGCGGTGGCCATCAAGACGCCCGCCGGCGTCGTGCTCCACACCGGCGACTTCAAGATGGACCAGCTGCCGCTGGACGGTCGCATCACCGACCTTCGGGCGTTCGCGCGCCTCGGCGAGGCCGGTGTCGACCTCTTCCTGACCGACTCCACCAACGCCGAGGTGCCCGGGTTCACCACCCCCGAGCGCAACATCACCCCGGCGATCGACGCGGTGTTCGCCCGCAGCGAGAAGCGCATCATCGTGGCGTCGTTCGCGTCGCACGTGCACCGCGTTCAACAGGTGCTCGACGCCGCCGAGCGCCACGGTCGCAAGGTCGCCTACGTCGGACGTTCGATGGTGCGCAACATGCAGATCGCCCGCGAGCTCGGCTACCTGCGTGTTCCCGACGGCATCGTCGTCGACAAGATCGACGCCGCACCGCCGGAGAAGATGGTGCTGATGTCGACCGGGTCGCAGGGCGAGCCGATGGCCGCCTTGTCGCGCATCGCGAACAGCAGCCATCCCACCGTGCAGCTCGAGCCCGGCGACACCGTGCTGCTCGCCTCGTCGCTCATCCCCGGCAACGAGAACGCCATCTACCGGGTCATCGACGGCCTCACCAAGCTCGGCGCCCACGTGGTGCACAAGGGCAACGCCCTCGTGCACGTGTCCGGTCACGCGTCGGCCGGCGAGCTGCTCTACTGCTACAACATCGTCAAGCCGACGAACGTGCTGCCGGTGCACGGCGAGATCCGTCACCTCCACGCCAACGGGGCGCTGGCCAAGCAGACCGACGTCCCCAACGTGCTCCTGGCCGAGGACGGTTTCGTCATCGACCTCGTCGACGGGCATGCCGCCATCACCGGTGCGTACGAGTGCGGTTACGTGTACGTCGACGGGTCGTCGGTCGGCGACCTCACCGAGTCCGAGCTCAAGGACCGCCGCACCCTCGGTGACGAGGGGTTCATCTCCGTCGTCGTGGTCATCGACTCCACCACCGGCAAGATCGTGTCCGGGCCGGAGATCCACGCCCGTGGGCTGGCCGAGGAGGACTCGGTCTTCGACGAGGTGCAGCCCCGACTCGTGTCGGCGATCGAGGAGGCGCTCAGCGAAGGCGCCCACGACACCCGTCAGCTGCAGCAGGTCATGCGTCGCACGCTGGGTTCGTTCGTCGGCCGCAGCCTCAAGCGCCGCCCGATGATCATCCCGATCGTCCTCGAGGCCTGACTTCACCCGCGCCGACCTCACAGAGCCTCTGCTCCCGCTGTGCGGGAAGTGTTACCGAAGTCGTCGTTCGCCCTGCTCGCCCTGAAACACGCGGTTTCTAGCCTCGGTGGAGCAGGGATCGGGTGGTCCGGCGGGGCGACCGTCGCGTGGCCGTGTTCTGGTCGATCCTCGTCCAGCACCTGCTCTGGCGGCTCGAGCGAGCCTCCTGATGGTTACCTGCCCGAAACCTGCCGGCGGCTGCGGCGAAACACTCCGCGCCTAGCGTGAATGATGTCCGACGACGGGGTCGGGCCACACGGGAATAACGGTTGCGGCCGGTTCGTGGGAAGTCACGCACTTCCCCGGCCGGCCGCACCGGACCGTGGCTGTGCCACGAGGGGGCAGTGACCGGTGACGACGACCAGACGCGCGGGAGAGACCCTGCTGGTCTGCTGGTCTGGCGCCACCGACCCGCCCGGTCGTGCTGCCCTCGGTGTCCTGGTCAATGCCATCCGCCGGGATGCGCCGTCCGTTGACGTGCACGACGTCCCGGCCGATCAGCTGCATCGGGAGGAGTCGCCGGCTGCGCCTCCGTGGTCGGAGCCGCCGGCGCGGGTGGCCGTACCCCTCGCGCTCACTGACGGCACCGACGTCGCCGAGGACCTCGAGAACGCCCGGCGTGAAGACCCGACCATCCGGCTCGCGCGTCCTCTCGGGCCGGACTGGACCCTGGCGGAGATCTGCGTCAAACGACTTGTCGAGGCCGGCGCGCGCAAGGACGACACGATCGTCCTCGGCGTCGCCGGCTCGCATCACGAGGCGGCCATCGACGGCTATTCCCGGGCTGCGCGGTTCCTCAGCGCCGTGTGGGGCGGGCCCGTTCACGTCGGCTCGGTCGGCGGTCGGGACACCCCGCTGACCGACGCGATCGACATCGCCCGCGCCTACGGACGTCGGGTCGTCGTCTCGTCCTACGTCCTGACGCCCGGCCGGCGCGCCGACATGCTGCGGCACGGCGGGGCGGACCTGGTCACCGCACCGTTGCTCGACGGCGGCCCACCCGACCCGCGACTGGTGTCGCTGGTCCTCAACCGGTTCCACCAGGCCCTCGGCGTCGGAGTTCCCACGCTCTGACGTCTCGGGTTTCCCACGAGACCCTCGAAAACCTGCGGTGATGACACAGAACTTCGTGTGATCAACGCAGGTTTCGTGTGATCAGCCGGCCGCGACGTAGAGCAGGCGCGACCGATGCAGGTCTGCGCGAAGGCGGGCGATCATGCGCTCGCGAGCTGCACCGCCTAGGTCGGCCCAGACGATTCGCGTCATGCCCCAGCCCATCGAGCGCAGTGCATCCTCGCGCAGCTTCTCGGCCGTCACCGCGCGAGTCGCGGACTGTGGGTCGTCACTGGTCGATCGGTACTTCAACATCCCGTCGAACTCGGCGAGATGGCGGAACGCACGCCATCCGAAGTCGCTCCGCCCGATGAGCACCCCATCAGCGTCGAATACTTCCAGCTGACTCTCTGGTGCGGGGATTCCAAACCGTCGGAACGCGAAGCGGCTCCTGGTTTCGCCCGGGGACTCGGCCTTGGCATCGCTGAGGCTGAGCGTCGCCTTTGCATGTCGCGCGCCGCGCCACGTCGAGTGGCGGCTCGCCACCTCGTGCAGTTCATCATCGGTTGTCGCACCTCGGTGGAGTGCTGAATCGGCGGTGACGAGTGCCTGCTCAGTCGGCTCAACGACTGCCAGGTCCCACACCGTTCGAGCGGGACGGACAACGAGCAACCCGTTGGTCACCACGACGTCGTCATCGCCGAGGCCAGCAACGTGATGTGTGACCCCGGCCTGATGTCGTCCACGACCGTCGTCGAGGCGAGTGACGTGGACCTGGTCAAGGTCGATGCCCCAGATGTCGAGGCCGAGAAGAAGTGCAGCCGACTGATGGGAAAACGCGGCCGACTCACCCAGACGGGTCGCGACCGCATGACAACGGACGATGTGCCGATCGGACGGATTGAGTGCTCGGTGGGACTCTCTGGGCGCATACAGCCCTGCTCCGATGCGTTCAAGCTTGCCGCCTCTCAGTAGCGAAGCGATGACTCGGTCGTCGTATCCCGCGGCAAGGATCTGTGGGCGGGTGACGAAACCGCCTACGGCCGCCAAGGCTTCAAGTTCGGCATTCACCATCGGATGATGGTCACGACTGCTGGTCGCAAGCGCATCGATGTCACAGTCTGTGGGAGCTCTCGTGGCTGGTTCGAGGTGTGGAGAACCCACGAAACCTGAGTTGCTGACACGAAGTTTCGTGTGATCAACACCAGTTTTCGAGGGTCTCGTGGGAAACCTCCCCGCGGCGTGGGAGCGGTCCAAGGCTCGACTTCTCCTTTAGGCTTTCGCCATGGCGACCCGAACGTCTTCCCCGCCGCGCAAGCGGCCGTCCGGCAGCCAGGCTCGGAAGAAGCCTGCCAAGCGGAAGCCTGCGCAAAAGCGCAGGCCCGCCCAGCGACGACCAGCGAGACGTCGTCCGGCGCGAACCGGCCCTGGTCCCCTCACCGTGCTGTTCAACGGCATCGTCGGCCTGCTCCGAGCCATCTGGCTCGGCGTGGCCGGTGCCGTCGGCGCCGTCGCACGCAGCATCGGGCACTCCGCGGGCGACCTCGATCCGGAGCAGCGTCGCGACGGGGTGGGTTTCGGCCTCCTCGGGCTCGCCATCGTCGTGGCGGCGTCCGTGTGGTGGCAGATCCCCGGCGACGTCGCCGACGTCATCCGCACCGCGTGCACCGGCAGTGTCGGGCTCCTTGCGTGGGCGGTGCCGATTCTGCTCGTCGTCATCGCCTGGCGCACGCTGCGTCATCCCGACCGCAACGGACCGGCCGGACGCCAGGTCATCGGCTGGGCCGCCACCTGCGGCGGCGTGCTGGGACTCGTGCACCTGTCTCACGGCGTGCCGCGGCCGGACGACATGCCCGCCGTCCGCGAGGCCGGGGGAGCGATCGGCTTCCTGTTCTCCGCGATCCTCGTCGACCTCCTGAAGAGCGTCTACGTGGTCGCGCCGCTGCTGGTCCTCTTCATCCTGTTCGGCCTGCTCGTCGTCACCGGGACCCCGCTGCACGCGGTTCCCGAGCGCATCCGCGCCGCCCGTGACAAGGCGCTCCGCCGCGACAGCGAGGAGCCCGACCCCGACGGCGAGCGCAAGCGACACCCGCGGACGTCTCCGACCAACGAGCCGTTCGAGAACCCCTTGGTCGACGGTCCAGACGAGGACCGGAACGTCCCGGTCAAGCAGACCAAGACCGAGGACGTCGACGACGGCGAGGACACCGAGGACGTGCGTCGACCTCCGATCGAGCCCCTGCCGGTGCGCGCCGAGCAGCTCGCGCTGTCCGGCGACGTCGTCTACACGCTTCCCGACAGCAAGGTCCTGCGCGAGGGCAGCCCGCACAAGGCCCGCTCGAAGGCGTCCGACGAGGTTGTCGAGCGGCTCACCGAGGTGCTCGAGCAGTTCGAGATCGACGCCCAGGTCACCGGCTACATGCGCGGACCAACGGTGACGCGCTACGAGGTCGAGCTCGGCCCGGCCGTCAAGGTCGAGAAGGTCACCGCGTTGTCGAAGAACATCTCCTATGCGGTGGCGTCCAACGAGGTCCGCATCCTCTCGCCCATCCCCGGCAAGTCGGCCATCGGCGTCGAGATCCCCAACTCCGACAAGGAGATGGTCTCCCTCGGCGACGTGCTGCGCTCGGCCAAGGCGCGCAGCGACCATCACCCGATGGTGATCGGCCTCGGCAAGGACGTCGAGGGCGGCTTCGTCGTGGCCAACCTCGCGAAGATGCCGCACCTGCTCGTCGCCGGCGCCACCGGTTCGGGCAAGTCCAGCTTCATCAACTCCATGGTCGCGTCGATCCTGATGCGTGCCACGCCCGACGAGGTGCGCATGATCATGGTCGATCCCAAGCGGGTCGAGCTGGGGGCCTATGAGGGCATCCCGCATCTGATCACGCCGATCATCACGAACCCGAAGAAGGCAGCCGAGGCGCTGCAGTGGGTCGTCCGCGAGATGGACATGCGCTACGACGACCTCTCGAACTTCGGCTTCCGCCACATCGACGACTTCAACAAGGCGGTCCGCAACGGCACGCTTCAGGTGCCGCCGGGCAGTGAGCGCGAGCTGGCGCCCTACCCGTACCTGCTGGTGGTCGTCGACGAGCTCGCGGACCTGATGATGGTGGCACCACGAGATGTCGAAGACGCCATCGTGAGGATCACCCAGCTGGCCAGAGCCGCCGGCATCCACCTGGTGCTGGCCACACAGAGGCCGTCCGTCGACGTGGTCACCGGCCTGATCAAGGCGAATGTGCCGAGCCGGCTCTCGTTCGCGACCAGCTCCATCACCGACAGCCGGGTCATCCTCGACCAGCCGGGCGCGGAGAAGCTGGTCGGCCAGGGCGACGGACTGTTCCTCCCGATGGGCGCCAACAAGTCGATGCGCATGCAAGGGGCGTGGATCACCGAGGCCGAGATCAAGCAGGTCGTCGATCACTGCAAGCAGCAGCTGCAGCCCGTCTACCGCGACGACGTCACCGCGCCGCAGCAGAGTCGCCGCGAGCTGGACGACGACATCGGCGACGACATGGACCTCGTCCTCCAGGCGATCGAGCTCGTCGTCACCACCCAGTTCGGGTCGACATCGATGCTTCAGCGCAAGCTGAGGGTCGGATTCGCCAAGGCCGGCCGGCTGATGGACATCCTGGAGAGCCGCGGCGTCGTCGGGCCGAGCGAGGGTTCCAAGGCGCGCGACGTCCTCATCAAGGCCGACGACCTCGACGACGTGCTGGCGAGCATCGGGGCCGAATAGAATGCGAACCGAGGGGGCGATCTCGATGACGCTGCACGACCCGGCGCCCGGCACCGGCTCCAACGCGGCTCCGTTCGTCATCCTCCGCCGCACGGGCATCTACATCGGCCTCACCGTTGCGTCGTTCCTGATCGCGGCCGGGTTCGCCACGCTCGCCTTCTTTCGCGACGACTGGATCCTCGTGGTCCCCGCAGCGTTCTTCGTCGCCCTGGGCCTGATCACGTTGCCCGGCATCGGCGACGCACGCACGCCCCTGTTCGTCGCCGACGACCACGGCGTGCGGATGCGCCACCAGAACGGCTGGATCGGCCTGCTGTGGAGCGAGCTGGGCGAGATCCGGGTCGAGCCTCGCGTGGGCTTGCGGCACGACGCCCGCGTCAAGGTCATCAGCCAGGACGGGTTGCGCATCTACGACGCCCCGGTCGGATTCGCGACGAACGTCTCACCGGCCGAGGCCGAGGTCCAGTTGGCGCGGCGACGCTCGGCTGCCGCATACTGAATCGTCCGTTCTCCTCAGCGATAGGGCCCTCATGGAGCCGGCTGCGCCGCCCAGCAACCTCAACATCGCGAACGCGTTGACCGTGCTGCGCATCGTCGGCGTCCCGGTGTTCGGCTGGCTGCTGCTCAGCGAGAGCGGTGACGACGTCGGCTTCCGGATCTGGGCCTTCATCGCCTTCATCCTGCTGATGATCACCGACCGCATCGACGGCGACATCGCCCGCAGCCGAGGACTCGTCACGAACTTCGGCAAGCTCGCCGACCCCATCGCCGACAAGGCGCTCACCGGCATGGCCTTCGTCGGGCTCTCGATCATCGGGGTGCTGTGGTGGTGGGTGACGATCGTGCTCCTGGCGCGCGAGTGGGGCATCACGCTCATGCGCTTCGTCGTCAAGAAGTACGGTGTCATGCCGGCGAGCCAGGGCGGCCGCATCAAGACGACGTTCCAGGCCGTCGCGATCGGCGGCTACCTGCTGCCGCTGGAGATCTGGGACAACACCGTCAGCCAGGTGCTGCGCTGGGCGACCCACGTCACCATGGCAGCGGCGCTGGCGATCACGCTGGTCACCGCCGTGCAGTATGTCCGCGACGCCGTCGTCATGCGGCGGGAGCAGAAGTCGCTGGCATGAGCTCGGCTCGATGACGGCGGCCGTCTCCGCGATCGACGTGATCGATGCCCTGCGGGGCACCGGCCAGACGGTCGCGGCCGCCGAGTCGCTCACCGGCGGCCTGCTGTGCGCGACGCTCGTCGACGTCCCTGGGGCGTCCGACGTCCTGCGCGGCGGCGTCGTCGCCTACCTCCCGGACAGCAAGCGCGACGTCCTCGGCATCGATCCGGACCTGCTCGAGCGGGTCGGCACCGTGCATGCCGACGTCGCTGCCGCGATGGCCGAAGGCGCGGCGCGTGTGCTCGGATCGACGTGGGGGGTGGCCACCACCGGCGTCGCCGGCCCCGAGCCGAGCGAGGGGAAGCCGGTCGGCACGGTGCATGTGGCCGTGGCTGGGCCGGCCGGTGTCCAGACCCGGGAGCTGTCGCTGCACGGAGACCGCCGACTGATCCGCCAGCAGGCGGTCGACGCGGCCCTGTCATTGCTGATCGGTAGGCTGAGGGAAGAAACCGCTTCGACTCGAGGTTGAGGTGGTATGGATCTGATGCTGGGGAGTGACCGATGACCGCGATGCGCCAGCTCGTCGGCGAGGTACTCCGTGCCCGCCGCATCGCCCAGGGCCTCACGCTCCGCGACGTCTCCGCCCGGGCCCGAGTCAGCCTCGGCTACATCTCCGAGGTCGAGCGCGGCCAGAAGGAGCCCAGCTCCGAGCTGCTCGCCGCCCTCGCCGGCGCCCTCGACGTCCCGCTCTCCAGGCTCCTGCTCGACGTGAGCGCCCTGTTGGCCATCGAGGAAGCCACCGATCTCGCCAGCGTCTCCTCCATCGCCCCCAACGTCTCCGTCAGCGCGGCCTAGTCTCCGCTCGTGCGACACAGCGAGTTCTGGGAGCGGATGGAGCGTCAGCTCGGTACCGGGTACGCCCGCGTCTGGGCCGACACCCAGGTCATGCGCGCGCTCGGCGGCCGCACCGCTCGCGAGGCACTCGACGCCGGCGAGACACCCAAGCAGGTGTGGCGCGCGGTGCATCAGACGCTGGAGCTCCCGCCCTCCGAGCGCTGACCTCTCCGCGATGTGTGACGTGGGCGGCGTCAACGCGTCTTCGAGACGCCGTGGGCGTCACATTTCGCGAAGGACCGGCCTCGGCGTGTCGCCCTGCATCGAACATCTGTTCGTACTACCGTCGTGCACAGGTTGACGTGAACGAGGACGTCCTTCCACAGGCGGGTCGACGAGGCCCATGAATGTCTGCGGGTCCTCCTAGCGTCGAAGACAACCGGCCGCCACGAGAGAACGGATCCCCGCGATGCCTCCCAAGACCGAATCGAAGAATGCCGAGCGCGCGAGCGCCGAGCGCGAGTCTCCCACCCGCGACATCAACGGTCGCGAGATCTCCGCCCGCAACGACGCCGACCGCGACAAGGCGCTCGACAACGCCGTCGCCCAGATCCATCGAGCGCACGGCAAGGGCTCGGTCATGCGGTTGGGCGAGCGCAGCCGCGCTCCCATCGACGTCATCCCCACCGGGTCCACCGCGCTCGACATCGCCCTCGGCATCGGCGGGCTACCCCGTGGCCGGGTCGTCGAGATCTACGGTCCGGAGTCCTCCGGCAAGACCACGGTGGCCCTGCACGCGGTCGCCAACGCCCAGAAGGCCGGCGGGGTGGCCGCCTTCATCGACGCCGAGCACGCGCTCGACCCCGACTACGCCCGCAAGCTGGGGGTCGACACCGACGCCCTGCTCATCTCCCAGCCCGACAGTGGCGAGCAGGCCCTCGAGATCGCCGACATGCTCATCCGCTCCGGTGCACTCGACATCATCGTCATCGACTCCGTCGCGGCGCTCGTGCCCCGCGCCGAGATCGACGGCGAGATGGGCGACAGCCACGTCGGCCTGCAGGCCCGCCTGATGAGCCAGGCGCTGCGCAAGATGACCGGCGCCATCAACGGTTCGGGCACCACGGCGGTCTTCATCAACCAGCTCCGCGAGAAGATCGGCGTGATGTTCGGGTCGCCGGAGACCACCACCGGCGGCAAGGCGCTCAAGTTCTATGCCTCGGTCCGCCTCGACGTCCGGCGCATCGAGACGCTCAAGGACGGCACCGACATGGTCGGCAACCGCACCCGCATCAAGGTCGTCAAGAACAAGCTGGCACCGCCGTTCAAGCAGGCCGAGTTCGACATCATGTACGGCCAGGGCATCAGCCGCGAGGGCAGCCTCATCGACGTCGGCGTCGAGACGGGCTTCGTCCGCAAGGCCGGCGCCTGGTACACCTACGAAGGCGACCAGCTCGGCCAGGGCAAGGAGAACGCCCGCCAGTTCCTCAAGGACAACCCCGACCTCGCCGACGAGCTCGAGAAGCGCCTCAAGGAGCACATGGGGGTCGGGCCGCAGATCGACCAACCGGTCGAGGAGCCCGTCACCGAAGCGCCGGCCGACATCGAGTTCTGACCGTGTCGCAGATGACGCAGCACGAGCCGCCGGCCGAGAACTCCGACGCGCCCGCCGATCCGGAGTCGGTGGCCCGCACGATCCTGCTGCGGCGGCTCACCGATCAGCCCCGCAGCAGGGCCGAGCTGGCCGGGTTCCTGGCCAAGAAGCACGTCCCCGACGACGTGGCCGAGAGCGTCCTCGACCGGTTCGAGGAGGTCGGCCTGATCGACGACGAGGACTTCGCCCGGTCATGGGTCGAGTCCCGTCAACGAAGCCGGGGAGTCGCCTCCAAGGTCCTGGCCATGGAGCTGCGCCGCAAGGGCATCGACGACGACACGTCGCGCGAGGTGCTGGCCGATCTGGACCCTGAGGTCGAGCGGCAGAACGCTCACCGCCTGGTCCAGAAGAAGCTGCGATCGATGCGCGGCCTCGACTCCACCACCCAGATCCGGCGGCTCACCGGCATGCTCGCCCGCAAGGGATACGCACCGCAGGTCGCCTTCGACGTCGTCCGAGCCGAGCTCGAGGCGGTCGAGATGCAGGAGCCGGAGAGCCTGTAGGGAGCGATCGGCCGCCGCTGTTCGTTGAGTCAGCATGAGCGCACTGCGGGTGGCGGTGGCCGTGGTGACGGCTGCGCTGATGGGCGCATGCACGGGTGAGTCACCCGAGCCCCGTTCCACCCCGGCCCCCGCCCACACCACCACGGCGACGAAGCCCAGCACGCCGAGCCCGGCGCCCGCGCCGGACTTCGATGCGGCGCGGGTGCTGGCCGACATCCGCTATCTCGCCCGCGAGATCGGCCCGCGTCACGGCACGTCCGACGCCTACCGGGAGGCCGCCGACTGGGTGGAGCACCGGCTGATCGAGCTCGGCTACCAGATCGATCGTCAGCAGGTCGACGTACCGGCGGGAACCACCTGGGGAGTCCGGGTGCCACGGGGACGGGCGGACAGCGTCATCGCGTCGCCGCCGGGGTTCGACGACGAGAGGCCGCACCGCATCGTCGGCGCCCACCTCGACACTGTGCCGCGGTCGCCCGGCGCCGAGGACAATGCCTCCGGAATCGCTGTGCTGCTGGAGCTGGCCAGGATCTCCGCCGACACCCCCGGACGGGTGCGCTTCATCGCCTTCGCAGCCGAGGAGCCGCGGGGCGTCGGCAACGCCCATCACTACGGCTCACGCACCTACGTGCGACGGCTCGACGACGCCGAACGCGACGCCGTGCGCGCGATGATCTCGCTCGACAGGGTGGGCGTGGGCCGGGCCGTTCCGCTCAGCACCGGGGGCGAAGGCTCGCGGCGGCTCCGTCACCGGCTGGACGCCATCGCGAAGCGACGAGGCATTCCCGTCGAGATCCACAACGACGACCGAGCCAGCGACCACTGGTCGTTCGAACGCAACGGGCTCAACGCTGCGCGTGTCGGCAGTGTGCCGTACTGCTGCTATCACGCGCCCATAGACCGGCCACGCATCATCTCGAAGAAGCAGGTCGGACGCGTTGGGACGCTCGTCACCGCGTGGCTGCGCGAGCAAGACTGACTCAGGGTCGAAGCTGGTCGAACGGTGGCTCGCTAGCTCCTCGGACCATGTCGTAGATCGCGTCGACCCGGTCCTGGTCGCGAGCGGGCCGCGGCGTGAAGTTCCTGGGGCCGATGACGTACGGCACCGTGTCGATCGCGACGACGCGGTTGCCACGGGTGACGACCTCGAGCACGAGCCCTTGCTGATTCTCCTTCGTGGTCATGTCGAAGACGAAGTTGCCGATGGAGTGGACGACCGTCCGACCGCCGAACGTCTCCCATCCCTGCACCCAGTGAGGATGGCCGCCGGCCACGAGGTCGGCACCGGCTTCGATGAAGGCGCGGGCCATCACGCGCTGGCTGGGCTCCGGGTCGGGGGTGTACTGGTCGCCCCAGTGCGGGATCACGATGACGACATCGACTCGCTCGTCGAGCTTCCGGATATCGGCCTGCACACGAGCCAGGGCGCGGCGGTCGAGCGGTCCCGTCCGCGGCGGCGCGTTGATGCGGTTCGTGCCCGGGCTGGTGGGGGTCGCGGCGGGCGTCTCGCCGATCGAGTCGGTGCCGATGAAGCCGATCCGCACGCCGCGTCGCTCGACGATGGCTGGCTTCCGGGCCTGTGCGCGGTCTCGGCCGCCGCCGAAAGTCGCGATGCTCGCGCCATCCAGGCGTTCGAGGGTGTCGAGCATCGCGCGGTTCTGGAAGTCGCCGAAGTGGTTGTTCGCCAGCGAGACGGCGTCGAATCCCGCGAGCTCGAGCCCGGCCAGCGTGGACGGATCGGCCGCGAAGGAGTCGCCGCCCTGTTGCGCCTCGCCATCGTCGGACAGGGTGGACTCGAGATTGCCGACGGTGACGTCGGCTGCGGCGAGCCGCCTGGAGAACGGGCGGAGGACCGCAGCCGGGTCACCGTCACGTTGCAGGTATGCGCCGACGCGACGGCCCATCATGATGTCGCCGGTGATGGCCGTGACCAGGGCCGGCCCGGGTTCGACGTCGGTGCTGGTGATCAGCGGATAGCCGCGGTCACCGCGCAGTGGATCAAGGCCGTCGACCTGGAGACTTCGGACGCGTGGCGTGGCCGCGTCGGCCGGAACGATCCCCAGAGCCCGCCGATCGCGTGCGACCACGTCCACAGCTGTGCTCTCGCTGGCCACCCGTTCGATCTCCCGGGTGCCGGCGACTCCGGCGGTGACCAGGCGGATCGTGCCGCTGCCCTGGCCGATCTCGTCCCATTCGCCGATTTCGCCGCGGATGACACGTCGGGCCTGCTCGGCCGAGATCGAGTCGACGTCGCGCCCGTGATGCACCACCAGCGCGATCGGCGTCTCGAAACGCGGCTCGGGCGAAGTCGTCGGCGCTGTGCGGTCGTCGTTCGGCGCCGTGCATGCGGCAAGGAGGATGGCGCACGAGACGATCAGCGGCCGCAACCGTGTCACTCGACGTCCTTGCGGAGCCGTTCGACGATCTGGGCCTCGGAGTCGTAGTAGGCCAGCCCCCAGTCGGCCACCCGGGCCGGGAAGCGCACCTCGTGCCGGTCGCCGAGCATCTCGCGGACGGCCTCGAGCTCGCCGCGGCGTTCGGCCAGCTGCTCGAGATAGTCGTCGAGCATGGCGCGCACCTCGCCCGGTCCCATCAGACTGCCCAGCATGAGCCGGAGCGCGATCGGGTGCTTGAGCACCGGGAACTCGCTCGCCGGTGTGCGCAACCATTCCTCGAGGGCCTGGCGTCCGGTTTTCGTGATCGCGAAGCGTCGCGTGGTGCGCTTGCCGTCCTCGACCTCGGTCGAGGCGACGTAACCGTGCCGGTCCAGTCGCTCGAGCTCGGTGTAGATCTGACTCATCGCGGGGGACACCCAGTAGAAGCGCAGCGTCCGGTCGGCGCGTTGTTTGACCTCATAGCCGGTCATCCCACCCTCGGCGGTCTCCCGGTCGAAGACGAGCAGGCCGAGGAGAGCGAATGAGGTCGTTGACAGTCGCGCCGGCACGTGACTAGCGTACTGTTCCAAGTAGGAACAAGCACGAGGAGCGCCATGGTCGAGACCGTGCTGATGGTGGGTACCCGCAAGGGCTTGTTCGTGGGTCGGTCCGACGAGGACCGATCCGAGTGGACCTGGGACGCGCCACAGTTCCCGATGCAGGAGATCTACTCGGTCGCGCTCGACGTCCGGCCGGACCCGCCGCGGTTGCTGGCCGGCGCCACCAGCCCGCACTGGGGTCCGCAGGCGTTCCGCTCCGATGACCTCGGGCGCACGTGGTCGGAGACCAACGGTGGCGCCATCCGTTTCCCCGAAGACACCGACGCCGCTCTGGAACGCATCTGGCAGTTGCGCCCCGCACCAGAGAGCCAGCCCGGCGTGGTCTACGCCGGCACCGAGCCGTCGGCCATCTTCCGCTCCGACGACGGCGGCGAGCACTTCGAGCTGGTGCGCGGCCTGTGGGACCACCCGCACCGGCCCACCTGGCAGCCCGGCGGCGGTGGCCAGGCCATCCACACGATCGTGCCGCACCCCACCGATCCGCAGATCGTCACCGTGGCGATGTCGACCGGCGGCGTCTACCGCACCGAGGACGGTGGCAGCAGCTGGACGCCCTACAACCGGGGCATCGGCGCCGAGTTCATCCCGGGCGAGACCCCCGAGTACGGCCAGTGCGTGCACAAGGTGGCCCAGGACGCCGGCGATCCGGACCGCTTCTACGCCCAGAACCATGGCGGGGTGTTCCGCACCGACGACGCGGCCCGGTCCTGGACGCAGATCGACGACGGGCTACCGGCCGACTTCGGCTTCCCGATCGTCGCGCACCCGCACCAGCCGGGCACGATCTACGTCTTCCCGCTGGTGGCCGCGATCGAGCGGTTCCCGCCCTCCGGCAAACCCGCGGTCTGGCGATCCGACGACGCGGGGGAGACCTGGCGCGAGACCGGTCCGGGCCTGCCGGCCGAGGCGCACACGGCCGTGCTCCGCGATGCGTTCAGCAGCGACACCGCCGAACCGCTCGGGCTGTACGTCGGCACCCGGCACGGCGCCGTGTGGGTGAGCAACGACGAGGGCGGCACCTGGGCCGAGGTGCGCACGAACCTCCCGGACGTCCTCTGCATCCGCGCCGCCGTGCTGGAGTGATGGTCGTCACGAACCGTGACACCACCACTGTCAAGGTCGTAGGGTCGGCGCATGCCGTCGACCCTCGACCTGTACAAGAAGACGACCGCCCTGCCCCAGGGCCGTCGCCTGTTCTCGATCCTGTTCAGCCAGAAGGCGCCGTACTTCGCGTCCATCCACCTCACGGTGCGCGAGATGCGTCCGCACTACGCCGAGGTCACCATTCCCAAGCGCCGCAGCGTGCAGAACCACATCGGCACCGTGCACGCCATCGCCGTCTGCAACGGTCTCGAGGCGGCCATGGGCCTGCTCGCCGAGGCGACGACACCGAAGGGCCACCGCTGGCTGCCGAAAGGCATGGAGGTCGAGTACCTCGCGAAGTCGACCACCGACCTGACCTGCACCGCCGAGACGACCGAAGCCGACTGGGCCGGCGCCCCCGACGTCCCGGTCACGGTGAAGGCCACCCGAAAGGACGGCACCGTCGTGGTCCAGGGCACCATCCGCCTCTGGGTGACTCCGAAGAGCTGAGGCTCAGGCCACGGCCGCCGCTCCAGCTCCAGGCTGCGTCTTGACGATCCCGCCAACCAGCTCGACCTGGGGTGTGCCCAAACGCCGCTGAAGGTACTCCGCCAGCATCGACAGCAACAGGTTGAGCAGGATGTAGATGGCCGCGAGCACGATGGCCGTGGCGAACCGGTTGTTGAACGTGCGGAAGATCTCGCGTCCGGCGAAGGTCAGACCGGGCGCCAGGATGACGTAGCCGAGGCTGGTGTCCTTGAGTGCGACGATGCATTGGCTGATGATGGCCGGCAGCATGATCTTCACGGCCTGTGGGAGCAGGATGATCCGCATCTGCTGGGTCTTGCGCATGCCTATGGCCGATGCTGCCTCACTCTGTCCCTTGGGGACGGCGTTGATGCCTGCCCGGAACACCTCGGCGAGCACCGCTCCGTTGTAGAGGATGAGGCCGAGCACCAGAGGAACGATGGTGCCGAGCGGGTTCCCCTGGAGCGTCCAGATGAAGATGATCAGCAGCAGGAGCGGGACGGCCCTGAAGAACTCGACGACCAGCCACGACGGCCATCTCAAAAGGGTGTGGTCGCTCAGCTTGCCGATGCCGAAGATCATGCCGAACACGACCGCGCCGGCGATCGCGATTCCGGCGGCCTTCAAGGTCTCCAACATCGCCTCGAGCAGCAGCTCGATGATGCTTGGAGTGACGAACGGCTCCCAGTTCTGTGCGGTGAACTGATCCTCGACCCAGAGCTTCCAGGTGACGAGCGCCAGGACCGTGATGATGCCGATCACGGTCGCCACCGCGGTGATTCGATACCGACGAAGTGCGCGCGGTCCAGGTGCGTCGAACAGGACGCTGGCCTCGCTCATCGCTACCTCACCGCCCAACGGCGTTCGAAGCGCGATGCAGCGAACGAGATCGCCTCGACGATGATGATGTAGCCGAGGGCGATGCCGAGGAAGATCTGGACGCGCTCGGTGGCGTAGTCGTTGGTGAGCCCTCGCATGCGAAACGTCGCGTCGGCGATGCCGAAGGCTGCGGCCAGCGAGGTGTTCTTGGTGAGGGCGATGAAGACGCTCGCCAGCGGCGGCACCACGAATCTGAACGCCTGCGGCAGGATGACCTGCGTCATCGTCATGCCGAACGGCATCCCAATGGAGCGCGCCGCCTCCGCTTGGCCGAGTCCGATGCCGTTCACGCCCGAGCGGATGGCCTCGGTGACAAAGGAGGCCGTGTAGAGGCCCATCGCCAGAGAGATGTTGATGAAGAAGCCGAAGTCGATGCCGATCTCGGGCAGGCCGTAGTACGTGAGCAGGATCAGGACGAGCAACGGGGTGTTGCGAAAGATCGTCACATACGTCGTGCCGACGCTGCGCAGAATCGGGACAGGCGAGACGCGTGCGACGGCGACGAGCGTGCCGACCACGAGAGCGAGGGCACCGGAGACACCCAACAGCTTCAGGGTGTTCCAGAACCCCTTGAGGATCAGGTCCCAGTTCTCGATGAATGCGTCCACGTCACCCCCTCGTCATTGATCGAGGGCACGACGAGGTGGGCCCGCATCGCGCAGACCCACCTCGTCATCCTCGTCACTCGCAGGGATCGAGCTCGGGCGGATCGCCGGCCTCGCTGCCGCCCTCACCAAGGGTGGCGTCGAAGGCCTTCTGCCAGTCGCCGTTGTCGTAGGCGTTCTCGATCGCTCCGTTCAGGAACTCGCACATGCCTTCGGCATCCTTGTTGTAGCCGATGCCGTAGCGCTCCTCCGAGAACGGCTCACCGACCACCTTGAGGGCGTCGGGATCCTCCGCGGCATAGCCGAGCAGAATCGCGCCGTCGGTGGTCACCGCGTCGACGGAACCGTTCTTCAGCTGGTCGACGCACTCGGAGTACGTGTCGAACCCGGCCGGGTCGGCGCCGTACTTCTCTTCAACCGTGGCGATCGACGTCGAACCCGTGACCGAGCAGACCTTCTTGCCCTTGAGATCGTCTGGCCCCTTGATGCTGGTGTCGTCCTTGGCGACCAACAGGCTCTGACCGGTGACGTAGTACGGTCCGGCCTGACCGACCACCTGGCGACGCTCGTCGGTGATCGAGTAGGACGCGATCACCAGGTCGACCGTCTCCTTTTGCAGGAACGGCTCGCGGTTGTCGGAGATCGTCTCGACCCATTCGATGGCGTCGGGCTCGAGTCCGAGCTGGCCGGCGATGATCTTGCCCATCTCGGGGTCGAAGCCGGTCGGCACGTCGTCGGTGGCTCCCTTGAACCCGATGCCCGGCTGGTCGTACTTGACGCCGATCTTGACCGCACCCGCCTCAGCGAGCTCCGCCGCGCGACCCGAGAGCTCGGGGTTCTCGGCGACCTCGTACTCGTTGGCCGCGGCCCCGTCTCCGCCGCCGTCCTCGCCGGCATCGCCGCAGGCCCCGAGGATCAAGGCCGCGACGGCACCGAAGACGGCCAGTCGTGTCCGTTTCATGATCGTTCCCTTCGTCAGTGCTTCAGGATCTTGCCGAGGAAATCCTTGGCTCGGTCCGTCTGCGGGTTGGTGAAGAATTCCTCTGGCGTGTTCTCCTCGACGATGCGACCGCCGTCCATGAACAGCACGCGGTGGGCGGCGGTGCGGGCGAACCCCATCTCGTGGGTCACCACGATCATCGTCATGCCGCCTTTGGCGAGGTCGATCATCACGTCGAGGACTTCCTTGATCATCTCCGGGTCGAGCGCGGACGTCGGCTCGTCGAAGAGCATGACCTTGGGATCCATGGCGAGCGACCGTGCGATCGCGACGCGCTGCTGCTGTCCTCCGGAGAGCTGCGCCGGCAGCTTGGACGCCTGTGCCTCGATGCCGACGCGGGCGAGCAGCTCCATGCCGCGCTCGTTCGCCTCCGACTTGCTGTGCCCGCGCACCTTGATCGGCCCGAGCGTCACGTTCTCGAGCACCGTCTTGTGGGCGAACAGGTTGAACGACTGGAACACCATGCCCACGTCGGCCCGGAGCTCGGCGAGCGCCTTGCCCTCCTCGGGAAGCTTCTTGCCGTCGATCGAGATGGTGCCCTCGTCGATGGTCTCCAGGCGGTTGATGGCGCGGCAGAGCGTCGACTTGCCGGAACCGGAGGGGCCGATCACCACGACGACCTCGCCCGGTGGGATCTCCAGGTTGATGTCCTGCAGGACATGGAGCTCGCCGAACCACTTCTGAACGTCCTGCATGGAGACCATGAGCGTCGAGTCGGCCATGCGTCAACCTAGCCCGGTCGGTGGGTGGTCCCGCAAGTGCTGGTGCCATCGACACCCAATCGTCACCAAACGAATGGCCCACTTTCGGATAACCTTGCGCACGGGTTTGCCTTATCGTGTCTTTCATTCCCAGCAAGGAGAAATGCATCATGGCGCGTCAGGAAATCATCCAGAAACCGATCGTGAAGGTCATCGACGACTACGACGGCGCCGAGCTGCCCGACAACACGAAATCCGTCCGCTATCAATTCAACGGACGCACCTTCGACCTCTACCTGAGCCAGGCGAGCCGCAAGGCGGTGGACGACTTCATCGCGAACCTCACCGACGGCGCGGAGGAGGTGTCGCGAAGTGGCCGCGGAGACCGGATCAAGACGCCGTACTCCATCCACGACCTTCGCACGTGGGCGAAGGAGAACGGCCACCAGGTCAGCCACAACCGTCGCGCTCCCGGCAAGGTCATCAGGGCATTCAACGACGCCCACTGACGCCTCGTAGAGTTGGTCCCTCGATGAAGACGTACGAGGTGCGCACCTACGGGTGCCAGATGAACGTGCACGACAGCGAACGGCTGAGCGGACTGCTCGAGACCGCCGGCTACGCGCGTGCCGAATCCGGCACCCCCGATCTCGTCGTGTTCAACACCTGCGCGGTGCGCGAGAACGCCGACAACAAGCTGTACGGCAACCTCGGCCGCGTCGCGAGCGTCAAGGCGGCGAACCCGGGGATGCAGATCGCCGTCGGTGGCTGCCTGGCGCAGAAGGATCGCGACACCATCACCCAGCGGGCACCGTACGTCGACGTCGTCTTCGGCACGCACAATCTCGGTTCGCTGCCGGTGCTGCTCGAGCGGGCGCGCGTCCAGCAGGAGTCGCAGGTCGAGATCCTCGAGTCGCTCGAGGTGTTTCCGTCGACGCTGCCCACCAAGCGCGACTCGGTGTTCGCGGCCTGGGTCTCGATCAGCGTCGGCTGCAACAACACCTGCACGTTCTGCATCGTCCCGAGCCTGCGCGGCACGGAGAAGGACCGCCGGCCCGGTGACGTGCTGGCCGAGGTCGAGGCCCTCGTGGCCGATGGCGTCATCGAGGTGACGCTGCTCGGCCAGAACGTCAACTCCTACGGCGTCGAGTTCGGCGACCGGCTGGCGTTCGGCAAGCTGCTGCGCGCTTGCGGTGACGTCGACGGGCTCGAGCGCGTGCGGTTCACCAGCCCGCATCCCAAGGACTTCACCGACGACGTCATCGCCGCGATGGCCGAGACGCCGAACGTCATGCCGCAGCTGCACATGCCATTGCAGTCAGGATCCGACAGGATCCTCCGGGCCATGAGGCGGTCGTACCGACGCGACAAGTACCTCGGCATCCTCGGCCGTGTCCGCGACGCGATGCCCGACGCCGCCATCACCACCGACATCATCGTCGGGTTCCCGGGAGAGACCGACGACGACTTCGAGGCGACCCTCGACGTCGTGCGCGAGGCCCGGTACGCCAGTGCCTTCACCTTCCAGTACTCGCAGCGTCCGGGCACCCCGGCCGCGAACCTGACCGACCAGGTGCCGAAGGACGTCGTGCAGGAGCGCTACGACCGGCTCACCGAGCTCGTCAACGACATCGCCTGTGAGGAGAACGGCCGGCTCGTCGGCTCGACCGTCGAGCTGCTGGTCGCAGATTCCGGCGGCAAGAAGGATGGCGTGACGCACCGCCTCACCGGCCGCGCGCGCGACAACCGACTCGTGCACTTCGTGCCGGGCGATCACTACATCCGGCCCGGAGATCTGGTGGAAGTCGAAGTCACCCACGCTGCACCCCACCATCTGCTCAGTGACCTGCCTCCGATGGCGTTCCGGCGCACGCGTGCCGGGGATGCGTGGGAGGCGCGCCAGGGCCGCACCGAGGTGCGGTCGGTCGGTCTGGGCATGCCGACGATCGGTGCTCCCGAACCCCAGCTCCCAGCCGCTGCCTGTGCGTGCCCATGACGGCCGACATCAAGCACGAGCTCCACAGAAAGCTGCGCGAGGCGCGGGCGGCCGTCCTGTCAAGGGTCGTCGGCCTCGGCGAGTACGACTTGCGCCGCCCGATGACGCCGACGGGCACCAACCTGCTCGGGCTGGTCAAGCACCTCGCCAGCGTCGAGTACCGGTATCTCGGCGACTCGTTCGGTCGACCCGCCCCCGAGACGCTGGCGTGGGTGGAGGACGGCTCCGACGCAGAGGGCGCCGACATGTGGGCCAAGGCTGACGAGTCGAGCGACTACTTGGTCGGGCTCTACCGGAGAGCGGCCGCGCACGGCGACGAGACGATCGACCAGCTCGATCTCGATGCACCGGGCCGCGTACCGCACTGGCCCGCTGAGCGTGCCGACACGACGTTGGGCGTCCTGCTCGTCCGGATGCTGAAGGAGACCGCGCACCACGCCGGGCACATGGACATCGTCCGCGAGATGATCGACGGAAGCACGGGCGCGGACGGCTCCATGGACGAGGACGACCGGCGAGCGTACGTGGGCAAGATTCAGGCGGAGGCCGATACGTTCCGGACCTAGCTGGCGGGGCCGACGCGAATGGGTTGGCGTTCGTCCTGTTCGGTCAGGCCGTCGATGGATGCAGCCGAGCCAGCGTGACCGTCTGGCGACGTCGGGACGCCACGACGGTGAGCGCGAGGGCCAGAACCGTGAAGACGAACAGGGCCAGGAACACGCCGCCGACGCCCTCGGTTCCGCCCGCCGTGGCTGTTCTCAACCCGTCGACCACGTGGCTCATCGGGAGCAGGCCGTGCAGGAAACCGAAGAACCCCGGTGACGTCTCGATCGGGTACGTGCCGCCGGCTGAGGCCAGCTGCAGCGCCAGCAGCACCAGGGCGACGAACCGTCCTGTGCCGCCGAGCAGGGCCACCAACATCTGGTTGATGGCCGTGAACGTGACGGCGGCCGCGGCTGCGACGCCGAGGAAGAGTCCCTGGTTGGCCGGGTCGACGCCGACGATCCACTGGAGGGCGCCCACCAGCAGCGCCGCCTGCAACAGTGACAGTGCGAGCCCGGGCACGAACCCGGCGAAGGCGGTTCGGACGTCACCCGCAGTGGACGCGATCGCGCGGTCGGAGAGCGGTCGCAGCAGCAGGTAGATCGCCATCGCTCCGATCCACAGGGCGATGGCGACGAAGTACGGCGTCAACGCCTCGCCGTTGTTGCTCACGGGGTGGAGTCGGTCAGTCGCATCCTCGACCGGGGTGGCCGCGGTCTCCGACATCTGTTCACGTTCGGACTTGTCGTAGTCCGGCACCTTGCCGGCACCTTCACGCAGTCCGGTGCTCAGCTCCGAGGCACCGGCCGACAGCTGATCGGCGCCGTCCGCAGCCTGGGCGGCGCCGGTGCTCAGCTGGTTCGTTCCCGCGGCGAGTCGATCCGCACCGGACGAGGCCTGCCCGATCGCCGCGACCAGCGGGGGCATGCCCTTCGCCAGCTTCTCGTTGCCGGTCGCCACCTGGTCCGCACCCTGGGCGAGCAGCCGCGCCTGGGCGGCGCCGCGCTGCATCCCCTGCATCCCGGCGACGAGCCCCTTCATCTCACGTGTGCTGGCGGCGGCGGCCTCCAGCTCGGCGCACTCGGCTGGGGGCTGCAGGACGGAGGATCGGCACTTCCTGGCGAGCTCCTGCAGGAGATCGGCCAACCGGTCGATGTCGGCTTCGGTGGGCAACGCCCCGGGCGACTGACCGAACTGCTGCATGGCGGCACTGAGCTGGGCCGTGCCGTCGGCAACCTGACGCGAGCCCTCGGCGAGCCGTCGAGTGTCACGGGGGAGCGTGGACGTCTCCTTCTCCAGCCGCCCGAGGCCGTCCGCCAGCTTCCCGGCGCCGTCGCTGGCCTGTGCCGCGCCGTCGGCGAGCTTCCGCGTGCCACCGGCCAGCTCGTCGGCTCCGCCGGCCAGCTCGCCCGCACCCGTGGCGGCTTCGCGAAGATTCATCTTGATGTCGGAGAAGCTCAGGTAGATGTTCTCGAGGTAGGTCTCGGTGACCTGGGCGTTCAGTGCCGACTTGGCGGCCTTCACGATGGCTTCGGCGATGTCGCCGTTCACGTAGTTGACGGCGTCGTCGGTGCGCAGCTCGAGGCGACCCTGCACGGCGTTCTGCGGGTCGCCGCTGGTGGACGTCGCCGCCTTCGACAGGCTCTTCGGGATGAACAGGACTGCCTTGTACTCACCGTCGGACAGGCCCTCCTGAGCGTCCTTCGCGTCGGTGAGCACCCAGTCGAAGTTCTCGTCCGAGTCGTCCCTGGTGAGGTTGCCGGCCAGCTCGCGGCCGACGGCCACCGGTTGCTTCTTGCCGTCCGGCCCCTCGACCTCGACCAGCTCGTCCTCGTTCACCACGGCGGCGCGCACTTCATCGAGGTTGCCGGTCGGGTCGATGTTCGCCCACACGTACAGGGCGGCGAGGATCAGCGGGATGACGGTGACCGCGGCGACCGCAGCGCGCGCCAGGCGGCTACGGCCGAATCGGGCCAGCTCGAACCAGGGCAGGGCGGGAGAGGGCATCAGATCATCAGCTCCTGCAGGACGCGGTGGGTGTCGAGCTCCAGCAGATGGAGGTGGTCGGACGACGGCGGGGCGGATTCCGGTGAGTGCGCGCTGGCGACGACCGTGACGTCGCGGCCGACGAGGAGGTGTTCGAGCGCCGACCAGAACATCGCGATGGACTCGGCGCTGCGAAGACCGTCGACGTCGTCGATCACGATGACGCGCGGGCCTTCGGTGAGCGCCAGGACGACGCCGAGCACCTTGCGCTCCAGCAACCCGACCGCCGACAGCGGGGTCGATCCGCTCACCTCGTCAGCGGGGAGTCCGGCGATGTCGTGCGCGTACGCGAGTGCCTGGTCCAGCTCGTTTCGCACCGCCGTGACGCGTGCCTGGCTCACCCACAGGCTGAACGAGCCGATCGACAGTCGCTCGGCGATGAGCTGGTCGACGGTGAGGTTGTCGTCGAGGTCGTTGACGCCGCGCATCTCAGCGAGCGCGACGGACCGGCGCACCGCCGCGGTCTCCTGCGGATGCAGGTAGCCGTTGACGCGGAGCCGGCCGGCGTCGAACACCATCCGGCCGGCGATCGTCAGAAGCAGTGCGCTCTTGCCGGAGCCGCTGGGGCCATGGACGAGCAATCGGTCACCGATGGGCAGGTTGATCGACACGTCGTTGTAGACCAAGCCCTCGGGGCCGGTGAGCGTGAGTGCGGATGCACTCACCGCCTCGGCCGGCCGTCCCGCCGGCCAGGACTCCAGCCGGACGCGCTCGTGCAATCCCTCACCCTCGACGTCGACATGCGGGAGTCTCGACTCGAGCCACCTCGGGAGGCTCCAGGCCGACCTGCCGAACAGCTGAAGGACGGCGGGAGCGAAGAGCATCCGCACCAGGAAGGCGTCGGCGAAGACGCCGATGGCGAGCGCGAACGCGATCGGCTTGACGTCCGGGTCGCCGTCGGGCACGAAGGCGGCGAAGACCGCGAGCATGATGACGGCTGCGGCTGTGACGACGCGCGAGCTGCCGACGAAGCCGTCGGTGATCGCCTGGTCGGGGTCGTCGGAGCGCAGGTACTCCTCCTTCATGCGCGACATGAGGAAGACCTCGTAGTCCATCGACAGCCCGAACAGCACGGCCATCAGCATGATCGGCAGGAAGCTGATGAGCGGCCCGGTCTGGTCGACGTTCAGGAGCGTGTTGAGCCAGCCCCACTGGAACACGGCGACCACCGCGCCGAACGACGCCCCGGTCGACATGATGAACCCGATGGTGGCCTTCACCGGGATCAGGACCGAGCGGAACACCACCATGAGCAGCAGGACGGACAGGCCGATGACGACGAGCCCGAACGGCAGCAACGCGTCCTTCAGACGCTCGGAGATGTCGATGCCTGCCGCGGTGAGGCCGGTGACGGCGATGTCGACGCCGTGCTCCTCCTCCCACCCGGGGGCTTCGTCACGGATGGCGTGCACGAGCTCGGCGGTCTGCTCGGTGGATGGTCCTGTGGTCGGGATGACCTGCACGACGGCGGTGTCCGCGGACTCGTTCGGCGTGGCGAGCCCGATGGCTTCGACGCCCTCGATCTGGCGTAGGTCCCTGTCGAGGTCGTCGACGACGCCGAGCGGATCGCGCGACCCGATGACATCGATGGTGACCAGCAGGGGCCCGTTGAACCCGGCGCCGAACTCCTCTTCGACGAGGTCGTACGCCACACGCTGGGTCGATCCCTCCGGCGCGCTGCCGTTGTCGGGGAGGGCCAGCTGGAGGTCCTTGGCTGGGATCGTGGACACGCCAAGGATGACGACGATGATGGTGATCGCTGCCAGCGGGAACCGGGTCGTGGCGGTCACCCAGCGCCGGGAGAAGGATCCGGGAGGGCGCTCGCCGTCCTTCGGGGCCATGCGGTCGCCGGCGCGCCCGAGCAGTGCGGGCAGCAGGGTCAGCGCTACGGCTACCGCGATGACGACCGATACGGCGGCGTTGATGCCGGTCACGGTGAGGAACGGGATGCGGGCGATGGCGAGGCCAACCAGGGCGATGACCACGGTGACGCCGGCGAACACGACGGCCGAACCGGCGGTCGCCACCGACCTGGCTGCGGACTCCTCGGGCTCGATGCCGGAGGCCAGCAGCTCGCGGTGTCGCGAGACGATGAACAGCGCGTAGTCAATCCCGACGGCGGTGCCGATCATCAGGGCCAGCAGTGGTGAAGAGGTGGAGATGGTGATGAACCCGGCCGCGGTGAAGGTGAGTGCGGTCATGACAATCACGCCCACCAGGGCGGTGACGACGGGCATGACGGCGGCCCGCAGCGACCGGTACATCAGCCACAGGACGATGGCGGCCACCACGACGCCGACCAGCTCGACGATCGAAACCTCGGACCCGGTGTCGGTGAACATGTCACCGCCGAACGCGGAGGTGTAGCCGGCCTCGACGAGCTCGTCGTCGGCGCGCTGGACCGACTCCTTCTGCTCCTCGGTGATGTCGGTGAAGCCGCCGGTCAGCTGGATCTGTACCTGGGCCGCGCGATGGTCCGCGCTGATCGAGACGTCGGTGAGGTCACCTTCGTACGGTGAGAAGACGTCGCTGACGCCGTCGACCTTCTTGATCCGGTCGATCGCATCCTCCACGAGCGACCGGGATGCGGCGTCGTCAATGCGCCTGCCCTCCGGGGCGACGGTGACGAGGTACGCGGAGGACCCGCTCAGCTCGGGGAAGGTGCGGTCGAGGGCGTCGATGGCCGTCTGCGACTCGGTGCCGGGGATGTCGAACTCGTCGCGGGTATTGCCGCCAAGCGTGATCGCGGCCGCGCAGGCGACGAGGACGATCAGCAGCCACGCCGCCATGACTCGGCGGTGATGCTGGAAGGCCCATCGGCCCAGCGAGTACAGGGAGTTCGACACCTCTCGACGATACGATAGTGTCTTGGATACAGCAATGTATGCAACTGTTACGATGCCCACATGAGCGAAGCGCGTGTCGCCGAGCGCACGGTAGGTCTCCGACGCCGAGCCGCAACCCGGGAACGACTTCTCGATGCGGCCCGGGTCGTCCTCGCCAGCGAGGGCATCCAGGGCGCGTCGGTCGAGCACATCTGCGATCAGGCCGGCTTCACCCGCGGCGCCTTCTACTCGAACTTCAGCAGCAAGGACGAGCTGCTCCTCGCCCTGTGCGAGCGGGTGAGCGAGGACATGTTCGACAAGCTGCGCACGGCCGCCGACCCGAGCGCGTTCGCGGGCCTCGATGCCAGCGAGGCCATCGGAGTGGTCTTCGACCGGTTCCTGATGCTGCAGCCACCGGATCGCGAGTGGTTTCTGGTGCAAGGCGAGTTCGAGCTGCGCAGCGTGCGCGACGATGCCGTCGGCCGTCAGTTCCGCGCCGTGTGGTCGGAGGTCAAGCAGGAGGTCCAGGAGCTGATGGTCACGATCCTCGAGACGCTCGGCCTGCGCCTCACCATCGAATCGCACGATGCCGCCGTCATCCTCATGGGCACGTACGACATGGCGCTGCGCGAGTCCCTCATCGAGAACCGGCCCATCGATCTCGATCTGCTGCGGCGGGTCATGCCGGCTCTGGTGGTCTCCGCGACCGAGCCCATCGACTCCTAGGATGGGCGCATGGCGCTCACCATCGCTCAAGAACCCACCGCCGACAAGATCCTCTCGGAGAACCCGTTCGCCCTGCTGATGGGCATGCTGCTCGACCAGCAGTACCCGATGGAGCACGCGTTCCGCGGTCCGGCGAAGGTGCTCGACCGGTTCGGCACCCTCGACCCGGCCGCCATCGCCGCCGCCGAGCCGGAGTCCTTCGCCGACCTCTGCGCGACACCGCCGGCCATCCACCGGTACGGACGCTCGATGGCCGGCCGGGTGCAGGAGCTCGCTCGGCACGTGGTCGAGGAGTACGACGGCGACGCGTCCCGGGTGTGGACCGAGGCGAGCAACGGCGCCGACCTGATGAAGCGACTGCGGGCGCTGCCCGGGTACGGAGAGCAGAAGGCCAAGATCTTCATCGCCCTGCTGGCCAAGCAGCTCGACGTCAAGCCGCGGGGCTGGACCACGGTGGTCGGCGACTACGGCAAGAAGGGCTACCGCTCGGTGGCCGATGTCGTCGACGCCGAGTCGCTCGGCAAGGTGCGGGCGTTCAAGAAGCAGAAGAAGGCCGCGGCCGCCGCTGCGGGATGAACCTCAGACCGGCCGCGTCCCTGCGAGCTCGGGCCGGAGCAGTACCTCGGGGACCGGGCACACCTCCTCGGCGGCCATGTCCATCCGCACGTTGATCGGATCGCCGCCAGGGGAGCGCGGCACTCGGAAGCTGGTCTCGACGCCGCGACGCTGCCGGCCGAGATAGTCCTCCCGACCGGACACCAGCGTCTCCCAGTCGGCGAGCCAGGCGTCCAGCGGCTGGTCCGACTCCCGGAGCGTCGACTCGAGCGATCGGATGCGGTCGACCATGTTCGTCACCGCGGAGTTCTGGTCGGCGAGCGCATCGAGCCGGTCGTCCGGGTTGCCGCCGGCCGAGATGCCCTCGACCGTCGAGGTCATCAGCCGGCACTCGCGGATGGCGGTCTTGAGCACGCGTTCGTCGTCGATGAATCCCGGGATGTCGCGCTCGCCGTTGAGGGCGAGGTAGGTGAACGCTCCACCGACGGAGGTGAGCCCGAGGACGCCTGCGACGATCGCCGCCACCAGCCACAGGCGGGAGACGGGAGGAGGCGGGAAGCGCCAGATGCTGTCGGGCGGGTAGCGCCCCGCGTCGGGCGGTTCGAGCATCCGCCCATCGTCGCACGCGGATGCGTCACGATCGCTCGGCTAGCCTCGACTCGTGATCGTCGCGGCCTCCGTGTGCCCCCATCCGCCGGTGCTGGTGCCGGAGGTCGCATCAGGAGCCGCGTCTGAGTTGGACGACGTGCGCGCGGCAGCGCTCGCGAGCGCAGCCGCGCTGGTGTCGATGAGGCCCGACCGTGTCGTCGTCATCGGCAGCGGACCGCTGCTCGAGCCGCTCGACGATTCGGCCGGCGGCACGCTGGCGGGGCACGGCGTTGACGTCCGCGCCGGAGGCGACGACCTTGTGCTGCCGCTCAGCCTCACCATCGGCGCATGGCTGCTCGACCAGGTGGGCTGGGACGGCCCGCGCACCTACACGGCGACATCCGTGCCCACCGACGACCGCGCGGCACTGCTGGTCATGGCCGGCGGGAGCGCCCGACGAAGCGTCGACGCGCCGGGCTACCTGGACGAACGAGCAGAGGCTTACGACGCCGCGATCGGCGCGGCCCTGGCCAGCGGTGACGCCGATGCGTTGGCGTCCCTCAACGTGCATCTCGGCGACGAGCTGCTGGCCCCCGGCGCCCGTGCTCTCGTGGTGCTCGGGGAGATGACGAAGGGCGCCGACGTCACGGCGCGGTTGCGCTGGGACGGGGCGCCCTTCGGCGTCGGCTACTGGGTGGCCGACTGGACGATCGCCTGAGCTACGGCTGCGAGCTCGGCGGCGCCGGCGGCGTCTGTGGAGGCGCCGGCGGTGTCTCGGGCGCGTCGGTGACCGGAGGGGTGGGCGGTGGTGTCACCGAGCCCGGACCCGCCTGCGGTTCCTCGTAGGCCGACTTGGCCTTTTCGGCGGCATCCTGAATCTGGTCGGTGTACTTGCCCTGGGTGGCCTTGTCAGCCGCCTCGGCTGCCTTGTCGATGCCCTGGTCGAGCTTGTCGTCGTGCTCCTTGGCGAGATCGACGGCCTTGTCCTTCAGCCCGCCCTTGCCTCGCAGCTTGTCGAGAAATCCCATGGAACTCTCCTCCGGAGTCGCGGTGGGCGCTGTGCCCCGATGCTTCGGACACTACTGGGAGACTGGTTTCATGCCCACCGACCGAGTCGTGGCCATCGTGGGCCCGACGGCGTCCGGCAAGTCCGATCTCGCGGTCGCGCTCGCCCGCCGACTCGGCGACGCGGAAGTGGTCAACGCCGACTCGATGCAGCTGTACCGCGGCATGGATGTCGGCACCGCCAAGGCGCCGCCCGACGAACGCGGGCACGTTCCCCATCACCTGCTCGACGTGCTGGACGTCACCGAGCCGGGCAGCGTCGCGGAGTTCCAGCGGATGGCCCGCGAGGTCGTGTCGGACTGCCTGAGTCGCGCGGTGACACCGATCGTGGTGGGTGGCTCGGCGCTCTACCTACGCGCGGTCATCGACCCGCTCGACTTCCCGGGCACCGATGCCGACGTGCGGGCACGCTGGGCCGCTGAGCTCGAGCGGCGGGGAGCGCCGGCCCTGCATGCCGTGCTGGCCGAGCGCGACCCCGAAGCGGCGGAACGGATCCTGCCCTCGAACGGACGCCGCATCGTCCGGGCGCTGGAGGTCGGTGAGCTCACCGGCGAGCCGTTCGTCGCGTCGATGCCTGGGCATGAGTCGATCTACGCGGGGCTGCGGATCATCGGCCTCGACGTGCCGCGCGAAGTCCTCGACGTGCGCCTCGAGCGACGGGTGGATCAGATGTGGGAGGACGGGTTCGTGGACGAGGTCCGACACTTGGTGGAGCAGGGCCTGGAGGTCGGCCCGACAGCGTCCAGGGCACTCGGCTACCAGCAGATCCTGGCCCACCTGCGCGGCGAGATGTCCGAGGAGGAGGCCCGCATAGCCACCGTCAGCGGTACGCGGAAGTTCGCCCGCCGTCAGGACCGCCTGTTTCGCAAGGACCCGCGCATCCACTGGCTGCCGTTCGACAGCACCACCCTCGTCGACGACGCGCTGGGTATCGTCAGCGGATGAGCGAACCGAACGACATCTTCGCCACTGCGGCACAAGCCATGGCTCGCTTCCGTGCGACCGTCGACGAGCGTCCAGTGGCGCCACCGGTCGACTTCGACGCCATCCGTGCCGGCTTCGGCACTGCTGTGCCGGAAGATCCGTCTCCGCCCGAAGTCGTGCTCGACCAGCTGATGGATGCCGCCGATCCCGGGATCACGGCAACCGTCGGACCGCGCTACTTCGGCTTCGTGATCGGAGGTGCGCTCGAGGCGGCCACGGCGGCGGACATGCTGGCGCTGGGATGGGACCAGCCGGCGTTCAACGCCACCCTCTCGCCGGCGTCGATCGCTGTCGAGCAGGTCGCCGGCAGATGGGCGAAGGAGCTGCTGGGCATTCCCGACACCGCGTCTGTCGGATTCGTGACCGGCGCCCAGGAAGCCAACACCGTCGGACTGGCCGCGGCACGGCATCACGTCCTGGCGGAAGCGGGCTGGGATGTCGAGCGGGACGGACTCCTGGGAGCGCCGCGAGTGCGGGTCCTGATCGGTGACGAGAGGCACAGCACGATCGACCGATCGCTTCGATTGCTGGGACTGGGTGAGAGCTCCGCAGTGCCCGTCCGGACCGACCACAACGGAGCCATCGACGTCGGACACCTGGAGGAGGTCCTCGGGTCGGCCGAAGGCCCGACCATCGTGTGCCTGCAGTCCGGCAACGTGAACACCGGCGCTTGCGACGACCTCGAACGAGCCTGTGCCGTCGCGCACGCCCATGGTGCGTGGGTTCACGTCGACGGGGCGTTCGGGCTGTGGGCCGCCGCCTCGCCGAGCTTCCGGCACCTGACCCGCGGGATCGAGCAGGCGGACTCGTTGGGGTGCGACGCGCACAAGTGGCTCAACGTCCCGTACGACTCCGGCCTGGTCTTCGTCTCTCGACCGGAAGTTCATGCCGTGGCGATGACGAACGTCGCCCCCTATCTGATCGGGGCCGGGCAGGGGACAGAAGGCGGTGCCCACTTCGTGCTCGGCTCCTCCCGTCGAGCCCGTGGCTTCGCCGTCTGGGCCGCGATCCGCGAGCTCGGACGCAGCGGTATCGCCGAGCTCGTCGAGCGCACCTGCGCACACGCCCGGCGCTTCGCCGAGCAGTTCGAGGAAGCCGGGGCGGAGATCGCCAACGAGGTCGTCCTCAACCAGGTGCTGGTCGGCTTCGGTGACGACGAGACGACGGATGCCGTCATCGAGCGGGTCCAGCGAGACGGCACCTGCTGGATGGGCGGCACCACGTGGCGCGGACGGCGATACATGCGCATCTCGGTGTCCAACCACACCACGACGGAGGCCGACGTCGACCGTTCCGTCGAGGCGATCCTTCGATGCTGGCGCCCGTAGAATGAGTTCAATGACGTTTCCATGGCTCAAGGGGCACGGCACGGAGAACGACTTCGTGCTCCTTCCGGACCATGACGGCACCATCCACGGACGGCTCGACGGTGCCTTCGTGGCCGCCCTCTGCGACCGTCGGCGCGGTATCGGCGCCGACGGTGTCATGCGTGTCATCCGCACGTCCGCGCTGGGTGAGGTCTCCGATGGCGAGTGGTTCATGGACTACCGCAACCATGACGGCTCCCTCAGCGAGATGTGCGGCAACGGCATCCGCGTCTTCGCCCTCCACCTGATCCAGGAAGGGCTGGTCGACGCCGGATCCCCGATCGTCGTCGGCACCCGCGACGGCGACAAGACCATCACCGTCGAGGCCGACGGCACCTTCAGCGTCGACATGGGCGTGGCCGAGGTGCGGGGCACGTCCAAGATCACCGCCGCCGGACGCACGTGGGAGGCGCAGGACATCCGCACCGGAAATCCGCATGCGGTGGCGTTCGTCGACAGCCTCACCGACCCGGGCCCGCTGCTCGACCCGCCCGAGTACGACACCGAGACCTACCCGGAGGGCGTCAACGTCGAGTTCGTCGTGCGGCTTGGCGCCCAGTACGTCGAGATGCGCGTGCACGAGCGCGGCTCAGGCGAGACCCGCTCCTGCGGTACCGGCGCCTGCGCCGTCGGCCTGGCCGTCGCGCTGTCCGACGGAGCCGAACCACCGGTCACCTACCGCGTCGACGTGCCCGGAGGCACCCTGCACGTCACCTGGAACGAACACGACCATCTCGTCCTCACCGGCCCGGCCGAGATCGTCGCCCGCGGCGAGATGGAATGGATGGCATGAGCACCCCAGAAAACCGCTCGCAGAGCGCGCGGGAGTACTCCGGGCACCGCTGGCAGAGCTCGCGCTTTCCCGGGGACCCCGCATGACCGAACCCGACCTCGATCTCCAGGATCGCAACTCGCTGCGACGTGTGGCCGGTCTCTCCACCGAGCTGGAGGACATCTCCGAAGTCGAGTACCGCCAGCTGCGGCTCGAGCGCGTGGTGCTGGTCGGCGTCTGGACCGAAGGCACCGCCGAGGACGCCGAGAACTCGCTCACCGAGCTCAAGCTGCTCGCCGAGACGGCCGGCTCGGAGGTGCTCGACGCACTCATCCAGCGACGCCCGAAGCCCGACCCGGCTACCTACATCGGCCGCGGCAAGGTCGACGAGCTGCGTGACGCCGCCCAGGCCACCGGTGCCGACACGATCATCTGCGACGGAGAGCTCGCCCCCAGCCAGCTGCGCAACCTGGAGGACCGCACCAAGGTGAAGGTCGTCGACCGCACCGCGCTGATCCTCGACATCTTCGCCCAGCACGCCAAGAGCGCCGAGGGCAAGGCGCAGGTCGAGCTGGCCCAGCTGCAGTACCAGACCCAGCGCCTGCGTGGCTGGGGCGGACAGCTGTCCCGTCAGGCCGGCGGACGCGCCGCCGGCGGCGAGGGCATCGGCGGCCGCGGCCCCGGTGAGACGAAGCTGGAGACCGACCGCCGCCGCATCCAGGCCAAGATCGCCAAGCTGCGCCGCGAGCTCGCCGGCCTGCGCACCACTCGCGACACGAAGAAGGCCCAGCGACGACGTCACCACGTGCCGTCGGTGGCGATCGCCGGCTACACCAACGCCGGCAAGTCCAGCCTGCTCAACCGGCTCACCGGCGCGGGCGTGCTCGTGGAGGACGCGCTGTTCGCCACTCTCGACCCCACCACGCGGCGCACCCAGACGTCAGACGGACGCATCTACACACTGTCCGACACCGTCGGCTTCGTCCGGCACCTGCCGCACCAGCTGGTGGAGGCGTTCCGCTCCACCCTCGAGGAGGTCGCCGACTCCGACCTCGTGCTGCACGTCGTCGACGGTTCTCACCCCGACCCGGAGGGTCAGATCGCGGCCGTCCGCGAGGTGCTCGCGGAGATCGGCGCCGCCCAGGTGCCCGAGATCATCGTCGTCAACAAGGCCGACGTCGCCGATCCCCTGACGGTCAAGAACATCCTGGCCAGGGAGCCGCACGCGGTCGTCGTCAGCGCGCACTCCGGCGAAGGCATCGACGAGCTGCTGTCCGCGATCGAGGCCGACCTGCCTCGGCCCGCGACCCTCGTCGACGTCGTGGTGCCGTACTCACGCGGCGACCTGCTCAGCCAGGTGCACGAGACCGGCGAGATCGAGTCACTCGACCACGCCGAGGACGGCACGCACATCGTCGCGCGGGTCCCCGACGAGCTGGCCCATCAGCTGGGTCGGCTCTGAGCTTGCTCCGACACTTCCACACTCGACTCCAGGGCGGGACACGACCATGGACACGTACCGGATCAAGACGGCGTTCACTGGCCTGAAGAGGCTGGCCACGCTTTCGGACGAGGACAAGCAGGCCGGTATCGACGCCTTCAAGTTCCTGCAACGTATGCAGGACGGCGAGCCGACCGGGACCGCCGAGGAGACCAGGGCGGTCGCGGACTACTACAAGGTCCTGAACAACATGCTCTCGGTCTTCGATCTGGAGAAGCTGTACATCCCCCCTATGCTCGATGAGACCGAGGGCCTCTACGAAAACCAGTTGCTGATCGAGAAGGCGATCTTGGCCGAGCTTGCCCTGAAGGACCCAGCCGATTCGCACCTTCTCGACATGGGTTGTGGACGTGGACGGATCGCCCACCATTTCGCCACCATGACCGGCGGGCAGGTGTCCGGCTACAACATCGACCCCGACCAGCTCGAGAACGCCGTCGAGTGGGCCGCCCGCACTGGCATGAGCGACCGCCTGCACTTCAAGTACGGCAACCACCACGAACCGCTCGCGTACGAGGACGAGTCGTTCGACGGGTGCTTCTCGTTCCAGGCGGTGTGGCCGTTCTTCAAGGCCGAAGAGCTCGACGCCCACGCCCGGGAGATGCACCGCGTCCTCAAGCCGGGTGCGCGCTACGCGTGCTCGGAGTACCTGTTGACGCCGCACTTCGACTGGAGCAACGAGGAGCACGTCGCCCTGCACCGGTTGTTCATGCCCACGCTGGCCGCGACACACTCGATGTATCCCGCCGACGTTTGCGCAGCGCTGGAGCGCGCCGGCTTCAAGATCGTGGTCTCTGCTCCGTCGAAGAGTGAGGCATGGCCGCTGGCCGAGCAGAAGCGCAACCTGATCTTGCGGGGCCGCAAGGTGGTTCGCGGCCTCGAACGCGTCCGGGTCCTGCCGCCTTGGGTCGAGGAGTCGCTGGAACTGTTGCAGACCGGCGGCCAGGCCTGGACCGAGGCCGAGCGTGCCAAGATCGCCGACCTGAACTGGCGCATCGTGGCCGAGAAGTACTGACGACCTGGCGACCTGGCTATCGGAGCAGGAGTCTCGGAGCCAGTCGGGCCGGATCGTCCAGCGCCGACCCGTTGGCGATCTCGTCGGCGAGGTCGTTGGCCCACAGCCGAAGTCCCTCGATGTCGATGTCGTACGGGGCCCCGTCGGAGAACTCGAGGATATAGTCCGCTCCCCGACGCAGCAGGGTGGTGGCGCCGACCGGGTTGCCGCGGGCGACATGCGTCAGCCCGACGGCGAGCTGGGCGAGGCCCTTCCAGAGGTCCTGTTCGTTGGCGGGGCCGGTCTTCCAGGCGTCCTCGAACACCTCGTGGGCATGGAACGGCTTGCCCTCGTCGAGCAGACGCTGGCCCTCGGCGAGCGTCTCGTCCGGCGCCCGCTCGATGCCTTCGGGCTGCCGCTCGACGCCCTCCTCGCCGTAGGGGAGCGGGCGGCCGAGGCCGTCGCGAGGACGCGCGTTGCGAGCCCGACCTTCCTCGTCTCGATCGCGATCGGTAGCCATGGCTCGATCGTGCCATTCCCGCTGTGGACGCGCCTCCGAGAAGCGTGATCACGCGCGACTAGGCTGCCCGCATGCCAGGAAAGCCCGACGTCGACACCGTGCTGCACGCGGCCGTCGAGGCCATCGAGGGCATCGAGCGACCGGGTCAGGTGACGATGGCCGGCGCCGTTCGTGAGGCGTTGGAGTCGAGCACACATCTGCTCGTGCAGGCCGGCACTGGCACCGGCAAGTCCCTGGCCTACCTGGTACCGAGCCTGCTGCGTGGCAAGCGCGTGGTGGTGGCCACCGCGACGCTCAACCTGCAGCACCAGCTGGTCGAGCGCGACATCCCCGCGCTGAAGGACGCCGCCAAGGCCACCCTGGACGAGATTCCTCATCACGCCGTCGTCAAGGGTCGCGGCAACTACGCCTGCCTCCACCGCATCCGCGAGGGCGCACCCGACGACCAGGGCGTGCTCGTCGAGGTGCCGGACGGGTCGCTGGGCGGCGAGGTGCTCGAGCTGCGCGAGTGGGCCGAGGAGCAGGCTACCGCTGGCAACATCGCCGACCGCGACTCCGCGCCGTCGCACACCGAGCGCGCCTGGCGGCAGGTGAGCGTCAACCACCGCGAGTGCCTCGGCGCCTCCCGGTGCGCGCATGCGCTGGAGTGCTTCGCCGAGCGTGCACGCGAGGACGCCCAGCACGCCGACCTCGTGGTCACCAACCACGCCCTCCTCGCCATCGACGCCATCGACGGCGTGCCGATGCTGCCCGAGTACGACGCCGTCATCGTCGACGAGGCGCACGAGCTGGCCGCCCGCGTCACCCAGTCCGCCACCGACGAGCTGGACCCGTCGATAATCGAGCGGGCCGCCCGGCGGGCCCGGGCTCACGCCGAGGGCAAGGCCGTCGACGACCTCACCGACGCGGCCGACGCCTTGTCCGAGGTGATCGCCCGCACCGATCCGGGACGCATCGACGTGCCGGATCAGCAGTTGTCGGATGCGCTCGCGCTGGTGCGCGACGCCGCCCGCGCCTGCTTCTCGTCGTTCCCGAAGGAGAAGGCCGACATGGAGGCCGACGCCGCCCGCCAGCAGGCGCGCGGCATGGTCGACGACGTCCGGCAGATCGCCGAACGGATGGCGGTCAAGCTCGAGACCGAGGTGCTCTGGCTGGACGAGAGCCGCAACGGCCCGCGGCTCCACATCGCCCCGATCGACGTGGCGTCCCGGTTACGCGACAAGCTGTTCGACGAGAAGACCGTCGTCCTCACCAGCGCCACCTTGACGCTCGGCGGCGGATTCGACCCGCTCGCGGCATCGCTCGGCCTGGAGCCGGGCGATGACTCCTGGACATCGATCGACGTCGGCTCACCGTTCGACTACCGCACTCAGGGCATGCTCTACGTCGCGAAGCACCTGCCGGCTCCGGCCCGTGACGGGCTCGGCGACGCCCAGTTCGACGAGATCGCCACGCTGATGGAGGCCGCCGGCGGCCGCACGCTCGGACTGTTCTCCTCGCGGCGCGGCGCGGAGCAGGCCGCCGAGGCGGTGCGCACGAAGCTGCCCGACCTCGACATCTGGTGCCAGGGCGACGCCCAGCTGCCCGAGCTGGCGCGGCGGTTCGCCGACGACCCGTCCACCTGTCTGTTCGGCACGCTGAGTCTCTGGCAGGGCATCGACCTGCCCGGCGACACCTGCCAGCTGGTGATCATCGACCGCATCCCGTTCCCGCGTCCCGACGACCCGTTGATGAGTGCACGCCAGCGGCTGGTCGAGAAGCGTGGCGGAAACGGCTTCATGACGGTGGCGGCCAGCCATGCCGCGCTGTTGCTCGCACAAGGGACTGGCCGGCTGATCCGCCGCTCCACCGACCGCGGCGTGGTGGCCGTGCTCGACCCGCGGCTCGTCACCGCCCGCTACGGCTCGTTCCTGGCCGCGTCGTTGCCGGACATGTGGCGCACCACCGATCGCGACACCGTGATCGCGGCGCTGCGCCGGCTGGACGATGCGGCGTCAGGCTGAACGAGTCTCACATCTGGTGAGCGTATAGCCGCCGCTGGCCCTCCAGGCCGCGAAGCTCGTGCTCGCCTCGATCGATGAACTCGATGCCTGAGCCCACCACCAGGTCCGTGACGGTGTTGGAAACCAGGATCTCGCCGGGTCCGGCCTCTCCCATGACACGGGCGGCGATGTGAACCGCGATGCCGCCGATGTCTTCGCCCCGCAGCTCCACCTCGCCAGCGTGAAGTCCTGCC
Organism: uncultured Actinomycetota bacterium; assembly: GCA_963780275.1. Lineage (GTDB taxonomy): Bacteria > Actinomycetota > Actinomycetes > Propionibacteriales > Nocardioidaceae > Aeromicrobium. Next base: position 596,575 of record CAWABE010000003.1, read on the forward strand.
CTGATGTCGACGCCCAGAGAGCGCACCGCTTCGCCGATGTTGGCGGCGCACCTGATTGCTCTGGCGGGTCCGTCGAACGTGGCTAGGACGCCGTCGCCGGTGTTCTTGATGAGGCGTCCGCGGAAGCGGCTGACTTCCTCGGCGGCGATACGGTCGTGCATGTCCAAGAGGTCACGCCATTGCGCGTCGCCGAGCGATGCGGCTCGCTGGGTCGAGGAGACAACGTCGGTGAACAGGACAGTGGCAAGGACGCGGTCGTGCTCGGGTGCGCTGCGCGTACCAGTGAGAAAGGCTTCGATCTCGCCGAGAAGTGCGTCCTGATCGCCGGCGAAGAACGAACTGTCCGCGCCCGCCAGCTCGGTGTATCTCGCTCCGGGGATGTGTTCAGCCAGGTACTGCCCGTTATCGGTCCGGAGATAACGATTGTCTGAACGGTGCAACACTAGGGTCGGCGCGCTGATCGCCGCCAATGCGGGCCGGACATCCCATTGCGCCCCATGCCGGTAGAAGCGCTCTGAGACGGTCGGCGAGGCTGCCAGCCGCCGGAAGCGCGCGAACCACGTCGGAAAATTCGGGTCGTCCAGAAGGCTTGGAGCCCACAAGCCGGCCGAATTGGGTCCGAAGACCACTGCGGCGGATGCATCGAGCAGGTGTTCAGGCATCCCGATGGGGTAGTCCTCGCGGCGCAGGTAGCGGGCGGCGCCATCGAGCAGAATGAGAGCGCGTGTCCGTTCAGGGTGCAGGCCAGCGAAAAGCGCCGCCATCTGTACGCCCTCCTGGTTGCCCACAATCGCGGGCTCCTCAGACTGCGCGGCGTCGAGGACGACGCGGATGTCGTCAGTCCACTGCTCGAGCGTCGGTAAAGCGCCGAGCGGAACAGGGTCAGATACGCCCGTGCCGCGCTTATCGAACATGATGACTCGACTGAATTCAGCCAGTTTCAGGAGGAAGCGCTCGATGCGAGGCTGCTCCCACATCACATCGATGTTCCACAGCCACGAGGGAACAAACAACAGGTCGAATGTGCCACTGCCCCAGACCTGGTAGGCCACCTGACCTTCGGGCCCGTCGGCGAAGCATGTTTCCGGCTGAGCAATCACGGCTGGTCTCCGAGGGAGGCCTGCCTGAGAAGGCTGATGTGTGGGTGCTCCATTCCGGCCAAGTATTGCGTGGATTCGCACGCGCGTAGGGGCCGTTCGAAATCCGCCAGACACCCAGCGCTCGTCGATGCAGAGGTAACCACCGCCTACCAGTCAGCCTGACCGCCGTGCCTTGAGCACGGTGTCGGTGATGGTGATCTCGCGGCCGTCCGGGTCGACCGCCGTCCGAGGCCGCGCCTCGGCGAGCTGGATCTCCCACTCCTCGTCGAGACGCTCGGCGAGCTCGTCGGCGGTGAAGAACATCTCCTCGACCGGCGGCCGTTGCATGGTGGTGTCGAGGTCGGAGGGGTGGTGGGCCACCACGAGGAAGGTGCCGCCGGGCGCCACCGCTTCGGACAGCCCGCCGTAGATCCGCGGACGGATGTCGGCCGGCAGGTGGAAGAACTGGGCCGACACGAGGTCGAATGCCTGGGCCGGCGGCGTCCACGCCAACAGGTCCTGCTGAACCCACATGACCTGATCACTCAGGCCGGCTGCGTCGGCTGCGGCAGCCGCGCGGTCGAGGGCGACCTGGGAGACGTCCGTGCCGAGAACCTGCCACCCGAGAGACGCGAGCCAAAGCGCGTCGGCACCCTCGCCGCAACCGATGTCGAGGGCGCGGCCCAGTGGAAGGTCGCCGACCTCGTCGACGAGCACGGGGTTCGGCTTGCCGCTCCACAACGATGGCGCCGATCCGTAGTGCTCGTCCCACCAAGCGCCGTCGAAGTGCGGCTCCCAGTCGGAGTGGTCGCCGTCGTGCCCGGGCCCGTGGTCGTGCGTGGAGTCGCTCACCCGACCATCATGCCGAGCCGTGCCTCAGACCCGACGCAAGACCGCGGTGACCTTGCCCAGGATGGTGGCGTGCGTGCCGTCGATGGGGGAGTAGTCGTCGTTGTGCGGGAGCAGCCAGACCTGGCCGTCCTTCCGCTGGAACGTCTTGACGGTGGCCTCGCCGTCGAGCATCGCGGCGACGATCTCGCCGTTCTCGGCGACCGGCTGCTGGCGCACGACGACGTAGTCGCCGTTGCAGATGGCCGCGTCGATCATCGAGTCGCCGCTGACCTCGAGGAGGAACAGCGTGCCGTCGCCGACGAGCGACTTGGGCAGCGGGAAGACGTCCTCGATGCGCTCCTCGGCCAGGATCGGACCGCCGGCGGCGATGCGTCCGACCATCGGCACGTAGGTGGCCGCGGGGCGCTCGTCGCCGATGCCGGTCTCGTCGACGCCGGTGTCGTCGGCGTGTCCGATGGCCTGACGGGCCTTGAGCACCTCGGGCAGGAAGATTTCGAGCGCCCGTGGACGATTGGGGTCGCGCTTGACGTAACCGATCTTCTCGAGCACCTGCAGCTGATGCGCCACCGACGAGGTGCTGGCCAGGCCCACGGCCGCGCCGATCTCGCGCATGCTCGGCGGGTAGCCACGCTTCTCGATCTCTTCGCGCAGGAAGACGAGCACCTTCTGCTGGCGCGGGGTGAGGCCGGTGAGGTCGTCGACCGGACCGTCGGGCAGCTCACGAACGGAGTTTCGGGAGCCTGGCGGGCGTCCTCGCTTGGGAGTGGTGTCTTCGCTCATGCCGCTCAGCGTAGTCTCGCTCGAGCGATTCTTCAAACATATGTTCGATGGCGTGTCGCCGCCCCGGATGGCCTAGATTGGGCCCGTGACGAAGACCCTCGTGAAGCCCGGACGACCCCGTTCCGCGGTGGTCACGGGCGCCGCACGGGGCATCGGCCGGGCCATCGCCGCCGAGCTGGTCGGGCGCGGCTACCAGGTCGTCGTCACCGACATCGACGCCGAGTCGGCCAAGGTCACCGCCGGCGAGATCGGCGCACCGCTCGGCCTCGGACTCGACGTCACCGACCCCGCCGCCAGCCGCGGCGTGGCCGAAGAGGCCCGCATCCTCGCTCCTCTCGGTGCCTGGGTGTGCAACGCCGGTGTCGGCTACGACGGCGACCTCACCGACCTCACCGAGGCACAGATCCGCACCCTCGTCGACGTCAACGTGCTCGGCGTGGTCTGGGGGTCCCGCATCGCCACCGAGGTGTTCCGGGGTCAGGCCGCGGAGGGCACCAAGGGTGGCGACATCGGCGTCACGGCATCCCTCAGCTCGCACGGCCCGGTGCCCGGCCTGAGCATGTACGCGGCCACCAAGGCGGCGGCGCTGTCGCTCGTCACGTCGCTGAGCGTCGAGCTCAAGAAGGACAAGATCCGCGTCCACGCCATCTGCCCGGACGGCGTCGACACCCAGATGGTGCAGGACATGGAGCCCGGCGGCCGAGCGCAGGCGTTGGTCGCCTCCGGGACGTTCCTCCAGCCCGAGCAGGTCGCCCGTGAGCTGGTGTCGATGTTCGGCACCCGGCGGGTCTACCGGACGATGCCGGTCTACCGCGGCATCCAGACCAGGATCACGGCTTTTGCGCCGGGACCCACGATGCGCCTGGAGCCGCTCCTCGAGCGCATCGGGCGCCGCAAGATCAAGCAGGGCCGGTTCACATGAGCTACCTCGTGGTCGGCAAGCGTGACGGCGAGCGCTGGCAGCTCGACGTCAAGGACGTCGGCACCACGACCGCCGACGACCTCCCCGGCATCGAGCCGGCGGTGCGCAACCTGCTGCGTGAACACGGTGTCGCGGACGCGTCCGATGTCGACCTGCAGCTGCTCATGCCCGACTTCGAGGTCGACCTCTCCGAGCGCCAGGTGCCGCGCGGATCGACGTTCGACCGCTCCATCGTCAGCGGGATCATCCTGCTCGTGGTGGCCGTCGCGGCCATCGCGCTGATCGTCAGCCTGATCGCCTCATGAAAGTCGCAGATCAGGGTGCTGGATCGGTCGGCGTAGGCTCCGCAGTCGGCTCGGGGGTCGCATCCCCGGTGGGGTCCTGACTGGGAGTCGCCGCACCATCGCCGCTGGGGGCTGGCGTCGATCCCTCGGCCGGTGGCGTGGACGTGCCGGCGCCCGGTGACGGCGTCGGCGTCCCGCCGGGCGAAGGCGACGGAGACGGCGTTGACGAGCCCAGTGGACCCTGTTCCTTCTCGATGATCTGCAGGATCTGATCCTCGAACTCGTTCAATCTCGCTTGGATCTCCGACAGCGGTACGTCGGCAATGCCCGCGCCGAAGGCGGCGATCTCCTCCCAGAGCCGCGCGAGCTCCTCCTGTCCGGCCTCGGTGAGTGGCCCGTCGAGCGTCACGAACAGCTGCGTGGCGAGGGCGTAGGTGAGACAGCCGACGCAGTCGTAGTTGACCGCGGCAGCGATGTTCTGCGGCGCCGCGACATGGTTGTCGCCGGTGACCAGGACGACCTGGAACGCCACGGACACCGCCGCGCAGCCGGTGCAGCTCGCGAACGCGTACGACTCGTTGCGCTGAAGCGCGGGGGAGTCGTCCTCCACCCAGACGAGGGCGAACGCGACGTCGTACCGGATCGTGCCGTCCTTCGTGTTGACGGATAGAGCCTGGTTGTCGCCGACATCGGGCTCGAGGGGCTTGTTGAAGGGGAAGACCCACGACTCGGCGGACGTGTCGCCGTCGCGCGGGACCAGGACCATGGCGAGCTGTGGTCGTTCGCGAGTGGGCCGCGAGTCGCCATCGGCCCAGGCCGTGACGATCGAGCCCGTGCTGCCGTCGGTGAGGCCCGTCGTCGGTGGTCGCCCGAGCGGGATGGTGCTGGCGGCGTCGACGAGAGTGCCGCGTTCGTACGCCATGATCGGCCGGTACCGGTCATCCTGCGGCCACCACATGGTCGCCAGGCCTGCCACCAGCGCAGCCCCCAGGAGCGCAGTGCCGGCCCGGCCGATCGGCCTGCCCTCCGTTCGCTGCCAGCTCGAGCGGACGATCCTCCAGGCGAGCCTGGCCAGGATGACGATGACGGCGAACACCGGGAAGGCCAGCGCGACCATCGCCAACGGACGGGTGAGGACTTCGACCAGGTCGTCGTCGGCGAGAGCGGCAGCCATCAGGTCCTGCTGCTTCGCGAGTCCGGCCCATGCGGTTCCGAGGATCCGCGGCAGGGCGATGATCATCGTCCACAGCGTGACCAGGAGAAGGGGTACGACGAGCGCGACCCAGATGGTCACCACAGCCCGGGCCCACGGCTTCAGGGCCGCGGCCTCGGGATTCTTCCGTCTCCAGGGCAGCACGCTGAGCAACGTGGGCTTGATCCGATGGAACAGGTCCGGCACGCCGGTCAGGTCGGCGAGCACGTGGTAGCCGTCGAAGCGCACCAGTGGGGTGAGCTGACGGATCATCTGCAGGATCTGCGTCGCGATCACGAGCAACCAGGCGTCGTATCCGCTGACCCACCAGACACCCATCGTGACGAGCGCGACGATCGCGTTGAAGTACAGGCCACCGAGATCGGTGCGCAGACGACCGCCCCGTCCGAGCCGGTACGAGTCCGTGACGTCGGTGTAGAAGGCGGGCCAGACGAGGTAGATGCCGGCGCCCATGGTCCCCGGCGTCGAGCCGCCTCGGCGCGCTGCTGCGGCGTGGCCGAACTCGTGGAAGCCGGCGGACAGCACGGTCACGAGGAAGACCAGCATCAGCAACCCCGGATTGGCGAAGGCCTCATGGGCGGCCGAGCCCAGACCCTTGACGAACAGGACCCACCAGCACATCACCGCGAAGCCCGCCAGGACGGTGACGACGATCAGCGGGTTGAACAGACGGGCGAACGGCGCGGTGAGCCGCCGGGTCTTGTCCGGATCGGTGACGGCGAACTTGAACGTGAGGCCGAGCAGGGGTTGTGACTTCTTCACCTCGGGCTGGCTGCCGTCGCCTAAGGCCAGCAATCCGGCGGGGCGGAGGTTCGCCTCCACCAGGGTCCGGACGTTCTCGGCAGTGACGGTCTGGCCGGTCTGCGCGCTGACGACGTCGGCCACCTCTGCATCGGTCCGGGTGCCGTCGACGGCATCCAGCACGGAGTACAGCAGGGGCGTCAGCTGGACGACCTGACCGTCCGCTCGTCGAGCCAGCGCGGGGGGAGTCCGATAGCCGGAGCCCTCCATCTCGCCGATCATCTGCACGCCCTCGGCCCGCGTCAGCACATCAGTGCCGCCGGCGGCGGGGAAGGCCGGGTCAGGACGCGACGATGACGCCCCGCCGCGCCCTGACGACGAGCTGTCGAGCGTGGTCATGCGCTACTGCTGGATGTCAGATGACTGATCGGCTTCGGCGGCAGCTGAGCCCTCGATGTCCTGCGTGATGATGGCGTCCTGCTCGGCCACCGCGACGGCGTCGCTGTCGAGCGAACCGACGTTCGCTGCGACGGCGGCATCGATCGGCGCCGCCACGTTCGCGTTGGCCGCCACCGCACCGTTGACGGGCGCGGCAACGTCCGCATCGGCGTCCACGTTGACGTCGACGTTGAGCAGGTCGCCGTCCAGGGATCCGATGGTGCCTGCGGCGGCGTCTCCCGCTGAGGGGGCGTCGGAGGTGGGCACCTCGACACCGGGCAGCGCGCTTCCACCGTCGGGGGCTGGGGCGGGCTCTGTGCCGGCCTCGGTGCCGATGGTGTCGTTGCCCTGGTCGAGCGTGCTGTCCTGCGTGGCTTCTGCGCTGGCATCGGCCGCGATGCCCTGGTCGATGATCACGCCCTGGTCTGCCATGGCCTGCGCCGAAGAGTCGGCGGAGAGGATGTTGGCGCCGACCGCCGCATCGATGGGAGCGGCGACGTTGGCGTTGGCCGCGACGGCCAGGTCGATCGGCGCAGCGGCATCGATCGCGAGGTCGATGTCGGCGTTGAGGTCGAGAATGGACACGACCTCCTTGTCCGGCAACGCGGTGGCGGACTGGTTCTCGAGTTCCTCGGCCGAGAGGCCGTCTGGGTTCTTCTCGCTCATGGGGTCTCCGATGCTCGGGCGGCGCAAGCACATCGGCGATGTGGCTGCCAGTCGTCACCAACGTAATGAATTTCGCCGGAACGGCATCCCGAACACGGAGCGGCGCCGAGCAGCGGTTCAGCCTTCGATGACCTCGGCCGCTTCCTCCTCCAGCGGGGCGTGCTCGCGTACTGCTTCGATCGCGGAGCCGAGCAGCAGCGCGTAGATGCCGATCCAGAGCCAGAGCTGGAGAACCACGACGCCGGCCAGTGCGCCGTACGTCTCGCCGTAGTTGCCGAAGTTGTCGACATAGAGGCTGAAGCCCACAGACACCAGGACCCACATGGCGCTCGCGATGAGAACACCCTTGCCGATGAATCGCCGCGGTGGGTCGCCTGGCCGGGCGGGGGCGACGCGCAACAGGACACCGATCGACACGACCACGCCACCGAGCAGCAGCAGCCAACGCCCGCCTTCGAGGGCGCCGCGGATCTCCGGCAGAACACTGATGGTGTCAAGCACCGCGGGCGTGACGGCGACCAGGGTGATGGTGACGCCGAGGAACACGATGGCCCCGAGGGTGAGCCCGAAGGCGATCAGCTTGCGCTTGACGAACCCCCGGGTCTCCTCGTATCCGAACATCGTGTTCACGGCGGTGATGAGGTTGCCGGTGCCTCCTGACGCGCCGTAGAGGGCGAGCGCGAGCGCGATGACAAGGCCGATGCCGAGAGAGCTGCGCTCCGTGGTGGTGAGCGACTCCATCTGATTGGTGATGAGGGAGGCGGCGTCCGCGGGGAGCGTCGTGGTGATGCGGTCGATCTGCCGCGCGATGGTGAGCGGGTCGGCGATCAGCCCGTACGCGAGCACGCCGGCGATCATCGCGGGAACCAGGGACAGGAAGCCGTAGAAGGCCACGCCGGCCGCGAGGAGCGGGGCCTGTTGGGCCTGCGCCTGCTTCCAGGCGGCCAGGACGGTGCGGCGCGGGGAGGGCATGCGATCGACGCTAGTGCTGGTGGGCAACACGCGCGACTCGGACACGTGTTCGAACTATTTCGGCCTGTCATTCCAGCCATTCTGCCGTCCAACTCGGCACGATGTTCGATTTCTGCTGGTATTTGTCGGCGGTCCGTCCTATCGTCGTACACGTGTTCGATCGAACGTCTGTTCACTCCATCGAATGACATCGAGAACGTCGTCCGGCCGAGCACGCCAACTTCATCGCAACCGTCTCACTTCCCCCTCGGAGGCAACCATGAGCAGCATCCTTCTGGACGACATCAGCGTCGACCGGCCGGCCCGGCACCTGCACCTCGTTCCGGCTCCGCAGACGACGACGCTCCGGCTCACTCGTCGTGGCCGCATCGCGGTGCTGCTGGCGGCGCTGCTCACCCTGGCCGTCCTCGTGGTGGCGCTGAGCCCGTCCACCACGGCCACGGGAGAAGCGGGCGATCAGGTGCCCACCCATACGGTCACGGTCCAGCCCGGCGACACCCTCTGGGAGCTCGCCACCGACGCCAACCCGAACGGCGACCTCCGCCAGACGGTCGACGACATCATGCGTCTCAACTCCCTCCCCACCGCCCACCTGCCGATGGGCAGCGAGATCGCGGTCCCGATCTACGAGTGAGCTCGTCCCCCGAGCGAGCTCACTCGTACTCGACGCCTCGGCACCGACAGGGAAGCGGTGCCGAGGCGTCCCTCTGTGCTGGCACCATGGAGTCATGCGTATCCACGTGGTGGCTGACGAGGCCGATCGTGACGGCGGCTATGTGCTGGAGCGGCTCGAGCAGCGCGGTGGCGAGATCGTCTATCTCGACCGCGCCGACTTGCCGGTCTTCGCCGACCTCGACGACTTCGCGCTCCTGGTGCTCCTCGGTTCGGCCCGCGGTGCCCACGAGCCCGCCAACGCGGAGGTCGTGGCCCGCGAGTCGGCCCTGGTCCGGGCGGCGCTCAGGGCGGGCGTGCCGGTGATGGCGATCTGCTACGGCGCCCAGCTGCTGGCCCGCGCCCTCGGCGGCACGTCGTACGAGGCCGATGACCCCGAGCTCGGCTGGCGTCGGGTCGACACCATCGACGAGGTGCTCTGCCCGGAGGGCCCGTGGGCCCAGCTGCACACCGACGTCTTCACCCCGCCGCCCACGGCCCGCGTGCTCGGAAACTCCTGGTACGGCCCGCAGTGCTTCGTCGACGACAGCCTGGGTGCCCGTTCGATCGCCTGGCAGTTCCATCCCGAGGTCACCACCGAGACCTACAGTCGCTGGATCGACGACGACGAGGGCATGATCCGCGCCGCCGGCGCCGACCCCGACGAGCTGCGCCGCCAGGCCCTGGCTAACGCGAAGCGCAGTCGCAACGCCGCTTACCAGCTCACCGACGACGCCCTCGAGTTCCTCGGCGTCGGGCGTGTGTCGGTCCAGCGGCACTTACGTGACATCGGGTGAATGCATTCTCGTCAAGGTCCCGATCGATGTGTGGCCTACGTCCCGCTGCGTCGTCAAGACAGGCAGTCCTCGCGATCTGGCCGCTGGACATTATGTGAATGCCGGCTTCTTGGGCACCGAGGTTGCTGAGAATCCGATCTGCTGACACGGGAAAGGCGATGCCCTAGTTTCAGTCTGAACCTCCGTCATTTGTGGAGAGAGAATCCCGTGAAGAAGTCATCTTGGGTTTTGCCAGCGTTTGGAGTTGGGACAGCCGTCGTCACGCTCCTGGCCGCTTACCTCATCCTGCGATTCGCACCTTCGCCATTCGAGATAGCAACAGTTGCGGTAGCCGTCCTCTTAGCCGCGCTCGCAGCTCTCGGATATGTCGCAACCAAGCGAGAACAGGCAGCCGCGTTCGTAGCCATTGCCCTGGTCTTGCCCTACTTGCTGATCGGGACCGTGGCGTACGCAGGACTAGGACGAGCGTCTTCAGAAATCGGGTCGATCTTCGAGGAAGGCGATCAGTCTGTGCCTGAGGAGGAGTTCTTCCAGGACGAGGGGCCCATCGAGGAGGAGGGTGGAGCGTACGGCTCGGACCCCGAGCTCGATGCTCTGCAGGACGCCTGCCTGGCGGGAGATGAGCAAGCCTGCGATGACCTGTATTGGCACGCGCCGGGTGGCAGTGAGTATGAGTCCACCGCGGAGGAGAACGGCGGAGGGCCCTAATCAGCAGGGCCGCGCGCAGATCCCACTCCGCTACGCCAATAGGTGGGCCGCACCGAGTGCGCTCGTTAGCCGTGAGGGTTCTAACCGCCACGACGGCGTACCAAGGAACCTCTGACGAGCCCCTTTAGGGACATTCGAGCCGACGGCAAGCTGGGATTCGACCCTGCATCGCCGTGACCGTGTCGACTTGCTTTGAGGGGCGGGGCACCCACCCCACGGCGACGCCACACGTGTCACATGGGCCCCGCGACACGCCGCGATTCGGGACGCCCGAACGCCCCTGACCTCGGCAAACGAGGCACGCGGGAAAAAGTGTCCGAAGCCTGCGCCAATCTGTTGTGAAGGGCCGCACCGCGGCGTACAGTGGCACAAGATCTAGTAGTCACAAACGTGTGATTCATCCACATGTAGTGCACAGGATGAAGCATATTTCCCACAGAAATAGCGCAAAGTTCACACCGCATCCACACGGTTTCCCCACCTTTGTCCCCAGGGCAGGGCGCCGAGACACGGTGACTTCGGTATGAGAGGAGCACGCGATGCATTGCCCGTTCTGCAAGCACACCGACACCCGCGTGCTCGACAGCCGCGTGGCCGACGAAGGCGGGGCCATCCGCCGGCGTCGGGTGTGCTCGAAGTGCGAGAAGCGCTTCACCACCATCGAGCAGATGCAGCTCACCGTGCTCAAGCGCTCCGGCGCCACCGAGCCGTTCGCCCGCGACAAGGCGATCGCCGGCGTCCGCAAGGCCTGCAAGGGCCGCCCGGTCTCCGACGACCAGCTCGCCCGCCTCGGCCAGCAGGTCGAAGACACGCTGCGCGAGGGCGGGTCCGCCGAGGTCGCCGCCCACGAGGTCGGCCTGGCCGTCCTCGAGCCGCTCAAGGCACTCGACGAGGTCGCGTACCTGCGCTTCGCCAGTGTCTACAAGTCGTTCGACTCGGTCGACGACTTCGCCACCGAGATCGCCAGGCTCATGGCCGCCGGAGCCGACAACGAGCTCAAGCAGGCCACCGAGTCCAAGAACTTAGACAAGTAGAACCACCCACCCCCACCGCGAAAACAGGAGCAGCAATGACGGAGACGGTCGACGGGTCCACCGGGACCCGCAAGAACGGCAAGAAGGCCGGCAAGGGCCTCACGATTGACCGCGTCTACACCACGGAAGGCGTGCACCCGTACGACGCCGTCACGTGGGAGCGGCGCGACGTCGTGCAGACCAACTGGCGCACCGGCGAGAACGTCTTCGAGCAGCGCGGGGTGGAGTTCCCCGACTTCTGGAGCGTCAACGCCTCCACGATCGTCACCACCAAGTACTTCCGCGGGGCGGTGGGCAGCGAGGAGCGCGAGTCGAGCCTCAAGCAGCTGCTCGACCGCGTCGTGCTCACCTACGTCAAGGCGGGCAAGGAGCACGGCTACTTCGCCACCGACGCCGACGCCGAGATCTTCGAGCACGAGCTCACCCACATGCTCCTTCACCAGGTGTTCAGCTTCAACAGCCCGGTGTGGTTCAACGTGGGCACCTCCAGCCCGCAGCAGGTCAGTGCATGCTTCATCCTCGCGGTGGATGACTCGATGGACTCGATCCTGAACTGGTACCGGGAGGAGGGCCTGATCTTCAAGGGTGGTTCCGGAGCGGGCCTCAACCTGTCGCGCATCCGCTCGTCCAAGGAGCTGCTCCGCTCCTCCGGCGGCACGGCGTCCGGCCCGGTCTCCTTCATGCGTGGTGCCGACGCTTCGGCGGGCACCATCAAGTCCGGTGGCGCCACGCGCCGGGCGGCCAAGATGGTCGTCCTCGACGTCGACCACCCCGACATCGTCGAGTTCGTCGAGACCAAGGAGCGCGAGGAGGAGAAGATCCGCGTCCTCCGCGACGCCGGCTTCGACATGGACCTCGGCGGCGACGACATCACCAGCGTCCAGTACCAGAACGCCAACAACTCGGTCCGGGTGAGCGACGAGTTCATGCGCGCGGTCGAGGAGAACGGCGAGTTCGGGCTGCGCGCCCGCACGTCCGGCGAGGTCATCGAGTCGATCGACGCCGCCGAGCTGTGGGGCAAGATGGCGCAGGCCGCGTGGGCGTGCGCCGACCCGGGCATCCAGTACGACTCCACCATCAACGACTGGCACACCACGCCGGAGACCGGCCGCATCACGGCGTCCAACCCGTGCAGCGAGTACATGCACCTCGACAACTCCAGCTGCAACCTGGCCAGCCTCAACCTGCTGACGTTCCTGCAGGACGACGGCTCGTTCGACGTCCAGCGGTTCGTCAAGTCGGTGGAGCTCATCATCACCGCGATGGACATCTCCATCTGCTTCGCCGACTTCCCGACCGAGGCGATCGGCGACACCACCCGCGCCTACCGCCAGCTCGGCATCGGCTACGCCAACCTGGGCGCGCTGCTGATGGCGTCCGGCCTGGCCTACGACTCCGACGGCGGCCGCGCGTTCGCCGCGTCCATCACGTCGCTGATGACGGGTACGTCCTACCGTCGTTCGGCCGAGCTGGCCGGTGTGGTCGGCGCCTACGACGGCTACGCGCAGAACGAGGCCCCGCACCAGCGGGTGATGCGCAAGCACCTGGCCGCCAACGACGACATCAAGACCCTGCACGCGATGGACATCGCGGTGCAGCGTGAGGCCACCAAGCAGTGGGCCGACAACCTGAAGATCGGCGAGAAGAACGGCTGGCGCAACGCCCAGGCGTCCGTGCTCGCGCCCACCGGCACCATCGGCTTCATGATGGACTGCGACACCACCGGCATCGAGCCGGACTTCTCGCTGGTCAAGTTCAAGAAGCTGGTCGGCGGCGGCTCGATGCAGGTCGTCAACCAGACCGTCCCGGCCGCACTCAAGAAGCTCGGCTACACCGGCGAGACCATCGAGGCGATCGTCGAGTACATCGCCGAGCACGGCCACGTCATCGACGCGCCCGGCCTCAAGACCGAGCACTACGACGTGTTCGACTGCGCCGTGGGGGAGCGGGCCATCAAGCCGATGGGCCACGTGCGGATGATGGCGGCGGCCCAGCCGTTCCTGTCCGGCGCGATCTCCAAGACGGTCAACATGCCGGAGAGCGCGACGGTCGAGGAGATCGCCGACATCTACTACCAGGGCTGGAAGCTCGGCCTGAAGGCGCTCGCGGTCTACCGCGACAACTGCAAGGTCGGCCAGCCGCTCTCGGACGCGAAGGCCAAGTCCAAGACGGTCGAGCCCGAGACGATCGTCGTCGAGAAGCCGATCCGCAAGCGGATGCCGCGCGCGCGTCAGTCGATCACGACGTCGTTCAGCGTCGGCGGCGCCGAGGGCTACATGACCTCCGGCGCCCACGAGAACGGCGAGCTGGGCGAGATCTTCCTCAAGCTCGGCAAGCAGGGCTCCACCCTGGCCGGCGTGATGGACGCCTTCTCGATCGCGATCTCCATCTCCCTGCAGTACGGCGTCCCGCTGGAGACGTTCATCTCGAAGTTCACGAACATGAAGTTCGAGCCGGCCGGCCTGACGGACGACCCGGACGTCCGGATGAGCCAGTCGGTCATGGACTACGTCTTCCGACGCCTGGCGCTCGACTACCTCGACTTCGAGACCCGCTCCGCCCTCGGCATCTACACCGCCGACGAGCGCCAGCGATACCTCGACACCGGCAGCCACCAGCCCATCAGCGGCGGCACGACCGCGGCCGAGCTCATCGAGGAGCAGCAGGAAGTCGTCGAGCCCGAGGCGAAGGCGGCCGAGCCGGCCGAAGCATCGGTCGTTGAGCCCGTCGAAACGGCGAAGGCCGAGCCGTCGGTCGAGGCTGCGAAGAAGCCCGCCCCGAGCGGAGCCCACACCTCAGCCGAGCTCCTGGAGGAGATCACCGGAGGCGCCATCGACAGCCCGCTCTGCATGACCTGCGGAACCAAGATGCGCCCGGCGGGCTCCTGCCACGTCTGCGAAGGCTGCGGCAGCACCAGCGGCTGCAGCTGATTGAGCTTGCATCGGCTCAGGAAGCGCTCGCAAACATGCTTGAACTCGGTGTCCTCCTAGCAATCGGAGGCGTCACATGCCTTGTTCTTCGTGGGTTCTTCCGGGCATTTGAGTTCACGTGGCCCAAGCATTACTTCGGACATGACAATGAACTGGAGCTCTTTGTAAGCCGATCGTTCAGTCGATACGCCCTGTTTCGAATTGGCCCAGTTGCTCTGGCGCTTCTCGTTGCCGGAACGGTGGCGTCGCGGCTGGACGCAGATCGAAACATCGCAGTTTCAATTTCAGCCGTGGCATACAGCTTGGTCAGTCTCGGGCCTGACTCCAAACGAGCCCTAAGTTCCACGCCCAGGAAGCGCCGATTGCTTATGGTGAACGCATTCATAGCGCTTGGCATCGGGCTTTCAGCTGTCATGATCGTGGCTGTTGGCGGACGAGTAGACGGATTCGTTCCATCGCTTCGTGAAGCGGTACTCGCTGGATGGATTGCGTTCTTCGTGTTCATCTTGAGCCGCGTTCTTCTAGCCATGATGTCGAAGCCACCGCTCTATTCGTTGATTCAACGGGCTACGGATGAAATTGACTCGAGTCTGCTGTCGTTGCTCGACGATGCTGATTCTGAGGGTGTCTTCAGGGCAGTTGCAATCGCAGAGCACCTAAACCGCCCAGCCTGGGTACGCACGCTGGAGCGCGTAGTTCGACGTCGGGGCGGCACGTATGGATTGATGCAAGTTCGCTCAGACTCACCACTCTCTGATCGGGAGTCTGTTGTGCGCTTTGTCGAAAAGTACAAGCGATTCGTTCCGAGCCAACATGACGATGAATGGTGGGATAAGAAGCATATAAGGCGCTTCGTTCGCAGGCTCAATCGCGATCCTGCTTTCACGAAGATGGTCCTCCAGATCTACTGGGACGCTGGTGAACTCGATAGCGGGCCGCTTTAGGAGAGGTGAGCCGAAGCCAGCCCAGTGCCGCAAGGAAGCTAGAGCAAAGGATCGAGGCCGACAGCCAGGTCAGCGAACTGGGCCAGCGCGTCACGTGGGCTGTTGCCGAGGTATGAGCCTGGCTCGACTAAGTGACCCGCCAAATCCAGCCAATGTTGAGAAGGTGCCACGAAGCTCGGACTGCGCAGTTCCTCGATGCAGGCGACGGTCAGTCTCAGCGCGCCAGCATCGAGGGCCGCCGACCCAATATGAAACAGAGTCCGGAAGCGAGTGTCCCCATTGTGTCGCTTGTCGATGATGCACTGCTGAAGGCGTTGTTCGGCTGCCCCGGCGTCGATGCGGGCGGCGGCGGCGAGTGTTGCCGCGACCTCGTCCAGCACTGCGTCCGGCTTGCCGAATGGCAGGATCGACATGGTGTCAACGACGAGTAGGAATTGGTCTGTCAGGCCGAGCTCAAGACTGGTTACCGCGCACCGTCGGAGGAGCTCAAGCTGTAGGGAAACAACCCGATCGGCGCTGGCCTGGCCACCGGCGACAAGTGCTCGAGTTACGCGGGTTGGAATCCGGTCCTCTCGGCTGCCGTAGGCGAGCAATCCCTTGAGGACATACATCGCAACGTCGCGTTCCGCACTGACGCTGCTGGAGAGGCTGCGGACGCAGGACTCAATAAGGTCGACAATCACAGGGGAGGCGGGTGGGGACTCCCGTGACGTAGCTGGGTCCGCTGGCTGCCATGTCGCTCGACCCGGGCGCCAGGCGGATTCCTCTGTACGACGAGCAACGCGCGCCCTGGCTCTCTCATATGCCCGGCTTCTGGCGGCCCCCATGCTCGAAAGGTGCCGGAAGCAGAGATCAAGACACACGCTGGCGGCGCGCTGGGCACCGCCTTGGTCTCCTTCGCGACAGGTGCGCACTGCTAGGTCGTAAAGCGAAGCAGTAACGCCTCTTGAGCGATCGAGCCAGCCGATCCCTTGCAGCGCTGCTAGTGCTGTACCGCGCCGTCGGGTTTCCCGTGAGACTCGCTGAGCCGTCGTGGGGACCAGCGCCAAAACAGGATCGAGACGTGCCACCATCTGCCCGAGGGGTGCCAGAACACGCAGACTCATTCCGGCCCCGAACTGGGCGCTTGTCACCAACCGGCGAAGTGGCCTGTTCGCGGGAGCGAACAAGCCGCGCGATCCTGCGCGAACCAGTTGCGCCACTTCACCAGGTACCACCTCACGAGAGACCTGGACGTTCGGCAGCGCCTCAAAAAGGGTCATGAGCTCCAGCGAGCGCGCCTGAGACCGACCGAATCGTGAGCCAGCTCGACCGAGTCTCAATGCACTGGAACGTCCAAATGCCGTCGTAGCGGCCACTGGGTCCGATAGGCGCAGCACCTGAAAGGACGAAGCCGCCAGCAAAGTCACCGAAACCAATACACACACCGCCGCTAGGCCGTTGAGAACGTCCGTCCAAGTTGCAGACTCTGTCGCGGTCAGAGCTGGCTGCTCGGACAGATCGATTGCGCTGGCAACAATTCCGATCATCGAAGCGACATATGCACTCACGAGAATCCGAGGAGTTGCCGCGATCCGTGCCATCCGTCGAGGAAGATGCTCGCGAGACAACGTGATGATCAACGCATGCACAGTGGCGATAAGCGCAAAAGTCGCCAGAGTGACCTCCGGGGCGACTTGCTGGAGAAACTGCGGTGGGCTTGCTCGAAGGGCCAACACCAAGACTGCTCCCGCCACGACCGGAATTGCCCAAGCCAGCGTCGTTGCGGCCGTGCGCCGAAGCCGCTGCCGCGCAGCCGGCATCGGCGCCCAAATGTCACTTCTTGGCCGCCCCGTTTGTGTCGCGGAGGCAGATGTCGCGAAGTCGACGATGCCGTCGCCGTTGAGCCCCGCCTGCTCACAAGCTGCGAGGAACCGCTCGCGACGGTGTGCATCGTCGCGGTGCAGAGCCACGGCCAGCGCCCTTAGGCCGGCGCGGACTTTTGGGCTCGTTGCGATTGATCCTGGTGGGATGAGGACATCGTCGAGCTCGGGCCGCACGCTAAGCAACTCGGCCAAGGCGGCGCGTGAAGCGGCAGACGTAGTGACGGGATGATAGGGATCGGTCGGGGCGACCGCCAAATCTGCGATTGCAATCGCGATCGCCGTCGCCTGGGAATGAGACAGGATGTTTGCTATTTCAGGGATTACGGCCAGACAATGCTCAGTCTCTTCCTGACCGATTGAATCCGGGCCGTTCAACGCAAGTTGCTCGTGGATCCGATCGGCGACTGGCCCGAGGCTCGCCACGTGGTCGCGAAGCCACTGCCGAACCAGCGGTCGCAGCAAATCTTGGCGCTGAAGCGCCAAGAGCACTGCTGCATCAAAGCTTTGCATGGGCGACCGGTTTAGAACCGCGCGAGCCTCAGCAGATTTACGGACAAGTGCGGCAACATCCCCATCGGGCCCACTTCGCGTGTGTTGCCAGCCCCTCGCGAAGCATGCGTTTGCTACGGCGAGGGCCCGGCGCTCCCAAGCACGGGCTACCCAGCTCGTTGGCTTCAAAGGAGTGATCCGGCATAGGAACAGCGCCCCCCAGCGTGCGGCTGCCTCCGCCCTCCGAACGATGAGGGTGGCGGAACTCTGGCCTCCGTGACGCAGTACTGCCGCTAATCGCGACAGCAGCAGACGGTCGAGCCACGTCTCCGACCTGAGCGCGTGCAACACGGAAGCCGGGAGACCCGATCCATCGCCGTCGACCATCAAGCGATCCCATTGGAGACGACGTCATCGAAGCTCTCGACCAAGGTCATTCGCCCCGCCGACGGCGTCATGCGCTCTTGCCCCTCGAAGTAGGTCCCCTCAGCAGCGTCGACGAACTGGTCGGTCGCATGCCCCAAGACCTCAAGTGTTTTGTCCGAAATCTGTTGGAGCTGCGCTTCGGCGTACGGCTTCATTTGAGACGCCCAAGACCGTGCCTCATCGTCCAAAGTGCCGGACGCCAATATGACTTCAGACGTTAGTAAGACTGACAGGAATGTGTCCCGATTCGCGCATGTAATCACGAACGGCTCCAAGAAGCTCATTCCAAGGTCGGAGCCCACCTGACGGCCACCCTGAAGGTGCAAGACAGGCTTCACCTGCTCAAGCTGACCTGTTGACTGGATCGTTGCGACCTCCCCGCTGACTTCTACTAGGACATCCGGGGGCAGGAGGCGAATGGACCCTGACAAGACATCGTCCAGCACAAGTACCCCATTGCCGCACACGAATGAATCGCGAATTGTATGAGCCAAGAACTGGCGCATCCCAAAGTGCTCAAACTGATCATTGAGCGACTGGAGCAACTCCGCCGGAACATCCCCGCCGATGTACATCGCCCGCGCCATGGCGGAAGCCGTCCGATCCACCGCCTTGCGCACCGGCGGCAGCCTGTTGTAAGCCTCCCGCAGCAACGGTGCTCGCTCCCTCAATTCCGCCGCGTCGAAGACGGTCGACCGGTATCGCACACGCAACGGACGGCCGGACTTCTCCGACCGGAGTCGCAACTCCTGGGCGGCGGCACGCCAACCCGAACGGACTACCGAATCTTTGACCCCTGTCGTCACGCGGGCCATGTCCGCCTCGATTGACTGCAACTGCGCCGGCAGTGCGCTACCGGCATCTGCCAACAAGTCGCGAGTAACCGTTTGGCGCGCCAAGAGTGAAGCCAGCGACTCAAGCACTTCCCGCACTTGATCAGCTACAGGATGCCCCGCGACCGTGGCCCACGTGAAGGGGAGCTCATCCGTGGCGCCCCTCGGGTTGACTAACGCATTGGCGCGACGTGAGAAGAGGCCTTCGATCTCCTCCCGCTCTGCCCAATTTGCCAAGACTTCGAAAGCGAACCCCTCGGGGTCATCCCCGTGTGACGGCGGCTCAGGAAGTTCGACATGCCCGCCGGCAGAAGACAGCATCGAAAACCCGCGTAGCACGGGACTCAAGAAGTACCCATGCTCGTAATGCACCAGGTCAACGAATAGTGGAGCCACCTCCGACGTCGCAGCCATGGGCGAAGATACGACGCGAGCAAGTTCAGTCAGGGCATCCGCAGACGCTTGCAAATGCTCAGTCGACACTTCCGACGGACGCAGATCGTCCTCCAAAATTTCCACACCCTCCATGACGCCGTGACCCGAAGCCGCTATTCCTCATCCCTGGCGTCGTCCGCAGAGGGACCGACGAGGGAGGATCGAGGCGAGGCCGATGCCTTTGAATTTCACTACTCGGATTGCTCGCTATCACGAACGCCGATTGCGCGCCCATAGATGACAGCACCCATTTCATCAGAGCAAAGACCAAACACATAGGTGTCAGCTCTCGCCCTATCGTGATGGGGGATTCTGCGTGCAGCACACTCTTTCATCTCCGCGCAGGGGCTGCGCGAAGGTTGTGCACGGTCCGTGGCATCGGGGGTGGCACGCTGACCACTAAGTCTTGGTAAGCGGGTAGTGGTCGCAGGGCCGTAAGTCGAACTAGATGGCGACGAGGAGTCCGTCCCACCATGAGACGCTTGTCTAACCCTCGAGAATGCGGACCGGAAGATCAGCGATGACAATGGCACGGCTTGAGTACGGGTCTCTCCGTGAAGCCTGGGCGGGAGAAGCGACAGACTTCACACCTCTGTTGGCTGAGCAGTTGGATGCTCTCGGTGATGCGATAGGTGTTGATCTGGCATCGATCGGCGAAGTCGAGGTCGCCACGACTGGCGGTCGCAGCATCGACATCGTCGCCCAGTCGACGGACGGACCGGAGTTCGTCATCGAGAACCAGTACGGACGAGCGGATCATGATCATTTGACCCGGGGCCTGGCATATGCGGTCGCGCGCGACGCGCGGGGCCTCGTCGTGGTCGCCGAGAATCACAGGGATGAGTTCAAGGCCGTCGCGCTGTACCTGAACGAAATGGCGGAACGAGATCCCAACCGCGGCATCGCTGTGTGGCTGGTCGAAGCCAAAGCAATACGAGTTGCAGGCAGTCCCTGGGCGCCGCTATTCACGGCCGTGGTCGAGCCCAACAAGTTCACCGCGACCGTCGAGCAGGCGAAACAGACCGAACGGGCGCCTTCGCTTTCGGAGTTCTTGGAACGTTGTGACTCGCCCTCGATCCGCGAAGCAGTTGAAACTGTCACCAGGCGCTGGTCTCAGATGGGCCATCGGCAGTGGATTTGGCCGAACTACATCAACCTGGTCGCGAAGGGTCCCGCGAAGACCGGCGAGCGAAGCGTGGTGGCTCTTTATCGCGACGGTCGCGTCCTAGTTCCGTTCGGGGCCTACGCCGGTCAGAACACAGGCATTCCGATTGGATCGCTCTCGACGCCGGAGTTTCGCGCTCACGCAAATGCCGTGTTCGGATTCACTGGCACCTTGACTCAAGAGCGCACACCTGCGGAATGGCTGACACCCGAGCGAACTGACATCGTTTTGGACTTCGCGTCGGCGGTTGCGGACGCCTATCTTGAAGCGCTCGGCGCTCCACCGTCCGAGGTTGCCGGATAGGCCGGCTTCTGCAGTTGGGTGACTGCCCGTCAGGTCCAACCTGGTTGCCGGTTGTAGTGACGAGCTCGAGTGCGCTACCCCGCGGCGACCGTGGCCGAATTGAAGAAGTCGATCGGAAGGGGATGCTGGAGCTTCCAGGTGAGCGCAATTGGCCTAGAGCCCTCGTGCCTCACGTACGTGGCTCGCCCGGCAAGTAAGTACGGCATCGTCCCGAACTCGTTGTGCTGGTGCTCACGAATGAAGAGAAGTACCGAACTCGTTCCCTTTAGGTACCTACGCCCGGTGTTCGATTCGATCGACTTGGTGGACTGCGACTCCCAATGAAAGTCCGTCGGACTGATCGGATAGTCGCGGTACATGGTCGTTGGGGAGTAGTCGGCCTCTGACTTCTTGAGCGTGATGAAGAAGGCATCGACGTTAAGGTCCGGTTGGTAAAGGACACCTTCGCGAAATGAGTTCGGCCGACGCGCTTCCGACGCGTAGTCGAGCGCTGCCAGGACTTCTTCGCGTTGATACCGGGCGTGGACGCGAAGAGGTACGCCTGTCAGCTCTGCGCCGAGCTCGAGGGCTTGATGACGGGCAGCGTCGAACGAAAGGTCAATCACGGTCCGCAATTCGTCGCGCGCCGCAGCCTCTCCTCGGAGCGCTTCGAGGCCCTCCTGGTAGCTCTCGTGGCCACCGCCATCCGACCAAAGGGAGTAGAAGAGCATCCGGGCCATTCGTTGCTCTGCCTCTGTCAGGTCTTCGTACGCGGGCGGATCGTCGGCGAGAAGTCGTCCGTACGCTTCAGCGCGATCCCGATCGTCGACGTGGGCGAAGGCACGCACGCGCTTGAGAAGCTTGCCTTCGCGTTCAGAGCCATCGCGCGTTTCGAGCCCGGCGTCTCTGCGCAAGCGCGTCCAGGAATGGGTTCCACGCCGCAGGATGTCCGACAGCTCAAGTCCGGACTCGTCCAGGAAGTTGGCCAGGTCTAGGTCGCCATATGAGCGCAGCTCAGCAACGATCTGGGGCCAGCGGTTGGCAACCTGCGACTTGATGTTGTCCAGGACGATCGTCTGCGAATGCTTGTCGAGAATGATTTGACATCCCGACGGCAAGAAGGGAAATCCTCGCTCAATCTCGCGCCTCAGCCCGCGTCGAGTTTGGCCGGTCAATGCTCGAAGCTTGGTATCCCACCTGAATTCCTTGCGTTGGTATCCAACGAAGTCGAAGACAGTCAGAACCGCTTTGTCTCTGGTGCGTCGAAGGCCACGACCGAGTTGCTGCAAGAAGACGGTCGCGCTCTCAGTCGGTCGCAGGAAGAGCACGGTGTCGATGTCGGGCAGGTCAAGACCCTCGTTGAACAGATCGGCAGCAAACAAGATGTTGACCCTGCGGTCCCGCAAGTCTTGTAGCGCTTGATCTCGCTCCAGTTGTGGTGTCGTTCCGCTGACCGCCCGTGCGGGAACGCCTGCATCGGCGAAAGCACGGGCCATGAATTCCGCATGTGCGACGCTGACGCAGAATCCCAATGCACGCATCCTACCCACGTCGATGACCTTGTCTCGCACCTGCTCGAGGACAATCTGTGCACGCCGAGTGTCACCTGTGTAGAGGTTCGACAACTCACCTTCGTCGTATCTCCCGCGCTTCCATGAGAGGCCGCGCAGGTCTGTTCCATCCGCCACCGCGAAATAGTGGAAGGGGCAAAGCAGATCAGCCCCCAGAGCGTCCCAGAGCCTCAGCTCGACGGCAGTACGCCCGTCGAAGAACTGACGAACATCGATCCCATCCGCTCTTTCCGGAGTGGCAGTGAGGCCAAGAAGCTCATTGGGGCGCAAGCGCTCAATGATCTTCCGGTACGTCGATGCTTGCGCGTGGTGGAACTCGTCAATGACGACGATGTCGTATGCATTCGACGGGATGTTCTCAACGCCGTACGAGGTCAGCGACTGCACGCTGGCAAACGTGTGCTTCCAACGCTCCGGTCTCGCGCCTCCGACGTAGAGTTCGCCAAAGTTCTGATCGGCCAGCACTTCTCGATAAGTCCGCAGGGATTGTTCGAGGATTTCCTTCCGATGAGCCACGAACAAGAGTGAAGGCTGATTTCCGGAATCTCTGTCACAGAAGTTTCGATAGTCCAAAGCGGCCACAACGGTCTTGCCAGTACCCGTTGCGGCAACCACGAGGTTCTTATGTCGTTCGTGGACGGTGCGCTCGACATCGAGAGCCTCAAGCATTTCGAGCTGATACGGGTACCCGCGAACCTCAAGGCCCGAGAGTGAGAGTGTGACGCGGTTGTGCGTCGTTCGTCCGGATGCCTCAGCCAACGCATCGTCAAGCCGGTCGCGATCAGAGTCGGGGTCGTATGTTTCGAAGAATTGGTCGTTCCAGTAGGTGTCGAAGGTCGCAGCGAACTTGTCGAGGAGGCTTGGTGTCGCAATGCGAGAAAGCCGGACATTCCATTCCACACCGTCGAGAAGTGCGCTGCGGGAGAGGTTGGACGAGCCGACATACGCGGTGTCAAAGCCTGTGTCCCGATGGAAGAGCCAAGCTTTGGCATGAAGGCGGGTCCGGAGCGCGTCGTATTGGATGCTGATCTCGGCGTCTAACTCACGGACGAGTCGATCCAATGCTGCGCGTTCTGTTGCCCCCATGTATGTGGTCGTCACGATGCGGAGTCGCTTGCCCCGCTCTTTTAACATCGCAAGCTCCGGCTCCAGAAGTCGAACGCCGTGCCACTTGACGAACGCACACAGGAGATCCACCCGGTCTGCAGTCTCAAGTTCGGCTCGCAGCTCAGCGCCTAGTCCGGGCTCGCCCTGCGCATTGGTCAGAAGTGCCGCCTCAGAAAGCGGCGTCCGAGGGCGACGCGTGGATCGTGGTGACGAACCAGGAACCGTCCGGGCGATCAGGGCTTGAAGCTGTTGGGCCGGGCGGCTGACTACTTCGCTTCGACCGTCGACTGACTTGAGGATGGCTTCCACGATCTCGAGCCGAGCTTCCGGATCTCGTGTTGACTCAAGCGCTTCGAGCACTGCGCCAGCCACGTATCTGGCTAAGACGGATGGCTGATCAGCGGGAACAACCGCCCCGAATTGAGGCTCGAGTGGGGCTGCTTCTTCGATGCTTTGCGTTAATGCATCGGTAAGCAGCGATTCGTAGATTCCCTCCCGCATTGGGCCAGCCTCTCAGCCTTCCTGTCTCTTCTGTCCGGAACACACAAACGTCCATGAGAGGGCCGGGGCATCAGAACGAACTCCGGAGTCGCCTGCCGCCAACGCATTGACCAGCTAACGTTTGGTTCGCAAGTCCGTATCGGCCCGACAGGCGCGTTCTCGAACAAGCCTCCACCCGTGCGGGAAGCCAGTTCGTCTTCCTGGGGTTCGTCGTGCCGCTCTTTCGCGGATCCGCCGCGCGTCTTCGCGCGCAGATCGAGGACGGCACTCTCATTCCAACTCTGTCAGAGCAGTATCGATTCACGTTGGGTCGCTCTGCTCCGCCTGCGGAAGTCCGATCGTGGGAGCGCAGTCTTAGCGTCCTGGCATCAGACCTCCACGACGCCTCCCTTGATGCTGTCGAAGTTCTCGTGGAGCACAAGCTTCCCCTAACCAGCAAGCGCACGGACGCAATCCTTGCCGGACGACACCCAAAGTCCGGCAAGGACTCCTATGTCGTCGTCGAACTCAAACAGTGGTCGCGCGCGCATCTACTCGATGGCACGTCTGACGTATGCGTTCTTGACGGACTCGGCGAGCGGCTGCACCCGGTCGCTCAGGTTCAACGGTACTGCTCGTACCTCAAGGACTTTGTCGCTTCGCTCGAGTCCTCAGATGCAGAACTCGCAGGCGTCGCGTACTTGCACAACGCGACTGATCTCGACCTAGCCGACCTCTGGGAGCTGGAACAGACCGAGCATTCGCGCATGTTTACAGGACAACGTCGTGGCGAGTTCATCAAGTTCTTGAAGAGTCGGCTCATGCCCGAGCCAGGCGTGGATGCGGCCGATACCTTCTTGGGATCGGCTGTGCGGCCGAGTAAGCAACTCATGGCCCTCGCAGCTGAGGAAGTTCAGCAACGTGAGCAATTCGTCCTTCTCGATGAGCAACAAACGGCATTCTCCCTGGTGATGCGCGCTGTCGACGAGGCGTACCGCGCGAACGCCAAGGAGGTCATCGTCATCTCAGGCGGCCCCGGATCTGGCAAGAGTGTGATCGCGCTGTCGCTGCTCGGCGAGTTGTCAAGGAAAGGACGCACCGCGCTGCATGCGACCGGCTCAAAGGCGTTCACAAAGACTTTGCGACGAGTTGCCGGCGACCGGGCGCCGCAGGTTCGCGCCATGTTCAAATACTTCAATCAGTTCATTGATGCGGAGCGAAACGCTCTGGACGTCTTGATCTGCGATGAAGCGCATCGGATCCGAGAAACGTCCGTCAATCGGTACACGAAGGCCGAACTGCGCACAGACCGCCCCCAGGCTTCTGAACTGATCGAAGCGGCGCGGGTGCCCGTCTTTCTTCTTGATGAGAATCAAGTGGTCCGCCCTGGCGAAATCGGCACAGTCGAGGACATCAAGAACGCAGCGAATATGCTCGGGCTCGAAACTCGGATCATCGACCTCGACGGACAATTTCGACTTGGCGGAAGCCGCGCCTACGAAGAGTGGGCCTTGCGGCTCCTGGGCTTGGCTCCCGGAGGGCCCATTCCCTGGGTTGGTGACGACAGTTTTACGCTTGCCGTCGCCGAGTCACCATCGCCTATGGAGGATCGGCTTCGTTCGTTGCTGGTCGACGGTTATGGCGCCCGAATGTCGGCAGGCTACTGCTGGCGATGGAGCGATCCGATCAAGGATGGCGGACTCGTCCCCGATGTCGTGATCGGCGACTGGGTGCGTCCGTGGAACAACAAGAAAGACACGTCCCACGCTGGGGCGCCAGGCACTCCATTTTGGGCCACAGATCCCGCCGGCTTCGAGCAAGTTGGCTGCGTCTACACGGCGCAGGGATTTGAGTACGACTACTCCGGCGTCATCCTTGGCCCCGATCTGGTTTGGCGCACGGATCATTGGGAGGCTCATCCAGAGAAGAGCTTCGACAGTCAGGTAAAACGGGCAACGATCGACGAGTTCGATAGAGCGATTCGCAACACCTACAAGGTGCTGCTCACCCGCGGCCTCCGAGGGACGATCATGTACTCCACTGACTCCGAGACGCAAGCCCTCCTCGAGTCACTCGTGCCGAACCGACGTTAGGACCAGCGAAACAAATGTCCGACCTGATCGACCTTAGGGACGCAATGCGAGAGTTCACTGCCGAGCGAGACTGGGAGGTTTTCCATGACCCGAAGTCGCTCTTGCTGGCATTGGTAGGCGAGGTTGGCGAACTCGCTGAACTCCTGCAGTGGCTGCCGGCGGACAAGGCGCGAGACATCATCAGTGACGAGCCCGAGCGTTCGCAGGTAAGTGAGGAGGTCGCGGACGTCCTGCTTTACCTGGTCCGTCTGGCGGATGTGCTGAGCATCGATCTCCTTCAGGCAGCGACAGTAAAGATGGCGAAGAACCGAACCAAACACCCGCCTGGTGCGAACTCAAGCGTTCCTGCCTCATGACCAAGTCGTCGACGCGGTCATTGTTCGACGCTCTCGCCGTTCTGCGCTGCATCCTGGTCGAGAGGCGCATGCGGTCGCCCGATGTTTTGCTGGGGACCACTCGCGATGGGTCGGTGCCGATGGGAAGTCGGATCAATGCTCCGATTCACCACGCAGCGTGCAGCTGCGCGTGTAACTGATGTAGATGGCTTCAGGTTTCCTCACCGCCCGCCATCGCTGTCGCATCAGGGACAAGGGATGGGTTTCCAAGTCTTTCCTCCAGGGTCGTAGGCACGACACCCCGTATATCCGCCGTCACCGCCACCACCACCGGAGCCGGAGCCGGAGCCGGAGCCGGAGCCGGAGCCGGAGCCGGAGCCGGATGAGTTTCCGTCGCCACTCGACTGTTCTGCGCGCCGCCGAGCGCGTTCCTCTGCGCGTTCAGCAGCAGCTGCAGCTTCGGCAGCGGCTCGCTTGGCAGCCTTCCGCTTGGCTTCGGCTTCGTCTTCCTTCTGCTTCCTCTTGGTGGCAAGCGATTCCAGTGCGCGATATGTCTGTCCGAGCGATCTCGTCGCTTCCTCATAGGCTGCGAAGCTCGTGGTTGCACTGACCACGTTCATTGCGCGGATGGCAAATGCGGTGCCCGTCGTTATGAGGCGAGTGGTGGCCCGATGGGCCTCATATAGGGCGAAAACCGTGGCAGCTGCCGCCGCAGCCTCCGCCGCACTTGCGCCGGCGTCGACAGCCACGGCGGCTGCCGCATCCTGCGGAAGCTGGGCTTCTTGCGCCGGGTAGGTGCATCCGATCGCCGGATCGAAGTATCCGCGCTGGTTTTCCTCAGCTTGCCTGAACCCGGCCAGCACTGGATCGAAGTATGTGTCGTTTCCCCCAACGATCATGGGGATGCCCAGCCCGGCCTTAGCGAGTTCACTGGCGATGGTCCGTCCATCGGACAGAGTGACCACCGCGAGCGTTCGGCCATAGCGGTCGGTGCGCTCGTTGTCGAACTTCAAGTTGACGCGGGTCCCCGGGGGAACGAGTTGCTCGGTGTACCTCGACGCCTCCTGCCCAAGGCACTCGTCGGCCTGGGTGGGATGAACTGTCTCAGGAGTGTCGATATTCAAGACCCGGATATGAAGATCGCTGCCATGGACTCGCACGACGATGGTGTCGCCATCTACGACGCGTTCCACTGTCCCTTCTAGCGCCGATGCGGGGACGGCAAATCCGCCGCCGATGACCAGAGCCGCTGCCGTGACCGTCACGACGGAACCTCGCGACAGAAAGGACCGAGTTGTCCGCTTCCTCCTGGATGCACTCCCACTCGTGAACAGGTCCTTGACCGCGAAGGCTGCAGCAACGAGGGCGACTCCTAGCCACCACCAGCTTGGCTCTGTCGGCGGGTCGAAAGCACGGACCAGACCGGGAGCGACCGGCCACAGGATCAGGGCGGCGCAGACAAGCAGAACACCCCGCTCCCGCACCGTGATCTTACGACTCTCTGCTGCCGCAGGTTCTTTCGGTCGCTTGAGTTCATGCGCCGCGAGCCGAGATTCAATCTCCGCCACGACGCGCGTCCGATCGCCACCGAACTCGGCGATCGCGAGATCCAAGTACATCCTCGTGCGCTCTGTGTCGTCGTATTGGATGCCTGACATCGCATTTCGGTTCGAGACTCCAAGCAGCGACGTATCCGCGCCGACGAGTCGTATGGAGTGAAGTTTGTCGAAAGCCCACTCCCGTCGCTTCCCGCCACCTTCAAAGAGAAGTCGACTACTGGTGATCGCGATTGCGCCGCTAGTCACGGCGATGAGCGTCGGAACATTCTGTCTGCTTCGTTCTTCGAGCATGGTTCCCGTGAGAAGCCGATAGACGATCTCGCCGCGTTTGAGTTTGGCGCTGAGCCCTGCCCTCGCAAGGAGGGCGGGGCCGCCGCCGAGACCGTTCGCCGTCCTAGCTTCCTCGACGAGTGCTTGAAGTGCGGTGCATCGAGCGGACCACTTGGAGAGCCGTCGCTCGTAGCTTGCGTGCGCGAGCCCTCGATACGCAGCCGCCGCCGGATGACGCGCGAGATTCAAGATAAAGCCAAGAAGCACCACGAGCAGGATGATTGGTGCCCAGACAGCAAGGGAGCTCACGGCCTCAACTTAGGTGTGCCTGGAGCGGCTGTCGTCGCTTTGAAACGTTTCCAGTATTTCGCTGAAAGTCACGCGGCTAGACCATCCGCTCAGTGGCGCTCGACGGGCAACCGTCACCGTCGGCGACGACGTGGTGGCCGAGTTCATCGGGCGCAGTCGGGAGATCGGTGGGACGAACTTCTGACGGCGGTGGGACGATCGAGCCAATGCGCAGCGACATCGAGATCATCAGCCACGGGGTGCACCTGTCGGCGTGGCACTACGAGGCCGAGACGGATGACCTCGGCACGCCGCGGGGGCGGCCGTGCGTGGTCATGGCGCACGGGTTGGGCGGCACGAAGGACTCCGGGCTCGAGCCGTACGCGGAGCGGTTCGCCGAGGCAGGGGCCGACGTCGTGCTGTTCGACTACCGCGGGTTCGGGCTGTCCGAGGGGGAGCCGCGGCAGGTCGTCGACCACAGGCGGCA
>CAWABE010000004.1:0-101089 GCA_963780275.1 uncultured Actinomycetota bacterium
GCGGAGGTCTCGGTCGCACCCGCATTCGGGCGTCGGTCGGACCACACGTTGTCAGCGCCGATCGGTGGAAGCCCACGGCACCGAGGCCACCGGCGCGAGATCGGATAACGACGTCTCGTGTCTGAGCGCCACATCGAGCGTGACTTGGCTTTGCCTGCCTCGTTGCTCGTGAGCATGGGCGTCTCAATCACAGAGCGCCCTGTTCACTCAGGGGGATTCAATGTTCTACCGATCACGCCGCTCTCGCGCGGCACTTGCCGCGGCGCTCACCACAGCGCTGCTCGGCCTCGCACCCTCGGTAATCACCGGGTCAGCTCAGGCCGTCAACTCTGACACCACCTTCACTCCCAAGCTCGTTAAGGTGGACACTCCGACCCGTGCGGACAAGAGACAGCTACAGACCTTGGGGCTCGATCTCACGGAGCACGCCGGCCACGACTATGTCGAGGTGGTGCTGCACAAAGCGTCCGACGCAGAAGCGCTGCGGGAGTCGGGCCTGACGTTTGACGTGCGTATCGGCAACCTTCTCGAGCGCGAGGCCCGCAACAACCAGGCCAACGCGGCGTTCGCAGCGGCGACATCTGAGTCACGGCTTCCGTCCGGACGCGACAGTTACCGGACGCTCGCCGACTACAACAACGACATGCGCGATCTCGCAACCTCGCGGCCGAACATCGCTAAACAGTTCGATCTGCCGCACCCGTCGCTCGACGGCAAGAAGGTCCAGGGAATCGAGATCGGCGCCGACGTCAAGGCGCCCGAAGACGGACGCCCCGTCTTCCTGCTGATGGGCGTGCACCACGCGCGCGAGTGGCCTTCCGGCGAGCTCGCGATGGAGTTCGCGCACGACCTGGTGAAGAACTACGGACAGAACGCGCGCATCACCGGTCTGCTCGACAAGTCCCGTGTGCTCATCGTGCCCGTGGTCAACGTCGACGGGTTCGACCTTTCCCGCACCGATGGCGGCCTGGTCGACCTGCGCGAGTCGGACAACGGGGGGCACCGCATCGATCCTCGGCACTCCGGGGAACGCCTACAAGCTGAAGAACTGCCGGAGCGTCGATCGGGCAGCACACACCCGACGGCACCTGCCGTGGCTTCTCGGCCACCAGTCCGGCTGCGCTTCGGCATCGGCGTCGACCCGAACCGCAACTACGGCGGCTTCTGGGGAGGCCCGGGCGCGTCGGCGACGTTCGCCGACCCGACCTACCGCGGCGCAGGTCCGTTCTCCGAGCCGGAGACCCAGAACATCCGTGAACTGATCAGCAGCCGCCAGATCACCACGATGATCTCCAATCACACGTTCTCCAACCTGGTGCTTCGACCCAACGGTGTGCACCCGGACACGATCGGGCCGGACGGCAATCCCGTCGGAAACGCACCCGACGAGGAGGGGCTGAAGGCGCTCGGCGCGAAAATGACCGCCGCCAACGGCTTCCGGAACATCCACGGCTGGGAGCTCTACGACACCACCGGCACCACCGAGGACTGGTCGTACAACGCCACCGGCGGCTACGGATACACCTTCGAGATCGGCCCCAACGAGTTCCATCCGCCGTTCCCGCAGGTCATCGATGAGTACCTCGGTGCCGGAGAGTACGCCGGCAAGGGCAACCGCGAGGCGTATCTCGTTGCCCTGGAGAACACCGTCGACACCGCGACGCACTCCGTGATCAGGGGCGACGCCCCCAAGGGAGCCACGCTGCGGCTGCGCAAGGAGTTCGCGACGCCGACGTGGGAGAGCTCGTTCCAGGACAAGCTCGAGACCACGATGCAGGTCGGCACCACGCGGCAAGTTCATCTGGCACATCAACCAGTCCACCCGACCGGTCGTCCAGGAGAAGCTGGTGGAGATCACCGAGGACCAGCCCGTCCGCTCGCAGACCTATGACGGGGGTCCGACCACCGTTGGCCAGGAGGTCGACCACGACTTCTCGATCACCGAGACCGGCATCGATGTGCTCCAGGTCGATCTCGACTGGCCGACCCCGGACGACCTCGACCTCGAGGTCTACAAGAAGAACGCAGACGGTTCGCTGACCCAAGTCGGCTCGTCGGGCAACTTCGTCAACGAGAAGGAGCGTGCGGAGATCGCCGCGCCTGAGCCCGGCGACTACGTGCTGCGGGTGATCAACTACGCCTCGACCACGGCGACGTACAAGCTGACGGCAACGCTGTTCGACTCGACCGTCGTGTCCTCGAAGGAGGTGCCCGGCCTGATCGAGAACTGGACGCTGACGTGCGAGCAGAACGGCAAGGTCCTCCAGCAGGTGCCGGTGATCATCGACCGGGGTGAGCAGTCGAAGGTCGACCTGAGCACCTGCATCAAGAGGTCGAAGAACGCGAGTTGACCGTCTTGGTTGAGCTCTCACCACCAGACGCCCCGGCCGGGCCGTATCCCGGCCGGGGCGTGGTCGTGAGCTGATTCCTCACGCTGGTGCGCAACGACTTTCGATGTCTGACGTGTTCTCGATGATTTGCCGAATTGACACGGCGGACGCGCCGTCAGTCGGCAGGCTATATGGCGAGCCGTTCAAGGCATCGCTGAGTCGAGCGATGACGTCCGTTGAGAAGCAAACCACAGCAATTCGTCACAACTCTGGTAGACGCCAGAGTGATCGGTCGGATGGCCCAGGCCTCTCTCGCGTAACTGCCCTGCTCAAGCCCGGGTTAGTGGAACGATCGAATCCATGCGCAGCGACATCCAGATCATCAGCCACCGGGTGCATCTGTCGGCGTGGCACTACGAGGCCGAGACGGACGACCTCACCACGCCGAGGGGTAGGCCGTGTGTGGTCATGGCGCACGGGCTGGGTGGGACGAAGGACTCCGGGCTCGAGCCGTTCGCTGAGCGGTTCGCGCCAGGCCGGGGCGGATGTCGTACTGTTCGACTACCGCGGGTTCGGGTTGTCGGCGACATCGAGATCATCAGCCACGGGGTGCACCTGTCGGCGTGGCACTACGAGGCCGAGACGGACGACCTCACCACGCCGCGGGGCGGCCGTGCGTGGTCATGGCGCACGGGCTGGGTGGCACGAAGGACTCCGGGCTCGAGCCGTTCGCGGAGCGGTTCGCCCAGGCTGGGGCGGACGTCGTGCTGTTCGACTACCGCGGGTTCGGGCTGTCCGAGGGGGAGCCGCGGCAGGTCGTCGACCACCGGCGGCATCGCGAGGACTACCACGCGGCGGTTGCGCATGCGCGGGCTCTGCCCGGGGTCGATCCCGACCGCATCGTGCTCTGGGGCACGTCCAACTCGGGCGGGCACGTCATCGCGGTCGCGGCCGACGATCCGCTGATCGCCGGCGTCATCTCCCAGGGTGCGGCGATGGACGGGCTCGCCGCCGTGCTGAACATCTGGTCGTACGCCGGGCCGCGCCAGCTGCTGCGGCTCACCGCGCACGGCGTGCTCGACCTCGTCGCCATGCTCCTGAACCGCCGGCCGCACTACGTCCAGCTCGCCGGCGAGCCCGACACGGCTGGAGCGATGACCGCCGACGACAGCCTGCCCGGCTACTCCGCCATCTGGGGGCCGTCGTTCGTCAATCAGATGGCCGCGCGGGGCGTCTTCACGTACCCGCTCAACCGGCCGGTGACGCGGGCGAAGCGGCTGCGGATGCCGGTCCACCTCACCATCGCGAACCACGACTCCATCGCGCCGACGTCGGGCATGGAGAAGGTGGCGAAGCGCGTTCGCGGGCCGGTTCGGGTCGAGCGGATGGACGTCGGGCACTTCGACATCTACCTCGGCGACCCGTTCGAGCAGGTCGTGAAGGCGCAGACGGAGTTCCTCCGCTCGCTCTGATCCCGGGCCGCGAAAGTCGGTGAGCACGGAAACTACTTGAGGCAAAGTCGCTGCTCAGGGAATGTCAGTGCACATCAATATGTTGGAGGTGTCGTATTGGAGATGACTCGTTCGTGGAGTAGGTGAGCGGGTGGTCATCCGGACTCCCGCACCACCGAACAAAGGACAGAGATGACTTCCCGGACCCGAGTCGTCACCGAAGAAGCGGACGAGACGCCCGCATCGGCCAGCCCCAAGACTCCGCTCATCATCAAGCTGCTCGTCGCCTCGACGTTCGTCGTCATCCTCAACGAGACGATCATGATCAACGCGATCCCGCGGCTCATGGTCGACTTCGACGTCGCGCCGCGCACCGCGCAGTGGCTGTCGAGCATCTTCATGCTCACGATGGCGGCCGTCATCCCGATCACCGGGTGGTTCCTCCAACGCGTCACCACCCGCAGCGCCTACACGGTGGCGATGACGACATTCCTCATCGGCACCCTGCTGGCTGCGGCCGCGCCGACGTTCGAGGTTCTGCTCGTCGCCCGCAGCATCCAGGCGGCCGGCACCGCGGTGATGATGCCGCTGCTGATGACCACGCTGATGAACGTCGTGCCCGAGGACGACCGCGGCCGGGTGATGGGCAACGTCATGCTCGCCATCTCCGTGGCGCCGGCGTTCGGGCCGGTGATCTCCGGCCTCATCCTGAACGTCGGCTCGTGGCGCCTGGTCTTCGTGTTCGTGCTGCCGGTGGCGGGTCTGATCACCGTGTCCGGACTGCGGTACCTGAAGAACGTCGGCGAGACCCAGACCGGGCCGGTCTCCTGGCTCAGCGTCGCACTCGCCGGCGTCGGGTTCGCGACCCTGGTCTACGGCCTGAGCGAGGTCGGCGTCCGTGGCGGCTCCGAGCTCACCGCGATCATCAGCGTCGGCACCGTGCTGGTGGCCGCGTTCGTCGCCTACCAGCTTCGCCTGCAGAAGTCGGGCAGCCCGCTGATGGACCTGCGGACGCTCAAGTCGCGCACGTTCACCACCACGTTGCTGCTGATGTCGGCCGCCTTCATGGCCTTCCTCGGCACGATGATCCTGCTGCCGCTGTACCTGCAGGACCTCCGCGGTCTGTCGGCCATGCAGACCGGCGCGCTCGTCATGCCCGGTGGCATCGCGATGGGCCTGCTCGGCCCGCGGGTCGGTCACCTGTACGACAAGTTCGGCTCGCGTCCGCTGGTCATCCCCGGCTCGATCGTGATGGTCGCAGCACTGGGCGCACTGAGCCGGGTGGACGCCGACACGCCGTTCTGGATGATCCTCGGCATGCACGTCGTGCTGATGGTGAGCCTCGCGTCGATCTTCACTCCGGTCTTCACGCTCGGACTGGGTGCCCTGACGCAGGAGCTGTACTCACACGGCAGCTCGATCCTGGGCACGCTGCAGCAGGTCGCCGGCGCGGTCGGCACGGCCGTGCTCGTCGTGATCCTCGAGAACCGCTCGACGGCGATGATCGAGTCCGGCGCGACACCCGATGCCGCGTTCGTCAACGGCCTGCAGTGGGCGTTCGTCGCCGGCGCGATGTTCGGCGTCATCGTCGTCGCGCTGTCGGTGTTCCTGCCGAACAAGGTCGACCAGCCGGCCGCCGTGCACTGAGGGCTCGAGCGATCCCCATTCGTCTAACCTGATCTGGACGAATGGGGATCCGCTCATGCCCACCACCCTCGCGCTCGACACCCGGCTGGCCCTGCTGGCGTCCGGCATCACGCTGCTCGCGGCCCTAGTGCTCGGGGTCTGGAAGTACCGGCAGATTCTGACCACGCCCGAGCACCGGGCCCACGTCTACATCGACATCGCCCACCGTGCGGCGCTGCTGTACGCCCGCGCGGCTGGGCTCGGTCTGAAGTATCGGCAGATCTGACACGCGACCGCCACGTCTACGTCGACATCGCCCACCGTGCGGCGCTGCTGTACGCGTTCGCGCTGACGACCATCGCCGCGCTCATCGAGTTCTCGGCCTGGTCGACGCGATCCCACCTGATCGCGCTGGCCGTGCTGGTGATCTTCTTCTGGGCAGCGATCGGGTCGTACGTCTTCCACGGCCTTCTCAAAGACACCGAGAACCAGCTCGACCCGGCCCCCGTTTCGACGCGGGCGTTCATGAGCGCTCTCATCGTCGGCGAGATCGTCGCGACGGCATTCCTGCTCGCGGGGTTCGTCAAGGCCCAGTTCTGACGGAAGGCCTCTAACCGGCTCTCCGGCTAGCTGAGCCTTCTCTCGCCGATGCGGTCCGCCAGCTGGCTTCCCACGAACAGCGCGAACGACGCCAGGGGCAGCACGCCGGGAATGTAGAAGCCGTACACGACCACGGACTCGAGCAGACCACTCGGCTCGATGACGCGGTGACCGATGAACACCGCGGTGATCCACGGTCCGATCGCGTTCGCGTACGCGCCGACGATCAGCAGCCAGCGCCCGACGTCGACGCTCCGGCGCCCGGAATCGATGTACGCCCAGACCCCGGCGGCCGCCAGCACGACGATGCCGTTGACGAGACCCTCGAGGTGGGCGAACCTCCAGTTCTTGTACAAGTCACTGGTCACCGACTCGGTCGCTGCGGCGTAGGAGAAGCCGATGCCGGCGAGCAGCCCGATCAGCAGGACGACCGTCCCGTGCAAGGCCAGCTGGCGCTGGTGTCGCCTCGCGCGCTCATTCCCGGTGACGGGTGAATCGGGACGGGCTTCGGCTGTGGTCATCGTGGCCTCCTGATGCGCTCGACCATCGTGGTGCATCGAGACCGAAGGCGCCAGAACCGGCATTTCTGTCCTTCTGCGCGCTGGCAGTTCCCTAGGGTTGACGGTGTGCAACACGTTGTCGGAGCGGTGATCGTCGACTCCCTGATCCAGCCGCGTCGCGTCCTAGCCGCCAGGCGTGCGCAATCGCATGCGCTGAGGGGTCGCTGGGAGTTTCCGGGCGGCAAGGTCGAGCCCGGGGAGTCGGCGGAAGCGGCACTGATCCGTGAGGTCCAGGAAGAGCTGGACGTGACGCTCATGCTGAGCGAGGAGCTCACGCCCACGGGCGACACGTGGCGGCTGATCTCCGACATCGTGGCGCTCCGGCTCTTCTGGGCCGAGATCTTCGTCGGTACACCCACTCCCGGCGCGGATCACGACGAGGTGCGATGGCTGGACGCGGCCGAGCTGATGACCGTCAACTGGCTCGACGCCGACCGCGCGGCGCTGCCCGCCGTTCTCGAGGAGCTGACGTCGGAGCCCGCGGTATCAGACCCGGAGCACGCAGCGCCGAGTCCGGAGGAGCCCGCGCCGAGTCCGGAGGAGCCCGCGCCGAGTCCGGAGGAGCCCGCGCCGAGCCCGGAGGAGCTCGCACCGAGTCCGGAGGAGCTCGCACCGAGCTGGGAAGAGCTCGAGCCGCAGCCGGAGGCGATCTCGGACGACGTCGCAGAACCGGCGGAGCGACGATCCAGCCGCCGCCCGAAGATCTCCCGGCGGTGGCCACGGCCATGAGCGCCTCAATCCGGCTGATCGGGCGTCGCGTCGCCTAAACTGATGGTTGCTTCCCCACCGTCTTCCCCTCGGAGTTCCTCTCGTGATGCACGTCAAGCCTTGGCACGCCTGTGCCGCCGCCGCTGTCACTCTGGCCGCTCTGGCCTCATCGGCCACTGCAGCCGAGCCTGAGCACGACTACGCCAACCAGACGCCCTACGGCACGCCCGAGGCGTCGATCGAGAAGCCGCCGGCCGGCTACGAGATGTTCTTCCTCGAGACGGTCGGCCGCCATGGTGCCCGCTCGCTGACGAGCGACAGCACCGAGCGCGACGTGCTTCAGATCTGGGGACGCGCCTCCAAGCAAGGTGGGCTCACCGAGCTCGGCAAGAGCTTCGCTCGCGACGTCAAGGAGTTCCAGCAGGCCGAGCGGAGGATCGGCTACGGCAAGCTCAGCGGCATCGGACGCGAGGAGTGGCAGGGCATCGGCAAGCGTCACGCCGAGACGTACGCCGACTTCCTCACGTCGCTCGATCGCCGCGACGAGAAGATCGCCACCGTCACCACCAGCGTCGAGCGCACGCAGCAGAGCGCCGAGGCGATGCACGACGGCCTCGCCTCGGGCGGGCTGAACCTCAAGACCGAGCTGGCGCCGGCCACCGAGTCCGACGAGCTGCTCCGCTGGGGCAACCGCACGTCGTCCGCCGGAAGGGCGGCGACCGAGAAGATCCACGACCGTGAAGCCATCCGCGCCCACGCCGAGAGCACGCTGCGCACCATCTACGCGCCGGCGTTCGTCGACAGCATCAAGGACCCGGTGGACGCCGCGCTCGACGTCTACAAGCTCTACTCGACCGCGCCCGGCATGGCGAAGGACACCGACGTCACCTTCGAGCGGTACGTGCCGCAGGAAGACCGCGAGCCGCTCAGCTACGCCACCGACGCTGAGACGTTCTACCAGTACGGGCCCGGCGTCGAGGGGGAGACGAACACCACCGAGAAGGCCCGGCCGTTGCTCGACGACTTCTTCAAGGCGCTCGACGAGCGCGCCGCCGGATCGTCCACCGCCGCGGTCTACCGGTTCGCCCACGGCGAGACGACGATGCCGTTCGCTGCGCTCATCAAGGCCCCCGGCAGCGAGAAGCAGGTGCCGGAGGGCGAGCTGTTCACCCGCGGCACCAACCCGTGGCGCGGTGCGGTCGCCGGCGGTCTCGCCGGCAACCTCGAGTGGTCGGCGTTCCGCAACGGCGAGGGCAAGATTCTGGTGACGATGCGCTACAACGAGAAGCCGGTGCCGTTCCACGAGGGCTGCACGCCCACCTCGGACGGGAGCCACTTCTACGCGGAGGCAGAGCTCAAACGCTGTCTCGGCTGATCAGAGGCCTGTCGCAGGTCGCCGCGCGGGTCTAGACTGCGCGAAACGCATCTCGGGAGTCCCTCATGTCGTACGTCAAGCCCTGGCAGATCTGTGCCGTCGCCGCTGTCACTCTGGCCGCTCTGGTCCCTGCGGTCCCGGCGGCCTCAGCCGGATCGGGTGAGCAGTACGCCAACCAGACGCCGTACGGCAACCCCAAGGACACATCAGTCCGCAAGGCGCCGAGCGGCTACTCGATGTTTTTCATCGAGACGGTCGGGCGGCACGGCGCCCGCTCCCTGGTCGACGACGGGCCCGAGCAGGCCGCCCTCCGCATCTGGAAGAAGGCGGAGGAGAAGAAGGCGCTCACCGCGACCGGCACGACGCTGGCGCGCGACATCAAGCGGTTCCAGGACGCCGAACGCGGAATCGGCTACGGCAACCTGAGCGGGTTGGGCCGCGACGAGATGCACGGCATCGGACGGCGCACCGCCGACAACTATCCGTCCTTCTTCTCCGCGATCCGGAAGAAGTCCGAGACGATCGCCACCGTCACCACCGACGTCACCCGCACGAAGCAGAGCGCGTCCTCGCTGCGGGACGGCCTGGAGGATGGCTTCGGCCGGTCGCTCGACAGCCTGCTGGCCAAGCCAGTCGAGGCCAACGACCTCATGCGCTTCAGGAACGAGGCCTCGTCGGCCGGCAAGGCGATGATCAAGAAGGTCCACAGCCGCGCGTCCGTCCGCGACCGCGCCAAGCACCTGCTCGGCACGTCGTACAAGCGATCCTTCGTTGACTCCATCGACGACCCGGTCGACGCCGCGCTCGACATCTACAAGCTCTACATCACCGCGCCCGGCATGCAGAAGGAAACGAACATCACCTTCGCCCGCTACGTGCCGGCCGACGACCGCGAGGCGCTCAGCTACGCCACCGACGTCGAGGTGTTCTACCGGTACGGCCCGGGCGTCAAAGGCGAGACCAACACCTTCTCGAAGGCCCGTCCGCTGCTCAAGGACTTCTTCTCGCGGCTCGACAAGCGCATCGACGGCAGCTCGACGGCGGCGGTCTTCCGCGTCGGCCACGGCGAGACGACGATGCCGTTCGCGGCGCTCATCCGGGCGCCGGGCAGCCACGTGCAGATGCCGAAGGGCGAACCGTTCAGCCGGGACAAGAACCGCTGGCGCGGCTCGGTGGCCGGGCGGCTCAGTGGCAACCTCGAGTGGGCCGCCTACCGCAACAGGGACCGCAAGGTGCTGGTGACGATGCGGTACAACGAGGAGCCGGTGCAGTTCAACTCCGGATGCACGCCGTCCAGGGAGAACCGGTTCTTCTACCGCGTCTCCGAGCTGAAAAGTTGTCTTGGCTGACGGAGCCGATCTGCGTCGATAGGCTGTCCGCCTACGTGTGCCGATCCCAGGAGACTCCCGTCCAGTGCTGAACTTCGTCGTCGTCTGCGTCACCATCATCGCCGGCGCCATTCCCGGCCCGCAGGACGGCAACATCCGGTACGCCCACCTGTACGGGGGCGAGGCGCCGTACGGCAACGCGGGGTCTTCCAAGGTCGTCCCTCCGCCCGAGGGCTACGAGCTGTTCTTCGTCGAGACCATCGGGCGCCACGGATCGCGTACGGCCACGTCCGCGGGGCCGGAGAACCGCATCATCAAGCTCTGGGAGCAAGCCGAGGCGCAAGATGCGCTCACCGAGAACGGTGAAACCCTCAAGCGTGACATCCAGCGATTCCAGGCCGCCGAAAAGAAGATCGGATACG
This sequence comes from uncultured Actinomycetota bacterium, assembly GCA_963780275.1. Lineage (GTDB taxonomy): Bacteria > Actinomycetota > Actinomycetes > Propionibacteriales > Nocardioidaceae > Aeromicrobium. The sequence continues at coordinate 10,401 of CAWABE010000004.1, forward strand.
GCGAGCTGACGACCATCGGCCAGGCCGAGCTGGCCGGCATCGGGCGCCGAACGGCTGACAACTACGCCGACTTTTTCTCACGGGTGCAGGAGGACGGCGACCAGGTGGAGTTCGTGACGTCCCCGGTGAAGCGAACGAAGGAGAGCGCCCAGGCCATGAAGGGCGCTATCAAACAACGGTTCCCGGAGCTCCCGTTCGCCAAGGACAAGGTGTCGGAGAAGACGCTTGTCATTGGGGCCAATCCGTCTCTGATCGGCAAGCAGCACATCAAACGGCTGAGGAGCAACGAGAACCCCGACGCCGAGGTCGCTGCCACGAACGTCCTGCTGAGCGCCTACCAGCCGCAGTTCGTCGACGGCATCAAGAAGCCGATCCCCGCCGCGCTCGACATGTACGAGGTCTTCCAACGAGCGCCGGCCCTCCGGGCTGAAACCGACGTGACGTTCAGCAACTTCGTTGACCCGGGTGATGCCGAGACCTTGATGAAACTTCAGGCCGGTGAGAAGTTCTACCGGTACGGGCCAGGGATTCGGGGTGAAACCAACTCCTATCAGGGCGCCAAGCCACTGCTGAACAACTTCATGAAGCGGTTGCAGCAGCGGGTCGACGGCGGCAAGACCGCGGCGGTGTTCCGATGGGCGCACGGCGAGACGCTGATGCCGTTCACGGCTCTGACCCAGTTGCGCAGTGCCAATCAGCAAGAACCCAAAGGCGGGCTCTACAAGGACGAGTTCAACCCGTGGCGCTCGTGGAAGTCGAGCCTGCTGGCCGGAAGTATCGAGTGGGCGGCCTACCGGAACGAGGCCGGCAAGGTGCTGCTCACACTGCGTTTCAACGAGGAGCCGTCGCGGTTCAGCAAGGCGTGCGCGCCGACCGAGCCGGACGGGCCCTTCTACACGCTCAAGGAGATCCAGAGCTGCATCGACGACCCGGGCGGCTTCGTCTGACCTGAGGCGCTACTTGCGCAGCCGCACCAGCTCGGCCAGCTCGGCGTCCGACAGCTCGGTCAGCGCTCCTTCCCCGGCGTTGACGACGGCATCGGCGAGCGAGCGCTTGGACGTGATGAGCTCGGCGATCGACTCCTCGATGGTGCCCTCGCTGATCAGCCGGTGAACCTGCACCGGTTTGGTCTGGCCGATGCGGTGCGCCCGGTCGGTGGCCTGATCCTCGACCGCGGGGTTCCACCAGCGGTCGAAGTGGATGACGTGGTCGGCGCGGGTGAGGTTGAGGCCGGTGCCGGCGGCCTTGAGTGACAGCACGAACACCGGTATCTCGCCCCGCTGGAATCGGCGCACCATCGACTCGCGGGTGCGGACGTGGGTGCCGCCGTGCAGGAACTGGTTGTCGATGTGCTTCTCGCGCAGGTGGCGCGAGAGCAGGTGACCCATCTGTGCGTACTGGGTGAACAGCAGGATGGCGCCGCCCTCGGCGACGATCTCCTCGGCCAGCTCGTCGAGCAGGCCGAGCTTGCCCGAGCGGCCATGCAGGCGTTCGTGCGGCGTGCGGAGGAACTGTGCCGGGTGGTTGCAGATCTGCTTGAGCTGGGTGAGCAGCTTCACCACGAGTCCACGGCGCAGCATGCCCCGGGCCGACTCGATCTCGGCGAGCGTCTCCCGGACGACTGCCTCGTAGAGGCCGACCTGCTCACGGGTCAGGTGGACGCGATAGTCGGTCTCGGTCTTCGGCGGCAGCTCCGGCGCGATGCCGGGGTCGCTCTTGCGCCGCCGGAGGACGAACGGCCGGATCAGCTGGGCCAGATCGCTGGCACGACCCGAGTCGCGCCGTCGCTCGATGGGGCGTGACCAGCGGCGGCGGAACTGCTCGTAGGAGCCGAGCAGCCCGGGAGTCGTCCAGTCGACGATCGCCCAGAGCTCGGCGAGGTTGTTCTCCACCGGGGTGCCGGTGAGGGCGAGCTTCGCCTCGCCCGGGATGGTGCGAAGGGCGCGGGCCGCGCCGGCCCGGACGTTCTTGACGTTCTGTGCCTCGTCCGCGACCACCAGCCCCCAGCCGGGCTGATGGTCGGCGAGCTGCTCCGCGTCGCGCCGCATGGTGGCGTAGGTGGTGACCACGAATCCGTGCGTCGCACCGTCCAGGCTTCGACCCGGCCCGTGGTACCGGCGAACGTCGGACGTCGGGGCGAAGCGCCGGATCTCCCGCTCCCAGTTGCCCAGCACCGACGCCGGGCAGACGACGAGAGTCGGCGCGTCCAGTCCGAGCCCGGCTCGATGGAGGTGCAGGGCGATCAGCATGACGGTCTTGCCGAGCCCCATGTCGTCGGCGAGTACTCCGCCGAGGCCGAGGTCGACCAGCTGGGCCATCCAGCGCAGGCCGTCGAGCTGGTAGTCGCGCAGCGTGCCGTCGAGGGTGGGTGGCTGCGGCACGGCCGCCCGCTCGCCGCGTTGAGCCAGGCGTTCGCGAAGGTCGTCCAGCCAGCCGACGGTGTCGACCTCGGTGGTGACGCCGTCGACGTCCACCGTGCCGGACACCGCGGCGCGCAGCGCCTCCACCGGGGTGAGGTCGCGGCTGCGCCGGTCGAGCGCATGCCGCAGCCGTCCCGGGTCGACGAGCACCCACTGGTCACGCAGCCGGAGCAGGCCGTGCTGGGACCGGGCGAGCTCGTCGACCTCGGCCTCGGTGAGCGTGTCGTCGCCGATCGCGAGCCGCCAGTCGAATCGGAACAGCTGGTCGCGGGAGAACGCAGCTGAGCGGTCGCCGGCGGGCGAGTCGACGCGCCGGACCGAGCCACGCGCATCCACGGCGCGCACCAGCTCGTCCGGCCACTCCACGTCGATGCGGTGGGCCAGCAGCAGGGTGGCGATGCGCGAGGACCCGAGCAGCGCGAGGTCGTCGGCCGAGACGGCGAGGGAACCGGGGTCGGGGTCGGCCAGGATCCGGGCAGCCGGGGTCCACACCGATGCGGCGCCCGCGAGCATCGTCCGGACCGCCTGGCGTGATCCCGGCCCGAAGTGGTGGTCGTCGCGGGCCCACAGGTCGGCGGCGTCGGCCGGCCCCCAGTAGGCGTCGGTGGGGCGCACCCGCAGCGTCACGTCCGCCACGACATCACCGGCCGGCTCCGCGCGGAACTGGACGACGAGGCGGCCGCTGAACATCCGCTTCCGGCGCGGCTCCATCTCCACCAGGGGTGGCGCATCGTCGTCAGAGCGTTGCGGGATGGAAGCGACGGCCGGTGCGTCCACGGCGAGCGCCTCGATGAAGGCGCGCACCTTGGCCTGCGCCACCCCTGGGTCGGGGTCGACGTTGCGCGACGCCTCCTGGAGCCGGCTTCGCTCGGACGCGTCGAGCTGTGACAGGTGGCCCCTGGCCATGATGCGCAGCGCGAGGATGGCCGGCGTCGCCCAGGCCCGGGCGCTGGGGTGGGCGTTCATGGTGCGGATTCCCTGGCTGAGCGCACCGATCGCCTCGTTCGCGGTGGCGCGATGCTCACCGTCGGCGGTGCTGAACACGAAGCGCGACTCCGACGGCGAGTCGCCCACCTCGAAGTCCACCGGTCCGCGCAGCAGCAGGCGCAGGTCGGTCTGGGTGGGCATCCTTCCATGGTCCCCCGAGCGTCCAAGATTTCGAAATCCAGACGACCGCGGTTCACACTGAGTCGTATGGAAACCACCCCGGATCGGCTCACTGAACTTCCGGAAGGGTCGATCTTCGTCTTCGGCAGCAACGAGTCCGGCGCGCACGGCGGGGGAGCGGCCAAGGTCGCGCTGGACCGCTTCGGGGCGATCTGGGGGCAGGGCGAGGGCCTGCAGGGCCAGAGCTACGGGTTGCCCACCATGGAGGGCTTCGACGCCCTGAAGGGAGCCGCCGAGCGTTTCGTGGCGTTCGCCCGCGCGCACCCGGAGCTGCGGTTCTACCTGACCAAGGTGGGCTGCGGCATCGCCGGACATGCGGAGTCCGACGTCGCGCCGCTGTTCGACGCGGCGCCGGACAACGTGGTCAAACCGCCGGGTTGGTGAGCGGCTTCAGCCGGCCAACCTCAACCGGTTTGGGCCTGCTGCTGCTCGGCGATCTGACGGTGGACGTCCTCCATGTCGAGGTTCTTGACCGCCTGGATGACCTGCTCGAGTGAGGGCGCGGGCAGCGCACCGGCCTGGTTGAACACCAGGACGCCGTCGCGGAACGCCATCAGCGTCGGGATGGACGTGATCTGGGCGGCCGCAGCGAGTTCCTGCTGGTCCTCGGTGTCGATCTTGCCGAACACGATGTCGTCGTGCTGCTCGCTCGCGGCGTCGTAGACCGGGGCGAACTGCAGACAGGGGCCACACCAGGACGCCCACCAGTCGACGAGGGTGATGCCCTCGGACGTGACGGTGCTCTCGAAGGTGTCGGCGGTCAGTTCGACCGTGCTCATGATGGCCTTTCGTCGGGAAAATCGGCTATATGGGTACAACCGTAAGGGAGCGGCCAACATTCCATCGATGTGCCCGGCTTGAGCCCGACCGGCATGATCGACCCATGGTCGACCGACGGACGTTCCTTTCCGGCGTGGCCGGGCTGAGTGCTTTGACCCTCGTGGGATGCAGCGAGAACGAGCCCGACCCCGGGCCAACGCGATCCTCACCGTCACCGACGACGTCGCGGGAGGATGAGCTGAACCCGCGGGTGGCCGGCACCATCGCCGACGGGCTCAACGTCCCGTGGGGCATCGCCTTCCTGCCCAACGGTGACGCCTTGGTGGCGCAGCGTGACGAGGGCTCGATCGTGCGGATCGCGAAGGACGGCACGGTCACCACGATGGGCGACGTGCGCGGCTCGGTCGGCCGGCCCGGGGGAGAAGGCGGCCTGCTCGGCCTCGCCCTCGACCCGGACGACGACTCCGCGCTCTACGCGTTCGTCACGACCACGTCGGACGACCGCGTCGTGCGCATCGAGCTCGACGGCGACCGTCTGGGCGCGATGCGGCCGATCCTCACCGGCATCCCGGTGGGCGGTCGCCACCACGGCGGACGGCTCCTATTCGACCGGGAGGGCCACCTGTTCGTCGCCACCGGTGAGGCGGGCGACCCGCCGGAAGCACAGAAGAAGGGGTCGCTCGGCGGCAAGGTGCTCCGCATCGACCGCAACGGCGACGCCGTCGACGGCAATCCGTTCGGCAACCGCACCTGGTCGTACGGCAACCGCAACATCGAGGGCCTGGCATTCGACGCCGATGGCCGGCTCTGGGCCGCGGAGTTCGGTGAGAACCGGTTCGACGAGCTGAACTTGATCGAGGCCGGCAAGAACTACGGCTGGCCGCGGTTCGAGGGGAAGTCCGACGAGGAGGGCTACGTCACGCCGAAGGTCACCTGGCCGACATCGGAGTGCTCTCCGTCCGGCTTGGCGATCACCCGGTCCACCGCGTTCGTGGCGGCACTGCAGGGCGAGTGCGTCTTCGCGGTGCCTCTCGACGGCACGAACGCCGGCGAACCCCGGGCCCTCTTCCAGGGCGAGTACGGCCGCATCCGCACCATCGAGGTCGCACCCGACGACAGCCTCTGGGTCACCACCAGCAACACCGACGGCCGGGGAGATCCGCGCAACGGCGACGACCGGATCCTGCGCGTCACGCTCTGAGGCGCCGAAGACTACCGGTGCGTAACGGTGGTGGCCGGCACGAACATGAGGATATCCTCAGGATCAACCACCTCAGCCATCACGGAACGGACGCGCCATGGACGAGACCACGTTCGAGTACGAGGCCGCCCAGCTCGCCGAGGCGTCACGTCGGTTCCCGGCCCACCGCCGCGCGATGCCCGTCGTGCATCCCGTGGCCGACTTCGGCTACCTCCGCACGGCACCGAGCGCCGAGTTCGGCCGGCACGTCTGGGATGAAGGCGGACACTAGGGTCTCCCCGTCACGAACGAACGCCACCGTCGTGTGACGGTGGCGTTCGCGGCTTTGGGGATCAGTGCTTGAACGCGTCCTTCGCGTCCTGGGCGGCATCCTTGACGTGCTCGCCGGACTGCTTGAAGTCGGCCTTCGACTGATCGACCTGTCCTTCGGTCTTCTTCTCTTCGTCGTCGGTCATCTCGCCGTACTTCTCCTTGACGGCACCGGTGACCTTGTCGGCCGTGTTTTTGATCTTGTCATCGAGACCCATGGGATGTGACCTCCTGTGGGTGACGAGTTCCGCTCTCTCAGCGGCTTCACTTCCTGTCTATCAACACTGCATGCATACGCAAGTCGAGTGGCCCGGACATGCGAAGAGCCCGGGAAATCCCGGGCTCTTCGACTGACTCCGAAAGTCAGAGGGGACGGCAAGCCGCCCCCGTCTCTGACGCTAGCCCTGCGGCTCGCTCAGAGGGGGCGGATGTTCGCCGCCTGCAGGCCCTTCTGGCCCTGCTCGACGTCGAACTCGACCTTCTGGTTCTCGTTCAGGGTCTTGTAGCCGGACGACTGAATCGCGCTGAAGTGCGCGAACACGTCCTCGCTGCCGTCGTCGGGGGCGATGAAGCCAAAGCCCTTGTCGGCGTTGAACCACTTGACGGTTCCTGTTGCCATTACTGGTTACTCCTTACGAGTGTCTTACCTCGCCCGCGACTGTCGCAGGCAATCGTGCGTCGTTCACCCGAAAGGAACACAAGTTCCGCAAGGAACCGGGGTCAAACGGCCAAACTCAACAACAGGGACCAGCGTAGGGCACAGACCCGCGAACTGACGACACCGGTGGTGTCGAATCTTCGGCACGGCGCGGTTCTCGTCGGAAAAGAACTAGTTCGTTATAACTAGTGATCGCCAAAGTCAAGACTGCAGTTCTGCCTGGAAACTATTTACGGTGGGCATGCGAGGGGTGCGCATCAGGGGGTGCGTGCCCCTCTTCGTGCCCATGAAGGGTCACAGCCCGTAGTCGACGACCAGGGGCGCGTGGTCGGACCAGCGCTCGGACCAGCTGGGCGCGCGGTCGACGTAGGCGGCTCGTGCTGTGGCGGCGAGCTCGGGCGTGGCGAGCTGGTAATCGATCCGCCAGCCGGCGTCGTTGTCGAACGCCCTGCCTCGCATCGACCACCAGGTGTACGGACCGTCGACGTCACCACTCAGCGCGCGATGCACGTCGACCCAGCCGAGCTCGCCCGCGACACGGTCGAGGTAGGCCCGCTCCTCGGGCAGGAACCCGGACTTGCCGACGTTGCCCTTCCAGTTCCGGATGTCCCGCTCCGTGTGGCCGATGTTCAGGTCGCCGGTGACGATGCCGTGGGTGCCGCTCGCGCGGATGTCCACCATCCGGACGATCATCTGCTCGAGGAACCGCACCTTGTCGTCTTGCTGCGGTGTGCCGACGCCGCCGGAGTACACGTAGGTGGACACGACGGTGAGCAGGCTGCCGTCGGCGAGCGGGACGTCGGCCTCGACCCAGCGGCCGGTGTCGTCGAAGTACGAGTCGCCACAGCCGAGCCTGATCTCTTTCGGCTCGACGCGGCTCAGCACTGCCACGCCGGCCCGGCCCTTGAGCCCGGACTCGGTGTGGGCGACGTGGTAGCCCGACGCTGCGACGAGCTCGCGGACGACCTCGTCTGGCGCTCGCACCTCCTGGAGCGTGACGACGTCGCAGTCACGATCGGCCAGCCAGACGTCCATGCCCTTGCGGTACGCGGCGCGGATGCCGTTGACGTTGATCGTGGCGACCCGGAGCATGGCGCCAAATCTAGAGGCGGCCCTCCGTCAGGCGATCGCGAGCACCGCGAAGACGACGGCGAGTGCAGGGACAGTGCCCTGCGTGGCTGCCGCGCGGCCGTAACCGGGCCCGGTCGTCAGCAGCACCAGCGCGGCCGCGACCATGCTTCCGCAAGCGGCGATCACCAGCGCCCAGCCGGCGTCATCGCGGTCGGCGGCCACCAGCACGATGCCCACGATCGCGACGACGGCGAGGAACAGGTTGTAGTAGCCCTGGTTGTACGCCATCGGTGCGGTGGTGTCGGCGTCGGCCTGCGACTCCAGCCCGAACCGCTTCCATGTTGCGGGCTGCTTCCAGGTGATCGACTCCATCGTCCAGATGAACACGTGGAGGGCTGCGGCGATGCCGGCGAGCACGAGTGCGACTGCGGTCATGGGCCGCAGCCTAGGGTGTGTCTTCCCGTCTGCGCTCGAAAAGGCGCGGGACATCCGCGCCCGATCCGGCAAGGCCGAGGAGGGATGCGCACCGGGTTGTGCTCAGACCGACGAGAACGCCGCCGGTCGGGATGCCGGGTTCCGCGACTCGGGCGGAGACGGGAAGACGCACCCTAGGACCTGCGGAGACCGTCAGAGCTGGACTTCGTCGACGGGATCGCCGCCGATGCGGTGACCGTTGTCGAGGCTGCCGATGCGGTCGAGGTCGTCCTCGTCGAGCCGGAAGTCGAAGACGTCGAGGTTCTCGCGGAACCGCTGCGGCGTCGCCGACTTGGGGATAGGCGCGGCGCCGACGTCGAGATGCCATCGCAGCACCACCTGGCCCGGGGTCTTGCCGTGCTTGTCGGCGGTCGCAGTGATCTCGGGGCGCTCGAGCAGGTCGGTGCCACGGCCGAGCGGGGTCCAGCTCTGCGTCACGGTGCCGTGCGCGGCGTCGGCGGCCCGCTGCTCGTGCTGCGGGAGGTACGGATGCAGCTCGACCTGGTTGACCGCCGGCGCCACGCCGGTCTCCGCGACGATGCGGTCGAGGTGCTCGGGCAGGAAGTTCGAGACGCCGATCGAGCGCACGGTGCCCTCGTCGCGCATCCGGATGAACGCCTTCCACGTGTCGACGTACTGGTCGATCGGTGGCTGCGGCCAATGGATCAGGAACAGGTCGAGCCGGTCGAGACCGAGCCGTCCGAGCGAGCCCTCCACGGATCTCAGCGCCGCGTCGTACCCGTGGTCGGCGCCCGGCAGCTTGGAGGTGACGAACAGCTCGTCGCGCGGCACCGACGACGCCCGCACGGCCTCGCCGACCTCGGCCTCGTTCTCGTAGCGAGTCGCGGTGTCGAGCAGCCGGTAGCCGACGTCGATCGCCGACCCGATCAGCGCGGGAGCGTTCGGACCCGTGATCGTGTAGGTGCCGAAGCCCAGCGCGGGCATCTGGCGTGCGTCGTTCAGCTCGATGAGGGGTGCGGTCATGCCTCCCACGCTACGTGGTGGTGACGGCGTCGCCGATGGCCGATACATTCGAACTGGCACGATGTGATCAGGGGGAACGTCGATGGCTGATGGGTCTGGCTCGTTGAGCACGAACGAGCGCGCAGTGTTGATCGCAGCGGGCGTGGCGGCGTTGCTGTCACTGTTCCCCGGCTACATCACGGTGACCTTCGACGGTCCTGGCTTCGACGAGGCCTACAGCGCCTGGACCGGATCGGCGACGATCGGCATGGTGCTGTTGCTCGGCGGCGCCGCCCTCATCGGCATCGAGGCGCTCTCCGACGGCACGCTCCCTGAGGTGGTTCCCTGGCACCTGATCGCGGTGGCCGCTTCCGCCTTCGGCACGTTCCTGATCATGCTCCGGGCGCTCACGGCCGGAAGCTCGGCACCGGGCGCCACCGTCGGGCCGGGGTGGTCCGGCTGGTTGCTGTTCGTCGCGGCTATCAGCCTGACGGTGTTCGCGGTGCTGTCGTTCCGCGACTCCGAGGACGCGCTGAACTTCAGCGGGCGTGCGGACTGAGCCACCGGTGGTCGGAGTGGAGCTCGACTTGATCAATATCCCGCGCTGACTGGCCGACCAGCCCGTAGTGTCGGAACTGATCGCTGCAGACCGGCGGTTCAGGGGGCGGAAGGACGCCGCATGAACTCTGCAGATGGCCAGGACATCAACCAGGGATCGATGCCGGCGCCGCAGGGTGTCGGGAAGGCGATCACTGCCGTCATCGTGGCCTGGATCGCGCTCGTCGTGATCGGCGGACTGGAGCCGATCGGTCGGCACTTCGTGCTTCTCGGCGCGCTGCGGGTGGCGTTGTTCGTGGCTCTGCTCGCCTTTGCGGCTGCGTTCGTCGCTCACGGCAGCCGGTTGGGACGTCTCGGGATCGCGGCTGCTGCGCTCGGTGCGGGCGCGAATCTTGTCGGCGGCGTGGGCTCGGTCGTCACCGACGGGTGGAGCTACAACCCGTTCGGGCCGGGGAACGAGGATCTCGGCCCGCCCTGGTACGCGTTCGTGATCGGCCTCAGTGCGCTCGTGTTCGCCGTGGGCAGCATCCTGATCGGCATCGCCGGTCGGTCGGGCGGATGGCTGGCCGTTGCGGCGGTTCTCGGCGGGATCCTGTACCCCGCGACGATCGTCATGCAGGGTCTCTGCGGACACGACCCGGGTGACTTGCTCGGGCACCTGATCTGGATTGCGCCGTGGCTGGCTCTCACCGTGGGGCTGAGTCGGGTGGCTCCTCGTGCCTGAGTAACGCGTCAGGCGGTGAACGGTGGACGGTTGTCGAGGCGCACCGAGCGGCGACCCGCCCAACGCCACACGCGGGCGGTGGCGTCGCGGTCCTCGTCGGTGAAGAAGTTGCCCATGACCCGCAGCGCGATCGCCATCAGCCGCGGCGACCGCATGCCGAGCGGCCCGAACGTGGGCAGCAGGCCGGGCACCGTGAGCAGCCCGGCGAGCCGGCGGGCGATGGAGAACGCCTCGCCGTAGTGGGTGGTGAGCAGGTGCGGCCAGGCCTCCTCGAGGTCGTGGGTCGAGTCGAGCAGCTCGGCACCCACACGGCCGGTCTCCAGGCCGTAGTCGATGCCTTCGCCGTTCAGCGGGTTCACGCAACCCGCGGCGTCGCCGACGAGGATCCAGTTGGGGCCGGCCACGCCGGACACCGCGCCCCCCATCGGCAGCAGGGCCGACGTGGGCAGCCGGAGGTCGGGGCCGAGGGACCACTCCTCGCGCCGCAGGTCGGCGTAGTACTCCATCAGTGGCCTGATCTGCAGGTCAGCGGGTCGCTTGGAGGTGGCGAGGGCTCCGACGCCGAGGTTCACCTCACCGTCCGCGAGCGGGAAGATCCAGCCGTAGCCGGGCAGCAGCTCGCCGACGGTGCCGTCAGAGCTGGGTCCGCGCAGCTCGAGGTGCGAGGAGATCCACGGGTCGTCGCTGCGTCCGGACTTCACGTACGACCGGCCGGCAACGCCATAGGCGGTGTCGCGGTGCCACTCGCGCCCGAGCACCCGGCCGAGCGGCGAGCGGACACCGTCGGCGACCACCAGCTTGTCGCAGGCGATGGTGTGGGTCTGCTTGTCCGTGCCGACGCGAAACGTCACCGACGTGACGCGCCCGGTGGCGTCGCGCTCGGCATCCACGGCGCGAGCGTGTTCGAAGGGCACGGCGCCGTCGTCGAGGGCGACCTGGCGGATGCGTGCATCGAGAGTGGTGCGCGGGACGGCCGATCCGTGGTCGGGGAGAGAGCCGCCCGGCCAGGGGAGGAGCAGCTCCTGACCGAAGCCGGCGGCGCGGAGTCCGCGGTTCCGTGCGTGGCTGCGCACCCACGGGCCGAGCCCGAGACGATCCAGCTCGGCGATTCCCCGGGGCGTGAGGCCGTCGCCGCAGGTCTTGTCGCGGGGGAAGGTGGCGGCGTCGGCGAGCACGACGTCCGAGCCGAGCCGGGCCGCCCAGGCGGCGGCCGATGCTCCTGCCGGCCCGGCGCCCACGACGAGGACGTCGGTGCGGGTCGGCAGGGTGCTCATGCGTCGATTCTTCCATCGCGCGCCACATGGTTGGATGTGGGCCATGGAACGCCGTGACGAGGTGCATTTCGCGTCCCGCGGTTCGTCGTACTTCGACGTCCTGCTGGCCGGGTTCTGCGTGGTGCTGGTGGTCTCGAACATCGCGGCAACGAAGGGCATCGAGTTCGGCTCGTGGGAGTTCTCGATCGGCTCGGTGCAGATCAGCCCGGTGGTCACCGACGGCGGGGCGTTCCTGTTCCCGCTGGCCTACATCCTCGGCGACGTCATCTCCGAGGTGTATGGGTTCCGGGCGGCCCGCCGGGCGATCTTCACCGGGTTCGCCCTGGCGCTGGTCGCAGCCGGCACGTTCTGGGTCGTCGAGCAGGCACCGGCGGCGTCGTTCTACGAGAACCAGGCCGCGTTCGAGAGCGTCGCCGGTCCGGTGGCGCAGATCGTGCTCGCCAGCGTGGTCGGCTACGTGGCCGGTCAGTTCATCAACTCCTGGGTGCTGGTGCGGATGAAGCAGGCCACGGCCGAGCGCGGATTGTTCGCCCGGCTGGCCACCTCGACCGGCGCCGGCGAGCTGGCGGACACGTTCCTGTTCTGCGCGATCGCCGCGTCCGCGATCGGCATCACGTCGATGGGGGTGTTCTGGAACTACTTCGTCGTCGGCGTCATCTACAAGGTCGCGGTGGAGCTGGTGGTCATGCCGCTGACGATGGTCGTCATCGGCTGGCTCAAGCGGCACGAGCCGACGTACTGGGCCGAATCGGTCGAGGCTGGCTGAGGTTTCCCACGAGACCCCCTCATTCTGGTGTTGATGACACGAAGTTTCGTGTGATCAACACAAGATTCCAGGGGTCTCGTGGGAAACCTCACTCGCCGGAATCCTCACGTCGAGTAGCCGCCGAGAAACTCGGTCTTCATCGCGGCGAAGTCGCCGGCATCGATGGCCGCGCGCATGTCGTCGACCAGCCGCACGATGAACCGCAGGTTGTGGATCGTGGCGAGGGTCGCGGCGAGGTACTCCTTCGCCTTGAACAGGTGATGCAGGTAGGCGACCGTGTAGTGCTGGCACGTGTAGCAGTCGCAGCCGTCCTCGATCGGCGTGAACGCCCGCCGCGACGCGGCGACCGACAGGTTGTGCCGGCCGCGCGCTGTGTAGACGCGCGATGAGCGGGCCACCCGCGAGGGCTGCACGCAGTCGAACAGGTCGCAGCCCTGCTCCACCGCCATGAACAGGTCCTCCGGCTCGCCGATGCCGAGCAGATGGCGCGGGCGGTCCTCCGGCAGCTCATCGACGACCCAGCCGACGATCTGGTCGAGGTTCTCCTTCTCGATCGCTCCGCCGATGCCGTACCCGTCGAAGCCGAGCGCGACGATGCCGCGGGCGGCCTGTCGTCGCAGGTCTTCGTGCTGGGCGCCTTGCACGACGCCGAACAGCGCTTGAGTCGGACGGTCAGGGTGGTCCTCAGCGAGACGCCGGTGCTCGGCGATGCAGCGCTCGGCCCACGCCTGCGTCCGGGCGACCGACTTCTCCTGGTAGTCGCGGGTGTTCATCAACGTCGTCAGCTCGTCGAACGCGAAGATGACGTCGGCCCCGAGCTGGTGCTGGATCCGCATCGACACCTCGGGGGTGAAGCGGTGGCTGGACCCGTCGAGGTGGCTGCGGAACGTGACGCCGTCGTCGTCGACGACCGCGAGCCGGTCCTTGCCCGGCGCGATGACGTCGTCGGACGTGACCCACGCGGCGTCCATGGCCAGCGTCTTCTTGAACCCGGCGCCGAGGCTGAGCACCTGGAACCCACCGGAGTCGGTGAACGTCGGCCCGGACCAGTTCATGAACCGGCCGAGGCCGCCGGCTTCCTCGACGATGTCGGCGCCCGGTTGCAGATACAGGTGATACGCGTTGGCGAGCAGGGCTTGGGCACCCAGCTCACGCATCGCCTCGGGCAGCACCGCCTTCACGGTGGCCTTCGTGCCGACGGGAACGAACGCCGGGGTGCGGATGTCGCCGTGCGGAGTGGACAGGACGCCGGAACGGCCGGGCGCGTCGTCCAGGCGACGTCCGACGGTGAACACGCGACCATCCAACCATCAGGCGGTGCGGAGCAGCGTGACCGCGAGGACCAGGGCCGCGACCGTCGCGAGCAGCAGCAACGCGTTCCAGACGCCGGCGGGGACGTGCGTCAAGCGGGCCAGCAGGTCGGCGTCCGTGGTGCGGCTGCGGGTGCGTCGGCGGTGGCTCCACAGGTCGAGAGTCGTCCGGGGTGCGGCCACGAGCAGGAACCAGCCAAGCACGGTGGCGGCGGAATCCTGCACGTCGGTGGCGGTCCGCCAGATGAGCGTCGCGACGACGGCCCCGGCCAGCGCGACGACCAGGAGCCCGAACCAGTTGCGCACGTACAGCAGCATCAGCGCGAGCGTGACGAGCGCCGCCCAGAGCGCCCATGCCGTGTGGTCGGCGGCGACCAGCCAGATGCAGGCGAGCCCCAACACTGAGGGGGCGAGGTAGCCGGCTGCGGCCATCGCCACCATCCCGGGACCGCGTGGGCGTCCGCTGGAGATGGTGTGCCCGGACGTGTCCGAGTGCAGCCGGACGGCATTGAGCCGGCGTCCGGTGAGCAGCGCGACCATGGCATGCCCGGCCTCGTGCACGAGCGTGACCACGTGCCGCGCGTACTGCCAGACCGGCGGGAACAGCGCGAGAGCGGCGCCGACGAGGGCCGCGACGAGGGCGTTGTTCTCCACGGCGCCATGGTGCCGCACGCGGTGAACTGCGCGACTCGCTGCCGGACATCCACGATGTTGTCGGTCGTCCGGGTCAGACTGACCGCATGGATCTCGTGATCGTCCTGCTCGTCGGCCTGGCCGTGGGTTTCGCCCTCGGCTGGCTGTGGGTGCGTTCCCGCCCGGACGTCGGCGACTTCGCAGCAAGGCTGGCCGCGGCCCAGGCCGCGCGCGACGGATTGCAGCGTGAGCTCGATGCCGCGCGCCAGCAGTACGCCGAGCTGATGGAGCGCACGCGCCGTGAGGCCCAGGAGCGGATCGAAGCGGAGCGCCGCGACAGCAAGGTGCTCAGCGCGCTCGCCCCGGTGCAGGAGGCGCTGCGGACCATGCACCAGGACTTCGCCCGGCTCGACAAGCAGCGCAGCGAACAACACGGCGCCCTCACTGCGCAGCTCCGGGTCACCCACGAGACGGCCGAGAAGTCGAAGCTGGCCGCCGAGACGCTGGCCTCTGCCCTGCGCAACAACTCCGTGCGAGGCGTCTATGGCGAGACGCAGCTCAAGTCCCTCGTCGAGTCGGCCGGGCTGCTGCGCCAGGTCGACTTCACCATGCAGGAGACGATCGAGGCCGAGTCGGGCTCACGTCGTCCCGACATGGTGGTCAACCTTCCGGGCGGCAAGCAGATGGCGGTCGACGCCAAGGTCCCGTACGCCGCGTACATCGAGTCCAACCGGCCCGACCTCAGTGACGAGCAGCGCGCTCAGCACCTCGCCCAGCACGCCAAGCAGGTCAAGCACCACGTCGACTCCCTCGCCAGGCAAGACCTACTGGACCGGCCTGGCCGCCAGTCCCGAGTTCACGGTGGCGTTCATCCCCAACGAGTCGATCCTCAACTCCGCGCTCGACGCCGACCCGGGTCTCATGGAGCACGCGTTCGCCAAGGGCGTCCTGCTGGCGACCCCGGTCAACCTGTGGGCGATCCTGAAGACGGTGGCGTTCACCTGGCAGCAGGACGTCCTCACCGAGGACGCCAAGAACCTGTTCGACCTCGGCAAGGTCCTCTACGCGCGGCTGGCCAAGCTGGCCGAGCACGCCGAGAAGCTGCGCCGGTCGATCGAGTCGACGGTGGCCAACTACAACAACTTCGCCAGCTCGCTCGAGCAGCGCGTGCTCGTCACCGCTCGCAAGCTCGACCAGGTGGACGAGACGAAGATCATCGCGGCGCCGCACGTGATCGAGACGCAGACCACGCGGCTCACCCAGGAGGAGTTCGTCGCGTTCGACGATCTCGATCGTCCCGAGCTCGACTTCACCGTCGACGCCGAGATCGTCGACGACGAGGAGACCGCCTAGCTGAGCGCCTGCTCCAGGTCGCCGAGCAGGTCGGAGGCGTCCTCGATGCCGACGCTGAGGCGTACGAGGTCCTCGGGCACCTCGAGGGCCGAGCCGGCAGTGGAGGCGTGGGTCATCGCGCCGGGGTGCTCGATCAGCGACTCGATGCCGCCCAGGCTCTCGGCGAGGATGAACACCTCGGTGCGCGCGCAGAGGTCGAGCGCTGCCTGGCGTCCGCCGGCCAGCCGGATGGACACCATGCCGCCGAAGCGACGCATCTGACGGGTGGCCACGTCGTGGCCGGGATGCTCGGGGAGTCCCGGGTAAATCACCTGCGACACCGCCTGGTGCCCCTGAAGGAGGTCGACGACCGCCTCGGCGTTGGTGCAGTGCTGCTCCATCCGGACGGCGAGCGTCTTCGCGCCGCGCATCGTCAGGAACGCGTCGAACGGCCCGGGCACGCCCCCGGCGCCGTTCTGCAGGAATCCGAACGCCTCGTGCAGCGCCTCGTCGTCGGTGACGAGCGCGCCGCCCACGACGTCGGAGTGCCCACCGAGGTACTTCGTCGTGGAGTGCAGCACGACGTCGGCTCCGAGCGCGAGCGGCTGCTGGAGGTAGGGCGAGGCGAAGGTGTTGTCGACGACGAGCTTCAGGCCCGCCTCCTGCGTGACGCCGGCGAGCGCCTCGATGTCGGCGATGTTCAGCAGTGGGTTGGTCGGCGTCTCCATCCACAGCACCTTGGTGGCCGGGGTGATGGCGGCCCGGATCGCGTCGGTGTCGCTGACCGCGACCGTCGTGTAGGTGATGCCCCAGTGGGTGAACACCTTGTCGATCAGCCGGAACGTGCCGCCGTACGCGTCGTCGGGGATGACGAGATGGTCGCCGGGACGCAGCATGGCCCGCAGGGCGGTGTCGGTCGCAGCCATGCCGGAGCTGAACGCGCGTCCGAACGCGCCACCTTCGAGCGCGGCCAGATTGGCTTCGAGCGCGGTGCGGGTGGGATTGCCGGTGCGGGCGTACTCGTACCCGCCGCGCATGCCGCCGACGCCGTCCTGCGCGAACGTCGACGTGGCGTAGATCGGCACGTTCACCGCGCCGGTCTGCGGGTCCGGATCGAAGCCGGCATGGATGGCGCGCGTGGCGAAGCCCTGCCAGGCGTCCTTGTCGTGGGCGCTGCGCTTCTCACTCATCCGCGTACGCCGCTCATAGGTGGACGCCGAGGAGGTCATGACGGGTGAGCACGCCGAGCGGCTTGCCGTCCTCGATCACCATCACGGCGTCGCTCTCGCTGAGCGCCTTGAGACAGGTGTCGAGGTCCTCGGTGGAGCCGATCAGCGGGAGCGAGGGCTCCATGTGCATCTGGACCGAATCGGTGAGGGCGGCTCGACCTTCGAAGACCGCGCTGACCAGGGCCCGTTCGCTGACGCTGCCGGCGACCTCGCCGATGACCACCGGTGGTTCGGGCCCGACGACCGGCATCTGGGAGACGCTGTACTCGTGCAGGATGCGGATGGCGTCGGCGATCGTCTCGCTCGGGTGGGTGTGCACGAGTGCTGGCATGTCGCCGGACTTCTTTCGCAGGAGCTGGCCAACCGTGGGCTGGTCGGTGTGGCCGTCGAGCGGGCTGCGCAGGAATCCGTATGACGACATCCAGTCGTCGTTGAACACCTTGGAGAGGTAGCCGCGTCCGCCGTCGGGAAGCAGGACGACGACGAGGGCGTCCGGCCCCTCACGCTCGGCGACCTCGAGCGCTCCGACGACGGCCATGCCGCACGAGCCGCCCACGAGGAGTCCCTCCTCGCGGGCCAGCCGGCGGGTCATGTCGAAGGAGTCGGCATCGCTGACCGCGAGGATCTCGTCAGGGACCTCGGGGTCGTACGCGCTGGGCCAGAAGTCCTCGCCGACACCCTCGACCAGGTAGGGCCGCCCGGTGCCGCCGGAGTAGACCGATCCCACGGGGTCGACTCCGATGATCTTGACTCTCCCTTCGGAGACCTCCTTGAGGTAGCGGCCGGCGCCGGTGATGGTTCCGCCGGTGCCGACGCCGGTGACGAAGTGGGTGACCTTCCCGTCGGTGTCGGCCCAGATCTCCGGGCCAGTGGTCTCGTAGTGGCTCTGCGGGTTCATCGGGTTGGAGTACTGGTCGGGTTTCCAGCCACCATCGGTTTCCTGGACGAGGCGGTCGGAGACGCTGTAGTAGCTGTCCGGGTGATCGGGTGGCACGGCGGTGGGGCAGACGACGACCTCGGCGCCGTACGCGCGGAGGGTGTTCTGCTTGTCCAGGCTGACCTTATCCGGGCACACGAAGATGCAGTGGTAGCCGCGTTGCTGGGCGACGAGGGCGAGTCCGACTCCGGTGTTGCCGGACGTCGGCTCGATGATCGTTCCGCCCGGCTTGAGCTCCCCGGATTTCTCGGCTGCGTCGATGATCTTGACGGCGATGCGATCTTTCACGCTGCCGCCGGGGTTGAGGTACTCGATCTTGGCCGCCACGGTCGCGGATCCCGCGGGGACGACGCTGGTCAACTTCACGAGCGGGGTGTTGCCCATGAGGTCGACGACGTGATTGGCAATGCGCATCTTGCCATTGTTGCACCGGTTCCCGGGCACGCCGATCGGGTCAGCGGGTGAGGACGGGCACGGCCTCGTCGACGTCGATCGTGGTCGACGGCCCGGGTGCGGTGAGCGGCTCCGCGAGGTCGGTCCAGGGGCCTCCGTCGACGCTGTAACGCACGCTGTACGTCGTGTCGACGCGGGCGCGGAGGTCGCTGCCGGGGCGCTGATACCGATGGGTGACGTCCTTCGCCGGATACGGCCGTCCGGGCCGGCCGGTGCTTGCCGTCGTGCCATCACCGTGCACCCACGTGTACCGCTCAGGCGTGCACACCAGCCGCACACTGTGCCCGAGCAGCGCGACCGTCCGTCGCATCGTCGTCGGCTCGGTGTAGAAGATCGTCTCGACGTTCACCAGCGTCTCCCCGTCGGGCTGGACGCGGAGCTTCAGCGGGGGCATGGGGACTTCACGGATGGCGCGCTCGATGTCGGCAGGGGTTGCGTCGCCTTCAGCGGGTAGCGGGCTGAAGGTGCCGGGAAAGGAATCAACGTTGCAGCTCAGACCAGCCGCTCTCGCACCGGGCCCCTGCTCGCAGTCGTAAATCGCTTCGCTCGGCTCATTGCTGGTCTGTGTCACAGTCGCCGCCGGTTCGCGGACTTTGGTTCCGGTGAGGTTCACAGAACTACTTCTGGGGCCAGGCAAGACGTTGATGTCGTCAGCTAGAACAGCCGTCGATGGCGAGATTATGGCCGCTGCGAGGGCAATGACGAGAAGCGGTTTCATTCGACGACTTCGCTCCTCAGTCCCAACTGGGTGAGAAGCCATTTGCCACTTGCAAATGACACTCCGAAAGCCAGGTCGGAATCCTCCTGATTTCCGCGTTCAACCCTTGCGCTACGGCTGCGCTTGAACGTTCCTGTTGGCGCATCAACGTGGGCAAAGACCAAATGCTCCGAATCCCCGGGCTTCACTTGGACGTTCGACAGGCGCCACTCTGATCCTTTGAAGTACCCACCAGCTGCGTATGTCTCTTCATAGAGGTCGATGTAGGTGCGGCACCCTCTGCAGCGCTCATCAGAAATTCTCTTGAGCTCCTTCGTGTCACCGGTGTGTGCCGCGAAGTTCGAGACCTCAACCCAGTACGAGACGAAGGTCGCTGCTCCGGCCGGGGTATTGGCCATTGCTTTCTTGGGCATTTCTGGCGGTGCCGCTGTTGTGGTGGGAGGGTCTGCCCTTGGCTCGATGGGCTCGGGGTCGTCAGTGCACGAGGCGAGGAGTAGCAACGCCGCAGCGGCGAGCGCGAACGACCTCATGGAATCCCCCGATTCGAATCTCCAGCAACATAGCCGAGGCCCGGCTCAGGTGTCAGCCCTCATGTGCCCCCGGCTGTGGACGCGTCGAGATTTGTGACGAGCAGGGTCCTTCCGCGCCGAAATGAGGCCACCTGCGTCACAAATCGTGAGGTTGGTCAGTCGTCCCGGCCGCCGAACATGATCTCGTCCCAGCTGGGGACGCGGCGGCGTTCGTGCTTCTTCTTGCGCGGGAGGGTGTCGGGGACTGCGACGTCGTGCGCGATGGGGATCTCGAGGTCGGCCGCCAGTTCGGTGTCGCGCTCGACCTCCGACGGCTGGTCGTCGTCGGCCAGGGCCAGCTGTTGCTCCATGACGCGGCGGTCGCGGGCCTCCTTGATCGACGACACCGCGGCGTGGTGCTCGCGCTCGGCGACTTCCTCCGGAGCGGCGACCTCGTCGTCGGCCACCACCTCCTCGGGCACGTCGTCTGACGCGGGTGCGGCCGCAGCGGCCTGATCGCGCAGCGCGTCGGCGATCGCCATGTCGCCGGAGTCGGGGATGGAGACGTCGCCGACGAGGTCGTGGGCGAACTCGTCGGCCGGGAGCACGTATCGGCCCTTTGCGTCGAAGAGGAAGGTGGCGGGCTGCTCGGCATCAGGCGGCGAGACGACGACGGTCCAGCGGCCGTCCTCACGACGCCACGAGTCCCAGCGCACGTCGTCGGGTGCAGCTCCGTCGGCCGCGACGTTCTCGTCGACCAGAACACCCAACAGCACACCGGCGCCTCCGACATGCTTGCGACGGATCGGCGTCTTGCGGGCCTGCTCGCACATGTACTCGCGCTCGGCGAGCACGGGCGTGGCGAAGCCGACGATCTGCTCCACGGGCACGCCGGCGGCCGAGGCGACCTCGTCGGGACTCTCGCCTCGTCGGATGCGCGTCTGGATGTCACGGGGGCTGAGGGAACTCTCCATGCTGGTCTCCAACTGGCCGGACGTGCTTCCTGAGGAGGTGCCGTCGATCAGGGAAGAAAGACGGTGATCGGCCGGGATGTGGAACGTCTCGTCGGTGGAGTGGTCGCGCGCGATGAGGAACCGTCCGTCCTCGCTCAGTCCGTCCAGACCGAGTTCACGCATGCGAGCCTCCAGATTCGTCCTGGCTCCCATCGTAGGGACGGCGACGGGCGTTTCCGGCGATGACGCGCCGACGATCGCGGCGTGTCAGGAGCGCGGGAGAACCGACTCGAACGCCCGATCCGGATTGCCGAATCGGTGGTTCGTGATCGAGATCGCCTGCTCCCGAAGGAACGGCAGCAGCTCGATGCGGCCGGACTGTGTGACCGCTCCACCGTAGATCGCGACGTCGGGATCGCCCTGGACGGCCCGGGCGACCTCGGAGGCCGACTCGCCCACGACACGGATCCGCTCGGGAAGCTGTTCGCGCATCCGGGCCAGCCACACCTCGTCGGTCTCGACGACGTGCTTGGCGACACCGTCGGGGAGCGCGACGTCGGAACTCACGCTGATCGGCGCGCCGGCCCGAGCTGCCGCCAGCACCACCCGGACGAGGTCGGACATCGACCCGCCACCACGCACTGTGACCGGCACCGGCAGGTACCGGAAGATGTTGCGCTCCACCTCGAGGCCGGTGACGTCCTTCAGCCTGCCGAACTCACGCGTCCAGGCCACCTGGTCGGACGTCGCCGCCGCCCGGAGCCCGGCGACCTCTTCGGCGCCCAGCGAGCCCTCGACCGCGGACAGGATGGCCTCGACGCGGGGCGACAGCTTCACGTCGGACGGCACCGATTGCAGCGGCCGCGGTCGCCAGGTGCCGAGATGCGTCAGGTAGTTGGGCCCGCCGGCCTTGCTCGTGGTGCCGACGGTCGACCGCTTCCATCCGCCGAACGGCTGCCGCTGGACGACCGCACCGGTGATGCCCCGGTTGACGTAGAGGTTGCCGGCCTCGACCCGGTCGATCCAGGTGTTGACCTCGCCGGGATCGAGCGAGTGGATGCCCGCGGTGAGGCCGAAGTCGGTGGCGTTCTGCCACGCAATCGCCTCGTCGAGGGATCGGGCGTGCATGATGCCGAGGACCGGTCCGAAGTACTCCGTGGTGTGGAACGCGCTGCCCGGCCGGACGCCGGTGCGGATGCCCGGCGACCACAGACGTCCGGACGAGTCGAGAGACTTCGGCTCCAGCAGCCACGACTCGCCGTCCTGAAGCGTGGTGAGCGCGGCGAGCAGCTTGTCGTGCGCCGGTTCGATGACGGGGCTCATCGTGGTGGAGGGATCGTCCGGCCAGCCGACCACCATCGAAGACACCGAGTCGAGCAGCTGCCGCCGGAACCGTTCGGACCTGCCGACCGAGCCGACGAGGATCGCCAGGCTGGCCGCGGAACACTTCTGTCCGGCGTGGCCGAACGCGCTCTTGGAGAGGTCGGCGACGGCGAGGTCGAGGTCGGCGCTGGGGGTGACGATCATCGCGTTCTTGCCACTCGTCTCCGCCAGCAGCGGAAGGTCGGGGCGCCAGGAGCGGAACAGCTTGGCGGTGTCCCAGCCGCCGGTGAGGATGACGCGGTCGACGGCGGGGTGCGAGATGAGCCCCTTGCTGAGCGGGCCCTCGTCGACGGTGACGTATCGCAGGGCCTCGCGCGGGACGCCGGCCTGCCACAGCGCCTCCACCATCACCGCGGCGCACCGCCGGCTCTGCGGAGCCGGCTTGATGACCACCCCGCTGCCGGCCGCAAGTGCCGCGAGCACCCCGCCGGCCGGGATCGCGACCGGGAAGTTCCACGGCGGGGTGACGACCGTCAGCGCCACCGGCTCGAAGCTCGCACCGTCGACGACGTCGAGACGCAGGGCCGACTCGGCGTAGTAGTGCGCGAAGTCGATCGCCTCGCTCACCTCGATGTCGGCCTCGGAGATCGTCTTGCCGGTCTCGGCGGCCATCACCGTGACGAGGTCGCCGCGCCTCGCGGCGAGAGCGGCGCCGGCCTGGTGCAGGATCCACGACCGGACCTCAGCGCCACGAGCGCCCCAGACCGCTCCGCCGTCGCGCGTCTGGTAGATGACGGTCTGCATGCTGGCCGGGCCGTGGATGCGGCTGCTCTCGACGGTGGTCAGTCCCAGCTGCGTGTACGTGGACCGCGCCAGGGCGATCCGTCCCCAGCTCCGATTGGCCTCGGTCGACGGGTCGGTGTCGGGCGTGTTGATGAAGCTGTCGGTGTGCAGCGAGATGTGCTCGGTGTGGCGGTCCTGGGTGCGGAACGGCTCAGGGACCGACTCGTCGAGTGCCTTGACGGAGTCGAGGAACCGCCGTGCCTCCCGATCGAAGGCGTCGCTGGACGTCGAGAGGTCGAACGCCGCGGACATGAAGTTCTCGCTGCTGGCATTCTCCTCGAGCCGGCGCACCAGGTAGGAGATGGCGACGTCGAACTCCTCCGGATGCACGACCGGCGTGTACAGCAGCAGCTGCCCGACGTCTCCGCGCACCGCGTCCATGGGGCCGGTGTGCATCCCGAGCAGCATCTCGAACTCGATGCCGTCGCGGACGTTGCGCTCGCCGGCGAGCAGCCACGCGTACGCGATGTCGAAGAGGTTCTGGCCGGCGACACCGATGCGAACGGCGTCGATGCGCTCGGGTGTGAACGCCCACTCGAGCACCCGCTTGTAGTTGGTGTCGGTCTCCTGCTTGCTGCCCCAGGTGGCCAGCGGCCAGCCGTGGATCGCGGCCTCGACCCGCTCCATGGCCAGGTTGGCGCCCTTGACGACCCGCACCTTGATGCGAGCCCCGCCGTTGGCGCGGCGCTCGGCCGCCCAGGCCTGGATCTGCTGCATCGCGGCGAGGCAGTCGGGCAGGTAGGCCTGCAGGACGATGCCGGCCTCGAGGTCGGGGAAGTCGTCGAGGACCCGGGTGAACACCGCGATGGTGAGGTCGAGGTCGCGGTACTCCTCCATGTCCAGGTTGATGAACGCACCGCTCGTGGCGGCCTTCTCATACAGCGGCCGCAACCGCTTGACGACCCGGTCGACCGTCTCGTCGAAGGCCCACAGCGACAGCTGGCTGGCGATGGCGGACACCTTGACCGACACGTAGTCGACGTCGTCGCGCTCGAGCAGGGTCACCGTGCGGTCGCGCCGGCGAGTCGCCTCGCCTTCACCCAGCACCGCCTCGCCGAGGAGGTTGAGATTCAGGCGGTCGCCGCCACTGCGTAGCTTCTTGATGGCCCGGCCGAGCTTCTCGGGCCGGGCGTCGATGACCAGGTGGCCGACGAGCCGGCGCAGCGTCCGCCGAGCCTGGCGGACGACCAGTCCGGGCACGAGCACCGAGAACATCGCTCCGAGCTTGAGCAGCAGACGCTGCCGGTAGGGCAGGAACTTCGGGGTACGACGGGCGAGGGAACGCAGGTTGCGCGCGGCGACCCGGGAGTCCTCCGGCCGCACCACGCGGTCGACGAATCCCACGGTGAAGTCGAGACCGGTGGGGTCCTGCAGAAGGTGCGCGAGTCTCTTCGCCGCCGGGTCGGAACGACGTGACGAAGCCCGGGCCGGATCGATCCAGGTACGGACGAGCTCGACGCTCCGCTCGGCAAGTGGAAGATCGGTCATGACACGCTCAAGGTTAATGGTTGGGCCGGGCCAGGACGACGAGATGTGGGCGCGCCGATGATGCGCCCACATGACCGCACCACCGTGATCCCACCCCTCCGAGTCCTCGTGCCTGAACACTAGCCGCTGATCGGCTGAGCGGTCAGCAACAACAAGGACGTGTCAGCCCCGGCGGCTGGGCACGAGCCGCCTGGCGATCAGGCCGGGCTCGTCATCCGTGCTGGGCCGTGCGGGCCACCAGAGCCGCGGACCGAGCAGCGCGGCGCACGCCGGCACCACGAGGGTGCGGACGATGAACGTGTCGAGCAGCAGACCCATGCCGACGGTGAAGCCCAGCTGGGCGAGGCTGGTGATGCTCCCGAACATCATGGCGAGCATGCTCGCTGCGAAGATGACGCCGGCGGCGGTGATGACCCGGCCGGTGGCCGAGACGGCCCTGGCGATGCCCAGCGGCGACCCGTCCGGGGCCTCCTCGCGGACCCGTTTCATGAGCAGCATGTTGTAGTCGGCGCCGACCGCCACGAGCAGGACGAAGGCGTTGACCGGCACCCACCAGTCGAGCGGCGTGTCGAGCAGGACCTGCCAGACCAGGACGCTCAGTCCGACGGCCGAGGCATAGGACAGCACCACCGAGGCCAGCAGGATGACGGAGACGACGACCCCTCGAAGCATCAGCAGCAGGATCAGGAACACCGTCGCCAGGGTGACCGCGGCCACCAGCGCGAAGTCGTCCAGCATGAACTTCTCGAGGTCGTGGTTGAAGGCCGCGATGCCGGTCGAGCTGACCGCGCTGTCGGCAAGTCGGGTGCCGCGGAGGCCGTCCGTCGCCGCGCGCTCGACGTCCTCGTTGCGTTCAGATCCCTCACGGCCGAACGGGTCGGTGTCACCGATCACGATCATGCGGGCATACCGGCCGTCCTCGGAGAGGAAGACGCCGGAGGTGGATGCCAGCTTCGGGTCGTCGAACGCCGCCGGCGGCAGGTAGAAGCCCCCGACTGCCGGATCCTTCGCGACCTTCGACGTCTCCTGCAGGTAGTCGGCGGCCTGCTCGAGACCCTTCTGCAGCTCCTGCATCGATGCGGTGACCTGCTTGGTGCCCTTGGCGACCTGGCCGCTGCCGTCTGCGACCTGGCCGGCACCGTCGGCGAGCTCACCGAGCTTCTGCTGGGCGAGCTTGGTGCCGGCCGCGAGGTCTGCTGCACCCTTCTCGGCACGATTCAGACCCTGGTCGAGGCGGGCCAGGCCCTGGTCCAGCGCGACCGCTCCGCCGGCGATCTGACGCGCCGCGTTGGCGGCGTCGCGCAGGCCGGGAAGGAGCTGGTCCCGTTGCGCCACGTAGATCTGACCGATGCCGTCGCGGGCCTGCTTGCAGGCCGGGTCGAGCCCGCAGGTGGGACTCGCCTGCAGGGCGGAGTGGGCGAGTCCGAGACCGTCGACGGCGGTCTTGGTCTGGCTGTGGGCCGTCTCGAGGCCGTCGGCGAGCAGCGCAGCACCGCGGCGGAGCTCACCGGTGCCCTTCTCGGCTTCGCCGGTGCCCTTCGAGAGTCGGTCGAGGCCGGACTTGAGGTCGCGGATGCCGCCGAGCAGCTGTCCGGTTCCTGACGCGGCCTGGTCGGCTCCGCTCGCCACCTGTCCGGCGCCGGAGCTCACTCCGTCGGCGCCGTCGACGAGGCGCTCGGAATCCTTCTCGCCGGCCTTGAGCTCGCTCTCGGCGTCGGACAGGCGGTCGCCGACCTCGCCCACCTGCCGTCCGATGTTCGCCTCGGTGATCGGTTTGCCGGACGGGCGGGTGATGGACCGAACCGAGTGGACACCGTCGGTGCGTGCCACCGAGGCGGCGGACTGCTCGAGCGCGGCGAGGTCGCGGACGTTGCGCATGTCCCGGTCGGCCTCGATGAGCACGAAGTCGCCGAGGATCTCGTTGTCCGGGTAGTGGTCCGCGATCATCTCGAAGCCGCGGTTGCTCTCGGTCGTGTCGGGCTGGACGGCGCGCTCGTCGAAGCTGCGGGTCAGAGCCGGGTAGAAGGCCGCGAGCACGAGGAGCGGTACGAGCCCGGCGACGAGGACACGGCCCGGGCGGCTGACCACCATCGTCGAGATCCGCTGCCAGGTGCCGCGCCCGTTCGTGGACGGTCGTGGATCGAGGAGGCCGCGCCGCCCCAGGACCGTCACGAGAGCCGGAAGCATGGTCATGCTCAGCAGCAGGGTGGCGGTGACGCCCAGGGCGATGGCCGGGCCGGTGGTGGTGAAGAGTCCCACGTGGGCCAGGGCCATCGAGGCGTTGGCGAGGATGACGGTCAGTGCCGAGGCGGCGATGACGATGCCGACCTTGGAGGACGCGATGCCGATGGCCGTGTCGGAGTCGTGTCCGTTGCGCCGTTCCTCCTGGTACCGGCTGACCAGGAAGATCGCGTAGTCGGTCGAAGCGCCGAGGATGACCGCGGTGAGCACGGACGCCGTGAAGGTCGACACGTCCAGGCCCATGGTCCCGGCCAGCGCCGTCATGCCGCGAGCCAGCGCCAGCGACATCCCGATGAAGCCGAGCACGATGCCGGTCACGGCAACCGAGCGGTAGAGCACCGTCAAGATGATGGTGATCATGACGATGATGGCGATCGTGATCGTGGCCAGGCTGGCCTCGGTCGCGGCCGACATGTCGGCGATGGTGGTGGGGTACCCGGTCACGGCGAGGTCGAGCCCGCTCGGAGCACCGTGGTGCACGACCTCGCGGATGCTGTCGATCGAGCGGTTGGCCACCGGCGCGCCGGTGTCGCCGGAGATGCCCACCTGGAAGTAGACGGCTTCGTCGTCCTTGCTCGTCAGGGAGTCGAAGACGAGACGGTTGTCGGAGACGTCCTGGATGGACGACACGTACTGGTCGTCCTCGAGCCGGGGCACCAGGTCCTTCACGTACTGACGGTCGGCCTCGGTGAGCCCGCCCTCCCGTTCGGCGACGACGTACAGGATGCTCTTGGTGTTCCCGTCGCCGAAGGCGTCGTCCATGGTCTCGAACGTCGTGTTGGCCTCGGCGTCCTCGGGGATGAACGGCAGAGAGCTGTCGGCGATGATCTCCTCGAGCTGCGGCACGGCGACATTGACGACACCCACGGCCAGCAGGCAGGCGAGAAGAACCCACCCGGCCCTGCGGATCGAGAGCTCCGCGATTCCCATTGTCGGTCCCATCGCCGTATCGAGCTGTCAGGTCACAGCTCTGCATTCACGCTACGGAGCCGCGAAGGTGTCGACATCGCGCCGAGGTAGGCAGGACTGCTCCGACCGCAGTATGACGTCATGTCCTCCCCAGGTGTGATGAGCCACGTCACAGCGTTCGAGACTGCGTGAGACGATTTGTGCCATGGACGTTCGCCCGTTCGACGCCTTGCTGCTCGTGTCGTTCGGGGGGCCGGAGCATCCCGAGGACGTCGTCCCGTTCCTGGAGAACGTCACCGCCGGCCGCGGCATCCCGCGAGAGCGGCTGGAACAGGTCGGTGAGCACTACTTCCTCTTCGGCGGCAAGTCCCCGATCAACGAGATCAACCGCGAGCTCGTCGAGGCGATCGGCAAGGACTTCGCCGAGCACGACATCGATCTGCCGGTCTACTGGGGCAACCGCAACTGGGATCCGTACCTGCGCGACGCCGTCCACCAGATGTCCGACGACGGCATCACCAACGCCGCCTACTTCGTCACGAGCGCCTACTCCTCGTATTCCGGATGCCGCCAGTACCGCGAGGACCTCTACGACGCCCGCGCCGGCTTCGACGTCGCGCTGACGCGTCTGCGCTACTACTTCAACCACCCCGGCTTCGTGACGCCGTTCGTGGAGGCCACCTCCACGGCGCTCACCGAGGCGCCGGCCGGCACTCACGTCGTCTTCGTCACCCATTCGATTCCCGAGGCGATGGACGAGGCGAGTGGAGGGCCCGGAAGGCACGCCTACCGTCGCCAGCATGACGAGGTCGCCTCGCTGGTGGCCCACGGTGCCGGTGCGGAGCAGTGGAGCCTCGCGTTCTGCTCACGGTCCGGATCACCGCACGTGCGCTGGCTCGAGCCGGACATCAACGACCATCTGCAGGATCTCGCCACCGAAGGCGTCGCCTCC
Organism: uncultured Actinomycetota bacterium; assembly: GCA_963780275.1. GTDB lineage: Bacteria > Actinomycetota > Actinomycetes > Propionibacteriales > Nocardioidaceae > Aeromicrobium. Next base: position 38,596 of record CAWABE010000004.1, read on the forward strand.
GTCGTGGTGGTGCCGATCGGGTTCGTCTCCGACCACATGGAGGTCATCTACGACCTGGACACCGAGGCAGCGGCCACCGCCAAGAAGCTCGGGCTGCGATACGAACGGGTCGACACACCCAGCGAGCATCCTGCCTTCGTCTCGATGATCCGTGACCTCCTCCTGGAGCGGGCCGCGGTCGAGCGCGGTGAGCGTCCGGAGCGGCTCACCGTCGGCACTCATCCGCCGAACCTGGACGTGTGCCCGGTCGACTGCTGCGCCAACCTGCGGTCGCCGCTGCCCACCGTCTCGTGACCCCCGACGTGGACGGTGCTGCCCTGCTCGCGTTGGCCCGCGAGGTCGGACGGGAGGCCGCGGGGTTCGTGCGGCACAGCCGTCCGGCCGGCCGCGTCGACGTCGCGGCCACGAAGTCGAGCCCGACCGACGCCGTCACCGAGATCGATCGAGCCTGCGAGGAGCTGATCCGGGAGAGGATTCTGGCTCGCCGTCCGGACGACGGATTCGTGGGCGAGGAGGGTCACGACGTCGCCGGCTCGAGCGGGGTGGAATGGATCGTCGACCCCATCGACGGAACGGTGAACTTCGTCTACGACATCCCGGCGTACGCCGTCTCCATCGCGGCAGCGATGGGCGGCTCGATCGTCGCGGGGTACGTCGTCAACGTCCCGTCCGGCGAGGAGTGGGCGGCAGTGCGTGGCGAGGGTGCATGGCGGCTCGACGGCGACCAGCGCCATCGGCTGGTCGCCCCGGACCCGCCGGCCATCGCCCAGCTGCTTGTCGGCACCGGCTTCCACTACGTCCCGGAGATCCGGGTCGTGCAGGCCGCTGCCGTCGGCAAGCTGCTCCCGCAAGTGCGCGACATCCGCCGCTCCGGATCCGCGGCGCTCAACCTGTGCGAGGTCGCCGCCGGACGTCTCGACGCGTTCGTCGAGCAGGGGTTGATGCCGTGGGACCGGGCCGCCGGAAGCCTCATCGCCACCGAGGCCGGACTCGTGGTTGCAGGGCTCAACGGAGAGCCGGATGAACGCCTCGTGATGGTCGCTCATCCCGCGGTCGCAGAGGAATATTTCGCCCTCGTTCGTGCTTGTGGGTTCTGAGTGCGGCGCGCTTGACACCGTATGGCACAATCGCGCCGGTTGATCCGCACACGAGTGCATCCCTTGGGAGGAGCACATGGCTACCGACTACGACGCACCTCGCAAGACCGAGGACGAGCAGTCCGAGGACTCCATCGAGGAGCTCAAGGCGCGTCGTCACGAGAAGAGCTCGGGCAAGGTCGACGAAGACGAGACCGAAGCCGCCGAGAACTTCGAGCTGCCCGGAGCCGACCTCTCCCATGAGGAGCTGGCCGTCCAGGTCGTGCCCAAGAAGTCCGACGAGTTCACCTGCAGCTCATGCTTCCTGGTGCATCACCGCAGCCAGCTGGCGTCGGAGAAGAAGGGCGTCCTCATCTGCCGCGATTGCGCAGGCTGACCCTCCGCTTCAACGTGCGGCCGGACTCTTCGGGGTCCGGTTCAACGGTTTTCAACGACTTCATGCCCGGCGGAAGCTGCCCGGTGGACTTCACCCAGTAGGTCGCCGCTCCGCGGTGGACCATCGTCCTGGTGAGCTCGACGATCGCGCCGCCGATCACGGCCCACAGCACGACCTCGCGGACGTCGTTGTCCGGATGGTTCGTGTCCGTCGGCGGCTTGCGACGGGTCGCCGTCCGCCAGGTGAGTGCTGATAGACGGCGAGCGAGCAGCGCGGCACCGATGGTCGCGCCGCGATCCATCAGCTTCCAGGCCCGCTTGCCGCCGGGGACGCCCTTCGGCGACTTGACCGGCTCAGACTTCTTCTTCTTGGCCACCCTCGACCTCTCCATTCCTGATCGGTGCCACACCAGTCTGGCGCAGGGCGGCGGCCAGTGCCTGCGGACGCCGGCTCGACACGAGCCAGTAGGGGGTCGGGTCCGACGGATCGGCCACCTCCACCCTGACGCCGGCCTCGATGTAGGGACGTGTGCGCAGCCAGGCCCGGGCGTCCGCCTGCGTGCCGAGCTGCTCACGGAAACCGCGATGATCGAGTACCTCGACCGCGCCGATATGCGCCGGCGGGAGGTGAGCCGGACCCACGCGGAAGCCGGACGGCCCGGCCTCGACGACGACCGATCCGTAGCTCCACACCAGGCCCATCGCCACCACGGTGGCGACCACGGTGGTGCCGATCGCGATGAACGAACCGGTGGCGACCAGCATCAGCCAGCCACAGATCAGGGCGAATGCCGACCGCGACAGCCCACCACGACGGCGGAGCGACCAGCCGCTCGCGGTACGTGTCCATGTCCCCAGACTGCCCCATCGGTGCACCCTGCCGGACGCAGGTATCGTCGCGCGCATGGTCGAGGTGAGCATCACGCGTCTGGACACCGGCCTCCCGTTGCCCGCTTATGCCAAGCCAGGCGATGCGGGAGCCGATCTGCTCACGACGGTGGACGTCACCCTGGCCCCCGGCGAGCGAGCGCTGGTGCCGACCGGCATCGCCATCGCGCTGCCCCCTGGTTATGCGGCGTTCGTGCATCCGCGGTCTGGCCTCGCCCTGAAGCACGGGCTGTCCGTCGTCAACACACCCGGCACGATCGACTCCGGATACCGCGGCGAGATCGCGGTCCTGCTCGTCAACCACGACCTGCACGAGCCCATCTCCATCTCCCGCGGCGACCGCATCGCCCAGCTCGTCGTCCAAAGGGTCGAGCAGGCAGCGTTCGTCGAGGTCGACGAGCTGCCCGATTCCGAGCGCGGTGCGGGTGGATATGGCTCGACTGGCGGGCATGCAGCCGCTGACCGTGTCCGCGAGGACGCCTGAAATGCGCCGACGCCGCAACGCGAACGCGGAGTCCGGTTCGACGGACGTCGACGAACCATCCGAGCCCGAGGCTCGGGAAGCGCGCGCCGAGGGGCCGTGGGACGCCGCCGAGAAGGACGTCGGCGACGACCCGGCCTATCTGGACTTCGGCTCGCTGCTCGTTCGCGGGCGTCCAGGGTTCAACCTGCAGATACCGACCGACGACGAGCAAGGCACGATCGGGTCGGTCCTGCTGGTCACCGAGGACTCCGGACTCGAGCTCCGTGCCTTCGCCGACGCCCGCTCGGGTGGGTTGTGGGACGCCGTGCGAGCCGACCTGACGGAGGAGGCCGACCGTCTCGACGGCCGGGCCGAGACGGTCGACGGGGCGTTCGGCCCCGAGCTGCGCATCGACGTTCCGGTGACCCTGCCCGACGGTGAGAAGGGCTCACGGCCGACCCGCATTCTCGGCATCGAGGGGCCTCGCTGGATGCTCCGGGCGACCTTCCTCGGCCAGGACGCCCTCGAGCCCGACGACGACAGTCTGCTGATGCAGGCGCTCCGAGACGTCGTCGTGGTGCGCGGCGACGAGCCGCGCGCTCCTCGGGAGGCACTGCTGCTCACCATCGGGGAGGACCTCCAGCCCGTCGAGGATCCCGACCGGTCCGGATAGGCATCGACGGCCGATCGCACGCGTCAGCCTCCAGAGACCCCGACTACCCGTGTGACCCTCCGGTGCGACCTACACTGGAGACATGACCGGACTGTTCACCCGAACCCTGGAACGGCTCTCGACCGAGCACCAGGAGGCCGGGGAGCTTCAGGAGGACGCCGCGAAGGCCGGCTGTTCCCTCATCAAGACGCAGCCCGACCGGTGCGTCTGTACGGTGCACGGAACCCTGCGGTCGGTCACCCTCCGTCCCATCGGCGGCATCAGCGCCCTCGAGGCCGAGCTCTACGACGGGTCGGACGTGCTCACGCTGATCTGGCTCGGCCGGCGCACCATCGAGGGCGTCGAAGCCGGACGCCGGCTCACGGCACATGGCCGGATCGGCAAGCGGGGTGAGGAGCGGGTGGTCTACAACCCCTCCTACGAGCTCGAGGCATGACGACGACGCACGAGACCGTCGAGCAGCTCGTCCGAGCCAAGCTGTCCGAGGCCCTCGGCGGCCGTCGCGGCATCGTCGAGAGCGCGGTTCCCACCGTGCTCTTCACGGTGATGTTCGTCAGCACCCACGAGCTCCGACTCTCCTTGATCGTGAGCATCGTGGCGACGGTGCTCCTGCTCGCCGTCCGGCTGGCGCAGCGCAGCACCGTCCAGTTCGTGCTGAACGCGCTCATCGGCATCGGCATCGCGGCCCTGTTCGCGTCGCGGTCGGGGGAGGCTCGCGACGTCTTCCTGCCCGGCATCCTCTACAACGGGGCGTACGCGACGGTGTTCGTGCTGTCGATCCTCGTGGGCTGGCCGCTGGTCGGATTCATGATCGGCAGCATCACCGGCGATCCCACCAGATGGCATGACGACCGCAGCATCGTCCGGCTGTGCACCCAGCTGACCTGGCTGTTCGCAGCGCCGTGCATCCTGCGTGTGCTCGTGCAGTACCCCCTCTACCTCGGCGACCACATCGCGCTGCTCGGCACCGCCAAGGTGATCCTCGGCTGGCCGTTGCAGATCGCGTCGTTCGCCGCCATGGCCTGGCTGCTGAGCCGCAACCGGACGCCGATCGAGCCGGAAGCGAAACCGGCTTAAGACGCCTTCTTGGGGGAGAGGAGCTGGCTGAGCTGGTCCTCGGCATCCTGCGGGGTGACGAACAGCAGCTCGTCACCTGACTCCAGTGACCGGTCGCTGTCGGGAGTCTGGATGGTGTTGTCGCGCAGAATGGCGACGAGCACCACGTCGTCCGGCCACGGCACCTCGCTGACCCGGCGCCCGATGAACGGCGAGTCGCCCGGCATCGTGAGCTCGACGAGGTTGGTGTTGCTCTGCCGGAACGTGAACAACCGCACCAGGTCGCCGACCGAGACGGCCTCCTCGACGAGTGCCGACATCATCCGCGGCGTCGACACGGAAACATCGATGCCCCACGACTCGTTGAACAGCCACTCGTTGCTGGGGTGGTTGACCCGCCCGACGGTGCGTGGCACGGAGAACTCGGTCTTGGCGAGAAGCGAGATGACGAGGTTCGCCTTGTCGTCGCCCGTCGACGCGATGACGACATCGCACGTCTCCAGCTGGGCTTCCTGCAGCGACGACAGCTCGCAGGCATCGGCCAGCAACCACTGGGCGTCGGGCACCAGGTCGGCGCGGATCGACGCGGGTGCCTTGTCGATGAGCAGCACCTCGTGCCCGTTGTCGATGAGCTCGAGGGCAACGCTGCGTCCGACCGCTCCGGCTCCGGCGATGGCGACCCTCATCAGTGCTCCTCCTGCGGTCCGGCGTCCAGGGCGGAGTGAGCTTCGTCGGCCGTGTCCTCGCGCATGAAGACGCTGAGCATGTCGCCTTCCTGGATCACGGTGTCGCTGTGCGCGATGAGTCCGGCGCCGAGCCGGGTCAGGTAGGCCACGCGGACGTCGGCGTGGGTCTCGAGCTGGCTGATCTCCTGACCGATCCAGGCCGAGGGGGCGACGATGCTCTCGAGGCGGAGCTCACCCGACGGGTCCCGCCAGACCGGTTCGTGGCCGGCGGGAAGCAGGCGCCGGAGCACCTGGTCGGCAGCCCATGGGACGGTCGCGACCGTGGGAACGCCGAGCCGCTCGTAGACCTCGGCGCGGCCCGGGTCGTAGATGCGGGCGACGATGTTGGTCACGCCGAACTGCTCCCGAGCCACGCGGGCCGAGATGATGTTGGAGTTGTCGCCACTCGAGACCGCGGCGAACCCGTCCGCCTTCTCGATGCCGGCCTGCTCGAGGACGCCCTGGTCGAAGCCCATGCCGGTGACGGTGATGCCGCTGAAGTTCGGGCCGAGGCGGCGAAAGGCATCAGGGTTCGAGTCGATGACCGCGGTGGTGTGGCCCCGCTTCTCCAGGTAGCGCGTGAGGGTGGCGCCGACGCGTCCGCACCCCATGATCACGATGTGCACGCACGCGACGCTACACCGCACGAGGCACCACCGTCGCACCGTCCGGGCGGGTCTACGATCATCGGCGTGGGCATCGTCGACGTCGCCAAACGTGCAGTGGTCGGTCGCAAGCTCCGCAGCACCCAGCTGGGCGAGACGTTGCTCCCCAAGCGCATCGCGCTGCCGGTGTTCGCGAGCGACCCGTTGTCGAGTGTGGCCTACTCCCCGGACGAGATCTTCCTGGTGTTGTCGGCCGCTGGAGTCGGCGCCTACACCTACTCGTGGAAGATCGGCATCTTCATCGCCTTCGTGCTGCTGGTGGTGGTGGCGTCGTACCGGCAGAACGTGCAGGCGTACCAGAGCGGCGGCGGCGACTACGAGGTCGCCACCACCAACCTCGGCTCCACGGCGGGCCTCGGCGTGGCGAGTGCCCTGTGGGTCGACTACGTGCTGACCGTCGCGGTGTCGATCTCCTCTGCCTCGCAGTACGCGGCCACCGTCCTGCCGGCCGCACGAGGTCACGAAGTACTGGTCGCGGTTCTCGCAGTGGTTTTCCTGACGGCGATGAACCTGCGTGGTGTGCGTGAGTCCGGCACCGCTTTCGCCCTGCCCACCTACCTCTTCATGGTCTCGATGCTGGCGATGGCGGCATGGGGCTTCACGCGGGAGTTCCTCGGCGGAGGCCTGCCGGACGCACCGACGGCCGACCTGAAGATCATTCCCGACGAACCGTTCATGGCCGGATTGTCGGGGCTCGCGTTCGCCTTCCTGCTGCTCCGCGCGTTCGCCTCCGGATGCGCCACGCTCACCGGCGTCGAAGCGATCGCGAACGGAGTGCCGGCGTTCCGCAAGCCGAAGGGGCGCAACGCGGCGACGACGCTGCTCATCCTGGGGGCGGTGGCCACCACGCTCGCGCTCTCGATCGTCATCCTCGCCAACCTGATCAACGTGCGCGTCGCCGAGGACCCGGAGCGACAGCTGCGGCTCCCGGACGGTTCGCTCGTGGGTCCGGACTACCACCAGGACCCCATCGTCGGGCAGCTCGCCCGCGTCATCTTCGACGACTTCACCGTGGGCTTCTTCCTGGTGACCGTCGCCACCGGGCTCATCCTGATGCTGGCCGCCAACACCGCCTTCAACGGTTTCCCGGTCCTCGGATCGATCCTGGCGCGCGACGGCTACATGCCACACCAACTGGACACCCGCGGAGATCGGCTCGCCTTCAGCAACGGCATCCTCATGCTGGCCTTCTTCGCGATCGTCCTGATCGTCGCCTTCGACGCCGAGGTCAGCCGCCTCATCCAGCTCTACATCGTCGGGGTGTTCGTCTCCTTCACGCTCAGCCAGACCGGCATGGTCCGACACTGGACGCGGCTCCTGGCCACGACGACCGACCGGGCCAGCCGCCTCGCGATGCAGCGCAGCCGGGCCATCAACGCCTTCGGCACGCTCGTCACCGGCACCGTGCTGATCGTCGTGCTCATCACCAAGTTCACCCACGGCGCGTGGATCGCGATCACGGCGATGGCTGTGCTCTTCGTCGTGATGCGCACCATCCGCCGCCACTACGATCTCGTGGCCGACGAGCTCGACTTCGAGGAAGCCGACTCCATGCTTCCCTCCCGGGTTCACGCCGTGGTGCTCGTCGGCAAGATCCACAAGCCGACCATGCGCGCCCTCGCCTACGCCCGGGTCTCCCGCCCCAACACGCTGGAGGCGTTGTACGTGGAGTTCGATCCGGGAGAGTCGGCCGCCCTGCGGGAGCGATGGAGTGAGCTCGACATCCCGGTGCCCCTGAAGATCATCTCGTCCCCGTACCGAGAGCTCGTGCGGCCGGTCGTGCGGTATGTCAAGGAGATCCGCAAGAGCAGCCCACGCGACGTGGTCACCGTCTACATCCCGGAGTACGTCGTCGGACGGTGGTGGGAACAGCTGCTGCACAACCAGACCGCTCTACGGCTCAAGGGCCGGTTGCTCTTCATGCCCGGCGTGATGGTGACCAGCGTCCCGTACCAGCTCCGCTCCGCCGGTGCTGCGAAGTTGCGCGAGGAGCGTCCGGCACCGGGTGATGTCCGTCGTGGAGTCCGCGGGCCCCAGTGAGCGAGGGACCAGAAGGGTTGCCCGTCGACGACGTGGGTCCCGTCGCCCGCTCTGCTGGATTGCGCCCTGGCGGGCGCGGTGGGCGCCGAGGCCGTCGTGGTTGACGAGTTGCCGGTCGTCGACGTGGGTCCCGTCGCCCGCTCTGCTGGATGGCGCCCTGGCGGGCGCTCTGCTGGATTGCGCCCTGGCGGGCGCGGGGGGCGCCGGGGCCGTCGTGGTTGACGAGTTGCCGGTCGTCGACATCGGCACCGTCGCCCACGGGGGCCATTGTGTGGCGCGGTTGGACGGGCAGGTGGTGTTCGTCCGGCACACTCTGCCCGGCGAACGCGTGCGCATCGCCATCACCGAACGCAGCAAGCGGTTCCTCCGCGCGGACGCGGTCGAGGTCCTCGAGGCCGCCCCCGACCGGGTGCCCGCCCCGTGCCCGTACGCCGGTGACTGCGGCGGGTGCGACTTCCAGCACGTCTCGCCCGCCGGCCAGCGTCGGCTGCTCACCGCCGTCGTGCGTGAGCAGCTCGACCGGCTGGCCCACCTGTCCTGGGAGGGCGAGGTCGAGGCGGTCGAGCCGGACGACCTCGGGTGGCGGACGCGAGTCGCGTTCTCCGTCGACGACGAAGGACAAGCCGGGCTGCGTCGTCATCGGTCCCATGAGGTCGTGCCGCTCGAGGAGTGCCTGATCGCGCATCCCGGCCTGCCACGGGTGCTCGACCGACGCTGGGACGCGGAGTCGGTGGAGGCGATCGTGTCCTCGACCGGCGAGCGGCTCCTCGTCACCGACGCCACCATCCCCGACGAGGTCGAGAGCCAGGTCGACGGCGTGGTTGCGGTGGACGGGACGGTGCGAGGCGGCCGCGGCTCGCTCACCGAGCGCGTCCACGACATCGAGATGCGGGTGTCCGGCTCGGGATTCTGGCAGGTGCACCCGGCCGCAGCGGTCACCCTGGTCGACTCGGTCCTGGCGGCGGCACAGGTCCGCAGCGGCGACGCCGTCGTCGATCTCTACGCGGGCGTCGGACTCTTCACGTCCTTCCTCGCCGATGCCGTCGGGGAACAGGGCACGGTCATGAGCGTCGAGTCCGACCGGCAGGCGGCCCGGGACGCCCGCCGCAACCTGCACGACCGGCCCCAGGTCCGGCTGGTGGCTGCGACGGTCGAGCATGCACTTCGTTCGGAGCAGGTCGGGTCAGCCGACGTCGTGGTGCTCGATCCGCCGCGCACCGGAGCGAAGCGTGCGGTGGCGGGCATCGCGGCGCTCGCTCCACGTCGGGTGGTCTACGTGGCCTGTGACCCTGCCGCCCTCGCCCGTGATCTCGCCGCCTTCGCCGACCTCGGCTATCGGCTCGACACCCTGCGGGCCTTCGCGCTCTTCCCCATGACGCACCACGTCGAGTGTGTCGCGACGCTCGTGCCCCGCTGAATGCTCCACAGTGAGCACATGAAGTTCGCTGACGCCGGCGTCTGCCCGAGCTGCCGAGGTCAGATCCAGACCGCCACCAGCTGCCCGCACTGTGGGCTCGACCTCACCTCCCACGAGGTCCAGCAGGCCTGGCAAGCGCTCGTGGTCGCCGACCAGTGGATCGACCGCGCGCGCAGCCTGCAGTCCGCACCAGTCGCTGCCGATGTCCGCCCGGATCCGAGCTCGGCGACGGCGCCACCGCAGCACCCTCCCGTCGCTGCTCAGCCGCCACGCAAGCGTTCGGTCTCCGCCGGGTCGGTGCTCCTCGCCCTCGGCGCAGGCTTGATCCTGGTCGCCGGCACCATCTTCATCACCGTGTCATGGGGGTCGTTGGGTGTCCTCGGCCGGGCGCTCGCGCTGCTCGCGGTCACAGCGTTGATCGGCGTCCTCGGGTGGCTCGTCACCCGGCGCGGCCTGCGGGCGTCCGCCGAGGCGGTGTGGTCGGTGTTCTTCGGGCTGCTGACGCTCGACTGGTTCGCCGCCCGCGGCCAGGGACTGGCCGGGCTCGACACCTGGCCGTTCGGGGTGTCGGCGGCAGTGTGGGCGCTGATCGTGATCGGCGCCGTGCTCGTCGTCGTGGCGTCGGGTCGTCGTCACCTGTCGAAGGAGCTGCTGGCGCCGTCGATCGTCGCCGGCGCCGCATCCTGGGTCGCGGCCGGAGGCCTGGCGGCCGAGCTCTCCGACGAGATCGCTGGCTCCGACTTCTGGCCCGCTGCGCTGGCGACCGCTGTCGCGATGGTCGCGGCCCTTGTCCTGCGTCGCGGTGGGGCTCGAGTGGGCTGGTGGATCGCTGTGGCGGGGGCGGTCTTCTACGGACTGTTCGCCATCGGTCTCGCCGTCGGCGACGCCGTCGAGCAGCCGTCGGTGCGTGACCTGGTCCTCGACGCACACGGGCTACCGCTGCTGCTGGTGGTGCTCACGGCGGTGGTCAGTGGCCAGTTCGTCGCCCGAATCCGGTGGGGCGCCTCGGCGATAGCTGTGGCCGGAGCCGGGACGCTGGTGATCCTGCCGATCGAGGACGCACTTCCCGAGCGCGGCGGATACCTGGCGGTGGCCGGTCTCGTGGGCGCCGCCGCGTGGGTGATCGCGCGCGAGAACGACTGGTTCCGCGGTGCCCGCCTGTGCGTGGCCCTCGGGACGGCCGGGCTCGCGCTTGCGTCGGCACCCTGGCTCGGCAGGCTCCTGGCGGCCGTTCGTCGAAGGCGCCTCCGCCGACCGCACCAACCATCTCCTCACCCGGCTGCGCCCGGATGATGCGCCCGAGGTCGGACCGTGGTGGGTCGCCCTGGTCGTGACCGCGGGTCTCGCCACCGCGCTGGCCGGCGGGCGTCGCTGGCCGGAGTCAGCGAATCTGCGCGCCCATCTGCACCCCGCCGCCGTCTGCACCGCCGTGTTCGGTGCCGTTTCCGCGGCAGCGGCGGTCGACCTCCCCGCCGTCGCGATCGGTGGTGCACTGGTGGCCGGTGGTGCCGTGCTCTCCATGGCGCCATCCGGTGTGCCCCACCGATGGCAGTGGGTGGGCCCGGCGGCGGTCGCAGCGGCGCCACTCTCGACCCTGTCGTCATGGCCGGCCGCGGTCATCGTCTGGCCGGCCGCCGCCCTCGTCCTCGGCGCGGTTGCCTTCCGCACCGGCATCGTCGCGCTGCGCCTCGCGACCGCTTTCGCCGGCACTGCATGGGGGCTGGCGACCGTGCTGCCCGCCCTGGAGATGATCGACGGCGACGACCGCTGGACCGCGCTCGCACTCGTGGTCGCCGGGTTGGTGGGACTGGCGGCGTCGCTGTTCGCCGTCCGGGGCGACCTGACGCACGTCGCCGTCGAATCGGCCTCGACCGTCCTGGGACTCGCGGGCCTCGTCGTCGGCGGCGTCGTCTCGACGCTCGGTTTCGCGTCGCTCGCCTGGACCATCGCCGGCGCCGGGGTGGTGGTGCTCGGACTGACGTCGCCCCGGCGAGCCTGGTACCGCTGGGTCGGATCGGGACTGCTCGGTGTCGCCTATGTGCTCCGTCTGGCCGCGAGCGACGTCGACGTCGTGGAGGCGTACACGCTGCCGTTCGCGGTGTTCCTCCTGGCCGTCGGGCTCTGGGCCATGCGCGATGCGGACGGGCCGGGATCAGTCCGGGCGCTGCTCCCGGGGGTGGCCACGGGCGATGCTGCCCAGCCTGCCGTACGCGCTCGACGAACCGACGAGCCTGCGCGCGCTGCTGCTCGGCATCGGCGCAGCACTCGCGCTCACGGTCGGCACATGGCGTCGATGGCAGGTGCCGTTCGTCGCCGGCGCACTGGTGCTGGCGGCCCTCACGCTGGCCAACCTGGGGCCGGTCGCCCTCGCCGTACCGCGATGGACCCTCCTCGCGGCGGCCGGCGCGGTACTCGGTGCAGCCGGCATCACCTGGGAGGACCGGGTGCGCGACGGCCGGGCGGCGATCCGCTACGTCGGGTCGATGCGATGACGCGGCAGGAGAAGGATGGCGCGGTGCTTGTATCGCCCTCGTCATCGCGACACAGTGAGGGCATGTCCGAGTTCAGGACGGTGCGGGAGTTGCGGCGGGATGCCTTGGGACAGGACGCGTTGTTGTTCTGCCTGGCCTTCAGCATCGGCGCCGCGGTGTATGCCGTCGGTCGTGTCATCGTCGACGGTCTCGCCGACTACTGGTCCATCGGCCTCTCCGACGGCCTGCTGCTCAGCGGGCTGATCGCGGGGGAGCTGTTCCTGCTCTGGAACAACGGCTACCGCCAGGGCGTGCGCGGCCACAGCATCGGCAAGCACCGCTGCGGCATCGCGGTCGTCGATCGCGGCGACGGCGCTCCGTCCGGCGTGGTCAGGGGACTGCTGCGTGGCCTGATCATGGTGGTGTTGCTCGACCTCGCCGCCGCCGCGATCCCGATCGGGCTGCCGACCGTGCTGCGCAGCGCGACTCCGGAGGCGTGGCACATCGGAGCCTTCGCCTACCTGGCGCTGATCGTCATCCTGGTGCCGTTGCTGCTGCCCACCGAACGCGGCCTGGCCGACTGGCTGCTGCGCACGAAGGTGGTGCGGGCCACCGGCGCCGACGCGACGACGCGTCCCGGACGGCGTCGTGCACTGGTGGCGCTCGACGTGGCCGGGGTTCTCGGGGTGGCGGTGGTCGCGATGACACACGTGGCGTTCTCCTGGCACCTGCTCTGGCAGTTCGCCGAGCTCTCCTGACGCTTCGCTCTGCCGCGAGCCATGTATCTTGATATCAAGATACTTTGCCCGTGACGCGACGAAGGACACCCTGCGATGGCGTCGTGCACCCCCGCTGGGCAGGATGGGCCTGACAGCGCGAAGGAGAAGAACATGGCCGTCGACAGCTTCCACGCCAAGGACACCCTCGAGGTCGGTGGGGAGTCGTTCGAGATCTATCGCCTCGATCAGGTCACCGGCGACGGGCTCGACGTCGACACACTCCCGTTCAGTCTGAAGGTGCTGCTCGAGGGCCTGCTGCGGACCGAGGACGGCGCCGACATCACGAAGGCCGACATCGAGGCCCTCGCGGGCTGGGATCCCGACGCCGAGCCAAGCACCGAGATCCAGTTCACCCCGGCTCGGGTCATCATGCAGGACTTCACCGGCGTGCCCTGCGTCGTCGACCTCGCCACCATGCGCGAGGCCATGGCCGACCTCGGCGGCGACCCGACGAAGATCAATCCGCTCGCCCCGGCCGAGATGGTGATCGACCACTCCGTCATCGCCGACGTCTTCGGCACCCCCGAGGCGTTCGAGCGCAACGTCGAGATCGAGTACGAGCGCAACCGCGAGCGCTACCAGTTCCTGCGCTGGGGCCAGGGCGCGTTCGACGACTTCAAGGTCGTGCCGCCGGGCACCGGCATCGTGCACCAGGTCAACATCGAGCACCTGGCCCGCGTGGTCTTCACCCGCGACGAGAACGGCACCACCGTTGCGTATCCGGACTCCTGCGTCGGCACCGACTCGCACACCACGATGGTCAACGGCCTCGGTGTCGTCGGCTGGGGCGTGGGCGGCATCGAGGCCGAGGCGGCCATGCTCGGCCAGCCGATCAGCATGCTGATCCCGCGCGTGGTCGGCTTCAAGCTGAGCGGCGAGCTGCCCGAGGGTGCCACCGCCACCGACCTCGTGCTCACGATCACCGAGATGCTGCGCGAGCACGGCGTCGTCGGCAAGTTCGTCGAGTTCTACGGTGACGGGGTCGGCGCAGTGCCGCTGGCCAACCGGGCCACGATCGGCAACATGAGCCCGGAGTACGGCTCCACTATCGCGGTCTTCCCGATCGACGACGAGACCACCAAGTACATGAAGTTCACCGGCCGCAGCGACGATCAGATCGCGCTCGTCGAGGCGTACGCCAAGGCTCAGGGCATGTGGCACGACCCGGGCTCGGCCGACTACCAGGAGCCGCGGTTCTCCGAGAAGCTCGAGCTCGACCTCTCCGACGTCGTCCCCTCGATCGCCGGACCCAAGCGCCCTCAGGACCGGGTGTCGCTGACGGAGGCGAAGAGCAGCTTCCGCGGGGCTCTGGCCGACTACGTCGGTAGCGACGAGGAGCAGGGGATCGGCGCGTACGACGAGGCGGTCGAGGAGTCGTTCCCGGCGTCGGACCCGCCCAGCAGCTCCAACAACGGCAAGAACGGGCACGGCCCGCATCTCACCACGGCCCCGGCCGACGGCAAGCGTCCGAGCAACCCGCAGCGCGTCACTCTCGAGGACGGCACCGAGTTCGAGCTCGACCACGGCGCCGTGACGATCGCGGCCATCACCTCCTGCACCAACACCTCCAACCCCTCGGTGATGATCGGCGCCGCCCTCCTTGCCAAGAAGGCGGTCGAGAAGGGCCTCACCCGCAAGCCGTGGGTGAAGACCACCCTTGCGCCCGGCTCGAAGGTGGTGTCCGACTACTACGAGAAGTCCGGCCTCACGCCGTACCTCGACAAGCTCGGGTTCAACCTCGTCGGCTACGGATGCACGACGTGCATCGGGAACTCCGGCCCGCTCATCCCGGAGGTCAGCGCCGCGGTCAACGAGGGCGACCTGGCCGTGGTGTCAGTGCTCTCGGGCAACCGCAACTTCGAGGGACGCATCAACCCCGACGTCAAGATGAACTACCTCGCCTCGCCGCCGCTGGTCGTGGCGTACGCCCTTGCGGGGTCGATGGATCTGGACCTGCTGGAGGAGCCGCTGGGTCAGGACACTGACGGCAACGACGTCTTCATGAAGGACATCTGGCCGACGCCGACGGAGGTCGAAGACGTCATCGCCGCGTCGATGGACCCCGAGACGTTCACCAGGGAGTACGCGGACGTCTTCGCCGGCGGCGAGCAGTGGAAGAACCTCGAGACACCCGAGGGCGACACGTTCGCCTGGGACGACGACTCCACGTACGTCCGCAAGCCGCCGTACTTCGACGGCATGGAGCTGCAGCCGTCGCCGGTCGAGGACATCTCCGGCGCACGGGTGCTGCTGAAGCTCGGCGACTCGGTGACCACCGACCACATCTCCCCGGCCGGAGCGATCAAGAAGGACAGTCCGGCGGGCGCATACCTGAGCGAGCACGGTGTGGAGTCACGTGACTTCAACTCCTACGGCTCGCGCCGCGGCAACCACGAGGTGATGATCCGCGGCACCTTCGCCAACATCCGCCTCCGCAACCAGATGGCCCCCGGCACCGAGGGTGGCTACACCCGCGACCTGATCGGTGACGGCGACGTCACCACGGTGTTCGAGGCGTCGGAGAAGTACATCGCCGAGGGCGTGCCGCTCGTAGTGCTGGCCGGCAAGGAGTACGGCTCAGGCTCCTCTCGCGACTGGGCGGCCAAGGGCACGGCGCTGCTGGGCGTGAAGGTCGTGATCGCCGAGTCGTACGAGCGCATCCACCGATCGAACCTCATCGGCATGGGTGTGCTGCCGCTGCAGTACCCGGAGGGCGAGAACGCAGAGTCGCTCGGCCTCACCGGCGAGGAGACGTTCGAGGTCACCGGCATCACCGCGATGAACGACGACGACACCCCG
This sequence comes from uncultured Actinomycetota bacterium, assembly GCA_963780275.1. Taxonomy (GTDB): domain Bacteria; phylum Actinomycetota; class Actinomycetes; order Propionibacteriales; family Nocardioidaceae; genus Aeromicrobium. The sequence continues at coordinate 54,044 of CAWABE010000004.1, forward strand.
CGGACCGTCACGGTCAAGGCCGACGACGTGGAGTTCGACGCCGTGGTCCGGATCGACACCCCGGGCGAGGCGAGCTACTACCGCCACGGCGGCATCATGCAGTACGTCTTGCGGAGCCTGATCGACTGAGCGTCAGGGCGTGGCCGGGGGCTTCGGCAGGACGGCCCACAGCAGGAGATAGATCACGAACTGGGGTCCGGGGAGGATGCCGGACAGCACGAACCCGATCCGGACGTTTCGGGTCTTCCAGCCGTACCGCTCGGCGATGCCGGCACAGACACCACCGATCATGCGGTTGTTCGATCGCGTCAAGGTTGCCATGGCATCGATGATGCCTCCCGGCCCAGCTGGGGTGTATCGGTGAGGACCCTGAACCGACCCGGGTTCCGCGTATGCGCCATCTCACCCATACGTCGAGATCACGAATGGGCGGATCGCCCGATGCGGCGTCAGCCCCACGGTTCCTAGCGTCGGAGGCCTCATCACTGGAGGTCATCATGACTGTCGAACACATCGAAACCCTGATCATCGGAGCCGGCCAAGCCGGGCTCAGCACGGCGTACCACCTGCGGCGCGGTGGTCGGGAATGCCTGGTGCTGGACGCCAACGAACGCCTCGGCGACGGCTGGCGACGGCAGTGGGACAGCCTGAAGCTGTACAGCCCGGCGAAGCACGACGGGCTGCCCGGACTTCCGTTCCCAGCGCCGCCGTGGTCCTTCCCCGGAAAGGACGACGTCGCCGACTATCTCGAGTCCTACGCCAAGCACTTCGACCTACCGATTCGCCTGAACACCCGCGTCGACCGCCTGGCCGCCCACGGCGACGGCTACGCGGCCACGTGCGGCGAGCACACGATCTTCGCCGACAACGTCGTCGTCGCCACCGGGACGTTCGGCCGAACCCCTTACATCCCCGACTTCGCCGACGAGCTCGATCCGATGATCATGCAGCTGCACTCCAGCGAGTACCGCCGGCCCGCGCAGCTCCGCGACGGCCCGGTGCTCGTGGTCGGCGGTTCCCACTCGGGCGCCGATGTGGCGTATGAAGTGGCCACGGACCACAGCACCATCCTCAGTGGACGCGACCCCGGCCAGATCCCTGCCCGGCTGGACTCTCCGATGTTCAAGGTCGTTTTTCCCGCCGTGCTGTTCGTTTTCAAGCACGTGCTGACCCGCCGCACCCCTATGGGCCGCAAGGAGATGAACGAGTTCCGGCTGCACGGCGGCCCGATGCTGCGCGTCAAACGGTCCGACCTGCTCGCGCGCGGCGTCGAGCGGCTGCACGAGCGGGTCGTCGGCGTGCAGAACGGCCTCCCGGTCCTGGACGGCGGACGCGTGGCCGACGTGACGAACGTGGTGTGGTGCACCGGGTTTCGGCAGGCCTATGGATGGATCGATGTTCCAGTCTTCGGTGAGGACGGCTGGCCGAAGGAGATGCGTGGCGTCGTGGACGCGTCACCGGGCCTGTACTTCTGTGGACTCGGCTTCCAGTACGCCGCCGCGTCGATGCTCATCGCCGGTGCCGGACGGGACGCGGCCTTCGTCGCCGACCACATCGCCGCGCGCACCACCGCGCGCAAGGCTCCCGCGGTCAGCACTATCTGACCGCGGGATGCCGGGCGTAGCCTGCGGTTGGAGGTTGCGGTGGACATTGTCGACGAGCTCATCCAGGGGCGCGAGGCCTTCGACCGGCACGAATGGCGCGCCGCTCTCGTCCGCTTGTCGACACCGGACGTGGCGGCGCTGGATTCGGCCGATCTGCACGCGTTGTGGACTGCGGCGTACCTCGTCGGGGACTGGGAGATGAGCATCCGCGCGTTGCAGCAGGCGTTCCAGGTGCACCTCGACGCCGGCGAGCAGCTGGCCGCGGCGCGCGACGCCTTGTGGCTGACCTTCGTGCTCAACAACTCCGGTAACGCCGCCGGGGGAGGCGGTTGGCGAGAGCGGGCCGCTCGCCTGCTGGAGTCCGAACCAGACGACGTCGCCGAGCAGGGGTACCTGCGGATGCACCGGATGTTCCAGCAGGTCTTCAGCGGCCACCTGCCGGAGGGCCTCGCCCTGGCCGTGGAGGTCGCGGAGGCGGGCCGGCGTCACCACGAGCCCGACCTCATCGCCATCGGCCTGGTCTGTCAGGGCCGGATGCTGATGTATCTCGGCCAAGTGTCGGAAGGACTGGCCCTGCTGGACGAGGCGATGGCCGGGGTGGCAGCAGGGGAGGTCTCTCCGATCATGGCCGGAATGACCTACTGCTCGATGATCGACGCCTGCCTGGAGATCGAGGACGTGCGCCGCATGTCCGACTGGACGCGACTGCTCACGCGGTGGTGTGAGCAGCAACCGGAGATGGTCTCGTACACCGGCCAGTGTGCTGTGCACCGCGCGCAGATCATGCGTGTCCAGGGCGCGTGGTCGGACGCTCTCGAAGAGCTGGAGCTCGCCCAGGCACGCTACGAGGCCCAGAACCTCGGATCCGCGATCGGCGACGTCCACTACGAACGTGGCGAGCTGCACCGGTTGCGAGGTGAGGTCGACGCGGCCGCCGCGGCCTACGATGCCGCGGCCGATCAGGGGCGTGACCCTCAGCCCGGCCTGACGTTGCTCTGGCTGGCGCAGGGGCGGATCGACGCTGCCCTCGCGGCGATCCGCCGCATCCTCGACGAGGTACCGGATCCCGTGCAACGAAGCCGTCTGCTGTCGGCCGCCGCGGAGGTGCTCATCGCCGGCGCTGACCTCGATGCTGCGTCCGCCGCGGCCGACGAGCTCGAAGGGATCGCTGCCGGCTTCGGATCGGTGGCCTTGTCCGCGGCAGCGGCGTACGCACAGGGGTCGGTCGCCCTTGCCCGCCCCGATCCCGCTGCCGCGCTGCCCCATCTGCGCCAGGCCTGGCGAACCTGGCTCGACCTCGGTGCCAGGTACCAGGCAGCCTGGGCCCGCGCCCGCATCGGGCAGGCGTTCCGGGCGATGGGGGACGAGGACTCCGCCCGCGCAGAGCTCGTCGTGGCCGGTCGGACCTTCGATGAGCTCGGCGCCGTCCCCGCACGCGGCGAGGTCGAGCGCATGCTCGGCGGAGGCCGTCCGGACGGGCTGACGGCCCGCGAGATCGAGGTGCTGCGACTGGTGGCCGCCGGTCGCACCAACCCCCAGATCGCCGCCGAGCTGTTCCTCAGCGAGAAGACGGTCGCCCGGCACCTCAGCAACATCTTCGGCAAGACGAACGTCACCTCCCGCACGGCCGCGGCCGCGTACGCGTTCCAGCATCAGCTCGCTTGAAACCCCTCTGTAGCCCTGCAGGAATTTGTTGTGCCAGACGCTGGACGTGACCCCGGTCACGGTATACGTTGTGGCAAACAACAAACGCGTCACGAGGACGAACACTGTCGGCCCCGGCGCACTACTGGAGGAAATAGGGAGGCTGGTCTGTGTGAAGCGGACACGCATACTCGTACTGGCAACTGCCATGAGTGCGGCACTCGCACTCAGCGCCTGCGGCAGCGACGACGGTGGCGGCGGTGAGGGCGGCGAGGGCAAGATCGGCGTCATCCTGCCCGACACGAAGTCGTCGGTTCGCTGGGAAAGCGCGGATCGCCCGGCTCTGACGAAGGCGTTCAAGGAAGCCGGCGTGGAGTACGACATCCAGAACGCCGAGGGCGACGCCGATCGGATGCAGACCATCGCGGACGGCATGATCGCCGACGGCGTGACGGTCCTCGCGATCGTCAACCTCGACTCCGACTCGGGCGCGGCGATCGAGGAGAAGGCGGCCAAGCAGGGCGTCAAGACCATTGACTACGACCGGCTCACGCTGGGCGGCTCGGCCGACGTCTACATCTCCTACGACAACAACAACGTCGGCAAGCTCCAGGGCGAGGGGCTGCAGAAGTGCCTCGGCGAGAAGGATGCCAACCTGATCTACCTCAACGGTGCCCCGACCGACAACAACGCCAAGCTGTTCTCCGAGGGTGCGCACAGCGTCCTCGACAAGGTGACAAGCTACAAGAACGTGGCCGAGCAGTCCGTCCCGGACTGGGACAACGAGAAGGCGGTCACGATCTTCGAGCAGCTCTACACCAAGGTCGACGGCAAGGTCGACGGCGTCTACGCGGCCAACGACGGCCTCGCGGGCGGTGTGATCTCGATCCTGAAGAAGAACGGCCAGAACGGGAAGGTGCCGGTCACGGGTCAGGACGCCACGCCTGAGGGTCTGCAGAACATCCTCACGGGCGACCAGTGCATGACGATCGCGAAGTCCGCCATCGGTCAGGCCGGCGCGCTCGCGGACGCCGCGATCGCGATGGTCAAGGGTGACAAGCCGGAGACCACCGGAACCATCGAGGACACCACGGGTGGCCGTGATGTTCCTGCGGTCCTGCTCGACCCGGTCGCGATCGACAAGACGAACGTTCAGGCGGTCATCGACGCGGGCGATCTGAAGGCTGAGGACATCTGCACCGGCAAGTTCGAGAAGTTGTGCGCTGACGCCGGTATCAGCTGACGGCCGTGGGTGTGGTCCTCCGGGCGAATCACCGCCGGGGGGCCACACCCCACGCCGTTTCCACCCATCTCGGACCCTCGAAAGGCTCACCATGAGCGAATCGGCCCCCCTCCTCCAGCTGCGAGGAGTGAACAAGAGCTTCGGCGTCGTCGACGTCCTGCATGACGTCGATCTCTCGATCCATCCCGGGCAGGTCACCGCGCTCGTCGGCGACAACGGCGCCGGCAAGTCGACCGTGGTCAAGATCCTGGCCGGGATCCACCCCTTCGACTCCGGGGAGTACATCTTCGACGGCGAGATCGTCGCGGTCCACGGACCCAAGGACGCCGCCGCACTCGGCATCGAGGTCGTCTACCAGGACCTCGCGCTCTGCGAGAACCTCGACATCGTCGAGAACATGTTCCTCGGGCGGGAGAAGAAGAACGGCATCGCGCTCGATGAGACGACGATGGAGTCCAAGGCCCGCGAAGCCCTGACCTCGTTGTCGGTCCGCACCGTCAAGTCCGTACGGCAGACCGTCGTGAGTCTCTCCGGTGGCCAGCGGCAGACCGTGGCGATCGCCAAATCGGTGCTGTGGAAGTCGCGGGTCGTGCTCCTCGACGAGCCGACGGCTGCGCTCGGTGTCGCGCAGACTCGCCAGGTGCTCGATCTGGTGCGCCGGCTCGCCGACTCCGGCGTCGGTGTGCTCCTCATCTCGCACAACCTGACCGACGTGTTCGAGGTCGCCGACCGCATCACGGCGCTCTATCTCGGCCGAGTCGCCGCCGACGTCGCGCGGGAGGACGTCACGTCCCGCCAGGTCGTGGAGCTCATCACGACTGGGCAATCATCCGACATCGGCGGTGCCACGGCACCGTCCACCACGGGCTGACTCGGGAGACATCATGACCGACACCATCGACGACACCGAGGAAGCGGGCTTCGCGTCCGACCTCACCCAGACCCACACCCTGGGTGAGGCTGTTCAGGCCTACATCGGCCGCGTACGAGGTGGAGAGATGGGCGCACTGCCGTCCATCCTCGGCCTCGTCGTGCTGTTCATCGTGTTCAACTTCGCCAACGACCGATTCTTGTCGAACCTCAACATGGCCAACCTGCTCACCCAGTCGGGCTCGATCATCATCCTCGCCATGGGGCTCGTTCTGGTCCTGCTGCTGGGCGAGATCGACCTGTCAGCCGGCTTCGCGGGCGGCGTGTCCGCGTGCGTCATGGGTGTCCTGATGGTCGAGCAGAACCAGAACTGGGTCGTTTCCGTGCTCGCGGCGCTGCTCTTCGGAGCGACGATCGGATTGACCATCGGTCTCCTGGTGGCCAAGCTCGGCATTCCGTCGTTCGTCGTGACGCTGGCGTACTTCCTCGCGCTGCAGGGCGCGGCTCTCTGGCTGATCGGCGAGGGCGGCTCCATCCGCATCTCCCAGGATGTCATCAGCGGCATCGCCAACGAGAACATGAGCGTGACGTGGGGCTGGATCTGCGTCGTCGTGATCATCGTCGCGTTCGCGGCCGCCAAGCTGCTGCAGCACCGGCGCAAGGTCTCGCTCGGCCTGCAGCACCAGCCGCTGGCCCTCGTCGTCGCCCAGATCGTCGCGGTCAGTGCCGCGTTGCTGGTCGTGGCGACCGTGCTCAACCAGAACCGCAGCGTCAACGAGAACTTCCCGATCCAGGGCATCCCGTACGTCCTGCCGATGGTCGTCGTGCTGCTGATCTTCTGGACGTTCATGCTCCGTCGAACCAGCTGGGGCCGGCACGTCTACGCCGTTGGTGGCAACCCCGAGGCAGCCCGTCGCGCCGGAATCAACGTCGATCGTATTCGCATCTCGGTGTTCGTCTTCGGCTCATCGATGGCGGCTCTCAGCGGCATCGTCCAGGCGTCCTACGTCGGCAAGGTCTCGACCTCGTCGGGCGGCAGCTACACGTTGCTCTTCGCCGTCGGCGCAGCTGTCATCGGCGGCACGAGCCTGTTCGGCGGCAAGGGCAAGGCCAGCGACGCGGTCATCGGTGGTCTGGTGATCGCCACGATCGCCAACGGCCTCGGGCTGCTCGCCCAGGCGTCGTACATCACCTTCCTCGTCACCGGTGGCGTGCTGCTGCTCGCGGCCAGTGTGGATGCGATCTCCCGCCGACGGCGCTCTGCGGCGGGCCTGGGATAGGACATGGCCACCGTCGGACGCTCGGGGGTCGGCACCAATCAGGAGGACGTCCGCCGGCACAATCTCGGCACAGCGCTCGGGCACGTGCATCGCGCGGGCCGGATCTCCCGTGCCGAGCTGACGGCTCGGATGGGTCTGAACCGCAGCACGATCGCCGGACTGGTGACCGAGCTGGAGTCCCTCGGCCTGGCCGTCCAGGCCAAGCCCACGGGGACCCGGATCGCCGCGGGCCGTCCCTCCGTCGACGTCCGGCCACGGCCCGGCGCGTACGTGCTGGCGGTCGACCTTCGCGTCGACGGCCTGACCGTCGCCCGGGTGGGTCTCGGTGGAGTCATGCACTCGCGGGCCACCGGACCGGTGCCTCCCGATCACGACCCGGAGGCGATCAGCTCGTCCGTCGTCGACCTGATGCGGCTCGTCGTCCGCGACGTCGAGCCCGGAGCGGCGCTGGTGGGTGTCGGTGTCGGCGTGCCCGGCATCATCCGCGCTGAGGACGGGATGGTGCGACTCGCACCCAACCTGGGGTGGCGCGACGTGCCGTTCGCCGAGATCCTCGCCGAGCTGATCGACTCGGTCGGGATGCCGGTCCTGCGGAACGACGCCGACCTCGGCGCGCTGGCCGAGCACCTGCGTGGTGCGGGCGTCGGCGTCGACGACCTGGTGTATCTCTCCGGTGAGGTCGGCGTGGGTGCGGGCATCATCGTCGCGGGGCGCAAGCTGGAGGGTGCCGGCGGCTACGCCGGCGAGATCGGGCACATGCCGTACCTCACCGACGGCAAGCTGTGCCACTGCGGTGCGCGCGGATGCTGGGAGACCGAGATCGGTGCCCCGGCGATCGCCCTGGCCGTCGGGTGCCCGCCGGAGCGGATCGGCGCGCTGGGGGAGTTCCTGGCCGGCGTGCACGAGGCGACGCCCGAGCTGCGCGTCGTCGGCCGGCACCTCGGTCGCGGGCTGGCGAGCGCGGTCAACCTGCTCAACCCTCGGGTCGTGGTGCTGGGCGGATACCTGCGCTCGCTGTTCCCGTTGGTGCGCCAGGACGTCCTGAGTGCGCTCGAGGTACATGCGCTGGCCGCTCCCCGTGAGCAGGTCCTGGTGACGCTGCCCGGCCTCGGCCGCGACTCCGTGCTGCACGGCGCCGCCGAGCTGGCGTTCGAGCCGCTGCTGGCCGACCCGGTGGGCCGCCTCGCGGAGGCCTGCCTCGATGTCGACGCCGCTTTGGCCGGCTAGAGGGCCAGCGTCCCGTCGTAGACGTCGGCGAGGGCGTCCTCGGCAGCGCCGAGCGCTGCGGCATGGATGCCAAGTGAGCTGAGCCGGATCTGCGGGAGGTGGATCGAGGCCGAAGGGAGCCGCTCGGCGAGCACGGCGCCGGCTGCGGGGACGATGTAGGCGCCCAGGGGCACGAAGTAGCCGCCGAGCACGATGGCAGCCGGATCGAGCACGGCCGCAAGCGTCGCCAGGCCGGTGCCGAGGTCGCGACCGAGGATGGCGAGTGCGTCCCGGGTGGCCGGGTCGCGTGCTGCGCGGTCGGCGGCGGTGACGGCTGTCTGAAGTGGGGTGTCCTCCTCCTCGATCCCGACGGCGGCGAGCATCGCCCGCAGTCCGACCGACGCTTCCCAGCACCCCAGACGGCCGCAGCCGCACTCGCGATCGGGGTGGCCGACCGGCATGTGGCCGACCTCGCCGGCGAACCCGGCGGCACCGCGCACGAGCCGGCCGTCCTGGACGATGCCGGCGCCGATGCCGATCGTCCCGGTGATGTAGAGCGAGTGCGCCACGTCGGTGGTGACGCCGTGGGCCGCCTCGGCCAGCGCCGCGCAGTTGGCGTCGTTGTCGATGGTGGTCCGGCACGGATCGCCGAACGCTTCCTCGAGCTCGGCCGCGAGGTGCCGGCCGTCCCAGCCCAGGTTCGGCGCCCACGACACGGTCCGGTTGTCGTGAGCGACCAGGCCCGGAACGGCGACCGTCGCGCCGACCACGACGTGCCCGTCGGCGACGAGGGCGGAGCGCACGTCCGTGGCCAGCTCGATGAGCTCCTGGGTGGTCGGCGGCGTGCCGGCGGCGTCGACCGAACGCGTCTCGACGGTCCGGACGTTGCCGGCGAGGTCCAGAGCCACCGCTGCGAGGTAGTCGACGTTCACCTCGAGCCCGAGTCCGATGATCGACTCACCGGTCAGCGTGACCGGGCGTCCCGGCCGCCCCCGACCCGACGGGACGGAGTCGTCCTGGCTGACGACGCGAGCGCCCTCCAGCTCGGCGACGATCGTTCCCACGGTGGCCTTCGCCAGCCCGGTGCGCCGGGCCAGCTCGGTCCGCGTTGCCGGGCCGTCGGCGCGCAGGGATCGCAGCACGAGGCCGGTGTTCTGCCGGCGGATGTGCTCCGTCCCTCGCGGGACGCCGTTCAGGGTCACCCGCCGCGCACCCCGTAGAGATGCTCGAGCGCCAGCTGGTCGAGGTGCTCGAACGCGGCCCCGCGAGCCGCCAGCTCGTCGGGGTCGCCGAGCCGGGCGGACTCCAGGTCGGCCCACCCCTCGCCGTCGGCCATCGTCGGCTGCCCGAGCTCGGGCAGCTTGGCGGCAGCGAGGGCGGCCTGCACGTCCGGGTCGGTGCGGAACGCGAGCGCCTTCTCGCGCAGGATCAGGTAGTTGGTCATGCACGCCTTCGCCGCGGTCCAGACGCCGTCGTCGTCTTCCGTGCGAGGCGTCTTGAAGTCGAAGTGCACCGGTCCGTCGTAGCCGCCGCTGAGCAACGTGTCGACGACCCAGAAGGCACCGCGCACGTTGCCGGCGCCGAAGCGGAAGTCCTGGTCGTAGCGCGGGCCGGTCTGTCCGTTGAGGTCGATGTGGAACAGCTTGCCCTGCCACATGGCCTGGGCGTAGCCGTGCGCGGCGTTGAGGCCGGACATCTCCTCGTGGCCGATCTCCGGGTTGACTCCGACGTTCTCGCTGCGGTCGAGCGTCTCGATGAACGCCAGGGCATGCCCGATCGTCGGTAGCAGGATGTCGCCGCGAGGCTCGTTGGGCTTGGGCTCGATGGCGAACTTGAGGTCGTAGCCCTTGTCGTGCACGAACTCGCCGAGGACGTTGAAGGCCTCGCGGTAGCGGTCGAGTGCTGCGGCGACGTCCTTGGCCGCCCCGGACTCGGCTCCCTCGCGACCACCCCAGCAGACATATACACCGGCGCCGAGCTCGGCGGCGAGATCGATGTTGCGCATCACCTTGCGGATCGCGAACCGGCGAACCTCGCGGTCGTTCGACGTGAAAGCGCCGTCCTTGAACATCGGGTGGCTGAACAGGTTCGTGGTGGCGGTCGTGACGGCGAGGCCGGTGTCCGCGAGACCCTTCTTCCAGCGGTCGATGATCTGCGTGCGCGTCGCGTCGTCGGAGCCGAACGGGATGACGTCGTCGTCGTGGAAGTTCACGCCATAGGCGCCCAGGCCGGCGAGCCGCTCGAGGGCGTACACAGGGTCCATCGGGGCGCGTGTGGGCTCGCCGAACGGGTCGCGACCCGGGTAGGCGACGGTCCACAGTCCGAAGGAGAACTTGTCGGCGGGGACGGGGGTCGGGATGCTCATGGAAAGCCTGTTCTGTCAGGGTCGGTCAGGACCACGCGACGATGTGGTCGCGCAGGCGTGCGTAGGCCTCACGCACAGGAGGGGTCGGTACTGCGTGATAGGTCTCGGCGCTCGCGGAGGGCCAGACCGGGGGTTCAGGGGTGCCGGCCAGTGCCCAGGCCGCTTGCCGCGCTGCACCGAGGGCGACGTATTCGCCCGGCGCCGGGACGGTGACCGGCACGCCGAAGACCGCCGGCGCGATGGTCTGGACGGCCGCGTTGCGGGCGGCACCGCCGACCATGAGGATGCGCTCTGGGGTTGTACCCGTCGCGGCGACCAGGTGGTCGACGGCATCGGCGAGAGAGCAGAGCAGCGCCTCGAAGGCGGCGCGCGCGAGGTCCTCGCGCGTGGTCGACGCGGTGAGGCCGCTCCAGGTTCCACGGGCGTCGGGCAGGTTGGGAGTCCGCTCGCCGTCGTAGTACGGCACGATCGTCAGTCCGTGGGCGCCCGGCGGTGCAGCGAGGGCCAGCCGTCCGAGCTCCTCGTGGTCGACGCCGAGGAGCCGCGCCTGCAGGTCCAGGATTCTGGCCGCGTTGACGGTGGCGGTGAGGGGCAGGAACCGCCCGGTGGCGTCGGCGAAGCCGGTGACGGACCCCGTCCCGTCGGCGGTCCGGGAGGTGCTGATTGTCGAGGCGACACCGGACGTCCCGATCGAGACGACCACGTCGCCGGGGGCCAGGTCGAGCGCGAGTGCAGCGGCCATGTTGTCGCCCGTGCCGGCGCCGACGGGAACGCCGCGAGACGTGGTCGCCGCGACCTCGGAGGACGGCACGATCCGGGGCAGCTCCACCGGGTGGCCGATCGCGGCCTCGGCGAGCTCGGGGAGCCAGTCGTCCTTGCCGGTGGAGAAGTAACCCGTCCCGGAGGCGTCCCCGCGGTCGGTGAAAGGCTCACCGCCGGTGAGGTGGCGCGAGACGTAGTCGTGGGGGAGGAGCACTCGGCGCGTCCGGGCCGCGGCCTCCGGCTGATGATCGCGGAGCCATCGCAGCTTGGTCGACGTGAACGACGCGACGAGGACGCTGCCGATCGTCTCGGCGCAGGCGTCCGGCCCGCCCAGCTCGTCGATCAGGTCGACGGCTTGGTCGCTCGACCGCATGTCGTTCCAGAGGATGGCGTCGTGCACCGGCAGATCCGCGGCATCCAGGGCGACCATGCCGTGCTGCTGGCCACCGACCGCCACGGCACCAGCACGGTCGAGGAGCCCCGCGGTGGCCTGGTCGAACGCGTCAAGCCAGGCGCGGGGGTCGACCGACGTGCCGTCGGGGTGGGGTGCGGACTGTCGCGCGACGACGTCACCGGTCGCGGCATCGACGAGGAGCGCCTTGGTCGACTGGGTGGACGAGTCGATGCCCAGCACGAGGTCAGCTCCCATGCCTCAGGTTTAGTACGACACTTGAATTAAGTCAAGGCGGGCCGGGTGACATCGCCCGTACCCTGAACGGGTGACGATCCATTCGGACCATCCCTTCGTCCCCGCCGACGGCGACAAGGACCAGCTGCGCCGCCTGCGAGGCCGGATGCCCGCGCCGGTCACCGTGTGGGCGGCCGGGGCGGACGCGCAGCGGCGTGGCCTGACGGTGTCGTCGATCCTCCTCGCCGCGGGCGACCCGGACCGGGTGGTCGGTCTGATCGACCCTGAATCCGCCTTCTGGGAGTCAGCGCCCACGACCTGGACGGTCAACGTGCTCGGCGCTGAGCACCAGTTCCTCGCGGATGCCTTCGCCGGCACCGCCCCGGCGCCCGGTGGGCTGTTCACGCTGGGCGAGTGGAGCGACAGCGAGTGGGGACCGGTCCTCGCCGGAACGGCGGGCTGGATCGGCGTACGCCTGGAGGCGTCCGAGCCCAGGTCGGTCGGGTGGGCCAGGCTTGTCGAGGGCATCGTCGAGTCCGTCACTGTGGAGACGGCCCAACCGCTGGTGCATCTGCGCGGCCGCTACCGCGACCTCGACACCGGTCGCTAGAGCTCTGCCGACTCGGCTCGTACGACCCGCCTCGATAGACTGACCGCCATGGCTGATGAGGGGAGGAGACACCGATGAGCGTTCTCGCGAACCTGACCGGACCCTCCGGCCTGCGTGACCTGAGCGACGACGAGCTGGCCGAGCTCGCCGGTGAGATCCGCGAGCTGCTGATCTGCACCGTCGCCGCGAACGGCGGCCACCTCGGACCCAATCTCGGCGTCGTCGAGCTGGGCCTGGCCATCCATCGAGTCTTCGACTCCCCGCGCGACCGCATCGTCTGGGACACCGGCCACCAGGCGTACGTCCACAAGATGCTCACCGGACGCGCCGCCGAGTTCGCGAGCCTGCGCCAGGAGGGCGGCCTGTCCGGCTACCCGAGCCAGGCAGAGTCCGAGCACGACTGGGTCGAGAACTCGCACGCGTCCACCAGCCTGTCTTACGCCGACGGAATGGCCAAGGCCAACCAGATCCTCGGCAAGGACGATCACGTGGTCGCCGTCATCGGCGACGGCGCCCTCACCGGCGGCATGGCCTGGGAGGCGCTCAACAACATCGCCGCCGGCCAGGACCGCCGGCTGGTGGTGATCGTGAACGACAACGGCCGGTCGTACACCCCGACCGTCGGTGGTCTGGCGAACCGGCTGACCGAGATACGCACCAACCCGAAGTACGAGCCCGCGCTCAACGCCATCAAGGACCGCCTCAACCGCACCCGCGGCGTCGGCCCGGCGACGTACGACGCCCTGCACGCCATCAAGAAGGGCATCAAGGACGCGCTCGCGCCGCAGGGAATGTTCGAGGACCTCGGTCTCAAGTACATCGGCCCGGTCGACGGGCACGACCGTCCCTCCCTCGAGCACGCGCTCACCCAGGCCCGCAAGTTCGGTGGGCCGGTGCTGGTGCACGTCATCACCACCAAGGGCCAGGGCTACGACATCGCGGTCGCCAACGAGAACGACCAGATGCACCAGGCGCCCCCGTTCGACCGCGAGACCGGCGATGCCACCGCCGTGGCTCCGGCCGGCTGGACGTCGGTGTTCCGTGACGAGATCGTGCGCATCGCCGACGAGCGTCCCGACGTCGTCGGCATCACCGCGGCCATGCTCTACCCGGTCGGGCTCGATGCCTTCGCCGACAAGTTCCCGGACCGCGTGTTCGACGTCGGCATCGCCGAGCAGCACGCCGTCACCAGTGCCGCCGGCATGGCGATGGCCGGCCTCCACCCGGTCGTCGCCGTCTACGCCACCTTCCTCAATCGGGCCTTCGACCAGGTTCTGCTCGACGTCGCGCTGCACCGTTGCGGCGTCACCTTCGTCCTCGACCGTGCCGGCATCACCGGCGACGACGGACCCAGCCACAACGGCATGTGGGACATGTCGCTGCTGCAGGTCGTGCCCCGGCTGCGGCTGGCGGCACCCCGCGACGGTTCGCAGCTCCGCGAGCTGTTGCGCGAAGCCGTCGACGTCGAGGACGCGCCCACGGTCGTGCGGTTCGCGAAGGGCGCGGTTGGTCCGGACGTCCCGGCGATGGAACGTCTCGGCAGCGCCGACCTGCTCGCCCGCGACGCTACCCAGGACGTCTTCGTGCTGGCCGTGGGCTCGCTCGCGCAGGTGGCCCTGGATGCGGCCGGCATCGCCCGCGAAACCGGGCTCGGCGTCACGGTCGTCGACCCTCGCTGGGTCAAGCCCTTCGATCCGGAGGTCGTCGAGCTCGCTGCCCGACACCGGCTGGTCGTCACCGTCGAGGACAACGGACGGCAGGGCGGTGTCGGCGCGGCCTTCACGCAGGTGTTGCGCGACATCGGCTCCGACGTCGAGGTGCGCGTGCACGGCGTCGAGCAGAGCTTTCTCGACCACGCCAAGCGTGACGTCATCTTGAACCGCATGGGCCTGACCCCGGAGGCGATCGCCGACGACATCGTGTCGGCGTCGGCACGGAATAGACCGGACGCGTGAGGCGCTGACGATGAAGTGGCCCAACCGACGTGATGACGAGAGTGCGACCCCGGCCGAGCGACCTGAGTCAGGGCGTCCCGTGCTCATCCATGCACTCGACGGCTTCCTGACCGCCGGCGCCGCGCCCCGCCTCGCCGCGACCCAGCTGCGCACCGGCCAGGGCGAGGTGGTCCATCGATTCGATCTCGACGAGCTGTTCGATTACCGCGCCCGTCGCCCGTTCATCTCGTTCCGGTCCGACCACTACGAGGACTACGAGGATCCGAAGCTCGACATCCTGCTCGAGCACGACCAGGCCGGCACTCCCTACCTGTTGCTCGCCGGCCCCGAGCCCGACTTCCGCTGGGAGTCCTTCATCGACGGCGTCGCCGAGGTCGTCGAGGAGTTCGACGTCCCGCTCACCCTGGGGCTCGGCGCCGTGCCGATGGGCGTCCCGCACACTCGCCCGGCCATGATCACCGCGCACGGCTCGCGGCCTGAGCTCATCGACCGCAAGAACCTGTGGTCGGCCGACGTCCGGGTGCCGTCGTCCGTGCAGTCGCTGCTGGAGTACCGGTTCGCGCAGCGCGGCTTGGACGCCGCCGGCTACGTCGTCCACGTGCCGCACTACCTCGCCCAGGTCGACTACCCGACCGCGGCCGTGGCGCTGCTGGACGCCGTGGTCGACCGCCTCGGCCTGCAGCTCGACTACGACAGCCTGCGGGCGGCACAGGGCGAGGCGCTGGCCGAGATCGAGCAGCAGATCGCCGACCAGGACGGCGAGGACGTCCTGTCCGGCCTCGAGGAACAGTACGACGCCTTCACGCGTGGTGCCGCCCAGTCGCTGCTCGCCGAGGACGACTCGATCCCCAGTGGGGAGGAGCTCGCCGACCAGTTCGAGAAGTTCCTCGCCCGCCAGCGCAAGAACGACGGCGATTGACCGCTCGCGGCGTGGGTAGGGTGTGGCCGTGCCTGCAACCCTGACCGAGCTCATCGACCTGCTGGACCTGGAGAAGCTCGACGAGGGGCTGTTCCGGGGTCGTCAGCTGGACGCCACCGGCTTCATCCGCGTGTTCGGCGGGCAGGTCGCCGCGCAGGCGCTGGTGGCCGCTCAGGCCACCGTGCCGGAGGAGCGCCATGTCCACTCCCTGCACAGCTACTTCCTGCTCGGAGGCGACCTGAGCATCCCGATCATCTACGACGTCGAGGACGTCCGCGACGGCGGATCGTTCACGACGCGCCGGGTCGCAGCGCGCCAGCACGGCGAGATCATCTTCTACATGACGGCCTCCTTCCAGCGGGTCGAGGAAGGGTTCGACCACCAGGACGAGCTGCCCGACGTTCCGCGCCCGGACGAGTGCACCCCGCTGCCCGACATGATCCGCGCGGTCAACCCCGAAGCGGCCGACTGGTGGGTCAAGGAGTGGTCGGCGATCGACGCCCGGCTGGTCACCACGGGGGATGACCCCGCCACCCAACGTCTGTGGTTCCGCATCGTCGGCGAGCTGCCCGACGACCGCCTGCTGCGCAACGCCGTGCTCACCTACTTCTCCGACCTCACGCTGCTCGGCCCCACTCTTGGCCCGCACGGGCGCGTGGTCAGCTCACCGGACGTACAGGTCGCCTCGCTGGACCATTCCATCTGGTTCCACCGGCCCACCGCGGCGAACCAGTGGTTCCTCTACGACCAGCACTCGCCGTCGGCGTCGCGGGCCCGGGGACTGGCCATCGGCCGGGTGTTCAGCGAGGACGGAGACCTAGCCGCGACGATCGCCCAGGAAGGCCTCATCCGCCCGGTGAATCTCGCCGACCAGGGTCGTTAGGGAAGCGTGGGCAGCGTGAGCTCCGACGGGTACTGCTCGGACGTGTGCAGCTTGATCACCGTCAGGTGACCGGGCGCGGCGGGCGCGGACGGCAACAGGTGCGGGACGTCGAACGCCTGCACCGCCAGCCGCAGCCGGTGCCCGGGCCGGATCGTCGCTGCCGTGGGGAACACTTCCACGTCGATCGGTGCGACCTCGCCGCGACCAAGCTTCTTCTGTGCCGCCCGCGTGAACGGGTGGTAGGGCTGAATGATCTTCGGCTCTCCTGAGCCTGTCGAGGATCCATCGAGCCTGCGGGTGCGCGACTCGTCGAGCGCACGGTGCGAGAGCACCTGCCAGCCGCCGGTGAGTCGACGGACGGTGCCGTCAGGGGCGACGTCCTCCACCGCGACCGACAGCATGCCCTCACCGGTGTTGCTCGAGGCGTAGAGGTGCGCGTTGATCGGCCCCTGGATCGTGACCGGATCGGTGACCGGCTTGGTCTCGAACACGACGCCCAGCTCATCGTTCACTGCGTTGTTCTTCAAACACGGGTTGGCTGCGTCGAACTGCTGGATGACGCCGGCAGTCCACTGGTTGGTCGACCGAGTGCAGAGGCCCTGGATCGGGATGGGCAGGACGTTCGACGTGCCGTTTGTGGCTGCAGCAGTGGTGAGCGCGGCCGGCTTGGCATTCGTGGCCGGGCCGGACAGGCGGTACGACGTGGCCTTCTGGTCGGTGATCCAGTCCGACGACGTCCGCCAGGTGTCCGGCCCCTGGTCGAAGTACGTGAGGTTCGGGATGTCGCTGTCGAGCGCAGCGTCGGCGGCTCCCTTGAGCCAGTGGTCGAACCAGCGGAGCTGGAGCTCGCCGAGCGTGCCGTATCCGGCTTCGGCGATCTCCTGGCCGGATGAGGCCTGGAGGTGGTCCCACGGTCCGACGATCATCTTCGACGGGATCCCTCGCTTCCGGAGGTTCTCGAACAGCAGCGGCGTCCCGCGCTGGAAGAGGTCGTACTCACCGCTGACGAAGAACGCCGGTACGTCGACCTGGTCGATGACGTTGATGACCGAGCGCTCCTGGTAGAACGGGCCGTCGTAGTTCGGGTCACCCCCGAGGGCTGCCGAGATGAGCAGCGGGGACGTGAAGGTGCCGGCCGAGAGAACGTGGTCCAGCAGGCTGCCGATCGCCGACAGCGGCTCGGTCGCGGTGTAGGCCGGTGGGATCAGGCCGGTGAACGTGACCAGGCCGAGCCACAGCGGGATGAAGCCGACGTCGAGCTGACCGCCGGAGGCGACGATGTCGCGGTAGACGTCGGCACCGGGAACCTGCGGGAAGATCGCCTTGAGTCCGGCCGGCTTGGCTGCGGCTGCCCAGAGCTGGCTGATGCCCATGTAGGACGGTCCGGTCATCCCGGTGTCCCCGTTGCTCCACGGCTGGGCGTGCGCCCACTCCATGATCTCGCCGCCGTCCCGGTTCTCGCGGGCGCCGAACGCGTGCCAGCGCCCGCGCGAGGAACCGGTACCGCGCGCATCGACGATGACGTTCACGTAGCCACGCTTGACCAGGTAGCTCGGATCGGATCCGGCGAGTCCGCCTCCACCGGCGGCGATGAAGGTCTTGTTGTACGCCGTGATCGTGACCAGCACCGGAAGCGGGGTCTCGATCGCTGCACCCGACGCGTCGGCGGGTCTCTCGACGTCCGCGCGCAGCACCACGCCGTCGGACATCCGGATCTCGACGTCCTTCTCGGTCACCGTGTCGGGGTAGTCCTCCGGTCGCGGCGACCATCCACTGGCGGGTGCCGTGGCGAGGCGGACGGCATGTCCGGTGCCGGCTGCGGCGGCCGGGGGGCCAACCACCGTCAGGCTCGACAGGACGAGCGCAGCGCCGATCAGGCGCGCGACAGCGAATCGCATCGAGGTCCCTCCCGGCCAAGGTGTAACCAGAAGTTACACCATGGGTCAGGCGGGGGCGATCCGACCGACGAGGTGGGTCGACGGCTTGCGTGCGCTGGTGACGCCCAGGGTGACGACGCCACCGTCGGTGCGACTGCCGAACACGACGGTGCTCGGCAGCAGGATCGGCTTCTTGAACTCGACGTCGATGGTGAAGGCGTCGGGCAGCTTGTTCTGCAGCGCTGCCAGTGCTCGCGCCTTGGTCCACATGCCGTGCGCGATGTTGCGCGGGAACCCGAACGCCTTCGCGGTGATCGGGTAGAGGTGGATGGGGTTGCGGTCTCCCGAGACAGCTCCATAGCGGCGGCCGAGGTCGCCGGGAAGCTTCCAGTGCACGACGCCGTCCGGTGCCTCGACGCCGGCCAGAGGCGGCGGGATGGCTTCCTCGCCACCGTCACGTCCGCGCGCGAACAGCGTGGTGACCTCTTCCCACACGAGCTCGCCGTCGATGCTGGCTGACGTGAGCAGGTCGACCAGCCGGCCCTTGGGATGCGGGCGGAGGTCTGCGGCGGTCACGGCGAGGTCGAAGGTCTCGTCGACGCCGACCGGGCGGTGCTGCGTGATGCTGTTGCGCAGATGCACCAGGCCCATCGGGGCGAACGGGAACGTGGTGTCGGTCATCAGCGACATGTGCAGTGCGAACGCCGCCATGTGTGGATAGGTGGCCGGCAGCGTGTCGCCACGGGTGAACTCGCAGACGTCGTTGTAGCGCTCCAGGTGCTTCGGGTCGGTGTGGATGCCGCGACGCTCGAGCACCAGCTCGGGCACGGTGCTGCTGCCGTGCTTGATGCCGGGCAGCCCGCCGATGACCGGGATGGCCGGCAGCACGGCCTTGAGCATCAGCGGCGCCGTGGAGGGCGCCTTGTCGAACGTGCGGGTCGTCATCTCAGGCGCCCAACAGGCTCTGGCCGCAGACGCGGACGACGTTCCCGGAGACGGCCGACGACCCGGGGTTGGCGTACCAGGCGATGGCCTCCGCGACGTCGATCGGTTGGCCACCCTGCGACATCGAGTTCATGCGGCGGCCGGCCTCGCGGATGCCGATCGGGATGGTCTTGACCATGTCGGTCTCGATGAACCCCGGTGCGATGGCGTTGGCGGTGATGCCGTCCTTGGCGACCCGCTGGCTCAACGAGGTGATCCAGCCGATGACACCGGCCTTGGCCGAGCCGTAGTTCGTCTGGCCATTGTTGCCCGCGATGCCGGCGATCGAGGAGATGCCGACGATACGACCACCGGAACGGATCAGGCCCTGCTCGAGCAGCTCGTCGGTGATGCGCTGGGGAGCGCCCACGCTGATGTCGACGACGAGTGCGAAGTTCTCCGGCGTCATGTTGCGCAGCCGCTTGTCGCGGGTGATGCCCGCGTTGTGCACGACGATGTCGACCCCGCCGTGGTGCTGCTTGAAGTACTCGGCGATCTCCCGGGGTGCGTCCTCGGCGGTGATGTCGAGGGTGATCGCACCGCCACCGAGCTCGTCGGTGAGCGCCTTGAGGTCGGCCTCGAGCGGCGGCACGTCCAGCCCGACGACCATCGCTCCGTCGCGATGCAGGGCGCGGATCTCGGCCGCGCCGAGTCCGCGGGAGGCGCCGGTGACGAGGGCGACCTTGCCGGCCAGCGGCTTGGCGGCGTCGGGCACCGCATCCGCCTCCTTGAGGTCCGTGAGTCCGATGCGGACGACCTGGCCGGAAACGTAGGCCGACTTGGGCGAGAGCAGGAACTCCAGCGTGGATCCGATGGCCTTCTCGCTGCCCTTCGCGACGTAGACGAGGTTCACCGAGCTGCCGTTGCCCACTTCCTTGGCCAGTGAACGGGTGAAGCCTTCGAGCGCGCGCTGGGCGATGGCCGCACCTTCTGACTCCGCTTCATCCGGCAGCGCGCCGATGACGACGACCCGGCCGCACGACTCGAGCTGGCGCAGCACGGGGGAGAAGAACTCCTGCAACGACACGAGTCCCTGCGTCGAGTCGATGCTCGACGCGTCGAAGACCAGACCCTTGTATCTCATGGAGTCGGCGCGGACTCCGGTGGCCTCGATGCGGCTGGACTTGAGCGCGGCCGTGACGGCCTTGGCGATCGGCGTCTGGGTGGTGGCCCCGGTGAGCACGGTGCCCTTCACCAGCGGGCCGCCCTCGTAGCGCTCGAGGTATGGGGGGTTCGGCAGGCCGAGGTTCTTGACCAGGAACTTGCCGATCGGGTTGTGGGCCAGGTCCTGGTAACGATCCGTCATGACCGGGTGTGTCCTATCTCTCGCATACCATCGGTATCTGAACGTGCCGTGAAACTGTAACCTCGTGTGACAGGGCAGTCCACTTGTGTGGTGAGGCGCACACGTGAGTCCATCGTCCCAGACCACGACACCAGCGAAAAGCGAGGAGCCTCATGGCGAACCCGACCCCGACACCGACCGGCACGATACGTCCGGTCGCCATCATCGGCGGCAACCGGATTCCGTTCGCACGCTCGAACACGGTCTACACCAACGCGTCGAACCAGGAGATGCTCACCGCAGCCCTGGACGGGCTGGTCGATCGCTATGGCTTGCAGGGGGAGCGGGCCGGCGAGTTCGTCGCCGGAGCCGTGCTCAAGCACAGCCGCGACTTCAACCTGGCTCGCGAGACGGTGCTCGGCTCGCGGCTGTCCGCGGACACACCGGCTGCCGACATCCAGCAGGCCTGCGACACCGGCATCCAGGCCACTATCCAGGTGGCCAACAAGATCGCGCTCGGGAAGATCGAGTTCGGCATCGCCGGCGGCGCCGACACCACGTCGGACGCCCCGCTGGCGGTCGGCGACAAGCTGCGCAAGATCCTGCTCGAGGCGAACCGGGCCAAGGACAACAAGGGCCGGCTCGCCGCGATCGCCAAGATCCGCCCGCAGTACCTCGCTCCGGACCAGCCGCGCAACGCCGAGCCCCGCACCGGTCTGTCCATGGGTGACAGCCAGGCCATCACCACGGAGCAGTGGGGCATCACCCGCGAGGCCCAGGACGAGCTCGCGGTGAAGTCCCACCAGAATCTCGCCGCGTCGTACGACGAGGGCTGGCAGGACGACCTGGTGACGCCGTACCTGGGCGTCGAGCGCGACAACAACCTGCGGCCGGACTCCTCGATGGAGAAGCTGGCCAAGCTCAAGCCGGTGTTCGGCAAGGGTGAGGGCGCCACGATGACGGCGGCCAACTCGACTCCGCTCTCCGATGGCGCATCCGTCGTCCTGCTCGCCTCCGACGAGGAGGCCGAGCGCCGTGGGTGGACGCCGTTGGCCCACCTCGTCGACTACGAGACGGCCGCCGTCGACTACGTGAGCGGCGCCGAGGGCCTGCTGATGGCCCCGGTCTACGCGGTGCCCCGGATGCTGGCCCGTCAGGGTCTGACGCTGCAGGACTTCGACTTCTACGAGATCCATGAGGCGTTCGCCGGGCAGGTGCTCACCACCCTGGCCGCCTGGGAGGACCCCGCGTTCTGCAAGGAGAAGCTCGGTCTCGACGTCCCGCTCGGGTCCATCGACCGCGACAAGCTCAACGTCAAGGGTTCCTCGCTGGCGACCGCTCACCCGTTCGCGGCCACCGGCGGACGCATCGTCGCCAACCTCGCCAAGCTGCTGCACGAGAAGGGATCGGGCCGTGGCCTGATCTCGATCTGCGCGGCCGGCGGCCAGGGCGTCGTCGCGATCCTGGAGGCCTGACCGCTACCGCTTCGCCGGGGCCGGACCGCGCGCAATGGCCCGGGCGGCCTCGGCGACGTAGCCCTTGATGTCGTCGAAGAGCACCCGATCGGCGCGCGGGCGGCCGGGGTTGAGGGCGCGCACCGACAGCTGGAGAGTGGCGAGGTTGAGCACGCCCAGCGCCTGCGTGTAGAAGATGTTCGCCACCAGGTCGGGGTCCTGGACATCGAACACCCCCTCCTTCGTCCCCTCCTCGAGGACGGTGACGACGTGAGAGGTGCAGGCGGTCATCGCGCGGCCGAGTCGGTACATCACCGCCTCGCTGACCTCCTTCATCAGTTCGTCACCGCGGCGCCGGAGCAGGGCCTGGGCACAGTCAACGAAGGCGGGGTACTGCTCGCCGAAGTCGAGGAACGCATAGGTGATCGCGTCGAGTCGCTCGACGGGATCCTCGATGGACTCGCCGGCCGCCGACAGTCGTTCGTCGAGCTCGTCGAGGTAGTTGACGAGGGCCATGGCGAAAAGCTCCTCCTTGCCGGAGAAGTGCCGGTAGATGATGGCCCGGTTGATGCCGACCGCCTGCGCGATGTCCTCGATCTGCGCGTCGCGGACGCCGCGTTCGTCGAAGAGCCGACGTGTGGCCGCGAGGATCTCCTGCCTGCGGGCCGCCCGCCGGTCGGAGGAGGGCATGGGAGCAGCGTAGTCCTCGTCCTCGGCGACAGAGCGTCCTGTCGGCACGGCCACGTATTCTGGATCGACATGAGACCGGTGTCCGAGCTGCAGCGCCAAGTGGCGCCCTTCGAGGTCGTTTCCGACTACCAGCCGGCCGGCGACCAGCCCACCGCCATCGCCGAGATCGACCAGCGCATCAGCGGCGGTGTGCAGGACGTCGTGCTCATGGGTGCGACCGGCACCGGCAAGACGGCCACCACGGCGTGGCTGGCCGAGCGACTGCAGCGTCCGATGCTGGTGATGCTGCCCAACAAGACGCTCGCAGCCCAGTTCGCCAACGAGCTGCGCGAGCTGCTGCCCCACAACGCGGTCGAGTACTTCGTCTCCTACTACGACTACTACCAACCCGAGGCCTACGTGCCGCAGACCGACACGTACATCGAGAAGGACTCCTCGGTGAACGACGAGGTGGAACGACTGCGGCACTCGGCCACCTGGTCGCTGCTCACCCGGCGCGACGTCATCGTGGTCGCCACGGTGTCGTGCATCTACGGCCTGGGCTCGGCGCAGGAGTATCTCGACCGGATGATCGGCTTCCGCGTCGGCGAGCAGATGTCGCGCGACCACCTGCTTCGCACGCTGGTGCAGGGCCAGTACGTCCGCAACGACGTCACGTCCACGCGCGGCACGTTCCGGGTCAAGGGCGACACCATCGAGATCTTCCCCGTCTACCAGGAGATGGCCGTCCGCATCGAGTTCTTCGGTGACGAGATCGAGCGGCTGATGACCCTCCACCCGCTCACCGGCGAGGTGCTGAGCGAGGACACCGAGCTCTACGTCGGTGCCGCCACCCACTACTCCGCCGGGCCGCAGACGATGGCCCGCGCCATCGAGACCATCCAGGTCGAGCTCGACGAACGGCTGGCCGAGCTCGAGAAGGAAGGCAAGCTGCTCGAGGCGCAGCGGCTGCGCATGCGCACCACGTACGACCTCGAGATGATGCAGCAGGTCGGCACGTGCGCCGGCATCGAGAACTACTCGCGCCACATGGACGGCCGCGCCCCGGGCTCGGCCCCCAACTGCCTGCTCGACTACTTCCCCGAGGACTTCGTGCTGGTGGTCGACGAGTCGCACGTCACCATCCCGCAGATCGGGGCGATGTACGAGGGCGACATGTCTCGCAAGCGCACGCTGGTCGAGCACGGGTTCCGGCTGCCCAGTGCGATGGACAACCGACCGCTCACCTGGGGTGAGTTCCTCCAGCGCATCGGCCAGACGGTCTACCTGTCGGCCACTCCGGGCCCGTACGAGATGGACAAGGTCAACGGGGACTTCGTGGAACAAGTCATTCGACCAACCGGACTGGTCGACCCCGAGGTCATCGTCAAGCCGACCAAGGGCCAGATCGACGACCTCATCGGACAGATCAAGGGCCGCACCGAACGTAACGAGCGCGTCCTCGTCACCACGCTCACCAAGAAGATGGCCGAGGACCTCACCGACTACCTCCTCGAGGCGGGCATCCGCACCCGCTATCTGCACAGCGAGGTCGACACGCTGCGGCGGGTCGAGCTGTTGCGCGAGCTCCGCCTGGGTGAGTACGACGTGCTCGTCGGCATCAACCTGCTGCGCGAGGGTCTCGACCTCCCCGAGGTGAGCCTGGTGGCCATTCTCGACGCCGACAAGGAGGGTTTCCTGCGTTCCGGCCGGTCCCTCATCCAGACCATCGGACGCGCCGCCCGCAACGTGTCGGGGCAGGTCATCATGTACGCCGACAAGGTCACCGACTCGATGGAGTCGGCGATCGACGAGACCAACCGGCGGCGCGACAAGCAGGTGGCCTACAACCTCGAGAACGGCATCGATCCCACCCCGCTGCGCAAGAAGATCGGCGACATCACCGACCTGCTGGCCCGCGAGGACGCCGACACGTCCCGACTGCTCGCCGCCACCGGCGACCGTCGGCGCAAGGGTGCGCCGGTGCCACTGGGCCAGCACACCGCCGAGCTCGCCGACCTGCCCTCCGGCGACCTGGCCGACCTCATCGACCAGATGAGCGATCAGATGCATGCGGCGGCGGCGGAGCTGCAGTTCGAGGTCGCCGCCCGGCTGCGCGACGAGATCCGCGACCTGAAGAAGGAGCTGCGCGGGATGCTGGAGGCGGGCGTGTAGCCCGACAGCTGACCTGACAGACTGTGTCGCGGAGGGGAGTATTCCTTCGCCGCGGTGTCGTCATCACGTCGACCGTCATCGGACGACCGGTGCTGCGGGTCGCTCGGCCGCATGGCCGGTGCGGCGGAAGAGACCTCCGGCGTTCCCTTGACGACCGGAGGATCCCTGCATGGACGTGTCCCAGACCGAATGGCTCATCACCGTCGGAGTCACGATCGCCGTCCTGCTGTTCGACGTCATCATCGTCGCGAGAAATCCCCACGAGCCCTCCGCGAAGGAGTGCTTGGCCTACCTGTCCGTCTACGTCGGACTGGCCATCGCCTTCGGCATCTGGGTGACCCTGTACCACAACGATCCGAGCGCGGACAACGGCGACTACGGCCTGCAGTTCTTCGCCGGCTGGCTCACCGAGTACAGCCTGTCGGTCGACAACCTGTTCATCTTCATCATCATCATGGCCAGCTTCAAGGTGCCCCGGAAGTTCCAGCAGGAAGCGCTGATGGTCGGCATCGTGCTGGCGCTGATCTTCCGCGGCATCTTCATCGCCCTCGGCGCGGTGGCGATCAATCAGTTCTCCTGGGTCTTCTACGTGTTCGGCGCGTTCCTGGTCTACACGGCCTGGACGCTGGCCAAGGACACCGAGCACGAGGACGACGCCGAGAACGCCGTGGTGCGTTTCGCCCGGACGTACCTGAACACCACCGACCAGTGGCGCGGGCTGAAGCTCTACATCAACCAGAACGGCAAGCGGCTGATGACGCCGATGTTCCTGGTCATCCTCGCGCTCGGCACCACCGACCTGATCTTCGCGCTCGACTCGATCCCCGCGATCTACGGCCTCACCCAGGAGCCGTACCTGGTCTTCACCGCGAACGTGTTCGCACTGATGGGCCTGCGCCAGCTGTACTTCTTGCTCGGCGACCTGATGAAGCGACTCGATCTACCTGTCGCAGGGGCTGGCGTTCATCCTGGCGTTCATCGGGGTGAAGCTGGTGCTGCACGCGCTGCACGAGAACGAGGTGCCGTTCATCAACGGCGGCGAGCACGTGAAGGTGCCGGAGATCCCGACACTGCTCAGCCTCGCGGTCATCGTCGTGACCCTGGTGATCACGGCCGTCGCGAGCCTGTACAAGACCCGCAACAGGGAGCCAGAGCTGCCCTAGCAGATCTCCTCGGGCTGACCGATCGTCGCGGCAGCTTCGCCGCGAGCAGCCTCGTGAAGGATGTGCAGGATCTCTGCTCGCAGAACACGCGCAGCCCTTCAGTCGTTCGAGTCAGCACGCCGGGCCCAATGGGGTCAATCGCACGAGGTCACGTGCACGTCGCGTGTATTTTGACTCCGTGCTGGTGGATGTTCGATCTTTCGTGGGCGGATGGGTCAGCCGTGTGGCGGCCCGTCGGATTCGTCGGAAGGGCATCGACCTCTCCCGCATCGCGTTCATCCCGGATCCGACGAAGGTGCCACTGCAGCGGATCGGCACGGATCCGGTCCCGCGCATCGCCGAGCTGCGACGTGGCGGCCCGCTGTATCGTCTGCCCGTTCCGTTCGTCGATTTCCGCGTCTGGCTCGTCACCGGATACGGGGAGTCGCGGGCCGTGCTCACCGACCGCGAGCGCTACAGCAACGACATCCGTCACCTCTTCGACGGCGACGGGCCGGCAACGTCCGACGACATCGGCGGCCTGGGCTTCACCGACCCACCCCTGCACACGCGGTTGCGCAAGATCGTCACGCCGGAGTTCACGATGCGACGGCTCGCCCGACTCGGGCCGATCATCGAGCAGATCGTCGACGGCCAGCTGAGTGAGATCGAGTCCCTGGGATCTCCCGTCGACCTGGCCAAGCACCTGGCCTTCCCGGTGCCGTTCCAGACGATCTGCGCGCTTCTCGGCCTCGATTACGAGGACCGCGACGCGTTCGCCAAGCTCGGCAGCGCCCGGTTCGACGCCACGCTGGGCGGTGCGGCGTTCGGAGCGGTGTCTGAGCAGCGGGAGTTCCTGTTCGACGCGGTCGCCCGCCAGCGCCTGGATCCCGGCCCCGGACTGCTCGGCCACATCATCCGCGAACAGGGTGACGCGATCGGCGACGTCGACCTCGCCGGCCTCGCCGACGGCATCTTCACCGGCGGTTTCGAAACGACCGCCGGCATGATCGCGCTCGGCACGATCGTGCTGCTGCGCGACCCCGAGCACGCGGCTCTGGTGCGGCACGGGTCGCCGGAGGAGGTCGACCGCGTCGTCGACGAGCTGCTGCGGTACCTCTCGGTGGTGCAGGTGGCGTTCCCGCGGTTCGCCAAGCAGGACATGAAGCTGTTCGGCCAGCACATCCAGAAGGGCGACGTGCTGCTCGCCTCGTTGTCCGGCGCCAACCGGGACCCGGCGTCGGCCGGCGCGGACCCGGAGGGTTTCGATCCGTTCCGTGTCCCGACGAGTGCCCATCTCGCCTTCGGCCACGGCATCCACCGCTGTATCGGCGCCGAGCTGGCGAAGATGGAGCTGCGCACCGTGCTACCGCGTCTGCTCCAGCGATTCCCCGACCTGGCCCTCGCCAAGCCGGAGGAGGAGCTGAACTTCCGCCGCCTGAGCTTCGTCTACGGCGTCGAGGACCTGCCGGTCAGGTTCTGACCGATTGGCGCCTGGCGGAGCGTCGCCAGGCGGCACACGCACCGTCAGTCGAGCGTGGGTGTGGCCTCGAAGTTGCCTTCGGAGTCGAAGGCCAGCGAGATCTTGCCCGTGTCGCCGTCCTCGTCCTCGAACGTGCACGTGGTTCCGTCCTCGACGGTGTCCGGGCACTCCACCGAGGTGAGAGGGACGTCGGCCTCGGTGTTCGTCATCAAGTACTGCTCCACCTGCCCGCTTGCGTACCTGGCGATGCTGTACTCCAGCTCGCCGTCGCCCTGTTCATCGGTCACGGTGACTCGCGCGACGCCGTCGGAGTCGTCTTCGACCGTGTACTTGCACTCGAACGTGGCGCCCTTCGTGAAGTCCTGGTCGTCAGGGCAGTTCACCGACGTGACCTTCAGGTCGCTCTCGGCCATCGTCGGGATGTCCTTCGTGAGCTCGGCCTCGGTCTTGGCGTCGTCGACGATCGAACCGCACGCTGAGAGAACCAGCATGGTGACCACGGTGAGACAGAGGCTGACGGTGCGGCTGATCGCAGTGGGAGTCATGTGCATGAGCGTAGGTGACCATCCGACCGGGCGACTGCGCTTTGGCCGATCCATGAGTCGGGACGGGTCAATCCCATGACGCCCCGAATTCTGCCGAGACTGCCGCGTGGCGGTGGCGCGTCGAGGTCACCATCCCCGTCTCCGCCATTCGGCGAGATGGGGTCGCTCCGAACCCGTCGTGTTGGGCTGGGGGCGGGAACGGCTTGTGCAAGACGGGAGTCCCTGACGCAGGCCGAGGTGGGTCGCTTGGCCGAACGTGGTGCACCCGGCAGTTGCGGGTCGGCCTCTATCGCGAGCGAGCCCTTTCTGTCGAAGTGGCGATGTCCGGGTTGGGCGTCTACCCTCGGGTGAAAGCGCTGTGGGGGCGGCGATGACTCCCGTGGGTGGAACATGGTCAGAACGTCAGCTCGCCGAGTCGTTGCGGCGTTGGGATGCGGCACTGTTGCCGTGGCGGGGATACTGGCTTTCGGTGTGGCGCCAGCGCACGCTGCCCCGACCGGGTATCTCCTGTCGAAAGTCGCGGGCTCCAATTACTCGAAGGCTTTCAACGTTTACCAGGGCGTCGTTCCGGGTAAGGCGAGGGCCTTCTACTACAAGATCGTGAACACCTCGCCGATCGCGGAGAACTTCAAGGTCGACGTGACCGAGCTTTACCCAGCCGCGCTGGAGGTGACCCTCTACAAGGGCAGCAAGAAGCTTCCGAACGAGTACGTCACCAATCCCATTCCTGCGGGCCGGACCCTGACGCTGAAACTCATGGTCAAGGTGACGGCCGGAACGCCACAGGGGTCTTTGCACACGCGGGTCGCTCTTCGCGACCCGGTGACGAATCAGCTTCTCAGCGACCGATACGCCTACGCGGTTGATACCTATCAGACCGGCACGACACGCAACGACCTGTTCGTCAAGACAGGATCGCAGCCCTATGTCGGCGGCTCGCGCGCCGGCCGGGTCGAATCATCCAACGCGGTCAAGGTGGGCAAGACCGCGACGTTCCTGCTGCGTTTGAAGAACAACGGCACCACGCATGCCGCGATCAGCCTCTCCCGACCCGCCCCCTTCAGCTGCGGCGCAGCCCTCTCGATCACCGTCAAGCAGGGAACGCAGAACGTGACCGACCGCGTCCTGAACGGCTCCTACACCACCGGCACGCTCGCACCAGGAGCGAAACGAGACCTCAAGGCGATCTTCAAGCTCCAGTCCACCCCGCCATCTAGCTGCCATGAGCAGATCGAACCGTTTGATGCCTCCGGCCCGGACGGCTCGATCAAGCAGTACGCCCACATCCCATTCGCCGCCTGACGACAGGCCGCGCACCCCGATCGAAACCCACGTCGTCGGGGAGACTGCTTCGGGTGGGTCGACCGCCCCGCACACTCGGGGAGATGCGCAGGCGGTCGATGGCGAAGTTGCCTCGGAGCGTCGAGCTCGAGGCCGAACAGACGGTCTAGAGCATTCCGCAGTGGCAGCAGGTCTTCCCTCAGCTCGATACTGGCACCGCCCCCATACTCCAAGGTAGACGGCCGGCTCGGCGTCGCCGAGCTGCTGGGAGGCCGGATGTTCGCCCATGCGGTGGGCCGGGAAAACCTCAAGATGCGGGAGTTGTTCACGGTCCGGGAACCGATCCTCACCAGCCCCGCTCCGTCCACTCATCAAGGTGAGGGCGTTCTATACCTAGTTCCGAATCATTCCCGTGGCCTGGATAGAACCAAGTGTCATCCGCGAACCGTTCGAAGACCTTTGCTTCAAGATCGTTCATCAGACTTGTGAAGTCCTCCAAGTGTGCTGTGCGTCCAGGACCGCCGGGGAACAAAGAGTCACCCGTGAACAGGTGGGCGATCCCGTCGGGGTCGTCGAAGACGAGAGCGATGGACCCGGGGGTGTGGCCGACGAGGGCGATGACCTCGAGCTCGCAGGAGCCGACGCGGACGCGGGAGCCGTCGCTGACCGGGTGCGTGGTCGGGACGGGGATCTCCTGGGCATCCACCACGCTCGCGACGGTCTCGGCGCCCGTCGCGGTCACGACATCGGCGAGCGCCTGCCAGTGGTCCGGATGGGAATGCGTCGTGATGACTCGGGCCAGCCCGGCGTCACCGACCAGCGACAGCAGGGTCTCGGGCTCGTCGGCCGCGTCGACGAGGGCCTGCTCGCCGGTGACCGCGCAGCGCAGGAGGTACGCGTTGTTCGCCATCGGCCCGACCGCGACCTTGGTGATGACGAGATCGCCGGCCTCGCGCGTGTCGGCCGGGCCGCCGACCTCGACCTCTCCGGAGTAGCTCATGGCTTCCACCCTGCCAGTCCCGGGCGAGCGTCGGTCGAGATGTTCTGTCACCGCCCCCCGATACGATGGGGAGGGCCCGAGAACGGCCACATTCACTCCGCCAGATCAGGATTTCTCAGTGACCGACCGCCTTGTCATTCGCGGCGCCCGCGAGCACAACCTCAAGGACGTCTCGATCGATCTCCCGCGCGACTCGCTCATCGTCTTCACCGGGCTCTCCGGGTCGGGCAAGTCCTCGCTGGCGTTCGACACGATCTTCGCCGAGGGCCAGCGACGCTACGTCGAGTCGCTGTCGGCCTATGCGCGGCAGTTCCTCGGCCAGATGGACAAGCCCGACGTCGACTTCATCGAGGGCCTGTCGCCGGCAGTCTCGATCGACCAGAAATCCACCTCACGCAACCCCCGGTCGACGGTCGGCACCATCACCGAGGTCTACGACTACCTGCGCCTGCTCTACGCCCGCGCCGGGCGGCCGCATTGCCCCGAGTGCGGTGAGCCGATCGCCAAGCAGACGCCGCAGCAGATCGTCGACCGCATCCTGGCGTTGCCCGCCGACTCGCGCTTCCAGGTGCTGGCACCAGTCATCCGGGGACGCAAGGGGGAGTACGGCGAGCTGTTCCGCCAGCTGCAGGCGCAGGGCTTCAGCCGTGCGCTCGTCGACGGCAAGCCGCACAACCTCGCCGACGAGCCGCCCAAGCTGGCCAAGCAGAAGAAGCACACCATCGACGTCGTCGTCGATCGGCTCCAGGTGAAGGAGTCGATGAAGCAGCGGCTCACCGAGTCCGTCGAGACGGCCCTGGGCCTGGCCGACGGCCTCGTTCTCGCCGACTTCGTCGACCTGCCCGACGATGACCCGCATCGCCTCCGCCGATTCTCCGAGAAGCTCGCTTGCCCGAACGACCATCCGCTCGCCGTCGACGAGCTCGAGCCTCGCTCCTTCTCGTTCAACGCCCCGTTCGGCGCCTGCCCGGAGTGCCACGGCCTCGGCACCCGCATGGAGGTCGACCCCGAGCTGGTCGTGCCCGACCCTTCCAAGTCGATCGACGAGGGTGCCATCACACCGTGGTCGTCCGCGCACGTGTCGGAGTACTTCTCCCGGCTGATCGGCGCGCTCGGCGACGAGCTCGGGTTCCGCACCGACGCCCCGTACGGCTCGCTGTCGGACGAGGTGCAAGAGACCCTGATGCGCGGCCACCCCACCAAGGTGCACGTGCGCTACAAGAACCGCTACGGCCGCGAGCGGTCGTACTACACGATGTTCGAGGGTGCCGTCTCCTACCTGGAGCGCCGTCACGCCGAGACGGAGTCCGACACCAGCCGGGAGCGCCTCGAAGGGTTCATGCGCGAGGTGCCGTGCCCCGTCTGCGACGGCACCCGGCTCAAGCCGGTCATCCGCGCGGTGCTCGTCAACAGTGCTGAGCACGGGCCCAAGAACATCGCCGAGGTGTCGGCCCTGTCCATCCGCGAGGCGGCCGACTACCTGTCCACCCTGGAGATGACGGACCGTGAGCGCCAGATCGGCGAGCGGGTGCTCAAGGAGATCCACGAGCGCCTCCGATTCCTGCTCGACGTCGGGCTCGACTACCTCAGCCTCGACCGGGCGGCCGGCTCGCTGTCCGGCGGCGAGGCACAGCGCATCCGGCTGGCCACGCAGATCGGGGCCGGACTGGTCGGCGTGCTCTACGTGCTCGACGAGCCGTCCATCGGCTTGCACCAGCGCGACAACCACCGGCTCATCGAGACGCTCGTGCGGCTGCGCGATCTCGGCAACACGCTGATCGTCGTCGAGCACGACGAAGACACCATCCGCACCAGCGACTGGGTCGTCGACATCGGCCCGGGCGCGGGCGAGCACGGCGGTCAGGTCATCGTCTCCGGGCCGGTGGAGGAGCTGCTGGCCAGCGACGACTCGCTCACCGGGCGCTACCTCTCCGGCCGCGAGACGATCCCGGTGCCCGACATCCGGCGTCCGCGCACCAAGGGCCGCGAGGTCACCGTGCACGGAGCACGTGAGCACAACCTGCAAGACATCGACGTCACGTTCCCGCTGGGCCAGTTCGTCGCCGTCACCGGTGTCTCGGGCTCGGGCAAGTCGACGCTCGTCAACGACATCCTCTACCTGTCGCTGGCTCGCCAGATCTACGGCGCTCGAGCCATCCCCGGGCGCCACCGCAGCATCAGTGGTGCCGACGAGGTCGACAAGGTCATCCACGTCGACCAGTCGCCCATCGGCCGCACGCCGCGATCCAACCCGGCCACCTACACCGGCGTCTGGGACCACGTCCGCAAGCTGTTCGCGCAGACGCCCGAGGCCAAGATGCGCGGCTACCAGCAGGGCCGGTTCTCGTTCAACGTCAAGGGCGGGCGCTGTGAGGCGTGCGCCGGCGACGGCACCATCAAGATCGAGATGAACTTCCTGCCCGACGTCTATGTGCCGTGCGAGGTCTGCCACGGCGCTCGCTACAACCGCGAGACGCTCGAGGTGCACTACAAGGGCAAGACCGTCGCCGACGTGCTCGACATGTCCATCGAGGAGGCCGTCGACTTCTTCGAGGCCATCCCGGCCATCGCCCGGCACCTGCGCACCCTCGTCGATGTCGGCCTCGGCTATGTCCGGCTGGGCCAGCCGGCGCCCACGCTGTCCGGCGGCGAGGCGCAACGCGTCAAGCTGTCTGCCGAGCTGCAGAAGCGCTCCACCGGCCGCACGGTCTACGTGCTCGACGAGCCCACCACCGGGCTGCACTTCGAGGACATTCGCAAGCTGCTCGGCGTGCTCGGCCGGCTCGTCGACGCCGGCAACACGGTCATCGTCATCGAGCACAACCTCGACGTCATCAAGACCGCCGACTGGGTCATCGACCTGGGCCCGGAGGGTGGCGGCGGTGGCGGCCTTCTCATCGCCGAGGGCACTCCGGAGGACGTCGCGCAGAACGCGGAGAGCTACACGGGGACCTTCCTCGCCGCCATACTGAAGGAACCCGCCGCGACCGGCGGTCGTTGAAACGGGAAACGACCTGACGCCGACGAAGGAGTCGTCATGACCGAGTTGACCGACCAGACCACACGTCGCGCAGTGCTGGGAGGTGTCGCGGCCGTGGGCGCCGGGGCGCTTCTCGCGGCCTGCGGAAGCGACGAGCCGACTGACTCAGCTGACGGAGGTGGAGACGCGACGGCCGGCGGCAACGGTGGTGGCGATGCACCTGCCGGGGGCGCGCTCGCCACGACCGACGAAATCCAGGTCGGCGGCGGCACCGTCTTCCAGAAGGAGAAGATCGTCGTCACCCAGCCCACCGAGGGCGACTTCAAGGCATTCAGCGCGGTCTGCACTCACCAGGGCTGCACGGTCGGCTCGGTCAACGGCGACACCATCCAGTGCAACTGCCACGGCAGCCAGTACAACTCGGCGGACGGCAAGGTGAAGAAGGGCCCGGCCTCGAAGCCACTTGCTCCCAAGAAGGTCACCGTCGAGGGCAACGAGATCGTCGTCACCTGACGGTCGGAGGCCGGCCGTAGGCTGGTGGAGTGGCAGATCCCGCGACCTACCGGCCGGCTCCGGGTGAGATCCCGGTCGGTCCCGGGGTCTACCGGTTCCGCGACGATGCCGGCCGCGTCATCTACGTCGGCAAGGCCAAGTCCTTGCGTGCGCGGCTGAACTCCTACTTCCAGGACATCGCCGGGCTGCATTCCCGCACGCAGCAGATGGTCATGTCGGCGGCCTCCGTCGAGTGGACGGTCGTCGACACCGAGGTCGAGGCGCTTCAGCTCGAGTACACCTGGATCAAGGAGTTCGACCCGCGCTTCAACATCAAGTACCGCGACGACAAGTCGTACCCGTGGCTCGCCGTCACGGTCTCCGAGGAGTTCCCGCGGGTCATGGTGATGCGCGGTGCGCAACGCAAGGGGGTGCGCTACTTCGGCCCGTACGGTCACGCCTGGGCGATCCGCGACACCGTCGACACCCTGCTCCGGGTGTTCCCGATGCGTTCCTGCAGCGCCGGCGTCTTCCGGCGGTCCAAGGCCGTCGGCCGGCCCTGCCTGCTGGGCGACATCGGCAAGTGCGCCGCTCCGTGCGTCGGTCGGGTGAGCGCGGAGGAGCACCGCGCGATCGTCGACGACTTCCTGGCGTTCATGGGCGGGCAGACGGCCGGCTTCACCCAGCGCATCCAGAAGCGCATGCACGAGGCGTCCGCGGCGCAGGAGTACGAGCTCGCGGCCAAGCTGCGCGACGACCTCGCCGCCCTCAACCGGGTGCTGGAGAAGCAGACCGTCGTGCTCGGCGACGGCACCGATGCCGACGTCTTCGGGTTCGAGATCGACCCGCTCGAGGTGGCGGTGCAGATCTTCTCCGTCCGCGGCGGGCGCATTCGCGGCCAGCGCGGATGGGTGGCCGACCGTCCCCCGCCGTCGCCTTCGGCGAGTATGACGGCGGGAGGTGCCCCCGCCGACGACACCGACGTCCCCGAGCTCGTCCAGCGGGCGCTGGTGACCCTGTACGGCGAGTCGGCGGCCGAGGCGGTGCCCCGGCAGGTGCTGGTGCCCGAGCTTCCGTCCGACGCGGACGTCGTCAGCGAGCTGCTCTCGGAGCTGCGCGGCGGGCCGGTCACCATCCGGGTTCCGCGACGCGGCGACAAGAAGCGGCTGATGGAGACGGTGCAGCAGAACGCCCACCAGTCGATGGCCCGGCACAAGCTGAAGCGGGCCGGCGACCTCACCGCGCGCAGCAAGGCGCTGGAGGAGATCCAGGACGCCCTGAGCCTGCCCACCGCGCCGCTGCGCATCGAGTGCTACGACGTGTCCAACCTCCAGGGCACCGAGATCGTCGCCTCGATGGTGGTGTTCGAGGACGGCCTGCCCCGCAAGTCCGAGTACCGGCGCTTCACGATCCGGCACGAGGGCCAGAGTGACGTCGCCGCCATGCACGAGGTCATCACCCGGCGGTTGGAGCGGCTGCTCAAGGCCCGCGCCGACGGAGCCGACGAGAAGGGCGTCGACCCGGAGACTGGCAAGCCGAAGAAGTTCGCGTACGCACCGTCCTTGATCGTCGTCGACGGCGGCCCGCCTCAGGTGGCGGCGGCCCAGGCGGCCATGCAGCAGCTCGGCATCACCGACATTGCGCTGTGCGGGCTGGCCAAGCGGCTCGAGGAGGTCTGGGTGCCCGACGACGACGACCCGGTCATCATGCCGCGAACCAGCGAGGGGCTCTACTTGCTTCAGCGGGTGCGCGACGAGGCTCACCGGTTCGCGATCACCCATCACCGCCAACGCCGGGCGAAAGCCATGACCGGCAGCGTCCTCGACGACATCGCCGGCCTGGGGCCCACACGCCGACGGGCTCTGTTGAAGAAGTTCGGGTCAGTCAAGAAGCTGCGGGCCGCCGGCGTCGAAGAAGTCGCGAGTGTGCCCGGCATCGGCCCGGCTACGGCAGAATCCATCGTGGCGGCACTGCAGGACGACCAGCCGGCGCCCGCCGTCGACATGGCCACCGGCGAGATCGTGGAGGATTAGGGCGTGACCAGTCAGCTCTCCAAGCTCGTGCTGGTCACCGGCATGACCGGCGCCGGCAAGGGCACGGCCGCCAAGGGG
The DNA here is from genome assembly GCA_963780275.1 of uncultured Actinomycetota bacterium. Lineage (GTDB taxonomy): Bacteria > Actinomycetota > Actinomycetes > Propionibacteriales > Nocardioidaceae > Aeromicrobium. The sequence goes on from CAWABE010000004.1 coordinate 89,491, forward strand.
CTCGAGAAGCTCGGCTACTACGTCATCGACAACCTGCCGCCCGACCTGCTCGTCGAGACGGTCGAGACCGTCGAGAGGTCCGGCGTCAGCGACCAGATGGCCGTCGTCGTCGACGCGAGGTCCGGCCCGTTCTTCGACCGGCTCATCGACGTGCTCGAGAAGCTGCGCACCCGCGGCACCCCCACGCAGATCCTGTTCCTCGAGGCAGCCGACGAGGTCCTCGTCCGTCGGCAGGAGGCGGCCCGGCGCCCGCACCCGCTCAGCCGCGAAGGCCGGCTGATGGACGGCTTTCACCGCGAGCGTGAGCTGTTGAGCCGGCTCCGTGGACGCGCCGACATCGTCGTCGACACCACGAACCTCAACGTGCACCAGCTCGGCCAACGCATCCAGGCCGCATTCGAGGACGCCGACAGCAAGGGCCTGCGCGCGTCGGTGGTGTCGTTCGGGTTCAAGTACGGCATCCCCATCGACGCCGACATGGTGGCCGACATGCGGTTCCTGCCCAACCCGCACTGGGTCGACGACCTCCGGCCCCTCAGCGGCCTCGACGAACCCGTGCGCGACTACGTGCGCAAGCAGCCCCGGTCCGAAGAGTTCCTCGAGCGCTACGAAGGGCTGGTCGCGCTGCTCACCGACGGCTTCCTGCACGAGGACAAGCACTTCCTGACCATCGCCATCGGCTGCACCGGCGGTCGTCACCGCAGCGTCGTGATGGCGGAGGCGTTTGCCGACCGGCTGCGGGCCCACGGCGTCCGCACCCTCGTCGTGCACCGCGACCTCGGGCGCGAATGAGCACCGCGACCTCGGGCGCGAATGAGCACCGCGCCATGACATTCACCCCAGAAAGGTGCTCGCTCAGTTGGCGCTTGGAGGGTGCCACGGCTGGCGCTTCGCGCTTTCCCGGGGAGTCCGAATGAAAGTCGTTGCGCTCGGCGGCGGACACGGACTGGCGGCCAGCCTGTCGGCCCTGCGACTGCTCGAGACCGACCTCACCGGCGTGGTCACCGTGGCCGACAACGGCGGCTCGTCCGGACGCCTGCGCGACGAGCTCGGCGTGCTCCCGCCCGGCGACCTGCGCATGGCCCTCGCCGCCCTCTGCGCCGACGACGAGTGGGGACGGCAGTGGGCCGCCATCTTGCAGCACCGGTTCGACGGTGACGGCGCGCTGCGCGACCACGCCGTGGGCAACCTGCTGATCGCGGCCATCTGGGAGATCCTCGGCGACCACGTCAGCGGTCTGGACCTCGTCGGTCAGCTGCTCGGTGCCCGAGGCCGGGTGCTGCCGATGGCGGCCGTGCCGCTCGACATCGAGGCCGACGTGCACCTGCGGTCCGCTCCCGATCGGCTCACGCTGGTGCGCGGGCAGGTTCAGGTGGCGAGTGTCGAAGGCCAGGTGGTCAGCGTCCGGCTCGATCCCACCGATCCGCCGGCCTGCACCGAGGCGGTCGCCGCCGTGCTGGAGGCCGACTGGGTGGTCATCGGTCCGGGGTCGTGGTTCACCAGCGTGATGCCCACGCTGCTCGTTCCCGAGCTGCGAGATGCCCTGGTCGGCACGAACGCCAGGCGCGCCCTCGTGCTGAACCTGCAGGAACAGGCCGGCGAGACCGAGGGACTGTCGCCGACCGATCACCTCGAGGTTCTGTCGGCACACGCGCCCGACCTCAGCCTCGACGTCGTGGTGGCCGACCACTCCCTGACGAACGAGCAAGGCACGTTGGCCAAGGTGTCGCGCGAGCTCGGCGCACGCCTCGTGACAGCCGACGTCGCGCGCAGCCGAGGATCGGATCAGCACGATCCTCAACGACTTGCCGAAGCCTTCCGCACGATCTTGGACGGCGACATAGAGTGAGGATGTTCATCACGACCGTCGAGGAGTTCACCGCATGGCCATGACGGCCCAGGTCAAGTCCGAGCTCTCCAGCACGGCGATCACCAAGTCCTGCTGCCGCAAGGCCGAAGTCTCCTCGATCCTCCGTTTCGCCGGCGGACTCCACATCGTCGCCGGCCGGCTCGTCATCGAGGCCGAGCTCGACACGGGCGCCGCGGCTCGGCGACTGCGCACCGACATCGCGGAGGTCTACGGGCACGACAGCGAGGTCGTCGTGATGCAGAGCAGCGGCCTGCGCAAGGGCACGCACTACATCGTGCGGGTGGCGCGAGACGGCGAGGCGCTCGCCCGGCAGACGGGCCTGGTCGACTCCGGAGGTCGTCCCGTACGCGGCCTGCCACCGCAGGTCGTCTCGGGCGCCTCCTGCGACGCGGTGGCTGCCTGGCGCGGCACGTTTCTCGCCCACGGATCGCTCACCGAGCCCGGGCGGTCCTCCTCTCTCGAAGTGAGCTGCCCAGGACCGGAGGCCGCGCTCGCGCTGGTGGGGGCCGCCCGGCGTCTCGGCATCAGCGCCAAGGCCCGCGAAGTGCGCGGCGTCGACCGTGTGGTCATCCGCGACGGCGAGGCCATCGGCGCCCTGCTCACCCGACTCGGCGCGCATGAATCGCTGCTGGCCTGGGAGGAGCGCCGGATGCGTCGCGAGGTACGTGCCACCGCGAACCGCCTCGCCAACTTCGACGACGCCAACATGCGTCGCTCTGCCCGCGCGGCTGTCGCCGCCGGCGCGCGGGCCCAGCGCGCCCTCGAGATCCTCGGCGACGACGTGCCCGACCACCTGAAGATGGCCGGCACGCTGCGGGTCGAGCATCGGCAGGCCAGCCTCGAGGAGCTCGGCCAGCTGCACGAACCGCCACTCACCAAGGACGCGATCGCCGGTCGCATCCGCCGTCTCCTCGCGATGGCCGACAAGACCGCGCAAGAGCTCGGCATCCCCGACACCGAAGTCGGTCTCAGCGAGGAAGCGCTCCCGGAGACCTGACCCGATCGGCCCGCGAGGGACTCGTTAGGCTGAAGGCACAAGACCTTCTATCGCAGGAGCATCCCCGCCGTGACCGTTCGCGTAGGCATCAATGGATTTGGCCGCATCGGCCGCAACTTCTACCGGGCGGCTCGCGCCGCAGGCGCAGACATCGAGATCGTCGCCGTCAACGACCTCACCGACAACGCCACGCTCGCCCACCTGCTCAAGTTCGACTCGATTCTCGGCCGGCTCGATGGCGACGTGAGCCATACCGGCGAGTCGATCACCGTCGACGACCAGAAGATCATGGCCTTCGAGGAGCGCGACCCGGCGAAGCTCGACTGGGCGTCCGTCGGTGCCGACGTCGTCCTGGAGTCCACCGGGTTCTTCACCGATGCCACGAAGGCGACGGCGCACGTCGACGGCGGTGCCAAGAAGGTCATCATCTCCGCGCCCGCCAAGAACGAAGACGTCACCGTGGTGATGGGCGTCAACCACGATCAGTACGACCCCTCGGCCCACACGGTGATCTCCAACGCGTCCTGCACCACCAACTGCCTCGCCCCGATGGCCAAGGTGCTGAACGACGGCCTGGGCATCGAGAAGGGCCTGATGACCACCATCCACGCCTACACGCAGGACCAGAACCTGCAGGACGCTCCGCACGGTGACCTGCGTCGCGCCCGCGCCGCCGCCGTCAACCTCATCCCGACGTCGACCGGCGCGGCCAAGGCTCTCGGCGTGGTGTTGCCGGAGCTGAAGGGCAAGCTCGACGGCTATGCGTTCCGGGTGCCGGTGCCGACCGGCTCGGCCACCGACCTCACCGTCAACCTCGCGCGGGAGACGACGGTCGAGGAGGTCAACGACCTGTTCAAGGCGGCCGCGGAGAACGGCCCGCTCGCCCCGTATCTCGCCTACTCCGAGGCCCCGATCGTGTCGTCGGACATCGTCACCGACCCGGCATCCTGCATCTTCGACTCGCCGCTGACGAAGGTCATCGGCGACCAGGTCAAGATCGTCGGCTGGTACGACAACGAATGGGGCTACTCCAACCGGCTGGTCGACCTGGTCAACCACGTCGGCGCCTCCCTCTGATCGCCTCCGACCGACGCCGCCCGTGAAGACCATCGCCGACCTGGGTGAGCTGCGCGGACGGCGCGTCCTGGTCCGCAGCGACCTCAACGTCCCCTTGGACGGCACTGCACCGAATATGGGGATCACCGACGACGGGCGTGTGCGTGCCAGCGTGCCGACGATTCGGCGGCTGGCCGACGCGGGCGCCCGGGTGCTGGTCACCGCCCACCTCGGACGTCCGAAAGGCGCTCCGGACCCGGCGTTGTCGCTCCGTCCGGTGGCCGAACGCCTCGCCGAGCTGCTCGGCTCGCCGGTGCTGTTCGCCAACGACACGGTCGGAGCGGAGGCACAGCACATCGCCGCGGCGTTGAACGATGGCCAGGTCGCCGTGCTCGAGAACGTCCGTTTCAACGCCGCCGAGACCAGCAAGGACGACAGCGAACGCGAAGCCTTCGCCGACCAGCTGGCCGCCCTCGCTGACGTCTTCGTCTCCGACGGGTTCGGGGCGGTGCACCGCAAGCACGCGAGCGTCTACGACGTGGCCACCCGGCTTCCGGCTGCGGCGGGGGGCCTGGTGGAGTCCGAGCTCGACGTCCTCGAGCGACTCACGTCCAGTCCGGAGCGGCCGTACGTCGTGGTGCTGGGTGGGTCGAAGGTCTCCGACAAGCTTGGCGTGATCGACAGCCTCATCGAGAAGGCCGACAGCCTGCTCATCGGTGGCGGCATGGTCTTCACCTTCCTCGCCGCCCAAGGTCACGAGGTGGGCTCTTCGCTGCTGGAGGACGACCAGCTGGACACGGTGCGGGGCTATATCGAGCAGGCGTCCGCGAAGGGCGTCGACCTGGTGCTGCCCACCGACATCGTCGTGGCACCCGAGTTCGCTGCGGACGCGCCGCCCACCACCGTGGCTGCCGACGCGATGCCGTCCGACCAGATCGGCCTCGACATCGGGCCCGAATCCGGTGTGCACTTCGCGGACGTCATCCGGTCCGCGCACACCGTGTTCTGGAACGGGCCGATGGGCGTCTTCGAGATGGACGCGTTCGCGGCCGGCACCAAGGCGGTGGCCCAGGCCCTCACCGAGATCGACGGGCTGTCCGTCGTCGGCGGTGGGGACTCGGCCGCCGCCGTGCGCCAACTGGGCTTCTCCGACGACCAGTTCGGGCACATCTCCACCGGAGGTGGCGCCAGCCTCGAGTACCTCGAGGGCAAGACGCTGCCCGGCCTCGAGATTTTGGAGGAAGCATGACTCGCACTCCGCTGATGGCGGGCAACTGGAAGTCCAACTTGAACCACCAGGAAGCGGTCGTCCTGGTGCAGAAGCTGGCCTGGACCCTGCAGGACAAGAAGCACGACCCCGAGAAGGCCGAGGTGGCGGTTCTTCCGCCGTTCACCGACATCCGCGGCGTGCAGACGCTGGTCGACGGCGATCGCCTCACGATCCGCTACGGCGCGCAGGACGTCTCCGAGCACGACGGTGGCGCGTACACCGGTGAGATCTCCGCGGCGATGCTGGCCAAGCTGGGTTGCTCCTACGTCGTCGTCGGGCACTCGGAGCGCCGTGAGTACCACGGCGAGACGGACGCGGTCGTGAACACGAAGGCCGTGCGGACGCTGGCCGCCGACATGACGCCGATCGTCTGCGTGGGCGAGGGCCTCGAGGTGCGGCAGGCCGGCAACCACGTCGCGCACACGCTGGCCCAGATCGACGGATCGCTGGCCGGGCTCAGCGCCGAGCAGGTGGCCGGCCTGGTCGTCGCGTATGAGCCGGTGTGGGCCATCGGCACCGGTGAGGTGGCCACACCGGAGGACGCCCAGGAGGTCTGCGCGGCCATTCGCGCGCGGGTTGTGGAGACCTTCTCGCCCGAAACCGCAGAGTCGTTGCGTATCCTGTACGGCGGATCGGTCAAGGCGGCGAACATCGCCGCGATCATGGCGCAGCCCGACGTGGATGGCGCACTGGTCGGCGGTGCCAGCCTCGAGGCGGAGGAGTTCGCCGCCATCGCCCGGTTCTACGACATGCCGAACCTCGGCCCCTGAAAGGCTCGACGTGATTCTTCTGTTCTCCATCGTCCTCACGATCGCCAGCTTGCTGATGATCGTGTTGATCCTCATGCACAAGGGGCGCGGAGGTGGACTGTCCGACATGTTCGGCGGTGGCATCTCGAGCTCGCTCGGCGGGTCGTCGGTCGCGGAGAGGAACCTCGACCGCATCACCGTCGGGATCGCCGTCGTCTGGGTCGTGAGCATCGTCGCTCTCGGCCTCCTGTTGAAGGTGAGCAACTGACATGGCCGCAGGTGCTATTCGGGGCAGTCGCATCGGCGCCGGCCCCATGGGCGAGGCCGAGCGCGGAGAGGCGGCGCCGCGTCAGTCGGTGACGTACTTCTGCAGCAACGACCACGTCACCGAGCTGCAGTTCTCCGTCGAGGCCGAGATTCCGGAGTCGTGGGACTGCCCGCGTTGCGGCATGCCCGCCAGCGTCGACGAGCAGAACCGCCCGACCGCGCCGAAGATCGAGCCGTACAAGACCCACCTCGCCTACGTGAAGGAGCGCCGCAGCGAGTCCGAGGCGGCCGAGATCCTCACCGAGGCGATCGAGACACTGCGCTCCAAGCGCAAGTCCGGCGAGATCATCTTCTGAGCTCGATCGCTGCGGCTTCGTCGAGCAGCCACACCGTTTCCTGACGTACTCGGACGCCTCGGGCGGGGGTCTCGTCGATCGTCCCGTCCGCGGCGAGCGCGCGGGCCACGGCGTCGGACTTCTCCTCGCCCGACACGAGGAACCACACGGCGTCGGCGCGGTTGAGGGTCGGGAACGTCATGGTGATGCGCACGGGCGGCGGCTTGGGGGAGTCGAAGAGCTCGGCGCATGCGCGCGCGGTTTCCCCCAGGAGCGGGTGCCCCGGGAACAGCGAGGCGACGTGGCCGTCGGGGCCGACGCCGAGCAGGACGAGGTCGAACGGCTCGTCCGGAAGGGTCGTCGCGTACTCGTCGGCGGCCTCGGCGGCGCTCAGCGAGCAGTCGTTGCCGGCGACGCTGTGCACACGGGTGGCCCCCACCCGGTCGAGGAAGGCGTCGCGGGCCTGCTGGTCGTTGCGGTCGGCGTGGCCCTCGGGCACGAACCGCTCGTCGCCGAACCAGAAGTCGACGTTCGCCCAGTCGGCCGAGCTCTCACCGATCCGCTGGTAGGCGGTCACCGCGATCGTCCCACCGGTGAGGACGACGCGGGGCGTACGGCCCTCCGCCTGGATCGCGGTCACCTGGGCGGTGAGCCGGTCGGCGATCGTCTGGGCCAGCGCATCCGCATCCGGCAGGATCTCGACGCTCATGCCAGCAGGTGCTCGAGGGTGGCGGCATAGATCTCGTCGGCGTCGAGTCGGCGGAGGTCCTCGGCCAGCAGCTCGGCCAAGGTACGGCGGCCCATCGGCACTTCGCGCGGCGCAGACCCGGGGACGCTGAAGTGGCACGACGTGGGGTCGATCCGCTCGATCGTCACGTCGCCCTCGGCCATGTGCAGCACCACCCGGGAGATCTGGTCCATGTCGCCGCGGCGTTCGGTGATCGGCACCTTCAACCGGCTCTCCAGCCAGGCGATCAGCAGCGTCGCGACCGGGTTGCCCGGGCCGAACTCCACCGACCCTCCGGTGACCTTGCCGGTCGACTGGTCCAGCGCGGCCGCCAGCAAGGCTCGCCACGGCGTCAGGCGCGTCCAGGTGAGATCGGTGTCGCCGGGTGCATAGTGGCGCGCGGTGGCCTTCAGGGCGCGGACGGGCGCCGGGTTGCTCTCTGCGTCCGTGAGTCGTCGCTGGGCCAGCTGCCCGATCGGGTCGGCGGACGGGTCGGAGGGGCCGTTGCGGGGCCACCAGGCGACGACGGGGGAGTCGGGCAGCAGCAGCGGCAGCACGACCGAGTCGGCGTGCGTGACGAGCGGTCCGGACATGCGCAGCAGCACGGACTCGCCGGCGGAGTTCTCACCGATCCGGATCTTCGCGTCGACGCGTGGAGCGCCGCGGCCGTCGCCGAGCACGATGCCGAGGACGCGGGCCGGGTGCTCGCGGGACAGGATGGCCGCCGTCCTCAGGGCTTCACCGACGGTCTCGTCGTCGGTGACCACCAGCAACGTCAGCACCATGTCCATGGCCGGGCTGCCCGCTGCGATCCGGGCCTTCACCATGGCGCGCGCGACGTCCGACGACGTGGTGCTCTCGAGTGTCGCTTGCACTATGGCCGCCTCCAGACCCGTCCGTCGCGGGCGATCATCTCGTCGGCCGAGGCGGGCCCCCACGTGCCGGATGTGTAGGTGTCGACGCTCGACTGCCGCGACCAGTGCTCGATGACCGGGTCGAGGATCTCCCAGGCGAGCTCGACCTCCTCGTGCTGCGGGAACAGCGGCGGATCGCCGAGGAGCACGTCGAGGATGAGCCGCTCGTACGCCTCCGGGCTGCTCTCGACGAAGGCGCCGCCATAGGCGAAGTCCATCAGCACGTCGCGGATCTCCATCGTCGTGCCGGGCACCTTGGCACCGAACCGCAGCGTGACGCCCTCGTCGGGCTGGATCCGCATCACCAGGGCGTTCTGACCCAGCTCCACGACGTCGTGCTTGGCGAACGGCTGGTGCGGCGCCCGCTTGAAGACGACGGCCACCTCGGTGACCCGCCGGCCGAGTCGCTTGCCGGTGCGGAGGTAGAACGGGACGCCGGCCCAGCGACGGGTGGCGATGTCGATGCGCAGCGCGGCGTACGTCTCGGTGGTGGAGTTCTGGGGGATGCCCTGCTCCTCCAGGTAGCCGACCACCTTCTCGCCGCCGGCCCATCCGGCGACGTACTGCGCGTGTGCGGTGTGGAAGTCGAGGCGGGGTGCAGGCCGGGCGTTGGCGAGGATCTTCTGCTTCTCCATCCGCAGGCTCGACGCCTTGAACGAGACGGGTTCCTCCATCGCGATCAGCGCCATCAGCTGGAGCAGGTGGTTCTGGATGACGTCGCGAGCCGCTCCGATGCCGTCGTAGTAGCCGGCTCGGGTGCCGATGCCGATGTCCTCGGCCATCGTGATCTGCACGTGGTCGACGTAGTTGCCGTTCCAGATGGGCTCGAACATCCCGTTCGCGAAACGGAACGCGAGGATGTTCTGCACCGTCTCCTTGCCCAGGTAGTGGTCGATGCGGAACACGCACTCGCGTGGGAACACGTCGGCGACGATCCTGTTGAGCTTCTGGGCCGACGCCAGGTCGTGGCCGAAGGGCTTCTCGATGACGACCCGGCGCCACCCCTCGTCAGCGGTGGCGAGGCCGTGCTCCTTGAGCTGGGAGACGACCACGGGGAACAAGGCCGGCGGGATGGACAGGTAGAACGCATGGTTGCCGTTGGTGCCCTGCTGCTCGTCGAGCTCACGCATCGTGGTGGCCAGGCGCTCCCAGGCCGCGTCGTCGTCGAACTCGCCGGGTACGAACCGGATGCCGGCGGCGAGCTGGTTCCACACGGTGTCGCGCCACGGGGTACGGGCGCCCTCCTTGGCCGCGCGCTTGATGAGCTCGGCGAACTCCTGCTGACCGAAGTCCTGCCGGGCGAAACCCACCAGCGCGAACCCGGGAGGCAGCAAGCCGCGGTTGGCCAGGTCGTAGACCGCCGGGATGAGCTTCTTGCGGGCCAGGTCGCCCGTGACGCCGAACAGGATCAGGCTGCACGGGCCGGCGATGCGGGGGAGGCGTCGGTCGCGCGGGTCGCGCAGAGGGTTCGGTCGGATGCTCATCCGTGCAGCAGCTCACGGAGATCGGGCAGGGCGATCGACGCATCCGCCAGATGCAGTCGAAGCACCGGACGTCCGTGCTCGCGGAGGACGTGCGCGTCGCCCGCGGCCTGGGACGCGATGAACTCACCGAAGCTGAAGTCGCGACCGGGAACCGGGAGGTCGTCGACCGGGTCGGAGGTGAGCTGCAGGTAGACGCCCGTGTCAGGCCCGCCCTTGTGATACTGCCCGGTGGAGTGCAGGAAACGCGGCCCCCAACCGAAGGTGACCGGACGTCCGGTGCGCCGGGCCAGCACTTCGCGGAGGCCGGCGTACTCCGGCAGGCCGGTGCGGTCGAGGTACGCCTGGACGGACACGTAGCCGTGGAACAGGTCCAGCTCGCCCAGCAGCTCCTCGACGGCTGTGCTCACGGTGGATGCCGCCGTTCCGAAGGCAGATATCCCACCTGACACCACGTCCGGCTGCTCCACGGCACCGCCACCGGTGAGCAGCTCGCGGGCAGCCTTCTTGGCGCTCTCGACATCCGGCTGGTCGAACGGGTTGATGCCGATCAGCCGACCAGCGACCGCCACCGCGGTCTCCCAGAGGAGCATCTGGGCACCGAGCCCGCCCCGCACACCGGCGGACCAGCCGGACTGCGCCTCGGGGGCGTACGGGCTGCCCAGCGCCACCAGGACGGTATCGGCGGTGCTCGGGTTGAAGTTGACGGCGTTCTCGAACGGCACCACCACGGGCAGGATGCCCTTGCCCTGCTTGCCGGTCGACTCGGCAACCAGCTGCTCGATCCAGTCGCCCAGCCCGTGCCGGTTCTGGTCGGCGAGCACGAGCTTGTCGACGCCGTGCCGGTTGGCCACTCCGAGTGCCACGCCGAGTCGCAAGGCCGGGTTGTCGCCCTCGTCATCGGCGAGGCCGGCCTGCGCGTCCTCGGCCTCCTGCAGCAGCTGATCGATCGGTGCACCGGCCAGGCCGGCTGGCACCAGGCCGAAGGCGGTGAGGGCCGAATAGCGGCCACCGACGTCCGGGTCGGCGCGGACGACGCGATAACCCGCTGCGGTGGCCTCCTGGTCGAGCGGCGAGCCCGGATCGGTGACGACGACGAGGTGGTCGGCCGGGTCGAGCCCGGCGTCGGTGAAGGCTTGTTCATAGGCGCGCTTCAGGCTGTCGGTCTCCACGGTGCCGCCGGACTTGCTGGAGACCACCACGACGCTGTGCTCGAGCCGGTCGGCGAGAGCCCGGCGGACCATGTCGGGCTGCGACGAGTCGAGGACGGTCAGCTCCACCCCCGTGGCCGCGCAGATGACTTCGGGCGCGAGGGATGAACCACCCATGCCGCACAAGACGACGTGGTCGATCTGGCGACCGGTGAGCTCCTCGCGGAGGGCGGAGATCTCTTGCACGAGCGGGCGGGACGACGTGGCCAGGGACGTCCAGGCCAGGCGGATCTTCGCCTCGGCCTCGGCCTCAGTGCCCCAGAGCGTCGGGTCCTGGTCGGCGATGCGCGATGCGACCCGGTCGTCGATGGCGCGGTGCAGTGTCTGTTCGAACTCGTGCTCGTTCGGAACGGCGAGCGTGACCTCGCACGGCGTCGATCCCATCGATCAGGCCTTGTCGAGCTCGTTCGAGACGGTGTCGAGCAGCTCGGCCCACGACGTGTCGAACTTGTCGACGCCCTCGGCCTCGAGGGCCTCGACGACATCGTCGTAGCTGACGCCCTCGCGCTCCAGGGCCGCGATGACGTCGCGCGCGTCGTCGTACGTGCCGTGCACGGTGTCCCAGTGCTCAGGGTCGGGGGGCACCTCGCCGTGGTCGGCGAACGCTTCCAGCGTCTTCTCCGGCATCGTGTTGACCGTGTCGGTCACCACGAGCTCGCTGACGTACATCGTGTCCGGGTAGGCCGGATCCTTGACGCCGGTGGAGGCCCACAGCGGGCGCT
>CAWABE010000005.1:0-11451 GCA_963780275.1 uncultured Actinomycetota bacterium
CTGGATGACCGGTGCGGGGAAGGTCATCGACTCCAGGACGATCGGCTTGTTGGGGTCGGCGAGCGTCTCACCGGTGGTGGTGTCCTTCAGACCCATCACGGCGACGATCTGGCCGGCACCCACCGACGCGATCTCGGCACGCTTGTTGGCGTGCATCTGGTAGATCTTGCCGATCCGCTCCTTGCGGCCCTTGGTGACGTTGAGCACCGACGAGCCAGCCTCGAGGCGTCCGGAGTACAGCCGCAGGTAGGTGAGCTTGCCCAGGTGCGGGTCGGACGCGATCTTGAACGCCAGCGCCGCGAACGGAGCCTCCTCGGAGGCTCCGCGGGAGTCCTCGACGCTCTCGTCCTTGGCGTCGTGACCCTTGACAGCGCCGACGTCGATCGGCGAGGGCAGGTAGTCGATGACGGCGTCGAGCAGGGGCTGCACGCCCTTGTTCTTGAACGCGGAGCCACAGATCACCGGGACCAGCGAGGCGGACAAGGTGGCGCGTCGGATGCCGGCCTTGAGCTGGTCGGGCTTGGCGTCGTGCTCGGAGAGGTAGAGCTCGGCGATCTCGTCGTCGGCGTCGGCCAGCGTCTCGAGGAGCTGCTCGTGGGCCGCGGCCGCGGCGTCGGCCATGTCGGCCGGGATGTCCTCGACCTCGTAGTCCTCGCCGATCGCGGTCTCGCCGCGCCACACGAGGGCACGCATGCCGACGAGGTCGACGACGCCGATGAAGTCGGCCTCGGCCCCGATCGGGAGCTGGAGCACCAGCGGCGTGGCGCCGAGGCGCTCACGGATGGTCTTCACGCAGTAGTCGAACGAGGCTCCGGTGCGGTCGAGCTTGTTGACGAAGCACATGCGAGGCACGCCGTACTTGTCGGCCTGGCGCCACACCGTCTCGGACTGCGGCTCGACGCCGGCGACACCGTCGAAGACGGCGACGGCGCCGTCGAGGACGCGCAGGTTGCGCTCGACCTCGACGGTGAAGTCGACGTGACCGGGGGTGTCGATGATGTTGATCTGGGTGTTCTTCCACCAGCAGGTGGTGGCGGCGGACGTGATGGTGATGCCGCGCTCCTGCTCCTGCTCCATCCAGTCCATCGTGGCTGCGCCCTCGTGCACCTCACCGATCTTGTAGTTGATGCCGGTGTAGTAGAGGATGCGCTCGGTCGTGGTCGTCTTGCCGGCATCGATGTGCGCCATGATGCCGATGTTCCGGACGCGAGTCAGGTCGGTCGTGATGTCGGTTGCCACTGATTACAGCTTCTCTCGAAAGTGTCTAGGACTAGGTCTTGGATTTGAGGCTCGGAAGTCTCTGTGAGGCCCATGCTGGGCATCGCATCAACCGAAACTCACGTCACCACCGGTAATGGGCGAAGGCGCGGTTGGCCTCGGCCATCTTGTGCGTGTCCTCGCGCTTCTTGACGGCGCCGCCGAGGCCGTTGGAGGCGTCGAGCAGCTCGTTCATCAGGCGCTCGGACATCGTCTTCTCGCGGCGCTCCGCGGAGTACTTGACGAGCCAGCGCAGCGCGAGAGTGGTCTGGCGCGAGGCGCGGACCTCGATCGGCACCTGGTAGGTGGCACCGCCGACGCGGCGGCTCTTGACCTCAAGACTCGGCTTGACGTTGTCGAGCGCGCGCTTGAGCGTGATGACCGGGTCGGTGCCGGACTTCTCACGGGTGCCTTCGAGGGCGGTGTAGACGATGCGCTGGGCGGTCTGCTTCTTACCGTCGAGCAGCACCTTGTTGATGAGCTGGGTGACCAGCTGGCTGCTGTAGACCGGATCGGTCTCGATGGAACGCTTCGGCGCTGGACCCTTGCGCGGCATCAGCTCTTCTCCTTCTTCGCGCCATACCGGCTGCGAGCCTGCTTGCGGCCCTTGACGCCCTGGGTGTCGAGGGAGCCACGGACGATCTTGTAGCGCACACCCGGGAGGTCCTTCACGCGGCCGCCGCGGACGAGCACGATGGAGTGCTCCTGCAGGTTGTGCCCCTCACCAGGGATGTAGGCCGTGACCTCGGTGCCGCTGGAGAGCTTGACACGGGCAACCTTGCGCAGCGCGGAGTTCGGCTTCTTCGGCGTCGTGGTGTACACGCGGGTGCACACGCCACGTCGCTGCGGCGAACCCTTGAGGGCCGGCGTGCTGGTCTTGACCACCTTGGTCTGGCGGCCCTTGCGGACCAGCTGGTTGATCGTGGGCACTACACAACTTCTTTCGTTTCACGGAGCGGGATGCTGCACGACGGCAGCCACCGAGACTCGGAGGGCAGAACCGTCGGCCTGAAAGAGTCCAGGCACAGCGCTTAAGACTACCGGTTCGCCCCATGAGATACAAAACCGGCAGACCCCCGCTGACGAGTCACTCCGTAGCTCGTGACGAGGCCACCCAAGTGACTCCTCAACGGGTACGGAGTGGCTCGTCGGCGAGGAGCTGGGCGAGATGCAGCGCCTGGATGTCCGCGAGGTCGTCGAGCTGCGTGCGGCAGGAGAAGCCGTCGGCCAGAACGACCGCGTCGGGGCCAGCGGCGCGCACGGCTGGCAGCAGCTGGTGTTCGGCGATGGCCACGGAGACGTCGTAGTGGCCCTTCTCGACGCCGAAGTTGCCGGCCAGGCCGCAGCATCCCTCGAGCCGGGTGACCGTCGCTCCCGTGCGCTCGAGCACCGCCAGGTCGGCCGCGACGCCCATCACCGACGCCTGGTGGCAGTGCGGCTGGAGGACGATCTCCGTGCCGGTCAGGTCGGGCGGCGCCCAGCCGTCGGTGCGTTCGAGCAGCTCGGCGAACGTCAGCACCCCGGCGGCGACCTCAGCGGCCCGCGGGTCGTCGAGCAGCTCGGTCGCGTCCGAGCGCAGCACCGAGAGGCAGGACGGCTCCAGGCCGACGACCGGCACGCCCGCCATCACGTACGGGTGCAGCTGCTCCACCGCGCGTCCCACCAGTTCGCGGGCGGTGTCGAGCTGCCCGGTGGTGATCCAGGTCAGGCCGCAGCACTGCGGACGCTCGAGCGTCTCGACTCGGTATCCGGCGGACTCGAGGACGTCGATGGCGGCCAGCCCACCGGCCGTCGAGAAGTACTCGGTGAAGGAGTCGGCCCAGAGCAGCACGGTTCCCTGGTCCGCGCTCGACGCAAGGCGGGAGAACCGCTTCGTGGCGAACCTCGGCAGGCTGCGGCGTTGGTCGACCCCGGCCACCCAGCGGGCGACGGACCGCAGACCGGGCGTGCGCAGGCCGAGTGTTGGCCAGCCAGGCGATCGGCGCCAGCAGCCGGGCCCAGAACGGCAGCCGTCCGAGCACGTAATGGCTGCGCGGCCGGAGCCGCCCGCGGTACGTCTGGTGCAGCACCTCGGACTTGTAGGTGGCCATGTCGATGCCGGTCGGGCAGTCGTTGAGGCAGCCCTTGCACGACAGACACAGATCGAGTGCCTCGTGCACCTCCGGGGCCGCGTAGCCGCCGGTGACCAGGCGCCCGTCGACCATCTCCTGCAGCACCCGGGCCCGGCCACGGGTGGAGTCCTTCTCGTCTCGGGTCGCCTGGTACGACGGGCACATGACGGCGCCGGACCCGCGACCGTCGGCGAGGCACTTGCCGACGCCGGTGCACCGGTGCACCGCCATTCCGAGATCGCTCTCGTCGTGCAGCAGGCGCAGACCCTCCCGTGCGGGGGCCAGACCTGGTGCCCAGCCCCGCCCGGACCCGCGCAGGTCGGCATCCAGCGGTGCCGGATCCACCAGCACACCGGGGTTGAGCAGGTTGGAAGGGTCGAAGACGTCCTTCACCGCCTGGAACAGCGCAAGCGTCTCGGCCGAGTACATCAGCGGGAGCAGCTCCGACCTCGCGCGACCGTCGCCGTGCTCACCGGAGAACGAGCCACCATGCGACGCCGTGAGGCGCGCCGCGTCGGTGACGAAGTCGCGGAAGACGGCATGGCCGCCGGGCTCGTCGAGCGGGAAGTCGATGCGGATATGCACGCATCCGTCGCCGAAGTGGCCGTACGGGTGGCCGTGCACCTGGTGCTGCGCCATCAGCGCCTCGAAGTCCCGCAGGTAGGCACCGAGGTTGGCCGGTGGCACCGCGGCATCCTCCCATCCGGAGAGGCCGGGACGCTCGAGTGAGCGAGCCGCGAGGCCGGCGCCCTCCTCGCGGACGCGCCACAGGACGGCCTGCTCGCCGGGCGCGGTGACGTGGCGATGCGCGACGGCCCCGGACGCCGCGACCACGCGCTCGGCGGCAGACGCAAGCTCGCTCGCGTCCTCGCCGGCCAGCTCGACGTAGAGGAGGCCGTCGCCCTTCGGCAGCTCGGGCACGGAGCCGGGCCCGTGGGCCGACCGGTAGACCTCGATGATGCGGGCGCCGAGACCTTCGCAGGCCACCGGCTCGAACGGCAGCATCGCCGGCACGTCGTCGGCCGCATCGGCCATGCTCGGGTAGCCGAGCACGACGAGGTGACGCGCGCTGGCGTTCTTCACCAGGTCGACGGTGGCACCGAGCACCACGCCGAGCGTGCCCTCGGTGCCCGCCATGAACGAGGCGACAT
This sequence comes from uncultured Actinomycetota bacterium, assembly GCA_963780275.1. Classification (GTDB taxonomy): domain Bacteria; phylum Actinomycetota; class Actinomycetes; order Propionibacteriales; family Nocardioidaceae; genus Aeromicrobium. Next base: position 4,520 of record CAWABE010000005.1, read on the forward strand.
CGAAGCCGCGTTCGGGGAGCAGGTGTTCCAGGCTGTAGCCGGACACCTGGCGCGAGAACGTGCCCATCTCCGTGCGCACCGTTCCGAGCCCGCCGGAGATGACGTGCCGCAGGCGATCCAGCGTGGGAGACGTGGGCGGGAGGTTCCGGCCCACGAAGAGCTGTTCGCCGGCCGCGGTGACGAACTGGAGGCCGGCCACGTTGTCCGCACTGCGCCCATAGCCGAGCGCGCGGTTGCCGCATGCGTTGTTGCCGATCATGCCGCCGACCGTGCAGCGGGTGTGGGTGGACGGGTCCGGGCCGTACCGCAGTCCGTGCTCCGCGGCCGCTCGCTGCAGCGATGCCTGGACGACGCCGGGGTCGACGGTCGCCGTGCGGGCGATCGGGTCGATGTCGTGGATGCGGTTGAGGTGCTTGACGAAGTCGACCACCACCCCGGGCCCGACCGCGTTGCCGGCAATCGAGGTGCCGGCGCCGCGTGCGGTCAGCGGGACGCCAGTGGCGGCGCAGGCCTCCACGACGGCGGGCACCTCGTCAGTGTGACGGGGCCGCACCACCACCCGTGGCACCACCCGGTACAGCGACGCGTCACTGCTGTACAGCGCGCGGGTGAGGGACGAGTCGTCGACATCCTGGACTCCGCGTCGTCGGAGCTCGGCAACGACGTCGCCACCATTCACCACAGCTCGATCGACGCGTCGAGGATGCCCGCGACGTCCTCCTCGGTGACCGTCCGCGGTGCGGTGGCCAGCAGTCGCTGTTGCTTCATGGTGCCCTCGACCAGGGCGTCGATGTCGCCGGAACCGTAGCCGACCTCGGCCAGCCCGGACGGGATGCCGACCTCGCGCATGAGGCCCGTCAGGACCCTGGGCAGATACTGCGACGGGTCGTCCGGACGTTCGGCCCAGCTGTCGGTGGAGCCTCGCGACAGCAGCTCCGCCGCGCGGACGTGCCGCTCGGGAGTCGCCTCGAACGTGAAGCCGAACGCGGCCGGCGCAGTAAGGGCGACGGCCATGCCGTGCGGCACCATCGCGTGGTCGGCCGTCCCTCCATCGGCACCGTAGCCCTCCGGCCGGAAGTCGCGGACCTGCCCGGCGATGGGATAGGAGTTCGCGTGCGGGATGTGGACGCCGGCGTTGCCGAACCCCAGGCCCGCGAATGTCGCCGCCAACGCCACCTGGGTGCGAGCAGCGAGGTCCTTGCCGTCGTGCACGGCGGTGCGGAACGCGCCCGCCATCAGCGCGAGCGCCTGTTCGGACCACAGGTCGGCGATCGGGTTGGACCCGCAGTACGGCACCCGCTCGTCGGCCGACTTGTGCTCGTACGACGTGTACGGACGGGCGGTGTAGCTCTCCAGCGCGTGGCCCAGGATGTCGAAGCCGGCGGCAGCGGTGACACCGGCCGGTTGCGTGACCATGAGCTCGGGGTCGACGACGGCGAGGGTCGGACGCAGCCGAGGATGCGAGATGCCGGCCTTGACGCGTTGGGCGAGGACGTCGAGCACGCAGACCGTCGTGCTCTCGGCGCCGGTGCCGGAGGTGGTGGGGAGGGCGACCATCGGCAGCAACGGATTGGTGGGGGCCTGGGCTCGGCCGACCGGGGCATTGACGTAGTCCATGAGGTCGCCGTCGTTGGTGACCAGCAGGTTCACCGCTTTCGCGGTGTCGATGCTGCTGCCGCCGCCGATCGCCACGATGGCGTCGAACGGGCCCTCCGCGCGGGCGAACTCGATCGCCTCGACCATGCTGGCGTCGCTGGGTTCGGCCCTGGCCCCGTCGAAGACGACCACCTCGATGCGATCCGAGCCGACCTCGAGGGCCAGCTCATCTGGCGCCCCGGTGGCGGCGACGCCAGGGTCGGTGACCATCAGCACGCGTCGCGCGCCGAGCTGGCCGAGCTCGAACGCGAGCTCGTGCCGGGCACCGACGCCGAACTTGAGGCCCGGGGCACCATAGGTGAAGACAGTCTCGGGACGCTCGGGCCGGAAGCCTGTCACGTGGCCGCCCTCCTCGGGATGGAAGAATGTCGCCGACAGAGCCGAGGATACGACGTCCACTCTCCGCTGACGGACCGCGTCGGCCACACCGAAAGGAACTCGATGAGAAGACGGGCCGCCGCTGCCTTGGCCGCGGTAGCGCTCGTCACCTTCACCGCCGGATGCAAACAGGCCGGCAGTGGCCTGGCGCCGGATCCGTCGGCCACCTCCGAACGGCCGGCGCCCACCGACGTCTCCGAGCACGAGTCCGGACCGGAGAGCCCGATCGCCTACGGGCTGCAGGTCCCCCGCGGGGCCACCCAGGTCGGCCCGCTGGTGCGCTACCGCAGCGAGCGGCTCATCAAGGCCTACCGGCCCGAGCTCGACGCCGCGCAGGCCCAGCGCGACGCCGAGCAGCAGCGCCGGCGCACCGAGGCCGAGGCCAACGGCACGCCGCTCCCTCCGCCGACGCCGACTCCCTCCACCGAGCCCAGTGACGACACGTTCAACCTGCTCGAGAACCCGCCGAAGCCCGACACCACCATCTCGCTGATGCGCATCGACGGGTCTCCCACCGGAACCGTGCGTCGCATGGCGGGCCAGATCGACGCCGTGCTGCCCGACGCCGGCATCATCCGCAGCGACATCAGCTCGTACTGCGAGGCCCGCAACCGTCGCATCACCGGATGCCGGCTCGAGGCGGAAGGCACCACCGAGAACGACCGGAAGCTCAAGATCACGCTCACCGTCGACCCGGGCGACGTGAAGACCCGCACCGGGCCCCCGGGCACCAACCGCAATCCGGTCATGCAGCTGAAGGTCGAGTACGTCGGCGACCCACGCAAAGGCCAGGTCGATCGCCGCGGAGACGGCGACATCGACGTCCCACGGGAGGTCGACCAGCCGGACACCTCAGGTCTCATCTGGCCCCGGATGGACGAGGACGCACCGCCCACCACACCACTGCTGAACGACTGGACTGCTCCGCCGGAGTCGACCCTGCTGCTCAGCGGGTTCGAGCCCGGCTTCGTGGCGACCGCGACCACCAAGGCGCTGGATGCCGATCGGATGGCGTCGACGTTCGCCGAGTCGGTGGCCAAGGAGCCGGCGAAGGACGTCGTCGAGGACCTCAACGAAATCACCACCACCTACATCGCGGAGGGCAAGCGTGGCGAGGTCGCGATGTCCTGCTACGTGCTCTCGGCCCGGGGCTACTACGCGATGCTCTTCTACACCCCGCCGAGGCGGTAGGGCGGGCCCTCGAAGTAGGCGTCGAGGTGGTCGAGCACGTGCTCGACCACGGGCAGCAGCCGGCCGGGGGCAGCCTCCGGGTTGCGGGGCGGGAGCTCGTCGAGCGGCACCCACCGCGCCAGGTCCGTGGTGCCGTCCCGCTCCACCACCCTCGGCTCGATCGTCGGGTCGACGTCGATCGCGTACAGCAGGTGGACCCCGTGGAAGTCCTCGTACTGATCGCCCCGGCCCGGGGCCACGGTGTGCACGTCGTGCACGTCCACGAGACGCCTCGAAAGCGCCCGCAGCCCGGTCTCCTCGTAGAGCTCCCGCTCCACCGCGTCGTGCGGTGACTCCCCGTGGTCGACGCCGCCGCCGGGCAGCGCCCACCAGCCGGAGGGATAGCCGATGACCGAGATCCGGGTGAGGAGGAGGGCATCGTCGTGGACGACCACCGCGTACGCGCCGAGACGCTGCGTTCGCCTCTCCTCGGCCACGTCCCTCCAAGTGGATCGATTCTGCCGCCAGAACTAGAGTCAATCACAATGACTGCGCTCGAACCGCTGCCCGTGATGACCAGCCCGACCAAGGAGCGGGTCGCCTACCTCGACAACGCTCGCTACTGGGTGATGCTGCTCGTCGTCATCGGCCACTCGCTCACCCAGTTCGGCACGATGGACTCCGCACGGGCGGTCTACGTGTGGATCTACGCCTTCCACATGCCGTTCTTCATCCTCATCTCCGGCTACACCGCCCGCCGCTACATGGGCGACGCCCGGCAGGTGCGGCGCATCGTCAGCACCCTGGTGATCCCGTACCTCATCGTCGAGACGTCGATGCAGCTCATCACCCGGCACTACGGCGAGGGTCCGGACCCGATGATGATCCTGTCGCCGCAGTGGGTGGCCTGGTTCATGGCCGCGCTGTTCGTGTGGCGGCTCACCACGCCGATCTGGCGGGCGCTGAAGTATCCGATCACGACCTCGATCGTCATCTCGCTCACCGTCGGGCTCTTCGAGATCCCGAACGTGTTGGCGCTGCCGAAGATCCTCGGCTTCCTGCCGTTCTACGTCGTCGGCATGCACATGAACCGCGAGTGGTTCGAGCGTCTCACCGAGCGGTCGGTGCGCATCGTCTCGACGGTCGTGCTGGTCGTCGCGTTCCTGATCTGCTATCGCTACTCAGCCGGCTGGGAGACCGACTGGCTGCTCTGGAAGCAGCGCTACGACGAGACGCCGCTCAGCGCCACCCCGTTCGAGGGCATCACCCAGCGCACCGAGCTGCTGGCCATCGGCTTCCTGCTCACCTTCGCCGCGCTGTCACTGATCCCGAAGCGCCGCTCGTGGACGACGAGGCTCGGCGGCCGCACCTTCTACAGCTACCTGCTGCACGGCTACGTCATCTTGTTCCTGCACCACCAGTTCGAGGTGTTCGAGAGGATCGAGAAGTTCGGCGTGATCGCGGTGATCGGCTGCATCATCGGCTCGATCGTCCTGGCCAACCTGCTCATGACGGCGATCGTCTCGAGGGTCTTCCGGCCGCTGTTCGAGCCGAAGCTCACCTGGCTGTTCCGGGAGATGCCGAGCCACGACCACCCCAAGGCGAACGCGCCGACCTCACCGCCCCGTGCATGACGAAGGCCCCCACCATCACGGTGGGGGCCTTCGCAGTACTCGCTCCTCGTTCTACTCGTACGACGTGAAATCGAAGTCGTCGAGCTGGACCGGGGTGGACTCCGGCGCGCCGAAGCCGTAGTCGTACGACTCGTAGCCGGTGACCGCGTAGGCCGCCTGACGGGCCTCCTCGGTGGGCTCCACCCGGATGTTGCGGTAGCGCTCCAGGCCGGTGCCGGCCGGGATGAGCTTGCCGATGATGATGTTCTCCTTGAGACCGCGCAGCGAGTCGGACTTGCCGTGGATCGCCGCATCGGTGAGCACCCGGGTGGTCTCCTGGAAGGACGCCGCCGACAGCCACGACTCGACCGCGAGCGAGGCCTTGGTGATGCCCATGAGCACCGGACGTCCCGAGGCGGGGGTGCCGCCCTCGGCCACGACGCGACGGTTCTCCTCCTCGAACCGGGCGCGATCGGCCAGGTCGCCGGGGATGAGCAACGAGTCGCCCTGCTCGATGACCGTGACGCGACGAAGCATCTGGCGCACGATGATCTCGATGTGCTTGTCGTGGATGGCCACACCCTGGCTGCGATAGACCTCCTGCACCTCGTCGACGAGGTGCTCCTGGGCCCGGCGGACACCCAGGATGCGCAGGACCTCCTGCGGGTCCGGGGTGCCGTGCGTGAGCTGGTCGCCGACCTCGACGGTGTCGCCGTCGCCGACGAGCAGACGCGAACGCTTGGTGACCGGGAACTCCAGCGGGTCCGAACCGTCGTCGGGGGTGACGACGATCTTGCGGGTCTTGTCGGTGTCGTCGATCGTGACGCGACCAGCGACCTCGGTGATCGGCGCCTTGCCCTTGGGCTGGCGCGCCTCGAACAGCTCCACGACACGCGGCAGACCGTGGGTGATGTCGTCACCGGCCACACCACCGGTGTGGAAGGTGCGCATGGTCAGCTGGGTACCGGGCTCACCGATCGACTGGGCCGCGATGGTGCCGACCGCCTCACCGATGTCGACGAGCTTGCCGGTGGCGAGCGAACGTCCGTAGCACTTGGCGCAGGTGCCGGCCTTGGCCTCACAGGTGAGGACGGTGCGGACCCGCACCTCCTCGATGCCGGCCTCGACCAGCTGGCCGATCTCGACGTCGCCGAGGTCGCCGCCCGCCTCGACCAGCACGTCCTTGGTCTTCGGGTGGGCGATGGCGACCGCCGCGTTGCGCGAGTACGCCGAGGTCTCGACGTTCTCGGCGGGCACCAGGGTGCCGTCGTCGAGACGCGTCGCGATGACCTTGGGCAGGCCGCGCTCGGTGCCGCAGTCGTCCTCACGGATGATGACGTCCTGGCTGACGTCGACGAGTCGACGCGTCAGGTAGCCGGAGTCGGCCGTGCGCAGCGCGGTGTCGGCCAGGCCCTTGCGGGCGCCGTGGGTGGCGATGAAGTACTCGACCACCGACAGGCCCTCACGGAAGTTGGCCTTGATCGGGCGCGGGATGATCTCGCCCTTCGGGTTGGCCACCAGGCCTCGCATCGCGGCGATCTGGCGCACCTGCATCATGTTTCCGCGGGCACCGGAGTTGACCATCATGTAGATGGGGTTGTCCTCGTGGAAGGTCTTCTCCATCTCGGCGGAGACCTCGGCGGTGGCCTGGGTCCAGATCTCGATGAGCTCCTGACGGCGCTCGTCCTCGGTGATCAGGCCCTTGTCGAACTGCTGCTGGACCTTGGCCGCCTGCGCCTCGTAGGTGGCGAGGATCTCGGGCTTGCGCTCCGGCGTGACGACGTCCTCGATGGAGATCGTGACGCCCGAGCGGGTGGCCCAGTGGAAGCCGGTGTCCTTGAGCGCGTCGAGTGCCACGCCCACGTCGACCTTGGAGTAGCGCTCGGCGAGGTCGTTGACGATGACGCCGAGCTCCTTCTTGCCGACCTGATGGTTGACGTACGGGTAGTCCTCGGGCAGCGCCTCGTTGAAGAGCGCGCGACCGAGGGTCGTCTCGATGGTCTCCTCGCCGATGCGGATCTTGACCTTGCTCTGGAGGCTGATCTCCTCGTGGTCGAACGCCATGATGGCCTCGGCCACCGAGCTGAAGGCACGGCCCTCGCCCGGCTGCGAGTC